>JAFEFN010000015.1 GCA_018240525.1 Pseudomonadota bacterium
ATGCCCGGTGACAACATCAAGATGACGGTCGAGCTGATCAGCCCGATCGCGATGGAAGAGGGACTGCGCTTTGCGATCCGTGAGGGCGGCAAGACCGTCGGCGCGGGCGTCGTCTCCAAGATCCTGAAGTAACGGAAGTACAGGCCAGTAGCTCAATTGGCAGAGCGGCGGTCTCCAAAACCGCAGGTTGGGGGTTCGATTCCCTCCTGGCCTGCCACCGGTTGACATGACAGCAGAAGACATCAAAACACAGGACGCGGGCAGCGCGGACACCGCGAAGCTCGTGATCGGCATCGTACTGCTGGCCGCGGGCGTGGCCGGCTACTACGTGCTGGACGGGCAGAACGTCTGGCTGCGCTGGGCCTGCGTCGTGGCCGGCCTGGTCCTCGGTGCGGTGGTCGTGGGCTTCTCCGCCTACGGCGCCAACTTCCGGCGCTTCATGGCCGCCGCGCAGATCGAGCTGCGCAAGATCGTATGGCCGACGCGCGAGGACACCGGGCGCACGACGCTCGCGGTGTTCGTGTTCATCGCGATCGCGAGCGTGTTCTTCTGGCTGCTGGACCTGGCGCTCGCGTCGGCGACGAAATTTCTGACCGGGACGGGGAGCTGATCGTGGGCCTGAGATGGTACGTCGTGCACGCCTACTCGAACTTCGAGCACCGCGTGGCCAAGTCACTGAAGGAGCGCATCGAGCGCGAGGGCCTGCAGGAGCGTTTCGGCGAGATCCTGGTGCCGACCGAGGAAGTGGTCGAGATGCGCGACGGCCAGAAGCGCAAGAGCGAGCGCAAGTTCTACCCCGGCTACGTGCTGGTGCAGATGGAGATGGACGAGCAGACCTGGCACCTGGTGCGCGATGTGCCCAAGGTGCTCGGCTTCATCGGCGGCACGCCGGAGAAGCCGGCGGCCATCACGGACCGCGAGGCCAACCAGATCCTGCGCCGTGTCGAGGAGGGCGTCGACAAGCCGCGGCCGAAGGTGCTGTTCGAGCCCGGCGAGGTGGTGCGCGTGGTCGATGGCCCGTTCAACGACTTCAACGGCGTCGTCGAGAGCGTGAACTACGAGAAGAACCGCCTGCAGGTCGCGGTGCAGATTCTGGGGCGCTCGACGCCCGTCGAACTGGATTTCTCGCAGGTCGAAAAGGCCTGACGGGACGAGGAGGCGCCCCCGCGGGGGTGCCCAATGGGTACGGCGCGAGCCGTTGTTTGAACCTTACATCCTGAGCAGGGAGCCGCGAGGCGCTGGGACCTGAGGAGAGGTAGTCATGGCGAAGAAAGTCAACGGATACATCAAGCTGCAGGTTCCTGCAGGCTCTGCCAACCCGTCGCCGCCGATCGGTCCGGCGCTGGGTCAGCAGGGTGTGAACATCATGGAGTTCTGCAAGCAGTTCAATGCGCAGACCCAGAAGATGGAGAAGGGGCTGCCGATCCCGACGGTGATCACCGTCTACAGCGACCGCAGCTTCACCTTCATCATGAAGACCCCGCCGGCGGCCGTGCTGATCCGCAAGGCCATCGGTATTGAAAAAGGCAGTGGGACCCCCAACACCGCCAAGGTGGGCAAGATCTCCCGCAAGCAGCTGGAAGACATTGCCAAGCTGAAGACTCCTGACCTTACCGCCGCCGATCTGGAAGCCGCGGTCCGCACCATCGCGGGCAGCGCGCGCAGCATGGGCGTCGACGTGGAAGGAGTCTGATCATGGGCGTACAGAAGCGTGTTAAGGCCTGGTCCGAGAAGATCACCCCGGGGAAGGTCTACCCGGTGGACGAGGCGCTGAAACTGGTCAAGGAGTTCGCGGTCGCCAAGTTCGCCGAGAGCGTGGATGCGGCCGTGAACCTGGGCATCGATGCCAGCAAGTCCGACCAGCAGGTGCGCGGTTCGACCGTGATGCCCAACGGCACCGGCAAGACGGTGCGCGTGGCGGTGTTCACCACCGGCAAGAACGTGGACGTGGCCAAGGCTGCGGGCGCCGACATCGTCGGCCTGGAGGATCTCGCCGCCCAGGTGAAGGCCGGCGAGATCAACTTCGACCGCGTCATCGCCAGCCCCGATGCGATGCGCGTGGTTGGCCAGCTTGGCCAGATCCTGGGCCCGCGCGGGCTCATGCCGAACCCGAAGGTCGGCACCGTGACGGCCGACGTCGCGACCGCGGTGAAGAATGCCAAGTCCGGCCAGGTCACGTACCGCGTCGACAAGGCGGGCATCGTGCACTGCACGATCGGCAAGGCGAACTTCGAGGTGCAGGCGCTCAGGGAGAACCTGACGGCGCTGATCGCCGACCTGCAGAAGGCGAAGCCGGCCACGGCCAAGGGCATCTACATGAAGCGCGTGACCCTGTCCTCGACGATGGGGCCCGGCGTGATGGTGGACCAGGGCAGCCTGGGCTGATGTGAATTTCCCGCAGCGCCGGCGACGGCGCTGCGGGTTCGAGTTTGATGCGGGCTGCCGTGCCCTGGATGGCAGCCATCATCGAAGACCGCAGGCGAGGGAACCGGCCCTCTTAATGGATCGCCCGCGCAGATGGTGAACCGCTTTTCGCAGCGAGGATGTTCCTCGAGGCGTGGAGGTCACCGTCGATAGGCGAGGACGTGCAGGGAATTGCGCGGCCTCATTCGTGATCTTCAGGCGAGAGGAAAAACTGTATGGCACTCAACCTGGAAGACAAAAAGGCGCTCGTAGCGGAAGTGGCCGAAGTGGCAGCAAAAGCCCAGTCGGTCGTGGCCGCAGAGTACCGCGGGCTTACCGTCGGTCAGATGACCGAGCTGCGTGGCAAGGCGAGGAAGGCGGGTGTGTACATGCGTGTGGTCAAGAACACGCTGGCACGCAAGGCACTCACCGGCACGTCGTTCGAGTCCGTGGGACCGAAGCTCAAGGGGCCGCTCGTGCTGGCCTTCTCGAAGGACGACCCGGGCGCTGCCGCGCGCGTGGTCAAGGACTTCGCGAAGACCAACGAGAAGCTCGTGGCGACTCTCGTGTCTCTCGGCGGGCAGGTGCTGCCCGGCAAGGAACTCGAGAAGGTGGCGAGTCTCCCGACCCGCGAACAGGCACTGGCGATGCTGCTCGGCACCATGAAGGCGCCGATCCAGAAGCTCGTCGGCACGCTTGCCGCACCGGGATCGAAGCTCGTGCGCACCATCGCCGCTGTACGCGACCAGAAGCAGGCCGCGGGCGCTTAACTGTCTCTAACCACTTTTAGGAGTATTTGAAATGGCTGCGAACAAAGACGAAATCCTCGATGCGATCTCCAAGATGTCCCTGATGGAAGTCGTCGAGCTGATCTCCGACATGGAGAAGAAGTTCGGCGTGACCGCCGCTGCCCCGGTGGCCGTTGCCGCCGTCGGCGGTGGCGCCGCTGCCGCCGCCGCCCCGGCCGAGGAGCAGACGGAATTCACCGTCACCCTGAAGGAGTACCCGGCGGACAAGAAGGTGACCGTGATCAAGGTCATCCGCGAGATCACCGGGCTTGGCCTCAAGGAAGCGAAGGACCTCGTCGAGGGCGCCCCTTCGACCGTGAAGGAAGGCGTTTCCAAGGCCGACGTCGAAGTGATGAAGAAGAAGCTCGAGGAAGCCGGCGCGAAGGTGGAGGTCAAGTAAGACCCCCGCTGCGCCGATCCCCCTGCCGTGCGGCGCGTGCCGCGGCACGGTGGGGGGATGATTTTCTGTCCCTGACGATCTGATGACTGCGTGGATATTTTTTTGCTGGCCGCGCCCGCACCGCGACCAAACCTGAGGTGACCCGATGGCTTATTCCTTTACCGAGAAAAAGCGCATCCGCAAGAACTTTGGCAAGCAGGCGAGCATTCTCGACACGCCGTACCTGCTGGCCATCCAGCTCGACTCGTACCGCAAGTTCCTCCAGATCGACAAGCCCGAGGACAATCGCGACGCGATCGGCCTGCACGCTGCCTTCAAGAGCGTGTTCCCGATCTCGAGCTACAGCGGCAACGCTTCTCTCGAGTACGTGAGCTACCGGCTCGGCGAGCCGGTGTTCGACGTCAAGGAGTGCCAGCTGCGCGGCCTGACCTATGCCGCGCCCTTGCGGGTCAAGGTGCGCCTCATCGTCCTGGACAAGGAGGCCGCCGGCGCCAAGAAGCCGGTCAAGGACGTGCGCGAGCAGGAGGTTTACCTGGGCGAGCTGCCGCTCATGACCGACAACGGCACCTTCGTCATCAACGGCACCGAGCGCGTGATCGTCTCGCAGCTGCACCGTTCGCCGGGCGTGTTCTTCGACCACGACCGCGGCAAGACCCATTCCTCCGGCAAGCTGCTGTTCTCCGCCCGCATCATCCCGTACCGCGGCTCCTGGCTGGACTTCGAGTTCGACCCCAAGGACTGCGTGTTCGCGCGCATCGACCGTCGCCGCAAGCTGCCGGTCACGATCATCCTGCGCGCGCTCGGCATGAACGAGTCGGAGATCCTGGCGACGTTCTTCGAGACCAACACCTTCTTCATCAGCAAGGACGAGGTCGCCCTGCAGCTGGTGCCGCAGCGCCTGCGTGGCGAGACCGCGACCTTCGAGATCCGCATCGGTGACCAGGTCATCGTCGAGGAAGGCCGCCGCATCACCGCGCGCCACGTGCGCCAGCTCGAGGACGCCAAGGTCACGCGCCTGCGCGTGCCGCGCGAGTACGTGTACGGCAAGGTGCTGGCGCACGACGTCATCAACACCGAGACCGGCGAGATCCTGGCCAAGGCCAACGAGGTGCTGACCGCCGTGTCGGTGGAGAAGCTCATCGAGACGGGCATCTCCGAGGTGAACACGCTGTACACCAACGACCTGGACCGCGGCGCCTACATCTCCGACACCCTGCGCGTCGATCCCACCAAGACCCGCCTCGAGGCGCTGGTGGAGATCTACCGCATGATGCGTCCGGGCGAGCCGCCCACCAAGGACGCCGCGGAGAACCTGTTCGCCAACCTGTTCTTCAACCCGGAGCGCTACGACCTCTCGGCCGTGGGCCGCATGAAGTTCAACCGCCGTGTCGGGCGCACCGAGATCCTCGGGCCCGGCATCCTGTACGACCACAAGTACGCCAGCAGCCGCACCGACGAGCTGTCCAAGCGCCTGGTGGAGAAGTACGGCGACATGTCCGACGTCCTCGACGTCCTCAAGGTGCTGATCGACATCCGCAACGGCAACGGCCAGGTCGATGACATCGACCACCTGGGCAACCGCCGCGTCCGCTCGGTCGGCGAGATGGCCGAGAACGCCTTCCGCGTCGGCCTGGTGCGCGTCGAGCGCGCCGTCAAGGAGCGCCTGACGATCGCGGAGACCGAGCCGCTGATGCCGCAGGAGATGATCAACGCCAAGCCCGTGGCGGCAGCGGTGAAGGAGTTCTTCGGCTCCTCGCAGCTCTCGCAGTTCATGGACCAGAACAACCCGCTGTCCGAGGTCACCCACAAGCGCCGCGTCTCCGCACTCGGCCCGGGTGGACTCACGCGCGAGCGCGCCGGCTTCGAGGTGCGCGACGTGCACCCGACGCACTACGGCCGCGTCTGCCCGATCGAGACCCCGGAAGGGCCGAACATCGGCCTGATCAACTCGCTGTCCGTGTACGCGCGCACCAACAACTACGGGTTCCTCGAGACCCCGTACCGGCGCGTGGAGAATGGCCGCGTCACCGACAAGATCGACTACCTCTCGGCGATCGAGGAGGGCGAGTTCGCGATCGCCCAGGCGAACGCGGTGCTGGGCCCGAAGGGCGAGCTCACCGACGAGCTCGTCTCCTGCCGCTTCCAGAACGAGTTCACGCTGATGCCGCGCGAGCGGATCAACTACATGGACGTGTCCCCGAAGCAGATCGTCTCCGTGGCCGCCTCGCTCATCCCCTTCCTCGAGCACGACGACGCCAACCGCGCGCTCATGGGCTCGAACATGCAGCGCCAGGCCGTGCCGACGCTGCGCTCGGAGACCCCGCTGGTGGGCACCGGCATGGAGCGCCCGGTGGCGATCGACTCGGGCGTGACCGTGGTCGCCAAGCGCGGCGGCACCGTCGACTCGGTCGACGCCTCGCGCATCGTGGTGCGGGTCAACGACGATGAGACCCTGGCGGGCGAGCCGGGCGTGGACATCTACAACCTCACCAAGTACACCCGCTCCAACCAGAACACCTGCATCAACCAGCGCCCGCTGGTGAATGCCGGGGACGCGATCGCCCGTGGCGACGTACTGGCGGACGGCCCCTCGACCCACCTCGGCGAGCTGGCGCTCGGGCAGAACCTGCTCGTCGCCTTCATGCCCTGGAACGGCTACAACTTCGAGGACTCGATCCTGATCTCCGAGCGGGTGGTGCAGGAAGACCGCTTCACGACCATCCACATCGAGGAGCTCACCTGCGTCGCGCGCGACACCAAGCTCGGGCCGGAGGAGATCACCGCCGACATCCCGAACGTCGGTGACGCGGCGCTCGCCAAGCTCGACGAGGCGGGCATCGCCTTCATCGGTGCGGAAGTGAAGGCCGGCGACATCCTGGTCGGCAAGGTCACGCCGAAGGGCGAGACCCAGCTGACCCCGGAGGAGAAGCTGCTGCGCGCCATCTTCGGCGAGAAGGCTTCGGACGTGAAGGACACCGGATTGCGCGTGCCGCCGGGCATGGACGGCACCGTGATCGACGTGCGCGTGTTCACGCGCGACGGCGTCGACAAGGACACCCGCGCACTGTCGATCGAGAAGGCCGAGATCGAGCGCGTCCGCAAGGACTTCGCCGACCAGCAGCGCATCCTCGAGGACGACCTGTTCCAGCGCGTGCGCGGCATGCTGCTGGGCCAGAGCGCGGCCGGTGGGCCGAAGAAGCTCAAGAGCGGCACCAAGATCACCGCCGAGTACCTGGACGAGGTGCCGCGCGAGGAGTGGTTCGAGATCCGCCTGGACGCCGAGGACGCCAACTCGCAGCTGGAGGCGGCCTCCGAGCGCCTGAAGGCGCAGCGCAAGGCCTTCGAGAAGCGCCTGGACGACAAGCGCGCCAAGATCACCGCCGGGGATGACCTCGCCCCGGGCGTGCTGAAGATGGTGAAGGTGTACCTGGCGGTGAAGCGCCGCGTGCAGCCAGGCGACAAGATGGCCGGCCGGCACGGCAACAAGGGCGTCATCTCCACCATCGTCCCGGTGGAAGACATGCCCTACCTGGAGGACGGTACCCCGGTCGACGTGGTGCTGAACCCGCTGGGCGTGCCCTCGCGCATGAACGTCGGCCAGGTGCTCGAGACGCACCTGGGCTGGGCGGCCAAGGGCGTGGGCATCAAGATCGGGCGCATGCTGGAAGCCCAGGCGGCCGCGGCCGACCTGCGCGGCTTCATCAAGCAGGTCTACAACGAGACCGGCGGCCAGAAGGAAGAGATCGACAGCCTGAACGATGCGGACCTGGGCAAGCTCGCCAAGAACCTGACCAGCGGCGTGCCGATGGCGACGCCGGTGTTCGACGGCGCCAGCGAGGCCGAGATCAAGCGCATGCTGAAGCTGGCCGACCTGCCGGCGAACGGCCAGACGTACCTGTTCGACGGCCGCACCGGCGAGCGCTTCGAGCGCCAGGTGACGGTCGGCTACATGTACATGCTGAAGCTCAACCACCTGGTCGACGACAAGATGCACGCCCGCTCGACCGGGCCGTACAGCCTGGTCACCCAGCAGCCGCTGGGCGGCAAGGCGCAGTTCGGCGGCCAGCGCTTCGGCGAGATGGAAGTGTGGGCGCTGGAAGCCTACGGGGCCGCGTACACCTTGCAGGAGATGCTGACCGTCAAGTCCGACGACGTGAACGGTCGCACCAAGATGTACAAGAACATCGTCGACGGCAACCACCAGATGGATGCCGGCATGCCGGAGTCCTTCAACGTACTCGTGAAGGAAATCCGCTCGCTCGGCATCAACATGGAACTGGAGCAGGACTAAGTTATGAAAGACCTACTTAAACTGTTCAGACAGCACGCTCCGGTCGAGCACTTCGACTCGATCAAGATCGGGCTGGCCTCCCCGGAGATGATCCGCGCCTGGTCCTATGGCGAGGTCAAGAAGCCGGAGACAATCAACTACCGCACCTTCAAGCCGGAGCGGGACGGCCTCTTCTGCGCGAAGATCTTCGGGCCGGTCAAGGACTACGAGTGCCTGTGCGGCAAGTACAAGCGCCTGAAGCACCGCGGCGTGGTGTGCGAGAAGTGCGGCGTCGAGGTGACCCAGTCCAAGGTGCGGCGCGAGCGCATGGGCCACATCGAACTGGCCAGCCCGACCGCGCACATCTGGTTCCTGAAGTCGCTGCCCTCACGCATCGGCCTCATGCTGGACATGACGCTGCGCGAGATCGAGCGCGTGCTGTACTTCGAGGCCTTCGTGGTCATCGACCCGGGCATGACCCCGATGCAGCGCGGCCAGCTGCTCACTGACGAGATGTACCTCGAGGCGATCGAGGAGCACGGCGACGAGTTCGACGCCCGCATGGGCGCCGAGGCCGTCTACGAGCTGATGCGCACCATCGAGCTGCCGGCCGAGATCATCAAGGTCCGCGAGGACATGGCGGCGACTTCGTCGGAGACCAAGCTGAAGCGGCTGTCCAAGCGGCTGAAGCTGATCGAGTCCTTCGTCGAGTCCGGCAACAAGCCCGAGTGGATGGTCATGACCGTCCTGCCGGTGCTGCCGCCGGACCTGCGCCCGCTCGTCCCGCTGGACGGTGGCCGCTTCGCGACCAGCGACCTGAACGACCTGTACCGCCGCGTCATCAACCGCAACAACCGCCTGCGCCGGCTGCTCGAGCTGAACGCGCCGGACATCATCGTGCGCAACGAGAAGCGCATGCTGCAGGAAGCGGTCGATGCGCTCCTGGACAACGGCCGCCGCGGCCGTGCCATCACCGGCACCAACAAGCGCCCGCTCAAGTCGCTCGCCGACATGATCAAGGGCAAGCAGGGGCGCTTCCGCCAGAACCTGCTCGGCAAGCGCGTCGACTACTCGGGCCGCTCGGTCATCGTGGTCGGCCCGCAGCTGCGCCTGCACCAGTGCGGCCTGCCGAAGAAGATGGCGCTGGAGCTCTTCAAGCCATTCATCTTCCAGAAGCTGCAGCTGCGCGGCGACGCCTCGACCATCAAGGCCGCCAAGCGGCTGGTCGAGCGCGAGGGCCCGGAGGTGTGGGACATCCTCGAGGAGGTCATCCGCGAGCATCCCGTACTGCTGAACCGCGCCCCGACGCTGCACCGCCTCGGCATCCAGGCCTTCGAGCCGCTGCTGGTCGAGGGCAAGGCCATCCAGCTGCACCCGCTGGTGTGCACCGCGTTCAACGCCGACTTCGACGGCGACCAGATGGCCGTGCACGTGCCGCTGTCGCTGGAAGCCCAGCTGGAAGCGCGCGCGCTGATGATGTCCTCGAACAACATCCTCTCGCCCGCCAACGGCGACCCGATCATCGTGCCCTCGCAGGACGTGGTGCTGGGTCTTTACTACATGACCCGCGAGCGCATCGGCGCCAAGGGCGAGGGTAGCTTCTTCGCGGACGTCTCCGAGGTGCACCGCGCCTACGAGAGCCGCGGTGTCGACCTGCAGGCGAAGTGCAGGGTGCGGCTGCGCGAGCACGTGCGCGCCGAGGGCGGCGCGCTCACCGAGCGTACCCGCGTCGTCGCGACCAGCGTCGGCCGCGCGCTGCTGTTCGACATCCTGCCCAAGGGCCTGTCCTTCGACCTGATCAACCAGGACATGACCAAGAAGGCGATCTCCGGGACCATCAACGCCTGCTACCGGGCGCTGGGTCTGAAGGAGACCGTGGTGTTCGCCGACCAGCTGATGTACACCGGCTTCCACTACGCCACGCGCGCCGGCATCTCCTTCGGCATCGACGACATCGTCATACCGGAGCAGAAGACGCGCCTGGTCGCCGCCGCCGACAACGAGGTGAAGGAGATCCAGGACCAGTACTCCTCGGGCCTGGTCACCAACGGCGAGCGCTACAACAAGGTGGTCGACATCTGGTCGCGTGCCAATGACCAGGTGGCCAAGGCCATGATGGAGAAGCTGGGCTCGGAGGAGGCCACCGACTCCAAGGGCGTGCGCCACAAGCAGAAGTCCTTCAACTCCATCTTCATGATGGCCGACTCGGGCGCGCGCGGCTCCGCGGCGCAGATCCGCCAGCTGGCGGGCATGCGCGGCCTGATGGCCAAGCCGGACGGCTCGATCATCGAGACCCCGATCACCGCGAACTTCCGCGAGGGCCTGAACGTCCTGCAGTACTTCATCTCGACCCACGGCGCCCGCAAGGGCCTCGCGGACACCGCGCTGAAGACCGCGAACTCCGGCTACCTCACGCGTCGCCTGGTCGACGTGGCGCAGGACCTGGTGGTCACCGAGGCCGACTGCGGCACCTCGGCCGGCCTGTCCATGTCGCCCCTGGTCGAGGGCGGCGACGTCGTCGAGCAGCTCGGCGAGCGCGTGCTCGGCCGCGTGCTGTCCGAGGACATCCTCAAGCCCGGCTCCAAGCAGACGCTCATCGAGAAGGGCACGCTGCTGGACGAGAAGCTGGTGCGCCTCATCGAGACCGAGGGCGTGGACCAGATCATGGTGCGCTCGCCGATCACCTGCGAGACGCGCTACGGGGTGTGCTCGGCGTGCTACGGGCGCGACCTCGCCCGCGGCCGCCCGATCTCGATCGGCGAGGCGGTGGGCGTCATCGCCGCGCAGTCGATCGGCGAGCCCGGCACGCAGCTGACCATGCGTACCTTCCACATCGGTGGTGCCGCCTCGCGCGCCGCCGCCGCCTCGAGCGTGGAAGTGCGCAACAAGGGCGTCGTGCGCTTCCACCACGTCAAGACCGTGCAGCACGAGAAGGGCCACCTGGTGGCCGTGTCACGCTCGGGCGAGATCGGCGTGGTCGACAGCTTCGGCCGCGAGCGCGAGCGCTACAAGATCCCCTACGGTGCGGTCATCAACACCAAGGAGGGGGCGACCGTCGAGGGCGGCCAGATCGTGGCCACCTGGGACCCGCATACCCACCCGGTGGTGACCGAGGTGGCCGGCTTCCTGAAGTTCCAGGACTTCGTGGACGGCCTCACCGTGACCTCGCAGGTGGATGAAGTCACCGGCCTGTCCTCCACCGTGGTGCTCGATACCAAGCAGCGCGGCGGCAAGGACGTGCGCGCGACCATGAAGCTCGTGAACGCCAAGGGCAAGGAGATGACCTTCGCGAACACCGAGATCCCGGCCGTGTACACGCTGCCGCCGGGTGCGCTCGTCAGCCTGGTGGACGGGGCGCGCGTGTCGGTGGGCGATGTCATCGCCCGCATCCCGCAGGAATCCTCCAAGACCCGTGACATCACCGGCGGTCTGCCGCGCGTGGCCGACCTGTTCGAGGCGCGCAAGCCCAAGGAACAGGCGATCCTCGCGGAGAAGTCGGGTACGGCCAGCTTCGGCAAGGAGACCAAGGGCAAGCGGCGCCTGATCATCACCAGCGACGACGGCGAGAAGTACGAGGAGCTGATCCCGAAGTGGCGCCAGCTCAACGTCTTCGAGGGCGAGACCGTGGAACGCGGCGAAGTCATCGCCGACGGCGAGCCGAACCCGCACGATATCCTGCGCCTGCAGGGTATCGAGGCGCTGGCGAACTACCTCGTGCGCGAGATCCAGGACGTCTATCGCCTGCAGGGCGTGAAGATCAACGACAAGCACATCGAGGTGATCATCCGCCAGATGCTGCGCAAGACCGAGGTGCAGGAGACGGGCGAGACCCAGCTGCTGCGCGGTGAGCAGCTCGACCGGGCCCGCGCGCTCGACATCAACGATCGCGCCAAGGCCGACAACAAGGCGGCTGCCCGCCTGCAGCCGGTGTTGCTGGGCATCACCAAGGCCTCGCTGGCCACCGAGTCGTTCATCTCCGCGGCCTCCTTCCAGGAGACCACCCGCGTGCTGACCGAAGCGGCGGTGCGAGGTCTGAAGGATGACCTGCGCGGACTGAAGGAGAACGTCATCGTCGGCCGGCTGATCCCGGCGGGTACGGGCTTTGCGGCTCACGCCTCGCGGCGCAAGAAGCTGGAGAGCTCGGACCGTCGCAGCTTCATGGACGTCGGCGGCGGGCTGCCCGATGCCGAGGACTCGAGCGTCGGCGAGGAGTCGGAGAGCGCCGCGGGCTGAGCAGCTCTTTGGGCGCAGGCGCGGCAGGGTCTTCCGACCCTGCGGCGCCCGTAGATCGAAGCGGGCCGGTGAGAGATCACCGGCCCGCTTTTTTTGGGCCCCGCCGCGGGGCAACGGAGCAGGCCGCCTAGGCTGCGGCGCTGTGGGCCGACAGATAGGCCTCGAGCTTGCCGAACACGCCCGTCCACCCGCGGCGATGGTCGTCGCGGTTGGCCACCGTCGCCAGCCCCTCCTGGCGCAGCGTGAGCTCGGTCTTGCCGTCGCGCTCCGCGAAGAGAAGGGTCAGGAGGCTTTCCCGCGCCGGATCGCCGTCCCAGCACCACGTCATCGCCAGCCGGCGCGGCCGCTCGATGACCCGGAAGACCCCGCCCACCGGGACCACCGGGCCACCGTTGCTCATGCGCATGTTGATGCGGTAACGACCGCCCACGTGCGGCTCGAGCAGCGGGATCTCGCACTGCGTGCCAGGCGGCCCGACCCAGCGCTGCCACTCCTCGCGGCTGAGCCAGGCGTCGAACACCCGCGCGGGTGGAGCATCGAAGATGCGCGTCATCAGAAGGGTCGTGTCCTCGGCGACTGCGATTGTCATTTCCTGTTCCTCGGGTTGGTCTTGAGATGGGAGGCGAGCCGGTCGAGGCTCCCGCTCCAGAAGCGCTGGTGAAACTCGAGCCACTGCTGGGCAGCGGCGAGGGCCTCGGGCCTCAAGCGGCAGAGGCGGTGCTTGCCTTCGCGATCGTTCGATATGAGCGCCGCCTCCTCGAGCACCTTCAGGTGGCGCGACACGGCGGGCAGCGAGATCTCGAACGGCTTGGCGAGCTCGCCCACCGTGGCCGCGCCCCGTGCGAGCCGCGTCAGGATCGCGCGGCGCGTGGGATCGGCGAGTGCATTGAAGGTCAGGTTCAGCGACGTCATTTAACGTAAATGTTAATTAACCAAACTAGAAAGTCAAGCGCATGGTTGAGCGTGGCCCGGCCGGCGGGTGGCGCGGGGGCGAGTCACCGCGCTTGCAGCCACGCCCGCGTTGCTGCCGCGTCTTGAGTCGCTGCCGCCGAGCGGCTAGTGTCCGCACTGCCCTGCCGCATGAAGGACACCGACGGTATGCCACGACCGGGCCGCGCACCTGCCGGCTCTTGGATGGGCGCGTGGACCGTCGCGGTGCTCGCCGCCGGTCCGGTCGCCGCCGGGGAGGGCGCCTTCGACCCGGCTCCCTGGATCGAGGATCTGCACCAGGTGCGCGCGGTGATGACGCAGAAGTACGCCAACTTCGAGTGGGCCGTGTTCGAGCGCCGCATGCCGCTGGAGGAACTGTTCAAGGCCACGGAGGCGCGGCTGCGCGCCGCCGACAGCGATGCGGACGCGCGGCAGATCATCGACCGCTCGCTGCAATCCATCGGCGATGCCCACCTGCGCATCCAGTGGCCGTCCCCTGCGACGGGGGTGGCGGCGGATGCGGGCGAGCCGAAGACCCTGTGCCAGGCGCTGGGCTACGATGTCGCCCTGCGCGGCCAGGGAATCGGAACGACACTCCCCGGCTACCACGCATTGGGCGATGAGATGGCCGCGGAGTTTCCCGGCGGGGTGATCCGCGCCGGACCGTCTACCGTCGGCGTGGTGCGCGTCGGGATGTTTGGCCCCCAAGGCTATCCGGAGCTGTGTACGTCGGCACGCGAAGCGCTCGGCATCGCGGAGTCCGCGGTCTGCGATGCCGCCTGCGCCAACCACATCGAAGCGGCGGTGTATGAGCTGATGGGGCAGGACCTTGCGCGCCGCATCCGTCAGCTCTCGCGCAGCGGCAGCAGCGTGCTGCTCATCGACATCACCGGCAACGGCGGCGGCTCGGAGTGGGCCGAGGCCGCGGCCCGCATGGTCAGTCCCCTCGGCTTGCGCTCGGAGCGGCGCGAGGGCGTGCGCGGCGAGCACTGGGCCGGGTACTGGGAAACGCTTGCGCGCGAGCTGCGCGATGCCGCACACGCGGCGCCCGCCGAAGATGCGCCGCAACTCGAGCGGTGGGCGCAGCAGGTGGACCAGGCGCGGATAGCGGCGAGTACGCCCTGCTCGGCGGAGGCGTTCTGGTCCGGGCGCCGGCCACCCTGCAAATGGCTTGCGCCCGCGTTCTATGCCACCGGGATCCTCGCCGAGGCGGATGCGGCGACGCTGCGCGGCAAACCCTGGGGTCCGCTCGTCTTCAGCCCGGCCCAGTACGACTTCGAGAGCGCGGTGTGGCAGGGTCCCGTGCTGGTGCTCGTCAACCAGGGAACCGCCTCCGCAGCCGAGCAGTTCGCCGCCGTGCTCCAGGACAACCGGGCCGCGGCCATCATCGGCACGCGCACCCTGGGCGCCGGCTGCGGGCACACGCGCGGCGGCACGCCCACGCTGCTCGCGCACAGCCGCGGAGTCCTGCTGCTCCCCGACTGCGCACGCGTGCGCCTTGATGACTCCAACGAGGTCCATGGCATCGATCCGGACGTGCCGGTCGGGTTGCAGACCACGGAAGGGGTACCGGACGCGGGACGGTGGGTAGGCGAGGCGCTCGCGCGGGGAATCGAGACCGCCGAGCGCTTGTGTGCCCAGGCGCATTGCCGCCAGCCTGCCGCCGCCAACATGCCGAGCCTGTCATCCGCGCAGGCGCCGTGAAAGAATGCGCCAGGCAGCAAGTGGCTGCCGTGCCGCCGAATCGAGGAAGATCTGATGTCGAAGCTGCAATCCCGCGCCGGCGCCCGCCTGGGGCTGTTCCTCGCACTGGCTCTGGCGAGCGCGACCGCCCTGTGCGCGCCAGCCGTGCCGGCGGATGCCGTCTATGCCAACGGCACGGTCTTTACCGGCACCGGCGGTGCACGTGCCCAGGCGTTCGTGGTCAAGGCCGGCCGCATTGCCTTCGTCGGCAGCAGCGAGGAGGCGCGTCGCCAGGGTGGCGGGCTGCCCGTGACCGACCTTCAGGGACAGTTCGTGATGCCGGGCCTCGTCGACGGCCACATGCATCCGCTGGAGGGCGGTCAGAAGCTCATGAAGTGCAGCCTGAACTACGAGCGCCTGACCGTGCCGCAGATGCAGGCCGCGATCCAGAAGTGCCTGGATGACACCCGCGGCCAGGAGCCCGACGGCTGGCTCGAGGTCGTCTCCTGGTTCCGCGAGGCCATGATCCCGCGGGATGCCGACACGACCCTCGCCACGCTCGATGCGCTGCACACCAAGCGCCCGATCATCGTCGTGTCCTCCTTCGGACACAGCGCGCTCATCAACACGCGCGCCATGCATCTGGCGAAGATCGATGCCAACACCAAGGACCCCTCCGGGGGACGCATCAACCATGACGCCCACGGTCAGCCGAGCGGCATCCTCGAGGACTCCGCCTACGAGCCGGTGCTGGCGCTGATCCCCAAGTTCACGCCAGCGATGAACCACGAGGCCGCGCGCAAGGCACTGAAGGCGATGGGTGAGCAGGGCGTCACGAGCTTCCTCGACGCCGCGGCCGACGAGCAGACCATCGGCGCCTTCGCCGGCGTCTCCAAGGCCGGCGGGCTCACCGCGCGCGGGCACTTCGCGGTCGTCATCGGGGCCGACGAGGGGCTGGACCCGGACAAGGCGGTCGCGCGTGCGCGCGGGCTGGCGAAGCAATTCGACCAGGGGCCCGCGCAGGTGGCACCCACCGTCATGGTGCGCAACATCAAGATGTTCCTGGACGGGGTGATCACGGCCCCCGCCTTCACCGGCGCGATGCTCGCGCCGTATCTGGAGAACAAGGGCAGCGCCGAGGCACCGCACTGGGTCCCCAGCAGCAACAGCGGGCCGGCCATCTACTTCGCCCCGGAGGTGCTCAGCAAGCTGGTGCTCACGGCCGCCCGTGCGGGCCTCGAGCCGCACATGCACGCCGATGGCGACCGCGCGGTGCGCGCCGCGCTCGATGCCTACCAGGTGCTGCGCAAGGAATTCCCGCCCGAGAAGGTGCGCGCCGCCATCGCGCACGACGAGGCGGTCGATCCGGCCGACTACGGCCGCTACGCGCAGCTGTCGGTGATCCCGGTGCTCTCCTTCCAGTGGGAAAAGCGCGCACCCGACACCCTCGACAATGACGAGGACTACCTGGGGCCCGAGCGCATGCGCATCACCGAGCCGGCGGGGTACCTTGCACGCGCCGGCGCGCGCATCGCCTACGGCAGCGACTGGCCGGTGGACCCGCTGAACGAATGGTTCGCGCTCAAGGTCGCGGTGACCCGGGAGAACGACCCGGCGGCGGGCGAGAAGTACCGCGGCCGGCTGGGCGATGACCCGGGGCTGAGCGTCGAGCAGGCGCTCACGGCGATCACCGCCAACTCCGCCTACGAGCTGCACGCCGACCGCGAGGTCGGCACCCTCGAAGCCGGCAAGTTCGCCGACTTCATCGTGCTCGACCGCGACCCGTTCGCGATCCCGCCGGCGCAGCTCGCCGATGTGAAGGTGCGGCGCACCGTGGTCGGTGGCCGCACGGTGTACAGCGCGGCGCCGCCGCGCCCGTATCGGACGAAGTAGGCCATGCTGGATGCCATGCGGGTGCTCGAGGGGATGTACGTGCGCCTCGAGCCGCTCGAGGAGCGCCACGTCGGACCGCTGCTTGCCGCCGGCCACGGCCAGGCGGAGCTGTATCGCTGGACGAATGTGCCGCAGGAGCGCGCCCTCATGGAGCGCTACGTGAAGACCGCGATGCGCAGCCGCGACGCGGGCGATGCGGTCCCGTATGCCACCGTACGGCGCAGCGATGGCGTGGTGGTCGGCTCCACCCGCTTCTTCGACATCGCACGCTGGGCGTGGCCCGCGTCGCACCCGCGCGCGGCCTCCGGCGGGGTGGACAACTGCGAGATCGGCTACACGTGGCTGAACTCCACGGCGATCCGCACCGCCATCAATACCGAGGCGAAGTACCTCATGCTGCACCACGCCTTCGAGGACTGGGACGCCCACTCGGTGTGCTTCCACACCGACGCGCGCAACGAGCGCTCCTGCGATGCGCTCGCCCGGCTCGGGGCGCGCTTCGAGGGCACGCTGCGCGCGCACCGCCTGTCCACGGACCTGAAGCCGCGCGATTCGGCGCGCTACAGCATCACCCGGGCGGAGTGGCCGGCGATCAGTGCGCGCCTGCTGCAGCGACTGGGGCAGGGCGCGGCAGGCTGAGCGCGGGCGCCCACGCGCGCGGGAAGAGCGCCTCGGCGTTGGTGCGGTAGATCTTGTCGACCACGCTGCGCGGCAGCTGCAGTCCTTTGAACGGCGCCGCGAAGTCCGGCGAGTGCAGGGTGGCCCCCCCGGTCAGAAACCGCCAGTCCTCCAGCCAGTCGCGGTGCACTTCGGTCACCGCCTGCGGATCCGCATCCCCGGGCCCGTAGGCTTCGTCGCTGCCGTAGAGGATGCGGTCCTGGTAGCGCACCAGGAAGGCGCGCACGCGCCCGCGGTCCTGCACGGCCTGGTACTTCAGGTGCACCATGCGCGCGGCGACATCGACGCGCGCATCCGGGAAACGCTCGAGGAAGTCGGCGACCTTGTCGACGTCCCACTCGAGCGAGGCCAGGTGCACGGCATCCACCTTCAGGTGCGGGTGCCGGGCGAGCGCGCGGTCGCGCGCGGCCAGGATGGCATCGTGCGCGGGCATCTCCGGGTGCTGGTACATGTAGTACTGGGGGTGCTCCCGGAAGTACTCCAGGTCGGAGCGCACCGTCATTCTTTCTGGCGGCAGCCAGCAGTTGAGCGGTTCCGCCTGGTGGTTGAGCAGCACCAGGTGGCGCGACTCGATCAGCGCGAGGACCGGCTCCAGGTGTGGATCGTCGAGCATCACGTAGTGGCCCGGCGCATCCTGCAGGCTCATGCCGATGTTCTTCCAGATCTTGATGCCGACGGCGCCGTGTTCCCGGGCGTTCTCGATGGACGCCTCCGCCGCCTCGAGCCATGCCGCGGAGGGAAATCCGTCCACGGAGAAGGTGCCGGCGAAGGCCACGCGCCCGGGATAGTGCTCACGCAGCGACACCGCGTCCTTGAGCTGCTCGGCCGGTGGCGGGAAGTCGGGATAGTCTACGTTGATGGTCAGCACGCGGAAGTTGTCGCGCAGCGCCTGTGCCATGAACAGCGTCGACGGGCCGTGCAAGTGTACGTGCGCGTCGATCTTGCGGACGTAGGCAAAGTCATTCGCGTCGTAGTAGCGTTCCGCGGCCGCAGCCGGGGCCGCCTGCGCGCCGAGCACGAGCGTGCCCAGCGTGAAAAGAAGCATGCGTACGCTCATACCAAGCGCACCTCGATGCCGCGCCGGCGCAGCTCCTCGACCGGCTCGGGCGGGGCACTGAGGTCGGTGATCAGCATGTGCAGCTGCTCGACGCGCGCGATCAGCGACACGTTGCGCCGCTGTAGTTTGGAGGCATCGGCCACCACCACCACCTGGCGGGCGATGCGGATCATCTGCGCATTGAGCTCCGCCTCCGGCAGGTGCGGGGTCATCACGCCGACCTCCGGGTCGATGCCGTCGGCACCCAGGTAGAGCCGGTCGGCCTGCAGGTTCGACAGCGCACTCTCGGCCATGGGCCCGGAGAGCGAGTTGGACTCGCGCCTGAGGATCCCGCCCGGGACGATGAGCCGCACGGCCGGCACGTCGAGGAGCAGCGCGGCGACGTTCAGCGCGTTGGTGATGACGTTGATCGACTTGAGGTCGAGCTTGCGGATCGCGCGGGCGATCTCCGCCGTGGTCGTGCCGGAGTCCAGGATCAGGGTCTCGCCGTCGCGGATCAGGGCCGCGGCGGCCTGCCCGATGCGGACCTTCTCGGCATGGTGCTGCAGCTGCTTGACGTCGAGCGACTGGTCGAGTTCCTCGGACAGGCGCAGCGCGCCGCCGTGGGTGCGCACCAGCACGCCCGCCGACTCGAGCACCGACAGGTCGCCGCGGATCGTGACCTGGGAGGTGCCGAAGCGACTGGCGAGCGCGCCCACGGTGACGCGGCCCTGCTCGCGCACCAGCGCGGATATGCGCCGGCGGCGCTCCTCGGCCAGCAGCCCCTGTTCGGCGGCGGCCATCACGCGGGCAGCGCCTCGATGACCAGGAACCTGCTGAAGGACACCGGCAGCCGGTCGCGGCCGGCGGCCACCTCGCCCAGGTCGCGCCCGGCGAAGTAGTCACGCACGCGGTAGCGTCCCGGGCCCAGGCCGCGCAGCGTGACCTCGCCGGTGAACTGGGGAGCGTAAAAGGCGTAGTAGAGCCGCCCGTCCTTCTCGATGGCGTGCGTCTCCGGCCGGTCGAAGCCGATGTCGTAAAGCTCGCCCCGATACGTGCCCTTGGATAGCAGGCGCTCGTTGTAGAGCGCGATCCAGTGCCGCCACAGCACCTCGCGCTCGGGGGTCAGCAGGAACGAATCCTTCGGCTTCGGATCCCTGGGCCAGGTGAACTTGGTGGAGACCACCGCGCCGATGCCGACCGTGGAGGCGAAGTCATCGCCTCCGTCGCTGAGTTCCACGTGGTCGCCGGCAAAGCTGGCACCGCTGCCCATGAGGCCCTTGAGCGTCTTGCCCTTGTGCCGCACCTGCCAGGAGGACTCCGGGTCCGAGGCCGGTGCCTGGTTGAAGGCGCGGAAGCTGTAGTAGGAGTAGGCGGTGCCGCAGGGGCACAGCTCGACGCAGGCCTCGGGGTGGGTGCTCATGGCGGTCTGGTACATCCCGTACAGGAAGTCCTGCAGGTGCGTGACCGAGTCCTCGGGGCTGGCATGCCGGTGCGCCGGGTTGTAGCACGGGGCGACCCCGTTCAGGTGCTGGCCGTCGATCTTCAGCCCGTCAAAGCCCCACTCGCCCACCAGGCGGCGCACCATCGCCTGGAAGTATTCCTGTGTCTTGGGGTACGCCGGGCACAGGTAGAAGCTGTTCCACCACGATACCGCCTGGGGCGCCCCCTCCTTGTCCAGCAGCAGCATGTCGGAGTGATCGTGCAGGAGGTCCGAGCCCGGCGCGGCGGCGAGCGGGGCGACCCACAGGCGCGGCTTCAGGCCATGTGCGCGGATCGTGCTCACCAGCTCCAGCATATCGGCCTTGCCGCGGGGATACTTGGCGCGGTCAAGCTGCCAGTCGCCGACGTTGTTCTGCCAGCCGTCGTCGATCACCGCCCAGCCGAGCCCGAGTTCCTTCACCTTCGGCAGGGTGTCGCGGATCAGCTCGAGCGTGCAGTCGCGCTCATACCCCCATGCGCACCAGATCGACTCGAACGCCGAGTCCGGCGCCGGCGGAGAGCTGACCCCGCGCTCGCGCATCAGCTCGCGGTATTGCGTGACGGTCGCGAAGTGGTCCCCGCGGTGCACGCTGATGAAGCTCTCCGCGGTGGTCAGCCTCTCCCCCGGGGCGAGGACGCGGTCGGTGACGGCCTTCAGTGCCACGTCCACGCCGTGCGCGCCGCGGCTGACCGGCAGCGACACTTCCAGGGGCACCAGTGCCAGGTGTCCCACGGCGAGCCCGCCGTCGCGGCGCCACACGTCGGCGATCGGGATGCCGCCACCGTAGTCGGAGCTGGTCATGCCCATGAAGTTCTCCTGCGCGTACTCGCGGCCGACCGGCCGCACCCAGTCGCGCCGGTCCTCGTGCGTGCTGCCGCAGTAGTTCCAGAAGGCCGGTTCCGCGGTCGGCGCCGCGGGCGACAGCAGTCGCACCGCCCCCTGGGACCAGCCGGTCACGTGCACGGGGGCAGCCGAGGTGTTGCGGTAGCTGACCCGCGCGACGGCGATGCCCGGGTGGCGCTCGTACAGCTCGACCTCGAGGCACTTCTCCAGCTGGGCGCCGGCGCTGCCGCACGCGCGCAGGCGCGTGCCCGGGCCGTGCCCGGTGCTGACCGCCTCGCGCGACTGCTCCCGGACCGCGAACAGTTCCGCCGGGGGGCGGCCGGAGATCCGCAGTGCATCCGGCGCGGTCCAGTCGGACATGAGAACCGGGCGCCCCGAAACCAGCTGCCAGACCCGCCAGCGCAGCTGCCGGTCGAAGTCCAGGCGGATGCGGCTATCGGCGAGGGTGGCGCCCCCGGGGGTGCTCGGCGCTGCCAGGGCCCGTGCGGCCTGCGCCGCCAAGGGGCTGCCTGCGGCCGCGCTGGCCCCTGCAAGCTGCAGGAAGCGGCGCCGGCTGGTGGGGGTTCTCCTCATGGGTACTCGCAAGTCTAGCGAACCGCCGCTCGTCTTCTCTTGACACAAATGAAGATATTCGAAATATTAAAGAAAATAAATCGCAATAAATAGCGATTAGCTGACTTTCGTTTAGTTTCGTTTCTGAGGGAGCGCACCATGCCAAGAAGCAGATCCGTCGGGGCCGTCGCCGCGATCGTCACGTTCTGGGCTGCAGGGCTCGGTTCCGCCCGGGCCGCCGACGCGCCGGCCGACCCGCAGGCGGCGGCCACCCCCGGCGGGGACGACAGCCAGTTGCAGACCGTCGTGGTCACCGGCATTCGCGCCAGTCTCGAGAAGTCCCTCGAGATCAAGCAGAACGCGGACATCGTCCTCGACTCGATCAACGCGCTCGAGCTCGGCCGCTTCCCCGATGACGACGTGGCCGACTCGCTGCGCCACATCACCGGCGTGAGCATCACGCGCACCACCGGCGGCGATGGCCAGTACGTAGGCATCCGCGGCCTGGGCCAGCAGTACAACATCGTGACGCTCAACAACCGCATCGTCGCCACCGACGATGACGGCCGCGCGCTCGCCTTCGACATCCTGCCCGCGGACGTCATCTCCGGTGCCGACGTGCTCAAGTCCTCGCAGGCATCCGCGCTCGAGGGCAGCATCGGCGGTACGGTCAACATGCGTTCCGCGCGCCCGTTCGACAATCCGGGCTTCCATGCGGCCGCCCGCGTCGAGGGCGACTACAACGACATGTCCGAGTTCTGGGGCAAGAAGGCCTCGGCATTCATCAGCGATACCAACGCCGATCGCACCTGGGGCATCCTGCTGGGCCTGGTGGCCTCGGACGAGAAGACCCGCACCGACTCGCTCAACTACAACACCTACGATCAAAGCACGCCCGGATATTGGCCGCCGCCGGGTCCTGACGGCAATCCGCCACCGGGCGCCGTTCAGGTCGTGGCTGAGTGCTGCATCTCCTTCGGCTCGGTGATCGACGAGAAGAAGCGCACCGCGGTGTCCGGCGCCCTCCAGTGGCGCCCCAGCGATACGCTGCACTTCACCCTCGACGGGCTGTACGCCAAGCTCAACGATCCGCAGGTGGCGTACAACCAGGCCTACTACCCGGACTTCACCACGGACGCCAACGGGAACTCGCTGTGGTCGAACGTCGTGGTCAACAATGGCCTCGTCACCTCCTTCGTCGGCCACAACTTCACGCCCGAGATCGTCAACCAGACGATCGACCGCCAGGTGACCACCTCGCTCATCGGCCTGAACATGGAGTGGACCCCGACCGACCGGCTCAGCATCGCGACCGACCTGTACCGCTCGCGCGCCAACCGCCCCGAGGGCGGCCAGGACGCCTTCGTGACCTCGGGCCTCGAGTCGCCCTATCCGTACAACCAGGACACCATCACCTGGAAGAACAACTACGGCGGCCTGCCGGACATCTCGGTCCAGCTGCCCGGCGGCGTGGATTACGCCACCGCCCTGGCCAACGGCCAGCTCACCAACGACCACTGGACCGCGCACTACACCGGCCTCAACGGCAACTCGATCCACGACAAGGTGACCGGTGCCACCATCGACGGGCAGTTGAAGATGGACAGCGGGCCGCTGACGCTGCTGCGCTTCGGCATCGCCGGCACCTGGCGCGACAAGAAGCGCGAGGACTATGACAACGACTGGACCGGCGGCTCGGGCCAGTACGACTTCTACACCACGCCGGCGGGGGCCAACCCGATCACCTACGGCACGCTCGGCTACAACGTGGTCACCACGACGACGCTGCCGAACTACATGCGCGGTGCGGGCGGCAACTTCCCGCGCACCGTGGCCCAGTTCAACATCCAGAACCTGCTGGCCGCGCTGCAGAGCCTCAACGGCCAGCCGAACCTGTACGGCACCACCGGCTCGGACGTGTTCGACTTCGCGCTCAGCCTGCCGCAGTTCAACGCGGTGAACTCCTACAAGGTGAGCGAGGACACGATTGCGGCCTACTTCGAGGCGGCCTTCGCCGGCAGCAACTGGAACGGCAACCTCGGCCTGCGCCTGGTGCACACGCGCACCTCGGCCAGCACCGCGGTCAACGAGATCGTCTCGGTCACGGTGCCCGACACGAGCATCCCGACCGCACCGGCCTACGTGGTCTACAGTGATGCCGTGCCCACCAGCACCACCGGCTCCTACACCCAGGCCCTGCCGTCGCTGAACCTGACTTACCGCTTCCGCCCCGACCTGCAGCTGCGCGTCGGCGCCGCCGAGACCATGGCCCGGCCGGAGCTGGACCAGCTGGCCGCCACGCGCACCGACGACTCGCTGAACCAGGACTACCGCGTCGACTACGCCGGCAACTCGCAGCTGAAACCCATCAAGGCCTACTCGCTCGACCTGTCGCTGGAGTGGTACTACCAGCCCAAGTCCGCCCTGACGCTCGCCGTGTTCGGCAAGGACATCCAGGACTTCATCACCACCCAGGTGCTGAATAACCAGGACATCGGCGTGAAGGGTTACTTCAACGGCAGCACCACGCCGGTGCCGGTGCTGTACACGGTGACGCAGCCGATCAACGGCGACAAGGGCTACGTCGAGGGCGTCGAGTTCGGCTTCACCCACATCACCCCGAGCGGCTTCGGCGTGCACGGGCAGTACACGCATACCTGGAGCAAGGCCTACGTGAGCGGGCAGTACGTGGGCGAGCTGGAGGGGGTGTCCTCCAACTCAGGCTCGCTGGGGCTGCTGTATGAGAACAAGAAGCTGAGCGCCAACGTCAACTGGGACTACCAGGGCCCCTCGATTGCGCAGACCTCCACCGAGGTGGATAACTGGAAGGCCTACAATGACAGCTTCTCCTGGGTGACCGCGCAGCTCTCCTACGAGTTCCTGCCCGGCTTCCGCGTCTATCTAGAGGGCAAGAACCTGACCGACTCGATCCAGCGCACCTACCTCGCCGATCGCAAGGACGCGGTCTGGGCCTACGGCTCCCCCTCCGCGGGCACCGGCAGCAGCGTGCAGGGTGGCTACGTCGCCTATGGACGGTCCTACACGCTCGGCGCCAGTTACCGCTTCTGATGAGCGCCTGGCTGGCCTATGCGCTCGTCACGACGCTCATGTGGGGTGTGTGGGGGGCCTTCACCGGCGTGCCGAGCGAACACGGCTTCCCGGACACGCTGACCTACGTGGTCTGGGCGCTGACCATGATCGCCCCGGCGGCGTGGGTGTCGTACCGCTCCGGCAAGCCGCTGCAGCGGGACGGACGTTCGCTCGCACTGGGGCTCGCGATCGGGCTGCTCGGCGCGGGCGGGCAGATCCTGCTGTTCCGTGCCGTGACGCTGGGTCCCACCTACCTCATCTTCCCCATCATCGCGCTCTCGCCGGTGATCACGATCTTGCTGAGCTTCGCGCTGCTGAAGGAGCGCACCGGGCGGCTGGGCGCCGCCGGGATCGTGCTCGCGGTGCTGTCGCTGCCGCTGTTCGACTACTCACCGGACGGGCACGCGCAGGCGGGGAGCTGGTTCCTCATGGCGCTGGCGATCATGGTGGCTTGGGGCCTGCAGGCCTACTTCATCAAGCTCGCCAACGCCACCATGTCCGCCGAGAGCATCTTCGCCTACATGACGCTCTCCGGACTGGTGTTCATCCCGATCGCCTGGATGCTCACGGACTTCTCGCGCCCGGTGAACACCGGGTTCTACGGCCCCTGGCTCGCCACGGGCATCCAGCTGCTGAATGCCGTCGGTGCCTTGCTGCTGGTGTACGCGTTCCGTTACGGCAAGGCGATCGTGGTGTCGCCGCTGGTGAATGCCGGCGCGCCGCTCCTCACCTCGCTGATCGCGCTCGGCGTGGCCGGCGCGCTCCCGGGGGCGTACAAGCTTGCGGGCATCGTGCTGGCGCTCGCCGGGGCGCTCTTGCTGTCGCTGCAGCCGGAGTAGGGGAGCCGCGCACGTGAAGGCGCTGCAGGAACTGATCGCCCGGCACAAGGCCGGCGAGCGGGTGGGGATCTACTCGGTGTGCTCCGCGCATCCCCTGGTCCTCGAGGCGGCATTGCGCGAGGCCTCCGCCCGCAACCAGCCGATCCTCATCGAGGCGACGTCCAACCAGGTCAACCAGGCCGGCGGCTACACCGGCATGAACCCCGCGCAGTTCCGGGACTACCTGGCAGACATCGCCGCCTCCGCCGGCGTCCCGGCAAGACTCGCCCTGCTCGGCGGCGATCACCTCGGCCCCAACACCTGGCGCGCGTTGCCGGCGGAGGAGGCGCTCGGCCATGCCTCGAGCATGGTCGCAAGCTACGTGGCGGCCGGCTTTCGCAAGGTCCACCTCGACTGCTCCATGAGCTGCGCGGGGGATCCTGAGGCACTCGGGGACGAGATCGTCGCGGCGCGCGCCGCGCAGCTGTGCAGGGTGGCCGAGCGCAGCTGGAGGGAGTGCGGTGGGGAGGCGCCGGTCTACGTGATCGGCACCGAGGTGCCGCCGCCCGGCGGCGCGCACGAGGAACTCCAGCAGCTGCAGGTCACCGCGCCGGCAGCCGTCACCGTGACCCTCGAGGCCCACCGGCGCGCCTTTGCCGCTGCCGGACTCGAGGAGGCCTGGGCGCGGGTGATCGCACTGGTGGTACAGCCGGGGGTCGAGTTCGATAATGACAAGGTGGTGGACTACCAGCCGCCGCGGGCGCAGGCGCTGTCGCAGCGCATCGAGCAGGAGACCGGACTGGTGTACGAGGCGCACTCGACCGATTACCAGACGCCGCGGGCGCTGGCGGACCTGGTGCGCGACCACTTCGCGATCCTGAAGGTCGGCCCCGGCGCGACGTTCGCGCTGCGCGAGGGACTGTGGGCGCTGGCGGCCATCGAGCGCGCGCTCGGCATCGCCCCGGCCCTGCCGCTGCCCGAAGTCGTGATGGCGACGATGCGCGACGACCCGCGCCACTGGAAGGGCTGGTACGCGCAGAAGCCGTCGCTGGAGTACGAGTTGCAGTTCAGCCTGAGTGACCGGATCCGCTATTACTGGAGCGTGCCGCAGGTGCAGCAGGCGGTGGCCGCGTTGTTGTCGAACCTGGCGCGCCGCGCGCTGCCTTCCGCGCTGCTCAGCCAGTACCTGCCTGCGCAGTACGCCGCCGTGCGCGCCGGCACCCTCGAGGCGCATCCGCGCGCGCTGCTCCTCGATGTGATCGCCAATGCCCTGCGCCCCTATGCGCAGGCCTGCCGGCCCGGCGCGGCATAGTCCATGCAGAGGCTCGGCTACAGCGAGGCGGAGATCGATGCGGCCGGTGCCCACTGGACGGTGCGCGAGATCCTGCAGCAGCCGCGGGTGTGGGCCGAGGTGGCAGACGCCGACCCGACGGCCGTGGGCGCGTTCTTGGGCCCGCTCCTGGCCAAAGACGACCTGCGCATCGTGTTGACCGGTGCGGGCACGTCCGCGTACGTCGGGGAGTGCCTGGCGCCGGCGCTCACGCGGCGCCTGCGGCGCCGTGTCGAGGCGGTCGCCACCACGGACATCGTGGCCGGCCCCGCCGCATGGCTGGCCGATGCGCCGACGCTGCTGGTGAGCTTCGCGCGCTCGGGCAATTCCCCGGAGAGCCTGGCGGCGCTCGACATGGCCGCGGCGCGGCTGAAGGAGTGCTGGCACCTCATCGTCACCTGCAACGCGGACGGGGCGCTGTACCGCCGTGGCCGCACGCTCGAGAACGCCTGCGTCATCCTCCTGCCCGAGGCCAGCAACGACCGCGGATTCGCCATGACCTCGAGCTTCACCGGCATGGTGCTCGCCGGCGCCCTGGCGCTCGGCGTCCTGCCCGCCGCGGAAGTCGCGGAACCCGGCATCGGCCGCCTGGCCTCCCAGGTGTGGGAGGAGCACTTGCCGCGCCTGCGCGAGCTGGTGCGCACGGGCTTTGACCGGGCGGTGTTCCTCGGCAGCAACGAGCTGAAGGGACTGGCGCGCGAGGCGGCGCTGAAGATGCTCGAGCTCACCGACGGGCGTGTGGTCGCTCTGGCCGACTCGCCGCTCGGATTCCGGCACGGGCCCAAGACCGTCCTGAACCGCTCGACGTTGGTCGTGATTTTCCTGAGCGGCGATCCTGCCACGCGCCGCTACGAGGACGACCTGGTCAGCGAGCTGCGGCGCGACGGCGTCGCGGGGCACGTGGTGACGCTGGCCACGGGCGCGGCCGGCGGCGCCGGGGACGACCTGCGGCTCGCTGCACCTTCGGGCCGGTGGGCGGACCTGGCGCTGCTGCTCCCGTACGCCGCATTTGCGCAGCTGCTGGCCACGCTGCGCTCGATCTCGCTCGCGGTCCGCCCGGACACCCCCAGCGCCAGCGGCACCGTCAGCCGTGTCGTGCAGGGCGTGACCATCTATCCTGCCGGGGCATGAAGCGCTTCCTGGGCGTCGATGGTGGGGGCAGCAAGACCGCGTTCGCCCTCATCGACCATGAGGGGCGCGTCCTGGGCGCGCACCGCGAGGGACCGGCCTACTACCTGGAGACCGGGCTCGACGGCCTGCGGGAGATGCTCGCCCGCGGCGTGCACGCGACGCTTACGCAGGCGGGCGGTGCGGCACCGGACTTTGCCTTCCTCGGCCTGCCGGCCTACGGCGAGGACAGCTCGCTGCAGGAGGTGCTGGACGGCATCGCCGCGGGCCCGCTGCCCAAGGGGCGCTATCGGTGTGGCAACGATGCGGTGTGCGGCTGGGCCGGCGGCCTGGCCGCGGGCGATGGCATTCACCTGATCGCCGGCACCGGCTCCATGGCGTACGGGGAGTGGGCCGGCCGCAGTGCGCGCGCCGGCGGGTGGGGCGAGCTGTTCAGCGACGAGGGCTCCGCGCACTGGATCGCCGTCGCGGGCCTGAACGTGTTCTCGCGCATGAGCGACGGACGGCTGTCCCGCGGGCCGCTGCACGCGGTGTTCCGCCGGCATTTCCAGCTGCAGCGCGAACTGGATCTGTGCGCCGCCATCTACGGGCGCGACGGCGCCCGGCGCAGCGACCTGGCCGCCCTTGCGCCGCTGGTGGCCGAGGCAGCGGAGGCTGGCGATGCGCAGGCGGCGCAGCTGTTCACGCGCGCGGCCGAGGAACTGGCCCAGATGGTCCAGGCGGTGCGGCAGCAGCTGGCCGTGCCGGACGACGCGGGCGTAAGCGTGTCCTACTCGGGCGGCATGTTCCGCTTCGCCTCCTTCGTGGACACGCTGCGCGCAACGCTGACCGCGCGCGGCTACGCGCTGCAGGCACCGCGGCTCCTGCCGGTGTTTGGGGCCGCCCTGTATGCGGCCAAACTGGCCGGCGCACCCCTGGCCAGCGAGGCGATCCGACGCCTCGAGGCCCACTCGCGCGCGACCGCCGGCTGAAGCGCCCACGGGGCGACCCCTAGTGGCCCTGCGCGTTCGGTGCGGCGGCCATCCCGGAAATGATCTGCCACTGGCCGCCGATGTGCCGCCAGGTGTGGATGACGCGCAGGCTGCCGGGGGTGTCCGTGCCGTCCCTGGAGATCCAGGTCAGCTTGACGCGGTAGGCGAGGGTCACGCAGCCCTCCGTCTCCTGGGACGCCAGACGCTCCAGGCTGTAGCTCTTCAGGGACTCCCCCGCGCGGGTGTGCTGGGCGATCCAGTCGGTGATGTGGTCCTTGCGCAGCGGCTCGGGGCTCGAGAGCGGCCAGCCCAGGAAATCCTTGGCCCACAGCGTCCGATAGCGGTCCATGTCATTGGCCTGCACGTAGCGCCAGTAGGCGTCCTCGAGCGACCAGACTTCCTTTTCTGTCGGGGTGGGAGCGCCGGCGAGCAGCGGCGAGGCCGGCAGGAGCGCCAGGATGACGAAGGCCAGGATGAATTTCATGCGCACCTCTTTTCGCCTCAGTGCCATCGTCGGTTGTCCGAAGGCCAGGCGGTTCTATCTTGCGTCAGCGCCTCTGCGGCGTCGATCAAGCTTGGGCGGGCGGATCTTCCGCGGTGCAGCAGCCCAGTGCCGTGCACGCGCCATCCTTGGCCGTTCCCGCGCGCGCACCCGGCCGCCCGCAACTGCTAGAGTGCCCGCAGCCACCACAGGGGGAATCGGCGATGGCACGCTTCACTGTCAGGACTCACGTGTTACTCGGCGCGCTGGCGGCCGCGGGATTTGCGCTGGCCGCCTGGTCGGCACCGAGCGCGTCCATCACCGCGGCGGTCGCGGACCCTGCCCGGCCCGCGGACGACACCCAGCGCGATGCCGACCGCAAGCCGGCGGCGATGTTGGAGTTCGCCGGGGTCAGGCCGGGGGAGACCGTGATCGACCTGATCGCCGGGCGCGGCTACTTCACGCGCCTGTTCAGTGCGGCGGTGGGTCCTGCGGGCAAGGTGTACGCGGTCGCCACGGTGCGGCCGGCCGACGCCCCCGCCGATGCGCCCGACCGCTCCGCCCCCGTGAAGGCCATTGCCGCCGACCCGCACTACGGCAACGTGACGGCGGAGGTGGTGAACCTGCGCGAGTACGCGCACAGCCCGCCGGTGGATCTGATCTGGACCTCTCAGAACTACCACGACCTGCACAACGTGAAGGGCCTGGACGTGGTCGGCCTCGACAAGGCCCTGTTCGCGGCCCTGAAGCCCGGCGGGACCTTCATCGTGCTCGATCACTCGGCCGAGGCCGGCTCGGGCTTCCGCGACACCGACACCCTGCACCGCATCGACGAGGAGGCGGTGAAGAAGGAGGTCGAATCTGCGGGCTTCAAGTTCGAGGGCGAGAGCAACGTGCTACGCAACAAGGACGACCCGCGCACCGCCAAGGTGTTCGATCCTTCGATCCGCGGCCATACCGACCAGTTCATCCTGAAGTTCAGGAAGCCGAAGTCATAAGCTCCCGCGTGAGCGGATCCTCGATGCCTGCGAAGTAGCGCTCGAGCACCGAGCGGAACAGGCGCTGGTCCGCCGGATCGTCGGCGGCACTCGCGAACAACGTCATGCAGGAGCGCAGCTTCAGGTCATCCGGATACCCGAGGATCTGGCGTGCATCGCCGCCCCGGGCCTCAAGCATCAGACGGCTGCATTGCCGCAGGTGCTCCCCCAGCAGCGGATGGGCCAGATAGGCGCGCGCCTCCGCGATGGACTCGAGCCCGTACGTGCGCGCGATGGCGCTCGACCCCAGGCCCCGCAGCTGCGGGAACACGTACCACATCCAGTGCGTGCGCTTGTGCCCCTGGGTCAGTTCTTCGAGCACGCGCCGGTAGACCGGCCGCTGCGCCTGGATGAAGCGCTCTAGCTCGTACGGATCTTCCACGCTGTCCTGACTCCTTGTCGTGATGGTTGGCCGCCCGCCGGTGGACTATTCTAAGCGCTCCATCACAAGAACAGGCCCGGCAAACGGGCATCATCGGCAGCCTATGACGAGCAGTGCTCGCGTTCTGGCAGGACCCGGCGGCGCAGCCTGCGGCGTCGCCCTGCTGCGTGTGTTGGCGGCTGGCGGCCTGGCGCTGCTGGCCGTCCTGGGGACGAACCTGGCCACCGCCACGCCGCTGACCCCCGAGCTGCAGAAGCAAGTGCGTGCGGCGACCTTCGAGGTCGTACTCAAAAAGCCCGAGAAGGACCCGCTCACCTACGAGAAGCCCCTGCCGCTGGAACTCATCCCCTTCCAGGAGCGCAACGACAAGTACCGCTCGGTCGGTACCGCGTTCGCCATCTCGCCCACCAGCTTCGCCACCGCTGCGCACGTCATCGCGGTCGCCGTGGCCAGCCAGTGGGGTGCGCCCTGCATCCGCGACAGCGCCGGCCAGGTGTACCCGATCGAACGGGTGGTGCGTTACTCGAGTCACGAGGATTTCGTGGAATTCACCGTCGTCGGCGCCCCGCCGATGGTACCCCTGACTACCAACACCACCCCGGCGCTGGATGACCCGGTCCTCGCCGTCGGCAACGCGCTCGGTGAAGGGGTGATCATCCGCGACGGCCTGTTGACCTCCATGACACCGGAGGCCAAGGAGGGCCGCTGGAAGTGGCTGCGCTTCTCCGCGGCGGCCTCCCCGGGCAACAGCGGCGGGCCGCTGCTGGACAGTCAGGGCCGCGTCATCGGCATCGTGGCACGCAAGTCCCCGAACGAGAACCTCAACTACGCCCTGCCCATCGACCGGCTGCTCAGCGCCTCGGACAAGTTCGGCACGTTCGAGGGCCGCGAGTCCTTCGGCATACCGAAGCTGCTGCAGGGGACGATCGTCGCGGACTACAAGGACACGTTTGCGCTCCCCCAGTCCTTCCCCGAGTTCTCGCGCACGATTCGTGCCGTCCTCCTTAAGTTCTACAAGGAGCAGCACGCCAAGCTGTTGACCGCCGAGGCCGACTCGATTTTCCCGCGCGGCCAGTCCGGCAAGCTGCTGGCGACGCTGTACGCGGCCTTCGATCCCTTGCTCATGGCCCAGGAAGAGGACAAAAGCTGGGACGCGAACGCGTGCAGCGGCGGTTCGGAGACGCGCCTGCCCGGGGACGGGCGGGTGTGGAGCTGCGGCGGTACCGCCGCCGGCGTTCTGTTCCGGATCCAGTACGCCGGCAATGCGGCGGACGAGCATCGGTACCACGACAGCAAGCACTTCATGGACCTGATCCTCAAGGCCCTGCCGCTGCCGCGCGAGGTAGGCACTCAGCCGGTGCGGGTCACCTCGCTCGGTCCCGCGACCGAGGAGGCGGTGGTGCGCGATCGCTACGGGCGTCCATGGCAGCGGCGCATCTATGCCATCGGCTACGCGGACATGTACCTCGTGGCGATGGCATTGCCGACGCCGGATGGCTACGTGGGAATGCTGTCCCTGGTGCCCAGTGGCCTCCTGGAGGTTCAGGTCGTTGGGGTCGAATACCTCGCCAACTATTTCTATGTTTCCTACGCCGGTTCTCTGCCACAGTGGCAGGCGTTCCTGCAGGGACACGAGTTGCGACCGGCAGTCTTCGAGCGCACGCGCATGCAGTTCGAGGACGGCAAGGGCCTGCGCTTCGAGTCGCCGCGGTTGCGCTTTGACAGCTCCGGCATCGCCGCGGTCGGTGCGCAGAGCTCGCTGGAATTGCGCATGACGTACATGATGGACCGTGGTCAGATCACGTGGGACATCGGCGGCATCGAGTTTAAGCCCGACCGCGACAAGAAGGGCTTTGTCGCCGCCTATCGCCAGGCCAAGCCCAGCGAGGATGCCGGCAAGGACCTGAATGGCCGCTGGGAACACATGAGCCGCGAGGACGGGGAGTTTGCCGGCAATGTCCAGCACGACAGCGACCTGACCGACTTCTGGATCCGCACCGTAGCGCGCCGCGAGGGCGCCCCCGGCATCGATGCGACCCATGCCCAGTACGAGCTGGTGTACAACATCGACAAGGCTCTGCTGCCCCGGGAAACCGCGGACCTGAAGAGCAAGCTCACCGAAAGCTTCAAGGTGATGGAATAGCAATGCGGGCCGGCGCGATCGTGCGGCTGCTCGCGTGCGGCTGCGTTGCGGGCCTGTGCGGACTGCCGGCCCAGCGGGTGCAGGCGTCCGAGTCGCAATGGTACTTACAGCCGGAAGTACCCCACGTTGAGACCGCCGACCAGCTGGATGCGGTGGTCGAGGCGATGCGCCGGAGCGCCTGGGATCTGGCCGGGCAAGAGTTTACCGGGCAGCCGGATGTACGCCAGCGCACCTTCCGCCAGGATCTTGATGAGTGGTACGTCAACCCGGATACCGTCAAGCGCATCGATGAGCTGCGCGCCAGCGCGCGCGCCCAGGGCGCCGCCCACAAGGATCGCGCGCTACGCAAGACGCTCGATGCGGCCACTGCGCTGGTGAGCGTCGAGGCGCACCGCTACGGACTGATCCTGGGGTACTGGCATTACCAGACCGAATTCACCCTGCATCAGCGGCTGCTCCTCGATCTGCAGCAGAGATTGCCGCAGGAGTCGCGCCGCGCGCCGCCGCCGGACATCGCCAGTGACCTGGCGGACCTCGGTGCACAGATGTCAAAGGCGCTGAGCGCGGCCGCATCGGCGCCGGCGGACCAGAGTGCGGAACTGGAAAAGCTCAGTGAGACCACCGCGGCCTTGCTGCGTCGCTTCAATGACGAGCGCTCCCGGCAGGGCGCGGCGGTCAGTGTTTCTGAGCACGCCAGGGGTACGGTGCCGGCAAGCCTGCAGCGGAGCGAGGTGTGTCCGCCGCCGGCAACGCGCACCTCAGGCCACGCCAAGCCCAGTCTTGACCCGGCAACGACGGTCCCCCCGGACGTCTTTTATCCGCCTGAGATGCGCGGAAACGATGTCGAGGGTGCCGTCGTGGTCGAGGCCCGTATATCGTTGGCAGGCTGTGTGACGAACGTGCAGGTAAATGTAAGCTCGGGCGCTCCGGCGCTGGATGAAGCCGCACTTCACTGGGCGCTCCAGGCGCGGTTCCTTCCGGCCGAACGGGATGCGCATGCGGTCGAGGCGCCAATGCAGTTCCGAGTACGCTTCCGGCTGATCGCCGATTGATCCGGTCCACCGCCATGCCCTTAATGACCAACGCATCCTCAGAGCCGCCGCCCGGCGCCCCGGGTGATTTCGCCGTCGACCTGTACCCCGGCGGCCAGCTGCACCGTGCACTTGCCGCGCTGCGCCGGCACAACCCGGTGAGCGCGGTGCGCTTCGCCGGCCGGCCGGCCTTCCTGATCAGCGGTCACCGCGAGCTGGCCGAGGCCTTCCGCGACAACGCGCGCTTTCCGCCCGCGGATGCCTACCGCATCACCATCGAGCCGGTGCAGGGGGTGACCTTCCAGACGATGGAGGACGAGCAGCACCGGCTCTACCGGAACCTGGCGACACCGGCGTTCCGGTCGCGGGCGGTCAGTGCGATGGAGGAGGAAGGGCTGGCACGGATCGCGCACGAGCTCATCGACCGGCTGGGCGGCGTGCGCCGGGCCGACCTCGCCGCGGCCTTCACCCACCGGGTCGCCTTCCTGGTGATCAGCCGCATGCTCGGCATCCCGGCGCGCGGGGAGGAGATGTTCCGCGACTGGGCGGTGGGATTTCTGGAGTTTCCGCGCGACCCGGAGCGCTCGCGGCGCTGCGCGGCGCAGATCACCGATTACCTGCTGCCCATCATCGCCGAGCGCCGCGAGAGACCGCGCGAGGACGTGATCTCGGCGCTCATCCTCGCCGATGCGGACGGGCATCGCCTGACGGACGAGGAGATCCTGGCGCACATCCGCCTGCTGTTCAGCGCCGGCGCCTCCACCACGACCGATGCGCTCGGCAACCTGCTGTTCGCGCTGCTGAGCGAGCGCTCGCGCTGGCAGCAGCTGCAGGAGCAGCCGCAGCTGCGCGAGAATGCCATCGAGGAGCTGCTGCGCTGGGAGACCCCGGTCGCGGTGCTGCCGCGCCTCTCGGCGCCGCACCCGGTCGAGTTCGGCGGCGTGCAGATCCCGCCCGCCACGTTCTGCCTGTTCGCCATCGCCGCGGCGAACCGCGACCCGGCCGTCTTCGCGGAGCCCGACCGCTTCGACCTGCGGCGCGACACCAAGAAGAAGCTGCTGAGCTTCGGGCCGGGTCCGCGACTGTGCCCGGGGCTGCACCTGGCCCGGCGCCAGCTGCGCGTGGCGCTCGATGTCCTCATGGAGCGGCTGCCCGGCCTGCAGTTGCTCGAGCCGGAGGCGGCGCAGCCGCGCGGCGCGATCCTGCGCGGCCCGGCGCAGCTGAGCGTCGCCTGGTGAAGCGCAGCCGCTGAGGTCCCTCAGCCGCCCTTGCGGCGGAACACCAGCACGAACCGGTCGGTCTTGCCGACCAGCGGGCCCTTGTAGGTGATCTGGTCGCGTGCATCGTCGGGCCGGCGCAGCAGGTCGCTCTTGCTCACCAGCGTGAAGCCGGCCTTCTCGAAGTCCGCCTGGGCGTACTGCTCGTCGATGCGGTGCAGTGAACTCGCCGCGCTGCTGCCGGTGCCGGGCTTGGCCGAGTGGTCGACCACGAGCACGGTGCCGCCGGGCTTGACGATGCGCGCAAGCTCGCCGAGCACCTTGCCCACGTCGAACTTCGGCCAGTTGTCCTTCGGGTCCTCATCCACCCAGTACAGGTCGTGGTACGCCTTGCTCAGCACCACCGCATCGACTGACTTGTCCTTGAGCGACAGGTGCTCGGGCTCGATGATGAGGTGCTCGATGTTCGGCGCGCGCTGGATGCGCTCCTTCCAGTGCCCTTCGCTGAACGCCTCGTAGCCGGGATTGTTCACGAGCAGGACATGGCCGCTGGGGCCGACGACGTAGGCGAGCAGTTCGCTGTAGTAGCCCCCGGCGCCGAAGTAATCGACCACCGTCATGCCGGGCCTGAAGCCGGCCAGGCGCATCACCTCGGCCGGATGGTCGATGGCGTCGCGCATGAGGTCCGCCGCCGGCCGGCCGGGGTGCGCCACGGCCGCATCGTAGATGTCGGCAGCCCGCAGGCGCGGGCTTGCGAGCGCGAGTGCGGACAGAGCGAGGACGGGCAGTAAGCGGATCAGGTTCGGCATGGGAACTCCCCTCGATGGCATCTTCGACAAGTATGAAACCTGGCACGCGCACCCGCAGCGGCGCCTGCGCCGGACGGAGCGTTACACGCGGGCATCAGCCCAGCGCCTTGTCGAGCAGTTCGTAGCCCTCGCGCGCCCGGAAGCCCCGCCGGGCGTAGAAGCTGCGGCCGGCCGCATTGTCCAGCCCCAGCTGCAGCTGCAGCCGCACGCAGCCCTGTGCCCTGAGCCCCGCCTCCAGCGCGGACAGCAGCTGTGCACCGAGGCCGCGCCCGCGCGCTTCCGGCACCAGGTAGAACTCGTCGATCTCGGCCATGACACCGCCGTGCTCCAGGCTCAGCAGGCAGACGGCGACGAGGTAGCCGCACAAGGTGCCCGCGACGTCGGCGACCCAGGCGCAGCCGAGGGCCGGCTGCGCGAGCAGCCCCTGCAGGAGCCGTTCGGTGCGCCCGGCGTCATAGCCTGCGATGCCCTCGAACTCCCAGTAGCGCCGCACCAGTTCCACAAGCTGGGGGAGGTCGGCAACGGTGGCGCGCCGCACCGCCATGGGTTCAGGCGGCGCGGCTCGCGGCGAGCTGCACCTGGTTGCGACCGGAGCGCTTGGCGGCGTACACGGCCGCGTCGGCCAGGGCGATGAGTTGCGAGCACGACCCGTCGAAGCCGTCGCTGCAGGCCACCCCGATGCTGCAGGTGACGCGGATGGAGGTGCCGAAGCCCTCCAGACGGATGTCCTCAACGCGGCGGCAGATGCGTTCGGCGATCGGGTGCGCCGCCGCGGCATCCGCGCCGCTCAGGATCACCACGAACTCCTCGCCGCCATAGCGGCCGATGGCGTCCGACTGGCGCAGTTCCGCCTGGATTGGCGGGATGATGGCCGCGAGACAGGCATCGCCGGCGGCATGCCCATAGGTATCGTTCACCTGCTTGAAGTGATCGATGTCGATGAACAGCACCGACAGCGGCAGTTTGCGCGCCTTGGCCCGCAGGCATGCCGCCTCCAGCCGCTCGATGAGCGAGCGACGGTTGAGGACACCGGTGAGCGGGTCGGTCTGCGCGCGGCGCTCGGCATCGGTGAGGGCAAGGGACTGCTGGCGCACGTGGTCGGAGACCCCCAGTGCGATCAGCACCGCGGCGGCCACCATCGAGGGGGCGAGCCCGTAGTAGAGCACCCCCTCGGCGCTGTCCGCGCGCGTGTAGAGCAGACGCACCGCGGTGATGATCTGGAAGGTGCACAGCAGGCTCCAGGCGATCAGGAACCAGCCCGCGGCGCGGTTGCCGCCGCGGCGCCACGCCAGAAAGGCCGCACCGAGGGTGAACACCGCGCTGCCCAGGAACATGAGGTTGCCGATCGCGGCGAGGGGCACCCCCCACCCATACGTGCGCAGCACGTTCGCGACCGCCAGCCCCAGGAAGGCGACCGCCAGCCAGCCGAAGGCGCTGTACACGCGGGGCGAGAAACGGCGCAGGTTCGCGAATTCGCGCACGAAGAGGGCCGCCGCGGCAGCGCTCAGGGCCACGGTGACGTTCGAGGCGTAGTTGGCGAACGGGCGCGCGAGCGAGAGCAGCGGCCAGGAGAAGGCCTGCCCGGAGAAGTACGCCAGGTAGAGCGCCTGCAGCGAGAACAGCGCCCCATACAGCGGGAAGATCACGTCACCGAGCACCAGGCGCACCAGGAAAGCCGCGATCGCCATGGACATCAGCGCCCCGAAGGCAATGGCAAGGATGCGGGCGTGGGTGGCGTCCAGGGCCAGCACCGCGCTCAGCGTCGAGTGGGAGAAGGCCAGGTCGGTGACCGCGCGGCCGTGGCGCTGCACGCGCACGTAAAGCGGCGCCTCGTCCAGGCCCGGCGGCAAGGCGAAGACCTTGTCCTCGGCACCCCCGAACTTGGGGATGGCATGCGTCATGCCCAGGCGCACGGTGCTCCCGGCGCGCCGGGCGTAGACGTCCACGGACTGGTCGAGCCCGGAGCGCACCACCAGCACCGGGGTGCTGCCGTCCCAGACGGTCGGCAGCGGCGGCGGCAGCCGGAACCACAACGCGCCCTGCAGCAGGTGCGACCCGCGCGAGGCGAAGGCGTCGAAGTGCGTCCCGAGCTCCCCGGAGGCCACCTCGGCCGGGACGGGGTCGCTGCCCCGGGGCTCCAGGACCCGGGCCTCCAGGGGCTCGGAGCTCCCGGACGCTGCGACCGCCGCGGCAGCGGGCGCCGCCAGCCCCCACCCCCAGGCGACCAGGGCGGCCAGGCCGAAGAGCCAGCTTGCCAGGGGGAGTCTAGGTACCAGGTTGCCTGCGGGCCCCATACTTATAATTAAGGACCCGACAGGGGGCCCCGGTGTGAGGGTAGGTCCGGTGCACCAGCGCACCCGGGGACTTTAGACTCATTATCCTATAAAACCCTCCCGCGCTGCCGGTTGACACCCTTCGGGGTCCTACCTAGAATCGCCGGCCTTTATCGGGTCGGCCCCCTCACGCGCCGGCACGGAAACAGCGACTTTCGAAGCACCGGGCCGCCTCACGCAGGCGGCCCGGTGGTCTTCGCAGGTCGCTAATCGCGCGAGCGAGCGCTGCGCAGCTGTTGGAGACAAGACACAGATGGCGACCACGGGTCAGCTCATCCGGCAACCGCGCCGGATCAAGGCAGAAAAGACGAAGGTTCCGGCGCTCGGGGCATCCCCCCAGAAGCGCGGCGTGTGCACGCGCGTGTACACCACCACCCCCAAGAAGCCGAACTCGGCGCTGCGCAAGGTATGCCGCGTCCGCCTGACGAACGGCTACGAAGTCACCAGCTACATCGGCGGTGAGGGGCACAACCTGCAGGAGCACTCGGTGGTCCTGATCCGCGGCGGCCGCGTGAAGGACCTGCCCGGCGTGCGCTACCACACGGTGCGCGGCACCCTCGACTGCGCCGGCGTGGGCGAGCGCAAGCAGGGCCGTTCCAAGTACGGCGCCAAGCGCCCGAAGAAGTAAGGGGTACCTAAGCCATGTCGCGTAGATCCCAGGCTCCCGTCCGCACCATCCTGCCGGACCCGAAGTACCACAACGAGATGCTTGCCAAGTTCATGAACGTCATCATGAAGAGCGGCAAGAAGTCCGCGGCCGAGCGCATCATCTACGGTGCCCTCGACCGCATCGCCGAGAAGACCGGCAAGCAGGGCGGAGACACCATCGAGGTGCTGGCCGCGGCGCTGGATAACGTCAAGCCCGTCGTCGAGGTGAAGTCGCGCCGCGTCGGCGGCGCCACCTACCAGGTGCCCGTGGAAGTTCGCTCCACGCGCCGCCAGACCCTGGCGATGCGCTGGGTCATCGACGCGGCCCGCGACCGCAGCGAGAAGTCCATGGCGTTCCGTCTGGCGCACGAGCTGATGGATGCTTCGGAGAACCGGGGTGCCGCCGTCCGCAAGCGCGAGGACACACACCGCATGGCGGAGGCCAACAAGGCCTTCGCACACTACCGCTGGTAAGTTCCGGAGAGGATTCTGGATCGTGGCACGCGCAACGCCCATCGAGCGTTACCGTAACATCGGCATCTCCGCGCACATCGACGCGGGGAAGACGACCACGACCGAGCGCATCCTTTTCTACACCGGCGTCTCGCACAAGATCGGCGAGGTCCACGACGGCGCGGCCGTGATGGACTACATGGAGCAGGAACAGGAGCGCGGCATCACCATCACCGCCGCGGCCACGACCTGCTTCTGGAAGGGCATGGAGCAGGCCTTCCCCGAGCACCGCATCAACATCCTCGACACGCCCGGGCACGTGGACTTCACCATCGAGGTGGAGCGCAGCCTGCGCGTGCTCGACTCGGCCGTGGCGCTGTTCTGCGCGGTGTCCGGGGTGCAGCCGCAGTCCGAGACGGTGTGGCGGCAGATGAACAAGTACGGCGTGCCGCGCATCGCGTTCGTCAACAAGATGGACCGTGCCGGCGCCAACTTCTTCCGCTGCGTCGAGCAGATCAAGTCGCGCCTGCGCGCCAACCCGCTCCCCATCCAGATCCCGATCGGCGCCGAGGACAGCTTCGAGGGCGTGGTCGACCTGATCCGCATGAAGGCCATCTACTGGGACGTGGAGACCCAGGGGATGAAGTTCGAGTACCGCGACATCCCCGCGGAACTGAAGGCCCAGGCCGCCGAGTACCGCGTCAAGATGATCGAGGGCGCCGCGGAAGCCAACGACAAGCTGATGAACAAGTACCTCGAGGGCGAGGAACTGAGCGAGGCGGAGATCCGCAGCGGGCTGCGCGAGCGCTCGATCCGCAACGAGATCGTGCTGGTCATGTGCGGCACCGCCTTCAAGAACAAGGGCGTGCAGGCGCTGCTGGACGCGGTCATCGAGTACATGCCCTCGCCCGTGGACATGCCGGACGTGAAGGGCACCAACGAGCGCGGCGAGCCTGATACCCGCAAGGCCAAGGACGACGCGCCGTTCGCCGCGCTGGCCTTCAAGATCCTGAACGATCCCTTCGTCGGCAACCTCACCTTCTTCCGCGTCTACTCCGGCGTGCTCAACTCCGGCGACACCGTGTACGTGCCGAGCAAGGACAAGAAGGAGCGCATCGGCCGCCTGCTGCAGATGCATGCCTCGGACCGCACCGAGATCAAGGAAGTGCGCGCCGGCGACATCGCCGCCGCGGTCGGCCTGAAGGACGTCATCACCGGCGACACGCTGTGCGACCTCGAGAAGGTGATCACGCTGGAGAAGATGACCTTCCCGGCGCCGGTCATCTCGGTCGCCGTGGAACCGAAGACCAAGGCCGACCAGGAGAAGATGGGCCTGGCGCTGCAGCGGCTGGCCAAGGAAGACCCCTCGTTCCGCGTGCACACCGACCAGGAGTCCGCGCAGACCATCATCTCCGGCATGGGCGAGCTGCACCTGGAGATCATCGTCGACCGCATGAAGCGCGAGTTCAGCGTGGACGCGAACGTCGGCAAGCCGCAGGTCGCCTACCGCGAGACCATCCGCGCCAAGGTGGAGAGCGAGGGCAAGTTCGTGCGCCAGTCCGGCGGGCGCGGCCAGTATGGCCATGTCTGGCTGAAGCTCGAGCCGAACGAGCCGGGCAAGGGCTACGAGTTCATCAACGGCATCGTCGGCGGCGCGGTCCCGCGCGAGTACATCCCGGCGATCGACAAGGGCATCAAGGAAGCGGTCGACACCGGCGTCATCGCCGGCTACCCCGTGGTGGACGTGAAGGTCACCGCCTTCGACGGCTCGTACCACGACGTCGACTCGAACGAGATGGCGTTCAAGATTGCCGGCTCGATGGGCTTCAAGGAAGGCTTCCGCCGGGCCAAGCCCGTGCTGCTCGAGCCGATCATGAAGGTCGAGGTGGTGACCCCCGAGGAGTACTCGGGCGATGTCATCGGCGACCTGAACCGCCGGCGCGGCCAGATCACCGGGATGGACGAGGGTCCCTCGGGCAAGGCCATCACCGCCGACGTGCCGCTGTCGGAGATGTTCGGGTACGCGACCACCGTGCGCTCCATGAGCCAGGGTCGCGCCACCTTCACGATGGAGTTCGAGAAATACGTGGAAGTGCCGCCGAACATCGCCGACGGCATCATCAAGAAGTAACGGTTACGGAATTATCAGAAGTTAAGGTTCGAGGAAGTACGCCATGTCCAAAGAGAAGTTCGAGCGCAGCAAGCCCCACGTGAACGTTGGGACGATTGGTCACGTGGACCACGGCAAGACGACGCTGACGGCGGCGTTGACGAAGGTGATGGCCGAGACCTACG
>JAFEFN010000016.1 GCA_018240525.1 Pseudomonadota bacterium
CAGTGGCGCTGGTGTGAGCGGAATCAGTGGCAGCGGTGCTGGAGTCGATGGCATCAGCGGCAGCGGCATCCGCGGGATCAGCGGTAGTGGCATTCATGGCATCAGCGGCAGTGGCGCCGGCGTCAATGGCATTAGCGGCAGCGGCATTCACGGCATCAGCGGCAGCGGTGCTGGTGTGAATGGCATCAGTGGCAGCGGCCTGCACGGCATCAGCGGAAGTGGCGCCGGGGTAAGTGGTATTAGCGGAAGCGGTGCTGGTGTCAGCGGGATCAGTGGCAGTGGCGCCGGCGTCAATGGCATTAGCGGCAGCGGCATTCACGGCATCAGTGGCAGCGGTGCTGGCGTGAATGGCATCAGTGGCAGCGGAATCCACGGAATCAGTGGCAGTGGCGCTGGCGTGAGCGGCATCAGTGGCAGCGGTGCTGGAGTCAATGGCATCAGTGGCAGCGGCCTGCACGGGATTAGCGGTAGCGGTGCTGGTGTGAATGGCATCAGTGGCAGCGGCATCCGCGGAATCAGCGGAAGTGGCATTCATGGCATCAGCGGCAGTGGCGCTGGCGTGAGCGGCATCAGTGGCAGCGGTGCTGGAGTCAATGGCATCAGTGGCAGCGGCATCCACGGAATTAGCGGCAGTGGCGCTGGCGTGAGCGGCATCAGTGGCAGCGGTGCTGGAGTCAATGGCATCAGTGGCAGCGGCATCCACGGAATCAGCGGCAGTGGCGCTGGGGTCAGTGGCATTAGCGGAAGCGGCGCTGGTGTCAGCGGAATCAGCGGTAGCGGTGCTGGCGTGAGTGGTATTAGTGGCAGCGGCCTGCACGGCATCAGCGGCAGCGGTGCCGGGATCAGTGGTATTAGCGGTAGCGGACTGCACCGAGTCGGTGGCGCTGTCCCCCGGTTCGGCGCTGGCGCGGCGGGAATCCTAAAGCGTTAGTTCGAGTCCAAGCGGACACGGTCCGCTTTTTGAGACGGAATGCATAGAGGGCCCTTCGGGCCCTCTATTTTTGTAGGACACGTTAATAGATAACTGGATACACACGTATCAAATTGAGCTTCTGATTTGTGGTTATTCAGCTAACTATGGCTGTCTAGAGCCACGATGAAGCGCACGTCACAATTTCTGGCTACTCCAGTTCGAATAGCCGACGCAGGAAACGAACTACTTGCCGACGTTGCCGAGCTGTTACTGTCTTACGGCATAACTCCAGTCATCCTTCGAACTCTGATGGAGCCGGCCTTTGCTCGGGCGGCTGCACGCCGCTCTCGGCTGAAGAATGGTCGGCCTAACTATTCTAGAGTCGCTGCTAAGACAGGTCTCCGAAGAAGCGCAGTCAAAGAGTTCTTGCGGAATTCGTCTGAACTAAAAGTAGTTCGTGCAAGCCCGCTGACACAAGTTGTAACCGGCTGGCGCTCGAATCGTGAATTCCTGGACAAGTCAGGAAGGCCTCGGCCTCTATCAATCGACGACAAGAAGCGGGGATTTCTTCGGCTGATCAGCCTATACGCGCCTGACATCCCCCATCGCGCCCTCTGTCGCGAAATGTTGGACGCAGGGCTTATTTCGGCGCAACGAGATTCGGTACGTCTACGTCCAATAAAGCTGGGCAAAGGCCTGCTGGCGTCAGAGCATAACAGGGCGCTGATTTCAGGTGTCTTGATGCAGCTCCGCCGTAAGTCACTATGATTTGGCTGTCCGCAATTGATCTCGCAGTGACTTCCTCAAAATCTTGCCGACATTTGACTTCGGCAGCTCCGCTTTGAAGTAGACGTGCTTTGGGACCTTATAGCCAGCCAATGACTTCCGGCAGTGATCGATGACCTCCTGCTCGGTCAGTGATGGGTCTTTGCGTACGACGAAGAGCGCCACTACCTCGCCTGATCGCTCATCAGCTTGCGCGACAGCTGCCGCTTCGATAATTCCAGGATGAGTCACAGCCACAGCTTCAACTTCGTTTGGGTAGACGTTGAACCCGGACACGAGAATCATGTCCTTCTTGCGGTCTTCTATATAGACGAAGCCTTTTGCATCCACTCGACCAACATCGCCCGTACGGAGCCATCCCTGCGGCAACATTACCTTTGCCGTTTCATCGGGGCGGTGCCAGTAGCCTTGCATGACCTGCGGCCCGCGTACGCAGATCTCCCCAATCTCGCCCATACCGAGCTCGGCACCTGCGTCGTCCCTTATGGATACCTCTGTGGAAGGAATGGGCACACCGATAGAGCCGTTGAAGTCGAGACCCATGGGATTGATGCATGCAGCAGGGGAGGTCTCCGTGAGACCCCAGGCCTGAGTCAACACGCAACCGGTTACCTGCTTCCATTTTTCTGCGACGGTTGCCTGCACGGCCATGCCGCCGCCGAGGGTGACACGCAATTCACTGAAGTCGAGGTCGCTAAACCCAGGCGCGTGCAGCATTCCGTTGAATAGCGTATTTACGCCGCTGATGTAGTTGCACGGATGCTTTCTCATTTCGGAAATGAGGGATGGCATGTCACGCGGATTGACGATGAGAAGATTCGTCCATCCCAGACGGGCATATACCATGCAGTTACCGGATAGAGCGAAGATGTGATACAGGGGAATTGCCGTCAGCAATGTGCCGGGCGTTCCACCCGCCGCGCCTAGAAACGCCTCCGACTGCAGTACGTTCGCGCAGACATTGCCATGCGAAAGCATCGCGCCCTTGGCGACGCCGGTGGTGCCCCCCGTGTACTGCAGGAATGCCAAGTCATCGGGACTCACCTCGACGGCCTGCATGGCCGATTTCCGCCCTTCTTTCACGGCGCTGCTGAAGTCGATCGCCCCCGGGATGTTCCAGCGTGGCACCTGCTTGCGCACTCGGCGCACCACAAAGTCGACAACAAGCGACTTTGGGAACGACAGATAGGCGCCAACCGAGGTGACGAGCACGTGTTTGACCTGCGTGCGCGGAAGTGCGGATTCCAATACGTGCGCGAAATTCTCAATGACCAGAATCGCGACGGCACCAGAATCAGTAAGCTGGTGCTCGAGTTCCGGTGCGGTGTAAAGCGGGTTGGTGTTCACGACCACGAGCCCGGCGCGTAGTGCCCCGAACAACGCGATCGGGTATTGCAGGGTGTTGGGCAGCATGATCGCCAGCCTGTCGCCCTTCTTCAGTCCGGCCTGCTGAAGCCAGGCCGCAAATGCGCGGCTGTGCTCCTCAAGCTCCCGATACGTTAGCATCGTGCCCATCTGAATGAAGGCGACGCGATGGGCGTATTTGCTGCAGCTGCCCTCGATAAGCTCCTTGAGCGAACGCAGGCGGCTTGGATCGATCTCGGCAGGAGTGCCGGGGGGATAGGACGAGAGCCAGATCTTTTCCATGTCTAGAGGTTCTTTTTCAGCAGAGGCTTCAGCTGCGGCCAGACATTCTCGAGCACCACGGGTTCGCCCGCTGCGTTGGGGTGCAGGCCATCGCCTTGCATGAGCTCAGGGTTCAAGGCAACGCCGTGAAGGAGGAATGGGACCAGCGGTAGACGATTCTGCTCCGCTACCGCCGGGTACACGGCCGCGAACTGGTCCCCATATCGCGGGCCGTAGTTGGGTGGAATGCGGATGCCCAACAGCAGGACGTGCGCGCCCGCCGCCCGTGAAATGCGGACCATTTGCTCAAGATTCGACCGCAGCCCCTCCACCGGCAGGCCGCGCAGCCCGTCGTTGGCCCCAAGCTCCAGGACCACGATTTGCGGGTGATGCAGTTCCAGGGCGCGTGGCAGCCGTTGCAAACCTCCGCTGGAGGTCTCCCCGCTGACGCTGGCGTTGACGACCGCGTACCCGTAACCTTGTAACTGAAGCCGCCGCGCAAGCAGTTCAACCCAACCCTGCTCCGGACGAAGTCCGAGCGCGGCGCTCAGGCTGTCGCCGAACACAAGGATCGTACGGTCGGAGCCCACCGCGTCCTGGAGCGCAATGAACACCAAACTTATGCCCAGCGCCCAGGCGCCGATGGTTCGCGACAGCGTTCTCAAAGCGGAAAACCTCTCGAAGGAGGTTATCAGCCCGGAAGGCTCACTGACCATTGTTGACGACGTTTCCCTCGAGATCGTCTCTGGTGAGTCCGTCGCCATCACCGGGCCCTCCGGTGCGGGAAAGTCGACGCTCCTGGCGCTGCTCGCCGGCCTCGACAGCCCGACCCGTGGCCGCGTCCTCCTTGCCGGGCAGGACCTGACGCAGCTGGACGAGGATGGGCGTGCGCGCCTGCGAGCACGGCGGGTGGGCTTCGTGTTCCAGTCGTTCCACCTGCTGCCGGCGCTGACGGCGCTGGAGAACGTGATGCTGCCCCTGGAGCTGGGTGGCCAGCCTGATGCTCGCCGCATCGCTGCCGAAACGCTGGCTGGCGTTGGCCTGGCGGCCCGCACGGGCCATTACCCCCGCCAGCTCTCCGGCGGCGAGCAGCAGCGTGTCGCCATCGCACGCGCCTTCGTCACCAGGCCGGCGGTGCTGTTCGCCGACGAGCCCACCGGCAACCTCGATACCGCCACGGGCAGTCGCGTCGGCGAGCTGCTGTTCGGGCTCAATGCGCACGAGCATACGACGCTGGTGCTGGTCACGCACGACCGCCAGCTTGCCGAGCGCTGCGGCCGTGCCGTGCGCATGGACTCTGGAAGAGTGCTGTGAACCTAGTGCGCCTCGCGCTGCGCATGTTGGGGCGCGAGTGGCGCTCAGGCGAACTCGGCGTCCTGCTGCTGGCGCTCACCATTGCCGTCGCCGCACTCACCGGTGTCGGCTTCCTCGTCGACCGCATCAGCGCCGCCGTGGCGCTGCAGGCGAGCGAAGTACTCGCCGCCGACCTGCGTCTAGGCTCTCCGCAACCGCTGTCTGACAGCTACTTTCAGCATGCCCGGGCGGCGGGCCTCGCGAGTGCGCGCAGCACGACGCTGGTCTCGGTGGTCTTCAACGGGGAGGCAAGCCAACTGACCAGCGTCGCGGCCGTCACGGCCGGGTATCCGCTGCGTGGCCGGCTGCTCGTGGCGGGGGAGGCCTTCGCGCGAGGCGCACCCGCCGAAGGCATTCCGGCGACCGGGGAGGTGTGGCCGGACTCGCGCCTGCTGGCTGCGCTGGGCGCCCACGTGGGCTCCGAGCTGTCTATCGGCGCCACCGCCTTCCGGGTCGGTCGCGTCCTGATCTCCAAACCCGACCAGGGCAGCACCTTCGCGGAGCTCGCCCCGAGCCTGATCATGAACGCCGCGGACCTGGCTGCGACGCAGCTGGTGCAGCCGGGTAGCAGGGTCAGCTACGCCGGCCTGTTCGCAGGCGAGCGGTCCGCGGTCGAGGCATTCAAGGCGTGGCTCGTAGCCAACAAGCGACCCGGCGAGCGTGTGCGCGACATCACTGATGCCAGCCCTCAGGTACGCAACGCGGTCGATCGTGCCGGCCGCTTCCTGAGCCTTGCAAGCCTGGTGAGCGTCCTCCTGTGTGCGATCGCCGTGGCGATGGCAGCGCGCCGCTATGTCAGCCGGCACCTGGACACCGTGGCTCTCCTGAAGACCCTCGGAGCCAGTCGCTCCTTCACCCTGGGTGTGACGCTGCTGCAGCTGGTCCTGCTTGCCATCCTGGCCGCGGCCGTGGGCGCGCTGTTGGGCTTCGTGGCCCAGGAGTGGCTGCTGCGCACCATCCGCGGATTGCTGGCGCTCACCGAGCTTCCGGGGCCGACGCTCGCCCCCGTTGGCGTCGGATTCCTCACCGCGCTCGCGGTCCTGGCGGGATTTGCCCTGCCACCGGTTCTGCAACTGGCCCGCGTGCCGGCGCTGCGGGTGCTGCGACGCGATGTCGGTCCGCCGCCGCCGCTCGTAACCCTCGCATTCGGGCCGGCGGTGCTGGTCGTGCTCGCGCTGGTCTACTGGATCGTGCCCGAGCCAAGGCTCTTCGGATACCTCACCGCGGGACTGACGGTCTTCGTGCTGGTGCTGGCGGCGGCGGGGCTGCTGCTGGTCCAGCTGGCGGGTCGCCTACGTCACGGGGTCGGCGTGGCATGGCGCTTCGGGGTGGCCAACCTCAGTCGCCGGCGCGCCGAGAGCGTCGTGCAGCTGGTCGCCTTCGGCACGGGCATCATGGTGCTGCTGCTGCTGGCCATCCTGCGCACGGACTTGAACAGCGACTGGCAGCGGACACTCCCGCAGGACCTGCCCAACTACTTCTTCATCAATATCCCGCCGGCAGCGCGCGACGAATTCGTGCAGTTCCTGCAGTCGCAGGGCGCGCGCACCACCAAGGTCCTGCCGATCATCCGCGGCCGACTGACTGCCATCAACGGCAAACCCGTAGAGGATCCGAAGTCCGGGCGCGCGGCCGAAGAGGGGTTCGCGACCCGCGAGCAAAACCTCACCTGGTCGGCCGACCTGGGCGCCGACAATCGCATCGTGGCCGGGCACTGGTGGACTGCCGCGGACATGGGGAAGCCGCTGGTCTCGCTCGCCAGCGAATTCCAGGAATCCCTGGGCGTGCAGGTCGGCGATCACCTGACTTTCGACATCGGCGGCGAGCCGCTCGAGGTCACGGTTGCGAGCATCCGCAAGGTGAAGTGGGACACCTTCCAGCCGAATTTCTTCATCGTGTTCGTGCCCGGGGTGCTCGAGAAGGTGGCGGGCACCTACATGACCAGCGCCTACTTCACGCCCGGGGCCGGCCACTCGCTTGCGCAGCTCGCGCACCGCTTTCCCAGCGTCTCGATCTTCGACATCGACGAGCTGCTGACGCAGGTGCGCGGCCTGCTCGACAAGGCGGCATTGGCGGTGCAGAGCGTATTCGTGTTCACACTGCTGGCCGGCCTGACGGTGCTGCTGGCGGCGGTGCAGTCCAGCCGCGACGAGCGCCGCTACGAAAGCGCCATGCTGCGCACGCTCGGGGCGAGCCGCGCGACGGTAGTGCAGGGCGTGCTGGCTGAGTTCACGACACTCGGTGCACTCGCAGGCTTGCTGGCAGCGCTCGGGGCTTCCGTGGGTGCGTATTTCCTCACGACGCGCTGGCTGGAGCTGCGCTACAGCTTCCAGGGCTGGCCGTGGGCCGAGGGCATTCTCGGCGGCGCGTTGCTGGTGGCGGCGGGGGGCTGGATCGCCACGCGCACGGTCATCAACCAGTCGCCGCTGAAGACGCTGCGTTCCTGACCAGGGCTACCGCGCCACGCCGATCGTGATCCAGGAATCCGGCTGTGGATCACCGCGCCAGTCGATTCCCTCGATCGTCATCTGGTAGTTGCCGGGCCCGAGTGCCGAGCTGTTCAGCGCGATGCGCAGGTGGCCGTTGGAGTCCTTCACCAGGTTCGTGATCACGCCGACGCGTCCCTGGTCGATGCGATCGATCGTGATGCGGAAGATGTGATACGCCGAGCGCGACTCGTCGATCTTCAGGTCCGCCATCTGCGTGGTGGCGCCACCGATGGTGATGGCCGGCGAGTTCGACGCACCCTCGCGGCTGGGCAGCAGGCGTATCTCGCGCGTGCTGGTGGCCGGGTCGAGCGGCTGCTCGACCAGCTGCTTCTGCAGCTGCTCGATGCGGTGCGCACGCGAGGCACTCGCGCCGGCGAGCACCGCGGCCACGCTGCCGCAGATCAGGGCGATGACGGCGAGCGCGATGGTTACCTGCGGCCGCTGCCACGCCGGGCGCGGGGCCTCCTGCCATGGTTCGGGCTTGCCGCTGGCCTCGAGCAGGCGCAGTCCCGCGTTCACGCGTTCGGGCAGGCCGATCTCGTCGAGCAGCTCCGGGTGCCGGCCGCAATACTGTTCAAATTCGGTTGCGCCCTTGAGGGGCAGCCGTCCCGACAGGTAGCGCTCGACGACCTGGTTACGGGCGATGAAGTCCCGGTCAATCGGCGGCGACGGCGGCAGTGCGTTGGCTGCGGGATTGACGGTCGCGGCGGGCGGGGCGGACACCGTGGCCGGCGCTGGGGCGGGCGGCGCGGACACCGTGGCCGGTGCGGCGGGCTTGGGGGCGCTCGGCCGGGGCGCAGGTGCAGGCTTTGCGGGCGCGGCCGCGGGCGTGCCGTCGCCCTGGGGCTTTTTGGCGGATGCGGCTGCCGCGGCGCGGGCGTTGGTCCAATCGGCCAGGCTCTGCGCCTGGGCAACCGCGGGTGCCGCAGGTGCGGCTGGCGCGGTGACCGGCGCAGCGGGCGCGGATGTGGCGGCGGGCGCCGGGCGGACGGTGGGCGCCGCCTTCGCGGTCCCCTCGTTCGTGCGGCGGTTGGCGGCGGCGAGCTTGGTGGCGGCCGAAGACAGCGAGGCAGTCTTGGCGATGGGGACACGTGCCTCGGTGCGCGCGCGGTCCGGAGTCGCTGCGGGGACGGGGGCGGCCGCCGGCGCGCTCTTCACCGGCGGCGGCGCGGGGGGTGGCGGCGGGGCGGTCAGTAGCTCATCGACGATCGGGTCTTCCAGTGTGAGCTCTACTTCGCTCTGTGCAGCCGGCGCCGCCGGGGCAGCGGCCAGGACCGGGGGTGTCTCGGAGCCCGCGGCACCCTCCAGAACCAAGGAGTCCGGATCCAGGAACGTGATGCCGGTGGACTCGATGCTCTTGGCGGGAGCGGAGCCCGTCGCAGCGGCCGCAGCAGCGGTGGCGCTGGCTGCGGGGGTGACCGCTGGCGCCTTGGTGGACGCACCCGAGGGTTCCAGGGGCGCTTCCACGGGCAGGTCGGGCAACGGCTCCAGCGAGGGGCGTGAGGCGACTTCCATACGTGGAGATATCTAACCAACGCTGCGGCCCTGCTGCCTCGCGATGGCTCACAGATCGTGACGTGTGCACCGCGCTTCGTGACGCAGGTCACACTTACGCACCCCAGAGGTGGCCGGCGGACAGCCGCCAGCGCGCTGACCGCGGCGTGCCCTTTTACCGGCAGTCTCTCGCAGGGGCCCAATGGTCGCGCGCTTGCACCGTGTGCACCGAGTCGCCGTAATATCGCCCCCTGCGTCTTACAAAAACGAGCATAGAAAATGACCGCATCGAGGAAGTCGAAAGTCCTTTCGGGGATGGCGCGCGGCGCCGCGCTGCTGCTGGCAGGCGGAATCGCCCTGGCGGCCGACTCCGGATTCCTGCCCGATTACACCAAGCTGCAGGAGGTGAGGGACCTGAACGGTCACGCCATCCGGCAGTGGAACAGCCCGAACCTCAACAGGGCGAATTACCAGAAGATCCTGATCGACAAGGTGACCTACTACCCTGCGCCGAAGGGCTCCGAGCAGGTTTCCGACCAGACGCTGAGCGACATCCAGCAGTACATGGATACCCAGCTGCGCACGGTGGCCCTCAAGCGCATTCCCCAGGTCACCGAACCTGGACCCGGAGTGCTGCGCGTGAAGGTCGCCATCACGGCGGTCGACACCAGCGCCACGGGGCTCAAGCCCTGGCAGATCATTCCGGTCGCCCTGGTGATTCAGGGTGCCAAGGCGGCGACCGGCAATCGGCCGGAGAACTCCAACCTGGCGGTCGAGGCGCTGGTGACCGACAGTGTCAGCGACGAACCGCTCGGGATGTCGGTGCGCGCGGCGCACGGCGCCAAGCTGCCGAACGGCCACACCCAGCTGACGCTCGATACGGTCAAGTCGCGCATCGATGACTGGGCGGCGAACATCGCCAGCCTGGTCGACCAGAAGATTGCCGAATGAGCCCGGGTGCCGCGGCGGCCCGCCGCGCGCGGGCGGTCGTCAGCTGCGGCTCGTCGAGCCGCTGAGGAAGAACTCGACCTTGTCACGGTAGGTGCGCGAAAGCTTCAGCTCGTGCCCGCCCTCCAGGGTGAGGAAGTACTCGCCGTTCATGTGCGCCCGCAGGCTCTTCACGAGCCGCAGGTTCACGATAGTCGAGCGGTGCACGCGCTGGAACAGCTTCGGGTCGAGCAGCTCCTCCAGCTCCTTCATCGTGCCGCGCAGTATGTGCGTGTTGCCGCCGGCGTGGATGCACATGTAGTCCCCGGCGGCGTCGATCCACTGGATCGCACTGACCGTCACCCGCACCGTCTCGCGACCCTGACGGATCGGCAGCACCTCGGGCCAGCGTCCCTCGATGGCCTTGCGGCCGTGCGCGAGGATCTCGTCCAGCACCAGCTCGCCGCAGCCGGTGATCTCGGCGATGACCTGCATGAGGCGGTCGCGCTGCTCCGCGGCGGTGCGCGCGCGCATGTGCTCGCGGACGCGCATGAGGGTGGCGTCGAAACGCGCATCGTCGATCGGCTTGAGCAGATAGTCGACGGCGCGCGCCTCGAAGGCCTGAATGGCGTACTGGTCGTAGGCGGTCACGAACACCAGCACCGGCAGTGACTCCTGCGGCAGGTGGGCGAGCACCTCAAGACCGGTCATCCCCGGCATCTGGATGTCGAGGAAGACCAGGTCGGGCTTGTACTGCTGGATGGCGGCCAGCGCCTCGCGTCCGTTGGCGCACTGAGCCACGATCTCGAAGTCCGCGCACCCTCGCAGACGCAGTTCCACGCCGCGCCGCGACAGCACCTCGTCATCGACGATGATGGTGCGGATCTTCACGCCGCCCCCCGCGTGATGCGCGGCGGGAAGGTCGCGTGCGCCTTGGGCTGCTCCGCGCCCGCCTCGGCAAGCTCCAGCGGCAGACGCATGTCCACGCGCACGCCCGGATGGGCATTGCTGACGCTGAAGTGGCCGGCCTCGCCGTACAGGACGGCGAGGCGGTCGGCGGTGTTGCGCAGGCCGACGCCGCGGCGCTCGCCGCCCGCGGCCGGCTCGCGCAGGCCGGGGCCATCGTCAATGACCGCGAGCTCGAGGTAGCCGTTGCTGGCCTGACCCTGGATGCGCACGCGGCCACCGTGCTCGCGGGGGGAGACCGCGTACTTCAGCGCATTCTCCAGTAGCGGCTGCAGCAGCAGGCTCGGCACGAGCGCGGCCATGGCCGGCTCCTCGATGGCGTACTCCAGGCGCAGCCGCTCGCCGAAGCGAAGCCGCTCGGTGCCCAGGTACAGCTCGAGTGCCTCCAGCTCTTGCCGCAGCGTCACCTTCTTCATCGGATCCTGGTCCAGGGTATAGCGCAGGAACTCGGACAGCCGCGTGACGGCCTGGTTCGCGAGTCGGTTCTGGTTATCCAGCACGAGGGTGGAGATCGCGTTCAGCGTGTTGAAGAGGAAGTGCGGGTTGAGCTGGTAGCGCAGCATCTTCAGCTGCGCCTCCTGCGCCAGCGCCACGGCCTTGAGCATGGCCTCCTCCTGCTTGCGCTGCGATTCGTAGAACTTGATGCCGAAGTACAGCACGCTCCAGCACACCAGCAGGTAAGTGGTGGAAAGGGCGCCGCCGAAGAACTCGAAGAGCCCGCGCGCCTGCCAGTCCGGCTCGACGAAGGCCTGGTAGGAAAGATTGATGACGATGCGCAGCGCCAGCGCGGTGACGTAGCAGGTGCCGAGCACGCCGAGGATCATGGCGCGCAGCGAGCGTCCCCACAGCCGCCGGTAGATGTAGCGCATGGGCATCGACAGCACGAAACCGGCCACCGCCGACACCGCGATCACCCGGGCGTAGCTGGCCGGCTTCTCGTACAGCAGGGCGCCGAAGTACTGCGTGATCCCGTAGGCGGCCCAGCCGGCCGCATGCAGGGTCCAGAACAGCAGGTTCCGGCTGCGGCGCACCTGATCGAGGGTGGGGGTCTTGCCCATGTCCGGAAGCTTAGGGCATCCGGCAGCCGGAAAGCCGCCCCCGTTGGGCGCGTCGCCGACTCGCTTCGCCGCAGGAGGCGCGGCACAGACCCGGGGGCCGGGCTCCCCCGGCAGCTCAGGAGGGCAGGGCGAGCGCGGAGATGCCCGTCGGGTCGGGCGAGTTGGCCAGGAAATCCAGCGGCTGGGCGCGGGCCAGGGCCTGCCCCTGGGCAAAGTCGCAGCCGATCGCCGTCAGCCACTGCAGCTGGGCCTGCGAGTCCACCCGCTTGGCCGAGCAGTGAATGCCGAGCACCTTGGAGGCCTGTACGGTGGCCACCACCATCGCCTGGGACAGCTTGTCCTTCAGTGCCGAGGAGGTGAGTTTCGCATCGAGCTTCACCAGCCTGAGGGCCTTGGAGCGCATCAGCGTCAGGACCTGGGAGTCGAACGAGAAGTCGTCGATGACCACCCAGGAGCCGATCTTGCCGCAGGCGGTGATGAAGCGCTCGACCTGGGCGCGCCGCTGCGTGCACAGCGCCTCGGCGATCTCGAAACCGAGGGTCTCGGCGGCGATGCCATGGGTGTTGAGGGCGGTGGCGACCCTCTGTGCGAAGCGCTCGTCCTCGAGCGTCGCGATCGAGAGGTTGAGGGTGAAGCTGGTGGGCTGCGTGTTCCAAGAGGCGCGGTGCGCCGCCAGCCAGCCCAGCAGCCGTTGCAGGACGAGTGCGTCGAAGGCCGCCGGGTCGCGTTGCGTTGCGGCGCTCGCCAGCACCTGGAAGCGGCGTGACTGGCCGCCGGCGCGGAGTCTCGCAAAGGGCAGCAGCTCGAGCGTGAGGTTCGGGTCATTCAGCGCCGCGCCACTGGGCTCGGGGCTGGCCGATGATGCGGTGACCGGCGTGGCGCGCTCCGGCTCGGTCACAGCAGGCGCGGCGGGCGGAGCGGGGGCCGGGCGCGGTGCAGGCGCTACGCGTGCGACCGGCGGGGCAGGAGCAGGCGCAGGCGCGACGACCGCCACGGGAGGCGGCGCCGGGCGTGCTGTTGCCGGCGGCGGTGCCGGTCGCGCCACGGGAGTCAGCGCCGGCGCGGCTTTCCGCGCCGTGACCGCTGCGGCAACGGTCGGTGCGGGGGCGGCGGGTGCAGGGGCGGGTGTTGCGCGGGCCGCGGGGCCGGAGGCAACCGGCGGCTCCTCGAAACTCAGGTCCAGCATGTCCAGCGAACTCACCTCGCTCGCGGCGGCCTGGTCCTCCTGGGAGCTCAGCTCGAAGGCGGGCTCCTTCGGCTTCAGGACCGGTGCGGCCGAGCGCAGGTCGGCGATCGCCTGCGAGCCGGTCGGGTCCAGCTCGAACTCGAGAATGTCGTGAACCTGTTCGGCGGTGATGACCGGGGCGTTCGCCTCCACCGATTCGGCCACGGCGGCCGGGGCCGGTTCCGCAGGCACCGCGGCGGGCGTGTCTATGGCCTCCCCGGGCAGCGCGTCCTCGGGGAAGTCCAGGATCGGGATCGGCTGCGTGCCGGAACCCGGGTTCATGTCGGTCGGCTTCAGCAGCACCGCGAGGCGCTGCATGATCGCGCGCACGGGCGCGGCGCTGATGCGCTCGAGCGTATCGTCGCCGACGAACTTGCGGTCGGCGAGGATCATGGCGATGCCGACCGGCCGGCCGTTCGGCGCGCGCACCGGGAGGAACAGCGCCAGCCGTCCGTCCTCGAGCGGCATCTCGTACGAGGGCAGCGAGGTGTCCGCCGCCAGCAGCGCCAGTGCCTCGGTGACGAGACTGTGTTCATCGGGACCGAGCGCACCTTCGCTCAGCCACAGCACGTTGGCGTCGTGATCGCACAGGGAAAGTGACTGCAGGCGGCGCGTCGGCAGCGCTTCGCGCAACTGCTGACCCAGGGTGTCGACGGTCAGCGCGCTCTCCACGACCGGCGGCGGCTCGGGCACCGCGGCCGGTGCCGGAGGAGGGGGACGCTTGGCCGCAGATTTGAAGAATGACAAGGGACTTTCCCCGAGTGCGCGGACGGATCACCACCACCGCGCTTCGGATAGAAGAGTGGCAGTGCGCCGCCCGTGGCGCCGTGAATTCCCTCGCGTTTCTGTTTCGCCAAAAGGCGACAGCTTCCGCTGCCGCCATTTGTCATAAGGCGAGTCCTACAGCTGCTTGCCGCCGCCGATGTAGTCGGCCTTGCCGAGCTCGACCCCGTTGTGCCGCAGGATGTTGTAGGCCGTCGTCACGTGGAAGAACACGTGCGGGATGGCCCAGGTCTGCAGAAAGGGCAGTCCCTTGAACTCGAGCGTGCGGTCCGGCCCGGCCGGTACCCGGATGTCGCGCGTCTCGCTGTTCTCGAAGTCCTTGGCCGGCAGGCCTTTCATGAAAGCAACGGTGCGGGCGATGCGCGCACGCAGCTGTTCGAAGCTCGTCTCGTTGTCCTCGAAGCGGGGCGGCTCCAGGCCCGCCAGCCGCGAAACGGAGTTCTTGGCGATGTCGCAGGCGACCTGCACCTGGCGCGTGAGCGGAAACATGTCCGGGGCCAGGCGAGAGGCGAGCAGCACGCTCGGGTCGATCTTCTTCGCCGTTGCGTGGGCTTCGCCCTTCTCCAGCAGCCAGGACAGATTGCCGAGGATGTTGCTCAGCACGTCCACGGACATCGAGTGCATCGAGATCTTCATGGTTTTCCTCCGTCGCGCGGGGTCGGGGCGCCGATTCTAGTCTCGGCGGGGACTGGCACGTCTGCCTCTTGGGTGAAACAATAGACCCTCTCGAAAGGGGTATTGAGGCTATCGACATGCTGATCTGGACGCCTGCACAGCTGGCCATGCTGGCCAAGGTGGTCGACCTGAACGGCTTTTCTGCCGCCGCCCGTGCGCTGGGCGTTCCCAAGGCGGCCGTCAGCCGCGCCGTGGCGGACCTTGAGCGCACCCTCGGCGTGAAGGTGCTCGAGCGCACCACGCGTCGCGTCAGCCTGACCGACGCCGGGCGACTGGTCTATCCGCACGCCCGGCGCGTGGCCGAGGAGGCGGATGCCGCACGCAGTGCCATCGCGCGGCTGCAGGCCCCGGAGGCGCGACCCTTGCGGGTCGCGGCCGACCCCACCTACGGGCGCGTGCTGCTCTCGCCCCTGGTGCCCCGCTTCCTGGAGAAATTCGCGCACGTGCCGCTCGAGGTCGCCCTCGATGCACAGCAGCTCGCCGCGGGCGCCTGGGACGTGGCCATCCGCACGCGCCCGCCCGCGGACGTGCGGTTCACGCAGCGCCTGCTGGGTGCACCGCCCGCCCTGCTGTGCGCCACCCCGGCGTACCTGCAGCAACGCGGCGTGCCCGAGCGGCCCGATGACCTGCGCACCCATGACCTGCTCACCCCGGATGCCGCGGAGCTGCCCGAGTTCCGGTTGCTGCTGTCCCGCGGTTCGCAGCGCGCCGAAGTGCCGCTGTCGCCGAAGCTGGCCGTGGACGATCCGGCGGTGCTGCACGCGGCCACCGCGGCGGGGCTGGGGATCGGATTGCTGCCGGAATTCCTGTGCCGGCAGGGCCTGGTCACCGGTCGCCTGAAGCCGGTCCTGCCGGAGTGGACGGTCCCGGCCGCCGCGGCGCTGTTCGCCCTGTATCCCGCGGTGCTGGAGTCCGATCCGCGCGCCCAGCAGTTCGTAGACTTCCTGGCCGCCAACATCGTACCGGCGCTCGCCCTGGCGCCCGCCCCGCGCGCGCACTAGCTGCGCCGGCCGGCTTTTCTACTCGCGGGTAGGATTTCCCCGGAATCGCTACACTTGGTGGCCCGGAAGGGCTTTGCAGCTCAGAGTCCTTCCGCAGCCCCTGCAACTGAGGATGACTCGCCATGTACCGTGCGCCCCTGCGCGAGCTGCGCTTCGTGCTCGAGGAACTTCTCGGCAGCAGCCGCCTCGCTGCCGCCCCGCAGCTTGCCGACTATTCCGATGAACTTGCCCGCTCGGTGCTGGAAGAAGCCGGACGCTTTGCCGAGACGGTGCTCGAGCCGCTCAACCGATCCGGCGACACCGAGGGAGCGCACTGGACCGCCGAGGGCGTGAAGACGGCGGCCGGCTTCCGCGAGGCATACCGGCAGTTCGCCGCGGGCGGCTGGCCGGCGCTGGGTGCGCCGGCCGATTTCGGCGGGCAGCCGATGCCGCTGGTGGTGGTCACCGCGGTGGGCGAGATCTGGGGATCGGCGAACCTTGCCTTCAAGCTCGGTCCGATGCTCACGCACGGGGCCGTGCACGCGCTGGAGCTGAGCGGCTCGCCGGAGCAGAAGGACCTGTACCTGGCGAAAATGGTGAGCGGCGAGTGGACCGGGACGATGGTGCTCACCGAGCCGCAGGCCGGCTCGGACCTCGGCCTGGTGCGCACCCGCGCGGTGCCCGACGGGGCCGCCTACCGACTTTTCGGGCAGAAGATCTTCATCACCTGGGGTGACCATGACCTCACCGCCAACACCATCCACATGGTGCTCGGCCGCATCGAGGGGGCGCCCGCGGGTGTCAAGGGCATCTCGCTGTTCATCGTGCCCAAGTGGCTGGTGAACGCGGACGGCTCGCTCGGGGCGCGCAACGACGTTCGCTGCCTGTCGATCGAGCACAAGCTCGGCATCCACGCGAGCCCGACCTGCGTGCTGGCCTTCGGCGAGAAGGACGGCGCGGTGGCTTACCGGGTCGGCGAGGCCGGCCGCGGGCTCGAGTACATGTTCATCATGATGAACAGCGCCCGACTGTCCGTGGGCAGCGAGGGGTACGCGGTCGGCGAACGCGCCTTCCAGCGCGCGGCCGAGTGGGCGCGCACGCGCGTGCAGGGCAAGCCGCCGGTGCCGCAACCGGAAGGTCCGGCCCCCATCATCCAGCACCCGGACGTGAAGCGCATGCTGCTGATGATGAAGTCGCAGACCGAGGCTTCACGGGCACTGGCGTTGTACACGGCCTTCCAGCTCGACCTTGCACAGGCGGACAACGATGCGGCCGCGCGCCGCGCCGCCCTGGCGCGCGGCGAGTTGCTGATCCCGATCGTCAAGGGCTGGTGCACCGAGATCGGCAACGAGGTGGCCGGCATGGGCGTGCAGGTACACGGCGGGATGGGCTTCATCGAGGAAACCGGTGCGGCCCAGTACGTTCGCGACGTGCGCATCACCACCATCTACGAAGGCACCACCGGCATCCAATCGCTGGACCTCATCGGGCGCAAGCTCGGGCGCGACCGCGGCGCGGCGATGTCGGCCCTGCTGCAGGACATGACGCGCGACCTGGAGGCGCTCGCGGTCACGGGCCCCACCGTGCAGTCCACGCGCACCGCGGCACTGGCGGCGGTCGGGCAGCTGGCGGCGGCGACGCAGGCGTTGCTGCAGACACTGGCCACACGGCCCGACGTGGGCATGGCCGTCGCGGTGCCCTATCTGCGTCTGTGCGGCTACGTCGTCGGCGGCTGGCTGCTGGCGAAGTCGGCTGCCATCGCCGCAGGCAAGCGCAGCGGCGCCGAGCGCGAGTTCTACGCGGCCAAGGTGCGTACGGCCGCCTTCTACGCAGCCCAGGTGCTGCCGACCGCCGCGGCGCTGGCCCAGGTGGTCAGCGGCGGCGGGACGAGCGTTACCGAGACCGACGCCGCGCTGATCTGAGCGCGGCCTCTGCGCAGGCTGCGTGCGAAGATGTGCGCGGACCGCAAAGGGAGCGCATGAACCGGCGTGAATTGCTGAGCGCAGGAGCGATGATGGCCGCGGCCACCGTGGCAGGGAAGGCGGGCGCGGCGCCGGCCGGCGCGCTGCAGACACGAGCGATCCCCTCCAGCGGGGAGAACCTGCCGGTCATCGGCCTCGGCACCTCCGGGCCGTTCGAGGTGGCCGCCACGCCCGCCGCGCGCGCGCCGCTGGCGCAGGTGCTGGAGGCGTTCTTCGCCGCGGGCGCGTGCCTCATCGACACCTCGCCGATGTATTCCACCGCCGAGGGCGTGCTCGGGGACCTGCTCACCCCCGCCATGCACGCGCGCGCGTTCCTGGCCACGAAGGTGTGGACGCGCGGCGAGCAGGCGGGCATCGCGCAGATGCAGCGCTCGGCCCAGCTGCTGCACACCCGCAGACTCGATCTGATCCAGGTGCACAACCTGCTCGACCTGGACGTGCAGCTGCGGACGCTGCACGCCTGGAAAGACGAGGGCCGCGTGCGCTACGTCGGGGTCACGCACTACACGGTGAGCGCTTACCCCGACCTCATCCGCATCCTTGAGCGCGAGCGGCTGGATTTCGTGCAGTTCAACTACTCACCCGCCACGCGCGAGGCCGAGAAGCGCCTGCTGCCCCTGGCGCAGGAGCGCGGCACCGCCGTGCTGGTCAACCGTCCCTTCGAGGACGGCGCGCTGTTTGCCCGCGTGCGCAACCAGCCGCTGCCATCCTGGGCGGCCGACGTGGACGCTGCGAGCTGGGGGCAGCTGGCGCTGAAGTTCATCCTCAGCCACCCCGCCGTGACCTGCATCATCCCCGCCACCGGGAAGCTGGCGCACCTGGAGGACAACCTCGCCGGGGGACGCGGCCGCCTGCCGGATGCGGCGCAGCGCGCGCAAATCGCCCGCCTCTTTTCCTAGCCGGCCCGGTCGCGACGCGCCGGCACGCGCAGCCTCAGCTGCGGCGGCTCGTTCAGGTTCTCCAGGAAAGTGCGCCGCTCATCCGGCTGCAGCGCGGCCCAGTCCACCTTGGCAAGCTGCGTGCGGCGCAGCCGCGCATCGCTGATGGTTGCCCGGGCGCGGCCGCGGCTCTTCCAGCGGCGCGGCAACTTCCCGGTGCGGCCGCGCCGCAGCAGGTCCTCGATCGCCGCGGCCACCGCCGCATCGCGCGTGAGGTCGCTGTGGGCAACGCGCGCATACAGGCAGTGCGCGCCGGCGGGCGCCGCGCTCGCGGCCGGCACCGTGCCGTCCCCGTCGCGGGTGAGCGTGTAGAGGAACTGCTCCCCGCGCCGGGTGAGCGCGGTGACCGTCTCCTCACCAACGCCGGCGATCAGCGTGTAGCGCTCGTCCAGCACGCCGAGCCGTGCGCGGTCGCGTCGCGCCGCCTGCAACAGCCTTGCCCGCGGCCGCGGACCCTGGCGCGGCCAGTGGCGCAGCGACAGCAGCGCCGCAGGACCCGGGCCCTGCGGCAGCATGTCGTACAGGCTGGGGAAGCTGGTGAACACCTCGGCGGCGAGGCGTTCGGCGCTGGTGGCGGCATCCAGGCGCGCCACCTTGCGCACCACCGAGTAGGTGCCGCGCAGCGCCTGCACGGCCGCGAAGGACCCCAGGTGCGGCGTGCCGAGCAGCACGGCACGTTCCACATGGGCGGTACCCGGCTCGTTGAGCGCGGCCCGTGCCACCAGCCCGCCCATGCTGTGGGCGACCAGTGCCACGCGGGCGCCGGCGACGCCCCGCAGCCGCGCCGCCAGCTGCCGTCCCAGCATCGCGACGGGCTGGCGCCAATCGTAGTCATGCGCCTCGACCGCGAAGCCGCGCGCTCGCAGCTGCAGCTTCAGGCGCAGATACGAGCCGAGCACGATCCCCAGCGGCACGATACGGTCGCGGCCGGGCAGGCGCAGCTCGGCCAGCCGGCCGACCTGGATGTCGAGCGGGTCGAGCCAGAGAATGTCATGCGGGAGTGGTGCGCTGCGCTCGATGCCCAGCTGCGAGCCCATGATGCCCGGCACCAGGACGACGCGCGGCGCCGCCGCATCGATGCCGCGGCGTTCGGCGCGCCGCGCCAGCGCGCTCAGCGCGCGGTGCTCGGCGTCCCCGAAGTAAGCGCGCAGCTCGTGGCGGTGCTCACCGCGCGCCAGCCAGCGCTCGATGGCGCCATCGTGGCACGCAAAGCGATCGTAGGGGCTGACGTGATCCACCACGACCGGTTCAGGGCGCGACCGGCCACGGCGCCGGCACTAGGGCGCATCCAGTGGGCGGACCGTCGCCGTGACGGTGAGGGGGGTGCCGCCGCCGAGATCGAGGATCAGCGGCACATGCTCGCCGGCGGAGAGCGGGTGCACGAGGTCGGTGAGCATGACGTGCGAGCCGCCCGGGGCCAGGGTCAGCGTCTGCCCGGGAGCGAGTGACAGCTGCCCGTGCGGGCGCATGGTGGCTCGGCCGTTGACGATGTTGCTGTCGTGGATCATCGCGCCGCGCGCTGCCGGGGAGCTGACCGACAGGATGGCCACCGTGCGGGGCCCGGGGTTATGCACCGAGAAGTAGGCGGCCGCGACGGTGCTGCCGGGGACCGCCCGCACCCAGGCGTTGCTGATTTCAAGGGCGGGCGTCGCGCCCTGGGCCAGCCCCGACCAGGACAACACGAGCAGGTACGCAGCGACGACGGAACGCATGGCGGGTGCGCCGGCTTTCCCACAGGGAGGACCGACGCGAGTATGCCAGACGGGCTGCGCCGTGCCCGTTATGATGCCCGGCCCATGACCACGCTTGCGACCCCGCGCTCGGAGCCTGCCGCACTCATCGCCCTGTTCGCGGGCGCGCTGGCGATCGGCAGCTCCGGGATCTTCGTGCGCCTGTCGGAAACGGGGCCGACCGCCACCGCGTTCTGGCGCGGTGCGTTTGCGCTGCCCTTTCTGGCGGTGTGGGTGGTGCTCGAGCGGCGGCGGCGCGCCGCGGCGCGCCAGGCGAATGCCTCGGTGCGCGACCCGCTGTTCCTGTGGGCCGGCGTGTTCTTTACCGGCGACCTGGCGCTGTGGCACTGGTCGCTGCTGCTCACCTCGATCGCCGCCTCCACGCTCGAGGCGAACTGCGCACCGCTGCTCGTGAGCGTGTTCGCCTGGCTGCTCTGGGGCGAGCGCCCCCGCCTCGGGTTCGTGCTGTCGCTGGCGCTGGCCTTCGCCGGCATGCTGCTGATCCTGGCCCCCAAGCTCGGCGGCGGCGGTCACGGCCTGCTCGGGGATGCCCTTGGCCTGGGGACGGCCTGCTTCTACGCCGCCTACATCATGGTGGTGGCGCGGCTGCGCGCGCGGCACGACACGGGCATCGTCATGTTCGCCAGTACCCTGGTGTTCACCGTGCTGCTGTTGCCGATCGCGCTGACCCAGAAATTCCTGCCCAGCACCGCGCACGGCTGGTGGCTGCTGGTCGGCTGCGCGCTGTCCGCCCAGGTCATCGGGCAGAGCCTGATCGCCTACGCGCTCGCGCACCTGCCGGCGACCTTCAGTGCGGTCGGCCTGTACGTGCAGGTCGTGGCCGCGGCCGGCTACGCCTGGCTGATCCTCGATGAGCGGCTGGCGCCGATCCAGTTGCTCGGCGGCGCCGTGGTGCTGCTGGCCATCGCCTTCGCGCGCTCGGCACGCCGCACGCTGCCGCCGCTCTCAGCGGGTGTGGGTGTCCAGCCAGTCGAGGGCCAGCGGCCAGAGTGAGCGGCGGTGGCGCCCGGCGAAGAAGCCGTGGTGCCCGAGGAAACGCACCCCGGCCTCCTCCGGCCGCACCCAGCGCTGCTCGATGCGGGCGGCACGGTACGAGCCGAGCAGCGCCGCGACCGCGGCCGGCGTGGCGATCGGGTCGTCCGTGAAATCCAGCGACAGCAGCGGACCGCGCACCTCGTGGAAGGCGCAGCGGCCGAGCCGCTCGTCCAGGTCCGGAAAGGGCGCGGCGCTCAGGCACCACTTGCGCCACTGGCGGAATACCTCCGGGGGCAGCGCCCGTCCCCGCCACGGGCCGCCGTGGGGCACGAAGCCCCGGAGCGCGAGCACCAGCGGCCCGTACAGCAGCCAGAGGGCCAGCGCGATGCAGCGGAAGTAGAGCGCCTCGCGCCGCCAGTAACCGGTCGAGGCAGCAACCATCACGTGCGCCCGCGCCTGGTTGGCGTTGTCCATGCACCCGATCAGCTGGCCGCCGACGCTGTGACCGAGCGTGCAGTGCGGCAGTTGCGGGTAGCGCTCGATGAGCCAGCCGAGCGCGGCCGGCATGTCGAGTACCCCCCAGTCGCTCATCAGCGCCGGCTCCGCGCGCAGCGGGGCGCGCGCCGACCGGCCCGTGCCGCGGTAGTCATAGACGAGCGCGTGGTAGCCGCGCTGCGCGGCATAGGCGGCGAAGTTCAGGTAGAACTCGCACCCGAAGCCGGTCGCGGCATTCACCACCAGCGTGGCGTGCGCCGTCGCGGAGGCGACCAGCAGGCCGGACAGCACGCGCCCGTCGCGCGCCGTGATCTGCACCGGCACGGGCGCCGGCGCGAGTGCACTCACTGCGCCTGTTCCGTGATCAGCCTGCACAGGGCCTCGATGGCAGGACCGCGCGCGCTGGTCTTGCGCCAGAGCGCGCCGATGTGGCGCACGGGCACCGGCCTGGCGAAGGGCCTCAGCACCACGCCGCGCGCGTTGCGGTAGGCACCGCGGCCGGCGAGCTCCGGCAGCAGCGTGATGCCGGCGCCGGTGGCCACCATCTGGCGCAGCGTCTCCAGGCTCGTGGCGCGGAAGTCCTGCTGTTCGCGGATGCCGACACGGCTGCACACTTCCAGCGCCTGGTCGCGCAGGCAGTGCCCTTCCTCGAGCAGCAGCAGCCGTTCATCCTTCAGGTCCGCGACCCGCACCGACTCACGCGCGGCCAGCGGGTGCTGCTCGGGCAGGGCGACCACGAAGGCCTCGCGGTACAGCTCGCGCGCCTGCAGGCCCGTCAGGTCCACCGGCAGCGCGAGGATGCCGACGTCGAGCTCGCCCGCCCGCAGCTTTTCCAGCATCGGCCCGGTCTGGTACTCGTACAGGCGCAGCTCCAGGCGCGGCAGGCTCTTGCGCACCAGCGGCGCCACGCGCGGCAGCAGGTACGGGCCGATGGTGGGCAGCAGTGCCACGCGCAGTTTGCCGGCCAGGGGGTCGCGCTGGCTGCTCGCCAGCGTCACCACCTCGTCGGCGGCCTCGAGGATGCGGCGCGCGCGCGCGACGATTTCCTCTCCCGCCTGCGTCAGCGAGACGTTGTTCGGCGCACGCTCCACCAGCTGGATGCCGAGCCCCTGCTCGAGCTTCTGCAGCTGCGCCGAGAGCGTCGGCTGGCTGACGAAGCAGCGCGCCGCGGCCCGGCCGAAGTGCCGCTCGTCCGCGACCGCCACCAGGTAGCGCAAGTCCTTGAGTTTCAGCTCCATGTGCTGCTTCGGCCCGATTTACCCTGCCTATCGGGATCATAAAATCAATCGATTGGAATTATAGCGCCCGCGTCGCCATCATCGCCAGCCACCAGAAGAGGAGTTCATTGCATGTCAGGAGTTGGCCGCAAGTTTCCCGAGTTTTCCCTCACCGGCGTCATTTCCAACGACATGAAGTCGGCGTTCCAGCCCTTCACCCACGAGAGCTTCGCCGGCAAGTGGCAGGTGTTCTTTTTCTGGCCGAAGGACTTCACCTTCGTGTGCCCGACGGAAATCGCCGCGTTCGGCAAGCTGGACAAGGAGTTCCGCGCGCGCGACGCACAGCTGTTCGGTGCCAGCATCGACAGCGAGTTCGTGCACCTGGCCTGGCGCCGCGAGAAGGAGGAGCTGAGGAATCTGCCCTTCCCGATGCTCGCGGACATCAAGCGCGAGCTGTCCTCGGCCCTCGGCATCCTCGACCCGGACGCCGGCGTTGCCCAGCGTGCGACCTTCATCGTCGACCCGCAGGGGGTGATCCGTTTCGTCTACGTGACCGACCTGAACGTCGGGCGCAACCCCGAGGAAGTGCTGCGCGTCCTGGATGCCCTGCAGACCGACGAGCTGTGTCCCTGCAACTGGCAGGCCGGTGACGACACGCTCAAGGCAGCCTGACATGGCGACACTGGAGAGCATCCGGGACTCGCTGCCCGGCTATGCGCGTGACCTGGCGCTCAACCTCGGCTCGGTGCTGACGCCCACGGGCGCACCGCAGCTGAGCGAGCGGCAGATCTGGTCGGTGGCGCTCGCCGCCGCGGTCGCCACCGGGAACGCCGCCTTCAGCCGCGACATCCAGTCGCTGGCGGTGCAGCACCTGGACGCCGCGCACGTGAATGCGGCGCACTCGGCCGCCGCGGTCATGGCGATGAACAACGTCTACTACCGCTTCCTGCACCTGGTGCAGGACGCGGAGTACGCGCAGCTGCCCGCGCGCCTGCGGATGGGCGTCATCGGCGCGCCGGGCATCGCCAAGGCCGACTTCGAGTTGCTCGCCCTGGCGGTCTCGGCGATCAACGGCTGCGGCAACTGCATTGCCTCGCACGAACGGGCGCTGCGCCAGCATGGGCTGGAGCGTGAGGCGGTGCAGAGCGCGGTGCGCATCGCCGCCGTCGTCCACGCGGTGGCGCGCGTGCTGGGCAGCCTCGCCGGCGAGCAGCCGGCGGGCCAGGCCCGGGCGGCGTGAAGTGCGCGGGCCCCGCACCGCCGGCTCTGGAGCGGCGGTGTGGGGCCGCTACCCGAGCGCGTACAGCTGACCGTCCCAGCTGCCGAAGTAGACGGTGTCACCCTCGATCACCGGGGAGGACAGCACCGCCCCCACGCCGAGCATCCGCTTCACGCCACTGACCATGTCGTCGTAGAAGAAGTCGCCGAACACCGCCGCGTAGTCGGGCGCGCCCTGCGCGGTGGTCAGCGCCGCGGCATTCTGCCGGGCGCCCTCCGTCGCGAAGGTCCAGGCGATGCTCTGGTCCTTAAGGTTCAGCACCAGCAGCTTGCCGGCGTGGGAGCCGATGTAGAGCCGCTCGCCCGCCAGCGCCGGGGAGGAGAAGAACGGCCAGTGGGGGAAGTTCCACACCTGGCGCGGCGCACCGCTGGCCGCATCGAGCGCATGGACCGTGGCGCTGTCGGAGGTCGCGAAGTAGACCACCCCGTCCTTCACCGCCGGGGAGGTGACGACCCAGGAACCCTTGGTGGAGAAGGCCCACCGCTGCTGGCCGCTGGCCGCATCGAGCGCATACAGGTTCGAGTCCCGGCAGCCGAAGTAGACGATCCCTGCGGCGACGGCCGCCGAGGACTGGATGCCGACCTGGTTGCCGATGGCGGGGTCTTCGCCGGTCTTGAAGCGCCAGCGCTCGGCACCGCTCTCGGCATCGAGCGCGTAGAAGTAGCTGTCCCAGCTGCCCACGTAGAGGAGCCCGCCGGCCAGGGCCGGCGAGGCATGCACGACGTTGCCCGTGTGGAACTTCCAGCGCAGCGCACCGGTGGCCGTGCTCAGCGCGTAGACGTTCCCGTCGCCGCTGCCGAAATAGACGGTCCCGCCGGCGACGACCGGGGAGGACAGGAAGACGTCGAACGGGTCGGGCATCACCTCGGCGGCCGGCTCGGCCCCGTGCAGGTGCCGGGCGCTGAAGCGCCGCTCGCCCGCGGTGGCGAACTTCCAGGCGAGGGCGCCGGTGGCGGCATCGAGGGCGTAGAAGTTGCCGTCGTAGCTGCCGACGAAGAGCCGCCCTTCGGCCACCGCCGGCGAGGCGCTGACGCGGCCGCCGGTCGCGAACTTCCAGCGCAGTTCACCGGAGTGCTCGGCCAGCGCGTACACCTGGTGGTCCGCGCTGCCGAAGTAGACGGTGCCATCCGCGACGACGGGACTGGAGACGATCGGACCGCCGGCGCGGAAGCTCCATTTCAGGCCGTGCAGCTCGGGCACCCCGCTGCCCGGATACACCCCGCTGTGTCGCGCATCGGCCCGGAACATGACCGCCTCGGAGGCGCAGGCACTCGCAGCGCCGCCCAGCAGCAATACGACGACAGGCCATCTCATGGAAGACTCCCTTACCGGCATGCGGCAGGGGAAATCATAGGAAATGCCGCGCGCGTGCCGGCCTCGGCCGGTCGCTCGAACGAGGCGTCCCGGCGAAAGCCTGGCGGTGCGGGGGCCTAGGAGCGCGCGGCGAGCGACCGCGTCGCCATGCGCAGGGTCAGGTCCAGCAGCTCGCGCTGCTGCACCCCGTTGAGCACCTTGGCCTTGGTGGCGGCGACCTGCACCACCCCGTGCGTGAAGCCCCACAGCGCCGTGGCCGCCACCATGCGGTTGCCCAGGTCCGAGCGGATGGACCCGTCCTTCACACCCTCCTCCAGCGCGGCGACGATCATCATCAGCAGCCTGTCACCGATGGCCTGGCAGGCCAGCTCATAGGCGCCCGGGTTCTCGGCGTTGGCCGCGCGCAGCCCGCGGCGCGCGAGGATGTCGAAGTAGACCGGCTGTTCCTGCGAAAAGGCGATGTAGGCCTCGCCGATCGCGACGACCTTGTCGAGCCCCAGATTCTTGCTGTGCACCGCGGCCTCGAAACGCTCCTGCAGCACCTGCATGGAGCGCTCGCACAGCGCGTACATGAGGTCGGTCTTGTCCTTGAAGTACACGTACAGGAGCGCCCGCGAGAGGCGGGCGCGGCGGGCGACCTGGTCCATGGTCAGCTCGTCCCAGCCCAAGCTTCCGGTAACCTGCTCCGCGGCATCGAGGATCTCCGTACGGCGACGCTCTTTCTCTTCTTGGCGGCGTTCGGCGATGTAATTCATGCCCCTTCAGCTTAGCTCAGGGTTGTGACAGGGTGACAATAATTAGATCAGAACGGCCTGGGCGGCCGTCAGCCAATGCCGGACTCGCCGGTCAGCGTTCCCGACACTTCCTCGGATTCGGGGCACGCCCCGCGGAGTCAGTCGCGGAAGTTATTGAACTGCAGCGCCACGTCGAGCTTGGCGCCCCGCAGCAGCGCCATCGCCGCCTGCAGGTCGTCCCGCTGCTTGCCGGTGATGCGCACCTTGTCCCCCTGCAGGCTCGCCTGCACCTTCAGCTTCGAGTCCTTGACCAGCCGCGAGATCTTCTTGCCAGTCTCCTGGTCGATCCCCTGGCGCAGCACGACCTCCTGCTGCGCCGAGGACAGGTTGCTGGTCGGGTCCTTCACCTCCAGGCAGACGAGGTCGATGCCGCGCTTGGACAGGCGCAGCTTCAAAATCTCGAGCATCTGCTTGAGCTGGAACTCGACCTGCGCCTTGAGGGTGACCGTGAAGTCCTTCAGCTCGTAGACCGCGCCGGTGTCCTTGAAGTCGAAGCGCTGTGACAGCTCGCGGTTCGCCTGGTCGACCGCATTGGTCACTTCGTGGGCGTTCAGCTCAGAGACGGCATCGAAGGAGGGCATGGGGACCTCGCGCAGCGCTCAGCGCGACTTCTTCTTTTTCGGTTTGGCCTGGAGCTTGCGGCGATGCTTGCGGGTCAGCTCGATGAAGCGCGGCGTCAGCCCGACATCCTCGTAGACCGGATCACCCTGCTCGTCGGCGGAGATCACCCGGCTGCCCGCCACATAGGGCATCTCCGCGGCGACACCCTTGAGCGCAGTCGCCAGCAGTTCCGTGATCAGCTGCTCGGCGGTGCGCCCGGGGAACATTTCCGCCAGCGCCTGGAGCCGGGCCGCATCGTCCACGGGCAGCCGGACCGCGTACGCCCGGACGGTGCGCTCGCCGGCGGAGCGCTCCCGCCAGCTATCCAGCAATTCCTTGAACACAGTGCCGCCGCCTCTCAGTGCGCATCGGGGCGGGCATTTTAGCGGAACACCGGCCGGGCGGGCCCGCCGTGGAGCGCGGCATCGGTCGGGGAGTGCGGGGAAGGACAGGCCGGGCGGTCAGCGCGGCTGGCCCGCGTCCGCCAGGGCGGCCTTGGTGGCGACGATGGCGGCGTGGATGTGCCCGAGTGCCCGGTCACGCAGGCCCTGCGTTGCCGGATCGTCTTCCTCGCGGGCGACATCCTCGTGCGCCTTGCGCAGCAGCTCCAGCGCCTTGTGCAGCCGGCCGGGGTTGTCTCCCGGCACGTCCACGGCCGGGCGGTCATGGAGGTTCTTGCCATCGTCGATGGCGGCCTTCTTGATTTCGCCGATGGCGCGGTCGATCTCGGTGATGGCCAGGTCCTCCTGTGCGCTGACCGCCGCACCGCCCGGACGATGTTCCAGCATCCAGCGCGCGCTGCGCAGATCCGACAGCGCGTGCAGATAGGCGGGGTGCCTGCCCGGCAGGTCCGCGCATGCCACCAGGGGTGCCGCCAGGCACAGCAGCGTGACGAGCAGCATCTTGTTCACGGAACGCATGGGGTCTCCTCGTGCCGATCGTGGCAGTGCGTCCGGGAACGGCCCGGCCACGGATCGGTTGACACCCCCGCGGGGCGGCTTGACGGCCCTCCCGGGGCACGGTGATACTGCATCGATGTCGCAAACGTCCGTCCGCATCTCGCGTCTGTGGTGGTGGCGCACTTCATAACGGAGTGGGCCTGACGGTTAGCTGTTCTCGCGATCTAGCATTCAACGACACCAGAAACCCATCTCCGGATAACCCCGGGATGGGTTTTTTGTTGCCCGCAGACAATTGGAGCCGATTTCTTGCAACCCCTGTTCGACATCGCCGGAGACCTGGATACGCCCGTCTCGGCATTCATGAAGCTGGCGGCTTTCGCGCCGCGCTTCCTGCTGGAGAGCGTGGAGGGCGGCGAGCGGCTGGGGCGCTTCTCCTTCGTCGGCTTCGGCGACGCCTTCGAGGTGCGGCTCGATGACAGTGGCCTGTGGAGCGGGGGTGGCCGCGCCGAGGTGCCGGCCAGCGGCGCGCAACTGCTGGCCGCGCTGCGCGCCGCACTGGCGCGCGCCCCCAAGCCCGAGCCCGGCATCACCGGGGTGCCCCTGGCGGGCGGCCTGGTCGGGTACGCCGCCTACGACGTCGTGCGCCACTTCGAACGCCTGCCCGCGCGGGGCGACCGGCGCGGCGGCGTGCCGGCCCTGCACTACACCGCGCCGCGCTCCATCCTGGTGTTCGACCACCTGACGCGCGGTATCGCGCTGGTGCACGCCGGTCCCGAGGAGGAGCGGCGCGCGCTGCGTCGCGAGGTCATCCGCGCCCTGCGCGGCGGACTGCCCGCCCCGGTGCGCCCGGGCCGCTATTCGCCGCCGCGCGCCGAGTATGGGCGCGCTGACTACCTGGACGGTGTCCGGCGTACGCAGCAGTACATTGCCGCCGGCGATGTCTACCAGCTGGTGCTGGCGAGCCGCTTCTCCGGCCGGCACGAGCTTGACCCCTTCCAGGCGTACCGCGCGCTGCGCCTCATCAACCCCTCGCCGTACATGTACTACTGCGCCCTGGGCGAGGTGGCGGTCGTGGGTTCCTCGCCGGAGGCACTGGTGAAGCTCAGTGGCCGCGCGGCGCAGCTGCGGCCCATCGCCGGCACGCGCCCGCGCAGCGCGGACGCCGCCGCGGATGCCGCACGCGCCGAGGAACTGCTGGCCGACCCGAAGGAGAACGCCGAGCACGTGATGCTCGTCGACCTGGCGCGCAACGACCTCGGCCGCGTCGCGCGGGCCGGCAGCGTGCACGTCGAGCCCTACCGCTCCATCGAGCGCTACAGCCACGTCATGCACATGGTCAGTGGCGTGCGCGGCGAGATGGCCCCGGGCAAGGATGCCTTCGACCTGTTCGCCGCCGCCTTCCCGGCCGGCACGCTGGTCGGTGCGCCGAAGGTGCGTGCCATGCAGATCATCGACGAGCTCGAACCGGTCAGCCGCGGCCTGTACGGGGGCACCGTCGGCTATTTCGGCGCGAGCGGGGACATGGACCACGCCATCACCATCCGCACCCTGGTGTTCACGGGAGACGAGTACAGCTACCAGGCCGGTGCCGGCATCGTCGCCGACAGCGTGCCGCAGTCCGAGCACGACGAGGTGCTCGCCAAGAGCGCGGCCATGGTGCGCGCGCTCGAGCTTGCGGGGGAGGGGCTGTGAAGCCGCACTTGCTGCTGATCGACAACTACGACTCCTTCACCTACAACCTGGTGCAGGTCTTCCTGGTCCTGGGCGCCGCGGTCAGCGTCTATCGCAACGACGAGCTGACGACGGAGCAGGCGCAGGCGCTCAGCCCCACGCACCTGTGCATCTCCCCCGGACCCGGCACGCCCTACGATGCCGGCGTCTCCATGGACATGATCCGCGCCTTCGCCGGGGTGATCCCCGTGCTCGGCGTGTGCCTGGGCCACCAGGCGCTGGTCGAGGTCTTTGGCGGCAAGGTGGTGCGTGCGGACCGGCTGATGCACGGCAAGACCTCGCAGGTGCGGCACGACGGTCGCACGCTCTTCCAGGGGCTGCCCGAGCCGTGCGAGGTCGGCCGGTATCATTCGTTGATCGCCGCGCCCGCCAGCCTGCCGGCGGTGCTGGAGGTGAGCGCCCGCACCTCCATGGGCGAGATCATGGCGGTGCGGCACCGCGATCTGGTGGTCGAGGGCGTGCAGTTCCACCCGGAAAGCATCCTCACGCCCGACGGGCCGCGGCTGATGGGCAACTTCCTGGGCTTCACCACGGCCAGGCGCGCGCGCGCAGAGGCCGCCGGAGTCACGAATGCCGCCACCGCGTGAGCTGTTGCAGCTGCTGCTGGCGCGGCAGGACCTGAGCGGCGCCCAAGCCGAGGAGCTGCTGCTGCAGCTGGCCGATCCGCAGCTGCCCCCGGCGATGAGCGGCGCCATCCTCGCCGCGCTCACCGCCAAGGGCGTGGTGGCCGTCGAGATGCGCGGCTTCGCCCGTGCCATGCGCCGCCTGGCACTGCGGCCCGCCGTGCCGGCGGATCTGGCGGCGATCGACATCGTCGGCACGGGCGGTGATGCCTCCGGCAGCCTGAACATCTCCACCGGCACGGCCCTGCTGACCGCGGCCTGCGGCCTGGCGGTGGTGAAGCACGGCAACCGCTCGGTTTCCAGCCGCTGCGGCAGCGCGGACGTGCTGGAGTCGCTCGGGCTGCGCATTCCCCTGGACGCGCAGGCGGCCGCGGACTGCCTGGCGGCCACCGGCTTCACCTTCCTGTTCGCGCCGCATTACCACCCGGCGACGCGCGCGATCGCCCCGATCCGCGCGGCGCTGGGCGTGCGCACCGTGTTCAACATCCTCGGGCCGCTGGTCAACCCGGCGCAGCCGCCGTTTCACCTGGTCGGTGCCTACAGCCCCGAGATCGCGCGCCTCATCGCCGACACCCTGGCGGGGCTGCCGCAGGAGCGGTCCTTCGTCGTGCATGGCGCAGAAGGCTGGGACGAGCCCACGCCCATCGGTCCCTTCACGGTCTTCGACGTGCGGCCCGGCCGCGTGCACGAGGAGCAGCGCTCGCCGGCGGACTATGGCCTCCGGGCCTGCTCCGCCGCCGACCTTGCCGGTGGCGATGCGGCGCAGAATGCCCAGGCGATCAGGGCCGTCCTGTATGGCGAGGATCACGGCCCGCATCGCGATTGCCTGTTGCTGGGGACGGCGCTGGCGCTCGAAGTCGCCGGCCGGGTGAGCGAACCGCGCGCCGGCATCGCGCGTGCCGCTGCCGCGATCGACAGTGGCGCCGCGCGGCGCGTCGTCGATGCGCTCTCGGCCGACCACCGGCAGAGTTCCGGTGCCGTGCGGCCTGCGGCCGTCCGGGAGCGGGAAGGATGAGCGGGTTCCTGGAGGAGATGGCCGCCGCGAGCACGGCGCGGCTGCTCGCCGCCAAGGCGCTGCATGCGGAGGGCGAGCTGCAACGCCGGGCGCAGGACCGTGTCCCGGCGCCGCGGCTGCGGCTGCGCGGGTTCGACCTGATCGCGGAACTGAAGCTGCGCTCGCCCGCCGCCGGCGCGCTGCGCGGCCGCGACGAGGACCTCGGCGCGCGGGTGAGCGCGTACGCGCGCGGCGGTGCCGCCGCGGTCTCGGTGCTCACCGAGCCCAGCCGCTTCGACGGCGCTCTGGAACACCTGGAGCTCGCCGCGCGGGCGCTGGCACCGCTCGATGTCCCGGCGATGCGCAAGGATTTCCTGGTCGACCCCTACCAGGTGCTGGAAGCCCGCGCGGCCGGCGCGGGCGGCGTGCTTGTCATCCTGCGCATGCTCTCGGCCGCCCAGATCGACGCCCTGCTCGACTGCGCGCGGGGGCTGGGCATGTTCGTGCTGCTGGAAGCCTTCGACGCCGCCGACATCGCCCGCATGCACGACCTGGTGCAGGCGCACGCCGCGCACCTCCAGCTCCTGGCCGGGGTCAATTGCCGCGACCTGGACACCCTGCAGGTGGTGCCCGCGCGGCTGCTGGAGCTGCTGCCGCTGCTGCCGCGCCAGGTGCCGCGCGTGGCCGAAAGCGGCGTGGCCTCCGAAGAGGACGCGCGCCGCGTGGCCGGCGCCGGCTACGAGCTTGCCCTGATCGGCAGCGCACTGATGCGCGGCGGCGATCCGCAGGGGCTGGTGCGCTCGCTGCTCGCCGCGGGCAGGGACGCCTAGATGTGGATCAAGATATGCGGGATGACCACCCCGGATGCCGTGGGCATCGCGCTGGAGTTGGGGGTCGATGCGCTGGGGTTCGTGTTCGCGCCCTCCGCGCGGCGCGTGACGCCGGAGTTCGCCGTGCGCCTGGCGAAGCCTGCGCGCGGCCGGGTGCAATGCGTGGCCGTCACGCGCCACCCGGTGCAGAACGAGCTCGACGAGATGCTCAGGGTGTTCGCGCCGGACGTGCTGCAGGCGGATCTGGCGGAACTCGAGGCGCTGGATCTTCCGGCGGGGCTGGCGCGGATGCCGGTCGTGCGGACGGCGCAGGCGGCGCCGACGCTGCCCCGGCGTATCCTGTTCGAGGGCCCCGTCAGCGGCGCAGGACAGGTGTCCGACTGGGTCTTGGCCGCCACGCTCGCGCGGCGCACCGAGCTCGTGCTGGCCGGCGGGCTCACCTGCACGAACGTCGGCGCCGCGATCGCCGCCGTGCGCCCCTTCGGCGTGGATGTCTCGAGTGGTGTGGAAGAGCGGCCGGGCGTGAAGAGCCCCGCCGAGATCAGCAATTTTGTGGGCGCCGTACGCGGTGCCTGCGTGAACTGAAGAGGACCGTCGATGAATGCTCTCGCCAAGCCTTTGGACAAAGCCCGGCTGCTCGCCGACCTCGTGGCCGGCAAGTACCCCGATGCCCGCGGCCGCTTCGGCCCCTTCGGCGGCCGCTACGTGCCGGAGACCCTGATCCCGGCGGTTGAACGGCTCGAGCGCGGGGTGCGCGCCCACCTGCACGCCCCGGACTTCCAGGCCGAGTTCTCCGGGCAGCTCAGAAGCTGGGTGGGCCGCCCTACGGCGCTGACCTACGCGGCGCGGCTCTCGGCACTGTGGGGCGCGAGGGTGTGGCTCAAGCGCGAGGACCTGGCGCACACCGGCGCCCACAAGATCAACAACGCCATCGGCCAGGCGCTTCTGGCGAAGCGGCTCGGTGCCAAGCGCATCGTGGCCGAGACCGGTGCGGGCCAGCATGGTGTGGCGAGTGCCGCGGCCTGCGCGCGGCTCGGCCTGCCGTGCACGGTCTACATGGGCGCCATCGACATGGAACGCCAGGCGCCCAACGTCGGGCGCATGCGCCTGCTCGGCGCGACGGTGGTGCCGGTGACCAGCGGCGATCAGACGCTGCGCGCGGCGATCGACGAGGCCATGCGTGCCTGGGTGGCCGATCCGACCGACACCTTCTACCTGCTCGGCTCCGCGGTCGGCCCGCATCCCTACCCGTACCTGGTGCGCGAGCTGCAGGCGGTCATCGGCCGCGAGGCGCGCGAGCAGATGCTCGCCAGCGCCGGTGCGCTGCCGGACGCGGTGGTGGCTTGCGTGGGCGGGGGCTCGAATTCCATCGGTGCCTTCCACGCCTTCGTGCCCGATGCGCAGGTGGAGATCCTCGGCATCGAGGCCGGCGGCCGCGGCAGCGGGCTCGGCGACAACGCGGCGACCGTCTCCTACGGCACGCCCGGGGTCCTGCACGGCGCCTACTCGATGCTGCTGCAGAACGATGACGGGCAGATCCAGGAGACCCATTCGGTCTCGGCCGGACTGGACTACCCGGGCGTCGGCCCCGAGCACGCGCTGCTGGCGGCGACCGGCCGTGTGCAGTACAGCTCGGCGGGGGATGCCGAGGCACTCGCGGCCGTGGAGACCCTGAGCCGGCAGGAAGGCATCCTGCCGGCGCTGGAGAGTGCCCATGCGCTGGTGGGGGCGCAGCGCTGGGCGCGGGCAAACCAGGGACGCACGGTGCTCGTCTGCCTCTCCGGGCGCGGCGACAAGGACATGGCCACGCTGCTGCAGATGCTCGTGAAGCCGGGGCAGGCGTGAGTCCGCGCGAGCGCATCAGCGCCGCGTTGCGCGCCGCCGCCGGCGGCGAGCCGGCGCTCGTGGCCTACCTGACCGCCGGTTACCCGCGGCGCGAGCAGTTCCGCGAGCACCTGCGCGCCATCGCCTCCGCCGCCGACGTGGTGGAGGTGGGAGTGCCCTTCACCGATCCGATGGCCGACGGCGTCACCATCCAGCGTGCGAGCCTTGCCGCCCTGTCCCAGGGCGTGAGCCTGCGCTGGATCCTGGACGAGCTCGCGCAGTGCGAGGTGCCGGCGCCCATCCTGCTGATGAGCTACCTGAACCCGCTGCTGGCCTTCGGCGCGCCCGCCCTGGCCGCGGCGGCAGTGCGCGCGAACGTGGCCGGGTTCATCGTGCCGGACCTGCCGCTGGATGAAAGCAGCGAGCTGCAGGCCGCCCTCGATGCGCAGCAGATCGCGCTGGTGCAGATGGTGACGCCGGTCACCGAGCCGGGGCGCCTGGAGCGGCTGTGTGCCGGCAGCCAGGGTTTCGTCTACGCGGTGACCATGACCGGCACGACCGGCAAGAGCGTGGCGGTGCCCGAGGAGGTCCTGGGCTATCTTGACCGGGTGCGGGCGCTGGCGACCGTGCCGGTGTGCGCCGGCTTCGGCATCCGCAGCCGCGAGCAGGTGCGCCGCTTGCGCGGCCACGTGGATGGCGTGGTCGTGGGCTCGGCCCTGGTCGAGGTGCTGGAGCGCGGCGAGGACGCGGCGGCATGGCTGCGCGCGCTGCGTACGGATTGAGGGTGCAGGAGCGCGGAGGGCCCACGTGACGAGCATCGTGATCGCTCCGCGCTTCTGCGGTCCGCCGACCTCGGCCAACGGCGGCTACTTCGCCGGCTCGGTGGCGGCACTCGCGGCGCGCACCGTGGCGGTGCGGCTGCTGAAGCCGCCTCCGCTGCAGGTACCGCTTGCCGTCGAGCACAGCGACGGCGCCCTGCGCGTGCTCGATGGCACGACGCTCGTCGGCGAGGCGCACCCCGCGGAACTGACGCTGCAGCCCACGCACCGGCCGCGCTACATCCAGGCGGTCGAGGCCTCGCGCGGCTATGCGGGGTTTCGCTCCCATCGCTTCCCGACCTGCTTCGTGTGCGGCACCGAGCGCGTGCGCGGCGATGGCATGCGCATCTTCGCCGGCCCCATCCGCGAGCTGGGAATCGTGGCCGCGCCGTGGGTGCCGGATGCCTCCCTGGATGGCGGCGACGGCAAGGTGCGGGCCGAGTTCATGTCCGCCGCACTGGACTGCCCGGGTTACTACGCGGTGGCGCTGGAGGACCAGATGATGCTGCTCGCGGAGTTCACCGCCCACCTCGACCGCCGCGTGCACGTCGGCGAGTCCTGCGCCGTCATCGGCTGGCGCATCGGCAGCAACGGGCGCAAGCACGAGGCGGGCACCGCCCTGTTCGACGGCAAGGGCGAACTGTGCGGGCGCGCGCGGGCGCTGTGGATCGAGCCCCGCAACCCGACCTGAAGCGCGCGCGGACCGCTCAGGCCCGCAGCAACCGCATCATCGGCTCCGCGTAGCGTGCCCCGGCCGTGATGTGCAGCGGGAAGACGGCGGCAATCTCGGCGAGCTCTCCGGCGGACAGCCGGACGTTCAGCGCGCCGAGGTTGTCGTCCAGGTTGCGCACGCGGCGGGTGCCGGGGATGGGCACCAGGTGTTCGCCCTGGGCCAGCACCCAGGCCAGGGCCAGCTGCGCGGGCGTGCAGCCCTTGTCGGCGGCGAGGCTCTGCACCTTCCCGGCGAGCGACAGGTTGCGCGCGAAGTTCTCGCCCTGGAAGCGCGGACTGCTGCGCCGCCAGTCGTCCGCGTCGAAGTCCTCGGGGCTGCGGATCGCGCCGGTGAGGAAGCCGCGCCCCAGCGGGCTGTAGGCGACGAAGCCGATGCCGAGCCGCTCGCACGTGTTGAGCACGTCGTCTTCCTCGGGGTCGCGCGTCCACAGGGAATATTCGCTCTGCAGCGCGGTGATGCGGTGCACGCGGTGCGCCCGCTCCAGGCTTGCCGCGGATACCTCCGAGAGGCCGAGGTAGCGCACCTTGCCGGCGCGCACCAGCTGCGCCATCGCGCCGACCGTCTCCTCGAGCGGCACCTGCGGATCGACGCGATGCAGGTAATAGAGGTCGATCTGCTCCACGCCCAGCCGCCGCAGGCTGCCATCGCAGGCCTCCGCCACCCGTTCCGGCCGGCCGTCGATGGCGAGCGATGCGGGGTTCGCGGCATTGCGCACGAAGCCGAACTTGGTGGCGAGGAAGGCATCCTTGCGGCGCCCGCGCAGCGCGCGGCCGACCAGCTCCTCATTGGTGAAGGGGCCGTATGCATCGGCGGTGTCCAGGAAATTGACCCCGGCATCGAGCGCATGGCGCAGCGTCGTCAGTGACTCGGTGTCGTCGCGCGAACCGTAGAAAGCGCTCATGCCCATGCAGCCGAGGCCGAGTGCGGAAACCGTGGGGCCGTTGCGTCCGAGCTTGCGGGTCTGCATGGCGTTTCTCCTGCCAAGGGAAAACCGCCATTGTGCCGTCAGCAGATGACGGCTGAATCGGCAATTGGAGAGAGAGGCGACAAAATCTCACCGACTCCGCGCAATGTGCTAGGGAAGGTCTGCGCAGGGGGGCGCGCAGGTGTATTTCGGGAGTAAGAGCGCGGTCATGATCAGCTGCATGTCACGGGGCGAGCGGTTTTGCCGTTCTGGGAGTTCGCATGGG
>JAFEFN010000017.1 GCA_018240525.1 Pseudomonadota bacterium
GCCCTTCTTCTCCCATCCCGCCGAGGCAAACGTCCGCTGCTTCATCGCTTACCCGTCCCGAGGGTTACTGCCCCGCTGCACACAGTATCCTTCACTCATGACTACCTGTGCAGAGCTTCCCTAGGGCGTGACAAGGGCACGAGCAGGCTACTGCGCGCCGGCGTCGCTGCCGGGGGCGGCCGGCAGCTGGGCCATTCCCGCCGGCGTCATGCGCGCCTTTCGCCAGCCGCCGAACTTGTAGTAGGCCGCCGCTAGGAGTGCCGACACCAGCGAGGAGACCGGGAAGCTCCACCACACGGCGTCCGCCTGGAAGTGCGCGAGGAACAGTTCCGCCAGCGGGAAGCGCACCACGAGCAAGGACACGATGAGGATTCCCAGCGGCGCCATCACCGCACCGGTGGCGCGCACCACGCCGAACAGGGCGACCGAGATGCCGAAGAAGATGAACGAGCCGGTGACGATGCGGTTCATGTGCGAGGCGATGGCCAGGGCCGCGGAGCCGGCGGGCAGGAACAGCCCGAAGACGTGCCGGTCGAGCAGCTCGATGGCGATGACCATCGAGCCGGTCAGCGCCACGCTGTACAGCACGCCCACGCCGGCGATACGGCCGACGCGGTTCCACTTGCCGGCGCCGACGTTCTGCGCCGTCATCGCCGAGATGCCCATGCCGATTGCGAAGGCGGGCATCTGGATGTAGTTCCAGATCTGCAGCGCCGCCCCGAAGGCGGCGGTGGTGTCGACGCCGAAGCGGTTGACCAGCGTGATCATCAGGACCCCGCTCAAGGACACCACCAGCATCTGCGCGCTCATCGGGATGCCCTTGCGGATGAGCGTGGCGGCGACCGCCCAGTCGATCCTGAGGTAGCGCAGCTCGTCCCTGTGCAGGCACAGCACGTGGTTGCGCCGGTACAGGTGGCGGATCAGCGCCGTCAGGCTGATCGCCTGCGCCATGAACGTCGCCAGCGCGGAACCGGCGATGCCGAGACGCGGCACCGGTCCCAGGCCGAAGATGAACACCGGGTTCAGCCCGATGTCGATGGCCACCGACAGGAGCATGAAATAGAAGGGCGTCTTCGAGTCCCCGGCCCCGCGCAGGATGCCCATGAGGAAGGCATACATGTAAAGGAAGGGCAGCGCGAGGAAGATCACGCGCATGTAGGCGACGGCGAGCTCCAGCGAGTCCGCCGGCGTGCTCATGGCAATGAGCAGCGGCCGGCACAGCAGGAGGCCCGTGATGGCCATGATCACCGAGATTCCCAGGAACAGCGTGGCGCTGGTGCCGACCACCTTCTTGGCGTCGGCGATGTCGTTGGCACCGATGCGCTGCGCGATGAGGATGGTCGAGGCGAGGGCTACGCCGAAGGCCGCCCCGATCAAGAGGAACATGACCGTATTGGAGTTGGAGGTCGCCGTGAGCGCCGCCTCGCCCAGGAAGCGCCCCACCCAGATCGAGTTCACCGAGCCGTTGAGCGACTGCAGGATGTTCGCGAACAGGATCGGCAGCGAGAACTTGAACAGGCCCAGGGGGATGGACCCCTCCGTCAGCGAGCGCGCCACTTCACCGCCACAACCCGTACACGAGCTTCGCCGCCCCGGCCGCCAGCAGCGCACCGCCCGGCCACGCCGGCCCGTGGCCCAGCGCGAGCCAGCCCAAGCCCCCCAGCGCGAGCACGGCGCCCAGGGTCACGGCATTGGTGCGGCGTTCCGCGGCCCGCATCTCCTCGCGCAGCCGGCGCACCTCCTCCTCGGCCTGGGTGTCGCGGCGTGCGAGTTGCGGGCTCGACAGCCGGCGCAGCAGCGCCGGCAGCTCGCGCGCCGCGCCGAGCAGCTCGGGTGCGTGGCTGCGCAGGCCCCCGAGGAAGGTGCGCAGGCTGGTGCGCTCGCGCATCCATTCGCGCAGGATCGGGCTCGCGGTCCTCCAGATGTCCAGGTCCGGATACAGGTCGCGGCCCAGGCCCTCGACGTTGAGCAGCGTCTTTTGCAGCAGCACCAGCTGGGGCTGGATGTGCATGTTGAAGCGCCGCGAGATCTCGAACAGCCGCAGCAGGATGCGCCCGAAGGAGATGTCCTTGAGCGGCAGGCCGAAGATCGGCTCCAGCACGGTGCGCACCGCCGATTCCATCTCGTCGACGCGGGTGCCGGCCGGGACCCAGCCGGACTCCAGGTGCAGCTGCGCCACCCGGCGGTAGTCGCGGTCGAAGACGGCGATGAAGTTCTCGGCGAGGTAGGTCTGGTCCTGAGGGTCGAGCGTGCCCACGATGCCGAAGTCGATGGCGGCATAGCGCGGCTTCTTCGGATCGTCGACGAGCACGAAGATGTTCCCCGGGTGCATGTCGGCGTGAAAGAAGTTGTGGCGAAACACCTGGGTGAAGAAGATGCGCACGCCGTTCTCTGCCAGCTGCGCGATGTCGGTACCGAGGGCCTGCAGGCGCGCCATGTCGCTGATCGGTACCCCGTGGATGCGCTCCATCACCATGACATCCGCTCGGCACAGGTCCCAGTAGACCTGCGGCACGTACAGGAGCGGCGAGCCGGCGAAGTTGCGGCGCAGCTGCGCGGCATTCGCCGCCTCGCGCATGAGATCCAGCTCATCGAGGATGGTCTTGCGGTAGTCGGCCACCACCTCCGTGAGCCGCAGGCGCCGACCCTCCGGCCAGTAGCGGTGCGCGAGGTCGGCCAGGGCGTGCAGCACCTCCAGGTCGCGCTCGATCACCGCGCGCATGCCGGGGCGCAGCACCTTGACGACCACCTCCTCGCCGCCCGGCAGGCGCGCGGGGTGCACCTGGGCGATCGAGGCGGCCGCCAGCGGGGTCTCGTCGAACTCGGCAAAAGCCTGGGCCACCGGGCATCCGAGCGCGGCCTCGATGGCTTCGCGTGCCACCGCGCCGGGGAAGGGGGGCACGCGGTCCTGCAGCTTGGCGAGCTCCTCGGCGATGTCGGCGGGCAGCAGGTCGCGGCGGGTGGAGACCGCCTGCCCGAACTTGACGAAGATCGGGCCGAGTTCCTGCAGCGCCAGACGCAGCCGCTCGGCGCGGCTCGCCTGGCGGCGCCGTTCGAACCACATGGAAGGGGAGAGGAAGAATGCGAAGCGCAGCGGCCGGTACAGGTGCGTGGCGCGCACGAAGTCGTCCAGGCCGTGCCGCAGCAGCACGCGCTGGATCTCCAGCAGGCGCAGGGCTACGCGCAGCTTCACGGGAACCGCATCAACGCGCGCCGCGACGCTGCAGCAGCTCGACGCGCGCCTGCAACCGGTCGAGGTCCTCGCGCAGCACGTCGACCCCGCGCAGGAACTGCTCGCCCTCGGCGCGCGACACCAGGTCGGCGCTCTCGTGCCCGAGGAACTCCGCCACGTTGGCGAGGCCGGTCTCGGCGGCCCGCCGTCCCCAGTGCGCACCTTCACGCACCAGGCCGGTGAGCCGGTGGGCGGCGACGTCGCCCAGCAGCGCCGAGAGTTCCTCCTCGGCATCCGGACGCAGGAGCCGCAGCAGCTCCTGGAACTTGCCGGCCAGTTCCGCATCCCCGCTGATCCGCACCGCGCCGCTCTGCACGGCGTTCTGCGCCGCGGGCCCCAGCAGGGACAGCAGGCCGAAGGGCCCGGCGCTCAGCGTCGCATCCGCCGGCGCATCGCCGCGCGTGACCGCGAGCGTGATGCCGGTGCAGGCGATGTGCAGCCGACCGATCGAGTCCACCTCAACGGCGACGCTGCGGCCCGAGAGCTCGCTGCACAGGGCGCGCGCCCGCGGCGAGCGTGGCAGGCCGCGGTTCAGCAGGTTCTCGAGGGCGACGGTCAGCATGGCGCTAGTAGCGGTAGCCGCGGTGCACCGCGACGATTCCCCCGGTGAGGTTGTGATAGCGGCAACCCTCGAGCCCCGCTTCCTGCATCATCTTCAGAAGCGCGTCCTGGTCGGGGTGCATGCGGATCGACTCCGCCAGGTAGCGGTAGCTGGCCTCGTCGCCGGCCACGTACTTGCCCAGCAGCGGCAGCACCTTGAAGGAATAGGTGTCGTACAGGGGCTTCAGGCCCGGCGCCGTCGGATGCGAGAACTCCAGCACCAGCAGTTGCCCGCCCGGGCGCAGCGCCCGGCGCATGGAAGCCAGGGCCGCGGCCTTGTCGGTGACGTTGCGCAGCCCGAAGCCGATGGTGATGCAGTCGAAGCTGCCGTCGGCGAAGGGCAGGCGTTCGGCATTGGCCTGGACGTAGCGGACGTTGCCGACGATGCCGGCATCGGTCAGGCGATCGCGCCCGCGCGCCAGCATGGCCGCGTTGATGTCGGTGAGCACCACGAGCCCGCGCTCGCCGACGCGGCGGGCCATCCCGGCCGCCAGGTCGCCACTGCCGCCGGCGACGTCCAGCACCTGCTGCCCCGCACGCAGGTTCGCCACCGACAGCGTGAAGCGCTTCCACAGGCGGTGCGCGCCGGCCGACATCAGGTCGTTCATCAGGTCGTAGTTCTGGGCGACCGAGTCGAACACGCCGCGCACGCGGCGTGCCTTGTCCGCGCGCAGGACGCGCTCGAAACCGAAGTCTGTTGATCTGTCGTCAGCCATGTACCGGGGGCTCGCTCAGCGTGGGCGCATTCTAGTCGATCGCGCCCGCCGCACGGTCGATGGCGGTTGCATTTAGCGCGTGACGGCGCGCAGAATCGCCGCGACTTGGGGGTCTTGTAAAAGAAGATGCGGGCCGGGCAGCGATGTCCGGCCCGTTATCATTTGGGGCCGCGGGCGCCGCTCAGCCCTTGCCGGCGCCGGCCTCGGCGCAGCGCTTGAGGTAGCGGGCCCAGTAGGGTGCCTGCTCGCGCCCAAGCTCGTGCAGGTACTTCCAGGTGTACAGGCCGGTGTCGTGGCCGTCGTCGAAGACCAGCTTGACCGCGTACTGACCGATCGGATCGACCGCGCTGATATTCACGTCCTGCTTGCCGAGCACGAGCGTCTCCTGTCCCGGACCGTGGCCCTTCACCTCGGCCGAGGGGGAGTGCACCCGCAGGTACTCGAAGGGCAGCTCGAAGCGGCTGCCGTCGTCGAAGCTCACCTCGAGCAGCCGCGAGGCGCGGCGCAGGCGGATCTCAGTGGGGACGGGCCCTGACATGCGGCCACGAGTATAGGCAATTCAGACGACTGGACGGGTACGTTGCTGCAGCGCAATATGTCGTCGGGGACCGGTGAAAATCCCCGGCACCCCTCTATACTCACCGCCTCCCATCCGCCCATGAGGGCTCGGCGCCGGCCCGAGCAATGAATGGAACCTACCGATACCTCGCATCCTGACTACTATCATAGAGTTGTGGACTGCCAGTGGGCCTGCCCGGCCCACACCGATGTCCCTGAATACATTCGACTGATCGCCCAGGGCCGCTTCACCGATGCCTACATGGTGAACCGGCACTCCAACGTCTTTCCCGGCATCCTCGGCCGGGTCTGCGACCGCCCGTGCGAGCCGGCCTGCCGCCGCGGGCGCATCGAGCAGAAGCCGGTCGCCATCTGCCGCCTGAAGCGCGTGGCCGCCGACCACCGTGACGATGTCACCGAGCGGCTGCCCCGGATCCCGGCCAGGAAGAACGGCAAGCGCATCGCCTGCATCGGCGCCGGGTGCGCCTCGCTCACGGTGGCCAACGACCTGATGCCCCTGGGCTACGAAGTGACGATCTTCGAGCAGTTCGGCGAGCCGGGCGGCCTGATGCGCACCAACATCCCCTCGTTCCGCCTGCCGCACACGGTGCTGAACGAGGAGATCGCCATGATCACGGACATGGGCGTGGACCTGAAGCTCAACACGCCCGTGAAGAGCATGCGCGGCCTGCTCACCACCGGCGGCTTCGACGCCGTGTTCGTCGGTTCCGGCGCACCGAAGGGCAAGGAGCTGAAGCTGCCCGGCCGGGCCGAGGCCTCCGCCAACGTCCACATCGGCATCTCCTGGCTGGAGTCGGTGGCCTTCGGGCACGTCGACAAGATCGGCCGGCGCGTGCTGATCATCGGCGTCGGCAACACGGCCATGGACTGCTGCCGCACCAGCCTGCGCCTCGGCGCCGCCAGCGTGAAGGTCATGGCGCGCAAGCCGCGCGCCTTCTTCAAGGCCTCCGCCTGGGAACTCGATGACGCCGAGGAGGAGAGCGTCCAGATCGTCATCAACCGCTCGCCCAAGGCCTTCGTGCTCGAGAACGGCCGCCTGAGCGGCATGCTGTTCGAGGTGATGGAGTACGAGATGGACGCGAGCGGGCGCATCACGGGCGAACGCGTCGCCGGCGAGGAGTTCCTGCCCGCGGACGACGTCATCCTCGCGATCGGCCAGGAGAACGCCTTCCCCTGGGTGGAGCGCGACCTCGGTATCGAGTTCGACAAGTGGGACGTGCCGGTGGTGGACAAGGGCACCTTCCAGTCGACCCGGCCGGGCGTGTTCTTCGGCGGCGACGCCGCGTTCGGCCCGAAGAACATCATCTGGGCGGTCGAGCACGGCCACCAGGCCGCGATCTCCATCCACCGCCACTGCCAGGGTGAGCCGGTCACCGAGCGCCTGCCGCCCGGCGTCAACCTGCAGAGCCGCAAGATGGGCATGCACGAGTGGAGCTACTCGAACGACTACACCCCCGTCGAGCGGCGCCTCATGCCGCACGTCTCGCTCAAGGAGCGCTTCAAGAACCTCAACATCGAGGTGGAGCTCGGCTTCACCGCCGAGCAGGTCGAGCAGGAAGTGCAGCGCTGCCTCAACTGCGACATGCAGACCGTGTTCACCGCCAAGCTGTGCATCGAGTGCGATGCCTGCATCGACATCTGCCCGGTCGACTGCCTGACCATCACCCACAACGGCGACGAGCCGGACCTGCGCCAGCGCCTGAAGGCGCCGGCCAGGAATCTCGCGCAACCGCTGTACGTCTCGGCGGGGTTGCCGCAGACCGGGCGCGTGATGGTCAAGGACGAAGACCTGTGCGTGCACTGCGGCCTGTGCGCGGAGCGCTGCCCGACGGCCGCCTGGGACATGCAGAAGTCCACGCTGCTGTGGCCGCACGCCGCCGACGAACCGCCGCTGAAGACCCAGCAAGCCAAGACCGCCTGAAAGCGCGCGGTCGGCCGCCCCGGCCGCCGCCAGTCACCCAGCAATACCCATATGCCCGCCACACCCGCCCCGCACGTCAACGACTTCACCATCAAGATCGCGACCGTCAACGGAACCGGATCGGCCAGCGCCAATACGCTGCTGATGAAGTCGATCTTCCGCAGCGGCATCCCGGTGATGGGGAAGAACTACTTCCCGTCCAACATCCAGGGCCTGCCGACCTGGTACGAGATCCGCATCACGCGCGACGGCTACGTCGCCCGTGCCGGCAAGGTCGACATCATGGTCGCCATGAACGCCGAGACCTACGCGCGCGATGCCCGCGAGGTGGCCCCGGGGGGCTACCTCGTGTACGACTCCACCTGGCCGCGCCCGGCGCTGCTGAAGCGCGAGGACGTCACGGTGCTCGGCGTGCCCCTGGCGAAGATGTGCAACGAGAACTTCAACGGCGTGCGCACGCGCATCCTGATGAAGAACATCTGCTACGCCGGGGTACTGGCGGCGCTGCTGGACCTGGACCTGGCGCGCATCCGCGAGCTGCTGGCCGAGACCTACGCCAAGAAGCCGCAGCTGGTCGAGAGCAACATGAAGGCCATCCAGCTCGGCTACGACTACGCCCGCGCCAACTTCAGCTGCCCGCTCGCCCTGCACGTGGCGCCGATGGACAAGACCTCCGGCCACATCCTGATCGACGGCAACACGGCCGCCGCGCTCGGCTGCGTCTTTGCCGGCGCCACCGTGGGCGCGTGGTACCCGATCACGCCCTCGACCTCGCTCATGGATGCCTTCAAGAGCTTCGGCGAGCGGCTGCGCGTGGACAAGGACACCGGCCGCAAGAACTTCGCCTTCATCCAGGCCGAGGACGAGCTGTCGGCCATCGGCATGGTCATCGGGGCCATGTGGAACGGGGCGCGGGCCTTCACCGCCACCTCCGGCCCGGGCATCTCGCTCATGAACGAGTTCCTGGGGCTGGCCTACTACGCGGAAGTGCCCGCGGTGATCTTCGACATCCAGCGCGTCGGCCCCTCCACCGGGATGCCGACGCGCACGCAGCAGTGCGACCTGCTGCTGGCCGCGTATGCCTCGCACGGCGACACGCGCCACGTCTGCCTCTACCCCTCGAACCCCGAGGAGTGCTTCTACATGGCCGTGCAGGCATTCGACCTGGCCGAGCGCCTGCAGACCCCGGTGATGGTGCTGTCCGACCTCGACATCGGCATGAACGACTGGATGTGCCGCGACCTGAAGTGGGACGACAGCTACCGTCCCGATCGCGGCAAGATGCTCAGCAAGGAGGAGATCCTCAAGCTCGAGAAGTTCCACCGCTTCGTGGACAAGGACGGCGACGGCATCACCGCGCGCACGCTGCCGGGCGTGCACCCGAAGGCGGCATACTTCACGCGCGGCTCGGGCCACACCAAGTTCGGCACCTATACCGAGGACTCGGCCGAGTACCAGGAGGTCCTCGACCGCCTCATGGTCAAGTGGGGCACCGCCAAGAAGCTCGTGCCCCGCGCGGTGATCGATGCGACCGCCGGCAGCAAGGTCGGTCTGGTGTCGATCGGCAGCTGTGACGGGGCGATCCACGAGGCCATGGACCTGCTCAAGCAGCAGGGCGTGACCGTGGACTACATGCGCGTGCGCGCCTTTCCCTTCAGCGAGGACGTCGAGCGCTTCCTCGAGGCGCATGAGACCCTGTTCGTCATCGAGCAGAACCGCGACGCGCAGCTGCGCTCGCTCCTCACCCTGGAAACGGGCGTGGACAAGAAGAAGCTGCGCTCGCTGCTGCACTACGACGGGCTGCCGATCTCCTCGGCATTCATCGTCGAGGGCGTGCTCGCGGAACTGCACCCGCAGGCGAAGCCCAAGGGAGCCGCCCGTGCCTGAGAGCCCCCGTATGCCCCGCACCGCGAGGTCCGCATGACTTTCATCGCCAAGCCCAAGGTGGCGCACCCGTCGCTGCCCAAGAACGCGCTGGGGTTCACCCGGCGCGACTACGAGGGTTCGCTGTCCACGCTGTGCGCCGGCTGCGGCCACGACTCGATCACCGCCGCCATCGTCGAGGCGAGCTGGGGACTGGACCTGCAGCCACAGAACATGGTCAAGCTGTCCGGCATCGGCTGCTCGTCCAAGACCACCGCGTACTTCGTCAGCGGGGGCCATGGCTTCAATTCGGTGCACGGGCGCATGCCCTCCATCGCCATGGGGGCCAACGCGGCCAACCGCGACCTGACCTACATCGGCGTTTCCGGCGACGGCGACACCCTGTCCATCGGCCTGGGGCAGTTCTGCCATGCGATCCGCCGCAACCTGAACATGCTCTACATCATCGAGAACAACGGCGTGTACGGGCTGACCAAGGGGCAGTTCTCCGCCTCGGCCGACGTCGGCACGAAGGCCAAGAAGGGCGAGACCAACCAGCAGCCCCCGATCGACCCGGTGCTGCTGGCCATGACGCTCGGTGCCTCGTTCGTGGCGCGCAGCTTCTCCGGGGACAAGGAGCAGCTCGTGCCGCTCATCCAGGCGGGGCTGCGCCACCGCGGCTTCGCCCTCATCGACGTGCTCTCGCCGTGCGTGACCTTCAACGACCACGAGGGCTCCACCAAGAGCTACGCCTACACGCGCGAGCACTACGAGCCGGCCGTGCATGCGGACTTCGTGCCGCTGCAGCGGGAGATCACAGCAAGCTACAAGCAGGGCGAGTCGATCCCGGTGGTGATGCACGATGGCAGCCGCATCGTGCTGCGCAAGCTCGACGCCTCCTACGATCCCACCGATCGCGTCAATGCCGCGGCCCACATCCAGGCGCGCCTGAAGGAGGGCGAGTACCTCACCGGGCTGCTGCACATCGAGGCCTCGCAGAACGAGTTCCACGAGGTGAATGCGACGCCGGACGCGCCGCTGAACAGCCTGCCGTTCGAGGCGCTGTCCCCGGGGTCCAAGGGGCTGGAGAAGATTCTCGCGCGCTACCGCTAGAGCGAGCGGGCCTAACGGTTGGTCGAGCCGAGGCTGTAGCGCACCGCCAGCTGCACCTGCGTCTGCACCGACCAGGGCGAGCCGACGTATTCGTCGCGGTTGTACGAGCTGGCCTGCACCTGCAGCCACTCCAGGGTGAAGCGCCAGTGCGCATTCGGCTCGAAGCCGTAGGCCGCCGTCCAGGCATGCCCGCTCTGCGCCCCGTCCCCATCGATGCCGCGCACCTCGACGCTGAAGCGGTCGTAGCGGCCGCTGAAGGTGTGGGGACCCCACCGTCGCGACACCAGCGCGTAGGCTGACTCGAACGGCCACTCGATCTCAAAGCCGCCGGGGGCGATGCGCGTCTCGCCCTGCAGCCACTGCACGATGCCGGTCCAGCCGCCCGCGCTCTCGGCCCGCAGCCCCGCGCTGGTGAAGCGCGTGTTCCAGGCGATCGTGTTGGCCACGGTGTTGGTGGCACTGGGGTCGGCGCGGTTGTCGTAGCGCAGCACCCGCAGGGTGAGCCGGTCGAGGTAGCGCGCCTCGAGGCCACCATAGCCGCCCAGGCGTCCGTCGATCTGCACGAACGGTTCCGAGGAGGTGGGGAGCGGCGGCCCCGGCTGCCCGACGCGCCCGAAGAGCGGCGTCTGGCGGTCGGTCAGCGAGAAGCCGGTGCCCGCCAGCACCGTGCCGGCACCCTGGTTCCAGCCGAACACCGCCGCCGTCACCCCCAGGTCAAAATCGTGGCCCAGGCGCGTGCCCAGCCAGTCGAGGTTGGCCTCGAGCCCGAGGGTGCGCACCTCCACGGCCAGCCAGCTGTCGATGGCCGAGTAGGACAGGGTGTAGGGGGAGTCCCAGCCGGCGGCACGGTTCTCGAGCGAGACCGGCGCGTAGAAGCCGCCCGCCTTGAGGCGCAGTCGATAGCCGGCGCGCGGATAGGGGCGCCACTGAACGAAAGCCTCGCTGAAGCCCGCCAGGGCGCCGCCCTTGTCGTCGTACACCGAGGCGTCGAGGTGCACGCTCCACAGCTCGGCGATCGCCTGGGTCAGCGCCAGGCGCAGCCGCCCAAGCTGCAATGCCGCATCCTCGCGATCGAAGCGCACCGGGCCGAAGCCACCGTCCATCACCGAGCGATCCGCATCCGAGCTCACCAGGCGCGTGTCGATGCTCAGCTGCCAGTCGGTGGCGCGCGCGGTGCCGCACGCGAGCGCCAGCACCATCGCCAACACTGCGCCACCGAGCCGGAGGTTCACTTGCGGGTGCGGCATGGCAGGCTCGCTCAGTAGTCCCAGGAGTGCGGCCGGTTGACCGGCGCGGGTGCCAGCGGCTTGGCGAGCCGCACGGTGATCTCGGCGCGGTCGTCGGAGCCGACCGTCAGTTCGCGCTCCAGGTCGGCACCGTCGCTGTGCAGGCGCGGATGCCAGATGCTGATCCGGTAACGCCCCGGGCCGAGGTCGGCCGACCAGCTGCCGGCGCTATCCGTGCGGCCGAAGTAGGGCGCATCGGTGACTACCAGGTACGCGAGCATCTCGTCGTGGATGTTGCAGCCCAGGGTCACCACCCCGGGCTGGTCGAAGAGCACCGGGGGGTAGGGGGTGCCGCGGTACAGCGGCAGCTGGAAGCGCTTGGCGCTGGAGAAGGAGTAGATCTGGTGGCTGATCGAGTCGCTGTTGGGAAAGGTGACGGTCGAGCCGACCGGCACGACCAGCACATCCGGGACGAAGGCGCGGTCGACCTGGTCCATCACCGCGTGCACGGCGGCGGCCTTCCTGGCCGTGGCGTCGATCGGGCGGGCGGTGATCACCGCCCCCGGGACGACCTTGCCGTCCATCGCCTGCAGGCGGATCACGAGGTTAGCCGCCCCGGCGGCCGGGCAGGCGAGAACGCCCAGGAGCATCAGCAGGCTGGCGACCGGGAACGGCTTGCGTCGGCGTGCCGGAGGTCTCATTCCCGCACTTCCATCCTCGCGATGATGGGGGGCGACTCTTACGATGGAGGGGTCATTCGAGCGGATTTCATGCGCAGTTTCCGCAAACGACTTCTCGTGCTGATCATCGGGCTGGTCATCGTCACCCAAACTGTGACGCTGGCCGCAGTGCTGGCGAGCACGCGCCGCGCCGTGGAGGCGCGCTCGGCGGACCAGCTGCGCGCCGGCGGGACCCTGGCCGAGAACCTGATCAGCTTCCGCGCCGGCCAGCTTGCCAACGGCGTGGCGGTGCTGGCGGCCGACTTCGGCTTTCGCGAGGCCGTGGCCAGCGGCCATGCGCCCACCATCCTGTCCGCAGCCCGCAATAACGCGCAGCGCATCGGGGCGGACCTGGTGCTGGTGCTGGACACGCGCGGGCAGGTGCTGGCCTCCACCGCCCCGGATACCGTGCAGAGCGACGGCGCGCTTCAGAGCCTGATCGCCGGTGGCCAGGCCGCGCGCGACCAGCCGACCTTCCACATCTTCGGCGCCCACGCCTACCAGGTGTTCCTCGCCCCGGTGCGCACCCCCGACACCATCGCCTGGGTGCTCATGGGTTTCGTCGCCGACCAGCAGCTGGCACTCAAGATCCGCGGGCTGGTCGGGTCCGAGGTACAGATCGTGGCGCACGGGGACGACGGGCTGATGCGGGCAGCCGCCACCGTGCCTGGCGCACTGGCGCCGCTGCCGGCCGACAGCGGTGCGCACGTGACGAGTGTCGACGGCAGGGAGTACCTGGGCTTCGTGCGGCGCCTGAACGCCCGCGGCGACCAGGTGGACGTGGTGCTCCTCGAGCCGCTGCACGAGGTGTTCGCGCCCTACCGCGAGCAGCGCGATGCCATGCTGCTCATCGACGGTGTCGCGCTCGTGCTGGCCGGGCTGGTCGGTGCAATCCTCGGGCGCGGGGCGACGCGGCCCATCGGCGAGCTGGTGCGCGCCGCGCAGCGCATCGAGAAGGGCGAGTACGGCACCGCGGTCAACGTCGCCGGTGGCGATGAGTTCCGCGCGCTCGCCAGCACCTTCAACACCATGCAGCACAACATCGCCGCGCGCGAGGCGGACATCACCTACCAGGCGCAGCACGACCCGCTGACGCGGCTGCCCAACCGCGCGTTTGCGCGGCGCGAGATCGACAGCTCGGGCTCACCCGCGGCGCTGGTGCTGATCGAGCTGCGTAACCTGCGCGACATCAACGCCTCGCTGGGCCATGCGGTCGGCGACGAGGTGCTCCGCGAGGCCGCGCGCCGCCTGCAGCAGAACGTCGCCGCCGGCGAGATACTGGCGCGGCCCGGCGAGACGCAATTCCTGGTGTTCACGCCCCGCTGCTCGGCGGACCGGGCGCTGCTGTACGGCGAGCAGCTGGTGGCCGCGGTGCGCGCCGGGTTTCACGTGGCCGGCGTCAGCCTGGACCTGCGGCTTGCCTGCGGCGTGTGCGTCAGCCCCGAGCACGGCCGCACCGCCGAGGAGCTGCTGCAACGGGCCCAGGTGGCGCTGGAAGAGGCGGACGAGGCGCGCTCGCGCGTGTGCGTCTACCGCGCCGGCCAGGACAGCGAGCACCGTCGCCGGCTGACGCTCGTCACCGACCTGGGCACGGCCATCGAGCAGGATGCGCTCACCTTGGTCTACCAGCCCAAGGTCGACATGACACACCGCAGCGTGCGCAGCCTCGAGGCCCTGGTGCGCTGGACGCATCCGCAGCTGGGCGCGATCTCGCCGGCGGAGTTCGTGCCGCTGGCCGAGCGCACCGGCGGGGCGCGGCGGCTGACCCGCTGGGTGCTGGCCGCGGCGATACGGCAGCTCGGTGCGTGGCGCCGCGAGGGGATCGAGCTGGACCTGGCCGTCAACCTGTCGGCGCCGGACATCCTGGACCCGGAGCTGGGTGACGAGATCCTCAAGCTGCTGCGTCAGCACCGCGTCGACCCCACCCGGCTCATCCTCGAGATCACCGAGAGCGCGGTGATGGGTGATGCGCAGGCGGCAGTGCGCAACATGCAGCTGCTGCGGATCGCGGGCCTGCGCTTCTCGCTCGACGACTTCGGCACCGGGCATTCCTCGCTGTCGCAGCTGAGCGTGCTGCCCGTGGATGAGCTGAAGATCGACCGCTCGTTCATTGCCCTCGCCGACTCGGGCGCGGTGACGATCCTCACCTCGACCATCGAGCTCGGCCACAGCATGGGCCTGAAGGTGGTCGCCGAGGGCGTGGAGGATGCGGCCGCCTGGAACCTGCTGCGCCGCCTGGGCTGCGATTACGCGCAGGGATACCTGATCAGCCGGCCGCTCGCGGTGGAAAAGGTCGTTCCCTACGTGCGCGAGGCCAACCGGCTGCTGCCGGCCTCGGAGTCGACCGCCATGCAGCTGCGGGTCCTGCAGACGCTGACGAGGCCCTGAGCGGCAGCGAACCCCGGCCGCTGGGCCATCGCCCTTCCACTCTCCGTAGGGCTACTGCGCGGATGCGCCGTCCCCGCGCGACGGCGGGCTTGTCACGCCGGCGTGATCAACCCCGCGCAGTTTCAGCCCTGGTCGCGCGTGCTGCGCGCCTCGAGCTGCCGGCGCTGCTCCAGCAGCAGCTCTCCCACGAAGTCCGCGAGCGCCTGCACCTTCAGCGTATCGCGCAGCGAGTCGCGCCGCACGGTCGACACCGGCACCGGCGCCCCGGACCAATGCGACAGCACCGGCTCGAGTTCGCCCCTGGCCAGGGAGGGGGCCGCGGCGACATCCAGGACCTGCGCGATCCCCGCGCCCCGCACCGCGGCCTCGATTTGGGCGTCCACCGAGTCGAAGGCGAGGGCGAAGGGCGGGTTCACGCGACGGCGCTGCGCGCCGTGCTGGAACGTCAGGGCGCGCGGGGCGCCGCCTTCGAGATAGCCGATCACCCGATGGCCCTCCAGGAGCTGCTGGGGCTCCGCGGGCGGCGCCCGGCTGCGCAGGTACGCCGGCGAGGCCACCGTGAGCCAGCGCGTCGTCAGCACCCGGCGCACCAGCAGGCTCATGCCGCGGCCCGCGCCCAGACGGATCCCCAGGTCCAGTTCCGCCGCCGCGTTCTGATCGTCGCCCAGCAGCAGCTCGATCTGCAGGGCGGGGTAGCGGATCCCGAACTCCGGCAGCGCGCCGGTCAGCCAGGAGCGACCGAGCGCGGCCGGCACTCCGATGCGCAACCGCCCATGAACGCCCGCGGGCGAGACGCCCATGGCCTCGTCCGTCGCCTCGATGTCGGCCAGCAGCCGCCGGCACTGCGCAAGGTAGTGGGAGCCGTCGACGGTCAGTGCGACCTTTCGCGTCGTGCGTTGCATGAGCTGGCAGCCCAGGTGCTGCTCGAGCTCCATGACCTGGGTGCTGACTACCGCGCGCGACAGGCGCAGCGCCTCGGCCGCGCGCGTGAAGGAGCCGAGCTCGGCAACCCGCACGAAGGTGCGCATGCAGCGCAGCTGGTCCATGGGCTGATTATATGTGAATTACGAATAGTCGCTCAATGATTAGGCGGATATAGGAGGCAATTCGCGGGCCGGAAGGGCCGGCATCGATGCGCCGGGCAGCCTCGGCACCCACCCCGACGATGGGAGGCAGGACGCCGTCCCGGCCACTAGATTCAGCGACTTGGGGCTGCGCGGCGCGCATGTGGCGGCGGCAGTGTTGGTTTCGTGCTTATGTTGCCCGCCTCGCAAAGTCTGCACACGGTACCGCTGCGCTACGTAACCCGCCTCTGCTTGTGCCCCGGCGTGAGCTTGCGGTATCGTGCGCGCCGGATCGTGACCTTTCCCTTTCCTGCCGCCTGCCGCCCGCCCGATTGCGAGTTGGCTTCCGAGTCTGAAAAGCCGAATCGTTCCCGACCTGGTGGCAGCGTGTGCACTTCCCGACTTCATTCGGCATGCACTCCTGCTAGTACTTACGTATAGGAGTTGATTGCATGACGAAGATCTATGTTGGCAACCTGCCGTTCTCCGCTACCGACGCCGAAGTGCGTGAGCTGTTCGCAGCCCACGGCACCGTCGAGTCGGTCAGCATCATCACCGATCGCGACACCGGCCGTCCGCGCGGCTTCGGGTTCGTCGAGATGTCGCGCGCCGATGCGTCGCGCGCCATCCAGAACCTGAACGGCAAGGACCTTGGTGGTCGCCCGCTGCGTGTGAACGAGGCGCAGGAGCGCACCGGCGGCGGCGGCGGTGGCAACCGCGGCGGCGGCGCCCCGAAGCGCTGGTAAGCCAGTAATGGGCAAGGGCCGGCCGTCAGTGCCTCGCAGGCATCGGCGACCGGCCCTTTTCTTTGAGGTGTTGATTCTTATCGGAGCTGTTCATGGGTAAGGGCGATCACAGAAGCCGCCGCGGAAAGATCTATCAGGGTTCCTACGGCAAGACGCGCGTCAAGAATCCGGCCAAGAAGAAGCGCCGCGCCGCCAAGCAGAGCGCCAAGCGCTGATGAGGTGCCGCTTGCGGGCCTCGCTTAGAGGCCCGCGAACGGCTGCGCGGCCTGCCCGCGCGCCGAGGGCTGCGTCTTGCGCCGCAGGCAGTCCTGGATGAGTTCCAGCGCGGTGCGCTGGCTGGGCGGCAGTTCGACCTCGCTCAGCCCGAGCGGGGTGGTGCGGCTGCCCCAGCGGATGAGGTGGGCGCAGTAACTGAGCCCACCCCCAAACCCCGGCAGCATCAACAGGTTCCCGGCGCGCACGCGCCCTTCCTCGAGCGCCTCGCACAGCGCGATCGCCACGGTCGCCGCGGACATGTTGCCGTAGCGGTGGATGTTCACGAACACGCGTTCCATCGGCACGCCGGCCTTGCGCGCCACGGCCTCGATGATGCGCAGGTTCGCCTGGTGCGGCACCACGAGGTCCACGTCCTGCGCCGTGAGACCGAGGCGGCCCAGCGAGTCGGCGCAGGCCGCGCTCATGCCGGCGACCGCCTTCTTGAAGATCTCCTGGCCTTCGAACTTCCAGCGCGTCACGCCATAGAGCACGCCGTGGTTGGCGTAGCGCCCGCCCATGCCCTGCACCGTGAGGATGTCGCGCGCCTCGCCGAAGCAGCCGAGCTTCTCGGCGAGCACGCCCTCCTCGTTCTCGCTGGCCTCGAGCACCACGGCGGCTGCGCCGTCGCCGAACAGCACCGCGACGTTGCGGTCGGTCCAGTCCATGAAGGGTGAGATCAGCTCCGCGCCGATCACCAGGGCGCGCCGTACGACGCCGCTGCGGATCATGGCGGTGGCGGCGGACAGGCCGTACAGGAAGCTGGTGCAGGCGGTGTTGATGTCGAAGGCGGCCGCCGGCTGCGCGCCGATGCGCAGCTGGATGCCCGAGGCCATGTTCGGCACCTGGTCATCGTGGCTGCAGGTGCCGAAGACGATGAGGTCGATGCTGCTGCCCTGGAGGCCGGCGGCGGCCAGCGCGCGCGCGGCCGCGACGTAACCCAGTTCCTGCAGGCCAACGTGCGAGATGCGTCGCTCGCGGATGCCGGTGCGGCTGACGACCCACTCGTCGTCGGTTTCCAGGATGGTAGACAGGTCCTGGTTGGTCAGGACCGCCGGGGGCAGGCACTTGCCCCAGCCCGTTATCGCCGCGTAGGTCACGCATGCTCCCCAGTGGAGGGCGTCGTAAGAATAGCAGGCTGCCGTTACAATCCGCACTGTGTCGAATCCCACCGCATACTCGCGCTGGCGGCCGCATCCCTGGCATGGTCTCGAGCCCGGCGAGGACGCCCCGCGCGTGGTCAACGCCTACATCGAGATCACCCCGTTCGACTTCATGAAGTACGAGGTCGACAAGGCCACGGGCTACCTGCGCGTCGACCGTCCGCAGCGCACCTCCTCGACGCCGCCGTGCCTGTACGGGTTCGTGCCGCAGACCTACTGCGGCGAGCGCGTGCGGCGGCTGGCCGAGGGCTGTGATCGCGGCGACGGCGATCCGCTCGACATCTGCGTCATCAGCGAGCGGCCGATCAACCACTCGGAAGTGCTGCTGCGCGCGGTCGTGGTGGGCGGACTGAAGATCATCGACCGGGGCGAGGCGGACGACAAGATCATCGCCGTGCTCGAGGGCGACTACGTCTGGGGCAATGCCACGGAAGTCGAGGAGCTGCCGCCCGCATTCCTGGAGCGGATCGAGCACTACTTCTCCACCTACAAGCTGGTGGCGAACGAACCGCCGAAGATCACCATCACGGGCCGCTACGGCTACGCGCAGGCGGCCGCGGTGATCCGCGCCTCGATCGAGGACTATCGCGAGAACTTCACGCAGGCGCCGTAGCGGCCTGGCTGTCCGGCGCGTAGTCGAAGGAATCGAAGTACAGCCGTTCCGGCGCCAGTCCGGCGCCGGGGAAGCTCGCGCGGATGGCCTCGATCATCGCCGGCGGTCCCGCGGCGTAGACTTCGGACCCCGACAGCGATGCATGGTCGGCGAGGACCGCCTCGTGCACCCAGCCGGTGCGCCGGTGCGCGGCCTCCCCGGCGCCGGCCTGCGAGAGCACCGCCGTGAAACGCAGCCGTGGATGGCGCCGCACCCAGCCGAGCACGAGGTCCTCCTCGTACAGGTCGGGTGCATGGCGCGCCCCCCAGTACAGGTGGATGTCGCGCTGCCGCCCGGTCTCCAGCACGTGGCGCAGCATCGACTTGAGCGGCGCGAAGCCGGTGCCGCCCGCGACCATGACCACCGGGCCGGTTCCCTCGCGATACACGAACTGGCCGACCGGGCCCTCGATGCGCAGCAGCGCGCCCTCGCGCAGGCCCGTGCCGCCGAACAGCTGGCTGGTGAAGCCGCCTCCCTCGACGCGGCGCACGTGCAGCTCGAGCAGGTCGCTGTCGTGGGGCGGGCTGGCGATCGAGAAGCTGCGGCGCCGGCCACCCTCCAGCAGCACGTCCAGGTACTGGCCGGCCTGGAAGCGCAGGTGCTCGACCGCGGGCAGCCGCAGCCACACCTGCATCACGTCCGCGGCGAGGGGCCGCAGGCGCGCGATCCGGCACGGCAGCGTCTTGATCTCCACTTCGCCGACGCTGGCGATGAGCCGCGCCTCGACCGTCACATCCCCGCGCGCGCGCGCCTGGCACAGCAGCACGTACCCCGCGTCATGCTCCTCGCGCGTCAGGCCCAGGGGGCGCCCAGCCGGGTAGTCGATCTGGCCCGCCAGCAGCCGCGCACGGCACGAGCCGCAATGGCCGGACTTGCAGCTGTGCGGCAGGTTCAGCCCGGCGGCGAGGGCGGCCTCGAGCACGGGCTGGCCGGGGGCCACGGGCACGGTGCGGCCGTGTGGCTCGATGCGTACCTTGAATTCGGCGCTCAAGAATCCTGTGACCGCTTGCCTGCGACGCGCCCGGCGCGCGCCAGCGGATAGACTAGACGCCCGCGCCCGTGAAGCCAAAGGATACCCGTGTTCGCAAACCCAACCCCGGAGCAGATCGAGCAGCGGCTGCGCTCCGCCCGGATCATCGCCGTGGTGGGCCTGTCGGCGGACCCCTCGCGACCCAGCTACCGCGTGGCGCGCGCCATGCAGGGCTTCGGCTACCGCATCATCCCGGTGACGCCGGCGCAGCCGCGCATCCTCGGCGAGGAGACGGTCGCCACGCTCTCCGAGCTGCCCCGGGTACTGAAGGCGGGTGAGCGGGTCGACATCGTCGACGTGTTCCGCCGGCCCGAGTTCGTGGCCGGGATCGTCGATGACTGCATGCGCCTGAAGCTGCCGGCACTGTGGCTGCAGGAGGGCGTCATCGACCACGCGGCGGCGGAACGCGCCGTGGCCGCCGGCATCTTCACCGTCATGGACCTCTGCATCTACAAGGTGCGTGCGGCGCTGCGCTGAACGGACCGGGCGCATTCGCGCTATGCTTGCCGCCGATGCGCATCGATTTCACGAAGATGCATGGGGTGGGCAACGACTTCATCGTCTTCGACGCGCCCGCGGATCGCTCCGTCCTCAGGCCCGAGCGGCTGCGTGCCCTCGCCGACCGGCGCAGCGGCATCGGCTTCGATCAGGCGCTGGTCCTCGACAGCCCGCGCACGCCCGACAGCGCGCTGTTCTACCGCATCTTCAATGCCGACGGCGACGAGGTGGAGCAATGCGGCAATGGCGCGCGCTGCATCGCTGCGCTGCTGCACCACCGCGGCCTGACCCGCAACGGCGCCATCACCCTGGGCAGCCCGGCGGGCCTGGTGCACGCGCGCATCGCCGGCGACGCGCGGGTGTCGGTGGACATGGGCGTTCCCAACTTCGATCCGCGCTCGCTGCCCTTCCTGGCCGCCGAGGGCGAGGCGGACCCGTACCCGCTGCGGGTCGACGGCCGCACGCTCGAGGTCGGCGTCGTCTCCATGGGCAATCCGCACGCGGTGCTGACCGTGGATTCGGTCGAAACCGCCCCGGTCGCGACCCTCGGGCCCTTGATCGAGCGCCACGAGCGCTTCCCGCGACGCGTGAACGCCGGATTTCTCCAGATCCTGTCGCGCGGCGCTGTGCGGCTGCGCGTCTACGAGCGCGGCGCGGGCGAGACGCCCAGCTGCGGCACGGGCGCATGCGCGGCCGTGGCGGTCGCACGCCGCCGTGGCCTGCTCGACCCGGAAGTGCGCGTGGGCGTGCGCGGCGGCGAGTTGCAGGTAAACTGGGGCGGACCGGGTGAGCCGATCTGGCTGAGCGGTCCGACTGAGATCTCCTATGAAGGCCACGTCGAGGTTTAGACCACTATGACGACACGAGAGGCGCGCGGCCTGGCCGCGGTGGATACCGAAGAGGAATCGATCGCCGCCTACCTGCAGCGCAATCCGGAGTTCTTCGAGCGCCACCAGGCGGTCCTGGCGCGGCTGAAGCTGCCGCATTCCCGCGGCGGATCGACGATCTCGCTCGTCGAGCGACAGATCGAAGTCCTGCGTGAAAAGCTGGCCGGGCTGGAGAACAAGCTCGCCGAGCTGGTGCGGGTCGCCCGCGCCAACGACGCCCTGGCCGAGCGCCTGCACCGCTTCACGCGGCGCCTGCTGGGGGCGGTGCCGCGCAACGAGGCCATCGCCCGCATCGAGGCCGGCCTGCGCGAGGACTTCGATGCCTTCCACGCCGCGCTGGTGCTGGTGGGCGCCGGGGCGGACCCGGGCCTGCCCTCGTTCGTGCGCACGGTGGCGGCGGATGACCCGCAGCTGAAGTCGTTCGAGTCCCTGTTCGCCAGCGGCAAGCCACGCTGCGGTCAGGCGCGTGACTCGCAGCGCGAGTTCCTGTTCGGTCCGGAGGGCCTGGCCATGGGCTCGGTGGCGCTCGTGCCGCTGGGCGAGCGCGGCTCGATCGGCCTCCTGGCGCTGGGCAGCGCCGACCGCGACCGCTTCCACCCGGGGATGAGCACCGAGTTCCTGTCGCGCCTCGCGGACCTGATGGCCGATTCGCTCAGCCGCGCCCCGGCAGCCTGAGCCGAGCCTCCCGGCGATGACACCGGCGGCGCTCGAGTGGGTGGCGCGCTTCCGCCGCCACCTGTCCTCCGAGCGGCGCCTGTCCGCACACACCGAGCAGGGCTACGCGCGCGACCTCGCCGCGCTGGTGAAGTACTGCGACCGCGCCGGCATCGCCGACTGGCACGCGCTGGACACCCAGCACGTGCGCAGCTTCGCCGCGCATTCCCACGCCGGTGGCCTGGGCGCACGCAGCATCCAGCGCCGGCTGTCCGCGGTGCGCACCTTCTTCCAGTACCTGCTGCGCGAGAAGCCCGGCGCGAGCGTACGGGGCGAACGCGCCCCCGGCCACAACCCGGGAAGCGAGGTAAGGGCACCGAAGGCGCGGCGGCGGCTGCCCCACACCCTGGACGCCGACCAGATGGCGCGGCTCCTCGAGATCCCGCCCGGCGATGCCCTCACCACGCGCGACCGCGCCATCATGGAGCTGCTCTACTCCTCGGGCCTGCGCCTGGCCGAGCTCGTCGGGCTGGAACTGGGCAGCGTGGACCTCCGCGACCGCGTCGTGCAGGTCCTGGGCAAGGGGCGCAAGAGCCGCATCGTCCCGGTGGGCAAGGCCGCGGCGAAAGCGCTCCAGGCCTGGCTGAAGGAGCGCCCGGCCATGGCCAAGGCGGACGAAACGGCGCTGTTCGTCGGCCGCAACGGCCGGCGCCTGGGGCCGCGAGCGGTCCAGCTGCGCGTGGACTACTGGGCGCGGCGCCAGGGCCTGAACATGCACGTGCACCCGCACCTGTTTCGGCACTCATTCGCCTCCCATCTGCTTGAATCCAGTGGGGAACTGCGCGGGGTACAGGAGCTGCTGGGTCACGCCGACATCTCGACGACCCAGATCTACACCCACCTTGATTTCCAGCACCTCGCCCGTATCTACGACGCTACCCATCCACGCGCGCGCCGCAAGGCCTGAGCTCGGGCGGGCAGGTTCCGGGTCGGCGCCAGTCGCCTCTCGGTGACAAGGCAGGATCCGGGAACTCCATGAGCGACACTACGGGCTTCAATCCACACGGCACCACCATCCTCGGCGTACGACGCGCCGGCGAGATCGCCATCGGCGGCGACGGCCAGGTGACCCTCGGCAACAGCGTGATGAAGGGCAACGCGCGCAAGGTGCGGCGCCTCGCCAACGACAAGGTGATCGCCGGCTTCGCCGGCGGCACGGCCGATGCCTTCACCTTGTTCGAGCGCTTCGAGGGCAAGCTGGAGAAGTACGGCAACCTCACGCGCGCGGCCATCGAGCTTGCCAAGGACTGGCGCTCGGACCGCTACCTGCGGCGCCTGGAGGCGCTGCTGCTGGTGGGGGACCCGGATAACCTGTTCATCATCTCCGGCAACGGCGATGTGATCGAGCCGGACCACGACGTCGCCGCCATCGGCTCGGGCGGCCAGTTCGCGCTCGCCGCGGCGCGCGCGCTGCTCGAGGGCTCGACGCTCGATGCCCGCACGATCGTCGAGCGCTCGCTCAACATCGCCGCCGACATCTGCATCTACACCAACCGCAACCTGGTCATCGAGGAACTCAAGGCCCAGGGCGCTCAGGGCTAACTACGCATGTCATCGCTCACTCCCCGCGAGATCGTCCAGGAACTCGACAAGCACATCGTCGGCCAGCAGGCCGCGAAGCGCGCCGTGGCCATCGCCCTGCGCAACCGCTGGCGGCGCATGCAGGTCGGTGAACCGCTGCGCCAGGAGATCACCCCCAAGAACATCCTCATGATCGGGCCGACCGGGGTCGGCAAGACCGAGATCGCGCGCCGCCTCGCGAAGCTCGCCAACGCGCCGTTCGTGAAGGTCGAGGCCACCAAGTTCACCGAGGTCGGCTACGTCGGCCGCGACGTCGAGTCCATCGTCAAGGAACTCGCCGACGTCGCGGTGAAGATGACCCGTGAGCAGGAGATGACGCGCCTGCGCGAGCGCGCCGTGGATGCCGCGGAGGAGCGGGTGCTCGACGCCCTGCTGCCCAAGCCGCGCATGATGGGCTTCTCCACCGACGAGCCGGCCACGGCCCGCGACGGGGAGACGCGCCAGAAGTTCCGCAAGATGCTGCGCGAGCACGAGCTCGATGACCGCGAGGTCGAGATAGAGCTGCGCGCCGTGCCGGCCGGCGTCGAAATCATGGCCCCGCCCGGCATGGAGGAGATGCAGCAGCAGCTGCAGTCGATGTTCCAGAATCTGGGCGGCAACCGCACGCGCACCCGCAAGGTGAAGGTGGCCGAGGCGCTGAAGCTGCTCACCGAGGAGGAAGCCGGCAAGCTCATCAACGAAGACGAGCTCAAGGTGCGCGCGCTCGCCAACGCCGAGCAGAACGGAATCGTATTCATCGACGAGATCGACAAGGTGACGCGGCGCGGCGAGACCATCGGCGCGGACGTCTCGCGCGAGGGTGTGCAGCGCGACCTCCTGCCCCTGGTCGAGGGCTCCACCGTGGCCACCAAGTACGGCACGATGAAGACCGACCACGTGCTGTTCATCGCCTCGGGCGCCTTCAGCCTGTCCAAGCCCTCCGACCTGATCCCGGAGCTGCAGGGCCGCCTGCCGATCCGCGTCGAGCTCGACTCGCTCAAGGTGGGCGACTTCGTGCGGATCCTCACCGAGCCGGACGCCTCCCTGACCGCGCAGTACCGCGCCCTCATGGGGACCGAGGGCCTGCAGGTGCAGTTTGCCGAGGATGGCGTGCGCCGCATCGCCGAGATCGCCTTCCACGTCAACGAGCGCACCGAGAACATCGGCGCGCGGCGCCTGCACACGGTCATGGAGCGCCTGCTCGAGACGGTCTCTTACGAGGCCACCGAGGAAAGTGCCAAGGCCAACGGCAACGCGACGGTCACCATCGACGCCCGCTACGTCGATGACCACCTGGGCGCCCTGGTCAAGGACGAGGACCTGAGCCGCTACATCCTGTAGCGGTCCGGCCCTCAGGCGCGCAGCACGTGCGCCGGGGTGATGTCGGCCAGCGTCGGCGTGCCGGCCTGGCGCATGATGGCGGCCAGCTCCGTGTTGTAGAGGTCGAGCACCCGTTCCACGCCCGGCTGGCCGAAGGCGGCCAGCCCCCAGGCCTGGGGACGCCCGATGCCCACCGCCGTCGCCCCCAGCGCCAGGGCCTTGAAGATGTCGGCGCCGCGGCGGATGCCGCCGTCCACGAACACCGGCACCTTGCCCTTCACCGCGGCGACCACCTCGGGGACGCAATCGATGCTGGCCCGCAGGGTCTCCTCGTTGCGGCCGCCGTGGTTGGACACCACGAGGCCATCGACGCCATGGGCGAGCGCCAGCGCCGCGTCCTCGCCGGTCACGATGCCCTTCACCATCAGCCGCCCCTTCACGGTCTCGCGCAGCCGGTCGAGGAACTGCGTGGTCAGGGCCGGCGGGGACAGCGCCGTGACGCGCGAGGTGTCCAGTCCCTGGAACATGGCCCGCCCGCGCCACATGTCATGCGTGTTGTCGACATGGCAGGCCGTGCAGGTGCGGTTGTCGGCGAGCATGGCGCGCCGCAGCGTCTCGTTGTTGCGCCGCACTTCCTTGGCATCGACCGTGAGCACGATCGCCGTGGCGCCCGCCTTCTCGGCGCGCCGTACCAGCGCCTCGGTGACCGTGAAGTCATCCGTCGCGTAGAGCTGCTGCCATACCGGGGCGCCGCGGGCCTGCGTGACCGCCTCGACCGCGAAGGAGCTGCCCGTGGAGAGCATCAGCTGCGTGGCCCGTTCCCGCGCGGCGCGCGCCACCGCCAGCTCGCCCTCCGGATGGAAGGCGCGCTGCGAGGAAACCGCCGAGAGGTACACCGGGCTCGGCCAGCGCACGCCCAGCACGGTCCGCGCGGTGTCCAGGTGCGTGAGGTCCACGAAACGGCGGGCGCGGATCTGGTAGTGCAGGAACGCGTCCATGTTGCGGGCGACGGTGAGGTCCCCGTCGACCCCGGTGGCGAGGTAGCCCCAGTGCGCGGGCGGTAAGGCGGTGCGCGCCAGCGGCTCGAACTCCATGACATCCAGGAGCTGGTCCGGCGCGGTCACCGGCGGCGGCGTGCGCGCGAACCGCTGCGAGACCGGCACGGCCTCCTCGGCGCGCCCGCGCGCGCCCCACAGGGCGGGCGCGAGCGCCGCCCCGGCGATGAAGCTGCGGCGCGTCAGCGCGCCCTTGGCGGCAGGCATGGGGTCTTCCTCCTTCGTCTTCTGTTTATTGGAGCGCAAGGCGGTCTAGATGCGGAACCTCTCCTTGAGCTCCCCGGCCATGCGCCGGCTCACCGGCAGCGGCGCCTCGGCGCCACGCAGGTGCACCAGGTACTGGCCGTCGGCACGCCGCTCGATGCGCTCTAGGTGCTTCACCCCGGCCAGCGCATTGCGGTGGATGCGCACGAATGCCGCCGGGAACTCGCTCTCGAGCAGGCGCAGCGAGTCCTCGATCAGGTCCTCGCCGCGCACGTGGCGCACCGTCGTGTACTTCTGGTCGGCCAGGAAGTACAGCACCTCCTCGACCGGGATGAGCCTCAGGCCCTCGCGATGGCGCGCGGCGATGTGGCTGCGCTGCGCGGCGCTCGTGCTGGCGGCGAGGTTCTGCAGCTGCGCGCGGGTCAGGCGGCCGGCCCGCGCCAGCGAGGCCGAGAGCTGCTCCTTGCGCACCGGCTTGAGCAGGTAGCCCACCGCGTGGGCCTGGAAGGCCTCGACCGCGTACTGGTCGTAGGCGGTGGTGAAGATCACCGCAGGGGGCTGCTCGAGCACGTTCAGGTGGCGCGCGGCCTCCAGTCCGTCCATGCCGGGCATGCGCACATCGAGCAGCACCACGTCCGGGGCCAGGTCGTGCGTGAGCTCGAGTGCCTCGGCACCGCTGGCCGCCTCGCCCACCACCTGCACCGCACCGAGCTCGCCGAGCAGGCTGCGCAGGCGCTCGCGGGCCGGTGGCTCGTCGTCTACGACCAGCACCTTGAGCACCACGGCGTTGGCCGCCGGAGTCACGCGGCCGGCACCACGGCGGCACGCTCGATGAGCGGGAAGCGCAGCGTCACGATGTACTCGGCATCGAAGCGCCCCGACTTCATGAGCGCGCGCTCCCCGTACATCAGCGCCAGGCGCTCGCGGATGTTGGACAGCGCCAGGCGGTTGCCTTCGCGCATGCCCGGCGAGGGGTCCAGCGGGTTGCGCACCACGATGGTCACGAGGCCGCCATTCACCTCACCGCTGATGGTCACGGTGCCGCCCTGGGCGCGCGGCTCGATGCCGTGGTAGATGGCGTTCTCGAGCAGTGGCTGGATCATCAGGTGCGGCACCAGCGCATTCTCGGGCAGCGCGTCGGTCTTCCAGTCCACCGCCAGGCGCGGGCCCAGGCGCAGCTGCTCCATGCGCTGGTAGGTGCGCGCCACCGCCAGTTCCTCGGCCAGCGTGATGGTGTCGTGCTTGTCGCTGAGCGTGGCCCGGAACAGGTCGGCCAGGTCCTGCACCGCTTCCTCCGCGCGCGGCGGGTCGCTGCGCGTGAGCGCGGCGATGGTGTTCATGCTGTTGAACAGGAAGTGCGGGCGGATGCGGGCCTGCAGGGCGTGCACGCGCGCCGCGGCGCGCAGCTCGATGCTGCGCCGCCACTGGTGCGAGACGTAGAAGTAGCGCAGTGCGAGCCCGGTGATGATCAGGCCGATCCACACGTTGCGTACGCCAAAGCGCAGCGGGTCGGCCGGGAACAGCCCGAGGCCGCCGGTGGCCACCACCATCTGCGTGCGCCCGATGAGGTAGACGCACAGCGAGATCCCGGCCACCACGAGGGCCATGAGGGCCAGCACCGCCGCCGAGCCGGCCGGGACCGCCATGCGCTCGAGGCGTGCGCGCAGCAGGCACAGCAGCGCCGAGCCAGTGAGGCCGATCCACAGCAGGAACAGCGAGGTGCGCACCAGGTCGGTCCAGAAATCGATGACCACGCTCTGCCTGGCGAGCGTGAGCACGAGCGCGGTCAGCTCGACGATGAGCACCACCGCGAGCGTTGCGCGCGAGGTGCAGAAGTCCGGCAGGTAGAAGGCGTTCTCGCGGCCGGCGGCAGGTTTCATGCGTCGCGGCGGACGGGTGTACCCATGATGTTGGTGCGCTCGAACAGCTCGGACTTCAGGCGGTAGGTGGCCGAGATGTCCTCGTCGCCGAAGCCACGCGCGGTCAGCTCGGCGTACTCCCCGAGCATCCGCTCCACCACCGGCAGGGACACGCCGAAGCGCGCCGCCATGTCGTGGCAGATGCCGAGGTCCTTGGCGTGCAGGCGCACGCGGAACCCCGCCGGGTAGGCACCGCGCACCATGTTGGGCGCGCGGTGCACGAAGTACCAGCTGGAGCCTGCGCCCTTGCCGAGGGTGTCCACGACCTTGTCGAGCGGCAGGCCCTGGGCATGCGCGAACGCCATGGCCTCCGAGACCGCCTCGATGATGCCGGCGCACATGATCTGATTGGTGGCCTTGGCCGCCTGGCCGCTGCCGGTGGGGCCGAACAGCGTGATCGTCTTGCCCATCGCCCCGAGCACCGGCCGCGCGCTCTCGAAGGCGGCCGGCTCGCCACCGACCATGATGGCGAGCGTGCCGTCGCGTGCGCCCTCGGTGCCGCCGCTGACCGGGCAGTCGAGGAAGGCCACGCCGGCCGGGGCCAGCGCCTGCGCGGCGCGGCGCGCGGTCTCGGCGCTGACCGTGGAGCAGTCCAGCACCAGCGCAGCGCGCCTGAGCCTGGGGGCGAGGCCGGCGACCACGGCGAGCACGTCGGCATCCGCGGAGACGCAGGACACCACGGCGTCCACGTCCGCGGCGAGGCCGGCGAGGTCTGCATGCGCGGTGATGCCCAGTTCGGCGGCGAGTGCCCGGGCCTTGTCGGGGCTGCGGTTGTAGACGCCGGCGAGCAGTCCGGCGCGGTGCAGGTTGCGGGCCATGGGCATACCCATGGCCCCGAGTCCGATGAAACCTACGCGCATGTGTGGGTGCCTCGTGCGACGCGCAACGCGCCGCCTGCGGCCACTATAGAGCCTTGGCCGGGGACACGGAATCGGCCGCCGGCGGGCGGGTGACTACCGCGTGGTCGCGTCCGCCGGGTTGACCTTCGGCTCCGGGATCGGCTGCGGCTCGGGGATCGGCTGTGGCTCGATCGGGTTGTTCGGGTCATAGGCGGGCACGCTGCCGCAGCGGTCCTGCACGTCCTTGCGCGCCACCTCGCGGTAGGCATCCGCGTCCTGGTCCGACAGGTACTCGCGCTCGCCGCCCTTCTCTTCCTTGTAGACCCGGCGCGACTCGATGGCCTTGAGGTACCGGTCCTTCGCCGCCTTGCACTGCGCATCGCGGGCGCGCTCGGTGTCCTGCTTGGTCGCCCGCGCATTGGCCTCCCTGGCCAGGTAGTCCGGCGTCGGATTGGCGACCTGGGCATGCGGCTGGCTCAGGGTGTCAGAGCCCGGATGCGCCTTCGTGGTCTTGATGACCTGGGAGCCAGGGACCCACTGGTCGCTGTAATGGGGCAGCCCGTGCTCGTCCACCCAGCGGTACACGTCCGCCCGGGCGACGCTCAGTCCGCCGACGACGATCAAGGCTGCGAAGCTTACAAATCGGGACATAAAGGGCCTCCCCAGGGGGCAGTATCACTGCTTGGCGCCGGGCGGCCCTTGAACTCCGTCACACCCGCGCCAGACGGCCTCTGCCGGGGGTCACGATACAAAGAAACCCCCTGCCGCAGCTACCCTCGGCAGGCCGGTCCGGGGGCTGTCTTCGCCCGGCGGGCGGGTACACTTCGGTTGCGCCGGACGGCCGCAGCGCGCTGGAGACGGACCATGGAATCCTTTCGCATCGATGAGCTCGCCCGCCGGCTGCTGGAGCGGGTCCCCCCGGCACTGCGCAGCATGCAGGCGGACCTGGAAAGCAATTTCCGCGCGGTGCTGCGCGAGCGGCTGAGCCGTCTCGACCTGGTCAGCCGCGATGAGTTCGAGGCGCAGTCACGCGTGCTCGAACGCACGCGGCAGCGGCTGGAGGCCCTCGAGGCGAGACTTGCGCAGATGGAGGAGGCCGGCGGGCCGGCAAACGGCCCCGCCCCCTAGTGCGCGCCCGCCCGGCGTTACTGGGCCAACTGCACCATGTGATCGACGGCGGCCTTGACGAGGTCGTCGGAGGCATCCAGGCGCCCACCCTTCGGCGGCATCAGCCCGGCCTTGCCCTGGAAGCCGTTGAGCGCGTGCTGATACAGCGTCGCCTTGCCCTGGGCGATGCGCGGGGCCCAGGCCGCCTTGTCGCCGGCCTTCGGCGCCCCCGCGATGCCCTGGCCGTGACAGGCGCTGCAGGTTTGGTTGAAGAGCTCCGTGCCGGTCGTGGGTGCGCCGGCCACCGCTGCGGTCGTCCCGCCCTCTGCCTTGATCGCGAGCGCCGTGTTGTCCTGGCCGGCGACGGCCTCCTGTGCGGGCATCGCCAGCCGGGCCGCAACGTTCTTGCTGTACGCAGCCTCCGCGACGATCTGCTTGTCCTGGGTCTGGGTGGCCACTACCCGCGCGAAGGCGAAGATCGCGATCGCGACGACGATGAGCAGGCCGATCACGAGGCTGAAAACGTTGAAGAAATGGGTATCTTGCTTGCTCACGATGTCATCCGCTTGAGGTGTCGGCTCGGCGGCGCAGTATAGCCGCAGCCCGGGCTGCTTCGTAGCGGCCGATGAGGGGCGAGAACCGGCCGGCAGGCGCCGGCCCGGGCATCCGGACGCTCAGTGGAGGGTCGGGTCGAGCAGCGTCAGGGCACCGGCGGCGGTGGGCTTGCCGGTGCTGCGGATGTCGTCCTGCGAATAGGCCTGGCCGGGCCCGCAGCCGCTGTTCGGGATGCGCGAGGCCGTGGCCGGGCCGGCGCACTCGATGGGACGGTGGCTGGCCGCCGCCGCATCGGTCGGGGCGGGAGTATGGGTGCAGGCCGCCGCCAGCAGGCAGGCGACGGTACAAGTGAGCAGTGATCTGAACATGGCCGGTCTCCGGACAGGATCACGGGGAGTCCTTGACCCCCTGATTAGACGCCCGGGTGGCGGTACGGTTCCAGTCATATCCGGCCAATCACCGTTCCGCCCCGTAAGGCGGGCGTTGGACGGGCACGGAGCGCGACGCGTATCATCGCCCGCCCCAATGCGCCCGTAGCTCAGTTGGATAGAGTGGCAGCCTCCGAAGCTGCAGGTCGCTGGTTCGAATCCAGTCGGGCGCGCCATCCCATGGAATCAGCGGTTTACGGTCGCGCGCCCGCGCGGCGCCTGCGCTACAGCCAGCGTTTGCTCTTGAAGTACAGGTAAGGGGCCAGCGCCGAGACCACCATCATCCCGAGCGCCGCCCATACGCCCCAGCGCTCGTGCAGCCAGGGGATGTGCTCGAAGTTCATGCCGTAGAAGGCGCCGATGACCGAGGGCGGCAGCAGCAGCACGGTCACGACCGAGAAGATCTTCAGGATGTTGTTCTGGTCGATGGTGACCAGGCCCAGGGTCGCATCGAGCAGGAACTGCGTCTTGCCGACCAGGAAAGTGGCGTGGTCGCTCAGGGCCGCCGCGTCGCGCGACACCGTCACCGTGCTGGCGCGCGCCTCGGGGCTCACCTTGCCGTCGTTGCTCTGCTGCAGGAAGCCGAGCAGGCGCGTCAGGCTGAGCAGCGACTCGCGCGCCTTGGAGATCAGCTCCCCGCTCTGGCCGATGCTGCGCAGCTCGTTCTGGTAGTCGTGGCGGGCCGCCCGCAGCGCCGCTCCGCGCGGAAACACCCGCAGCGAGCTGCCGTCGATCTCAGCGCCGACCCGCTCGAGCACGTCCGCCACGCGGTTGACGATCGCCTCGAGCAGCCCGGTCAGCAGCAGCGATGCCGAGGAGCACACCGCGGGGTGCGTCTCGGCGAAGGTGGCGAAGTGCCGGAATGCGAGCAGATCGGCGTAGCGGTTGGTCACGAGGCGCGAGCCGGTCAGGATGAAGGTCACCTGCGTGGTCTCGGGCACCGGGGTGTCCGCCTTCGTGAGCACGGTGCTCGTCATGTAGAGCGCACCGTTGTCCTCGTAGAGCCGGTTCGAGGTCTCGATCTCGCGCATCTCCTCGCGCGTCGGCACGTCGATGCCGAGGGCCTGCTCGACCTGCCGCTCCTCCTCGACGCTCGGCTCGAGCAGGTCGAGCCAGACCGCATCGTCGGGGATCGGGGTGCCCGCCGGGACCACGCTGCGCTGCAGGCCCCGGGCGCCCGCGGTATAGACACTCAGCACGGCCTCAGTCCCTGCCAGGCCATGGGACGCGCATCAGTGGTGGTGCTCGGCCGCGGTGAGGTCGTTGATGAGCTCGATCAGCTTGGCCTCGCCGCCGGCCATGGCGACGTCGGTGGTGTACTTGCCGTTGACGATCACGAAGGGCACGCCCTGCACCTGGTAGCGCTGGGTCACCTCGGTGGCGCGCTGCAGGTTCGCGTTCACGGAGAAGGAGTTGAAGGCCTTGGCGAAGTCATCGGCGCTCACCCCGTTGCTGGTCGCGAACTGCTGCTGCAGCTTGAAGGTTCCCTCGTCGCTGTCGCCGACCAGGAGCTCGTGGCGCGAGGCGGCCAGTTCGAAGGCCTTGGAGACCAGGTCATCGCGCCCCAGCGCCGCGAGCGTGTAGTAGAGCTTCGCGTGCGCCTTGTGCATCGGCTGCCACATGACCGGCACGCGCACGAACTCCACGTAGCCGGGCTTGCTCTTCAGCCACGACTTCAGGAACGGCTCGAGGGCGTAGCAGTGCGGGCAGGCCAGCCAGAAGACCTCGGTGACCTCGACCTTGCCCGGTCCCACGCTGGTGGGCTGGGCCGGCACCAGCAGGTTGTAGTTGACCCCGGACTGCCACTTGCCCGGGGGCAGCGCGGCCGCCGGCGCGGCGGCGATCTTCTCCAGCGAGGTGTCGCTCGCGGTGTGCTCGGCATCGGCAGCGCCGTCGGCGCTTTCCTGCGAATGCGTGGCCTGCTCGGTCTCGCTCTGTGCGCTCGCCTCCGCTGGCGGGGGCGGCGGCGGGTTCTCCTGCGTGACCGGCGGCGGTGCCGGGGGTGCGGCCGGCGGCTCCTTCTGGGCGCACGCGCTCAGCAGGAGGACCACGGATGCCAGCGCGAGGAATCGGATCATGGCGGACCGTCCCTTAGCGCATGCCCTGCACGTACGAGGCGACGTCGCGCATCTGCTCGGGGGTCAGGCGCTTGGCGAGGGTGAACATCATGGCGCTGTTCGGATCCTGCTTGGCGACCGCCGCAGCCCCACCGCTGTAGCGGCTGCCATCGGCGTAGGCGTTGAGCTGCTTGACGACATATACCGACTGCTGGGCGCGCAACGCCGGGTAGCCCGCCGCCAGGTTGCCGCGGCCGGCCGGCCCATGGCAGGCCACGCAGGCCGGTACGGCCCGGTCCTTGTCGCCTCGCAGGTAGATCGCCTCGCCCGACTTCCAGTAGGAAGGATCGGCCTCCAGGCCCAGTGGCGTCTGTCCCTGGAAGTAAACGGCGAGGTCGTCGATGTCCTGGTCGCTGAGGCTCATCGCCAGCGGCTGCATCACCGGGTTGTTGCGCACGCTCGCCTTGAACATGTGCAGCTGGGCGGCGATGTAGACCGCGCTCTGGCCGGCCAGTCGCGGCCACTCCGGGTTGGCGCTGTTGCCGTTGGGGCCGTGGCAGCCCGCGCAGACCGCCGACTTGGCCTGGCCGTCGGCGGCCTTGCCATGGTCGAACGGCGTGCCCGGGGCCGGTGCGGGGGCCGCAGCGGCCGTGGCGGCCGGTGCTTCCCCGGCAAACGCGGGGGCAGGGGCCGCGCTCAGCGCGGCCAGTGTCACCAGGACGGCGGATCCGATCCAAACGACTCTCAGGGTCTGCGGCATTGCTTGTATTCCGGCTACGTGGGCTCGCTGCGGGGCGCCGAATTGTACACTACGGCCATAGCTTCGCTTTTCGCCCGCCCGCCGCCATGAGCCGCTTCAACCAGGTGCGTTTCCTCATCAGCGCGGCCGCGCCCGCGCAGTTCCCGCCCGATCACGGCAGCGAGGTTGCCTTCGTCGGCCGTTCCAATGCGGGCAAGTCGAGCGCCATCAACGCCATTACGCAGCGCCACGGCCTGGCGCGCACCAGCAAGACCCCGGGGCGGACGCAGCTGCTGAACTTCTTCGAACTGGCCCCAGGCCGGCGCCTGGTGGACCTGCCGGGCTATGGCTACGCGAGCGCGCCGGCGCAGCAGCGCAGCGCCTGGCCGCCGCTGATCGACGCCCTGCGCGGCCGCAGCTCGCTCAAGGGGCTGTTCGTCATCGTCGACGCCCGCCGCGGCCTGCAGGAGGGCGACGCGGGGTTGCTGGACTGGGCGCTGCCCGCGCACCGCGTGCACGTCCTGTTGTCCAAGGCGGACAAGCTGAACCGTGCCGAGGGCGCCGCGGCCCTGCGCAGCGCGACCCAGGCACTCGCCGGCCGGGCGAGCGTGCAGCTGTTTTCCGCGCTCAAGGGCGGCGGGGTGCAGCAAGCGCAGGACACGCTGGAGGAGTGGCTCGGGCAGGGCCGCCAATAAAAAGCCCCGGCGGTTTCGTTCGAAGCCGCCGGGGCAGACTAACCCGGTACAGGTCTTAATGAACCGGGTTAACCCGCTCAGGGAGGGAAGCGGGGAGTGCTAGGCACTCGTACAGTTGGATGGGGGCTGGGGCCGCAAGTTCCAGTCCAATTGCAAAAAAATGTCTTTTCAAATCAGGCCCTTGAGCGCGTACGTGTGGCGTTGCCGCCACAAGGCGCAGGGTCGATGCCGGTCCCCCGCACGCCCTTGGCGAAATCCCAAGCTCCGCGGCGTGTTTCCGGCGACCGCCGGCGGCGTTCCGGTCCCTCGGCGATCGTTGGGAAAATGCACCTGGTCAGTGCGCTTCTTCCCAGTTGCTGCCCGAGCCGACGTCCACGCGCAGGGGAACGCTGAGCGAGGCCGCCCCCACCATGCATTCGCGCACCGCCTCGGTCAGCTGCGGCACGTGCGCGGCGGGCACCTCGAACACCAGCTCGTCGTGCACCTGCATGATCAGCCGCGCCGGCGAGCCGGTTCTTGCGAGCCAGGCGTCGATGGCGATCATGGCCCGCTTGATGATGTCGGCGGCCGTGCCCTGCATCGGCGCGTTGATGGCGCTGCGCTCGGCGTACTGGCGCATCTGCGCATTGCCCGAGCGGATGTCCGGCAGGTACAGCCGCCGGCCGAACACCGTCTCGACGTAGCCGCTCTCCCGGGCCTGCGCGCGGATGTTGTCCATGAAGCGCTTCACCCCCGGGTAGCGCTGGAAGTAGCGCTCGACGTACTGCGCGGCGGCGCTGCGCTCGATGCCCAGATTGCGCGCCAGGCCGAACGCGGACATGCCGTACATCAGCCCGAAGTTGATCACCTTGGCGGTGCGGCGCTGGTCGGCGCTGACCGCCTCGAGCGCCACCTCGAAGACCTCCGCCGCGGTGGCCTGGTGCACGTCGCGCTCCTCGGCGAATGCCGTCCGCAGACTGTCATCGCCGGACAGGTGCGCCATGATGCGCAGCTCGATCTGCGAGTAGTCGGCCGCCAGCAGCACCTGCCCCGGAGCGGCGATGAAGCTCTGGCGGATGCGCCGCCCCTCGGGGCGGCGCACCGGGATGTTCTGCAGGTTCGGCTCGACCGAGGAGAGCCGCCCGGTGGCCGCCACCGCCTGCGCGTAGGACGTATGGATGCGCCCGGTGCGTTCGTTGACCAGTTCGGGCAGCTTGTCGGTGTAGGTGGACTTGAGCTTCGAGAGCGCACGGAACTCGAGCACCAGGCGCGGCAGCGCGTAGCTCTCCGCAAGCTCCTCGAGCACGTCCTCCGCGGTCGAGGGCTGGCCGGTGGGCGTGCGGCGCTTGACCGGCAGCTGCAGGCGCTCGAACAGGATCTGCTGCAGCTGGCGGGGCGACTCGATGTTGAACTCGTGCCCGGCCTCCTTGTGGGCCTGCAGCAGCAGCTCCTGCAGCTGGCGTGCGAACTCGCGGCTCTGTGCGCGCAGCAGCTCGCGGTCGACCAGCACGCCGTGCTGCTCCATGGTGACCAGTACCGGCACCAGCGGCTGCTCGCACTCCTGGTAGAGCTGCGCCAGCGCCGGCACCGCCTGCAGCTGCGGCCACAGCGCCCGGTGCAGGCGCAGGGTGACATCGGCATCCGCGGCCGCGTACTCGCCGGCGCGCTCGATCGGCACCTGGTCGAAGCAGATCTGCTTGGCACCCTTGCCGCACACCTCGGTGTAGGTGATGGTCTTGAGGCCGAGGTAGCGCTGCGCGTCGGCCTCCAGCTCGTGGTTGGTGGCGACGCTGTTCAGCACGTACGACTCGAGCATGGTGTCGAAGCGCATGCCGGCAAGGCGGATGCCGGCATTGCGCAGCACGTGCGCGTCGTACTTGAGGTTTTGGCCGATCTTGCCGCGCGCCGGGTCCTCGAAGATCGGCTTGAGGGCGGCGAGCACGCGGTCGCGGTCGAGCTGCTCCGGGGCGCCGGCGTACACGTGGCGCAGCGGCACGTAGGCGGCCACCCCCGGCTCCACGCAGAAGGAGACGCCGACGATCTGCGCCCGCATGTAGTCGAGGCTGGTGGTCTGGGTGCCGAAGGCGAACAGCTCGGCGCCGCGCAGCCGGTGCAGCCAGCGCTCCAGGTCCGGCCATTGCAGCAGGGTCTCGTAGTGAGGCTCGATGGCGGGAACCGCCGGGCGCGGCGCGGCCGGCGGCGGTGCGGCGGCGCCGGCCGCCGCGGGCGCAGCGGGTGCGGCATCCGCACCCTCGAGCTGGCGCAGCAGGCCGCGCAGCTCCAGGCGCTGGTACCACTCGCGCAGCGCCGCCACGTCAGGGGGGCCGGGGACGAGCTCCTCGATCGACAGCGGCAGGTCGAGGTCGGTGTGGATGGTCGCGAGGCGCTGCGACAGCTCGAGCGTCGCACGGCCGGCGCGCAGGTTCTCGCCCACCTTGCCGCCCACTTCCTCCAGGCGCGTGAGCATGGCTGCGACGCTGCCGAACTGCTGCAGCAGCTTTGCCCCGGTCTTGGGCCCGATCTTCTCGATGCCGGGAATGTTGTCCGAGCTGTCGCCGATCAGGGCGAGGTAGTCGATGATCTGCTCGGGGTATACGTCGAACTTGGCCTTGACGGCCTCGCGGTCGAGCACCTGGTTGGTCATCGTGTTGATGAGCGTCACCGAGCCGTCGACCAGCTGCGCCATGTCCTTGTCGCCCGTGGAGATGAGCACCGACTTTCCGGCCCGCGCGGCACGACAGGCGAGGGTACCGATGACATCGTCCGCCTCGACGCCCGGCACGCGCAGCAGCGGCAGCCCCTGCGCCTTGATGATCTGCAGCAGCGGCTCGATCTGCGCGCGCAGGTCATCCGGCATCGAGGGGCGGTGGGCCTTGTAGTGTGCGAACAGCTCGTCGCGGAAGGTCTTGCCGGGCGCGTCGAAGACCACCGCGATGTGCCGCGGCTGGTAATCCTTCAGGAACTTCACCAGCATGTTGAGCACGCCCAGCACCGCGCCGGTCGGCTCCCCGCGGGAGTTGGACAGCGGCGGCAGGGCGTGGAAGGCCCGGTACAGATAAGAGGAGCCGTCAACGAGGACCAGGTCGGGGGCAGCGGGCATGGAGGGTGTACCTGAGGCGGGCGGCGAGTATAACGCGCAGGGTGTCACGGCCCGCGCGCCGCCGGTCAACCCGCTTCCTGCTGGCGCGCTGTAGGCGTATGTGCAGCTTCAGGGTGCATCCCGCATGCTCGACCCCTCAGCTCCGGCCATCGCGGCCAACCGCTTCGGCCTCGGCGCCCGGCCGGGCGACCTGGCAAGCATCGGCGCGGACGGGCGCGACTGGCTGCGCGCGCAGCTTAAGGGCCCACCACCGCAGCTCGCTGGTGCTCAGCTGCGTCCGTCGGCGCAGATCCTGGCCGAGGGGCTGAAGATCCGCCGCGAGTCCGCGGAGGCGAAGCGATCCGCCGGGGGCGCCGCGCCGAGCCCGGCCGTCGAGAAGCTCGGCCAGTACCTCAGGCCGATCTACACCGGCGAGGTGATCGCGCGCGTGCAGGAGGCGACCAGCACCGAGCGGCCGTTCGTGGAGCGGCTCACGCAATTCTGGTCGAACCACTTCGCCGTCTCGATCGACAAGCAGTTCATCGCAGGCCTTGCCGGTGCCTTCGAGCGCGAGGCCATCCGTCCGCACGTGCTCGGCCGCTTCACCGACATGCTGCTGGCGGCGGAGAGCCACCCGGCCATGCTGTTCTACCTGGACAACCACCTCTCCGTCGGCCCGCACTCCGCGGCAGCCGTGCGCGGTGAGCGGCGCTCCGCGCCGCGTCGCCTCGGCATCAACGAGAACCTGGCGCGCGAGATCATGGAGCTGCACACGCTCGGGGTCGGGGGCGGCTACACCCAGGCCGACGTCACCAGCTTCGCCGAGGTCCTCACCGGCTGGTCCATCGGCCTGGACCGCGGGCGCTTCGCCGGCGGCGCGACCGGTGAGTTCGTGTTCCGCGACGAGCTGCACGAGCCGGGCAGCAAGCTCGTGCTCAACACCCGCTATGCCGACACCGGCCTCGGGCAGGGCGAGGCGGTGCTGCGCGACCTGGCGCGCCAGCAGGCGACCGCGCACTTCATCGCCACCAAGCTGGTGCGGCACTTCGTGGCCGACGAGCCGCCCGGCGGCGCGGTCGCCCGCGTCGCCGGTGCGTTCACGGCGAGCGAGGGCGACCTGCCCACCGTGTACCGCGCACTCATCGAGGCGCAGGACGCCTGGGTGCGGCCGCTGTCGAAGTTCAAGACGCCGGCCGACTACATCGTGTCCGCCTACCGCGGGCTGTCGCTGCCGGTCGAGGCGGGCAAGGGACCGCTGGTGCCGTTCGAGCTGCTCGGCCAGCGCACCTGGTCGCCGGGCTCGCCGGCCGGCTGGCCCGATCGCAGCGCCGACTGGGATGGCGCCTCCGCGCTCATGCAGCGCATCGAGTGGGCGGACGCGGTGGGCGCCCGCCTCGGCAGCCGCCGCGATGCGGCGCAGCTCGCCCCGCAGTTGCTCGGCGCGAACCTGAGCGAGGCGACGCACAGCGCAGTGACGCGCGCGGCCAGCGCGGGCCAGGCACTCACGCTGCTGCTGGCGGCACCTGAGTTCATGCGCCGCTGACCGGCACTGGAGCTAAGACATGGCACGCATGCAACGCCGCGATTTCCTCAGCCTCGGGGCACTCGCCGCCGGGGGTTTCATCACCTCGCGGGTCGCCTTCGGCGCGCCCGGTGGGCAGCAGAAGCGCCTGGTGGTCGTGATCATGCGCGGCGCGCTCGACGGGCTGGCTGTCGTGCCCCCCTACGCGGACCCGGACTATGCGCAGCTGCGGCGCGAGCTCGCCCTGCGTGCGCCGGGCGCGCCCGGCGGCGCGCTGCCGCTCAACGGCTTCTTCGGCCTGCACCCCGCGCTCGCCTTCATGCAGCAGTGCTATGGGGCGCGCGAGCTCATCGTCCTGCATGCCGTCGCCACCTCCTACCGCGAGCGCTCGCATTTCGATGGCCAGGATGTCCTGGAGAGCGGTTCGGTGCGTCCGCACGCGAGCCAGAGCGGCTGGCTGAACCGCGCGCTCGCGCAGCTGCCGGCGCGCGGGTCTGGGGAGCTGGGCGTAGCGCTCGGGCAGAACGTGCCACTGGTCATGCGCGGACCGGCCGGGGTCGGCTCCTGGACGCCCTCGAAAATGCCCGCGCCGGAGGAGGACACGCTCGCGCGCATCACCGACCTGTATGCCCACGACCCCCTGCTATCCGTGCGCCTGGCCGATGCGCTGCAGGCCGATGCCATCGCCGCCGCGGACGCGGCCGCCATGCCGGATGCGATGACGGCGGCGGCCAGTGCGGCCACGGACCCCAAGCCGGCACGCGCCTACGGCATGCGCTACGCCGAGATCACGCGCGCGGCGGCGGGCTTCCTGCGCCAGGAGGACGGACCGAAGGTCGCCGTGTTCGACACCACCGGCTGGGATACCCACGCGAACGAAGGCGGCGCCGAAGGCCAGCTCGGCGGGCGCCTGGCGGCGCTGGATGCCGGGTTGGCGACGCTCAGGCAGGAACTCGGGACCGCCTGGGCGCACACCGCGGTGCTGCTGGTCACCGAGTTCGGGCGCACCGCCGCGGTCAACGGGACGCGCGGCACAGACCACGGCACGGGCGCGGCGGCTTTCCTGCTGGGCGGGGCGGTGGCCGGCGGCCGCGTGGTCGCCGACTGGCCCGGCCTGGCGGCGCGCGCCCTCTACCAGCAGCGGGACCTGGCGCCGACGCTGGACCTGCGCTGTGTCTTCAAGGGGATTCTGGAAGAGCACCTGGGGGTGCCGGCGCGCGCCCTCGAGGAGAGCGTGTTTCCCGAGAGCGCTGCGGCGCGGCCGCTGCGCGGCCTCGTGCGCAGCTGAGGCGCGCTACTTCGGCGCCGGCGCCTGGCTGGCGTCCTCGTCGGTCGGCTTCTTGGGCGCCGCCGGGTTGCCCGCGGGCGCCGCGGCTTGGACGGTGCCGGCCGCCGGCGCCACCGCCGCGGGCTTCTTGTCCGGCAGGTAAAGCGGTCCCTTCTGCCCGCAGCCGGACAGCATGCACAGCACGCCCAGCAGGATGGCGGCGGGCTTCATACGTACATGGGCCGGCGGTCGCGCAGCGCCAGCCAGCCGCGCGCCACCCGGTAGATGATCCAGATGCCCAGGGCGAGGAAGCCGGGGAGCGCGATCACCAGCCCCACGATCGTGAACGCCAGCAGCAGGCAGACCAGCGCCCACAGCAGCGCGTACCAGAAGGTGCGGATCTGCCAGCGGAAGTGCGACTCGAGGAAGGTGCCGCGTACCGCGGACACGCGCACGTAGTTCATGATCACCGCGACGATCGATGGCAGGCTGCCGAGGAAGCTGAAGACCACGGTGTGCACCGTCGTCAGTCCCACCAGCACGGCCAGTGCGTGCAGCGCGTAGATGATGTTGGTGTAGGTGATGAGCGTCTCGTCCACCGGCGGCGGCTCGGCACTCATCGGCGGCATCGGGTTCGGCGTAGCCATGAGTCAGCTCCTCAGGCGGCGGGGCGGCGTTCGACGACCGCCATGGTCAGGCGCGAGATGCACACCAGGCGCTCGCGCTCGTCGCGGATCTCGATGCCCCACACGTGGCTGCGCGCGCCGAGGTGGTAGGGGCGCGCGGTCGCGGTCACGATGCCCGAGGACAGCGAGCGCAGGTGGTTGGCGTTGATTTCCTGTCCCAGCACCATGAACTGGGGTTCCACGCACAGCATGGCGGCCACGCTGCCGAGGGTCTCGGCGAGCGCGACCGAGGCGCCGCCGTGCAGCACCCCGAAGGGCTGGTGGGTGCGCGGTTCCACCGGCATGGTGGCGCGCAGGTAGTCCTCACCGACCTCGGTGAAGCGGATCCCCAGGTGCCCGGGCAGGCTCTTGCTGCCCCGCTCGGTCAGCTGCTCGGGGTTTACCGTCACGCGCCAGATTCCCATGGGATCTAGTCTAGCCGATGGCCCAGTGGCAATCTGCACCCCCCACGGCGAACTACCGGAATGCCGCGATGAACGACTTTGCCTTCCCGCCCGCGCCACCTGCCAGCGTCGCCGTGGCCGGCTCGAAGCTGCGCTTTCCGGTGCACCGCATCTACTGCGTCGGCCGCAACTACGCCGAGCACGTGCGCGAGATGGGCGCGGAGCCGGAGCGTGCGCCGCCCGTGTTCTTCATGAAGCCCGCCGACGCAGTGGTCGCCAACGGCACGCCGGTGCCCTATCCGCCGGCGACCGCCAACCTGCACCACGAGGTTGAACTGGTGGTGGCGCTGCGCAGCGGCGCGCGCCACATCGCCGCCGGCGCCGCCCTTGGCCACGTGTTCGGCTACGCGGTCGGCAATGACCTCACGCGCCGCGACCTGCAGGCCGCCGCGCGCGCGAAGGGCCAGCCCTGGGACACCGCCAAGGGATTCGACCACTCGGCGCCGGTCGCCGCGATCCGCCCGGCAGCGGAGGGCCACCTGAACCGCGGGCGCATCTGGCTGAAGGTCAACGACAGCCTGCGGCAGGAGTCGGACATCGACCAGATGCTGCTGGATGTCCCGGGCATCATCGCCGCGCTGTCGGGGTTCTACGAATTGCGCGGCGGCGATCTCATCTTCACGGGCACGCCCGCCGGGGTGGGCGCGCTCAAGCCCGGCGACCGCGTCGAGGGGGGCATCGACGGCCTGGAGACCCTGCGGCACACCATCAGCGCGCCGCCGGTCGCCTGACCATGCAGCTGTACGGATTCTTCCGCAGCTCGGCCTCGTACCGGGCGCGCATCGCCCTCAACGTCAAGGGCCTCGGCTACGAGGGCGTGGAGATCGACCTGCGCGCCGGCGCGAGCCAGCAGCGCACGCCGCAGTTCCTGGAGCTGAACCCGGAGGGGCTGGTGCCGGTGCTGGTCGACGGCGGTCATGTCATCAGCCAGTCGCTCGCCATCATCGAGTACCTGGATGAGGCCTACCCGGCCCCCGCGCTGCTGCCGCGCGCGGCGCACGAGCGTGCGCGCGTGCGCGCGCTGGCCCTCGCCGTGGCCTGCGACATCCATCCGCTCAACAACCTGCGGGTGCTGAACTACCTGCGCGATCCGCTCGGCCACGACGATGCCGCGGTCGATGGCTGGTATGCACACTGGATCGCCCGGGGACTGGGCGCGCTCGAGCAGCAGGTGCAGCACACCAGCGGCGACGGCCGCCACATGTTCGGCAGCAGCGTGACGCTGGCCGACATCCTCATCGTCCCGCAGATGTTCAATGCCCGGCGCTTCAAGTGCGACACCGCGCCCTACCCGACGCTGCGCGGAATCTGTGCGCACCTGGAGTCTCTGGCGCCCTTCGCCGCCGCGGCGCCGCCGGCGGCCTGAGGGTCAGGGCGGCGCGGTCGCGCGCAGGAAGCTCACGTAGCCGGCGAGGAACTGCCGCAGCAGCTCCTCGACGGTGGGATCCTTCAGCGCCCCGGCCTCGTCGAACACGTTGTTGGCCCGGGACACCATGAGGCGGCCCCCCGTCCAGAGCTGGGCGCCGAGCGTGCGCATCACCGGCAGCCAGGCCGCCTGGCTCATGATCGTGCCGAAGCCGCCGGGGGAGGCGCCGATGATCGCGAAGCGACGGCCGCCGAAGACGCGGCGGCTGTCGGCCGCCGGGCGCGACAGCCAGTCGATGGTGTTCTTGAACACCCCGGGGATGCTGTTGTTGTATTCGGGCGTGCACAGCAGGATGCCGTCCGCGGCGATGACCGCTTCCTTCAGCTGGGAGACCGACGGCGGGATGCCCTGGGCCTCGACATCGCCGTCGTACAGGGGAATGCCGCGGATGCTGGCGATCTCCAGCGTCGCGTTCTCGGGCATGAGCTTGCCGGCCGCGCGCAGCAGCGCGCTGTTGTAGGAGCTGCGGCGCAGGCTTCCCGAGATCCCCAGAATCTTCGTCATCGAGCCGTTCCCTTCGTGGGGGCGCCAGCCTGCCCTGCACCCGGAGGGCGTGCAACCGTTGCCCGTCGGTTCCGTGAACTAGCGCTTGAGCCTGGCGGCGACGCGCCGGTAGGCCTCGCGGAAAGGGATGCCCTCGCGGACGACCAGCCGGTTGGCTTCCTCGGCGGCATGGATCGAGTCATCGAGGCGGATGGCCGCGGGGTTGAACGTGAGCGTCGCGAGCGCGGCGGGCACGATGGCGAGCGTCTGCAGCGCCAGGTCGATGCCGCGGAACAGCGGGAACTTCAGCAGCTGCAGGTCGCGGTGGTAGCCCGAGGGCAGCTTGGCGCACACCGCCAGTGCCTCCGTCAGGCAGCCCAGCGCGGTGGCGCTGCGGCCGCGGATCAGCTCGAACACGTCCGGGTTGCGCTTCTGCGGCATGATCGACGAGCCGGTGGTGAAGGCCTCCCCGAGGCTCGCGAAGGCGAACTCGGAAGTGACGAACAGCAGCACGTCCGCCGCCAGCCGCCCGAGGTCCTGCATGAGCAGCGTCACCTCGAACAGCAGCTGGCTCTCGGCCTTGCCGCGCGAGAGCTGCACCGCGGTCACCGGGTCGTGCACCGTGGCGAAGCCGAGCGCGGCACGGGTCGCCTCGCGGTCCAGCGGCAGCCCGGGCGTGCCATAGCCGGCGGCCGAGCCCAGCGGGTTGCGGTCCGCGCGGCGCGCCACCTGGCCCAGGCCCTCGGCATCGTCGCGCAGCTCGGCCGCGAAGCCGCCCGCCCACAGCGTCACCGAGCTGGGCATGGCCTGCTGCAGGTGGGTGTAGCCGGGCAGCGCGACGTCGCCGGCGCGCGCGGCGAGTGCGTCCAGGGCATCGGCGGCCTGCGTGGTGCCCGTGGCCAGCTCGGCAATTGCATCCTTCAGGTACAGGCGGAGCGCGGCGAGGACCTGGTCGTTGCGCGAGCGCCCGAGGTGGATGCGGCCGCCGGCCTCCCCGATGCGCTCGGTCAGCCGGCGCTCGAGCGCGGTCTGACCGTCCTCGTCGGCCAGCTCCACGTGCCAGGCGCCGGCGGCATGCCCGGCCTGCAGTGCGGCGAGGCCGGCGCGGATCGCCTCGAGGTCCGCCTGCGACAGCAGCCGCTGCGCGTGCAGCATCTGCGCATGGGCGAGCGAGGCGCGGATGTCGTACGGCACCAGGCGCTCATCGAGCGCGTAGTCCTCGCCGGCGGTGTAGCGCAGCACGCGCTCGTCCAGCGGCGCCCCCTTGTCCCACAGGCGGCTCATGGGATGCTTTGCTGTTCGGCCGGGCTCAGGGCCTTGATGTCGGCCACGATGAGGGTGCCGGTGCCCTCGTTGGTGAACACCTCGGCGAGGATGCCCTCGTGGGACTGGTAGGAAACGACGTGCACCCGCTGCACGCCGCCGCGGATCGCATCCTCGATGGCGCGCGCCTTGGGCAGCATGCCGTCGGCGATCTGGCCGGCGTCGCGCAGCTTCTTCAGCCCGGCGAGATCGGTGTAGGAGATGAGCGAACGCGGGTCGTTGACGTCGCCGAGGATGCCCGGTGCGCCGGTGCACAGGATGAGCTTCTCGGCATGCAGCGCCGCCCCGATGGCCGCGGCGACCGTGTCCGCGTTGATGTTGAGCAGCGTGCCGCCGTCGTCGGCGGACAGCGGGCTGATCACCGGCATGACGCCGCTGTCGAGCAGCTTGGTCAGCACCGTGGCGTCGATCGCGTCGATGTCGCCGACCAGGCCGTAGTCCACCTTCTCGCCGCTGGGGAGCGCCACGGGCGCGCGGCGGTGGGCGCGCACCAGGCCGGCGCTCACGCCGCTCACGCCGATCGCCGCGATGTTCAGGCTGCGGCACATGGCCAGCACGCGCGTGTTGATCAGCCCGTTCAGCACCATCGCGGTGAGCTCGATCGCCTTCTGGTCGGTGACGCGCCGGCCCTCGATCATGCGCGCCTCGATGCCCAGCTGGGCGGACAGCTCGGTGAGCTGCGGGCCGCCGCCGTGCACCAGGACCACGCGCACGCCGAAGTAATGCAGGATGGCGATCTGCTCCATGAGCGCCCGCGCCGCCGTGGCGTCGGCGAACACCCCGCCGCCCGCCTTCACCACGAAGGTCTTGCCCTTGTACATGCGGATGTACGGGGCCGCGCTGCGCAGCGCGCGGATGGCGAGCGCCTGGTCATTTCTGTGCATGATCATGTGCCGGAAGTCCTGGTATTAGGAGCGGAGCAGTTGGTGGAGGACCGCCATCTGGGCGGGCAAGCGGTTGTAGGCCTCGCGCTGCACGACACTGCGCGCCGAATCGAGCACCTCGTCGGCGATGGCGGTGTTGCGGCGCACCGGCAGGCAGTGCATGACGTGGCAGCCGGGCGCGGCGGCGAACCAGTCCTCGCGCACGCACCAGTCGGTGAGCGCACCGCGCAGGCGCGCATCCGCGGCGCCGTCGCCGTAGTGTTCCGTGGCGCCCCATTCCTTCGCGTACAGGACCTGCGCGCCGCGCAGCGCCTCGGCGCGGTCGCTGGTCTCGCGCACCGAGCCGCCGGAGGCGGCCGCGGCGTGCCGGGCGCGCTGCATGATCGCCGGCGGCAGGGCGAAGCCCTCCGGGCGCAGCACGACCACTTCCATGCCGCGCATCGCCGCCATGTGCACGGCCGCGGCCGGCACGGCCAGCGGCAGGGCGCGCGGGTGGTAAGCCCAGGAGAGCACGAAGCGACCGTCGCGCGGCACCTCGAGTTCATCCATCGTCTTCCAGTCCGCCAGCGCCTGGCAGGGATGGTTGACCGCGGACTCGAGGTTGACGACCGGTTTGTCGAGGAGCCCGATCATGCTGTTGAAGGCAGTCTCGGCCAGGTCGCTCTGCAGGTCCTTGCCCTCGGCGAAGGCGCGGATGCCGAGCGCGTCGCAGTACGAGGCCAGCACCGGGATGCCCTCGCGCACGTGCTCGGCGGCCGCACCGTTCATGACCACCCCGCGGCGCGTCTCCAGCTGCCAGGTGCCCTGGCCCGGGTTGATGACGAAGGAGCCGCCGCCAAGGCGCATCATCGCCACCTGGAAAGAGGCGAGCGTGCGCAGGGAGGGATTGAAGAACACCAGCCCGAGGATCTTGCCCGCCAGGGCCCGCGGCTCCGGATGGCTCTCCAGGCGGCGCGCGAGCGCCAGCAGCTCCAGCACCTGCTCGCGGCTGAAATCGGCGAGGTCCACGAAGCGCTTCATGAGGGCAGGTCCCGCAGTGCATCCACCAGCATGTCGGCGTGTTGCTCCTCGAGGATGAAGGGCGGCAGCAGGCGCAGCACGTTCGGGTCGCTCGCGGTGCCGGCGAGAATGCCGCCTTCCAGCAGCTCCGCCTGCACCTCGCGCGCCGGCCGCGTGGTGCGCAGGCCGAGCAGCAGCCCCGCCCCCTGCACGCCGACCACCGGCCCGGTCAGGCAGCGCTCGCGCAGGTAGGCGCTCACCCGGCGCACGCGCGCCAGCAGGTCCTCCGACTCGATGGCCTCGATCACCGCCTCGATGGCGGCACAGGCCATGGGGCCGCCGCCGAAGGTCGTACCGAGGGACTCGCGCGTGAGCGTGCGGTTGACCGCGGCGCTGCACAGCACCGCCGCGCAGGGAAAGCCGTTGCCGAGCGCCTTGGCGGTGGTGAGCATGTCGGGCATCACCCCGTACAGGTTGGCGGCGAAGGGATGGCCGCAGCGGCCGACGCCGCACTGCACCTCGTCGAATATCAGCAGCGCGCCGACTTCGTCGCAGCGCCGGCGCAGCGCGGCCAGGAATTCAGCGCCCAGGTCCACCGCCCCGGCCAGTCCCTGGACCGGCTCGACGATCACCGCGGCGGTCGCTTCGCTCACCTGCGTGACGAGCGCCTGCTGCGCGCCGCGCGGGATGAAGCTGACGTCGAAGGGGGTGCGCGGGAAGCCGTACCACTTCTGCGCCGCACCCCAGGTCACCGCGCCGGCCGCGGCGGTGCGGCCATGGAAGCCGCCCTCGATCGCCGCCACGTGGCCGCGGCCGGTCATGCGCAGCGCGATCTTCAGCGCATTCTCGTTCGCCTCCGCGCCGCTGTTGACGAAGAAGGCGCTCGCGAAGGGCAGCGCGGAAAAGCGCACCAGGCGCGCTGCCGCGCGGCTGCGCACCTGCATCGCCACGGCGTTCGTCTGGAAGTTGCACTGCTGCGCCTGGGCGGTCAGTGCGGCGGTGAAGCCCGGGTGCGCGTAGCCCAGGCCGGCCACGGCGTGGCCGCCGTACAGATCGAGCACGCGCTCGCCGCGGCTGTTGGTGAGCCACACGCCCTGGGCGGAGACCACCTCGAGGGGATACTGCGAGAAGACGGGGGCGAGGTAATCGCCGCTGGGCTGTGCATGTGCGACCGCTTGCATGGTGGGGCCTTCAGGTCCAGCCCGGCGCCGGTGCGGTGAGACCGGCTGCCTCGGCCAGCCCGAACATCCGGTTCATCCACTGCACGGCCCCGCCCGCTGCGCCCTTGTTGAGGTTGTCGATGGCGCACTGCACCGCGACCGTGCCGTCGGCGACCACCGCCGAGAGGTGGGCGTAGTTGCTGGCGACCACGTCCTTGATGCGCGGCGCCGCGGGGGCGACGCGTACGAACGGCGAATGCGCATAGAAGCGCTGCAGCGCATCGATGACGGCCGCGGTGTCCACGGCGCGGTCGAGCTGCGCCTGCACGCTCACGTGGATGCCGCGCGCGAACGCCCCGGAATGCGGCACGAAGGCGCAGCGCGCGGTGACGCCGGAGGCGGCCGCGGCGCAGGCGACGACCTCGGGAGCATGGCGGTGCCGCAGCGGGTTGTAGCTGTACAGGTCACCGTGCCGCAGCGGGTGGTGGGTGCCGGGGACCGGCTTGCGCCCCGAGCCGGTGCTGCCGGTGACGCCGCTCACGAACAGCGACGGCGTCACCAGGCCGGCGGCCAGCAGCGGCACGCTCGCCAGCAGGATGGCGGTGGCGAAGCAGCCGGGGTGGGCGACGTGGGGTGTCTTAAGCGTGCCGAGGTGCTCGGGCACCGCGCACGTGAACTGTGCCAGGCGCGCCGGAGCGCCATGCTCGTGCTGGTACACCGCCGCGTAGGCGGCGGGGGTGCGGTAGCGGAAGTCCGCCGAGATATCCACCACGCGCGGCCGGGTGCCGGCGGCCTCGGCGGCGGCCAGCAGTGCATCGATCAGTGCCGCGGACACCCCGTGCGGCGCGGCGCCGAACAGCGCCGACTCGGGGGCCGCGCACAGGATCTGCTCCACCTGCGCCTGGCTGGCGAACACGGTGCCCGGGTACGCGCTGGCGAGGTGCGGGAAGGCCGTCGCCACGGCCTCGCCGGGCTGGCTGTCCGACATCACGGCCGCCAGGCTGAAGTGCGGGTGACCGGCGAGCAGGCGCAGCAGCTCGCCGGCGACGTAGCCGGTGCCGCCGAGGACCACCGCCGGGATGGATGCGCTCATTGCGCGGCCGCCGCCTTCAGCCCGAGCGCCGCGATGACGCAGTCACCGAGGGCTGCGCCGCTGCTCAGGGCGTTGAAGCCCGCCACGCCCAGCTGCCGCGTGATGATCTCCACGCCGACCTGGTTGTCGGTGGCGGGACCTGTGACCACGCACGGCTCGGTGCTGAAGCGCTCGCGCAGCAGCTTGACCCCGCCCCACGCGGCCACCGGGTCGTTGGCGGAGAGGATCACGCCACTCAGGGCGGCGCGGATGTCGGGGCAGTCGAGGATCGCATCGACCCCGTAGGTGCCGAGGATGCCGTCGCCCAACTCGAAGACGATCACGTCGGGCTTGCCGGCCGCCAGTTCGGTGAGCATGGTGCGCGTGAGTGCCGGCCCGTTCAGGCGCGTGGTGGTGACGACCCCCAGGTCGGTGAAGATGGCGCAGTGCCGCGCGCCGGCATCCTCCATCGCCAGGATGTCACGCCGCAGCGATACGCCGGTGGCCTTGAAGGCATCCACGGTCAGGCCGCGGTGGCGCATGCGCGAGATCACCGCGCAGGCCGCGGCGGTCTTGCCCGCCTCCATGCAGGTGCCCGCCAGTGCCACCACCGGCACCCCGGCGGTGTCCAGCGTGGCGCCGAAGTCGAGCGGCTTGTAGCCCACGCGCGCCGGCACGCCGATGCGCTCGCCCAGGTAGGGGAAGTCGAGCGCCACGCCCAGCACGCGGCAGTCGAACGGCCGGCCCTTGTCGGGGTTGATCGAGTCGCAGATGCCGAGCACGCCGCCGATGTTGAGCATCTGGATGGTGTCGCCGGGCCTGACCGCCTCGGGCACGTGCCCGGAGTAGCCGAACAGCGCCTTGCGGTGGCCCAGGGCGCCGGCGACGACGTCGCCCTTGTTCACCTTGGCCATGCGCCCGCTGGTCAGCTCCAGGGTGTTGTAGGTCGACTTGTTGTTCAGCACCTCGACCACGACCACCACGCCTTCCTCGGCGGGGATCTCCTCGGCGACGCGCACCTCGTGCGAGAGGCCGCAGGCCTGGGTGACCGAGGCGAGCTTGTCGACCACGATGTTGCGCACGGCGGGCTACCCCTTGGTCGCGGCGGCCTGTTCGCCGGCACGCGCGTAGAACATCCCCGGCAGGGCGACGATGCGCGAGAAGCCGAGCGAGTCTGCCGCGGTCCACTCGCCGGCGGCCTCGCCGTAGACGCCCTTGGAGGCGGACATGAGCGAGTAGGGCGACTCCACGCCCTCGATGAACAGGTTGCCGGTCTGCAGCAGCAGGTGCACCTGGCCGGTCACCCGCTGCTGCGAGGAGAGCAGCAGCGCCTCCATGTCGCGGCACACCGGGTCGAGCAGCTGGCCTTCGTGCACCAGGTCGCCGTAGGACTGGGCGACCAGGTCCTTCATGCGCTGCTGGCGGGCGGTGAGCACGAGCTTCTCCAGCTCGCGGTGGGCGGTGAGCAGAACTTCGGCGGCCGGCGCCTCGAAGGCGACCCGGCCCTTGGTGCCGATGATCGTATCGCCGAGGTGGATGCCGCGGCCGATGCCGAAGGGCGCCGCCAGCGCTTCCAGCGACTCGATGATCTGCACCGCGGAGGCGCTGTGCCCGTCGAGTGAGACCGGCTTGCCCTGGCGGAAGCCGAGCACGTGGCGCGCGGCCGGGCGCGGCCGGCTGAAGGCCTCGCGGGTGAGCAGCCAGGCCTCATCGGGGATGCTGCCGGCGGAGGTCAGGGTCTCGCGGCCACCGATGGTCACGCCCCACAGGCCGCGGTTGACCGAGTACTTCGCCCCGGTCGGCGGCATGGGCAGCCCGCGCTCCTGCAGGTACCTGAGCTCGTCCTCGCGGCGGAAGGCCTGGTCGCGCACCGGCGCCAGCACCTTCAGGTCCGGCGCCAGGGTGCGCAGTGCCACCTCGAAGCGCACCTGGTCGTTGCCGGCGGCGGTGCAGCCGTGCGCGACGACGTCGGTGCCGATGCGGCGGGCCATGCGCGCGATGGTCTGGGCCTGCATGACGCGTTCCGCGCCCACGCACAGCGGGTACAGCTGCCCGCGGCGCACGTTGCCCATGATGAGGAAGCGCAGCACCTGCTCGAAGTAGTCCGTGCGGGCGTCGATCTGGTGGTGCTCGATGGCACCGAGGGCGCGGGCGCGCTCCGCGAGCGTGCGCGCGGCCGCCGCGTCGATGCCGCCGGTATCGACCGTGACGGTGATCACCGGGCGCTGCTGGTTCTCCGCCAGCCAGGGCACCAGGAAGGAGGTGTCCAGGCCGCCGGAGTACGCAAGGACGATGGGCTTGGCGCCCGATTGGGAAACGGTAGCTGGCATGGTCTAGACCCGGAAGAGCGTGCGCAGGCGCTCGATGAGCGCCTGCTGGTCACGCGCGGTGGCGGTTGCGATGAATATGGTGTCGTCGCCGGAGAGGGTGCCGGCCACCTCCGGCCACTGGGCGGTGTCGATCGCCACGGCGACGCTCTGCGCGGCGCCGACGGTGGTGCGCACGACCGTGATGCAGTTGCCGGCCGGGCGCAAGGCGCGCACGAACTGCGCGAGCGTGGCGAAGTCGCCGTTGGCGCGCGTGGGCTCCTCGGGCGGCAGCACGTACCGGCCCCCCGCCTTGTGGACCCCCAGGTCGCGAAAGTCGCGGCTGATGGAGGACTGCGTGGCCTCGTGACCCTCCTTCTTCAGCAGGCGCACCACGTCGGACTGCTTGCGCACCGAGCCGGCGCGCAGGATGCGCACGATGGCGCCACGCCGCTCCAGCTGCTGGGCGTCGGTGAGCATCAGGAATGCTTACGCATAAACATGCGCGCATTGTGCATTTTAATGCACGGGAGTCAAGCGAAGGTTCCGTGAACCGGCGTGGCAGGGGGGCCGGGCCGGCGCAGGCGGCGGTTACTTCTCGATCGAGTACACCAGGTCGATGCCGGAGATCTGGCCGCTCGGCCCCTGGCCGACCTCGGTCTTGACCGTCCAGTGGTCGCCGAGGGTGTAGCGCAGCTTCAGGGTGTTGATCTGCTCGGTGAGGCTGATCCCGTAGCTGACGTAGAGGCGCGGCGACAGGTAGCGGCCCAGCACCAGCGAGGTGTCGTTGGTCACGTCCGTCTCCAGCGAGACGTCCTGGATGCCGACGTGCGAGCCGACCTGGCTGGCCAGCAGCGCGGCCGCCTGGGCGAGGGCGGCGTTGCCGGGGGTGTTCTTCTGCGTCGACTCCAGCGAGCCGCCGGCGAGGATGAGGGAGACGATCTGCGACTGCGTCAGCGGCGGATCGGAGAAGAAGGACATGCGCGGCTGCAGCAGCGTGCCGCGCACGTTCACCCCGGCGGTCACGTCCGGGAAGACCTTGGCCGCACGCAGGTCGATGCCCGGGTTGTCGATCGGCCCCCCGGTGAAGATCAGGCGCCCCTTCTGGATGTCGAGCTTGCGCGCGTAGGCGGTGTAGCTGCCGTTGGCGACCGACAGCTCGCCGGTGCCGCGCGTGATGGCATCGTAGCCGCTCCTGATGGCGATGCTGCCGGTCAGCCGCCCGGTCAGCCCCAGGGTGTCGATGCTCACCCGGTCCCCGAGGGTGAGCGTGATGTCGCTCATCACCTCGAAGTGGTTCTGCGCATCCTCGTCCTCCTGCCCGACGATCACCTCATCCTCCGAGGCACGCACGGCGCCGGTGATGTCCTTGGGCGCGATCTTCGCGTAGGGCACGACGACCTTGCCGGTCACCTCGATCCGGTGGCCGTTGATGTCGAAGAGCAGGTCGGGCGAGGCGTCGATCTGCGCCTCGGGCACATCGACCAGCCGCAGGTTCGTGCCCTGCAGGCGGAACTTGCCGTACGGCACCAGGTCCCGCCATTCCATGTGGCCGTCGGCGCTGAGGGTGCCGGCGCCGGCCTTGGCGCTGGTCTTGAGGTCGAGGCCGGCATCGCCCAGCCGCGCCTCGAGCGTGATCTGCCGCAGCGCCAGGTTCACCTGGTAGGCGTCGATTTCCCCGTCGCTGATCTTGAGCAGCCCCGACAGGTGCGGCGCGCCGACCGTGCCGGACACGGTGAGGTCTGTGCTGATCTGGCCGGCGGCGCGGTCGATCTGCGGGACGTACAGCGAGATCAGGTCGCAGTTGGCGCTGTGCGCGTGCAGCTCCCCGCTGAGCGGCATGTCCTGCCAGCGCGCGGTGCTGGGCTGGATGTCGAGCCGCGCGGCGACCGTCCCCACCTGGCCCTCGCCGAGGCTGAGTTCCGCGCTCACCGCGCTCGGGGTGGCATCGACGCTGACGGTGCCCGAACCGATGCGCGTGCGCTCGATCTTCTTGCTGGCTAGGCGGTGGGCGATCACCGCATCCTCCAGGCGGGCGCGCAGCGTACCCACGGTCGGGAGCGCGGCGCCGCCGTTCAGGCGCAGGTGTGCGCTGCCCGTGCCCAGGTACTGCACGGAGGCGGCCCTGCCGGCGGTGAGCGTCGCCAGCGGCAGCTCGTTGGTCGAGGCCGTGGTCGACCAGGCCGCGGGGGTCCAGTCCCCGTCTGCGCAGATGCTGCCCGGGGTGCCGTTCACGCACATCCACTCCAGGCGCACATGGCTGGCCGAGACCAGCAGGTCAACGGGCCGGTCGAGCGTCAGGTGCAGCGACTCGTTGCCGGTGAGCGAAAGCGCCGTGAGCTGGCCCTTGAAGAGCTGGCCGGCGTAGGCGCCGCGTGCCTGGAGGCTCGCGGCAAGCCCGGGAGCGGCGGCGGTCAGGTGCACGGTGTAGGCGCTGGGCAGCCCCTGCAAGGTGACGGTCGCCGCATCGAGGGTGCGCTTCTGATAGCTCAACTTGTGGACGGCGATCTCGACGTGGGATTCCTTGTCCGTGGCTCCCGGGTCGAAGTTGATGGTGCTGTCGAAGGCGGCGACCTTGATGCCCTGGTAGTCCACCTCGCGGCCGTGCGCGGTGGCGGAGATCGCAGGCTCGGCCAGCGTGCCGGCGAGCGTGCCGGCTGCCTTGAGCTGGCCGTGGCTGCCGGGGACCAGCAGGCCCAGGTCCTGGGTGTTGAGCGCAAAGCGCAGGTTGAGGCGCTCGTCCACCTGGCCATCGAGCGCCAGGCTGGTGCCGCCGACCGCGACGCGCACGTTGGCGAACTCGAAGGTCTTGCCGCGGTGGGTGATGGTGCCGGCGCCGCTGGCACTCGCGCCGCGCAGCCTGCCCGACAGCTCGCTGAAGGAGGCGCTGAGGGTGCCCTGCGGGCTGAAGCCGCGGCCGGTGGTCGTGAAGTTGAAGCTGAGGCTGCCGGGGAGATCCGCGCGCACCAGCCCGGGATTGATGTCGGTGGCGCGGCCCTTGATGTCCCAGCTGCCGGCCCCGGCCCAGACCACCTCGCCGCTGGCGGTGGCGTGGCCGCCATAGAGCTCGACGTCGGCGCGCGTGAAGCTGAAGCGGTCCTTGCCGAGCAGGCCGTCGATGTCCACGGGCATCGGCGGCAGCTCCGCCGCGCGCGCCTCGCCGCTCAGGTGCACCTGGTAGGGCAGCACCCCCTGCAGCGTGAAGCTGCCCGCGGCGCTGCGGACCGGGACGTCGCGCCCGACCAGCGGCCAGCGGAACTTCTCCCACGTGCCGGACAGGTCCAGGCGCGGACCGTGGTCGACGATCGCGAGGGTGCCCGAGGCGGTGGCCTGCGCGCCCGAGGCCACGTGGGTCGCCACGGCGCGCTTGGCGGTGAGCACGTGGCCGGCGTAGCCGCCCTCGAACAGCACTTCGAACACCCCGGCCTGCAGGCCCGCCGGGTCCACCGGGCCGTGTGCGGAGAAGGTGCTGGCATCGCCCGTGCCCGCCACGTGGCCGCTGATGTGGCCGAGCGGGCTGGCGATGCCCCAGGCCTCGAGGTCGAAGTCGTGCAGGGCGGCATCGCCGGCCCAGTGGAAGTGCTCGGTGAGATCGAGCAGCTGGCCGGTGATGTCGGCGCGGAAAGGGCTGCCGGCGTGCGCCACGAGGTTGAGGGCGTTGAGGTCGCCCAGCGCGCTGCCGCTGACGGTCCAGGCAGGCTGGCCCTCGGGGTGCCAGTCGAGGTGGTAGCGCACCGCCATCCCGAAGGGATCGGTCGCGCGCAGGTCGCCGTTCACGCCCACCCGGGCGCCCTCCAGCAGCGCCGTGATGTTGAACAGGCTGATCCTCAGGCGGCGCAGCACCGCGCCGCCGTTGAGTTCATCCACCTGCAGCTTGAACCCGTTGTAGACGCTCAGGGAGGTGCTGCCGACGTGCAGCTGGTCGACGCTGATCTGCAGCCAGCGCGGCAGGAAGCCGGGCGGCCCCGGGGTGGCCGGGTGCACGCGCTTCTTGATCTCCAGGCGAGCGCTGCGCACGGTGGTCAGCGGGGAGCGGATCTTCTGCAGCAGCAGCGGCGCCACGTCCACGCGCGCCTCGACCCCCTCGACGTAGACGTTGATGAGCTCGTGCTCGATCACCACGCGGTCGGCGTGCAGGCCGCCGGCGATCGTACCGCTGATGCCCTCGATCTGGAGGTTCACGCTGCCGAGGTGGCGCGGTAGGTGCCGCGCCACGAATTGCGCGCCGCCGGTGGTGTACAGCACCGACCAGATCGCCGCGAAGGGCGCCACGATGAGCGTCACGATCAGGATGCCGGCGAGCACGAGTAGGATGCGGCGCATGGCGGCTACAACTTCGGCGAGAAGTTGATGTGCAGGCGCAGCCCGCCGGGGGTGCAGCTCGTGCGGCCCTCGTCGATGGGCTGGTTGCACGGCTGATACAGGGGCTTGGCGATGTCGACGCCGAGGGTCAGCACCGAGAGGCGCAGGCGCAGGCCGACGCCGACCGAGTAGGCCAGTCGGCCGGCATCCGACCAGCTGTCGAAGGCGTTGCCGTAGTCGAAGAAGGTGGCGATGCCGAGGCTCTTGGGCAGGTCGCGGATGATCTCCACGGTGCCGGTGATGACGTCCTTGCCGCCCACGCGGCTGTAGATGGTCTGGTAGACCGGCGGTTGCGGGCAGGCGTTCGGCGGGACAGGCTCGCCGGCCTTCTGGTTCGCGCACACCGTCGTCGCCTGGGTCGGCGACAGGTCGGCAAAGCCGAAGCCACGCACGCTGCTGTCGCCGCCGGCGAAGAAGCGGAACACCGTCGGCAGCTGGCTGAACTCGGAGACGAAGGTTGCGCCGACCTCGCCGCGCAGCAGCAGGTGCCACTTGCGCGCGATCGGCAGCACGCGCTCGCCCTGCACGTGCATCTGGAAGAAGTTCGCGTTCGAGCCCAGCGAGGCGTGCGAGCCGCGCAGCTCGACGAACAGCGGGCGCTCGAACAGCGGCTCGCCGAGGTAGCCCTTGGGCACCGAGGCGATGTCCAGCTCCGGCACCAGCAGCTGGTCGGTCTGCGCCCCGCGCACCTGCTCGACCAGGGTGTTGTCGTCCGTGCTGGTCGTGTGCACCGCGTTCACCAGCCAGACGTGCTGCCAGCCGCCGGTCACCGCGGTCAAGGCCGGGCCGACGCTGGTGGTGTTGCTGGTGACGTCGCCCCAGTCGCGCTCCTCGATGCTGCCGCGCAGCGACAGGCTGTCCACCGCCGGGTCGCCCACCGGGATGGTGTAGCGCGCCTGCAGGCTGTACTTGGTCACCTGTGCCGCCTGGATCTCCACCCCGAAGCTGTGGCCGCTGGAGTTGATGCGGCGGTCGTCGAAGCCGAGCGTGCCGCGCGGCCCGGTGTCGGTGGCGTAGCCGGCACCGATCGAGTAGCGGTGGCGGCGGCTCGCGTCGGCGCGGATGTTGATCGGCACGGTGTGCGCGCTGCGGTCCGGATCGCCGGGCAGCACCTCGAGGTTGGCGAAGTACTGGGCATCGTCGAGCGCGAACTGCGAGCGCAGCACCTGCGTGAGGTCGAACGGCTCGCCCTCGTGATAGCGCAGGTAGCGCCGCACGAGGCTCTCCTTGACGACGTGCTGCGAGATCTTGGTCACGCCGAAGTGGTAGCGCTCGCCGGTCTCCATCTCCAGGCTGATGTTGGCGGTGTGCTTCTCGGGGTCGACCACCAGTTCGTTGCGGATCAGCTTCGCGTCGAAGTAGCCGTAGGTGGCCGCGGTGCGCTGCAGGTCGTTCTTGATGTCCTCGTAGGACTTGTGGTTCAGCCGCTGCCCCTTGCGCAGCGGCAGCTGCCGCACGATGCGCTGGAACAGCGGGTCGGTCTCGCCCGGCCCGTCGACGTGCACGTCGATGTGGTCGACCAGCACCGGCGGCCCCGGGGTGATGTCGATGTTCACCTTCCAGGTGCCGCTGCTGCCCTGGGTCACCGTGGACTGCACCTGTGGCTCGTAGTACCCGAAGGGGCGCAACGCGGCCTCAACCTCCCGCTCGACCCGCTCGTGCAGGCGCTCCACCGTCTCGGGCGTGAGCTCCGAGCTGCCCTTCTTGTAGCGCTCGAAGCTCAGGTAGGCGAGCACGTTGTCCCTGAGGACATCGTCCACGCCGTGGATGTCGACGTCCACCCCCGCCGCGGCCCGGGCGAGCGCGCAGGCGAGCAGGCACAGCAGGACCGCCGGGGTCAGCGTGAGCCATCGAAGAGGCCCTGGCGGGAGGATGCGCTGCGCCATCTATAAGGTGTGTGCCTGGAGAAAGTGCCGGAATTCTAGAGCCTTACGGCGACAGCCGCTTGCCGCCGTGCAGTCTGGGACTAGCCGGCGGCCATGTCGGTTCCGCCCTGCGGCCACTCGCCGGCCCGGAGGCGGTACTCACTGTCTCCCTGCAACCGGCCCTCTCGATCGAACCGCCGCTCGCCCAGATAAAAGGCGCCGCCCGCCTCCATCATCAGTACCGTGGAGCAGCGCGTGCCGTAGTCGGGGTCCTGCACGAAGGGCGAGGACAGCACGCGTTCCCATTCCGTGGTGAGGCCGGTGTGCGGCAGCTGCGCATCGTCGCTGACGCGCGTGCGGTCACCCAGGAGAGCGAAGAGCGGGGACGGGTCGGAAAGCTCCTGCCGCAGCCAGTCTTCGAAGCCACGACGCACCCGCTGCAGCTTAGGCCACGGGGTGTCGAGGGACTCGTTGGAGAGCCCGTGCACCCCCGGGGCGAGCGCCCGCGCGAACGGGGTGCCGCGATTGCTGCCGTACCAGAGGGAGTGCCGGTCTGCCAGCAGCAGGTTGAAGCCGGCGTACTCGCGCGCGCGCGCCTGCAGCGTGGCCAGGAATTGCTGCGGCTCCTGCGGGCCGCCCAGGTAGGCCGGGATGAGCTCGCCGCGCGAGGGCGCCGCGGCGAGCGGCGGCTGCCGCTCGCGGAAATTGGTGACCACGCCGAAGCGTCGCTGCCGGTCGAGCCCCAGCCAGGTGCCGCCGGCGCGCAGGTCGCGCCCGGCGAGCAGGCGCGGCGCGGGCCAGGGCGCCAGTGCCGCCGCCGGTCGCTCGTGGAACTCGTCGCGGTTGGCCGCGACCACCAGCGGGAAACGCGGGTGCACCCGCCAGGCCATGACGAGCAGGCACATGCGCCCTAGACCGCGCCCTTGAGCCAGGTCTCGATCAGGCGCCAGGAGATCGACTGGCTGGGTGGGGCGAGGGCGGCGCCCGAGGTGATCTCCTCGCGCGTGAACCAGCGTGCCTCCTCCAGCTCGCCGCCGAGGCGCACGAGGCTGCCCGGCTTGGCCGTGGCGAAGAAGCCGAGCATGAGCGAGGAGGGGAACGGCCACGGCTGCGAGGAGTCATAGCGCACGTTGGCCACCTGCACGCCGGTCTCCTCGACCACCTCGCGCACCACCGCATCCTCCAGGCTCTCGCCCGGCTCAACGAAGCCGGCAATCGTGGAGACACGCCGCGCTGGCCAGCTCGGCTGCCGGCCGAGCAGCGCGCGCTCGCCATCGCTCACCAGGACGATGATCGCCGGGTCGATGCGCGGGAAATACTGCTGCGCACACGCCGGGTCGGCGCACACCAGGCAATGGCCGGCATGCGAGGGCACCGTGGGCGTCCCGCAGGCGCCGCAGTAGCGCTGGCGCGCGCGCCACAGCGCCAGGGCGCGTGCGTACGCCAGCAGCCCGGCGTGCTCGGCATCGAGCACCGGTGCGAGCGGCCGCAACTCCTCGAAGCGGGTGTGCGGCGGCAGCTCCACCGTCGCCTGCAGCGGCAGGTCCACCATCACCACGCGCGTGCCGCGAAACCAGCCCAGCAGCAGCCAGTTGGCCGGGTCGGCCGCGGTCACCGGCGGTGCGTCCCGCTCCAGGAAGACGATGCCGGGCGCGGCGCCGACGTGCAGGAGTTGCTGGCTGCCGCGCGCAAGCAGGTAGCGCGTGGCGTCGTCCGCGCGCGCGGCCTCGATCCAGTTCGCGTCTTCGCGCAACTCCGCGCGGCGATCCAGGTACGGCCCGGCAAAGAAGTTCGGCCGATCGTGACTCATGCGTTCCACCCGCCCGTCGACCCGGGCATGGCGGCGGATTCTAGCAGCGCGTCGTGGCGGCGCAGTGCGGACAGCGCGTGATGCGCAGCGAGAACGGCTCGACGAGCATGAGTCCGCCGCAGGCGCTGCACCAGCCGACCCGCAGCAGGTCGCCGCGCGCCAGCGCGCCGACGAGAAACACGGCGTGCTCGAAGGAGATCTGCGCACCGGGTCGGACGCCCTGGTAGAACTCGAACGCATCGCACAGCAGCGCGCCGCGCGCGAGCGCGGCGAGCGAGCCGGGCGCCTCCGTCGCGCCGCCGGCGAGGACACCGAGCAGCCACAGTGCCGTGGCCAGCGAGAGCGTCTCCTCCTGCAGGCGCAGCGAGCGGGTGAAGTAGGCGATCTGGTGCGGTGACTTGCCGCGGTGGCGCGGCGGCTGCGACTGCGCATCGTCGAGGTAGGAGCGGTACAGCTTGCGGATGCGGTCGTCGCTGAGCCCGGTCCAGGCACGGATGGTCTGGGTGCGGGCCTCGTGGCGCAGGAAGCGCAGCGCCAGTTCCATGCGCAGCCGTTCGCGATGGTAGCGGTCGTCGGTGATGCGCATGGCGTCCTTCCACGGGTGGGGACGCAGCATTCTGTGGCGACACGGTGGAATTGCAAGGCGCAAATTTGGGAAAAAAACCCCAAATCCGCGGTGGTCAATTCCGGCGATGCAGTTAGTATGAGCGCCCCCCGCCAGGAGGAGTGCTTCATGCTGCTGCAGTGCGAGATACGGGACCGGGAGTCCGGCGGCACGCCCGCGGGATGGTTGCGCGCCGACATCCGCGAGTCGCTCCTCGAGCTGAACGAGGCCTGCTTCGAGCTGCTCGCCGAGCAGGCCGAGGCCATGCCGGAGACGGGGCTCGCCGCCTCGTGTGCGGGGGACTGGCGCCTGCTGAGTGCGGACGGGCGACGCCGCGCCGCGGGCTGCCCCTACCTGGTGTTTGATCTGGGTTTCGCGGATGCCGCCCGGTGGCTGGAGCCCTCGCGCGGCGCCGCGGGCGGGCTTGCAGCGCCTTTCTTCACGGTTGCCGGCGCCGCCCCCCTGGCGCAGGCAGTGGCCATGTTCGGCTGGCACCTGGCGCACTGCCATGGCACCGCCGCCCGCTTGCTGCTGGGCATGAGCGCATCCTGCGTGACGGCGCTCAACCACAGCACCCTGGGACAGATCCGCAGGGCGGCCGCGATCCACCCGCACTGGCTCAGGCCGCGCTGGCTCCGGGCGCCGCGCATCTGGAGCGAACTCCTCGCTGCCGCGGGCACGGATGACGCGGCGGCCCTGTGGCGCACCCGCCTGCGCGGGCAGACGCTGCTGGCGGCGGAGGCCCGCGAGGGAGCGCCGGAGCCGCGGAACCCCGCCTGGCCGCCGCGTCAGGGCGTGCCGGTCCGCATCCCGCCGCCGCGTCCGCGGTCCTCCCAGGTGGACCTGAGCGGTGTCCGTTTTTGACCGGGGAACGTCCCTATCGGCGGTAGCTCCTGCATAAAGCCTGCGGGAAGATATAGTCCGAATATCAACCGAGGACGGTCAATCCCATGAAGCAGGCGTTACTGGTCATCGATGCGCAGGAGTCCTTCCGTTGCCGCCCGTATTTCCACGACGAGGACGTGCCGGAGTTCCTGCGCAACACGCAGCGGCTGATCGACCGCTGCCGGGCGCAGGGCATCGCCGTGGTCCAGGTCTTCCATCGCGAGCCGGGCGAGGATGCCACGAACCCCTTCACGGCGGCCTCCGGGCACGTGCGTGCCCTGCGCGAGCTGTCGCTGCAGCCGGACGTGGTGGTCTACAAGGAAGTCCACTCGGCGCTGTTCGCCCGATGCGCGGACGGCACCACGCTGGAGGGATGGCTGCGCGCGCGCGGTATCGACAGCCTCCTCATCAGCGGCATCCGCACCGAGCAGTGCTGCGAGACGACCGCGCGGCACGCCTCGGACGCGGGCTTCAAGGTGCGCTACATCACCGATGCAACGCTCACCTTCTCCATGCGTACGCGCGCCGGGCGTACGGTGAGCCCCGCGGAGATCCGCGAGCGCACCGAGCTGGTACTCGACGGGCGCTTCGCCGAAGTGGTCTCCACCGCAGCGGTGCTCGCCTAGCCCGAGCCGCCGCCATGGATGCGCCGCGTGACGTGATCTTCGTGCTGCTGCCCAGCGTGGTGCTGCTGGACCTCGCCGGTCCCGCCGATGCCTTCCGCAACGCGGAGGCGCAGCGCCCGGGCAGCTACCGCATGCGCTTCGTGGCGCCGCAGCCGCAGCTGCAGGCGTCCGTCGGGCTGACCCTGAGCGCGCTCGAGCCGCTGCCGGCGCAGCTGCCCCCGGGTGCGATCGTCGTCCTCACCGGCATCACCGGCGAGCGGGTGGACACGGCGGAGCCTGCCACGCAGCACGTGCTGCAATGGCTGCGTTCCGAGACGCTGCGACCGTCGCTGCTGATGTGCGTGTGTGCCGGCAGCGTCCTGGCAGCGCACGCCGGACGCCTCGCCGGTCGTGCCTGCACCACCCACCACCAGCACCTGGAGGAGCTGCGCCGCGCCGCACCGGGGGCCCGCGTGCTCGACAACCGCATTTTCGTGGAGGATGGTCCGGTGTTCACCAGCGCGGGGGTCACCGCGGGCCTGGACCTCGCGCTGCACGTCATCGGGCTGCAGCTGGGTGCGCAGGTGGCAGCCGCGGTGGCGCGGGACCTGGTGGTGTACCTGCGCCGTGCCGGCGCGGATCCCGCGCTGTCCCCGTGGGTCATGCACCGCAACCACCTGCATCCGGCGGTGCACCGCGTGCAGGATGCAGTGGCGCGGGACCCCGCGGCCCCGTGGGGTGCGCGCGAGCTGGCGGCGGTCGCCTGCACCAGCGCTCGCAACCTGGCGCGACTCTTTGCCGAGCATGCGCATTGCTCGCCCCTGGACTACGTGCAGCTGATCCGCTTCGCGCTGGCGCGGCAGCTGGTGACGCAGAGCCGGCTCGACCTGGAGCGCGTGGCGATGCGCGCCGGCTTCCGCTCCGCGCAGCACCTGCGCCGCGTGTGGTCGCGGTGGGAGAGCCGGCCGCCCAGCGCGTTGCGCGGTCGCGACCTGCAGGCGGCCTGAGCCGCTTCTGCTAGTAGATGGCGATCTCGTGCCGGCCGCGCGAGTCGCGCGCGCCACGGAACATGCCGTCGCTGCTGAAGTTCATGACGATCCCGCCGTGCTGGTCGACGGCGATCATGCCGCCATCGCCACCGAGCCTGCGCAGGGTCTCGTGCAGCATCTCGTGCACGGCCTGCTCCAGGGTGAGGCCGCGGAACTCCACCGACGCGCACACGTGGTGGGCGGCCACCGCGCGGATGAAATACTCGCCATGGCCGGTGGCCGAGACGGCGCACACGCCGTTCTTGGCATAGGTGCCGGCGCCGATGATCGGCGAGTCGCCGACCCGCCCCGGACGCTTGTTGGTCATGCCGCCGGTCGAGGTGGCAGCGGCCAGGTTGCCGGCCGCGTCGCGCGCGACCGCGCCGACCGTGCCGCGCGGGGCGGGCGGCATGATCTCCGAGACCGTCTCGCCGCGCTGCTCGGCCTGCAGCTGCGCGAGGCGCTCGGCGGTGCGGAAGTAATGGTTCGGCACCAGCGCCATGCCCTCCTCGAGCGCGAACTCCTCCGCGCCGGCCCCGACCAGCAGCACGTGCCGCGACTTCTGCATGATGCGGCGCGCCAGCTCGATGGGGTTGCGCACGTGGCGCACCGAGGCGACGGCGCCGGCGCGCATGGCGGCGCCCTCCATGATGGCCGCGTCGAGCTCGGCGGCGCCATCACGGGTGAGGGCCGCGCCGTGCCCGGCGTTGAACATGGGGTCATCCTCGAGGAGGCGCACCGCAGTGGTCACGGCATCCAGGCTGGAGCCGCCCTGCACGAGGATCTGGTGGCCGGCCTCGAGCGCTGCCTCGAGGCCGGCGCGGTAGCGCTGCTCGCGCTCGGCCGACAGAGCCGCGCGGGGTACGGCGCCGGCGCCGCCGTGTATGGCAATGGCGTGCATGGCTACTTGTCGCGGTACACGGCGATGTCCCGCCGGCCGCGACTGTCGCGCGCCGCACGGAACATGCCGACGGTGTTGAAATCCATGACGATGTTGCCGGCCGGGTCGACGGCGATGACGCCGCCGGTGCCTCCGGTGGCGCGCAGCTTCTCGTGGATGACCTCGGTAACGGCCTGCTCGAGCGTGAGGTGGCGGTAGGCCACCAGCGCGCAGATGTCGTAGGCGACCACCTGGCGCATGAAGTATTCGCCGTCCCCGGTGCCCGAGACCGCGCAGGACTGGTTGTTCGCATAGGTGCCGGCGCCGATGATCGGGGAGTCACCCACGCGCCCGGCATGCTTGTTGGCCAGGCCGCCGGTGGAGGTGGCGGCGGCCAGGTTGCCGGCGCGGTCCAGGGCGACCGCCCCGACCGTGCCCTTGGGGTTGCCCGCGGGTGCCTTGCCCTTCTCGGCCGCACCCTGCTGCTCCTCGGCGAGCTCGGCGATGCGGGCGCGCGTGCGGAAGTAGCTGCGCGGCACCAGCACCACGCCCTGTTCGAGCGCGAACTCCTCCGCGCCGGCGCCGACCAGGAGCACGTGCGGGCTCCGGTCCATCACCAGGCGGGCCAGGTCGACGGGGTTGCGCACGTGCCAGACACCGGCCACCGCGCCGGCCCGCGGCCCGTTGCCGTCCATGATGGCGGCGTCCAGCTCGGCATCGCCATCGTCGTTGAGGGCGGCGCCGCGTCCGGCGTTGAACTGCGGATCGTCCTCCATCATGCGCACCGCGGTGGCCACCGCATCGAGGCTGCTGCCACCGCGCTGGAGCACCGCGTAGCCGGCATCCACCGCCGCGGTGAGGCCGGCGCGGTAGGAGGCCTCGCGTTCGGGTGTCATCTGGGCGCGATCGGCGACGCCGGCGCCGCCGTGGATGACGAGGGCGATCGGCGCCTCCGCGGCCCGCGCAGTTACGGACACGAGCAGCAGGCACAGGACGACGGACAGGTTGCAGCGCGGCATCGGCTTCCCCAAAGCAGTTATCATCGAAGCGACTCCGCGGCGCGGCACAGCATGCCATCCCGCCGGAGCCCTCCACGTTCGAACGGTAAATACTAAAGTGAAATCCGACCCGTCGCAGCCGATCCGCAGCCTGCTGGTCGCCAACCGGGGCGAGATCGCCATCCGCGTCATGCGCGCCGCCAGCGAGCTGGGGTTGCGCACGGTGGCGGTCTACTCCCATGAAGACCGCTTCTCGCTGCACCGGACCAAGGCGGACGAGGCCTACTGGGTCGGGCGCGACAAGGGCCCGGTGGAGGCCTACCTCGACATCGAGGACATCCTGCGCATCGCCCGCGAGGCGCGCGTGCATGCGATCCACCCCGGCTACGGCTTCCTGGCGGAGAACCCGGACTTTGCCCGTGCCTGCACCGCGCAGGGCATCGTGTTCGTGGGGCCGCAGCCGCAGACCATGCAGGTGCTGGGCAACAAGGTGGCGGCGCGCGCGCTCGCCGTCAGCGCCGGCGTGCCGGTGATGCCCGCGACGGGGGCCCTGCCGCAAGGGCTGGATGCCTGCGCCGCGGTGGCCGCCGGCATCGGCTACCCGGTGATGCTCAAGGCCAGCTGGGGCGGGGGCGGCCGTGGCATGCGCGTGGTGGAGTCGGAGGCGCAGCTGCGCGAGCTTGTGCCGGTGGCGCGCCGCGAGGCGCAGGCCGCCTTCGGCAACGACGAGGTGTACCTGGAGAAGCTGGTGCGCCGCGCCCGCCATGTGGAGGTGCAGATCCTCGGCGACCACCACGGCACCCTGGTGCACCTCTTCGAGCGCGACTGCACCGCACAACGGCGCAACCAGAAGGTGGTCGAGCGCGCCCCGGCGGTCTTCCTGAGCGATGCGCAGCGTGCCGAGCTGTGCGCCGCCGCGCTGGCCATCGGCCGCGCCGCCGATTACCGCAACGCCGGTACGGTCGAGTTCCTGCAGGATGCCGAGTCGGGCGCCTTCTACTTCATCGAGGTCAACCCGCGCATCCAGGTGGAGCATACGGTCACCGAGTGCGCCACCGGCATCGACCTGGTCAAGGCGCAGATCCGGATCGCCGGCGGGGCGCGCATCGGTACCCCGGAGAGCGGCGTGCCGCGGCAGGAGGACATCCGCATCTCGGCCCATGCCCTGCAGTGCCGCATCACCACCGAGGATCCGGAAAACAACTTCATCCCCGACTACGGCACCATCACCGCCTATCGCAGCCCGGCCGGCTTCGGCATACGGCTGGATGCCGGCACCGCCTACACCGGGGCGATCATCTCGCGCTCCTACGATTCGCTGCTGGTCAAGGTGACCGCCTGGGCGCCGACGCCGGAGGAGACCATCGCGCGCATGCACCGCGCGCTGTGGGAGTTCCGCATCCGCGGCGTGGTCTCCAACCTGCGCTTCCTCGACCAGCTGATCACGCACCCGCGCTTTGCCTCGGGCGACTACACCACGCGCTTCATCGAGCAGACCCCGGAGCTGTTCCAGTGGCAGCGCAAGCGCGACCGCGCCAGCCGCATCCTGTCCTTCATCGGCACCACCATCGTCAACGGCCACCCGGAGACGCGCAGCCGGCCGCGCCCGGCGAGTTTCAGCCCCGCCAAGCTCCCCCCGGGCTCGCTGCCCGCCCCCGCCGCGGGTACCAAGCAGAGGCTCGAGGAGCTGGGCGCCGAGGGCTTCGCCCGCTGGATGCTCGACGAGCCGCGCGTGCTCATCACCGACACCAGCATGCGCGATGCGCACCAGTCGCTCTTGGCCACGCGCCTGCGCACGCTCGATATGACGGCCATCGCCCCGTACTACGCCAGCCTCCTGCCGCAGCTGTTCTCGGTGGAGTGCTGGGGCGGGGCGACCTTCGATGTGGCCATGCGCTTTCTGCGCGAGGACCCGTGGCGGCGTCTGCAGCTGCTGCGCGAGCAGATGCCCAATCTGCTGCTGCAGATGCTGCTGCGCTCAGCCAACGCGGTCGGCTACGCCAACTACCCGGACAACGTGGTGCGCTTCTTCGTGGCGCGCGCGGCGGCCAACGGCATCGACCTCTTCCGCATCTTCGATTCGCTCAACTGGGTGGAGAACATGCGCGTCGCCATCGATGCGGTGCGCGAGAGCGGCAAGCTCTGCGAGGCGGCGATCTGCTACACCGGGAACTTAAGCGATCCGCACGAGAGCAAATACACGCTCGACTACTACCTGAAGCTCGGCCGGGAGCTGAAGGCCGCGGGCACGCACGTGCTCGGCATCAAGGACATGGCGGGCCTGTGCCGGCCGCGCGCCGCCTATACCCTGGTGAAGGCGCTGAAGGAGGAGGTCGGCCTGCCGGTGCACTTCCATACCCACGACACCAGCGGTATCGCCGCGGCCAGCGTGCTGGCGGCGGTCGCCGCGGGCGCCGACGCGATCGACGGGGCGATCGACGCCATGAGCGGTCTCACCTCGCAGCCAAACCTGGGCTCGATCATCGAGGCGCTGCGCTACGGCGAGCGCGACCCGGGCATCGATGCCGCGAGCCTGCGCGCGATCTCCGCCTACTGGGAGCAGGTGCGGCGGCATTACTTCGCCTTCGAGAGCGACATGCGCGCCGGCGCCTCGGAGGTGTACGTGCACGGCATGCCCGGCGGGCAGTACACCAACCTGCGCGAGCAGGCACGCTCGCTCGGCATCGAGGACGCGCGCTGGCCGGAGGTCGCCGCCGCCTACGCCGAGGTGAACGACATGTTCGGCGACATCGTGAAGGTCACGCCCACCTCCAAGGTGGTCGGCGATCTGGCGATCCTGATGGTCAGCTCCGGCACTGCGCGCGCCAAGGTGGAGGATCCCGCCGCCGAGTTCGCCTTCCCGGAGTCGGTCGTGCAGCTCATGCACGGGGATCTCGGCCAGCCCTACGGCGGCTTCCCGCAAGGGCTGCAGCGCAAGGTCCTCAAGGGCGCGGCGCCCCGCACCGAGCGCCCGGGCGCGACGCTGCCGCCGGCGGACCTCGCCGCCGAGCGCGCACGCGTGCAGCAGCACCTGGTGCGCCCGGTGACCGACGAGGACCTCGCCTCGTACCTCATGTACCCGCGGGTGTGGCTCGAGTACGCGCGCGAGCGCGCCCTGTACGGCGATCCGGGCATCCTGCCGACCCCGGTGTTCTTCTACGGCATGGAGCCGGGGCAGGAGATCAGCGTCGACCTCGAGCGCGGCAAGACGCTGATCGTGCGCTACCTGGCCTGCAGCGAGCCGCACGAGGACGGCACGCGCACGGTGTTCTTCGAGCTCAACGGCCAGCCGCGCTCGGTGCGCGTTCAGGACCTGAGCCAGGTCGCCAAGCGGCCGCCGGCGCGCACCGCGGAGGCCGGCAACCCCGGCCACGTCGGCGCGCCGATGCCCGGCACCGTGGTCAGTGTCGCCGCCAAGGTTGGCGCGCAGGTGTCCCGCGGCGACCCGCTGGTGAGCCTGGAGGCGATGAAGATGGAGACCGCGGTGCGCGCGGAAGTCCCGGGCGTCGTGGCCGAGGTGCTGGTGCGCCCGGGACAGGCGGTGGACGTGAAGGACCTGCTGGTGGTCCTGAGGTAGCTGCCTAGACCGCGTCCTTCAACGGCACCGCAGGATCGGCGAGCTTGGCGGGATCCGGGCGCGCATGGGCGGCGATGAGCTTGCGCGCCGCCATCTGGTCCTTGGCCGCGTTGATGGTGTCGATCGCCACCAGCTCGCCGCCGCGCAGGTAACACGCGCTGAAGCTGCGCGTCGCCGGGTCGCCGCGCAGGATCACCTCGTCGTAGCCCATGGCGAGGCCGATGATGATCAGCTTCAGGTCGAACTGGTCGGACCAGAACCACGGCACCTTGTCGTGCGGCGTCGGTACGCCCAGAAGGTTCAGCGCCACCGTCGTGCCCTGCTCGAAGGCGTTGTCCACCGATTCCAGCCGCAGGTGGCGGCCGTACTGGCGGTTGAGGTGGCTGGCGCAGTCGCCGGCCGCATAGATGTGCGCGGCGGACGTGCGGCAGTGCGCATCGGTGCGCACGCCGTTCTCGCAATCCAGGCCGGCCGCGCGCGCCAGCTCGTCGGCCGGCACCACGCCGACGCCGACGATCACCAGGTCCGCCGGGAACTCGCGCCCGTCCTCGGTGAGCACCGCGCGCACCCGGCCGGTCCGCGCGTCACCGTGCAGTGCGCGCACCTGGGCGTTGCAGTGGATGTGCACGCCGGCGCGCGCATGCTCGGCGGCGTAGAAGGCCGACACCTCGGGGCAGGTGACGCGGTTCATGACGCGGTCCGCCATTTCCACCACGGTCACGTCCATGCCCAGTTCGCGCGCGGTGGCGGCGACCTCCAGGCCGATGTAGCCGCCGCCGATGATGACCACGCGGCCACCGGCGGTGCAGGCGCCGCGGATGGCGTCGGCGTCGGCGATGCTGCGCAGGTAGTACACGCCGCCCAGTTCGCCGCCGGGCGCGGTGAGCTGGCGCGGCCGGCTTCCGGTGGCCATCACCAGGGCATCGAAGGGGATGAGGGTCGCATCGTCCAGGCGCACGTGGCCCTGGGCGGGGGCGATCTCGGCGATGCGCCGGCCCAGGTGCGTTTCGATCTTGTGCTCGGCAAAGAAGCCGGCGGGACGAATCAGCAGGCGCTCGCGCTCGAGGGTCCCGGCCAGATACTTCTTCGACAGGGGTGGGCGCTGGTAGGGCAGCCAGGGCTCCTCGCCGATGACGGTCAGCTGCCCGCCGAAGCCGCGGCGCCGCAGCGTATCGGCGGTCTGCACCGCCGCCTGGCCCGCCCCCGCGATCACGATCCGTTCGTACATGGCCGCGAAGCATAGCCGATGGGCTGTCGCCGGAGGCGCACCGGTTGGGTGCGCCGGCGGGCTTTCGCCCCACCGTGGTGCATGCCCGACGGGCGCGGCGACCCCCAAACCCTGTAACCTGCAGTCCCCGGCGATTCCCTGCGTGGCATGAAAGCTGCAAAATCCCACGCGCCACGATCCGGCAGACGGAGCCCCCATGAAACTCGTTACAGCGATCATTAAGCCCTTCAAGCTCGACGACGTGCGTGCCGCGCTCTCCGACATCGGGGTCTCCGGCATGACGGTCACCGAAGTGAAAGGCTTCGGGCGACAGCGCGGACATACCGAGCTGTACCGCGGCGCCGAGTACGTGGTGGACTTCGTGCCGAAGACGCGCATCGAGGTGGCCGTGCGCGGCGACCTGGTCGACCAGGTCATCGAGGCGATCATCAAGTCCTCCAAAACCGGCAAGGTCGGTGACGGCAAGATCTTCATCACCCACATCGAGCGCGTCATCCGCATCCGCACCGGCGAGACCGACGACGCGGCGCTCTAGCCTCTGACGGCACCTTGGGACATGTCTCGGCCGGCGCTATGCTGGCCGGGCATGCCCATCGCCATCCGCTTCGCCGCCAACGGCGGCCCCGAGGTCCTCAGGGCCGAGGAGTTCACTCCCAATCCGCCAGCCGCTCACGAGGTGCAGCTGCGCCAGACGGCCATCGGCGTCAACTTCATCGATGTCTACGATCGCAGCGGCCTGTACCCGGTGCAGCTGCCCAGCGGCCTCGGCCGCGAGGCTGCCGGCGTGGTAAGCGCGCTTGGCCGCAGTGTGCGCGGCTTCCGCAAAGGCGAGCACGTCGCCTACGTCTCATCCTCGCCCGGGGCGTATGCCTCGGTGCGCAACGTGCCCGCCGACCGGCTGGTGAAGATCCCGCGCGGTGTCTCGGACGAGCAGGCAGCGGCGATGATGCTCAAGGGCCTGACGGCGCAGTTCCTGTTGCGCCGCGCCTACCGCGTGCAGCGTGGCGACCCGATCCTGGTGCACGCCGCCGCCGGCGGCGTGGGGCTCATCCTGTGCCAGTGGGCCAGGGCGCTGGGCGCGAAGGTGATCGGCGTCGTCGGCACCGAAGCGAAGGCGGTGATCGCGCGTCGCCACGGCTGCCGGCACGTGCTGATCTCCGGGCGCGACGATCTGGTGGCGGGCGTGAAGTCGCTGACGCGCGGCGCAGGCGTCGCCGCGGTCTACGACGCGGTCGGCAAGGACACCTTCACGCAATCGCTCGACTGCGTGCGGCGCCTGGGGATCATGATCAGCTACGGAAATGCCTCGGGACCGCCGCCCGCGATTGCCCCGGCGGAACTGGCGCGGCGCGGGTCGCTCTTCCTGACGCGGCCCTCGCTCTTCAACTACATCGTCACGCGCGATGAGCTGACGGCCGGCGCGCGCGAGTTGTTCGCGGCGGTGCGCGGCGGGAAAGTGCGCGTGGTGATCGGCCAGCGTTACCCGCTGCAGCAGGCGGGGGATGCACACCGCGAGCTCGAGGGCCGCCGCACGACCGGTTCGACCGTGTTGGTTCCCTGAAGGACAGCCCCGGGGAGCTGGCGCTCCCCGGGGCGGTCACTTACTTCTCGTCGCGCTTCTCGTTGCCCTGCGGCGGGTGCTTGGGGTCACCCGTGCTGGCGTGGTGCGGATTGTTCTGTCCGTTCTGCCCATTGTGGCCGTTTTGCGGCGGCGCGCCCTGGGGAGCCGCCGTACCCGTGGTTGGCGGATGGTAGGCGTTGCCGGACGGCGGGACATTGTTCGGATGGTTGCCGTTGTAGCCCGGCGCGCCGTTGTTGCCGTAGGCCGGCGGCGTGCCATTGGACTGATGCCCGTTGCCGTAGCCCTGGTTGGGCTGGCCGGAGTTGCCCGGTGCACCGTACTGATGGCCGTTGTATCCGGGCGCGCCGTTCGGATGGTTGCCGTTGTAGCCCGGTACGCCGTTGTTGCCGTAGGCGGGCGGCGGTGAGCCGTTGGGCTGATGCGCACTCGGGTTGCCGGAGGCCTGGCCCTGACCGGAGTTACCCGGTGCACCGTACGGGTGACCGTTGTAGCCGCCGGCCGTCGGCGGGCCCGGGTGTGCGGCCACGACCCCCGGTCCGGTGAAGGCGCCGGGATGCAGCGTCGCCGCGACCGGCGGATGCCCCTCGTTGAAGCTCGCCTGCAGCGCGCGGTTCTCGCGCGCGGCCTGGAAGTGCTGCATCTGAACGTTCGTCGGCGGCACGTGGCGCTCGTGCATGGCTTCGTATTCGCCCGGGGTGGCGACGGCGTGCACGCCGCCGGCTCCGCCGTTGTAGCTCACGCGGTTGTTGATGACGGTGGTGTTGTTGATCACCGTCTCGTTGTAGGTGTTGTGGACGATCGTGGTGTTCACGTTCGTCACGGCGGTGTTGTAGTGGTACTCGTTGCCCACCCAGCGTGCGCCGACGTAGCCGACACCCGTGTAGCCGTAGCCATAGTTCACGCCGCCATAGAAGCCGACGTGGGGGCCCCAGTAGCCGGCGTGGAAGACGTACAGGCCGCCCACAAAGCCCCAGTAGCCCGGGGTCCAGAAGACCCCGACCGTGGGCGGCATCACCCAGGTCCCGGGGACCCAGTAGTACCCGGCCGGCCCGTACTGCCAGTAGCCCGGCGTCCAGGCATAGCCCGGGGCCGGCGGTGGCGGCTGTTCATACGCCGGCAGGGGCGGTGGCGGTGCCTCGGCCGTGTTGGCGGGCGCCTGGTTGTCGTAGTCCTGGTAGTTCTGGGGCTGGTCCTGGGCGACCGGCGGGGGCGGCGGCGGGGGCGGCGCGGCATAGGTCACGCAGGCGGCCAGCACGGGGGCGGCAAGGGCTGCGAGGACCCCCAGGCGCACCGGGGCGCAGCGGAGGTAAGCCAGGGGACTGAATTTCGGGGTCATTGGCGCTTCCAGTGGCCGCAGCCGGCCTGCTCAGGTGTAACGAGGCTAGGTCAGCATAGTCGCTGCCTGCACCGTACAACGTCACACTTCCGTGTCGGACGACGGCCATGAACCATTCTTAATCGCGCCTGCCGGGATTCAGGCCCGGTTCAGTCAGGCGGTGGTCTGGACCGAGCGGGCGCGCAGCGGGCGGACGCTGCGGCTGATCCCCAGCGCGCCGCTGCGCACCACCTCGAGCAGCTGAGCCTGGCGACCCAGGCTCTCCACGAAGGCGCTCACCTCCGCCTCGTTGGCGGTGAGCTCGACGATGAAGCCACCGACGGAGGGATCGAGCACCCGGCCGCCGCTGCGCACCACCTGCCCGCGCACCGCGTCCGTCTGTGCCGGTTCCAGCCGCAGCTTCAGCAGCACCAGCTCGCGCTCCAGGTGCTCCCCGCGGGTCATGTCCAGCACGTTCACCACATCGACGAGCTTGTTCAGCTGGTTGGCGATCTGCTGGATCACCAGGTCCGAGCCGGAAGTGACCAGCGTCAGGCGCGAGACGGTCGGGTCATCGGTCGCGGCGACCGACAGCGACTCGATGTTGTAGCCGCGGGTGGAGAACAGGCCCGCGACGCGGGAGAGGGCCCCGGCCTCGTTTTGCAGCAGGACGGCAATGATGTGGCGCATGGAAAGTGAGGCGGCGAAGCCGGTGGTGGGCGCGCCAGAATAAAGGATCGGCGCGAGTTTGCACCACGGAAGCAAGCTGCTAGGCTCGCTGACCCCTGCGACTTTCTCGAAGCGCACGCACGTTTTAAGGCCCAGAAGCGCGCCCATGACCGACACTGTGATCCAGCCACGACCGGCGGGGCATCCGCTCGCCGGCCACACCATGAATGGCGCCCGCATGATCATGCAGGTGCTCGCCGATGAAGGCGTTACCACCATCTTCGGGTACAGCGGCGGCGCGATCCTGCCCACTTTCGATGCGGTGTTTCTGTACAACGAGGACGCCAAGAAGGCGGGCGCCCCGCAGATCCCCCTGATCGTGCCGGCCAACGAGCAGGGCGCCGGCTTCATGGCCGCCGGCTATGCGCGCGCCAGCGGCAAGGTCGGGGTGTGTGTCGTGACCTCGGGCCCGGGAGCGACGAACACTGTTACACCAGTGCGCGACTGTATGGCCGATTCGATACCGATTGTCGTCATTTGCGGCCAAGTGCCCCGCGCTGCGATCGGCACCGACGCCTTCCAGGAAGCCCCCATCGCCTCGGTGATGGGGGCGGTGGCCAAGCACATCTTCCTGGTCACCGACCCGGCCAAGCTCGAGTCGACGGTCCGCACCGCCTTCGAGATCGCCCGCACGGGCCGGCCGGGCCCGGTGGTCATCGACATCCCTAAGGATGTGCAGAACTGGCACGGCACCTTTGCCGGGCAGGGCCTGCTGCCGATCCCCGGCTACCGCCGCCGCATGCAGGAGCTCACGCAGTCGACCCTCGAGCCGGCGGCCGCGGAGCGCTTCTTCGGCATGCTGGGCGAGGCCCGGCGGCCGCTGATCTACGCCGGCGGTGGCGTCATCAACGGCAACGCCGCCGAGGCCCTCACCAGCTTCGCGCGCGCCTTCGGCATCCCGGTGGTCACCACGCTCATGGGGATCGGCGCCTACGACACCACCGACCCCATGGCCATGCGCATGCTCGGCATGCACGGTGCGGCCTTCGCCAACTACGCGGTCGATGACTGCGACTTTCTCATCGCGGTCGGCTCGCGGTTCGATGACCGCGTGGCCGGCGTGCCCGACAAGTTCGCCCGCAATGCGGTACGCATCGCCCACCTGGACGTCGACCGCGCCGAGGTGGGCAAGGTCAAGCGCGCGCAGTGGAGCCACATCGGCCTGATCCGCCCGGCCCTCGAGGTGCTGCTCGCCCATGGGCGTACGCATGGCTTCCAGCGCGACTTCGCCCCGTGGCGGGCGGAGCTCGCCGAGCTCAAGCGCGTCCACGCGATGAACTACGACCGCGACAGCCCCCTCATCCAGCCGTACTACGTGATCGAGGAGATCAACCGGCGCACCCGGGGCGAGGCGATCATCAGCACCGGCGTGGGCCAGCACCAGATGTGGTCGGCGCAGTACTTCGACTTCCGCTCGCCGCGGCTGTGGCTCACCTCCGGCAGCATGGGCACCATGGGGTTCGGCCTGCCCGCGGCCATCGGCGCCCAGTTCGCGCAGCCCGCGCGCATGGTCATCGACATCGACGGCGACTCCAGCATCCGCATGAACTTCGGCGACCTGGAAACGGTCACCACCTACGACCTGCCCGTGAAGGTCGTGGTGCTCAACAACTTCGGCGATGGCATGGTCAAGCAGTGGCAGAAGCTGTTCCACAAGGGGCGCCTGTCGGCCAGCGACCGCTCGCTGCACAAGAAGGACTTCGTCAAGGCGGCGCAGGCGGACGGCTTCCGCTACGCGGTGCGCCTGGAGAAGAAGGCGGACGTGCCGCGCGTCATCGAGGAGTTCCTCGCCCACCAGGGGCCGGCCTTCCTCGAGGTGATGATCGACCCGGACGCCGGGGTGTACCCCATGGTCGGTCCCGGGCAGGCCTACGACGAGATGATCACCGGCGACTTCATCCCCTCGCGCCACAAGGTGGCCATCAAGCCCCCCGGTCCGTCGGAGATGTTCTGAAGGGACATGCGATGAAGTACCTGCACACCATGGTGCGCGTGAAGGACATCGAGGCGTCGCTACGCTTCTACTGTGCGGCGCTCGGGCTGAAGGAGCTGTCGCGCAAGGACTACCCGCAGGGCCGCTACACGCTGGTCTTCCTCGCCGCCCCGGGCGACGAGTCGGCGCAGGTGGAGCTCACGCACAACTGGGACCCCGAGGAATACGGCGGCGGCCGCAACTTCGGCCACCTGGCCTACGAGGTCGACGACGTCTACGCCACCTGCCAGCGCCTGCGCGAGCATGGCGTGACCATCCTGCGGCCGCCGCGCGACGGGCGCATGGCCTTCGTGCGCTCGCCGGACGACATCTCCATCGAGCTGCTGCAGAAGGGCGCTGCGCTCGCGCCGGCCGAGCCGTGGAAATCCATGCCGAACACCGGTAGCTGGTAGGCTCCGGGCCGGCCATGAAATCGATCCCGAGCCTGCTCATCGCGGCGGTGTTTGCCACGCTGACCTTCGCGGTGTGGGCCTACCTGAACAAGCCCACCAAGGAACCCCCGTGGCCCTCGCTCATCCAGGGCCTGACCTTCTCGCCGTTCCGCGCCAACGAGGACCCGACGCACGGCCTGTTCCCCACCGACGCGGAGATCGACGCGGACCTGGCGCTGCTGGCCGGCAAGGTCAAGGCGGTGCGCAGCTACAGCGTCGAGTCGACGCTCGCCCACATCCCGGAGCTGGCCGAGAGGCACGACCTGAACGTGATGCTCGGCGCCTGGATCGACGACCACCGCGACAAGAACGAGCAGCAGCTGGCCACCGCCATCGAGCTGGCCTCCACGCACATCAACGTCGTGCGCGTGATCGTCGGCAACGAGGTGGTGCTGCGCGGCGACCTGCCGATCGGCGAGCTCGAGGGCTACCTCGACCGCGCGCGCGATGCGCTCGAGGCGCCGGTGAGCACCGCCGAGCCCTGGCACGTGTGGCTGGCGCACCCGGATCTCGCGCAGCACGTCGACTTCATCGCCGTGCACCTGCTGCCGTACTGGGAGGGCACCGCGGTCGATGTGGCCATCGACTACTCGCTCAAGCAGCTCAAGCAGCTGCAGAAGGCGTTCCCGGGCAAGGCGATCGTCGTGGCCGAGATCGGCTGGCCGAGCCGCGGGCGCACGCGCGAGTCGGCGGTGGCCTCGGAGGCGAACGAGGCGCTGTTCCTGCGCCGCTTCCTGGACAAGGCGCACAAGCTGCAGATCAGCTACTACATCGTCGAGGCCTTCGACCAGCCATGGAAGGCCTACCAGGAGGGGGCGGTCGGTTCTTACTGGGGCGTGTACGACGTGAACCGCCAGCCGAAGTTCGCCTTCACCGCCCCGATCGTGCGCATCCCCGAGTGGCACATCCTCGCCGCGGTCTCCGTGGCCGTGGCGCTGCTGCTGCTCGGCCTGCTCTACCTCAACAGCGATGCCCTGCGTAACAGCGGCCGCGGCTTCCTCGCCATCGTCGTCTATTCGGCCGCCACGCTCGCGGTGTGGGTCATCTACGACTTCACGCAGCAGTACATGACGGTCTCGAGCGTCATCTCCGGGGTGCTGCTGCTCTTGGGCATGCTCGGGGTGCTGCTGGTGCTGCTGGCGGAGGCGCACGAGTGGGCCGAGGCGCACTGGGTGTCCTACCGGCGCCGCCTCGGGGCACCGATCCTCAAGGAGGGCACCAAGTTCCCCAAGGTGTCGATCCACGTGCCGGCCTACAACGAGCCGCCGGACATGCTCATCCAGACCCTCGACGGGCTGGCGCGCCTGGACTACCCGGACTACGAAGTGCTGGTGATCGACAACAACACCAAGGACGAGGCGGTGTGGCGCCCGGTCGAGGCGCATTGCGAGAAGCTCGGCGCGCGCTTCCGCTTCTTTCACGTCGCACCGCTGTCGGGCTTCAAGGCGGGCGCGCTCAACTTCGCGCTCGACCGCACGGTGCCGGACGCGGAAGTGGTGGCGGTGATCGACAGCGACTACATCGTCGAGCCGAACTGGCTGCGCGAGCTGGCGCCCGGCTTCCAGGACCAGCGCATCGCCATCGTGCAGGCGCCGCAGGATTACCGCGACGCGGACGAAAGCGCCTTCAAGGCCATGTGCTACGCGGAGTACCGCGGCTTCTTCCACATCGGCATGATCACGCGCAACGAGCGCAACGCCATCATCCAGCACGGCACCATGACCATGGTGCGCCGCACGCAGCTGGATCACTGCCGCTGGGCGGAGTGGAACATCACCGAGGATGCCGAGCTCGGCCTGCGCATCTTCGAGCGCGGCTTCGACGCCAGCTACGTGCCGACCAGCTACGGCCGCGGGCTCATGCCCGACACCTTCATCGACTTCAAGAAGCAGCGCTTCCGCTGGGCCTACGGGGCGATGCAGATCATCAAGGCCCACGGCCGCGCGCTGTTCCTCGAGGGCGGACCGCTCTCGCCCGGGCAGCGCTACCACTTCGTGGCCGGCTGGCTGCCGTGGATCGCCGATGGCTGCAACATGCTGTTCAACCTGGCCGCGCTCGGCTGGTCGGCGGCCATGGTGTGGGCGCCGGACCAGATCGACCCGCCGCTGGTGATGTACTCGGTGCTGCCGCTGTCACTGTTCACGTTCAAGCTGGCGAAGCTGGTGCACCTGTACCGCGTGCGCGTCGGCGCCAGCATGCGCCAGACCATCGCCGCGGCGATCGCCGGACTTGCGCTCACGCACACGATCGGCACGGCGGCCATCAAGGGGCTGGTCACCAAGAGCGAACCCTTCTTCCGCACCCCCAAGCAGGGCGGCCGCACCGGGCTGTGGAGCGCGCTGGCCGCGGCGCGCGAGGAAACCCTCATGATGGTGGGACTTCTGGCCTCGGCCTGGGCGGTGGCGGCCACCACCTCGTCCGACCACGCACGCGGCGCCGCCGGCGGGCCGGATCGGCTGGCCTGGATCATCGTCCTGTGCATCCAGGCCGTCCCCTACGCCTCCTCGCTCATCGTCTCCCTCGCCAGTGCATTCCCTCTGCCGGCCAGCCTGCTCGGCACGACCTACCGGCCGATGAGCTCTCCGGGCAAGCCTGCCGACCGCAAGAGCGGCAAGCCGGAGGCGGACCCGGTCGGCTGAGCATGCATCACGGCAGGCTGCGCGCGATCGCCTCGATGCTCACCGCGGTCCTGGCGTTCTCGGGGATGGACACGCTGCTGAAGCTGCTGTCGGCAAGCTATGCGCCGATGCAGGTCGCGACGCTGCGCGGTGCGTGCGCAATCCCGTTCATGCTGGCGCCCATCATCATGACCCGCAGCTGGCACGCGCTCATCCCGCGGCGCTGGTACATGCACCTGCTGCGTGGCGCACTGCAGGTGGTCGTGCTGGGCGGCTTCATTCTCGCGGTGCGCGAACTGTCCCTCGCCAACGCCTACGCGGTGTTCCTGTCGGCGCCGCTCATCGTCACCGCCCTGTCCGTGCCGATGCTCAAGGAGCGCACCGAGCCGGCCAACTGGGTCGCGATCGCGGTCGGACTCGGCGGCGTGTGCATCATGCTGCGCCCGAGCGTCTCCGGGCTGGCCACGCTGGGATCCCTGGCGGCGCTGGTGGCCGCCTTCGGCTACGCGCTGGGCGGCATCACCCTGCGGATGCTGACGCGCACGGATACGACCGCGAGCGTGGTGCTGTGGACCATCAGCACCATGACCGTGCTGGCGGGGCTGATTGCCGCGCCGCACTGGGTCCCGATCCACCCCGAGCACTACCGCTGGCTGGTCGGTCTCGGCGCGCTGGCCGCGGTGGGTTCCTACCTGCTGGCGGAGGCCTTTCGTTATGCGCCGGCCTCGGTCGTGGCACCGCTCGAGTACACGGCGCTGCTGTGGGGCATCGTCATCGACCGGGTGATCTGGCACGTGCTGCCTTCGGCGCGCGTGTGCTGGGGCGGAGCGGTGGTCATCTCAAGCGGACTCTACCTGATCTGGCGCGAGCGTACGCACCTGGCGCGCGAGCTGGCCGCGCCGTCGTGGCAGCCGCCGCCCTAGCAGGGCAGAATGGCCCCGACGGTTGCCTGACCGTGGAAGACCCCGCACGGCAATAAGAGGAAGCCCGCCATGAGCAATGCTGAAGTCCGCGGACGATTTGTCTGGCACGAATTGCTGACGACCGACACCGCCGCCGCCGCCGCGTTCTATCCGCGCATCCTGCCCTGGCGCACACAGCCTTCCAACATGCCAGGCTACACCCTGTTCACGGCGGGATCCGCCCAGGTCGCCGGCTACATGGAGCTGCCGCCCGAGGCGGAGAGCGCGCCGGCCCACTGGATGATGTACGTGGGCACTCCGAACGTGGATGCCGCCTGCGCGCAAGCGCAGTCCCTCGGGGCGCGCGTGTGCAAGGCCCCGAGCGACATCCCCAACGTGGGCCGCTTCGCGGTGCTCGCCGACCCGCAGGGTGCGACCTTCGCGGTGTTCACGCCGCAGGGCGGTCCGCCGCCGTCGGCGCCCGAGTTCGGCGGATTCTCCTGGCACGAGCTGGCCACCACGGACGTCAACGCGGCGCTGAGCTTCTACGGTCAGCTCTTCGGCTGGACGCGCGGCGTCGGCCACGACATGGGCGCCATGGGCGTGTACCAGCTGTTCGAGCACGGCGGCGCCGCGGTCGGTGGCATGTGCAACACCCAGGGCCCGCAGACACCGCCTTCCTGGCTGAGCTACGTGCACGTGGCTGACTCGAGCCGCGCGGTCGCGGCGGTCAAGGCCGCCGGCGGGCGCCTGCTGCATGGACCGGTGGAGGTCCCCGGTGGCAGCTGGATCGCACTCTTCCTCGATCCCCAGGGCGGTGCGTTCGCGGTGCACGAGATGCCGAAGTCCTCGGCCGCGCCGGCACGTCCTGCGGCCACGGCGGCCAAGCCGGCCACGGCTGCCAAGCCGGCCGCGGCGGCCAAGCCGGCCCCCGCCAGGAAGGTCCCCGCGCGCAAGGTCGCCCGCCGGAAGAAGGTCGTGCAAGCGGTCGTCAGGCGGCGGGTGAAGAAGACCGTGCGCAAGGCCGCCCGGAAGACCAAGCGCGCGGCGAAGAAGGTGGTGCGCACGGTCAAGCGGAAGGCGCGCGGCACGCGCCGTGCGGCACGCAAGTCGGCACGCCGGCGCTGAGCCCACGAAGACCCGCGCAGCGGGCGCTGGATGCGCGGGCGCCTACTCGTTCTGCTTCTCGGCGTCCTGGCGCTGTTGCGCCGCCTGATCCTGGGCGGCTTCGATCTGGCGGCGCACCTGGTCCTCGGTCTGCCGCGCCTGCGCTGCCTGCTGGACCTCGGAGGCACCGCCGGCGGCGGCAGCGGCGCCGCTGCCGGCCACTCCGCAGGCCGCCAGGACCGGCAGCAACAGGATCAGGATGAGCAGGCGCTTCATGGACATGTCCCGGACGGCAAGGGAGGGATACCCCCGATGAATCTACGCCAGCGGAGCCGCGGCGCAAGCAAACCGGCGCTCATGGCACTATGACTCCCATGGCCAAGACACCCAAGCCTCCGCCTCCGGTCGAACCGGCGCGCGTGCGCCGCGGCTACTTCGAGTGCCGCTTCGGCCAGCTGCACCTGCACAACTCGATGCCACCGGGCGGAGGGTTTGAGGAAGGCACGGCGCTGCTGTGCATCCAGGACAGCGCCGGTACCGGCCGGACCTTCGCGCCGTTCATGGCGCTCGCCTGCCGCGATCGCTCCGGTTACGCGCCGGACCTGCCCGGACTGGGTGAGTCGGACCCCCCCGGCGCCTTCCCGACGGTCGCCGAATACGCAGCCGCACTGGAGGACTTCATCGACACCATGCGCCTGCGCAAGCTCGACGTCGTCAGCTTCCGGGCCGGCGCCTTCATCGCCGCCGAGTTGGCGCTGGCACGCCCCGAGCAGATCGGGCGCCTCGTCATGGTCTCGGTGCCGGTGCCACAGCAGGGGCAGCGCGGCGAACCGGCGGTGGAGGCGAACCTGAGCGAGGGCCAGCGCCGCCTGCTCGCGGCGCTGCGGCAGTATCCGGCCCGCGAACGCCTGTCGCGCCTTTCGCAGAAACTGCTGGTCCTGCGCCCGAAGGATGACCTGTGGGAGGCCACCGGGCGCATCCGCGAGGTCCTGCCCGCGGCCCGCGTGCTCGACCTGGACATTCCCGGTGAGGCGCTGTTCGCCAGTGCCCCGGCCCGGCTGTACGAGTCGGCACGCGACTTCCTGCGCGGCTGAGCGGCCGTGTTTCGGGATTCCTTTCACATATTTTCAGGGCCGCAGGGGGGGCCGGGGCAGGGCAGCGCTACACTTTTTCGCCGGTAGAGAGAGGGAGCTTCCGGACCTCGATGAGCCCGCGTTCTATGTCGCAACCGCCAATGGACGAAGAATCCGACCTGGATAGCACCGCGGAGCTGCCCGTGCTCGATCCGGCCGTGATGCAGGCGGAGGTGGAGGACCACTCCAGCACCGACACCTGGGCGGCGCTGCCCCAGCTGCAGCGCGAGCCGCAACTGCCGATGGATACCACCGCTGAGGTGGCCGCGATCGACCTGCGCAGCGCACTGCAGCGCCTTGCGGCACAGGCCGACAGGCTCGTGCAGCTGGAGAACGACCGCGAGCAGCTGCGCAACGGCCGCGCTGCCGCCGAGCAGCTCGCCACGACCCTGAGCGCCGAACTGGGGCGCCTGGAGGCGGGCGCCCGCCAGCACCAGGCGCACGTCGACGAACTCACCCAGGCGCGCCTCGCCGCCGAGGCCCGCGCCGAGAACGCGAGCGCAGAGCTGCTGCGCCTGCAAAGTGGCGGCGACGCGGCCGCGGCAGCCGAGCTGGCGCGGCAGCGCAGTGCCGCGGAGCAACGCGCCGCAGCGCTGGACGCCGAGCTCGCGCGTCTGCGCGAGGCCGCCGTGCAGCACACCTCGCAGTTCGCAGAGCTGACCGGCGCCCGCGCCGCCGCGGAACTGCGCGTCGGCAGGCTCGAGGAGGAACTGCAGGTTATGCGCGCCGCGCGCGACACGGCCACGCAGCGCGGCGAGCAGCTGCAGCAGCGCGTCACGGAGCTGGAGCAGGCGCAGGCGGCGCTGGAGGCGCGCCAGCTGAACGACGAGCAGGCGCGCAGCGAGCGCGAGCGGCTGCATGCGGCGCACACCGCCGGTGTGATGGCGGACCTGCATGCCGAGCGCGCGCGCGCCATGAGCTGCTTTGAGTCCGCGCAGCACCTGGCCGCCGGGCGCGGCCTGTTCGAGGCGCTGCTGAGCGAGGAGCGCCACCAGGCCGAGCTACGCGAGGCCGAGCTGGGCGCTTTGCGCCAGGAGCTCCAGGCACGCGCGACGCGTGTTGAGGAGCAGGAGCACGCGCTGGCCGAGCAGGCGCGGCGCATTGCCGCACTCGAGCAGCAGATCAGCGCCTCCGGCACGGCGCTCAGCGAACGCGACAGTCAGCTGCGCGAGGCCCGCCGGGACGCGCAGGGATTGCACCTCTCCATCACCCGCCTGCAGGGCCAGCTGGATGCCAGCGGCGAGCGCGTGCGCGCCCTCACGGCCCTGAGTTCGCAGCACACCACCTCCGAAACCCAGCGCAAGACCGAGCTCAGCCGCCTGCTGGCCGAGCGCGTCGAACTCACCGCCGAACTCGAGGCGGCGCGCGCCGCGGCCGTCGCCGCCGCCGCGGCCGCGAGCGAGCACGAGGCGGCGCTGCCGCCGCTGCGCGCACGGACCGCCGAGTCCGAGGCCGCGCTCGCCGCCGAGCGCAAGCGCGCCGCTGACGCCGAAGCCGAACTCAACACGCTGCGCGGCGAGATGGAAGAGTGGGCCAGCGCGGTCAAGGCCGCGCACCACGAGCGCGGCACGCTGCAGGCCGCGCAGGCACGCGTGCAGGAGCTCGAGCGCCTGGAGGTCGAGCACGCCACGGAACTGCTGAAGGTGCAGTCGCAGGCCCAGGGCTCCCCCTCTCGCGTGCGTGAGCTGGAACAGGACCTGGTCGCCGCGGAAGAGGCGGTCCACCGCCTCGAGTCCGAGGCACGCAGCCGCAGCATCCGCATCGAGGAACTGGAGAAGACCGTCGCCGAGCTGCGCGCCGCGGTGGCCGAGGCGGCACGTGCGGTGGCCGGGCCCGCCACCACCGCGGAGGTGGCCGGGCCGGCGGACGGTGGCCTGCGCCGCGACGACGAGACTGAGCGCCCCCTCAGTCCCGCACCCGACGGCGCGGCGCGCCTTCTGATCCGCACCGACGGGGGCCGGGAGATCGTCTACGTGCTCGGCCGCAAGACCAGCGTCGGGCGCACGCCGGACAACGACCTGCAGATCGACGCCAAGTTCATCAGCCGCCACCATGCGGTGATCCTTGCCGGGCCCACCCAGACGATCATCGAGGACCTCAACAGCACCAACGGCGTGCAGGTCAATGGCCGCCGCATCACGCGCCAGCCGCTGCAGGACGGCGACTCAGTCTCGATCGGACGCCAGCAGTACCGCTTCGCGGTGCGCAAGAACAACGACAAGCGCTGACAGCCCTCGCCGCCACCGGCTAAGCTTGGCGCCGTTCCCGCAGCAACGGCACAGCACCCGGTGGCCAATCCCTACATCGAAAAGATCCTCAAGGCGCGCGTCTATGACGTCGCCATCGAGTCGCCCCTGGAGCAGGCACCGCGACTGTCCCGGCGTCTGGGCAACCAGGTACTGCTCAAGCGCGAGGACCTGCAGCCCGTGTTCTCCTTCAAGCTGCGCGGCGCCTATAACCGCATCGCGCACCTGTCCGACACCATTGCCAGGCGCGGTGTGGTGTGCGCCTCGGCCGGCAACCATGCGCAGGGAGTGGCACTGGCGGCGCGGCAACGCGGCATCAGCGCCGTGGTGGTCATGCCGCAGACGACCCCGCAGATCAAGGTGCAGGCGGTGCTGGACCTGGGCGCCGAGCTGGTACTGCACGGCGATGACTACGACAGCGCCTTCGAGCATGCGCTCACCCTGGCGCGCGAGCGCGGCCTGGTGTTCGTGCATCCCTTCGACGACCCGGACGTCATCGCCGGGCAGGGCACCATCGCGGTGGAGATCGTGCGCCAAACCGGCGGCACGCTCGATGCGGTGTTCGTGCCCGTGGGCGGCGGCGGCCTGATCGCCGGCATCGCGGTCTACCTGAAATACCTGTACCCGCAGGTGAAGGTCGTCGGCGTGGAGCCGCAGGACGCGGCCGGCATGCATGACTCGCTCAAGGCCGGCAAGCGCATCACCCTGGACCGCGTCGGGATCTTCGCCGACGGGGTCGCCGTCAAACGCGTCGGCGAGGAGACCTTCGCCCTGTGCCGCTCGTACGTGGACGAGATCGTGCTGGTGAGCACGGACGAGATCTGCGCCGGTATCCAGGACGTGTTCGAGGACACCCGCTCGATCGTCGAGCCGGCCGGCGCGCTCGCCGTGGCCGGCATGAAGAGGTACCTGGCGCGCGAGGGCTGGAGCGGTCGGCGCGTGGTGGCGATCAACAGCGGCGCCAACATCAACTTCGACCGGCTGCGCCACGTGGCTGAGCGCGCCGACCTGGGCGGCGAGCGCGAGGCTCTGCTGGCGGTGGTGATCCCGGAGCAGCCCGGCAGTTTCCTGCACTTCTGCGAGCTGCTCGGCCAGCGCAATGTCACCGAGTTCAACTACCGTTATGCCGGCCCTGGCAGCGCGCAGATCTTCGTCGGCCTCGCCCTCAGCCAGGGCCGTGCGGAAAAGGAGCTCGTGCTGCGCAGCCTGCGCGATGCGCACTACACCGTCACCGACATGACCGACAATGAGATGGCCAAGCTGCACGTGCGCTACATGGTCGGCGGCCATGCCGGCGGCCTCGCCGACGAGGTCCTGTACCGCTTCGAGTTCCCGGAGCGCCCCGGTGCCCTGCACAGGTTCCTGGCGGCGATCGGTACGCGCTGGAACATCAGCCTGTTCCACTACCGCAACCATGGCTCCGACTACGGCCGCGTGCTGGCGGGCATCCAGGTGCCGGTGCCGGAGCGTGGAGACTTCCTGCAGCACCTGAACGAGCTGCACTACGCCTACGTCGAGGAGACGCGCAACCCGGCCTACCGCATGTTCCTCGGCGCCTGAGCCGGCCGACGGGTCAGCCCGGTGGCTGGCCGCTCTCGAGCAGCCACTCGCGCCAGATCGCCAGCAGGATGGCGAGGATCACCGGACCGATGAACAGGCCTACCAGGCCGAAGGCGGCCAGGCCCCCCAGCACCCCGAACAGGACGATCAGGAACGGGATGCGCGCGGTGCGCGCGATCAGCACGGGTCGCACGAAGTGGTCGGTGCAGAAGATCACGACCGCGCCCCAGATGAAGAGACTGACGCCGGCCACCGCGTGCCCGGTGAACACCAGCCATGCGCTGGCGCCGAACCACACCACCGGCACGGCGAACGGGATGATGCCGAAGAGCGTGGTCAGCGCGGCGAGGAAAATCGGTGTATCGATGCCGGCGGCCCAGTAACCGATGCCGGCGAGCAGTCCCTGCAACAGCGCGGCGGCGCCGAGCCCATAGACCACGGCCTGCACCGTCTGCCCGATCGCAAGCAGGTAGTTGTCGACGCGCGGTCCGAGCACCAGCTCGAGGGCGCGTGTCACCTGCCGGGCGAAGCGGGCGCCGCCGCGGTACAGGAAGAACAGCGTCAGCACCGCGAAAGCGAGCTTCAGGGCATTGCGGCTGACGTCGCCGACCAGGCGAGCGATCTGCTCGAACGAGTGGTCGGTGAGCTTGCGCAGCTCGAAGCCGGGCGCGGCCGGATCCTCGGCCAGCCGCGCGGTGAGCTCACGCAGCTGGTCGCCGATCCACGGCAGTTTCAGGATCCAGGGCGGTAGCTGCACCCCGCTGGCCAGCAGATCGCGCATGTGGTGGTAGGCGTGCACCAGGTCGATGCGCAGCACCACGGCCATCCAGGCGATCGGTACGATCACCGCCAGGGAGACCGCCAGGGTCATCAGCGTGCCGGCCAGCAGCGCACGGCCGCCGAGCCGGCGGGTCAGCCACTCGTAGGCGGGCCAGCTCACGTACGCCAGGATGGCGGCCCAGACTACCGGCACGATGAACGGCGCCACGATCCGGAAGCCGAGCAGCAACAGCCCGGCAAGCAGGGCGACGCTGAGCAGGCGGCGCAACCAGGGAGCGGACACGAGATCTTCCATTGCGGTCGTCTTCCTTAGCTGGGCACGGCGATCGTTGATGGAACCGTCAGGCGAGTCCGTTCGCATCGGAGATGAACATGGTCACGGCGAGCAACACGCAGGTGGCCACCGACAGGTGGCGTCGCAGATCGACGTAGGCTGGCGGGAGCTGCGTGCCGAGCAGGCGGTGCTCGTACAGCCAGAACAGGCCGAAGCCCACCGTAAGCAGCGCCAGTCCGCGTTGGCCGCCGACCACGATGGCCGCCGCGCCGCACAGGGACGGCGCAAGTGCCGCGGTCACCGCCGTGCCTCGCGCCGGCAGCCGCCCCGCGCACATCAGGCCCAGGTGCACGGCACCGCTCATGCCCAGCAGCACGCCGCCCCAGCCGAGGCTGCCCCGCTGCGCCAGCTCGCGTGCGGCGAAGTCCGGCAGGAGTCCCACGCACGCAAGCCCCGCGAGCAGCGGTGCGATGCAGGCGTAGCTGGCCCATTCGAGCGCCGGCGGAAGGGGTGGCGGGGGCGCGGCGGCCGTTGTCTTGTCGGTGAGCACCGCCGGGATGATGCCACGGGCTCGCGCGAAGGGGGCTCGCGCGAAGGGGGCTCGCGCGAAGGGGGCGCGCGCCCCGCGGGGCGCCCGGCCGCGGCCTGCACCCGCGAGGTGTTATTCTCCTGCTGCCATGAGTGATGCGAACACGCCGCTGGCGGCGGGGCCGGCGGTAACGGAAAGCGAGCGCACCTGGGGCATGCTGGCGCACCTCTCGGCGCTGCTGGGCGTCGTGGTGCCGCTGTTCGGGTGCGTGATCGGTCCGTTGCTCGTGTGGCTGGCGCGGCGCGACGAATCGAAGTTCGTCGAGGAACAGGCCAAGGAAGCGCTGAACTTCAATCTGTCGGTATTCGCCGCCGCCATCGTGTGCGTGGTGCTGATGCTGGTATTCATCGGCTTCATCCTCGGCGCGGCGCTCTTTATCGCCTGGCTCGTGATGACGCTTATCGCCGCCATCCGCGCCAGCGAGGGCATGCCTTACCGCTACCCGCTTTCGCTGCGCCTGGTGAAATAACCCGCGAATCCGGGCGTCCTCGGCGCTTTTCGGCCTTTGCCAACCATACTGTATACGTATACAGTCTTGGCATGCGGCGCACCCCCATCGGCAGGCAGAAATTCGCGGGCAGGGGCGCGCTTTCCAACCCGCCGGGACGCTTCGACCTGCAGAAGCTCACGCCGGTGGACGATGGCTGGTACGTGGAGGAGTCTCCGGAGAGCATCGCGACCTCGCTCGAGCCGGAAAGAGCTCGTGAGGTCATCACCACGAACGACTCACCCGACGTCCCGTTCGATCAATCCATCAATCCGTACCGCGGCTGCGAGCATGCATGTGCGTATTGCATGAGCCCGGACACGCCGGTGCTCATGGCGGACGGTTCGGTCAGGGCGATAGGCCGGTTGCAGGCAGGCGACTGGATCTACGGCACGAAGCGAGCGGGGTCCCATCGCCGATTTGTCCGCACGAAGGTGCTCGCCCGCTGGAGCGTGATCAAGCCTGCGTACCGCATAACCACAGAGGACGGCACGCAGGCGGTCGTGGGCACCGACCATCGCTTCCTCACGGACCGGGGCTGGAAGTACGTGACCGGCACGGAACACGGGCGCGCGCGGGGGCGTCCTCACCTCAGCCTGAACAACACGCTCATGGGGACGGGCGCGTTCGCGCCCCCGGTGTCCCAGGATCCTGAATATCGGAAAGGCTATCTCTGCGGTCTCGTGCGCGGCGATGGGGCACTGAGTTCGGACACCCGCGTGCGGCCGGGCGGGACCGCCAGTGCCACCAATCCATTCCGCCGCGCGCCGCCGGAGGTGGAGGCGCTGGACCGGGCGCAGCAGTGGTTCTCGTACTGCGATGTGGAGACGCACCGAGTCGCCTGCGGCGCAGGGGGGTCGCGGCCGCTGCAGGCCCTACGCCCAAGTTCGCCAGCCATGTTCCAACCCCTGCAGGAGCTCATCGCGTGGCGCGACGCACCCCCGCGGGAATGGTGCGCAGGCTTTCTGGCCGGGGTCTTCGACGCTCAAGGTAGTTACGACCGCGGAATGCTGCGAATATCGAACACGGACCCTGCGATCATCCAGCGCGTCCGCGACGGGCTGCGCCTGTTCAATTTCCGCTTTGCCGCCGAGCATCCGCGGCCGTCCTGGCGAAAGCCGATCCACCACATCCGGCTCGTCGGCGGCCTCGGTGAGGCCCTGAGATTCTTCCACACCGTGGATCCTGCGATTTCCCGCAAGCGCCACATCGAAGGTGCAGCGGTCGAGAGTCCTGCCAGCTTGCGGGTCATGCAGATCGAGCCACTGGGCGCGCAGCGCCTGGTCGATATCACGACCGGCACCGGGGACTACATCTCCAACGGCCTCGTCAGCCACAACTGCTACGCGCGCCCCAGCCATGCCTACATGGGGCTCTCGCCGGGTCTGGATTTCGAGACCCGGCTTTTTTACAAGGAGAATGCGGCCGCGCTGCTCGAGCAGCAGCTGGCACGCAAGAGCTACGTCTGCAAGCCCATCACCCTCGGTGCCAACACCGATCCCTACCAGCCGGTCGAACGGCGCATGAAAGTGACCCGCTCGATCCTCGAGGTGTTGGCGCGCACGCGTCACCCGGTCACGGTGTTGACCAAGAGTGCGCTCGTGTTGCATGACCTGGACCTGCTCAAGGACCTCGCGCGCGACGGGCTTGCCGGCGTCGCCATCAGTGTCACGAGCCTCGATGCGGAGCTGAAGCGCCGGCTGGAACCGCGGGCCGCCTCGCCGGCGGCGCGGCTGCGCGCTCTGAAGGAACTCAATGCCGCCGGCGTGCCCGCCGGCGTGCTGGTAGCGCCAGTCATCCCGGCGCTCACCGACTACGAGATGGAGTCGATCCTCGAGGCTGCGGCGCTTGCCGGCGCGCCCTGGGCGGGGTACGTGCTGCTGCGGCTGCCCCACGAGGTCAAGGATCTGTTCCGGGAGTGGCTGGCCGAGCACTACCCACAGCGCGCCGCGCACGTCATGTCGGTGATCAACGATTTGCGCGGTGGACACGACAACGATCCACGCTTCGGCACGCGCATGCGCGGAACGGGACCGTTTGCGGAGTTGCTGCGCAGCCGGTTCCGCCTTGCCTGCCAGCGCCTGAAGCTGAATGCCACGCGGCGCGGACCGCTCAGCACCGTACAGTTCCGCCCGCCCACGCCGCCCGGCAGCCAACTGGGCCTCGGGCTGTAGGCGCGGCACTGCAGCAGCTGCAACCTGCACCGTGGCCGCAAAGCCGCGGGCATATTCCGGATTCGGGGCCCCGGCGTTGACGTCGCAGGTCGCGCGCTTAAACTGACCGGTCCAGTGCGATGCCGATTTGGAGTGGCACCAGTTGCAGATTGATTTTCAGGGTCCGCGGGGTCAGGCCGGTGCGGCTGGAACGTGTCCAGCCACCGACGTGCCGCACGCATGAGCGAGGCGGCGAAAAACATCGGCCAGGCGCTCAAGTCACGCTACGTCCTGCGGGAGCGTCTCGGTGCGGGCGGGCAGGGCGAGGTGTGGCGGGCGTTCGATCCGCAGACCGGCGTCGACATCGCGCTGAAGATTCTGCAGCCGGCCTCCGGGCGCAGCGCTGCCGCCTGGGTCGCCCTGGTGCACGAGCACGAGATCTCCGCGCGACTGGATCATCCGGGCATCCTGCACGTCTACCCACCCGAGCGCGATGGCGCCACCTTCCTGCTGCCGATGGAGCTGGCGGCCGGCGGGGACCTGCGCAGACTGCGCGGTTCGAACTACCTCACCGTCGTCCCCGTGCTGCTCGAGGTAGCGAAGGCGCTCGAGCACGCCCACGAGCGTGGCATCGTGCATCGTGATCTGAAGCCGGGGAACGTGCTCTTCGATGCGCGTGGCCGCGTGAAGCTCGCTGACTTCGGCGTCGCGGGCCGCTCTTCCGACTCCGCTACCGGCTCGATGCGCGGCCTGTCGCCGTTCACGGCCAGCCCCGAGCAGCTGCGCGGCGAGTCGCCGATGCCCGCTGACGACATTTACGGGCTCGGCGCCCTGGCCTACGAGCTGCTCTCCCGATCGCCCCCGCACTATCCGCACTTCGATGCGGAGCGCATGCAACGCGAACCGGTTCCGCCACTGGTGCCCGCGCAGCAGATTCCGCCGCAGCTGGCCGCACTGGTGACGGCCATGCTGGAGAAGGATCCGCGAAAGCGGCCGGCGAACATGCGCGACGTCATCGACGAGCTCGATGCCTCGCTCAACGACACGCTCACCTTTGATTTCGACACCGCCGAGCCGCCGCGTGACGGCGAGCCGCCGAACCGAACCGTACCGCCTGTGGACCCGCGCCCGCCGCCGCCGCCACTGGCACCTGCCGCGGAGCCGCGAATCCAGCCGCCGTCACCGATAATCGAGGCGGAGGCTCCAACGCCGCCACCGGTAGTCATCGAACGGCCGCTCGTGCCCGAGCGCGGCACCGTCGACGGCGAGTCCTTGTGGCAGCAGGTGAAGGAGGCGCCGCTGCGGCCGCGTCCGGGACTGGAACCGGTGCGCAGCAGCCTGCCGCGCGCGATCGTGGTCCTACTCTTCCTCGCCGCCATCGCCGCGGCGGCCTACTACTGGCTGCCGCACGCCACCACCGCCACGCCGGCGACGTCCGCGCCCGCACCCGAAGCGCAGCTGCAGGCACGATTCACCACCGATCACGCGGTGCTCGAGCAGCGCATTCGCGCCCTCGAGGCGCGTGGTGCGGCGATCTGGGGCGGCCCGGGGTTCATGACCGCCAAGTCGCTCAGTGCCGAGGCAGCCGGCGCACAGGCCACCGGCAATCCCGACCTCGCGCGTGAGCGGCTGGCCGAGGCGGACAAGCTGCTGAACGCGGTCGACGAGGCGGCCCCGGGCGCCCTGAATGCACAGCTTGCCGGGGCGGAGCAGGCGCTCTCCGCAGGACAGGTGGCATTGGCCGCGCAGGCCTACGAGCTCGCCGCACGGATCGCACCGCAGGACGAACGCGTGCGCGCCGGCCAGGCACGGGTGCGCGAGCTGGCCGCGGCCGCAGCACAGCCGGACGAGGCGGCACCCGCGCACGGCGAGACTGCCTTCGGGGAGGATCGCTACGCGAAGGCGGCGGGGGAGGGCTATGCCGCACTCGGCGCGGGCAGGCTGAGCGAGGCGCGCTCTGCCTTTGAGCGCGCGCGCTCCCTGCGCCCGGACGGTGCCGAGGCAATCGACGGTTTGAAGCGTGTGGAGGCCGCGGAGCGCGCACACGGGCTCGGCAGCCTGCAGACGCGGGCCGAAGACCTGGAGGCGGACGAGCGCTGGGACGAGGCGCTGACCGCGTACAACTCCGCACTGCGGCAGAATCCGTCGGCGCAGTTCGCGCAAGAGGGCAAGGCGAGGGCGCAGGCGCGGCTGCAGCTGAGCGAAGCGCTGCAGGGCTACATCGACCGGCCGGACCGGCTCGCCTCCGCGCAGGTGCGCGAGGAGGCCGGCGCAATGCTCAAGGCCGCCGAAGCGATCAACTCTCCCGGGCCGGCACTGCGCCTGCAGATCGCGCGCGTCGCCGCACTGCTGCCCGAGTTCGAGAAGACCGTGCGCGTGTCCCTGGTGTCCGACGGGCTCACGCAGGTGAGCATCCCGGAAATCGGCAACTTCGGCGGCTTCGCGCGCCGCGACGTGGAACTCAAGCCCGGCCACTACACGGTCATCGGCACGCGCGAGGGCTACCGGGAGGTGCGCCGCGACCTCACCGTGAGTCCCGGGCAGCCGCCGGCGAGCATCAACGTAATCTGCTACGACCCGAGCTAGCCGGCCGCTTGCCGCGGGCCGCGCGCACTCCTAAGCTGTCGTAAACAGACATCCGCCTTCAGGCGGACGAGGCAGCGATGGGCGAGGCGGACGGGAAGATCGTGCTGCTGGCAGGCGCCAGCGGGCTCACCGGTTCGCGCACGCTCGCCGCCCTGCTGGATGCGCCCGACGTCACGCGCGTGATCGCGGTCTCGCGCCGGCCGCTCGGTACCGAGCACCCGCGGCTCGCCAACCGCATCGTGCAGTTTGCGCAGATGGAAGCGCAGCTGAAGGGCGTGGCCGCCGATGCGGCCCTGTGCTGCCTGGGCACCACCATCCGCCAGGCCGGTTCGCAGCAGGCCTTCCAGGCGGTCGACGTCGGCTGCGTGCTGACCTTCGCCCGGGCCGCACGCACGGCAGGCGCGAAGCGCTTCGTCGTGATCTCCGCGGCCGGGGCCGATGCCGGTGCCAAGAACTTCTACCTGCGCACCAAGGGCGAGATGGAACAGCAGCTGGAGGCGCTGGGCTTCGAGTCCCTGGACATCCTGCAGCCGTCACTGATCCTCGGATGGCGCAAGGAGATGCGGCCGCTGGAACTACTGGCGAGCGCGCTCATGCCGGTGGTGAACCCGCTGCTGGTCGGCAAGGCCGCCACCTGGCGTGCGATCTCCGCGAACGCCATCGGCAAGGCGATGCTCGGAGCCACCCGCTCCGGACGACGCGGCGTGCAACGCTACACCTACGCGGGTATCGATGCGCTGTCCCGCCTGACGTTCGCCAAGCCGCGCACGCCACCGCCGGCCAAGGCGCCCGCCCGGGCGCGCTGACTCCGCGCATGCGCACCCTGCGCAGCCTCGTCGCGCTGTTCCTTTGCTGTCTCCTGCCCGGTGCCTGCACTCTGCAGCGCCCCGCCGAGCCGCCGGCGGTGATCGCACCGCCAAGTGCCGCTGCAGAAGTGCACTCGGTGCAGCCGCTGGCGCAGGGCGACGCGATTGCCGCGGCCGCGAGCGCGCTCGTGGGCAAGCCTTACCACTTCGGTGGCGCCGACCAGGGTGGCTTCGACTGCAGCGGACTGGCTGTGTTCGTGCACGAGCGCGTGGGATTGATGATTCCCCGCACCGCGGCCGAGCAGCAACGCGCCGCCCACCCCGTGCCGGCTGCGCAGATCCTGCCGGGCGACCTGCTGTTCTTCCGCATGCGCAAGCATGGCATCGACCACGTTGGCATCTACCTTGGCGAGAGCCGCTTCGTGCACGCGCCGCACGCCGGTGTGCCGGTGACGACAGCCGAGCTGGACAGCGGCTACTACGCGCGCCACTTCATCGGCGCGGGCCGCTTCTGGGAGCAAAATCCGCCGCCGTGATGGAACATAAGGCGGAGCCGGAAGAATAGCGGCGCATATGTCACAGCACTTGAGAGACGCGACACATTTCGTCGCTTGACTCCAATCCGCGACGCTTTGACACTTGGAACTCAGTGATAAGGGCAAACCCGTCGAAAGATGGGGACGCAAAGCCACCGGTCTAAAGGAAAGATTCCTATGACGGCGGGGCTGCCACGGGCGCGCATCAGCGCGCTCGCCAGCACTCCTTCCTCGTACGGAATCGACGCCCGCCAGGACTGCGGCCGAGCACGGTTTGGTTTTCGGGGAAGTTATGACAGCAAAGCCCAACTTCGCGCCCAGTGCTCCGGCCGAGCACCGGGCAGGGGACGCGGCGGCGCCCGCCACGGGTCCGTTCGTCCTGAACCTGTGTTCGTCCACCACGCCGATGGCCCTGGCGCAGTCGGAGCTGCCCGAGCTGAAGCGATTCACGTTCTTCGTCAGCCGCCGCTTCGAGGAAGGCCGCGAGCGCTTCCGCCTGCACATGGGCTACTTCGCAACCCTCGCCGAGGCCGAGGAATGGCTGAACGTCGTTCGAGAGATTTACCCGGGCGCCTGGGCGGGTGAGGCGCCGGGCCGCAAGCTGCGCGAACGCGCCGCCGCAGCCGCCGCCGCGCAGGCCCAGCATGCGGTCGGCCCGCAGCAGCGTGCGTCATCGCCGCCGCCACCCGTACCGCCGGCACCGGCACCCGAGCCTCATCCGTTTGCCATCCCGGAAAATCCGCATCCGTTTACCGCGCTGCTGACGCCCTCAGGCGGAGCCGATCCGATACCCGAGCTGATACCGATTCTGCACGCGGCCGCCAGCGAGCCGCCGCCAGCGCCGAAGAAGTTGCCCCCTGCGCCGCCCGCGCCGGTCGCGGCGCGCAAGCCCGAGCCCGTTGCAGCAACGCCCGCGCGCACAGCGGCCGCCCAGCCGGCGCCGCTCACACCCCCGCGGCCCGTTGTGACGACGCCACCTGTCCTGCCGGCGAGCACGCCCAAGCGCAGCCCGGTCGCCGCGCCGCCTGCCGCCCCTGCCGCTGTCGCTGTAGCCCCTGCCAGTGCCGCTGTGGCCCCCGCCAGCGCCGCTGCCGCCGCTGCCGCCCCTGCCGCTGCCGCCCCTGCCGCTGCCGCCCCTGCCGCTGCCGCGGTCGCTGTCGCTGCGAACAAGCCCGCAGCCGGCACGCAGAAGAAAGCGCCCGCTGCCGCTGCCTTCGGCAACTCCAACGTACGCGAGGTACTGCAGGCACTCGGTGATGCCAGCGCCACCGGTGAGACCCGCCTGATGCGCTCGCCACCGCCGCCGCGCGAAGCCCCGGCACCGGCGCCGAAAGAGGCACTCAGCGATACGCAGGTGCTGAAGCTGCTGGAGGTGCGCCGCGACAGCGACGCCGAGCCGACGCCGGCCGCCGCTGCGGCCTCACAGGGTTCGATACCGATGCTCAAGCCGGACGACACCGGCACCCGCGCGGCGCTCAAGGCGGCCGTGGTGAGCAATGCGCCAGTCCTCTTCGCCGTGCAGCTGCAATGGTCGGTGCAGCCGGTGGAACTGGACAAGGTCCCTCCACTGGCGATTTTCAGCGCCTACACGCTCTATACGGTCGAGGGCAGCCGCGACGGGCGTAAGTGGTACGGCCTGCGTCTGGGCTTCTTCAGCGACGCGATCTCGGCCAAACAGGTCGCGCACTACGTACGCTCCGAGTTCGCGGCAGTCGCAGTGGTGCCGGTCAGCACCCAGGAGCGCGCGCGCGCCACGGACCAGGACAAGCAGGCAGCGATCCTCGGCTCGGCACCGTCGGCTCCGGTTGGAAGGGTCGACGAATTCAAGCTGATCGATGACTCCACCGAGGCCGCAGAGGCGGTGGCCAAGATCGCACAGCAGGCCGTGCCAGGAACGCCCGTTGCGAATGCTTCCGCGAAGAAGATCCCCGGACGTCCGGTGCCCAAGCCGGCACCACGCACGCCGGCGCCGGCGCCAGCGGCCAAAGTCGCCCGGCCCGCCGCCAAGGGCCGGGGCCGGGCGCCGAGCAAGGTCGGCGCGAACGAGAGCCGCGGCGCGCAGTCACTCGAGGAGACGCTGGAAATTCTTGGCGCCGGGCAGCTCGCCATCGACAACGGCAACGGCGAGACGCTGAACGCCAGCGGAGTGCGTCACCTGCGCGTCGAGGTGCAGAAGAACTCGCCGTTCGCGAAGCTCCTCGATCGTCTCAGCGAGCGGATAAAGAAGCAGTAGCCGGCGTCTGGAATTCCGCCCCCAGCCAGCGGCGGAAGGCATCCAGGTTCGTGTCGCGGCCCAGGAAGTCGCGCACCAGCTGGGTCGCCGGCTCAGTCGCGCCCGGGGCAAGCACGGTCTGACGGTAGCGCATGCCCGTCGGGCCGCCGAGCAGGTCCTTCGGATCGAACTGCGCAAAGAAATCCAGCGCGATCACCTTGTCGAGTACGTAGGTGTAGTAGTTGGAGCTATAGCCGTTCAGGTGCGTGTACGAGGACCAGAAGTGGTCGCCGGACGCGAATTCCGCGGTGCTGTAGCGATCGAACACCCGGCGATACACGGCATCGAAGTCCGCCGCCGACGGGTCAAGCGTGTGGAAGTCCAGCGATACCCCGGTTGCCAGCAGCTGGAATTGCTGATCCGCCGCGCGCCCGTAGGCGTCCGCCCGGATCATGCGCTCGTACAACGGCTTCGGCAGGGCCTCGCCCGTCTGGTAGTGACGCGCGAAGGACGCGATGACGCCGTAGTCGTGGAAAAACTCCTCCAGCATCTGCGACGGTGCCTCGACGAAGTCCCCCTCGACGAAGAACGCGCCGGCGGCGCCGAACTGGTTGTGGCTGCCGATGAGGTGATGCATGAGGTGGCCGAACTCGTGCAGGAACACGACCACGTCGCCGTACTGCATGAGCCCCGGGTCGCCGGCGACACCACCCGGGAAGTTGCAGATGAGGGCCCCGTCGGGCAGGCGCCGGTCGCGCACGCCGGTGGTGATCATCGTGGTCGAGAACCACTTGTCCTTGCCATCGCGCGGGTGCATGTCCAGGTAGATGCGGCCGAGCTTGGTCTTGCCGTCCATCACGTCGTACGTGGTCACGGACGGGTGCCACGTGTGCACGCCGGGCACCGGGACGATCTGCACATGGAACAGCTTCGAGGCGGTGGTGATCACGCCGCTCTCGACCTGTGCGTACGGGAAGTAGGGGCGCACGCTTTGTGAGTCGAAGTCGAACTTCGCGCGGCGGTACTGCTCGCGCCAGTAGCCCACGTCCACCTCGGAAATCTTCTGCAGCGCAGGCTCGCGCTGCCGCGCAAAGGCAACCAGCATCGCATCCTCGCGCGCGGCCGGCTCGCGCGTGGCGCCGTCGACCTTCTCGACGAACTCGGCCAGCTTGGCGGGCGAGCCCATCATCTGGTCGGCCATGGCAAAGTCGGCCCAGGTCTGGTAGCCGAGCAACTGCGCCAGCTCCTTGCGGGCGGTGAGCAGGTTGCGCAGGATTTCAGTGTTGGCCGGCCAGGCGACGCCGCGCAGCGCCAGGAAGACCTTGTGACGCAGGTCGGCGTTGGCGCCGAACTTGATGGCCGGGCGGCTGTCCGGGAAGTCCGTGGTGATCCTGACGTGGCCCTCGGCATCGGCCGGGTGCGAGGCGATGTAGTCGGCCGGCAGGCCCTCGAGCTGTGACTTGTCGACGATCACCGTGCGGCGGTCATCGTGCACGGTGCGCTCGAACGCCAGGCCCTGCTCGGTGATGCGGTCCTGCAGCGCCTTGATCTTGGCGCGCGTGGCCTCGTCGCGGTCCACCCCCGCCAGGCGATACTCCAGCAGCGCCCGCTCCAGGTAGTGCCGCGTGGCCGGATCGGCCGGGCTCGGCACCGCCGTCAGCGCCCTGTAGACCGACTGGTTGAGGTTCAGTGCGGCAAGCGCCGCGGCGACGGTCTGGGTCAGCGCCTGCGCCTTGTCGCGCAGCTCCTTGCTCTCACCCACCCCATAGAGCAACTGCGCCTGGCTCTGCGCATCGTAGAGCGCGCAGAGGGCATCGTCGTAGGGACGCATCGTATTGTCCACGGTGCGCGCGCCCTTCACCGCCAGCAGCTTTGCGATCGAGGCATCGGCGCTTTGCAGGTGCTGCCGCACCCAGGCTTCCAGCGCGGCCGGCGTGCCACCGGTTTCCCACGCGTGCACCGGTGTCGGGATGGGTGCGGCCGGGGCCATGGCCGGAGCGGCCAGCGCGGCGGAGATGATGAGGAGGTGCGACCAGGTCCGCGCTTGCGCGGGGCGATGAGACATGTCCGGCTCCCTTGTGCCGCGCCCAAGGATGCACGGCAACTCGCATTATCGATTCATTCTAGCCCGGCGGGCTGGCCGCTTGCGGTACGCCGTGGCCGGCCTGCGGTGAACCGTGCGGCTACCCCTTGCCGAACAGCTTCTCGAGTTCGGACATGGACTTGTTGATCTCTGCCGTGTTGGGCGGTACGTAGGCACCGGGGCGCGGCTTGAAGTGATCGCAGAAATTCGCGTGGGTCTTGTCGCTCACTTCCTCCGCCGTGGGCTCACGGCAGTGCTTGGCCACGCGGGTGTCGTAGTCGACGCACATGCGGCACACGTGCAGTTCCTTGCGGCACCTGGGGCATTCCTCACGCCGCCGCAGGGGCAGCGTCAGCTCGGCAAGCGAGGCGCCGCAGTTCCAGCAGACGAGATTGTGGGCCATGTCGCTGAGGGTACTACGGTCGGCGCGCCGCCGGCAGCTAGCCGGTGTCGGCCACCCGCAGCACGCGTTCGCGCAGGAACTCATCCAGCACGCGGCCGGTGTGCGACTGCTTGCGCCGCTGGGCGATCTGCGCCGGAGTGCCCTGTGCGATGACGCGGCCGCCGCCTTCCCCGGCCTCCGGCCCCATGTCGATGATCCAGTCCGCTTCTGCCATGACGTCGAGGTTGTGCTCGACCACCACCGCAGTGTTGCCGGCGGCCACCAGGCGGTGCAGCACGTGCGTCAGCTTCTCTACATCGGCCATGTGCAGTCCCACCGTCGGCTCGTCCAGCACGTACAGGGTGTGCTGCGCCTTGTAGCGCGGGCCACGGGCGGCCTCGTCGCGCACCTTGGACAGCTCGGTGACCAGCTTGATGCGCTGTGCCTCGCCGCCGGACAGCGTCGGGCTCGGCTGGCCGAGCGTCAGATAGCCCAGGCCGACATCCTGCAGCAGCTTCAGCGCGTGGAGCACGCGCGGATGCGCGGCGAAGAATTCCACGGCATCGTCTACGTCCATCGCCAGCACGTCGCCGATGCTCTTGTCGCGCCACAGTACCGCGAGGGTCTCGGAGTTGAAGCGGCGCCCGCCGCACACGTCGCACAGCACCTTCACGTCAGGCAGGAAGCTCATCTCGATGGTCTTCACACCCTGGCCCTCGCAGGCCTCGCAGCGTCCGCCCGCGGTGTTGAAGGAGAAGCGGCTCGTCGTGTAGCCGCGGATGCGGGCCTCGGTTGTGCCGGCGTAGATGCGGCGGATCTCGTCCCAGAAGCCGATGTAGGTGGCCGCACAGGAGCGCGGCGTCTTGCCGATCGGGGTCTGGTCCACCTCCAGGACACGGTCGATGTGCTCGAGGCCGTGCAGCGCGCTACAGCCGACGAGCTTGGTGGCGGCGCGCTTGCCGGCCTTGCCGCGCGCCGCGTTCTCGCCCAGCAGGACCTTGAGGTTCGCGTACAGCACGTCGCGCGCGAGCGTCGACTTGCCGGATCCGGATACCCCGGTGACGACCACCAACCTCCCGAGGGGGAAGCCCACATCGCAGCCCCTGATGTTGTGGAGCGCGATGCGCTCGAGCTGCAGGCGCGGCGTCTTGGCGCCGATGGCGCGGTGCGGCTGCGGCGGGTGCAGCAGCGGCTCGCGCAGGAAGCGGCCGGTGACCGAGCGCGGGCTGCGCATCAGGTCCTTGACGCTGCCGGCACCGACCACCTCGCCACCGCGCACGCCGGCCTGCGGTCCAAGGTCAAGCACGTAGTCGGCGCGGCGGATGGTGTCCTCGTCGTGTTCGACCACCACCAGTGTGTTGCGGTGACTGGCGAGCTCGCCGAGCGCATCCAGCAGGATCTCGTTGTCGCGCGGATGCAGGCCGATGGTCGGCTCGTCGAGCACGTAGCAGACACCCTGCAGGTTGGAGCCAAGCTGTGCGGCGAGGCGGATGCGCTGCGCCTCGCCACCGGACAGCGTCGGTGCCGAGCGGTCCAGCTGCAGGTAGCCCAGCCCGACCCGCTCGAGGAACTTCAGGCGCGCGCGGATCTCCGCGAGCAGGTCGCGCGCGATCTCGCGCTCGCGCGACCCGAGCCGCAGCCTGGCGAAGAATTCCTGGCACTGCGCGACAGACTGAGCGGCAAGCGCGGCGATCGAGCGCTCGCGGAAGCGCACGGCGAGCGCCGTCGGATTGAGCCGCTCGCCGCGGCAAGCCGTGCAGGTCTGCGGGTCGTGGGAGTACCACTCGTTCCACCAGCGCTCCTCGCCGCTGTGTTCCTCCTCGAAGCCCGGGATCTCCACCCCGGTGCCATAGCAGCTCTCGCACCAGCCGTGCTTGGAGTTGAACGAGAACAGCCTCGGATCCAGCTCCGAGAAGCTCTTGCCGCAGGAAGGGCAGGCGCGCTTGGTGGAGAACACCGTCACCTTCTGCGCCTTCGGCCCGAGCACGTGCACCAGGCCCTTGCCGAAGTCCAGCGCGCGCGCCAGCGCCTCGCGCAGCGCGGGCTCGTTCTTCGCGCTGACGTCGACCTCCCCGACCGGGAGTTCCAGCGTGTGCTCGCTGAAGCGCGACAGCCGCGGCCATGGCGAGGTTGGCAGCAGCGCCCCATCGACGCGCAGGCTCTTGAACCCCTTCTTGGCGGCCCACTTGGCCAGGTCCGTGTAGTAGCCCTTGCGCGCGACGACCAGCGGCGCGAGCAGCGTGATGCGCTTGCCCTTGAAGTCGCGCATCAGCCGTGCGGCGATCGAGGCCGGGCTCTGCGGCTCGATCGGCACGTCGCAGTCCGGACAGTGCTTCGTTCCGAGCTTCACGTAGAGCAGGCGCAGGAAATGGTAGATCTCGGTGAGCGTTGCCACCGTGCTCTTGCGCCCGCCGCGGCTGGTGCGCTGTTCGATCGCCACCGTAGGAGGGATGCCGTAGATGGCGTCCACGTCCGGGCGTGCCGCCGGCTGCACGAACTGTCGTGCGTAGGCGTTGAGGGACTCCAGGTAGCGGCGCTGACCCTCGTTGAAAAGAATGTCGAAGGCCAGCGTGGATTTGCCCGAGCCGGAGACCCCGGTGACCACCGTGAAGCCGTCGCGCGGGATTTCGACGTCGATGTTCTTGAGGTTGTGCTCGCGCGCCTTGTGGATGACCACGGCGTTGCGCCGGCGAGCGCTCGCGGCGCCATAGCTGCCCGCGCTCTCGGCGACTTGCGCCGCCGGCTGGGGCGGCACTGGCGCCAGGGTTTGGTCGTAGGCGGCGAGTGCCTGGCCGGTGAAGGAGCGCGGCTCGGCGCGGACCTGGGCCGGGGTGCCGGTGCACACGATCGCGCCGCCGCGCTCGCCGCCTTCCGGTCCCATGTCGATGATCCAGTCGGCGGCGCGGATGACGTCCAGGTTGTGCTCGATCACCAGCAGGGAGTGCCCCGCCACAAGCAGCTTACGGAAGGCGCGCAGCAGCTTCGCCACGTCCTCGAAGTGCAATCCGGTGGTCGGTTCGTCGAAGACGAACAGCTTGCCGCGATGCGTGGTGCTCGAGAGCACCGAGTTCGCCTCGGCGAGATGGCCGGCGAGCTTCAGTCGCTGCGCCTCGCCGCCGGACAGCGTCGGAACCGGCTGCCCGAGCTTCACGTACTCCAGTCCCACATCCGCCAGAGGGGTGACGCGCAGCGCCACCTCGGGTGCATCCGCGAAGAAGGCGCGCGCCTCGGTCACGGTGAGCTCCAGCACCTCGGAGATGTTGAGGCGCCGCCCGTCCGCGCCCTCGCGGCGGATCTCCAGGATCTCGTCGCGGTAGCGACGGCCGTTGCAGTCCGCGCAGCGCAGGTACACGTCCGAGAGGAACTGCATCTCGACGTGCTCGAAGCCGTTGCCGCTGCAGGTCGGGCAGCGGCCGTTGCCGGAGTTGAAGCTGAACGTGCCCGGGGTGTACTTGCGCTCCTGCGCAGCCGGTTCGGCGGCGAACAGGTTGCGGATCGCGTCGAACGCGCCAACGTAGCTGGCCGGGTTGGAGCGCGTGGTCCGCCCGATCGCGTTCTGATCCACCATGACGACGTCGTCAATGAGCTCCGCGCCGGACAGGGAGCTGAACTGGCCGGGAGCCTCCGTCGGCCTGCCGCGGTACTTGAGCAGCGCCGGGTAAAGCACGTCCTCCACCAGCGTCGACTTGCCCGAGCCCGAGACGCCGGTGACGCACACCAGCCGCTTGAGCGGGATGCGCACGTCGACGTCTTTCAGGTTGTGCTCGCGCGCGCCGCGCAATTCCAGCCAGCGGTTCGAAACCGCCTCGGCCACCACCTCGCCTGGCGCCGCCTCGCGGGCCGGCTCGACCGCCTCGCGCGGCGCCAGCGTCTTGGCCCCGCTCAAGTACTGGCCGGTGAGCGAGCGGGCGTGCTTGCGGATCTGACCCGGCGTGCCGAAGAAGACGATCTCGCCGCCACGCTCACCGGCACCCGGCCCCAGGTCCAGGATGCGGTCTGCCTCGAGCATGATCTGCGGATCGTGCTCGACCACGACCAGCGAATTGCCGGAGTCGCGCAGGCGCTTCATCACGCCGATGACACGCTGCATGTCGCGCGGGTGCAGCCCGATGGAGGGTTCGTCCAGTACGAAGAGCGTGTTGACCAGGCTGGTGCCGAGCGCCGTGGTCAGGTTGATACGCTGCACCTCGCCGCCGGAGAGGGTGCGCGACTGCCGGTCAAGCGTGAGGTAGCCGAGACCGACGTCCGCAAGGTAGCGGAAGCGCGCGCGGATCTCTCCCAGCAGCAGGTCGGTGGCCTCGTCCAAAGGCTGCGGCAGCTCGAGCCGGGCGAAGAATTCGTGGCTGCGCTCGACCGGCATGAGCATGAGATCGTGGATGGATAGGCCCGGCAGGGCAGCCAAGGCAGCCTCGCTCCACTCGACACCGGGTGGTCGCATGCGCGCCTGGTCGCCGAGTGCGCTATCGGCCAACGCCTTGCTGCCGATGCGCCACAGCAGCGCCTCGCTCTTCAGGCGCGCACCCGCGCAGGCGGTGCACGGGGTGTAGGCGCGATAGCGCGACAACAGCACGCGCACGTGCATCTTGTAGGCGCGCGTCTCCAGCCACGCGAAGAAGCGCTTCACGCCGTACCAGACCTTCTTCGACCAGGCCCCTTCGCCGTCGATGACCCACTTGCGCGCCTCGCTGCTGAGCTCGCGCCAGGGCGTGTCGAGCGAGATGCCGCGCAGCTTGGCGAATTTCTCCAGATCTTCCTGGCACTCGGCATACGACTTGGTCTGCCAGGGCTTGATGGCCCCGGTGCGCAGGGTCCTGGTCTCATCCGGGATCACCAGCCCGTAGTCGATGCCGATGGTTCGGCCAAAGCCGCGGCAGGTCTCGCAGGCGCCCAGGGGCGAGTTGAAGGAGAACTGGCTCGGCGTGGGTGCGCGGTAGGCGAGGTCGCACTCCGCGCAATGCAGCTCGCTGGAATAGCGCCACGTCGCCAAGCGCTGCGGCGGGTCGGCGTCGTCGACGACCTGGATGTCGACGCGGCCGCGCCCGACGCGCAGCGCCGCTTCCAGCGACTCGAGGACGCGGCCGCGTTCGGCGCTGCCGGCGCGCAGCCGGTCCTGCACGACCTCAAGCGTGGTGGGGACGGCCGGAGCGGAACGTTTCCGGGTGCGCTTGGCGGGTGCGGCGGCGGCCTGTGTGGCAGGGGGCGCCTGGAGGAAGCGCGTATAGCCCTGGCGAGACAGCAGCTCGCGCACCTCGTCCACCGTGAAGTTCTCGGGCACGGTCACCGGGAACGTCATGAGCAGCCGCGGATCGCCGGCGGTCCGCGCTCGCTCGAGGACATCCGCATAGATGCTCTCGGCCGTATCGCGGTGCACCGCCTTGCCGCAGCGCTGACAGAACAGCGCCGCGGCGCGGGCGAACAGCAGCTTCAGGTGATCGTTCAGCTCGGTCATCGTTCCGACCGTGGAGCGCGACGTGCGCACCGGATTGGTCTGATCGATGGCAATCGCCGGTGGGATGCCCTGGATCGACTCGACCTGTGGCTTGTCCATTCGGTCGAGGAACTGGCGCGCGTACGGGGAGAAGGTCTCCACGTAGCGCCGCTGCCCTTCGGCGTACAGAGTGTCGAAGACCAGGGACGACTTGCCGGAACCGGAAACTCCGGTGACGACGATGAGTTCGTTCAGCGGAATGTCGAGGTCGACGTTCTTCAAGTTGTTCTGGCGCGCGCCACGCAGGGCAATGGCGTCACGTGGGGCGTCGGTCATTCCGTCACCGGGTGCAGTCAGATGGTGGAGCGTGCCTGCGCCGAGCGGGCGCAGCTGGTGAAATTATACGGGATCCATCGTGCGGTGCGGCATCGGTAAGCCCGCCGCGAACCCCTATATGGGTCTCTTTGCGTGCTTCTGCAATCCAGTACCGGAAGTGCCGGTCTACTGTATGGCCGCACTATGGGCATCGCGCCGGGGATATGCGTTGAGGTGGGGGTACTTACGGTGCCTTCGCGCTGCGCACCGCCCCGTAGCGCGAGGCGTACAATCGCGCGGCGTTCCATAACCCCCCGTACGAGGAGACTGCGAATGAGTTCCAGAATGCTTCCCAGTGTTGCCCTGGCCGCGGCTGCCGCGGTGATGTTCTCGACCGCCGCGATCAGCACCGCCAGTGCCGATGAGGCGAAGGTGCACTGTGCGGGCGTGAACGCCTGCAAGGGCCAGTCGGCCTGCAAGAGTGCCAACAACGCCTGCAAGGGCCAGAACTCCTGCAAGGGCAAGGGGTTCCTGGAGATGAGCAAGGCGGACTGCGACGCCGCGAAGGCGAAGGCGAAGTGAGTGCACGCGGGCTGGGCGCCAGGTGGCGCCCGGCCCGCGGTTGCCTGCCATGCTTACTCGCCCCTCGCTGGGCTTTGGCCTCGGACTGAGGGTCGATCACTACGAGGCGATCCTCGCGGAGCGCCCGCGCGTCGACTGGTTCGAGGTGCTCACCGAGAACTACCTCGTCCCGGGTGGGAAGCCGCTGAACTACCTGACGCGCTTCCGTGAGCGCTATCCTCTGGTCATGCACGGTGTGTCGATGTCCATCGGCAGCACCGCACCGCTTGATCTGGAGTATCTGCGCCAGGTGAAGTCGCTGGCGGCGCGCATCGAGCCGGCCTGGATCTCCGATCACTTGTGCTGGACGGGCGTGGCCGGGCGCAACCTGCACGACCTGTTGCCGCTGCCCTATACCGAGGAGGCACTCGCCCACGTGGTGGCCCGCGTGGGGCAGGTGCAGGAGCTGCTCGGCCGCCGCATCCTGCTCGAGAACGTCTCCAGCTACGTCGCTTACAGCGCCTCGCAGCTCACCGAGTGGGAATTCCTGCGCGAGGTGGTCGTGCGCGCCGACTGCCTCCTTCTCCTCGACGTCAACAACATCTACGTAAGCTCCGTCAACCACGGGTTCGACGCGCGCACCTACCTGCAGCACCTTCCCGCCGAGCGCGTCCAGCAGATCCACCTGGCCGGCCACGAGGATCACGGCAGCTACCTCATCGATACCCACGATCACCCCGTCCCGGACCCGGTGTGGCAGCTCTACGAGGCCGCCCTGCGGCACTGCGGGCCGGTCGCGACGATGATCGAGCGCGATGACAACATTCCGCCGCTGGAGGAACTGGTCGGCGAACTCGACCAGGCGCGCCAGCTGAGTGCACGGGTGCTGAACGCGCCGCCGGCGACGATGCCGCTGGCTGCACAGCGCGCCGGCATGCCGGCAGGAGCTGCGGCCCCGTGAACGAACTTGCCGAGTTGCAGGGCGCTTTCCAGGACTACCTGATCAGCGGCGGGGGGGCGATCCACCGCCGCGTCCTCGGCACCGCACAGGTTCCGGCCGAGATCCGCTTGGGCATCTATGCCGGAGCGTACGCCAGCCGCCTGGCGGAAGCCCTGGGCGCGAATTTCCCCGCCATGCTGCGGCTGATGGGCGAGGAGGATTTCAACGCCCTGGCACGTGCCTATGTCGCAGCGCATGCCTCCACGTTCTTTTCCATCCGTCACTACGGCGACCGCCTCGCCGCATTCCTCGCCAGCGACCCGGCCTACGGCGAGGCCCCGGTGCTCGCCGAGCTGGCGCGCTGGGAATGGTGCGTTGGCCTCACCTTCGATGCCGCCGATGCCACACCGCTCACGCACGAGGTGCTCGCTCAAGTGCACCCCCAGCAGTGGGCGCAGCTGCGCTTGCGCTGGCACCCGAGCGTGCAACGCCTCGACCTGCACTGGAATGCGCCCCAGATCTGGCAGGCGGTGACCGAGGAGTCCGAAGTACCGCCCGTTGCCTTCAGCCAGCAGGCGCAGCCGTGGCTGCTGTGGCGCCAGGGACTCACCACCTACTTCCGCTCGCTACCCGGCACGGAAGCCGCGGTGCTGGACGCGGGGCGCCAGGGCGGGTCCTTCGGTGAGCTGTGCACGCTGCTGTGCGCGGAGGTGGGGGATGCCGCGGCGCCCTTGCAGGCAGCGACCCTGCTGCGCAGCTGGGTTGCCGCGGGGCTCATCACCGACGCCGACTGAAGCTCGCCCGGCGGACGCCCGCGCAGCAGCCAGCGTACAATCGCGGCGCAGCTCTCCGCAGAAGAAACACGATGACGCCTCCCACCTACGCCAACGTCCTGGAGATGATCGGCAATACGCCGCTCATGGCCGTGCGGCACCTGGACACGGGCCCCTGCAAGCTGTTCCTGAAGCTCGAGAACCAGAATCCCGGCGGCTCGATCAAAGACCGCGTCGGCCTCTACCTGATCCAGGCGGCCGAGCGCTCCGGCCAGCTCGCCCCGGGCGGCACGCTGGTGGAGGCAACCGCGGGCAACACCGGGCTCGGGCTTGCGCTGGTGGCGGCGCAGAAAGGTTACCGCCTGCTGCTGGTGATTCCCGACAAGATGAGCCAGGAGAAGATCTTCCACCTCCGGGCCATGGGCGCGCAGGTGGTGATGACGCGCTCGGACGTGAGCAAGGGCCACCCGGAGTACTACCGCGACACCGCCGAACGGCTGGCGCGTGAGATCCCGGGTGCCTACTTCGTCAACCAGTTCGGTAACCCGGCCAATGCCCAGGCGCACGAGGAGACCACCGCCCCGGAGATCTGGGAGCAGATGGGCCACGAGCTGGACGCCGTCGTGTGCGGGGCGGGCACCGGCGGCACGCTCGCCGGTCTCAGCCACTACTTCGCGCGCACCGCGCCCGCGGTGCAGCTGCTGCTCGCCGACCCGGCCGGCTCGGGCCTGGCCACCTACGCCACCACCGGGAAGCTGCCCGAGAAGATGACGCCCTGGCTGGTCGAGGGCATCGGCGGCGACTCGGTGCCGCCGATCGGGGATTTTTCCCGGGTCAGCGGCACCTACACCATCGCCGACGCGGAGGCCTTCCGCACCTGCCGTGAGCTGCTGAGCCGCGAGGGCATCATCGCCGGCACGTCCACCGGCACGCTGCTGGCAGCAGCCTTGCGCTACTGCCGGGCGCAGCAGGAGCCGAAGCGCGTCGTGACCTTCGTCTGCGACAGCGGCAACAAGTACCTGTCCAAGGTCTACAACGACTACTGGATGCTGGACCAGGGCTTCATCGAGCGGGAGCGCCTGGGCGACCTGCGCGACCTGATACCGCGGCGCCACAGCGAGCGCGCGGCGATCACGGTCAACTCCACCGAGACGGTCATGGCGGCCTACCGACGCATGAAGCTCTACGATGTCTCGCAGGTACCGGTGCTGCAGGACGGGCGCATCGTCGGCATCGTCGACGAGGAAGACATCCTTCTGGAGGTGATCGCCAACCCGCAGCTGTTCAGCGAGCCGGTAACCCAGGCGATGACCAGCCACCTGGTGACCGTCGCCGCCGATGCCCCGGTGTCGCAGCTGATGGAGATCTTCCGGCGCGGCATGGTCGCCATCGTCATGCACAACAACGAGTTCCAGGGACTGATCACACGCATCGACCTGCTCAACTGGTTGCGCAGCCGGCAATGACTGGCCGCCCGACTTTCACCCACGCAGAGGTTCATTTCGCATGACTGACCAGACAGGCGGCCAGCGCTTCGCCACGCGCGTCATCCACGGCGGGCAGCGCCCGGATCCGCTCACCGGCGCGGTCATGCCGCCGATCTACGCCACCTCCACCTACGTGCAGTCCAGCCCCGGCGTCCACAAAGGCTACGAGTACTCGCGCACCCACAACCCGACGCGCGATGCCCTGCAGGCGTCGCTCGCCAACCTGGAGGGCGGGTCGGCCGCCTTCGCCTTCGCCTCGGGCATGGCAGCCACCGCGACACTGCTCGAGCTGCTGGACGCCGGCTCGCACATCATCGCCATGAACGACCTGTATGGCGGCAGCTACCGCCTGCTGGAGAACGTGCGCAAGCGCAGCGCCGGCCACACGGTCTCCTTCGTGGACCTGTCGGACCTGTCCGCGCTCGAGGCGGCCTTTCGCCCGGAGACGCGGATGCTGTGGGTCGAGACGCCCACCAACCCGCTGCTGAAGCTCGTCGACCTGAGCGCCGCGGCCGCCCTGGCGCGCAGCCGCGGCATCCTCTGCGTGTGCGACAACACCTTCGCCACCCCCTACATCCAGCGCCCGCTCGAACATGGCTTCGATGTGGTCATGCACTCGACCACCAAGTACCTCAACGGGCATTCCGATGCCATCGGGGGTGCAGCCGTGGTGCGCGAAGACGCGGCGCTCAGCGAACGCCTGGCTTACCTGCAGAATGCGCTTGGCGCGGTGCCGGGCCCGTTTGACTCGTTCCTGACCCTGCGTGGCATCAAGACGCTGGCGCTGCGCATGGAGCGGCACTGCGCCAATGGCCTGGCCGTGGCACGCTTCCTCGAGCAGCACCCGGCCGTGGAGCGCGTGCACTACCCCGGCCTTGCCAGCCACCCGCAGCACGCCCTGGCGCAGCGGCAGATGGTCGGCGGCTACGGCGGCATCGTGACCGCGGTGCTGCACGGCGGCCTTCCGGCGGCGAAACGCGCGCTCGAGCGCTGCCATCTGTTCTCGCTCGCCGAGAGCCTCGGCGGGGTCGAGAGCCTGATCGAGCATCCGGCGATCATGACCCACGCCTCGCTGCCCCCCTCGATGCGGGCGGCGCTCGGCATCAGCGACGGCTTGATCCGACTCTCGGTGGGCGTCGAGGACATCGCCGACCTGCTCGCCGAGCTCGCAGAGGCGCTCGGCTGAGAAGGTCCGTCAAGCGCGCCAGTCAGGGCAATCCGGCGGCGCTGGTGAGGTAGACCGCGAAAGTACCGAGCCAGTGGCCACCCTCGTAGTGCTCGCCGGTGACCGCGGGTAGCGCGGCGGCGCGGTGCGCCGCGGCGGCCGCGTCCAGGGCGGCGCGCCGTGCATCCGCTCGCGGCAGTGCGGCGGCGATGCCCTCCAGCATCCACGCGCGGCTCAGGTTCAGGCCGTCGATGTGCGCCAGCTTCGGGTCGGCACGGTCGGTGACCACCCCCGGGGTGAGCCAGGCAGAGCCCGCGCTGCGGGGTATCTGCGGCAGGAAGGTCCCGAGCCAGCGCGCGAACTCTGCCTGCCCGAGCACGCGGCGCATGAAGTCCGCCTCGGCAAGGCACGGCGACAGGAAGTCCTCGCCGGACGGCTCGTATGCGAGCGGGCAGTTGCGGTCCGCCCGGTAGAAACGCGCCGCCGCATCGCGCAGCGCGGCCCGCATCGGCTCATCGCCCGCCGCGAGCGCCCAGTCCCAGGTGAGCCCGAACGAGAAGGCCGTCTGGTCGTGCTCCCCGATGCGGATCGGGTAGTGCAGCCTGGGCAGCCAGCTGCCGATGCGCGCGGCGGCCTCGCTCTCGAGCGGTTGCAGTACCGCAGCCCAGGCGCGCGCGTCCGGGTCATCCCAGGACCGCAGCTCCGCGGCGAGCCTCAGCAGCCACGCCAGCCCGTACGGGCGCTCGAAGTTCGCGCGCCCGGCGCCGCGCAGGTAGGCGACCTCGCCGGCGATGTTCTGCGCCGTGAAGGTCTGCGCCAGCTCGCGGCGCGCCTGCGCGGCAAAGGGCGCCTGCGGGAACAGGCGCAGCAGGCGCACCAGCAGCCAGTGGCCGTGCACGTCGGAATGCCAGTCGAAGCAGCCGTAGAAGGCCGGCGTGAGCTCGCGCGGCGGGTGCACGTCGGCATCGCCCGCGAGGGTGTGCGAGATGTGATTCGGGTACTCCTGGTGCAGGCACTTCAGCGCCAGCGCCGCAAATCGCTGCGCCGCCTCGGCACTCAGGGCGGGCGCGGGCGGCGGCGGCGCAGCGGCGGCCAGCAGCGGCACGAGCAGGAGGGCGGCCGGTGCGATGCGGATTCTTTTCATGGGACGCATGTTAACCTCGCGTTCGTGGCCGAGTCCTTGCCCGTCGTCCTGATCCCCGGCTTGCTGTGCTCCGCGCGCCTGTATGCGTCGCAGATCCCGGCGCTGTGGAGCACGGGCCCCGTGATGGTGGCCGAGCACACCCGTGATGACAGCATGGCCGGCATCGCCCGCCGCATCCTCGCCACTGCGCCGCCGCGCTTTGCGCTGGTCGGCCTGTCGATGGGCGGCTACATCTCGTTCGAGCTGCTGCGCCAGGCGCCGCAGCGGGTGGTGCGCCTGGCGCTGCTGGACACGGCCGCGCGGCCGGACACCGCCGAAGCCACCGCCGGCCGCCGCACGCAGATGGCGCTGGCCAGCAACGGGCGCTTCGAGGAGGTCATCGACGCGCTGTACCCGCGCCTCGTGCACGCCTCGCGCGGCGAGGACGACGCGCTGCGCGAGCTCAACCGGCAGATGGGGCGCGAGACCGGCGTCTCGGGCTACCTGAACCAGCAGGCCGCCAACATCGCGCGCCCGGACTCGCGGCCGACGCTGGCGGCCATCCGCTGCCCGACATTGGTGCTGGTGGGCGACGCCGACCAGCTCACCCCTCCGGACCGCGCCGAGGAGATCGCCAATGGCGTCCGCGGTGCGAAGCTGCTCGTCGTGCCCCGCTGCGGACACCTTTCGACGCTCGAGCAGCCCGAGGCGGTCACCGCAGCGCTGCTGCGCCTGCTGCAGGACTGAAGGTCCTGCCGTGGCGCACCCTGCAGCACCCGGCTCGATGCTGGCTCACCCGCAGACGCCCGCCCACGGGATCGCGCGGATCGGTGCCACGGCGCGCTTGCTGCGGCCCGCGGTGCTGTGCTGCGAGTACGCGTTGCATGCTGACCTGGCCCAGGTGCGCATGCCCGCTGCGCGCGGGCAGTCGCCCGCGGATGGCCTGTGGCGGCACACCTGCTTCGAGGCCTTTGTCGCGGCCCCCGATGCCGGCGGATACTACGAGTTCAATTTCTCGCCGGCGGGCGACTGGGCCGCCTACCGCTTCGCCGCGTATCGCGCGCAGATGTGCCCCGCGGCGATCGCATCCCCGCCGCGCATGCAGTCATCCCGCGATGCCGGGCAGCTCACCCTCACTGCCACCTTTGATATCGGCACCCTCGAGGGGATCGACCGTGCGCCGCGGCTGCGGCTCGCGCTCGCGGCGGTGATCGAGGACGCGGGCGGCGGGCTGTCCTACTGGGCGCTGCATCATCCCCCCGGCAAACCGGACTTCCATCACCCCGATGGCTTCGTAGTGGAGCTGAGCGCACCATGAACTTCGGCATCGACCGCCTGCTCGCCGAGCCGCAGCTGCGCAAGCCGCTGGCGGGCCGGCGCGTGGCCCTGCTGGCGCATCCCGCCTCGGTCACGCGCGACCTCACCCACTCACTCGATGCGCTCGTCGGCCTCGGCGACCTGCGCGTGAGCGCCGCCGTCGGGCCGCAACACGGGCTGCGCGGCGACAAGCAGGACAACATGGTGGAGTCGCCGGACTTCGTTGACCCGCTGCACGGCATTCCGGTGTTCAGCCTGTACGGCAAGGTGCGCCGGCCGACCGCCGAGATGCTCGACGCCAGCGACGTGTGGCTGGTCGACCTGCAGGACCTGGGCTGCCGCATCTACACCTTCATCACGACGCTGCGCTACGTGATCGAGGCGGCGGCCCGCCACCACAAGAGCGTGTGGGTACTGGACCGCCCGAACCCGGTCGGCCGCCCCATCGAGGGGCTAGCACTGCGGGCCGGCTGGGAGAGCTTCGTAGGCGCCGGTCCACTGCCGATGCGGCACGGACTCACCCTGGGTGAGCTGGCGCGCTGGTTCGTCAGCACGCTGCACCTGGACGTGGACTGCCAGGTGGTGCCGATGAGCGGCTGGGCGCCGCTGGCGGCGCCGGGGCACGGCTGGCCATTGGGCGATCGCACCTGGGTGAACCCAAGTCCCAACGCGCCGAACCTGTGGATGGCGCGCTGCTACCCCGGCTCGGTCATGCTCGAGGGCACGACGCTCTCGGAAGGGCGCGGCACGACGCGGCCCCTCGAGCTGCTCGGCGCACCGGACCTAGACGTCACGGCGCTGCTGCGGCAGATGCAGTCGCTCGCGCCGCAATGGCTGCGCGGGTGCAGGCTGCGTCCGTGCTGGTTCGAGCCCACCTTCCACAAGCACGCCGGCAAGCTGTGTGCCGGGTTCCAGGTGCATGTCGAGGATCCCGCCTACTACGACCATGAGGCCTTCCGGCCGTGGCGGTTGTTTGCGCTGGCCTTCAAGGCACTGCGCCGGCTGCGTCCCGACTACCCGCTGTGGCGTGACTTCCCCTACGAGTACGAGCAGCGCCTGGCGATCGACGTCATCAACGGGAGCGAGCTGCTGCGCCAGTGGGTCGATGACCCGGCGGCGACGCCGGCGGACCTCGATGCGCTGGCCAGCACCGACGAGGCGGCGTGGCGCAGCGCTCGCCAGGCCTCACTCCTTTACTGAGCGCACTGCCCCAACCGGTGCCGGCGCTTCGCCCTCGCGGCGGAACGGCGCGAAGCCCGAGTATTCCCACGGCCGCATGGCCAGGACGAACGCCGCGCCGCGCCGCTGCTGCGGCGGGGAGCGGTCGCGCTCGATCAGTTCCATGCATTCGCGCGCGGTGCGCTGCAGCACTCGCTTGATCTGCGCCAGCACGGTCGTGGAGGTCGGTGCGCCATGGAAGATGAACTCCTCCTGTGCCCCGGAGAAGCGGGTCGACATGAATTCGCGCAGCAGCCGGCCGTTGATGTAGCGCTGCACCGGGCCGCCCGGCCGCCAGCTGAAGTAGCGGCTTACCAGCAGCCGCGTGCGATTGAACGGCTGCAGCTCGATGACCTTCAGCTGATCGAGCTTGATCAGGCAGCCGAGGACCTCGGCCTCCGTCAGGCGGTAATCGCGCACGATCTGCTCGAATTGCATCCGGTTGAGCACCAGCCAGGTGACGAACAGCAGGCGCGGGTCGGACACGATCTCCCGCTCCTGCGTGAGCGTCAGCTGGCCGCCGGGGATGGCGTGCTCCTCCGCGCGCTCGAGGATCTCGCGCAGCGAGATCCCGGCCAGCTCGCAGACCGCATCCACCCGCGCCAGCGACAGGTCGCCGCTGGAGAACAGCCGTTTCACCGAGGCCAGGCTCAGCCTGAGGGTCCGGGCGACGTCGGCATAGGTGAGCCCACGCTCCTTCAGCGCCCGCTTGAGCTCCCGGACGATCGCTACCCGTTCGGCCACCGTAAACCTGCTCGAAAGTCACAAAAGTACTACAGGATAATACTCTAGGTCGCTTATATAGCGACCCTAGCGAAGAAAGTGGCCTGTCGAAAGACCTACTCGCATAGTCCCGGGAACCAACGACACGCCCGGGAGATACGACATATGCGGCCCCGTCTTTGCGTCCTGATCGTGACCATGGCGCTGATCCTGAGCGGATGCGAAGTCCCCTGTCCGGGGTGCGGGACGCCGCGCGAGCACCACGCTTCCTCCAGCCTGGGCGACTGCCTGTACCCGGCGGCGGAGCAGCTGGTGAAGAAGGACGGCAGCCAGGGTGGGTCGGGCGCGTTTTCGTGGGCCTGGCTGCTGGCCCTGCTGCCGCTGCTGGTCTGGCAGGGGCGCCGGCGTGGTGCCGGCGCTAGTGCGCCGGAGGCTGCCGCAGTGCGCGATCCATCAGCACGATCAGGAATGCGCCGGCCGCGTACAGTGCGAACCGCACCGGCCATGCCGATGCGAGCGCCGCGACTGTCTGGGCGACGCTGAACACCGCGAGCAGCAGCCACGCGCCAAGCCACTGCGTCCGGCGCGCGAGGAGCAGCAGCGCGCCGCACGCCTCCGCCGCCCCGAGCAGGGCGGCGTGGGCGTGCTCGCCGGGCTGGCTGAGCAGGCCCTGCGCACTGCCCAGGAGCAGCAGCAGGCAGAAGAACCAGCGGTAGGCGGCGAGGATGCTAGGCGCGCTCACCGGGCGGGTCCGGCAGCAGGAAAGTCCGGCTTGCCAGCGGCGAGGCCAGCTGCTCGGGGCGATACCAGCGCCGCAGCAGTGACTTGTCGAACAGGTCGGCGTTGCGTTCGGCGAAGGCGGCAAAGTCCTGGCCGGGTGACTGCGCCATGCGTTGCGCGATCACCGCCAGGAACGCCACGGTGATCGTCTGGTTGAAGGCTTGCGGCTTGCCGGCCCGGGCGGTCATCGAGCGCAGCGTGCGCGAGTAGTGCAGCAAGGCCTCGGCGAAGTCGTGCCGCCCCAGGATCTCGAAGGCCATGCGCACGTGCTCGCGGTGCGGGAAGTGGGCCGCGCACACCTCGCCGCGCAGGAAGGACTGCAAGGTGAGCGGTTCAGCGCTCACCGGCAGCCTCGCGCAGCTGGTGCGAATCGGCCGCCACCAGGTCGAGCCCGTACACCGTGCGCAGCGCGCGGATCTTCTTGAGCGTGGCCGCAGAGAAGGGCGCCTTGCCCTCGAAGGCGTGCAGCACGATGCCCTCCAGCAGGTCGCCGAGGGACAGGTCGAGTTCCGTGGCGAGCGCCTTGAGGACCTTCAGCAGGCGACTCTCGAGGCGCACGCCGGTCTGGGTGCGGGTGATGTCTTTCATGGGGGCGCATGTTACCAAGTTACCAAGGTAACAGCAAGCCGCCCCCGGTCGGCCGGCGTGACCGTGCGGGCCGGCTTCTGTTCTAATTTGGGGTCCGTATGCACAGTGCCCGCGACATCTCCGGCTACCGCCCGCACTGGGCGGCACGATTCGGTACGGCCCCGTTCCTGCCCATGTCGCGCGCGGAGATGGACCTGCTGGGCTGGGACAGCTGCGACATCATCATCGTGACCGGCGATGCCTACGTCGACCACCCGAGCTTCGGCATGGCCATCATCGGGCGGGTGCTCGAGGCGCAGGGATTCCGGGTGGGCATCATCTCCCAGCCCGACTGGCACAGCGCCGAGCCCTTCGCAGCGCTCGGCCGCCCGAACCTGTTCTTCGGCATCACCGCCGGCAACATGGATTCGATGGTCAACCGCTACACCTCCGACCGCCGCGTCCGCAGCGACGATGCCTACACCGCCGGTGGCGCCGCCGGGGGTCGGCCGGACCGCTCGGTCATCGTCTACGCCCAGCGCGCCCGCGAGGCGTTTCGCGACGTACCCATCGTCATCGGCGGCATCGAGGCTTCGCTGCGCCGCATTGCGCACTTCGATTACTGGTCGGAAAAGGTACGCCGCTCGGTGCTGCTCGATGCCAAGGCCGACTTGCTGGTGTTCGGCAACGGTGAGCGGCAGATCTGCGAACTCGCCCACCGCCTGGCGGCCGGCGAGGACATACGCGCGATCACCGACATCCGCGGCACCGCCTTCCAGCGCAAGTCGCTGCCGAGCGGCTGGATCGAGATCGACTCGACGCACCTGGATGCACCGGGCCCACTCAATCCGCCCCTCGATCCCTATGCGATGGCCCCTGCTGCGCCTGCCGCGCCGCAGGGAGCGGACTGCAGCACGCAGGCACGACCGGAGGGGGAGAAGGTGGTGCGCTTTGTGCGGCGCGTGAAGGGGGCGGACCGCGAGCGCAGTGTCATCAGGCTGCCCTCCTACGATGCAGTTGCGGCAGACCCGGTGCTGTACGCGCACGCCTCGCGCATCCTGCACCTCGAGGCCAACCCGGGTAACGCGCGCGCGCTCGTGCAGCGTCATGGCGACAGCGATGTGTGGCTGAACCCGCCGCCCATCCCGCTCACCATGAAGGAGATGGACTGGGTGTACGAGCGGCCCTACCGCCGGGTACCGCACCCGTTCTACGGCGCGACCGAGATCCCGGCCTACAAGATGATCCGCTTCTCGGTCGCGATCCAGCGCGGCTGCTTCGGCGGCTGCACCTTCTGCTCCATCACCGAGCATGAGGGGCGCATCATCCAGAGCCGGTCCGAGGACTCGGTGCTGCGCGAGATCGCCGAGGTGCGCGACCGGGTGCCCGGCTTCACCGGCGTGATCTCGGACCTGGGCGGCCCGACGGCGAACATGTACCGCCTGGCCTGCAAGAGCCCCGAGATCGAAAGCGCATGCCGGCGGCCCTCGTGCGTGTATCCGGCGGTGTGCCCGAACCTCAACACCGACCACGCGCCACTGATACGCCTCTACCGCCGGGCGCGCGCGCTGCCCGGCATCAAGAAGGTCCTGATCGCCTCGGGCGTGCGCTATGACCTGGCGATCGAGTCGCCCGAGTACGTCAAGGAGCTGGCCCAGCACCACGTGGGGGGCTACCTGAAGATTGCGCCCGAGGCGCTGGCGGAGGGGCCGCTGTCGAAGATGATGAAGCCGGGCGTGGCCGCCTATGACCGCTTCAAGGAGCTCTTCGAGCGCTACTCGAAGGAGGCGGGCAAGGAGCAGTACCTGATCCCGTACTTCATCGCCGCCCACCCGGGGACCAGCGACCGGGACATGCTGGAGCTGGCACTGTGGCTGAAGAAGAACGGCTTTCGTGCCGACCAGGTGCAGGCCTTCCTGCCCGGGCCGATGGCCACGGCCACCGCGATGTACCACTCGGGCAAGAACCCGCTCAAGCGCATCACGCGCAGCAGCGAGGAAGTGCTCATCCCCAAGGGCATCAAGGTGCGCCGCCTGCACAAGGCCTTCCTGCGCTACCACGACCCGAACAACTGGCCGGTCCTGCGCGAGGCCCTGCGGCGCATGGGGCGGGCCGACCTCATCGGCAACGCGCGCCACCAGCTGGTGCCCGCCTACCAGCCCGCCGGCACGGGCGGGCCGGCCGCTCGTCCGCCGGGGCGACCGTTTCGCACCCAGCACACCGGACTGCCCAAGACGCCGCGCGCAGCGCGCGAGCGCCGCCCGAAGCCGCGCTGACCGGCGCTGGCGGCGCCGCGGGCGGGGTATATACTATACCCCCCACCCTATAGGCCGCTGCGGCGATGCCCACTTTCACCACGCTTCTGCAGCAAGGAAACTCCTGGCTGTTCGTGCCGACCGCGATGCTGCTCGGTGCCCTGCATGGCCTGGAGCCCGGGCACTCCAAGACGATGATGGCGGCCTTCATCATCGCCGTGCGCGGCACCCTGGGTCAGGCCGTGCTGCTCGGCCTCGCCGCCACCGTCTCGCACACGGCCATCGTCTGGCTGATCGGGCTGGCCGGCCTGTACTTCGGCCGCCGGTGGAACACCGAGGCCACCGAGCCCTACCTGCAGCTGATTTCCGCGGTGCTCATCATCGCGGTCGCGCTGTGGATGCTGTGGCGCACCTGGAGTGCGAACGCGGCGCGCCATGCGCACGAGCACGACCACCACCACCACGACGGCCCGCGCCGCATCGACACCGGCCACGGCGTGTTCGTGCTGGCGCTGTCCTCCGGCGCTGACGGCGCGCATTTCTGCCTGCACGCCGAGGCGGGGCCGCTGTGCTCGGCCGAGCACGTCCAGGTCGAGACCGAGCGCGCCGACGGCAGCCGGGAGGTGTTCACGTTCAAGCGCGTCGGGGATCACCTGGTGTCGGCGCAGACGGTGGCGGCGCCGCACGAGTTCGTGACGCGCCTGCGGCTCGGGCACGGCGGGCATCTGCACGACTACGACCTGGAGTTTGTCGAGGGTGGGCACCGCCACGCCATCCAGGACTACGACAAGCTGGATGTCGCGGCGCCCGGCTACCAGGACCCGCACGAGCTGGCGCACGCCAACGACATCCGGCGCCGCTTCACCAACCGCGAGGTGACCACCGGGCAGATCGTCCTGTTCGGACTGACCGGCGGGTTGCTGCCCTGTCCGGCGGCGGTGACCGTGCTGCTGCTGTGCCTGCAGCTGAAGAAGCTCGCGCTCGGGGTCACGCTCGTGCTCGGCTTCAGCCTCGGGCTGGCGGCCACCATGGTAACGGCCGGTGCGGTTGCGGCGCTGGGCGTGAAGCACCTGTCGCGGCACTTCGGCAGCTTCACGGTGATCGCCCAACGTGCCCCGTACTTCTCGGGCGCCCTCATCCTGCTGCTCGGGATCTATCTGGGTTACCAGGGCGTGCACGGATTGTCCTGACCTGGCGATTGCGGAGCCAGCTTGGCCGAGAGTAGGGTGATCGCATGGAACTCCCCCGCGTCCGCCTGCCGCGCGCCCTGCTGACGGCACTGCTGCTCGCCGCCGCGGCCGGCGCCCTGGCCGCGGACAGTCCCGCGCCCGCACCCGGGCCGGGAACGGCCAGCGTCCTCGAGATCGACGGCGCGATAGGGCCCGCCACCGCACGCTACGTCGTGAAGGGCATCGAAGCGGCCGCGGCCAGCGAGAGCCGCCTCGTGATCCTGCAGCTGGACACCCCCGGGGGCCTGGACAGCGCCATGCGCGACATCATCCGCGCCATCCTCGCCTCGCCGGTGCCGGTGGTGAGCTACGTCAGCCCCTCCGGGGCCCGCGCAGCCAGTGCCGGCACCTACATCCTGTACGCGAGCGCGGTGGCGGCCATGGCCCCGGCCACCAATCTCGGCGCGGCGACACCGGTGTCGATCTCCGGCGGCGATGCGGAGCCGGCCCCGCCCGCCCCGCCGGCGCCGCCGGCGAATCCGCCCGGGTCCGGCGGTGCGCCGGCTGCGGAGCCGAAGGCCGATGCCCCCGGTGGCGCCATGCAGCACAAGGTGGTCAACGATGCCGTGGCCTACATCCGTGGCCTGGCCGAGCTGCGCGGGCGCAACGCCGAGTGGGCGGAAGCGGCGGTGCGGGGCGCCGCCAGCCTGTCGGCCCAGGCGGCGTTGGAACAGAAGGTCATCGACCTGATTGCGCGCGACCTGCCGGACCTGCTGAAGCGGCTCGACGGCCGCGAGGTCCAGGTGAACGGGCACCCCGTGAAGCTGGCGACGAGCGGACTGCAGGTCGTGCACGAGCGTCCGGACTGGCGCACCCAGCTGCTGGCCGTCATCACCAACCCCACCGTGGCCTACGGGCTGATGTTGATCGGGATCTGGGGTCTGCTGCTCGAGGGCTACAACCCGGGCGCGGTGCTGCCCGGGGTGGCCGGTTCCATCTGCCTGCTCATCGCGCTCTTCGCATTCCAGATCCTGTCCGTCAACTACGCGGGGCTGGCGCTGGTGGTGGTGGGCGTCGGCATGATCGTGGCGGAGTTCTTCTATCCGACCTACGGCTCGCTCGGGATCGGCGGCCTGATCGCCTTCGTGGTCGGCTCGCTCATCCTCTTCGACTCCGACGTGCCGGGCATGCGGGTCGGCCGGCCGCTGATCGCGGCGTTCGCCACTGTCGGTGCCCTGGTCATGGTGAGCATCGTCTTCGTGGCCACGCGCTCGCTGCGCCGGCCGGTCGCCACCGGCGTGCAGGGCATGCTCGGTGCCCCCGCCGAGGTGGTCGGCGAGTTCCCCGGACGCGGGCGGGTGCGCTACGGCGGCGAGCTGTGGAGCGCGCGCAGCGAGGCGGTACTGCACGCCGGTGACATGGCGCGCATCGTCCGGGTCGAAGGACTAACATTATGGATCGAACCCGAGTGAACCCGTTGCAGCCGGAGTAATGCGCCATGCCGTTTTCGATCGCCGTCGTTGTACTCGTCATCGTGCTCGTATTCAGCACAATCAAGGTGCTGAACGAATACGAGCGCGGCGTGATGTTCACGCTGGGCCGCTTCACCGGCACCAAGGGCCCCGGCGTCATCATCGTGATCCCGCTCATCCAGCAGATGCGCAAGGTCGACCTGCGCGTCATCGTGCTCAACGTGCCCAAGCAGGACGTCATCACGCGCGACAACGTCTCGGTGAAGGTGAACGCGGTGGTGTACTTCCGCATCGTCGATGCCGGCAAGGCGATCATCCAGGTGGAGAACGCCTTCGACGCCACCAGCCAGGTGGCGCAGACGACGCTGCGCTCGGTGGTCGGTCAGCATGAGATGGACGACCTGCTCGCCCAGCGCGACAAGCTCAACATCGACCTGCAGCGCATCCTCGACCAGAGCACCGAGACCTGGGGCATCAAGGTCTCCACGGTGGAGATCAAGGATGTCGACCTGGACGAGAGCATGATTCGCGCCATGGCCAAGCAGGCCGAGGCCGAGCGCACGCGCCGCGCCAAGATCATCCACGCCGAGGGCGAGAGCCAGGCGGCGCAGACGCTGGTCGATGCCGCCAAAGCCCTCGGCCAGGCGCCGAGCGCGCTGCAGCTGCGCTACCTGCAGACGCTGGCGGACATCTCGCACGAGCGCACGCAGATCATCGTCTTCCCGCTGCCGCTGGATCTGATCAAGCCGTTCCTCGGTCCGCGCGGTGAATAGCAGCCGCACGCTGGCGCTGGCAGGCATCCTGCTGGCGCTGGCCACGGCCTGCGGCGCCTTCGGCGCGCACGCCCTGAAGTCGCAGCTGGCGCCGGACCGGCTGCAGGTCTGGGAGACCGCCGTGCGCTACCATTTCTTCCAGTCCCTCGGGCTGCTGGCGGTGGGACTGGCGCTGCGCGGCCTCGACAACGGCGCGCTGCGCGCGGCCGCCGCGCTCGTCGCACTCGGCATCGTGCTCTTCTGCGGCAGCCTCTACGCGCTCAGCTTCGGGGGCCCGCGCCTGCTGGGCATGATCACCCCGCTCGGCGGCCTTGCCTGGATCGTCGGGTGGCTGTGCTTCGCGTGGGGCGCGCTGCGCACCTAAGACACCGGAGGTCTCGGTCGATGTGGAAACCATCCGTGCTCGCCGCGGTGGCGGTGACGGCCACCGTCTCGCACGCGGCCTCGAAACCGGCGACGGCACCGGCAGCCATTGGCCCCTGGGGCGTGGACCTCGCCGGGCGGGACCTGACCGTGCGCCCCGGCGACGACTTCTACCGCTACGCGGATGGTCACTGGCTGGACAGCCACCAGATCCCGCCGGACCGGTCCCGCTGGGGCGCCTTCGGCGAAATCGACGAGCGCGCCGAGCAACAGGTGCTGGCACTGGTGCAGGCGCTGCCGGTCAATGCGCCGGCGGGCAGCAACGATCAGAAGGTCGGGGACTACTATCGCGCGTTCTTGGACACCGCGGCGATCGAGAAGAGGGGCCTTGAGCCTGCGCGGGCGGCCATCGATGCCATCAGCCAGGCGCGCGACCACCATCAGCTGACGCGGCTCATGGGCAGGCCCGAGCTTGCGCTCAAGGCGCCGCTGCGGGTCGGGATCTCCATCGACCAGAAGGACCCGGACCGCTACGACGTGATCATCACGCAGAGCGGCCTTGGACTCCCCAACCGGGATTATTACCTCAAGGACGACGCGGTCTACGCCACCCTGCGCAGCCAGTACGTGGCGCACATCGCAAGGATGCTCGGCCTGATCGGCGAGCCGCAGCCGCAGGCCGAGGCACAGGCGATCCTGGACACGGAGACGCAGGTCGCGAGGCTGCACTGGCCGGCGGCCAAGCGTCGCGAGCGCGACCTCACCTACAACCCGCGCTCGCGCACCGAGCTCGAGCAGATGGTCCCCGGGTTCTTCTGGGAGACGCTGCTGGCGACCGCGGGAGTGGATGCGCAGCCGAAGTTCGTGGTGCGCGAGACCGATGCGGTGCAGGGCCTCGCGCAGCTGTTCCTGCAGGTGCCCGTGGAAACCTGGCGCGCCTACTTCAAGTACCACTACCTGGTGAGCGTCGCCGCGCTGCTGCCGCGCGCCTACGACGAGGAAGTGTTCGATTTCTACGGGCGCACGCTGCAGGGACAGCCGCAGCAGCGCTCGCGCGACAAGCGTGCGGTGGCCGCCCTCGATGAGGACCTCGGCGAGGCCGTGGGCGCGCTCTACGTCGCGCGCTACTTCCCGCCTTCCTCCAAGGCGCAGGTGCACCAGATGGTCGAGAACCTGCGCGCCACCTACGCGGAGCGGATCGCCAAGCTCGGCTGGATGACGCCAGCGACCCGCAAGGTGGCGCTGGAGAAGCTTGCCGCCTTCCACCCCAAGCTGGGCTACCCGGACAGGTGGCGCGACTACTCGGGCCTGTCCATCGTCCAGGGGGACGCCTTCGGCAACGCGATCCGCGGCAAGGTCTTCGAGTGGCGCCGCGAGGTCGACCGGCTCAACCAGCCGACCGATCGCGCCGAGTGGGGCATGACGCCCCAGACCGTCAATGCCTACTACAACCCGACGTTCAACGAGATCGTCTTCCCGGCGGCGATCCTGCAACCGCCGTTCTTCGACCCCAACGCGGATCCGGCGGTCAACTATGGCGGCATCGGCACGGTGATCGGCCATGAGATGGGCCACGGCTTCGATGACCAGGGTGCCAAGTCGGATGCGCGCGGCGTGCTGCATACCTGGTGGGCAAGCGAGGACACCGAGGCGTTCCGGAAGCGCACCGACGCCCTGGCCGCGCAGTACGACGAGTTCACGGTGCTGCCCGGGCTCAAGGTCAATGGCCGCCTCACCCTGGGCGAGAACATCGGCGACCTCGGCGGCGTGTCGGTGGCTTACGAAGCCTATCACCGCTTCCTCGATGGGCGGACGCCGGCGGTGCTGGATGGCCTGGGTGGCGACCAGCGCTTCTTCCTGTCGTTCGCCCAGGTCTGGCGCTCGCTCGACCGCGACGAAGCGATCCGGTCCCAGGTGCTCAGTGACCCGCACAGCCCGGCACGCTTCCGGGTGAACGGCGTGGTCCGCAATGTCGACGCCTGGTACCGCGCCTTCGAGGTGACGCCGACCGACAAGCTCTACCTGCCTCCGGACCAGCGTGTCCGCATCTGGTGAAGTCCGGCCTGCCGATCGATGAGGCGCTGGAGCCGGTGCGCGCGGCCCTCGGCACGGTCGGTGCGGCCGTGCTGCAGGCACCCCCCGGTGCGGGCAAGAGCACCGTGGTTCCGCTCGCGCTGCTGGGGGAAGGCTGGGCCGCGGGCAAGCGCCTGCTGCTGCTCGAGCCACGCCGCCTGGCCACCCGGGCGATTGCAACCCGCATGGCCGAGAGCATCGGTGAGCGGGTCGGAGGCACCGTCGGCTACCGCATGCGACTGGAGTCGCGCGTCTCGCGGGAGACGCGCATCGAGGTCATCACCGACGGCGTACTGACGCGCATGCTGCAGGCCGATCCGGCGCTGGAGCAGGTCGCCGCCGTCATCTTCGATGAGTTCCACGAGCGCAGCCTGCAGGCGGACCTCGGGCTGGCGCTCACGCTGGATGCGCGCACGCAGCTCAATCCCGGCCTGCGCGTGCTGGTGATGTCCGCGACGCTGGACGGCGAGCCGGTCGCCGCCTTGCTGGGGAATGTCCCGCTGATCAGTTCCCCGGGCCGGGCCTTCGAGGTGCACACGTATTTCCACGGCACCGGCCTGCCGCCGCTGCCGGCGGCGGCCCGCGTAGCGGACACTGCCGAGCGCCGCGTCACGCAGATGATCACGCGCGCCCTGCGGGACGATACCGGCGACATCCTGGCCTTCCTCCCCGGCGCGGCGGAGATCCGCCGCGTACAGTCGCAGCTGGACTCCGCGGCATTGCCACGCGGCACGCGGGTGCTGCCGCTGTTCGGCGATCTCACGGGCGCCCGGCAGGACGAGGCCCTGCGGCCGGCCGCCCCGGGCGAGCGAAAGATCGTGCTCGCCACCAACATCGCCGAGACCAGCCTGACCATCCCCGGCGTGCGCGTGGTGGTCGACTCCGGCCTGGTGCGGCGCGCGGTCTTCGACCCCGTGACGGGGATGAGCCGCCTGGAGACCCAGCGCATCTCGCGGGCTTCGGCCGAGCAGCGCCGCGGCCGGGCCGGCCGCACGCAGGCCGGTGTCTGCCATCGCGGCTGGAGCGAGGGCGCGCAGACCAGCCTGGCCGCCTTCACCGCCCCGGAGATCGTCGCCGCCGACCTCGCCCCGCTCGCCCTCGAACTGGCCAGCTGGGGTACGCAGGATGCGCGGCAGCTCCGCTGGCTGGACCCGCCGCCGGAAGCCATGCTGGCCAGTGCACGCAGTCTGCTGGTGCGTCTGGATGCCCTCGCTGCGGACGGCCGCATCCTCGCGCACGGACGGGAGATGGCGCGCATCGGCGCGCACCCGCGGCTGGCGCACATGCTGCTGCGCGCGCGGCCGCTGGGCCAGCTGCGCCTTGCGGCGCAGCTGGCGGCTCTCCTGTCAGAGCGCGACCTGCTGCGCGGGGACGGCGCGCGTGATGCGGACATCCGCAGCCGCATCGAGGTCATGCGCGGCGAGGGCATGCCCGCAGCGCTCGACCGGGCCACGCTGCAGCGGGCCCGGCACGCGGCGCGTGCGCTGGAACAGCAGCTCGGCGGCGGCGCCGCCGCGGCGGGGGATGCGGGGTCGGCCGGGCTCCTGCTCGCCTTCGCGTATCCGGACCGCATCGGCCGGCGCCGCCCCGGCGGCGAGGGGCGCTACACCCTGGCCAACGGCCGCGGCGCGCACTTCGGCGAACCGCAGTCCCTGGCGCGGCAGGAGTTCATCGTCGCGGTGGACCTGGAGGACCGCGACCGCGACGCGCGCATCCTGCTGGCCGCGCCCCTGGATCCGGCCGAGCTGTTCGCGCACTTTGCCGCGCAGCTGGTGCGCGGCGAGTCGGTCGAATGGAACTCGCGCGAGCAGGCAGTGCTTGCGCGCCGCACCGTCACCCTGGACCGCCTGCTCCTGGAGGAAAAGCCGCTGGCCGAGGTGCCGCGTGAGGCCGCACGCTCGGCGATGCTGCGCGGCATCGGCGAACTCGGCATCGTGGCACTGTCCTGGGACCGCGAGGCACGCGACCTGCAGGCGCGCATCGGCTTCGTGCGCGCGGCTCTTGCACCCGAGGCGGCGGCGGAGTGGCCGGCGGTCGATGATGCGGTGCTGGCCGCCTCGACCGACGCCTGGCTGGCGCCATGGCTGGACGGGGTGACGCGGCGCGAGCACCTGGCGAAGGTGCCGGTCGCCGAGGCCCTGCGCGCGCTGCTGCGCTGGGAGCAGGCCCGGGACCTGGATGCCTGGGCTCCGACGCACCTGACCGTGCCGTCCGGGTCGCGTATTCGCATCGACTACCTCGACGAGAGCGCGCCGGCCGTATCGGTGCGCCTGCAGGAGGTGTTCGGCCTTGCGTCCTCGCCACTGCTGGGCCGCGGCAGGATACCGGTGACCTTCAAGCTGCTCTCGCCCGCGCAGCGTCCGGTGCAGGTCACGCGCGACCTGGCCGGGTTCTGGCGCGGCTCATACGCCGAGGTGCGCAAGGACATGCGCGGACGCTACCCCAAGCACTACTGGCCGGAGAATCCGCTGGAGGCGCAGCCCACCCGCGGTGCGCGCCGTCGCTGAAAATCACCGCCGGCCGCTCCGCAACGAGATCAGGGTATATTGGCCGGCACCGCTCTATGCCAGAAAAACGACCTATGCTTTCGGGGCTCGAGGCCTTGCGCGAACTGCAGGCAGGCAACCGGCGCTTTGCCAGCGACCAGCCCCGCGACACCGGCGATACCACCGAGCGGCGCCGGGCGCTCGCCCGCACCCAGGCCCCCTTCGCGATCATCCTCGGCTGTTCGGATGCCCGCGTGCCGGCGGAAATCGTCTTCGACCAGGGGCTCGGCGACCTGTTCGTGATCCGCGTGGCGGGCAACATCGTCGCGCCCTCGCAAGTCGGCAGCGTCGAGTTTGCCGCCGAGGCCTTCGGCACCCGCCTGGTCGTGGTGCTGGGCCACACCAACTGCGGCGCCATCCATGCCACGGTGCAGCAGCTGCAGCGCCCGTGGCGCGAGCAGTCGCGCAACCTGACGTCGATCGTCGACCGCATCCGTCCGGCGGTGGAGGGCCTGCTGGATGCGCCGCACGCGGACACGGAGGAACTCGAGCACCGCGCGGTCCGCGCCAACATCCGCATGTCCGCCGGCCACCTGCGCCACGGCTCCGGAGTCCTCGAGGAGCTGATCCGCGAGCACGGGCTGCTGGTGGTCGGCGCCGAATACTCGGTCGAGACCGGGGTGGTCGACTTCTTCGACGGCGTGCCGCCCGGCTGAGCCGGGGCGCTGGCCCCGTGGCCTCAGTGCACGGCCGCGGCTCGTGCCCCGCTCTTGGACCGGCGCTCGAGGAAGTGATCCACCGACAGCGCGCCCGCGCCGGCAATGGCCAGCCACAGGAAGAGGGCGAGGTACTCGGTCTCGTCAAAGCCCAGCAAGGTCTCCAGGGAATCCACGTCCGCCCATTTCGCGGACTTGATGGCGACGATCATGGTGATGCCCAGGGCCCCGGCGGAGATTCGGGTGAGCAGGCCGAGGAGCAGGAACAGGCCGCCAAAGAACTCCACCCCTGAGACGAACGGCGCCAGCAGGTGCGGGGCGGGTATGCCCCAGTCGACGAAGTTGTTGGTCACCAGCGGCAGGTTGTGCAGCTTTCCCCAGCCGCTCCAGAGGAACACCCAGCCGACCACGATCCGTGCGAACAGCGGGCCCAGCCAGGTGAGGTGATCCGCCACCCGGCGGGGCCACTCGATCAGCCATTGGTTCAGCAAGTTCACGTTTGCTCCTGTCGTGGTGATGGCACAGTTCGCCGATAAGACCGGGCGCTCCGTCGCGATATTGCGGGGGCGGCGGCGGCGGGTGCGTATAATCCACCGTAGCGACCCGCTATGCGCAATACCCCGCCCGAATCCCCGGTCTTGTCTATCAGCGATCGGCTGCCCGGAGGGGCTTCCGGCGACCCGCTCGTCCGGTTGTTCGAGTCCATGCGGCCGGACTTGCTGCGCTTCGCCCAGTGGCTGGCGCGCGACAGGGGCATTGCGGAGGACATCGTGCAGGAGTCGCTGCTGCGGGCCTGGCGCTCGCGCGAGGCGCTCAAGGACCCGAGCGCCGCCCGGCCCTGGCTGCTCACGATCGTACGCCGCGAACATGCCCGCCTCTACGAGCGCAAGCGCCTGGAGCTGGTGCCCCTGGAGGATGTCGCCGAGACCCAGGCAAGCCCGCGGCTTGCCGACCCTGACAGTGAGTTGTTTGCCCTGCGTCACGCGATCATGAAGTTACCGATCGAATACCGCGAGCCACTGGTCCTGCAAGTGATCGGCGGCTTTACCACCGAGGAGATTGCCCGGGAGCTGGAGCTGTCTTCCACGGCCGTGTTGACGCGCCTGTTCCGGGCGCGCAATAAGCTGCGCGTCAGCTGCGGGATGGCGGCGGCCCCGGACGCGACCGAAGCGGGTGAGCCGGCGTGAACTGCGAACAGGCACGCCTGTTGATCGGCGCCGAGCCCGGCGCAAGCCCGGCAGCGTTGCAGGAGCACCTGCGGGACTGCCAGGCCTGCTCTGCTTTCCGCGAGGAGATGCTCTCGCTGGAGAGCCGGATCGGGCGCGCGCTGCAGGAGCCGCCGGAGCGCGTGGCGCGCCCCGCGCCGGCGCGGCGCGCGCTGCCAGCGTGGCGCGAGTGGGCGCTGGCGGCCAGCATCGTGCTGGCGTGCGGGGCGGTGCTGACCACGTGGGTGTTCCACTCGAGCGATTCGCTCGCGCGCGACGTCGTGGCGCACGTCAACCACGAGCCGGATAGCTGGCTGAGTGAACGGCACGTGGACGCCGCGGGGCTCGCCGCGGCCCTGGCCGGCGGCGGGGTGGCGCTGGAACTCACCTCGGACAAGATCATGTACGCACAGAGCTGCTTCTTCCACGGGCACTACGTGCCGCACCTGGTACTGCAGACCTCGCAGGGGCCCGCCACGGTGCTGCTGCTGCGACACGAGAAGGTGACCGCGCGCCGCGCGTTCCAGGAGAACGGCATGACGGGCGTCATCGTGCCGGCGCAGGGCGGTGGCGGCATCGCGGTACTCGAGCGCAGCCGCGGCGATGTCGACCTCGTCGCGCAGCAGATGCAGCAGGACGTGCGCTGGCTGCCCGGCAATTACTGAGGCACTCCGTCGAGGTTGCCGGTGCCGTGCGGCCCAGCGCCGGCAGCCCATGATCCGCAGACACATGAGTAGCTGAGGGAGCGCTGATGGGCATCAATCGACGGGATCTCTTCATCGGTGCGGGCGGTGCCTGCGCCACACTCCTGATGCGCAAGGGTGCGCTGGCTGCCGGCGCCGCGATTCCCGCCGCGCCCGTGGCACGCGTCGCCGTGGTGAAGGATACCTACTTCGGCGAGACGCTCAGCGACCCGTACCGCTGGATGGAGAACCCGAAGGACCCGGACTGGCTGCCGTTCCTCAAGGGACAGAACGCGCATACGCGTGCCGTGCTCGAGCGCATCCCCGGCCGCGCCGCGCTGCTCACGCGCATCCAGCAGCTGTCGCGCGACACCGCCGTGACGCGCGACGTGCAGCGTGCCGGAGGGCGCCTGTTCTTCGAGCAGCGCCCGCTGGGCGCCGACAACTACAAGCTGTTCGTGCAGGAAGGCGGCGTCAGCCGCGTGCTGGTCGACCCGACGCTGAACAGCGGCGCCGCCACGCACCAGTCGCTGGACTGGTGGAGCGCCTCCCCGGATGGCAAGCGCGTGGTCTACGGGGTGTCCCGCGACGGCAGCGAGGACTCCGTGCTGCACATCCTCGACGTGGCCAGCGGCCATGACCTGCCCGAGCAGATCAGCAACGCGGAGCAGGCCGAGCCGAGCTGGCTGGAGGATGGCAGCGGGTTCTTCTACAACCAGCTGACGGCTGCGGTGGCGACCCCGGAGCGCTACCTGGACAGCCAGGCCCGCTTCCACCGCATCGGCACCGAGCCTGCGGCCGACCCGATCCTGATGAAGCGCGGCCTCGACCCGCGCGTCCGGTACGAGCGCATCCAGATGCCGCGCATCCGCGCTTTCCAGGGCTCATCTCACGCGCTCCTGTACCTGACGGACGTGCGCAGCGAGGTGCGCCTGTTCATCGCGCCGCTCGCGCAGGTGCTGGCCAACAAGGCGCAGTGGATGCCCGTGGCCGAGTTCGACGACGAGGTGACGTCCAGCACCCTCGACGGCGACACGATCTACCTGCTCGCCAACCACAACGCGCCGCGGGGCCGCATCCTCCGGGCGCAGGCGGATGCGCCGGCAGCGGCCACCGCTACCGAGGTCGTGCGCGAGGGCGAATGGGTGATCGAGGACATTCACCTCGCGCGCGACGGGTTGTACCTGCGGATGCTCGACGGCGGCATCGCGCGACTGCGCCGCCTGGGACGTGACGGCAAGCTCGGCGAGATCGGGCTGCCCTTCGACGGCACGCTGAGCGCACTGGAGAGCTCGCCGGACCTCGACGGTGCGCTGTTCAGCCTCACCGGGTGGCTCGTGCCCCCGGACATCTGGTCCGTGGATGCCGCCGGCCGCCTCACCGAGACCGGCATCACACCGCGACCGGCCATCGACGTGAGTCCCTACGAGAGCAGGCGCCTGTTCGCCACCGCGCGCGACGGTACGCGGGTGCCCTACGTGGTGATCCACCGCAAAGGCCTCAAGCTCGACGGATCTGCACCGGCCTGGATCTCCGCCTACGGTTCCTACGGGTCCGCGGCCTACACCCCGTCCTTTGCCGGGCGCAGCCTGGCGCTGATGGACGCCGGGTTCATCGTCGGCTACGCGTACGTGCGCGGCGGCGGCGAGTACGGGCGCGACTGGCACAAGGCCGGGCAGCTGGCGAACAAGCCGAACACCTGGCGCGACCTCATCGACGTGTGCGAGGACCTGTGCGCCCGCAAGTACACCTCGCCGGTGCGCCTGGCCATCGGCGGACGCTCGGCCGGGGGCATCACCGTGGGTCGGGCGCTGACCGAGCGGCCCGACCTGTTCGCTGCCGTCATCGACGGGGTCGGCTGGTCCAATCCTTTGCGCTACGTGGTCGAACAGGACGGCTATGGCGAGGAGCCCGAGTGGGGCGCCATCGCCGAGGAGTCCGGTTACCGTGCGCTGAAGGCCATCGACAGCTACCAGTCGGTGAAGGACGGTGTCGCCTATCCTGCGGTGCTGCTGACCACGGGGGTCACGGACCCGCGCGTCGCCCCGTTCCATGTCGGGAAGATGGCCGCACGGCTGCAGGCGGCGACCAGCTCGCACAAGCCCATCCTGCTGCGCGTCGACTTCGATGCCGGCCATGGCATCGGCTCGACGCGTGCACAGGGGGACCGCGAGGCGGCCGACACCTACGCATTCCTGCTCTGGCAGACCGGGGTGAAGGGCTACCAGCCCGCCTGAGGGCGGCGGCGCGGAATGAGAGGCACGTCGGGGGTTTGCGCATCACGTTTGATTGGCAGGGTGGACCCGCATAACCTTCAGCAGCGTAGGTCCGGGCAAGAGGGGAAACGATCCATGGCACGTGCTTTCAATCTCATCGCCGCAGGGGCGGTCTTGGGCCTGTTGGCCGCCTGTTCCTCTTCCTCCCACGTCATGGTCGGCACGGCGCGAGCCCCCATCGCACCGGAGCAGGTGAAGATCTACTACGAGCCGCCACCCCGGTACGAACAGATCGCCACCCTCGATGCCTCCAGCGGCTCGATGTTTGCCTCCGACCAGTCCAAGACGGACGAGGCGATCGCGAAGCTGAAGGCGGAGGCGGCCAAGCTGGGTGCCAACGGCATCCTGCTGCAGGGCGTGGAAAAACATCAGTCCGGCTCCATCGGACTGGGGGTCGGCGGTGCGAGCTACGGTGGCAGCTCCTCGGTCGGCACGGGCGTCGGTGGCAGCGGCGGGCTGTACAACAAGAACGCCAGGGGTCTCGCCATCTACGTCCCGAACGGCCAGTAGCCGCGGCGCGGCGCCGCCCGGGCGCGGCCGGAGATTCCTGCTCGAATTCTGACCTGGCGCGGATTACCGCAGCGGCCGTAAGCGTTCCGGAGCAGGCGGCTGCCTCGCTCCGGAACGCTGTCGCGGGCTACTGCGGCAGCAGCGTCACCGGGACCTCGGTGATGCTGTCGACGGGCAGGTTGTTGGCAGCGGCGGCCTGGCGCACGGCCGCTTCGTTCGGGGCCTCGTAGACGCAGTAGGTCTTGGTCTTCTCGGCGTTGGCAAAGGACATCAGCCAGCGCGCTCCGTACTTGGCGTTGGTCTGGTTGACCTTCTCTTTTGTGGCCGCGTCCAGGCCCTCGAGGGCTCCCTTGGGGAAGGTGCGCTCGATGACATAGCGGTGCTCGCCGGCGGGCGTCGAGGTGGCAGGTGTCGCGGTCGAGGGCGCGTCGGCGGCGAACACGGGGGCGGCCATCAGCAGGGCCAGGACTGGGGCAATGGACTTCATGGGGGTGACTCCGGTTGGGTGAAGAGGAAGCGATTCGCGCGGGGGACTATTCGGCGGTCGCCGCATCGATCATCGCGGTGACCTGGGAGATCTTGTTGGCGGGAAATCCGCCCAGTTCGGCATGGCGGCGCAGCAGCGACTCGTCCGTGGCGTGGTACACGCAGTAGAGCTTGTCGGCGGTGACATAACTCTGCAGCCAGCTGATGCTCGGGCCGAGGCTGCTCAGCACCCCCACGGACTTCTTGGAGGCGCTCTTGAGTTCCGCGGGTGTCATTTTCCCGATGCCGGGGATGTCCCGCTCGATGATGAACTTCGGCATGACTGGCTCCTGTTTGCGTTTTCGGTCGTCGTTCGGCCGCCCTTTTCGCGATGCCGGGCATCGCGGCGGGGGCTTCTGGGAACGTAGTGTTCCCGAGTACCGCTGGGCGGTCTTGAAGGGCACCTGAAATTATTCTGAAAGTGCCGGCAAGCCATCCGGAGGGGATTTCCGGTCGCCGGACGAGGCAAAAAGGACACGGGGCCGCGGCACCGGCGGCACGCTGGCCCCGTGCAAGGCTAGTTAGCGCGGGTACCCTGGGTTGCCGAGATGCCGTGGGCGTGCGCGTAGGCGGCGACCGCCGGCTCGCCTACCGCCTGGACCGCATCGCCCATGGCCGCATCGAGGCAATGCTGGTACTGCGGCACCGCCAGGTGGTCGCCACGGCCGGCGGGCTGGGCGCACACCGCCGCAGCCGCGCTGCGAAGCCGGTGGAACAGGGTTCCGGCGCCTTGCGCGTTGCTCAGGTCCAGGTCGCCATAGCGGACGATCGCGGAACGGCGCTCATCGCTCGCGTGCGCCGCGGGGGTCGCGGCAACGGTGCTGACGGCCAGTACGGCCAGGGTCATCAAAACAGGCAGTCTTTCCATGAGAGTCTCCCAGGGGGTTGGTTGGTTGCGCTCGGGGTGTCGAGCACCCCTCAGTGCGGGCGCGGAGCATCGCCCGGCCCCGCGGCTCGTGTCTTAAAAAGCCGCTGAATTGCTTCTGAATCGTGGCTGGAGAAGCCCTGAAGCGCGGAGGGTATAGTGTGCCGCCGTTGCCTCGGGTGGCCGGAGAGCGCATGGATCTCGTACATGTCGGAGCGTTCGAACTGTATCCATCGGAGCGCAAGTTGTGCTCCGGTGGGAAGCAGCTCGACCTCGGCGCGCGTGCCTTCGACCTGCTGCTGGTGTTGGTGGAGAGCCCGGGAAAGCTGGTCACCAAGGCGACCCTGCTCGAGCGCGTCTGGCCGCGACTGGTCGTCGACGAGAACAATCTCCCGGCCCAGGTGGCGGCGCTGCGCCGGGTGCTCGGGCCCGGTGCGATCCGCACGGTGCCCGGATTCGGGTATCGGCTCGAACTGGAAGTGCGCAGCGGCGACGCCAGCAGCGCCGGCGCCCCTTCCGAACATCCCGGCGCGGCGCCGTTGCAGCCCCTGCCCAAGCGCAGCTGGCCGCACCGCCTGGCGCCGATGGTGGGTCGCGACAGCGAGCTGCGCGAGGTCGAGGACGCGCTGGCGAGCAGTTGCCTCGTCAGCATCGTGGGGATCGCCGGCGTGGGAAAAACGCGGCTCGCCCAGGAGGTCATGGCGCGCTGGGCCGGCAAGTCGGGCGCGGCCTCGTGGGTCTCGCTGCGTACGGTCGAGGTGGTCGAGCACGTGCCCTCGGCGATCTCGGTGGCGCTGGGGCTTTCGCTGCCAGACGATGGCGACGATTTCGCGTCGCTGGGCCTGGCGTTGCGCGACCTGCGGGTGCTGCTGGTCCTGGACTGCGCGGAGCACCTGGGCGAGTCGCTCGGCGCGCACCTCGCCGAGCTGTTGGCCGATACCCAGGGCGTCCACGTGCTGCTCACCAGCCAGGCGCCGCTGGGGGTCGCGGGGGAGGTGGTGTACCGGCTGGCGGCGCTGGCGGCGCCGGACCCCGGCATCTCGCAGGAGATGGCCGCGCAGTACGCCTCGGTCGCCCTGTTCGCCGAACGCGCCCGCGCGGCGGACCGCGGCTTCGAGCTCACGCCGGCCAACGTCGCGCTGGTGGCCGAGGTGTGCCGGCGGCTCGACGGCATCCCGCTCGCACTCGAGCTGGCGGCAGCGCGCGTGCCAGCACTGGGCCTCGCCAGCCTGCTGCAGCGCCTCGATGACCGCTTCCGCCTGCTGCGCGCCGCGAACCGCCCGAGCGATGCGCGCCACGGCGCGCTGCATACCGCCTTCGACTGGAGCTACGACCTGCTGAGTGAGCCGGAGAAGCGCGTGTTCGACCGCCTCGGGGCATTCAGCGGCAGCTTTTCCCTGGACAGCGCGGCAAGCTATGCGGCAGACGCGGACCTGGACAGCGCCGAGGTGGTCGACCTCATCGGCCGGCTGGTGGACCGCTCGCTCGTGTCCGTCCTGGCCGTGGATCCGCCGCGCTACACGCTGCTGGAGAGCGCGCGCGACTATGCCCGCGAGAAGCTCCTCGCCCGGGGCACCCTGCACGCGGCGCGCCAGCGCCTGGCGGCGACCCTGCTGGACCTGCTGGACCGCGCCTACCAGGAATACTGGTCCCTTGATGAGGCGCTGTGGCTGCACCGCTACGAGCACGACCTTGCCAACGTGCGCGTCTCGATCGACTGGACCATGCAGCACGACCCGGACCTCGCCGTGGCGCTGTTCGGCTCGGCCTGGCCGCTGTTCGTGGAATCGGATCTGCACGGCGAGGGACGCGCGCGCTACTCACAGGTACTGGCACTGCTGCACGACGGCCTGCCGCGGGCCCGCATCGGCCGGTTCTGGGAGTCGATCGCGGCCTACGACTCGGCGCGCCAGTGTGATCGCGCGCGCTATGCGGCCGAACTGGCCGCGCAGATGCATGCCTCGACCAGCGACGCGCGCTCGCACTATTTCGCGCTCATGCAGCTGGCGGCCAACTGGCGCGTCGACACCGAGGCTGCGCGCGCCGCCTTCGACGCGGCGCGCGCCCTGGAGGATCCCGCCTGGCCGGCGCGGCTGCTGGCCCACGGGGCGCTCACCGAGGGAACGCTGTTGACCAGTGCCGGCGAGTTCGTCGCGGCGCGTGCGGCGTACCAGCGCGCCATGCGGCTGGCGCTGACCCTGAGCGAGCGGCAGGCGCTGGCGGCCACCGTGAGCATCGTCGAGCTCGACATCGCCTGCGGCGATCCCCAGGCGGCCCTGCAGCTGGGCCGGCCGCTCGCGCTCAGCCTGCGCCACCTGGGCCGTCGCGAGACGCAGTTCGAGCTGCTCACCATGACCTTCGTGGCGCTGTTGCTGACCGGCGAGCTGGCGGAGGCGCGCGCCACCGGCGCGGAACTGCTGGAACTGGCGCTGCGGCTGGACCGCAGCAAGCTCTACACCGTGCTCGATGCCATGGCCTACCTTGCCGGCGCCGAGCAGCGCTACGAAGCCGCGGCGCGCATCTGCGCGTGCGCCGACGCCGCCCATGCCGCCCAGGGGCAGCTGCGGCGTCGCCCGGTGCAGGAGCGCATGCGCAACAGCGTCACCCAGGCGCTCGATGAGCACCTGGGTGAACGCTGGCACGAGCGGGTGGACAGCGCACGCCTGCGCCTGGATGAGCCGGGGGCATGCGCGCTGGCGCTGGGCCTGACGCCCGAGTAGTCAGCAGAGGTGCGTCGGTCACTGGCGGGTGAACTCGAGCCCGAAGTGCCAGGGTGGCAGCAGGAAAGGCGGCCTGGGCATCTCGAGGCCGCCGACGTGCGCAACCCAGGCGATGATCGCCGCGGGCGACGGCCGGATCGCCAGATTCGGTCCCCGCGGTGTCGCGATGTCCGAGCGCCAGTGGATCACTGCCACTGTCCCGCCGGGTTTGAGCACCCGCCGCGCCTCGGTCAGCATGACCAGCGGCAATTCCCCATGGAGGATGTTGAACAGCACGACGCCATCCAGGGTGGCATCGGCGGCTGCGAAACCTCCGGCCATGACATCCCGGACCGCGGCCTTGATGTTGTCCAGGCCTGCATCTGCTGCCCGGCGCTGGACGGTTTCGACCATCGTCGGGTCGATGTCGATGGCATGTACGGTGCCCCGAGTGCGGCGGGCGAGCGGCAGGGTGAACGTTCCGTAGCCGCATCCGAGCTCGGCCACGTCCCCGTGCAGTCCGAAGTGCGTCAGGATGGCGTCCGCATCGAACAAGGACTCCCAGTAGTCCTGGGCTGGCATGGAGCTTTCACGCAGATACATCCGGATGCTCCGCAACCAAGGAGGACGAGCCGGTCCTGGAACGGACCGAGGTGTTGGTATGGGCCCGGTAGGATTCGAACCTACGACCAAGGGATTCACTTGACCCCGGCGTTTCCGCCGGGAGTGGACTATCTCTTCACCCGTGCACAGCCGTGCCTGAGGGTGCGGGATGCTCGAAGCCTGTCATCAAGGGCACTTGAAGCCCTCAGGTAGTCTCTGCACCTTCCGCCGGTGCACCGGCGGCTCGGCTCAGGATTGCCATGGGGCGCGCGGGCCCCGAAGGTTCCCCTGAATTCATCCCGTCCACTTCGCGTGTTACCACGCGAAGGCACCTATCGATGAGTCCCCTGCACTAACCGCTGTGCTACAGGCCCAACCGGCGCGGATTGTATCAGCGGACCGCGCTCAGTAGCGAAACCGCGGTCGGTCCTCGGTGCGTGGACGACGCGTGAACGCCTCCTCCAGCGTGCCCTGGAACCAGTTGATTTCATCAGGGGAATTGCGCTCCCGCGCATCCTCGACGTCGCCCGGCGCGGAGCGCGGAACGCTACCCGGGCGGGCGGCGGTGCTCGTCGAAGAGCGCGGACCGGGAACCGGCGGCTGCTGTCGGTTCGGGCAGCCACCCAACGCCAGGGCAGCGGCCAACACAGCTACCGCGGTCAAAAGCGCCCTCATGGCACGCTATCCTCTTGCCATCGCTGCGTGCAACGTTAGCATGGCCATCCCCGCCGGGCATATGCCGGCGGCGAAAAGTGCGTCGGCTCAGGGGGTGATGAGATGAAGCTGTATTACTTTCCGTCGGCCTGCTCTCAGGCATCCAACATCGCGCTGCGGGAGGCCGGACTGAAGTTCGAGCTGGTCAGGGTGGACCGCCACACCAAGAAGGCCGCCGATGGACTCGACTTCATGACCGTGAACCCGAAGGGTTACGTACCGGCGCTCACCCTGGACAGCGGGGAGACGCTCACCGAGAACGCGACGGTGCTGCAGTACATCGCCGACCAGGCGCCCGCCGCGAAGCTGGCGCCGCCGGCGGGCACCATGGAGCGCTACCGGCTCATGGAATGGCTCAGCTTCATCAACTCCGAGGTGCACAAGAACTTCAGCCCCATGTTCGTCAAGGACGCCCCCGAGGCCGTGCGCGCGCACGCACTGGCGGTGCTGTCGAAGCGACTGGACTACGTGCAACGCGCGCTGGGCTCCAGGACCTTCCTCATGGGCGAGCAGTTCACCGTCGCGGACGCCTACCTCTACACGGTGCTCAGCTGGGCACCCTTCGTGAAGCTCGACCTCGGCAAGTGGCCTGAGCTTAAGCGTTACGTTGACCGTATCCACGCCCGGCCCCACGTACTCGAGGCCCTGCAGGCCGAGGGCCTCAAGGCCGCCTGACCTTTTGAAGCCGCAGGTGCCCTGCGGCGGTCGCTGTTAACATCACCGGCAGATTTTTAAGCGAGAGGACTCAATGGCTACCAAACTCAGCAAGCAGCTCAAGCGCGAGATCGAAGTGGACGGCAAGCCGTACATGGTCACGCTGTCCCCCGAGGGCCTCAAGCTCACCGAAAAGGGCAAGCGGCTTGGCAAGGAACTGACCTGGAAGGACATCGTCGGTGGGGATGCGGCCCTCGCCAGCGCACTGAGTGCCTCCGTCGGCAGCTAGCCGGCGATGGGCGCCAACGATCTCCAGGACCTGCTCAGGCAGGTGCGCGAGCACCTCGGGGCGGGCCCCGTGGACGCGGATACCCGTCAGCAGCTCAGCTCGCTGGTGCACGACATCGAGCACCGACTGGGCACCGGCGTGATGGGCGGGGCGTCCCAGGCCGAGGCGCGCCTGGAGTCCCTGGCCGTGAAGTTCGAAGCGAGCCACCCGACGCTCGCCGAGACGTTGCGCCAGGTCATCGATACGCTCGGCAAGGCCGGCCTGTAACCCGCAAGCCGGCGTTCGGGAAAGAAAAAGGCCCGGTGTTGTCGCCAACACCGGGCCTCGTGTTTCCGCCCAGCGGCTCCCTCAGTCATCCATCAGGAAGCTGCGCAGCTGCTCGCTGCGGCTCGGGTGGCGCAGCTTGCGCAGCGCCTTCGCCTCGATCTGGCGGATGCGTTCGCGGGTCACGTCGAACTGCTTGCCGACCTCCTCGAGGGTGTGGTCGGTGTTCATGTCGATGCCGAAGCGCATGCGCAGCACCTTGGCCTCCCGCGGGGTCAGCTGAGCCAGCACCGAGTGCGTGGTCTCGCGCAGCGATTCCATCGTCGCCTGGTCGATCGGCGAGGCCACCGAGGTGTCCTCGATGAAGTCGCCGAGGTGCGAATCCTCGTCGTCCCCGATCGGGGTCTCCATCGAGATCGGCTCCTTGGCGATCTTCAGCACCTTGCGCACCTTGTCCTCGGGCATCTCCATGCGGACCGCCAGCTCCTCGGGGGTGGGCTCGCGGCCCATCTCCTGAAGCATCTGGCGCGAAATGCGGTTCAGCTTGTTGATCGTCTCGATCATGTGCACGGGGATGCGGATGGTGCGGGCCTGGTCGGCGATCGAGCGCGTGATCGCCTGGCGGATCCACCACGTCGCATAGGTGCTGAACTTGTAGCCGCGGCGGTATTCGAACTTGTCGACCGCCTTCATCAGGCCGATGTTGCCTTCCTGGATGAGGTCCAGGAACTGCAGCCCGCGGTTGGTGTACTTCTTCGCGATGGAGATCACCAGGCGCAGGTTCGCCTCGACCATCTCCTTCTTGGCGCGCCGCGCCTTGGCCTCGCCGATCGAGACCTCGCGGTTGACGTCCTTGATGTCGTTGATCGAGAGGTGGTACTGGCCTTCGAGCTGCTCCAGCTTCTTCTGCCGGCGCTCGATCTCATCCTTGAACTTCGCCAGCGGCGCGGAGTACTTCTTGCCGCCCTTGACGTGCTTGGACAGCCAGCGCGGGTTGGTCTCGTTCTTGGGGAACGAGGCAATGAAGTCCTTGCGCGGCATGCCCGCATCGCGCACGGCGATGACCATGATCTCCTTCTCGAGCTGGCGTACTTCGGAGACGTGGCTGCGCAGGTTGTGGATCAGGGCCTCGAACATGCGCGGCGCCAGGCGCAGCTCCATGAACTCGTCCTGCAGCCGCTTGCGCTGGCGCAGCGTCTTCACGTCCTTGGCGCCGAGCTTGGCGATCGAGCCGAGCACCTGGCCGTGCACCTTGGCGATGGAGGCGAAGCGCGTGGCCGCTTCCACAGGATCCGGGCCGGTGTCGACGGCCTCCTCCTCGGAGTCGCCGCCTTCCTCGCTCTCCTCTTCCTCGTCGCCCTTCTCGGGGGCGGCGACCACTTCCATCTTGGTCGGGTTCTGCGGCTGGGCGATCACGTCCGGGGCGTTGGGGTCGATGTAGCCGACGATGACGTCCACCAGGCGTCCCTGGCCGGCCTTGACCGGCTCGTAGGCACGCAGCAGGAAGTCGTACGTGGACGGATACATGGCGAGCGCGCGGCGCACCGCATCGAGCCCTTCCTCGATGCGCTTGGCGATGCGGATCTCGCCCTCGCGCGTCAGCAGCTCGACCGTGCCCATCTCGCGCATGTACATGCGCACCGGGTCGGTCGTGCGGCCGAGTTCGGCATCGAGCGCGGCCAGCGCGGCGGCGGCCTCCTCGATGGCCTCCTCGTCGGCCGGCTGCGAGGGCTCGGTCTGCAGCAGCGACTCTGCATCCGGTGCCTTCTCGTACACCGGGATGCCCATGTCGTTGATGGTGTTGACGATGTCTTCGATCTGCTCCGGGTCGACGATCTCGGAGGGCAGGTGGTCGTTCACCTGCGCATAGGTGAGGTAGCCCTGTTCCTTGCCGCGCGCGATCAGCAGCTTCAGCTGCGACTGGCGCTCCTCGGGCATCACCGGGCTGCGGCGCTCGATGCCGAGCGGGCGCTTGTCGGCCGCGGCGGCGAGCTTGGCATTCGTGGCGCGCGTGGCATCGAGTGCCTTGGGCGCCGGAGCCGCGGCTTTGACCAGCGGCGCGGGCTTGGCGGCGGCGGGCGCGGCTTTGCCGCCGCCCTTCTTCTCACTCGCCTTGCTCAACGCGGCGACCGCTTTCTCGGCGGCTGCCGACTTGGCGGGCTTGGCGGGGTGTGCAGGGTGGGCGTGGGTGGAACGCTTCTTGGGAGCCGGCTGAGGCTTTTGCTTACGTGTCATGTACTCGCGGCGCGCTGGTGGTGTCCCCCATATGTGCTGCCCGACAGGGGACGCCTCAAGGGGGTGGGGGCAAAGCCCGCAATTTTATTTGACCCGTGGAAATTCACCAAATCGAACTTAAGCTCCGCCTCCCCGGCGGTGGCCCAGCTTTGACATAAGCGACTGAAATTCCTGCAATTCATGCTCGGTCAGGGGGGTGGACCGGCTCTTGGCCTCCAGCGCCTCGAGGCGCCGGCCGGCGGCGAGATCGGCAAGGCGGGCCACCGCCCCGCGCAGCTCCCCGGCCGCCGCCGGGGCCGCGGTGATCACTCCCTCGCGCTCGAGCAGCTTTTTCAGAGACTCCCCGCCCTCGCGATCGTGCCACCGCTGCACCACCTGGGCTGCGAGCTGCGCCGGGTGGGCCTGCAGGTCGTCCAGCAGCTCGCGCAGCAGTGCCACGCCGGGCTCGTCGCTCGCCTCGAGCCCTGCGCGCTCCGCCGCGGTGACCTCGGCGGCGATCTGCGGATGATGGAGCAGGCTGACGATCGCCTGCCGGACCAGGCTGCCGCGGCCGGCCGTCACCGCGGTGCGTGGCCGCGAGGGTGCCGGGGCGGGCGGCTCGGCGGCCGGCGCGGGGGCCCCGGGCATCCACAGCTCCCGCAGGCGCTGGGGGCCGAGCCCGACCACCTCGGCCAGGCGCTCGAGCAGCAGTTCGCGGTACACCCCCTCGGGCACCTTCAGAAACAGCGGGCGCGCATTCTCGGCGAACCGCGCGCGCCCGTCGGCATGCCCGAGTTCGGCCTGCTGCGACAGCTCGCGCACGAGGTACTCCGACAGCGGCAGCGCATCCTGCAGGCGCGCCTCGAAGGCCTCCTTGCCTTCCTCGCCCACCAGGGTGTCCGGGTCGTGGCCCTCCGGCAGGAACAGGAAGCGTATCTCGCGGCCCTCGCGCACCTCCGGCAGCGCCTGCTGGAGCGCGCGCCATGCCGCGGCGCGCCCGGCGCGGTCACCGTCGAAGGCGAACACCACCGAGGGCACCAGGCGGAACAGCCGCCGCAGATGCTCCGGCGTCGTCGCCGTGCCGAGGGTGGCCACGGCGTAGTCGATCCCCGCCTGATGCAGGCGCACCGTGTCCATGTAGCCCTCGACGATCAACAGTCGCGCCAGGTTGGTGCGTGCGCGGCGCGTCTCGTAGAGCCCGTACAGCTCGCGTCCCTTGTGGAACAGCACGGTCTCCGGGGAGTTCAGGTACTTCGGCTCGCCCGCCTCGATGATGCGGCCGCCGAAGGCGATGGTGCGGCCGCGCGCATCGCGGATGGGGAACATCAGGCGGTCGCGGAAGCGGTCGTAGTGGCGCTCGCCATCGCGGATCTGGCCGCGCTCGCGCTCGATGATCATCCCGGTCTCGCTCAGGGCCTTGCGCCCAGCCTCGGTGCCGCCAAAGCGCCGCAGCAGATCGTTCCAGGAGTTCGGGGCGTAGCCGATGCCAAAGTGCTCGCAGGTCTGCGGGGTCAGGCCGCGACGCACGACGTAGTCGCGCGCGCGCGGCTCGCGCGCCAGGGCCTCCACGTAGAAGCGGGCGACGTCCTTCATCAGCTCGTACAGCGGCTCGTCGGCGCGCTTGGGCGCCCCGGCCCCGCCGCCCTCGTGCGGCACCTCCAGCCCCAGGCGCGTTGCCAGCTCTTCCACGGCCTCGGGGAAGGCCATGTGATCATGCTCCATGAGAAAGCCGAGCACCGTGCCGTGCGCACCGCAGCCGAAGCAGTGATAGAACTGTTTGTCGGGGCTCACCCAGAAGGAGGGCGTCTTCTCATTGTGGAACGGGCAGCAGGCGCGGTACTCGCGACCGGCCTTCTTCAGCTGCACGCGCGCGCCGATGATCTCCACGATGTCGGCGCGGGCGATGAGCTCGTCGATGAATTGCCGGGGGATGCGCGCCAAGTGCTGACCGTGCGGGTGAGCGAACCTAACTTCGGCTAACTTCGGCAAGCCTGGCACGGCGTGCGCGCCGTGCCAGCGGGGGAATTCAGGCCAGTTTCTGCTTAATGCGCGCGCTGACCGCGCCCATGTCGGCCCGGCCGGCAGCCTTGGGCTTGACCAGGGCCATGACCTTGCCCATGTCCTTGACGGAGGTGGCACCGCTCGAGCCGATGGCAGCGGCGATCAGCGCATCGAGCTCCGCCTCGCTCATCTGCGCCGGCAGGTAGGGCTGCAGCACGGCGATCTCGGCGTTTTCCTTGGCGACCAGATCGGCGCGGCCGCCGCTCGCGAACTGCGTGATCGCCTCGCGGCGCTGCTTGATCATCTTCTCGATGACGCTGAGGACCTGGCTGTCCTCGAGCACGATGCGCTCGTCCACTTCCCGCTGCTTGATGGCGGCGAGGGCGAGGCGGATGGTGGCGAGGCGCTCCTTTTCGCCGGAGCGCATCGCAGCCTTCATATCTTCGGTGATTCGGTCCTTGAGCGTCATACGGCCGCTCGCGCGGCGGCGGCCCTTAGCGGGTCGCGCGCATGCCGTCGCGCGAGACGCGCTTCATGTGGCGCTTGATGGCGGCGGCCTTCTTGCGCTTGCGCTCCTGCGTGGGCTTCTCGTAGAACTCGCGCCGACGCAGCTCCGTGAGGATGCCGGCCTTCTCGCAGGCACGCTTGAAGCGCCGCAGGGCGGCATCGAAATACTCGTTCTCGCGGACACGGACGCTCGGCATCGAAACCTCAGAGTATTGAGCGGGTTGCAGTTCCCGACCTGGACGGCGAACCGCGTGCGGGACGGGCGGCCAGTCGGGGGCCGGGGATTCTAAAGGAGCCCCGGGGCAAAGGCAAAAACCACTACAATTTTTGGGTTATGCGCATCCTCGCCCTCGAGTCCTCTTGTGACGAAAGCGCCGTGGCCGTCCTGGACAGCCGGACGGGGCTGCTCGCGCACGAGCTCTACAGCCAGATCGAGCTGCACCGCGCCTACGGCGGCGTGGTGCCGGAGCTGGCCTCCCGCGACCACGTCCGCCGCCTGCTGCCGCTGGTGCGGACCGCGCTCGCGGCCGCCTCGACCGCGCCGGGCGACCTGCAGGGGGTGGCCTACACCGCCGGCCCCGGACTGATCGGCGCGCTGCTCACGGGGGCGGCGCTGGCGCGCAGTCTGGCCTTTGCCTGGGGGGTCCCGGCGCTTGGGGTGCACCACCTCGAAGGGCACCTGCTGGCGCCGCTGCTCGAACCGGACCCGCCGCCCTTTCCCCACGTGGCACTGCTGGTCTCCGGTGGCCACACGCTTCTTATAGAAGTGTCCGCCATCGGCGCCTACCGGCTGCTCGGCGCGAGCCGCGACGATGCCGCCGGCGAGGCGTTCGACAAGACGGCGAAACTGCTCGGCCTGCCATACCCGGGTGGTCCGCAGCTGGCAGCACTCGCCCGCCAGGGCCGTGCCGGGGCCTTCAGCTTTCCGCGGCCGATGCTCGACCGGGCCGGCCTCGAGTTCAGCTTCTCGGGGCTGAAGACCGCGGTGCTCCAGGCCGTGCGCGGCCGCAGTCTCTCTGACCAGGAGCGTGCCGACGTGGCCCGTGGGGTCGAGGACGCCATCGTCGACACGCTGGTCGGCAAATCGCTGCGCGCGCTGGAACAGACCGACCGTGATGTGCTCGTGGTTTCCGGCGGGGTGAGTGCCAACCGGGCCCTGCGGGCGCGGCTGACCGAGGCGGTCGGCGCGCGCGCGGCGCGCGTGTACTATCCGCGCATCGAATTTTCCACCGACAACGCGGCGATGATCGCAGTGGCTGGCCTGGCGCGCCTGCAGGCCGGCCAGCACGACTCGCTGGCCATCGCGGCACGCGCGCAGTGGCCGCTCGAGTCGCTGCCGTCGGTAGGCTGACCGGCTCCCCAACGACCCCTGGCCTGACATGACCCACACCCTGTACAGCGGCGACCGCATCTTCCTGCGCGGCCTGACCAGCGAATGCATCATCGGCTTCATCGACTGGGAGCGGCGCGTCAAGCAGACCGTGGTGCTCGACATCGAGCTGCCGGTGGACTGTGCGCACGCGGCGCGCACCGACGAGGTCGCCGACACCCTCGACTACAAGAAAGTCGCCAAGCGCGTGCTGGCCTTCATCGAGGGTTCCGAGTTCAAGCTGGTGGAGACCCTCGCGCACCGCCTGGCACTCACCATCCTCGCCGAGTTCGGCCTGCCCTGGGTGCGCATTTCGGTCAACAAGCCCGGCGCGATCCGCGGCTCGCGCGACGTCGGTGTCACCATCGAGCGCGTGCGTGCCGATCTCGGCGACGCGCCGCGGAGCTGAAGTGCCCGAGGTGTACGTCGCCGCCGGTAGCAACGTCGAGCCGTACAGGAACCTGACGCGCGCCGTGGCGGAGCTTGCCCAGGACTTTCCCGGCGCGCGCTTCTCGCCCTGGTACCAGAACGCGGCCGCCGGGTTCAGCGGCGATGACTTCGTCAATCTCGTGGCCGGCTTCGACACCGAGCTGCCGCTGCAGGAGGTGCTCGCGCGCCTGCACCGCATCGAGGCCTTGTGCGGCCGGCCCCGCGATGCCCCACGCTGGGCGCCGCGCTCGATGGACCTGGACGTGCTGCTCTACGGGAACCTGGTGTGCGATGAGGGCAGCGTCAAACTGCCGCGACCGGACCTGCTCAAGCGCGCCTACATGCTCGGTCCGCTGGCCGCGCTCGCTCCCCACGTGCGCCACCCCACCGCCGGTACGAGCATCGGGGAGCTGTGGGGGAAATTTGACCAGGCGGCGCACCCGCTCCGGCAGCTGCCGTCCTGAGGGGCGCCGCTCGCGTGTCACCAGCCGATGCTGCGTCCGCCGTCCACCGCGATGACCTGGCCGGTGATGTAGGAAGCCTCGCTGGCGAAGAACAGGCAGGTGCGGGCCACTTCCGCCGCGCTGCCCGGTCGCTTGAGCGCCGTGCGCCGGATGATCTTTTCCTGCAGCGCCTCGTCGAGCCCGTCGGCGGGCCACATGACCGGGCCCGGCGCCACGGCGTTCACGCGCACGTGCGGGCCGAGCTCGCGCGCCAGCGACTTCGTCAGCATGATCAGCCCGGCCTTGGCGACGCTGTAGACCGGGTAGCGGCGCAGCGGCCGCATGCCGTGGATGTCGGCGATGTTGAGGATCAGCCCGCGCCGCTCGTGCAGCGCGCTGGCCGCCGCCTGCGCCAGGAACAGCGGCGCCTTCAGGTTGGTGCCGAGCAGGTCGTCCCAGTCGATCTCGGTGATGTCCCCGAGCGGGGTCGGGAAGAAGGTCGAGGCGTTGTTGATGAGGACATCGAGCCCGCCGAAGGTGTCTACCGCGCGGGCGACCAGTGCCGGCAGCTGCTCGACCTGGAGCAGGTCGCACTCGACGCGCACCGCCGTGCCCGGGCGCGCCTCGTTCAGGGCGCGCTCCAGCGCCGCGGCATCCTCGGCGGAGCTGCGGTAGTGCAGCACGATGTTGGCGCCGTGGGCGTGCAGGAGGCGTGCGATCTCGGCGCCGACGCGGCGCGCGCTGCCGGTGATCAGGACGGTCTTGCCCGCCAGCGCCCCGGGTTGGGTCGTTTCCACTCTCATGGGCTGCGATTATGACGACATCGGCCGCCCACTCAATGCTGCCGCCCCTGTCGGAAGACGAACAGCGCCACTGCGATGCGCTGGCGGGCCTGATCCGGGCGGCGGTGCAGGCCGCCGGCGGCTGGCTCTCCTTCGAGCGCTTCATGGACATGGCCCTGTACGCCCCGGGCCTGGGTTACTACAGCGCCGGCGCCCGCAAGCTCGGTCCGGGCGGCGACTTCGTCACCGCGCCGCAGATGTCCGCGCTCTTCAGCCGCTGCCTGGCACGCAGCTGCGCCGGGATCCTGCGCGCTGCCGGTGGTCAGGTGCTGGAGCTCGGGGCCGGCACCGGCCGCATGGCGGCCGACTTGTTGCGCGAGCTGGAGTTGCTCGGGGTGCTGCCGGAGCGCTACGCAATCCTCGAGGTGAGCGCCGAGCTTGCCCAGCGCCAGCGCCAGCTGCTCGGGGCACTGCCGCCGCGGCTGGCCGGGCGCGTGGAGTGGCTCGATCGGCTTCCGCAGACCTTCGCTGGCATCGTGCTCGCCAACGAGGTCGCCGATGCGCTGCCGTGCCGGCGCTTCCTGAGCGCCGGCGGGGCGGTGCGCGAACTGGGCGTGAGCCTGGGAACCGGCGGGGAGTTCCTCGAGCGTGACGCGCCGGCGGATGCAGCGCTCACTGCCGCCTATGCCCAGCTGGTCGCCGAGCTGGGTACGGCGCTGCCGGAGGGCTACCGCTCGGAGCTGTCGCTGCGCGTGGGTCCCTGGGTGGCCAGCCTGGCGGACTGCCTGGGCCGCGGAGCGCTGCTGCTCTTCGACTATGGGCTGACGCAGCGGCACTACTACCACCCGCAACGCACGCACGGCACGTTGCGCTGCCACTTCCGGCAGCGCGCGCACGACGACCCCTACGTCAATGTCGGCGTGCAGGACATCACCGCCTGGGTCGACTTCACCCGTGTGGCGCACGCGGCCGTGGCAGCGGGTCTGGAGCTTGCCGGCTTCGCCACGCAGGCGGCCTTCCTGCTCGCGACCGGCATCGAGGAGCGGGTGGCGGAGGCTGACGGGGAGGTCGAGCGCGCGCGCCTGTCCGGGGAGGCGCGCCGCCTCATCATGCCCGAGGAGATGGGCGAGGCCTTCAAGGTGATGGCGCTCACCCGCGGACTCGATGCGCCGCCCGAGGGCTTCGCCTTGCAGGACCTGCGCGACCGGCTGTAGGGGTCGACGCAGCCGCGGGGGCACCCGGTAAGATGGCGCACCATCAGCTGCCGCGAGTGTAACCAACCGTGTCCGACACCCTGAACACCGTGCTGCTCGGCATCATCGAGGGCATCACCGAATTCCTGCCGATCTCCAGCACCGGGCACCTGCTGATCGCGGAGCGCTGGCTGGGGCACCGCTCCGAGCTCTTCAACGTCGCCATCCAGGCCGGCGCCATCCTCGCGATCGTCCTCATCTACTGGCGGCGCATCGTCGCGCTGCTCACGCGCTTCGACGACGCGGACAGCCGCGATTACCTCGCCAAGCTCGTGGTCGCCTTCCTGATCACCGCCACCGGCGGCTTTCTCGCCACGCACGCCGGCTGGAAGTTGCCGGAGACCATCCTGCCGGTGGCGGCGTCGTTGCTGATCGGCGGCATCGCCATCCTGGTGATCGAAGGCTACGTCGCCGGCAATCCCTCCTCGTCGCAGGTCACCTGGAAGGTCGCGATCGCGGTGGGTGCCTGCCAGATCCTGGCGGCGATATTTCCGGGTACCTCGCGCTCGGCCGCGACGATCTTCGCGGCGATGCTGGTGGGACTGACCTTCCGCCCCGCGGCCACCGAGTTCGCCTTCCTGGTGGGCATCCCGACCATGTTCGCGGCCACCGGCTACGAGCTGCTCAAGGTGCGCCACCAGGCAGCCGGCGAAGACTGGCACGCGGTGGCCGTCGGCTTCGTGGTCTCGGGCGTCGTCGCCTTCATCGCCGTGAAGTGGCTGCTGCGCTACGTGCAGACGCACCGCTTCACGCTCTTTGCCTGGTACCGCATCGCCCTCGGTGCGGTGCTGCTGGCAGCCGTCTACCGCGGCGCGATCGCTTAGGCGCCGGGCACCCCCGAGGGTGCGGCGCGCAGTGGCGCGATGGCGGCCAGCCGGCGACGGCGGATCTCTTCGCCGATGGCGGGACCGGCGAGACCGGCGCGCTCTTGGGCGGTGAGGGTGACGGCGGCGGCCGCGCTCAGCATCGCGCGCAGGTAGTCCGCCTGCGGATAAGGCTCGTCTTCCCGGCCGGTGCGCCCACGCGCGTCGGCCTCGCAGGCGAGCAACAGTTCCGCGAAGCGCTCGGGGCGCCGGAATGCGTCGCAGCCTTCGAACAGCTTGAGCACCGTCGGCGGTGCCAGCTCCTGCGCGCGGTGCACGAGGGTGTGGTTGCGCGCGGCGAGGATCGCCAGCTCACGCTGTGCGTTGGGCACCCTGAGGCGCTCGCACAGGGCCTCGATGAGCGGCACCCCCAGCTCCTCGTGCCCGTAGTGGTTCGGCCAGTGCGCGCGCGGGGTGCGCGCCTTGCCCAGATCATGCGTGAGTGCGGCGAAGCGCACGGTGGCCGGGGCATCGTGCGCGGCTGCGTACCCGAGCACGAGCATCACGTGCACCCCGGTATCGATTTCCGGATGCCAGCGCGGCGGCTGCGGAACGCCGAAGAGCGCATCGATCTCCGGGAAGATGGCCGCGAGCGCTCCGCACGCGCGCAGCACCTCGAAGTACACCTGCGGCTGCGGCTCGGCGAGGGCACGCTCGGTCTCCTGCCAGACCCGCTCGGGCACGAGGGCGCCGACTTCGCCGGCCTCGGTCATGCGGCGCATGAGGGCCAGCGTCTCCTCGGCGACGCGAAAGCCGAGCGGCGCGTACCGCGCCGAAAAGCGCGCGACGCGCAGGATGCGCACGGGGTCCTCGACGAAGGCCTCCGAGACGTGGCGCAGCAGGCGCGCCGCCAGATCCGCCTGGCCGCCGTAGGGGTCGATGATCTGTCCGTGCTCGTCCTCAGCCATGGCGTTCACGGTGAGATCGCGGCGCTTCAGATCCTCCTCCAGCGTCACGTCCGGGGAGAACTGGGTGGTGAAGCCGCGGTAACCGGGGCCGACCTTGCGCTCCAGGCGCGCGAGTGCGTACTCCTCGTGCGTCTGCGGATGGAGGAACACGGGGAATTCGCGGCCCACCGGTTGGTAGCCGGCACGTTCGAGCTCCGCGGGCAGCGCGCCCACGACCACCCAGTCGCGCTCGTGCACCTTCCGGCCGAGGAGCCGGTCCCGGACGGCGCCACCGACTAGGTAGACTTGCATGGTGCGCATGTTAACCGAGGAATCCGCGGCGGGCGCGCGGCCGGCATCGGCAGCGGCCGCCCGTGCGGCACTGCTGGGCGCGTGTGCCGCCGTGCTGCTCGCCGGCTGCGCGACCTCCTCCTACGTCCTGCAGGCGGCCGGCGGCCAGTTCGCAGTCATGCACGAGCGGGTGGCGATCGCCGAGGTCGTCGCCGACCCGAAGACCCCGCAGGAGGTGCGCCGCCAGCTTGAGCAGGTGCAGGCAGCGCGTGACTTCGCCTCCCGCGAGCTCGGACTGCCGGACAACGCGAGCTACCGCAGCTACGCGGACATCGGCCGCCCGTTCGTGGTGTGGAACGTGGTGGCGGCGCCGGAGTTCTCGGTGACGCCGGAGCACTGGTGCTTTCCCGTCGCCGGCTGTGTTTCCTACCGCGGTTATTTCCACGAGCAGGCCGCGCATGCCTTCGCCTACCAAATGCGTACCCGGGGCCTCGATGTCTTCGTCGGCGGCGTGCCGGCGTACTCGACGCTGGGAAAGTTCGCCGATCCGGTGCTGTCGAGCATGCTGCGCTACGGTGACGATGGCCTGGCAGCCACCATGTTCCATGAGCTCGCTCACCAGCTGCTGTACCTGAAGGATGACTCGGCATTCAACGAGGCCTTCGCCACCGCGGTCGAGGACGCCGGGCTCGAGCGCTGGATTACGTACCAGGGCGGTGGCATGCGCATCCGCGAATACCGGGACGACCAGGAGCGTGAGGCGGTCGCGGTGCGCATGTTCGCGGCCACGCGTACGCAGCTCGCGGCGCTGTATGCAACGCACCTCCCGGCTGCCGAGATGCGCGCGCGCAAGCACGAGTTGCTCGCCCGCCTGGTCGCAGAGATCCGCGCGCTCGAGTACCGCGAGAAGGTGACCTATCCGCTCTACGACCAGTGGATCGCGCAGGGGCTCAACAACGCCCAGCTCGCCTCCGTCGCCACCTACTATGAGTGCGTGCCGGGGTTCCAGCGCCTGCTCGCCGAGGAGGGCAACGACCTGCCGCGCTTCTATACCGCGGCGCGCGAGCTGTCGAAGTTGCCGCGGGCGCAGCGACACGCGCGCCTGTGTGCCGAACCGGAGCCTGGGGAGCAGGGCACCAGGTAGGAACCGCTGCTATGGCCGGGCGGGCTCCGAGGTGCTGTCGCCGATGATGGCGCTCAGGTGCAGCGGCTTGCCGTCGCGTATCAGGCCTATATCCAGTTTGTCCCCGACCTGCCGCAGCCCGATGATGTTGCGCAGCTCGCTGTTGGACTTCACCGGCTGGCCATTGACCGAGGTGATCACGTCACCCTTGCGCACGCCAGCCACGGCGGCAGGCGAGCCCTCAACGACCTGGGAGACCAGCGCACCCGAGACGCTGCTCAGGCCGAGCGAGTGGGCGATATCGGGGGTGACCGTGTACATGCTCACGCCGAGCTGGCCGCGGCGCACCGCGCCGTACTTCACCAGCTGGGAGACGACGTCGCGCGCCATGTTCACCGGGATGGCGAAGCCGATGCCGATGTTGCCGCCGCTGCGCGAGAGGATCGCGGTGTTGATGCCGATGAGCTGGCCGCGCAGGTCCACCAGCGCGCCACCGGAGTTGCCGGGGTTGATCGAGGCGTCCGTCTGGATGAAGTCCTCGTAGCCATCGGGGTTGATGCCCGACCGCGACAGCGCGCTGATGATGCCGTGCGAGACCGAGTGGGCAAGCCCGAAGGGGTTGCCGATGGCGACGACGAAGTCGCCGACCTCGAGCTTCGAGGAATCCCCGAGCGGCATCTGCGCCAGGTTGTCGGGCTTGACCTTGAGGACGGCGACGTCCGAGGGTGTGTCGCTGCCGAGCACCTCGGCCTTCAGGTCGCGGCCATCCTGCAGCGTGACGGTGATCTCCGTGGCATTTTCCACCACGTGCGCGTTGGTGAGGATGTAGCCCACCCTGGCATCGAAGATCACGCCGGAACCGGCGCTCTGGAAGGGATGCTCGCGCGGGCCTGCATCCTTGGGCACGTCGAAGAAGCGGCGGAAGAACGGGTCATCCAGCAGCGGGTTCTGTGCGCCGCTCTCGCGGATGGTGCCGCGCGTGGCGATGTTGACCACCGCGGGGGAGACCTTCTTGATCATCGGTGCCAGGCTCGGCACTGGGGTGGTGCCGAGCACCGGCGGCAGCGGTGCAGCGAGCGCCGGGACAGAGGCGAGGCAGAGGCTCAGGAGCAGCGCGGCGCGGTTCATGGCCGCAAGAATACCCGTCCCTCCGCAGCGGCGTGCGGGCATGGAAAAAGAAAGGCCGGCAGTGGCAAGCACTGCCGGCCTCGGCCACCGTGGCCTTAGGCGGCCTGGATGGTGATGCGCCGCGGCTGTTCCTGCGCGCGCTTCGGGATGGAGATCTCCAGCACCCCGTTCACGTGCGAGGCCTTGATGGCCTCGGCATCCGCGGTCTCGGGCAGCGTGAAGCGACGCAGGAAGCTGCCGCTGGCACGCTCGACGCGGGTGTAGCCATCCGCGTTCGCCTTCCGCTCGGAGTGGCGCTCGCCCTTGACGGTGAGCACGCCCTTCTCCGCGGTGATCTCGATGTCCTTGCCTTCGACGCCCGGCACATCGGCAACCACCAGGAAGCGCTCGGCCTCTTCGTGAATGTCCACCTGCGGGATCCAGCTGACGCTCGCAGACTCGCTGCCGTCAGTCTTCAGGGCGCGGTCGAACTGCCGCTGGAAACGGCTCACGAGCGCCCACGGCTCGTAACTAACAATCGTCATGTCTCGCTCTCCTCTCGGAAGTTGCAGTTGATTCGGTGTGCGCATCGGTGCGCCGTTGCTCACGATGTGCGGATTGTCTTTTTTCGTTTCAAGGCGAAAAAGCCGCGCGGCCGCTGAATCTTTGGCGCCCCTTGCACTTCGGCCGGTGCGCCCATATGCACGCCTATGCTGTGGCGCAGGGACGCGCTCAGCACTTCCCTGAGACCGCCGGCGCCGCCTGCCAAGCTCACGCCTCCTGTGAGCAGCCTGTGCAAAAGCTGTGCTAGATCTGGGCACAAGATATGGGGTCTGGCAGGGCGGCCCTAAAGCTGCGTGATCGCGTAAAAATACCCGGGGCAGTTGCGGCCCGAAACCTCGTAAATATATGAAAAAATTAAATAAAAATGGCATTACAAAATCCGGCTGCTGCGCTTGACGCACCCGGGGGTCGTCATTAGGCTTTTGACCCCGACACAAGATCTTGTGTTCGCGAAGGCGAAGCAAAGGGTCACGCGGTCGGGGGGAGGATTCAGGGCCTGACTGTCCATAAGGCAGCAGGCACCGGTAAGCGCGGCTCCTTGGAGCCCATAGCGTTTCGCCCGGTGTTCCCTGAGATCCGTACGGACAAGGCGTAAGAACATCGGAGCGCCGCGGATTACATGAACACAGTCGTAAAGATCGATCCCAAGGACATCGATGCCATTCCTTTCCAGGAGGCATCGCTCGACATCTGGGACAAGAAGTACCGCCTGACGGCCAAGGACGGATCGCCCGTCGACAAGACGATGGACGACACCTACAAACGCGTCGCCCGCGCCCTCGCGGACGTGGAGCGCGAGGAAGTGCGCGAGCACTGGAACGAGCGCTTCCTGTGGGCGCTGCGCCGCGGCGCCATTCCGGCCGGTCGCGTGACCTCCAATGCCGGTGCGCTCGAGCACAAGCCGGCCACCTCGACCATCAACTGCACGGTCTCGGGCACGATCCGTGACTCGATGGACGACATCCTCGGCAAGGTCCACGAGGCGGGCCTGACCCTCAAGGCCGGCTGCGTTGCGCCCGGGACTTGGGTTCGTACCGAGCGGGGCCTGGTAACCGCAGACGAAGCTGTGGCGCAGAAGCACCGGGAGATCCTGTGCTACGACGTGGCCGCGCGCCGGTTTGAGCGCCGACCCATCCTGCGCCACCTGACGACTCACGTGCCGCACGCCGAACAGATCCGCATTACGACGGCAAGCGGGGTGCAGCTGACCACGTCGGTCAGGCACCCGGTACTGGTCTATCGCGATGGGGACCTTAGCTACGTCCGCGCCGATGAGGTGGCGGTCGACGACGCCTTGGTACAGCGAGAGTTCTCTTGGGAAGCCGACAAGGCGCGCGCTCTGGAAGCCTGGTTCGCCGGTGCGCATCTGGGCGATGGCAGCGCTTACGCCAAGAAGTTCGCCTACAAGTCGACCCAGAAGGCTTGGGCGGCCAGGGCGCAGGCACTGGGACAGCGTTTTGTCTTCAAGATTCGCGCCGCTGAGCGCGAAGTGGTCGAGCGGTACGCAGCCTTCTTTGCGGGGGCCGCGCAGTCGCGCGCCAAGGTCGCCGCAGCGGTGACGCGCAACGGCACCTCCGTGTGGGACTACACGGTGGCAAGTTTCGCGGCGTCGCGCGCTACCGAGCTGATCGACAATCAGGTTGGGGCGAAGTCCGCCACGGTGCACGTGCCGGCGTGGATCGCCCGCGAACCCGAGAAATTCTTCCTGCCCTTTCTCGCAGGTCTGATCGACACGGACGGTACGGTCAGCACCACCTATGGCAGCGTGACGGTTGCCACTGCGTCCGAAACGCTGGCGGCCCAGTTGCAGTCGCTGCTCGGTCTTTTCGGCATCCACGCGGGGATTACCCGGCGCAAGGTGCGCGAGCACGTGCTCAACGGGCATGTCGTGCGCGACAGCGGCGGTCTCATGGTCAAGATCTGCGACTCGGCCTTCCTGGCCGCGGTTGCGGAGCACATGGCGGATACCGGCAAGCGCCAGCGTATCCGCGATCATGCCACGACGTCCGGCCAGTACGACGTCTTCCAGATGCCGCCCGCCCTGCGTGCGGCGCTGGCGGCAGTGTCGGCAGATCTGTCGCACGACGAGAAGCAGCGCTTGGGCTTCTATCACGGCTACCATCTCCGTGATCGCGTGAGTCGCGTATGGCTCGACCGGTGGGCGAAGCGCTTTCCGGCGCTGGCTGACTCGATCCGTTTCGCGCGGACGCTCCGCCCGGTCGGAAAGATCGAGCGTGACCTGTCGCTCCCCGAAACCTTTTATGACTTCACCGTCGAGCGGCACAACAACTACTTGGCGGGGAACCACGGGCTTGCCGTTATCCATAACTGCGGCATCGGTTACGAGCACTCGACGCTGCGTCCGCGCGGAGCCTACGTCTCCGGAGCCGGTGCCTATACCTCCGGCCCGCTGTCGTTCATGGATATCTTCGACAAGATGTGCTTCACCGTCTCCTCCGCCGGCGGCCGCCGCGGGGCGCAGATGGGGACCTTCGACGTCGGCCACCCGGACGTCATGGAGTTCATCCGCGCCAAGCGCGAGAGCGGGCGCCTGCGCCAGTTCAACCTCTCGCTGCTGATCACGGACGAGTTCATCCAGGCGGTGCGCGAGGACCGCGAATGGAAACTATCCTTTCCACTGACGCACAAGGAATATGAAGCAGAGAAGCCTGATTTGAATGATGCTAATAAGTATCTATGGCGAGAGTGGCCGATCCATGACGGCTACGTAGTCAACGACGAAGGCCTGGTAGCCTGCAAAATCTACAAGACCCTACCGGCGCGGCGTATGTGGGACGTCATCATGACCTCCACTTACGACTTCGCCGAGCCGGGGTTCATTCTCATCGACCGCGTTAACGAGATGAACAATAACTGGTGGTGCGAGAACATCCGCGCCACCAACCCATGCGGCGAACAGGCACTTCCGCCCTACGGATCGTGCCTGCTCGGGTCCGTGAATCTGACGCGCTTCGTCAAGCATCCCTTCGGAGACTTCGCGGAGTTCGACTGGAACGAGTACCGCGAGGTGGTGCGTGTCTTCACGCGCATGCTCGACAACGTCGTCGAGATCAACGGCCTGCCGCTGGAACAGCAGCGCGGCGAGATCCTGCGCAAGCGCCGCCACGGCATGGGCTTCCTCGGCCTGGGCAGCACCATGACCCTGCTGCGCATGAAGTACGGCTCACCGGAGGCAGTGCAGTTCACCGAAGAGGTCACTCGCGAGATGGCCATCGCTGGCTGGGAGGCCGCGCTCGAACTGGCGCGCGAGAAGGGCCCGGCCCCGATCATGAACGAGGAGTTCACGGTCACCAAGGAGATGCTGCGCAAGCGCCCGGAGATGGTGCGCGATGGCTGGAAGCCCGGCTCGAAGATCGCAGGCCGCCTGCTGCACGCCAAGTACAGCCGCTACATGCAGCGCATCGCCCAGGTGGCCCCGCAGCTGGTGCACGAGCTGGCCGAGATCGGCGCGCGCTTCACGCATCACAGCTCGATCGCGCCCACCGGCACGATCTCGCTGTCGCTGGCTAATAACGCCTCCAACGGCATCGAGCCCTCGTTCGCGCACCATTACTTCAGGAACGTGATCCGGGAAGGCAAGAAGTCCAAGGAAAAGATAGACGTTTATTCCTTCGAGCTGCTGGCGTACCGGGAACTCGTCAACCCGAACGCCCAACCGGGAGCGACCAACGATGCTGAAAGACTGCCGGACTACTTCATCGCCGCGGACGACGTCACTCCCAAAGAGCATGTCGAAGTGCAGGCTGCGTCCCAGAAGTGGGTCGATTCATCGATTTCTAAGACGGCGAACGTGCCTACGGATTTCCCCTATTCGCAGTTCAAAGACATCTATCTGTATGCACACGAGCAGGGTCTGAAGGGCTGCACGACGTTCCGCTTCAACCCGGAGGCCTTCCAGGGCGTCCTGGTCAAGGAGGCGGACCTGAAGAACACGACCTACAAGTTCACCCTCGAGGATGGCTCGGTGGTCGAGGTGCGCGGCGACGAGGAGATCGACTACGACGGCGAGATCCACACCGCCGCCAACCTGTACGACGCCATGCGCGATGGCTACTACGGGCGCTTCTAGGCGCTCGTGCCCGAAGGAACCTGCTATGACCGTCAAGATAGACCGCAAGATCGTCAAGTACTCGGTGCAGAAGCCCGAGGACAAGGCCGCAGCCGAGAAGGCCGCCGAGCTGGCCAAGGCCGCCACCGCGCCGCAGGTGGTCAAGGACCGCAACGGCCACTCGACCAACGTCATCCAGATGCACGAGAAGCTCGAGCGCCCGGAGATGCTGGTCGGCTCGACCTACAAGATCAAGACGCCGATCTCCGACCACGCGATGTACGTCACCATCAACGACATCATCCTCAACGAGGGCACGGGCTTCGAGCAGCGCCGCCCGTTCGAGATCTTCATCAACTCGAAGAACCTCGACCACTTCCAGTGGATCGTCGCGCTCACCCGCATCATTTCCGCGGTGTTCAGGAAGGGTGGCGACGTCACCTTCCTCGTGGACGAGCTCAAGGCCGTGTTCGACCCGCGCGGCGGCTACTGGCAGCCGGGCGGCAAGTTCATGCCCTCGATCATCGCCGAGCTCGGCCACGTGATCGAGAAGCACCTGCAGACCATCGGCCTCATCCGCAAGCCGCAGCTTGACGTGCACCAGCAGAAGCTGGTCGACGAGAAGCGCGCCGAGTTCGAGGCGCGCACCAAGCAGAGCGATGCCTTCGCCAAGTCGCACTTCCCGGACGGGGCGCAGCTGTGCAACCACTGCAGCACGGCCGCGGTGGTGATGATGGACGGCTGCATGACGTGCCTGAACTGTGGCGATTCGAAGTGTGGCTAGGCGGCACGTTTCCTGACCGACCCAAACTGACAGACTCCGCAGCACTTTTGGAGGCGGCCCCGCGGCCGCCTCTTTTGTTTGCGGGTGCCGGCCAAAAAAAACCCCGCCGGAGGCGGGGTTGGTCGCTTGCTTGTGTGTGGAGGAGAGTCTTCTCGTTGTTGTTGTCTGGCTGGCGCGCTGACCGACGGTGCCTCCTGGCTGCGGCGTTGCGCTCTTGTTTAGGTCATCCCGTGGCGACTGTTTCCTTCCCGACGGTTGTGCCGTTGGTGACTAGATACAGAGCAACACTCGTGCCAGCCGCCGGGCGCCCCCGCCCGATGCGACATGTTGTCCGCGCCACCCCGTGAAGTGTGACGCAATGCACACTTCCCGCGCCCCGGGGGCCCCCGCGACGGGTCGCGCCGGCCACCCCGGCGCCCGGCTGGAAACATCCGCCGCTCGCGACTGTCAAAAACCCCGACGCCCAGGGAGGCGCCGCGCCGCACCTTGCCGACTGCCTGCTGCGCAAGTCCTTGAACCTGTGCAGGAAGCCGACCCGACCGTGGTGTGTAAATGAACCCGACAGGACCGCTGGGTCCCCGCCGCCCGCTGCTGTGGGCCTGCTGCGCCCTTGTCCAGCTGCTGCTCTTCGCCGCGCCGGTGCGCGCCGAGAATCCGGTGCCCCGTCCCCCGGAGCTCGAGCGCGACGTGCAGTTCTGGATCCGCGTGTACTCGCAGATCGACACCAACTCCGGCTTCCTGCACGACGAGCACAACCTCGCCATCGTCTACGACACCCTGCACTTCGCCCCGAACACCACCCCCTCGGAACGCCAGCGCACGGTCGACGGCGAACGTGACCGCATCGCCGCGGCCCTGAAGCGCATCGCCGCCGGCGAGACCCCGCTGTCGGCCGATGAACAGCGCATCAAGGAGCTCTGGGGCGCGGAGGGCACCCCGGAGCGCCTCGCCGAGGCGGTCGATGACATCCGCTTCCAGCTCGGGCAGTCGGACCGCTTCCGCGCCGGCCTGGTGCGCTCGGGTGCCTGGAAGACCCACATCGAGGAGACCCTGGCCAACCTCGGCCTGCCGGCGGAGCTGGCGGTGCTGCCGCACGTGGAATCCTCGTTCAATCCGGCGGCGTACTCCAAGGTCGGCGCCGCGGGCCTGTTCCAGTTCATGCGCTCCACCGGACGGCGCTACATGCGCATCGACTCGGCGGTGGATGACCGCCTGGACCCGTTCCGCGCCACCGAGGCGGCCGCGCAGCTGCTCACCTACAACTACCGGCTGCTGGGCACCTGGCCGCTGGCCCTGACCGCCTACAACCACGGCAGCGCGGGCGTGCTGCGCGCCAAGGAGGCGATGGGCACCGACGACATCGTCAAGATCGTGCGCGGCTACAACGGGCGGACCTTCGGCTTCGCCTCGCGCAACTTCTACGTCTCCTTCCTCGCGGCGCTGGAGATCGACCGCAACCCGGAGAAGTACTTCGGTCCGCTGCAGAGGGACCCGGAAGCGCGCTTCCGCGAGGTGCAGATGCCGGCCTACGTCTCCATGAGCGCGCTCACGCGCACGCTCAAGATCGACAGCGCGCGGCTGCGTCCCCTCAACCCGGGGTTGCTGCCGCCGGTGTGGTCCGGGGCGCAGCGGGTGCCGAAGGCCTACCACCTGCGCCTGCCGCTCGAGGGGGACGCCTGGACGAGCGAGCGCCTCGCCCAGCGCCTGGCCCCCGGGGACATGTTCACCGCGCAGCGCGGACCCGAGCGCTACCGGGTGCAGAAGGGCGACACGCTGGCTAGCATCGCCGCCACGTACGAGGTGTCGGTCGAGTCCCTGGCGCGCCTGAACCACCTGCGCACCAGCGCACGCGTGAGCCCGGGCAAGGTACTGGTGCTGCCCGAGCCGGCCCCGGCGGTCGTGGTCGCCGCAGTGCCCGCGCCGGCACCGGCCGCGCCCGCCGGCGCCGCCCTGGCCAGCACCGTGGCGCCGCCCTCCAGGGGCGGCGCCGTCCCGGCGGCGGTGGCGCAGCGCGAGAGCGCCGAGGATGCCGAGGCCGCCGCCAGCTCGGCCAGTGCGGCGAGCCTGGCGGCCAAGCCCGCGCGGGCGCGCGTGGCGACGGTCACTGTCGAGGTGCTGACCGCCGCGCAGGCCGAGGCCCTGGGTCCTTCGCTGGGGCCGGCCCCGGATGCGGAGCAGAATGCCGACCCGACCGACTACGGCGTCGCCCGCGACGACACCATCCGCGTGGCCACCGACGAGACCCTGGGCCACATCGCCGACTGGTCAGGCCTGAGCGCCGGCCGCCTGCGCGAGCTGAACCACCTGAGCGCGCGCGCCGCCCTGCGGGTCGGCGAGCGCCTGAAGCTGGAGTTCAAGGGCAGCGGGACGCGCGAGACCTTCGAGTCGCGCCGCAAGGAGTACCACCGCACCGTCCAGGCGAGCTACTTCGCCGCGCACCGTATCATCGGCACGCAGGTGTACATCGCCCGGTCCGGTGACTCGCTCTGGACCATCACGCAGCGCGGCGGCCAGCTACCGCAGTGGCTGCTGCAGCAGTACAACCCGTCGCTCGACTTTAGCGACCTGCGCGCCGGCACCCAGGTGGTCATGCCGCGGGTGGAGGAGGTCTCCGGTGCCGGCGGCTGAGGACCGCGTGCGCGGGTGTGACCTGCAGCCGTGTCCCGGCCGCCCGTCCCTGCCTATAATTCATCCAGTGGAGGTCCTTAAGCGGAGCAAGATGCGTCTCGTGACCCTCGCTGCCGCCCTCGTGCTCGGATGCACCTGGTCGGTGGGACACAGCGACGGCGTGCCGGAACCGCCGGCGGCCAGCCCCGAGCCCCCGTCAGACAAGCTGCCGAGCGTGGATCGCGTGGTGGTGCACAAGGCCGAGCGCCGCCTCATCCTGATGCATGGCGGCAACGTCGTGCGCAGCTACCACGTCCAGCTCGGGCTGAACCCGCAGGGGCAGAAGCAGCGCTCGGGGGACTTCCGCACCCCGGAGGGCACCTACCGCCTGGACCGGCGCAACCCGCGCAGTGACTTCTTCCTGTCCATCAAGGTGTCGTACCCGAACGAGCAGGACCTGCGCCGCGCCCGCGCGCAGCACTGGGACACCGGCGGCTCGATCATGATCCACGGGCTGCCCAACGTGCTCAAGCACGACGAGGACTACTACGCCTCCCACGACTGGACCGACGGCTGCGTGGCCGTCTCCAACGCCGACATGGTGGAGATCTGGATGCTCGTGCCCGACGACGTGCCGATCGACATCACCCCCTGAGCGTGAACAGCGAAGTCTCCGAATTCGTTGACGCGCGGGTCGGTCCGCGCGGCAGCCTCGAGAACCTTTCCCAGGGCGAGCTCGACAAGCTCCTGGACTCGGGGCAGGGCGGCCTGTACCCGCTGTTCCGCCGCTGTGCGCTGGCGGTGCTCAACTCCGGGGCGGCCACCGACGATGCCAAGGAGATCTTCGACCGGCACCGCGACTTTGAGATCCAGATCGTGCGCCACCCCTGGGGGGTGAAGCTGGAGATGCAGCACGCCCCGGCGGCCGCCTTCGTCGACGGGCAGATGATCCGGGGCATCAAGGAGCACCTGTTCGCGGTGCTGCGCGACGTGGTCTACATCTCCAACGAGATCATGGACTCGGACCGCTTCGACCTCTCCGACTCGGCCTCGATCACGAACGCGGTGTTCCACATCCTGCGCAACGCGCGGCTGCTCGAGCACAAGGCGCGCCCGAGCCTGGTGGTGTGCTGGGGCGGGCACTCGATTAGCTCGCGCGAGTACCAGTACACCAAGAACGTCGGCTACGAGCTCGGCCTGCGCGGACTGGACGTGTGCACCGGCTGCGGCCCGGGGGCGATGAAGGGGCCGATGAAGGGTGCCACCATCGGTCACGCCAAGCAGCGCATCCACCACGGCCGCTACATCGGGGTGACCGAGCCGGGCATCATCGCCGCCGAGCCGCCGAACGCGATCGTGACGCACCTGGCGATCCTGCCGGACATCGAGAAGCGCCTGGAGGCCTTCGTGCGCCTCGGCCACGGCATCGTGGTGTTCCCTGGGGGCGCCGGCACGGCCGAGGAGGTCCTCTACCTCACCGGCGTGCTGCTCGATCCCGCCAACCGCGAGCAGCCGTTCCCCATCGTGCTGACCGGCCCGCGCGAGAGCGCCGCCTACTTCGAGCAGATCGTGCGCTTCATCGCCGATACCCTGGGCCCGGATGCCGTGCGGCGCCTGCACGTCATCGTCGACGACCCGCCGGAGGTCGCGCGGCGCATGGTGCGCGGCATGGACGCGGTGCGCGAGTTCCGCCGCAAGGCGAGCGACTCGTACAACTTCAACTGGCTGCTGGCGGTACGGCCGCAGTTCCAGCAGCCCTTCGAGGTCAGCCACGCCAGCATGCGCGCGCTGGACCTCAAGCGCGGCCAGCCGGTGCATGAGCTCGCGGCGAACCTGCGGCGCGCCTTCTCCGGCATCGTCACCGGCAACGTCAAGGAAGCCGGCATCAAGGCGATCGAGGCACAGGGCCCGTACGAGCTGGCCGGGGATCCGGCCATCATGGGGCCGCTCGATGAGCTGCTGGCCGCCTTCGTGGCGCAGCAGCGCATGCGCCTGCCGGGCACCGTCTACAAGCCGGTCTACCGCCTCGTCGGCTGAGCGTTACATAACGCTCTCATGGGCCGCACACTTTGCGGCGACACGCTGACAGATGCGCAGCGGCGTCCACGATGCGCGGCATTCCCTGTGAACCAGTTCCTGCGCGCCCGCGGTGAACGCCGTAGTCTGCATTCAAATCTTCAGGAGCGTCCGATGAGCTCGAGTGACAGGGGGCGAGACGATCTGCCCGGTGCGCCACGCGAACCGGCGCCCTCGGCGACCGGTCCCGGGGGAGCGGATGCCTATGCCAGCTGGCTGGATCGCATGCAGCGCGCGCGCGCCCGCCAGGCGGCCATCACGCGCAATCTCTATACCTGGTCCAACTACAAGAACTGGGCGGACCAGGTACGCGACTCGTGGGGCCCTGCGGATGCAGGTCCCAACGGTCCGGCCAAGCCGAAGAAGTAGGCGCCGTTCCAGGCACCGAGCGCGCCACGCCGCGGCGCCTGCACCCTAGTTGCTGAAAGAGGCGGCCCGCCGCCGCGCTCAGGCGTTCGCGACCGCCGGCGGGACCGGCGGCAGCTCCGCCATGGCCGCCTCGACCAGCGCATGCTGGCGGCTGGCATCCACGGCGCCCGGCGGGGTCCCGGGAGCCGGGGCTTCCGCCGCCGGCGTGCCCGCCGAGGCGGCGCCCGGGGGTGCCGCCGTGCCCGGGCGTGGCCGGGCCAGCCATTCCACCAGGGGCGCCCACTGCTCCACGTCCTCCTGCGCCACGTAGCTCTTCATCTCGTGCACCCCGACCCCGAGCTCGGCCGCGCGCACGTAGTTCTGCGAGTCGCGCAGCGTCGCCACGATCGGTATCCCCAGGGTGTGCAGGAAGCGGATCAGCGCCTGGTAGATGAGGGTATTGCGCCGCACGCGGTTGGCGATGACGCCGATGCGGTCGTCCTCGCGGCGGATCTTGGCCACCAGCAGCAGGTCGCGGATGCAGCGCGAGCAGGTGTGGATGTCGATGTCCGAGGGCAGCACCGGCACGATGATCTTGGCGGCATCGCGCACCATGTCCGGCAGCTGCGGCGCGCTCAGGGCCGCCGGGGTATCGATGATCAGGTGGGTCGTGTCCTCGGGCGGCCGCAGGTGGAAGGCGCGCGTCGTGCGCGTGTCCTTCTCGAAGCCGGCGATGACGTGGATGGGGGGCTGGGCAGGCTTGCGCTTCTTCACCCAGCGCACCGAGGAGCCCTGCGGGTCGAAGTCGATCAGCGCGGGACGCTGACCGCGGGAGGCGAGGTAGCTGGCCAGGTTGATAGCGATCGTCGTCTTACCAGACCCGCCCTTGGGGTTCAGGACGACTATGCGCTGCATGGTGGCCTATGGTGCGCACGTCCTTGACGTGCTTCGCGCTCAAGCGTACGCAGGGCACCGGGTGGGTGCAACCGCAGCATCAATCTGCGCACCCGCGCACGCCACCCCCCTCCGTGGCCCCGTAGAGTCCGTCCACCATGGAAGAAAGATTCCTGCAGGCCTGGGACACGCTCGACGACTGGCTTGGGCTGTGTCGCCACCTGGCGACCCAGGCGGCCGCCGAAGTGCTGGCAGGGTCGGCCGCGCGCGCGCAGGCAGCGGCCGGGCTGGTGATCGCCGGCACCGCGACGCTGCTCCTGGCCGTCCGGCAGCTCTTCAGCCCGGCGGCCTGAGGCGGTCGGCGCCGGCGCGCGGCGCTTGAAAATTCCGCGCCGATTCCCAAGATCGCACCCCGTGCGGGCACTTTCCAAGCCCGCGGACGGGCAATTCATGGCTTCCACCCCCGAAACGAGCGCCGAGAACAGCGGCGACCGCCAGACCCACGGCTTCCAGGCAGAGGTGCGCGAGCTGCTGCAGCTCATGATCCACTCCCTGTACAGCCACAAGGAGATCTTCCTGCGCGAGCTGGTCTCCAACGCCTCGGACGCCTGCGACCGGCTGCGTTTCGCCGCCATCGCCGAACCTGCGCTGCTGGCCGAGGATGCCGAGCTCGGCATCCGCATCGAGGCCGATGCCAAGGCCGGCACGGTCACCATCGCCGACAACGGCATCGGCATGACCCGCGAGGAGGCGATCACCAACCTCGGTACCATCGCCCGCTCCGGCACCGCCGCCTTCTTCAAGTCCCTATCCGGGGACGAGCAGAAGGCCTCGCAGCTGATCGGGCAGTTCGGCGTCGGCTTCTATTCGGCCTTCATCGTCGCCGACCGGGTGGAGGTGCGCTCGCGCAAGGCCGGCCAGCCGGCCGAGAGCGCGGTGCGCTGGGAGTCCGGCGCCGACGGTAACTTCACCGTCGAGACCGTCACCCGCCCCGAGCGCGGCACGGCGGTGACGCTGCACCTGAAGGAGGACGCGAAGGAGTTCGCCGACGCCTTCCGCCTGCGCGGCCTCGTCCGCCGCTACTCCGACCACATCGGCTTCCCGGTGCGCATGCGCAAGGAAGGCGAGGCCACGCTCGAGTACGAGGTGGTCAACCAGGCCCGGGCGCTGTGGACGCTGCCGCGCACGCAGATCAAGGACGAGGAATACCGCCAGTTCTACCAGTACCTCGCCCACGACTACCAGGACCCGCTCGCCTGGAGCCACAACAAGGTGGAGGGCAAGCGCGAGTACACCAGCCTGCTGTTCCTGCCCGCCAAGGCCCCCTTCGACCTGTGGCAGCGCGACGCGGTCCGCGGCGTGAAGCTGTACGTGCGGCGCGTGTTCATCATGGATGACGCCGAGCAGTTCCTGCCCCCGTACCTGCGCTTCGTGAAGGGCGTGGTCGACTCCAGCGACCTGCCGCTGAACGTCTCGCGCGAGATCCTGCAGCAGGACCCGGAGGTGGAGGCCATCAAGGGCGGCCTCACCAAGCGCGTGCTGGACATGCTCGCCCGCCTGGCCAAGGACGAGCCGGAGAAGTACGCCACCGTCTGGAAGGAGTTCGGCGCCGTGCTCAAGGAGGGGGTGGTGCAGGACCACGCCAACCAGGCCGCGCTGCTGGGCCTCATGCGCTTTGCCAGCACCCGCCAGGAGCACAACACGCCCGAAGTCACGCTGGCCGACTACGTCGCCCGCATGCAGCCGGGCCAGGACCGGATCTACTACGTCATCGCCGAGACGCCCGAGGCTGCCCGCGGCAGCCCGGCGATCGAGCGGCTGAAGGAGCGCAACCTCGAGGTGCTGCTGCTGTCCGAGCGCATCGACGAGTGGGTGATGGGCCAGCTCACCGAGTTCGAGGGCAAGCGCTTCAAGGACGCCTCCCGCGGGGCCCTGGAGCTCGGCGGCCTGGCCAGTGAGGCGGACCGCAAGGCGCACGACGAGCAGCTCAAGGAGAGCAAGGGGCTGCTCAAGCGCGTCAAGGATTCCCTGGGCGAGCGCGTGACCGAGGTGCGGGTCAGCGAGCGGCTGCGCGAGTCGCCGGCCTGCCTGGTGCTGGGCGAGGACGATATGGGCGAGCAGATGCGCCGCATCCTGGCCGCCGCGGGACAGAAGGCGCCCGAGCCCCACCCGGTGATGGAGCTCAATGTCACCCATCCGCTGGTGAAGTACCTGGACGGGCGCCGCGATGCCGCCGAGTTCGGCGAACTGGCGCAGCTGCTGTACGACCAGGCCGCGCTGGCCGAGGGCACGCAGCTGCCCAACCCGCCCGAGTACGTGGCCAGGCTCAACCGCCTGCTCGTGCGCCTGGCGGCCACGCCCGCGTCCTGACGGTGGTGCAGCGCCCGCCACTGGCCGAGCGGCTGCTGATCCTGGGGCCGGCCGGGGACCTGCAGGCCCTCATCGAGACGCCGCAGTCGGCGGACGGGTCGCCCGAGGCGCCGGTGCGCGCCTTCGGGGTCGTGTGCCATCCGCACCCCCAGTACGGCGGCACGATGGACAACAAGGTCGTCTACACCGTCGCGCGCGCCTTCCAGCAGTGCGGCGCGCCGGCGATCCGCTTCAACTACCGGGGCGTAGGCAGCAGCACCGGCCGCTACGACGAGGGCCGCGGCGAGACGGCCGACGCGCTCGCCGTCATCGACTACGGCCGCAAGCGCTGGCCGCAGGCGACGCTGTGGCTCGGGGGCTTCTCCTTCGGCGGTGCGGTGGCGGTGCGTGCCGCGGGCACGGCAGGCCCGGAGCGCCTGGTGCTCGTCGCGCCGGCGGTCACGCGCCTGGATGTCAGCACCGAACCTGCGCCGGCCTGTCCCTGGCTCGTCGTGCAGGGCGATGCGGACGACATGGTGCCCACCGACCAGGTGCTCGCCTGGGCGCATGCACTGCGGCCGCCCCCGGCGATTGCGCTCCTGCCCGGTGCGGGACACTTCTTCCACGGGCGCATCAACGAGTTGCGTGACGCGGTCCTCGCCTTCATGGCGCAGGCAGGGAGCGCCTGAGGCGCAATCCGGGCGCAGTCGGCTGAAGGCACGGCACCCGGGCGCGTAAGGTGCCCGCCAGCGGCAGCACCGCGAGGTGCGAGATGGCAACCACGGGCTCCGGGCGGGATCCCTCCAGGGCAGGCGCGCTTCTGGTGAGCGCGGCCTTCCTCGCCGTGGGCGCCGCGGTCCTCGCGCTGGCGGCGGGGTGGATCCCGGGCGACCCGCGTGCGTTCGCGGCGCCCCGCTGGGTGGTCGGCTGCATGGGCGTGATGTTCTTCGTCGCCGGCCTGCTGCCCCTGGGGGCGCTCTTCAAGCTGCCGTCCTGGTTCGACCCGCTCGTGGGGCTGGTGGTGGCTTCGACGTTCGCCACGGTAATCAACTGGGTCGCCTTCTTCCCCGGTGAGCGGCACTTCTCCGGCAGGCTCTCCGTGCTGTGGCTGCGGCAGAGCGCGGCAACCGGTGCCACCAGCGGAAGGATCATGTTCGGCCTCGGGGCCGTGCGGGCGGACCTGCTGGTCCTGAACGCCCTCTGGCGGATCGTGCGCGGCCGCGGCAAGCACTGAGCGGTGCGGCTGACGCGGTGCGCCCGCGCTTGAAACTTCCGAACGATTCCCGCAGCTTGCACGCGGCGTGGCGCGCGGGGCACAGATGCAAAAAGGCCCGGAGGGACTTGTCTCCCTCCGGGCCCGTTACTACCTCGCAGGCAGTAAGCGCGTCGCTCAGTTCACCATCGCCTTGAGGCTCTTGAGCGGCATCACGCGGACCTTCTTGCTGGCCGGCTTTGCCTTGAACATCATCTTCTCGCCGGTGAAGGGGTTCACGCCTTCGCGGGCCTTCGTCGCCGGCTTCTTCACGACCTTCAGCTTCATCAGCCCGGGCAGGGTGAACAGGCCGTTGCCGCGCAGGCTCTTCTTGATAACGCCGCCCAGCGACTCGAAGACGCTGCCGACCTGCTTGCGGGACAGACCCGTGTCCTTGGAGATCTGTGTCAGGACTTCCGACTTCGTCGGTGCGCCACCCTTTTTCGCCATATTGCCCTACTCCTCGAAAATTTAAGTATTACGCGACTGCAAATTCAGCTGCGTGATGAGAATCGGCGCGAAAAATAACACATGCGCACGCTTTGGCAAGCGCTTTCTGCGCTGCGACTGTTGCGAAAACACCTTTTTTCGTAGGGTTTTTCGCCGCACGATCCTTGCATGTGCGCCGCGCATGTTCCGCGGCGTCCTTTTTCGCCCGTGTTTCGATGCTGCGACTTCGCGTGCGAAGTCGCAGCTAAGCGCGTGTTCTGCAAAAGCATGCGGTGCGCAGCCATGGTGCGCGCACCCCTGAAAATCCAGCCCTTTTTTGCCCTCAGCGCAGGAGGATGAGCAGCGCCTGGATGGCGATGCCCGCCCACAGCGGCGAGAGGTCGAGGCCGCTGATGCCGGGGATGATGCGCCGGATGGGGCGCAGCACCGGCTCGCACAGCGTGGCCAGTACCGACTGCAGCGGCGAGTAGCCGCCCGGGGCGATCATGCTCAGCAGCGCGTACAGGACGATGGCGTAGAAGTAGATCCACAGTAGCGTGCGCGCGATCTCCGTGACGATGGCCCGCGCCCAGCCCAGCGCCGGCAGGGCAAGCGGCGCATCCATCAGCCAGTACAGGCAGGCGACCTTCACCCCCGCCACCAGCAGCACCGCGACCACCGAGGCGGTGTCGACCTTGCGCACCGGCGGCAGGATGCGCCGCAGTGGCAGGATCAGCGGGTTGGTGAGCTTGACGATCCCCTGACAGATCGGGTTGCGAAAGTCCGCGCGGGTCCACTGCAGGAGCAGCCGCGCCATGACCACCACCAGGGCGAGCCCCAGCAGCGTGTCGAGGATGTAGATGATCGCGCTCATGTTCCTGCCGGGTCTGGATCGGGTCTGAGCATCGCCAGTTCGCGGCCCCGGGCCGTGGCCGCGGCCAGCGCCCGCGCGATGGTACCGCGCAGGTCGCCCGCCTCGAGCACGCGCACGGCGGCCTCCGTCGTGCCGCTCGGCGAGGTGACCTCGGCCCGCAGGCGCGACAGGTCCGCACCGGGGACGTGGGCCATGAGACCGGCACCGTACAGCGTCGCTGCCGCCAGGCGCTGCGCCGCCTGGCGCTCCAGGCCCAGCCCCTCACCGGCCTCGGCCATGAGCTGGGCCAAGAGGAAGAAGTAGGCGGGGCCGCTGCCGGAGACCGCGGTGACCACGTCCACCAAGTCCTCATCGGGCACCCAGACCACCTCGCCGACCGCCTGCATGACCTGTTCGGCTGCGCTGCGCTGCGCGACACTGACCGCAGGGGGGGCATACATGCCCGTCACGCCGGCGCCGAGCAGCGCGGGGCGGTTCGGCATGGCGCGCACCACCGGCAGCGCGCCCCCGGTCCACTCCTGCAGCGATTCGACGCGCGTGCCGGCGCAGATGGAGATCAGCAGCGGGCGCGCGGTGCGCAGCACGGCAGCGAGCGGCAGGAGCACGCGCCGCGCATCCTGAGGCTTCACCGCCAGCACCACGATGGCCGCCCCGGCGACCGCCTGCGCATTGTCGGCGGTGGCGGTGATGCCCAGCTCCTGCGCCAGTGCGCTGCGCGCCTCGGCGACGTGCTCGCCGATGCTCACCCTTTCCGCACGCGTGCCGGAACGCAGGAGCCCGCCGATGAGGGCTCGGCCCATGTTCCCGCCGCCGAGCAGCGCAATGCGTCCGTGAGTCATGGGCTCATTGTACGAAGTCTTGAGCCAAACAGGACCGTCCCGAGTCGCACGATGGTGGCGCCTTCGCGGATGGCGGCCTCGAAGTCGTCGCTCATGCCCATGGACAGCGTGTCGAGGGCGGCCCCCGCGGCGTTGAGTCCTTCCTGCAGGCGCCGCAGCTGCGCGAACCAGTGGCGCTGGCGCTGTGGATCGCTCTCCTGCGGCGGCAGGCACATGAGGCCGCGCAGCTTCAGGGGCGGCAGCGCGGCGACGGCGGCGGCCAGCGGCGGCAGTTGCGCCGGCTCGATGCCGCCCTTGCTGTCCTCGCCGGCAAGGTTGACCTGCAGGCACACGTTCAGCGGCGGCAGGCCCGCCGGGCGCTGCGCGGCGAGCCGCTCGGCGATCTTCAGCCGGTCGAGCGCGTGCACCCAGGCGAAGTGCTCGGCGATGGCACGGGTCTTGTTGGCCTGCAGCCGGCCGACGAAGTGCCACACGAGCTGCCGATCCTGCAGTGCGGCAATCTTCTCCAGCGCCTCGGCGAGGTAACTCTCCCCGAACTCGCTGATGCCGGCGGCGGCCGCCGCGGCCATCAGTTCCACCGGCTGGGCCTTGCTGACCGCGAGGAGTGTGACCGATTGCGCACTTCGGCCGCAGGCGGCGGCCGCCGCGGCGATGCGTTCACGCACTTCCTGGATGCGCAACGGCAAATTCTGCGGACCCATTAACATATTGGACGTGTAACCCCTCCGCTATACTGCCCGTGCGCTTACGAACGCAGGGCTGCACATCGCTTTTTCCTGCCTTTCGGCGCGTCGTTCCAGGGAGCATTCATGGCTGTCGATATCGCGCAACTCCTGGCATTCGCCGTCAAGAACAATGCCTCGGACCTGCACCTGTCCTCGGGCGTGCCACCGATGATCCGGGTCGACGGCGACATGAAGCGCATCAACATGCCGGCGCTGACGCACAAGGAAGTGCACTCCATGGTGTATGACATCATGAACGACAAGCAGCGCAAGGCCTACGAGGAATTTCTCGAGACCGACTTCTCCTTCGAGATTCCCAAGCTGGCGCGCTTCCGCGTCAATGCCTTCAACCAGAACCGCGGCGCGGGCGCGGTGTTCCGCAACATCCCGAGCACCATCCTGTCACTGGACGACCTCGGCGCGCCGAAGATCTTCCGCGACCTGTGCATGCTGCCGCGCGGCCTGGTCCTGGTGACCGGCCCGACCGGGTCGGGCAAGTCGACGACCCTGGCCGGGATGGTCAACCACTGCAACGACAACCGCCCCGACCACATCATCACCATCGAGGACCCGATCGAGTTCGTGCACGAGTCCAAGCGCTGCCTCATGAACCAGCGCGAAGTGCACCGCGACACCCTCGGCTTCAGCGAGGCCCTGCGCTCGGCGCTGCGCGAGGACCCGGACGTGGTGCTGGTGGGCGAGATGCGCGACCTGGAGACCATCCGCCTGGCGCTCACCGCCGCCGAGACCGGTCACCTGGTGTTCGGCACCCTGCACACCAGCTCCGCCGCCAAGACCATCGATCGCGTGGTCGACGTGTTCCCCGGCGAGGAGAAGGACATGGTGCGCTCGATGCTGTCGGAGTCGCTGCGCGCGGTCATCTCGCAGACGCTGCTCAAGAAGAACGGCGGCGGCCGCGTGGCCGCGCACGAGATCATGATCGGCACCCCGGCGATCCGTAACCTCATCCGCGAGGGCAAGATCGCGCAGATGTACTCCTCGATCCAGACCGGCGGCGCGCAGGGCATGCAGACCCTGGACCAGTGCCTGACCGAGCTGGTCGCCAAGGGAGTGGTGAGCAAGGAAGAGGCGCGCTACAAGGCGCAGAACAAGGACGCCCTGTAACCCCCTGGGGGACCGACGAACATGGATCGCGACCAAGCCATCAAGCTGATGCAGGACCTGCTGCGCCGGGTCACGGAGAAGAAAGCCTCCGACCTGTTCATCACCGCCGGCTTCCCGCCGGCCATCAAGATCGACGGGGAGATCCGCCCGCAGAGCGAGCGCGCCCTCACCGTCGAGCAGTCCGCCACCCTGGTGCGCGCGATCATGAACGATCGCCAGAGCAAGGAATTCGACGCCACCAAGGAATGTAACTTCGCCATCGCGCCGCCGGGCATCGGCCGCTTCCGCGTCAGCGCCTTCGTGCAGCAGGCCGCGGTCGGGGCGGTGATCCGCCTGATCAACGCCAAGATCCCCACCTTCGAGGAACTGGACCTGCCGCCGATCATGAAGGAGGTCGTGCTCTCCAAGCGCGGCCTGGTGATCATGGTAGGCGGCACCGGCTCGGGTAAGTCGACCTCGCTGGCGGCCATGGTCGGCTACCGCAACGAGAAGACCCGCGGCCACATCGTCACCATCGAGGACCCGGTCGAGTACGTGCACACGCACAAGGGCTGCGTCATCACGCACCGCGAGGTCGGCGTGGACACCGACAGTTGGCACGCCGCGCTCAAGAACACGCTGCGCCAGGCCCCCGACGTCATCCTGATCGGCGAGATCCGCGACCGCGAGACCATGGAGTACGGCATCCAGTTCTCCGAGACCGGTCACCTGGTGCTGGCCACCCTGCATGCCAACAGCGCCAACCAGGCCCTGGACCGCATCATCAACTTCTTCCCGGACGAGCGCCGCGAGCAGCTGCTCATGGACCTGTCGCTCAACATCCGCGCGCTGGTCTCCCAGCGGCTGATCCCGCGCGAGGCGGGCGTCGGCCGCATCGCGGCCATGGAGATCATGCTCAACTCGCCGCTGATCCAGGACCTGATCTTCAAGGGCAAGGTGGCGGAGATCAAGGAAGTCATGTCACGCTCGACGCGTCTTGGCATGAAGACCTTCGACCAGGCGCTGTACGAGTTGTACGAGACCGGCTTCATCTCCTACGAAGACGCCCTGCGCAACGCGGACTCGAAGAACGAGCTGCGCCTGCGCATCAAGCTCGAGAGCAAGCGCGAGCAGAAGGCGATCGATGACGGTGGCGCGCTGCGCATCGTCGAGGAAGAGCAGGGCCGCAGCTTGTGAATCCTGCCAAGGACCTCGCCAGCGCCGACGGCCAGGCCGGGGTGACCTCCGAGGCCGTGGCCGCCGCGGTTACCGGGCGCCACCCGACGCTCAACACCAAGCCGCTGTTCAAGCTGATGGTGGAGAAGAAGGCCTCGGACCTGTTCTTCACCTCCAACGCCCCGATCAAGATCAAGATCGAGGGCCAGATCCTGCCGGTCAACAAGCAGGTGCTCACCCCGGAGACCGTGCGCCAGACCGCCTATGCGCTCATGTCCCCCGAGCAGCGCGAGCACTTCACGCGCGAGTGGGAGCTGGACTTCGCCATTTCCGAGCCCGGCCTCGGACGCTTTCGCGTCAACGTCTTCATGCAGCGCGGCTACCCGGCCATGGTCATGCGCTACATCACCGCCGACATGCCGCGCATCGAAGTCCTCAACCTGCCGGATATCGTCAGCGAGCTGGTGCTGCTCAAGCGCGGCCTGATCCTCATGGTGGGCGCCACCGGCTCGGGCAAGTCGACCACGCTGGCGGCGATGATCAACTACCGCAACGAGAACGCCTCGGACCACATCGTCACCATCGAGGACCCGATCGAGTTCCTGCACACCAACAAGCGCTCCATGGTGAACCAGCGCGAGGTGGGGCTGGACACCAAGAGCTACGCCCGCGCGCTGCGCGGTGTGGTGCGCGCAGCCCCGGACGTGATCCTGATCGGCGAGATTCGCGACAAGGATGGCATGGAGGCCGCCATCAACCTGGCCGGCACCGGCCACCTGGTGCTGGCCACCATGCACGCCAACAACTGCGCCGAGTCGCTCGACCGCATCATCAACATGTTCCCGCGCGAGCAGCACAACCAGATCTTCCTCGACCTGTCGCAGTACCTGCGCGCCATCATGGCGCAGCGCCTGGTCCTAGGGCGCGACAACCGCCGCCTGGCGGCGGTGGAAGTGATGATCAACACCCCGCACATCGGCACGCTGGTGAAGAAGGGCGACGTGGTGGCGATCAAGGAGGCCATCAGCGCCAGCGGCGAGCGGGGCATCCGCAGCTTCGACGTGGCGCTGCACGAGCTGTACAAGCAGGGCAAGATCGGGCTGGAAGAGGCGCTCGCCCACGCCGATTCGCGCGCCAACCTCGAGGCCAAGATTAACTTCGGCTGAGCCAGCCCCCTGGGGCGCAGGCTCGGCAATTCCCCGCTCACGGCTGGCCGGTGAGCGCCTTCATCTCCGCGAAGAACTGGCGCTGCGCAGCTCCGAAGCGCTTCTCGCGGTCCTCCCGCAGGTAGTCGCGCAGGCTGTCCCCGGCGCGATGGCTGGCGGCGATCTCGGCCGCCCCGGCCGGGGTGCGCGCGAAGGCGACGATGCTGCGCAGGTCGGTATCGCTGAGCTCGCCGGCGTAGGACTGTGCCCAGACGGCGGCGGCCGTATGGGGATCGACCCCCGAGCGGGCGCTGGTGACGAAGCGATCGATCCCGGCGTTGAAGCGCTCTTGCTGCGCCGGGGTCAGGCGACCGTTCATCTGCGCGCGCACCTGGTCGATGTCGCGGTGCAGTTCGGCCAGGGTTTCGGTGCGCTCGCGGACGATGATGCCCTCGATGTCGTACGCGCTCGCCAGTTCGGCCATCAGCGCCTCGCGCGTCGGCGGCAGAGACGGACCGCTCGCGCAGCTGCCCAGTGCAGTGGCGAACAGGACGGTGGCCAGGCAGGCGGCTCTGGGGTTCATGGTCCTCCTCGGCGGGGGCGCGGGTTAGAACACCGCGTAGGCATCGAACACCGGGCCATCCACGCACACGCGCTTCATCGCCGGTCCCTCCGGGGTGCGCACCAGCACCGTACAGCCTGCACAGCCGCCGACCGCGCAGGCCATGAACTCCTCGAGTGAGACCTGGCAGGGCAGGCCGTGGCGGCGCGCCAGCGCCGCGGTGGCCCTGAGCATCGGCGTCGGCCCGCAGGCGAAGATCTCCACCTCGGCCAGCTCGGCGGGGCCGAGGGACTTGAGCCATTCCTCGGCCAGCTCGGTGACGAAACCGGGGTAACACCCGGGGAAGTCCGCCTTGCTGGCGAGGCGGCTCGGCACGCCCCATTCCTCGAGCAGGGGCATGCAGGCGATCGAGCCGTGCGGCATGCCGGCCACGAGGGTCGCCGAGGGGCGCGTGCGGAACGGGAACGGCACTTCCGAGCCCATGAGCACCAGCGGCTTGTAGCCGGGCCGGGTGCGCAGTCGGTCGGCGAGGAAGACCATCGGGGGGATGCCGACGCCGCCGCCGACGAGCAGGGCGCGCGGCCGCTCGGGGTGCGGCACGAAGGGCTTGCCGATCGGGCCGAGCACGCTGATCTCGTCCCCGGCCTTGTGCGCGGCGAGCGCCTGCAGGCCCGGTCCCACCACCTTGTAGAGGATCTCGATCCAGCCCGCGGCGGCATCGGCGCGCATGATCGACAGCGGCCGGCGCATGGGGATGGTCGGATCGCAGGTCAGGTGCGCGAAGCTGCCCGGCTGGGCGGCGGCCGCGCACTTGGGCGCCGCCAGGCGCAGCACGAACTGCTCGGCATCGTAGGCGAGCTGCGACAGGACCCGGGCCTGCTCGAGGAAGATCGTGCCGCGCGTGGAGCTGCTCATGTGGACCCCGCACGCGTGCCGAGCACCTCGGCAAGGACGGCCATGCGCACGGCGACCCCGTTGCGCACCTGGTCGCGGATGACCGACTGCGGCCCGTCGGCGACCTCGGGGGCGATCTCGATGCCGCGGTTCATCGGCTGGGGATGCATGACGATGGCATCGGGCCGGGCCTCCTTCAGGCGCGCGCCGGTCAGCCCCCAGGCGGCGAAGTACCGGGCGCCGTCGGGCAGGTTCGCCTGGTCCATGCGCTCCTTCTGGATCCGCAGCATCATCACCACGTCCGCCCCGTCGATGCCGGCGCTGAAGTCGCTGCAGCGCGTCGCGCCCGCGAACTCGTGCGCCTCGGGCATGAGCGCGGGCGGGGCGACGATGCGCAGGTCGGTGACCCCCAGCGTGCGTAGCGCGTGCCAGTTGGAGCGCGCCACGCGCGAGTGGCGGATGTCGCCGACGATGGCCACCGCGAGCCCCGCGAAGCGCTGCTTGCGCTGGTAGATGGTCAGCGCGTCGAGCAGCCCCTGGGTCGGGTGCGACAGGTGCGCCTCGCCCGCGGACAGCACGCTCACGTGCGGGGCGACGTGGTCGGCCACCAGCTGCGGTACGCCGGCCTGCGCATCGCGGATGACGAAGGCATCCACGTGCAGGGATTCCAGGGTGTAGACGGTGTCGAGCATGCTCTCGCCCTTGACGCGCGAGGACAGCTGCATCTCGAGGTTCACCACGTGGGCCCCGAGGCGCTTGGCGGCCAGCTCGAAGCTCACCCGCGTGCGGGTCGAGGGCTCGGTGAAGAGGTTGGCGACCGTGGCGCCGGCGAGGGCCTGGCTCATGGCCGCCCGGGCGCCCAGGGGCCGCACCAGGTGCTGGGCGCGCTCCAGCAGCAGCTCGAGCTGCGGGCGGCTCAGGCCCTCGAGGGTGAGGAGGTGGCGCAGGGAGCCATCGGGACGCAGCTGCTCGGTCATCGCTCAGGTCTTGCCTTCATCTCAGTGTCTTTCGCCGGCGAACCAGCGTCCCAGGATCACGGCGGCCGCGGCGCTGTCGATGTCCGCGCGCTGCACGCGCCGGCGGCGCTCGCCGCTGGCGCGCCGGCTCTTGAGGGCCGCGGTCGCCTCCAGCGAGGAGAAGCGTTCATCGACCAGATGGACCGGCAGTGCGAAGCGGCGCGCCAGCTCCGCGGCGAAGCCCCGCGCGGCGACCGTGAGCGCACTTTCCGAGCCGTCGACATTATAAGGGGCGCCGACGACGAGGCGCGCCGGGCCGAGGTCGCGCACCTGGCGGGTGATCGCCGCCCAGTCAGGGCCGGCAGGCCCCGAGACGGCCGCCGGGCGGGGCGCCGCCGCGCGCGTCAGCGAGTCGCCCGAGGCGATGCCAATGCGTTTGAGTCCGAAGTCGAAGGCGAGGACGGTTTCGGGAGCCGTCATGCCCGCAGGCGAGGCCGCCGGCTACGCATGGCCGGCATCCGGGCTGAGGCGGTCGACGTCGATGCCGAGCAGCTTCCAGGCACCCGCCCAGCGCTCCTCGAACGGCATCTCGAACACCACGCGCGCATCCACGGCCACCGAGGCCCAGGCGTTGTCGCGCATCTCCTTCTCGAGCTGGCCGGACTCCCACCCGGCGTAGCCGAGGGCGATGAAGGCATCCGAGGGGCCCTCGCCGCGGGCCATGGCCGCCAGCACGTCGCGCGAGGTGGTCACCTGGATCGCATCGGACACCTTGTGCGTGTGCTCCCATTGCCCGCCGGGGCGGTGCAACACGAAGCCGCGGTCGGTATGCACCGGGCCGCCGCGCAGCACCGGTTGCCCGCCGATGTCCTCGGTGCAGGGTTCGAGCTTCATCTGGGTGAGCACGTCGGAGAGGACCATGGGCAGCGGCTTGTTCAGCACGATGCCGAGGGCCCCCTTTTCGGTGTGCTCGCAGATCAGCGCCACGGTCTGGGCGAAGTTGGGGTCCGTCAGCTGCGGCATCGCGATCAGCAGGTGGTTCGTCAGGCCTGCCGGGGTGCCCTCGGGAAAAGGCGAACGCGCCCCGGCAGCCTCCTCACTCGGGGGGGCATCGACACTCGCAGGGGAGTCGTGCTTGCCGCCCATGCTCACAGTATGGGCATCGCGAGGGGGAGTCTCAAGGAACCGATACGGAGCCGGGCTGGGTGCGGCCGCCGGAGAACTGCCACTCGTAGGCGAAGCGCAGCACCCGGTACTTGGCGGCCAGTTCCGGGGGGAACGGGTCGAACGGGCTGGCGAGCTTCAGGATCTCGAGCGCGGCCTGGTCGAGCTCGGCACTGCCGCTGCTGCGGCGGATGAGGACGCGGTCGAGCTTGCCGTCGGCGGAGATGCCGACTTCGACCACCGGGCTGTCGTGCGCGGCCGCCACGCGCGCCACGGTGGGGTAGTTGAGCGTGCCGATGCGCTCGACCTTGCGGCGCCAGCCGTCCAGGTAGGGAGCGAGGGTGGCGGCGCGCGTGTCCGGAGTGACCCACAGTTCGTCGCGCTGGGGGCCGCGCAGCTGGGCCGGTCCCTGCTCGTCCGGCCCCGGCTCGGCGGCGGGGGACTCGTCGATCAGCAGCGGCGGGTCGTGGGTCGTGCCCGCCTCGCCGGCCTCGGCGAGGTATCGCACGCTCGTGCTCCAGGCGATCGAGCTCAGGACCTGCTCGTCCTGGTTCTGGCCCGGCGCCTGCGTGGCATCCTCGAGCGAGCGGCCCTCGGCCGTTCCGGCATGCCTGATCGTCGGCACCGACTGGGTGCGGTTGCGCGGCGCCACGGCCTTGCGGGTGTTGCCCGAGCCGGTCTGGGTGCGCTGCGCCAGATAGGTCGCGGTCGGGTTCTTGTCCGCCTCGGGCAGCTCGTCGGAGACCAGCAGAACCTCGAGTCCCGGCGCGCTGGCCTTGTCGCTGGCTGCGGCGCTGAAGGTCAGACCGACGATGATCAGCCCGTGCAGGAGCCCGGCAAGGAACAGCATGGTGAGCAGGCGGTCCCAGACCGGGGCCCGCCCCTCGCGCAGCATGAGCGCCCGCCGCGCCATGGCGCCTAGCGACCGGCCGCGGCGCGGCGCGGCGCGGCCTTGAGGCGCCGCTCGATGGCCCCGATCAGCAGCTCGCCGATCTGGATGCCGAACTGCTTGTCCAGTTCACGGATACCGGTCGGGCTGGTGACGTTGATCTCGGTGACGAAGCCCCCGATGACGTCCAGCCCGACGAACAGCATGCCCCTGGCGGCCAGCGCCGGCCCGATCTGGCCTGCGAGCCAGCGGTCGCGCTCGTTGAGGGGCCGCCCGATGCCCTTGGCGCCGGCGGCCAGGTTCCCGCGGTGGTCCTCGGCCGAGGGCATGCGCGCCAGTGCGTACGGCACCGGCTCGCCGTCCACGAGCAGCACGCGCGAGTCGCCTCCGGTGACGATCTCGGGCAGGTAGCGCTGGGCGATGGCAAAGACCTGCCCATAGTCGGTCAGCGTCTCGAAGACCACGCGGGCATTCAGGTCCGCCTTCTCCAGCACGAAGATCGAGCGGCCGCCCATGCCGTGCAGGGGCTTGACCACCACCTTGCCGTGCTCGCGCAGGAACTCGGCCATCTGGCCCATGTCGCGGGTGATCAGGGTCGGTGCACAGCACTGCGGGAACCAGGCCGTGTAGACCTTCTCGTTCATGTCGCGCAGGCCCTGCGGGCGGTTGACCAGGAGCACGCCCGCAGCCTCGGCGCGCTCCAGGATGTAGGTGCTGTAGATGTACTCGGTGTCGAAGGGCGGGTCCTTGCGCATCAGCAGGCAGTCAAGCGCAGCGAGCGGCTCGCTCACCGCCTCGCCGAGGGTGAACCAGCTGGCCGGGTCGGCACGCACGCTCAGCGCGCGCATGCGCCCGAAGGCGACGCCGTCGCGCATCGACAGGTCCTTCTGCTCCATGTAGCTGAGCGCAAAGCCGCGCGCCTGCGCGGCGAGCAGCATCGCCAGCGTCGAGTCCTTCGCGTAGTTGATGGCGCCGATGGGATCCATCACCACGCCGAGTCGCTTCGGGGTCGTCATCCGGTCCTGCACAGGCGGGAAGTGGAGGGGCGATTATGCTCAGTGGCGCACGAATATGTCTGCCCTGCGCCGGCGGGGCGCCTGACAGGCCCGGCGAGCTTCGAAAAACGTGACGTGCACGGCATAGCGGGGGGTATACCGATATGTTAAAACCGCGCTGCGCTTGCCCTCAAGGCAGGGGGCCCCGCGGGAGGGGCAAGCGCCTTGTGGGACCCGGGCGCACAGGGCGTGACGCCTTCGGTTTCACGCGCGGCGGTGGCGGGCCACGCTCTCGCGCGGTTTTGGGTGCCACGGGGCGCCCCAGGTTTAAGCCCCAGGGACATATAAGGAGTCGTCTGACCGTGACCGGCAGCAATACCAAGCTACAGGGTCTGAAGGTGCTCGTCATCGACGACAGCAAGACCATCCGCCGCACGGCCGAGACGCTGCTGGCGAAGGAAGGCTGCGAAGTCTTCACCGCGATCGACGGCTTCGACGCGCTGGCCAAGATCGCCGACCACCAGCCGGACATCGTCTTCGTCGACATCATGATGCCGCGCCTGGATGGCTACCAGACCTGCTCGCTGATCAAGCACAACAAGGTCTTCAAGGCGATTCCCGTGATCATGCTGTCCTCCAAGGACGGCCTGTTCGACCGTGCCCGCGGGCGCATCGTCGGCTCCGAGCACTACCTGACCAAGCCCTTCACCAAGGACGAGCTGCTGTCCGCGATCGAGACCCATATCGGGAGATGAAGGCATGCCCCTGATCCTGATCGTCGACGACTCTCCAACCGAGCTGCACGTGATGCAGAAGGCGCTCGAGAAGCACGGCTTCCGCACCGCCGCGGCCGTGGACGGCGCCGAGGGCGTGCGCCTGGCGCGCGAGATCTGCCCGGACCTGATCTTCATGGACATCGTCATGCCGGGCATGAACGGCTACCAGGCGACCCGCGCACTGTCGAGCGATCCACGCACCAGTGCCATACCGATCGTGATGGTGACTTCCAAGGGCCAGGAGACCGACCGCATCTGGGGGCTGCGCCAGGGCGCGGTGGACTACATGGTGAAGCCGGTGTCCCCCGACCAGCTCGTCGCCAAGGCCGAGGCGACGCTGGCCGCCTGAGCGCGGTGCGCGGCGCCAAGGGTTTGTAGCTGACAGACATGACCGAATCGTCAACGCCATCCGAAGTCGCACTGAAGTCCCTGCGCGACCGGCCCTTCGAGCTGCTCGCCGAGCTCGAGCGCCGGGGCCGCGCGGTCTCCGCGCAGCACAGCCAGGAGCCCAGCGACGGCCGCGAATGGGTGGGCGTGGCGCTGCGCATGGCCGGCGACCTGTACCTGGTGGCGCGCGAGGAGACACGCGAGGTGCTCGGCATCCCCGCGAGCACCACGCGTGTCCCCGGGGCCAAGCCCTGGATCCGCGGGCTTGCCAACGTGCGCGGCCAGCTGCTGCCGATCATCGACCTGCGCCAGTTTCTCGGCAGCGGCGTCACGCCCCTCACCCGCAACACCCGCATCGTGGTCGTGAACCACCGCGAGATCCCCGCGGGCCTGATCGTCGACGAGGTGCTCGGCTTCCGGCGCTTCGCGGAAAGTGAATTCAGCGGCGATGCCCCGCCGACCGTGGCGCGCTGCGAGCGCTACCTGGCCGGCTCCTTCCGCCGCGGCCAGGAGCAGTGGCCGGTGATCAGCCTGCGCAACATTCTCGAGAGCCCGGCGTTCGCGGAGGCCGCGGCATGAGCGCAGTGCAGACGACACCGCGCTCGCCGCTGCCGCTGCTGCTCGGGCTCGCCACCCTGCTGCTGCTCGCCAGTGGCGTCGCCTACTACTTCGTGCAGGCCCGCGCGGGCGGTCGCGCGCACGGGATGCCGCTCGATGCCCTCTATGGACTGGCCTTGGACGCCGACGGGGCCGTGGCCGGGGACGCTACGGCGCTCGGCCGCTTCCAGGAGCGCCAGAAGCAGCTCGAGGAGGCCGCGGCGCGCGATCCCGCCGCTCCCTTCGCCAACGACGCACGCTTTGCGCGCCTGATGAAGAACGCCAGCGCGGTGCTGCACGCGCGCAGCTCGCTCGCCGACGCCGGCAGCGCCGCGCACGACACCAGCACCCTGGTCCCGAAGCTGCTCGCCGAGGCCGGTGCGCTGGCGGCGAGCCTGCCGCCGGCCAATGCCGCGCAGACCGCGGGCGTGCTGGAGCGCTTCGAGGCGCGCGCGCAGCGCCTGCAGCTGGACGTGGCGGCGCTCACCCAGGGCGCGGCCGATCCCGGCCAGGCGGCGCAGCACATCGCTGAAAGCACCGACTACCTCGGCCAGGTGATCTCCGCCTTCGCCGGGGGCACCTCGGCCATCGCGCTGCCCAAGGTGACCGCGGCGGACTCGGCCAAGCACCTCAAGGCGCTCGATGCGATCTACCAGGACCTGAGCGCCGCGGTCAAACGCGCCGTGAGCGCCGCCCCGGCGCTGCCCGCGGCGCAGACGGCCGCGCGCGCGATCGTCGCCGACGCGCGGGACCTGGCCTCCGCTTCCGCGAGTGCCGCCGCCACGCCGGCCGCGGCCGGCATCACCCGCTACCTGCCGCTGCTCCTGCTCGGCGGCGGCCTGGCATTTCTGCTGGCCGCCCTGGTCGGGGCGCTGCGCATGCACCGCACGGTGGAACGGCAGCGCCAGACCGCGGACGTGCAGCGCAAGGAGACGGACCGCAACCAGCAGGCGATCCTGCGCCTGCTCGATGAGCTGTCGAGCCTGGCAGACGGCGATCTCACCGTGCAGGCGACGGTCACCGAGGACATCACCGGGGCGATCGCCGACTCGATCAACTATGCGGTGGATGCGCTGCGCGGCCTGGTCACCACCATCAACGGCTCGGCCATCCAGCTGGACAGCGCCACGCGCCAGACGCAGTCGCTGTCCCAGCACCTGGCCAAGGCCAGCGGCGCGCAGGCCAAGCAGATCGCCTCGGCCGGCGAGTCCGCCGCCAGCATGGCCGCCTCGGTCGAGGAGGTCTCGGGCAATGCCGAGCGCGCCTCCGACGTGGCGCGTCATTCCGTGGAAGTGGCGCACAAGGGCGGCGATGCGGTGCGCCGCACGATCGACGGCATGAACACCATCCGCGAGACCATCCAGGAGACCTCCAAGCGCATCAAGCGCCTCGGCGAGAGCTCGCAGGAGATCGGCAACATCGTCGAGCTCATCAACGACATCGCCGAGCAGACCAACATCCTGGCGCTCAACGCCTCGATCCAGTCCTCCATGGCCGGCGAGGCCGGCCGCGGCTTCGCGGTGGTGGCGGACGAGGTGCAGCGCCTGGCCGAGCGCGCCGCCGCGGCCACCAAGCAGATCGAGGTGCTGGTGCGCACCATCCAGACCGACACCAACGAGGCGGTCGTGTCCATGGAGCGCAGCACCACCGACGTGGTGGGCGGGGCCCTCCTGGCCGAGAATGCCGGGGCCGCGCTCGAGGAGATCGAACAGGTCTCCAACCAGATCGCGAGCCTGGTGCAGAACATCTCCAGCAGTGCGCGCCAGCAGACCGGGGCGGCGCAGAACATTGCCCGCAGCATGCAGAGCCTGAAGGAAATCAGCGCCCAGACCAACGAGACCACCAACGCCACCTCGAGCGCGATCGCCAAGCTCGCCGAGCTGTCGGCCGGCCTGCGCAGGTCCGCGGCCGGGTTCCGCCTGCCCGGCAGCGCCGGCGAGCGTGGCGCGGCCGCCGCCCCGCCCGGCAAGCCGGCGGCAGCGCCGGCGGCCACACCGCCGCCGCCCGGTGCGCCACGTCGCGGCGCAGAGGCCGCGGCGGCGAGCCCCAAGGTACGCTCTGCGCTCGGCGGATCGTGATGCACCTGCGAGAGCGCTTGCATGCCTGAAGTCGTTTCCCAGACCTTCGATCTCGTCGGCCGCGAGGTGAATGCCACGCTCGCCGAGGCCCGCGGCGCGCTGGAAAGCTACGTCGAGCAGCCGGACAACGTCAGCCTGCTCGAGCGCTGCGTGCAGGACCTGCACCAGGTGCAGGGCGTGCTGCGCATGCTGGAGATCTACGGTGCGGCATTGCTCGCCGAGGAGATGGAGCACGTCGCCCAGTACCTGCTGGCCACGCACGCCGAGCGCAAGAGCCAGGCGGAGAGCCTGGATGCGCTGATGCGTGCCATGGTGCAGCTGCCCGGCTACCTCGAGCGCGTGCTCGCCGGCGGGCGCGACCTGGCGCTGGTGCTGCTGCCGCTATTGAACGACCTGCGCGCGGTACGCGGCAGCTCGCTGCTCTCCGAGGGCACGCTGCTGGTGCTCAACCTGCGCTCCGACCAGCAGGCACAGCCGACACCCGGCAGCCCGGGCGAGCCGGCGATGACGGTGGAGCAGTGGGCCCGGCGACTGCGTGCGCGCTACCAGGTGGGGCTCATCGGCTGGATACGCGGCGAGCGCGTGCAGCAGAACCTCGAGACCCTGGCCAACGTGGCGCAGAAGCTCGAGCAGATCGCCACGCGGCAGCCGGTCTTCCAGCTGTGGTGGGTGATCGGTGCGGTGGTCGAGGCGCTGCAGCAGAACGGCCTGGAAGGCGGGCAGTCGGTCAAGCGCCTGCTGGGCCTAGGCGATCGCGAGATCCGGCGACTGTACGAGCAGGGCGAGGCCCGCTACGCGCAGTCCCCGGCGGTGGAGCTGCTCAACAACCTGCTCTACTACGTCGGCCGCGCCGAGTCCTCGGGCCCGCGCGTCAACGCCGTGCGCGCCTCGTTCCGCCTCGCCGAGCTGCTGCCGGTCGACGAGAGCATCGAGCAGGAGCGCGAGAACCTGTCCGCGCCGAGCATCAAGCTCATGCAGACGGTCGCGGCCGCGATCCGCGAGGACCTCTCCAAGGTCAAGGACGTGCTGGACATCTTCGTGCGGCGCGGCGCCGGCCAGCCGCAGGAGCTCGCCTCGCAGGTCGACATGCTGCGCAAGATCGGCGACACGCTCGGCGTGCTGGGCCTGGGCGAGCTGCGCGCGCGCGTGCAGGTCGAGACCGAGCGACTCGGCAAGATCGTCGAGGGCAGCCAGAAGCCGGACGAGTCGACGCTGGTGGAGATCGCCGCGACCCTGATCGGGGTCGAGGACCGCCTCGACGACGGCCTGGTGGGACTCATCCTTCCCAAGGATGGCGCGGTCGAGCAGCCGAGCGAGGACAGCGAGTTCCAGCAGGTGCAGGCCGCGGTGCTGCGCGAGTGCATCGTCAACCTGGCGCGCATCAAGGAGGCCGTCACGCAGAGCGTGGGCGGCACACTCGATGCGGCCGGCATGGACAGCTGGCAGGAGCTGATGCGCGGCATGAAGGCGGGGCTGCTGCTGCTGGGCAAGCCGCGCGCGGTGGAGATCATCGAGGGCATCACCACGCAGCTCAAGCGCGTCATGCAGCCGGGCGTGCACGTGCTGCCGCCGGGCTTCGTCGACCGGCTCGCGGACGCCATCGTGAGCGTCGAGTACTACATGGAGACGCTGCAGGCCGGCCGCAGCGACCCCTGGTACATGCTCGACAACGCCCAGGCCTGCGTGCAGGCGCTGGAGCAGCAGGCCACCCCCTCGGTGCCGACCGTGCCGCCGCTCGAGCCAGGCACCTACGCCAAGACCGTACAGATCAGCCCCGCCGGCGTGCCGGCCGCGCACGCGCGGCCGGATGCGGCCGCCGTGGTCGCGGCCGCGCCGACCCTGGCCGCTTCCCCCGCGCCCAAGCTGCCGCCGCTCGCCGAGCACGCCGATCCGGAGCTGGTGAAGCTGTTCATCGAGGAAGCACACGAGGAGCTGGCGAAGATCCGCCACAACTTCCCGGTGTGGGACGAGAACCCGCTCGAGCGCGACGCACTGGTCACCGTGCGCCGCTCGCTGCACACGCTCAAGGGCAGCGGCCGCATGGTCGGCGCCCGCGACCTGGGCGAGTTCGCCTGGTCGATCGAGAACCTCGTCAACCGCGTGCTCGACAACACGCTGGTGCGCTCGCCGGCGATCATCGAGACGCTGCGCAGCGCCGTCGCCGCCCTGCCGGAGCTGATCGCGCAGCTGGAGAGCGGCACTCCGGTGCGCGCGGACATGAACGCCGTCTCCTCGCGCGCCCATGCGCTCGCGGCCGGTCGTGCCACGCCCCCCCCGCGTACCGCCGCCGAGGACGTGGCGGCCACGGGCACCCAGCGCGCGGCCGCCCTGGCGCCGGCCGCTCCCGGACCGGCCGCCCGGCCTGCCCCTGCTGCTGCGCCCGCCCCGGCGGCCTCGCCACCGGCGGCGGCCACGCCCACCGTCACCGACGACACGCTGCGCGACATCTACGCACGCGAGACCGCGACCCACGTCGCCACCGTTCGCGCCTATCTGGCGCGCGAGGCGGACGTGCCCGAGCCGCACCCGCTGCCCGAGGAGGTCTATCGCGCCTGCCATACCCTGTCGGGCAGCTCCAAGATGGCCCAGGCCCGCCACGGCATCCGCCTGGCCGAGCCGCTGGACCACTGGCTGCGCCGCGCCTTTGGTAGCGGGCTGGGGCTGTCGACGCCGGATCTGGCGCTGCTGGCGGACTGCATGTCCGCCATGGAATCGGTCGCCACGCATCTGGATGAGTCGACCGGTTACTTCGTCAACCACTGGCAGCTGCTCGAGCGCATCGAGCGGGCCGAACGCAGCCTCGATGAGCGCATCGCCGCCGCGAAGCAAGCCGAGGAGGCACAGGCCGTCGAGGCCACTCAGTTGACGGCGGCACCCGCAATTGCCCCCGCCGAGGAGGCGGCGCAGGAGGAAGCGGTCGATTTCGATCCGGAAGTCGCTGCCATCTTCACCGACGAGGCGACCGAGCTCATCGAAGCCTCCGAGCGCGCGCTGGCCGCCTGGCGCGCGCAGCCCAACAGCGCCGAGTGCCGGTTGGGCCTGAAGCGACCGCTGCACACGCTCAAGGGTGGCGCGCGCATGGCCGGCATCATGCCCATGGGCGATCTCAGCCACGAGCTGGAGTCGCTGGTGATGCTGGTCGATAACGGCACGGTCACCGCCGACGGCTCGCTGCTGGATGCGATCCAGGCGAGCCTCGATGAGCTCGCGCGCATGCGCGAGCAGGTCGCCAACGGCCGTCGCGTCGCGCCGGCCCGGCAGATCCTCGAGCGCCTGCAGAAGTTTTCACGGCCGGGCCCGAAGGGGGCCCCGGCCGCAGCACCCGGGCCCGCACCCCGGGTGGAGGCCCCTGCGCCGGCCACCCCGGTGACCGCCACGCCGCCGGCGCCGCCCGCGCCGGCACCGCAGGCCGCGGCGCCCGAGCCTGCGCCCGAGCCGGATCTGTCGCTGACCGGGTCCGATCGGCACTCGGAGTCGATGATCGCGAAGTTCAACGCCGACCTCATGTTCGCACGCGAGGTGGTGAAGTCGGCCGAGGCCGGCGAACGGGCCCCGCGCCAGGAACCGCCCGCAGCCGTGCAGGCCGCTGCTGCCCCGGCCGCCCCGGCACCCGTCGCGCGGGAGGCGCCCGCCCCTGCGCCCGTGTCCGCGATTCCGCTCGCGCGTGCGCGCCTGGCCGGCCTCGCGCCCGAGGAGGATGCCCCGGCGGTTGCCGTGCCGGTGCCCCCGGGCCGCGAGCCGGCGCCCGTCAGTGGCGAGCCGAAGGAGATGGCGCGCGTCGATGCGGACCTGCTCGACCTGCTGCTCAACACCTCGGGCGAGGCCAGCATTGCGCGCGCCCGCCTCGAGCAGCAGCTGGGCTCCTTCGACTTCAACCTGGGCGAGCTGTCGCGCACGGTGACGCGCCTGAAGGAGCAGCTGCGCAGCCTCGAGATCGAGACCGAGGCGCAGATCCTGCACAAGCACGAGGAGGAGGTCCCGCACCGCAGCGAATTCGACCCGCTCGAGCTCGACCGCTACTCCTCGATCCAGCAGTACTCGCGCGCGCTGGCCGAGACCGCCAACGACGTGGCGAGCATCCAGCAGCTGCTGGAGAACCTCGCCAAGGACACACAGAACCTGCTGCAGCAGCAGGCGCGCACCATCACCGAGCTGCAGAACGGCCTCATGCGCACGCGCATGGTGCCCTTCCAGCGCCACGTGCAGCGCCTGGCGCGCATCGTGCGCCAGGCCGCCGCCGACACCGGCAAGCGCGCCGAGCTCACCGTCGAGGGCGCCTCCGGCGAGCTCGACCGGCAGGTGCTCGAGCGCATGCTGCCGCCGTTCGAACACATGCTGCGCAATGCCGTGGTGCACGGCATCGAGAAGCCCGACGAGCGGGTGAAGCGGGGCAAGCCCGATACCGGCAAGATCGTGCTCGAGCTGCACCGCGAGGGCGCCGAGGTGATGGTGCGCCTCACCGACGACGGCGGGGGCATGAACCTGGGCGCGATCCGCGACAAGGCGCAGTCGCTCGGCATCCTCGGCGCCGGCCAGACGCTCAGCGACGAGGATGCGATGCAGCTGATCCTCGAGCCGGGCTTCTCCACCGCCGGCGCGATCACGCAGCAGGCCGGCCGCGGCGTCGGCATGGACGTGGTCGCCACCGAGATCAAGCGCCTGGGCGGCGCGCTGCACATGGAAACCAAGGCGGGCGAGGGCACGGTCTTCACCATCCGCCTGCCGCTCACCCTGGCCATCAGCCATGCGCTGGTGGTGCGCACCGACGAGGAGTACTACGCGCTGCCGCTGCCGACGGTCGAGGGCGTGCTGCGCCTGTCCAAGGCCGAGGTGACCGCGCACCTGGGGCGCGATGCGCCGCTGTTCGAGCATGCCGGCCAGAAGTACCGCTTCCAGCACCTGCACAGCTTCGTCGGCCTCACCCCCTCGGAGCTGCCAGGCCAGGATGTCACCATCCCGGTGGTGCTGGTGCGCGCCGGCGAGCACTCCACCGGCCTGGTCGCCGACGAGCTGGTGGGCAGCCGCGAAATCGTCGTGAAGTCGGTCGGTCCGCAGGTCTCCAGCATCCGCGGCATCTCCGGCGCGACCATACTCGGCGATGGCCGCATCGTCATCATCCTGGACATCAACGCGCTGGTGCGCGCCGAGTGGCGCGCGCGGGCGCAGGCCGCCGTGGTGCCGCGCGAGCGCGGCGACCGGCGCACCTTCGCGCTGGTCGTGGACGACTCGATCACGGTGCGCCGCGTGACCCAGCGGCTGCTCGAGCGCAATGGCATGCGCGTGCTGACCGCGCGCGACGGCATGGACGCGGTGGCGCTGCTGCAGGACAACATCCCCGACGTCATCCTGCTCGACATCGAGATGCCGCGCATGGATGGCTACGAAGTGGCCGCGCACGTGCGCGGCGACCCGCGCCTGAAGGACGTGCCGATCATCATGGTGACCTCGCGCGTCGGCGAGAAGCACCGCGCCCGCGCCATCGAGCTGGGCGTCGATGACTACCTCGGCAAGCCCTACCAGGAGGCGCAGCTGCTCGATGCCATCGCCCCGCTGGTGGAGCGCCGTCGCGCCGCCGCGGCGCGCTATGCCGGCGCTGGGGCGACCTAGGAGCGCACATGGCCGAACGCGTCGCCGAGATCTACAGCCTGCTGGTGCCGCTGGTCGATGGCCGGCTGATCATCCCGCGCGCCTGCGTGGCCGAGGTGGTCGGCTTCCAGACGCCCTCGGAGATGACCGGGGCGCCGCCCTGGTACATCGGCACCGTGCCCTGGAACGGCAAGGCGGTGCCGCTGGTGTCCTTCGAGGGCGCCTGCGGGCAGATGATCCCGCCGGCCAGCGGCCGCAGCCGCATCGTCGTCCTGCACGCCCTCGGCACGCAGGTCGAGGGCGGCCACTTCGCCCTGGTCAGCCAGGGGTTCCCGCAGCTGGTGCGGGTGAGTTCCGATGTCGTGCGCCCCGACAACTCGCGGGTCTTCCCCGAGCGCGCACCGGTCATCTGCCAGATCCGCATGGTGAACGAGACCCCGCTGGTCCCGGACCTGCAGCGCCTGGAAGAGATGATCGCCGACGAGACCAGCATCGGCGCGGTCTAGTCCCGCGCGGCGCTACAGGTCGCCGAACTCGCGCTGCAGCAGGGTCAGCGCCACGATCGCCGCCGTCTCGGTGCGCAGCACGCGCGGCCCCATGCGCACCCCGACGTAGCCGCGCGCCTGCGCGCTCTCCTGCTCCTGCGGCGTGAGGCCGCCTTCCGGCCCGATCAGTACGGTGACCGCGCCGGCGGGCGGTGGCACCTGGGCCAGGCGCAGCGTGGCGGAAGGCGAGAGCAGCAGCCGGGTGGAGGGGGCCTCATCGGCCCGCAGGAACTCCTGCAGCGGCTCCACGACGCCGACCCCGGGCACCCGGTTCCGTCCGCTCTGCTCGCAGGCGGCGACCGCGATCGCACGCCAGTGCTCGCCGCGGCGCTGCGCCTGCGCGCCATCCAGGCGCACCACGCTGCGCTCGGTGATGACCGGCAGGATCTCGGCGACGCCGAGCTCGGTGGCCTTCTGTACCACCAGGTCCATCCGCTCGCCGCGCGAGATGCCCTGCACGAGGCGCAGGACGAGCGGCGATTCGCGCTCGCGCGCGTCGGGCTCCCCGACGCGCACCGTGACGCTGCCGCCCCGCACCGCCTCCAGCTGCGCGGCGTACTGGCCGCCGCGGCCGTTGAAGACGGTGAGCGGCTCGCCGGCGCGCAGGCGCAGCACGCGGCTCACGTGGGTGGCGGCGCTGCCGGTGAGTTCCACCCGCGCGCCGCTCGCCAGCGGCGCATCCACGTACACGCGGTTCAGTCGCATGTGGCCAGATCGATCCCCTCGCGCGCCACCTCCACCATGAGGTCGATCTCCGCCGGGGTGACGACGTAGGGGGGCATGAAGTAGACGACCGGCCCGACGGGGCGCAGCAGCACCCCGCGCGCGAGCGCGTGCCGGTAGATCCTGAGCCCGCGCCGCTCCTGCCACGGGTAGGGCGTGCCGCTGGCCTTGTCCCGGACCAGCTCGAGGGCGACGATCATGCCGCGCTGGCGCACCTCGGCGACGTGCGGGTGCGCGGCCAGCTCACGGGCGCGGGCGCCCATGTGTGCGGCCAGCGCCTGGTTCTTCGTGAGCACGTCGTCCTCGCCGAACAGCGCGAGGCTGGCGCGTGCCGCCGCGCAGGCGATCGGGTTGCCGGTGAAGCTGTGCGAGTGCAGGAAGGCGTTCAGCTTCACGTAGTCGTCGTAGAAGGCCGCGTACACGCTCTCGGTGGTCAGGACCGCCGAGAGCGGCAGGTAGCCGGCGGTCAGCCCCTTGGACAGGCACATGAAATCGGGCGTGATGCCGGCCTGCTCGCAGGCGAACAGCGTGCCGGTGCGCCCGAAGCCGACCGCGATCTCGTCGGCGATCAGGTGCACGCGGTGGCGGTCGCAGGCCGCGCGCAGCAGCGACAGGTACACCGGGTCGTACATGCGCATGCCGCCGGCACACTGCACCAGGGGCTCGACGATGACGGCGCTGACCTCGTGCGCATGCTGTTCGAGGGCGCGCTCCATGTGCACGAACTGCGCGCGCGAGTAGTCGGCCCAGTCCTGCCCCGGCGCGCGAGCGAAGCAGTCCGGCGAGGGCACCGTGATGACATCCATCAGCAGCGGCTGGTAGATCTCCTTGTAGAGCTGCACGTTGCCGACTGCGAGCGCGCCGAGCGTCTCGCCGTGGTAGCTGTTGGCGAGCGTGATGAAGCGGCGCTTGCCGGGGTGCCCGGTATTGCGCCAGTAGTGGAAGCTCATCTTCACGGCGACTTCGACCGCCGAGGAGCCGTTGTCGGCGTAGAAGCAGCGTGTCAGGCCCGGCGGGGCCAGGCGGGTGAGCTCCTCGGAGAGGGCGATGACCGGCTCGTGCGTGAACCCGGCGAGGATCACCTGCTCGAGCTGCTCCAGCTGTGCACGCACGGCGGCGTTGATGCGCGGCTCGGCGTGGCCGAACAGGTTCACCCACCACGAGCTGACCGCGTCCAGGTAGCGCTTGCCCTCGAAGTCCTCGAGCCACGCGCCGCGGCCGCGGCGGATCGGCACCGGCGGCAGCTGCTCGTGGTCCTTCATCTGCGTGCACGGGTGCCACACGTGGGCGAGGTCGCGGGCGATCCAGGCGGCGTTGGCGGAAGTCATGCGGGCAATTGTAAGCTAGGGCCAATGCCAGCGGCCGCAGCCACGCCACTCCGGATCGACCGCGCCACGGGGCTCCTGGCCGGCGTGCGACAGGTGCTCACGCCCTTCTGCAACGCGCGGCCCGACAACATGGAACCGGAGCTGCTGATCGTGCACGGCATCAGCCTGCCGCCGGGGGAGTTCGGCGGCCCGTGGATCGACCGGCTGTTCACCGGCAACCTGCCGGGCGAGGCACACGCCTCGTTCGTCGAGCGCGCCGGACTCAAGGTGTCGGCGCACGTGCTGATCCGGCGCGACGGCGAACTCGTGCAATACGTGCCCTTCGGCCAGCGCGCCTGGCACGCCGGGACCTCGCAGTACCGTGGCCGCGGCAACTGCAACGACTTCTCCATCGGCATCGAGCTGGAGGGCACCGATGAGGTGCCCTACACGGATGCGCAGTACACGGCCCTCGCCGCCCTGGCCGCCGCGCTGCTGCAGGCCTACGACTCGCTCGGCGCCGAGCACATCGTGGGCCACAGCGACGTGGCTCCGGGGCGCAAGACCGACCCGGGCGCCGCGTTCGACTGGCCGCGCCTGCACGCGGCGCTGGCGGCCCTGCTCGCCGCCGGCTGAGGGGCGTTAGCGCGCCCGGTCGTGGCGCCAGAGCACCTCGGTGCCGTGCTCATGCCGGGCCAGCACGCGCGCCATGACGAACAGCAGGTCCGAGAGCCGGTTCAGGTACTGGGTGAGCTCGGTGCGCACGCCCTCGGCGGCCGCCAGGCTCCACACGCGCCGCTCCGCGCGCCGCGCGATGGCACGCGCCAGGTGGCAGGCGGCCGCGGCGGGGCCGCCGCCGGGCAGGATGAACTCCTTCAGGGGCGGCAGCGTGTCGTTGAAGCCGTCCAGTGCATTTTCCAGCTGCGTCACCTGCGCGGCGCTGATGGCGCTGTGCCCGGGAATGCACAGCTCGCCGCCCATGTCGAAGAGCTCGTGCTGGATCGTGGTGAGGCAGTCGCTCACCGCCTCCGGCAGGGCCGGCACGGCCAGCAGTACGCCGATGGCGCTGTTCAGCTCATCCACCGTGCCGTAGGCCTCGACGCGCAGGCTGTCCTTGCGCACCCGGCTGCCATCGCCCAGCCCGGTCGTGCCCTCATCGCCGGTGCGCGTGTAGATCTTGCTGAGGCGGTTGCCCATGCACGCACTGTAGCGCACTTTGCCCGGCCGCCCGCCGGGGCGGGTTATTCTTGGGCGTCCGAGGCGGCAGGGGCGGGCGGTGGCATCGAAGGAACTGGCGGCGGCGATCGAGGCGGCGCAGGCGGCGGCGGAGCTGATCCGCTCGCTCTATCGCGCCAAGCTCACCGTGCACACCAAGCCGGATGCCTCCCCGGTCACCGAGGCGGACGTGAAGGCCGAGGAGCTGATCCGCGGCATCCTCAGCCGCCGATTCCCCGGCTATGGCTTCTTCGGCGAGGAGAGCGGCCGGCACGCGATGCAGGCGGAGAACGTCTGGCTGGTCGACCCGATCGACGGCACCAAGTCGTTCGTGCGCGAGACGCCGTTCTTCTCCACGCAGATCGCGCTGCTGCGCGCCGGGGAACTGGTGCTCGGGGTCTCCAGCGCCCCGGCCTATGCAGAGCTCGCCTGGGCCGAGCGCGGCGGGGGAGCCTTCCTGAACGAGCAGCCGGTGCGGGTGAGCCGCATCGCACAGCTCGCCCAGGCGCACGTCTCGGCGGGCAACCTGAAGAGCCTGACCCGGGGAGCGCAGTGGGCGCGCTTCGGCGCCCTGATCCGCGAGGTCAGCCGCATCCGCGGTTACGGCGACTTCGTGCACTATCACCTGCTCGCCCGCGGGGCGCTCGACGTGGTCATCGAGTCCGACGTCAATATCCTGGACATCGCCGCGCTCACGGTGATCGTGCGCGAAGCCGGTGGCATCTTCACCGACCTCGCCGGCCGGCCGGTCGGGCTCGGCACCACCAGCGTGCTGGCGAGCAACGCCGCGCTGCACGGGCTCGTGCTGGAGGCCCTCGGGGCCTGAGCTACGGGCGCGTCCAGCGGATCTCGAGCGCCGTCTCGGGCCCCACCACGACGCTGCGCAGGCCCGGTGGAACGTCCCACTCCTGCGCCGACAGTGCCCGACGCCCGGCCATGATCTCGGCGTACGCCTGCGGGTACAGCGGCTGCTGGTCGCGATCGCCGAGGCCGATGGGCACCAGCGGCTGGCCGCTCCCCAGGGCGTACTTGTCGCTGGCGCCGGCGGTGTGCAGGAACTCGTGCGCGATCACCATGCTGTTGCGGCCGGCCATGGACTTGTCCGCATAGGCGTGCACCACGCCCACCAGGCCCTTCTGCAGCCCGTGCGAGTCAGGCACGGTTTGCAGCTGCGAGGGGTCGTGGTAGAGCACGAAGATGCGCACGCGCGAGGGCACGTGGCCGGCAGGGTTCCCGGCGCGCCAGGCGAACCAGCGCAGCTTCAGGCTCCACCACGCGCGGCCGGCGAGCCCGGCATCGCGCGCCAGCTCCGGCGGCAGCCGCCCGCCCTGCGGATACAGCTCCACGTGCACGGGCTGCTCCGCCCTGATGCCGTAGCGGCGGCCCTCGCGCGCGAAGAACGTCTCGATGTCGGCGAAGTCCTGCGGCGTGAGGCTCTCGATGTACTCCTGGGCGCGCGCACTGCCGTCGGCGTTGAGCGGGAAGACACCGACCCACAGGGTGTCCTGCCAGGCATGGGTGGCGGCGCGGTCCAGGGACTGCTGCAGCACCACCACCGCGAGGATCAGCAGCAGGATGAGGATCCGGATGCTCTTCCACACTTCGGCGGTGGCCTCGACGATGCTCGGCGAGTCTAGGGCTGCAGGCGCGTGGCCGACCAGGCACCGCCCGTGAAGCCGCCCGCGGCAGCCGGGGCCAGGGCGCGTTGCCAGCGGGCGCGGTCGTGCATGCGGACGTCGTCCTCGACCCACAGCTCCACCGCTTCGGGCCACAGGCGGAAGCCGCCCCAGTGCGGGGGCCGCGGGATGTCGAAGTCCGTGGCGGCCTCCGCCGCCGCGGTACCCGGCACCGGCGTGCCGAAGCGGCGCGCCGCCTGTTCGACGCTGGCGAGCACCGCGGCGCGCGAGGGGGCCGGCTGGCTCTGCGCACTCGCCCAGGCGGCGATGCGCTTCTGCCAGGCGCGCGAGGCGAAGTAGGCATCGCTGTCGCCGGCCGGGGCGGGCTCGACCAGGCCCTCGACCCGCACCTGTCGGTGCAGCGCGTCCCAGTGCATGACCGCGGCCGCGCGCGGGTTGCCGGTGAGCTGGCGACCCTTGGCGGACAGATAGTTGGTGTAGAACGACAGGTAGCCGGGCTGCGGCACGATGTCCTTGCACAGCACGACGCGCGCGCTCGGGTGGCCGTCCGCGGTCGCGGTCGCGAGCACCATGGCGTTGGCATTGGGCTGGCGGGCCGCCGCCCAGGCCTCCCCCAGCCAGCGCACCACGGTGCTCAGCGGTTCGGCCGGCAGCGGCTCGGGAAGTAGTGCGGTGTCCACGGGCATCCTTGCCATGTTAGAGCCTTGCCCCGCCCCTGTCGCCGGGTGGCTCTTGCGGTGCCCCCCTGACACCGATAGAAAGGAGGGGACCTTCCGGAGCCGCCAAAATGACCCCCGACAACGTGACGCTGGACGAGCTGCGCCAGCGAGTGACCGACATCGACCGCCAGCTGATCGCCCTCGTGGCCGAGCGCAAGGCCGTGAGCGAGGAGGTGGCGCGCGCGAAGCGCGCCATCGGCAAGCCCACGCGGGACTACGAACGCGAGCGCGACGTCATCCTCGGGGTGCGGGCGATGGCCGCCGAGCGGGGCGTCTCCCCGTCGCTGGCGGAGCAGCTGCTGCGCCTCCTGATCCGCTCCTCGCTCACCACCCAGGAGCAGGCGAGCGTGGTGGCGCGCGGCACCGGCACCGGGCGCCGTGCGCTGGTCATCGGCGGGGCCGGCAAGATGGGCAGCTGGTTCGTGAGCTTCCTCGGCTCGCAGGGCTTTGCCGTGGAGGTGGCCGACACCGGCAAGGTCCCCGAGGGGGTGAGCCGCGTGGAGGACTGGCGCAGCACCGACCTCAGGCACGACTTCATCGTGCTCGCCACGCCACTGGGCGTGACCGATGCGATCCTGCGGGACCTGGCGCTGCGGCGTCCCGGCGGCGTGATCTTCGACGTGGGATCGCTGAAGTCCCCGCTGCGCGCGGGCCTCATGGCGCTGAAGTCGCACGGCTGCAAGGTCACCTCCGTGCACCCGATGTTCGGGCCGGACACCGAACTGCTTTCAGGTAGGCACGTGGTGTTCGTGGACCTCGGCCACGCCGCCGCCCTGGCCAGCGCGCGCGAGCTGTTCGCGCCGACGATGGCCGAGCAGGTGGTGATGAGCCTCGATGACCACGACCGGCTGATCGCCTACGTCCTCGGCCTCTCGCACGCGCTCAACATCGCCTTCTTCACCGCGCTGGCCGAGAGCGGCGAGGCCGCGCCGAAGCTGGCGCGCATGTCGAGCACCACCTTTGACGCGCAGCTGGACGTGGCCACCCGCGTCGCCCAGGAGAGCCCGGAGCTGTATTATGAAATACAGAGCCTGAACGACTACGGGGCCGAGTCCCTCGAGGCCCTCTCCCAGGCGGTCGAGCGCATCCGCACGGCCGTGCTCACGCACGACCAGGCGACTTTTGTTGCATTGATGCGCCGGGGACGCGACTATCTGGAGGACCGGCGCAACGTCGCGGAGCGACGCGCCTGAAGGCCTGCACGAGGGACCACGTCTGATACGCAGACCGCCGCCAGGGCCGCTCACGGCTACGCTAGCCAAGGGTGGGCCCGACTCACTGGCACACGACCACGCCGCCCTGCAGCGGCGCCTGGCGCTGCTCACCGAGGAGGTGGCGCGCAACGAGGCGCTGCTGCGCAAGACCCAGGAGCGCGAACTGGAGCTGCTGCGCTCGACCTCGCTCACGCAGCTGTTCGACCGCCTGATCGCCGGCCTGATGAACTCCTACCAGCTGGACGGTGTCTACCTGATGCTGCACGACCCGCAGCACGAGATCCGCCACCTGCTCTCCGGCGACGGCCTGGTCGCCGAGCAGCTCCAGGGCGTGCGCTTCGTCGATGCGCTGGTCACCATCGCCCCGCAGCTGGCGCACCTGGAGCGCCCCTGGCTCGGGCCCTTCCACAAGGCCGACCATGAGCTGCTGGTGCACGGCGGCGCCCGCCCCGGCTCGCTCGCCCTGATACCGCTGCGCCGCCACGAACAGCTCGACGGCGTGCTGGTCTTCGCCAGCCTCGACCCGCTGCGCTTCACCGCGGAGCTGGCCAGCGACTTCCTCGCCCACCTGGGCGTGGTCGCGGCCATCTGCATCGAGAATGCCGTGAACCGCGCGCGCCTGCTGCGCAGCGGCCTGACCGACTTCCTCACCGGCTTCCACAACCGCCGCTACCTGCATGCGCGCCTGCGCGAGGAGCTGGCGCGCGCGCAGCGCGCGCAGCAGTCCCTCGCCTGCCTCATGATCGACATCGACCACTTCAAGCGCATCAACGACCAGCACGGCCACCTGGCCGGCGATGCCGTGCTGCGCGAGGTGGCGCACCGGGTGGACGCGGAGATGCGCATCAGCGACACGGGTGCGCGCTTCGGCGGGGACGAGTTTGCCATCGTGCTCTCGCCCTCGACCATGCTGGATGCGCAGAAGGTGGCCGCGCGCGTTCTGGAGGCGGTGCGCAGCCAGCCGGTGTCCATCGGCAAGAGCGCCGCCGAGACGGTCACCCTGTCGATCGGCGTCGCCGCCGCGACCCCGGGCGAGCCGACTCGCGACTACAAGGTGCTGGCCGAACGGCTCATCGCCGAGGCGGACGCGGCGCTGTACCGCGCCAAGAGCGCCGGCCGCAACCGCATCGCCAGTTCCCCCAACCTTGTCGGCTAGCGCGCCTGCGGGCGGCCGGGCCGCCGCGACCGGGTCAAGGCCCGGGCGCCGCCGCCTGCGAGCGGTGTTGGGACCGGCGCAGGCTCACGGCGGCGGCGGTTGTGGCAGACTGCCGAGCGTCATGAGTGACGTCATCGACCCGGAGGGCTTCCGCGCCAACGTCGGCATCGTGCTGATGCAGGCCGACCGGGTCTTCCTCGGCCAGCGCGCCGGCAGCCGCGGCTGGCAGTTTCCCCAGGGCGGCATGCAGGCCGGGGAGACCCTGGAGCAGGCCCTGTTCCGCGAGCTCGACGAGGAGATCGGCATCCGCGAGGGGCAGGTGCAGATCATCGGCCAGACCGAGCGCTGGCTGCGCTACCGGCTGCCGCCGCGCTACGTGCGGCGCAACCAGCAGCCGCTGTGCACCGGCCAGAAGCAGCGCTGGTTCCTGCTGCGCCTGAAGGGCGAGCCGGCCTTCGACTTCGCGCGCACCCGCGAGCCGGAGTTCGACGCCTGGCGCTGGGTGCCTTACTGGGAGCCGGTGCGCGAGGTCATCTACTTCAAGCGTCCGGTGTACGCGCGCGCGCTGACCGAGCTCGCCGGCCTCGCCTTCCCGCGCGGCAAGCAGCCGCCGCTGCCGCCCTGGTGGGCCGAGGTGACCGCGCGCAACGCCCGCCCGGCGGTGCCCGAGTCGGCCGACTGACATGCCCCTGCGCATCGGTGCGCTCGCGGACTTGCTGCGCAAGAAGGACGGCACCCCGCAGGTGGTGCACCAGCGCACGCGCCGCTGGCGCGTCGCGGTGCTGGCGGCGACGCTGCTGATCGGCCTGTTCGCGCTCTACGTGGTCTACGAGTTCGGGCGCTACAACGCCGGTTACGACCGCCAGGCCGTCGCGCAGCGGCGCACCGAGCTCGAGGTCAAGATCGAACACCTGGAGAAGGAGAACCGCGAGATGCGTACCAAGCTCGCCGAACTCGACACCTTCCGGGTCGGTCGCGCCAACGAGCAGGCCGAGGTGGCGCGCGCGATGGGCGAGCTGCAGGCGCAGGTGGCGCGCGAGGCACAGGAGCTGGCGTTCTACCGCGGCGTGGTCGCCCAGGGTGCCGCCAGCATCGGCCTCAAGATCGAGAAGCTGCGCATCAGCCAGGGCACGCGCCCCGGCGGGTTCATCCTGCACCTGTCGCTGCTGCGCTCCGGGCGCGCCGACGGGGAGATCTCCGGCACGGTGCAGTTCAGCCTGGACGGCACGCTCGCCGGGGCGGCGCGCAGCCTCGACCTGGACGCGGTGAGTCCGCAGAAGGCGCACGAGGTGCGCTACAGCTTCCGTTACTACCAGAACATCGACCAGGAAGTGGTGCTGCCGCCGGGCTTCAAGCCCGAGCAGGTGAGCGTCGAGGTCAGCTCGGGCAAGAAGGACATCGCGCCCCTGTCGCAGACCTTCCTGTGGACGGTAGAGTCGGCTCCCTGACGGACACACAAGGCAGGCCTGCATGTTCAACCGCGATTCCCGGCCCCCGCGCATCGATACGCTGATCGGCAAGGCCGCGCACGTGCACGGCGACGTCGATTTCCAGGGCGGCCTGCACCTGGACGGCCGCATCGCCGGTGCGGTGCGCGCCGAGGATGCCGAGGCGAGCCTGTCGGTGAGCGAGAGCGGCTCGATCGAAGGCCCGGTGCAGGTGGCCCACGTCCTGCTCAAGGGCACCGTGCGCGGGGACATCCACGCGCGCGAGCGCATCGTGCTCGGGGCGACCGCACGGGTCGAGGGGAACGTGTACTACGGGGTCATTGAAATGACGCTCGGCGCCCAGATAGTGGGAAAACTGGTCCGCCTGGGCCCGGAAGGGCAGCTGGAGGCCCCCCAGGAGGCCCCAGGCTGAGGGCGTGCCCCGTTGCTTTGACCTTGTCACGGGCGGCTCCTAGACTGTTCACATCAGAGGGATCCGTACATGAGCGCCACCGAGACCGTGCAGGACGCACCTGCCCTAGTGTTCACCGACGCCGCCGCCCGCAAGGTGGGCGACCTCATCAAGGGGGAGGGCAACCCGAAGCTCATGCTGCGCGTCTTCGTGCAGGGCGGGGGCTGCTCCGGGCTGCAGTACGGCTTCGAGTTCGACGAGGAAGTCCAGGAGGGCGACACCTGCGTCGAGAACCTCGGCGTGAAGCTGCTGGTGGATCCGATGAGCGTGCAGTACCTCACCGGGGCCGAGATCGACTACCGCGAGGGCCTGGAGGGCGCGCAGTTCGTGATCCGCAATCCCAATGCCGCCACCACCTGCGGGTGCGGCTCCTCCTTCACCGCCGCCTGACGCAAGGGATCATGCCCCCGGCCGCCAACGTCCGCGCCACCGATTCCCGCCCCCCCTCCCGGCCCGCACCGCGCGCCGTCCCCGACGTCCTCGCCGCCGTCGACCTCGGCTCCAACAGCTTCCACATGGTGGTCGCGCGCTACTCGCACGGCCAGCTGGTCATCATCGACCGGCTGCGCGAGATGGTGCGCCTGGCGGCCGGGGTGGCCGAGAACGGCCGCATCGATAAGGATGTCGCGGCCCGCGCGCTCGCCTGCCTGGAACGCTTCGGCCAGCGCCTGCGCGACATGCACGCCGACTCGGTGCGCGTGGTCGGCACCAACGCGCTGCGCCTGGCGCACCGCAAGCAGGCTTTCCTCGAGCGCGCGCGCGAGGCGCTCGGCCACCCGATCGAGATCATCGCCGGCATGGAGGAGGCTCGCCTGATCTATCTCGGCGTCGCGCACACGATGCCCAGCAGTGCCGGCCGGCGCCTGGTGGTGGACATCGGCGGCGGCAGCACCGAGCTGATCATCGGCGATGGCCTCACCCCGCTCGAGCTCGAGAGCCTGCAGATGGGCTGCGTCGCCCTGAGCGAGCGCTTCTTCCGGGACGGCAAGATCTCCGCCAAGCGCATGGAGCGCGCGCGCCTGGCCGCACGCCTGGAGCTCGAACCGGTGCAGGCGGCCTTCCGCCGGCGCGGCTGGGAGCACTCGGCCGGCAGCTCCGGCACCGTGCGCGCCATCGGCGAGGCGATTCGCGCGCTCGATCCGCAGGCGCTCACGATCACGCCCGAGGGGCTGAGCAGGGCGATCGAGTACAGCATCGAGGCGGGGCACATCCGCGAGCTCAACCTCGAGCCGATCACCGAGGACCGCCGCCCGGTGTTCCCCGGGGGCCTGGCGATCCTCACCGAGGTGGTCAGCATGCTCGGCGTGAAGGAGCTGCAGATCGCCGACGGGGCCATGCGCGAGGGGCTGCTGTACGACATGATCGGCCGCTACAAGCGCGAGGATGCGCGCGAGCGCACCGTGCGCGCCATGCAGCAGCGCTACCACGTCGACACCGAGCAGGCCGAGCGTGTCGAGGCCACCGCGCGCGACTTCCTGGCGCAGGCGGGGGAGACCTGGAAGCTGGAGGAGCCGCTCGCGCACCTGGCGCTGAAGTGGGGGGCGCGCCTGCACGAGATCGGCCTCGATGTCTCGCACTCCGGCTACCACCGCCACGGCGCGTACCTGCTCGAGAACGCCGACATGCCCGGTTTCCCGCGCGAGGAGCAGCGCCTGCTCGCGCGCCTGGTCGGGGCCCACCGCCGCAAGCTCACCCTCGATCGCATCGAGGAACTCGTGCCGCCCTGGGACCGCAGCGCCGTGTACCTGATTGTCCTGCTGCGCCTGGCGGTGCTGCTGCACCGGGGTCGCAGTGCCACGGCGCTCCCGCCCATCGAGCTGTCGGCCACGTCGCGCTCGCTGGAGATACGCTTCCCGAACCGCTGGCTCAAGGACCACCCGCTCACCTCGGCGGACCTGCAGCAGGAGGTGGATTACCTGCGCATGAGCGGCTTTCGGTTGCGCGTCTTCAGCGGCGGCCGCAGCTAAAAGCGGGTAAGATTTTTCGGTGCGCAGCCCGGCATAAGTAGAAGTTCTCCGGGAAGGGTGGAGGGTCCGATGCGACCGAGCAACCGCTGGGCAGTCTTCTGCATCGGGGCAGGGATCGCCCTGTTCGCCGGCCTCAGCAGCGCCGACCCCAAGGAGGTCCCGCCCGGACTCGTCAGCGCGCCGCAGCCGGCGGCCAAGGCGCCGGCGCGGCCGCGCATCGGCCTGGTGCTCGGTGGCGGCGGGGCCAAGGGCGGTGCCCACATCGGCGTCATCAAGGTGCTCGAGGAGATGCACATCCCGGTCGACTGCATCGCCGGCACCTCGATGGGCTCGATCGTCGGCGCGGCCTATGCGACCGGCCTGTCCGCCGAAGAGCTCGAGAAGATCGTCACCGCGATCAACTGGCGCGACGTGCTCTCGATCGTGCCACGCGAGCATGAGCCCTACCATCGCAAGAACATCGACTCGCTGTTCACCAATGGCCTCGAGTTCGGCATCCACAAGCGCGGCGTGATCGCCCCGGGGGGACTGCTACCCACGCACCAGATCGAAGCGCTGTTCCGCAACATCGTCGCCCAGGCCGGGGGCATCTCCGATTTCAACCAGCTGCCGATCCCGTTCCGCGCCGTGTCCACCGATCTGGAGAGCGGGGATGTCCAGGTGTTCGACCGCGGCGACCTGGCACAGGCGATGCGCGCCAGCATGGCGGTGCCGGGCGTGTTCGCGCCCGTGCAGATGAACGATCACATCTACGTCGACGGCATGCTGGTGCGCAACCTGCCGGTGGATGTCGCGCGGCAGACCTGCGCGGACGTGGTCATCGCGGTGCCGGTGAGCAACCCGCGGCCGCCGCGCAGCTCGCTCAGCAGCCTGCTGGGCGTGGCCGGACAGGCGCTGAACGTCGCCATCGAGGCCAACGAGCGCGCCCAGCTGGCGACGCTCACCGACAAGGACACCCAGATCAGCGTCGTGCTCAAGGACATCGGCTCGGGGGACTTCGATAAGGTACCCGAGGCCATCCCGATCGGCGAGGCGGCCGCGCGCGCCGCGGCCGCCAAACTCGCCCGCTACAGCCTGTCGCCGGCGGACTATGCGGCCTGGCGCGCCGCGCTGCCGAAGATCGGCGTCGGCTCCGGCATCATCGTCGACGAAGTGCGCCTGGCCGGCTTCTACCATACCAACCCGGAAGTGGCGAAGACCTTCCTGCGCGTGAAGGCCGGTGATACCTACGATGCCCGCAAGGCCGCGGAGGACGCCGACCGCCTGGTCTCGCGCGGCGACTACGTCGCGGTCGACTACCGCATGGAGGTGATCGAAGGACGCAACGTACTCACCTACACCGCGACCGAGAAGTCCTGGGGGCCGAACTACCTGCTCGCGGACCTGAACCTGTCCACCGACTTCCACGGCCAGACCGCCTGGGGCGCGCGCGTGGACATCGAGAACCGCTGGCTGAATTCCCTCGGCGGGGAGCTGCGCACGACCATCCAGCTGGGCGAGCCGAACGTGCTCTACACCAGCTTCTACCAGCCCCTCGAGAAGACTCAGACCTTCTTCGTCGCGCCTGCCTTCATCATGCAGCAGTCACTCGAGGACATCTACGAGCACGGCGACCCGGTCGTCGAACTCGACGTGCGCCGCCTGGCAGGCATGCTCGATGTGGGCATGGCGCTGGAGAACTGGGGGGAGCTGCGCGCGGGGCTGGAGCGCGGCAACGTCGACGTGCGGCAGAAGATCGGCAATCCGACGCTCGCCGACCCGACCGGCAAGTACCAGCTCGGCGCGGCCACCGTGCGCCTCGCGGTGGATACGCTTGACCGGCGCGTCTTCCCGACCAACGGGTCGCTGATCCTGCTCAAGGGCTACTTCGCGGAGCCGTCCCTGGGGGCCGAGGAGCGCTACGACGTCGGCTCGCTGCAGGTGCAGCACACCTTCATGGAGGGTGCGCGCAACAACTGGAGCATCTTCCTCGCCGGGGGCACGGACTTCGGCACCCGCACCCCGTACTACGACCAGTTCAAGCAGGGCGGCCTGTTCAACTTCTCCGGCTACCAGATCAACGAGCTCATCGGCCGCGAGTACGCCATCGGCGCCGTGCAGTTCCGCCGCGCGGTCACCCTGAGCGCCACCACCGGCAGCGCGACCTTCCTGGGCGCCTCGCTCGAGACCGGCAACGTCTGGGAGCGCATCGACGGCACCACCCCGCACGGGCTCATCGTCAGCGGCGCGCTCTTTCTGGGCGTGGCCTCGAAGCTCGGGCCGGTCTACCTCGCCTACGGGCTGGCCGATCACGGCACCTCGGCGGTGTACCTGTACCTGGGCTCCTCGATCGACTTCCTGAAGCGCTGAGTCAGACGCTCAGGGGCGAGCCGGCCGCGTAGGTTGCCAGCAGCTCCCCCTGCGCGCTCACCGGCGGGGCGGCCCCGCGCGCGACGCGCTCGTACTCCCCGTCCGCCCGCAGCTTCCAGGCCTGGCAGTTGTCCGCCAGGCACAGGTCGAGGTCGCGGCAGATGCGCTCGAGGTGGTTACGGCGCAGGATGGGGAAGGCCACCTCGACGCGCCGGAAGAAGTTGCGCTCCATCCAGTCGGCGCTGGCGCAGTACAGCTCCGCCGCACCGGCGTTCTCGAAGTAGAACACGCGCGAGTGCTCGAGGAAGCGCCCGACGATCGAGCGCACGGTGATGTTCTCCGACACGCCGGGGATGCCGGGCCGCAGCGCGCACACCCCACGCACGATCAGGTCGATCTTCACCCCGGCGCGCGAGGCGCGGTACAGCGCCTCGATGGACTGCGCATCCACCAGCGCGTTCATCTTGGCGATGACGCGCGCCGGGCGGCCGGCGCGGGCGTGCTCGGCTTCGCGCGCGAGCTTGCCGAGGATCATCTCGTGCATGCCGAAGGGGGATTGCGTGAGGCGCTTCAGCCGCGGGGTCTGGGTGAGGCTGGTCAGCTGCAGGAACAGCTCGTGCACGTCGTGGCCGATCTCGTCGTTGCAGGTGAACAGGCCGTAATCGGTGTACTGCCGCGCGCTGCGCGGGTGGTAGTTGCCGGTGCCGAGGTGGCAGTAGCGGCGGATGCCCTCGGCCTCGCGGCGCACCACCAGCAGCAGCTTCGCATGGGTCTTGTAGCCGACCACGCCGTACATGACGTGCGCGCCGGCTTCCTGCAGGCGATTGGACAGCTCGATGTTGGCTTCCTCGTCGAAGCGCGCGCGCAGCTCGACGATGACCGTGACGTCCTTGCCGGCCTGCGCCGCGCTCACCAGCGCATCCACCAGGGGCGAGTCGTGGCCGGCGCGGTACAGGGTCTGCTTGATCGCCAGCACCTGGGGATCCGCGGCCGCCTGGCGCACCAGGTCCATGACCGGGACGAAGCTCTGGTACGGGTGGTGCAACAGCAGGTCCTTGTGGCGGATCGCGGCGAACAGGTCCGGGTTGCCGGCGAGGCGCTTGGGGATCCCCGGGGTGAAGATCGGGTATTTCAGGTCCGGCCGCTGCACCAGGTCGTAGACGGCCGACAGGCGGTTCAGGTTGACCGGGCCGTCGACCGGGTAGGTATCGAGGGAGGCCGAGGAGAACTGCGCCTGCAGGAACTTCACCATGTCCGCGGGGCAGTCGCTGGAGGTCTCCAGGCGCACCGCGCTGCCGTAGCGGCGGTGCGCAAGCTCCCCCTCGAGCGCGCGGCGCAGGTCATCGATTTCCTCCTCGTCCACGAACAGGTCGCTGTTGCGGGTGAGTCGGAACTGGTAGCAGCCGATCACCGTGATGCCGGTGAACAGCTTGTGCACGAAGGCCTGCACGATGGTCGAGAGCAGCACGCAGCCGCGCGTGCCGCCGACCCCGGGCAGGGGCACCACGCGTGGCAGCGAGCGCGGCGCCTGCACGATGGCGAGTTCGCTGTCGCGATCGAACGCGTCCTTGCCCTCCAGGCGCACGATGAAGTTCAGGCTCTTGTTCTGGATGCGCGGGAAGGGCCGCGCCGGGTCCAGGCCGAGCGGGCTTAAGACCGGCTCGACCTCGCGTTCGAAGTACTGCTCGAGCCAGGCGCGCGCCTCGGGCGTCCAGTCCGGCGGCTCGAGCAGGGGCACCCCTTCGGCGGCCAGGGCCGGAAGCAACAGCTCGTTCAGGCACCGGTACTGCTCGGCGACCAGCCGCGTGGCGCGGTCGTGGATCGCCGCGAGCTGCTCGTCCACCGACAGGCCGTCGGCCGGCAGGGGGCCGCCGCCGAGCTCCTGCAGCTGCTTCAGCCCCGCGACCCGGATCTCGAAGAACTCGTCGAGGTTGCTGCAGGAGATGCACAGGAAGCGCAACCGCTCGAGCAGCGGCACGCTCTCATCGAATGCCTGCGCCAGCACGCGGTGGTTGAACTCCAGGAACGACAGTTCCCGGTTGATGTAGTGCTGGGGAGCCTTGAGGTCCGGAGAGTCCATGGCGGCGGGATCAACGGCAGACGGACCCCATGGTACCAGCGCGGGCCGTCAGTTCCGTGAAGCTGGCCCGCCCGGGAGCGGGCGGGCTGCCTAGCGCGACACCAGCATCGGGCCGGGCGCGGCGTCCAGGCTCGTCAGGAGCGGGGCGGTCTTGGCCGCGAAATCCTCGCGCCAGCGGGCCTCGATCGGGTTGGCGCCCGGCAGCACCACGGTCTGGGGGTTCTTGAACACCCCGTTCACGCGGTACTCGTAGTGCAGGTGGGGCCCGGTGGCCAGGCCGGTCATGCCCACGTAGGCGATGACCACGCCCTGGGTTACGTGCGCGCCCACGTGGGTAAGACGGGCAAAGCGCGACAGGTGGCCGTAGACGGTGACGACGCTCGAGGAGTGCTCGATCTCCACGACGTTCCCATAGCCACCCTTGCGGCCGGCGAAGCGCACCCGTCCATCGCCGGCGGCCCGCACGGGGGTACCCTCGGGGGCGGCGTAGTCGACGCCCTTGTGGGCGCGGATCAGGTTCAGGATCGGGTGGTGGCGGGCGGAGTTGAAGCGCGAGCTGACGCGCGTGAATTCCACCGGGGCCCTCAGGAAGGCCTTATGCAGGCTCCTGCCGTCCGGGGTGTAGTAATGCGTGCTGCCCTGCGGGTCGGTATAGCGCACCGCGCGGTACTCGCGGCCCTGGTTGACGAACTCGGCCGCCTCGATCGGGCCGTCCCGCAGGTACGTCCCGTCGCGGTAGTACTCAGGATAGGTGACCACGAAGGTATCGCCCTGGCGCACGTCCAGCACGAAGTCGATGTCCCAGCCGAAGATGTCGGCCAGGTTCACCGCGGTCTGGTCGTGCGCCCCGGCGGCCGAGACCGCCTCGAACAGCGAGCTGTCGATGACGCCCTGGACGGTGCGCATGCGCATCTCCAGGGGGTTCTGCAGCACGTCGGCCTTGAGGCCGAGCTGCGCATCGCGCGAGACCCGCAGCGTCTGCGTCTCGTTCAGCCGGCGCTCCAGGCCGTAGAGGGAACCGTCCTTGTGGGTGACCCGGAGGGCCTCGCCCGGGCGCAGGCTGTCCAGGTCCTCGCGCACCCCGGGAAGACTGCGCATCGAGGCCAGGTCGGAAAGATCGAGTCTCAGGCGACGAAAGATGCGCTCGAGGGTGTCGTTGCGGGCGACGATCACGTCGATGTGGGAGAGCGCCGCCTGCGCCTCGGCCAGCGGTGAGACCGAGGCCACCTGCACCTTCGGGGCCTCAGCGGAGACCGCCCCGGCGGGGGTGGGGGCCGGAGGTGGGGTCGCGATGGGCGGGGTCGCGGTGGCTGGGGTCCCTGTGGCTGGAGTCGCCGGGGCCGAGATCTGCACGCTGCCGTGCAGGAGCGACCAGCCCACGACGGCACAGGCGCTCGCCTGCAGCCAGAACATCGGCCGTGGCCAGCGCACCCAGGCGGGGAGCTTCTTCACTGCCGTCGGACTTCCTTCCATCGACTACACTTATCCGGATGATTTTAAGGGCCGCAACGTACCGGGCCCCGGCCCGGGGGTCAATCTATGTTAAGTGCCGTAACGCTTCCAGGAGCGGGCGTTACGTTACATGCGCTGCTCGGGCGCTTTGAGGACGGACTTCACGGCAATGACGATGCATTCTGAGGAACAGCTCGCAGAGCTCCGCCGCGGCGCCCACGAGGTGCTCACCGAGGCGGACCTGCTCAAGAAGCTCAAGCGCGGCACGCCCCTGCGGGTGAAGGCGGGTTTCGATCCGACCGCCCCTGACCTGCACCTCGGGCACACGGTGCTCCTGAACAAGATGCGCCAGTTTCAGCAGCTGGGGCACAACGTCACCTTCCTGATCGGGGACTTCACCGGGCTCATCGGGGATCCGACCGGGCGCAACGTCACGCGGCCAGCGCTCACGCCAGAGGAGATCCAGGCCAATGCGCGCACCTACGAGGCGCAGGTGTTCAAGATCCTCGACCGCGAGCGCACGCGCATCGACTTCAACTCGCGCTGGCTGGGTGCGCTCACCGCGGCCGACATGGTGAAGCTCACCGCGCAGTACACCGTCGCGCGCATGCTCGAGCGCGATGACTTCGCCAAGCGCTACAAGGCGAACCAGCCGATCTCCATCCACGAGTTCCTCTATCCGCTGGCGCAGGGCTACGACTCGGTGGCCCTGCGCGCCGACGTGGAGCTCGGCGGGACCGACCAGAAGTTCAACCTCCTGGTCGGCCGCGCCCTGCAGGAGGCCTACGGCCAGGAACCGCAGGTGGTGATCACGATGCCGCTGTTGGAAGGCACCGACGGTATCAACAAGATGTCCAAATCACTCGGCAACTACATCGGCATCGCCGAGGACCCGGACACCATGTTCGGCAAGCTGATGTCGATCTCGGACGAGCTCATGTGGCGCTACTTCGAGCTGCTCTCGTTCCGGCCGCTGCCCGAGATCGCGCAGCTGCGGGCCTCCGCCGGCAGCGGGCGCAACCCGCGCGACATCAAGTTCGAGCTGGCGCGCGAGCTGGTGGCACGCTTCCACGATGCGCAGGCCGCCGAGCGGGCGCAGCGCAATTTCACCTCGCGGGTGAGCGAGAAGGCGGTGCCCACGGATCTGCCCGTGAGGGTGATCCAGGTCGAGGCCGCCGGCCTGCGCGTCGGCAACCTGCTCAAGGCGGCAGGCCTGGCGACGAGCACCTCGGAGGCGAACCGCAAGATCGATGAGGGCGCAGTGCGCATCGACGGCGCCCGGGTGACGGATCGCGCACTCACGCTCGCTCCTGGTGTCGAGCACGTCGTCCAGGTCGGATCGCGGCGCTTTGCCAAGCTGCGCCTCGAGCAGAAGCCCTGACGGCGCAGGACGCAGTCGAGTTCAGTTGGGGAGTTTCGGGGCCGTCACGCGGCGCAGGGCCTCGACGATCAGGGTGCCCGGATCGGTCTTATGGAAAAAACCCGCGCAACCGTACTGCAGCAGCTGCGCCCGCAACTCCGGTTCGGAATGCGCGGTGATGATGATGACGGGGACGTGGCTGCCGCGACGGGCCAGGTCGCGCACCAGCTCCAGGCCTGACATGCCTTCCAGCTGCAGGTCCAGCAGCAGGCAGGAGAAGTTCTCGCGCTCCGCATCGGCAACGAACGCATCGGCCGACGCGAAGGTCTGGCTGGCAAAGCCAACGCCGCTGAGCATGCGGCGCAACGCGCGACGCGCACTCTCGTCGTCGTCGACAATCGCGACAGTGGGAGCGGTCGGCATGGCCGCGCCAAGCTAACAGGCGAAACCGGCCAGCGGGTACTACCCCTTGGGGTAGCGTCAGGAGAGAGTGACACCGGGCGGGTTCTGGATCTCGTGCACCAGCGTGGTCAGTTCGGCCACGGAGCGCACGCCGAGCTTGCCCGTGATGGCGGTACGGTGCAGCTTGACGGTCCGCTCATGGATGTCCAGGTCCCCCGCAATCTGCTTGTTCATGCGGCCCCGCACCACGAGGGCCAGCACCTGCTGCTCACGCTCACTCAGCGAGGCCAGGCGCTCGCGCACCTGCCGCTGGCGCGCACGCGTGCTACGGGCGATCAGGTCGCGCTGCAGCGCGCCGTTGATGGCCGCGAGCAATGCCTCGTGGGGTGCGCATTTCTCCAGAAAGTCGACGGCGCCATGCTTGAGCGCCGTGACGGCGCTGGGCACGTCCCCGTTACCGCTCAGGAACACGAAGGGCATGGCGTCGTCGTTGCGGGCGCAGGCTGCCTGCAGCGCCAGTCCATCCAGTTGCGGCATGCGCAGGTCCGCGACCACGCAGCCGCAGCCCTGAGAACCGCGTGCCAGGAAGTCCTCGCCGGAGCTGTAGGCCGCCGCATGGTATCCGCGGGCCGTGAGCATGCGCACCAGCGCCCCGCGAAAGGACGCATCGTCATCCACCACGTGCACCGCCGGCGTCATCCCGTTCATGCCAGACCCCCGACAGCCTGCGGCAGGGTGAACCGCAGGCTCAGGCCGCGGCCACTGGCGTTGAGTTCCGCCCACAGCCGTCCGCCATGCGCTTCGATGATGCTGCGCGAGACCGGCAGTCCCATGCCCATGCCGTCGGGCTTGGTCGTGAAGAACGGGTCGAAGATCCGGTCGATCAGCTCCGGCCGTACGCCCAGGCCCGTGTCGGCGACGGTCACCAGCACCGTCGCGGCATCGGCCGGTCGCGCTTCGATCGAGAGCCGTCGCTCCTGCGGCGCGCAGCCGGCCATCGCATCCATGCCGTTGATGATGAGGTTGAGCAGCACCTGGGAGATGTGCACCCGGTCGGCGGCCACCGGTGGCAGCCCCGCGGGCACGGCGCAGTGGACGACGACCTGGCGGGCGAGCGCCTCGGTATGCGCCAGCGACACGGTGTCGCGCACCAGTTCCTGCACGGCGACCGAGCGTGTCTCAACGCTGCGGCGCTTGATCATCGCGCGCATCCTGTCGATCACGGCGGCCGCCCGGCTGTCGTCGGCACGGATATCGCCCATGATGGCCTTCAACTCGGCGATATCCGGCGTCGGCTGGTCGAGCAACAACTCGCCGGCCTCCGCGTTGCGCAGGATGGCTCCGAGCGGCTGGTTCAGCTCGTGGGCGAGGGCGGAGGCCAGCTGCCCCAGCGCGGTAATGCGGCCGACGCGCGCCAGTTCGCTGCGCAGCTCCTGCGCCTCCTCGCGCGCTTGCTGACCGAGCAGCAGCTGGCGGCTGAGTTCGATCGCCATCACCGCAGTGGTGACCAGAAAAGTCGGCGCCCCCAGCACCGGCAGACGCGCCAGGCCAAGTACCGCGGCCTGGGTGACGGCGACGGCCAGCGCCAGGGGGACCACGAAGCCGATGCCCGCGACCAGCGCGCGGCGACGGGCCTCGGCACCCCCGCGCCGCCACAGGGTCAGGGCGGCATCGGCGATGTAGCCCAGGAATAGGAGGCAGTTGAGGACCGGCAGCCACTGCCAGGAGCGCACGGCGGCGCTGCCGATGACGGTCACCGGTTCACCCAGGATGAACACCTGCGCGATGCTGTCGATGCGGGTGAAGTTGAAATTCGGGTCCGACAGCAGGTCGGCTCCCAGTATCAGCAGGCGGCTGAGGATGACCGTCCACAGCAGCCAGCCCCGTCCGGTCTGCAGGTAGTAGCGCACGAACAGCAGCGTGGCGCTGATCGCCACGAACAGGGGCAGCTGGTACCAGTAGACCCAGCGCCCATAGGCATCGGGGGCGCTCGCGTGCATCATGCCCAGCTCGACCAGGGCTAGGCCGACAAAGCCCAGCACCGCGATGCAGAACATGAGGTTCTCGAGCCTGCGCCGGTCGATCGCCCAGACGAGCCCGTAGAGGGCGCTGAAGGGCAGCATGGCGGCGGCCCCCATCGACCACACGAGTGTCACGAGACTCATGCCGCCACCCTGCCGGCCGCGCGCCGACCGGTCCATGCGTGGTTTCCCTTACCGCCTGGATTACGCCCAAGCCCAGGCCACCGGTGACCTCCGGCTCCTTGGTTGGGATCTGGCAAACCGGGGTCTATCACGGGACGGGATTCTAAGACCGGGTCTTAGAGGCCGCCACCCGGGCGGAGCCCGCGCCTCCGCGTTGCGCTGCAACATCGGGGCGGGTTTCTACAACGGTCTGGTCAGAACGTGGAGCCGAGGGAGGTGATCAGGGCGTAATCATCCTTGCTGGCACCGGCCGCACGCGGGCGGCTGTCGTAGTCGCCGTCGAACTTGATCCGCCAGAAAAAATCCTTGTAGATCTGCCACTTGAATCCGACGGAGTAGGTTGCACGCCAGCGCCCGGATTCGGTGAAATTGGGCAGCACGAGCAGGCTGGTGGAGAGGTCGAACTCGGGCTTGTGGTAACGGAACCAGTCGAACTGGGTCCCGAACAGCCCTTCCACGGTGTGGTAGGGCCCCTCGGGGTTGTCATAGTCGTTCTCGCGCGTGTCCAGGACGCCGCCCACGAGGGTCCATAACTTGCTGTTGCTCTGCACCATGAAGCGCCCGCCGGCGGCGCCGACGGAGAGCCGGTTCTTGATGCCCAGTTCGTCGTTGCGGTCCGCCTTGGTCACCGCGCCGGCGAACCAGCGGTCGTTGAACAGGTGGTACAGCTCCAGGGAGGCGGAATCCCGGCGTGAGGTCTCCTCCGCGGTGCTGCTGTTGGAGGTCAGTTCGCTGCCGAACTTGCCCAGAAACTGGGGCGTGCGGTACTCCATTTTCAGGTCGAAGTTGAATTGCTCCTGCTGGTTGGCGCGGTACAGGGAGTAACCGGCCGAGACCTCGCCCTTGAACCGCTTGAGCAACTGGTCCTCCAGGGGTGCGATTCGCACGACGTCCAGTATCGGCACCCGGGTGCTCTGCTCGCCATCCTGGATCACCAACTTGCCGATCGTCTCGGAGGTGTCCGGTACCAGCGAACCTAGGAGCACCTTGCCGTCATAGGTTTCCAGCTGCAGGCGCTGGTTGGTGACCACCGCCGCCACCATGTCCCAGTCCAGTTCGATGGTGCCGCCGGCATCGGTGCTGATCACCAGCTTCCCCCGGTCGAGGCTTTTCAGCTCCGCGGTCAGGCGGTCGCCGTTGCGCAGGGTGATGATGTCGGTCTTGGGAGCAGCGCCGGCGCTGCTCACTGCCAGCCACAGCACCAGACCCAGCATCGCATGAGAGGATGTCGCGCGCATACGTCAATCCTGCGCAGGGGCAGGTAGGTTAGGTGTGCCCTTTTGGGCAGTAGTCGCGCGTCGCACGAGGTCTTATACCTGAGCGTACGTCGCATAAGAAAGGGCATCTCCAAGAGGAGCTTATGCGATGCTACGCTTTGACGAACTCAGGGAGATTCTGAATGAAAATTTCCAAGGCAGTACGTGCGATCACGGCCCCGACGGCAACGGCGTTGCTTCTGGGCACGGGCTGCAGTCTGCCGGTGCAGGCTGCCGAGGGGGACAAGTCCTTCGAGATCTATGGGTTCGCGATGGTCGATGCCATCCAGGACACCAAGCGCATGAACCCGGACTGGGTGGATGCCTTCCGACCCTCAAAGATCGCCACCCCCGAGGGGCAGTACGGCAGCAACGGCGAGTCGAGCATCAGCGTCAAGCAGAGCCGCGTGGGCGTGCGTGGCCAATTGCCGACCGGAGACCACTCCGACCCGGTCAAGTTCAAATTCGAGATCGACATGTTCGGCACGGGCGCCGATGCCGGCAAGGTTGCCGTCCGCCTGCGCCACGTCTACGGGGAGTGGGAGCAGCTGCTCGCCGGGCAGACCAACAGCGCCTTCATGGACATCGACACCTTCCCCAACACCATCGACTACTGGGGACCCAACGGCATGGTGTTCCTGCGCACCCCGCAGGTGCGCTGGACCCCGTACCGCACCGGCAGCGATGAGTTTGCCGTGGCGATAGAGCACGCCGGCAACGACGTCGATCCCGGCAACATCCGCCTCATCGACGAGTTCCAGAATTCGACCGTGCAGGGCGTGCGCACGCTGCCGGATCTGACGGCGCACTATCGCATGGAGGGCAGCTGGGGCCACGCGCAGCTCGCCGGCATCCTGCGCAAGATCTCCTACGAGTACCAGCAGACTCCCGACGAACCGTTCACCCGCAACAGCGAGACGGGCTGGGGCGTGAATCTCACCGGCCACATCAACCTGCTGGAGAAGGACAAGCTCATCCTGTCGGTGGTGCACGGCAACGGCATCGCCAGCTACATGAACGACGGCGGCATGGACATTGCGCCCAATGCCGCCTACGACCCGGCGACCCCGGTGCCGAACCTCTCGGCCAAGGCGGTGCCGCTGACGGGTTTCGTGGTCTACTACGACCACTACTGGAACAGCGAGTTCTCCAGCTCGATCGGCTACAGCCAGGACGAGGTGTCGAACACCAACTTCCAGGAAACCACCACCTTCCACAAGGGCCAGTACGCCTCGGGCAACCTGCTGTGGACGCCGGTCAAGAACGTCATGATCGGTGGCGAGGTACTGTGGGGCAAGCGGACCGACAATGCCGGGCAGACCGGCGATGACGTGCGCTTCCAGTTCTCGGTCAAGTACGACTTCAGCGCCAAGCTCTGATCAATCAGGAACAGGAGACAGACGATGTACGCACACGCGAGCCTGCACACTCGGGGTATCCACACACACGTGCGCTGGCTGCTGATTACAATGCTGGCGCAGGCGCTGTTCGCGGGCACCGCGATGGCCCAGGCAGCCCCGGCGGCCGCCGCCCCCGCGGGCAAGGTGAGCCCGGTTGCGCCCCGCAAGGAGCAGGTCCAGGCGATCGTCAACGAGGCCTACGCCAAGTACAAGGGTGACACGCGGGGCAAGAATGCCGACTACATCCCCGAGCTGGCCAAGGTCGATTCCAAGCTCTTTGGCATCGCCATCGTCACCGTCGACAACCAGACACTCACCGCGGGCGACGTGAAGACGGCCTTCTCGATCCAGTCGATCGCCAAGGTATTCTCGCTGGCGCTGGCCATGGAGGAGCAGGGGCCGGACAAGGTGTTCGAGAAGATCGGTTCGGAGCCCACTGGCCGGGCTTTCAACTCCCCGATCGCCGTCGTCGACATGCCCACGCACACGGGCAACCCGCTGGTCAATGCCGGCGCCATCGCGACCGTCAGCCTGATCGGCGGCGCGAGTGCGGATGCGAAGTGGGCGAAGATCCTCAACTTCTACGGTGACGTCGCCGGCGAGAAGCTCTCGCTGATCGATGCGGTATACAAGTCCGAGGCGGCCACCAACACCGGCAACAAAGCGCTGTCGTACCTGCTGGCCAAGTACGACCGCATCTATGCCGATCCCTTCCAGTCGGTGGACGTGTACACCAAGGAGTGTTCGGTCGGGGTGACCGCGCTGCAGCTGGCGCGCATGGGTGCCACGCTTGCCAACAACGGCAAGAACCCGGCGACCGGCAAGCAGGTGATCAAGCCGGAAAACGTGCCGGAGATCCTGAGCGCCATGATGATGGCCGGACTCTATGACGGCTCGGGCGGCTGGGCCTGGCACGTCGGCCTGCCCGCCAAGAGCGGCGTCGGCGGCGGCCTGGTGGCGGTGGTGCCCGGCAAGGGCGCGATCGCCGTGTTCGCGCCGCCTCTGGACGAGGCGGGCAACAGCGTCAAGGGCCAGGAGGTCATCCAGTACGTGACCAACCGCCTCGACTACAATGTCTTCTCGCCTGCCTCGGTGGGACTGAAGAAGTAAGATCCGCGGCCACACTGGTGAGCCCCCGAGGGAGCCCGTGAATGCAGGGAGGCGTGATGGTGCGAGGTCCGACCGAGGCGATTCGTGGCGGGGAATTCGGTCCGGGAGCAAGCAGCGAGCGAGGCGACCTGGTGCGCAAGGCCGTCTGCCTTGCGCTCCTCGCGCTGCCCGTCGTCGCTGCGGCGCAGACCAGCCCGCCCGTCGCCGCGGAAACCCTAGAGCAGCGTCTGGACCGCCTGGAGCGGCACCAGCAGCAGCTCGAGGAAGAGCTGAAGAAGAAGGAAGCCGAGATCCAGGCACTGAAGGCGCAGCAACAGGCTGGCGTCGTGCCCGGCGCGGCCCAGCCGGCGGTGGCCGCCCAGGGGACGACGAGTGCTCCCGGCGCGGCACCGGCTGCCGCTGCCGCGGCGGTGCCGGCCGCGGCTGGTACCGCGACGCCTCCCGGTCCGGTGGCGGCGGCGCCGGCCGCCAGTTACCCGGAAAAGTGGGGCGACTACACCGACTTCCTCGGCTTCAAGGTCGCCAACACCGACAAGGGCGACATGAACGTCGCCATCTACACGTACGTGCGATACCTCAACCAGAAGGGACTCGACCCGACGTACACGAATGCCTTCAATCAGACGAGCCAGGTCCAGCAGCGCCAGGAAGCGCAGATCCAGAAGGTGCAGATCAAGTTCCTGGGTTGGCTGTTCGACCCCAAGTTCCGCTACTTCCTGTATGCCTGGACCTCCAACCCCACCCAGGGGAAGCCGGCGCAGGTGGTGCTGGCCGGCAACCTGACCTACAACTTCAGCGATTACTTCTCGCTCGCCGGTGGCATCACCTCGCTGCCGGGCGTGCGCAGCACGGAAGGCAACTTCCCGTTCTGGCTGAACGTGGACAACCGCATGCTGGCGGACGAGTTCTTCCGGCCCTCCTACACCAGCGGGTTCTGGGTGCGCGGTGACATCACCGACACGCTGCGCTACATGGCCATGATCGGCAACAACCTGAGCACGCTCGGGGTGGGCTCGCAGCAGCTGGACAACCACTTCAACACGGTGGCGTCGGCGCTGATCTGGGAACCCTCGACCGGGGAGTTCGGTAAGGGCTTCGGGGACTTCGAGGACCACCAGCAGGTGGCCACCCGTCTGGCGCTGCATTACACGCGCAGCACCGAGGACCGGCAGAGCCAGCCGAACACCGAGTCGATCGAGAACACGCAGATCCGCCTGTCGGACGGCTCGATCGTCTTCACGCCGGGCCTCTTCGGGCCCGGCATCAACGTCGAGGAAGTGCGCTACCAGATGACCGACCTCGACTGGGGCGTCAAGTACAAGGGACTGGCGCTGGAAGGCGAGCTCTACTTCCGCAAGCTCGACAGCTGGGAGGGAGCGAACACCGACAGCCTGCGCAACCTGTACGACCGCGGCTTCCAGCTGCAGGCCTCGGCCATGCTGATCCCGCGTACCTTCCAGGTGTACCTGGCCGGCTCGTACGTCAAAGGCGAGTACGGGAACCCCTGGGACATCCGCGGCGGCGTGAACTGGCACCCATGGAAGAACCGCGTGTTCCGCTGGAACACCCAGGTGATGTACCTCGATCGTTCTCCCGTCGGGTACACCTCGCTCACCTACAACGTGGGCAGCAAGGGAGTGGTCTTCAATACCGACTTCGAGCTGGGACTGTAAACGGGCGGACCGTTCGCCCGTTGTCATCGTCGGCGAAGCAGCGCAGGCTAGATAAATGAAACCTGAAGCCCACCGGGCCTGGCGCCACCGCCTCCTCGCAATCCTGCTCGGCGCGGGACTCTGCGCGCCGGGGCTGGCCGCGCCGCCGAAGGCGCCCGACTACCTCTTCGATGATGCGCACTTCCACCTGACCAATTACGTGCAGAAGGGCACGGACATCCACAGGTACCTTGAGATCATGGGCGACAAGGTCGGCCGCTCCACGCTCTTCGGCATCCCGCTGCAGCAGACCTGGGCCTACGGCAACTCAGGGGATTTTGCTCCGACCTACTACCTGCAGTCGGACGCGCCGTTGTACTACTACTCCTTCACCGACGCCTACATCGCCAAGGTGTATCAGGCGCTGCCCAAGGCGCAGCAGGCGCGCCTGGACCCGATGATCACCGGCTTCAACCCGGCGGACATGTATGGGGTCGACCACATCCGCCGCGTGCTCGAGCTCTTCCCCGGGGTATTCAGTGGCATCGGCGAGTTCACCATCCACAAGGAGTTCGTCTCCTCCAAGGTGGCCGGCGAGACCGCGAGCCTCACCAACCCGGCGCTGGATCGCATCCTCGACTTCGCCGGCGAAGTGGGACTCGTGGCGATCATCCACTGCGACATCGACATGCCCTTCGCCAAGGCGGGCACTGAGCCGGTGTACCTGAAGCAGATGCGCGACCTGCTGCGCCGGCATCCGCAGACCACCATCATCTGGGCGCACCTCGGCCTGGGGCGCATCGTGCGCCCCGTGCAGGGCCAGGCCACCACCGAGGGCGCCGAGCGCAGCGGCGCCTACCAGGAGATCGTGGCCGGCATGCTGGAAGACCCGACGCTCAGCCACGTGGACTTCGACATTTCCTGGGACGAGGTCGCCAAGTACGCGGTCGCGAGCCCCGAGAGCATCCAGCGCGTCGTCAAGATCTTCAATGCCCACCCGGACCGCTTCCTGTTCGGCACCGACAACGTCGCCCCGGCCGAGCAGGCGACGCAGCTGCGCATCTACGAGATGTGGAACCCGGTGTGGGCGCAGCTCACCCCCGACGCAAGTCGCAAGATCCGCCTCGGCAACTACGAACGCCTCTTCGATGCCGCACGCATGAAGGTGCGCGCCTGGGAAAAGGCGAACGTCAAACCACTGTAGTCGCGCGCACGGACTAGGACAGAGGTCCCCATGAGACGACCCGCCACCGACTTCAACATCAGCCGCGCGGCCTCGGCCGCGGCGGCGGCCCTGATCTGCAGTCTTGCCTGGGCGCAGACGGCGCCGCCTGCGGCCCCCAAGAGCACGTCCACTCCGCCGGCGGCGGCCAAGCCGGCCGATGCCAAGGCGGCGGATGCCAAGCCGGCGGACGCCAAGGTCCCCGCGGATCAGCTGGATGCCCTGGTCGCGCCGGTGGCGCTGTATCCCGACCCGCTACTGGCACAAGTGCTGGCGGCCTCGACCTACCCGCTCGAGATCATCCAGCTGCAGCAGTGGCTGAAGAAGAACACGAATCTCAAGGACAAGGCACTGGCCGATGCGGTGAAGAAGCAGCCCTGGGACCCGAGCATCCAGTCGATGGCGGCGATGCCAGAGCTCGTGGACCGGCTCGCCAATGACATCCAGTGGACGACCGATCTGGGCAACGCCTTCCTTGCCCAGCAGAAGGACGTGATGGATGCCGTTCAGCGCATGCGCAAGAAGGCGCAGGACAAAGGCACGCTCACTTCCAACGAGCAGCAGAAGGTTTCCACGGAGACCGTCGAGAGTGGCCAGCAGGTCATCATCATCCAGCAGTCCAATCCCGAGGTCGTGTACGTACCCTCTTACAGCCCGGTCGTGGTCTACGGGCCGCCGGTCTACCCGTACCCGCCGATCTACTATCCGTACTACCCGCCCGGTTCCGCGTTCATCTCGTTCAGCTTCGGCTTCATGATGGGCGCGTGGATGAGCGGTGGCTGGGGCTATGGCTGCGGCTGGGGTGGCAACAACGTCTACATCAACCACAACAACAACTTCGTCGGGCGGCCCGGCGGTGGTGCGGGCGGTGTTGGGGGCGTGGGTGGAGTCGGCGGCGTCGGCGGAGTCGGGGGCGCAGGGGGCGTCGGCGGGGTCGGCGGTGTGGGTGGAGTCGGCGGCGCCGGTGGCGTCGGCGGTCCCGGCAAGCCGGGCGGCGTGGGCGGTGCTGGCGGAGTCGGTGGTGCAGGCGGAGTCGGCGGCCCGGGCGGCGGACAGTCCAACTGGCAGCACCGGCCCGAGCATCGCGGCGGAGCACCCTATGCCGATCGCGGCACGGCGGATCGGTTCGGCGGCACCGCACGCGGTGATTCCGCTGCCAACCGGCAGGCGGGCGCGCGGGATCAGATTTCACGGCAGGGCGGCAATGCTCCCAGCGCCATGGATCGCTCGGCAGGCGGTGCCGGCAACCGGGGCGACATGTCCGGCGGCCTGGGCGACCGCGGCAGCTCTTACGGCGGTAACCGCGGCAACAGCTCCTACGGCGGTGGCGCCGACCGTGCCGGCAGCCGCGATGTTTCGCGCGGGAGCAGCTCCAGCAACCGTAGTGCATTCGGCGGTGGCGGCAGCAGCTACAACGGCTCGCGTGCCGGCGCTTCGAGCAGTCGCGGTGCCTCGAGTTTTGGTGGGCGCGGCGGGGGCGGACGGTCGGGCGGAGGAGGACGGCGCCGATGAGTAACAACTACAACCGTATCGGCGTGCGCGCCGGATCCGTCGGTGCCTGGCCAAGGGTTTGCGGGCTGGTTGTGGGCGTAGTGGCCTGCTGTGCGACGTTCGCGGCGGAGCCTGCCGCAACCCCAGCGGCAGCCACGGCTCCTGCGGCGGCGGCAGCGCCCGCCAGCGTCGAGACCTTCGGCAGCGCGGATCAGGCCGCCGCGGCGATCATCGCGGCGGCCAGGTCATGGGACACCGGCAAGCTGACGGAAATGCTCGGGCCGGACGGTGACGACATCATCTTCAGTGGTGACTACGAGGCGGACCGGCAGCGTGGTACGGACTTCGCGTCGCAGGCGGACAAGAAGACCCGTGTCGCGGTGGATCCGAAGACGGGGGCGCGCGCAGTCATCTTTGTCGGTGAAAACGACTGGCCGTTCCCGGTGCCGGTCGTCAAGCGCAACGGTAAGTGGCTGTTCGATGCCACGGCCGGCAAGCGCGAGCTCATGTACCGGCGCATTGGCGAGAACGAGCTTGATGCGATCGACATCTGCCGGGGCTACGTCGAGGCGCAGTACGACTACGCGGAGCGCCCGCGGGAAGGCTACGAGGTCGCGCAGTACGCGCAGCGGATCATCAGTACGCCCGGCAAGCAGGACGGCCTGGCGTGGCAGAACGCCGATGGCACCTGGGGTGGCCCCATCGGGGAGAACATCGCCAAGGCCATCAAGGACGGCCTGATGCCGTACCACGGCTACTTCTTCAAGATCCTCAAGGGACAGGGAGCATCCGCGCGCCTCGGGGAGATGGACTACGTCATCAACGGGGTGATGATCGGCGGCTTTGCGCTGGTGGCGGCCCCGGCCGAGTACGGCGTCACGGGCTTCAAGACCTTCATGGTGAGCTACAACGGCGTGGTGTACCAGAAGGACTTCGGTACCAAGACCGCCGAGCAATATCAGAAGATGCAACGTTACGATCCGGACAAGTCCTGGCAGGCGGTGCCCGACGACGAGTAAGCGTCTGGCCGACTGCGACAGCCCGGAGGGTCTTGCGCTATGACGGCGATCGTAGAGTTCCTGCGCGCGCAGCCGGTGGTGCTGCTGTTCCTCATCCTGGGCCTCGGCTACCTCATCGGCCGCATCCGCATGGTCGGCATCGAGCTCGGCCCGGTCGCAGGCACGCTGCTGGTCGCGGTCTTCTTTGGTCATTACGGCGTGCGCATCAGCGCCGGTGCGCAGGCCGTCGGTTTTGCGCTGTTCATGTTCTCGGTGGGCTACCAGGCGGGCCCGCGCTTCATGGAAGTCATGCGTGCCCAGGGACTGCGCTACTTCTTGCTGGCACTGTTCGTGGTGGTCCTCGGCTACGTCCTTTCCGCCCTCGCCGGTCATTTCCTCGGGCTCGGCCCCGGCACCACCGCAGGACTGCTGGCCGGTTCGCTCACTTCCGGCGCGGCACTCGCGGCCGCGCAGGAGGCGGTGCGCTCGGGGCTGGTGCACCTGCCGGGCGGCTGGAGCGCCGATCAGGTCATTGCCGCGGCAGCCACCAGCTACGCCATCACCTACGTGGTCAGCATTGTGGGCACCATCGTAGTCACTGGCCTGCTGCCGAAGCTGCTGCGGCTCGACTTGGCCTCGGCGGCACGGGCACTCGAGGGCGACCGCAAGGACGAAGAGCCCGAGCCGCTGCAGGCCCGGGCCTACCGCGTGGAAAATCCTGAATTCTGCCGGGTGAGCGTCGGCCAGTTGGCGCAGCGCTACTGGGACGGGCTCGCCGTCGTGCGCGTGCGCCGCGGGCTGGAGTGGCTGAAGGCCGCGCCCGAGCAGCATCTGCAGCCCGGCGACGAGCTGTACGCCTATGGCTATGCGAACTTCTTTCGCAGCGGCATCGACGGGGCGGGCCCTGAGATCCGCATCCTCGCCGACCTGGAACTGTCTGCGTCGCAGCGCCACGTGGTGATCGCCCGCCAGGGCGCGGTTGGCCATAGCTTGGGCGCGCTTGATCTCGCTCGCCGCTACGGCGTGGTGGTGCTTGGCGTGCGCCGCGACGGCTATGCCCTGCCGGTCACGCCGGCGCTGGTCCTGCAGCTGCGCGACGTGCTCACGGTGATCGGTCCGGTGTGGGGCATCAAGGCACTCCCGCAGATGCTCGGTCCCGTCGAGCGCGATGCGGTCGAGACGGACATGACCAGCTTCGTTTTCGGCATTGCACTCGGCGCAGCCCTCGGGCTGCTGGCGATCACAGTGCGCGGGATCCCGATCACTCTCGGGCTTGCCGGCGGACTGCTCGCCGTCGGCATCCTGGTCGGCTGGTTCAACGGCGTGCGCCCCACCGTCGGCCGCTTCCCGGAAGCGGCGCGCTGGATCCTGATGGAATTCGGCATGGCCGTCTTCGTCGCCGGCGTCGGCCTGTCGGCCGGCAGCAGCGTGCTGGTGGCGCTGCGCGAGACGGGGCTGACGCTGGTGTTGGCATCCGCGGGAATGGTGGTCGCGTGCCTCCTGGCGGGCTACGTCTTTGGGCGCAAGGTGCTGAAGCTCGACCCGCTCACCCTGCTGGGCGCGCTGATTGGGGCGATGACCTGCACCCCGGCGCTGCGGCCGATCGTGCGCGAATCGCAGAGTGCGGTGCCGGCCTTGGGTTACACCGGAACGTATGCCCTGGCGAGCATCCTCATGACCCTCGCCGGCACCCTGAGTGCGAAGCTCTAGGATCCCGCGACCTGACCGGCCATCCCTCGGGTCCTCCTTATTCTTACAGGGCTCGAACGCTTCAAGTCAGGCTCAAGGTCAAGCTGCCTCCGCCGAGGGCTTGACAAGTCCCGGCGGGCCCCCAGATAGGGCTTCAGTACCCCCTGGACCGGCAAAGAACCAAGGGCACTGGCCGCCCGCCAGAGGCTCCGCGGGAGCGTCAGGCGGCGAAGATGACAATCCATTGACAAGGTTCTGAGGGGGGCTATACTGCGCGCCCCTTGCAGCCCAGGCCGCAGTTGCGGCACGGGAAGTAAGGGTGTGGGCCAGTCAATCAGTTGACGGAATGTAGCAACTGGCTATACTTCGCGGCCCGATTTTCCCGAAGCCTTCAGCGCTCTCGGGTGCTCTTTAAAAGTTTGGCAGGTAATTTGTGTGGGGACTCGCGTCATTGGCCTTAAGTGCAATTGACCGAGTGACCAAGTTTGAAGTCCAGACGTTAAAAATCTGGGGCCAAAATTTGATTACTCTTTTTGTTTGTTGATTTTCAAAATCTTCAAGTGAAGAGTTTGATCCTGGCTCAGATTGAACGCTGGCGGCGTGCTTAACACATGCAAGTCGAGCGGTAACAGGTGTAGCAATACATGCTGACGAGCGGCGAACGGGTGAGTAATGCTTCGGAATCTACCCATTGGCGGGGAATAACTAGCCGAAAGGTTAGCTAATACCGCATAAGCCCTACGGGGGAAAGCAGGGGATCGCAAGACCTTGCACCGATGGATGAGCCGAAGTCGGATTAGCTAGTTGGTAGGGTAACGGCCTACCAAGGCGACGATCCGTAGCTGGTCTGAGAGGACGACCAGCCACACTGGGACTGAGACACGGCCCAGACTCCTACGGGAGGCAGCAGTGGGGA
>JAFEFN010000001.1 GCA_018240525.1 Pseudomonadota bacterium
CTATTAGTTGGTAGCGGGGGCAGGATTTGAACCTGCGACCTTCGGGTTATGAGCCCGACGAGCTGCCAGACTGCTCCACCCCGCACCATGAGGGCCGCGCATTCTACAAGTGCCCAGCGCGATCGGCAATAGCGATCGGTCGGCCTTCTGCCTAGGTCAGGGCGGCGCCGAGTTCCCTCGCCAAAGCGGTGGCCTTTGCAGGGTCAAGGCCCTGCGAAGGCCAGGAGATTCCGAGCCCCTCGCGTGCACTTGGCTTGGGGATGATGTGAAAGTGCACGTGCGCGATGGCCTGGTGCGCACCCGGGCCATTGTTCTCTAGAACGTTATATTCGCGGCAGCCCGTAACCGCGACAACGGCGCGGCACAGCCTCGGCAGCACCCGGCCCACCGCCGCCGCCGAGTCGTCGGACAGTCGATCCATGGTCTCCGCAGCTTCCTTGGGAACCACCAACACGTGCCCCCTGCTCAGGGGATTGATGTCGAGAAATGCCAGCACGTGCGCATCTTCGTACACCTTGTGGCAGGGAATCTCGCCCCGGATGATCCTGCTGAATACCGTCTCGGCCATCGGATGCTCCTCCGTGCGGGTGCTGCTGCCACACGATTGTCCCCCAAGGCGTCGAGATGGCACAGGCTGTTTGTAGAAGCAGTCTGGACAGGTACACTTCCCGGCTGGCACATCCAAGAAGACGGGGAACTGGCATGAAGACCAAGGCTGCCATCGCCTACGCCGCGGGAAAGCCGCTGGAGATCGTGAGTCTGGACCTGGCAGGTCCGAAGGCCGGCGAAGTGTTGGTTGAAATCCGGGCCAGTGGTGTATGCCACACCGACGAGTTCACCCGTTCAGGTGCGGATCCAGAGGGTCTGTTCCCGGTGGTCTTCGGACATGAGGGCGCCGGCGTGGTCGTGGATGTGGGGCCAGGCGTGACCACTCTCAAGAAGGGCGACCACGTCATCCCGCTCTATACCCCCGAGTGCCGGCAGTGCAAGTCCTGCACCTCGCACAAGACCAACCTGTGCACCGCCATCCGCGCCACGCAGGGCAAGGGCGTGATGCCCGACGGCACCAGCCGCTTCTCGATCGGCAACCAGATGGTGCACCACTACATGGGTTGCTCGACCTTCTCCAACTACACGGTGCTGCCGGAAATTGCGCTGGCGAAGATCCGCGAGGACGCACCATTCGACAAGGTGTGTTACATCGGCTGTGGGGTCACCACGGGTATCGGTGCCGTGATCAATACCGCCAAGGTGGAGGCGGGTGCCAATGTCGTGGTCTTCGGCCTCGGCGGCATCGGCCTCAACGTCATCCAGGGTGCGCGCATGGTCGGTGCCAACAAGATCGTCGGCGTCGACGTGAACCCGCGGCGCAAGGCGCTCGCCGAGCGCTTCGGCATGACGCACTTCGTCAACCCCAAAGAGGTGGGCGGGGACCTGGTGCAGCACCTGGTGAGCCTGACCGACGGCGGGGCCGATTACAGCTTCGAGTGCGTGGGCAACGTCGATCTGATGCGGCAGGCGCTGGAGTGCTGCCATCGCGGCTGGGGGGTCTCAGTGATCATCGGCGTGGCCGGCGCGGGCCAGGAGATCAAGACGCGTCCATTCCAGCTGGTCACGGGTCGCGTGTGGAAGGGCACAGCCTTCGGCGGTGCGCGCGGGCGCACCGACGTGCCGAAGATCGTGGACTGGTACATGGACAAGAAGATCAACATCGACGACCTCATCACTCATGTGATGCCGGTCGAGAAGATCAACGACGCATTCGACCTGATGCACAAGGGTGAATCCATCCGCTCGGTGGTCACTTTCTAGTCCGAGCGGGAGCTAGCGCGCACCGCGATCCAAGAACCAAAACAGGAGAAGTAGATCATGGCAGTCTCAATTCATCCCTCCGTCGACCGGGGCGTCAAGAAGGGCGCGGCGAACTTTGCCGGTGGCACGCTCACCTGCACGTGCACCTCCGCCCCCGTGACCGTCACGCTCACGGCCAACACCGCCTTCAACCATGTCTGCGGCTGCACCAAGTGCTGGAAGCCCAAGGGCGCGACCTTTTCAATGGTCGCGGTGGTGCCACGTGACAAGCTGAGCGTGACCGCCAACGGCAACAAGCTGAAGATCGTCGACCAGAACGCGCCGATCCAGCGCTATGCCTGCACCGGCTGCGGCACGCACATGTACGGGCGCATCGAGAACAAGAACCATCCGCTGTACGGCTTCGACTTCGTGCATACCGAACTGTCCAAGCAAGACGGCTGGTCGGCGCCCGAATTCGCCGCCTTCGTCTCCTCGATCATCGAGTCCGGCTTCCCGCCGGCGCGCATGGGCGAGGTGCGCTCGCGCCTGAAGGAGCTCGGGCTGGAGCCCTACGATTGCCTGTCGCCGGGGATCATGGACCTCATTGCGACGCACACCGCGAAGGCTAAGGGCACGCTCGCCGCCTAGGCGCAAGGCAGGCGCGGCAGCACTGGCGCCGGCCGCTGGCGGCCGCTCGTTGCGGCAGGCCAGGGCCGGCTGTTCTATCTGCGGCCAGAGAGCAGGGGCAGACTCATGAGGCACTACGCAGCGGTTCTGCTGGCAGCCGCGCTGCTACTTCCGGCAATGCGCGCCACCGCGGCCGCGTATCCGCAGCCGGTGGAAGCGGACTTCACCATGAAGGATTTCCGCTTCGCCTCCGGTGAGTCGCTTCCTCAAGTGCGCATCCACTACCGCACCCTGGGAGCAATACGCACCGATGCGCACGGCATCGTGCGCAACGCCGTGCTGATCATGCACGGCACCACCGGCAGCGGAGCAAATCTGATCAATGATCAATTTGCCGGCGAGCTGTTTGCCGCAGGTATGCCGCTGGATGCAACGCGCTACTTCCTGATCCTGCCCGATGGCATCGGTCATGGCCGCTCGAGCAAGCCCAGCGATGGCCTGCACGCGCGCTTTCCGCATTATGGCTACCGCGACATGGTGGAGGCGCAATACCGCCTGCTCACGCAGGGACTCAAGATCAACCACGCAAGGCTGATCATGGGGACTTCCATGGGCGGGATGCACACCTGGCTGTGGGGCGAGCTGCACCCGCGGTTCATGGACGCGCTGATGCCCCTTGCAAGCCTGCCGACGCAAATCTCCGGACGCAACCGCGCTTGGCGCCGGCTGATCATCGGTGCCATCCGCAACGATCCGGCCTGGGCGGGCGGAGAGTACGCCAGCCAGCCGCCGTCGGTGCGCACCGCGCTGGAGATGCTGTGGCTGATGGGCAGCAACCCGGTGCTGCGCCAACGGGAAGCCCCGACGCTGGTGCAGGCCGACCAGGTCATCGACCGCGCCGTGGCGGCCCAGCTGAACACGGCCGATGCCAACGATATCCTCTATGCGCTCTCGGCCTCCGAGGACTATGACCCGGGTCCGGCGCTCGAGCGCATCGAGGCGCCGCTTCTGGCGGTGAACTCCGCCGACGATCTGATCAACCCGCCGGAGCTGGGCATCCTGGAGCGCGAGATCGTGCGGGTGCCGCATGGAAGGGCGCTGGTGATTCCCTTCAGCGAGCGCACGCACGGCCATGGCTCTCATACCTATGCCATGCTGTGGCGGGACGACTTGGTTAAACTGCTCGAGACGGCACCGCAACGTTAGCGGTCAGCCTGCCCATGGGTGCGCCCGGGCGACACCAGTCGGTGAAGCAGGGCGCCGCGCTTGCGCAGGCGTCCCGGCGCCGTTTCATGGCGCGCGCTTCTGCAACAGCGGCGGGGCGAGCTCGCTCACCGAGCGGCAGCCGAGCTGGCCGAGCACCTTGTCGGTCTCGGCAGTGAGTATGGCCAGAGCCCGCTCGACGCCGGCCTCTCCGCCCGCGGCCAATCCATAGAGCGTGGCGCGGCCGATCATCACCGCCTTGGCACCCAGCGCCAGCCCCTTGACGATGTCGGTGCCACGGCGGAAGCCACTGTCGACGATGAGGGTCAGACGATGACCCACGGCTGCCGCGATCTGCGGCAGCACTTCGATCGGTGCGACGCACGAGTCCAGCTGCCGGCCGCCGTGGTTACTGAGCACGATGCCATCGCAACCCACGGCAACGGCGCGCTCGGCGTCGGACGGGTCGAGGATGCCCTTGACCAGGAGCTTTCCCGGCCACGCATCGCGCATCCACGCCACGTCGTCCCAGCTGATGCTGGCATCCATCAGCTGCGGGATCAGGGTGCTTCCGCCGAGCGCGGAGGTCGCCGTCCGTGGCAGGACCGACTCGAGGTTGCGCAGCCGCGGCAGGCCGCCGCTGCGGGCCAGGGCGGCGAGCCAGCGCGGATGGCGCAGCGTGTCCATGGCGGCGCGCAGGGTCGGGCGGCCGGGGACGCGGAAGTTGCGACGGTCCCACTCGCGGCTGCCGAACACGTTGGCGTCGGAGGTGAACACCAGCGCCTCGTAGCCGGCGGCGGCGGCGCGGCGCACCAGGTGTCGGGCGATGGCCCGATCCTTCATGACATACAGCTGCATCCACAGCCGGCCCCCGGCGCGCGTGACGACATCCTCGAGCAGCGTCGTCGAGTAGGTGCTGAGCGTGAAGGGAATGTGGAAGCGCGCCGCGGCGCGTGCGAGGGCCACGTCGCCGTCGGGGTCGAGCATGCCGTTGAACCCGGTCGGCGCGATCAGCAGCGGTGCGCCCGTGGGCCTGCCGAAGAGCTCGCCCCGCAGGTGGCGCTCGCGGGTGTCGACCAGGGTGCGGGGCAGCAGGCCCCAGGCATCGAAGGCGCTGCGATTGCGGCGCAGCGTTGCCTCGTCCTCGGCTCCGCCCTCGAGATACTCGAAGGCCAGGTGCGGCACCCGCCGCTGCGCCATGGCGCGCAGGTCGGCGATGTTGAGCGCCTGCTCCAGCGGCCCGCCGGTGAATGCTCGTCGCTTCCAGGGCACGGCCGCCGTCCTCGCCGGTGCGCTACTCGTGCAGCGCCATGGTGATGCGCTCGGCGACGAAGGTGTTGCTCACGCTGTTGTAATGCCCGTCCGCCACCAGGCGGTACAGCTTGTTGGTGCCGTTCAGCGCGACCTTCACGCCGTTGGTGTAGTAGCTGTCCGGCGTTGCGAACACGGAGGTGCCGGTGGTGAGGGCGGTGCTGCCGACCGAGAGTTCGAGGTTGGTTTGATCGGCCCCGGCGGACGTGATCAGCGGGCTGGCCGGAAGGTCGCGGATGCTGGTATGGGTCGGGCCGACGTACAGGTCGAGGATCGCCCCGAGCGTCGCCTTGGACAGGTCGACCACGTAGCCGGCACTGCTGGCACTGAGGAACGGGGAGATCTCCCCGCTGGGCCAGTCGACCACGAGCGTCTCCTGGTTGGCCGAGCCGGCGGTGGCGCCCGTGGCAATGAAGTCCGGCGGTGCGGCGCCGAAGGCGGCGGTGCCGCCGATGATCGACATGAGCGTGCCGGGACTGGATGCGCTGAAATCGGTGGGCGTGCTCACCAGGTAGGCAGCCGGGTCGGCCGGTGGCGTGCCCGTGCCGGTGAAGTTGTACTTGCTCGGCGGCCAGATGCCCAGGGACAGCAGGTCGAACGTGGCCGTCGTCGCGGTGGCGGAGTTCAAAGTGCCCCACAGCTGCGTGTGCAGCAGCCGGGCCGAGCCGATGGAGGCATCCATGAGCAGGTTGCCGCCGCTGTCGGTGATGGGGGTGCACTGGTTCGAGCTTCCGTCATTGGGCGTGTCGTTACCGGTGAAGTACACGTCCTGGCCGACCGAGATGGCCGCCGTTGTCAGGTTGTTGTTGTCCACCCCGTCCTGGCGCACGGTGGTGCCGGAGCCCAGGGTGACGATGGCCGTGGGGTAGTAGCCGATCGTTCCGGAGCAGGCGAAGAACACGGATGCTCCGTGTACCGTGACCACGTTGCCGGCGCGCGCGCTGACGTCGCCCTGGATGATGCTCAGCCCGTTTTCCTGGCTGGTGCCGACGTAGATCTCCGTGGCGCTCATGGTCGGGTTGGTCTGCGTGTACGCATCGGGGCCGGCAAGGCCGGTGATGTCGCCGTAGGCGGCGACGACGGTGAGCACCGGGATGCTGCTGAGGGCGGCGTAGCCGGCCGCGCCCGTGTAGCTCACCCCGTTGATGCTGTAGTAGGCGTTCGCGGTGGGCTTGACGAGGACTGCTCCGAGGCCGGCACCGGACAAGCTGAAGAACGGGCGCAGGTTCATGACGAAGCTGCCGTTGTCGTGCACCGTCACGAACTGGCCGCGCGCGCGCACCGGCGGCGTGCCCGCGACGGTCGATGGCCGCAGCACGGCATAGGGCTGCACCGTGACGACGGGGGCCGTCGTCGAACTGCTGATCGAGTTGAAGGCCATCAGGTCGAAGTTCAGATTGACCGCGGTCGCCTGCTGCAGCGCCACCTCGAGTGGGTGCGCGGGGTCGAACGTGATCGTCACGCTCGAGGTTCCCCCGGAGAGCGCCGATCCATTCGAAGTGACGAACGAGGCGGGCACGGGGGTGCCGTTGACGTTCACCTGGGCGCTGACGAAGGTGAGCTGCAGGCTCGCCGAGAGGTAGGTGCCGTACGGAACCGAGTAGGCCGAGACCAGCTCCGCGACGTCCGAAAGCTTCGCCAGATCCACGGTCTGCGCGATCGGCAGCATGTAGACGACGCCGCCACCCTTTGCGGTGAGCGTGATGGAATTCACCGAGACGATGTAGCTGGCGAAGTTGTAGCCACTGTTGGTCGCGGTCATCGTCAGCACCGGGTAGCCCGGGTGCAGCGTGGTGCTCTTGCCGCACGCGGCCAGCAGCAGCACAACTCCCGCGACCATCAGCCGGCTGAGCGGCAGGCGCGACGTCCTGCCGGAGTACTCGGATCTCATCAAACGATTCCCCTTAAACCTTTGGTTCGCCGGCGGCCCGGCGTATGACGTGCAGGCCCTCTGGCCTTAGAGGTGCGTGCCGTCCGGACGTTCCCCGCCGTTTTCAGTGACTTGCGGCCGTCGTGGCCCGAAAACCCACTAGTTTACCGGTTTATGACCGGCTTCAGTTGATCGTGAGGGCGATCGAGGCGTTGCCGCCGCCGCTCATGTTCACCCCGCTCGGGTACCACTGCCGGCGCAGGGTATTGGCCGGGTCACCCGACTGCCAGAACCGAACGGAAAGAAAGTAGATGGACGCCGGGGTACCGGTGGGCACGGAGGCGCTCACCGTGCCCCCGCTCGAGACGACGCCTGCGAGCGAGACCCGGCTGATGAGCGTGCCATCGTGCGAGAGCAGCAGCTCGCCCGAGTCGTAGGCACCCGGACTGGAGGGGGTGATGCTCACCTGCAGCGATCCCAGGGCGACCCCGGAGGCAGCCGACAGCGCCGGCACGGTGGCGATGACCGGTGCCGTGGTGGAGGTCGCCGGGGCGGTCACCTGCACGCTGTTGGACAGGGTGCCATTAGCGTACGAGGGCGCACTTGCGGCGACCCAGTAGGTGCCCGCGCCCTGGGCCGGGGCGGCACTGAACAGGGTGATCGTGTTGCCGCTGGCCGCGTAGGTCCCCGAATCGATCGTGCCGGCGGACAGCGACTGCGCGCTGGCGAGTACCTGGTTGAACGGATCGATGGGTGCCGCTTCGATCTGGTAGGGCACCTCACCCGAACCGGACAGGCCCTGGTAGAACCCCACCTGGGCATCGGCCGTGAGCGGGCTGCCTGCACGTGTGACCATGTTGGCGGCAAAGGAGGTGGCCGCGCGCGGGGTCATCGTGCCGAGCGAGACCGTGTTGCTCGAGGTGCTCGGGTTGGTGGTGCCCGTATTGGTCGTCGTATTGGTGGCCGTGTTGGTGCCAGTGCCGGTGGCGGTGTTGCTGGCGCCGGTCGTGGTCGTGCTGGTATCCGTCGTGCTGCTGGCGGTGATGGTCACCGACACTGACTTCACGATGATGGTGGCCATCCCCGGGCCATGGATCACGACATCGTAGACGGCTGCGTTTGAACTGCTGCTCGGCAGCGGGTAGAGCAGGAAGGTCCCGTCGGAGCGTACCGGCGTGCTCAGGACGGCCACGTGCCGCGTCCCGTCAGCGCTCACCGTCTCCGCCGTGGCCTGGATGCCGCTGGTGTTGGTGAGGTTGGTGAGCGTCAGGGTGCCCGAGATGCCGCCGACATTGTCGAGGTTGAAAGCGCCGGCGTGCGAGCTGAGCAGGATGCCGCCGGCGCAGCTGGCCGCAGGCGTCGCCGCAGTCCCGCCCGCGCAGCTACCGAAACTGAAGGGGACCAGGTCACGCGCACCATCGAGGCTCAGGGTGAAGGCGGTGGTGGTCGTCGTACCGGTCGTCTTGGTCGTGCCGTTGCCGGTCGTCGTGTTCGTGCCCGTGTTCGTGGCAGTGTTGGTGCCGAACGGGCTGTTCGTGGTGGTGTTCGTGGTGCTGGTGCCGAAGGCGGCCGCGGCGGCTGTGCCGAAGGAGGCCACGGGGACCCTGAGCGAGCCGGACACCGCGATGCCCTTGTCGGGGTTGAGCAGCTCGAGCGGCACCTGCTGCAGGGTGCCGTTGCTGTCGGGGTAATCGGCCTCCGCGTTGTACTTGGCGCCGAGGTCGGATGCCGAGGTGGCCAGCGCCGCCGAGCTGTCCAGCGGAATCAGGCGGATCTGTTTGTACGTACCGGGGAGCAGGCGCAGTCCGGTCTTGATGCTGCCGAGCGTTCCGCCGCTGGCCTCGACCAGGTCTACGGTCGTGGGGCTGCTCAGGGTGAACTTGGTCCAGCCGGCATCATCCGGACCGGCGGTGCCGTCCTGGTTGAACCACACTTCCTGCGTGGTGATGAAGACGTGCGCGTAGCGGGAGGGCGTGTTGCCTGTTAGCGACACGTCCGAGCGCGACGAGCAGCCGCCCACCAGGCACGCGGCGAGCACCGTGACACCGAGGGCAAATAAGGAATATCTCATGCAAATCCCAGCGCTAGGCGAAGATGAATGATGCGCCGCACGGGAGACAGCCGCAATCCGGATCGGGCGGCAAAGTGTGTCGAATTGTCGCTTTTCGGCATGCGATTGGACTTAGGGGGTGTAAGTCTGTACAGTCCCGCCCGCCAAACGTCCCATGTGCTCGGTCAGCACCCGTTTCGCTCGTAGTCTGTCCCTCAAACCGACGCACTCCGACTTACCATTTACTTCAGCCTCGCATCTGACCGACCGGCGCTGCCTTGAAACGCGCAGCCGCGGCGAGCTCGAAGAAGCAGAGGTTCCTTACTTATGTCGTTTACAGATCTCGGGCTTAAGCCCGAGCTGCTGCGTGCCGTGGCCGAAAAGGGCTATGACACTCCCTCTCCCATCCAGCGCGAAGCCATTCCCGCGGTCCTCTCCGGACGCGACGTGCTCGCCAACGCCCAGACCGGTACCGGCAAGACGGCCGCCTTCGTACTGCCGATCCTGCAGAAGCTCGGCGCCCCGCAGCCGGGCGCGCCCCGGGTGCTGGTCCTTACCCCCACGCGCGAGCTCGCCGCCCAGGTGGCCGCGAGCGCCCGCGACTACGGGCGCTTCGTCAGCCAGCTGCGCACCGTGGTGATTTTCGGCGGCGTCAGCGAGAAGCCGCAGATCGAGGCGCTGCGCCAGGGCTGCGATATCGTGGTCGCAACCCCGGGGCGACTGCTCGATCTTGCGCAGCAGCGCCAGCTGGACTTGCGCGGCATCAGCTGCCTGGTGCTCGATGAAGCCGACCGCATGCTGGACATGGGCTTCATCCACGCCATTCGCCAGATCCTGAAGCTCCTGCCCGCGGCCCGGCAGAACCTGATGTTCTCGGCCACCTACTCGGATGACATCCGGGCTCTGGCCAACCGGATGCTGCATGAGCCGGTGTCGATCCAGGTGGCCCCGCGCAACGCGACCGCGGAGCGCATCGACCAGAAGGTCTACAAGGTCGCCAAGGAGCACAAGCGGCACCTGCTCGCGCACCTGATCAATGAAGGGCAGTGGAGCCAGGTGCTCGTGTTCACGCGCACCAAGCATGGCGCCAACCGCCTGACGCAGCAGCTGGAGGGCGCCGGCATCCGCGCCGCCGCCATCCACGGCAACAAGAGCCAGGCCGCGCGCGTGCGCGCCCTTGAGGATTTCAAGGCCGGCCGCATCACCGCGCTGGTGGCGACGGAGGTGGCCGCGCGCGGACTCGACATCAAGGAGCTGCCGTACGTGGTCAACTACGAGCTGCCGAACGTTCCGGAGGACTACGTGCATCGCATCGGCCGCACCGCGCGGGCCGGTGGCAGCGGCAACGCGGTCGCGCTGGTCTCGCAGGACGAGGCGTCGCTGCTGCGTGACATCGAGAAGCTGGTGAAGATGTCCCTGCCGGTCGCCCCGGCGCCGGCCTTCGCCGTCCCGCCGCCAGCACCCGCCGGCAGCGAGAGCACACGCGAGCATACCCACGGTAACGGCCATCGCCCAAGCCCGCGGCCGCAGGGGAGCTGGCAGCCGCGCCGCCATGGCGGCGGCCGGGCGCCCGGCGCGCGTTCCCAGGGTGGCGGTTCGTACGCCCGCGGCGCGCGCCGCTCGGGCTAGCGCCGAGCGGGCCGGGCGCTGCTGCCTCAGCGCGGGCGCATGATGGCCCTGCGCACCGCGGCGAGCGGTGCGCCCTCATCGAGGGCGACCGAGGAGCCGCTGGGCGTCACGCCCAGGCTTTTCCACAGGCCCATCAGGTCCGGGGTCACCGCGGTGTCCCCGAACCGGGCGTAGAGCTCCTCGAGCACGGTGGTCCCGGTGGCCGCATCCGCGGTGCGCAGCACCCTCTCGATCGGCCAGTCGCTGGACAGTCCGCCGCTTTGCGCGAGGACCGCGCGCAGGGCCTCCTGCAGGCCCGCGCGGTTGCCGGTGTGCTCGTGGATCTGCACGTCCGCGAGCAGGCAGAACATCGCGCCGCCCCAGTAGGTGCGGCCCCAGCTGTGGGTGTGATCCAGCCCGCGGTCGTCCGCCTGCGGCAGCCCGCGCGGCATCATGTGCAGCTCCTCCGCCCAGACATCCGTCTCACTGCGATTGCCGGCCTGCACCCGGGCGATGCCCTCGACGTAGGTGGCGAGTCCTTCGGAGAGCCACGCGTGGGCTTCGCCGGTGTCCGGCAGCGCCAGGTGCGTCATCTCGTGCACCAGCACCCAGTCGGACTGCAGCTGGCGCCCGCTGACCTCGCGCCCGAGCCGGATGCGGATGAACGCCGCAGGATGGGCGAAGGTCGTGCCGCCCTGCACCCCGTCGCCGGACTCGGCCACGATGCGCACCGTGAGCGAACTTGCCGGGAAGCGCCCGTAGTAGCCGCGCACGATGTCGGCCGAGCGGCCGACCCACTCGAGCACCGCGACGCCCTCGCCGGCAAAGGCGGCGGGCTCGAAGTCCACGCGGATGCGCGCCCCGGCGACGGCGAGCTCGCGCGAGGCCGCGCGCGAGCTCTGCCATGTGCCCGCCGCGAGTGCCAGCAACACGAGCAGTGCGGCCCTGACTCCGGGGTGGGGCCGCACGCGTCGATCCTCAGCGGGCGGTCTGTCCGAAGAGGATCTTCTTCGCCTCTTCGGTGAGGGTGGTCTGCGTGCTGATAGACTTGCCCTTCTCATACGCGCGCACGGTGGACGGGCGCGCCGCGATGGCTTCGAACCAGCGCTTGAGGTGCGGGAAGTCCTCCAGCCTTTGTCCCTGCGCCTCGTAGGGGACGATCCAGGGGTAGCTGGCCATGTCGGCGATCGAGTAGTCCGCCCCTGCGATGAATGCCCGGTCCGCGAGGCGCCGGTTCAGCACCCCGTAGAGGCGATTGGTCTCGTTCACGTAGCGGGTGATCGCGTACGGCAGCTTCTCGGGCGCGTAGCGGGAGAAGTGGTGGTTCTGCCCGGCCATCGGGCCAAGGCCACCCATCTGCCAGAACAGCCACTGGATGACTTCGTAGCGCGCGCGCAGCTCCCGCGGCAGGCACTGGCCGGTCTTCTCGGCGAGGTACAGCAGGATCGCGCCCGACTCGAATACCGACACGGGTGCGCCGCCGCCCTCCGGTTCGGTGTCCACGATGGCCGGCATGCGGTTGTTGGGGGCGATGGCGAGGAAGCTCGGCTCGAACTGCGCGCCGGTGCCGATGTTGACCGGGACGATGCGATAGGGCGTGCCCGTCTCCTCGAGGAACATCGTGATCTTGTGTCCGTTGGGCGTGGGCCAGTAGTGCAGATCGATCATGGGCGGACCGTTCCCCGGTGGTGGCTGGGTAGGGACAGTCGCACGGAGCGGCCCTGTGATGCGAGGCCTCCGAGGAGACGCCGCACTCTCCGCCTTTAGGAGGAGCGATATGGTACAAGCCGCCCCATGGACCAAGCGCGTCGCCGGATGCTGGCAAGCCTGGAGCTGGACGGATATGCGTTCGCAGCCCCCGCGGAGGCCGCCGCCGCGCTGCAACTGGACCTGCCGGGCCTGGATGCGCTCACCGCAAGCTGGGACGCGCTGCCGCGCGATGCCTACCTGCGTGACGGCGGCGCGTACCGGTCGCGTCGCCACAGCTGCTTCACCCAGGACGCCGGCGGTGCCCCGCAGCCGGTGGCCCACCGGCCGCATTGGCAGCCCACCGCCTACAACGCGCTGCACGGCGGACTGACCCGCTGGTTCGAGGCGGTCGATGCAGCCGTGCGGGGCGCGCCCGCCTGGGGTCAGCTGCTCGGGGCCCTCGGGGCACTGTTCGCGCAGCGGCGCGCCGTGCCGCGCTGGTACATCGAGGCGCACCAGTTCCGCATCGATACCCATTCCGGGATCGGGCGGCCGACCCCGGAGGGCGCGCACCGCGATGGCGTGGATTTCGTCGCCGTGGTGCTGGTGGCGCGCCAGCACGTCACGGGCGGGGAAACCCGCGTGTTCGATGCCCACGGCAGCTCGGGCGTGCGCTTCACGATGGCGCAGCCCTGGTCGATGCTGCTCATGGACGATGCCCGCGTGATCCACGAGACGACGCCGATCCAGCCGGACGGCGCACAGGGGTGGCGCGATACGCTGGTGCTGACCTACCGGTCGCAGGGCTTCCAGTCGCCGGAGGGAACGGCGGCTGGCTAGGGGCCGGGGCCCTCTCGCTGCCCGTCGATCCAGGTGGCGAGCACGTTCAGGTCCTCGTCCGCGAGCACCAGGTTGGCGCGATACCCCGGGGCGATGCGGCCCAGGTCTGCTCCCAGGCCCAGGAACTCCGCCGGATACTGGCTCGCCATGCGGACCGCCTCTTCCAGCGGCAGCTGCAGCATGGTGACGGCGTTGCGCACGCAGCTGGCCATGTCGATGTTGGAACCGGCCAGGCGACCGTCTTCATCCCGACAGGCACGGCCGCGCACCGTGATGCGCCGTCCCTGCAGAACGAAGTGGCCCTGGTCGGTGCCGACGCTCGGCATGGCATCGGTGACCAGGATGAAGCGGTTGTGCGGCCTGCAGCGCAGCGCCAGGCGCAGCACCACCGGATCGGTGTGCTCGCCGTCGACGATGATGCCGCACCAGCTGGCGGTGTCCTCGAGTGCTGCGCCCACGGTCCCCGGTTCCCGGGCGGTCAGCGGCGACATTGCGTTGAAGAGGTGAGTGAAGCCACTGAGCCCCGCGTCCAGCGCGGTGCGCACCTGCGCGTACGTGGCGTTGGTGTGCCCGGCCGAGACGGTCACCCCGGCGGCGACCAGCTGGCCGATGGTCCCGGGCGTGGTCATCTCCGGGGCGAGCGTCACGAGCGTGCGGCCCTTGCCGAGCGAGGTGAGCAGCCCGTGCGCGCTCGCATCCAGCTCGCGCAGCACCGCCGGGTCGTGCGCCCCCCGGCGCGCTGGGCTCAGGAACGGGCCCTCGATGTGGATGCCCAGCACGCCGGCGATGCCCGCGTTCATCGCCCCGCGCACCGCCTCGATGGCACGGGCCACGGTGCCCAGGTCGGTACTGATCAGCGTCGGCAGGAAGCCGGTCGTACCGAAGCGCCGGTGTGCGGTGCCGATGGCGCGGATGGCCTCCACGGTGGGCGCATCGTTGAAGAGCACGCCGCCCCCGCCGTTGACCTGTGCGTCGATGAAGCCCGGCAGCAGCAGCTGACCCTTGAGGTCGACCTGCTCGGCCGTGCGGCAGCGGGGGTCCGAAGCCGAGGCGAGGTCGAGGATGCGCGAGCCTTCCAGCAGCACGCACGTCCCTTCCGCGAACCCGCGCCCGGCGAGGATGCGGCCGTTGACGAGCGCGATGCCCATCAGGCGGTCTCGGTGACCTTGTGCCGGTGCGGCGGGCGATCCGGGTCACGGCCGCGCGCCAGCGACGGCGCGTTGGCGAGGCGACAGAGGCTCCGGATGAGCGACATCGGCTCGATCACCGGGTGCGCAGGATGGGTCGGCAGCCGGAGGGTTCCGGGCACATCACTGCCGGCGAGGAAAACGCTTGAGGTCTCACGCGGGCCCGCCGCGAGCGGCTCGATGCCGCTGCGACTCTCCTCCTCCTGGGCAAACACCCGTCGCGGGAAGCCCGCACGCACCAGGTTCATGGCCGAGTTCTCCCCGGTGGCGGTGTTCGGGCTGCCGGCCGCAAGGCCTGGCCCTGTACCCCGCCGCGCCGCCCGGGCGGCGCTCCCGGGTGGCCTGCCGGGCTCGATGGCGCCCACCTGGGTGCTGGCCGGGGTGACCGAGCCGACCGAGTTTACCTTCATGCTTCTGGCGCCGCCGCCGTATGCCTGCACGCGCCGCTCACCGGCGTCGCCTTCATCGGCAGGGACGCGCTGCCGGTGCGCCTGGGGCTCGGATTCTCGGCCGGGACCGTCGATGAGGTCCTCCACTTCACCAAGGCGACGCGTCCTGTGCGGCTGCTGCCGCCGGGGGTGCGATATTCGCACTCTACCGACTATTGTCTTGCGGGGTGATCGTGCGCTTCGACCTGAAGACGCCGGCCGCGCCGCGGGTTGGGTCGAAGCCCTCGGCGCTGCGGCCCACCGCGTGAGCGTCGATGCCTGCACCACGCGGCTGTACTGTGAAGGTAGCCGAACAGGCCGCGGTGGACGATGCGGCCCTGCAGCTGGGAGCGCGCGCCCTGGTGCGCCCGGCTGCCCGGGCCCTGCAGGTGGTCATCGGGCCGAGCGCAGGGCCTGGCCGGGGAGCTCCGCAAGACCCTGGCACCCGGGCAGGACCGGCCGGCGCCCGCCTTGCGCGGGGTGGCCCGCCCGGCGCCCGGGATCGTGCACATCATCATCGGCCCGAGGCGGCGCGGGGCGCCGCCGCCCTTAGACAACTTCTCACCTGAGCCTGCAAGGTCTGGTTTAGAGTTGAAACCCATGGCGGGAACGTGCAAGCCTGAGGTACCGCGCGGGCTTAATATTTTTGTTTCGGACGGTTTGCGCGTACGCTCGCTCGGGGACAGACGATAAGCATGGAGCGAGCCTAGGTCGTATCTAGGCGGATTCGAGAACTATAAGACTAGAGGAATCGTCAGATGCTCATTCTCACCCGACGGGTCGGCGAGACCGTCATGATCGGCGATGAGGTCACGATTACGGTGCTGGGGGTCAAGGGGAACCAGGTCCGTGTCGGGATCAACGCGCCCAAGCACGTGGCGGTGCACCGCGAAGAGATCTACGAGCGCATCAAGCGCGAACAACACCCGGGCGAGGAAGTCACCGAGAAGGCCAAGGCCGCGCTGTACGCGCCCGCCTGAGCGGCGCGGCGGCAACGCCGTGTCCACTCCCGCCTGATCCGGATTGGCAGCGAGGGCCGTGGCCCGAAAAGCCACGGCCCTCGGCTTGCGCGCCCGTCCTTCGCCTGCGCCGGCCAGCCCACACCCGCGCTCAGCGATAGCTTGGCAACACGCTGTGGGCGAGCGCCTGCACTTCGGCGCTGCGGACCGCCGCGGCGGCGGCTTCGATGTCCAGCGCCAGCAGGCGGTCGCTCGGCGCGAACGGCACCGTGCGGCGCAGCGTCCCGTAGGCGCCCTGCAGGCGCGGCGAGGTCTTCAGGGGCGCGAGCAGGTCCAGCCCCTGGGCCGCCGCCAGCAATTCGATCGCCACGACCTGCAGCGCATTGCCCGTCATGGACAGCAGGCGCCGTGCCCCGTGCGTGGCCATGCTGACATGGTCCTCCTGGTTGGCCGAGGTCGGGATGCTGTCCACGCTCGCCGGGTGACACAGCATGCGGTTCTCGGCCACCAGCGCCGCCGCGGTCACCTGCGCCATCATGAATCCGGAGTTGACCCCGCTTTCCGGGGTGAGGAAGGCGGGGAGGCCGCTCATCTTCGGGTCGACCAGCAGCGCCAGCCGCCGCTCGGTGATCGAGCCGATCTCCGCGCAGGCCAGCGCCAGCACGTCCGCCGCGAAGGCCACCGGCTCGGCGTGGAAGTTGCCACCCGAGATGACTTCGCCGGTATCGGGGAAGACCAGCGGGTTGTCGGTGACGGCGTTGGCCTCGGTGGCGAGGGTGAGCGCCTGCTGGCTGATCAGGTCCAGGCATGCGCCCATCACCTGGGGCTGGCAGCGCAGCGAGTACGGGTCCTGCACGCGTGTGCAGGCCCGGTGAGACTCGCGGATCTGGCTGCCGGCGAGCAGCTCGCGGTAGACCTGCGCGATGCGTGCCTGCCCGTCGTGGCCGCGCACGTGGTGGATGCGGGGGTCGAAGGGCGCATCACTGCCCTTGAGCGCATCGGTGGCGAGCGCACCGCTCACCACCGCGCCGGCGAACACGGTCTCCAGCTCGAACAGCCCCGCCAGGGCCAGCGCGGTGGACACCTGCGTGCCGTTCAGCAGCGCCAGTCCCTCCTTGGGCCCCAGGGCCGGGGGCGTGATGCCTTCCTGGGCGAGCACTTCGGCGGCCGGGAGCACCTCGCCGCGGCGGCGGATCTGCCCCTGGCCGAGCACGCACAGCGACAGGTGCGCCAGCGGTGCGAGGTCGCCCGAGGCGCCCACCGAGCCCTGCGCCGGCACGCACGGGTACAGGCCGGAGTTGATCAGGCGCTCGAGAAAGCGGGCGAGCTCCGTGCTGATCCCGGAGAAGCCCTGGACGAGACTGGCGAGCTTGAGCACCAGCGTCAGCCGCACGATGGCATCCTCGAGCAGCGGGCCGACGCCGGCGCTGTGCGAGAGGATGATGTTGCGCTGCAGGAGCGTGCGCTGCGCCGGCGGAATGCGCGTCTGCGCCAGCAGGCCGAAGCCGGTGTTGATGCCATAGGCGGGGGCATCGGCGGCGGCCAGCCGGCCGATGAGTTCGTGCGCCCGGGTGACGGCGCCGAGGGCGGTGGGATCGATGCGCACACGGATGGGCCCCGCGTAGACACGGCGCAGGTCTGCCAGGTGCAGGGCGCGCGCGCCCAGAATCAGGGTATCGGAGTCGGCCATCGCTGTATCTCTCCTGCGCGCACCACGGTGCGGCGCGGGTTGAAACCAATCCAGTAACTGAGTTCCTCGGGCGCGCTGACGTTCCAGACCACGAAGTCCGCGGCCAGTCCGGCCGCGAGGCTGCCGCGCTCGGCGCCGAGGCCGAGGGCCTGCGCCGCGTGGCGCGTCGTCCCCAGCAGGGCCTCCTCGGCGGTCAGGCCGAACAGCCGCGTCGCCATGCTCATCGCCAGCAGCAGCGAGGTGCCGGGCGCGGAGCCGGGGTTGCAGTCACTCGCCACGGCCATGATCGCACCCGCGGCGCGCAGCGCCGCCACCGGCGGGCGGCGCTCCTCGGCCAGGCAGTAGAAGGCCACGGGCAGCAGCACCGCGGCGGTGCCGGCGCGGGCCAGTGCCTGCGCCTCGGCCGCGCCGGCGAACTCCAGGTGATCGCAGGAGAGGGCGCCGTGACGCGTGGCCATGAGCGTGCCGCCAAGATTCGCCAGCTGCTCCGCGTGCATCTTCACCGGGATCTTCAGGGCCGCGGCCGCCTGGTACAGCCGCTCGGCCTGGGCCACGGTGAAGGCGATGCGCTCGCAGAACACGTCGACCGCATCCACCAGTCCCTCGGCGGCCAGCGCCGGCAGCCACTCGCGCGCGATGGTGTCGATGTACTCGTCGGGCCGGCCGCGGAACTCCGGCGGCAGCGAGTGCGCCGCGAGCAGCGTTGCGCGCACCGTGACCGGGAAGGCGCGGCCGAGCGCACGGGCGACCCGCAGCATCTTCGCCTCGTCCTCGAGCGTCAGCCCGTAGCCGGACTTGATCTCGACCGTCGTCACGCCCTCGTTCATGAGCGCGGACAGCCGCGGCACGCTCTGCTCGAACAGCTGCGCCTCGCTGGCGGCGCGCACCGCGCGCACCGTGGAGAGGATCCCGCCGCCGGCGCGGGCGATCTCCTCGTAACTGCGCCCGCGCAGCCGTTCGGCGTACTCGCCGGCGCGGTTGCCGGCAAACACCAGGTGCGTGTGACAGTCGATGAGCCCCGGGGTCACCCAGGCGCCGTTCAGGTCGTGCACCTCGGCAGCTTCGGTGAGATCGCGCTCGCCCTCGCGCCCGACCCACTCGATGCGAGCACCGCGGGTGAGCAGCGCGCCATCCTCGAGGACGCGCCCGTGGGCATCGCAGGTGGCCAGGCGCGCGTTGCGCCACAGCTTCAGGGAGTTGGACACCGCCGGCGGACTTTCAGCGGGCGGCGAGGAAGGGCAGGTTCAGGCCCTTCTCGCGCGCACAGTCGATCGCGATCGGGTAGCCCGCATCGGCGTGGCGCATGACGCCCGTGGCCGGGTCGTTCCACAGCACACGCTCGATGCGCTTCGCCGCGGCCTGCGTGCCGTCGCACACGATGACCACACCGGCGTGCTGCGAGTAGCCCATGCCCACCCCGCCGCCGTGGTGCAGCGACACCCAGGTCGCACCGCTGGCGGTGTTCAGGAGCGCATTCAGCAGCGGCCAGTCGGAGACCGCGTCCGAGCCGTCCTGCATCGCCTCGGTTTCGCGGTTGGGGCTGGCGACGGATCCGGAATCCAGGTGATCGCGGCCGATCACGACCGGCGCCTTCAGCTCCCCGCGGGCGACCATCTCGTTGAAGGCTAAACCTAAGCGCTGGCGGTCCCCGAGCCCCACCCAGCAGATGCGCGCCGGCAGGCCCTGGAACTGGATGCGCTCGCGCGCCATGTCCAGCCAGTGATGCAGGTGCGCATCCCCCGGGATGAGTTCACGCACCTTGGCATCGGTCTTGTAGATGTCCTCGGGATCCCCCGACAGGGCCACCCAGCGGAACGGGCCGATGCCACGGCAGAACAGCGGCCGCACGTAGGCCGGCACGAAGCCGGGGAAGGCGAACGCATCCTTCACGCCCTCATCGAAGGCGACCTGACGGATATTGTTGCCGTAGTCGAACACCGGGATGCCCATCTTCTGGAAGGCGAGCATGGCCTCGACGTGGCGCGCCATGGAGGTGCGCGCGGCGGCCGAGACCTGCGCGGGGTCCTGCGCGCGCAGCCGGTCCCACTTCTCCAGCGACCAGCCCGCGGGGAGGTAGCCGTTCACCGGGTCGTGCGCGGAGGTCTGGTCGGTCACCGCATCCGGGCGCACCCCGCGGCGCAGCAGCTCGGGCAGGACATCGCAGGCGTTGCCGAGGAGGCCGACGGAGACCGGCCTGCCGGAGGTGCGGGCGCGCTCGAGCAGCGCCAGCGCCTCGTCCAGGCTCGCGGCCTGCACGTCCAGGTACTTCGTCTGCAAGCGCTTGGCGATGCGCTCCGGACGGCACTCGATGGCGAGCATCGAGGCCCCGGCCATGGTCGCCGCCAGCGGCTGCGCCCCGCCCATGCCGCCCAGGCCCGCGGTGAGGATCCATTTGCCGGCCAGCCGGCCGCCGAAATGCTGGCGCCCCATCTCGACGAAGGTCTCGTAGGTGCCCTGCACGATGCCCTGGCTGCCGATGTAGATCCAGGAGCCGGCGGTCATCTGCCCGTACATCATGAGGCCCTTGCGATCCAGCTCGTTGAACACCTCCCAGGTGGCCCAGTGGGGCACGAGGTTGGAGTTGGCGAGCAGCACGCGCGGGGCGTCGGCGTGCGTGCGGAACACCCCGACCGGCTTGCCGGACTGGATGAGCAGGGTCTCGTCGTCGGCCAGCGCGCGCAGCGAGCTGACGATCTGTTCGTAGGCCTGCCAGTTGCGCGCGGCCTTGCCGATGCCGCCGTACACGACCAGCTCGGCGGGCCGCTCGGCCACCTCGGGGTCGAGGTTGTTCATGAGCATGCGCAGCGGGGCCTCGGTGAGCCAGCTCTTGCAGGTGAGGGTGGTGCCGCGCGGGGCGCGCAGCGGCATGCGGGTGTTGGCATCGGACATGGCGGGTTACCTCGGCTGGATGTTCGCGGCCAGTTCGTAGCGCGAACCGGGATGGTAGAGATCGGCAATGCTCGCGACGCGCCCGCGGGAGAAGGTGCGGCGCCGGATCAGGAGGCAGGCCTCGTCCGCCTCGAGCTTCAGCAGGCGGCGGATGCGCCGCTCGGGCAGCAGCGCGCGCACGGTGTGCTCGGCGCGCTGCAGCGGGGCGACGCTCACCAGGAACTCGTGCGGCGTGACCTTCTCGAAGTCGTTGGCGAGGTAGCCGGGGGCCACCTGCGGGTTGACGTAGCGCTCCTCGACCTGCAGCGGCACGCCGCCTTCGAAATGGGTGAGCAGCGAGTAGTCCAGCGCCGCGCCCGGCTTGAGCTCGAAGCGCTCGGCGAGCTCGCGCGAGGCCTCCACCGTCTTCAGCTCCTGCACACGCACGCGGTACTCGTGCCCGCGCGAGCGGATCTCGTCGGCGATGTTGCGCACCTCGAGCGGGTGCGCGTGCACGCGCTGCTCGGCGACGAAGGTGCCGACGCCGGCCACGCGCACCAGCACCCCGTCGGCGGCCAGTTCCTTGAGCGCGCGGTTAGCGGTCATGCGCGAGACGCGCAGCGAGCGCACCAGCTCGTTCTCCGAGGGCACGCGCTCGCCGGCGCGGAGGGTGCCGGCGGCGACCTGCTCGAGCACGTAGTGCTTCACCTGCAGGTAGCGCGCGGCGGGCGGGGTCAGGGACACGGGCTCTGGGACTCCGGGGGTGGCGGTGGCAGGGCACATGCTGGCAGGTCTGCGCCTACTTGTCTATACAGGTATGAGTCGGGTGGGTCCCCGGGGCCGGGGCGCGGGGGGCATGGGCGGTTTCCCCCGGCCAGGGGATTTCCGGTAGAATCCGCGGCCCCCGGGCGGCTGCAAGCCACTGCGGGGACGGGTGGCTGGCGCGGTGCGTTCCGATCGGGAACCCACGGCGCCCACGAGAATGCAGACCGACAAGCCCCCCGCGGGGCTTTTTGTTTTTCTGGGTGGGCCTTGGGGCCCATTTTTGTTTGCGGACGGCCATTTGGCCTCGGGGGAAGTGCGACGGTGACGGGGAACCTGCGCGAGCGGCTGATGGGCCTGGTGGAGCCGGTGATCGAGCGGCTGGGCTACGAGCTCGTCGACCTCGAGTTCACCTCCGGTCGCGCCCACGCCGTGGTGCGCCTGTTCATCGACCGGCCCGCCGGGGTGGGGCTCGAGGACTGCGCCACGGTGAGCCGCGAGGTCTCGGCGCTGCTGGACCTCGAGGACCCGATCCCGAGTGCCTACACCCTGGAGGTGTCCTCGCCCGGCTTCGACCGGGTGCTTAGGACCCGGGCGCACTTCGGCCGCTTCGTCGGCGAGCGGGTGCACGTGGAGCTGAAGGAACCGCGCGCCGGGCGCCGCCGCTACACCGGCACGCTGCTGACGGTGGACGAGGACGGCATCGCCCTCGAGGTGGACCAGGAGCACGTGGCGATGGCGTTTAGAGAGATTGGTAAAGCGAGGCTCGCCCCCAACTAAGGGGAGCTGGCCGGGACTGTAGAGGTACGAACGACCGTGAACAAAGAAATCCTGATGGTGGTCGATGCCGTCTCCAACGAGAAGGGCGTCGACAAGGAAGTGATCTTCGAGGCGCTGGAGGCAGCGCTGGCCTCGGCTACCCGCAAGAAGCACGGCGAGGAGTGGGAGGCGCGCGTCGCCATCGACCGCAAGAGCGGCGACTACGAGACCTTCCGCCGCTGGAAGGTGTTCGCCGATGACTCCAAGGAGCTCGCCACGCCCGAGCGTGAGCTGCGCCTGGAGGATGCGCTGGACATGGACCCCAAGGCGGTCGTCGACGGCTACGTCGAGGAGCCCATCGAGTCGGTCGCCTTCGGCCGCATCGCCGCCCAGCAGGCCAAGCAGGTCATCGTGCAGAAGGTGCGCGAGGCCGAGCGCGCCCAGGTGGTCGGGGCGTACCAGGAGCGGGTCGGCACCCTGGTGAGCGGGGTCGTCAAGCGCGTGGACCGCAACGGCATCTACATCGACCTCGGCAGCAACGCGGAAGGCTTCGTGCCGCGCACGGACATGATCCCGCGCGAGCAGGCCAAGCCGCAGGACCGCATCAAGGCCTTCCTGAAGGAGGTGCGCTCCGAGCCGCGCGGCCCGCAGCTGTTCCTCACCCGCACCGCCCCGGAGTTCCTGATCGAGCTGTTCAAGCTCGAGGTGCCCGAGGTCGGCCAGGGCCTCATCCAGATCCTGGGCGCCGCGCGCGACCCGGGCGTGCGCGCCAAGATCGCGGTGAAGAGCAACGACCCGCGCATCGACCCGGTCGGGGCCTGCGTCGGCATGCGCGGCTCGCGCGTGCAGGCGGTCTCCAACGAGATCGCCGGCGAGCGGGTCGACATCATCCCGCACGTGGACAACGCCGCGCAGTTCGTCATCAACGCCATGTCGCCCGCCGAGGTGATGTCCATCGTGGTCGACGAGGACTCGCACAGCATGGACATCGCGGTGGCCGAGGACAAGCTGTCGCAGGCCATCGGCCGCGGCGGCCAGAACATCCGCCTCGCCAGCCAGCTCACCGGCTGGGACCTGAACGTCATGACCGAGTCGGACGCGGAGGCCAAGAGCGAGACCGAGGCGAAGGACCTGGTGCAGAACTTCATGAAGCAGCTGGACGTCGACGAGGACGTCGCCACCATCCTCGCCCAGGAGGGCTTCTCGACCATCGAGGAGATCGCCTACGTGCCCCAGGCGGAGCTGGCGGCGATCGAGGAGTTCGACGCCGACATGGTCAAGGAGCTGCGCAACCGCGCGCGCGACGTGCTGCTGACGCAGGCGATCGCCAGCGAGGAGACCCTCGACCAGTCGATGCCGGCGGACGACCTGCTGCTGCTGGAGGGCATGAGCCCGGACCTGGCGCTCGCCCTGGCGCGCCGCGGCGTGCGCACGCGCGAGGACCTGGCCGAGCAGTCGGTTGACGACATCTCCGACATCGAGGGACTTGCCGCCGAGAAGGCTGCCTCGCTGATCATGACTGCGCGTGCCCCGTGGTTCGAAGCGGGTAACTGAACGACACGGGACGAGGATTCAAGCGTATGGCCGAAGTAACCGTTTCCCAGTTTGCCGAGGTGCTCAAGGTACCCGTGGACCGGCTGCTCGTGCAGCTGGACCAGGCGGGCATCAAGGTGGCAGGGCCCGACGCGCGCATCAGCGACGATGCCAAGCTCGAGCTGCTCACCCACCTGCGACGCAGCCACGGCAGCAGCGAGGAAGCCGCGGGCGCCGGCGCGCCCCGCAAGATCACGCTCAAGCGCAAGACGCAGAGCGAGCTGAAGCTCGCCAGCACCCAGGGCCGCGCCCGCACGGTCAACGTCGAGGTGCGCCGCAAGGCCACGTACATCAAGCGCGACGTGCTCGAGGAGCAGGCGCGCGCGCAGCAGGACGAGGCGGACAGCCGCAAGCGCGAGGCCGAGGAGGCCGCGCGCGCCCAGAACGAGAAGGCCGAGGCGGAGCGCCGCGAGCGCGAGCGGGTCGAGAACGAGAACCGCCGCCGCATCGAGGAGGAAGAGAGCAACCGCCGCGCCCAGGAGGAATCGCGCCGGGCCGCCGAGGCCCGCAACCGCGAGGACGAGGCGCGCCGCACGCGCGAGCGTGAGGAGCACGAGCGCCGCGCCAGCGAGCGCGGCGCCCCGGTGGCGGCCGCGCCGGCGCCGCGCGCCCCGGCGGGCGACGAGAAGGGTACCCGCTATGGCCGCCAGGAGCTGCACGTCGCCGGGGATGTCAGCTCGCGCTACAAGAAGAAGCGCCGCGTCAAGGCCCGCCCGACCCAGGCCGTCCCCGATGGCCGGCATGGCTTCGAGATGCCGACCGCCCCGGTGGTGCGCAACGTCGCCATCGGCGAGACCATCACGGTGGCCGAGCTTGCGCAGCGCATGGCCGTCAAGGCCACCGAGGTGATCAAGACGCTCATGAACATGGGCGTGATGGCCACCATCAACCAGCCGATCGACCAGGACACCGCGGTGCTCGTGGTCGAGGAGATGGGCCACACCGTCACCACGGTCAACGAGAACCAGATCGAGGAGGACCTGCAGGGGGCGCCCTCGGCCGAGGCCGACGGCGGCGAGCCGCGCCCGCCGGTGGTCACCGTGATGGGCCACGTCGACCATGGCAAGACCTCGCTGCTCGACTACATCCGCCGCACCAAGGTCGCCGCCGGCGAGGCCGGTGGCATCACCCAGCACATCGGCGCCTACCACGTGACCACCGACAAGGGCGTCATCACCTTCCTGGACACCCCGGGCCACGCGGCCTTCACGGCCATGCGTGCGCGCGGGGCCAAGGCCACCGACATCGTCGTGCTGGTCGTGGCCGCCGACGACGGGGTCATGCCGCAGACCATCGAGGCGATCAACCACGCCCGCGCCGCCGGCGTGCCGATCGTCGTGGCGGTGAACAAGATCGACAAGAGCGACGCGGACCAGGAGCGCGTGCGCACCGAGCTGTCCAAGCACGAGGTCATCTCCGAGGAGTGGGGCGGCCAGAACATCTTCGTGCCCGTCTCGGCGCGTACCGGGCAGGGCATCGATCAGCTGCTCGAGGCGATCCTGCTGCAAAGCGAGGTGCTCGAGCTGCGCGCACCGCGTACCGGGCTCGCCTCCGGCGTGGTGATCGAGTCGAGCGTGGAGAAGGGTCGCGGCGCGGTCGCCACCGTGCTGGTCAAGCGCGGCACGCTGCATGTCGGCGACCCGATCATCGCCGGCGGGGAGTTCGGGCGCGTGCGCGCCATGTTCGACGAGAACGGCCAGTCGGTTGAGCAAGCCGAACCGTCGGTGCCGGTGGTGGTGCTGGGGCTTTCCGCCGCACCCAATGCCGGGGACGAGCTGCTGGCGGTGGAGAGCGAGCGCAAGGCGCGCGAGGTTGCCCAGCACCGCCAGGGCAAGTCGCGCGACACCAAGCTCGCCCGCCAGACCGCGCGTGCCGAGGACGTGTTCTCGCAGATGGGCGAGGCCAAGGCCGGCGTCGTGGCGGTGCTGCTCAAGGCCGACGTGCAGGGCAGCGCCGAGGCGCTGCGCGAGTCGCTGAACAAGTTGTCCACCACCGAGGTGCAGGTGAAGATGATCGCCACGGGCCTCGGGGCGATCACCGCCTCGGACGTGCAGCTGGCGGCCGCCTCCGGCGCGCTCATCATCGGCTTCAACGTGCGCGCCGACTCCAGCGCCCGCGAGGCGCTCAAGGAGACCGGCGTCGAGGTGCGCTACTACAGCATCATTTACGAGGCCATCGACGATGTGAAGCAGATGCTCTCGGGCATGCTGCAGCCGGAGATCAAGGAGACCATCCTCGGCGTCGCCCAGGTGCGCGAGGTGTTCCGCTCCAGCAAGTTCGGGGTGGTCGCCGGCTGCCTGGTCACCGAAGGGGTGGTCAAGCGCAACAACCCGATCCGCGTGCTGCGCGACAGCGTCGTGATCTTCGAGGGTGCGCTGGAGTCGCTGCGCCGCTTCAAGGACGACGCCGGCGAGGTGCGCGCCGGCACCGAGTGCGGCATCGGCGTGAAGAACTACCAGGACGTGCGTGTCGGCGACCAGATCGAGTGCTACTCGCGCGTCGAGGTCGCCAGAACGCTGCAGTAATGAGCGAGTCCCGCAACCAGCGCATCGAGTCGGAGATCCAGAGGGTGCTCGCGGCCCTCATCGCGCGTGAGGTGAAGGACCCGCGCGTGGGCAACGTGACCATCACGCAGGTGAGCGTCGCCAAGGACAAGAGCGCGGCGAAGATTTTCTTCACCCCCTTCGCCTCGAGCAACCCGCCCGAGCAGGTGCGCACCGGCCTCACCCATGCCGGCGGCTTCCTGCGCGGGGAGCTCGGGCGGCGCCTGGGCCTGCGGCACGCACCGCGCCTCGAGTTCGTCTACGATGACAGCGTCGAGGGAGCCGCGCGCCTCAGCGGGCTGATCGACAAGGCCGTCGCCGGCGATCGCGCCACGGCCGCCCGCCGCGCCGACGGCGACGAGCCTGCCGACAGCGGCAGCGACGAGCCGCGCGGCTGACGCCGCGCCCGTATGCCCAGCGGGGTTCTGCTGCTCGACAAGCCGCTCGGGCTGTCCTCCAATGCCGCGCTGCAGCGGGTGCGCGCGCTCTTCGGCCGGGAGAAGGCCGGGCACGTGGGCAGCCTGGATCCGCTGGCGACGGGCATGCTGCCGGTGTGCCTGGGCGAGGCGACCAAGATCGCCGGCGACATCCTCTCGGGCGCCAAGTGCTACCGCTTCACCGCCTGCCTGGGCACGGCCACCCGCACCGGCGATGCCGAGGGCGAAGTGACCCGCACCGCGCCGGTGCCGGCGCTGAGGCACGCCCAGGTGACCGCGCTCCTGGACCGCTTCGTCGGCACCTCGACTCAGGTGCCGCCGATGTACTCGGCGCTCAAGCAGGGCGGCCAGGCGCTCTACCGCCTGGCGCGGGCCGGGATCGAGGTGCCGCGCGCGGCGCGCACGATCGAGATCCGCCGCCTCGCGCTGCTGGGGTGCACCGCAGGCGCCCTCGAACTCGAAGTCGTGTGCTCCAAGGGCACCTACGTGCGCGTGCTGGCCGAGGACATCGCAGCAGCCCTGGGCACGTGCGCCCACGTGAGCGCCCTGCGGCGCCTGTGGGTCGAACCGTTCGAAGGGGCTGCCATGCACACCCTGGAATCCCTGCAGGCCGCGTGCGCGGCCGGCCAGCCTCCCGCGCTCATCCCGATCGACCAGCCCCTCGGGCACCTGCCGGCCGTGCATCTGAGCGGCGCCGATGCCGAGCGCGTGCTCCGGGGGCAGCGGGTCTTCGCCGAGTGCGCGGCCGCGCCCCGCGTGCGCCTGTACGATCCTTCCGGCGCGTTTCTCGGGCTCGGCGCGGCCGATGGGGACGGCAGCCTTCAGCCGCGCCGGCTGTTGCGGGCCACGGGCCCCTAGGCCGCGCTCAGCCCGACCTGAAGTGCTCGTGAATCTGCTGCAGCGGCTCGGGGCTGATCTGCACGTGGCCGGCGAAGGGCCGGTCGATGGCCACCGCCACCATGAGCACCGCGAAGATGAGCAGCGCCAGCGCGCCTGTCATCAGCGACTGGTTGCGCACGTTCACCGTGCCGAAGAAGAAGGTGAAGGTGATGGTGAGGACCGCGCCCGTGAACAGCACCAGCCAGACCACCCCGGGCACCGCACCGGCAGCCAGGACTAGGCGGTCGCGGCGTGCCTGGGTCAGCGCGCCCAGTTCCTGCAGCACCGCGTACTCGAACGTCTGGCCGCCGAAGTCGGACGGCCGGTAGGCGAGCGTCGCCTGGTAGAGCCGGGTGAGGGCGTCGGTCCCGGCCTGGCTGCCGCGCCCGTCCTGCATGGCCGGCCACTCACTGGCGACCTCCGCCTCGAGGTACTGGTCCAGCCGCCGGCGAAACTCCTCCCCCGGCTGACCCATGCCGAGGGAGAGTCGGTACAAGGTGGCGGCGGCCCCGGCCTCGGCGGCCACGGCGTGCTCGGCATCGTGGAAACGCTCCCACACGACGATCACCGCAAAGGCGAGCAGCACCGCGTACAGCACCCCGAGGGTGGCGAACTTGAACCCCGCGACCTCGTTGTTCGTGGTGAGCCGCTCGAGGCTGACGTAGCGGCGCACCACGAACGGGCCGGCCATGGACACGAGGGTCAGCAGCACGGCCAGCAGGCACAGCACCCACACCGGGCGCGTCGTGAGGAAATACATGGTGGACTGCGACTCCCCGTGGATCCGGCTGCGCAGATTAGGCGTCCCGGGGCGGCTGCTGCAACGCACCGGCGGACGGGCGCGCCCGGCCGGCGGGTTTACCCGCAGGGCGGGTGGTTTCGCGGGTTGCGGACCTTGTCTGGCGGGCGCTTGGCCGGGTAGAATTGGCGGCTTACCAAAAGGCCCACAAGACCAAGTAGTTAGGACAATCCCGCAATGGCTCTATCCAGCGAGAAAACAGGCGAGATCCTCGCCAAGTTCCGCCGCGGCCCTGCAGACACCGGCTCCCCGGAAGTCCAGGTCGCGCTGCTCTCCGAGCGTATCAACGGACTCGGCGAGCACTTCAGCGCTCACAAGGGCGACCACGCCTCGCGTCGCGGGCTCGTGAAGCTCGTCAACCAGCGCCGCAAGCTCCTCGACTATCTCAAGGCCAGCGCGCCTGAGAAGTACCAGGAGCTCGTCGAGCGACTGGGCCTGCGCCGCTGAAAACCCGAGGGCCGCCGTCACCGACGCGCGGCCCTCGTGTTTGCCTCCCTTCCTAAAGAACACACTATTTTCGAGGATCGACCCTTGAGCGTCTTCAGCAAGACATTTCCGTACGGCGAGCATTCAGTAACGATCGAGACGGGCGAGATGGCCCGCCAGGCCGAGGGGGCGGTGCGCGTCTCCATGGGCGAGACCGTCGTGCTCGTCACCGCCTGCGCCAAGTCCGCCGCCACGCCGGGCCGCGACTTCTTCCCCCTCACCGTCAACTACGTCGAGAAGACCTACGCTGCCGGGCGCATCCCGGGCGGGTTCTTCAAGCGCGAAGGCCGCCCGACCGAGAAGGAGACCCTCACCTCCCGCCTCATCGACCGCCCGATCCGCCCGCTCTTCCCGGATGGCTTCTACAACGACGTGCAGGTCGTGGCGACCGTCATCTCGCTGGATCCCGAGATCGATGCCGACATCCCCTCGCTGCTCGGCGCCTCCGCGGCGCTCGGCCTCTCCGGCCTGCCGTTCAACGGCCCGGTGGGTGCGGCGCGCGTCGGCTACAAGGACGGCGCGTACCTGCTCAACCCGACCGCCAAGGCGCTCGCGGACTCGAAGCTGCACCTCGTGGTGGCCGGCACCGAGCACGCGGTGCTCATGGTCGAGTCGGAGGCCTCGGGCCTGTCCGAGGAAGTGATGCTCGGCTCGGTGGTCTTCGGCCACCAGCAGATGCAGGTTGCGATCAAGGCCATCAAGGAACTCGTGGCCCAGGCCGGCAAGCCGCGCTGGGCCTGGACGGCGCCGGCGGACGACGCCGAGCTCACCGCGGCGCTCAAGAGCACCGCGGAGGCGGCGATCGCGCAGGCCTACACGCTCACCGAGAAGATGGCGCGCCATGGGAAGCTGTCGGAGATCAAGACCGCGGCCGTTACCGCGCTGAGCGGCGGCGAGATCCCGAAGTTCACCAAGGAGCAGGTCGAGGACGCCCTCTTCAAGCTCGAGAGCAAGATCGTCCGCGAGCGCATCCTCAGCGGCGCGCCGCGCATCGACGGCCGCGACACGGTCACCGTGCGCCCGATCACCGTGAAGGTCGGCGTGCTCGGACGCACCCACGGCTCGGCACTGTTCACCCGCGGGGAGACCCAGGCGCTGGTGGTGACGACCCTCGGCACGACCCGCGATGCGCAGATCATCGATGCGCTCGAGGGCGAGCGCCGCGAGCCGTTCATGCTGCACTACAACTTCCCGCCGTTCTCGGTCGGGGAGACCGGCATGATGGGTTCGCCCAAGCGCCGCGAGATCGGCCACGGCAACCTGGCACGCCGCGGCGTCAAGGCGGTCATGCCGGACATGGAGAAGTTCCCGTACGTCATCCGCGTGGTCTCGGAGATCCTCGAGTCCAACGGCTCGAGCTCGATGGCCAGCGTGTGCGGCACCTCGCTGTCACTGATGGATGCGGGCGTGCCGATCAAGGCGCCGGTGGCGGGCGTCGCCATGGGCCTGGTGCTCGACGGCGGCCGCTACAAGGTGCTCACCGACATCCTCGGCGACGAGGACCACCTCGGTGACATGGACTTCAAGGTGGCCGGGACCGCCGACGGGGTGACTGCGCTGCAGATGGACATCAAGGTCGAGGGCGTCACGCCCGAGATCATGAAGGTTGCGCTCGAGCAGGCGCGCGCCGGGCGCCTGCACATCCTGGGCGAGATGAACAAGGTCATCAGGACCTCGCGCGAGAAGATGTCCGAGTGGGCCCCCTCGATCATCACTCTCAAGATCGACCCGGAGAAGATCCGCGACGTCATCGGCAAGGGCGGCGCGGTCATCCGCCAGATCACCGAGGAGACCGGCACCACCATCGACATCGAGAACGACGGCACGGTGAAGATCGCCTCGGTGAGCGGCCAGGCCGGCCGCGAGGCGCAGGCGCGCATCGAGCTGATCACCGCGGAGGTGGAGGTCGGTGCGATCTACGAGGGCAAGGTGGCGCGCCTGATGGACTTCGGCGCCTTCGTCACCATCCTGCCCGGCCGCGACGGCCTGGTGCACATCTCGCAGATCTCCAACGACCGCGTGGAGCGCGTCAGCGACAAGCTCAAGGAAGGCGACGTGATCCGCGTGAAGGTGCTGGAGGTTGACCGCCAGGGCCGCATCCGCTTGTCGATGCGTGACGTCGACGCGGCCTGAGGGCCGCATCCGGCGGCGAACCGAACGGCGCGGTCAGCCCTGCTGGCCGCGCCCGTTTTCGCTGGCGAACTGCCGCAGGCTCTGCTCGAGGTAGTTGCCGATCACTCCGCGGGTCGGCCCGCCGTAGGAGCGGATGACCTGGGACAGGAAGTCCTGACTCATCAGTGACTCGCCTCCGTGCTCCTGTTCGGCGATGACCTGCAGCAGGATCGAGCGGGTGATGTCGCCTTGCGTCTTCTTGTCGACCACGACGAAATCGATGCGCTCGATGACCAGCCGGCGGATGTCCGCGAGCGTGATGTATCGGCTCTCGACCGTGTCGTACAACCGCCGGTTCGGGTACTTTTTTATGGTCCGCGGCTCGCTCATACGTCCCTCACTTGGGTTTGTGCACCTTCCGTAGTGCAGGGCGTCTTCCGACATACCTTATTACAATGCCACGGCGAACCCAACTCCAAGCGCTCAGACTGCGGCGCGCACCTGTGACCGGCCGGACAGCCGCCCAATGTCCCAGTGCGGCACGGCCCAACCCAGGATCTCCGGCGCCGGCGCAAGCTTAAGCTCGGCCGGAGGCTGCTGCTGCAGCAGGACGAGGGCATCGTGCAGCTGACGGCCGGCCTGCGAGGGGTCCAGCGCCACCGCGCGGCGGGACTTGGCGAGCTTCGCTCCCGAGGGCTCCACCACCAGCGGCAGGTGCGCGTAGTGCAGCCCGGGCAGGCGCAGCGCGGACTGCAGTGCCATCTGCCAGGGGGTGCTGTCGAGCAGGTCCGCGCCGCGCACCACCTGCGTCACCCCCTGCCAGGCATCGTCGAGGACCACGGCCAGCTGGTAGGCGATCCTCCCGTCGCGGCGCCTGATGATGACGTCGCCGCGCTCGGCCAGCTCGTAGTGGCAGGCGCCCTGGATGCGGTCCGCGAAGGCGACGCGCCGCGCATCGACCCGGAAGCGCGTCGCCGTGGGGCCGGCTCGCGCGGGCCCCTCGCGGCACGTGCCCGGATAGCCGCCCTCTCCCTGACGCTCGGCACGGCTGCAGCTGCACTCGAAGGTGACGCCCTGGGCGCGCAGCTGCCGCAGCGCCTCCTGGTAGGCCGCGCCGCGCCGGCTCTGGTACTCGACCGCACCGTCCCAGGTGAGGGCGAAGGCTTCCAGCGTGCGCAGCATCTGGTCCGCGCAGCCGGGCAGCACGCGCGGGGTGTCCAGGTCCTCCATGCGCAGCAGCCAGCGGCCGCCGTGGTGGCGCGCGTCGAGGAAGCTGCCGAGCGCGGCGACCAGCGACCCCAGGTGCAGGGCGCCGGTGGGCGAGGGCGCGAAGCGCCCGGTGTAGGGCAGCGGTGCGCCGGCAGGCGCACCCGTGGCAGGATCGCTAGCGGTAGCGATCGTCGCGATCGCCGTACTGGCGCTCGCGGCGCTCGCGGCGCTCCTGGGCTTCGAGGCTCAGGGTCGCGACCGGGCGGGCTTCCAGGCGCTTGATGCCGATTTCCTCGCCCGTCTCCAGGCAGTAGCCGTAGGAGCCGTCCTCGATGCGCTTGAGGGCCTCGTCGATCTTGCGAATGAGCTTGCGCTCGCGGTCGCGCGTGCGCAGCTCGAGGCTGAACTCTTCTTCCTGGGTGGCGCGGTCGTTCGGGTCCGGGAAGTTCGCCGCCTCGTCCTTCATGTGCGTGACGGTGCGGTCGACCTCGACCATGAGGTCGCGCTTCCAGTTGTTGAGGATCGCGCTGAAGTGCCCGAGCTGCTCCTTGCTCATGTACTGCTCGCCGCGCTTGGCGATGTAGGGCTGTACGTTGCGCGGGCCGGCGAGCAGGCTACCCAGCTCGCCCCCCTCGGTATCCTCCCCATCGCCGACCACCGGCGCGCTGGCGGCGCGGTTGGCGCTGGGCACCATCGCGGCCACGACCCCCACGCTCGTGCGCGCGGGCTTCTTCGGCGGTGCGGCCGGTTCGCTGGCCGCTGCCGGCGTGCTCGCCGCCACCTTCTTGGGCGCAACCGCCGCGGGGGCTGCCGCCTTGCGCGCGGCGGCCACGGCCGGCTTCGCGCGTGCCGGTTCCGGCTTGCGGGCGGCGGCCTTCTTTGCCGCCGGCCGGCTGGGCGCCTTCTTGCCCTTCGCGGACTTGGGCGCAGGTTTCTTAGCCGGCATCTATTGCACTCCTTAAAACCGCCTCGGCCTCGTTAAAGAACGCGCGATTATACCGGCGCTCTTAGGGCTGTACAGGTGTTCCGGGAGCCTTGTTCCGCTGTCGGCGCGCACCGGCCTCCGCCGCGCTGCGGCATGCCTGCAGACACGTTCTGGAACGGCCCCTGCGCCCGGCCGGTCCCCGACCGGGGCGGATTTTTCAGGGCAGCACGACCGGCGGGGCCGGCTGCCAGCCCGGCTGTCGGCGCTCCGCGACAACGGTGGTGTAGATGCCGCCGCGCACGTTGAAGCGGGCGCTCAGGCGCAGGAAACGCGGGCGCATGGTGCGCTCCAACTGATCGGCGATCTCGTTGGTCACCGCCTCGTGGAAGGCGCCGCGGTCGCGGAAGGACCAGACATACAGCTTCAGCGACTTCAGTTCCACGCACAGCCGGTCAGGCACGAACTCCAGATCGAGCGTCGCGAAATCCGGCTGGCCGGTCTTCGGACACAGGCAGGTGAACTCCGGGATCTGCATGCGGACCGTGTAGTCGCGCTCGGTCGCCGGATTTGGAAATGTCTCGAGTTCGGTTGTGGGCGCTGAGGGCATATTCCTCTACACTACACCATCCTTCGGGGCGCAAAGAACGGCGGAAGAAATCAGAGATGCGGCTGACCAAGATCAAGCTCGCCGGCTTCAAGTCCTTCGTCGATCCGACCCAAATCAACTTCCCCAGCAATCTCACCGGTGTCGTGGGCCCGAACGGCTGCGGCAAGTCCAACGTCATCGACGCGGTGCGCTGGGTGATGGGCGAGCTGTCCGCCAAGCACCTGCGCGGCGACAACATGGCGGACGTGGTCTTCAACGGCTCCGCCGCCCGCAAGCCGGTTGGCACCGCCTCGGTCGAACTGGTGTTCGACAACTCCGACGGCAAGATCGGCGGCGCCTACGCCGGCTACACCGAGATTTCGCTCAAGCGCCAGGTCTCGCGCGATGGCAGCTCCGCCTACTTCATCAACGGTGGCCGCTGCCGCCGCAAGGACATCACCAACCTGTTCCTCGGCACCGGGCTCGGCTCGCGCAGCTACGCCATCATCGAGCAGGGCATGATCTCGCGCGTCATCGATGCGCGCGCCGAGGACATGCGCGCCTTCGTGGAGGAGGCGGCCGGGATATCCCGCTACAAGGAGCGGCGCAAGGAAACCGAGGCGCGCATCACCGATACGCGCGAGAACCTCGAGCGGCTGCAGGACGTGGTCGATGAGGTCGAGAAGCAGATCCGGCACCTGCAACGGCAGGCGGCCACCGCGCGCAAGTACCAGGCGCTCAAGGAACAGGAGCGGCGCCTGACCGCCGAGCTGCTCGCCCTGCGCATGCGCGACCTGGACAGCGGCGCGGAGGTGCACGATGCGGCCGTGCGCGAGCGCGAGCTCGCCATGCAGGCAGCACTGGCCGAGCAGCGCGCCGCGGAGGCGGCCATCGAGAGGCAGCGCAGTGTGCATACCGAGCGCAGCGAGCGGCTCTCGCAGGTGCAGGGCCGCTACTACGAGGTGGGCGCGGACATCTCGCGCCTGGAGCAGACCATCGAGCACACGCGCGAGCTGCGCGAGCGCCAGCGCGCGGACCTGGCGCAGGCCCACACCACGCTCGCGGACCTGGCCGCGCACATCGCCCGCGACGAGGAGCAGCTGGCCGCCGTGCGTGCCGAGCTGGCCCAGCTGAGCCCGCAGCTGGACAGCGCCCAGCAGGCCGAGGCGCGCGCCGCCGGCGAGCTCGAGTCGAGCGAGGCTGCGGTGCACGGCGCCCAGCAGCGCTGGGAGGCCCATACCCAGGCCGCTGCGGCGGCCGGGCAGAGCGCGCAGGTGGAGCGCGCGCGCATCGAGCAGCTGGAGAACCAGGCACGCCGCCTCGCCGCACAGGCGCAGCGGCTGGCCGAGGAACACGAGTCGCTCAGCGCCCAGCATCCGGGCAGCAGCCTGGTGCAGCTGGACCAGGACGAGGCCCGCGCGCGCGCGGCGAGCGAGGCGCTGGCGGCACGTCTGGCAGATGCCCAGGCGCGCGTGCAGGGGCTGCGGGGCGAGCAGCTCGCCGCCGAGCGCGCCCTGGAGCAGGCGCGCGCGGCACGCGAAGCGGCCCGCGCGGAACTGACTTCCCTCGAGGCGCTGCAGGCGGCAGCGCTCAGCGATCACGCCGGCCAGACCCAGCAGTGGCTGCAGGGCGCAGGGCTGGACGGGCGCCCGCGCCTGGCGACGCTGCTGGAGGTCGAGGCCGGCTGGGAGCGCGCGGCCGAGACCGTCCTCGGCGACTATCTGGAAGCGGTCTGTGTCCATGGCCTAGACGCGGTCAGCGGCGCACTGGCGCAGCTGGCGACGGGTCGCGTGACGCTGGTGGAAGGCGGCAGCGCTGCCGGGGGCGCGCCGCAGGCGTCACTGGCGGCGCGCGTGCGCGGCCCGGCCCCCATCCTCGCGCAGCTCGCGGGCGTGCAGACCGCCGAGTCGCTGGCGCAGGCGCTGGGCGCGCGCCACACGCTCGCGGCCGGGGAGTCCTACATCACGCGCGAAGGGGAGTGGGTCGGGCGCGACTGGCTGCGGGTGAGCCGCGGCACCGACCAGCGCGCCGGGGTGCTCGAGCGTGAACACCGCCTGAAGAGCCTGCGCGGCGCGGCCTCCAGTGCCGCCGCCGGGGCGGCGCAGGCCGAATCGGACCTGGGGACGGCGCGCAGCGCGCTGGCGCAGGCCGAGCGCGAGCGCGACGAGACCCAGGCGGCGCTGAGCGGCGCGCATCGCACGCACGCCGACCTGCTGGCCGCGCTCCAGGCCGGACGGCAGCGGGCCACGGAGTCGGACCAGCGGGGCGAGCGGCTGCAGCAGGATGCCGGCGAGGTGGCGCGCGAGCGCGACGACACCCAGGCGGCGCTGCAGCGCGCGCGCGGGGAGCTGGCACGGGCCCAGTCCACTCTGGAGGAACTCGAGAGCCGGCACGCCGCGCTGGTCGGCGAGCGCGAGGCGCTGCGGGCGGCGCTGCAGGCGGCCCGGGCCGCCGCGCAGGCCGCGCAGCTTGCCGCGCGCGACCTGCACGTGCGGGTCGAGTCGCGGCGCTCCACCGAAACTTCCGTGGCCGCGGGCATGGGCCGCATGCACGAGCAGCACGCCCAGCTCAGCCGCCGCCGCACCGAGCTTGAGACGGAGCTGGCCTCCGGCGACGAGCCCATCATCCAGGCGCAGGCGCGCCTGAACGAGACGCTCACGCTGCGCCTGAGCGTGGAGGGCGAGCTGGCCGTGGCGCGCGAGGCGCTGGAGAGCACCGAACAGGCGCTGCGCGCGCTGGACGAGGAGCGCCAGTCGGCCGAGCAGCGCGTGCACGCGGCGCGCGAGTCCATGGACGCGGCACGCCTCGCGGCCCAGGAGACGCACGTGCGGCGCGCAGCGCTCGCGGAGCAGTTTGCCGAGACGCGCGCGGACCTGGCGAGCGTGCTCGCCGGGCTTGCCGCCGAGGCCACCGTCATCGAATGGGAGCAGTCCCTGGCGAGCGCGCGCGGCGAGATCGAACGGCTCGGCCAGGTGAACCTGGCCGCGATCGACGAGCTGAGCGAGCACACCCAGCGCAAGGAGTACCTCGACAGCCAGTTCGCCGACCTCAACTCCGCGCTCACGACGCTCGAGGACGCCATGCGCCGGATCGACAAGGAGACGCGCACGCGCTTCGAGGACACCTTCGAGCGCATCAACGCCGGCCTGAAGGAGAAGTTCCCGCGCCTGTTCGGCGGCGGCCACGCGTATCTTGAGCTGGTCGGCGAGGACAAGCTGACCGCCGGCGTCGCCGTGATGGCGCGCCCACCCGGCAAGAAGATCAGCACCATCCACCTGATGTCCGGCGGCGAGAAGGCCCTCACGGCCGTGGCGCTCGTGTTCTCGATCTTCGACCTGAACCCGGCGCCGTTCTGCCTGCTCGACGAGGTGGATGCGCCGCTCGATGAGCACAATGTCGGGCGCTTTTGCGATATCGTGCGTGAGATGGCCGCGCGGGTGCAATTCATATTCATCACCCACAACAAGACCACCATGGAGCTGGCCTCGCAGCTGCTCGGGGTCACGATGCACGAGCCGGGCGTCTCGCGGCTGGTCAGCGTGGACGTCGACGAAGCGGTGCGGCTGGCGGCTGTCTGAAGCTCAAGCCATGACCCCCGGGGAACTGCGCTGGATCCTCCTTGGCATCGGGATACCCTTCCTCGGTGCGCTGACCTGGTGGGAGCTGCGCCGGCCGCGCCAGGCCGTCGGCCGCAGCGAGCGCGGCCCCGCGCGCGATGCGGGGACGGAGGGGACCCCCCGCGGCCGCTCCGAACCCACCCTCACGCTGCCCACCATGCGTGCCCGGGAGGCCGAACCCCCGCACGAGCTGCCCGTGGTCGAGGCGGGCAGCGCGCGCAGCCATGCCAGGCCCGCACCCGATGTCGCGGAGGCCGCCGGGCCGGCCAGCGCCCCCCCGGCAGAGCCGGTCGCGCCCGAGGTTCCCGCGCCCCTGGTCGAGGAGACCTTCGAGTACGTGTCCCGCGCGGACGAATCGCCGCCGGCGCACGAGCCGCCGCCCGCTCCCGAGCGCGAGGGGCGGGCCGGGCTGCCGGCCGGCACCGCACCGACGGTCGAGTGGCCGCCCGATGAGCAGCGCCAGATTGTCGCGGTGCGCCTGATCGCGCCGATGCCCGAACGCTTCGCCGGCCGCTCGCTGCGCCAGGCGCTCGCCGCCGAGGGCTTCGTGCTCGGCCGATTCTCGATCTTCCACAAACCGGACGAGTCGCACCGCGCGGTGCTCAGCGCGGCCAGCCTGACGCGCCCCGGGACCTTCGATGCCGACACGATGGATTCGCAGCACTTCGGCGGCCTGTCGCTCTTTGCCGTGCTGCCCGGGCCGAAGGCCCCGCCGCAGGCCTTCGACGAGCTCGTGTTCACGGCCCGTAGCCTCAACGAGCGCCTGAAGGGGGTCTTGCAGGACGAGCAGGGCAGCCCCCTCACCCCGGCACGCGTCGCGCTGCTGCGCCAGCGCCTGAACCAGGGGGCGACCTTGTGAGGTCGGAAGCGGCGGCGCGCGCGGCGACGCTGCGCGCGCAGATCGCGCAGCACGACTACCGCTACTACGTCCTCGACGACCCGGAAGTTCCGGACGCGGAGTACGACCGGCTGATGCAGGAGCTGCGCGCCCTGGAGGCCGCCGATCCCAGCCTCATCACCGCCGATTCCCCGACGCAGCGCGTCTCCGGGACCCCGAGCGCGGCCTTCGGCGAAGTCAGCCACAGCGTGCCGATGCTCTCGCTGGAGAACGCCTTTTCCGAGGAGGACCTGCGCGGCTTCGACCGCCGCCTGCACGAGCGGCTCGGGGTGGACGGAGAGCTCGCGTACGTCGCCGAGCCGAAGCTGGATGGCCTGGCCGTGTCCATCCTGTACCGCGAGGGTTTGCTCGAGCGCGCCGCGACCCGCGGCGATGGGGTGACCGGCGAGGACGTGACCGCCAACGTGCGCACGATCCGCGCGGTGCCGCAGCGGCTGCGCGGGCAGGCGCCGCCGCTGTTCGAGGCGCGCGGCGAGGTATTCATGCCGCTCGCCGGTTTTGCGCGCATGAACGAGCAGGCACGCGCCCGCGGCGAGAAGGTGTTCGTCAATCCGCGCAACGCGGCCGCCGGCAGCCTGCGCCAGCTCGACGCGCGCCTGACCGCGGCACGCCCGCTCACCGCCTTCTTCTACGGCCTGGGCGCGGTCACGGGCGTGGCGCTGCCGCCCCAGCAGCACCAGGTGCTGCAGCTGCTGCGCTCGCTCGGGCTGCCGGTTTCGCCCGAGGCGCGCACCGTGCGCGGCGTGCAGGGGTGCCTCGCCTACTACCGCGACCTGGGCGCGCGGCGCAGCGCGCTGCCGTACCAGATCGACGGCGTGGTCTACAAGCTCGACAGCCGCGCCGACCAGGAGCGTGTCGGCTTCGTCTCACGCGCACCGCGCTGGGCCATCGCGCACAAGTTCCCCGCCGAGGAAGCGGTGACGGTGGTGAGGGACATCGAGTTCCAGGTCGGGCGCACCGGGGCGCTCACCCCGGTCGCGCGGCTCGAACCGGTGTTCGTCGGCGGGGTGACCGTCAGCAACGTGACGCTGCACAACATCGACGAGGTGCAGCGCAAGGACGTGCGCCCGGGCGACACGGTGGTCGTGCGCCGCGCCGGGGATGTCATCCCCGAGGTCGTCGGCGTGCTCGGCGAGCGCCGCCCCCCGGGGGCGCGCGCGGTGCAGCTGCCCGCGAGCTGTCCGGTGTGCCAGTCGCAGGTGTTGCGCGTCGCGGGGGAGGCGGTGGCGCGCTGCACCGGGGGCTTCACCTGCAGGGCGCAGCGCCAGGAGGCGCTGCGCCATTTCGCCAGCCGGCGTGCGCTGGACATCGAGGGCCTGGGCGACAAGGTGGTCGAGCAGCTGATCGAGCACGACTACGTCCGCTCGCCCGCGGACATCTACGCACTCGAGCTGGGTCAGCTGTCGCAGCTGGAGCGCATGGGCGAGAAATCCGCCGCCAACCTCCTGGAGGCGATCGAGAAGAGCAAGCGCACCAGCCTGCCGCGCCTCCTGTTCGGACTGGGCATCCGCGAGGTCGGCGAGGCCACCGCGCTGGCCCTGGCGCGCCACTTCGGCAGCCTGGAGGCGCTGGCCGCCGCCGATGCCGCGCGCATCCAGCAGGTTCCGGACGTCGGTCCGATCGTGGCGGCGCACGTGGCGGCCTTCTTTGCCGCGCCGGCGCACCTGGCCGTGATCGAGGCGCTAAAGGCACGCGGCGTGCACTGGCCCGACATGCCGGTCGCCGCGGTCACCGGGCAGCCCCTCGCCGGTCGCACCTTCGTGGTGACCGGCACGCTGGAGAGCATGACGCGCGAGCAGGCGCAGGAAGCACTGACCGCGCGCGGCGCCAAGGTTGCCGGGAGCGTCTCGAAGAAGACCAGCTACGTGGTGGCCGGGCGCGAGGCCGGCTCGAAGCTTGCCAAGGCGCAGCAACTGGGCATCCCCGTCCTCGAGGAGGCGGCGTTCCTGAAGCTGCTGGCGGGGGAGTGAGAGTGCCCGCGCGGGCCGCGTGCCGCGGTCCCGCGCGGGCGGTGTCTGCGCTAGTTCTTCGGCGCGCCCGCCGGGGCCGCCGGTGCCGGCGCGGCGGGGGTGGCCGGGGCGGCTGCCGCGGCCGGCTCGGTCTTCTCGATCTTGGCCGTGCGCATCAGCTCGTCCTGGTAGGAGCGGAACTTCTTGGCCTGCACGACCTGCACCAGACGCTGCTTCACCTGATCGAACGAGGGCGGCGTGAGGTCGCGCGTCTCGACCAGCTGCACCACGTGCCAGCCGTACTGGGTCTTGATCGGGGTGTGGGTGTATTCGCCCGGCTTGAGGGTGAGGACGGCGGCCGACAGCTCCGGGATCATGCGCTCGGGCGTGAACCAACCCAGGTCCCCGGCATTGTTCTTGGCCGCCGGGTCCATGGACTCCTTCTTGGCGACGTCCTCGAACTTCGCGCCCTTCTCCAGCTGGCCGATGATGCTCTGCGCGAAGGCCTCGGTGGAGACCACGATGTTGCGGGCGTGGTATTCGAGCTTGGGCATGGCGCCGATCTGCGCGTCGTACTCCTTGTGCAGCTCCTCGTCGGTGGCCTGCTTGTCCTTCAGGTACCTGTCGGACTCGGCCTGCTCGAGCACGTTCAGGCGCGTGAGCGCCAGCAGGAAGGCGGTGTCGCCACTCTTGTCGAGGCCATCCTTGACGGCCTGCTCGCCGGTCAGCCGGCCGCGGATCAGGTTGTCGAGGGCGGCGGTGCGCTGCTGCGGGGTGAGGTCCGCGGAGGACTTGCCGGTGATGCCCTTGATGTAGAACTCGTACAGGTCCCGCGAGATCGGGGTGCCGTTGACGGTGGCCACGGGCGGGGAGGTGTCGCCCGCGGCTGCCGCGGTGGCCGAGGTCTTGGGCTGGCAGGCGGCCAGCGCGGCAAGCGCGACGGCGATGACGAGAAGGCGTGAATGGTTCATGCAGGTCTTCCGGTGGTTACCAATGTCAGTTGTCGAAGTCGGGAAATGCTCGGTTCGCCAGGCCGGCCGCGCCGGCCTCGGTTGCCCTGTCAGGCAGCCTCCGCGGGCGTGCGGGCATCGATGTTGAGGGCGTGCACGGTGGTGCTCATCAGCGGGGCGACGGCCGCGTACACCAGCCGGTGCCGCTCGAGCTGCGTGCGCCCCTCGAAGGCGGCGGCCACCACGCTCACCCGGTAGTGCCCGCCGGAGCGGGCGCCGGCGTGGCCGGCGTGCGCGGCGCTGTCGTCGATGACCTCGAGCGCGCTCGGGTGCAGGGCGCGCTCCAGGGCGCTGCGCAGTTCGGCCGTCACCGGGGCGCTCACGGGGCGCTCTCGATGCGCGGCTCGCGCGCGGACAGCCACAGCACCTGGGCGATGACGAAGGCGAGCATGAGCACGCCGTCGACGACCTTCAGGGCGACCCAGGTCGCCTCGCTGGCGTACACCACCACGACCAGGTTGAGCGCGCCCAGGAAGGCGTAGAAGCCGACCCACCAGGCATTCAGGATGCGCCAGCGCGCCGCGCCCACCTGCAGCTTGTCGCCAAAGGCGGATCCGAGCAGCCGCTCGGCGAGCGTGCGCTGCCCGATCCAGAAGCTGCCGAGGAACGCAAGGCTGGTCAGCCAGAAGAACACCGTGGGCTTGTACTGGATGAAGAGTTTGTTGTGCAGGATCAGGGTGGCCGCACCGAAGATGAGCACCAGCACGGTCGAGACCACGTGCATGGGCGGCAGGCGCCGCTGCTGCAGCCAGTCCACCAGCAGCAGGCCGAGCATGGCCACCATGAGCACCGCCGTGGCCACGTACAGGCCGCGCAGGTAATACGCCGCGAAGAACGCCAGCAGCGGCGCAAATTCAGTCAGGGCCTGCATGGGGAGTGGGGTGCGACGGTCCTAGGGGACGGCGGTGTACCCGACAGGGGGCCGCGTATATTCTCACGCGCCGCCGGTAAGTTCCACGCGGGAAGCGCTTTTCTGTCCAGAGTCCGTCATTTACGTGGCCGAATACCTCGAGTTGCACCCCATCGATCCCCAGCCGCGCCTGATCCGGCGGGCCGCCGAGCTGCTGCGCGGCGGCGCCCTCATCGCCTATCCAACCGACTCCTCCTATGCGCTGGGCTGGCATCTGGGTGACAGCGCCGCCCTGGAGCGCGTGCGGCGCATCCGCAAGACCGACCGCCACCACCACTTCACGATCGTGTGCGCCACCCTCGCCGAGGTCGGGCGCTTTGCACGCCTGGAAACTTGGCAGTTTCGCATGCTGCGCGCCTGCCTTCCCGGGCCGTACACCTTCCTGCTCAGGGCGACGCGCGAGACGCCGCGGCGCCTGCAGCACGAGCGCAAGCGCACCATCGGCGTGCGCATCCCCGACCATCGCGTGCCGCTGGCCCTGTTGGCGCAGCTGGGCGAGCCGATGATGAGCTCGACGCTGCTGGTGGGTGAGGATGCGCAGCCGCTGACCGCGGGGCGCGAGATCCAGCAGCGCCTCGGCCACGAGATCGATGCGATCCTGGACAGCGGCGACTGCGGCACCGAGCCGACCACGGTCGTCGACCTGTCCGTGACCCCGCCGGTGATCGTGCGCAAGGGCAAGGGCGATCTCGGCCCGATCACGGGCCGTGCGCTATAATTGCCGCGTGAGCAGAACCGCGTTTCCCGGGCGCAGCGCGCCCCCGAGCCTACCCTCCGCAACCCACTCCGTCCGCCCGGTCCCGCCGCGGGGCGCTACGTGAGCACGCCCGCGCCGGCGCGGCGCGTGCTCTCCGGCATGCGCCCCACCGGCCGGCTGCACCTGGGCAACTATCACGGCGCGCTGCGCAACTGGGTCGAGCTGCAGTACCAGTACGAGTGCTTCTTCTTCGTCGCCGACTGGCACATGCTCACCACCGGCTACGAGGACACCTCGCGCCTGCAGGAGCACGTGCGCGAGGTGCTCATCGACTGGCTGGCCGCGGGCCTCAACCCCGGCGTGGCGACGCTGTTCATCCAGTCGCACGTGCCCGAGCACGCAGAATTGCACCTGCTGCTGTCGATGATCACCCCGCTCGGCTGGCTCGAGCGCGTGCCGAGCTACAAGGACCAGCAGGAGCAGCTGAAGGAGAAGGACCTCGCCACCTACGGCTTCCTCGGCTACCCGCTCCTGCAGAGCGCGGACATCCTCATCTACCGCGCCGCCTACGTGCCGGTGGGCGAGGACCAGGTCGCGCACGTGGAGCTCACGCGCGAGGCGGCGCGTCGCTTCAACCACATCTACGGGCGCGAGCCGGACTTCGAGGCCAAGGCCGAGAAGGCGGTCAAGGAGCTCGGCGGCCGCAACACCACCGCGTACCGCCAGCTGCGCCGCAAGTTCCAGGAAGCCGGCGACACCGAGTCGCTGAAGCGCGCGCAGGCGCTCGTGCAGAGCAACACCCGCATCACGCTCGCCGACCGCGAGCGCCTGCTCGGCTACCTCGAGGGCACCGGCGTCACGATCCTCCCGGAGCCCCAGGTGCTGCTGACCGCCACCCCGAAGGTCCCGGGGCTGGACGGCCGCAAGATGTCCAAGTCCTACGGCAACACCATCGGCCTGCGCGAGGAGCCGGATGCCGTGGTGAGCAAGCTGCGCGCCATGCAGACCGATCCTGCGCGCGTGCGGCGCACCGACCCGGGCGACCCGGACAAGTGCCCGGTGTTCGACCTGCACAAGGTGTATTCGGACGAGGCAACCCGCAGGTGGGCGAGCGAGGGCTGCCGCAGCGCGGGCATCGGCTGCCTGGACTGCAAGAAGCCGCTGATCGAGAAGATCGTCGAGGAAATTAACGGCATGCGCCGCCGGGCGCAGGAATTCGAGGACAATCCCGACCTGGTGCGTAACATCGTCGCCGAGGGTGCCGAGAAGGCCCGCGAGGCGGCCCGGCAGACCCTGGACGAGGTGCGTCGGGCGATGCACCTGCGCATCGACTGAGCGGGGGAGCCACATGAAGCCACGGCCCGAACTGAAGATCGTCGTCTCCAACCCGCCGCCGGCGCTGGCGCCCGCGGCCGCGCCCCTGCAGGGGGAGATGCCCTTTGCGGTCGTCAACGGCGAGCCGATCTCCGAGCTGCCGCGCGACCTGTACATCCCGCCGCAGGCCCTGGAGGTCTTCCTCGAGGCCTTCGAGGGGCCGCTCGACCTGCTGCTCTACCTGATCCGCCGGCAGAACCTGGACATCCTCGACATCCCGCTGGCGGAGATCACGCGCCAGTACATGCAGTACATCGAGCTCATGCAGGACCTGCAGCTGGAGCTGGCGGGCGAGTACCTGGTGATGGCGGCCACCCTCGCCGAGATCAAGTCGCGCATGCTGCTGCCGCGGCCCAAGCACGACGAGGACAGCGAGCTGGACCCGCGCGCCGAGCTGGTGCGGCGCCTGCAGGAGTACGAGCGCTTCAAGCGCGCCGCCGAGAACATCGACGCGCTGCCGCGCCTGGAGCGCGACGTCTGGCCGGCGGCCGCGCCGCTGAAGGAGCGCCAGGTCGTGCGCCCGCTGCCGCAGATCACGCTGCAGGAGATGCTGCTCGCCTTCAAGGACGTCGTGGTCCGCGCGCAGATGTTCGCCCACCACCACGTGCAGCGCGAGCGGCTGTCGGTGGGCGAGCGCATGAGCGACATCCTCGCCCGGCTGGGCGGGACGGCCTTCCTGCCCTTCACCGACCTGTTCCGCCCGGAGGAGGGGCGCATGGGGGTGACTGTCACCTTCGTGGCGATCCTGGAGCTGATGCGCGAGGGGCTCATCGACATCGTCCAGGCCGAGGCCTATGCGCCCCTGCACGTACGCGCCAATCCCGCCACGCACCTGCGCGTTGTGAGCGACAATACGGCCGGCGGCCCCGGCGCCGATGAGGCCGCCGGCGCCGCGGTGGCGACCGGTGCGGCCGATGAGGAACGTCAATGAGTGAGTCGTACGTCAGGAACGTGCTCGAGGCTGCGCTGCTGGCGGCCGGCAACCCGCTGCCCCCGGCCGAGATGCTCAAGCTGTTCGACGAGAGCGTGCGGCCCAGCGCAGCGCAGCTGCGCGAGCAGCTGGAGGCGCTGGCCGCCGAGTACGAGGGGCGCGGCATCGAGCTGAAGGAGACCGCCAGCGGCTACCGCATCCAGGTGCGCCGCGAGCTCGCCCCGGAGATCTCGCGGCTGTGGCCCGAGCGTGCGGCGCGCTACTCGCGTGCGCTGCTGGAGACCCTGGCGCTGATCGCCTATCGCCAGCCGATCACCCGCGCCGAGATCGAGGCGGTGCGCGGCGTGGCGGTGAACCCGAACATCATCCGCACGCTGATCGAGCGCGCCTGGGTGCGGGTTGTCGGCCACCGCGACGTGCCGGGCCACCCCGAGCTGCTGGGCACCACGCGCGACTTCCTGGATTACTTCGGGCTGAAGTACCTCGATGACCTGCCGCCGCTGGCGGAGCTGCAGGCCATGGGGGACGTCAACCTGCAGCTGGACCTGCCTGCCGATGAGGGGGCCGTCGAGGTGCCCGCGGCCCCGCTGACCGAGGCCAGTGGCGGCGCCGATGCCGCCGAGGCCGACGAGCCGGCCGAGGAGGCGGGGTTCTCGGCCGCCGCGGACGGCACGCACGAACTGGTGGCAGGCCCGCTAGACCTGGAGAACTGATGGCGCGCGCTCCCGCGCGCCGGGGCGGCGGGCGGCGTGCCGCCGCACCCGGCACCGCCGCCGGCAGGGGAACCCCCGCGCGCGCGGGCGAGCCGGAGCGCCTGCAGAAGATGCTGGCGCGCGTCGGCCTGGCCTCGCGCCGCGAGGCTGAAGCGTGGATCCGCGCCGGGCGCCTCACCGTCAACTCGCTCCCCGCCACCCTGGGGATGAAGGTCGGCCCGGCCGACCAGGTGCGCCTCGACGGCCGCCCGGTGCGGGTGCAGGCCCAGGATGCCGGCGCACGCGTCTTCATCTGCCACCGCTCCCCCGGGGAGCCCCTGCGCACACCGGATGCGGCCAGCCCACAGCCCGAGGCGCGCCTGCCGCGCCAGGCCCTGCTCGAGCGCCTGCCGCGCCGCGCCGGCCGGCGGTTCATCAGCATCAGCCCCATGCCCCGGGTGGATGGCGGCCTGGAGCTGGTCACCTCCGATGGCGCGCTCGCCGAGCGCCTGCAGCGCCGGGTGCATACCCTGACGGGCGAGTTCGGCGTGCGCGTGCGTGGCGAACTCACCGAGGCGAACCTCAGCTCGATCCTCGGCGGCGAGCTCGACAGCGGCGAGCGGCTGCAGGTCGAGCGCTGCGAGCCGGCGGGCGGGGAGGGGGCCAACCGCTGGTACACGCTGGTGGCGCGCGGTGCCAGCGGCAAGCAGGTGCGCCAGCTCTTCGAGCGCACGGGTGCGCTGGTCAGCCGCGTGCAGCGCGTGCGCCTGGGACCGCTCGCCCTGGAGCGCGCCCTGGGCCGCAGCCAGTTCCGGGAACTGACTCAGGAAGAGCTGGCGGCGCTGCTGGCGGCGCCGGCAGCCGCCGCGGGCGCGGACTGGGCATCGAAGGAGCCGCCGCTGACGCCCTGACTGGCCGGCCCGAGCAGGGCGATGTAGGGGCCGGTCAGGGATTCGGGCAGCGGCACGCTCTCGAGGTCCTCGGCCGGGTAGGCCGCGCGGCGCATCGCGGTGCGCGCGCGCCCCGGGTTGAGCGCGTTCACGCGCACGTGGCTGATGCCCGCCAGTTCCTCGGACAGCACCTGCGCCAGGCCCTCGACCGCGAACTTCGAGACCGCGTAGGCGCCCCAGTAGGCCCGCCCGGCCCGGCCGACCGAGCTGGTGGTGAAGACCACCGAGGCGTCCGCCGACTTCTTGAGCGCCGGGATCAGCACCTGGGTCAGCGCAAAGGCCGCCGTCACGTTGACGTGCATCACGCGGCACCAGGTCGGCACGTCGTAGTGCTCGATCGGCGCGAGCGTCCCCAGGATCCCCGCGTTGTGCAGCAGGCCGTCGAGGCGGCCGTAGCGCTCGAGCAGTGCATCGGCGAGCTGGTCGTAGTCGCGCGCCACCGCCTTCTCCAGATCCAGCGGCGCGATCGAGGCCTCCGGCCAGCCGCGCGCCAGGATCTCCGCGTGCAGCTTCTCAAGCTTCGCGACCTTGCGCCCGATGAGGATCACCTGCGCCTGGTGCTCGGCGCAGGCCAGGGCCACGGCGCGGCCGATGCCCTCCCCGGCGCCGGTGATGGCAATGACCCGGCCGTGAAGTTCCGCCGGGGCCGGCACGTGGCGGCGTGGATCGAACGCGGTATCCAACGAGGGCTCTCCCAGCTCAGTCTGCCGGCAGCACGAAGCGCGCGCGGTCGGCGCGTCGCGCAGCGCGCCAGGCGCGCCAGCCATCCAGCGGGGCGTGATGGTCGCCTGCGGGCAGGGGTCCGGGCAAGGCGGCCGCGATGCGCATCGAGCGCTGCCGGGCGAGCGCCGCCCACACCAGCAGTGCCCGCAGGGCAGGCTGCTGCGCCGCCGGCAGTGCGCTGGCCGCGGCCGCAAGCGCGCGGCGGGCGCGCTGATGCAGGCTGCGCACGAAGCTGGCCAGCGGCGCCTGCCAGGGGTTCTGCAGCAGCTGCCCCGGGTCGATGCCGGCGGCGTCGAGTTCGGCGAGCGGGGCGCGCACCCGCCCGGCGCGTGCATCGGCGGCCAGGGTACAGGCCAGTTCCACCTCGTGCAGCGCGCGCCCGAAGCTGCGCACCGGCGCGCCCGCCGGCTCACCCAGCGCAAACGCGGCGAAAGGCTCGACGAGGGCGGCGCTCCAGCGCTCGCTGTAGGCGTTCATCTCCTTGCGCGTCTGGAAGCTCGCACTCGCCAGGTCCCAGGTCGCGATGTCGGTGAAGCCACGCAGTCCGGCGAGCGCTGCGCGCGCGGGGCCGGTGCACAGTGCCTGCAGCTGCCGCGTGAGCGGGTGCTCGCTCTGCCCGGCGGCGCAGCGCCGGCACTCCTCGCCCCACCAGGCCAGGCGGGCGTGCGCGACGCCGTGGTCGAGCCCGCTGGCCACGCTCGCGTTGACCTCGCGCTCGATGCCGGTGAGCGCGCCGAGGACCTGCCCCTGGGCGCCCGGTGAGTAAAGCAGGGCGAGTGCGCGGGTGGCCCCCGGATCAGGCCTTGCGGACATTGCCCGGGTGCGTCAGCGGCAGCTCCCCCGGCGGGGCAGGCTGCGAAGGCGTCTCGGCGGGCGGCGCCGACAGGGCGCGCACCAGGTGCGTGATCGGTTCGAGCGCCGGCGGCGGCTCCTCGGCCGTGACCCCGAGTTCGTTGAACTTGCGCGCCTGCGGCATCACCTGGCGCTCGAGCGAGCCGACCGCGCCGTTGTAGGCCTCGACCGCAGCCCCCAGGCGCGTGCCCATCTTGCCCAGGTGGGCCGTGAAGGTGCCGAGGCGGTGGTACAGGTCCTGGCCCAGGTCGCGGATCCGCGCAGCGTTGTGGGCGACCGCGGTCTGCCGCCAGCCGTAGGCGACCGCCTTGAGCAGCGCGATCAGCGTCGAGGGGGTGGCGATGATCACGCTCTGGCCGAGCGAGTTCTCCAGCAGGTCCGGCCGCTCGGCCAGGGCCGCGGACAGGAACTGGTCGCCCGGCAGGAACAGCACGGCAAACTCCGGGCTGCGCTCGAACTGCGCCCAGTAGCTCTTGGAGGCCAGCTCGCGCACGCGCGTTTCGACCTGCTGCGCATGCTTGCGCAGGCCCAGCGCACGCTCCTCCTCGGTCTGCGCATCGATGGCGGCCAGGTATCCATCGAGCGGGGTCTTCGCATCGATGACCAGCTCGCGCGCATCGGGCATGTGCACCACCAGGTCCGGCCGTAGGGAGCCGCCTTCCTCGCCGGGGATGTGCAGCTGCTCGGTGAAGTCGCTGTGCTCGCTCAGGCCTGCGAGTTCGACCAGGCGGCGCAGGGTGAGCTCGCCCCAGCGGCCGCGCACCTCCGGACGGCGCAGGGCACTGACGAGGTTGCGCGTCTCGCGCTGCAGCTGCGCGGAGCCCCCCGCGAGCTGCTCGATCTGCGTGCGCAGGCTGGTGAAGGCCTCGCGGCGCTCGCGCTCGAGCGACTGCACCTGCGCCTCGGTGCGCTCCAGCGCCACGCGCAGCGGCTCGATGAGCTGCGCGATGGCCGTCTCGCGCTCCTTGAGCGTGCCGGCGGCGACGGCCTGGTCGCGGCCCAGGGCCTCGCGCGCCAGCTTCAGGAACATCTCGCTGTTGCTGCGCAGGCTGGCCGCGGCGACGGAGTCGAAGGCGCTCTTCAGGCGGGTCTCGGACTGCTCCAGCTGCGCGATGCGCTCGGACTCGCGGGCGGCGTGGTGCTCGAGGCGCACCTGGGCTTCGGCCAGCTCCACGCGCAGGGCCTCGAGCCGCCGGGCCGCGCGCAGGTGGCCGAGCAGCGCGCCGAGCACCAGGCCGGTGAGCAGCGCGGCGGCGGCCAGGATGTAGACCGGTCCACTCACCGGCGGAAGTGCGCCAGGTAGTTCACCCCGACGTCCCGGTTCAGGGTCACCTCGCCGCTGAGCGGGTTGAGTGCCAGGCCCGCCAGGTCCTGCAGGGTCAGGCCGGCGGCGCGCCCCCAGCGCGCCAGCTCCGCCGGGCGGATGAGGCGCTCGTACTCGTGCGTGCCGCGCGGGATGAGCCGCGCCAGGTACTCGCCGCCGACGATGGCGGTGAGGAAGCTGCGCAGGTTGCGGTTGAGCGTGGAGACGAAGAGGTCGCCGCCCGGGCGCAGCAGCCGGCCCAGGGTGGCGAGCATCGCGGCGGGCTCCGGCACGTGCTCGAGCATCTCCATGCAGGTGACGACGGCAAAGGCCTGCGGGCTGGCTGCGGCCACGGCCTCCGCCGGCGCGACGCGGTAGTCGATCGGCAGCCCCGCCTCGGCCGCGTGCAGGCGGGCGACCTCGATCATGCCCGGCGCCAGGTCGACCGCGGTCACCCGGGCGCCGGCCCGGGCGAGCCCCTCGGCCAGCAGGCCGCCGCCGCAGCCGACATCCAGCACCGGCTGCCCGGCGAGCGTGGCGCGCGCGGCGACGTAGCCGAGCCGCACCGGGTTGAGCAGGTGCAGCGGCCGGAACTCCCCGTGCGGGTCCCAGAAGCCGCTGGCGCCCGAGTCGAACTTGGCGACCTCGGCCGGGTCGGCATTGGCGGCCTGCGGTGCGCTCATGCCGCCGCCTCCAGCTTCAGCCGCTGCATCCACCGCGCCGGCAGGGCGGCGATCTCCTCCTCGTCGAAGGCGAGCAGGCGCCCTTCGCTCACCGCGCAGCGACCGCCGGTCCACACATCGCTCACCTGGCTGCGCGTGGCCGCCTCCAGCACCGCCGCCTCGATGCCCGGGGCGGTGCGGCACTCGAGCGTGCCCAGGTCGATGCACGCCAGGTCCGCGGCCTTGCCAGGCTCGATCGAGCCGGTGATCGCCTGCAGCCCGAGTGCGGTGGCGCCGCCAAGGGTGGCCATGCGCAGCGCGTCCGCCGCGGTAAGTGCGCCGGCGAGCGCGGCCAGGCGCGCCTCGGCGAGCAGGTCCGGGACGCCGGTGCGCACCGGGCTGCCGGTGCCAAAGCCGGTCCGTGTCCCGGGCAGCGGCGCGAGGTAGGGGAGGCGTCCGGCGCGCAGTTCCGTGCGCGGGCAGGCCACGGCGGCAGCGCCGTGGCGGGCGAGGATCTCCACGGCACCCGCGTGCCGGGCGCCGAGGCCGATGGCGGTGAAGCCCGGGCGCAGCAGGCCGAGACCTGCCAGCCGTGCGAGAAATTCGGCATCCGCCGCGACCGCCGGCCCGGCACCGTGGGCATCGGCCGCCGCGCACAAATCGAGCGCGATGCGCGCGTCGAGTTCATCGGCGACGCGGCGGATGCGGCCGAGGGTGGCATCGGTGAGGGCATGCGCTGCCAGGGGCGCGAAGTACAGGCTGATGCGCGAGTCGGTCCGGTACTCGTCCCAGAGCTGCTCGGCGCGCGCGAAGTAGGCGGTCGCATTCTCCGCCCAGGCGCTGCCGTGCTCGCTCACCGGCAGGCCGATGGCCGCGCGCACCTGCGCCGCCGCGGCCGCGCGCGCGGCCTCCTCGGGGTGCTCGCTCAGGTCGGCAAAGCAGGTGATGCCCGCGCGCAGCATCTCGGCCATGGCGAGCCGCGTGCCATCGCGCACCAGGTCCGCGCCGGCCTCGACCGCGCGCTCCTGCGGCAGCCCGCGCAGCAGCGCGCGGGAGGCGTAGGTCGCGGCGTTCACGAGTCCGGGCAGCAGTGCATGCCGCGGCCGTGCGAGCGTCGCGCGCGCCTCGAAGCGCGCGCGCAGCTCCGCGGCGGGACCCACGGCGAGAATGCGTCCAGCGCCGACGGCCACCGCCTGTCCGGCGAGCGCGCCGTGCGTGGCCGTCATCGGCAGCAGCCAGCGCGGCTCGATCAGTAGGTCTGCGGATTCGCGGTCGGACATCGGTGGCGCACGCTGAAAAAAGCCTGCCGCGGAGTATATCGGCGCACGGCCGCGGATGTGCGTCCGGCGCGGCGGCGGCAGGCGCGAAGCTGACGGTTTCAGTGGCGCTTCGTGCTAGAATTAGCGTTTGTTCAAGGCCCGGACAGGGCCGCAAGTACCACCGAAATCAATGGCCGATATCGCGCGCGAAATAGTCACCGTCAGCCTCGAACAGGAGATGCGGCAGTCCTACCTGGACTACGCCATGAGCGTCATCGTCGGGCGCGCCCTGCCGGACGTGCGCGACGGACTGAAGCCGGTGCACCGCCGGGTGCTGTACGCGATGCGCGAACTCGGCAACGACTGGAACAAGGCCTACAAGAAGTCCGCGCGCGTGGTCGGCGACGTCATCGGCAAGTACCACCCGCACGGTGACACCGCGGTGTACGACAGCATCGTGCGCATGGCGCAGCCGTTTTCGATGCGCTACCTGCTGGTCGACGGCCAGGGCAATTTCGGCTCGGTCGACGGCGACATGCCCGCGGCCATGCGCTACACCGAGGTGCGCATGTCGCGCATCGCGCACGAGCTGCTGGCGGACATCGAGAAGGACACGGTCGACTTCGTCCCCAACTACGACGAGTCCGAGCATGAGCCCTCGGTGCTGCCGGCCCGCGTGCCGAACCTGCTCATCAACGGGCAGACCGGCATCGCCGTCGGCATGGCGACCAACATCCCCCCGCACAACATCACCGAGATCATCAACGCGTGCCTGGCGCTGCTGGACGACCCGGCCGCGACGCTCGCGACGCTGATGCAGCACGTGCCGGGACCGGACTTCCCGACCGGCGGCATCATCAACGGTGCGCAGGAGATCGCCACCGCCTACCGCACCGGCCGCGGCCGCCTGTCCGTGCGCGCGCGCGTCAGCGTCGAGGAGGTCGGGCGGGGCGACCGCCAGGCCATCGTGATCACCGAGCTGCCGTACCAGGTCAACAAGGCGCGCCTGATCGAGCGCATCGCGCAGCTGGTGCGCGAGAAGCTGCTCGACGGCATCGCCAGCGACGGCCTGCGCGATGAGTCCGACAAGGACGGCATGCGCATCGTCATCGAGCTCAAGCGCGGCGAGGTCACGGAGATCGTCCTCAACAACCTGTATGCGCAGACGCCGATGGAGACGGTGTTCGGCATCAACATGGTGGCGCTGCAGGACGGGCAGCCGAAGCTGATGTCGCTGAAGGAGATGCTGGAGGCCTTCATCCGGCACCGCCGCGAGGTCGTCACGCGCCGCACCATCTACGATCTGGGCAAGGCGCGCGAGCGCGCGCACATCCTCGAGGGTCTGGCGGTCGCGCTGGCCAACATCGACGAGATCATCGCGCTCATCAAGGCGGCGGCGTCCCCGGCCGAGGCGCGCGCGGGCCTGCTCGCCCGTCCCTGGGCGCCGGGCATCGTCACCGAGCTGCTCGAGCGCGCCGGCGCGGTCTCCACCCGGCCGCAGGCGCTCGGCCCCGAGTTCGGGCTGCGCGGCGGGGCCTACCACCTCTCCGAGGCCCAGGCGCAGGCCATCCTCGACATGCGCCTGCACCGGCTCACCGGCCTCGAGCAGGACAAGATCATCGCCGAGTACCGGGAGCTGCTGGCGAGCATCGCGGACCTGGGCGATATCCTCGCCCGGCCGGAGCGGCTCACCGAGGTGGTGCGTGCCGAACTCGTCGCCGCCCGCGACGCCTACGGCGATGCGCGCCGCACCGAGATCAATCGCGACCACCTGGACCTGACCACCGAGGATCTGATCGAACCCCAGGACGTGGTGGTCACGCTCTCGCACGCCGGTTACGCCAAGTCGCAGCCCCTAACCGAGTACCAGACGCAGCGCCGCGGGGGCCGCGGCAAGACCGCCACCGCGGTCAAGGACGAGGACTTCGTCGAGAAGCTGTTCGTCGCACACACGCACGACACGGTGCTGTGCTTCTCCAACCGCGGCAAGGTCTACTGGCTGAAGGTCTACGAACTGCCGCAGGCCGGCCGCGGCTCGCGCGGCAAGCCCATGGTGAACCTGCTGCCGCTGGGCGAGGGCGAGAAGATCAACGCGCTGCTGCCGGTCAAGCAGTACGACGAGCAGCACTTCATCTTCATGGCCACCCGCGCCGGCACGGTGAAGAAGACGCCGCTTACCGCGTTCTCGCGCCCGCGCTCGAACGGCATCATCGCGGTGGACCTGGCCGACAACGACCAGCTGGTCGGCGTCGACCTCACCGACGGCGAACGCGAGATCATTCTGGTCTCCAGCGGCGGCAAGGCGATCCGCTTCAGCGAGAACGAGGTGCGCCACATGGGACGCGAGGCCGCAGGGGTGCGCGGCATCCGCCTGGGCGATGGCCACGAGGTGATCGCGCTGATCGTGGTTGGCGAGGGCCACGTGCTCACCGCCTCGGCGAGCGGCTACGGCAAGCTCACCCCCCTGGAGGACTTCCCGGCCCACGGCCGCGGCGGCCAGGGGGTCATCGCGCTGCAGACCTCGGACCGCAACGGCGACACCGTCGCCGCACTGCAGGTCATGGCCGGGCAGGAGATCATGCTGATCAGCTCGACCGGCACTCTGGTGCGCACCACGGTGGACGAGATCTCCGTGCAGGGCCGCAACACCCAGGGCGTGCGCCTGATCCGGCTGGACGAGGGCGAGCGCCTGGTGGGCATCGAGCGGGTCGAGAGCCTGGATGCGGGCGAGGAAGGGGCTGCCGCCGAGCAGTCCGCCGGCGGCGACGCGGGCGAACCGGCCGCTGATTCCTAAGGCCCAAAAGATCTAACCGCACGCGGGGGGCGTTGCTAAGATCGCCCCTCCCCTGATGGCTTGAACGACCCGGAGAGGGTGCACTTGCGCGTATACAATTTCGCTGCGGGGCCGGCCACGCTGCCTGTCGAGGTCCTCGAACAGGCGCGCGCCGAGCTGACCGACTGGGACGGCTCGGGCATGTCGGTCATGGAGGTGAGCCACCGCGGCAAGCCCTTCATCGGCCTCGCCGAGCAGGCCGAGGCGGACCTGCGTGAACTGCTGGCCGTGCCCGCCAACTACCGGGTGCTGTTCCTGCAGGGCGGGGCGAGCGCGCAGTTCTCGGCCATCCCGCTGAACCTCGCCGCCGCCGACGGCAGCGTCGACTACGTGAACACCGGCGCGTGGTCCAAGAAGGCCATCGGCGAGGCCAGGCGCCTGGTCGCCCGGGTGAACGTGATCGCCGACGAGGCGGCCTCGAAATACACGACCGTGCCGGCGCGCGAGGCGCTGCGCCCCACGGCCGGTGCCGCCTACCTGCACTACACGCCGAACGAGACCATCGGCGGGGTGGAGTTCCCGTACGTGCCCGACTCGGGCAGCGTGCCGCTGGTGGCGGACATGTCCTCGACCATCCTGTCGAGGCCGCTGGACGTGGCGCGTTTCGGCCTCATCTACGCCGGCGCGCAGAAGAACATCGGGCCTGCGGGCCTGGTGGTGGTCATCGTGCGCGAGGACCTCATCGGCCATGCGCGCGCCGGCACCCCGGCGCTGTACGACTACAAGGCGATGGCCGACGAGGGCTCGATGCTGAACACCCCGCCGACCTTCGCCTGGTACCTCGCGGGCCTCACCTTCAAGTGGCTGAAGGCGCAGGGCGGCCTCAAGGTCATCGGCGCGCGTAACGAGGCCAAGGCACAGCTGCTGTACCAGGCCATCGACGCGTCAGGCTTCTACGCCAACCCGGTGGCGGTCAACTGCCGCTCCTGGATGAACGTGCCGTTCACGCTCGCGGACGCACGGCTCGACCCGGTGTTCCTCGCCGAGGCCCGCGCGGCGGGCCTGACCAACCTCGAGGGCCACCGCTCCGTGGGCGGCATGCGTGCCAGCATCTACAACGCGATGCCGCTCGCAGGCGTGCAGGCACTGGTGCAGTTCATGCAGGAGTTCCAGGGACGCCACGGCTGAGGCCCATGACCTACAAGATCCAGACACTGAACGAGATCAGCCCCAAGGGGCTCGCGCGCCTGCCCGCCGCACGCTACCAGGTGGGCCCGCAGGTGCACTCCCCCGATGCGCTGCTGGTGCGCTCGGCCGACCTGCACCGGGTGGAGATCGCGGCGAGCGTGCGTGCCATCGGCCGCGCCGGGGCCGGGGTCAACAACATCCCGGTCGCGCAGATGAGCCGCCGTGGCGTCGTCGTCTTCAACGCTCCGGGGGCCAACGCCAATGCGGTCAAGGAGCTGGTGCTCGCCGGACTGCTGCTGGCGGCGCGCAACATCGCACCCGCATGGCAGTTCGCGCGCGGCCTGAGCGGGGACGATGCAGCCATCGATGCGGCGGTCGAGAAGGGCAAGAAGAACTTCGTCGGCTTCGAGCTGCCCGGGCGCACGCTCGGCGTGGTGGGGCTCGGGGCGATCGGCGTCGAGGTGGCCAACTCCGCCTTGGCGCTTGGCATGAAGGTGCTCGGCTACGACCCGCAGATCACCGTCCAGCGCGCCTGGCAGCTGTCCTCCCACGTCGAGCAGGCGCAGTCGCTGGATGATTTGTTCACGCGCTGCGACGCGGTCAGCGTGCACGTGCCCCTCACGCCGGAGACGCGTGCACTGGTGAACGCGGCGCGCCTGGGGGCCATGCCCCGCGGCGGCACGATCCTGAACTTCGCGCGGGCCGGCATCGTCGATGATGCCGCCGTCATCGCCGCGCTCGATGCGCAGCACCTGCACGCGTACGTGTGCGACTTTCCGACCAACGCCCTCAAGGACCACCCGCGCGTGGTGACCCTGCCGCACCTGGGCGCCTCCACCGGCGAGGCGGAGGAGAACTGCGCGGTGATGGTGGCCGAGCAGCTGCGCGACTTTCTCGAGAACGGCAACATCAAGAACAGCGTCAATTTCCCCGAGGCGCTGCTGGCGCGCGTGCCCAATACCACGCGCCTGGCGATCGCCAACAGTAACGTGCCCAACATGGTCGGGCAGATCTCCACCTGCCTTGCGGCCGCCCGGCTGAACATCGCCGACCTGCTGAACAAGTCGCGCGGCGAGTTCGCCTATACCCTCATCGACGCCGATGGCGCGGTGGGTCAGGATGTGGTCGACCGGATCGCGGCCATAGACGGGGTATTATCGGCGCGACTCCTGTAGGGGAGGGTTGAGCGAGACATGGCGGGCAGGAAGAAGACGCATCGGAAAGTGGCCGCCGGGACCCCGGGGGCGCGGCCCCTGAAGGTGGACCTGGAGGCCGTGCGCGGCCGCATCGACGCGGTCGATGAGCAGATTCACTCCCTGATCAGCGAGCGGGCCCGGCTGGCCCAGCAGGTCGGCATCTCCAAGGCCGCCAGCGGCCGCGCCGTCGACTTCTACCGCCCCGAGAGGGAGGCGCAGGTCCTGCGCCGCGCGCGCGAGCGCAACCGCGGGCCGCTGCGCGATGCCGAGGTGCTGCGCCTGTTCCGCGAGATCATGTCCGCGTGCCTGGCGCAGCAGGAACCCCTGAAGGTGGCCTTTCTGGGACCGGAGGGGACCTTCACGCAGACCGCGGTGCTGAACCACTTCGGCCACTCGGTGCGTGCCCTGCCGCTGGGTTCGATTGATGAGGTGTTCCACGAAGTGGAGGCGGGCAATGCCGACTTCGGCGTGGTGCCGATCGAGAACTCCACGGAAGGCACCGTCAATCACACCCTGGACCGGTTCCTGACCTCGCCGCTGAAGATCTGCGGCGAGGTCGAGCTGCGCATCCGCCAGCACCTGATGGGACTGATGAGCTCGCGCAAGGGCATCGAGCGGGTCTGCTCGCACCCGCAGTCGCTGGCGCAGTGCCGCAGCTGGCTCGCCGAGCACCTGCCGGGCATCGAGCAGGTGCCGTGCGCCAGCAATGCGGAAGGGGCACGCCGTGCGCGCGACGAGAAGGGCAGCGCGGCGATCGCCGGCGAGACGGCCGCGGAGGTCTACGGGCTGAAGGTGCTCGCCGCGGAGATCGAGGACCAGGCCGACAACACCACGCGCTTCCTGGTGCTTGGCCGCAAGGTGTTCGCCCCAAGCGGCGCGGACCGCACCTCGCTGCTGGTCTCGGTCGGGCACACCGATTCCCCGGGCGCGCTCGGCCGGCTGCTTGAGCCGCTCGCCCGCCACGGCGTGAGCCTGACGCGCATCGAGTCGCGCCCCTCGCGCCGGCGCAAGTGGGACTACGTGTTCTTCATGGACTTCGAGGGCCACGCCGAGGACCCGCCGGTCGCCAAGGCCCTGGCGGCGCTGAAGAAGCGCGCCTCGCTGTTTCGCCTGCTCGGCTCCTACCCGCGGGCGGTTGAATGAGCGAGCCGCGGCCGGCCCGCTACCGGGTCGACCCTGGCGGCAGCGTGGCCGGCAGCGTCACCGTCCCGGGTGACAAGTCGATCTCGCACCGTGCCCTGATGCTCGGGGCGCTGGCCGAGGGCACCACCGCCATCACCGGTTTCCTGGCGGGCGAGGACTGCCTGGGGACGGCGCGCGCGCTGGAGGCGCTCGGGGTCCGGATCGAGGGGCTGCGCGGCACGCAGGTCCGGGTGCACGGTGCGGGGGGCGCTGGTCTGCAGCCCGCCGCCGGGCCGCTCGACCTCGGCAACGCGGGCACCGCCATGCGCCTGATGATGGGGCTGCTCGCGCCGCAGCGCTTCTCCTCGACACTGGTGGGTGACCGCTCGCTCATGCGCCGGCCCATGGAGCGCGTGGCGGCGCCGCTGCGCCTGATGGGCGCGCAGATCCGCACGCACGAAGGCTGTCCGCCGGTGCAGATCACCGGCACGCCCGGGCTGCATGCCATCGACTACGCGCTGCCCGTCGCCAGTGCGCAGGTGAAATCGGCGATCCTGCTGGCGGGGCTGGGCGCCCGCGGACGCACGCGCATCACCGAGCCCGTCCCCTCGCGCGATCACACCGAGCGCATGCTGCGCACCTTCGGGGTCGAGCTGCAGCAGGAGGGCCGCAGCCTCAGCATGGCCGGCGGGCAGCCCCTGAACGCCAGCCAGGTCGCGGTGCCGGCGGACTTCTCCTCGGCCGCCTTCTTCATCGTGGCCGGCTGCCTGGCCGCCAGCGGCCCGTTCGTGATCAGCAACGTCGGCATCAACCCGACGCGCACCGGGCTGCTGGACATGCTGCGCCTCATGGGCGCGGACATCCGCGTGCATCCGCGCGGCGCGGCCGCCGCCGCCGAACCGGTCGCCGACATCGAGGTGCGCGCCGCGGCATTGCACGGCATCAGCGTCCCCGAGGCGCTGGTGCCGCTGGCGATCGACGAGTTCCCGGTGTTCTTCGTGGCCGCGGCCTGCGCGGAAGGGGAGACCGTGGTGCGCGGCGCGCACGAGCTGCGGGTGAAGGAGAGCGACCGGCTGGCCACGACCGCCGCCGGACTGGCCGCGCTCGGGATCGAGCACGAGCTGCTGCCCGATGGCATGCGCCTGCGCGGGGCGCGGGCCTTGGGCGGCGGGCACATCGACAGCCACGGCGACCACCGCATCGCCATGGCCTTCGCGGTCGCGGCGCTCAAGGCGCGTGAGCCCATCGAGATCGACGACGTCGCCAACGTCGCCACCTCCTTCCCCGGCTTCGTCGGGACCGCGCGCGCCGCCGGGTTGCAGATCCGGGAGCTGTGACGGATTCTCGCCGCCCATGAACAGCGCTCCCGTCTCACCGGTAGCCACCATCGACGGGCCCAGCGGCTCGGGCAAGGGCACCATCAGTCGCGCGGTGGCCCGGCGGGTCGGCTGGCATCTGCTCGACAGCGGGGCCCTCTACCGCCTGGTGGCCCTGGCCGGGGAGCGCTCCGGCGCCGCCCCGGATGACCCGGACCGGCACGCCGCGCTTGCGCGCGCGATGCAGGTGGTCTTCGGCTCCCGCAGCGACGGGGGCGAGCAGGTGCTGCTCGGGGGGGAGGACGTCACCGTCGCCATCCGCTCGGAAAGGGCCGGGCAGGGTGCCTCGCGCGTGGCGGCCTGGCCACAGGTCCGGGCGGCCCTCCTCGAGCGTCAGCGTGCCTTTGCCGGGCCGCCGGGCCTGGTCGCGGACGGGCGCGACATGGGCACGGTGGTCTTTCCGGGGGCCGCCCTCAAGATATTCCTCACGGCGACCCCCGAAGAAAGGGCCCAGCGGCGCCATAAGCAGTTGAAAGACAAGGGGTCCGATGTTAGCCTTCCCGCCCTTTCGCGCGAGATAGCCGAGCGGGATTTAAGGGACCAGACCCGTCAGGTCGCACCCTTGAGACCGGCAGAGGATGCCTGCCTGATCGACTCCACCGGACGGACGGTCGAGGAGATCGTACGGGAGGTGCTGGAGATGGGGGCCGCTCGACGCTTGTGGCAACTATAGCCGCTCGTCGCGATACGCACGGAAGGTGATGCAGGTCGGCACACGCAGGATGCGGGTGCCCGTTTCTTTTTTCCTGGACCTCAAGGAATGGGGACCCAGATTCAGGCACGCCCGAGTGCGTGCGAAGTGAAGGTATGACAGAAAGTTTCGCCCAGCTCTTCGAGCAAAGTCTCGCCAACCAGCGCATCCGCCCCGGCATGATCTTGACCGGGCTGATCATCGACGTCACCGACGACGTCGTCATCGTCAACGTAGGCCTCAAGTCCGAGGCCGTCATTCCCCTCGAGCAGTTCAAGAACGAACGCGGCGAGGTCGAGGTCAAGGCCGGCGACTCGGTGGAAGTCGCGCTTGACTCGGTGGAGGACGGCACCGGCGAAACGCGCCTGTCGCGCGAGAAGGCCAAGCGCGCGCGCACCTGGACGCGTCTCGAGGAAGCATTCAACAAGCAGGAGATCGTCACCGGCGTCATCACCGGCCGCGTCAAGGGCGGCTTCACGGTGGAGATCGAGAACGTGCGCGCCTTCCTGCCCGGCTCGCTGGTGGACGTGCGCCCGGTGCGCGACACCTCCTACCTCGAGAACAAGCCGCTCGAGTTCAAGGTCATCAAACTCGATCAGAAGCGCAACAACGTCGTGGTCTCGCGCCGCGCCGTGGTCGAGCAGGAGTTCTCGGCCGAGCGTTCGGCGCTGATGGACAACCTGCAGGAAGGCGCGGTCGTCAAGGGTTCGGTCAAGAACCTCACCGACTACGGTGCGTTCGTGGACCTCGGGGGCATCGACGGCCTGCTGCACATCACCGACATGGCCTGGAAGCGCGTCAAGCACCCCTCCGAGGTCGTCAAGGTCGGCGACGAGGTCGAGGTCCGCATCCTCAAGTTCGATCGCGAGCGCTCGCGCGTCAGCCTCGGGCTCAAGCAGCTCGGCGCGGACCCCTGGCAGAACATCGCCCGCCGCTATCCCCCCAACACGCGCGTGTTCGGCAAGGTCACCAACATCGCCGACTACGGCGCGTTCGTGGAGATCGAGGATGGCGTCGAGGGCCTGGTGCACGTCTCGGAGATGGACTGGACCAACAAGAACGTCAACCCGGCCAAGGTGGTGCACACCGGCCAGGAAGTCGAGGTCATGGTGCTGGACGTCGACGAGGAGCGCCGCCGCATCTCGCTCGGCCTCAAGCAATGCCAGGCCAACCCGTGGAAGGAGTTCGCCGAGAACTACAACCGCGGCGACAAGGTCGGCGGGCAGATCAAGTCCATCACCGACTTCGGCATCTTCATCGGCCTGCCCGGCAACATCGACGGCCTGGTGCACCTCTCGGACATCTCCTGGGACGTCCCCGGCGAGGAGGCGGTGCGCAACTACCAGAAGGGCCAGCAGCTGGAGGCCATGGTGCTGTCGATCGACCCGGAGCGCGAGCGCATCTCGCTCGGCGTCAAGCAGCTCGCCAAGGATCCCTTCTCCGCGTACATCGCCGACAACCCCAAGGGCACGGTGGTGCGCGGGGTGGTCAAGGAAGTCGACGCGCGCGGCGCGATCATCGACCTCGGCAACGGCATCGAGGGCCAGCTGCGCTCCTCGGAGCTTGGCCGCGATCGTGTCGACGATGCGCGCACGGTTCTGAAGGTCGGCGAGGAGGTCGAGGCGAAGTTCACGGGCGTCGACCGCAAGTCGCGCACCATCTCGCTCTCGGTCAAGGCCAAGGAGATGGGCGAGGAGGCCGAGGCGGTATCCAACTACCGCACCGACTCCGCGGGCTCCTCGGGCACGAGCCTCGGCGACCTGCTCAAGGAACACATGGACAACAATTAAAAGCGCATGACGAAGTCGGAACTCATCGAGATCATCACCGCCAAGCAGAAGCATCTGCCGGCCAAGGATGTTGAGCTCGCGCTGAAGCAGATCCTGGAGATCATGAGCGACGCCCTCTCGCAGGGCGAACGCATCGAGATCCGCGGCTTCGGCAGCTTCTCGCTGCACTTCCGGCCGCCACGCCAGGGGCGCAACCCCAAGACCGGCGAGGCGGTGGCGCTCTCGGGCAAGCACGTGCCGCACTTCAAGCCCGGCAAGGACCTGCGCGAGCGGGTCAACGACGGGGCGGATCGACCGATCCGCGACTGACGGGACTCCCGCACGGCGCAGGTGCGCCGTGCGGGAGCATTGCCTGCCTTCCCGGCGCCGCTCGCGGCGCCCCCACAGCTTCCGGCCAGGCGATTTTCGGTCGCCACGCGGACCTGTTAGTCTCGCGACCATGTTCGACCTGCCGCCGATGTTCCTGGCGCTGGCCTTCGTCCTGGTGGGGGTGGCCACCTATTTCCTCGGGCGCCGCAACGGTGCGGCACGCACCGTGCGCCTGCCGCGCGACTACTACGTCGGCCTCGAGCACCTGATCAACGACCGATTCGACCATGCCGCGGAGGTGTTCTCGCGCATGGCCCAGGCCGACGGCGATGCGACGGAAATCCAGTTCGCGCTGGGGAGCCTGTTCCGCCGCCGCGGCGAGGTGGACCGCGCGATCGCCATCCACTCGCGCCTGCGCGACGACAGCGTCAACGGCACCCTGCGCGACAAGGCCGCCTTTGCCCTGGCGCTCGATTACCAGAGTGCCGGCCTCATGGACCGCTGCGAGCGGGTGCTCGAGGAGCTGGCCGCCTCGGGCGAGTACCGCCGCGCGGCGCTCGATCACCTGGTGAGCATCTACGAAGCCCAGGGCGACTGGGCCAAGGCGCTGAAGATCTTCCATGAGCTGCCGGCCGCGGCGCAGGCCGAGCGCGCCCGCATCGCCGCGCACTACCTGTGCGAGCTGGCCGAGCAGGCGCTCGTGCAGGGGGATGCCGAGCGCGCCGGCACGCTGCTGCGCCAGGCGCGCACGCACCATGCCGACCTGCCGCGCGCCGACATCCTGACCGCGCGCATCACCGATGGCTCGGGCGATGCGGCCGGCGCGCTGCTCTTGTACCTGCAGGCGCTGCAGGCCTCCCCGGGACTCGCGCTGGAAATCATCCCCGAGGTGCTGCTCATCGCCGGCCGTGCCGGCGGCGGCGACGTGCTGCGCGAGGTCGGGCTGCGGCTGCAGCAGAGCGGCCGCGTCAGCCCCAGGCAGCTGGCCTGGATCCTCGCCACCGCCGTGCCGATGCCCCAGGTCACCCGCCTGCCGGACCTGTCCGCGGGCCTGGGCCTCGGTGTGGACTCGGCCGCCGAGGCCAGCTCGCTCAACGCGCTCCTCACCCGCATCGGCGACACCGGCGGTCGTTACCAGTGCGACGAGTGCGGGCTGAACAGCGTGCGCTGGTACTGGCGCTGCCCGAAGTGCCACTCCTGGGACAGCCTGCACCCGGCGGTGTTCAAGTGGGCCGAGCGCGCCGACGGTGCGGCGCGGCCCTCCTAGCGGCGCGACCCACGGAATCCAGGTAGTTTTTTTTCCGGAGAAGTCTCGATGAGGATGAGTTCGAAATCGCCAATCCGCACGGCGGTATTCCCCGTGGCCGGGCGGGGCACGCGCTTCCTGCCGGCGACCAAGGCCAGCCCGAAGGAGATGCTGCCGGTGGTCGACAAGCCCCTCATCCAGTACGCGGTCGAGGAGGCGCTCGCCGCCGGCGCGCGCCGCCTGGTGTTCGTGACCGGCGCCTCCAAGCGCGCCATCGAGGACCACTTCGACTCCGACCAGGAGCTGGAGACGATGCTGCAGCAGCAGGGCAAGAGCGACCTGCTGAACCAGCTGCGCAGCGTGCTGCCCTCCTATGCCTCCTGCATCTACATCCGCCAGCCGGCACCGCTCGGCCTCGGCCACGCGGTGCTCTGTGCGCAGCCGGCCGTGGGCGCCGAGCCGTTCTTCGTGCACCTGGCCGATGACCTGATCCAGTCCGAGGTCCCCTGCCTCGCCCAGATGGCAGAGGTCTACGAGGCCAAGCGCGCGAGCGTGCTCGGGGTGCAGGTCGTGCCCAGGAGCGACACCGACAAGTACGGCATCGTCGCCGTCGAGGCGGACCGCTCGCCGACCAGCCGCGTGCGCAGCATCGTGGAGAAGCCCAAGCCCTCGGTGGCGCCGTCGAACCTTGCGGTGGTCGGCCGTTACGTGCTGGCCCCGTCGATCTTCGAGCACCTCGACAAGATCGGCCGCGGGGCGGGCGGGGAGATCCAGCTGACCGACGGGATCGCCGCGCTCATGCACGAGGAGGCCGTCTACGCCTACCGCTTCACGGGCAAGCGCTACGACTGTGGCAGCAAGCTCGGCTACCTCCAGGCCACGGTCGAGTACGCGCTGGGCCACCCGGTGCTGGGCCGCGACTTCCGCAAGTACCTGGAGAATCTCGACCTGGACGCGATCGCCACGCCGGCCAGCACGCGGCGCCGGTCCCGGCGCAAGCGCTGAGGTCACCGGCGCGCGCTTGCGCCGGGGCGGCCGCTGCGCGCACAGTCGGGGCTCACCTCAAGGAGGCGCCCATGGCCAGCCGCCGTTCCAGCGATCGGACGCGAACCTCCGCCGATTCCCCCGGTGCCACTGCCGCGCCCCGGCGCAGGCCGGTGCCACCGAAGCCACCGTCACCCCCCGCCCTTACCGCCGAGGCCCGGCACGAGCTGATCGCCGTGGGCGCCTACCTGCGGGCCGAGCGGCGCGGCTTCGTGCACGGCCACGCCGAGGAGGACTGGCTGGCCGCCGAGGCCGAGGTGGACGCGCTCCTCAAGGCGAACCCGGCGAGTCCTTCCCAGTAGCAGCCGGCTCCGGACGCGGGTTCGGGGGCCGCAGGCCGTTCGAGTACAGCACGTGGCCCTCCGGGGTCACGAAGACCGCATCGTACTCGGGCATGCGGTTGATGATCTCGAGCGCCTTCTCCGCGCCCAGCACGAAGGCGGTCTTCGACATGCCATCGGTCTGCGTGGCCGTCGGCGCGAGGATCGTGGCGCTGCGCACCTTGCTGGCCGAGTGTCCGGTGTGCGGATCGATGATGTGGTGGTAGCGCACGCCGTTCTCGTCGAAGAACCGTTCGTAGTCCCCCGAGGTTGACATCGCGCTGTCCGACAGCGGGATGCGCGTCACCACCTTCTGCGGGTTATCCGGGTGGCGGATCGCCACCAGCCACGGCCGGCCCATGTGGTCGCCGAGGATGCGCGTGTCGCCACCGGCGGTCACGACCGCGTGCTCGATCCCGCGGGCCTTGAGGATGTCGATGCCGCGGTCCACCGCGTAACCCTTGCCGATGCCGCCCAGGTCGATGCGCATGCCCGGGTGCTCGAAGCGCACCGTGTGGTGCGCCTCGTCCAGGAGCATGTTGCGCCAGTTGACCGCCGGCAGCGCATCCTTGATCTGGGCCTCGTTGGGGTGCACGTGGCCGGGGAAGTTGTAGAGGTAGCCGACGCTGGCATAGGTGATGTCGAAGGCGCCCTCGGTGATCTGCGAGTAGTGGGTGGACAGCTTGATCAGGTCGAACAGTTCCTTGTCGACCTGCACCGGCTCGCGGTTGGCGCGCGCGTTGATCTGCGAAAGCTGGCTCTCGGGCTTGTAGTGGCTCATCAGCTCATCGATGCGCCGCATCTCCCCCATCACCGCGTCGATGCACTCATTGCCGCGCGCCTCGTCCTGGGCCCACAGCTGCACGTAGACGCGCGTGCCCATGATCGCCTCGGTGCGCTCGTACCACTCCGCCGAGGCCACCCGCGGCAGGGCCGCCGCCAACAGCACACCTAACAGTATCCGGCACGCGGAGGTCGGCATCGCTGGCACCTTCATGAACGATTCTTAATAAGGACAGGGTACTGGCCGCGTCCCCGCGCGGCCAGCCGGCCGGGGACGCGGTATCCCGGGCTTCGCGGAGTGCGCTATTCTGGCCGCCCCTAGAATAATGCGGGTACTCGCGCGGAGCACTGCAATGAACGTAACAAAGTTCCAAGGTCTTCTGTACGGCACGATGCTGGGCACGGCGCTGCTGGCCTCTTCCTCGCTCGCGAGCGCGCAGGATGCCAGCGCTACGACGGTGACCTGCAACGACGGCACCACTTCTCACGGCGGCCGCGGTGCCTGCAGCGGCCACGGCGGCGTCAACAAGTCCGCCGCGGCCAGCTCGTCCGCCGCGGCGCCGGCGGCCTCGAGTTCAGGCTCCAGCTCCGGCGGCGGCCCGGTGGCGTGCAAGGACGGCACGACCTCGGCCAAGTCCGGCCGCGGCGCCTGCAGCGGTCACGGCGGCGTCGACAAGTCGGCGAGCGCGCCGACGGCGACCGCTGCCGCCCCGGCCCCCGCGGCAACCCCCTCCACCGCAGCCGCGGCGACGGCGACGACGGCGAGCAGCACCGGTCCGGTGACCTGCAAGGACGGCACGACCTCGGCCAAGGGGGGCCGCGGCGCCTGCTCCGGCCATGGCGGGGTCAACAAGGGCGCGCCGGCGGCCAGTGCGGCGCCGGCAGCGCCCGCTGCAACGGCCGCAACGGCGTCCACGGCCCCGGCCAGCGCGAGCGGCGGCCCGGTCCCGTGCAATGACGGCACGACCTCGCCGAAGGGCGGGCGCGGTGCCTGTTCGGGCCATGGCGGCATCAACAAGAGCGGTGCGGCGCAGCCGAATGCGCCGGCCCCCGCGCCGGCTGCTGCGGCCCCCGCGGCCGCGGCCACCACGGCGGCTGCTCCGGCGAACACCATGACGCGCAACGCGCCGGCGGCACAGCCGGCCCCCGGTGGCGGACCCGGCCAGGTCTGGGTGAACACCGACAGCAACGTGTACCACTGCCCCTCGGATGTCTGGTACGGCCGCACGAAGCAGGGCAAGTACATGACGGAAGCGGCGGCCAAGGCGGCCGGTGCGCATGCCGATCACGGCAAGGCGTGCTCCTGAGGTCCTAGCGGCGCGGTGCGCGCGGCGGCGCGCGCACCGGCTCGGGGTGGCCGGCAGCACGGATCGATGGATGGGTGCTGCGCGGTTCCTGCTCAGGTACCCGCGGCGAAGGTGTCGCAGCCCTCGATGGTGCCGCCGGTGAGGCCGCGCTTGAACCACGCGGTGCGCTCAGCCGCGCTGCCGTGGGTGAAGGACTCGGGCACGACGTAGCCGCGGGCACGCTTCTGCAGCGTGTCGTCGCCGACGGCGGCGGCCGCGCGCAGCGCGGCGTCCACGTCGCCCTCCTCGAGGATGTGTTTGGTCTGGTCGGCGTGCTTCGCCCAGACGCCGGCGAAGCAGTCCGCCTGCAGTTCCAGGCGCACCGAGAGCTGGTTGGCCTGCGCTTCGGGTGCGCGCTGCTGGGCGGCGCGCACCTTGTCGGCGATGCCGAGCAGGTTCTGCACGTGGTGCCCCACCTCGTGCGCCAGCACGTAGGCCTGGGCGAACTGGCCGGGTGCGTGGAACTCCTGGGCAAGCTGCTGGTAGAAGGACAGGTCCAGGTACACCTTGCGGTCGAGCGGGCAGTAGAAGGGCCCGGCGGCGGCGCTGCCGGTGCCGCAGGCGGTCGGCATCTGCTCGCGGTACAGCACCAGCTTGGGCGGATCGTAGGTCATGCCGTTGGCCTGGAAGATCGCGCTCCAGGTGTCCTCGGTCTCGCCGAGCACGGCCGCGATGAAGCGGCCCTGCTCATCCTGCGGCGTGCCCTCGACCGCGGTCGGTGCCTGCTGGGTGTCGGGAACCGAGCTCACCAGGCCCAGCATCACGCGCGGGTCGATGCCCAGGAAGTACGCAGCGACCAGGGCGAGGAGGGTCCCGCCGATGCCGAGCTTCAGGCCCCGGCCGCCGCCGGTGCTGCCGCGCACGTCCTCGACATTGCTGCTTTCGCGAAGATCATCCCAGCGCACGGCATGGCTCCCAGGTTGGATTCGCCGGCACGCTAGCGCGGCCTGCGCGGGCGGCGCAAGTCAGTGCCCGCCTAATGCGCGCCGCCGACCGCGCGCGGCGGCGGGTTCAGCGAGTAGTAGACCGATTCGGTGAAGGCATCGGTGTCGACGAAGGCCTTCGGCTTGGCGTACCGATCGCTCCAGGCCCCGAGGACCTTCTCCTTCTTCATCTGCTCGAGGCTCTTCCCGGCCTTGATTGCGCCGGCGACCACGGCCGTGGTGTCCTCCAGCATCTTCAGGTACTCGCGCAGGTCCTCCACGCTTGCGACCTCGCCATGCCCGGGGATGATCCGGGTCCCGGCGGGCACGGCGCGGATGACGTCGGCGCACGCGCCGATCATGCCGCGCACGTTGCCGCCGCCTTGCACGTCGATGAACGGGAAGCCATAGCGCACGTAGATGTCCCCCATGTGCACCACCTTCGCACTCGGGAAGAACACCACGGAATCCCCGTCGGTGTGGGCGCGCGGGTAATGGTGGACGCGCACCTGCATGCCGTTGACGTGCACCGTGAGCTCGTCGGCGTACGTGACCGTCGGCAGGGCGCCGGCGGGGGCTGCCTTCGTCTCCATGGAGATCGAGCCGCCATTGCCGGCCATGCCGCCGCGCTCGAGGCGCGGGCGCAGGTTGTCGTGCGCGATGATCACCGCGCCGCCCTGCGCGAAGGGCAGGTTCGCGTCGGTGTGGTCGAAATGGTAGTGGGTGTTCACGACGAAGCGCACCGGCTGGTCCGCCCCCAGGCCCTTGAGGGTGGCGCGGATCTTGTCCGCGACCCCGGCAAAGTCGTCGTCGACCAGGAGCACCCCGTCCGGGCCGGTGGCCGCGGCGACGTTGCCGCCAACGCCCTGCAGCAGGTAGAGGCTCGGGGCGAGCTGCTCGCTCTTGATCTGGACCTTGCTGTAATCCTGCTCCTGGGCGGGGAGCGCCGGCGCGACGGCGGCGAGGATGCACAGGACGAGCAGGCGCTGGCGCATGGATTCCAACCTCGCAGTCCGACACGGGAGTGTGGCGATGCTAGCACAGGCGCGCGCGGCTGCCGGCCGGACCGCCCGGCTTGACGTACACTATCAAGGATGAGCGGCCGGCATCCGGCACGCACGGCGGGAGGCGGCGTGACTCTGGCGGGAAAGACCCTGTTCATCACCGGCGCGAGCCGCGGCATCGGCCTGGCGATCGCACTGCGCGCCGCGCGCGACGGCGCCAACATCGCCGTCGCCGCCAAGACCGCCGAGCCGCACCCGAAGCTGCCCGGCACCATCTACACCGCGGCCGAGGAGATCGAGCGCGCCGGTGGCAAGGCGCTGCCGATGGTGGTCGACGTGCGCGACGAAGCCAGCGTCACGGCGGCGGTGCAGCGCTGCGCCGCGACCTTCGGCGGCATCGACATCTGCGTGAACAACGCCTCGGCCATCAACCTGTCGGGCACCGAGCAGATCGACATGAAGCGCTACGACCTGATCCAGCAGATCAACACGCGCGGCACCTTCCTCACCTCGCGCGCCTGCCTGCCGTACCTGAAGAAGGCCGCCAACCCGCACATCCTGACGCTGTCGCCGCCGCTGGACTTCAAGCCGCAGTGGTTCGCCAACCACCTAGCCTATTCACTATCCAAGTTCGGCATGTCGCTGTGCATGATGGGGCTGGCCGAGGAGTACCGTGCGCAGGGCATCGCCTGCAACGCGCTCTGGCCGCGCACCACCATCGCCACGGCGGCGTTGGAATTTGCGCTGGGGGGCAAGGGCATGCTGCAGCGCTCGCGCACCCCCGAGGTGATGGCCGATGCGGCGCACGTCATCCTCACCCGCCCGGCGCGCGAGTGCACCGGGCAGTTTTTCATCGACGACGCCGTGTTGTACGAGGCCGGGGTGCGCGACTTCGAGCGCTACAGCGTGCAGCCGGGCAGCACGCTGTACGCGGACCTGTTCGTCGACCGCGCGCTGCCGGTGCCCCCGGGCGTGAAGCTTGAGTTCCTGATGTGAAAGAGGGCGCATGAGCACTCCACAGGCCATCAACCGCCGCTTCGTGCTGGCGCGGCGCCCGCGCGGCGAGCCGACCGCGGAGGACTTCCTGCTCGAGAAGCATCCGGTCCCCGCCGCCGGCCCGCAGCAGCTGCTGCTGCGCACGCGCTACCTGTCGCTGGACCCTTACATGCGCGGGCGCATGAACGATGCGCCCTCGTACGTCCCGCCGGTGAAGCTCGGCGAGGTCATGACCGGTCAGACCGTGAGCGTGGTGGAGGCCTCCAACGTCGAGGGTTTCCAGGTGGGCGACCTGGTCACCGCCGTCGCCGGCTGGCAGGACTACGCGGTCGTCGATGCGAAGCACGTGGTCAAGATCGATCCCTCGATCCCGCGGCCCTCGTATGCCCTGGGGGTGCTGGGTATGCCCGGGCTGACCGCCTATGTCGGGCTGCTGGACATCGGCCAGCCCAAGGCCGGCGACACCGTGGTGGTGGGCGCCGCAACCGGGGCGGTCGGCTCGATCGTCGGGCAGCTTGCCAAGCTCAAGGGCTGCCGCGTGGTCGGGGTCGCCGGCGGTGCCGAGAAGTGCGGGTACGCGGTCGACACGCTCGGATTCGATGCCTGCCTGGACCATCGTGACCCGAATCTGCGCGATGCGCTCGCTGCGGCCTGCCCGCAGGGAGTCGACGTCTATTTCGAGAACGTCGGCGGGGTGACGCTGGCCGCGGTCGTGCCGCTGCTCAACATCGGCGCGCGCATCCCCGTGTGCGGCTTGGTTTCCTGGTACAACCTCGAGCAGCTGCCGCCCGGGCCGGACCGCCTGCCGCAGTTTTTGACGCAGGTACTGAAGAAGCGCCTGCGCGTGCAGGGCTTCATCATCTTCGATCACTTTGACCGCACCGCCGCCTTCACCCAGGACATGGGCACCTGGCTGAAGGAGGGGCGCATCAAGTACCGCGAGCAGCTCATCGACGGACTTGAGAATGCGCCGCAGGGCCTGATCGGCCTGCTGCGGGGGGAAAACTTCGGCAAGCTCGTGGTGCGCGTGTCCGGCAGCTGAGGCAGCGTGGAAAATCCCGACAAGCTCATCTGGGTGTACGACGTGATCTCGCCGTTCGCCTACCTGTCACTGCCGCGCATCGCGCGGCTGGGCGAGGATGTCCCGATCGAGGCGAGGCCCGTGCTGTTCGCCGCGCTCCTCGACCACTTCGGGCAGCTGGGGCCTGCGGAAATCGTCCCCAAGCGCCGCTTCACCTATCGGTTCGCGCTGTGGCGGGCGCGCCAGCTCGGCATACCGATGCGCTTCCCGCCGGCACACCCGTTCAACCCGCTGGCGGCGCTGCGGCTGATCATCGCCGCCGGCAGCGACCTGCGCGCCGCCGGCGTGGTCCTGCAGGCGGTGTTCCGCGACGGGCGCGACGTCTCCGACCCGGCGGTGATCGCCGACCTCGCGCGCGAGCTGGCGGTTCCGGATCCGCAGGCCGCGCTCGCCGACCCGTCCGTCAAGGCGCGGCTGCGCGCCAACACCGAGTGGGCCAGCAGCCGGGGCATCTTCGGCGTGCCGACGCTCGTGATCGGCGAAGAGATGTTCTGGGGCCAGGACGGACTGGACATGGCGCTGGACTACCTGGCCCACCCGGAGGCGTTTGCCGACCCGCAGATGCGTGCCGCGGACACCCTCCCGACGGGCGTATCGCGCAAGAAGGCCTCCTAGGGCTCCAGTCCTGCGTCGGCTGCAGCGGCGCGCCGCTGCTCGCCCGCAAGGTCCATCGAGCGGCATGCCCACAGGTACACCGCCGCCGAGACCGGCAGGCCGACCAGCATGGCGATGTCGGCGCCGCCCAGGACGCGCGCCACCGGGCCGATGTACATCGGCGAACTGAAGAACGGGACCATCGCGACGAAGCCCACCGCGTAGGCGAGCAGGCCGCGCCAGTTCCAGCGCCCGTACAGGCCGTGCGGGTTGAAGATCTCGCGGATCGAGTAGTGACCCTTGCGCACCACATAGAAGTCGATCAGGTTGATCGCCGTCCAGGGCGTGAACAGGTACAGCAGCACCGCCAGCAGGTCCTCGAACCGGGTGATGAAATCTTCCGAGGCGGCCAGCGCCAGTCCGGTGCTCACCAGGAAGGTGAGCGCGAGACTGGCGACGCGCTTGCCGGCCGTGGAATGCAGCGGCCTGATGGTGTCGGCCACGCTCAGCAGCGTCAGCGAGGCGCCGTAGAAGTTGAGCGAGGTGATGGTGATCAGCCCGAGGAACCCGCCGACCAGCATGACCGGGCCGAAGCCGGGGACGATCAGGTCCGAGGCGTGTTCCATCGCCGCCGCCAGGTTCATCTTCGGTGCGGTGGCCGTCGCCACCGTGCCCACCAGCATCATCCAGGCGCCGCCGATGAAGGCCCCGAGGTAGGTCCACCAGAACGAGGCGCGCACGCCCACGTCGCGCGGCAGGTAACGCGAGTAGTCGGAGACGTACATCGACCAGCTCACCTGGTAGGCGGCGGCCGCGAACAGCTGCGTGAGGAAGGGGACGGTCTTGAAGTGCGCGAGGTCCCACGCGTCGGGCTGGAACTTGATGGCACTGAGTGCACCGATCGAGAACACGCTGAGGAGCACGATCATCAGGTAGGCGACCACGCGCTGTGCGACGTGGATCTTGTCGTAGCCGAGCACCGCCAGCGCCACCGCCAGCAGCGAGAACACGATGATGGCCGTGGGCGAGGTGGCCGGGACCGAGCTGTTCAGCTGGTGCAGTGTCTGCGCAGCCAGCACGTCGTTGAAGGCGTTGTAGCCGAGGTAGGCGATGAGTGCGACCGCCCACACCAGCAGTGCGCCGACGTAACCGAACTGCGGCCGGGACTGGATCATCTGCGGCAGGCCGAGCTGCGGCCCCTGGGTCGAGTGGAAGGCCATGAAGAAGGTGCCGAGGAGGTTGCCGACCACCACCGCGATCAACGTCCAGGCCAGATTCCCGCCGAGCGCGATGCCCAGCGCCCCGACCGCCAGCGTCGCAAGGTGCGCTTCGCCGGAGAACCACACCGGCCACAGGTGCCAGACCTTGCCGTGGCGCTCGGCGAGCGGCACGTAGTCGATCGAGCGGCTCTCGATCAGTCCGCTCACGAACGCTTCACCGCAGCCTTTCCGCCCGGACGGTTGCGCGGCACCACCTCGTAGCCCTCGACCTCCGGTTCATCATCCACCATCTGCGCCGGGAAGCCCTCGCCGAGGACGCGCACGCCGCACGGTTCCTCGTAGCGGCGGATGATGTTGGGGGAGAATTCGCGCGCGCCGAAGCGCTGCGCGGCGTCCTTGAAGATCTTCAGCACCAGGGGCGACAGTTCCAGGGGTACCTCGTGCTGCTGCGCGAGCGCATCGAAGAGGCCGACGTCCTTGATGACCAGGTCCATCGTGAAGTTGATGTCGCGGCTGCCGTTGAGGATCACCTGGGACTCGGTCTCGTGCACGAACGAGTTGCCCGAGGAGATGCGGATGGCTTCGTAGGCGGTGTTGAGGTCCAGGCCCGCCACCTTGGCAACGGTCAGTGCCTCGGCCAGTGCCACCAGGTGCACCGTGCACAGGTAGTTGGTCAGTACCTTGAGCGCGGATGCCGAGCCCACATCGCCGGTGTGCAGGATGCGCTGGCCCAGGATCTTCAGAACCGGCAGGGCGCGCTCGAAGCTCTCGCGGGGCCCGCCGGCGAAGATGGAGATGTTGCCGGTGGCGGCACGATGGCAGCCCCCCGAGACCGGGCAGTCCATCGCGGCGCTCCCCTGGGCGGTCACGAGCGCCGCCAGGCGGCGCGCTTCCGCCTCGTCGGTCGTGCTCATCTCCAGCCAGATCTTGCCCGGGGCGAGTCCGGCCAGCACCCCATCGGCGGCTTCCATCACCGCGGCGGAAATGGCCGGCGAGGGCAGGCAGGTAATCACGATGTCCACACCCTGCGCCAGCGCTCGCGGGCTGTCCGCGCTGCGGGCACCGCGGCTGACGAAGTCGGCCACCCGCCCCTCGTCCAGATCGCGCACGGTGAGATCCACCCCGTGGCGCAGCAGGTTACCTGCCAGCTGCCCACCGACATTGCCAAGACCTATGAAGCCGACACGCAATTTCGTCACGCTGATCCCCGTTTTGAGCCTGTTCCGGCTGCCATTGGACCACAGCTTGGGCGCTGCGGTCAGCGGCGCGACGAGCGCGGCTTTACTGCTTGGGACAGCGCAGGTTCTGGCCGCGCCAGCGCAGGGCGGCGATCCCCTGGTGCTCCCACAGCTGCACCGCGTCCGCGGTATAGCGCGCGCCGCTGCCCGACTCGGCGGCAAAGGCGACGACCCGCTCGCCCTGGTACTCGATGAGCACGGCCGGCGGGGTGCCCTGGAAGTAGCTGGCGCTGACCAGCCCGGCGGCCGTGCCTTCGCAGGCGTACTGCGCGCTAGCGAACACCGGCAGCTGACCGGCGAGGATCTTCAGCTCCGTGATGCGCTGCTGGTAGGCGCGGATGAGGCAGGTACGCTGGTCCGCCTTGCCGCCGCAAGCGTCGCGGCCGGTCTGCCACGCCCCCTGGCGCCGCTGCGCGGCGGCTCCCGAGACGTCGGGGCCGAGGGCTGCGGCATACAGCGCGGCCATGTCGCGGTCCATGCCGGCAAGCACCGGGTCGGTGCAGATCATCTGCGGTACGGGTGCCACGGATTGCGAACAGTCGAAGCTCGGGCCCTGACCGGGTTTGAGCACGTCAAGCGCCAGTATCAGCAGCGACAGCATCATGGGTCCTCCCGGGGCATGGCTGCACGGTCGCGCCATACAATAGCGCAAACCCGGGGAGGGCCGGCGAGGGGTCGAAGGCGTGACGGCACCGCGCGCCGGGAACCGCCGCGTTCGTGCGTCAGCCGGCGCGCGCGCCGCCAGTGCCGTTCCGCTGTCGGGCACAGCAGGCGGCGGCCGGAACATGCGCACGTCCGGCCGCTGCCTTACCGCTTCTACTCGGGCAGCGTGGCGCCGGAGCCGCCCATCTCCGCCGGCATGTCCTTCATCTTCGGCTTGCCATCCCTGATCGGCAGCACGCTCTCCTGGTAGTGAACGTGCAGCGCCGGTTCGAACTTGAGGGTGGGCAGCAGCGCGGCGTAGACATCGACCAGGCCCATCGTCGGGTGGTCGGTGAAGAGGTGGCCGCCGCACTTGGTGCACCACTTGCGATGGCTGATCGGTGTCTTGTTGTAGGTGCCAATGCTGGCGGCGCCGCGGGTGACCTTGAGGGCCGCCGGCGGCCACAGCGTGAACGCGTTGACCGGGCCTGCCGACCACTGCCGGCACGAGGCGCAATGGCAGTACCCCATCGCCGCCGGATCGCCCGTCACCTCGAACTGAACCTCGCCGCAGAAGCAGCTGGACCTGTGGACACTCGAACTACTCATGATGGCTCCTGATGCCGTGATATGACCCTGGCTGCCCGCGCGGTCGCGCCGCTCGGCGCTGCCCGCGGTTGCCTGTAGACTTCCCCTGTCGGGGCGAAAAAGAGTCTAGCGGCCGGGCGTCCCGGCCAGAATGACCGTTCGTCCGTGCGACGTGCTCGATCGTCCGTATCGGCTGTCACGGGAGACCAGATGGATGCGTTGTCGGATGTCCTGCGGGCGGTGCGCCTCAATGGTGCCGTCTTCTTCGACATCCGCGCGGCGGACCCCTGGGTGGCGCGGACGCCTGCCGGCATGGACATCGTCGGCGCGATGTTTCCCGGCGCCGAGCACCTGATTTCCTACCACGTGCTGATCTCGGGCGGCTGCTGGGCCGGACCGCCGGACTCGGCACCCATCCGGCTGCAGCCGGGCGACGTCATCGTCTTTCCGCACGGCGATACGCACGTGCTCTCGAGCGCGCCGGGCATGCACACGCCGGCGGACCTGTCGCGCTACCGCAAGCCCGCCGAAGGGCAGAGGCTGCCCTTCAGCATCTCCATGGGCGAGCAGGGCGGCACGGAGACGGCGCATTTCGTATGCGGGTTCCTCGGTTGCGACGTGCGGCCGTTCAACCCGCTGCTCGCGGCACTGCCCCGGGTCGTGCGCGTGCGCGATTCCACCGGTACGCTCGCCGCCTATGTGCAGGCGGCCCTGTCCGAGTCCCGCCTGCCCCGCATTGGCAGCGAGTGCGTGCTCAGCCGCCTGAGCGAACTCATGTTTGTCGAGCTCATCCGCCAGTACCTCGAGGGGCTGCCCCCCGACCGGGCCGACTGGCTCGCCGGGCTGCGCGACGCGCACGTAGGGCGCGCGCTGAACGCGCTGCACCGTACCCCGGAGCGGGCCTGGGACCTGCCCTCGCTCGCCCGCCACGTCGGACTCTCGCGCACGGTGCTGGCGGAGCGCTTCAGCCAGTTCGTGGGCCGGCCGCCCATGCAGTACCTGGCGAATTGGCGCATGCAGCTGGCGACCGGCCACCTGCTTGCCGGCAGCGAGAGTGTGGCGCAGATCGCCAACAGAGTGGGCTACGATTCCGAGGCAGCCTTCAGCCGCACCTTCAAGAAACTCGTGGGCAGCTCGCCGGGCCAGTGGCGCAGAGAGCGCAGCGCGGCACGATAGCCCGGCAACGAAAGAGGACAGACGTGGACGTGCCATTGACACCGCTGGAGTTCGCGCGCCGCGCGCGACGCATCTATCCGAAGCGCGAGGCCGTCGTCGACGGTGCGCTGCGCCTGAATTACGCGCAGTTTCTCGATCGCTGTGACCGCTGGTCGGCGGCGCTGCAGGAGCTTGGCGTGGCGCACGGGGACCGCGTGGTGGTCATCTCCCCGAATACCCACAGCATGCTCGAGCAGTTCTACGCCGTGCCGCAGCTCGGGGCGATCGTCGTGCCGCTCAACTACCGCCTCACGGGGGCGGATTTCAAGTACATGATCGAGCACTGCACGCCGACCGTGGTGTGCGCCCACGCCGACTACATCGACACTCTCGAGGCACTGCGGCCGGAGCTGTCCGGTGTGCGCCACTTCGTCGCCCTCACGGGGGGCGCGCCCGGCTGGCTCGACTACGAGGCGACCCTGGCTGCGCATCCACCGCAGTTCAGGCGCCCGGAAATCGCCGAGGATGACGTGCTGTCCATCAATTACACCAGCGGCACCACCTCGCGCCCGAAGGGCGTGATGATCACCCACCGCAATGCCTGGGCCAACACGGTCGGCAGCCTCATGCATAACCCGATGCAGGTCGGCGAGCGCTACCTGTGGACGCTGCCGATGTTCCATGCCAACGGCTGGACGTTCACCTGGACAGTCACCGCCGCGGGCGGCACCCACGTGTGTATCGCCAAGGTGGACGCCGCGGCGGTGTATGCCCAGGTCAACCGCGAGTCCGTGACCATGCTGTGCGCGGCACCCACCGTGCTGATCGGCATTGCCAACGGCCCGGAGGAGGGACGGCGCACGCTGCGCCGCGGCGTCCGGGTGATCACGGCCGGCGCGCCTCCGGCAGCGGCCACGATCAAGCGTGTCGAGGGCGAGCTGGGCTGGGTGGTCACCCAGATGTACGGCCTGACCGAGACGGCGCCCATGATCCTGGTGTGCGAGATGCGACCGGAGGATGCGGCGCTGTCCGCGGACGAGCGAGCCGCCCACAAGGCGCGCCAGGGCGTGGAGCTCATCAGCTCCGGCGAGCTCAAGGTCGTCGACGAGCACGACAACGAGGTGCCGGCGGACGGGGCGACGCTCGGTGAGATCGTGGTGCGCGGCAACGTCGTCATGAAGGGGTATTACAAGGATCCGCAGGCCAGTGCGACGGCCCTGCGCGGGGGCTGGTTCCACACCGGGGACGCGGCGGTGGTGCACCCGGACGGTTACGTCGAGATCCGCGACCGCTTCAAGGACGTCATCATCAGCGGCGGCGAGAACATCTCCTCCATCGAGCTCGAGGGCGTGCTGCTGGCGCACCCGGCGGTGATGGAGGCGGCCGTCGTGGGCATGGCGCACGAGAAGTGGGGCGAGACGCCCGTGGCGCACGTGGTTCTGCGCGCCGGCGCGCAGGCGAGCGAGGAGCAGCTGCGGCTGCATTGCCGCGAGCGCCTCGCCGGCTTCAAGGTGCCCTCGGCGGTGCACTTCGTGAACGAGCTGCCGAAGACCGCGACCGGCAAGATCCAGAAATACGTGCTGCGCAAGCAGCAGAGCGCGATCCACCGGCAGTAGCCACCGTGGGGGTCTCGTCCGGTGCGGCGGTCTTTATGAGCGGGCCGACAGCGATTACCCTTGGCGGCCTTGACCCGGTGCAGCGTGCCTGCGCGATGCCGACTGCGCGCTTGCCGCGACCGTGTGCGATACCCCATAACATCGAACGGGAAGCAACCGCATGAGTGACATCATCTCCTCCAGCCTCAACCGTCGCATTTTCGTGCAGGGCGCCGCCGGCGGCCTGGCGCTGGCGAGCATCCCGGCCATCGTGCAGGCCGCCGCCGGGGCCGGTGGCGCCGACAAGGCGGCCGTGCTCGCCAAGATCCCGGGAATGCACGCGGCCAACCTGAAGCGCCTGCAGGACTGGATCGCGCTGCCGTCCATCGCCGCGGAGAACCGCAACTACCCGCAGGGGCCGGAGTACATGGCGCAGCTGGCACGCGATGCCGGCTTCACCGGCGTTGAACTGATTCCCACCTCGGGCAAGCCCGGCGTCTTCGGGATGCTGGACAGCGGTGCGCGCACGACCATGGCGCTCTACTACATGTACGACGTCAAGCAATTCGTCCCCTCGGAATGGAGTTCGCCACCCCTGGAAGGCCGGCTGGTGCACAAGGAAGGCCTCGGGATGGTGTGCATGGGTCGCGGTGCGGTGAACCAGAAGGGGCCGGAGAATTCCTTCCTGAGTGCGCTCATGGCCTTCAAGGCCGCGAACAAGAAGGTGCCCGTGAACATCGTCCTGGTGGCCGAGGGCGAGGAGGAGATCGGCTCGCCGCACTTCCACGAGGTCATCGAGAACCCGAAGGTGATGGCGCAGCTGAAGAAGTGCGCCGGGGTTTTCATGCCCGAGGCGGGGCAGGACCAGAACGGCGGGGTGCAGGTCAACCTCGGCGCCAAGGGGGTGATCGAGCTCGAGCTGGTCTCGACCGGCGAGAAGTGGGGCCGCGGGCCGGCCAAGGACGTGCACTCGAGCCTCGAGGCCCAGGTCGATTCCCCGACCTGGCACCTGGTGCAGGCGCTGAACACGCTGGTGGAGGCCGATGGCCATACCCCGGCCGTCGAGGGGCTGTTCGAGAAGGTGAAGCCGCTCACGCCTGCGCAGGAGAAGATGATCCGCGAGTACGCGGCCAAGACCTCCGAGAGCACGCAGATGGAGGCGCTCGGGGTCAAGCACTGGGTGCACGACAAGAACTGGGTGGACTCGCTGATGGCCCTCGAGTCCCGCCCGACGATCAACATCGAGGGCCTGGTGGCCGGCTACACCGGCCCGGGCGGCAAGACCGTGCTGCCGCATCGCGCGGTGGCCAAGATCGACATGCGCCTGGTACCGGACATGACCGCCGCGGACACGCTGGCCAAGCTGAAGGCACACCTCGCCAAGCGCGGCTTCGCCGACATCGAAGTCAACATGAGCGGCGGCTACGACCCGACCACGACCGATCCGAACAGCAAGCTGATCCAGACCGAGCTCGCCACCTACCGCAAGTTTGGCAAGGAGCCGTTGCTGTGGCCGCGCTCGGCAGGCTCCTGGCCCGGCTACGTGTTCACCAATGCGCCGCTGTCGCTCGCCGCGGGGCACTTCGGGCTCGGCCACGGCGAGGGCGCGCACGCCCCGGACGAGTACTACCTCATCGACTCCACCAACCCGAAGGTGCAGGGCCTGGATGGGGCGGTGGCCTCGTTCGTCGAATTGCTGTACGCGCTGGCCTGAGCGCGGGCGCCCAGCCGGCGGGCCCACGGAGGGGCCTGTCGGCGGAAAGCCGGTCTGCTGCGTTGTGAGGATGGGCGCACGGCAGCCCCGGGCACCGTGGCGCAGGATGGGCACCCACCGCACAGGAGCGAGCGTGACAGTGGCTGCGGGTATCTGGCGTTACTTATTGCTTTCCGGCGTACTGCTCTCAGGGGCCGCGCAGGCGGACGTGGTGGCGGCGCTGCAGTCGCTGCGCGCCGGCGGCTGCGGTGGCACGACCGCTGCGGTACCGCCCGTGCAGCGCAGCGCGGTGCTCGATCGGGCCGCCCAGGCATGGTCCGAGGGCGCCGACCCCGATGCGGCGATGCAGTCGGTGGGCTACGAGCCCAAGACACTGGCCACCTTCCACCTGCCCGCGGGTACCCAGACCGCCGATCGGCTGCTGCACCACGTCGATTGCCGCCGCCTCGCCGACCCGGCATTGCGCGAGTTCGGGCTTTTCCAGCGGGACCCGCAGGCCTGGCTGGTGCTGGCGACGCCGCGCGCTGGCCCGCCGGCCGGTCAGAACAGCATGCTGGTATCGCACCCGTCACGGGCCCCCCACGGGGGAAGCGAGCCGCTGCAGGTGAGCCGGCAGGTCGACCTGATCAACGCGGCTCGCGCGCGTGGCGCACGCTGCGGCAGCCATCAGCTCGGGCCGGCCCCGCCGCTGCACCTGTCGATGCAGCTCAGCGACGTGGCCCTGGGCCATGCGGTCGACATGGCGCGCCACAACTACTTCGAGCATGAAGACCTGCAGGGGCACACGCCGGCCGAGCGCGTGCGTGCCGCGGGTTATCCGGAGAAGCTCGTGGGCGAGAACATCGCCTATGGGCCCAAGAGCGCGGAGGAAGTCGTGCGCGGCTGGCTCGACAGTCCGGGCCATTGCGAGAACATCATGGACGCCCGGTTCTCCGAGGTGGGCATCGCCTACACGGCCGGCAGCGGCTCCAAGCGCGGTCTTTACTGGGTGCAGGTCTTCGCAGCCCCGAAGGCCTGACCGCACCTTCAGGCCGCCGGCCGGCGGCCATCGACCAGCAGGAGCGCCGTGACGGCCGCGGCCAGGCAGGCCAGCGCGGCCACTAGCGCCGCGCCATGGAAGGCGTGCACGAGCTGCGCGCCGCGTGTACCGATGATCCCGCCCAGCAGCGCCACGGCGAACGTGCCCCCGATCCGGGAAACGGCGCTGTTGAGCCCCGAGGCCGCCCCGGCGGTGTCCGCCCCGGCAGCGCTCAGCACGGCGGTCGTCAATGGCGCTGCCACCGCGCTCATGCCGACGGCGACCAGCACCAGCGAAGGAAAGATCACGGACCAGTAGGAGCTGCCGGCCCGCTCGAACAGCAGCACCAGGAAACCCGCGCCCACGATCAGCGAACCTATGGAGAGGAGGGGACGTGCGCCGATCCTGCCGGCCAGGCCGCCGGCGGCCGGGGAGAGCGCGGCGATGACCAGGGGCGCCGGCAGGAGCGCAGCCCCCGCGGCGGTCGCCGAGAACTGACCGCCCTCGATGAGGACATAGGGGATCAGCAGCAGCAGGGCACCGAGCGCCCCGTATACCAGGAGGGTGAGCACGGTGAGGCCGACGAAGCTGCGCGAGCTGAACAGGGCCAGCGGCATGGCCGCGTGCGCGCCGCGAACCCTTTCCACCCGCAGGAAGCCCCCGAGCAGTGCCGCACTGGCGAGCGCGGCCACGCGCGCGCGACTGCTCCAGCCCTCGGGGCCGGAGGCGATGGTCAGTGCCCAGGTGAGAACGCCCAGTCCGAGGGTGGCGAGGGTGCTTCCCCCGAGGTCCAGCCGCATGTGCCGGTTCGCGGGCGGGAGTTCCTGCACGAAGCTCACCGCCATGAGGAGCGCGAGGGCGGCCAGCGGCAGGTTGATGATGAACACCATGCGCCAGCCGAACAGGTCGATCAGCCAGCCGCCGAGCAGCGGTCCTGCGGCACCCACCGCCGCGCCGGCGGCCGCCCAGATCCCGATCGCGCGGCCACGGGCGCTTCCGGTGAACGAAGTGCCGAGGATGGCGAGGCTGTTGGGCAGGACGAACGCGGCCGCGACCCCCTGCACGCTGCGCGCGCCGATCAGGATGCCCAGATTCCACGCGAGCGCACACACGGCCGAGGCCAGTCCGAAGACGGCGATGCCGGCGATGAAGACGGCCTTGCGGCCGAGGCGGTCACCGCTTGCACCGCCGAGCAGCAGCAGCGCGCCCAGTGGCAGCAGGTAGGCGTTGATCACCCATTGCAGTGCGGCCGGGTCGGCCCGGAGTCCGCCCTGGATGGCCGGCAGGCCAACGTTGACGACCGAACCGTCGACGAAAGCCAGGCTCGATGCCAGGATGGTGGTCCACAGCACCCAGCGGGTCGCCGCCTGCGGCTGGTCTGGCTGCCGTGAACGCGCCTCATCCATCCGCGGCATCGTACAGCGCATCGCGCAAGCCCCGCGGCGGCAACGCGGCCGCGGCGCCGGCCCGGAAGGGGGCTGGCCCGCAAGCCCTTGAAGCTGCTAGGGTCCGGGGTGTGATGCGCTTTGCAGCGCCCGCAGAAAGGCGCTCCGGCGCGCCGGGGCCGGCAAGGGTTGCTGGGCCCGCGAGAACTGCGTCACGGCCCACAATTCCTTTCTAGTTCACCTTGCGCCTCGAGTACGAGATTTAACCTTTCCCAGCTGAGCCCGGCCCCCGTGGGAGCGGGGTCGATCGGGTCGATTTGCAGACAGATGTGGACACGAACGCAATGAGCGCGCCCGCGCAGCGCTCCGGCAGCATCCCGGTGTGGGTCAATCGAGCATTCGGCGGCCTGGTCGTCTATGCCCTGCTGGCCTCGCTGTGGATGCTCGTGGGCGTGGGCGGGCCGGTGGTCACCCATTACATCGCGCTGCTCTCGGACATTCCCGCGGGCATCGTGAGCGTCCTCATCGTCGCGGCGACGGCCGGCCACGCGGCGCGCGGCCCACTGCGCGCGGCCTGGGGCCTGCTGGCGACCGCGCTGGCGCTGTACGTCGTCGGCGTCTCGATCGGCGTGGTCTCCTGGCTGAACGGCCACGACCCGTTCCCGGGACCGGCGGACGTGTTCTACTCGGCCTTCTACGTGTTCGCCGTGCTGTCGGCGCTGTTCTTCATCCGTGCCGCGGCCGTCAAGGTGCCGTGGGTGCAGCTTTCGCTGGATGCCACGATCTTCGTGGTCGGCTTCGGCGCGTTCTTCTGGTTCCTGGTGATCCGCGTGGCCGCCTCCGCCACCGAGATGGAGTTCATCAAGCAGGCGATCAGTCTCGCCTACGCCGGCCTCGACTGCGTGCTGGTGCTCATGCTCGGCGTGCTGCTGCTGGCGCGCGCCGGGACCGAGGTCAGCGCCGCCGGCAGGCGCGTGCCGGTGCTGCTGCTCGGCGGCATCGCGGCCATGTTCTTCAGCGACGTGCTGTGGTCGCTCGCCAAGGTGAAGGGCTACTACCTGCCGGGCCAGTTCCAGGACGTCCTCTATCTGTGCTGGTACGTGCCGATGGCGGCCGCGGGCCGCGAGCACATGCGCTCGGCCGCCGGTGCCGCCCGCAGTCTCTCGACGACCTCCGATGCGCTGGCGCGCTCGCTGCCGTACGCGGCGATGCTCGCCGCCTTCCTGGTGCTGGTGTACTTCAGCCGCGGGGCGATCGGCGGGCCGGCCACCGTCATGACCGTCGTGGTGTTCGCCCTCACCCTGCTGTTCATGGTGCGCCAGGGAATCACGCTGCGCGGTGATGCGCTGGCGCGCGAGCGCAAGGCGACGCGCATCGTGGAGGATCGCTACGCCTCGCTGATCGCCAACGCCTCGGACGTGATCCTGATCGTCGACATCGACGGCACCCTGCGTTTTGCCTCGCCCTCGGCCGAGCGCACCCTGGGCGCCCGGCCCGAGGACCTCGCCGGCAAGGTGCTCCCGGAGCTGTGGGGCGGGGAGGCCGGGGACAAGCTGCGCTCGTTCCTGAACGAGGTCGCGGCCAGTGAGCTGGGGCCCGTGGGGCCGGTGGAACTGCAGATCGAGCGCGGCACGCGCCGCTACGTCATCGAAGGCGTGGGAAGCAACCTCACGCGCGACCCGGCCGTTGGCGGCCTGGCGCTCAATTTCCGCGACATCAGCGAACGCAAGGCGCTCGAGGAGCAGTTGCGCCAGCTGGCCTTCCACGACCCGCTGACGCTGCTGGCCAACCGCAACCTCTTCCGCGACCGCGTGCAGCACGCGCTCACCATCGCGCACCGTGCCCAGAGCTTCGTTGCGGTCATGTTCATCGATCTCGACAACTTCAAGAACATCAACGACTCGCTCGGCCACGATGCCGGCGACCGCCTCCTGCAGGAAGCCGCGCAGCGCATCGTCAAGGCCACGCGCGCCTCCGACACGGTCGCCCGGCTGGGCGGGGACGAGTTCGGCGTGCTCCTCGAGGGCATCGCCACGATCGGCGAGGTCGAGCGCGTGGCGGCCGCCCTCATCCAGGCGCTGGATGCCCCCTTCACGCTGGATGCGATGGAGGTGCGCGTCGGGGCGAGCATCGGCGTGGCCTCCTCGGGCACGGAATCCGTCGCCGAGACCCTGCTGAGCAACGCCGACATCGCCATGTACCACGCCAAGGCGGCCGGCAAGGGACGCTTCATCACCTTCCAGCCACAGATGCAGGACATGCTGCACGAGCGGCTGCGCCTCGAGGCCGACATCGGCCGCGCACTGGCGCGCGAGGAATTCTTCATCGAGTACCAGCCGATCGTCGATCTTGGCACCCGCAGCCTGCTGGGCGTGGAGGCGCTGGTGCGCTGGCAGCACCCGGACGCCGGGGTGCTCATGCCGGGGCGCTTCATCCAGGTGGTGGAGGAGTGCGGGCAGATCGACAAGCTCGGCCGGTGGGTGCTGCGCCGTGCCTGCCAGGACCTGTGCAACTGGCGCACCATGATCCCGGGCGGCAACGGCCTGCGCCTGGCGGTAAACATCTCCGGCCGGCATCTGCAGCACGGGGACCTGGCCGGGGACGTCTCCCAGGCGCTGCAGGAGTCGGGCCTCGAGGCGGGCAACCTCGTGATCGAGCTCACCGAGAGCACGATCATGTACAACACCGATGCCAACCTCGAGCGCTTCCACAAGCTCAAAGCGCTGGGCGTGCGCCTGGCCATCGATGACTTTGGCACCGGCTACTCCTCGCTCTCCTACCTGCACCGCTTCCCGATCGACATCCTCAAGATCGACCGCTCCTTCGTCAGCCGCCTGACCAATTCCGACAATGGCCCGGAGCTGGCGAGTGCGGTCATCACCCTGGGCGAGACCCTCGGACTGGACACCGTGGCGGAGGGCATCGAGCTTGAGCCGCAGGTCGAGGCGCTGCTGGAACTGGGCTGCGTCGCCGGCCAGGGGTTCCTGTTCGCCAAGCCCGGCTCCCTGGAGCAGATCTCCAAGAGCGCCTTCGTGGTGCGCCGCGGGGCGCTCTGGACCGTGCAGGCAGGCCGCGAACAGCTCTCGGCCACCGGGCGGTTCCGCGCGCTCAAGGCCATGCGCCGGCGGGCCGCCGGGGCCGCCTGAGCGCCTCTCGCAGCTTTAGCACTCGCACACTTTCCCCGCCTAAACCACTATGCTCCCGGGTGCCAAACCGGGAGTTGCGATGGCTGCGTTCCAGCGTGAGATGCTTGTCCGCTTCGGGCACTGCGATGCGGCGGGGTGGGTGTTTTACCCGCGCTATTTCGAGATGGTCAGTGATTTCGTGGAGGACTGGTTCGAGGACGGGCTGCTGGCGAGCGCCCCGGGCCTGTTCCACCACAAGAAGATCCTGACCCCCTCGGTGCACTTCACCGTGGACTACCTCAAGCCGACACGCTACGGGGACCGGCTCACCTTCAACCTGTGGACCGTGCAGATCGGGCGCACCTCCTGTGAGCTGCGCATCGAGGCCTCGCACCAGGGGGAGATGCGCATGCGCCTGAAGCAGGTGCTCGTGTTCATCTCCGCCGACACCGGGCGGGCACTGCCGATCCCACCGGAGCTGCAAAGCCGCATGCAGCGCTTCAATGCCGGCGCGCCGCTGCCCACGACGGGCACCGCGAAGCCTCGCCGCAGGCGCGGCGGCGCCGCTCCATGAGGGTCCGGAGCTGGCTGTGGGGCTTGGCGCTGTGCGCGGCGGGCACCGCCGCGCCTGCGGCCCCGGAGCTGAAGATGGACTTGCCGGACTGGGCCGCCACGCCGGTGGCCGACCGCGACCTCGGCCACGGCGTGCATATGCTCGAGAGCTTCGGGGGCAACATCGGCGTGCTGGCCGGCGACTACGGGGTGCTGCTCGTCGATGCCGAATGGCCGCAGCTGAACGACAAGGTGCGCGCGGCCGTCGCCCGCATCTCCGACCGCCCGGTGCGCTACGTCGTGAACACCCACTGGCACTGGGACCACGTCGGCGGAGATGCCGAGTTCGCGCGCGGCGGCGCACTGGTCATTGCCAGCAAGGAGACGTACCGCTACATCGTCGCGGAGCAGGCCCGGTCGGACGCTGCGGCCGACCAGTACCCGCCGGGGGCGGCCGTCGCGCCGGCCCTCACGGTCGATTCCGGGACGCAGGAATTCCACCTGGCCGGACAGACCGTGCAGCTGATCCACGCCCCCCCGGCGCACACCGACGGGGACCTGATCGTGCGGTTCGTCGAGGCGGACGTGCTGCAGACGGGCGATACTTACTTCAACGGGTTCTATCCCGACATCGATTTCGAGCACGGCGGCAGCATCGACGGCATGATTGCCTTCTACGACACGCTGTACGCCCTGTGCGGGCCGCGCACGCGGGTGATCCCGGGCCACGGGCCGGTGGCGAGCCGCGATGACATCCGCACCTACCAGGCGATGCTGCGCGAGGTGCGCCGGCGCGTGGCGGCGGGGATCTCGGCCGGGATGTCCGAGCAGGCGCTGATCGCATCGCACCCCCTGGATGACCTGGACCGCACCTGGGGCGGCAATCTGGTGAAGCAGCCCTACCTGCTCGCGATCGTGTACGAGGATCTGAAGTCCAAGGGGCTCGGCGGGCGCTGAGCCGCCGTCGCAGCGGCTTCGGGGCGTTGGGGTTTCAGGCGGGGAGGATCGAGCATGGCAACCCGGATCACGCAGTCGCGCATCCTGGCGGCGGCTCTGGAGCTCTTCAACGAGCACGGCACGGGGGCCGTCTCGGCCAACCGGATCGCGGAGCGCTGCGGAATCAGCAAGGGCAACCTCCAGTACCATTTCCGTAACAAGCAGGAAATCATCACCGCGGTGTTCCAGCAGGCGATCGCGGAGATGGATTCAGGCTGGTATCGGGATCACCTGGCACCGACCCTCGAGCACATGGCGGCGATGTACGTGCGCCAGCTGCAGCTGATCCTCAAGTATCGATTCTTCTACCGCGAGATGGCGGATCTGCTGCGGCAGGACCCGCGCCTGCGCAAGCGCTTCGCCGACAACCGGGAGCGACGCATGCGCGAGCTCGAGAAATTCATGCTGGCGCTCCAGGGGCGCGGCCTGATGCGCTTCCCGAGCGACCCGCGCCGGCTGCGTGCCATCATCGACGTCACCTGGATCGTGAACGAGAACTGGCTCAACTACATGGACTACCACGACCGGACCGTATCGGTCGCCGCCATGCTCGAAGGCTACGGCGAGATCCTGGAGGTGCTGCGGCCGTACCTGTGCGCCGACCCGCAGCAGATCACCCAGGAGTCCTATCTCACCATCGAGCGCTTGGCGGCGCAGGCGAGTCAGGACGCGGAGGATTCCACGGAATTGCTCGCGATCTAGTCGCTGCACCCTCCCGGTGGCATGGATGCAACGCTCCGGAAGATTAGGCCGGCCAGCCTAAACCGAGTCTGTACAAGGTCCGGCTCCTTCGGGAGAGTACGGCCGATGAGCGGCCCCGTTGTTGCGCGTCCGAAACCATGCCTGGTCAGCGTCCAGGCGGGTCGGACCTACTTCTGGTGCGCCTGCGGGCGCTCTGCCCAACAGCCTTTCTGCGATGGCTCCCACCGCGGGACCGGGTTCTCGCCGATCAAGTTCGTGGCGGGCCCGCAGGACGAGGAACTGCTCTTCTGTGGCTGCAAACAGACACGCACCGCGCCCTTCTGCGACGGTGCCCACACGAACCTGCCCGGCGGGTCGCCGCTCGATGACCCGGACAGCCCGGCCAACCGCCGCATACCAGTGGTGGAGGGGGGCGCCGATGCCCGTGTCCTGCTGAACGGCGGGTGCTACGTGTTCTCCCCGCAAGGCGCCGCGCTGAGCACGCGCGGTTCTGTGCGCTACTGCTACATGGTGAACCGCGAATTCGGCGCCCGACACCAGACCCAGGTGTTCCTGCAGGTCAGCGGCGATCCGTCCCCCGTGATGAGCTTCGGTGACCGGGACGTCATCCTGTTCGTCGGCGCCGGCAGCGGTGAGCTCAATATCTCCGGACGCAGCTTCCGGCTGTCTGCCACCGACGGGGTGTATGTGCGACCCGGCGAGGCGCTGCAGCTCACGGCCGCGCCGGGGCCGCCCCTGACGGTGTTCATGCTCGCCTCGCCTTCGGGCAAGCTCGAGTGGCTCGAGCGGATGCCCGCCAACTTCGACTCGAGCTGCGAGCAGCGCGTCGTATCGGTCGATGCGGAGCAGCGCACCGCGATGGGCCCGCGCTACTACCAGGTGCTCGTGGACAAGCGCATCGGCTCGCAGGTGATCACTCAGTTCATCGGCCACATACCGCGCTCCAAGGCTGCCCCGCACCGACACCTGTACGAGGAGGCGATCATCGTCCTCAACGGGGAAGGGTACATGTGGACCGAGGACCGCAAAGCGCGGGTGCGCGCCGGGGACGTGATCTTCCTGCCGCGCAAGCAGCTGCACTCGCTCGAGGCGACCTCCACCGAGGGAATCGACGTCGTCGGGGTCATCTGCCCCGGGGACAACCCGAGTATCAATTACTACGACTGATGGGGCCTGGGCGCGCCCAGGCCCCCCAAACAAGCCGAATCTCACGTCGCTCATCGCTAGCTCAACAACGGATTCACGGGGGTCTCCAAGTCATGCGGGCCAATAGAAGCTCAACCATTTCCCTCACGCTGGCTGCTGCGGCTTCGGCCGCGGCGCTGCCGGGCGCCGTGCTCGCCGCCGGCGACAATTCCTCGGGGGGCCTCGAGGAAATCGTGGTCACCGCCAACAAGCTGAACGCCGAAAAGGTGCTGGACATCCCGGTGTCGATCCAGGCGATCTCCGGGGACACCCTGCAGCGCGAGGGTGCCTCGGGCATCATGAGCATCGCCGGATCCGTGCCCGGCCTGTCGGTCCAGGACCTAGGTCCGGGCGACAAGAAGTATGTCATCCGCGGTATCAACTCCACCGGCGATTCGACCATCGGCGTGTACTACGGCGAGGCGGTGATCAGCGGCACCAACGGTGACGACGGTGGCGGCTTCCAGCCCGACATCCGCCTGTACGACCTCGATCGCATCGAGGTGTTGCGCGGCCCGCAGGGAACACTGTACGGGGCGAGTTCCATGAGCGGCACGATCCGCTTCGTCCCGAAGATGCCCGACCTGAACGTTCTTGGCGGCTACATCACCCTGGAGGGCTCCAAGACCGCGCACGCCAACGGCAACAACTACAACATCAACGGCGAGCTCAACCTGCCGGTCATCGACGGCCAGCTCGCCGTGCGCATGGTCGGCTGGAAACTCTACGATGCAGGCTACGTCAACCAGACCCGCGTCGGCGCGGGCGTCACCGCCAACGACAGCAACGGGGTGCCGCAACCGGTCAAGCCGCTGGGCTACGTGCCCGGGGTCAACTGGGACGATGTCGGCGGCGGCCGCGTCGAGCTGCGCTACCAGCCCACCGAGAACCTGACCATCGATGCCAACGTGACCTCGCAGAGTGAGCACTCGGGCGGTTCGTCGCGCTGGACGCCGGCGGGCGTGCAGGCCTTCAGCGGCGGGCCGATTCCGCCCATCGAAGGCTGCGACCTGTGCAACACGGACGTGACGATCAGCCCCTGGAGCGACAACATCAAGATCTTCGGCCTCACGGCCGCGTACAAGATCCGCGGGGGCACGTTCACCGCGACGACCAACCAGTTCAATCGCGACACCGCCTTCAGCTTCGATTCGACGCCGGTGCTGGTGTCCTTCGACGTGCCGGTGCCTGCCGAAACGCTCGAGCCACGCACGCGCAAGGTCAACAACACCGAGGTGCGCTTTGCCAGCGACCTGGACTCACCGGTGAACTTCGTCGTCGGCGCCTACCGCCAGCACGAGACCCAGGATCTCGCCGTGCAGGTGATCACGACCGGTGCCAATGGCCTGGTGACCGGCCCCTTCAGCACCGAGACCGCCGATGACGCGCTGGACTTCCCGGGCGTCGGCAACACGTTCTTCGGCAGGACCGACTCGCGCGAGGACACCCAGTGGGCGGGCTTCGGCGAGGCCACCTGGAAGATCGACAGTCACTGGACGGCCATCGCCGGCATCCGCTACTTCACCGAGACGCTGAACGGGGTGCAGACGCAGACGCACCCCTTCGGCGGCTTCCCCGGCGACCCGAACCTGGTGCCGATCTATGACCCGCAGGAGACCTTCGACAAGGTTACCTGGAAGGCCAACCTCAGCTACAAGTTCGACAACGGCATGCTGGTCTACGGCACCGTCTCGACCGGCTTCCGCGGCGGTGGCCTGAACGCGGTGAGCGAGCCCTTCGAGCCCATCCCGCCCGCGTTCGAGCCCGACACGCTCACCAACTACGAGGCCGGCTTCAAGGGGCGGCTGTTCGAGGGACTGTTCGACTACCAGCTCGACGCCTACTTCATCAAGTGGGACAACATGCAGGTGCAGCTGACGACCGCCGACGGCGCGTTCGTCTACACCGGCAACGTCGGTGCCGCGGACGTGAAGGGCGTGGAATTCGAGTTCAACGCGCACCCCATCGACTACCTGACGGGGACCCTGTCTGGCTCCTGGCAGGACGCGAAGGTCACCGAGTCCCCGACGGAGGAGGAACTGGCGGCCAACCCGACGCTGCCGGTCGACGGCATGCCCATCCCGAACGTGCCGAAGTTCCAGTTCTACGCGGCGCTGAACTACACGCGGCCCATTTCCGGAACGTGGCAGGGCGTGGCGGCGGCGGACGTGACCTATCGCGGCAGCACCGAGGCGTATTTCCGTTCGAACAGCCTCTACAACCTCTCGCTGCCGGCGTATACGCTGGTGGACCTGCGCCTGGGAGTGATCAACGGTCCCTGGACCGCGAACGTGTTCGTGCGGAACCTGACCGACGAGCGTGCGCAGGTGTCGGCGATCAACTCGAGCCAGGACCCGCACGGGCTGCTCACCGTGCAGCCGCGTACCATCGGGATCAACCTGACGCGCACCTTCTGAGCAAGGCTTGCATCGGGCACGATGCCGGCCGCGAGCGTACACTCGCGGCCGGCATTTGCGTGCCCGGACCCGATGTCCCGATGTAGGTCGCGAATTGAGCGAGCGCCATGGACACTGTCTCGATTAGCGAGCGAGAAAAGGGTCTCAAGCGTGACTTGAGCAAGACCCAGATCGTCATGATTGGGCTTGGCGGTGCGATCGGCACCGGCCTGTTCATGGGCAGCGGGCTGGCCATCGGCTACGCCGGGCCGGCGGTGATCGTCAGCTACGCGCTCGCCGGCTTCGTGGCCCTGGTCATGGTGTTCAGCCTTTCGGAAATGGCCGTGGTCCACCCGACGGCCGGCTCGTTCGGCACGTACGCCGAGACCTACCTCAACCCGTGGGCCGGCTTCGTCGTGCGCTACACCTACTGGGTCTCACAGGTGATCGCCATCGGCGGCGAGGCCGTGGCGGCCGGCCTGTACATGACCTTCTGGTTTCCCGGCGTGCCGGTATGGGTCTGGGCCCTCGGCTTCTGTGCGGTGCTGCTGTACGTCAACTCCCGCTCGGTGGGCAACTTCGGGACCATCGAGTCGTGGTTCGCCCTCATCAAGGTCGTGGCGATCGTGCTCTTCATCATCCTGGGCACTGCGAGCATCTTCGGTCTGACCGGGCCGGCGACGGGCTTCCACAACCTCACGGGCCTTCCCGGTGGCTTTGCGCCCAAGGGATGGAACGGGATCTGGATGGCGGTGATCGTGGGCATCTTCTCCTTCAACGGCATCGAGGTGATCGCGGTGACCTCCGGCGAGGCGCAGAACCCGCGCGTGGCGATTCCCGCCGCGTTGCGCACCATGGTGTTCCGGCTGGCGCTCTTCTACCTGCTGGCCGTCGCGGTCATCGTGACCACCGTGCCCTGGACCGCCACGGGCGTGAAGGTCGTGGCGCAGAGCCCCTTCGTCAGCGTGTTCCAGCACTCCGGCATCCGCCAGGCGGCCGCGATCATGAACTTCGTGGTCATCAGCGCGGCGCTATCGAGCATGAACACCAACATCTACCTGTGCTCCCGCATGCTGTTCTCCCTGTCGCGTGGTCGCTACGCACCGCAGGCGCTGGGGGCCCTGAGTCGCCATGGCAGCCCGCTGGCGGCGATCCTGATCTCCGGGGCCTGCATCCTGGTTGCGGCGGGCGTATCGATCTTCACGCCCAACGCCTATGCGTACCTGCTCGGGGTGGCCTTGTTCGCCGCGATCCTGGTGTGGATGTTCATCCTGACGAGCCACCTGGCCTTCCGCCGCCGGCACGACGCCAAGGAACTGCCGGTACGCATGCCGCTGTTCCCGTGGATGCAGTACGCCGGACTTCTGATGCTGGCCGCGATCCTGGTGACCATGGGGCTTGACGCCAACCTCTACGTCTCCTGGGTCTACGGCGTCCCATGGCTCGTGCTGATATCCGCCGCCTACTTCATCTGGCGCGGCAGTCAGCGCGCGCAGCCCGGAGCCGCAGCGGCGGCCCCGGCAACCCCCACCTCCATGCCAAACGACTGAGCACCGCCATGAGCCCCGACTTCGACGCGCTGCGACGCAGATTCCCCGTCCTCGAGCGCAAGACCTACCTGAACAGCGGCTCCTACTGCGCCCTGGCCGACACCGTGCGGGATGCCATCAACGCCTACATGGAGGACCGGCTGATGGTGGGTGCCAACTGGGACGTGTGGGTCGCCAAGAACGAGGCGGTGCGCGCGCTCATGGCCCAGGTGCTGCGCGCGCAGGCCGACGAGATTGCCGTGACCGCCTCGGCCTCGGCGGGGATCAATGCGCTGGCGAGCGCGTGCGATTTCTCCGGGGAGCGCAACAAGGTCGTCATCAGCGACTTCGAATTTCCGACCAACGCTCAGATCTGGCACGCCCAGGAGCAGCGGGGCGCCCGCGTGGTGCACGTGCCGCGCGCCGCGGACGGCTACATCCCCCTGGAGAGCTTCGCCAGGGCCATCGACGAGCAGACGCAGATTGTGGCGGTGACGCACGTGTGCTTCCGCAACGGGGCGATGCTCGATGTCGCGGGCATCGCCCGGCTCGCCCATGCCAAGGGCGCGAAGATCATGCTCGATTGCTACCAGTCGGTCGGCGCGCTCACGGTGGACGTCAAGCGTCTGGATGTCGACTTCGCCGTCGGCGGGATGCTCAAGTACCTGCTCGGCACGGCCGGCCTCGGGTTCTTGTACGTACGCGGCGAGCTGGTCCGCTCACTGCATCCGAGCCATACCGGCTGGTTCGCGCAGGAGAACATCGCGGCAATGGACATCACCGCGAACCGGCCCTCGCCGACGGCGCGGCGCTTCGAGGCCGGCACGCCCGCGGTGGTCAACTGCTACGCGGTCGAGGCCGGGCTCAAGATCATCCAGGAAGTGGGCACGGATGCCATCGAGGCGCGCGTGCGCAAGCTCACCGAGCTGTGCATGGCGCGCCTGGAGGACATCGGCTGGCCGAGCATCACCCCGCGACCGCAGCACCGGCACGGGCCGATGGTGTGCGTGCGTGCCCGCCAGGTGGATCAGCTGTTCTGGAAGCTCATGGCCGAAGACATCGTCTGTTCGTTCCGCGACGACAACCTGCGGGCCACGTTTCATTTCTACAATAACGAGGAGGACGTGGAGGCTCTCGTGGGCGCGCTCGCCCGGCACCGCGCGCAGTTCCAGTAGCGGTTTTCTAGGGCACGCGGCCTAATTTTCCGCCCCGGACCCGGTGGGTCCATCCCGTATCATGCCGGTGTCCCCACTACTGAAGATGAACCCATGAATGCACTGGCGGGCAGCGGACAGGGTGTTCGCTCCGGAGCGGCCTTCCCGGCCGAGGCGCTGCGCGCGCAGTTTCCCGCCCTGCAGCGCGGCGGTTCCTTCATCCATTTCGACAACGCCGCCGGTGCCCAGGTCCCGCAGCTGGTGCTGGACGCGGTGAATCGCCACCTCATTGACCACAACGTCCAGCGCGGCGGCCGCTACCCGCAGACGCGGGCGGTCGATGCCATGATCGCCCGTGCGCGCGCCTCGGTCGCCGCCTTCGTGAACGCGCGACGGCCGGAGGAGATCGCCTTCGGGCTGAACGCAACCTCCTTCATCCGCCTGGTCAGCCTGGCCATCGGGCAAACCCTGGGTGCGCGCAACGAGATCATCATCACCGACCTCGACCACGAGGCGAACATCGCCACGTGGCTGGTGCTCGAGCGCATGGGCGCGCGCTTCCTCTGGTGGAGGATGCGCAGCGACGGGGCGCTGCATGCGCAGGACCTGGCACCGCTGCTGACGCCGCGCACGCGCATCGTTGCGTGCACGCTGACTTCCAACGCACTCGGCTCGGTCACGGACGTGCGCGCGGCGGCCGATCTTGCGCATGCCGCCGGGGCGGAGATCTTCCTCGACGGCGTGCACTACGGCCCGCACGGTCCCATCGACGTGCAGGCCTTCGACTGCGATTACCTCGTCTGCTCCGGCTACAAGATCTTCGCGCCCCACATGGGCTTCCTGTGGGGGCGCTACGAGGTGCTGGAGCGACTGCCGACGTTCCGCGAGGAATTCATCCCGGACGCTCCCCCGGGCAAGATCGAGGCGGGCACGTTCGCCTACGAGAACGTCGCCGGGATGGATGCCGCGGTCGGATACCTCGCGCGCCTGGGCCGCACGCTCAGCGGCCGCCCGGGGCTCCCGGACGCCCACAGCCTGGGCGCGGACGCCCAGGCGGCCATGACGGCGATCCGTGGCTACGAGCAGCGGCTGTCCCTGGAGACCGCACGCATGCTGCGCGAATGCGGGGCGACTGTGTACGGCATCGATGCGGATGCGCGGGTCGGCGAGCGCGTGCCGACCTTCTGCTTCAACCTGCCGGGCATCCTCCCGCAGCGGGTCACCGAGGCGGCGGCGGAGGCGGGCATCGCGCTCCGTGACGGCCACATGTACTCGCCGCGGTTGATGGATCGGCTCGGTGTGTCACGCGAGACAGGCGTGGTGCGGGCCTCGCTCGTGCACTACAACACCCCCGCCGAAGTCCACCGCCTGGGCGAGGTGCTCGCGAGGCTACGCCGCTCCGGATGAGACCTGGCGGCTGGCGGCCGGCCCAGCCCCGCGCAGTGCCGAGAACAACATGAGCAGGGCGGTGTAGAGAGCGACCGCAACCACCAGCCACAGCAGCCAAAAGGTCGACAGGCTCTTCACCACGTACGCCGCCAGCAGCACGCCCGGGATCCCGCCGATGGCCAGGCTGACCGCCGCGCGCACGCTGTAGCGCCCCTCGCGGATGAAGCGCATCGCGCCGACCGGCATCAGGAACGCGCACGAACCCATCATGATCGGGAAGGCGGCGATCGGGCTCATGCCCAGCAGGCACACCAGGATCAGGCACGGCGCGTAGAGCCCCACGCCGAAGGTCATGAGCGCCCCGAGCAGGAAGTTCACGCCGACGGCGAACACCAGAGTCCCCCCGGACAGGCCGATGGCCTCGCCGCCCCCCGGCATCCAGTGCAGGTTCTTCGCCAGCAGCAGCCCGGCGGCGATGAGCAACGCCACCCCCATGCACAGCTGCACGGTGCGCCGGGGCAGGCCGGAGACGATGCCGGCACCGAACCAGGCACCGAGCATGGAGGCGACGATCATGCTGACCAGCGTGACCGGCTCGACCGTGACGGCGGCGATGAAGATCAGCGCCTCCGTGAGGGCCGGCAGGGCGTGCCCGGAGTTGAGGGTGCCGGGGATGTCTTCGTCCGGGACCCGCTTGAACAGCTTGAAGATGGCGGTGGTCGGGGCAAAGCAGCCGATGCCCAGGGTGTCGAAGAAGTTGGTGACGCCCCCGGTGACCAGGTCGGCGATGCGCGGCCCGCGCGGCCCGGTGCCCCCGCGCCGGCGCTCCGCCAGAAACCAGCCCACGATGTAGGCGATGCCGATGGCCAGCAGCGCACCCAGGAGCAGGGCGGTGATCAGATTCAAGGTTGTTCCCGTGCGGCCGGGGGCCGGTGGCGCATGTTCCGGGCGATCCTACTCGATCCGCGGCCGGATATGCGGATGGAGGCAGTCCGCTGCGGCTGCGCCCCCGGGGCCCCAGCGTCCCCAGTTGCCCGCGGGTGAAAACCCCTTACACTTTTCGCCCCCCAGGCCGCGGCACGCCCGCAACGGATAAGGACACACGATGACGCAGGGTTCTCACCACAGCTCGGCCGACCCGCGCAACCGGGACATCCTCATCTACGTCAACGGCGAGCTCTATCCGCGCGAGAAGGCCATGGTCTCGGTCTTCGATTCCGGCTTCATCCTCGGGGACGGGATCTGGGAGGGCCTGCGGGTCCACCACGGCCGCATCGCCTTCCTCGGGATGCACCTGGCGCGCCTGTACGAGGCGGCCAAGGCCATCGACCTGGACGTGGGGCTGGACCGGGCGCAGCTCGCTGCCGCCCTGTATCGCACGCTGGAGGCCAACCAGATGACCGACGGGGCGCACGTGCGCCTGATGGTGACCCGCGGCATGAAGAGCACGCCCTACCAGGATCCGCGCGCCTGCATCGGTCCTGCCACCATCGTCATCATCCCCGAGTACAAGCTGCCCCAGCCGCAGATGCTCACCAAGGGGCTGCGGCTGTTCACCGTGCACGTGCGCCGCGGCGCCCCGGACGTGCAGGATCCGAAGCTCAACTCGCACTCCAAGCTCAACTGCATCACCGCCTGCATCCAGGCCACCAAGGCCGGCGCCGACGAGGCGCTCATGCTCGACCCGCTCGGATTCGTCGCGACCTGCAACTCGACCCACTTCTTCATCGTGCGCGGGGAAGAGGTGTGGACCTCGAGCGGCAAGTACTGCATCCCCGGGATCACGCGAGCCAACGTGCTGCGGGTCTGTCGCGAGGCCGGCATCCCCGCATTCGAGAAGGACTTCAGCCTCACCGAGGTCTACGGCGCCGACGAGGCCTTCGTCACCGGCACGTTCGCCGGCATCGCGCCGGTGGTGGAGATCGACGGGCGCAGGATCTCCGCCGGCCGCGGCCCCATGGTCGAGCGGCTGCAGAAGCTGTACCTCGAGCTGATCGCGCGCGATGTCGCCTCCGCCACGGCGCCATGAGCGCGCTGCACCTGGCGATGTGGTCCGGGCCACGCAACATCTCCACGGCGATGATGCGGTCCTGGGAGAACCGCGGGGATTGTGCCGTGGTCGACGAGCCGCTGTACGCGCACTACCTGCGCCAGACGGGCCTGGATCACCCCGGGCGCGAGGAGGTCATCGCCGCCGGCGAGACCGACTGGCGCAAGGTGGCCGCGCAGCTGGTCGGCCCGGTGCCCGGCGGCCGGGCGATCTTCTACCAGAAGCACATGACGCACCACCTGCTGCCGCACATCGGGCGCGACTGGCTCGGGCAGCTCACGCACGTGTTTCTCATCCGCGATCCGCGGCGGGTGCTGCTGTCGTACGTCAAGAGCCGGCCGACCGTCACCGCCGAGGACATCGGCGTCATCCAGCAGCTGGAAATCTTCAACTACGTGCGCGGCCTGAGTGGCGTGGACCCGCCCATCATCGACTCCGCGGAATTCCTGCAGGCACCCGAGCGGCACCTGCGCGCCCTGTGCAGCCGGCTGAAGATCGACTTCCGGCCCTCCATGCTGCACTGGCCCGCCGGACCGCGTGCCAGCGACGGGGTGTGGGCACCGCACTGGTACGACAGCGTCTACAAGTCCACCGGGTTCGAGCCCTACGTCGATGCGCCGCTGCAGGTCCCGCAGGGCTTCGAGGCGATCCTCGCGCAGGTCATGCCGGCCTTCGAGAGGCTCTACGCACTGCGCATGCGCTAGCTGTCGCGCAGGGCGCGCGCCAGCTCCTGCGTGACCTCGCCGGCGGGGACGCTCCGGCACTGCCGCAGGTTCTCGCCCGCCCAGAGCGGTGAGAAGTCGCCCCTGCCGAGGCGTTCCGCGTGGGCGCGCAGCGGCGCCAGCGCCGCCGCCGCCAGCGGAAAGTCCGGGACCGCTGCGTTCATGGGCCCCAGCTCGCGCATCAGGCGGTTGACGATCCCACGGGCCGGCCGGCCCGAGAACAGGTTGGTGATCTGAGTATGCCGGTCACCGTCCTGCTCCAGCGCATGGCGGTGCACGGCGCTCGTGGTCGCCTCCGGGCACAGCAGGTAGGCCGTGCCGGCCTGGATGCCGGCCGCCCCCAGGCGCATCGCCTCGGCGACCGCGGCCGCCTCGCCGATGCCCCCGGCGGCGATCACGGGCACGCGCACCGCGCGAGCGATGCGCGGCAGCAGCGTGGAGGTGCCCTGCGGGGTGTCCAGGGCGGTGTCGAGGAAAATGCCCCGATGGCCGCCGGCTTCGGCGCCCTGGGCGATGACGGCGTCCACCCCGCGCGCCTCCAGCCACCGCGCCTCGTCCGGGGTGGTCGCCGAGGCCAGGATCTTCGCGCCGGTGGCCTGCACCCGCGCGAGCAGTTCCGGCGACGGCAGCCCGAAGTGGAAGCTCACCACCTCCGGGGAAAATTCCTCGAGCACCGTGGCGGATGCGGCATCGAAGGGCAGGCGCAGCGGTGCGGGGGTCTGCTGCGTGCTGTCGAGCCCGCATTCGGCGTAGTAGGGCTCGAGCAGACGCCGCCACCGTGCCTCGCGCGACGCGTCGAACACGGGTGGCTTGTGACAGAAGAAATTCACGTTCAGCGGCTGGTGCGTGGCGGCGCGGAAGGCGGCCAGTTCCGTGCGCAGGGCCTCGGCAGACAGCAACGCGGCCGGCAGCGACCCGAGGCCACCCGCGCGGGCCACGGCGATGGCAAGAGCGCTGCCCTGTACCCCGGCCATCGGTGCCTGAATGACCGGGAACTCGACGCCAAGGAGGCTGGCCAGATCCACGATGCGCCTCTACGCCTGCCGCGCGGCAGGACAGTGTGCCGCCGGGCGTGCGCGGCATGCACCGCCGGCCGCGCGTTGCCTCACTGCGGGATCGTATACCCGCTCGGCAGCTGCCCGATCCTCACCGTCTGCTCGCACACGCGCTCCCGGATGCGCCAGCCGCCGGCGGTGCGCACCATGGCGTCGAAGTAGTAGCCGGCGTTGGTGATCACTTCCTGCGAGCCGTCGGCGCGCAAGCGCGCCATGGGCGCGGTGAAATAGCAGCGGGCGTCCGCGCGGTCACCCTGCAGACGGATGCTCACGTTGGTGATGTGGTGCAGGTTGATCGGCCAGGGCGCGAGCGCCCGGTCGAGCCATTCGAGCGTCGGGCGGTACGGTCCCTTGATGCCGCCCGTGCTGGTGTAGTCGATGGTCGCCCCGGGTGCGAACACCGCGTCCATCATGTCCCACTTGCGCCGGTCGACCATCCAGGCGTAGTCGAACAGCACCTGCTCGATGGCGCGCCAGTCACCGGCTTCCGTTGTCCCCATGTGTTCTACCTTTCTTCGTCCGAGCAATTCGATGGTGGCTAAAGTGGCAGCGTATAGGTGAGGAAGGTGTCGTCACGCTTCCAGCCCAGCGATTCGTAGAGCGCGCGCGCCGTCGCGTTGGTGCGTGCGGTCTGCAGCTCGAGGCGCGCCTTGCCGTCGCGCCGGCCGCGCTCCGTGGCCGCCTTCATGAGGGCCCGTCCGGTGCCATGGCCGCGCGCGGCAGGATCGACGTACAGGTCGTACAGCACGTAGATCGGGGCCGCGGCCAGCGAGCAGCGGCCGGGATAAAGCTGGCAGAAGCCCTGCAGTTGGCCGCGGCCGTTCACGGCGACCAGGATGACCGAGTCGTGCGAGCGCAGGCGTGCCTCGATGTAGGCGTTCGACAGCGCCGCATCGGCCGGCAGTTCGTAGAACTGGCGGTAGGCATCGAACAGTGCGGCAACGCCGCGCAGGTCCTCGAGCGTTGCCTCGCGAATGCTTTCCATCGGGGCATCTTCTGACACGCGGGTGGGGCCATCATCCGGCAGACACCTCAGCTTGGCAATCGGGAAGGACCCGTGCCGCCGCGCCTTCCCCTGGGAGCCACGCGATGGCCGGTTTGCTCTCCAGCACGCAGTCGCGGCGCCTGTTCATCGCCGTGCTCACCGTCGGTGCGCTGACCGCGCGCGGTCAGCAAGTGGCAGTGAAGGTGGGCACGCTCTAATTGCCTTCGCCGGCCGGCTCGTCAATGATGTCGGTTCACCAGGAGTCGCCATGCCCGAACTCGTGATTGACCAGCGCCGCCGCGACCTCGGCGGATTCGAGGTGGGACGCGTGCTGCCGGCGGCGGCACGGCGCATGGTCGGTCCGTTCGTATTCTTCGACCACATGGGACCGGTGGACTTTCCGGCCGGCATCCCGCGCTCGGTCGACGTGCGTCCGCACCCGCACATCGGGCTGTCCACGGTCACCTACCTCTTCGAGGGCGAGATCATGCACCGCGACAGCCTCGCCTCGCAGCAGGCCATCCGCCCCGGCGAGGTGAACTGGATGACCGCCGGCCGCGGGATCACGCACTCGGAGCGCTTCGAGCGCGCGCGCGCGCACGGAGGCCGACTGCACGGCATCCAGGCCTGGGTGGCGCTGCCGGATGAGCAGGAGGAAGCGGAGCCGGCCTTCTTCCACCACGAGGCGCCCGATCTGCCGACGTATGAGGGCCAGGGCCTGTGGGCGCGGCTCATCGCCGGGGCGGCCTTTGGCGCGAAGGCGAACGTGCGCACCTACTCCCCGATGTTCTACGTGCACTGGCGTCTGGACGCGGGAGCGGAGGCACAGCTGCCGGCGGAGTACCCGGAGCGGGCGGCCTATGTCGCCGCGGGCACGGTCGAAGTCGAGGGCCAGCGTTTCCGCCCCGGGCAGATGCTGGTGTTCGCGCCCGGCAGGCCGGTGCTGTTCCGGGCGCTCGAGGCGACGATGGTCATGCTGCTCGGCGGTGAGCCGGTGGGCGAGCGGTTCGTGGAATGGAACTTCGTCTCCTCCTCGCAAGACAGGATCGCGCAGGCGAAGGCCGACTGGCGCGCCGGGCGCTTCAAGCTGCCCGACTTCGACAACCAGGAAGCCATGCCGCTGCCGGACCCCCCGCCGGCACCCGCGCCGCTGTGAGCTGAGCGCGCGCTGATTCTGGCCCGGGCCTGGGCGACCGGCTGACAGCTTGTGCCGCGCGCGGCACGCATATTGCGGGGCCCATGCCACACCACGGAGAAGCGAAAGGCACCACCGCGGTGCCCGGGGCAACCCTTCAGTTCTGCAGGCGGGAAGGACTCAGGGATTGTTCGGGCCGTTGACGCGGTCGAGGCCGGCACGCAGCTGCCGGGCCCATCGATCGATGGCGCGCTCGGCCTCGGCGGTGTTGGTCACCGAGTTGGTCCACTGCAGCCGCCCGGTGTCCATCGCGCGCTGCCGGTCGACCACGCGCGCCAGCAGCGCGCCGGTCGGCGCGTCGCGCACCTCCATGGCCAGCGTCATGGCGCCGGCGCTGGTGGTGTAGGTGCGCGAAATCCCGGGCGCCATCTTGTCCGGAGCGTTGACGTACAGGTCGATGATCGCAGGGGTGACGCGGATGGTGTTCTCCGTCGCCGTGTCGACGACCTCGTAGCCGCCCGCGGTGAGCTCGCGCGTGAAGCGCTCCCGGAACAGTTTCGCCAGGCCGTCCTTGATCTTCTGGATGTCATCGCTGTCCAGGCGCCGCGACAGGTCGGGGGTGTTGGAGTTCGGGTCCCAGTCCTTGGAGAAGGAGACCTGGCAGGGGTCGAGGATGACCTTCCGGTAGTGCGGGAACTTGTAGTTCGGCCGCACGTACAGGGCATCGACGTCCTTGGCGTCGCGCTTTTCCAGCCCGTCCCACGAGGCGGGCGCCTGCTGTGAGCCCGTCGTGGCGCAGGAAGCCAGCAGGGCAGCCCCGAGGATAGCGAGCACGGTTCGCGCAGGTACGAAGATCATGACCCAGGTTCCCCCCAATCCAATAACGTGAGCAGGCCGCACATGTCAGCCGGGCCCCGCATGCCTGAGTGGTCACCGGCTCGGGCCCATTATCGCGCAGTCCACCCGCGCGTTGTCGCCCGCCGGCGTTCCCGGCGGGGGCGTCCTCAGCGTGCCGAGTAGCCCTTGCCCTCCATGCAGGTGGCGAAGGTCTTGTTGTACGCCGCCTTCTGCTGGTCGATCGAGGCCTGGGCCTGCTGGTCAGCCTGTGCCTGCGCCTGCTGCTGCTGGGTGGCGGCGGCCTGCTTGGCCTGCCGCCGGGAGGAGCCGCCTGCGGCCACGCCGGTGACCGCGCCGATCGCGGCGCCCTTTCCGGTGTCGCCCGCGATGGCGCCGACCGCCGTGCCGAGCGCCGCGCCGCGCACCGCGCCCCGCGCACGGTCGCCCTGGCCCGCCGTGTTCGGGTCAGGCGTCGCGGCCGGGGCGGCAGCCGCCGGCTTGATGGACATCGGATCAATCCCCGACTGCGTCTTCGCCCAGCCATAGCAGTAACCCTCGTCGGAACTCTGCTGCGCGGCGGTCTGGTTCTTGGACGGGAAGACCACCACCCCCAGGCTCTGGGAGATGCTGGCGGCGGCAGGAGCCGCGGGTGCGGCGGCCGGCGCGGCGGGCTGCTGCGCCAGACTCGCGCTGCTGATCGACACGGCGGCGACGGCCAGCCAGGTTCGGGTGGATCGAGAGTGCATGACGTTCTCCTTCATCTGCCGCGGGCTGCCACGGCTTGGCACCTGCAATAAGGCGATGTTCGGCATGGTATCTGACTCCGGACCCAAAGCGGAGCAGTGCCGCGTTCGGCCGGCGGGTCCTGCGCTGCGTGCACTCGGCGGTGTGCCGGTATGCACCGGATGCTGGAGGTCCCCGTGTGCGTCCCGTGCGTGCCATACTTGAGCGCGGCAGGCGCTGCGGCGGAGGGAGTACCTGGGCGCCGCCGGCACCTGCGGGAGGTGCGATGAACTTGCAGAAGGTCCTGTCCATGGCGCTCACCGCCAGCATCATGCTGACGGTGCTGGGACTGGGGCTGACCGCGACCTGGCCGCAGGTCACTTCCCTGCTGCGTCGGCCCACGCTGCTGTTGCGCTCGCTGCTGTCCATGAACGTGCTCATGCCGGTCGTGACCGCGCTCGTGGCCACCGCGTTCGCCTTTCCATTCGAAGTCAGGCTCGCCCTGGTGGCGCTGGCCGTCTCACCGGTGCCCCCGGTGCTCTACAAGCGGCAACTCGGCGCCGGGGGCACGCGCGCATACGTCGTGGGCCTGCTGGTGGCGATGGCGTTGCTGGCGATCGTCCTGGTGCCCGCCTCGGTGTGGGTGCTGGATCGCATCTACGCCGCCTCGTTCAGCGTCAGTCCGATGGCGATTGCCGCCATCATGCTGCGCACCATCCTGCTGCCGCTCGCGGCAGGGTTGCTGGTCCGCAGCGTCCTCCCGGCCGCCGAGAAAGCGTCTGCGCACATCATCGCCCTTGCAGGACTGCTGCTCGTGGTGGGTGCGGCCATGCTGCTATACACCTTGTGGCCGCTGACGCGGCAGCTGATCGGCAACGGCACGGTGCTGATGATGGCGGTGGTCGCAGCGCTCGGCCTCCTGATCGGGCACGCCCTGGGCGGTCCCGAGCCGCCGAACCGCACCGCGCTGGCGCTGGCCACGTGCTCGCGTCACCCTGCGGTGGCATTCGCGATCGCCAGCGGCACGGGCGCGCCTGCCCGGTCGCTGCTCGCGGCCATCCTGCTTTACGTGGTGGTCTCGGCCATCGTCAGCATTCCCTACGGCAACTGGCGCGCGCGCCGGGCCGCGGCCGGAGCAGTGCCGGCATGAGCGGCACGGGCGCTGCGCCGCACGGCGCTTCGACTCCCGTCGGTTCTGACAGGGACGCATACGCCCGGGCGATTTCCGCAGGTCCCCTGTTCGAGGGCGGGCCGCCGACCCGCCTTCAGCTGCGGCTCGGACTCATGCGTGCGGAGCGGCCCCGCATGGGACTGCGTGTGGTGCTGACCGTGCTGCTGGTCTGGTTGCCACTGCTCATCCTGGCGGCGCTGCGCGGCAGCACGGCCCTGATGGGATTCCTCCTGGATTTCTCGGCGCATGCGCGCTTTCTGGTCGCCACGCCCTTGCTGGTGGCGGCGGAGGGCTGGTGTCTGCCGTGGCTGACGCAGGTCGGATGGCGCTTTGTCAGCTCCGGCCTCATCGCCGAGCCCGACTACCCGGCATTCGAAGCCACCGTGAAGTCAACGCGGCGGCTGATGGAATCGCGCACCGTGGAACTGCTGATTCTCGTGCTGGCCTACGTCATGGTGGGCGGATTGCTGTTGCGGCCGGTGCCCCGGATCGTGCCCTGGTTCAGTGACACCAGCGCCGGGCACACGACGGTGACCGCCGCCGGCTGGTGGGCGATCGGGGTCAGCGTCCCCGCGCTGCTGATCCTGACCCTCGGCTGGGCATGGCGCCTGTTCGTGTGGACGCGGTTTCTGTGGCGCATGAACCGGCTGCCGCTGCGACTGGTGGCCGCGCATCCGGATGCCGCCGCGGGCTTGCGGTTCCTCGGCGTCTCGCTGCGCGCATTCGCGCCGCTGGGCTTCGTGATCGGGGTGCTGGTGTGCGGCCCGATGCTCAACCTTGCCTACCACGACGCGCTCGCACCCATGCACTACAAGCTGACCATCGCCGTGACGGTCGGGTCGGTCATCGCGATCTTCGGGCTGCCGCTGTTGGTGTTCACGCGACGCCTGTCGACGGTCCGTCGGCGCGGATCCTTCATGTACGGCATGCTCGCCGGGGCGATGGGGCAGCAGTTCGAGCGCAAGTGGTTCGCCCCGGACCGCACGCTGCAGGCCGACGCGCTCGAGCAGCCGGATTTCTCCAGTACGACCGACCTGTATGCGATCGCGGCCAACGCCTATGGCATGCGGGCCGTGCCCTTGGTACTCATGGACATCGTGCCGCTCGCCGTGGCCACCTTCCTGCCCTTCGTGCCCGTGGCGCTGCTGTCCGTGCCCCTGGACGTCATCCTCGACAGGCTCGCCGGCCTGATCCTGTGAGCAAGGCCGTTTGCGCCGCGGCACCCGCCCCGGTGCGGCCGGGCCCATTTCGGCTAGACTTGCCCCGGCCGTGCACTCTTGCAGCCTGGGGAAGTGAACATGAAGAGGTGGATCGCGACCGCTTGTGCGGCAGTGCTCGCTGCGTGCGCAAATTCCCCGCCCGTGGACAACCCCTCGGCGCCGGGTTCCTTCCGTCCCGCCGCCGAGGAGCAGTCCGAGGCGCGGGCGCTCGAGCGTGCCGAGGCGGACTGCGTGACCCAGGGTAAGCATGCCGTTGCCAAGCGCGTCGACGGCGAAACCCTCTACGAGTGCGTGGCGCGCTAGCTACGGCGCTTCGAACGTGACGGCCAGGCGGCGGCAGCCCGGCTGACCCGGCGCGATGGCGTAGTTGCCTGCGCCGGCGCGAGCGATCCTGAGCGCCGCGGCATCCTGCGCCGCGTTCCCGGAGGAGCCGGTGACGCGCGGTTCGTGTGTCAGGGCGCCGGAGGCGTCTGACACACGTGCACCTCCGTGATCGCCGGGGCACTGCCGGCCCCGGGTGCGGCGGTTGCAGTCACCGCGGAAGCGGTGGCCGCGCTCGCCGGTGCCGCCATGCGGGGACCGGTCGCGGCGGGTGCCGCCGGCGGGCTCGCCCAGCGCAACTGCAGTTGCTGCCAGGTCGTCACGGGCACGGCATCGCCCGGGCGCGTGGCCGGCTGGAATTTGAGCTTCGCCACGCAGGTAAGCGCCGAGCCAGACGCATCGGCCAGGAACAGCACGACGGCGAAGCTGCCTTCGTCCGCCTCGCGGAGCGCGGTGCAACGGTCCTTGATCTCGTGGCGCACGGCCGGGTGTGCGGTGAAAGCCTCGACATCGGCCGCCTGCGTGGCGAGCGGCGCCGCCGTCGCCAGCGCCGCGGTGATCGCGCAAACGCGAGCGGTACGCAGGGGCGTGCACCGCCGGATAGGGTTCATGTCGTGCCTCACCTTGCAGCCGGCGCCGATGATCAGGGTGCGCCGCGCAGCGCCCGACCCAGGGCCGCGACGTAGCTTGCGCGAAACGCGCGCGACACCGCCACCGCACGGCTGACCGCATCGAAGCCGTGGTAGGCCGCCTCGACCACCTGCACCTCGCAGGGGACGCCGGCCTCGGTGAGGCGCCGGGCGTAGTCCAGGTCCTCGTCGTGGAAGAGGTCGTAGGTACCGACCCCCATCCAGGCCGGTGGCAGGCCTGCCAGGTGGGCGCAGCGCGCCGGTGCCGCATAGGGACTGACATCGGCGCTGCCGGGCGGCTTGCCCAGGTAGGCGCTCCAGCCGTAGCGGTTGCTGGCCGTGTCCCACAGGCGCAGGTCATCGTCGCGCAGGTCCGTGCGCAGCACCGTGCGGTCATCGAGCATGGGATAGAGCAGCAGCTGGAAGGCCAGCGGCAGGCCGCGATCGCGCGCCATGAGCGCCAGGCCTGCGGCCAATCCGGCTCCCGCGCTCGAGCCGCCGACGGCGAGCCGACCGGGCAGCACGTTGAGGTTGTCCGCATTGGCGTGCAGCCAGGCGAGGGCCGCGTAGCAGTCATCGAGCGGTGCCGGGAACGGGTGCCGTGGCGCCAGGCGATAGTCGACCGCGGCGATGAGGATGCCCAGCTCGCGCGCGGTCTCGATGTTGCCGACCTCGTCGAACTCCGGGGTGCCGAACAGGAAGCCCCCGCCGTGCATCCACAGCATGGCCGGGACCGGCTCGGTGCGCAGGGCAGGCCGGTACACGCGCACGCGCAGCGCAGGTCCGGTGGCCGTCGCGGGCAGCTGCACATCCTCGATGACCAGGCCCGGCGCGCGGGGAGGCCTGGGGACCCCACGCACGCGCGCCAGGAAATTCATCGTCCGGACCAGCGTCGGGGACCAGGTGAAACGCGGGATGAAGCGGGCGCTGGCGTGCAGGTCGGGATGGAAGCGTGTCATCCGGAGGATGATGCCCGGATGCAGGCCCGCGGGACAGTGAGCGGGCTAGGGCGCGGAGCCGGGGCTGCTGCGGGCGACGGCGGACTTGAGGTTGATGAGGCTGGGGTCGACGGTGCGCTCCAGCTCCTGACACTGCGGCAACGTCGCACCCGGGTACTTTTCGACGGGGAAGTGCTTGGACTGCCACATCGAGAAGCCCCACACGTCCAGGCCGGCCTTCAGGTACCTCTGGGCATGCTCGACGGCCTCGCAATCGTATTGCGAGCGCTGCGCGTGCGCGCGCAGCTCCGCCAGCAGCTGCGCCCCCGCCTTCTGCTCGGCACGCTGCACCAGGCGATCCCGCAGCGGTTCCCCCGGATGTGCATGACGGACCACGCGAAACTCGGCGTCCTTGTACGGATCGGGCTGCCTCGGTTCGGCCTCCTCGTCCGCGCCGGCCGGGGCGGCCGCGATCGATTCGCTGGCGGCGTCGGGCGCCGGCTCGGCCGCGAGCGGCGCCTCGGGCTGCTCGGCCGCCGCGCGGGCGGACTTCGCCGACAGGTAGTCCTGCACCGTCCATGCGCCCAGGGCCACGAAGGCGACGCTCGCACCGACCGGGGCGGCGTACTGGATGAAGGCGCGGATATAAGAAGAAGGAATCGACTCGGTGCGGGCCGCACGGGCTGCGGGTGCGCGGCGTCGCAGCAGGTGGCGGAAAGCCCACAGGATGCCCTCGGCGATGAGAAATCCGAGGGCACAGCCGAGGACCAGTTGGGTCATGCTCATGAAACGATGCCGGAATATGCAATCCCTGACAGCGGGCATTGTGCCGGGGGTCGCGCGGGGCGAACCGTGACCACCATCACGCGCACGCAGGGGCGCAGCGTGCGGGCAGCAGCAGATTCCGCCGGTATTTCAGGGGCATCCGGCGCGGTGGAGGGGTATCGGGGGGGCGCCGCCACCGGCCGCCTGTAGCCGGTCTCCTACCGTGGGCGTGGCTGCCCGCCAACTGCTGTCACCCTGTCGGGGCTGCACCATGTGTCGACGGCCCGGGCGTCCCGGGCGGCTACGCGGAGCACTTTCATGGCCACGCCCCTTCGCAGGACTTCGCTCATCGCCGGGCTGCTGCTCGGCGGCCTACTCGCGCTGCCGGCCGTCAGCGAGGTGCAGCTCAGCCTCTCGGTCGGCGTCGCACCGCCGCCGCTGCCGGTCTACGAGCAGCCCGAGATTCCCGGACCGGGGTACCTCTGGACCCCCGGATACTGGGCCTACGGCCCCGAGGGATATTTCTGGGTGCCCGGCACCTGGGTACTGCCGCCGACGGTGGGCCTGCTGTGGACGCCCGGCTACTGGGGCTGGTCGGGCGGCCTGTTCGTCTGGAACCCGGGCTACTGGGCGCCGCAGGTCGGCTTCTACGGTGGCGTCAACTACGGCTACGGCTATGTCGGCCACGGCTACGAGGGCGGTTACTGGCGCGGTGACCAGTTCTATTACAACCGCGAGGTCACGCGCATCAACAACGTCCAGGTCACCAACGTCTACAACAAGACGGTGGTGAACAACGTCACCGTCAATCGGGTGAGCTACGCTGGTGGCCCGGGTGGCGTGGCGGCGCGTCCGACGGCCGAGGAAGAGCGGGCCGCGCAGCTGCGGCATATCCCGCCGACCCCGGTGCAGGCGCAGCACCGCGACAGCGCCGCCACGCGCCGCGAGCTGCTGGCGAGCGTGAACCGGGGCAAGCCGCAGATTGCAGCCACCGCGCGGCCGAATGACTTCCGCACGCACGTGGTGCCCGCCAACCGGGCCGGTGGTCCGCCGGGAGCGGCCGCCCAACCGCAAGCAGCAGCGCCCGGCGCACCGGCGCCGCATCCGGCCACGGCGACCGGGCCCGCGGCTCGCAGCGCTGCGCCTGAGCCGGCACGACCCGCGCCGCTGCCCGAGCCGGTGCACGCGCGCGACCTGCCGCGGGGCACGCCGCCCGTGCCGGCCCCGAGCGGCGCTTCGGCGCAAGAGCGGGCACGGGCGCAGGACAACGCCGCCCTGCAGGCGCGCCACGAACAGGAGCGCGAGGCGCTGGCGCGGCAGCAAGAACAGGACCACGCGCGCGCCTCGGCGCAGCAGAACCCGCAGGCCGGCATGGCCAACCTCGAGCGCCAGCACCAGCAGCAGACGCACGAGATGCAGCAGCGCCACGCCATGGAGGTGCAGCAGCACGCACCGCCACCGCATCCCCCGCACCCGCAGCCGCCGCCGAAGCAGCCGCAGGGCTAGCGTCAGAACTGGTACGCGAGCCCGGCCAGGAATGCCATCTGGAACTGGCCCGAGCCGCTGGCGGTGATCCGGCAGGCCGCGCCGACCTGGCCCGAGCCACAGAAGATGGCGGTGTCGGTGTTCATGAACGACAGCAGCCCGCGCGCCTCGGCGCGGACCTGCAGGTGACGCGTGAGCGGTGCACGCAGTCCGAGCGCCAGGGACAGTGAGAAGGCGGTGTGGTCGTGGCCCTGATCGGAATCGGGCGTGAAGCGCGTGACCCCGAGCCCCCCCGCCAGGTACGGGCGGGCGCGCGGGTTCTCATCCAGCGGGATGCTCCCGCCCAGGTGCAGGTACTCCACGCGGACATCGATCGGGGCCGCGCCGCCGCTGGTCAGCTCGGTGTTCTGACGCGAATAGAACAGCTCGTACTGGGTCGAGTAGTCCGCCGGCGCATCCAGCGCGAGGGCGAAGGCGGCATGGTCGTTGAGGTTGTAGTGCTGCCCGGAATCGAGGTCCTTGAAGTTGCCGCCGAGCTGGTAGCCGACGAAGGGCGCGATCTCGAAGGAGCCGTAGGGCAGGGGCTTTTCCGCGGCGCCGGCGACCGGGCAGCCGAGCAGCGCGACCAGCGTCACGCCGATGAAGGGCCGGTATCGCATGCGGGTCGTCCTGGGCAGCGCCATGGTCATGGTGCGCGCATGTTAACCGCTCCGGAAACTTAAATTGAGTGACTTGTTCGCCGCGCCCGAGGCTTGGTGGCATCATCTGCGCGCACGATGTGGCGGTGCAGCTCACCGCACCAGGAGTCCCTCGATGGCGCGGACCTTCGCCCAACACGCCGACTACCCCGCAGCACTGGCGCTGGCCGGCCGGCTGGCCGATGTGGCACGGACCATCTCGATGTCGCACTTCCGTACCGGCGTGGACGTGGAGAGCAAGGGCGACGGCACCCCGGTGACCATCGCCGATCGCGGCATCGAGGAGCGCATGCGCCAGATGATCCGCGCCGCCTTTCCGTCCCATGCGATCCGCGGCGAGGAGTTCGCCGCCGAGGGCAGCGGGGAATTCACCTGGGTGCTCGACCCGATCGACGGCACCAAGAGCTTCGTGAGCGGTTTCCCGCTGTTCGGCTCGCTGATCGCGCTGACGCGGTCCGGGGTGCCGGTGCTGGGCGTCATCGAGGCCCCCGCGCTCGCGGAGCGCTGGATCGGCAGCCAGGGCGAGGGCACGCGCTTCAACGGCCGGACGGTGCACACCCGTGCCTGCCGGGCACTCGCCGACGCGGTGGTGTACACCACCACGACCGAGAGCTTCGATGCCGCCGAGCTGGCCTGCTTCCAGGCCGTGGCCCGGCGTGCAGCGCTGCGCCGCTACGGCGGTGACTGCTATCTGTACGGCATGCTCGCCGGCGGGCACTGCGACCTGGTCATCGAGGCGCTGCTCAAGCCCCACGACTTCATGGCGGTCGTGCCGGTGATCGAGGGGGCGGGCGGGCGCATCAGCGACTGGCAGGGCAGGCCGCTCACCTTCGCATCCGACGGCCGCGTCGTCGCCGCCGGCAGCGAGGCGCTCTGGCAACAGGCGCTCGAGGACCTGCGCCGCCTGTGACGTTCGGCCGGGGGCGCCTGCCGCTTACGCGGTGCGCGCCGGACCTGCAGTCAATACGTAGAGGTAAGCGGCGCCCAGCGCGGCGAGCGTGCTGACCAGCGCAAGCGTCACGAATACCCCGTTCCAGCCATAGTCGGTGGCGATGCGCGCCATCGCCCAGCCGGCCAGCGCACCGCCCAGGTAGCCGGTGCCATCGATCAGCCCCGAGGCGACCGCGCCGGCCTGCTTGCCGCCAAAGTCCAGCGCGAAGGCGCCTGGCAGGAACGAGTACGGCCCCAGCAGGCAGAACGCGACCAACCCGATCACCAGCACCGGTGCGAGCCTGCCGGCGGTCGCCGGGTGCATCGTGGTGAGCAGCAGCAGTGCCCCGGCGGTGGCGGCGAGGCCCGTCACCAGAAGGAGCGTGCGCGTGTGGGCGCCCAGGCGGTCGCTGGTGAAGCCGCACAGCAGCACCGAGATCGCGCCGACCCCGGGGAAGATCGCCGACAGGGCGGCGGCGTGGCTGGAAGCATAGTCGAGGAAATCGTGCAGGTAGGTCGGCGTCCAGGTGTTGAAGGTCTCGCGCACCATGGTCGCCCCGAAGTTCAGAAGGCACACGACCAGGAACGCCCGGCTGCGCAGCAGCGGCCGCACGAGCGTGAGGTAGCCGGTGGGCCGGTAGGGCTCGGAGCTGAACACGTTGAGCGGGTGGGCGAGCGCTTCCGGGTGGCCCTCCTCGACACGGGACTCGCGCAGGAACACCAGGTTCGCCAGGAACATGATCCCGGCGATGCCGGCGCCGAACACGAACAGCGCCCGCCAGGTGGCACCATGCTCCAGCAGCTGCCCCATGGTATGGCGGGCCAGGGCATCGCCCAGCAGGTAGCTGCAGGTCAGGATCGCCGCGACCGTTCCGTAGCGCGAGTAGTGGAACCACTTCGAGGACACCTTGATCAGCGCCGACCAGCCGATCGACTGGGTCATGCGGTTGCCGATCCAGGCGAGCGTGAACAGCGGCAACGCGGAGCCCGAGGCGAAGAGCAGCGTGAAGAGCGCGGCACCGCCGGTGGCGATCAGCAGGTTGCGCTTGCCGCCCCAGTAGTCACCGAGCCCGGTCAGGAAGCACTTGCCGAGGGCGTAGGCGATGACGCCCCAGGAGGCCATGGAGCCGATCGCCACCAGGGCCCGGTCGTGGCTGATGCCGTGCCGCCCGAGCTCCTCGACGATGAGCGGGGTGGCGACGGACAGGTTGGAGCGGCAGAAATAGCAGGACGCGTAGCCGAGGAAGAGCAGCGCCAGGGTGCGGCACTGCGCGACGCGCAGCGCGCGCTGGCGCGGCGCCGCCACGGCGGCCGTGCCGGCCCTCAGGTGGGCCACGGCAGGGAATAGGTCTTCGTGTTGGTGAAACTCTTGACCGCCTCCTGCACGCCCTCCTTGTAGCCCAGCCCGGAGTCCTTGATGCCCCCGAAGGGGGTGAGCTCCAGGCGGTAGCCCGGGACTTCGCGGACGTTGACGCTGCCGACGCGCAGCTCGGCCACGAACCGCGTGATGTAGTCGAGCCGGTTGGTGCACACCCCGGAGGACAGGCCGTAGGCGGTCGAGTTGGCGATGCGCACCGCCTCCTCGAGGCTGCCGAAGCGGATGACCGGGGAGACCGGCCCGAAGGTTTCCTCGCGCACCAGGGTCATCTCCGGGCGCACCTGGTCGACCACGGTCGGAGAATACAGCGCACCGTTGCGCACGTTGCCGTACAGCAGGCGCGCGCCGCCGGCGACCGCCTCGGCGACGCGGCTTTCAAAGAGGCGCGCCGCGGCCTCGTCGATGACCGTCCCCATGTCGGTCTTCGCATCCGCCGGATCGCCGTATGTGACCGCCCGCGTCTTCTCCACCAGCAGCGCCACGAAGCGGTCCGCGACGGCCTCGTGGACCAGCATGCGCTTGACGGCCGTGCAGCGCTGGCCGGAGTTCTTGTAGGAGCCCAGCACCGCAAGCGTCGCCGCCTCCTCCAGGTCGGCATCCTCCATGACGATCAGGGGATCGTTGCCTCCGAGTTCGAGCACCTGGCGCTTGTACACCGCCTTGGCGGCGATGTACTTGCCGATCGAGACCCCGCCGGTGAAGGTCACCAGGTCCACGTCGGGGTGGGTGAGCAGCTCGTCGGCGATCTCGCGCGGATCCCCCGTGAGGACGCTGAACATCTGCGGCGGCAGGCCGGCCTCGTAGAGCACGTCGGCGAGCAGCAGCGCACTCAGTGGCGTCTTCTCCGAGGGCTTGAGCACCATGCGGTTGTTGGTGGCAATGCTGGGCGCCACCTTGTGGGCCACCTGGTTCAGCGGATGGTTGAACGGGGTGATCGCGCTGATGACCCCCGCCAGCGGCTCGCGCAGCGTGTAGACCTTGCGTTGCTTGCCATGCGCGGTGAGGTCGCAGGAGAAGACCTGGCCATCGTCCTGCAGGGCGGCGTTGCCGGCGAAGATGAACACGTCGCAGGCGCGCCCGACCTCGTAGGTCGAGTCCTTCCTGCACAGGCCACTCTCGGCGGTGATGAGGGCGGCGACCTCCTCGGTGCGTGCGCGCAGCAGCTCGGCGGTGCGGTAGCAGATGCGGTAGCGCTCGTAGCGGGTGAGCGGCGAGCGGAACTCCCGGGCCAGGCTGATGGCGCGGCGCACGTCGCCGACGCCGGCGCGCGCCACGGTGCCGACGAGCGCGCGCGTGTACGGGTTGAACACCTCGCCCTGTGCTGCGGTGGCGATGCGCTCCCCGCCGATGCGCAGACCCTCGCGACGCACGGCAACCTCAGCCGGCATGGTTCAGGACCCAGTCGAAGGCGTCGAAGTTGCGCCAGCGCCGGTTGGCCTCCAGGTTGGCGATGCGCCGGTTGAGCACCAGCGGCACCGACTGCTCGGAGATGCCGCCGTGCGAGCGCAGCGGCACGTCCAGTCCGCTCAGGTCGTGCTTGGCGGCCGCGCCGCCCAGGGCGACGCAGCGCGTCGCGACGATGACCAGGTCGCCGATGCGGTCGGCGGGCAGCTCGAAGCGGGCCGCCGCCTCGGCGCGCGTGAGCACCACCTCGATGCCCCGCAGGGCAGCGAGGCGCGCGGCGACCCCGGCGACATCGGCATCCTGCGGCAGGTACACGGTGGCGTAGGAGCCCAGTGCGCCGTGGTGCACGACGTAGGGGTCGGTGATGGGCAGGATGACGCGCGTCCTGCCGGCACCGAGCCAGCCGTCCAGCACATCCTGCAGGTAGATGACGTCCGGGCTGGCATCCAGCCGGGTCTTGGGGTTCATGCCATGATCGGCCGTGACGGCCATGGCGCAGCCGAGCGCGTCGAGTTCGCCCAGGTAACGGTCCATCATGCGGTAGAAGGCGTTGGCCTGCGCGGTGCCGGGTGCGTGCTTGTGCTGCACGTAGTCCGTCGTCGACAGGTACATGACATCCTGCGGCTGCGTCTGCATCAGGCGCACGCCGGCGGCGAACACGAACTCGGACAGCGCGGCGCTGTACACGTCCGGCACCGGCATGCCCACCAGCTCCAGCACACCCTCGATGCCGTGCTCGGCCATGCGGGCCTGGTCGGCCTTCTCCGCGGAGAAGCAGATGCCGCGCAGCTGGTGTCCGAGGAGCTTGCGCAGCTTGTCCTTGGCGGTGATGACGGCCACCTTCGCCCCCTGGTCGGCGAGCGCGGCCAGCAGCGTCGGCGCCCGCAGCCACTTCGGGTCGTTCATCATCACCTCGACACCGGATTCGGCGTCGAAGAGGTAGTTGCCGCAGATGCCGTGCACGGCAGGCGGCGCGCCGGTAACGATCGACAGGTTGTTCGGGTTGGTGAAGCTCGGCACGACGCAGTCGGCGATGACGGAAGTGCCCTCGGCGAGCACCTTCTTCATCCACGGCATGTGGCCGCCGGCCACGGCCTGGGCGATGTACTCCGGCTCGCACCCGTCCACGCAGACCACGACCGCCCGGTACCCGGGCAGCCGGTACGGCCGGCCATTGACCTCGATTCGACGCATATCAGTTCCGTCCGCCGCGGGTTCGCTGAGCCCTGCCGGCCGCAGTAGACACCACGCCGCCGCGGCTTGTCATCCGTGTCCGGCCGGCGCGCTCAGCTGCCGGCGCGCATCTGGGCGAGCACCGCGGCGACCGCCTCGAGCACCCCGCCCATGCCCTTCTCGCCCAGCTGGCCCATGCAGCCGACGCGGAAGGTCTCCACGGTGGTGAGCTTGCCGGGATAGAGGATGTAGCCGCGCGCCTTCACGGCATCGTAGAAGCTCTTGAAGGCGTAGCGGGGATGGTCCGGCGCGTAGAAGGTGACGATGATCGGTGCCTGGATCGCCGCGGGCAGGAAGCTGCGCAGGCCCAGCCGGGTCATGCCCTCGAGGAGGGTCCGGCAGTTGTGTGCATAGCGGGCGCCGCGGGCCGCCAGGCCGCCTTCCTCCAGGTACTGTGCGATCGCGCTGTCGAAGGCCGCCACCACGTGCGTCGGCGGCGTGTAGCGCCACTGCGTGGTCTTCTGCATGTAGACCCACTGGTCGTAGAGGTCCAGTGCGAGGGAGTGGCAGTTGTTCTCGCAGCGCTCCAGCGCCGCGCGCCGTGCGATCACGAAGCTCATGCCCGGTGGCCCCTCGAGGCACTTGCCCGAGGCGGCGATGACGCCGTCGAAGGGCACGCTGCGCGCATCGATCTCGAGCGCCCCGAAGGAACTCATGGCATCGATGATCAGCCCCCGTCCGCGAGCGGCCACGACCCGGGCGATCTCCTGCAGGGGATTGAGGATGCCGGTACTGGTCTCGCAGTGAACCAGTGCGACATGGGTGATGGACGGATCCGCCGCCAGCGCACGGTCCACGTCCGCGGCCGCCACCGGCTGGTCCTCGGCATAGTCGATCGTGGTCAGCTGGCGGCCGAGGATCCGGCAGATCCGCGCAATGCGCTGGCAGTAGGCGCCGTTCTGCGGCACCAGCACGTGCCCGCCCCGCGGGACCAGGGTCCCCAGGGCGGCCTCCACACCGAAGGTGCCGCTGCCCTGCAGCGGCACGCACTCATGGGTGCCCGCCCCGTGCACGATGTCCAGCAGGCGGCTGCGCACCCGACCGGTGATGCTGTTGAAGTCGACGTCCCAGGAACCCCAGTCGCGCAGCATGCTCTGCTTGGTGCGCATCGAGATGGTCAGGGGCCCCGGGGTCAGCAGATATGGCTCGCTCGTCATCGCTAGGGCCTTCAGTGAGGATAGAGGATCCCGGCGGCAGTTCGCCGCCCGGCGCCTCGCCGGCGGGCGCCGAGCAAGTCACCGGAGGGTGCAACATTACCACTACCGGCGCGGCTTTCCCGGGCGGGCCGCCGGTTGCAGCGCCCCGGGAGAAGGCGCAATGTCCCGTGCCGGGCTCAACACTTCCGAAAGAAGAAGGGGGACCAATGAGAACACAGTGGACAGCATCACTCGGCGGCCTTGCGCTGTTGCTGGCGGCGGCGCTCATCCAGGCGGCCGCTCCTGCGAATACGCCGCAGGAGATCGTCGCGGGACTGGAGCAGACCTGGATGAAGGCGCAGCAGACGAACAACTACGACGCGCTGGAGCCGCTGCTGGCGGACACGATCGTGGTGATCGGCTCGGACGGCAAGGTGAGCCATGGCAAGGCGGCGGCCCTGACCGATGCGAAGACCGTCAAGTGGACCAACGTGGACTACAGCGAGATGAAGTTCTCCGTCTACGGCGACACGGTCGTGGCCACGGGGAGCTTCCGCGGCAAGGGCACGGACAGCACCGGCGCGGCGGTGGACGAGCGCTCGCACTTCACCGATACCTGGGTGAAGATGCCCGACGGGAAGTGGCAGTGCGTGGCCAGCCAGGACACTGCCTACAAGAAGCACTAGGTCCGTCACGCCCGCGGCACGCCGGTGCCGCGGGCTCCCGATGCGAGCTGATTTTCTGCACCAAGGTCACGAGAACACCCATGCCTGATGCGCGCCCCCTGCCGATGTCGCTCCTCGTCCGTGCCACCGCCTGCGCGGCACTCACGCTGCTGGGGTCGGCGGCCGTCCCGGGCGCCGCCGCCGCCGCGGCCGCCGGGGCGGACGATGGCCAGTGGACGATGCCCGCGAAGGACTATGCGGCGACCCGCTACAGCGCGCTGACGACGATCAATGCGGGCAATGCCAGTGCGCTGCACCCGGTCTGGACGTTCTCGACCGGCGTGCTGGGCGGGCACGAGGGCCAGCCACTGGTGGTCGGGCACACCATGTACGTGGTCACGCCCTGGCCGAATGTCCTGTATGCCTTCGATCTGAGCAAGGAGGGCTACCCGCTGCGCTGGAAGTACCGGCCGGAGGTGAGCCCGAATGCCATCGGCGTCTCCTGCTGCGACACCGTCAACCGCGGCGCCTTCTATGCGGACGGCAAGATCGTCTACAACCTGCTCGACGGCCACACCGTGGCGGTGGACGCCAACAGCGGTCGCGAGCTCTGGAAGGTGCAGGTCGCCGACGTCAGCAACGGCGAGACGGTGACCATGGCGCCGCTGGTGGTCAAGGACCGCGTCATCGTCGGTGCCTCGGGCGGCGAGTTCGGCATCTACGGCTGGCTCAAGGGCCTGGATCTTGCGACCGGGCGCATCGTCTGGACCGCGCGCAACATCGGCCCCGACGAGGGCATGCTCATCAAGCCCGGCCAGTTCAAGCCGCCCTACCAGGCCGCGGCGGATGCCGGGGCGAGCAGCTGGTCGGAGGGCAGCTGGCAGACCGGGGGCGCGCCGGTGTGGGGCTGGACCTCCTACGATCCGCAGCTCGATCTGGTCTACTACGGCAGCGGCAATGCCTCGCCGTACAACGCCGAGCAGCGCGTCGGCGACAACAAGTGGACCAACAGCGTCCTCGCGCGGCGCCCTTCGGACGGTGCGCTGATCTGGGCCTACCAGTTCACCCCGCACGACAACTGGGACTACGATGCCACCGGCGCCATGGTGCTGGCCGACCTGACGATCGCCGGCAAGCCGGTCAAGGCGCTGGTGCACTTGGACAAGAACGGCTTCGCCTACACGCTCGACCGCGCCACCGGCCAACTGCTCAGCGCCACCCCGTTCGTGCCGGTGAACTGGGCGAAGTCGGTGGACCTGGCCACCGGGCGGCCCGTGCTCGACCCGGCGAAGCAGACGGGCGCCTCCAGGGGGACGGTCAAGGACATCTGCCCGAGCCTCGAGGGCGGCGTCAGCCCGTCCTCGCCGGCGGCGTACTCCCCGCACACGCACCTGTTGTACAGCTCGACGAACAACATCTGCATGAACTACACCGCGGTGCATGCCTCGCGGTTGCGGGCGACTCCCTACATGGGCGTCGACAGTCCGTACTCGGCGGGCCCGGGCGGCTACCTCGGCACCTTCATGGCCTGGGATCCGGCGACCGGCAAGAAGGTCTGGGAGAACAAGGAGCCCTTCCCCAACTGGAGCGGCGCGCTGGTCACCGCGGGCGACGTCGCCTTCTACGGCACGCTCGACGGCTGGTTCAAGTCGGTCGATGCGCGCACCGGCAAGGTGCTCTCGAAGTTCAAGGTGGGATCGGGCGTGGTGGGCAACCCGATCACGTACCGCGGGCCCGACGGCCGGCAGTACGTCGCGGTGTATGCGGGCTTCGGTGGCGACTGGGCGCTGATCTCCGGCGACACCCGCTCGGATGACCCGGCGGACCTGCGTGCGCCGGCGGATTTCCAGAAGGAGATCGCCCGCCATACCAGCCAGGGCGGCATCATCTGGATCTTCGGCCTGTGAGGACCAACATGGGATTCGACGGCAAGCGGCTTCCGGCAACATTTCTGGCGACGGGACTGCTGATGTGTCTCGCTCTGCCCGCCTGTACGCCCAGGGGCGCTGCCCCGGCAACGGGCGGCGCGGGGGACGCGACGGCTGCCGGCGCCGGCCTGCCGGCGATCCAGTACGAGGCGCACATCTCGGCCGGGGACCGGCCGCCCCCCGGGGCGCGGCCGCGCAATCCGCACGCCGGTGATGCGGCCGTGGCGAAGAACGGCGCGATGCTGTTCGCGGCGATGAATTGCGATGGCTGCCACGGCGGCGGTGGCAGCGGCTGGGTCGGTCCCAACCTCGCGGACGGGCGCTGGCGCTATGGCGGCGCCGACGAGGAGATCTTCAGCTCGATCTACTACGGCCGTCCCAAGGGCATGCCGGCCTTCGGTGGCGCGCTCGGCCCCGAGGGCGTGTGGACGCTGGTGACTTACCTGAAGTCACTGCCGGTGCCCGCCGACGAGGCGACCGAGTCGTGGGAGCACTGAGGGCCCGGGCGCCTCAGAGCTTCTTCACCACCACGCGGCCGTTGGCATCCACGAATACGTGGTAGCGGTTGCCATCCTTGCACACCGCGTTGTAGTCGCTGTCGCTGTTGCGGGTCGAGCTCACGATCTGGTCGCAGGGCAGGCCATGCAGGGCGATCGTGGCCTTCAGGTCCTTGCCGAAGTCCGCATCGGCGGCCTGTGAGGCGGCGGCGGCGAGGCCCAGCAGCGGGACGGCGAGGAGGCTGGTACGCGGATTCATGGGGACTCCTGTTGGCTTAAGCATCAAGGCTGGCAAACTTCTTCGGGTCACTCAGCACCCTCCAGATCGCTTCGCGCGATGAGCCTACATCGGCGGCGAGCCTCGGGTCATCGTCCTGCAGCAGGCTGATCACCTTGATCAGCAGGAGCTCGTAGCTCTGACGCAGCTGCGCCAGCGTCGGCGGCGTGGTGCCCTGGTGGTAGGTTCGGAATCTCGCGAGCAGGTCATCGACCTGGTTCTTCAGTGAAAGCTTGGTGAACACCCCGATCGCATGCGTGTCCCGCAGGCGCTGCTCCAGTCGCGGCAGGTCCAGTGCCGCGGAGGGGGATGGGCTGGCCGGGGTCGCCGCCGCGGCTGCCGCCGGAGCCGCCGCGGTCGCCGAAGCCGACTTGGCAGCCGCGGGCGGCGCGGCCTTCGCAGGCGCGGCCTGCGCCGTCTTGGCCGGTGGCGTGCTCGGCGTGCGCACGTCCGGGGGTCCCGTGGGGGCCGGGGTCTCCGCAGGCGCAGGGGTTGGTGCCGCCGGCGCCGGTGCTGCTGCCGGGGGCGCCGCCGGGGTTTCAGGCACGGGGGCGACGCTGGCGGGGGCTGCCGGGGAGGAGGCGGGAGCGGGAGCCGGAGGGATCGGGGCCTCGTGCATGCAGGCGCTCATGAGTGCGCAGGTCAGGACCAGGCTGAGTCGTTGCATGACACGTCCGATGTGAAGACCGATGCTTAGTCTACATGCCCTGTCTGAACGTCCGCCCAATGGGGACGCGCGCGCCGGCACCCGCGGTGAGCATGGACCTCGGCTGATTTCAAGCGTTCGGGGTCTTTTCGCCGTAATTTCCTGCTCGATCGCAGATATGTTCAATCAAGATCAGCGCCGCGCTGACAAGACCGGGTGGGCTGATGCACTATGCTTGGCCTGTAACGACGCCGGGCGCTGCTCCCACTACGAGCGCGTCCCGTGGGAAGGCGTCGCTCTTGGGGGAAGCGTCATGGATTACGCAGTCGAAGAGATCGAGCCGGACCACTGGCGGGTCCGGGTTGCCGGTACGGTGCGCCTGATTCGATATCGCCGCGACATCCGCACCTTTGCACCGTGGGACATCTGCACCGAAGACGGACGCAGGCTGTGGGGCTCGCCCACGCTCGAGTCCGCCTTCCGGTGGATCCAGGCACGCACCGGCCAGTCCACGGAGGGCATGCTGGTGGAAGGACTCCTGGAGTGGAGCTCTACCGGACCCGCCTCCGACCCGGCGCACGTCACCAGCTGCGAACCCGAGGCGGTTCCCCCCGCTCACGTCCTGGAGTGGGGCCGCTAGGGTAGTTCAGTGCCGCTGCGGGGCAGCGGCACCCGGCTGCATCCGCAGGACCCGCGCCACGCCGCGCCCGCGCGGGTCGGCAGCCGCCACGGCCCGCGTGCCCTCGATGCCGATGGCCTGGATGTCACCGTTCCATCCCTGCTGGACGAAGCGGTAGCCGCGCGCTGCCAGGTCGGCGCGCACCTGCGGCTCGAGCACGGCGTAGGGCTCCTCGAACAGGGTATCGGGCGGGAGCAGCTGGTGATGGATGCGCGGGGCGGCCAGGGCGGCCGGCAGCGCCATGTGAAAGTCGTGCCAGTCGCTCACGACCTGGAAGATCGACGTCGGGATGCGCGAGCCCCCGGGCGTGCCGATGACCAGTGCCACGCGGCCATTGCGGGTGAGGATGGTGGGCGTCATGGACGACAGCGGGCGCTTGCCCGGCGCGATGGCGTTCGCATCGCCGCCGACCACGCCGAAGATGTTCGGGGCGCCGGGCTTGGCGGAGAAATCATCCATCTCGTTGTTCAGCAGGAAGCCGGCGCCGCTGACGACTTCGCCGGAGCCGAAGTCGTCGTTGAGCGTGAAGGTGTTCGCGACCGCGTTGCCGGAGGCGTCGACGATCGAGAAATGGGTGGTGTTGTGGTGCGTGCCCAGGCCCGGTTCCACCGCCGCCGTTGCGCTGGGGCGCTGCAGGTTGACCTGCGCCGCGCGGCGCGCGAGGTAGGCCGGATCCAGCAATCCCGCCACCGGGGCGGCGACGAAGTCCGGGTCGCCCAGGTAGTCGGCGCGGTCGGCGAACACCCGCTTCTCGATCTCCGCGAGCAGGTGCACGTACTGGGCGGAATTGAGACCGACCCCCGCAAAGGCCGGGGCCAGGTCCGCCTTCATCGCCAGCATCGACAGCAGCGTGATGCCGCCGGAGCTGGGCAGCGGTGCCGTGATCACCTGGTAGCCTGCCCACTGGCCCAGCAGCGGCTCGCGCCACACCGCACGGTAGGCGGCCAGGTCGGCCGCGCTCACGTGGCCCTGGCCGCGCGCCATCTGCGCCACGATCAGCTGCGCGGTGGTCCCCTGGTAGAAGCCTGCGTTTCCCGCGGCGGCGATCCGCTGCAGGGTCGCCTCGAGTTCCGGCTGGCGGAACGTGGCGCCGGCCTTCAGCGCGCCGAAATAGGCCAGGAAATTGGTGCGGCCGTGCAGCGCGGCGGCGCGCGCGTCGCGCGTCGCCTGCTGCATGCGGCCCACGCGGAAGCCGGCCTTCGCCAGGTGGATGGCGGGTGCGAGATCGGTGTTCCAGCTCAGGTGGCCGAAGCGGTGGTGCAGCTGCCACAGTCCCTCGACGGTGCCCGGCACCCCTGCGGCACCGGCGCCGATGGTGCTCGCATCGGGAATCACATCCCCGGACTTGTCCAGGTACATCCCGGCGGTGGCGCTGGCCGGCGCGCACTCGCGGTAGTCGAGGAAGTAGGACTTGCCCGCGAACAGGACCGTGGCAAAGCCGCCGCCGCCCAGGTTGCCGGCCTCCGGGTCCGTGACCGCCAGGGCAAAGGCCACCGCGACCGCGGCATCCACGGCATTGCCGCCGTGCCCGAGGATGTCGGCGGCGACATCCGCGGCGTAGCGATCCGGGGCGGCCACGGCCGCAGGAGCGGCCGGCGCTGCCGTATCGGCGGCGAGCACGGCACGCGCGAGCGCCAGTGCCATCGCCAGCACGCACAGCGCCCCGGCCCGCATGCGGCGAGGACTCACCCGCGTGTCGTCATCGACTTGAGTTTCGCCTCGACCTCGGCATAGCTCCAGTAGGCACGCATGGCGGTGAGCTTCCCGGCCGCGTTGACCTTGTAGATGCTGACCAGGTCGACGGTGATCTCACTGCCGTCCGGCAGGCGGTTGGTCAGGGACCAGACGTTGGCGCATTCGTCCGCGCAGGGATAGGACTCGCGGATGCGGTAGGTCATGTTGCCCGGCCCGATGATCATGTCCCAGAAGCGGATCATGGCTTCACGGCCGCGGTGGCCGAGGCCCGTGGGATCGAGCGGGGAGACGCCGACCGGGTCCTGGATGAGTGCGTCCTCGGCATACAGCGCAAGCCACGCCGCCTTGTTGCGCTCCGAGGCGTAGCGGGCGGACAGGGCGGCGGCACGCTGGGCGATGTGCGGGCTGTTCTCCAGCTGCAGGCCGGCAGGTGTGGTCATCGGCGGTCCTCTTGCGTAGGTGGCAGGCGAGCTTGGCGCACTCTGCCACCGGCCAGCAAGTACCGGCCGCGGACGGTGTGGAGCGCTAGCGCGGGCCGGCGGGCCGGCTCAGCTGGTTCTCGCGCCAGAACGGCCGGTGCAGCGATTGCTTGGTGTGCAGCAGCAGGGGCGCTGCGACGCCCGCGGGCGGGATGGGACAGGCGGTGCCGTCGCGGTACGCGAGCGCCGCGGCCAGCCGGCCCTCGGCGCTATCGCCGAGTTCATGGGTCCAGTCATCGGCGACCGAGCAGCCCGGCAGGACCGCGTTCGTCGGCTTGGCGGAGTTCTGCGGCGAGAAGCCGTCCGCGTAGTCGCCGAACCCCTTCGCATTCTCGCCACTGAACTCGATCGTGAAGTAGGTCGTGCCGCAGTTGTCCTGCGGGTAGAAGCCGTAGGGCTTGCCGCAGGTGGTGGTGCCGATCTGGATGACCTGTACGTTCACCCCCTGCAGCCCATTGATGATCGCCTCGCTCGCCGAGCAGGTTCCGGAGCCGGTCAGCACGAACACGCGCGGCAGCGCGAGGTAGGGCAGGTTGGTTCCGCGCGGTCCCGAAAACCCCTGCGACGTGGTGTGGAACGGGGTCGGGGTGAGCGGGGCGCCGGTGACCGGGTTGGTGCTCGGGTACTTGGCGTTGAAGGTCTGCTGCTGGAACGTCGCGCCGGCGGTCGGTCCGGGTCCTGCGATCATGTACGCAAGCTCGCTGGCGATGTCCAGGTAGCCGCCGCCGTTGTAGCGGATGTCGAGCACCAGGTCGGTGACCGCCGCATTGTGCAGCTGGGTGATCGCGGCGATGAGTTCCTGCTCGGACGTGGCGATGTGGCTGTTGAATAGGATGTAGCCGACGTTGCCGCTGCCGGTGGCGATCGTGTTCACCAGCGGCACCGGGGTCTCGGTCTCGGTGGTGGCCTGCAGGGTGACCGTGCGGCTGCTGGCGGCGCCCTGGTCGAGGATCGTGAAGGTGTGGGTCTCGCCCGCGGTGGACGGATACAGCCCGTTGTTGAGCGTGGTCGTGTCCTGGCCGTTGACCATGTCGACGCCGTCGATGGCCAGGATCTGTGCGCCGCGGCCGATGCCGGCGGCGGCGGCCGGGTAGCCCGGCCAGACGTAGGCGGCGTACACGAGGCGCGGCGGCCGCGCGGCGACCAGGTCGAAGTCCACGCCGTAGCCGACGTCCGACCCGGACTGCGACAACTGCTCCCAGACCGAGGTCGCGTAGGTGAAGTGGAAGCGATCCTTCGGCGCACCCGTGGACGTCGTGGCCGGCGTCTTCAATTCGTCGAAGTAGGATGCGGTGGTGGAATACCCTGCCGGATCGACATCCGGTATCTCGCCGTACCACAGGTACAGCTCGTTGCTCCACGAGCGCAGCCAGTTGTTCTCGTCCAGCGTCGTCCCCTGCACATCAGGATACGGGTTGCCCGTCGCCGGGTCGTTCCCCGTGCGCGGGCTCTGGCACTGGGCCTGGAAGTGGCTCGAGGGCTGGAACACGCCCGCCGTCCAGGTGGGCGGCATCGTGCCGGAGGGCGAACCCGAACCGCCACCACAGGCAGCCACGGCGAGTGCGCTGGCATAGAGCACCTGCCGCGCGCGGCGGGCCAGGACGAGGCGGGCCGTGGTCATGGGGTCTCCTGCAGGCACCCGGTGAGCGAAGATGCCCCGGCATTATGGAGCGGTGCCATGCCGGAAAGTGGAAGGCAGTTCTCCTTCCTGCGGGTCGCGGTGGTCAGGTGCGAGCCAACACTAGTCGGCGGTGGAGCCCGTAACCGTGGCGGTGGGCGGCGCCGGCCTGCGTGCCAGCCGCGCCCCCAGCGCGACCAGCGGCACGAGCGTCACGAGGAATGTCAGGTGATACCAGACCGGCAGGCTGTGCCAGATCTTCACGTGTTCGGGCAGGAACATCGCCAGCAGGAGGAGTCCGGCGATCCAGGCAGGGCGCGCGTCCGCCGGCGCGACCCGCGCTGCCACCGCTCCGGCCGCCAGCGAACTTGCCGCAGCCAGAGCGAGTCGGGCCAGCATCATGCCGCCGGTGAACGTGCGGGTGAGCTCCGCGGCCCGGTATCCGGCGATGGCATGGCGCAGGAGCATGTCGAGCAGCGTGGCCACGACGATCCAGCTGAGCAGGGCGGCCACCAGCGCCAACAGTACGCGTTTCATGCAGGCTCCCCGGGACGTGTGCCGTGGGGGATACTAACCGATGGGTGCGGCCGCGTCCGCGACGCTGCCGAGCGCCTGCGCGAGGGGCGCGAGCCAGCGCTCGTAGGGGCGCCAGGCCGCCAGGCCCTCCCGGGAGATCGGCCGGCGCACCTGTTCGGAGCTGGCGGTGCGCACGCTGCGGGCGCTGCGGTGAAACTCCAGGCACGCAGGCTCGAAGGGCAGGCCGAGGAAGCGCAGCATGCGGCGCACGCTGCCTTCCAGGTCCGCAACGAGCTCCTCGTGCTGCACCTGCAGGACCTTGCCGGGCAGCGCCCGGTCCCAGTGCGCCATCAGTGCCAGGTAGTCCCGGTAGTAGTGGCCAAGGTCCGCCAGGTCATAGGTGAACTCCTGTCCGGCGGCGAAGAGCTGCTTGAAATTGCCGAAGCAGCAGGCCATGGCTTCGCGCCGCGCATCGATGATGCGGGCATTGGGCAGGATGAGGTGGATCAGCCCGACGTGCCGGAAGTTGTTGGGCATCTTGTCGATGAAGTAACGCCGCCCGCTGCGGTACGCCCGCGTCTGCGCGAGGTACTCTTCCCCCAGCGCCCGGGTGCCCGCGGCGCTCAGCTCCGCGAGCACCTCGGGATAGCGCGAGCGGGTCCCCGGCCCGCGCGGCCCGTCGAGGCGGGCCGCGAGGTGGGGAATTTCCGGCAGCTCGCGCGTCCCCTCCACCTGCGAGTGTGATGCGAGGATCTGCTCGAGCAGCGTCGAGCCGGCGCGGGGCAGCCCGACGATGAATATCGGCTCGTCGGAGGGGCAGCCGAAACCGTGGCGCGCCGCGAAGAATTCCGGCGTGCACACCCGCGCCTGGCGCGCGCACGCCAGGGTGATGGCGCGCCCGTCGTAGCGGCCCTCGGCACGCTTCAAGGCGTTGCCGCGCGCGTATGCTTCGAAGGAGGCCTCGTAGTCGCCGCGATCCTCCAGCGCCTTGCCGAGGGCGAAATGCAGGTGCCATCGGTCCGCAGGCGCACCCTGCGGTGAGCGCACCGCGGCCTGCATCGCGGCGACTTCGCCATCGGTGAAGCGATAGGTCTTCAGGTTCGCGAGGCTCCAGTACGCTTCGCCGTAGCCTTCGCGGGCGAGGGTTGCCGCGCGGTAATGCTCGATGGCCTCGCGCTGGCGACCCAGCGTGCGCAGGACGTGCGCGATCGACAGTGCAAGTTCCGCCTGTCCCGGGCTGCGCTCCCGCAATTGCTCGAAGAGCGCCAGCGCCTCCTCGTGGCGGCCGAGCGGCCCGAGTACGTTGGCCTTCAGGGTGAGGAAGGCCACGTGTCCGGGCTCGATCGCCAGCAGCTGCTCGACTTCATGCAGCGCCTGCGCATGCCGGTGCCGGCGCCACAGCAGCAGCGCGTACTCGTAGCGCGCCTCGTGGTACGCGGGCGCCCGGAGCAGCACCTGCTCCAGCAGCGCCTGGGCTTCGGCAGGGGAATCGCGGGCGGCGGCGCTGCGTGCCAGCAGGCGCAGGCCTTCGGGATGATCGGGCGCCCCGCCGAGGAAGGCGTGCAGCTGCTGCTCGGCCTCGTGAACATCGCCGTCCGCGAGCAGGCTCGCGGCGGCCACGAGCGCGGGCGGCTGCGCGGACAGGCCGGCGGCGCGGTCACGGGCGGCGCGGGCCTCGGCGGGCTCGGCAAGCTGCGACAGCGCCTGCCAGCTGGCGGGCAAGTGCGGGTTCAGGGCGAGCGCCCGTCGGTAGGCGTCCAGCGCCGCGGCCACATCGGTCAGCGCCCGGTGGCAGTGCCCCCGTTCCTGGAACAGTCGGCTGTACGAGGGATGGCAGGCCTCGCAGCGCGCCAGCGTGGCGAGGGCGGCCCGCGGCTGCCCCAGGTAGCGCTCGCACACGGCGGTGCAGTACAGGAGGTCCCGGTTTTCGGCAGCTTCGCCCAGCAGCGGGCCCAGCACGGCCAGCGCCTGCGCGAAGGCGCCCTGCTGCATCAGGCCCTTGGCGCGCAGCATCCCGGCTTCGATGCGCGAAGTGGCGAGGGGAGCGGCCGGTCCGGCCTCCGCTGTCCGAGGGCCCATCTCTTTATTAGATCGCCGTATTCCGGGATGTGCTCTGCATTCTATCGAGACGCGGCGGTGGGTGGACGGGGAAGCAGCGGTCGATAGTTTTTCTGCGGATACGTTTAGAATTTCCGCCTTGCAAGGACGGACCCTCCCCCCGAGCATCCAGTGCGCGCAATGAGCAACCCGACCGCATCAGATCGAAAGTCCGCGTGGGCATGGCGGCGGGCCTGACCCGCGCCGGCCGCTATTCGGCCTGGGCGCTGGCCCGCCACGCCTTCACCGGTTCGGCCTGGCCGCGTGCCTGGCGTTCGCCCGAGCCGAAGGCCGCCTACGACGTCGTCATCATCGGCGGGGGCGGCCATGGCCTGGCGACGGCCTACTACCTGGCCGCGCGGCACGGGATCTCGCGCGTCGCGGTGCTGGAGCGCAGCTACATCGGCTCGGGCAACGTCGGCCGCAACACCACGCTCGTGCGCTCGAACTACCTCATCGACGGCAACACGCAGTTCTTCGAGCACTCCCTGAAGCTGTGGGAGGGACTCTCCCACGAGCTCAACTTCAACGTGATGCTCTCGCAGCGCGGCCAGGTGGTACTCGGGCACTCGCCGGTCCAGATGGACGTGCTGGCGCGCAAGGGCAACATCATGCGCCTGAACGGCATCGATGCGGAAATGCTCGACCGCGGCGCGGTCAAGCGCCTCTTGCCGTACCTGGACTACTCGGAACGGGCGCGCTTCCCCATCTACGGCGGCCTGCTGCAGGCCCGCGCCGGCACCGTGCGCCACGATGCCGTCGCCTGGGGATATGCCCGGGCCGCGAGCGCCCTGGGGGTCGACATCATCGAGAACTGCGAGGTCACGGGGTTCCAGCGGGACGGCGAGCGCATCACCGGCGTGCACACCAGCCGCGGAGCGATCGCCGCGGGCCGCACGGCGATCTCGGTGGCCGGGCACTCCTCGCACCTCGCCCGGATGGCCGGGCTGCGGCTGCCCGTGGAGAGCCACATCCTGCAGGCGTTCGTCACCGAGCCGATCAAGCCGTTCGTGGACCACGTGATCTCCTTCGGTGCCGAGCTCTTCTACATCTCGCAGTCCGACAAGGGAGGGCTCGTGTTCGGTGCGCACATCGACGGTTTCAACACCTATACGCAGCGCGGCCAGTTCGCGCAGGTGCAGACGGCTGCCGAGTGCGCGGTGGCCCTGATTCCCGCCATGTCGCGGCTGCGGCTGCTGCGGCACTGGGGCGGCATCCAGGACATGACACCCGACGGCAGCCCCTTCATCTGCCGCACGCCGCTGCCGAACCTGTACTTCAACGGCGGCTGGTGCTACCAGGGTTTCAAGGCGACCCCGGCCGCAGGCTGGTGCTTCGCGCACACGATCGCCAACGACGAGGAGCATCCCCTGGTGCGGCACCTGGGGCTGGACCGCTTCGAACGCGGCAACGGCCACGACGAGTACGGGCTCGGCCTGTGGACCTTCCGGCAGTAAGCGCATGCTGATCCCATGCCCCCACTGCGGCGAGCGCGACTACCGGGAGTTCCGCTATGCCGGCGACGCGAGCAAGGCACGGCCGCCCCTCGGCAGCACCGATATCGCCGCCTGGCACGACTACGTGTTCCTGTTCGACAACCCCAAGGGCGGGCACCGCGAGTACTGGCAGCACGTGCTCGGCTGCCGGCGCTGGCTCGTGCTCGAGCGCGACACCGCGACCAACGTGGTGGGCCGCAGCTGGTGGCCGTCTGAGGGGAGCCCCGGATGAGCCGCGCGCGCCGGCTCGGCCAGGGGGGGTACGTCGACCGCTCGCGGCCGATCCGCTTCACGCTCGACGGACGCAGCTACGCAGGCTTCGCCGGCGACACCCTGGCCTCGGCGCTGCTTGCCTGCGGGGTGCGCATCATCGGGCGCAGCTTCAAGTACCACCGGCCGCGCGGCTTCCTGTGCGCCGGGGCCGAGGAGCCGAACGGGCTCTTCACCCTCGGCAGCGGCGCCCGCACCACCCCGAACACACCCGGCACCATGACCGAGCTGACCGAGGGCCTCATCGCGGCCTGCCAGAACGGCTGGCCCTCGGTGCGCTTCGACCTGATGTCGGTGCTGTCGCTGGCGGCACCCATCATCGGGGCGGGCTTCTACTACAAGACCTTCATGGGCCCGCGCCGGCGTTCCTGGATGTTCTACGAGCCGTTCATCCGGCGTGCGGCGGGACTGGGCCGCGCCGTGCACCAGCGGGATCCGGACCGTTACGAAACACGCCACCACCATGCGGACGTGCTGGTCATCGGCGCGGGCCCTGCCGGCATCAGCGCGGCGCGGGCCGCCGCCCGCACCGGCGCCCGGGTGCTGCTGTGCGAGCAGGACTTCCTCGTGGGGGGAAGCCTCCTGGGAGAGGGCGCGGGGGCGCTCGAGGCGCTGCGCACCGAGGAGCTGGCCGGATTGGCGACGCTCGAGGTGATGACGCGCACCACCGCGGCCGGCCTCTACGACAGCAACACCGTCGTGCTGGTCGAGCGCCGCGACCATGCCCGGCCGGATCCGGCGCGGGGCGACGCGCGCGAGATACTGAAGATCGTCCAGGCACGCGCGATCGTGTTCGCCACCGGTGCGATCGAGCGCCCGCTGGTCTTCGCGGGCAACGACCTGCCGGGCGTCATGCTCGCCGGCGCGGTGCGCTGCTACCTCCACCGCTACGCGGTGCTGCTCGGCGAGCGCATCGTGGTCGCGACGACAGATGATGCCGCCTGGCAAGCGGCCACCGAGCTTGCTGCCGCCGGCGCGCATGTGACGCTGCTCGACGAGCGAGCCGAGGTCGGTGGCGAGCTGCTGCGGCGCGCTGCGGCAAGTGCGGCCACGGTCGTCCTCGGTGCGCAAGTGCGCGCGGCCCGCGGCCGCCGCGGGGTGCGCGGGGTGCGCTTCGTGAGCCCGCAGTATCCTTCCGGGCACGAGCTGCCCTGCGACCTGCTGTGCATGTCGGGTGGCTGGTCACCGGTGCTGCACCTGACATCGCACACCGGCATCAAGCCCGCCTATCGCGCCGACCTCGATGCATTCGTGCCGGGCGGTTACGCCGCCGGCCATTTCGGCGCCGGGGCCCTGACGGGCGCCGCCTCCGCGGCGGCAGCCCTCGAGACGGGCAGCGCCGCCGGCCTCAGGGCCGCGCAGCATGCCGGATACGGCCGCGAGGCCAGTGTCCCGGCAGCGGCTCCGGGGGTGGCGGTGGCGCCCGCCGCGCCGGCGCGCCCGCGCGACGCCCATTGGGGCAAGGCCTTCGTGGATTTCCAGAATGATGTCACTACGCGCGACGTCGCCACGGCCTACACGGAAGGCTACGAGTCGGTCGAGCATCTCAAGCGCTACACGACCCTGGGGATGGGAACCGAGCAGGGCAAGACGAGCAACGTCAACGCGCTGCGCCAGATGGCGCAGCTGCGCGGCATCGACGTGCCGGCCGCCGGGACGACCACGTTCCGGCCACCCTACACACCGGTCTCGATCGGTGCCCTGGCCGGGCGCAACCTCGGCCAGCACTTCCGCCCGGTGCGCCGCTCGCCCCTGCACGACTGGCACCTGGCCAATGGCGCCACGATGATCGAGGCCGGCCCGTGGCTGCGGGCGTGGTACTACGCCTGGGCCGGCGCGGATGCCGAGACCGCCTACGTAGAAGAGATGCGCCTGGTGCGCTCGGGCGTCGGGCTCTCGGATGTCTCCTCGCTCGGCAAGATCGACGTGCAGGGACCGGATGCGGGCGAGTTCCTGAATCGTCTCTACGTGAACGAGTTTGCACGGCTGCCGGTCGGCAAGGCGCGCTACGGCGTCATGCTCAACGATGATGCGACGGTGCTGGACGATGGCACCACGGCGCGCTTCGGCGAGACGCGCTACTTCATGACCACGACCACTGCGCAGGCCGCCGAGGTCATGTCGCGGCTGGAGTTCCTGCTGCAGACCGCCTGGACCGACCTCAGGGTGCAGGTCGCCTCGGTGACCGACCAGTGGGCGGGCATGGCGATCGCGGGCCCCCGCGCTCGCGCGGCGCTGGCGCTGGCACTGCCCGGGATCGACGTAAGCGATGCCGCACTGCCGTTCATGGGCTGCCAGGAGGTGGACTTCGCAGGCGTGCCGCTGCGCATCCTGCGCCTGAGCTTCTCCGGCGAGCTCGCCTTCGAGCTCTACGTGCCGTCCGACTGCGGCACCGCCTTGTGGCAGCACCTGCTCGCGAGCGCGCAGGGGCTCGGCATCCGCCCCTACGGGCTCGAAGCGCTCGCCTCGCTGCGCATCGAGAAGGGCCACGTCGCAGGATTGGAGCTCGATCATCGCAACACGCTGGATGACCTGGGGCTTGGCAAGATGGCGCGCACGAGCAAGCCGTTCGTCGGTCGCGAGCTGCGCGGGCGGCCCGAGCTGCAGGCACCGGAGCGCTGGAGCCTGGTGGGGCTGGAATGCCAGGAGCCGGCGGCGCGGCTGCGCGGCGGCGCCATCCTGTTCGCACCCGCGGACCCGATCCAGGGCCACGGGCGCGGCTATATCACGTCCGTCACCTGGTCGACGCAGCTGAACCGCTTCATTGCCCTCGGGCTCTACCAGGGCGGCCTGGCCCATGCCGGCGAGGAGGTCCTGTGCGCCTACCCACTCAGAGGAGAGCTCGTGCGCGCGAAGATCGTCTCCCCGGTGTTCATCGACCCGGCAGGGGAGCGCCTGCGTGCTTGAGCGCGCCTCGGCATTGGCGCGGGAGCTGGCCGCCGGCGGCCGCGATGGCCGCGACGGCCGGCGGGTCCTCACCCTCGCGGAAGTGCGCGGCTGGCATCTGGCGCAGCTCGCAGCCTTCCCAGGGCAGGCCACGGCCCTGGCCGCGGCACTGGACCCGGTGATCGGTGAGGGCCTGCTCGCCACCTCGGCCTCCCGTCGGGCCGGGCAGGCGAGTTGCATCCTGTACCGCGTTGCGCCGGATGCCTGGTGGGTGGTCACGCGTGAGGCACAGGTGCTGGATCGCATCGCCGCGTCGCTGCCATCGGGTTCGGGTGCACTGACGCCGCTGTCGCACGCGCGCACGCTCATAGCGGTCGAGGGGCCGGCGGCCCGGACAGTGCTCGCCTGTGGAATCGCCCTCGACCTGCACCCGGACGTGTTCAGGGTGGGTGACTTCGCCCAGACGGGGCTGCACCATGCTGGGATACTCATCGAGCGCTGCGGCGCGGAGTGCTATCGCCTGTACGTGCTGCGCACGTTCGCGGCCTCCACCTGGCAGTGGCTGGTCGATGCGGCGCTGCCGTTCGGCTACGAGCTCGCGCCCGAGCGCGTGCTTTCTGTATAACGCGACCGTTCCGCACGGGCGCACTGAGGAGATGGTTCGAGCATGAAATCGCATACCAGGGTTGTCGTCATCGGTGGCGGCGTCGTCGGCTGCAGCGTTCTGTACCACCTGACCAAGGCGGGCTGGAAGGACGTCGTCCTTGTCGAGCGCGACCAGCTCGCCTCCGGCTCGACCTGGCATGCCGCCGGCGGCTTCCACACGCTGAACGGCGACCCCAACGTCGCCAAGCTGCAGGGCTACACCATCGGGCTCTACGACGAGCTCGAGCGCATCTCCGGCCAGTCCTGCGGGTTGCACCGCTCGGGCGGCCTGCTGCTCGCGGATACCCCCGAACGCATGGAGTGGCTGAAGATGGCGCACGCGCGCGCCCGCTATCTGGGCCTGGAAACCGAGCTGCTGAGCGTGCGCGAGGCCAAGAAGCTGCTGCCGCTGCTCGAGGAGCAGTACTTCGCCGGCGCGATGCTCGATGCCGCCGACGGCAACCTCGATCCTTCCGGCACGACGCAGGCGTATGCCAAGTCTGCGCGCATCGGCGGCGCCGAGATCTACCTGCGCACGCGCGTGACCGGGCTCAGCCGCCGCGCCAACGGCACCTGGGACGTGGTCACCGAGCAGGGCACGATCAACACCGAGCACGTGGTCAATGCCGGCGGCCTGTGGGCGCGCGAGGTCGGGCGCATGGTCGGCCTCGAGCTGCCCGTCCTGGCGATGGAGCACATGTACCTGGTCACCGACGAGATGCCCGAGGTGGTGGCGTTCAACAAGGAGCGCGGCCACGAGCTACCGCACGCCATCGACTTCAAGGCGGAGATCTACATGCGCCAGGAGCGCACCGGCATGGTGCTCGGCACCTACGAGAAGGCCTGCGTGCCATGGCAGCCGCGCACTACGCCGTGGGACTTCGGTGCCGAGCTCCTGCCGCCGGACTTAGAGCGCATCGCACCGTCGCTGGAACTGGGCTTCAAGCACTTCCCGGCCATGGCCGAGGCGGGCATCAAGCGCGTCATCAACGGGCCGTTCACCTTCTCGCCGGACGGCAACCCGCTCGTGGGTCCGGTGCAGGGGCTGCCGGGCTTCTGGTGCGCCTGCGCGGTGATGGCGGGCTTCAGCCAGGGCGGCGGGGTGGGGCTCGCGCTCTCGCAGTGGATGGTCAACGGCGACCCGGGCTTCGATGTCTGGGCCATGGACGTCGCCCGCTACGGTGAGTGGGCCACGCGCAGCTACACCAACACCAAGGTGCGCGAGAACTACTCGCGCCGCTTCTCCATCCGCTTCCCGAACGAGGAGCTGCCGGCGGCACGGCCGCAGCAGACCACCGCTCTGTACGACACCATGATTGCGCAGGGGGCGGTCATGGGCGACAGCTGGGGTCTGGAGGTGCCGCTGTGGTTCGCCCCGGCGGGCGTCGAACCGAAAGACGTGGTCTCGTTCCACCGCTCGAACGACTTCGCCCACGTGAAGCAGGAGTGCCATGCCGTGCGCACGCGCGTCGGCGTCACCGAGATCGCGAACTTCGCCAAGTACCAGATCACCGGCCCCGGGGCCGAAGCCTACCTGTCACGGCTGATGACCAACCGCATGCCCAAGCAGGGTCGCCTGGTGCTGACGCCGATGCTGAACCCGGCCGGCAAGCTGATCGGGGACTTCACGATCGCCAAGGCGTCCCCGGAGCGCTTCCTCATGTGGGGCTCCTCGCAGGCTCAGATCTACCACATGCGCTGGTTCGAGCAGCATCTGCCCAAGGATGGCTCGGTGCAGCTGCAGCGCCTGGACCTGTCGCTGGTCGGCCTGTCGATCGCAGGCCCGCGCTCGCGCGAGCTGCTGCAGCGGCTCACCGACGAGGATGTCTCCGCCTCGGCGTTCCGCTTTCTCGACCACCGCGCGATGGACATCGCCAACGTCCCCACGATGATCAACCGCGTCACCTACACCGGTGACCTCGGCTATGAGATCTGGGTGGCACCGGAATACCTGCGGCGTCTCTACAGCGCCATCATGGAGGCCGGCCGCGACCTCGGCATCGTCAACTTCGGCATGCGGGCCTTGCTGTGCCTGCGTCTGGAGAAGAACTTCCCGACCTGGTTCCGCGAGCTGCGCCCGATCTACGGGGTGTTCGAGGGCGGGCTGGACCGGTTCGTTGACCTGGGCAAGCCGGACTTCATCGGCAAGGAGGCGGCCGCGCGCGACAAGGCCGGGTCGGATGCGCTGCGCCGGGTGAGCTTCGTGGTCGAGGCGGACGATGCGGACGTGCTCGGCGATGAGCCGATCTGGCACGGCGGCAAGGTCATCGGCTGGGTCACCTCCGGCGGCTATGGCCACTTCGTCGAGCGCTCGCTCGCGCAGGGCTACGTGCCCAAGGCCCTGGCCGCTGAGACGGCTGCGCACCAGTTCGAGATCGAGATCCTGGGCGAGCGGCGCAAGGCGACCATCGTCGCCGCGCCCTTGTTCGACCCGGACGGCGCGCGCATGCGCATGTGAGGGATCAGGCGGCGCGGCCGTAGAAGCCGCGCCGCTCTTCGTCGCTGAACATGACACCCGGCCGGTCGTAGTACGAATACACGGCCACCAGGCGCGAGAGCGCTCCGCGCACCTTGGTGACCCGGTGCAGGGTGTTGCGGCCGGCGAACACGTTGAGCGTGCCGGCGGCGAGGGCGTTGACGCCGATGCGGCCGCCGCCCTTGCCCTGCAGCAGCCGGCCCACGCCCTCGTAGTTGGGATCCTCGTCCGAGCGCAGTCCGCTGCAGTACTCGAACTCACCGCCCGCCTCGGCCGCCTGCACCAGCAGGGTGGTGGTGAAGCGGGAGCGGTCGAAATGCCAGTTGAGGGTCTCGCCGGGGCGATACTCGATGACGTTGACGCGCGCGAGCGGATCGGCCATCTGGTGGAGCTCGGGCTGCTGCATGGCCTTGGCCAGGAAGGCCGCCAGCGGCTGCCATTCGTAGATCCTGTGGATGATGGTTTCCTGGATCTGGTCGTCGCACAGCGTGTGGTGCACGGTGTCAAAGCGCGTCAGCGCCGGGTGGCCTGCCGGCAGTCCCTCGATGGTGTCTTTGAAGTAGACGTTGTGCGTGCGCTGGTGCGTGTAGGCGTGCCGGGCGAGCGGGAGTATCTCCGCGGCTGCGCGCTGGATGGCGGCCGGGCGCACGAAGCCATCGAGATTGAAGCTGCCGTTCGCGGCCAGCTGGCGCTGGCAGTCACCGACGAGCCGCGCATAGGCCGGCGTCGAGGGCCGATCGAGCGGGTAGCGTTCCAGGTCGAGCAGAGTGTCCATGGGCGCACAGCGTAGGGCGCGGCAGCCGCAGCGTCGCCAATCGCCAATACGATCTGTTTTAGGTACGCTAAAACGGTTTCACGGCGCGACGTGTGCCGCCGAAGGGTCCCGCGATGCTGAATTTGCCGCCGCTGCGTGCGGTGCAGGTATTCGAAACCGTCGGACGGCTCGGCAGTGTCAGCCGGGCCGCCGAGGACCTGGGCGTATCCCCGGGGGCGGTGACGCAGCAGGTGCACGTTCTGGAGAAGCACCTGAAGGTGCGCCTGGTGCAGCGCACCGGCCGGGGCATCGAGCTCACGACCTGGGGAGCGCTGTACTTGCAGCGGATTTCCGCCGGACTCGAGCACCTGCGCAAGGCGCAGCACGACGTGGAGCGGGCGCAGCGCTCCAATCACCTGGCGATCAGTGCGATTTCCTCGCTGTCGGTGAAGTGGCTCGGGCCGCTGCTGCTGGCCTGGAACGCCGAACAGGGCGTGGCGAGCGTAGCGCTGGACGCCAACGATGCGGAGCCGCGCGTCGATGCCGGCGAGGTGGACTTCCGCGTCTCCTACGGCGCGCGCTGCCACGGCTATCGCCGTTACCTGCGTCTGTTCAAAGACTACGTCACCGTCGTGGCAAGCCCCGCGGCGCTGTCCAAGGGAGCGATGCGCCACCCGCGGGACCTGCTGCGCAAGCCCCTGCTGTGGATCGACTGGGGCTACGAGTACGCCGGGCTGCCGACCTGGAACGACTGGTTCGATTCGGTCGGGGTGTCGGCGCAGCGCATGCAGGCCAGCCTGAGCTTCGCGTCCTCGGGAATCGCGATCGATGCGGCCATCGCCGGGCACGGGTTCGCGCTCGCGCAGCATTCCATGGTGGCCAGCTCGCTGAAGAGCGGGGCGCTGGTATGCGTGTTCCCGCAGGTGCTGCCGTTGCCCGAAGACTACTTCCTGGCCTGGAACAGTGCCGCGCTCGACAAGCCGGTCGGAGCCGCCTTCCACGCCTGGGTCATTGCGCAGGCGCGGCGCTTCGAGTATCCGGGGCCTTAGCGACTCGCGCGAGCCAAGGCGGGCGCCCGGGTGTGGCTGCCGGCGATGTGTTCGGCGTCGATCAACAGCCAGAACACCGCGGCGACGAGGGCAAAGGCCGTGCCGATGAGGAAGGCGGTGTTCCAGTCCCCCCGTCCCGATAACCAGGCGACGATCGGGATGCCGACCACCCCGCCCAGGCTGCCGCCGGTGTTCAGCACGCCGCCGACCGCCATGGTGTTGCGCCGCCCGATGGTCATGGCAGCGCTCCAGAACGAACCCTCCGTCAGTTCCACCAGGCCGTAGCACGCGGCCAGCAGGCCAATCGCCAGATAGGCGCTGCCGACGTGCACGGCCAGCAGCATCAGCAGTCCGGCGGCGGGCAGGACCAGGAGTGGCGTCAGGCGCAGGCCGCGGCGTATGCCCAGGCGCACGTACAGGTAGCTCGCCAGGACCCCGCCCAGGCCGGCGCCGATCCCGGCGGCGACCGGCGGTGCGGTCGCGAGCCAGCCGCTCTCCAGGACCGAGAAGTGCCGCTCCTGCACCAGGTAGAGGAAGCACCAGTTGCCGAGCAGGTAGAACACGTAGTTCATGGAGAAGTACGAGAAGGACAGCAGGAGCACGTGGCGGTCGCCGAGGATGGCCAGCAGTTCGCCGAGGGTGACCCGCGAGTTGGCCTCGGCGCTGCGGTCACCGAGCTGCGCCAGTTCACGCGCAGACACGCGCGGGTGCTCACGCGGACTGTTGCGGCCGAACCAGGCCCACCACAGGATGAGCGGGATGGCTGGGAGCGCCGTGCACAGCAGTGCCTTCTGCCACCCGAATGCCGTCATCAGGGTCGCCACGAAGGGCGGTGCGAGAGCGCCGCCGAAACCCAGGCCCATGGTCTGCAGCCCCTGCACCAGGCCCCAGCGTGTCGGCGGAAACCAGGTCTCGAACAGCCCGGTCGAGACCGGAAAGGTAGGTGCCTGGAAGACCCCCATGAGGAACTGTGCGGCGAACATCACTGCAAATGCCACAGCCCCCGTGAGCAGGTCGGGGGCAATCACCATGGCGGTGATGCAGGACACCGAGCCTGCCACGATGACCACGAACATCCAGCGCCCGCCCCAGCGCTGGCCGAGCACGCCGCCGGGGATCTGGAAGAGCATGTAGCCGATGACGAAGGCCTGCTCGAGCCAGCCGATCTGCATCTGGCTGAGGCGCAGTTCCGGGATCATCCGCGCGGCGGCGATGGTGAGTCCGCGCTGCTGCAGGTACTCGAGGAAGCCGACCGCAAACAGGAACGCGAAGATCCACCAGCGGACCGGGAGGCGTCCGGGACGCGTTGGGGGCCTCATGCCCGGCCAGACATCCGCACGGGGCTCACGTCGTCAAGTCCTGGGCATTCCAAGGTGGGTCAAGCGCCGCGCCGGGTGTTCAGCTCCCGGGTGCGCCGTCGCTCCTGCTCGCGATGACCACTGGAATCTACAGCCTCCGGGCAAATTCACAAGGCTCATCGCCGTGGCGGGCCCGGCGGCCGGGGGACGCGTGCGCCTGTCGCCGGCCGCGGGTGTTTTAGTTTTACTAAAACACATGCCAACCGTCCATGACGGTCCCGGCGGGCGGATGCGACTACATTCGTGCCTCGCGGCGAACTAGATCAAAACAAACCGGGGGAGACGGCGTGCAGAGGAATTACCGGGTATCTGCAGCGGTGGCCGCAATTTTGGCAGGGCAGGCGAGTGCCCCGGGCAAGGCAGCCACCGCCGACGCGGCCGCGGCGCCGGGGGAAATCGGCGAGATCGTCGTCACCGCCACCCGCCGCAGCGAGAATCTGCAGGACGTTCCGATCGCCATCACCGCGCTCACCAGCGAGACCCTCAAGGAGCTCAACGTCCAGACGCTGGACGACATCGTGAAGTACCTGCCCAACGTCTCGACCGCGAGCAAGGGGCCGGGGCAGAACGAGGTCTACATGCGCGGCCTGTCGACCACGCAGAACGGCAACCAGGGCTCGGGCAGCGTCGGCTCCTTCCCGAACGTGGCCATCTACCTCGACGATCAGTCCGTGCAGCTGCCCGGGCGCAACCTCGACGTCTACACGGTGGATCTGGAGCGCATCGAGGTCCTCGAGGGCCCGCAGGGAACCCTGTACGGCGCCGGCGCCCAAGCAGGGGCGGTGCGCTACATCACCAACAAGCCGAAGCTGAACACGATCGAGGCGCAGTTCACCGCCGGCGCGGCCGTCACCGCGCACGGCGACCCGAGTCACCTGCTGCAGGCGGTGATCAACCTGCCGCTCATCGAGGACAAGCTTGCCCTGCGCGCGGTCGCCTACTACGAGAAGCGCGGCGGCTACATCCACAACATCGAGGGCACGTTCCAGCGCGAGCCGACCGACGGCGGCATCTCCTACTACTTCGGCGGGGTGGTGCCACCGAACAGCGTGGTGCTCTCCAACAGCGGGCTGGTCAACCACGCCTACAACCCGGTCACCTACAAGGGCAGCCGCATCTCGGCGCTGTACCAGTTCAACGAGGACTGGAGCCTCGGGCTGCAGCAGAGTTTCCAGCGGCTGGAGGCGGACGGCGTGTTCGCGTACGCACCGGCGCTGGGGGATCTCAACATCCAGCAGTACAACCCCTCCTACGACCACGACAAGTTCCAGGACACCGCCTGGACGCTCAATGGCCGCATCGGGCCGCTCAAGGCGGTCTATACCGGCGGCTACCTGGAGCGCAAGGTCGAGCAGCAGACCGACTACACCGCCTACGCCCGCGGGGCCCTCGGCGCCTACTACCAGTGCGACGGACCGTCGGTGAACTTCTCCGGCATCCCGAGCAAGGTCACCCAGGACACCTGCTACTCGCCGAGCTCGGTGTGGTTGGACAACGAGCGCAACACCCACATCAGCCATGAGCTGCGCTTCAGCACGCCCGATGACCGCCGCGTGCGCGCGATCGTCGGCGGGTTCTACGAAGACTACAAGATCCAGGACTCGATCAACTGGCAGTACGGTCAGGAGGCGGCCGGGTTCGCGCCTTTCGCGCCGCTGCCCGGGACCACGATCTACGACCCCTCGGTGCGCGGTCCCGGCGTGGTGTTCTTCAACGACATCACGCGTGGCTACAAGCAGCACGCCCTCTTTGGCGAGGTCGCATTTGATCTGGTGCCCAAGACCCTCACGCTGACCCTGGGCACCCGCTTGTACTGGATGAACAACTACGAGAAGGGCTCCAAGAACTCCGCCTACGGCTGCCGCAACTACGCGGCCGACGCCTGTCCGCGCCCCTACAGCGAGAACCTCGACGAGGTCACTTTCGCGGACGGTTCGGTCGGGCCGCTGCAGCGGGACACCAACGGCCACAAGGACAAGGTCAATCTCAGCTGGAAGGTGACCCCGGACGTGATGCTGTACGCGACCTACTCGGAGGGGTTCAGGCCGGGGGGCTTCAACCGCGGTCAGGGCGTCATCCCGCCGAGCTCGCCGCTGTACGGCAAGTTCGTGCTGCCCTACGAATACGACACCGACACGTTGAAGAACTACGAGGTCGGCTGGAAGACCACCTGGTGGAACCGCCGCCTGCAGTTCAACGGTGCGGTCTACCAGGAGGACTGGAACAACGTGCAGATGGAGATCTTCGCGCCGGAGATCTACGGCAACAATGCCTTCACCGCTAACGGTCCGAACTACCGTGTGCGCGGGCTCGAGGGCGATCTGGTGCTGAAGGCGACCGAGCAGCTCACCATCTATTCCTCCTTCGCCTGGAACAGCAGCGAGCAGCGCACCGTTCCCTCGGTGTACGGCAACGACGGGGTGGCTTACGCGCTGTTCCCGACCGCCGGCATCGGCAGCCCGCTGGCGCAGGCACCGCCCTTCCAGGGCAACCTGCGCGTGCGCTACGACTCCACCTTCGACGACTTCCAGTGGCACCTGCAGGCGGGGCTGCAGCACAGCGCCCACTCCTACGCCTCCACGGTGACCCAGGGGGGATTCGAGCCGCCCAACCAGCCCCAGAATGCCTGGACCACCTACGACGCCGCCGCCGGCATCGAGCGCGCGGCCTGGGACGTGGAGTTTTACGGGGAGAACCTGACGGACGTGCGCGCGCAACTGTACGTGAACGGCTTCGACTTCGTGCACAGCGTGACCGTGAACCGGCCGCGCACGATCGGCGTGAACGTCACCTACCACTTCTCCAAGCCGCGCTGACGGGTCCATGAGCGCGCAGCGTTCCGAGGGTTCGGGTGCGCGGGCGGCGGTGGCTGCGGCGCTCGAGCGCACCGCGGAGCTGCCCTACGAGCGCGCCTGGTCGATGCCGAGCGCGTTCTACACGGACCCGGCGATCCTGGCGCTCGAGCGCGAGCGGCTGTTCGGCCAGGAGTGGCTGTGCGTCGGCCGCCGCGAGGAAGTCGCCCGCCCCGGCGACTACATGGCCCTGGAGCTGTGCGACGAGCCCGTGGTGGTCATCCACGGGCTCGACGGCGTACTGCGGGCCTTCGCCAACGTCTGCCGGCACCGCGGCATGCCCATCGCCCGGGGCAAGGGTCACGGCAAGGGGCTCATGTGTCCCTACCACCACTGGACCTACGATACGGCCGGCCGGCTCATGTCTACCCCGCGCCTCGGCCCGCGCCCGGACTTCGACGCCGGTGCCTGCCATCTGCCGCAGCTGCCGCTCGAGCAGTGGCAGGGTTTCCTGTTCGTCTCGCTCGCGTCCGCGCCCGCGCCATTGGCGCCGCGCCTCGCGGCCCTCGAGAGCGTCGTGCGGCCCTACCACCTGGAGCTGAACGAGGTGCGCTACCTCGCCGACGAGGTGTGGGCGACGAACTGGAAGAACCTGCTCGAGAACTTCATGGAGGGCTACCACCTCTCCGCCCTGCATCACGAGACGCTGCACAAGGTGAATCCGACCCGGCTGTGCCGCCACCTGCCGCCCGGGGAGGCCTACTTCGGCTACTTCGCCGGCTTTAACCCCGAGCTGCCCCGCGTGCAGAAGGGTCATCCCGACCTGACCGACCAGCAGCGCGATGACTGCGTCATGTTCGCGGTGCCGCCGGGCTTTGCCGTTGGCTGCGCAGCCGACTACAGCTCGTTCATGTGCATCCAGCCTGAGTCGGTCGACCGTGTACGCATGAAGCTGGGTCTCATCTTCTACGGCTCGGAGTGGCCGCCGGAGAGCGTGACGCGGGCGGTCGAGCTCTACCAGCAGACGATGGCCGAGGACAAGACGATTCTCGTCGGGCTCGCCCAGGGCCTGCGCTCCCGCCACTACGAGCGCGGCCCGCTGGCCGGAGCTGCGCTCGAAGGACCGGTCTGGGACTTCTACCGCTACCTCAACCGGACACTCGGCCCGGGCCTGCGCTAGGGAAGCTCTGCACAGGTAGTCATGAGTGAAGGATACTGTGTGCAGCGGGGCAGTAACCCTCGGGACGGGTAAGCGATGAAGCAGCGGACGTTTGCCTCGGCGGGATGGGAGAAGAAGGGCA
>JAFEFN010000002.1 GCA_018240525.1 Pseudomonadota bacterium
CTACCGAGGCTTGGCCAAGAACACGGCGCGGCTGTTCACGATGTTTGCCCTGGCCAATCTGTACATGGTCAGGCGTCGACTGGTACCAGCGTAGGAGCGGTGTCGATGCAGCCCCGCTGGACAGGTCAAAACCGGGCCGCCGAGGCCTCGATGCACCGCTTTGCTGCCCCACAATCATGACTAAACCTTCAACTCCGGCTCGCACACCCTGCTGTGCAGAGCTTCCCTAGAGGCTGCGCGCCAGGGACTCGGCGATGCCGGTGTAGCTGGCCGGCGTGAGTGCCTTCAGGCGCGCTTTTTCGGCGCCGCCCAGGGGCAGGGTGTCGATGAACGCGGCGAGCGTCGGGGCATCGATGGCGCGCCCGCGCGTGAAGTCCTTGAGCAGCTCGTAGCCGCCGGGCACGCCGGCGGCGCGCAGCACGGTCTGTACCGCTTCACCCAGCACCTCCCAGGCGGCTGCGAAGTCGGCGGACATGCGCTGCGCGTCGGCCTCGATCTTGGCAAGTCCGCGACCCAGGGCGCTCCAGGCGATGAGGGTATGGCCGAAGGCGACACCGAGGTTGCGCAGCACCGTGGAGTCGGTGAGGTCGCGCTGCCAGCGCGATACCGGCAGCTTCTCGGAGAAGTGGCGCAGCAGGGCGTTGGCAACGCCGCAGTTGCCTTCCGCGTTCTCGAAGTCGATCGGGTTCACCTTGTGCGGCATGGTCGAGGAGCCGACCTCGCCGCTGACCGCGCGCTGGCGCAGGTAGCCGAGCGAGATATAACCCCAGACATCGCGCGCCAGGTCGGTGCAGATGACGTTGATCGCCGCGAGCGCGTCACAGTACTCGCCGATCCAGTCGTGCGGCTCGATCTGGGTGGTCCACGGGTTGTACTCCAGGCCGAGCGAGCGCACGAAGCTCTGCGCGACCGCCGGCCAGTCGAGCGTGGGCAGCGCACTGACGTGCGCGTTGAAGTTGCCCACCGCACCATTCCACTTGCCGAGGATCGCGACCTGCGACCAGCGCGCGCGCGCCCGGCGCAGGCGCGCCACGATGTTGGCGAACTCCTTGCCGAGCGTGGTGGGACTGGCCGGCTGGCCGTGCGTCCGCGCCGGCATCGCGCTGGCGGCGTAGCGCTGCGCCAGCGCGTGCAGTTCCGCGATGCGCGCATCCAGCGTCTGCAGAAGCGTGCTGCGGCTGTGCTGCAGCAGCCGTGCATAGCTGACGTTGTTGATGTCCTCGGAGGTGCACCCGAAATGGACCAGTTCCAGCGTCGCCGCGCTGGCACCGGCCTGCTGCAGCTGCTCGCGGACGTAGTATTCGACCGCCTTCACGTCGTGGTTGATGCGCGCCTCGATGGCCTTGACCGCAGCGGCTGCGCCGGCGTCTGGCTCACGGGCCAGGCCTTGCGCACAGGCGCTCACCGGCGGCGGCAGCTTTGCCCCGGGCAGCTGCGGGGCCGCCTGGGCCAGGTGCAGCAGCCACTGCGCCTCCACGCGGATGCGCTCGCGGATCAGCCCGGCCTCGGACAGCCAGGCGCGCAGCGGCGCGGTCGTCGTGCGGTAGCGCCCATCCACCGGCGAGAGTGCATCGAGGGAAGTGAGGGTCGCGTCGGCGCCGGCGGCCATGGAAGGACCTCGAAGTGCTAGGATTTGCATCATAACGCAAACGCACGTTCGAACGACCCCGGAGTGATGCATGACGAGTTCCTTCCGCACCGAGCACGACAGCATGGGCGCGCTCAAAGTCCCCGCCGATGCCCTGTGGGGCGCGCAGACGCAGCGTGCGGTACAGAACTTTCCGATCAGCGGGCTGCCGCTGCCGCGCTCGTTCATCGCCGCCCTGGCGCTGGTGAAGCAGGCCGCGGCGCGTGCCAACACCGCGCTGAAGCTGCTCGATGACAAGGTGTCGCAGGCGATCCAGGCCGCCGCCGCGGAGGTGGCCGCCGGGGCACACGACTCGCACTTCCCGCTGGATGTGTTCCAGACCGGGTCCGGCACCAGCACCAACATGAACGCCAACGAGGTGATCGCGGCACTGGCCACGCGCGTGCTGGGCCGCGCGGTGCATCCAAACGATGACGTCAACATGGGCCAGTCGAGCAACGACGCCATTCCGACCGCCATCCACGTCAGCGCCGCCCTGAGTGTGCGGCGCGAGCTGCTGCCCGCGCTCGAGCACCTGCGCGACGTGCTGCATGAGAAGGAGAAGGAGGTTGCCGGCATCGTCAAGACCGGGCGCACCCACCTGATGGATGCCATGCCGGTGACCTTGTCGCAGGAGCTGTCCGGATGGCGCACCCAGATCGAAAATGGCCTGGCGCGGGTGGGGGCCGTCGAGCCGCGCCTGCTGGCGCTGGCGCAGGGCGGTACCGCCGTCGGCACCGGCATCAACGCCCACCCGCAGTTCGGCCAGCGCTTCTGTGCCGAGATGGCGGCCCTGACCGGGGTCCCGTTCGTCCCGGCCCGCAACTACTTCGAGGCGCTGTCCGCCCAGGACACGGCAGTGGAGCTGTCCGGGCAGCTCAAGGTGCTCGCGGTGAGCCTGATGAAGATCGCCAACGACCTGCGCTGGATGAACAGCGGCCCGCTGGCGGGACTCGGGGAGATTGCGCTGCCGGCGCTGCAGCCCGGCAGCAGCATCATGCCCGGCAAGGTCAACCCGGTCATTCCGGAGGCGACGACCATGGTGGCCGCCCAGGTCATGGGCAACGACACGACGATCACCGTGGCGGGGCAGTCGGGCAATTTCCAGCTGAACGTGATGCTGCCCGTGATTGCCTTCAACCTGCTGCAGAGCATCCACCTGATTGCAAACGTCGCCCGCGCGCTGGCCGACAGCGCCATCGCCGGGTTCACCGTGAACAAGGCGCGCCTGGCCGAGGCGCTGGACCGCAACCCCATCCTGGTGACCGCACTCAACCCGGTGATCGGCTACGAGAAAGGTGCCGCGATCGCCAAGAAGGCCTACGCGGAGGGCAAGCCGGTGCTGGAGGTGGCGGAAAAGATGACCGACCTGCCGCGGGAAGAGCTCAAGAAGCTCCTCGATCCGGCCGAGCTCACCACCGGCGGCATCAAGGGCGGCACCAGCGGCGGGGGCTGAACGTTGGCGGGCGAGGAGCGAACCACGGCCCCCGCCGGACCGACGCCGCCACCGCGCGACTGGGCCGCGATCATCCGCGCGCGCCTGGCCAATACCCAGCCGCGCCATGCTCTCGAGGAGTGGCGCGTGCCGGGCCTGTCTGCGGCCGAGAGCCGGCTTCATCGGCGCTACTTTCCGACCAATCCGACCCCGGCGGCCGTGCTGATGCCGCTGGTGGAGGGACCGACGCTGTCCGTGCTGCTCACGCAGCGCGCCACGCAGCTGCGCAACCACGCCGGGCAGATCGCCTTTCCGGGCGGACGCATCGAGGCCGGCGGCGAGAGCCCCAAGGACGCCGCCCTGCGCGAGGCCTACGAGGAGATCGGGCTCGAACCCGGCTTCATCGAGGTGATCGGCTACCTGCCCGATCATGTGGTCATGACCGGCTTCCGCGTCACCCCGGTGGTCGCCTTCGTGCGCCGCGGATTTTCCCTGAAGCTCGATGCGACCGAGGTCGAGGACAGCTTCGAGGTCCCGCTGGACTTCGTGTTCGACCCGGCCAACCACCGCCTGCGGCTGCGCCGCTCGGGATTCACCGGCGAGGAGGTGCCGTTCTCCGACATTCCCTTCGGGGAGCGCAACATCTGGGGTGCCACAGCCGGCATGCTGCTGTCGCTCTACCGGCTCTGCATCGAAGGATCCTCCGCATGAAGAATGGCGAAGCGATGGCGCGGCTGCTCGAACTCATGGCGCGGCTGCGGGACCCTGCGCACGGCTGCCCGTGGGACCTGAAGCAGACCTTCGCGAGCATCGCCCCGTATACGATCGAGGAAGCCTACGAGGTGGCCGACGCGATCGACCACGGCGACGCTGCTCACCTGCGCGATGAACTCGGCGACCTGCTGTTCCAGGTGGTCTTTCATGCGCGCATGGCCGAGGAGCGCGGCTGGTTCGACTTCGCCGACGTCGCCGAGGCGATCCGCGACAAGCTCACGCGCCGCCACCCGCACATCTTCGCCGGAGCGCAACTCGCGGCGGAGGACCTGGTGCGGGTGTGGGAGGAGCAGAAGGCCCAGGAGCGCGCGGCATCCGCACCGCCCGGCCCGGGCACGGTGCTCTCGGGCGTCCCCCGCGCACTTCCCGCACTGGGTCGGGCGGCCAAACTGGGCAAGCGCGCGGCACGGGTGGGCTTTGACTGGCCGCAGGCGCGCGAGGTGCGGGCCAAGGTGATCGAGGAGCTGCACGAGGTCGACGAGGCGGTGGGGCCCGCGGACGCGGAAGCGGCCGACGAGCAGACTCATGCGCGCGTGGCCGAGGAGATCGGCGACCTGTTGTTCTCGGTCGCCAACTGGAGCCGCCACCTCGGGGTGGATCCGGAGGAAGCCCTGCGCAGGGCGAATGCGAAGTTCGAGCGACGCTTCGTGCGCATGGAAGGGCTCGCGCAGCAGCAGCGGCTGGAACTGAAGGAGCTGTCGGCGGCGCAGTGGGATGCGCTGTGGCGCGCCGCGAAACTGAACGGCAGCTGAAGAAAGAGCGTCCGTTGGCGAAGGGTCGAAGCCAACACCTGAATGCGCTAGGCTGAGGACCATGAAACCCTGGCGGACATTGATCCTGGCGGCCTGGCTCGCCGGCGCGGCGGGCGCCCTCGACAGCACAGTGGCTGCGGCCGGTGCCGCGCCCGGCGCGCAGGTCTCGATGGACCAGGCGGTGAAGATGGCCGAGCAGCGCTACCACGCGAAGGTGGTCAAGGCGGAGGCGCAGCGCAACGGTGCGCAGACCGTTTACGTGCTGCGGCTGCTGAACGAGGCCGGGAAGGTGTGGACCGTGCACGTCGATGCCAGCAACGGCGCGATGCAGTAGGAGTCTCCGGCATGCGCGTACTCGTGGTCGAAGACGAACCCGCCCTGCGTGAATCGCTCAGGGCCCGGCTCGGCGAGAAGGGCTTCAGCGTCGAGGTCGCCGCCGACGGCGAGGAGGGGCTGTTCGCCGCCCTGGAGAACCCGCTGGACGTCGCCATCATCGACCTGGGGCTGCCCAAGCTTGCGGGCCTGGAGCTCATCCGCCGCGCGCGCGCGGCCGCCAAGAGCTACCCGATCCTGGTGCTGACCGCGCGCGACAGCTGGCAGGACAAGGTCGAGGGGCTGCAGGCCGGCGCGGACGATTACGTCGCCAAGCCCTTCCAGTTCGAGGAAGTGCTGGCGCGGTTGCAGGCGCTGCTGCGGCGCGCCGGCGGCTGGGCCACCCCGCAGCTGCGCTGTGGACCGATCGTCCTGGACACCCGGGCGCAGACGGTGTCACTGGGCGGGACGCCGGTGGAGCTGACCACCTTCGAGTACCGCATCCTCGAGCATCTCATGCTGCGCGCCGGTGAGGTCATCTCCAAGGCCGAGCTCACCGAGCGGCTCTACGACCAGGACTTCGAGCGCGACAGCAACGTCATCGAAGTGCTCATCGGCCGCCTGCGGCGCAAGCTCGACCCGGAGGATACCCTGCAGCCGATCGAGACCCTGCGTGGCCGCGGCTACCGCTTCGCGCTCGCGCGCGATGCCGGGGGCTGAGGGCGGGCTTCCGGATACCGCGTGCACTCGCTCAGCCGGCGCCTGCTGCTCGCCGTCTCCCTGCCCCTCGCGCTGTTCTTCGGCGTGATGATGATGGTGCTGGACAGCGGCTTCCGTTCGCTGTCGGAGCGCTCGCTGAAGGAGCTCCTCGATTCGCAGATGGTCTCGCTCATCGCCTCCGCCGACCCGCTGCCGAATGGCTCCTACGGGCCCGCGCCGCAGACCCTGGACCCGAAGCTGGCCACGCCGCACTCCGGGCTGTACGCGCAGATCCGCTCGGACGAGCACCAGTGGCGGTCGGCCTCGACCGCCGGGGTGCCGGCCGATTTCGGCCCCGTGCTCAAGCTCGGCGAGCGCACCCTCGAGCACGCCAGCTTCGGCCATGAGCGCGTCGCCATCGAGAGCCGCGCCATCCGCTTCGAGGACGATGCCAAGAACGCCGAGACGCTGACCTTCAGCGTCGCGGTGAGCCTCACCCCCTACGAGGAACAGCTGGCGCGCTTCCGCGCGAAGCTCCTCGGCTGGTTCGCCGGGCTGATGCTCGCGCTGCTGGCGCTGCTGGCCGCGCTGCTGCGCTGGGTGCTGGCGCCGCTGCGGCGCATGGAGCGCGAGATCCACGAGGTGGAGGAGGGGCGCAGCGAGCACCTGGGCGCCGGCTATCCGCGCGAGCTGTCCGGCGTGGCCTCCAACCTGAATGCGCTGCTGGCCGGTGAGCGGCGCCGGGTGAGCCGCTACCGCGACACCCTCGGCAATCTCGCCCACAGCCTCAAGACACCGCTGGCGGTCATGCGTGCCGCCTTGCCCCCCGCGGCCGCTGGCGAGGTGCTCGGCGGGGAGATCGACCGCATGAGCGGCATCATCGAGCACCAGTTGAAGCGTGCCGCCTCGGGCGGCGCGCTGCTCGGCCAGGCACCGGTGGAAGTGGCGCCCCTGGTGGCCGACCTGCGCAGCGCGCTGCTGAAGGTCTATGCGGGCAAGGACCTGTCGGTCGAGCTGAACCTTGCCCCGGAGGCGCAGTTCCTCGGCGACCGCGGGGACCTCACCGAGCTGCTCGGGAACCTCATGGACAACGCCTGCAAGTGGTGCCGCGGCAGGGTGCGCGTCAGTGCCGCCCTCGATGCGGCTGCGGAGGCCAGCCGCCGGCTGCTGCTCGCGGTCGAAGATGACGGGCCGGGGATCTCCGCCGCCGACCGCGCCCGGGTGCTCGAGCGCGGGGTGCGCATCGATGAGAAGGTCCCGGGCCACGGGCTGGGACTGGCCATGGTCCAGGACACCGTCGAGCTGTACGGCGGCACGCTGGCCATCGGCGCCTCGCCCCTGGGCGGGGCGCGCCTGAGCCTCAGCCTGCCGGGGCGCTGAAGGCTACGGGGCGACGTTGAACTCGATGCCCTGGGCGAGCGGCATCGCCCGGCTCCAGTTCACCGTGTTCGTCTGGCGGCGCATGTACGCTTTCCAGGCGTCCGAGCCTGACTCGCGGCCGCCGCCGGTGTCCTTCTCGCCACCGAACGCGCCGCCGATCTCCGCCCCGGACGTGCCGAGGTTGACGTTGGCGATGCCGCAGTCGCTGCCGCCGGCCGAGAGGAAGCTCTCCGCGTTCTGCAGCCGGTCGGTGAACAGCGCCGAGGACAGCCCGTGCGCCGACTGGTTCTGCTGGGCGATCGCATCGGCCAGCGAATCGACCGGGATCAGGTACAGGATCGGCGCGAAGGTCTCGGTCTGCACGATGGGCCAGTCGTTGCGCGCCCGCACGATCGCCGGTTCCACGAAGTTGCCGCCCTGCTTGGCGGCCTTGCCGCCGGTGAGGACCTCGCCGCCCGCGGCACGTGCCTTCTCGATCGCCGCGTTGTAGCGGGCGACCGCCCCGGCATCGATCAGCGGGCCCATGAGGGTGCCATTCTCCAGCGGGTCGCCGATGCGCACCTGCTGGTAGGCGTGCACCAGGCGCTTTTCCAGCTCCGCCGCGATGGCCTTGTGCGCAAAGACGCGGCGCGTGCTGGTGCAGCGCTGGCCCGCGGTGCCCACCGCGCCGAAGACGATCGCCGGCACCGCGAGATCGAGGTTCGCGGTGTCATCGACGATGACGGCATTGTTGCCGCCGAGTTCCAGCAGGCTCTTGCCCAGGCGCGCGGCCACGCGCTCGCCGACCTTGCGCCCGACCTCGGTGGAACCAGTGAAGGAGACCAGCGCGACGCGCCGGTCGTCCACGAAGCGCGTGGCGAGCTCGGTGCCGAAGTCGATGAAGAGCTGGAACACCGCGGGCAGCTTCTGTTCGGCCATCACCTTGTTGCACAGGGTCTGCACCGCGAGCGCCGTGAGTGGGGTCTTCGGGGAGGGCTTCCACACGCAGGCGTTGCCGCAGATCGCGCCCAGGAAGGCGTTCCAGGACCACACGGCCACCGGGAAGTTGAAGGCCGAGATGATCCCGATCACCCCGAGCGGGTGCCACTGCTCGGCCATGCGGTGCTGCGGGCGCTCCGAGTGCATGGTCAGGCCGTAGAGCATGCGCGACTGGCCGACGGCGAAGTCGGCGATGTCGATCATCTCCTGCACCTCGCCCAGGCCCTCGGCGAGGATCTTGCCGTTCTCGAGCGAGACCAGCGTGCCGAGCTCGTTCTTGTGCGCCCGCAGCGCCTCGCCGATCAGTCGCACGGCCTCGCCGCGCTTGGGCGCGGGCACGTCGCGCCAGGCGCGCGCGGCCTCGACGGCCGAGGCCATGACGGCTTCGTAGTCGCCGGCCGTAGCCGGTCGCACCTGGGCGAGCAGGGAGCCGTCGGCGGGGTTGCGGATGGCGACCAGCGCACTCTCCGTGCTCTTGGACCACCCCTGGCTGCCCGACCACGCGCCGGCGTTGACCCCGCTCAGCCCCAGGCGGCCAAGGACCGCGTTCAGATCGATCTTGCTCACGAGTTGACTGCCTTCTTGCGCCGCTGGTGGCCGGTCTTGCCGGCCGCGACGATCTCGCCGGACAGGTTCTTGGTGCCCCCCGGCGCGTAGTAGCGGCCGAAGCGGTTGGCGACGATGTCCGCCAGCCGGAACTGCTCCTGCGCCACGAAGCCCTGGTACTTGCCCTTCTTCTCCAGGACCAGGTCGACGACCGCGGTGATGCCCGCGGCGGTGGTCACCTGGATCGCCGACCACAGCCGCCCGGCGATCACCTGCGGGTAGATCTTGTTGACGTAGTTTTCCTCGCGCAGCTGGCCGTCCTGCTTGCCGGTGACGGCCGCATAGACGATCACCACGTCCTGCAGGGTCTGCGGCACCGCGTTCTCGAGGATGTGCTTGAGGGTCGCGCGGTCGTGGTTGAGCTTCAGGTCGTTCATGAGCAGGCGCATCTGCTCGCAGTGGCCGGGATAACGGATCGTCTTGTAATTCATCGTCTCGGTGCGCACCCCGTGGGTCTCGGCGAGGGAGCCCAGGCCACCGGAGGTGTTGAACGCCTCGTACAGCGTGCCGTCGATCTCGATCTCCTCCAGGCCCTCCAGCGGGGCGACGTCGGTGATCCGCCCGTCGCTGATCGCCTGGCAGGGGTTGCCGTACTCGTTGATGAGCCCCTCGGTGGACCAGGTGAGGGAGTACTTGAGCACGTTGTTCGGGTGCTGGGGCAGGGCACCGACGCGCAGCTTGACGGCCCGCAGCTCGTCGAAGTGGGTGATCAGCTCCGCCGCCGCGATGCTGATGAAGCCGGGCGCCAGGCCGCATTGCGGCACGAAGGCCTCGCTGGCACCCACGGCGATCGCGCGCACCGCGCGGGTGACCTCGACGTCCTCGGTGAGGTCGAAGTAGTGGGTGTGGGCCTTGCGCGCCGCCTCGGCCACCTTGACGTTGCAGTAGTAGGGCAGGCCCGAGATCACCGCATCGACCGGATGGGCGGCGAGGTGCCGGGCCAGGGCCGCCGCGTCGGAGGCATCCAGTGCATACGCGGTGAGGTTGGTACCCCCGTGCTCGCGCACGACCGACTCGGCCGCAGCGCCATCGACGTCCGCCAGATCGACCTTGTAACTGCCGGATTCGGCTAGCAATCCGGAGATGAGCGCGCCGATCTTGCCCGCGCCGAGAATGAGTACTTTGTGCATAGGGATCCCCAGAAAAGGGGCGCATTCTGCCCGCGCCAAGGCCCCGGCGCCAGAGACGCCCCGATGCAGTCTGGGTGGGGGTCCGGCGGCCCGGGGAAAAGGCCTCCCCATGCTAGGATCCCGGCCCATGCGTTCACCCGAAACCGTCTCCTGGCACGCCGCCAGCTGGCAGGGCCGCCCTGCCCAGCAACAGCCCGTCTACACCGACCCGGCCGCGCTCGAGCGGGTGGTGGCCCACATCTCGCGCCTGCCCCCGATCGTGGTCTCCTGGGAGATCGAGGCGCTGCGTGCGCGCCTTGCCGCGGCGCAGCGCGGCGAGGCGTTCGTGCTCCAGGGCGGTGACTGTGCCGAGACCTTCGCCGACTGCGAGTCCGACTCGATCACCAAGAAGCTGAAGATCCTCCTGCAGATGAGCCTCGTGCTGCTGCACGGGCTGAAGAAGCCGGTGGTGCGCATCGGGCGGATGGCCGGGCAGTATGCCAAGCCGCGCTCGGCCGATGCCGAGACCCGCGACGGGGTCACGCTTCCGACCTACCGGGGCGATCTGGTCAACCGTCCGGAGTTCACCGCCGAGGCCCGCGCGGCCGACCCCGAGCTGCTGCTGCGCGGCTACGAGCGTGCGGCGCTGACCCTCAATTTCGTGCGCGCCCTGGTGGAGGGTGGCTTCGCCGACCTGCACCACCCGGAATACTGGGATCTCGGCTTCGTGCACCACGCGCCGCTGAAGGACGCCTACCAGAGCATCGTGCACTCCATCGCCGATTCCCTGGATTTCTTCGAGGGCATCAGCGGCCGGCAGATCCACGAGGCGACGCTGGTCGACTTCTACGCCAGCCACGAGGGGCTGCACCTGCACTACGAGCAGGCGCAGACGCGCTTCATCCCGCGGCAGAACCGCTGGTACAACCTGTCCACGCACATGCCCTGGATCGGGATGCGCACCGCAGCGCTCGACGGGGCGCACGTGGAGTACTTTCGGGGCATCGCCAACCCGGTGGCGGTGAAGGTCGGTTCGGCGATGGATGCCGCCTGGCTGCAGGGCCTGGTGCACACCCTAAACCCGCAGAACCAGCCCGGCCGGCTCACCTTCATCCACCGCTTCGGGGCCAAGGACATCGCCGCCGCGCTGCCCAAGGCCATCGAGGCGGTGCGCCAGACCGGCCAGTCGGTGCTGTGGGTGTGCGATCCCATGCACGGCAATACCGAGACCACGACGGGGGGCCTCAAGACGCGTCGCTTCGAGAACATCCTCCGGGAGCTCGAACTCGCTTTCACGATCCACGCCGACATGGGCTCGACCCTCGGTGGCGTCCACATCGAGCTCACCGGCGATGACGTCACCGAATGCACGGGGGGCGCCCGGGGACTCACCGACCAGGACCTGCAGCGGGCCTACCGCTCCACGGTGGACCCGCGGCTGAACCACGAGCAGGCCCTGGAGCTTGCGATGCGGGTCGCCGACCGCAGCCGGGCGAGTCGCGCGGACAAGCGCGCGGCGCGATAGGGCGCGCAGCGGGGGAGCAGCAGAGTAGCGTTTCCTGCTGCTGGCAATATTACGCCCGCTCCGGCGCGCGTGGCTGCGGCCGGACGTGCTGGCCGGCTTGGTGCTCGCGGCGCCGCTGATTCCGCAAGTCTCGCCAACGCCGAAGCCGCCGGCCTCCCGGGTACTTGCGGACGGTACACAGGACGTGAAGGCCCTACACACCCGGGGGTAAGTGAACGATACTGTGCCGCGTGACGGCCGGCGCTTCGCCGGCCTGCCGCAATACGCCCCCGCGGTGGACGCGAAACTCACCGACCTAATGAGCGCCCGCCCGCCGCCCGGCGCCTGATCTCCACTGAACGTGCGTTGCTGATGCAATACGAACACATCACGGTGCCGGCCGAGGGTGCCCGGATCCGTATCAACCTTGACCGCACCATCGAGGTCCCGGACCAGCCGATCATTCCCTTCGTCGAAGGTGACGGCATCGGCATCGACGTGACACCCGCCATGCAGCGCGTGGTCGATGCGGCCGTCTCCAAGGCCTACGGCAGCCGGCGTCGCATCCGCTGGATGGAGGTGTATGCGGGGGAGAAGGCGACGCAGCGCTACGGCCAGTTCTTCCCGGACGAGACCCTGCACGCGCTGCGTGAATTCGTGGTGTCGATCAAGGGGCCACTGGGCACGCCGATCGGCGGCGGCCTGCGCTCGCTGAACGTGGCCATGCGCCAGAACCTCGACCTGTACGCCTGCGTGCGCCCGATCCGCTACTTCCCCGGCGTCGCCAGTCCGATGCAGGACGCGAGCCTCACCGACATGGTGGTGTTCCGCGAGAACACCGAGGACATCTACGCCGGCATCGAGTGGCCGGCAGGCTCGGCCGAGGTGCAGCAGCTGATCGCCTACCTGCAGCACCAGCTGAAGGTCACCGCGATCCGCTTCCCGGACAGCTCCGGCATCGGCATCAAGCCGGTCTCCAGGGAAGGCAGCCAGCGCCTCATCCGCAAGGCGATCCAGTATGCCGTCGAGCACGACCGCGTCTCGGTGACGCTCGTGCACAAGGGCAACATCATGAAGTTCACGGAAGGGGCCTTCCGCAACTGGGGCTACCAGCTGGCCAGGGATGAGTTCGGCGCCGCCCCGATCGGCGAGGGGCCGTGGCTCTCGTTCAAGAACCCGCTCACCGGCACCGACATCGTCATCAAGGACGTGATCGCCGACAATTTCCTGCAGCAGGTGCTGCTGCGTCCGGAGGAGTATGACGTCATCGCGACCCTGAATCTGAACGGCGACTACGTCTCGGACGCCCTGGCCGCGCAGGTCGGCGGCATCGGCATCGCCCCGGGGGGCAACATCGGCGACGGCCTGGCGGTGTTCGAGGCCACCCACGGCACCGCGCCCGGCTTCGCCGGCAAGGACCGCGTCAACCCCGGCTCCCTCATCCTGTCGGCCGAGATGATGCTGCGGTATCTGAAGTGGACGGAGGCGGCGGATCTGATCATCAAGGGCATGACGCGCACCATCGCCGCCAAGGAGCTCACCTACGACCTCGCCCGGCTGCGCGAGGCGATCAAGACGCCCAAGCGCGAGCTCGCCGCGCGCAAGAACGTCGAGGAGGACCTGCAGCGCCTCATCCCCGGCGCGACGCTCATGACGACCTCGGGCTTCGCCGGCGCCGTCATCCGGCACATGGATGACTGAACGCACGACCGCCCCGGCGCCCGTGTCCTACGACCCGAACTGCACGCGCTGCCCGCGGCTTGCGGCATTCCTGAGCGAGACGCGCGCACGGCTCCCGGGCTACTGGGCCCGGCCAGTGCCCTCCTTCGGCGACCCGCAGGCGCGCATCCTCATCGTGGGCCTCGCGCCCGGCCTGCACGGGGCCAACCGCACCGCGCGGCCCTTCACCGGCGACCACGCCGGCATCCTGCTGTACCAGACGCTGTACGATGCCGGCCTTGCGACCCTGCCAACCTCGACGAGCGCGGATGATCCGCTGCGCCTGGTGAATGCGCGCATCGTGAACTCGGTCAAGTGCGTCCCGCCGCAGAACAAGCCGCTGCCCGAGGAGGTCCGCACCTGCAACGCGTACCTGTCCCGGGAGCTCGGCGAGTCCGCGCGTGCGCGCGTCTACCTGGCGCTCGGCCGCATCGCGCACGAGGCGGTGCTCATGGCGCGCGGCGCGCGGCGCGCCGAGTTCGTGTTCGGCCACGCGGCCGAGCACGTGCTCGCAGGCGGCGTGCACCTGATCGATTCCTACCACTGCAGCCGCTACAACACCCAGACCCGCCGCCTCACGGAGGCGATGTTCCGCTCGGTCATCGCCCGTGCCTGCGAGCTGGCGCAGCTGCCCGTGCCACCGCGGCTGCGCGCGGCCTGAAGGGGGCGGCCCGTGGCCACGCGCTTCGACCACAAGCAGTACATCGCCGCCCTGCCCAGGCGCCCGGGCGTCTACCGCATGTCCGGCGCGGACGGGCAGCTGCTGTACGTGGGCAAGGCGCGCAGCCTGCGCGACCGGGTCGGCCACTATTTCCTCGCCAGCAACGTCGACCCCAAGGTGCAGGCGCTGGTGCAGCAGATCAGCGGCATCGAGGTGACGGTCACCAACTCCGAGACCGAGGCGCTGCTGCTCGAGTACAACCTCATCAAGGCGCACAAGCCACGCTTCAACGTGGTGCTGAAGGATGACAAGAGCTTTCCCTACATCCAGCTGTGCGAGGACCACCCGTTCCCGCGCCTCGCCTTCTATCGCGGCGCACGCAGCGCCGGACAGCGCTACTTCGGTCCGTTCCCCAACGCCGGCGCGGTGCGCGACACCCTCAACCAGCTGCAGAAGCTGTTCCGCATCCGCAACTGCCGCGACAGCTTCTTCGCCAACCGCAGCCGCCCGTGCCTGCAGCACCAGATCGGCCGCTGCTCGGCGCCGTGCGTGGGGCTGATCGGCCGCGAGGCCTACGCGCAGGACATCACCGCCGCGGTGAAGGTGCTGGAGGGGAGGGGCGAGGAGGTGAACGCGGAGCTGCAGGCGCGGATGGAGGCCGCCGCCGAGCGCCTGCAGTACGAGCGCGCGGCGCAGATCCGCGACCAGCTGGCCGCCCTGCAGCGCCTGCAGCTGCAGCAGGTCGTCACCGCCGGGGGCGAGCGCGACGTGGACGTCTTCGCCATCACCGGGGAGGGCGGTGACTTTGGCGTGAGCGTCATGCTGGTGCGGGGCGGGCGCAACCTCGGCACCACCAGCTACTTTCCCCGCACGACGCTGGCCGAGCCCGCCGAGGCACTCAGCTCCTTCGTCATGCAGTACTACGCCGCCGCGGAGCCCCCGCCCGAGGTGCTGCTCGGCATGCGCCTGGAGGATGCCGAGCCCCTGGCGCAGGTCCTCTCGGAGCGCGCCGGCCACGCGGTGCTCGTGCGCCAGCCGCAGCGGGGCCTCGCGCTGCGCTGGGTGGAGCTGACGCACGAGAACGCGGTGCAGGCCCTGCGCATGCGCTTCGCGCAGCGCCAGGGCATGGATGAGATGCTCATGGACCTGGCCCGCACGCTGGATCTGCCCGAGGCACCGCAGCGCCTGGAGTGCTTCGACATCAGCCACACCGGCGGGGAGGGCACGGTGGCCTCGTGCGTGGTCTTCGGCCCGGACGGCCCGCTGAAGAAGGAGTACCGGCGCTTCAACATCACCGGGGTCACCCCCGGCGATGACTATGGCGCGCTGCGCCAGGCGCTCGAGCGACGCTACCGGCACGTGCGCGAGGGGGAGGTGCCCGCGCCCGACGTGCTGCTGATCGACGGTGGCCTGGGGCAGATCAGCCAGGTGCACGAGGTGCTGGCGGGCCTCGGCTTCGCCGATCTCACCCTGGTCGGCGTCGCCAAGGGGCCCGAGCGGCGCGCCGGGCAGGAGCGCCTGTTCGTCTTCGGTACCCCGGAGGCGGTCGTTCCTGAGTCCCACGGACCGGCGTCCCGCCTGGTCCAGCGCATCCGCGACGAGGCGCACCGCTTTGCGATCACCGGCCACCGCCGGCGCCGCGCGCGCCGTTACAACGAGTCGGTGCTCGAATCCGTCCCGGGGCTGGGGCCGGCCAAGCGCCGCGCGCTGCTTAGGCACTTCGGCGGGCTGCAGGGGGTGATGCGCGCCGGGATCGCCGACCTCACGCAGGTGTCAGGAATCGGCGCGACGCTCGCGCGAAGCCTCTATGATCACCTCCATCCCGGAGCCTAGGCGCGCTCGATGGCCCTGAACGTACCCAACACGCTGACCTGGACGCGCATCGCCGCGATCCCGCTCATCGTGCTGCTCTTCTACATGCCGTACACCTGGGCCGACCCGGCCGCAGGACTGCTGTTCGCCGCCGCCGGCATCACCGACTCGCTGGACGGCTACTTTGCGCGGCGGCTGGGCCAGATCTCGCGCCTCGGCGCCTTCCTGGACCCGGTCGCCGACAAGCTGATCGTGGCCGTGGCGCTGGTGCTGCTGGTCAGCAAGGACCCACGGCCGCTGATCGTGCTGACCGCCGCGGTGATCATCGGTCGCGAGATCACGATCTCCGCGCTGCGCGAGTGGATGGCGGAGATGGGGCAGCGGCGCAAGGTCGCCGTGTCGCTGCTGGGGAAGTACAAGACCACGCTGCAGATCGTGGGGCTGTCGCTCATGCTGTACCGCCAGCCCTTGCTGGGGCTGCCCACCTACCGGCTGGGCGTGGTCGCAACGGAAGTCGCGGCGGCCCTCACGCTGGTGTCGATGATCGCCTATCTGCGCGCCGCCTGGCCTGAACTTAAGCGTTAACTTCTGTACTTAACTAGCGGAATTCATTAGACTATACACTTGGAAGCTCAGGTGGTTTCGAGACCTGTCCGCAGGAGGACTTGCCTTGACTTCCCGGGGGACGCACATAGAATCTCGCGCTCCCTGATTCCGGATGCGGGAATAGCTCAGTTGGTAGAGCACGACCTTGCCAAGGTCGGGGTCGCGAGTTCGAGTCTCGTTTCCCGCTCCAAATTCAATAGGTTGCAAAGGCGCGTGGTAGAGGTTGGCACGCAGTTGGCACGCAAGCGCGTGCCAAAGGGGTCATCGGGACCCGGCTGATCCTCTAGTACGCGTCCCTTTAGCGGCCGCTTCATCAGCTTGCTCAGCTCAGCAAAGAGCGCCTCGATACCATCCGTCACACTGCGCAGGAACTCAGGGCGACGGTGGATATAACGCTTTGAGGTGGCGCTGCCTTCGGCCTTGTGCCCCATGAACGTATCCGCCTCTGAATCAGGCACGCCAATCTCAGCAAGCCAGGTCCTCACGGTGTGGCGGATCACATTGGTTCCACCTTCGACGCCAGCAGTCTCGGCTAGAAGGTCGTAGAACTCTCTGGTCCGAAGCGGCCTACCGTAGTACGTGATCACGTAAGACCCGTCGCGAGTCCAGCTCTCGAGCTCCTTCGCGACTGTGGGCGCAATTGGCACCGTTGCTCTGCGCTTCTTAGTCTGGCGGCGGCTTTCTGGGTTCAGACGGATGCGTCCGAGCCGGAGATCGACCTGACTCCAGGTCAACTCTCGCAGCGCCGCTTCGCGTGAGGCTGTGCCCACAGCGAGCACCATAAAGCGCCACCAGTGCTCACGCGTGTAGCGCAGGTCTTCCGTCTGATCACTGGCGGCATCGAACAGGGCAGCAAGTTGCGGGAGTGTGTACGTTTGCTCCTTGTCGCGGAGATTCGGCTTCCAGTCCGCCGCGGTGATAATGGGCGGCACGACTAGCTCGGGGTTGTCCCGTTTGTACCAGTTCATCATGGCCCAAATGCGACGCAGACGTGTATTGATCGTCCAATCGGATAGTCCGCGATTGCGCAATTCGTTCACGAACTTCAGCTGAAGTCTTCGATCCAGCTGTGAAACGCTCACATCATCCCAGGCCTCCAGCGCATCTCGCTGAGCTGCGAGGTGCGTATGTGCGCTCGGAAGGTGCTGGCCATAATTAACCCAGCAAACCTGCATTACGTTCGCGAGCTGTGCGTCTGATTGCGCCCTCGGCCGGTTGTGCTTGAGGGCGTGTTCGTAGAGCGCCGCACGCGCCGCCTCGATGTCTCTTGTGCCAACCGAAATACGGCTTGTCTGTCGAGAGGCGGCGTTGTACCAGCAGATGTACCAGTTTCCTTCCCGCTGTTTGAGGAAGAACTCGCCCGCCCGGTCTTTTTCGGTTTGCATGTCCCCTCCCGTAAGAATTCCTGTAGGTCCTGTTCCGAAACCCGCGGTGACCGGCCAAAGAGCGTTGCCCGTAGTCTACCGGATGCAATGAATCGCTTGACCGTTCGCGTGCTAATGCGCAAGTGCTCCGCTATCTCTTCCGGAAGATACAATCGCGGCAGATCATTAACCTGAGAGGGCGGTGCGCTACCTATGTGACTTGCAGGCATGGGCTACCGCGTTAGCTCGAGTCTTCGCATGACTGTGGGAGACGTGGCGCGGCCAATACTCCGTTGGCTGGGCCTTATCGTGGACGGCATGGGGGCGATCCTCTTGACTTGGCGCCGGCGTGCGTGCGCGGCGTGCGCCGCATGTGTCACGAGCATCGGATTTGGTCGGCGCGATAACCAGAGCTCAATTTCAGATCGAAGCCAACCGCCTAACGTGTGCCTACGAGGGAATATTCCCAGCTTAGTCCAGCGAAAGAGGGTGGTCCGGTGCACCCCCACGACCCGCAGAACTTGCTTGGTCGTCATCAGTTGGTCCATGGCAGCAGTGCGCCCGTAGTCTTGCGCTCTGCCGGCCGATGGTGGGCGTGCTTGTGATCGCCACCTCAGGGGAAGGTGAAGTTGCTGTGGGGGGTCCATGGCATTCGCTGAGTTGCGCTCCATCGCCGTTTGTCGAGCTTCATAGCGTGGTTCGTCACAACATAGTGGGGATCTGCAAAGAGCGCTACGGGCGCGCGTGTCGAACTTCGTCATTTGCGCCTGTTGCACGGTCCGTCTCCGCAAGTTGGCGCAACAGCAGGCGAACGTACAGTGGCCCGGGACGCTCGGATTGCCGTGGCAGGTCCTGAAGCAGCTGTCGCCAGATACGAGGCTCATCAATCCACCGTGGACGAATCTCCTGGGCAACCATTTGAGTGGCCAGTTGGATTTCCGGGGCGCTGGTAGAGGCAAGTCTTCGGGCGGCGGGGCGCGAAAGACCAAATACGAGACAACTAAACCCCAGATCGCTTCTCGCCAGCGTCCAGGCCAACGTCAAGGCGACGTGGGAGAGCTCCAGAGCTCGAGCTGTCGGGATGGGGACTTGTGCGGGTGGACCTGCCGCCGCCGCGGTGACCGGGAAGGCGAACTCAACGAGGCTGATCGGGCTTCGCACCAGAACCCCTCGCACCGCGGGGAGAGTTCTGGCCAGATCTCCACCCAGTGCGCGCCCCCAAGGGCTTTGGCCCCATCCTGGCTGGCTCGCGCATTCGAGCAGAATGGTCAGGAAATGGGCGTTCAGTTCGTAGATTGGGGCAAGGGCACTGCGGGAGAAAAGCAGAGGCGTGGCGTTCGGAAGCGGCGCGAAGGGGAGTTCTTTCGTCACGGCTTGTGCTTGTCCGGCGGCCCAGTTTGCGGAGGTGATGCCTCGGTGGGCACGGGGGCTAAGACCGCCGAGAAATTGTGAAGAAACTCATGAATCTGAAAGCCTACCCAGACCGTAGACTCCAAGGGGTCTCGATGCGTCTCGCAGTGGCGCATAAAGAGGTCTAGCTCGCGAAACTTGCCCAGTCCGAGCCGGCGAGCGCGTTGATCCAGCTCCCCCAGTTTGCTCACCGGAAAGTTAGGATTGTCGACGGTGAACTCGAACCAGCTTTCTGCGTCCGACGGTGCAAGCAGGTTGTGATCGTATGTCCGTAGAGCTCCCACTAGTCCGCGCATCGTCCTTGAGTGGGCGGAGCCCGCAACCCCGCGCAACATGATCCACCGACGTGCTAAGACATACCGTCGACCGACCTTACGCACTGTCTCGGTCTGCAGTAGGTAGCGCAGCAACTCCTCAACATCGAGGTTAGGGCTAACGAGCCGTGCCAACTGCTGGATTGAGCGTCCGCGGCCCCTAAGGGGCAGAGGAAGCGGATTGTTCTTTTCATCCCTGTAGCCTTCGAGGGATGTCCAGAGCGTAATGACGTGGGGTGCTTCCGGCAGTTCTCGCACGGCTGAGGGCGGAAGGGGAAGCACGGAAGCCGCGTGCGCGGTGAGCGCCTGATCGAAGGCCTCCTGGAGAGCTTCACTGTCGTACCCGCACCGGATCATGATTCTTGCGACGAGATTCATGATTTGGTTTGCCGTTGGATCTAGCTGCGGCGCCGAGACATCCCCGCTCTCGTCGTCCGGCGATTGGCTGCCACTAGAGATGCCCATCATGAGCGACGTCCTCGCCTTTGACCTCGGGGCGCAGGGCCCCGCCGAGGCGGTGTGGTGCTCTTGGCAGCGCTCCCCACGACGGCACCGGTTACCATGGGGTCTTCAAATACGCACACGGCGATGGAAACTGAGGTGGTCGGCTCGGAACCGGCTTCGACCTCCAGCGAGCGAAAGTAGCCGTCGAAGTTCCACAGGATGGGGCCAATGTGTCGCTTCAGATGCGAATGAACCTCGCCCAGCGCGCTTACTGGAATGCGTGGGTTGCGAACCGTACGTTCCAGGAATGTCGCGGACGCGTCATCGGTGCTTAAGTTGTGCCGAATCGTCCGAAGGAGACCCGCGGCAGACATGAGCGCGTGAATGCTCATGCTCCAGGCATCCTGTTTCAGCGAGACGTAGCGCTCAACAGGAGCATAGAGTCTCCCGTGTTGTTCAATGGCGCTGGCACGCAACAGTGACTCGACCACACGATCGAGATCTTCGGTCGGGAACACGCGTCGAATCAGAGTCTCAAGACTTGGGCCCCGGCCGCGTGCCCGCAGAGGGAGCCGGCGAGGTTGGCTATGGGGGCCACGTAAGTCAGTGTCCGAATACCAGTGCGCGATAACATGGGGGAGTGCCATCACATAGGGGGCGGCATCCGGATCGAAGGGGGCTTCCGGCTCCTTGAGCCGTGAACAGATCGCCTCGCACATTCGAAGGAGTGCAACGGGGGAATGCCCGGTTTGTGCGAGCATCGTCAATGACTCCTGGAGGATTTCCTGGGCATACCGGTGGGCTGCCTCGGCATTGAGGAAGCCGGTGTCGTTCTGAGTCTTGGCCGGCTGTTTCATGGTCAGATCGCTCCCGCCTTCGGAAGGCCTCGGGAGCGACGTGTCTTGCGACTTCGACCCTTGGGACTCGAGGGAGGTATCGGCGCTTGGTTGAAATGCAACCCAACCGAGAAGCGCATTGCATTGGCGGGCGGGGCGGAGCCCTTCCTCACCCGAGCAGGCCGACCCAAGGATTCCTCGGCGCCTTCGAGAAAGAGTTCCGCCTGTTCAATGAGTTCTGGAATCAATACCCGAGCCGCGTGGGCATCAAGCTCGGCGCACACGACTCGCTTGGCAAACCGGGGGTGCTCGGGGTGCTTGAGATTGTAGAGCAGTGTCTCCAGATGCTCCGAAAGCTCCTCGCCGAAGGCTTGAATGCCTTCCTCGTCCCAGCGAACGTTCGTGCATGTTCGGCTGATCGCTTCCAACGTTCCATCGGGATGCTCCCGCACGGCCTGCGAGCGGAGCAACTCCTCAAGGATGGGGGCGCTGTTGTGGGCATCCCCGCTGTGTTGCTTGACCAGAGCTGCAAAGGAGCGCGTCCCGCCGCGTCGGGGGAGGCGAACCGGCGCACCCGAGTGATCCCGGAATTTCGGGTCGTTCCACCACCCGAGCAAGACACGCTCAGCCTGAACCCGGCCCTTTGGCTTGCGCGCAGGTCCGCCTTGATCCTCGGTGACGAGCGCTGCGATCTCTACCCGACTCAAGCCGGTCGCAGCCGCCACTCGGGACACGTTGACCCGGCCGGACCGAAGATTGGTGGGATCCCGCAGAGCTGCCTTCACGTAGGCTTGGCGGGCCAGCGTTGTGAATTCCCCCACGCCGACCCGCGCATCCAGCAGAAACTGCGCAAGTGGCTCGAGCAGGCGCAGCGTCGCTCCGTTCACCGCTGCGCGAACCGCACGGCTCATTGTCCGGGTCCGTTACAGCAATGCTGCTGGGTTCGTTTGTACATGGCTGGCCTCAATTCAAAGTGATTGCAGTGATGCTTTCGTCATGGTAATCCTATCCGTACTAATTGCAAAAATAATCCTAAATTAATGTTGCAGTGCAACTGAAGATCAGTCAGCCCGGAGGTCTCAA
>JAFEFN010000003.1 GCA_018240525.1 Pseudomonadota bacterium
GCGCGCCCCCGCTACCAATTTTTGAACACCCTGCCGCACTCGCGGGAACCTCAACAGAGCGTTCCGATTCAACGCTGCGGGCACCACCGCAGCCCGAGCGAGCATTTTGGCCCACAAGCATGGGCAGCTATCACGGCATCCTGGGGTTCAAAGCGTTCTCTGATGAGCGAGCAGTCTACGCACATCAGGATCGCGAAACGGCTGTTGAAGTCTCCGGGCACTCCACTTGGAAGCGCAGATCATTGGCTAGGATTGCGCCCGCCCATTGCGGGTAATCGGGTCCCGGTACCAATTTGACCTACCGGCAAGCGTCCAGCGGCGCGACGCCAACGTTGAGAAAGTCAGTCGATCGTCTTCGAGGCGACGTTGGATAAAACACCTTGCGTACCGTCGATTGTGTACGCAGCTACCGCGAAGTACCAAGTTCCGGGGGCAAGATTCGTGATGCGATAAGTCGTCTGAGTCGGATCTGGCAGCTGGACCCTTGTTTCCATGGCACTCGCAGACGTCCCGTAGGAGATCTCGTAACCTGCGAGGTCCGTTAGTACCGCGCCATTGGTATCCTGAGTCACCGGCGTCCAGTTGAGCGTCGCACTATCGGTGAAGGTCTGAACTTGATTTGGCGAGGACGTGCCACTGGATCCCTGCACGCTCACCGTTGCGGAGCCACACGCCACGACAATTAGCGCGAGCGCTACCCCAAGCGCGACGGGCCATACGCGGCGAAGAAAAACGAAGATCGACTGAGGCATGAGCATATACCCGCTATGCTGGCCCGTTCTTCGGCAGGTGCGTGCCGTGCTCAATCCCTCCCCCGCTACCAAAGTTGTCTGTGATGCAGGATTCGCTCCTGCAGTACGTAAAAAGGCTGCCTCAGTGCGGCCTTTTTTGCGTTGAGAACCGCGCTTCCTTCGCATTCACCTCGACGCGGATTTGACATCCTGGGAACTGCCGTAATGCCCGACTGTGCCAGAAGCGAAGCACCCCCTGGGCGTGGCTGATGTCGATGCGGCAATCGTGAGTGGGAACCAGTTTCTGCGTCGCCTCATAAAGCCCACACCCGCAAGACCAAGTGTGAGCAGTGAAAGCATCGCGGGTTCGGGGACGCTCGTCGGCGCGGCTGGGGCAAAAAGGGCAGCCTCGAAGAGACTGGCAGGGCCACCCGGCTCATTGGAATAGAAACCGAAGTCATCGGCGGAGTTGACCGGAAATTGAGAAAAAGGTCCAAACCACCGGGCTTGAGAACAAGGGGGCTCGGCGGGGGAGGGATTAAACTCGTGGAAACACCCGGCGGCGTTATTTAACCCGAACGTGTTATCCACCGCTAGGAATATACCCGCGCCCGCCGGAACAGGTACGTCCGCGAACGCCGTTACCCCCAGGGAAGTGAGCGCGGCAGCTAGCGAAGTAGTAGCGTCAAAGCTAATCTGAGAGTTGTATGCGAATTGCGTGTAGAGGGGCGAATTAAACGTCGTGGTGCTGAACGTCACGTTGTAGGTTGTCCCATCGACAACTACCCCGTCGACTCCAGTCGGGTCAGTGGTGGTACCGAGTAAGGTCGGGTCGGCCATTGCGAAGCTGCTTACGGCAATGAGCGCAAAGGCCAGCAACGGGGAAATCCGCCCTTTCACGTATGTACGTGAGCGCATAGAACCTCCTAGACCCTGACGAGAAGGCCAGCACGGTTCCGTCTGGAGAGACTAGCGTACGCCCGTGTGAAATCACTGTCAGGCTCAGTCTGGACCGACGCGGTGGCAGACGCGTCAGTGGCCGCGGCCTTACCCGAGTGGAACGGCCTGACCTGGCCAAGCCGTTCCTTGCGACCATGAGGCCGCCATCGGTTATATGACGAAGCCCCGGCAATTCTAACGGGGATCTCCCGGCCGGGGCTCCGAACGGTTTGCTTTTGACGCTCCCCCGGGTCTAGGAGACGCGAGTCTCGCAGGCGACCGTCCGCATCCATTGAGACCAGAATCAACGTACTGCCGGGAAGTCACGCTTGCCATCACGTAGTCTACCTATAGGTATTTCGTAATTTGCGACAGCGACCTCCCTCGTGCGGGTCACTGTCCCTGCGTTGCACCCCGCCACATTCAGCCGGAGGCCCTTGCAAGGATTGCATGCCGATCAGTAACGCTCACCCTCCATTGGCGACGCGAATGCGATGCTAAAACTGCGGAGAGAACGTCGCCGTGATGGTCGCCGCCGTAGCGAAGCCGCGGACGCTGAAGGGGCTGATCGCGCCTGCTGCGACGCGGCAACCGAGTCGCGCTTGGAAATAGCTCTCAAATCCTCCCCGCCACCGATTTGCCGTCCCGTTTCTTACTGGCTTTGCGCTCCGAGCGAGAATTCCGCTGCGAATGGATACCTGCAATTCGAGCACGTGAAATTCCAACTTCCTTGAAGTGGACTGACCCACCGCGCTGTCTCGTCACGCCGCGCTTTAAGCAGGGCCGCGCCCACACTAGTTTGGAAAGCACGGACATCGTGATAATGTCCTCTCGCGAATGCTTGTACCTCTAAGCAACACCAGGAGGATCACGGGCAACATGACGGCTTCTATAAAAGCTTGGCAACTTTTCTGGCTGTTGGCGGCAGTAATAAGCATAGCGATTTGTCTCGGTCTCCCTTTCGCGGATTTTCATGCCTTCCGCGGCACTGAGTTCATCGTTCTGTACTCGGTATTCTGTGCATTGCCGCTTCTTTTGGTCGCCTTCACGGCATCCTCACTGGTAGTGCTTTGGCCTTCCCGCACCGCGCGCTGGGTTCTCGTGAATCGCAGGTACATCGGCCTTGCCTTTGCTTTCGCAATGGTCTGGCACTTCGTGTTCGTGGGCTATTTCATGGCTTCGTTTGGTAACCGAGTGCGTTGGTTTGATCTCACCCTGGATATAGTGGGTGCTTGTTTTCTGCTCGCTATGACTCTGACCTCCTTTCGAACGTTCTCCCGGCATCTAAGTAGCTCGACGTGGTGCCGGCTGCACAAGACTGGGATCTATACTCTTTGGCTCCTTCCAACGTACTTCTTTCTGGACGACTACCTGGAAACGCTACAGCCATATTGGCTCGCGTTATTCGCCGTGTTTCTTGCCGCGGGCACGCTGCGCTTCCTGGCATGGAAGCGCAGGCCCGTGGTGCTGCGCAGCGCGGCGTAGAGCCGCGCCGGCCATCTCGAACGTCCCCTGTCGGGCATTGACCGACGGCGGCTTGCGAGATCACGACCGCCTCAAGAGCGAAAAAACTCGCGAAGGGCGCGTATTGTCTCAACTGGCTTCTCCTCCGGGATGAAATGTCCACAGTCAATCGAGTAGCCGGTTGGCGATGCGATAAGGTCCTTCCAGGTTTCGAGAGGTTTAAAGACGGAACCGACCGCCCCACGGCTTCCCCAAAGGATCATGGTCGGGCAGTCGACCTTGCGACCTGCAGCAACATCCGCCCGGTCCTGCGCCAAGTCGACAGCGAATCCGGCACGATAATCCTCACAGCTAGCATGTATCCCTTCCGCCGTCCCGAAGGTACGCAGGTATTCTCTGACGTTAACCCCAGGCGGCAAGAAATTCTCAAGCCAGAAAGTGGGGTCACTTGCGATCATATGCTCGGGCAGTGGCCGAGCATGGACGAGGAAGTACCAATGAAAATAGCGACGCGCCATTTCGGTGCCGCCGTCGTCATAGACTGCTCGGGTGGAGACAATGTCGAGGAGCACCAGTCGCCTCACGGCACCCGGGTGGTCAAGAGCAAGCCGGTACGCGACGCGTCCGCCACGGTCGTGCCCCGCAAGCAGGAAGGTTCGGTGGCCGAGCGCAGCCATGACCTCAACCATGTCGGTCGCCATCGCGCGCTTGGAGTAATTCGAGTGGTCGGGTGAGCCCTCCGGCTTGCTGCTGTCACCATAGCCCCGAAGGTCTGCACACACCACTGCATACTCTTCCGCAAGCGCCGGCGCGACGTCGCGCCACATGCGGTGGCTTTCTGGGTACCCGTGGAGTAACAGCAGCGGGACTCCCTTGCCTCGAGTCGCGATATTAATGGTCGCGCCACTCGTGGTGATCCGCCGATAATCGAATCCCGCCAAGGGGGCGCCATCGCCATCTTTTGGTGTCAGTCCGCCTACCTCGGCGTTTGCACCTTCGCTCAACGGCAATGGATTATCAGCGTTGGCGCATGGCGCCCAGGTTGCTAGCGCAGCGGCGGTGGCGCCCAACAGGACACTTCTGCGCTCGACGCGGAGATTCCCTGGCGCGACTTTGGCTATCGTCTTTTTCACAGTTGAAACTCACTTGTGGGGTTTGGTTGAATTGGCGCGGAAAGCTTCGCGTAAGAAGCTGACACATGTCATCTTGTGACTTAGAGCGAATCAACGATGCGCTCCTCTTCCACAGGCTGTCAAACACTGATCCGCTTGTTTCCTCAGCATGAGCTTCATACCCAGATGAAGCACTCCTTCTTCCGCTCACGCTCTTTGATTGCGAGGTTCACCCGCTACTTATGCAGGCCACTGTCGAAAGTATGGTGTGGCTGTCCGCGTCCGTAGGTGTACTGAGCGCACACCGTCAGAAGCGCAGGCCCATCTGAGTCGGAATGAATGCGTTGTTTTGGTCGTACGGGGGTCGGCGCATGTAGCGTTCCTCAATGAACAACCTGACCGGATCATTCAATGCCCACTCCATTCCGAACCCTGCGTTCCAGGACTCCGTACACTCCGAAGTCGTCTGCGAGACGGTGGATTTGGCGCTCGAGGGTCCGCGGCACCTGGCCCGGCATGATGGGAGCAGACTCTACGCAAGGGAATGGCGGGCAACCGATCTTCGCGATCACCCTTAGTACCCAACACACCGGCATCATCGGCTTCACGGAGGGACGACGAACCCTTTGCAAGATGATGCGTTGGGGGATGTGCACGTCAACAACCCCTCCTAGTCAACAGTCCGGCTGCCGGGGGACGCCCACCGCGTCGGTCCGGGCTAGTCAGAGCTTTTTCCGACGGACTCTCCGCTGCTTCTAGGCATCTTCCCACGATGAATCACAAGGCTAGTGTGCTGGCGCTTGCCGCGGTGGCGCTGACTGCGGCGGTCGCGGGACTGCTTCTGCACCAGCGCCGCACCACAACCTGGCGCAGCCTCCGCGTGGCCGCATGCGCACTTGTACCTATCCTCCTACGGTAGCGGCCTATGGGTCGCCATCGCCCGTACGCGCAGCATAGGAGATGCTCCATGGAGTTGTCCTTTGCATGAGCGGAATCCTTCGTATTGCCTTCAAGCTGCTGGTCAATGACCGTGGAAAATTCGCCGCGCTGCTGGTGGGGATTACCTTTGCCGTGTTGCTCATGGTGATGGTCACGTCGATGTTTGCCGGCGTAATGCGCCGGGCGTCCGCGACGGTGATCAACACCGGATCTGGAATCTGGGTCATGGATCGCGCCGTGAACACCGTTGCCAACAACATCCCCCTGCCCGATTACGTTCTGGCCGCGGTGCGCAGCATCGAAGGTGTTAAGTACGCGGTCCCAATCTTTACCGGCTCGGCCCTGGCGAAACTGCCCAACGGCGACTACCAGGCCGTGTCCATCATCGGTCTGGATGACTCAAGTTTGACCGGGCGGCCCGAATTGATCGAGGGTCATATCGAGGACATCTACGCCGACAATGCCTTCATTGTGGTCAAGGACAGTGAATACCAGAAGCTGGGCTCGCCCCACGTCGGTGCAGAATTCGAGGTCAACGATCATCGCGGCGTTATAGTGGGCGTCGGGCGTGTCGCCTCGGCCGGACTGTTCGGCATACCCACGCTGTATACGACCTATGGACGAGCGGTCCAGGACCTGCCATCCACGCGCTTCACGATGTCGTACGTTCTGGTCGAACCGAAAACGCCCAAGGACATCGCTTCCATCACCTCCCAAGTGGCCGCCCTTGGGTACCTTGCCCTCACCAAGGATCAGTTCATCCAGCGCACCTCGGCCTTTTACAAGTACCAGACTGGTGTGGGCATCAACATCATGCTGATGACAGTGATCAGCTTCATCGTCGGCCTTTCAATCTCCGGCCAGACGTTCTACACGTTCATCCTTGAGAACCTCGACAAGTTCGGCGCGCTGAAAGCAATCGGTGCCCGCAGCCGCGAACTAATCGCCATGATCCTGTTTCAGGCCGCTTTCACCGGGCTCACCGGCTATGGCCTGGGTGTCGGCCTGTGCTCCCTGCTCATCGCGGCCGCAAAGATGCGGCTGCCGAGCTACGCAGCCACCGTGACATTCTTCAATCTGGGCGTAGCATTTGTGATGGTGTTGATCATCACGGGAGTGGCGAGCTACACCGGAATACGCCGCGTCATCCACATCGAGCCGTTCGACGTCTTCAGGAGCTAGCGATGGGGGTCGCTATTCGGGCCAATTCGGTGACCAAGTGGTTCGGCCAGGGCCCGCTGCGCACCTTGGCAGTCCGGGAAGTCAGCTTCGAGGCTCGATTTGGCGAGCTGCTGTACATCGTCGGGCCCTCCGGCAGCGGCAAGACCACGCTGCTGAGTATCCTGTCGGGAATCCTGCGGCCGGACACCGGCACTGTGGAGCTTGAGGGCCACGACATCTGGAGCCTCGATGCGGACTCTCTCGCACAGCTGCGCCTACACAAGATCGGCTTCGTCTTTCAGGACTATCACCTGTTCCCGCGTCTCACCACCTTGGAGAACGTCGCCATTCCCTTGATTCTGCAGCGGGTCCCTTGGCAGGCGGCGCTGCAGCAGGCCGCGAGCCACCTGGAGATCGTCGGATTACGGGACCGCGCTGATCTCCCGCCACTAAAGTTGAGTGGTGGCGAGCAGCAACGCGTCGCCATTGCCCGCGCCGTGGTCAGCCGCCCCGACCTGCTCATCTTGGATGAGCCAACTGCCTCCCTGGACGGGGACACTGGCCGCCGTATCATCGAGTTCGTGAAGACCGAGGTGCTAAATGAGCACCGCTGCATCCTGATCGTAACGCACGATTCGCGCATTCTCGAGTACTCCGACCGCATTTTGCACATGGAGGACGGTCGCGTGCGACAGGTTGAAGATCACCACGCTCATGGATAATCGCGTCCTGTTCACTTTGGCAGGGGCCGGCATCCTTATCGGGGTCGGCAGCGCCGCCTACTACGGGATCGAGCGGGCGGCACAGCCGCCGGTATTCAATCCGGCCCCCAATCCATATCGGTCCGGCCTGTACGCGAACGGCATCGTGCAGAGCGACCAAGCGAACGGCACGGACACTGCGCTTTACCCGGAAGTCGCAGGCACCGTTGTCCGAATCGCCGTGACCGAAGGACAAAGTGTCAAGCACGGCGACATCCTGATCATTTTGGACGACAGCGTGCAACGTGCCACTGCGGAACAGTTGGGCGCTCAGGCACAGGCGGCGAAATCATCCTTGGCTGCGTTACGCGCACAGCCGCGCCCGGAATCGCTGGCCGTAGTCAGCGCACAGCTGGAAGTGGCCGAAGCAACATACAAGATGAACAAGGACACTTTCGACAAGCTGGCCAATATCAACCGGCTCAACCCGGAACTGATCAGTCGCGAGCAGCTGGATACGGCCGCCAATGCGCTGCGCGTCGCGGCTGCCAATCTCGGCGTCGCTGGCAAACAGTACAACCTAACCAAAGCCGGAGCGTGGAGCTACGATATCCAGGCCCAGGCGCAGCAGTACAGTGCGCTGGAAAAGGCCTACGCTTCGGCACTGGCGCTTCAGCAGAAGTACACGTTGCGTGCTCCGGTGGACGGCACGATCTTGTCCATCCAGACGGCGGTCGGCAGCTATGTGTCCGCGCAAGGCACATATGACACGGTTTCCGGGGGCAACGTCCCGCTCATCATCATGGGCGGCGGTGCCGGCGACCAACTAACTGTGCGCTGCTATATCGATGAGATTCTCATTCATCGCCTTGCCCTGAACTCGAACACCCCGGCGCAACTCTTCATCCGCGGTACGAATACCAGCATCCCACTGCAATTCGTGCGCGTCCAGCCCTATGTTTCGCCAAAGATCCAGCTTTCGAGTGCACGAACCGAGCGAGTCGATCTGCGCGTACTCCCGGTAATCTTCAGATTGAAAAAGCCGCACGGCGTGCCGCTGTATCCGGGCCAGTTAGTCGACGTGTATATCGGCGCGCCGGCGAGTGCCGCCGACCAGCACTGAGCGCACCTACCTTGGAACGAAAGGCCTCTTTGCCAGTGCGCCGCAGAGACACCTCATACGGCGGACGGTTTCTGTTTGCGTCGATTCATTAGGCCCACGCCTCCTACGCCCAGTGTGTGTGGTGCAAGTGTCGCGGGTTCCGGAGCAATCTGCTGGGTCACTTCAGCAAAGCAAAGTAAGCAGCTACGTTCTCAATGTCAGAATCGGACAGGCGCACCGCCATCGGGCTCATAATCGGATTCTTGCGCGAGCCGTCGCGAAATGCCTGGAGCTGGGCGATGAGATATTCGCGTTTTTGCCCGGCTAGGTTGGGGTACAAGGGAATGATGCCAATGCCACTTTGCCCATGGCAGGCAGCGCAGCTGCCATCCGAGAGCTTCTTGCCGAGCCGCTCGTCAGCGGCTTCCGCGATTAGTGACCACCCCATGAGGACGACGGCGCTCAGGGCTACGGGCGAGATTCTTGCCATGCTCATTCTCCCAAGGGTCGGATAGCGCGCCTAGCTGCCGATCGACTGATTTGACGCGGGTGACGCGCTACCGTGATACAACGCCGCCCACAGTGCCAAGACGGCGACAACAGTGCCGACTGTAAACGGGCCCCAAAAGCCGCCCACCGCAAAGTGCTGGAGCCGCAGAGCCGTCATACCAGCCAAGAACACGGCTAGCACCATGTTCGAGTTGTTCTGCCAGGGTCGATAGTCGCTGCGCCGTGCCACCCACCCGGCGAGGAAAATACCGGCAGCGATGGCGATCAGCAGAAGCGGACGGGCAGTGAGCAGCGACGGATGCAACACTGCGACATAGACGAGCGCGAGGCCCAGAAGCACATTGAATAGATTGGCGATCATGACTTCCTCGAACCTACTGAGCGTGCTGATGATGCATTTTCTCGAGCAAGCGCCAGGTGACCGGTGGAATGAACCCGTAGGCGAGCGCACTGGTGGCGATGAATAGCTTCCATAAAAGGCCAAGCGGCGAAACCAAACACACGGCGAGCGCGATAAGTAGCTGGCTCACATAGCACAGATAGCTGGCGCGCTCGAGCAGGATACTCGATCGCGCCACACTGGCTGTGTACAGCACGCCATAGGCGCCGCCCGCCAGAACGAACAGCCCGAGCGCAACGGCCGTGCCAACCAGATTCGCTGGCATCATGCCGACGCCTCCTGGGTGCGCTGAGCGACAGCGGCACGCTTCCCGATCACCAGGAGGTCATAGACCAAGACAAGGTAGCCGATGGCGAACAGCAGGCCGAAGATGACCCGCGCGTACATTCCAGACTGGAACCACTGATTTTCGCTGGCGACGACGAACGCCTGCAACGTCGAACCACCTTGTGCCCGCTCGTAGATCGCCTGCGTAATTCCGGCCACCAGTAACCCACCGACCATGCCGACGAGGCCAAGGTTCAGCAGAGCAAAACTCCATTTCCAGGCTCGACTGTCGAAGTTCTGAGCCTTACGTGTCTGCTGCAGAACCAGGTAGATGATGGCTATCACGCCGCAGCCGTAGGCACCCCAAAATGCAAAATGGCCGTGCGACACGGTCCACTGTGTGCCGTGCGAGTAGAGGTTGATCTGCGGCAAAGTCATCATAAAGCCCCAAACGCCCGCGCCTATAAAGTTGCCGAACGCCTCGGCCAACACCCAATAGAACGCAGGTCGGTTCGTGGTTTTCATGTGGTGCGTACCCGCATCGTAGACGGCATGCACCACCATCCCCAGCAGGGGTAGCGGTTCGAGCGCGGAGAAGAACCCGCCTATGCCGAGCCAGTACTGCGGTGTGCCAATCCAGAAATAATGATGCCCGAGGCCGAGGATACCGGTTCCAAGAACCATCATTACTTCGATGTAGAGCCAGGCTTCCACGATACGCCGCGAAGTCCCCATGAGTTCCATGAGAGACCAGGCCATCAGGCAGCCGATCAGAACCTCCCAAGTCCCCTCCACCCACATGTGAACGAGCCACCACCACCAATAAAGGTCATGGGACATGTTGGTGATTTGCGGAAAAGCATCGAGGTAAAGCACAGAGAGCGGCACGAGATCGAGAATCAGCACCCAGAGGATGCCGGTCATCCTGCGCGCGCGCCATGCGGTCGCGGTAACGTTGTACACAAAGGTGAGCACGACCGCCACGATGCCGACGGCCGCCCAGCGAGGCGCTTCGACGTACTTGCGTCCCTGGTTAATGAACCACATGCTGAACTGATCGCTGCTGCCGTACTGAACGAAGATGAAGACTACGGCGACGACTGCGACGGCCGCGCAAAAGATCCAGAAGAGCACCTCGGCGAGCCAGATGCCGACCACCTCGCGTCCAAGCTCCCTGGGAAGAAACCAATACACTGCGCCTATAAATCCCATCAACAGCCAGATGACCAACGTATTGATGTGTAGGATCTTCGCCATCTGGAAATCGAAGACGTTGTACAGCAGCGAGGAATCGACGTAATACAGGGCCGATAACAGGCCCGCTGCCGTCATGACGCCAAAGAGAGTAATTGCGGCGGCAAAATAGCGCAGAGCCAGCCGTTGGGATCGATACATAGCCGCCTCCTAGTTCTGCGTCTGAATCCGCCCGAAGTGCGCTGGGAACCCGTTGGTATCGACGGCGGACATCCACTTGAGGTAGGCAACCACGGCTTGTGCCTCTGCACGAGTCAGGTGCAAATTCGGCATCTGGCGGGTCCAGGTCGGATATTGCTCCGGGTGCATTAGGAACTCGACCATGGCATCGCCTCGCGTTGCCGCGCCGGTCATTGGCATCCAGATCTGACTCCACGCGGGATCCAACCACGACTTGGTCAGGTCCGGGCCGTAATAGGCACCGTTGCCGAAAAACGTGTGACAGTCCATACAGGCACGGCTTTGAATGACGGCCTTGCCGAGCTTCATTAGCTCCGTGGCCTCAGGAAGGCTGTAAGTACGACCAAACAGTGGTTCGCTCGCGCCGATAACCGGAACTTCGAACCCGCGCGACCAGTCATTAGCGTAGCCAATCTCCTGGTTGATGACATCGTAGTTCGGTACTTGGATGCCGCCTGCGCGTGTGACGTTCAGACTGTCGACGGTCAGAAAGGTCAGCACCACGAGCATGACGGCTGTGGTGCTAATCGCACCCGCACGCCAAAAAGAAGGGTCTTCAATATCCATCATCCCCCCACTTGACGAACCCTCGCTTCATCTGGTCTCAGGGCGGCCTAAGCATCGCGAGAAACCATCGGCCGCGACGCGCCCCGTCGGACCAGCCGCAACAGAAAGCGAGAGCCGTCGGCGACGCCATACGTCATCGGGCGGGCTTACGTCGCCGCCACGCCTGGATTGCCGGCTCCTGGCAACGTTGCGGGTGGCTCGCGACATGATGTAGCCGCGTTGATATGCAGCCTTTCACCTGTGCGGTGGCTTTCATCACCGCTCAACTTGCCAAATGGCGTTCTCCAACCCCTTCCCTTTTCTGATGCTGCATCCGACTCGGCCATGCCAGCCATCCGTAATAGTTCGTAGCTCTCATTCGTGTTGGGGGTGCAACGATCGGCTTACAGGATATACGCCCCTATGTGATTGATATTAAGAGGAATAAAGAGAGACGAACGCAGGGTAGCTGGAAGCGCAATCAGGCCCCCGCCACCAACAGTTACTTTGTGCCGGCCTGGAAACGAGCCCCACGACCTCTCGCGACCGCGCCACGAGCGCGACCTGCGAAAGCAAGCGAATCTCGCCTCCGAACTGCCGTCACAGCTGGGCGCGCAGCACGCGCTCGCAAACTGCGATCCCAACGTCAAAGGTTTACGGACTCCTCGGCCGCCTTAGGCAGCGCCGTACGACCTGGGCTGTTCGCACGGGCGCCTGGCGTGAATGACGTAAGGATGCTGCTCGTCCGGCTTCGGCACGACTTTTGCCGCGGTGCCAGACCTGCTGGCTATGCTCAAACGTCGCTCAAGCGCTGGCATGAACCCGAGGATGAGCGCGATCGTGGGTTCGTTTCAGGTGCTCTGGATTTACTACGGGCTGCTGATTCAATCGCGACCGGTGATTGCCTGGAACATCGTCGCCGTGCTTGTCAATTCGTTGAGTGTCTGCGCGTATGCCTATTTCGTGCGTCTGGAGAAGCGCCGGCATTGACGCCTGCGAGAAGTCCGGCAGAACACGCTGGGTCTGCTCGCGTTCGAGAGCGACAAGAATTGCCAGCGCGCTGCCCCGTCGCGCACCACCGTTAGGGTTGTAGCGCCCGGAGAGCGTTTCCCGATGCTCGCGATCTTGATGTTACCGCGCGATTCTCGATAAACCTCAAAGGCCGGCGCTTACTCAGACGGTATCGGGTGGCAAATACCTATATAAAGACGACGGATAAGCCATTCACAATTGTTCACTCGTTTAGCGCCCTGAATCATCGCAATGCAAGCTGCCGCGTGACTCCATGGGAAGCGGGTCGAGTTCCATATAGGGGCGTACCCGCGGTTGAGGTGCAACCATTTCACATTGATAAACGCCTTATAAAAACACGCGCCGGAATCATCCTTCTCGCGGGGACTGGTGCTGTGTTGTTATGGACATTGTTTGCAATGCTGCGACCACTGCCTGGCCGGGATCTTACGATGGCGACCGGCCCCATGGGCAGCACCTACAGCGTAATCGGGGAACGATACCGCCAGATCCTTGCGCGTGACGGAGTGCGTCTGCACCTCGTGTCCACTAATGGAGCCGCGGAAAATATCCGCCTATTGAGCCGGCCCTCGGGCGTCGAGGCTGGGTTCGTGCAAGCGGGTACGGTGGCAGAGCGCGACACGCAAGGACTCGTCTCGCTCGGGACACTCTTCTATCAAGAGGCATGGCTGTTCTGCCACTGCCCCAATCCCGTACCTTCTCCGAAGCAATGGAACGGCTGGCGCGTTTCGATCGGGCCTGTTGGTAGCACCAGCCGTTCGCTGGCACTGAAGCTGTTTGCACTGAATGGAGTGGACACGCAACAGTTGCGTCTGTTCGACTACCCGTTGGAACAGACGGCGCAGGCACTGCGCGCAGGACAGCTTGACGCAGCCTTGATCGTGACTGGCTGGGATTCCCCGGTCGTGCAAAGTCTTGCGCGCGCACCGGACATTCAGCTCCTCGGCTTTCCGCGCGCCGACGCATACGTTGCTCTCTACCCCGCCCTGAACAAGTTAGTGCTGCCAAGAGGTGTAGCCGACCTAGCGGCCAATCGGCCGCCCGACGACACGCCTCTGATTGCTTCGAAAGCGAGTCTCGCGGTTCGCACTGACGTGCACCCCGCTCTGCAGTTTCTTCTGCTCCGGGCGGCGTCCGAAGTGCACTCGCGGCCCGCCATGTTCCAGCGCGCTGGGGAATTTCCGGCAGCGGAGGAAATCGACATCCCGCTCTCCAGTGAGGCGCGTAACTTCTATCGCTCGGGGCCCACGTTTCTGCAGCGGACACTGCCGTTCTGGCTCGCCGAATTTGTTCAGCGCATGATGATCCTCATCGTGCCATTAGTCGGTGTCGTCTACCCGCTATGGTCGCTTGCTCCCAAGCTCTACTTCTGGCTGAGGCGGCGGCGTCTGTATCCCATGTACCGCGAGTTGAAGCTGATTGAGGGCGAGCTTCGCGTGGCGACTCCGAGTATGAAAATCGCGCTCACCGAACGCCTGGACGAGTTGGAGCGACGTGCACGCGGCATGACAATGCCTGGGCTGTTAACTGAGAGCATCTACAGACTTCGCGCCAACGTTCAGGCGCTTCGGGATTTGGCGCAAGCCGATGAAGCGGGACGGTCAGCAGTCCGAGATTTATCGTCCTCCGATCCCGTCAACAAACGGTGAGGCCGGCCGTCTACCATCGATGGTGACGGTGGGTACTACGATGCAGCGTGGCGCGCCGTGGCTCCGACTGCCCTACTCTCTCCTGAGCAAGCGCATTACTCGTACGTATACGGTGCCGCTCTCTACTCGACGCGGCAGACCCGCCAGGGTCTGCTTGTGCTGCGCAAAGCCCATGATAGGCTCCCGGCAAATTGTGTGCTGCTCCTAGCGCTCGCGAGCCTCAGCGCGGAGGCGGGTGACCGCGCGGCGGCGCGCGTATATGCCGAGAGCTCTATCGCCGCGGCGCCGGCAGCTCCCCGCGGGCGACAGATTCTCGAGCAAATCCAGTCCCAGCAACCGTAGCGCGCCCGCTGGGCGGGCGCGCTCACGCCCCGTCAATCGCTGCTTTCGGCTGTCTGCAGCTGCTTCAACGCGTTGTCCAGGGCGAAGGTACCAACCTTCTGGCTGGGCGGGAACTCTCTGAACGTGGCGAGAAACCTTGCCACGTACTGCTGGGCGGGAACCAGCATGAAGGCATGTTCCACGCGCCAGCGATCGTAGTCCATACCTTCGTGGTCAGCAGTCTCGAAAGGATCCGAGCGCAGGTTGAACAGCTTGGGTAACCGCAGCGTGACGAATGGCTCTTCCCATACGTTCAGGCCATGTTCGCGCTGCTCGGCAAACACCAGCTTCCACTGCTCGTACCGCAGTGCCACCAGCGAGCCATCGTCATTCCAATAGAAAACTTCCTTTCGCGGGTCAGGCGCATTTCCGGAAAGGAAATCCGATAGATCGTAGCCATCCAGGTGGACTTTGAAGGACTTGCTGCCCACCTTGTAGCCCGCGGCGAGCTTTGCCTTCACATCCGGCACGCCCGCGGCTGCCACGAAGGTCGGCAGCCAGTCTTCATGCGCGACGATATCGTTGACCACGGTACCCGGCTTTATCGTATCCGGCCACCTCACCAGTGTCGGTACGCGGTAGCCTCCTTCCCAGTTGGTGTTCTTCTCTCCGCGGAACGGGGTTTGCCCACCGTCGGGCCAGGTGAACTTCTCCGCACCATTGTCTGTCGAGTACATGACGATGGTGTTCTCATCGAGGCCGAGCTCTTTGAGCTTATCAAGCAGCTGTCCGACCATTGCGTCATGCTCGACCATTCCGTCCGGATAGAGTCCGAGCCCCGTCTTGCCCTCGGATTCCTTCCGCAGCCGCGTCCAAATGTGCATGCGTGTTGAATTCCACCAGAGGAAGAACGGCTTGCCCGCCTTCTTCGCGTCAGCCATGAACCGCAGGGCTTCCCGGGTGAACTCCTCGTCGACCGTCTCCATGCGCTTCTTCGTAAGCGGGCCGGTGCTCTCGATGCGTTGAGTCCCATCGGCGTTGGCCCACGAATGGATCACCCCGCGCGTGCCGTATTTCTTGCGCAGTTCTGGATCCTTGAAGTAATCCGGGTGCTCAGGTTCATCTTCGGCATTGAGGTGATACAGAGAGCCAAAGAACTCATCGAAGCCATGCGCGGTCGGCAGATGCTCGTCGAGGTCGCCGAGGTGGTTCTTGCCGAATTGGCCGGTCATGTAGCCCTGCGCCTTCAGCAGCTGAGCGATCGTCACATCACGCGCCTGCAACCCTTCCTTCGCGCCCGGCAGCCCCACCTTCAGCAACCCGGTGCGAAAAGGTGACTGCCCCGTGATGAAAGCGGCGCGCCCCGCCGTGCAGCTCTGCTGCCCGTAGGAGTCGGTAAACATCGCCCCCTCTCTCGCGATGCGGTCGATGTTTGGCGTGCGATAACCCATCACACCGAGGTTATACGCACTGAGGTTGTACCAACCCACGTCGTCTCCCCAGAGCACCAGGATGTTCGGCTTGCTCTTAGCAGCATTGGCACTAAACGCCAGGCACAGGCCGACCGCCAAGAGGACAAGGGATATGATTCTTCGCATTTGATGTTCCTACAGCGTGAGACCTGCAGTCTGACACAGCCCGATGTTGACACCCAACATCTAACGTTCTGCCACCTTCCTGCCGCCTTCAACCTTGGGGCAGTCAATACGCATCAATTCCCAGACGGGCCCCTCGCCTCCCTCAGCGCGAGACGCAACCATTCGGCAACAGCACGATTTTCCCGATTACTCCGCCCGCACCCAGCATCTCGTGCGCACGGCGCGCCTCTTCGAGGGGCAAACGTTCCGCTATCAGGGGCTTGATCCTACCTTCTCGCAGCAGGTCCAGGAGCGTCCGCAGGTCATGGCGGAACCACGCCGGTTTGAACCGCATGAACCACTGGATGCTGTAGGGCACCATGCTCTTTCGGCCAGGCTTGAACCAATTGCGGAAGATGAAGCCGCCTATTTCAGCGGACTCGCGAATGGGATGACGCCCCTTGCTGCGGACCGCCATGCGTCCCCCGCGCATTTTAGACTGGAAGCCGTAGGTGACTACGCGGCCCCCCTCGCGCAGGGCATCGCGCGAGCGCCAAAGATTGGCTCCCCCGATGCCGTCGAACACGGCGTCCACGCCGTCTCCGGCAAGACGATGGATCTCCTTCACGAAGTCCGCATTCTTATAGTCAATTGGGATACCGCCCAGGTCCCGGACTACCGGGGCTCCCTCCGCCGAGCACGTTCCATACATCTCGACGCCGGCCAGCTTCGCCAGCTGCAACATTGCAGAACCTACGCCACCTGAAGCTCCGTGGATCAGCATTCGTTGCCCCGAGCGGGCTTTCGCCGATCGATGCAGCATCTGGTACGCGGTGACGTAGTTCAACACCACGGCTACGGCCTCGGCCGCGTCCAGTCCCTCCGACACGGCGACGAGCTTGCGTTGGGGTATGCACACGTACTGCGCATAGCACCCATGGATAGGCATGGCGGCGACTGTCTGGTGCAGTTCAAAGCCCGTCACGCCTTCGCCGAGCTCATCAATACTGCCGACAAGATCCCACCCAGGCGTGTACGGCAGGCGCGGCGTCTCCGGGTGGACGCCTTCGCGCGCAAGTATGTCGGGCAGACCAACCCCCGCAGCCAGCACCTTCACGCGTACCTCGCGGGCTTTCGGGGCGGGGACGTCTTCTTCGATGGCACCGATCACTTCCGGGCCACCGTAGCGGGTGACGAGGATTCGCTTGTGGCGCATGGCTGAGGCATTCTGCCTGCGCCAGACTCATGCGGGTGAGAACGCGTCCCAGTCTTATCTGTCTGTCGATGGCGAGGATTACCCCCCTCTTGCTTCGGAAGCCTGCAGCGCACGCGAGACCGACCGTCGATACGCCCGGTTCCTGTTCGCTAACTGCACTTCCCAACGTCGCACTTGCGCGCGACCTCACCGGCGGCGTGGGTTAGATGCGGGTCCTGGTGCTCCGCTCATAGAGGATCCAGGCGGAAACGACGACCGCGAGAGTCCCTAGAGCGAGCTTGCCCTCGAACAGCCACACCTTCTCGATCTCCGGCGGAGGCACCACGGCACACAGTAGCGCAAGTAGGGTGGTGGCCAGTCCCGACAACGCGCTCACGCGTCGACCGGCCTTCCAGGTGCTCGCAAAGATGTATAGATACGGTATGAAGCCAGTAATCACCATCAAAGAGACCAGCTCGTCGTAGGCCGCTCGCAGGGTGTCGCCGAGCTGGCACATGATGAGCAGTAACGTCGCCACGACCCCCAGCGCAAGAGTCGACCAGTGGGGCGTACCCCAGCGCGGGTGAACGCTGCGGAACGCCTTGGGCAACAACCCGTCCACACTGGGGGCGAAAGGAAGACGCGAGGTGGCGGTACCGACCCCGCCGATGAGGCCGACGCCCCCGGCGAGCACCAGTACCGCGATAAGCGGGGATAGCCAGGCGGCGCCGAGGAGTTGACCCGCTCGATTGCCCACGTCCGCAAAGCCGTTGAGTTCGCTGATCTGCTCGGGCGGCAGAATCACCAGCAACGCCCCGGTCGCCGTGACGTAAAACGCGGTCGCGAATCCGGAGGCGATCCAGCCTGCGCGTCGCATCATTCGTTCGGGATCGCGCATCTCGCCCGCCATCATGCCCGGACCCTCCATGCCGGAGGTCGCGTACGCAATCGCCGCAAAGAAACTGAGCGTTTGCCAGTTCCAGCTCGGTACCAGAGACGGTGCAGTGGCACTTCCTTGGCGCATCCAGATCAGGCCCGCCACGCAGATGAGCAACAATCCGACGATCCACGTTGATAGACCGCCGAGATTCTCTACCCACTTCCCGAACTTCAGCCCGATGAGGTTCAAGCCCAGCGCGCTCCAGATCAATCCGAGCGTTGCCCCGAGAACAAAGATCCTCTGCTCGCTTAGTCGCGCCAGAGTCGGGCCAAACAGAGAAAGGCCAACCTTCGTGTACAGCAGAGCTGCCGTGGGAAACATGAACGCAATGCCGACCCAGTACGTCCAGAAACACAGAAAGCCGTTCCAACGCCCGAAGTCACAGCGGGCCCAGAGATACAGCCCACCGGTGTGGGGATACTTCGCCACGAGCGTTCCCACCGCAATGGCGAGCGGGGCCATGAAGAACACGGCTGCGAGCAGCCACAGGACGAGTGAACTCGGGCCGGCATGTGCGGCAATCGGGACCCAGCGCGCCGAGCAGACACACGAAATCGCGAACAGCGTGAGGTCACGAAGTCCGAGCTCGCGCCTCAGGCGTGGGCGGGAGCCCGCGAACTCCGCCGATGCCGTCGATGCCAGGGTCTCGGTGCTCATTCGGGGTCCGTGTTCGGCACTCGGGGCAAGAGCAAGCCGTAGGCCAGCGCTGGCCGAAGTCACGAGCCACACTGCCGCACTGAGCGCGGCGGGCTCGCGGATGGACCGGGCGGTGAGGCCAGAAGCCTCAACGCCCGTTGGACGCATCCCGTAAGGATTATTTGGCTGCCGCTTCCTTTGGCGAATGAGAGGACTTCACGGGAGCCATCAGATGTTGGTACGGCGTCCCGGCCCACATGACATAGGGAACAGAGGTGTCTGGATCCGCGCTCTTTGGATACAAGTCATAGAAGCTGGCGTCTGCGCCAACGATCATCAAGTGTGGGCCGGTCTGGATCCAGTGATTGGAAGCCGAGGGTTTCGACGCGTAAGGATCGGTGTTGCTGGCATCTGTGCCGCCCGCAAGCATGTACATCATGCCGACCTTTCCCGGGGCCGGATTGCTGTGCGACACATAGGCGTGCAGCCATTCCATGGCCGCAGGATCCATGCACATCGGGTCGGGTCCAGGTGTCGCAGGGTTATCGGGCATACAGGTAAAGTTGTTCGTGCCCTTGCGCAGGGTACGCATCTTCCCGTCTGCCTCCATTGCGACGATCGTGGCGTTCTTGCCCACGTTTGCCGGAGCCGCAGACTCGGCGCTGGCGATCAGGTGAGCGGCATCCGGGGCATCCTTTGCGGCTGCCGGCTTCGAAGGTGGTGAAGCCGGCGGGTCCGCCGCATAGGCCGGCAGCCCCAAAACCAATCCCAGCAGTGACAACGAGATAATTCGCTTGTTCATGACTTTCTCCCCCTTTTCTAGGTGCCCTGAGAGAGCACGCTTAAGCTGGAGATAGTGATTCGTAAGACCCATGGCGTCCAGCCGAATCGGGTGACCGCACCGCAGCAAGACCAGGATGACCTGGCTGAGCAGGTTTCGCTGACAACCATTAAATTTTCCAACAAGCTGCCAGCCTGCGACAGGCGAGCCTGCGCCAGCCCCGGCTTACTCCTGGCTCGTGAAGGGCCGCCCTCCTGGCATCACGGAACTTGCGATGCCTTGCATGTACAGTATCAGCCATACCGATGCGCAAATGGATCGTAGACACCGGCAAGTCAGCCACCCATGCAGCGGGGATGCGGCCTGCCTTGCTGCCGGCGCCTAACAGCTCCGGGGGCAGGCGCGGCTTCAGCGCCCCCGGGCCGCTGATCCGCGACTTCCCTGCCCGCGGCCGATCGACTGTAATTTGAAGGGACACCGATGCCCCCTCTCTTAAAGAAATTGCTGCCTGTTGCGCTCGCCGTGATTGCGGCGATTGCGATTTTTTTCGCAGGCGCCTATTCGAGCGCGCGTTCGACGGGAAAAATCCTCACTTCGCAGCTGGGCCTTCGGGACCTGAATGATCTCACCACTACCCATACCGTGCTTCGTGAACTGGACGCCGGACGCGCCGAGTCAGCTCGGGGCCTGCTGATCCTCCAGGAGGATGGCCACCTCATGAGCCTTGAGATGCTGGCGCCCTACCTTAGCGACGATATGGCAAGGAGCGCCTGCAAAATCATGCGCGACGTCGCCAAGCGCAGGGCAGACAACGCGGCAGGTTATGCGCCATCGGAGTCCACTTCGGACCCAGAAGTGCGCCGGATCGTCGCCGCGACCCTGGAGAATCCCGCGGCCTGTACCCGCATCCAGTAGCCGGGTCTGGCAGCGTCACCCGGCGACTCCTCGGCGAGCCGGACAATCCTCCGTGCGGCCGCGATCTCATGCACCGCCCGGTTGAAGGGCTACTTCTTAGTTCCGCTGGCAGGCTCCGTCGCGGGGGCAGGTCCGTCCGAATTCCACGTGTCGCGGACGTAGAGCCACTTGCCGTCCTTCTTTTTTGACACCGAAAGATACTTTCCCGTCTCGACGACGTGGTCAGTCTTGTCCTTCAGCACGTAGGTTCCCGACGACCAGCCGAAGTCACCATGGACTCCGCCGGCGGGATTGGGACCCAACGTGAAGGTCAAGCCCTCCTTGACCGCGCCCGGAACCATCTTCGAGAAGAAAGAGCGAATTGCCGGCAGACCACTGGCGGGGGGCGCTCCGGGCGGGAGCAGGACCGAGTGCTCGGCGTAACATCCAACCATCGTGTCAACGTCACCAGCGTTGAACGCCTTGACCCAGATCTCATCCGCGGCATGGATTGCCGAGAGCTCTCCCGCAGAATCAGCCGCCGAGGCGCCAAGGCTCGCTAGCGCCAACACGACCCCGACGCCGAACAGCCGCGCTGCGGCAATGAGTAAGTTCACAGGCTCACCCTCCTCTATAGATATCCCCCGCCCAGGTGGGTTCTAGTATGTATAGGCCCCGTAAACCCCGAAGGTGCGCGGCTGGTTGGTCAGGTAGCCCACGCGCGCACTGCGTCCGCGCTCATAGTCGAGCGCGAGCGTCGTGTTCGTATCGGTGAGGTTGTTAACGTACGCCGCCGCCTGCCAGTGTGCGTTTCGGATGCCAATGCGGAAGTTCGTGAGCGTGTAGCTCGGCAACTCCGCATTGAAGTTAATCTGCGAGACCGACAGCGGGCCACCGAAGGGTATCAGGCGCGCTGCGTTCGGATCTCCGGTGCCCCCGATCTGCCCGAAGCCCGGTTCCTCGTTCTCGAACTGAGAGAACGAGGACCCCACGTACTGGAACGTCAGGTTGGCGAACAGGTCCCGGTCGCTACCCATCGGGAGTGTGTAGCCAAGGTAGGCCGCCGCCTGGGTCTTCGGCGCAGTCGGCAGGCGGTTGCCATCGGCGAGGCCTCCCACCACAACGACGGTGCCGTCAGGAAGGGTCGACGTCACCGAAGAGGTGAGTTTCGCATCGATGATCGTGCCTGATATGCCGAAGTCCCAATTGACGTTGGGACGGGCAAACAACTCGGCCTCGACACCGGTGCTGCGCGCCGTCGGCACGTTGAACACCACGCGCGAGGAGCACGTACCGGCCGTCGTGGTTGCCTGCAGATCGGTGATGTCGGCATAGAAGGCGGCAATGTTGAAGGTCACATGCCGGTCGAGCCACTGCGTCTTGGCACCGATCTCGTAGTTCCAGGTCTTCTCGTCCTTCCAGTTCGGCTGGTTGCCGAACACGACCTTGTCGGTTGCCGAGCACAGGGGCAGGTTGATCGGGTCATTGATGCCGCCCAGGCGGAAGCCACGTGAGGCCTGCGCGTTGAACTGGACATCGTCGGTGGGCTTGAAAGTCAGAATGACCCGCGGAGAAGTGCCACTTGAACTGGTGGAGGCCGGAATGTAGCCGGGAGTGTTGGTGCCGGGAACGAAGGTTTCGTCGGCAAACAGACCGGCAAACAGCAGATCCTTGTCCTCGTTGAACTTGTAATACCGCAGGCCGCCGGTGATGGCGAACTGCTTGGTGAGATTCCAGGTCACCTCGCCGAACCCGGCGTACTGCTTCAGGCTGTATCGCAGGTCCGAATAGAAAGGCGTATCCGGCGGCGCATTGAAGTCGCTGCTCGGGTAGCCGATGATCGCGTCGTACCCGGGCGTCGGCAGGTCCTGTCCATAATGGCGGTTGACGCGCTGAAAGAAGCCGCCAATCAGCCACTGCACCACAGTATTGTCGGTCGAAGTCAGCCGCAGTTCCTCGGAAATCGCGTTCAGCGCGGTGCGATCGTAGAGCGGTGAGTTGGTGCGCACATCCGCCTGGATGTTCGGGTCGGCCTCACCGAGGATGTCGTAGGTGACACTGCCGGTGAGCTGGGTCGCATCGCGAAGTACGCGGACGTTGCGCTTCGTGTACGAGGTAATTGAGGTCAGGGCCGCAGGGCCGAAGCCGTATTCGAGCTTAAGGTCGGTCAGGAGGAACTGGTCCAGCAGGCCTTCCCGTTGCTGCGTGTACTGCTCCAGGTTCCCAATCGTGACGGGCGCAACGCTCGTATACGGGTTTGCCAGGATGTTGTAGACGTCGGTGCGCGGGAAGCCGTTGGTGGTGAGATTCTGGTAGACCACGCGCGGGGTGATGGAGAACGCGTCCGTGGGCTTGATCAGCATGGAGAGTCGGACGCCGCTGCGGTCACCGTCGTTGACATCCTTCTTCACGCTGCCATCGGGCTGGATTGCATCCACGAAGCCGGGCAGGTGGTGCCAGTAGGCCACCAGGCGTACCGCCGCGTTGTCACCGACCGGGACGTTCAGCGCGCCGCGAGCGGAACCGCCAATGTCGCCGTGTGTCACATCCTCGACCGAGGCATCCGTGAAGGCTTCAAACTTTCCCAGCTGAGGCTGGCGCGTGATGTAGCGGACCGTTCCGGCCTCGGAACCGGCGCCGAACAGCGTGCCCTGCGGCCCACGCAGCACCTCGAAACGCTCCAGGTCGAATAGCTCCAAGTCCGGGGTGAACAGCGCAATGGAAATCGGCGACTCGTCGAGATAGACGCCCACCTGCTCCTTGACGCCCGGCTGGTCACGGATGACCTGTCCGGAACTGATCCCACGTATGGCCATCTGGCTTTGCCCGGGGCCCAGGTCCGCTATGGACAGGCCGGCGATGTTGCGCGCCAGGTCCACGATGTCCTGTGCACCAGAATTGACGATCTGCGCCTGGCTGGTCGCAGACACCGAGAACGGAACGTCCTGCAGGTTCTGGGTGCGCTTCTGCGCCGTGACGATGACTTCCTGCAGGGCGCCGGTCTCCTGCGCACGCGCTGCGAGGCCCAGCATGATGCTGACGATGGCAAACAACGAAGCCAAAACCGACTGAATGCGAACCATATGGCCTCCCCAAGCCAAGATGTGCCGCCATCCAGGGTCGCGCCAACCACAGCTCGAGATCCTGCGCGGACCGAGAATGGGTCTTGTCAGCGAACAATAATATGAACCGCGCGCCGTGTCACCCGCGCAACCGCAAGCGTATGCACGCGCGTAAGGTTCGTGGTGCGTACGCCACGAACTGCGGTGTTGGAGTCAGGTTGTTTTAAATCGGCGCCGCAGGTGCGTGCCTCCCTGCACGCCCTCCAGCCGGCCTGGCGCTGACCGCCCTAGACGGTAGCGCCAGGCGGCGGAGCGCTCAGGGTGCGGGCACCAGGGGAATCTGCGAAGACAGATGGGCCTGCGCCAGCTGGCTGAGTCTGCGATCGATCTGAATCACGCGCGCGGCCGTCTTCGGCGGCACCGCGGACTGGAAGCTCGTGAGCCACTTGGCGCGCAGCGCTTCCATCTTGGCGTCGCGGTCGAGCAATGCCTTCACGTAGGCGAGGGCCTGAGCATCGGTCAGCTTGTCATAGTTGTCCGCATACTGCTGAATGGCCTTGATCTGCGAGTCGATGATGAGGTTCTGTTCCTTCTGGTACTTCTCGAGCAGAGGCCAGAACTTCGAGGCCTGCTCGGCCGACAGTGTCAGGCCCTTGGCCATGATGTCCGCCCGCTTCGCCTGCATCTGATTGCGGTACTCAGTGATGGCCTTTTGGGTTTCGCCCGCAGAGGCTTCCGCCGCCGGCTGGGCGTCTGCCGCCATTAGCGGGGCACAGGGGGCCAGCAATGCCATGCCCATCAAAGAGGTCGCCAATAACTTCACCATGGAATGTCCTTTGAGTTGTTCGGCCGCAAGTTGACGCGCAATCATACATGGCTCGTCGGCAACCGCGCCCCGGCGCCGGGGGCGATCGCGGCGTAGCGCGGCAGTCGGTCGCCCGGGCGTAGAATCGGGGGGGGGCGCGGGGACCGCAGCGCACCGTTCATGGAGGCGTGCGAAAATGTATACCTGTGTGCGTGCCATCGTCGCATGCCTCGCCGTCAGCGGCGGCGGATGGCTCGGGACTCCCGCGCGGGCGGCAAACACCCCGCTGCCGCCAACGACGCGCCAGGTGGTCCTGGCCAAGGATGGCGCCGGACACTACGCGTGGAGCCTGGTGCAGGCACCGCTGCCCAGGGTCGGTGATCATCAGGTGCTTCTTCATGTCCATGCCGTCGCACTTCAGCACGGGGAGCTGGAGCTGCTCGAGTCACTCAACAAGTCCACCGACACGGAGCGCGACCGGTCCGGGCAGATCGTCTGCTCGGATGCGGCCGGCGAGGTCGCCGCGATTGGCAGGCAAGTGACGTCGACCCATGTTGGCGCCCGGGTGACCAGCCTCTACTTTGCGGACTACTTGGAAGGCCCACTGACTCCGGCGAAGCAAGCGCAGGGCCACGGGTATGGCATCAACGGGGTACTGGGTGACTATGTCCTGCTCGAGGACACCGGGATTGCCCCGATGCCCGGCGGCATGAGTTACGAGGAGGCGGCGACGTTGCCGACGGCGGCCCTGACGGCATGGATGGCCACGGTGGGCAGCAATCTCGTGCCCCGGGGCGGAACCGTCCTCGTCGAAGGCACCGGTGGCATCTCCTGGTTCGCCCTGCAGATCTCAAGCGCCTATGGCGCGCGAGTGATCGTTACCAGCAGCTCAGACGAAAAGCTCGAGCGCGCGCGATCCTACGGAGCGCACGACGGCATCAACTACAAGAGCGTACCGGCTTGGGGCGAGCGGGTGCTCGAACTGACCGATGGACGCGGTGCGGACGTGGTCGTGGACATCGGCGGCAAGTCCACGATGCCGCAATCCCTGAAAAGTCTGGCCTATGGGGGCACCCTGTCGCTGGTCGGAGGCCTCGGCGGCTACGGAGCGGATATCCCCGCCATCGAATTGATCCGCAAGGCGGCGCGCGCCCAAGGCATCTATGCCGGTTCTCGCGCCGATTATTTGCGCATGACCAAGTTCTTCGAAGCCCTCCATCTGCACCCGCTCGTCGACCACACCTATCCACTCGAGGACTACCCGACTGCCCTGAAGGATCTCGCAGCAGGAAATTTCATGGGCAAGCTGGTCATACGCCTGTGAGGCTCCCGTGCCGCCCGGTTTCAGTGCGGTCGCGGCACCCCAGGGGCACAGCTGTGGTGCAGGCTAACTGCCAGGCATAAGATCGAGCACGGCGGGCGGCGCCGGTCGCGCCGCGCCATGTCGGTCTGTTCAAGGTGCTGCCCATGCCGAGTACGCTTCCGCCTTGCCGGTCACGGGTCTGCCGACTCCGGTCCACGACGACTTTCGCGTTCAGGCTTGCCGTCCTGCTGCTTGTTTTGCCCTTGGACGGATGTCAGCTGATCGCGAACCTCATGCCCGCGAAGCGCGAGGCGCAGCGCCAAACCCAGATGCGGCGCGACCTGCAGTTGCACGTGATGCGCGTCGCGGACGAATACGTCGGCCAGACCAGCGAAGTGCTCGACCGCGTGAAGGGCGGCTTCCCGAACCCGGCGGACCGGCTGGTGATCCAGAATTGGAAACTGCAACAAGCCACGGCTGCCTACACGGCCGCAAGCGGCCCGAATCCCGTCATCAACGCGCTCGATCTGGTCGTGCTGGCCAGCTTGAGCCGCATGGTGCTGGAGGACGAATGGGTGCACGACAAGTATGGCGCCAAGGCGCTGCCGGTCCAGGAGGCCTACAGTCGGATCGAAGTCGAGGCATGGGAACTGCTCGACGACGTCCTGAAGCCCGCGCAAAGGGAGCAGCTTCGCGCGATGCTGGTCCAGTGGCGGGCTGAGCACCCGCACGTTCGGGTCGTTGCCTACATCCACTTCAGCGACTTTGCCCATTCGGTGGGTGAACCGAAGCCCGGCGAGGAAGAGCAGACCGGAAACCTATTCTCCTTGCTCGGGCTCGATCCGCTGTCGAGCCTCGATCCTGCGGTGCGTGAGATAGGGCAGACCCGCGAACTTGCCGAGCGCTCCATCTACTATTTCCAGCGCGCGCCCACGCTGCTGGACATGCAGATCGAGCGACTCACCTATGAGCTCGCCGCCATGCCCGAGGCCAAGGGAGTCCTTGCCGACGCCGACCGTTTGTCGTTGCTGGGCAGCGCGGCGGATAATTTGGCGCGCGAACTGCCGATCGTGTTCGCACGCGAACGGCGTGCCCTCGTTGCCGAGGTGATGCAGGACCTCAACGAACGCACCGAGTCGGTGGGGACGCTCGCCCTGCAGCTGCGGGACACGTTGAAGGCAGCGACGGATGCAGCGCAGGCAACCGACAAGACCCTCGCCACGTTCGCACGTGTGCAGCAGCTCTTTGCCACCAACCCCGGCACAAAGCCCGATAACTCCGCGCCATTCGACATTCGCCAATACACGGAGATGATGCGCGAGGCCACGGTCACTGCCCAGCAGCTGAATGCGCTCGCCGAGCGGGCAGGTCCACTTGCGGCCGTGCTCAAGGCCAACGCAGACGGTCTCACATCGAACCTCAACCGCCTGCTCGACCGAGCCTTCATGCTCATTCTGATGCTCATCATCGTGGCTGCCGCGACCGCGGTCGGCGCGGGGCTGCTGTATCGCAGGCTGAACAGACGCTTCAGTGCGCCGGGCTCTTGAGCTGCGCGGCCATCACGCGCACGTCAGTGCCTGCCTCGCTGGCACCGGCAACGGCGCCAGACGGTCCTGGCAGACAATCGCCGACGCGCTAGCGCCTGCGCAAGCGCACCGCGCAACCCAGAAGTCCCAGACTCAGCAAGGCAAGCGTAGCGGGCTCTGGCACTGAGACGCTGCCACCGGTCACGCCTGTTCCGCCGCCACCACTGGGCGACCCGCTGCCACTACCAGTCCCCGTTCCACCGTTGCCGCCGGAACCACCGCTGCCACTGCTTCCACCGCCGTCAGCGTTGTGCTTACCCAGACCGATGTCGTGGTCTTGGTCGTGGTCATTGGCACCCTCGCCGAAGTGATGGCCTCGGTCCTTGTGCTGGCCGTTGTCATCCCCCTGGTCCTCGCTGCCGTTCACACCGTAGTGGTGGCCGTTATCCCCCTGGCCGGCGGCACAGGACTGAGTCAACTGGCAATCGCTGCGCAAAGTAAGAAGGCCGCTATTGCTGAGGCGCGTCCCGGCCGCTGCGACACCGGCTACGCTGAGAAAGAGGACCGCTGTGAGAAGAAAGATAACGCGCGTGTACATAGGCAAGCCCTCCTGGCGTGAGAAAATCTGCACCGCGAGTCTTGTGTGCACGGCGCGGCCGCGATTCGCGGCCCCTCCGGGTTGAGAAATGCAGGGTTCGTGCCACGGGCAGAAAAAGTCCGGACATCAGGGTGTTTCAGCCGCGCGCGGCTAGGCCTACGTTAATATTCTGTAAAGTAACTCGACGTGCGAATCCAACGCAGCGAGGCGTGGGATCTGTCTGACGCATTACCCTCCCCGACCCGCCCGGGCGGGCAGAGGTTCCTGATGGCACGACCGCGGGGCCGGCCGCTTCAGTCGACGGAGGCGCTGCCCTTGGTCCAGGCCCAACTTGCCACGCGCCAGCCCGCCGACAGCCTGCGAAGCGCGACGGTAAGGGACGCGCCAGACTGCGTGACGCGCTTGCCCTTAAGCTCAAAGGTCATGGTCGCGCCGACCACGACGTAGGCCGCATCGCCGCTCGCGCTCGCGTGCAGGGGGTGGCCAATCGTGACGTGGTACCCCTCGGCGCCGAGGTGTTGGCCCTCGATCAGCACGGCCCTGTACCAGTCCTGTGTTGCCGTAGGACCGTGCCACACGTGGGGTGCCATTCCATCGAGGATCGACATCGGATCTGTACAGACGGCGGCCATAGCGGCTGCGTCGCCCTTGTTGAACGCCGCAATATACTGCTGCACGGCCGCGACGGGATCCGGTGGACTGACCATAACCTTCCTCTGAGCAACTGGAGAGACATTAGTACACGGTACGACGCTGCTCCGCCCACCGCGCCCCTAGAAGCCTATTCCGGCGGAAACCTGCAGCGAGTACCCCTGGTACGTCCATCGGTTCGAAAACTCGTCGAAGTACTTCAGGCTCAGCGTCGCCCTCTGCGCGGGCAAGACCCAGTTCACGCCCGCGCCAACCGCGTTGACGCGGTAGCGCTGAGCTTGCTGGGCTGGTGCGATGCCTGGCCCGGTCTTCGCCGTCGTCTGCCAGGCGCCATAGCCGACCAGCCCCGCCTGCAGCCGGGACTGCCCGTGGGCAGCGAACGCTCTCATCAGCGAATAGTCGAGATTGAAGGTCTCGCCCGGGCGGATCTGGGTGCCCGTCTGCGTCGTGTGGAATTCGTACATCTCGAAGAGCGACAGGGTGGTCGCACGGTCCGCCGACAGGTAGAAGGTCTGCCCGGATGCGATCACCGGCGTCCAGTAGCCGTTGCCCACGTTGTCCTTGGCACCGGCCGCGTACCTGCCAGTGGGCGCCAGCACCCCAAGAATCGCCCGGATGTCGGCCCGCGTGCGCTGCCAGCCCAGGATCACCGGCTGGAGGTAGAGATCCCCGACCCCACCCCCACCGCTGATCGCCCCCTGGGTGCTCGAGCTCAGCGAGTTGTTGGCGATCGGCACGGTCACTGCGGAGGAGAAGCGCGCGTCCCCGAGCGCAGGCATCGTGCGGCCGTCGGCCCACAGCAGCGTATTCATGTCCAGCAGAACCGCCTGCTCGCCGGTGGACACGACCTCGCCACTGCCGCCCTTCTCCTCGTCGCGCGCATAGAACAGGAAGCTGTTGTTGTAGGTAAACCCCGGCGCGGCGCTGACACCGGAATTGACTGCGCTTAGGCCCAGTGGGTAGACGCCACGGTTCTGTGCGTCAGCGTGGCCCGCGATACCGCCCATGAAAAAGGCAGTGAGAATCCCCCACCGAGCGGCCCCTCCCCGCAGAGCCATCACCGTCGTCCGGCGGCCAGCCGGCGCAATCCGTCGAATGCGGCGTACTTGTAGGCGTAACTGTAGGTCGGCGTATTCAGCGACATGTTGGCGAGGGTGTTCAGCGTACCCCCGCAACGGATCAGCATCTGCCCGATGCCGACGATCTCCGAGGCGATGTCGCCGACGCAGTGGACGCCCAGCACCTTGCGATCGGCCTTCAGGAAGATGAGCTTCAGCAAGCCCCCGCGACCTGCGATGGCGCCGCGAGGCGTCACGGCAAGATCGGCTCGTCCCACCTCGTAGTCGAGGCCCTGCTGGCGGCATTGCTCCTCGGTCGCGCCCGCGCCGGATACCTCCGGCATCCCGTAGATCGCTGACACCGGGCACGGATCGACCGTCCCTTCAAAGGGGATGCCGAACGCGTGGCAGGTGGCCACGCGCCCCTGCTCCATCGCGATCGATGCCAGGGTTGGGCGCACTACATCGCCCGCCGCATACACCCCCGGCACGGAGGTGCGGAAATTCGCATCCACGACGATGCGGCCCCGGGAGTCGAGCTCTATCCCCAACGACTCGAGCCCCAGCCCCGGGGTATTCGGCGCACGACCGGCCGCGAACAGCAGCGTGTCCGGGAGCATCTTCCGGCCGGTCGACAGACGCACTTCCAGCCCTGCGCCGCTCGCGGCGGCGCCTTCCACGGTGGAGCCGAACAGCACGGTGATGCCCCATTCCCGGAAGAGTCCCTCCAGATAAGCTGCGACCTCGCCATCCATCGCGGTGACGAGCCGGTTGCCCCGATCCACCAGGGTCACCTTGGCCCCGAGCGCATGGCAGATCGTTGCGAACTCCACGCCCACCGGCCCACCGCCTGCAATCACGATCTCCCGGGGTACCCAGCCACGCAGCAGCACCGTGTCGGTGTCGCAGATCCCCGGGACCTCGAAGGGTATGTTCGGTGGTCGATGGGGCCGTGAGCCGGTGGCGATCAGGATGACCCTGCCGCGAAGGATGCGCTCCCGCCCGTCCTGATCCGCCACGATCACGCTGCCATTGACGCCCAGCCGGGCCCTGCCGCGAATGTAGTCGACGCGGCGCAGGGCGATGTTGTCGGCAGTCACCTTCTGCAGCACCTCACATACGGCCTGCGTACGCCGGCGGATGACGTCGGTCGCAACCTCGGGCGGTGTCCTCATGCGCAGCCCGTACACATCACCGTGGGTGAAGCCGGTGAGATAGAGCGCCGCCTCCCGGAGCGTCTTGGTGGGTGCACCGCCGGTGGTGGTCACCGTGCCGCCAGGCTGGTCGCGCTCGACGATCGCGCAGCGATGCCCGAAGAAGGCCGCGAGTTCGGTGGCACTCTCGCCAGCAGGTCCGGCGCCGATCGCCACCAAATCGTAGGTTTCAGTCATTGGCAGTCCTGAAGCATCACAGGCTCACCGCCCGCGCCAGCAGCCTAGCGCGACGTTCCTCTCATGGCCGCCACGTTGCGCCAGAAATTCTTCACGCTCTGCGTGGCGCCGAACAGCGTCGTGAAGTGCGTGGAGTCCACGAACACGATGTCCCCGGCACGCTGCCCGTCCGGCGGCATCCACGCCAGGCAGTTGAATTCCGAGTTCCCGGCTGCCGTGAAAGGATGCGGTCGCTGCTGCTCGATCGGCTGTCGCGCGAGGACGTGCACCGGGCCGGCGCCCGGCATCACCTCGTAGTGTGGCAGGTGGCGGTGGAAACTGAGGGCGGTCACGTCTGCGAGGAGGCCGAGTTTGTCGAGATCGCGGAAGGTCGTCAGGGGCGCGATGTCCTTGGTCCCGCTGTCCCGCGCCGGACAGAGGCCCCAAATGTTGTGCACCGGAACGGCCAGTGCCTTCATCAGAGAGCGACCGAACTGCGTGAAGCGCTGCTGCCGGGGGACGAGCAGGTCCCCATGGTGCAGGTACTCCATCTGGCGCTGCTTGAAGTCGTCCGTGAACCCGACGTCGTGGTGTGGTGCCAGCAGCAGGCATGTCCCCTCGCGTTCGAGCCACTTGCGGATGGCGCCGAGTTCCGCGGTGGAGACTTCCTCCCCGGACTGCAGGTGATCGAGCCCGAACACCAGCAGCGTGTCGGTGTCGGCGAGGATCCGCTCGTCGATGGGCTGCCGGAACCCTGCCTGGTCGACCCGCTGGAATACCGCGACGGGGTGGCCGGTCACCTCGCCCGCCAGTTGCTGGAAGTCCAGCGTCGAGCGGTGGAACAGCTCGAGCGTGCCGGCGACCCCCTGCGGGAACTGCGCTGCACCCCACTCGGGCGTCTCGTACAGCGGCCAGAGCACCTTGCGCACCTCGGTCATCGTCGAGAAGCGGTTGTCGAGGTCGGCGGGATCGCGCTGCGCTTCGAAGGCGTAGCTCCACGTCCAGTAGATGCTCAGGCGGCGCTTGCCAGGCGTGTACCTGCGCGCGATGTGGCCCTGGTTGTAGGTGCGGGCGGGACCGAGAGATGTGCTCATCGTGATCGCTTCCTCATCCGCCCGGCTCGCCCAGGGCAGCGAGCCAGCGCAGCGCCTTGAGGCCGGGCAGGAAAAAATACGCGCCACCCCGCATGGTCGTGAAGGCCGGCAGGCCGGTTATCTTGCGTCGGATGGGCCGCTTGGGAATCTTGTATTCGAGCGTCCCGTCCTGCGTGCCGCAGATCGGGTCGCGCTCGTTGGTGAGTTCGTGAAAGTTGCGGTCGTTCACCCAGACGTTCTGGGCGAACTCGAACTGTCGGATGAGACTCGCGCAGATGATGAACGCGGCGATACCACGCTCCGTGCCGTCATCGGCGGCACCCTCCGGAAGATGCGAGCCATAGGTCGCGCCCCGGCGAATCATGCGCCGGCGGTTCATGTTGGCCGCGGTATCACGGGGGTTCATCCGGCGCATGTGCGAGCCCAGGGGCACGGCGTAGCCCTGCGGGTCCTGGTGCTTATAGTTGAAGTCATTGTTGCGGTTGGGGTCGGCGCCGAGCGCCGGGTCGTCCTTGTCCGGAGCAAGCACCAGGGGGGCACCGCTGCGCCAGCGACCCATGAGCTTCGCGGCGAGGAGCTCCTGCTCCTCCACCGACTTACTGTTCTCGCGCAGGAAATCGCGAAACCGCCCCACGTGCTCCTCGAGCCTCCGGTACGCCATGTAGCTGCCGTTGCGCGAGAGGATCGGTGGCTGCGGCAACGCAGGACCGGGACCGCTTTCGTCAGGGTAGCCAAGGATGAACTCGCCCGCCTTGAGCGGCGCGCCGGAGCCCGGGGTCGGCTCGTCCCCGCTTCCCTCGATGACCGGCTGCGACAACCGGTCCCGATAGCCGAAATGGTCGTGCGCGTACTCAAACGGTGGCGTCGCCTCCAAGTCAAGAGTGGAGAGGACCTCAACGCCTGCGCATTCGGCAACAAGTCCCGCGTGTTCGGCGACGCAACGGTCGCGCTCCTGCTGGTCCCGCGCGAACAGGATGGTGATCGCGTGCAGTTCGGGACTGGCCGTCCTATCCGTCCAGTGCTCGGGCGCATTCGCCCCGGTGTCGCCGAGCACCTCGGCACGCCCGGCCATGCCTTGGCGGAATTCGTCGGGGAACGTGGCGATGCTCGCCTCGTCGACACCCAGGGCGCGCAGGCCGTTGCAGGTGAAGGCCACGGTGATCCAGCGCTTGTCCTGCGCGAGCGTCTCGCCCATGGTCTTGGCCGAGTGAACCTTGCCCAGGATGGCGCCGAGCCAGGCGCGTCCGGCCGCGGCAGTGCGAAAAGAGAGGAACTCGTATCGCCCGGTCAGGGCCGGCGCGCGCGTCAGCAGGATGTGCTGGATGTCATCGAGCTCGAGCACGATTCAGACCTTGCCGGCTACTGCATCTGGTCGAGCATGTCCGAGAGCGCCGCCTTGACGCGCAACGCCTTCTTGATCTCCTCGGCGCTCACGAACGGGTACTCGCCATATTCCAGGAAGCTCGGGCACTGGTGCTCCCGCACGAACTTGATGAAGGCCGGGGCGTTGGTGGCCCAGTCCTCAGGGAAGCCCTCGAGGTTCTCGAACACGGTGGTGATTCCGGTCGCCGCAAACAGTGAAACCGCATCCTCGGTGTACTTGTCGAAGTCGGTATCGAAGATGCCCTGGTACATGAAGTAGTTGTCGCCCTTGATCGGGAAAAGCACCCAGCGCAAGTAATGGAGTTTCAGCACCGCGAGGGCATCGGGCTGCGCCGCAATGGTTTTCTCGATGTTGCGGGCGTACTCATAGAAGACCTCCTCGCGCCCGGGGATCACCTTGGCCATGATCGAAAAGCCGTAGCATGCCGGCGTCTTCGGGAAGATCGGGCCGTAGCGGCCCTGCTCCACCTTGCCGGGGAAGACTCCGCCCTTCGGGATCGCCATTGCGGCAGGTTTGGTCCAGTCCTTCTGATCAAATACTTTGGACATCGCAGCGCCCCTGGTCTGTGTCGGATAGGATTGGCCGAGTTGGCTCTTCTGGTCGCTCGGCGGCCCCAGTCTACGCCAGAGGATGCGCTCGGCGGCCACTTCCCCTACGGGCACTCACCAACGCACCCGCCCTGCGTAGGATCGGCAGGAGGGACCACAAGCAGCCCGGGGCACCCGGGAGGCGCCACGCCCGCCAATCGCTTAACCTGCGGCCTCCATGCCGCAGTGGCTCGGACTGACCGGAGAATGCCGCCATGGGAGACTTGTTCAGCAGCTTCTGGTCCGACTTCATCGAACGCCTCGACGGTCCGCTCCACTTCCGGTTCGTCGTGCAACCGATGATAGCGGTGCTGCTCGCGGTGCGCGACGGCCGACGGGATGCGCGTGCCGGCAGGAGCGCCTTCCTGTGGAAGTTCGCCAGCAAGCCCGAACACCGGGGCGTCCTGGTGAAGAGCGCGGCCCAGGGCATTTCCAAGGTCTTTGCAATCGCCTTGGTGCTGGACTTCGCCTACCAGTGGATCGAGTGGGGTTCGCTCAAGCCGCTGCAGGCGGTGGCGACGGCCGCCCTGCTGGCCGTGGTTCCGTACGTGCTGCTACGCGGGCCGGCGAACCGCCTGGTGAGCATAGGCGGGACTCCGAAAGCGGCGGGATCGGGGCCATCGCCTCCCGGGAAGGAGGGTCCGACCTGACTGGCAGCACGATCCGCTGACGGCGCCCTCGGCCCGCCTGAGAGCTGACTGGAGGGCAAGCTCGCGCGAGTGCTGCGTGGAGCGGCCGGGGCAGCTTCCGGTGCGGGCGCTGACGCGGTCTCGGGTGGGTCAGAACCTTGGTCGTGCCGGGCCTGCATGAACCGCAGCTCGCCGCGCCGTCAGCCCCCGCCGCCGGTCTGCTATGGGGAAGCCAGGATCGACCGCGCGGGGACATGCCCGCCAATCCCCTGCCCAACCGACTATAATCCGGGCGCCCGTCATTCCTCGGATGAATACCGCATGAGTCAAGCCGCGCACACCTCGCCACGAACAATCATCTTCTGGGTCATGCTCAGCTTGATTGCCGGTCTGGGCGGGTGCGGCAGGACGGTTACCGTCGACGGCACCTGGCAGGACGGTGCCTCGCGCAGCAAGTCCTACTCCAAGCTGCTGGTCATCGGCGTGAGCCCCGACCGCAACATCCGCTGCGCCTTCGAGTCCAATTTCGCCTCCCAGCTCAAGAGCGACTCGACCACCGTGATCTCCAGCTGCGATCAGATGAATTCCAAGGAGCCGCTCAGCCGCGAGAGCGTCGAGCGCGTGGTCGCGCTCGTCCATGCCGATGCCGTGCTCGCCACGCGGCTGGTCGCCATGTCGACCGCACAGGCGGAAGGCAACACCCACGATTCGCGTGGGGATTCGCGCTACAAGGCCACCGATTTTGCCTACGGTGCCTATGGCATGCCGGTAGTGTTCGCGGAGTTCCAGACGGCGCCGCCGCTCTCGACGATCACCAGCTCGATGCACGTGCTGACGAAGCTCTATGACACCAGCAACGCGTCACTCATCTACACCATCGACACGATGACCAAGGCGCACGAGGTCGATTCCACCGAAGCGACCTTGATGACCATCGCTGCACCGACGGCGCAGAAGCTTCGCCACGCCGGCTTGATCCGCTGATCGACCCTTCCCGGGGCTGAGCACCGGCAGCATGCGGGCATCCGCCCGCCGGCGAGCTCGCCCATTCACCTCCCGGTTACCCGGAAAACTCGACCGGCCGCCGCCATTTCCTAGCGCAGCTCGAACCGATCGAGGTTCATCACCTTGTTCCAGGCGGCCACGAAGGCGGCGACGAACTGCGCCTGTGCGTCCGAACTGCCATATACCTCAGCGAGGGCTCTGAGCTGGGAGTTGGACCCGAAGACCAGGTCCGCGCGCGTGGCGGTCCACTTCAGAGCGCCCGTACGCCGATCGCGTCCCTCGTAGAGATCCTTGGCCGGCGTGGTGGCAGTCCACCGGGTTTCCATGTCCAGGAGGTTCTTGAAAAAGTCATTCGTCAGCGCACCGGGCGTGCGCGTGAGCACGCCGTGCTGGCTGCCGTCCGCATTGGCGCCCAGAACCCGCAGGCCGCCGACCAGCACCGTCATCTCCGGCGCCGTCAGGGTCAGCAGCTGCGCCTTGTCGAGCAGCTGCGCCTCCGCCGCGATCGTGACCGGGGGTTTCTGGTAGTTGCGGAAGCCATCGGCCTGGGGCTCCAGCACCGCAAACGACTCGGGGTCCGTCTGCTCCTGCGACGCATCCATCCGCCCGGGCGTGAAGGGCACGGCCACACGCTGGCCGGCGCTGTGCGCCCCCTCTTCGATCGCGGCGGCGCCGCCGAGAACGATCAGGTCGGCGAGCGAGACCTGCTTTCCGCCGGACTGTGCCTGGTTGAACTCGCTCTGGATGGACTGCAGGGTCTTCAGGACCGTGGCGAGCTCCTGCGGCTGGTTGACGGGCCAGTCCTTCTGGGGCGCCAGGCGAATGCGCGCGCCGTTGGCCCCGCCGCGCTTGTCGGAACCGCGGAATGTGGAGGCGGAGGCCCAGGCGGTCCTGACCAGCTGCGCAACCGAAAGGCCCGAGGCGAGGATCCTTTGCTTGAGCGCGGCAATGTCGGCTTCCTCGATGAGCCTGTGGTTCACCGCCGGGATCGGGTCCTGCCACCGGAGCACTTCGGCGGGGACCTCCGGACCGAGGTAGCGTGCGCGCGGCCCCATGTCGCGGTGGGTGAGCTTGAACCAGGCTCGCGCGAAGGCGTCTGCGAACTGCTCCGGGTGCTCCAGGAAGCGGCGCGAGATCTTCTCGTAGGCCGGGTCGAAACGCAGCGCCAGGTCGGTCGTCAGCATAGAAGGGGCGAGACGCTTGGTCTTGTCGTGCGCGTCCGGCACCGTGTTCGCGCCACCGCCATTGCGTGGCCGCCACTGGTGGGCGCCGGCCGGGCTCTTGGTCAGTTCCCACTCATAGCCGAAAAGGTTGGTGAAGTAGTCATTGCTCCAGCGCGTCGGCGTGCTGGTCCATGTGACCTCCAGGCCACTGGTGATGGCATCCCCGGCGTAGCCGGTACCGAAGGTGCTCTGCCAGCCAAGTCCCTGTGCCTCGAGCTCCCCGCTCTCCGGGTCCGCGCCGACGTGCGAGGCCGGCCCCGCGCCGTGCGTCTTGCCGAAGCTGTGCCCGCCGGCGATCAGCGCCACCGTCTCCTCGTCGTTCATCGCCATGCGCCCGAAGGTTTCGCGGATGTCGCGGGCCGCCGCCACCGGGTCGGGCTTGCCGTCCGGTCCCTCCGGGTTCACGTAGATCAGGCCCATCTGCACTGCGCCGAGCGGCTTGGCCAGCTCCCGCTCCCCGGAATACCGCGTGTCCGCGCTCAGCCATTGCTTCTCGCTGCCCCAGGAGACGTCGTGGTCGGGTTCCCACACGTCCTGGCGGCCGCCGGCAAAGCCAAAGGTCTTGAACCCCATGGACTCGAGCGCGACGTTGCCCGCCAGGATCATGAGGTCGGCCCAGGAGATCCTGCGCCCGTACTTCTGCTTGATCGGCCAGAGCAGGCGCCGCGCCTTCTCCAGGTTGGTGTTGTCCGGCCAGCTGTTCAAAGGCGCGAAACGCTGCTGGCCCCGTCCGCCGCCGCCGCGGCCGTCGCCGGTGCGATAGGTGCCCGCGCTGTGCCAGGCCATGCGGATGAACAGGGGCCCGTAGTGACCGAAGTCAGCCGGCCACCAATCCTGCGAGTCGGTCATCAGTGCCGCGAGGTCCCCCTTCAGCGCCGCGTAGTCGAGCTTCTGGAATTCCTTCGCATAGTCGAAATCCGCGCCCATCGGGTCGGATTTCGCCGAATGCTGGTGCAGGATCTCCAGGGGCAGATGCTTAGGCCACCAGTCTTTGTTGGTCGTGCCACCACCGAAGGTATGGGTGAACGGGCACTTCGCATCCGCCGCGCTGCTGCTCATGTCGTGACTCCTGGATTCACTGGACCGAGCACAAATATATTCCGCCAGTTCCGGATGTGCTGTCGTTCTTTTCGATCACGGCGATAGAGTGCGTCGATGAATCTCACTTGCTGTTCGCGTAAGCCTGGATGAGCTCGAACAGGTAGTCGCGCTCCGCGTACAGTCCCTGCACGGATTTGCGCTCGTTCAGGCCGTGCACGCCATTCCCGTCCGGATCGGAGAAGCGTCCCGGGACACCGTAGGTCGGGATCCCGGCGGCATTGAGGAAGCGACCGTCGGTGGCGCCGGTGGTCATCGCCGGCAGCATGGGTACGCCTGGAAAATGCTTCGCGGCGATCTTCTTGGCGGTGCCGTACACCTGCGGCGTCAGCGGCGGCGGCGGCGGGGTCGGGCTGATGTCGCCGCTCGGGGTGATGCTCACCGCCGGATCGTTCGCCGCCTTGACCAGCTGCGCGCGCACGTTCTCGATCGGGTCGCCGGGGAACATGCGGCAGTTCACGTTTGCAGTGGCATGCTGCGGCAGCGCGTTGTTGGCGTGACCGGCCTCCAGCCGCGTGGCAACGCAGGTGGTGCGCAGCATCGAGTGGAAGGTTGCGTCCCTGGACACGATCGCGTCGGCCTCCCGGTCGCGCGGGTTGGCGATCAACCGCAGCATGGCAGCGCCGGCTTCTCCCCCGCTGAGCTTGGCCATCTCGGTGAAGTACGCCCGCGTGGTATCGCTGAACTGGACCGGGAACTCGTACTGACCGATGCGCACGACGGCGGCCGCGAGGCTGTAGATGGCATTGTCGGGACGGGGCCGGCTGCTGTGCCCGCCGGGATTGCGGGTCTCGACCAGGAAGTCCTGGTAGACCTTCTCCCCGGCCTGGATGCCAAGCGAGACGTTCTTGCCGCTGGCATCGCGCACGCCGACGCTGCCCTCGTTCAGGGCGAACGCGGCATCGATCCAGTCCTTGTGTTCGCTCGACAGCCAGCGGGCACCGTTGAAGGCGCCGCCCGTCTCCTCGCCGCAGGTCAGGGCAAGCTTGAGCGGCCGGCGCAGCTTGGTGCCCGACTGCTTCAGGCGCACGAGCGTGTCGGTGAAGATTGCCGCCTGGGCCTTGTCGTCGGAGGCGCCGCGTGCGTAGAAGTACCCGCCCTCCTCGACCAGCACGAACGGGTCCCGGGTCCAGTCCTCGCGCTTGGCCTCCACCACGTCCAGGTGCGCCAGCAGCAGGATGGCTTTCTCCGCATGGCCGGTGCCGGGGAGGGTCGCCACCAGACCGCCCTCCTTCGGATGGTCCGCGACCGCGAACAGGCGGATGTCCTCATCGTTGAACCCCGCGGCCTTCAATCGTGCCGCCATGCGCTCCGCGGCCAGCGTGCAGCTGCCGGCGGACAAGGTGGTGTTCGTCTCGACCAGTTCCTTGTACAGATCCCGGAAGCGCGCCTGATCGGCTCGGATCTGCGCGTGCAGCGGGGCGACAAGGGTCGCGGCGATCAGCGCCGCCGGCAAAAAGCAAGAGCGCAAGGTCCGTCTCCTTCGCAAGATGTAAAATTGGATGCAAGGCCGCCAGCCGGGTGCGCGACCGCTCCGGCATCCTACAGCGATGCAGCACGAGCGACACCTGCACCCAGCGCTCCAAGCGCGGCTCGCGCGGCTGCGCGGGACTGCGCCGGCACTGCCGGACAATGGGAGCTTGGCTGTCAGTCGCGGCTGACAGGGGGAGCTAGCACCTCTGCCATACAGGCGTTCACAGAGGAGGTGTATAAGAAACCCGCGCACCCAGGGGCGATTTTTTTGACGCAAGCACAAGGCAGTGCCACATGAATCAAGGATCCGAAGATCGCGCCGCGGCGCCCGGAACCGCGCTCGGCGAAGACACGATGGAGCTGCAACTGACCGAGACAGAGCAGCTCCTGCTGGCGGAAGCCGCGACGATGGCCCCGTCGCCGCTGCCGGTCGCGGACTCGCCCGAGCGCTTCGTGGTCGCCTCGTCGGCCGGCGAATACATCCACCGTCGAACTGCCCGCATCGACCTGATCTGCACCATCACGTTCGCGGCCGCGCTGCTGGGAGTCTCGGCTGCGGCGATCTGGCACCCGACGACCGCACCGCGCGCACCGGCGCTCGCGGCCCGCAGCCTGACACCGACTTCGCGCATACCCGCCGCGGGCGACCGGGCATCGGCCGCTCCCGCGGTGCGGGTACAGAACCCGTTCGATGCGGCCGAAGTCTTCCAGTTTCCGCCCGGCACCAGCGAAGCCTCCGCCTACGATGCCGTGGCCGCCCTCCTGCTGGAGCGGGCACGGGAGCGCCGCGGTCACGGCCCGGGTGACACGCCGGCTGAGGGCACGGACCCGGATGCTTCGGGTCCCCGGCCCGATATCCTGGTGAGCAGGCTGGCGGAGGCGGCGCCCTGATGCGCGCAGCCGGGCGGCCGTTCAGCCCGGCTGGCCCAGGCCTTCAACGTCCTCGGGCAGTGGCGCGGCGGGTGCGCCCCGCGCCTGGCCGACGCAGCGGTCCCGCATACCGCACGCGTCCGGCGTCCAGTTCGAGCTCATGGGTCGCCATGTGCGCCCACTCGGCGGCTGCGTGCGCTGCGACCACGATCGCCGTGCCCTGCGCGGCCATGCGCACGAGTTCCCGGCCCAGTGCAGCGCGCGTCGCGGCATCCAGGCCATCGAATGGCTCATCGAGAAGCAGCAAGCGCGGGCCATGAACGATGGCGCGTGCGAACAGCACGCAGCGCGCTTGCCCGTGCGAAAGGTCTCGGAGGGTTCGCGTGGCCCAGCGCGCCATCTTCAGGCGGCGCAGCAGCATGCGGGCCCGCTTGCGTTCGGCTGGCGTGGCAGGAGCCGGCATCCCCACGGCGGCGTGCAGGCCGGACAGCACCACTTCCGCAACCGTACAGCCGCGCGGGTAGCTCGCATGCAGGAATGGCGCCGACATCCCGGTCCAGCGGCGGAACTCCGCGAGGGGCACCCCGGGGCCGATCCCGGCGCGGACGACGGATCCCCCGGCGGCAACGCCGTGATCTCCGTACAGGGTGCGCAGCAGCGTGGTCTTGCCGGCACCATTGCCGCCATGGACCACCCAGAACTGCCCCGTGCCGATGGTGAGGGTGACCCCGGAAAGCGCCTGACGCCCATCGAGGTAGACACTCGCCCGCCGCAGGCAGACCAGCTCATGGCCGCCGTCCAGCCTCCTGCGCACCGGCGGCCCGGTGTGCGAGCCCGTGGCGGTCGCCGTCCCGAACAGCCTTGCCAACGAGGACCCGTCCAGGCGGCCCGAGTGCACGATGCGACCCGCGCGCAGCACGAGCAGGTGCGTCATGGCGGCAGGTACGTCGGCGCGCTGATGGGTGGCCAGCACCACGGGCAGTCTGCCACGCAACCGGTTGAGCCAGCGCATCAGTCGCTGCTGGTTGGGGGCATCCAGTCCGTTGAAGACCTCGTCGAGCAGCAGCAGCGCAGGCCTCGCGATGAGCGCCCGCGCCAGCAGCACCATGCGCCGCTCCCCGTACGAGAGTTCCAGAAAGCGCCGCTGCGCAAAGCGCGCCATCCCCAGTCGGCCCAGTACCGAGTGCACGGCGCGCCGGTCGGCGGGCGTGAGGGGCTCGAGCGGGATGTCCGTGCCGTAGATGCCGGTGCCCACCACCGCCGCGGCCGTGCTGTCCCAGTCGTAGCGCTGGTACTTGTCCTGGCGCTCGGGGCCGAGGTAGGCGATGCGACCCTTGACCTCGTAGGGGACACGATGCCATTCGCCTGCCAGGCGCCAGCGCACCGTGGCGGTCGTGGCGGGATCGGGCCGGACGATGCCGGCAATGACCTTCAGCAGTTGTGTCTTGCCGCTGCCATTGGTGCCGGCGAGCACCCAGCGCTCCCCGGGACGGATCCACCAGCGGATGTCCGTGAGTACGCGCCGGCCGGCGCGCTCGAGGGAGGCCCCCGAGAGACGCGCGTCCAGGTAGGCCTCGACCGGGGCCCGGGTGCCCGTTGTGGCGGGAGTCACGCTGGAGATGGCGCCGGGTGGCGGACCAGGGCTCGCGGCACGCGCACGCAGAGGATGAAGACCACGGCGGCCAGCGCAAAGCCGGTGAAGACCTGGAACGCCAGTGCATAGCTGCCGGTGCGATCGAAGGACTCGCCCGCCAGCCGGACCGACAGGAGGTGCAGGGGCAGCATGCACGCACCCATGAAGCCGATGGCGGTCCCGTAGGCGGCCGTGCCGAAGCAGTCCGCGATCAGGGCGCCCCACACGGGCATGACGCTGCCGATGGCCAGGCCCGCCAGGCAGGACGCACCGAGTAGCGCGCGGTAACCCGGGTGTGCCTGCAGGATGAGCAGGAACAGCACCGTGAACAGCGACGCGGCGACCACCAGGTAGCGCCGGTCGAGGTAGTCGGAGAGGGCGCCGTTCAGGACCTTGCCGGCGACGCCGCTCATCGACAGACACGCCACCAAGAATGCCGCCGCTTCACGCGAGATGCCGCCGTCGGTCACAAACGGTACGAAGGTGACCCCGAGCATCGCGTTCATGATCGCAAGGTTCAGCCCGATGCCGAGCAGCAGGCACCAGAAGTTGCGGTTGGCGGCGAGTTCGCGTCGACGCCAGGCGCGCATCGCCCCGGCGTCCCCCGCACGGGCACCGCCGCGCGCGCTGCCGGCGAGTTCCCGATGGTCCAGGAGGTGCAGCTCGGCGGGACTGCTGCGGATGACCAGGGCGGCTACGACGGTGACGACGACGGCGACCAGGCCACCCTGTACCAGCAGCGCGCCGCGCCAGCCGAGCAGGGAGATCAGGTGCGCGAGCAGAGGAGCGACGAGCACCCCGCCCATGGACGTTGCGGCGGTGACCAGTCCCATCGCCCGCCCGCGATGCACGAAGAACCAGCGCGCCATGGCGGTCTGTGCGGCGAAGGGCCCGACGGCGGCCGTGCCCGCGCATACCAGGAAAAACACGCACAGCGCCATCGTCAGCGGTCCGGGCGCCAGGCCGATCAGTACCAGGCCGCCCCCGATGAGCCAGCCGCCCACCAGCATCACGCGGCGCAGCGATACCCGATCGAGAACCGGCCCGATCAGCAGCCCCATGACGGCCATACCGACCTGCAGCACGATCATGCCGTTGCCGGCAGCGGCCCGTGACAGGTGGAACTCCGCGGCCAGCGGCTTGACGAACAGCCCGTACGCGTAAGTCGTACTGCCGATGCTCAGCATCTCGGTGATGAAGACCGCGGCCAGCATCCACCAGCCGTAGTAGATCCGGCCTTGCCGGGCCCCGGCCGCATCGACCGGGTCGCTCATCGCCGGGCCATCCGCACGCGAGGAATCCTGCAGATGCCACGGAAGGCGGACGCGCAGCGGTTCATCCGCGCACTCTACCTCAGTGTGAGACCGCGACGGCGTTCTCCGCCCGCGGCGGCGCCGCGCTCAGTCGGTGCTGCAGGTGAACGTGAAGTTCGCGTCGCGGTAGCCACCGTCCTGGATCACCGCGTACTTGCCCTGCTTCTGGCAATAGCGGCTGGCGTCGCGCGATGCGGCCGCGTTCAGGTCGGTCGGCCCGGTGAGTGCGTAGAGGTTGGCGCCGGTGCGGTCCCTGCCCGCCACGACGACCTTCGGGGCCGAGGCACAGCCGGCCACCCCGGCGGCGACGATACCGAGTGCGATGCAGGTGCGAAGGAGTCGGTTCATGCGACGGTACCCGCTGACGGTGCTGGCAGCAGCGTAGCTTCCCGGTTGGCGCGACGGCAGTGATGCAGGTCTCGGCACTCATCCGCGGGAGCTTCCGCGGCCGTCTTCCACGCGGCGATTACGACATAAGATCAGCCCGAGGTGGCGAACTACTGCACGGGAGGCACGGTCGTCTCGATGGCATTCCAGGTATCGGCAAGGATGAGCCACCGGCCGTGCTCGCGCCGGAACAGTGTGAGCAGCGCGCCCGAGCCGACCGTGCGACCGGCCTTGTCCGCAATCGAGTACGTCTTCCACTGATAGCCAAGATCCCCGGATGCGACGCCGGCACCCAGGGGCGCATCGGTGACCGTGAGCCCGGCGGCGGCAAACTCGGCGGCCGTCTTGGTAAGGTATTCACCGATCGCAACCCGGCCCCTGACCAAGGGTTTCCCCGGCGCACTGAGCACCGCGTCCTCGGCGTACAGTGCCGTGACCGCCGCCGGGTTGCCGGCGTTGAAGGTCTCCTTCCACGCGATGCTGGCGGCCTCGACCCCGGCCGCATCCGTCGCCGCGCTCCGGCCGCAGCCGGCACCGAGCAGCGCCGCAGCGGCCATTCCCGCCAGCAAGGGCGCGCGCATCCTCGAGCAACTCCCGGCCATCAGCCCTCCCTCGTTCGCAGTTCGGATGGTCCCCGTGCCACGGCTCGTCGGCCTGTCGCTCAGGACCGCTCTATACTGCCACCGCACCAGGACCCGCGCCGAGGCCGCCGCGCCGCGCGGGCGCACCATGGGCCCCGTCAACGTCCGGAGTGTCGTCCCTTGCCGCATGCCCCGCAGGTCGATTCCAGTTCCCCAGCCACCCCGGTCGCGCGGCTCGCCCGGCCGCTGGTCCGCATTGCCGGCCTCTGCGTCGTGGCCGCGCTCCTCGGCAGCTCCGCCGCGCTTGCCGCCGCGCCCCCCGCGCCGAGCTTCGCCCACTTCGTCGACAGCTACCTGGATCGCTTCGGCAGCTTCCACCCCTCGATCGCCGCAGGCAACGGACTGCATGGGCACGACGGCCACCTCGAGGACTTCTCGGCCGCCGCCATCGCCGTGGAGGTGCGCTGGCTGCGCAACGCGCGCCGTGGACTGGAGGCTTTCGACCCGGCCAGCCTCAGCCCCGACGAGCGTGCCGACCGGGAGGTTCTTGCCGGGATCATCGACGGCTGGCTGCTGGACCTCGACACGGTGCGCACCTGGCAGCGCAACCCCATGGTCTACGTGGCCGCCATCTCCGATGGCATGCACAATCTTGCGACCATGGATTCCGCCCCGGCGGAAGTGCGCATGCGCCATGCACTCAGCAAGCTGCAGCCAGTTGCGTCCCTGCTGCACGCCGCGCGCGTGAACATCAAGAACCCGCCGCAGGTATTCGTCGAGCGGGCCATCGCCATGCTGGACGGGGTCTCGGACCTGCTGATGCACGACCTGGCGCTGGCCTTCCCGGCCAATGGCCACGACGCGCTGCGCGAACAACTGCTCAGCCGGGCCGCCTCGGTCAACCACGCCATCCTGGCGTACCGCAAGGACCTGCAGACGCACGTCGAACCGAGCGCGCACGGCTCATTCGTCATTGGCACCGCCAATCTCGAGGCGCGCTATCGGGCCGAGGAGCTCATCGACCTGCCCGCCAGTCAGCTGCTGGCCATCGGGGAACGTGAGCTCGCCCGCGAACAGCGCGAGTTCGAGCAGACCGCCCTGCGCATCGATCCCGCCAAGCCGGCGGCGCAGGTCTGGGAGGCGGTGCAGGGCTACCACCCGGATCCCGGCCAGCTGGTGCCCGCTGCCGGCGCGGTGGTGTCCGAGCTGTTCGCCTTCATCGATGCCCACCAGCTCATGAAGGTCCCGCCCGCAGAGCAGCACGTCGTGGTGGCACCCGCCCCCGCCTACGACCTCGGGCTGGCCTCGATGCACTCCTCCCCGCCGCTCGAGCCGCACCCGGTCAAGAGCTACTACTACATCACGGACGTCGACAGCCACTGGCCGGCGGAGCGCCAGCAGGCCTGGCTGCGCACCCTCAACTACGCGACGCTCGCCGACATCAGTGCCCATGAGGTGGCGCCCGGACACTACGTGCACAGCCTCTACATGCGCCACACCCCGGGCAAGATCCGTCGCATCTGGGTCGGCCTCAACCCCTTCCCGCAGCCCTCCTCGGGACAGGACGGCTGGGCGCACTACGCCGAGCAGATGGTCAGCGACGAGGGGTTCCATGGCGAGGATCCGCGCTATCGGCTGGCGATGCTCGCCGAATCGCTGAACCGCATCTGCCGGCTGATCACGGGCATCCGCCTGCACAGCGGCGAATGGACGATCGAGCAGGCCACGCAGCTCTTCGAGCGCGAGGCCCACCTGCCCGCTGCCGCCGCCCGGCGCGAGGCAGTCCGTGGCACCTACGACCCGACCTACGGTGGCTACACCTTGGGCAAGATGGCGGCCCTGAAGCTGCGCGCGGACTACCAGGCCGCAAAGGGAGCCGCATACTCACTGCAGGACTTCCACGAGCGCGTCATGACCGACGGCATCGCCCCGTGGAAGGTACACCGCGAGCTGCTGCTGCCCGGCGACGCGGGCGCGGTCCTCGAGTAGGAATGGGCTGCGCGCACCGCTCGCACGCTGCCCGCCCGGCCCGCCGGGCCACTGCACCGGCCGGCCTGGCCCTCGTGCTGCTGGCCGCCTGCGGTGGCGGGCCGGGCGGGGCCGGTGGCCACAGCACCGAGAAGGTCGTCAATCTCTACAACTGGGCGGACTACATGGACCCGGCCGTCCTCCAGGACTTCGAGAAGGAGTACGGCATCCACGTCAACTACGACGTGTATGACTCAAACGAGATCCTCGAGACCAAGCTGCTGGCCGGTCATTCCACCTACGACATCGTCGTGCCTTCCGCGTACTTCCTCGAGCACGAGATTGCGGCGGGTGTGTACCAGAAGCTCGACAAGAGCCAGCTGCCGAACCTGAAGAACGTCGAGCCGGAGGTGACTGCCGGGCTGGCCGCGTACGACCCGGGCAACCAGTACGCGGTCGGCTACATGTGGCTGAGCACGACCGGCATCGGCTACAACGTTCCCGAGATCAGGGCGCGCCTGCCGGATGCCCCGGTCGACAGCTGGCGCATGTTCTTCGACCCGCAGGTCCTGTCGAAATTCAAGGATTGCGGGGTCGCCATGCTGGATGCCCCCATCAACGTCGTCGGGGCCGCACTGGCGTACCTGAGGCGCGATCCCAACAGCGAGTCGCCGCAGGACCTGGCCGCGGTGGAGAAGCTGCTGTACGCGGTGCGGCCGTACGTACGCAGCGTGAACTCCGCGCAGTACTTCGGCGACCTCGCCAATGGCGACCTGTGCCTCGTGCTGGGCTGGTCCGGCGACATCGTGCTGTCGCGGGCGCGTGCACGGGAGGCGGGCAAGAAGGTGCAGCTGGCCTTCTCGATTCCCAGGGAAGGCACGGTCAGCAACTTCGACGTGCTGGCGATTCCCGCCGGGGCGGCACACCCGCGCAACGCCCACCTGTTCATCAACTACCTGCTGCGACCCGAGGTCGCGGCCCGCAACACCAACAGCATCATGTACGCGAACAGCGTCATCACCGCATCCATGCCCTGGCTCACGGATTCCCTGCGCAACGATCCGGCCGTCTATCCGCCGCGCGAAGTGCGCGACCGGCTGGTCCCTTCGCGCGCCAAGTCACCCCAGTACACGCGCCTGCTCATGCACATGTGGACGCGCTTCAAGAGCCACACCTGAGGCTGCCGCCTCAGCGCGGCACCTCACCGCGCGAGCGGTGCAGCCAGGCCACCAGGATGCCCAGCAGCACCATCAGGATGAGTTCGAACACGATCTGCCGGGCAACCAGCGCTCCGGGCAGCGGTTGCACGGCGTAGTAGATCAGGTAGGTCGGCACGACGGTGAGCAGCGCGGTGGCCACGCCAAACCGCACGCCCTGCGCCATCCACGGCCGTGCCTGGACCCCGCGGGCGTAGATCCACGTGAACGCCCCGGCCAGCAGGACATGCGCGAGCAGCATGTACGGAAAGTACCGTGACGCATCGGCCGGGCTCCGGAAGAGGCCCGGCAGCTGCGCGTAGTCCGGCCCCAGCAGCACGCTGTGAACCACGAAGTCGCCGGTCATCCAGGCCACGAACAGCACGATCCAGCCGGTGATGAATTTCTTGCCCATGACTCTCCCCTGTGTGTTATCGAGCCGGCCGGCCGGCTCACGGTTTTCAGGCCACGATACGCCTGGGCTTCCAGGGTGCACAGGTCACGTGCGTTCCGGGTAGCTCGGGGGCGATTTCGGTCGCCTCGCGGATCTCTTCTCTTGTAGTGTGCGCCGGATGCCCCGTCCCGATCACCGCGCGCCATGAGCCCTCCGGGCGACGAATCGGCCGCGGCCGCGCCCTCGTCCCGCCATGCCACCGCGACCGGCGGCCTGCGACGCACGCTCACGCGCCGCCACATGCAGATGATCGCCCTCGGCGGAGTCATCGGCGCCGGGCTGTTCGTCGGCAGCGGCGTGGTCATCCAGCAAGCGGGCCCGGGGGCGGTCGTATCCTTCGCCCTGACCGGGGCGCTGGTGGTGCTGGTCATGCGCATGCTGGGGGAGATGGCGGCCGCCTACCCGGCGATCGGCGGCTTCTACGAGTACAACCGCCTGGCCCTGGGTGAGCTGGCCGGCTTCCTGACCGGATGGATGTACTGGTACTTCTGGGTGATCGTGGTGGCGCTCGAGGCGGTCGCAGGTGCACGCCTCCTCATGTACTGGTTCCCGGATGCGACTCCCTGGATGCTCACCCTGGGCCTGGTGCTCACCTTCAGCATCCTCAATCTGTTTTCGGTGCGCTCCTGGGGCGAGTCCGAGTACTGGTTCGCCTCGATCAAGGTGGCCGCGATCGTCGTCTTCCTGTGCGTGGGCGCGGCTTGCATCTTCGGCTGGTGGCCGGGGGTGGACGGCGGCCTTGCCAACCTCACCCGCCACGGCGGGTTCATGCCCAACGGCATCGGACCGGTGCTGGCCGGGGCGGTCGCCGCCACGGGCTTTTACTTCGGCGCCGAGATCGTGACCATCGCGGCCGCGGAGTCGGCCGCGCCCGAGGAGGCCGTCGCGGCCGCCACGCAGTCGGTCATCTCACGCGTCATCGTCTTCTACGTCGGCTCGATCTTCGTGGTGGTCGCCCTGCTGCCCTGGAACGATCCGGGCATCGCACAACCCTACGTCAGCGCATTGCGCGCCCTGAACGTGCCGGCGGCCGCGCACATCATGAACGCGGTGATCCTGACCGCGGTGCTGTCCGCGCTCAACAGCGGGCTGTTTGCCTCCTCGCGCATGCTCATGGCGCTCGCGCGGCGCGGCGATGCCCCGCGCGCCCTCGAGCGCCTGAACGGCCGCGGCGTGCCGGCCCGCGCCATCCTCACCGGCACGGTGTTCGGCTACGTGGCCGTGGTCATGAACTACGTATCCCCGGAGCGCGTGTTCGCCTTCCTGGTGAATTCCTACGGCACGGTGGCGATCTTCGTCTACGTCCTGATCGCGGTGGCGCAGCTGCGCCTGCGCGCGCGCCTGGAGCGCGAGGCGCCCGCGCGGCTGCGCGTGCGCATGTGGGGCTACCCGTACCTGACGATCCTCGCCATCGTGGCCATGCTCGCGATCGTCGTGGCGATGGCCTTCCTCCCCGACCAGCGCCTGCCGCTGCTCTTCGGGATCGTCAGCGCGGGGCTGATATTCCTGGGCTACCTCGCGCGGCGCCGCTGGGGAGCGGCCTAGTAGGGCTTGTCCCCGTTCACCGTGGCCCGGTGCATGGTGCGCCGCTCTGGCAGGTAGTCGGCGATGGCGTAGTGCTGGGTCACGCGGTTGTCCCAGAAGGCGATGTCGTTGACCTTCCAGTTCCAGCGCACGGTCAGTTCCGGGCGTCCCGCCTGGGCGAACAGGAAGGCCAGCACCGCCTGGCTCTCCCCGGGCGAAAGCTCGTGGATGTGCGTCGTGAATCCCTCGTTGACGAACAATCCCTTGCGCCCGCTCACCGGGTGTGTCCGCACCACCGGGTGGGTGACCGGCGGGTGCTTCGCCACGGCGCGCTCATAGCGCGCCTTGGTAGCCGGATCGTTCGCCCAGCGTTCCGCCGGGAAGGACTTCGCGACCGAGTGCTGCGCCGTCAGGCCCTCGAGGAAGCGCTTCATGGGTTCCGACAGGGACTCGTACAAGGCGGAGCTGCTCGACCACAGCGTATCGCCGCCGGTGGCCGGCAGCTGCTTGGCGGCGAGGATGCCGGCCAGGGGCGGCGTGGTGCTGAAGGTGACATCGGTGTGCCAGTTGTCGTTGTCCGGCAGGAACCCCGGATGCGTGTCGATCAGCATGATCTCGGGCAGTTCCGGGAGCACCGGATAGATCGGGTGGATGTGCAGCGTGCCGAAGCGCGCGGCGAAGCGTGCCTGCTGCTGCGGCGTGACCGGCTGGTCACGGAAGAACAGCACCTGGTGCTCGACCAGGAGCTTGCCCAACTGCTCGATGTCCGACTCAGGCAACTCCTGCCGCAGGTCCAGGCCCTCGACCACCGCCCCGAGGGCGCGCGCCACGCGCCTTACTTGAATTGCCATTGCCCGACCCCTGAAGATGCCTGCGGCGCCATTGTACCCGTGGGCCGCCGGCACGCCTGCCTGGCTGCCACCGCCCGAGTGCTCCTGCGGCCGGTGTGCGCGCTGGGCCAGGATGGAGTCATCGTCGTGCCCGCGGCATGCCGCCGCGCTGCCGGGGATCGCCAGGGCCGTTCAATTCTCCGGCGCTCCGCGATAGAGCGCCCAGGCGCTGGCGAGGTCCTGCACCACGTGGCCGAGGGACTTGTAGAGCGTGATCTCATCGGCGCTGCGCCGGCCGGGGAGCTCGCCCGACAGCACCTGGCCAATCTCCGCGGCGATATGCGAGTCAGGGATGGCGCCCGCCTGTCGCGCCCGCAGGAACTCGGCCCCCTGGCTCAAAACGCCCTCGCGGCTGTCGACGATGAAGCGCGAGCGCACCACCAGATCCGTGTCGATCTCGGCCGGGCCGGCGACCCCGGAGCCGACGACGTTGACGTGGGTACCGGGACGAACCCAGCGGCCCATGAGGATCGGCTCGCGCGCCGCGGTGACGGTGCAGACGATGTCCGCGTCATGGACCGCCTCGGCCACATCGGGCGCCGGCGTGAACGCGATGCCAAGCTCGGCGCGCATGCGCCGGCAGAACTCGGCCGCCCGCTGCTGCGAGCGGCCCCATACCCTGACCGCCTCCAGCGGGCGCACGCGCAGCAGGGCCCGGGCGTGCGTGTGCGCCTGCTCGCCGTAGCCGAGGATCGCCAGGCGGCGGGCATCGCCGCGGGCCAGAACATCGGTCGCCACCGCGCTGGCCGCCGCCGTGCGGATGGCCGTCACTTCGCCGGCATGCACGGCGCACACCGGTGCCCCGCTCTCCGGCTCGAACAACACCACGAGGCCCTGATGCGATTGCCGGCCGAGGTTGAAGTTCTGCGGGTAGACGCTGATGAGCTTGGCGCCGAAGACCGCATTCTCCCCCAGCGCACCGGGCATGATGCCGAAGGCGTTGCCGTGCCCGAGCGGGATGATCGTGCGCAGCAGCTGCCGGGTGCGCCCGGCCGAAAAGGCGATCATGGCGTCGCGGACGATCGGGATGCACACCTCGTACGTCAGGCGCCGCGCCACCTCTTCCCGGTCGATCAGTCTCATGCCCGTATCCCGCCCCGTGCCCAGGCCAGCGACCGTTTGGCCGCGATGGCGCAATGCTAGACTCGCCGGGCCGCCGATCGACCGCGCCGTGGGGCGCGGCGGTTTGGAGTACATCCAGACACCCCGACAGGTGAGAAAGAATATCCGATGCAGGGAAAGACTGTGGTCATCACGGGGGCAACCTCGGGAATCGGAGCGGTCACGGCCACCACCCTCGCGCGCCAGGGCGCGCGGATCGTGTTCATCGCCCGCGACCGCGCCCGCGGGGAGCAGCTGCTGCAGCAGCTGCGCGCTCTGGCGCCCGGCCCCGGCCACCTCATGCACACGGCCGACCTGTCGCTGATGTCCGAGACCCGGCGGGTCGGGGCGGTGATAGCCGAGGCGGAGAAGCGCATCGACGTGCTGATCAACAACGCCGGCGCAGTGTTTAGCAGCCGCCAGGAGACGAGCGAGGGCCTGGAGCTCACCTTCGCCACCAACCACATGGCCTATTTCGTGCTGAGCGCTGGGCTGCTCGAGCGCCTCAAGGCCACCCCGCGCGCCCGCATCGTGAACACCGCCTCGCACGCCTACAAGGCCGCGCGCCTGGACTTCAATGACCTGCAGTCGCGCCACGGCTACGGCGGCTTTGGCATGTACGGCCGCTCGAAACTCATGAACATCCTGTTCACGCGGGCGCTGGCGCGGCGCCTGGCCGGCAGCGGCGTCACCGTCAATGCCCACCATCCGGGCTTCGTCGCCACGCGCTTCGGCGATGCCGGCCACGGCCTCATGAACTTCCTGCTGCAGACCTCCAAGCGCTTCGCGCTCACACCCGAACAGGGCGCGCAGACGATGCTCTACCTGGCCTCATCGCCCGCGGTGGCGGAGCTGACCGGCACCTACTTCTACAAGTGCAAGCCGGCGCAGCTGATGCGCCGCGCCAGCAGCGACAGCGATGCCGAGCGCCTGTGGAAGTACTCCGCGGAGCTCTCGGGCGTTGGCGGCTAGGCGCCGTCGGGCCGCGCGGCGGATGCGCCCGTGACAGGGCCAGCCTCGGCGGGCGATGGTGCCGGGGAAGTGCGGGCGCACTCGCCGCTGCGCTGGCTGGCGCTTGCCCTGGCGGCGATCGGCATCTTCAGCAGCTACTACGAGTCCGATGCCATCGGTCCCATCGCGGACCTCCTGGGCAGGCAGCGTGGCTTCACGCAGCTGCAGATCGGCGACCTGACCGCGGTCATCAGCCTGCCGAACATCTTCCTCGCCCTGTTCAACGGCGTCCTCATCGACCGCTACGGCCCGGCACGCGTCACGCTGTGGGCGGCAACGATCGGCTTCGCCGGCGCGATCCTCACCGCCATCGGCACACCCTACGGCCTCATGTGGGCCGGGCGCTTCATCTTCGGCATCAGCGAGGGCGCCATCTTCATCTCGCTCATGGCCGGCATCGCGCAGTGGTTCTCGCGCAGCGGCATCGCCCTGGCGGCCGCCCTGTTCCTGAGCCTCGCGCGCATCGGCTCGTATTCGCTGGATAAGTCGCCGAGCTGGGCGCGACCGCTGTACGAGGCGGGCTGGCAACCGCCACTGTGGCTGGGCGTAGCGATCACCGGGATCGGGTTGGCCGCGGCCGTCGGTTTCGTTCTGCTCGACCGCGTCCTGCCCAGGCCCGCGGCCGTGCGCCGGCCGGCCGGCGAGCGCTTCAGCTGGGCAGCGCTGTGGAGCTTCGACGCCTCGTTCTGGTACATCCTTGGGTTGCACGTGCTGTACGCGGCGGTGTTCTTCCCGTTCCGCCAGACCTACGCCATCGAGTACCTGCAGCACGTCAAGGGGCTCACGCTGCAGCAGGCGGGCACGGTGAACTCCGGGGTGTTCGCCACCGCCGTCTTCGCGACGCCGCTCTTCGGGCTGCTGGCCGACCGCTTCGGGCACCGCGCGCTGATGCTGACCACCGGCACCGTGCTGCTGCCGATCACCTTCATCGTGCTGGCGCTGACCGATCTGCCCCCCTGGGTATCCACCGCGCTGATGGGCCTGAGCTTCTCGCTCGTGCCGGCGATCATCTGGCCCTCGACCACCCTGATCGTCGACCCGCGGCGGCTGGGGACCGCGCTGGGCGTGATCACGCTGCTGCAGAACGTCGGCCTGTGGGGCTCCAACCGTCTCGCCGGCTGGCTGGCCGACCAGGCCGGCGCCGGCCCCGCCAATCCCGCCGGCTACGACGTCATGATCCTGTTCTTCGGACTGCTCAGCCTGACCGCCCTCACCACGGCCCTGTTGCTCTGGCGGCGCGAACGCGGTCCGCACGGGCACGGCCTGGAACGTGCGCGCTTCGCTGCCCCCGCCCCCGCTGAGGCCCTGCCATGAAGATTGCCAGCCTCGAGACCTTCACCAACCAGTTCGTCTGCTTCGTCCGGGTCACCGCCGACTCCGGCGCCATCGGCTGGGGCCAGACCTCCACCTACAACGCCGACATCACCGCGACGGTCCTGCACCGGCAGGTCGCGCCCTGGGTCCTCGGCGGCGGGGCCTTCGACATCGGCGCACTCATCGAGCGGGTCGAGGAGCGCGAGCACAAGTTCCCCGGCAGCTACCGCTGCCGGGCGCTGGCCGGACTGGACACGGCGCTGTGGGACCTGCGCGGGCGGCTCGAGCGCAAGCCCGTCGTCGAACTGCTCGGTGGCCGCCCCGGCCGGCTGCGGGCCTACGCCTCCTCCATGCGCCGCGACATCACGCCCGAGCAGGAGGCCGCGCGACTGGTGCGGCTGCGCGACGAGAAAGGGTTCGATGCCTTCAAGTGGCGCGTCGGGGCCGAGTGCGGCCATGACATCGACGAGTGGCCCGGGCGCACCGAGGCCATCGTGCCGCACGTCGCGCGCGCCCTGGGGCCCGGCGTGGCGAAACTGGTCGATGCCAACAGCGGCTTCTCACCGGGCAGGGCGATCGAAGTCGGGCGCCTCCTCCAGGCCGAGGGCATCGGCCACTACGAGGAGCCCTGTCCTTACTGGAAGCTCGCGCAGACCCGCCAGGTGACGCAGGCGCTGGAACTGGACGTCACCGGCGGTGAGCAGGACTGGGACCTGGCGACCTGGGAACGCATGATCGAGACGCACACGGTCGACATCGTGCAACCGGACGTCATGTACATGGGCGGCATCGCGCGCACCCTGCTGGTGGCGAGCATGGCCGCCGCGGCCGGCATTCCCTGCACGCCCCACAGCGCCAACCTGTCGCTCGTGACCCTGTGCACCATGCACCTGCTGGGCGCGATCCCCAACGCGGGCAAGTACCTCGAGCTGTCCATCGAGGGCCCGGACTACTATCCCTGGCAGGAAGGACTCTTCCTGGGGAATCCTTATGCGGTGCGGGACGGGCACGTGACCATCCCCGCCGAGCCCGGCTGGGGCGTGGAGATCAATCCGGGCTGGCTGGCCGCGGCCACCTACCAGCGCAGCGCGCTCTGAGCGCCCGGGATCTGCGCCCGCGGCCGGCTATCGCTGCACGTTCGTGGCCCTGAGGATCTGGCCGCCGCGCTCCTGCACGTAGGGAACGTGCTCGGGCGAGAAGCGCCCGAAGATCGCCTTCGGCCCCAGGTCCTCGATGACCCTGAGACCCATGGCCGCAAGGCGCGCGTGCAGCTCATCGGTGTCGAGGTAGTTCCTGAACGGCTCGCCGGCGGCGGTCACGCGCTCGGCCAGCGCCTCGACCTCGGCACGATGGACGCCACTCAACGAGGCGGGCGGGTTCGCGTAGTCGAAGACGACCTGCGTCTCGGCCGGAAACTGCGCGATGTACGACAGCGTGGCGTTGAAGGCCTCCGTCGTGAGGTAAGGCACGACCCCGAGCCAGGTGAAGAAGGTGGGCACGGCGCGCTCGACCCCCGCCGCGGCGAGGCCCTGGGCCAGGGTCTGGTGCTCGAAATCCACCGGCGCAAACACCAGGTTCGCCGGCAGGTCGATGTGGGCCGAGGCGAGCCGCTCGCGCTTCCACGCCTGCGTGGCGGGGAAGTCGACCTCGAACACCCGCAGCACGTCCGGCACCGCGCGATAGGCATAGGTGTCGAGGCCGGCGCCCAGGATCACCAGCTGCCGGGTGCCGCGGCGGACCGCATCCGCCAGCGCATCCTCGGTGATGCGCGCCCGTGCCACCACGAACAGGCGCAGCGCGCGCCCGAAGGCATCGTCGCGCACCTCGCGCACCAGCTCTCCGGCGTCCTCGCCCAGGATGCGCATGGCGAGCGGGTCGGGAAAGATCCTGCCGTCCTCGAGGACCTGGTGGGCGGCACGGTGAATCGCCGCGGCGAGGGCCGTGCGGCTCGGCTGTCCGGTTTGCATCCGGCCATCATACCGGCAGCACGTCCGCCCGGACGTGTGCCTTACGTGCTGCGGTCAACCGTTATGCCCGGAACCCGTTCAGTTCCGGGTCAGCTCCTGCCGGTTAGAGTGCAGCCTGCCCCAAGGGAAAGAGTGTCTTATTTTTCAGTTACCTGCGCGCCCGTCAGGCCTGTCCGGAAGTGTCGAAAATTTAATTCGAGGCCCTCGCTGCCCATGCACACTACGCCCAACGGTTGGGCTGACGGGCAGCGTCGGCCACAGGCCCGGCGTGGCCCGACTTGAGTCGTCCCCGCTTCGACCATGAGGAACGCACTTATGAAGTTGCCCCGTAACGCTCGCCTTGCTGGACTCTCCTGCCTGCTGCTGCTGGCCGCCAGCCTGCCGGCCGCGGCCGTGGAACTGATACCCATGGTCGGCTGGCGCTTCGGCGGGAGCTTCGATGGCAACAACAACTGCTACTGCAATTACTACTATCCCTCGGTGAGCCTGGATTCGAGCGCCAGCTACGGCGCCATGCTCGACATCCCGTTCACGCACGGGCCATACGCACTCGAGATCTATTACAGCCACCAGAACACCACGCTCCAGAACGGTGTGTCCCTCTCACCGCCCGTGCACGACATGAACGTCGACGTCCTCCACGTGGGCGTATCTGCGGCGCTGCCGACCAACGACCGCAACCTCTCGTGGCTCTTCACCCTCAGTGGCGGCGCGACTTTTCTCGATGCCGCCAACACCAGCAGCCAGAGCTATCCGAGCATCGGCCTGGGGGTGGGTCTGCGCTACATGGCCAACGAGCATCTCGGCCTGCGCGCTGACCTGCGCGGCATCTTCAGCTTCATGGGCAGCGGCAGCGCCTTCCTCGGCTGCGGCTACGGCTGCAGCGGCGGCTACTACTCCTCCTCGGTGCTGGCACAGGGCGAGGCCTCGGTCGGCCTGGTGCTGAGGTTCTGAACCTCTCACCGGGCGCGCACCGCACGGTGTGGCATCGCCTGCGGCGCTCTTCTATGATCCGACGGGCCGGCTATCAGGCCTGACCACTCGCCCCGCTGCCGGCCGCCGGCCGGTGCACCTCTGCGGACATGGAACCATCGATGATGAGCCGCCTTGCGCGCCTCCTGACGACCCTCGGCCTGGTGTTGCTCGGCATCGTGCTGATCGGCACCGCGTTGTGGGGCGTCTTCGCCCTGCTCTACTTCGAGCCGCTGCCGGCGCCGGAGCGACCGATCGCCGCCGTTGGCTTCGCGGTCGCCGCCCTCGCCGCGCTGCTGGCATTCTTTCGCCCGCGCTGGCGCTGGCGCGCGCTGCTGAGCTACGGGGCGCTGTTCGCGCTGCTGGTGATCGCCTGGCTGCAGATCACCCCGTCGAACGACCGCCAGTGGCGCGCCGACCAGGCCGTGCTGCCCTACGCCACGATCGACGGCGATCTCGTGACGGTCCACAACATCCGCAACTTCGACTATCGCGCCGAGTTCGACTGGACGCCCGCCTACTACGACCACACCTTCGACCTCCGACAGCTGCAGTCCGTCGACCTGTTCGCGGTCTACTGGATGGGCCCGGCCATCGCGCACGGCATCGTCAGTTTCGGCTTTGCCGACGGCCAGCACCTGGCGGTCTCGATCGAGGCGCGCTACAGGGTCGGCCAGGGGTACTCGACCGTGAAGGGGTTCTTCCGCCAGTACGAGATCACCTACGTGGTCGGGGACGAGCGCGACCTGATCCGCCTGCGCACCAACTACCGCAAGGATCCGCCGGAGCAGGCCTACCGCTTCGAGCTCAAGGCAACGCCGGAGGAGAAGCGCCGCTTCTTCATGAACTACATCCACAAGATCAACGCACTGAAGAAACAGCCGGAGTTCTACAACTCCCTCACCGACAACTGCATCACCGGCATCTGGCAGAACGCCAAGGGGGATGACGACCGCGGCTTCGCCTGGCAGCTGCTGCTGAGCGGCTATGCGCCCGAGTACCTGTACGGGCGCGGCAGGCTCGACAACAGCGTCCCGTATGCCGAGCTGCGCGAGCGCGGCCACGTCAACGAGCGCGCCCACGCGGCCGACCAGGCCGGGGATTTCTCGCAGCGCATCCGCGCACCGGCAGGGGGCCAGGGGCCATGATCCTCAGGCAGCTGTTCGACAGCACCTCCTCGACCTACACCTACCTGCTGGGCGATGCTGCCTCGGGCGAGGCGCTGGTCATCGATCCGGTGCTGGAGCACTGGCAGCGCGATTCCGCGCTGCTGCGCGAGCTGGGCCTGCACCCGGTGGCCACCCTGGAAACGCACATCCATGCCGACCACGTGACCGGGGCCTGGTGGCTGCGGCGCGAGTTCGGCTGCGCCATCGCGGTGTCCCGGCTCAGTGGCGCGACGGGGGCGGACCGGCTGCTGCAGGCCGATGACCGGGTGGCCTTCGGCGACCGGCACGTGCAGGTGCGGGCCACGCCCGGGCACACCCACGGCTGCATCACCTTCGTGCTCGATGACCACAGCGCCGCCTTCACGGGCGACGCCCTGCTCATCCGCGGGACCGGGCGCACCGATTTCCAGGAGGGCGACTCGCGCGCGCTGTTCCGCTCCATCCGCGACCAGATCTTCACCCTGCCGCGCCCGTGCCTGCTCTACCCGGCGCACGATTACCGCGGGCTCACGGTGAGCACCGTCGACGAGGAAGAGCGGCTCAACCCGCGCATCGGCGCCGCCGTCGGCGAGGATGACTTCGTCGGCTACATGAAGAACCTCAACCTGCCGCACCCGAAGCTGCTCGACATCGCCCTGCCCGGCAACCTGCGCCTGGGCGCACCGGCCAGCGCCGGGGAGGCACGCCCCGGTCCGCAGTGGGCGCCCCTGCGCTTCACGGTGGCGGGGATCTGGGAGATCGAGCCGGCGGGTCTGGCCGAGCTGGATACCCCGGTGCAGGTCATCGACGTGCGGGCGGCCGAGGAGTTCGGCGGTCCCCTGGGACACATCCGCGGAGCGCAGCTCATACCGCTCGAGCAGCTCCCGGAGCGCAGCCAGGCACTGCGTCGCGACATTCCCGTGGTGACCGTCTGCCGCAGCGGCGCGCGCTCCGCCCAGGCGGTCGTCCTGCTGCAGAAGGCGGGCCTCACCCAGCTGGCGAACCTGGCGGGGGGCATGCTGCGCTGGACCGCCGAGCGTCACCCGGTCGACTAGCGGGCCCGCCGGATAGCGCGCGGCGGCCGTACACTGCGGCACCGCAACGCCAGAGGACCTGCCGCATGATCACCGTCCATCACCTGGGGGTCTCCCAGTCCGAGCGCATCCTCTGGCTGTGCGAGGAACTGGACATCCCGTACACCCTGCAGCGCTACGACCGCGACGCGACCGGCATGGCACCGGCGGCGTACAAGAAGCTGCACCCGATGGGGATCGCGCCGGTGATCACCGATGGCCCCCTGGTGCTGGCCGAGTCTGGCGCCATCATCGAATACCTCATCGCCCGCCACGGCCAGGGCCGCCTCGCCGTCGGTGCGGACCGGCCGAACTTCGCCCAGTACCTGTTCTGGTTCCACTTCGCCAACGGCACGCTGATGCCGAGCGAGCTGATGAACGTGATTTCCGCGATGCTCAGCCTGCAGGCGGACAATCCCCTCGGCGCCATGCTGGGGGAGCGCGCGCGGCGCGCCTTCGGGATGGTCGAGGCGCGGCTCGGCGAGGCAGCCTACTTTGCCGGTGACGAGCTCACCGCGGCAGACATCATGATGCTGTTTCCGCTCACGACGATGCGCGCCTTCGCGCGACGTGACATCTCCGCCCTGCCCAACACCCGCGCCTACCTCGCCCGCATCGGCGAACGTGCGGCCTACCGGCGCGCGATGGCCAAGGGCGACCCGGACATGAAGCCGCTGCTGGCCTGAGCCCTAGTCTCTTTGAGTGACCGCGGCGCGCCCCGGATCCGCACCATTCCGGGTCGTGGCGGCTGCGTGTATTCTGATCGCCACGCACGGGCGGGTTGCTGGGCGAGACCTGCCGGCGCACGAACAAGAACGACACAACCTCAAGGGGATCGATGCATGACCGCGCTGATGTTCCACGCCGTGCTCGGGCTGCTGACGATTGCGCTGTTCTTCTACTACAACGCCCACCTGTACCGCTCCGGCTGGCAGGGCGCGGCAGTCTCCTGGGTCGAGGCGCTGTACTACCTCATCGCCGTCTGTGCGATCGGCGCGGGCTGGTACTTCAACATCCAGTACATGCAGGAGTACCCGACCGAGGGTGGCTGGGTGCACTTCACCAGGATGATGTTCACCAACCCGGCGGCGGCCTCGATCGGCCAGGACCTGGTGGCGGCAAACGTGTTCCTGCTGCCGCTGTGGACCATGGTCGACGGGCCGCGCCGCGGCCTGAAGGGCTGCTGGCTCTACTTCGTGATGAGCCTCTTCACGAGCTTCGCCTTCGCCATGGGCCTGTACCTGGCCGCCCAGGAACGGCAGGTGCGCTGGCTGAAGTCGAGGGCCTGAAGTCCCCGGCTCCCGCGCAGCGGCCGGCATTCCGGGTAGCATCGCAAGGCAGTCAGTCCCACCGCAGGAGCCCTCCATGCGCGCGGCAATCTACCAGGGCGGCGGCCGTCCCCTCGCCATCGAGACCGTCGCCGATCCCCGCCCGGCGCCGGACCAGGTGATCATCGAGGTCGCCCATGCCGGTATCTGCGGCTCGGACCTGCACGTGACCGAGCACGGCTACATCCCGCCGGGCGTCATCCTCGGCCACGAGTTCGCCGGCACCATCGTCGCGGCTGGCGCGGGCGTCGGCGCCGACTGGCAGGTGGGTGCGCGGGTGACCGCGCTGCCCGTGCAGGCCTGCCGTGAATGCGACGCCTGCGAGGCGGGCCTGCCCGCCCTGTGCCGGACCGGTCGGTTCACCGGCATGACGCTCGAATACCCCGGCGCCTACGCCGAGTACGTCGCCGCCCGCGGCAGCATGCTGCAGCGGCTGCCGACCGGGGTCTCCTTCACCGACGGGGCGATGGTCGAGCCCCTCGCCGTGGCGCACCACGCCGTGTCGCTGGCCGCCCTCCGCCCGGGTGAGTCCGTGCTCGTCATCGGCGCCGGCCCGATCGGGGCGGGCGTGACCCTGTTCGCGCGCCTGGCCGGTGCCGCCCAGGTCATCGTGAGCGAACCGGCCGCACGGCGGCGCGAGATCGCCCGCGAGCTGGGTGCCACCGCGGTCGTGGACCCCGTGCAGGAAGACCTCGCAGCACGCTGCGCGGCCTTGTGCGGCGGGCCGCCACCGGTGGTCATCGAGTGCGTCGGCAACCCCGGCCTGCTGCAGCAGGCGCTGGAGCTTGCCGCCATCCGCGGCCGCGTCGTCGTGGCCGGTGTGTGCTTCGGCGAAGACCGCATCCGGCCGATCGTCGGCCTGATGAAGGAAGTCAGCGTGCAGTTCTGCCAGTGCTACACCGAGGCGGACTTCGCGGCGGTCATCACGGCCATCGCCCGCGGCGCGGCGCGGCCCGCACCCATGCACAGCCAGAGCATCGGCCTAGCCAGCCTGCCCGGCAGCTTCGAGGCGCTGCGCACCAATCCCGGTGACTGCAAGGTGCTGATCGACCCGAAGCAGCCATGAAGGTCCAGCCGTTCCGCTTCCGTGCCGACGCGGCGCGCACCGCCGCGCTGCCCGAGCGCCTGGCGCGCAGCCACCGCGCCGCCGCCACCGCCGACCCCCAAGGCCGCATGGGCATCCCGCCGGCGGACCTGGCGCGCCTGGCGCGGGGACTCACCGAGTTTGACTGGCCGGGCTTCGAGGCGCGCATCAACCGCCACGCCGCCTACGTCGTGGAAGATGCGCAGCGGCTGCACTTCGTCCACGAGCGCAGCACGGACCCCGGCGCGCTGCCCCTGCTGCTGCTGCACGGCTGGCCGGGCTCGTTCCTGGAGTTCAGCACCCTCATCCCGGAGTTGACCGCGGGCACGCCGGCATTCCACGTGGTATGCCCGTCGCTGCCCGGCTACGGCTTCTCCACGCGCAGCCTGGACGAACCCTGCAACACCGCCGCGATCGCCGCCCGCATGGTGCACCTCATGCGCGGCCTGGGCTACGATCGCTTCCTCGTGCAGGGCGGTGACTGGGGCAGCATGATCGGCGCGCAAATCGCACGCCTGCACGCACCGCACTGCATCGGCCTGCACCTGAACCTGGCCGCCACCCAGCCGCCGCCGGAGGGCGATCCCGCCCGCAGCGCCGTGCTCCCCGAGGAGACGGCCTGGCTGCAGGCCAATGCACACACCTTCGCCGACGGGCTGGGATACTACGCCCAGCACAACACCCGCCCCCAGACGCTCGCGGTGGCACTGGCCGACTCGCCGCTGGGACTTCTGGCCTGGCTCGGGGAGAAGCACCTGGCCTGGAGCGACACAGATGCCGCGGGGCGCAGCCTCGTGAGCGACCAGGCCATCCTCGATCACGTCGCGCTGTACTGGATCACCGACAGCATCGGCAGCTCCATCCGCCTGTACTACGACGAGGCCCACGACCCGGGCAGCCAGTCGCGCGTGAGCGTGCCGACCGGCGTCGCGATATTCCCGCGCGAGCTGATCCGCAACCCGCGAGCCTGGGTCCAGTACCGCTTCAACCTGGTGCACTGGAGCGTGCTGCCGCGCGGCGGCCACTTCGCCGCCCTGGAGGTCCCGGACCTGCTGCTGGCCGACCTGCGCGCGTTCACGCGCACGCTGGCGGTGCTCCCATGATCGCCCGCAACCCGCGCCTGAGCTTCGAGGCCGCGCTCCCCCACTGGGCGCCCGACCATGCCTTCGCGCAGATCACCAACGCCGGCTCGACCAGCCTGCCCGCGGTCGAGACCTACCTCAACAAGGTGGTGGCCCGCGCCGGCATGCAGGTCCGCGATGCACGGCTGGCCCGCGACATCGCCCAGTTCTGCGCCCAGGAGGGCAACCACTACCGCCAGCACCGCCTCTTCAACAAGCTCCTGTACGCCCCCTATCCGCAGCTGAAGTCGCTGGAGGAGGAGCTGCACGCGGACTACGCGCGCATGCTGGCCAAGGACTCCCTGCAGGCCAACGCCGCCTACTGCGAGGGCTTCGAGTCGCTCGGCATCATCCACGCGGAATTCTTCTTCGAGCGCATCGACGATCTTCTGCAGGGCGCCGACCCGCGCCTGGTGCGCCTGTGGCAATGGCACCTCGCCGAGGAATTCGAGCATCGCGCGGTGTGCTTCGAGGTGCTGCGGGCCCTGGGCGGCGGCTACTTCCGCCGCGTCGGCGGTTATCTGCGTGCCATGCGCCACCTCGGCCGCTACGGCAAGCGCGTCTCCGACCACTTCCTGGCCACCGACCGGGCCGCGATGGACCGCGCAACGCGCGCCGCGTCCGTGCGCCTCGAGAGGCGCTACCGTGCACGCTTCATGCGCTTCGCCCTGCCGCGGCTGCTGCGGGTGCTCCTGCCCTGGTATGACCCGCGGCGGCGCCGCGCCCCGCGCGGGGCCGCCGAACTGCTGGTGACGCTCGAGCGGCCGCCGGCCTCGGCAAGCTAGCTCGCGGCCACGCCCGGGCTATACTTCCGCGCCCGGTCATCCCAACCCTGCCGCACGAGGAGCCCATGAACCAAGCACTTGCACTGCGCGCCGCCGCCTTCGGTCTCGTCGCGGCGCTGCTGACGCGAACCGCGCCAGCCGAGGACAGCCACGCGCACTGGAGTTACTCGGGCGCGACCGGTCCGGCGCACTGGGCCGAGGAAGACGCCACCTTCACCGCCTGTGGGCCGGGCACCGACCGCCACCAGTCGCCGATCAACATCGACAGCGCTGCCAAGAAGGACCTGCCGCCGATCCAGTTCGACTACAAGCCGATCCCCCTGAAGGTCACCGACACGGGCCATTCCTTCCAGGTGAACGCGCCCCCTGGCAGCGGCGGCATCACGATCGGCGCCGACCATTACGAGCTGGTGCAGTTCCACTTCCACGAGCCGAGCGAGGAGACCTTCCATGGCCACCACAACGCCATGGTGGCGCACCTGGTGCACAAAAACGCCAAGGGCGAGCTGGCGGTCGTGGCCGTGCAGATCCGCACGGGCAAGGAGAATGCCTTCCTGAAGCCGGTCTTCGACGACTTCCCCGCCAAGGGGAGCACGGAGAGGGACATGCCGGGGGCAACCATCGACCTCACCACCTTCCTGCCGCGCACCCACGGCTACTACACCTACGAGGGATCACTGACCACGCCGCCGTGCAGCGAGGGGGTGCGCTGGCTCGAGCTGAAGCTCCCCGTGGAGGCTTCCGCGGCGCAGGTGCAGGCGTTCGCGGCGCGCTACTCGCACAATGCGCGCCCGACGCAGCCGCTGAACGGGCGCACCGTCGCCGAGAGCAAGGACTGACGCCGGCCGTGCCGGCCGGCGCTCAGACCTCGAGGTCGGTGAGGGCGGCCTTGTCCACGCGGCCGCCGCGCACCGCGACGCCTTCAGCGCGCAGCCGGCGCGCCTGCTCGGCGGCGGCCCGGGATGCGGCCGGGAAAGCGATGCGCCCGCCCGCACCGACCACGCGGTGCCAGGGGACGTTCAGCTCCCCGGGCGCCACCCGCAGGGCGAAGCCGGCCTGGCGCGCACGGCCGGGCAGCCCGGCGGCGCGCGCCACCGCGCCGTAGGTCGAGACCTGGCCGCGCGGGATCGCGCATACCACGTGCCAGATCGCCTCGAGGGCGGGGCTCTCACCCACCTCCTGCACGCGTGCGCGCCCGCGGCTCGGGAGCAGTGCCACGGGCTTTGTGCGTCGTGCCATCGAATCTCCGCAAATCACACGCGCGCAGAATACCCCGCGGCGGCACCCGCAGCGTCCGTCGCCCTACCCGGGGATCCGGAACGTGATCCGGAAGCGGTAGCAGTTGCCCACCGGGCGATCACCCTGCATCGCGCGCGCATAGCGGCCATGCCGGGCCATCTGCAGGGCCGCGCGGTCCAGCAGCTCGTTGCCCGCGGTCTGCTCGATGACGGCCTCGCCCTGGCGCACCCCCTGCGCATCCACGCAGACCCGCAGGCTGGTTGCGCCCTGCACGTGTTCACGGATCAGGGTGGGCGGATAGTAGTCCGCGCTGTTCGGCAACACGTTGCTGCCGACCTGCCGGATCGGCAGCGGCGCGGCGTCGGCGCGGACGCCGTCTGCATCCACCGCGGATTCCGCGGGCAGCGCTTGGGTCGTGGGATCCGGGGGCGACGACACCGCATCGTCCACGGGCGGCGCCTCGATCGGTCCGTGGCGCTCCGGAATCCTGATGTCCGGGGGCGGCTGCGGCGGCGGGTTGGCCTGCTCGGGAAGGAACCTGCCGGTGAGGACCGGGGGTGCGGGCGGCCCCGCAGGCTGCACCAGAGCGGTGAGCAGCAGATAGGCGACCAGGAAATGAAGCGCAGCGATCGCGCCCATGGGTACGGCACGGCGCGACAGCGCATCTGCACGGAAGAAGTGATGATTCATTGCCTTCGAGCCTCCGGCCGGGGGGTGAGGCCCGCTCACGCGTGGGCTCCGCGCCACCGGCATACGATGCCTTCCATCCCTTGAACGGGCGGCGCCCCGAAACGGGGTTGGTCACAGGCCACGCGCGGACAGGCCCGCGACGCGCCTTAACGTTCCGGGCTCGAGGCGGGAGGCGCCGCGCAGGCGCCGTCAGGGGACCGGGGCGGCCTGCGCGAAGCGCGCGAGGTGGTAGTCGGTGTCGCCGAAGGTCTGCTCGATCATGCTCAGGCGCTTGAAGTAGTGGCTCACGATGAGCTCATCGACCACGCCCATGCCGCCGTGCAGCTGCACGGCCTCCTGCCCGACTTGGCGGGCCGCCTGGCCGATGTAGGCCTTGGCGGCGGCCACCGCGCGCCGCCGGGCGGCGGCATCGGCCCCGGCCACGCGGTCTGCCGCGATGATGGCCATCGAGCGCGCCTGTTCCTCGGCGATGTACATGTCCGCCATGCGGTGCTGCAGGGCCTGGAAGGCACCGATGGCGACGCCGAACTGCTTGCGGGTCTTCAGGTAGGCCAGCGTGGCCTGGTTGAGCGCGCTCATGATCCCGAGGGCTTCGGCGCACAAGGCCGCGATCGCCACATCCACCGCCTTCTCGAGCGGCGCGAGGCCGCCGCCGACGGTGCCGATCAGGGCGTCTGCACCGACGCTGACCTTCGCCAGCTGCACATCCCCGGCACGGGCCCCGGACTGCGTCGGGTAGGAGGACACCGTCAGCCCCGCGGCCGTGCGCGGCACCAGGAAGAGCGACAGGCCGTCGCCCTCCGCTTCCCGGGCGGAAACGATGAACGCATCGGCCGACGGGGCATCCAGCACCACCGCCTTGAAGCCCGAGAGCTGCCAGCCGGCCGTGCTGCGCGTGGCCGTGGTGGCCACCTGCGCCAGCTCGTAGCGGCTCGCGGGCTCGTAGGCTGCGAGCGCGAGCTTGCACTGCGCCGCGGCCACCTGCGGCAGCAGCGCCTGTTGCATCGCCGGGGGTGCGGCATCCGCCACGAGGCCCGCACACAGCACCACCGTCGTGAGGTAAGGCTCCAGCAGCAGGCCGCGGCCCACCTGTTCCATGACGACCATGACATCGAATGCGCCGCCGCCCAGGCCATCGAACTGCTGCGGCAGCGGCAGGGCCAGCAGCCCGAGCTGCGCATACTGCGTCCAGGCAGCCGTGGAGAACCCGCTCGCGGAGGCAGCCAGCGCGCGGCGCTCGGTGAAGCCGTAGTCGCGCTCGATGAAGCGCTGCAGGGTGGCCTGCATGGCCAGCTGTTCGTCGTTGTAGCGGAAATCCACGGGCTTGCTTCCTAAAGGCCGAGGATCATCTTGGCGATGATGTTCTTCTGGATCTCGTTCGAGCCGGCATAGATGCTGGTCTTGCGGTAGTTGAAGTACCGCCCCGACAGGGGCGGCGCATACGCCGGGAAATGCTGCGAGAGCAGCGGGTCGGGGGTCCAGCCGGCGTCCAGTCCCTCGCGCACGTAGGGCAGCGCGTCGTGGCCCAGAGCCTGCATCTGCAGTTCGGCCAGGCGCTGGATGATCTCCGAGCCCCTGATCTTGAGCAGCGACACCTCCGGACCGGCCGGCTGCGCCTCGCGGTGCGCCTTGGACAGTACGCGCAGGTTGGTGATCTCGAGCGCCATCAACTCCAGCTCCACCTGCGTGATGCGGTCGCGGAAGCGCTGGTCCTCGATGAGCGGGCGGCCGCCAGCGCGCTGGCCAGCCGCGATCTGCTTCAGGCGTGCCAGCTCGCGCTTGCAGTTGCCGATGCCGGCATTGTTGGTGCGCTCGTGCTCCAGCAGGAACTTCGCATAGGTCCAGCCCTTGTTCTCCTCGCCGACGAGGTTGGCGACCGGCACGCGGACGTCCGCGAAGAAGATGTCGTTGATTTCATGCTCGCCATCGAGCATGACGATCGGGCGCACGCTCACCCCGGGGGTCTTCATGTCGATGAGCAGGAACGAGATGCCCTGCTGCGCCCGGCCCTCGCTGCTGGTGCGCACCAGGCAGAAGATCCAGTCGGCATACTGACCCAGGGTGTTCCAGGTCTTCTGGCCGTTCACGACATAGTGGTCCCCGTCGCGCACCGCACTGGTGCGCAGCGATGCCAGGTCCGAACCGGCGCCGGGCTCGGAGTACCCCTGGCACCACCAGTCTTGCCCGGAGAGGATGCGCGGCAGGAAATAGGCCTGCTGCGCCGGGGTGGCGAAGGTCATCAGCACCGGCGCCACCATGCGCAGCGCGAACGGCAGCTGGCCGGGAGCGCCGGCGGCGGCACCCTCCTCGTCGAAGATGTGCTGCTGCACCACGCTCCAGCCGGCACCGCCGAAGCGCGTGGGCCACATGCCCGCGCCCCAGCCGTGCCGGAACAGGATCTTCTGCCAGCGCACCACGTCGTCCTTGCGCAGGCGGCGCCCCAGCAGCACGTTCTCGCGGATGTCCGCGGGCAGCTCGGCGGCAAGGAAGGCGCGCACCTCGGTGCGAAAGGCCTCCTCCTCGGGGGTGAATCTCAGGTCCATGTGATCATATCCATCGGCATGCTGAAGACGATGCGGTTGCCGTCAGTGGGTTGCTTCGGCGGCGCCGGCCGCGGACTCGCGCTCCTGCAGCTCGCGCCACATGATCTTGCCGCTGCCGGACTTGGGCAGCGAGTCGGTGAAGACGACGACGCGCGGCGCCTTGTAGGCCGCCATGTTCTGGTGGCACCACTCACGCAGCTCCTGCGCGGTGACCCGCTCACGCCACTCCGGGCGCAGGACCACGAGCGCCTTGACCGTCTCGCCGCGGTGCGCGTCGCGGGTGCCGATGACGCAGGCTTCGAGCACCCCCGGGTGCTGGTACATCAGGGCCTCGACCTCGGTGGGCCAGACCTTGAAGCCGGAGGCATTGATCATGCGCTTGAGGCGATCGACCATGAAGAAGTAGCCATCCTCGTCGACCCGCCCCAGGTCCCCCGTGCGGAAGAAGCGCTTGCCGTCGATCTGCACGAACACCTCGGCCGTGTCCGCGGGCTTGTTCCAGTAGCCTTTGAACAGCTGCGGCCCGTGCGTCACGATCTCCCCGACCTCGCCGGGGGACATCTCGCGCAGGGTCTGCGGGTCCACCACGCGCGAGTCCACCCCGTAGATCGGGATCCCCAGGCACTGCGGCTTGGGGTGGTGCAGCGGGTTGATGTGCGTGGCCGCCATGGTCTCGGTCAGCCCATAGCCCTCGCAGAAGCTGATGCCGCGCTCGAGCAGGCGCTGTGCCACCGCGGCCGGCATGGCGGCGCCGCCACCGCTGAGCTTGGTGATCGAGGACAGGTCGTACTTGCCGATGTCCGGGTTGGCGAAGAAATCCTGGAACATGGTCGGCACCCCGGTCCAGGTGGCGATGCCGTAGCGCTGCACGCACTCGGCCGCCACGGTGCGGTCCCAGCGCGGCATGATCACGATCGTGCAACCGACGTACAGCGGGCCGTTCATGGCGCCCTGCATTCCGGTCACGTGGAACATTGGCGCCACTGCGAGCAGCGTGAGCTCCGCGGTCGCGCCGAACCACTGCAGCTGCGCCACCGAGGTGTACATGGTGGTGGCGTGGGTGTGCATGCAACCCTTGGGCTGGCCGGTCGTGCCGGAGGTATAGGGCATGACGCACAGCTCTTCGCTGCCGGCAGTCAGCGCCCCGGGGGTGAGCCCGGCGTCCAGAACCTCGCGCCACAGGAAGAGGCCGGGGCGGCGGTGCTCGGTGCGCGGCTGGCTGACGAAGTCCGGCACGGCAAGGCTCGTCGGTGACGTCAAGTAGTCCGAGTAGGCGGCGATGATGACGTGCCGCAGCTGGCCGCTGGCCAGCAGCGGCTCGATGCGTGGGTACAGCTCCTGCGAGACGATCGCCGTCACCGCCCCGGCATCACCGGCGGTGCGCGCAAATTCCTGCGTGAGGTACATGGTGTTGACCGGCACGACCACCGCGTCGGCACGCAGGATGCCGTAGTAGCCGACGACGAACTGCGGGCTGTTCTGCATGAACAGCAGCACCCGCTCCCCGCGCGCCACCGCGCAGCGCTGCTGCAGGAATGCGGCCACGCGCTGCGCCTCGTCCAGCAGCTGCGCGTAGCTGACGATGCTGTCGTAGTAGACCAGGGCCGGCTTGGCCGGGCGGCGTCGCGCGGACACTTCGAGGTTGCAGAACAGGTTGGTCTGCGGCGGCTCCAGGTGGCGCTGCGCGCTCTGCGGCCAGAACTTGAAGTGCTGCGTACCCATGGATCATGGCCCGGATCAGGCCACCTCGAACAGCCCCGCCGCTCCCTGGCCGCCGCCGATGCACATGGTGACCACCACCAGGCGCGCCCCGCGGCGCCTGCCCTCGATGAGCGCGTGCCCGGTCAGGCGGGCGCCGCTCACCCCGTAGGGATGGCCGACGGCGATGGCGCCGCCGTTCACGTTGAGCTTCTCGTCCGGGATGCCGAGCTTGTCGCGGCAATAGAGCACCTGGCAGGCGAAGGCCTCGTTGAGCTCCCACAGGTCGATGTCGCCGACGGTGTAGCCGCAGCGCTTGAGAAGCCGCGGGACCGCGAACACCGGGCCGATGCCCATCTCGTCCGGCTCGCAGCCGGCCACGGCGAAGCCACGGAAGACGCCGAGCGGCCGCAGGCCGCGCTGGGCGGCCAGCCTGGCATCCATCACCACGCAGGCGCTGCTGCCGTCGGAGAACTGACTGGCGTTGCCCGCGGTGATCACCCCTCCGGGCAGCGCCGGGCGGATCTTCGCGACCGCTTCGAGCGTCGTGTCGGCACGGATGCCCTCGTCGCGGTCGATGGTGACCTCGCGGGTGAGAATGCGACCGCTGTCCTTGTCGGCCACCCCCATGACCGTAGTCATCGGCACGATCTCGTCCGCGAACTTGCCGGCCGCCTGCGCCGCGGCGGCGCGCTGCTGGCTGCGCACCCCGTACTCGTCCTGCGCCTGCTTGGAGACGTTGTAGCGCTTGGCGACGGTCTCGGCGGTCTGCAGCATCGACCAGTACAGCGTGGGCTTGTGCTCGCGCAGCCACGGGTCGAACAGCATGTGCGTGTTGGTCTCGTTCTGGATGCAGGAGATGCTCTCCAGGCCGCCGGCGACGAGCACCTGCGCGCCCTCGGTCATGACGCGCTGCGCGGCCAGCGCGATCGACTGCAGGCCCGAGCTGCAGAAGCGGTTGATGCTCAGGCCCGCCGTGGTCACCGGCAGGCCCGCGCGCAGGGCGATGGCGCGCGCGATGTTGCCGCCCTGCGTGCCTTCCCCGAACGTCGAGCCCATGATCACGTCCTCGACCTCGGCAGGGTCGATGCCGGCGCGCGCCACGGCGTGCTGCACGGCGTGCGCACCCAGGGTCGCCCCGTAGGTCATGTTGAACGCGCCCTTCCAGCTCTTGCCCAGGCCGGTGCGGGCGGTCGATACGATCACTGCGTCTGTCACGACTTCGCTCCTGCCGATCCGCTCAGAGTCCCGCCCTGCTCTGCCAGGCGCACCAGCAGCGGCGCCGGCACCCAGGCCGAGGGCTCGCGCGCCGGGGTGGCGGCCAGGCGCCTGAGCGCGCGCACCACCTCGGGCAGCCCCACCTGGTCGGCATAGAACATCGGACCGCCGCGGAAGGCGGGGAAGCCGTAACCGTTCAGGTACACGATGTCGATGTCGGAGCTGCGCTGCGCGATGCCGTCCTCCAGGATGTGCGCGCCCTCGTTGACCAGCGCGTAGACACAGCGCTCGATGATCTCGCTGTCGCTGACCTTGCGGGGAGTGAAGCCATGGTCGGCACGGAACTTGTCGATGATCGCCCCCACGGCCGGGTCGGCGATCGCCGCGCGTGCCCCGGGCTCGTAGCGGTAGTAGCCCGCGCCGTTCTTCTGGCCGTGGCGGCCCTGTTCGCACAGCACGTCCGCGATGTTGGCGAAGTCCTGGTCCGGGAACTCCCGGGCGCGTCGCTTGCGCACGTCCATCGCCACGTCGAGGCCTGCCAGGTCGGCCATGCGGAACGGGCCCATGACGAACCCGAACTTCTCCAGCACCCTGTCGACCTGCTCGGGCGAGGCTCCGTACAGGACCAGGTCGTGCGCCGCATCGCCGTAGCGGGCGACCATGCGGTTGCCGATGAAGCCGTCGCAGACCCCTGCGACGACCGCGATCTTGCCGATCCGCTTCGCCAGCGCCATGGCGCTCGCCAGCACGTCGGCAGCGGTCGCCGCACCGCGCACGACCTCGAGCAGGCGCATGATGTTGGCCGGGCTGAAGAAATGCAGCCCAATCACGTCCTGCGGCCGTCCGGTGAAGCGCGCGATCGCGTTCAGGTCGAGCGCCGAGGTGTTGGAGGCGAGGATCGCGCCGGCACGTGCGACCGTGTCCAGCTTGCGGAATACCTGCTCCTTGACCTGCATGGTCTCGAAAACCGCCTCGATCACCAGGTCGACCTCGGCGAGCGGCTGGTAGTCGAGCGTCGGGCTGATGAGCGCCAGGCGCTTGTTGAGCGCCTCCTCGGTCAGCTTGCCCTTCTTCAGCTGCCCCTGATAGTTGCCGCGGATGGTCGCAAGGCCGCGGTCGAGCGCCGCCTGGCTACTCTCCAAGAGCACCACCGGAATGCCGGCGTTGATCAGTGCCATGGTGATGCCGCCGCCCATGGTGCCGGCGCCGATCACGCCCACCGTGTTGACCGGGCGCACCGCGGTGTCGTCGGCGACGCCGTCGATGTGGCCGGCGGCCCGCTCGGCCTGGAAGATGTGGCGCAGCGCCGCCGACTCCGGCGTCGCCATGAGGGAAACGAACAGTTCGCGCTCGCGCTTGAGGCCGGCGTCGAACGGCCCCCGGGCGGCGGCCGCGACCGCCTCTACGCAGGCGAGTGGCGCGGGGTACGGGCCGGCGGCGGCCTTGACGGTATTGCGCGCGAACTGCAGGTACGCCTCGGCGTTGGGCATATCGATGGCAAGATCGCGCACCTTCTTCGGGCCGCGCTTCTGCGCGATGAGTGACTTCGCGAATTCGAGCGATGCGCCCGGCAGGTCGGCCGCCGCGACCAGATCGAACAGTGCGGTGCCCTTGAGCGCCTCCGCACTCACCGGGTTGCCCGAGACGATCATGTTGAGCGCGGTCTCCACGCCGACCAGGCGCGGCAGGCGCTGCGTGCCGCCAGCCCCGGGCAGCAGGCCGAGCTTCACCTCCGGAAGGGCCAGGCGCGCGCTGCCCAGCGCAACGCGGTAGTGACACGCCAGCGCCAGCTCGAAGCCGCCCCCCATGCAGATGCCGTCGATGGCAGCGACGACGGGCTTGCTGCACTCCTCGACGGCGCGCAGCAGCGCCGGCAGGTTCGGCTGCATCATGGTCTTCGGCGTGCCGAACTCGCGGATGTCGGCGCCGCCGGAGAAGCCCTTGCCGGAACCGATGATGACGATCGCCCCGACGGCCGGGTCGGCCTCGGCAAGGCTGAGGCCGGCCAGGAGTTCGCGGCGCAGGTCGAGGCCGAAGCTGTTGACCGGGGGGTTGTTCAGGCGCAGGACGACGACCCCGTCCCTGGTTTCGGACTCAACGTGACGCATACGACGCTCTGTACCCTTGGGTGGCCGGGAATCCCGCCAGTCGCGCGCCGAGCGGGGCGGGAAATTCTACACGGATGGCTGTCGCCGGGATTGCCGTCCGCGCCGCCGGAGGATCGACGCCCTCGCCCACTTTCGCCTAAGCTGCCCACGCGGGTCGACCGTGGCGGCACTGCACGGCCAGCCCTGCTTCGAACGCGGTCCATTTCTGCCAGGAAGGGGTCCATGCCCGCCAAACACTCGGATGTCGGCTCGGTGCGTGCCCAGGTGAGCACCGAGGAGTGGCAGCTGCGCGTCAACCTCGCCGCGGCCTACCGCCTGGTGGCCCTCTTCGGCTGGGACGACCTGGTTTTCACGCATATCTCCGCGCGGCTGCCCGGACCGCAGCACCACTTCCTGATCAATCCCTACGGAATGCTGTTCGAGGAGATCACCGCCTCCTCCCTCGTGAAGATCGACCTCGAAGGCCGCAAGGTCATGGACTCCCCCTACGAGATCAACCCGGCCGGCTTCACGATCCACAGCTGCATCCACGCCGCCCGCGGCGACGTCGGCTGCGTGATGCACGTGCACTCGCTCAATGGCATCGCCGTCTCGGCGCAGCGCCAGGGACTGCTGCCGATCTCGCAGCAGTCCCTGTTCGTGCTCTCCTCGCTCGCCTACCACGACTATGAAGGCGTCGCGCTGAACGCCGAGGAACAGCCGCGCCTGGTGCGCGACCTGGGCGACCGGATGTACCTCATGCTGCGCAACCATGGCCTGCTGACGGCCGCCGGCTCCATGGCGGACGCCTTCCTCGCCATGTACGTGTTCGAGGCGGCCTGCACGATCCAGGTGCGCGCGCAGAGTGGCGGCAGCGAATTGGTGCCGATTCCCGATCCGATACTGGCCGGAATCAAGGCCGCGGCCGCCCAGGTGACGCGCGGGCTGGGCGGTGCCCTCGCCTGGCCGGGCCTGCTGCGTCGCCTCGACCGGGCGAACCCCGGCTACGCCGGCTAGCGCCGGGCGGTCATGGCCTGCGCGTGAGGCTCTCGGCGCGATGGCCGAGCGTGAACGCGCTGAACAGGATGGTCAGGAGGCAGCAGGCGATCATGCTGATGAACACCGCCCGCCAGCCGAAGTGATCGGCGATCCAGCCCACCCCGGTGCCCGCAATCGCCGACCCAAACACGTAGCCGAAGAAGCCGGTGAACCCGGCCGCGGTGCCCGCGGCCCGCTTGGGGACCAGGTCGAGCGAGTGCAGGCCGATCATCATGATCGGCCCGTACACCGAGAAGCCGATCGCCATCAGCGCCACGTAGTCGATCCACAGCGGCCCGTGCAGGTTCAGCCAGTAGACCACCACGGCGGCGAGGGTGAGCCCCATGAAGAGCATGGTCGCCGGGGCGCGCCGGCCCTTGAAGACCTTGTCCGAGACCCAGCCGCAGGCGATGGTTCCGGGGATGGCCGCAAACTCGTACAGCGCCCAGGCGAAGCTCGACTGCTGGAACGAGAAGCCCTTGGCGGTCTGCAGGTATTCCGGGATCCAGTTGACCACCCCATAGCGCACGAAGTAGCAGAAGGCGTTGGCGATGGCGATCGCCCACAGGTAACGGTTGGAGAGCACGTAGCCGAGGAGGATCTCGCGGAAGGTGGCGATGCGCTCCTGCGACTCGGAGTAGCCGGGAGGATAGTCGTTCTTGTAGACCTCGATCGGCGGCAGTCCACGCGATTGCGGCGAGTCCTGCAGCAGGAAGTGCACCCCGACGGCGACGCAGGCGGCGACCAGTGCATTGAAGTAGAACTTCGCCTGCCACACGCCGAAGAGCGATACGCCCCAGACCGCGAAGGCCGCCACCAGCACGCCACCCACGTTGTGCGCCGTGTTCCACACCGAGACCCGCAGGCCGCGCTCGCGCGTGCTGAACCAGTAGACCATGGACTTGCCGCACGGCGGCCAGCCCATCCCCTGCACCCAGCCATTCACCGTCATGATGACGACGATCGAGGCGAGCGAGGCGTAGGCGACGGGGAAAAGGCCGAAGGCGGCCATGATGGCGCTCGACAGCAGCAGTCCGAGGGGCAGGAAGTACTTCGGATTGCTGCGGTCGGAAACCGAGCCCATGAGGAACTTCGACAGGCCGTAGGCGATGGACAGGGCCGTCAGGGCGCTGCCGAGCGCGGCCTTGGTGTACTCGGGGTGGGCGCGCTCGAGGTCCGGAATGGCGAGCGCCAGGTTATTGCGTACCAGGTAGTAGCCGGCGTAGCCAACGAAGATGCCGACGTAGACTTCCCAGCGCAGCCGCTGGTAGGTGCGATCGACCTTGTCGGAGGGCAGCGGCGCGGCATGGGCCGCTGGCTTCAGGAAAGCGAACATGAATGGCTATTGTGCATCGGAATCCCCGCCGCGCCTGCCTGCAATGTTAGACCCACGGGTTGCGGGTGTCCCGGGTATCGCCGGCGCTGCGGGTTCGCGCCTGTCGTGCGTGCAGGCTAAGATCCGGTCGACAGGGATCCTCATGTACCAGCCGCAGACGCCTTTGATCGCCACCAGCCCGCGCTTCCGCAACCGGCGGCTCGCGGAGATTGAGCTCGGGCAGCTGGTGCTGCTGGCCGAGGGCAACGATGCCACCGGCGGCGCCAGCCTGGGCATTCGCGGGGACGCCCTGTCGCGGCGCGGTGAGATCATCGAAGGGGTGTTTCGCCTGAGCAGCACGAGCGTGGTGTTCGAGCGCCACGCGCTGGACGAGGGCCTCGCGGCCCTGGAGATCGAGTACGAGCTGCAGGTGGACCTGACCGGGCCCATGAGCCAGGCGCGCCGGCCCGGCGACCTGCTGGTGCGACTGCCGGGGGCGCACACCTCGCTCGTGGTCACGGGCCCATGGGATGGCCTCGGGCTGCTGGACCTCGGCTCCGCGGTGGCGCGGGCGTATGGCGAGGAGCCGCCGCATACGCGCTCGATCGCCCTGTCGTGGCGGCTGGTCGACCGCCAGGACCGCAGCCATGTCCTGTTCCGTCGCGCGCCGCCGGAGCGCGCGCCCGAGCCGCCGCTCAAGCGGCCGCTGGACGAGGACAGCGATTAGGGCTGCGCGCGCAGCTCAGGGGTACTTGTTCTCCACCACGGTGCGCACGGGCTGCGTGTCGTACACGAGCACGATCGACTGGATGTGGCCGGTGGCCGGGTCGAAGTTGAAGACGTCGGCGCAGTCGAACGCGACCCGCGTGCCGTCCTTCAGGCGCCAGTCGTACAGGTAGTAGGCCACGGCGCGCAGGTGACCCTCCGCGCTCACCAGTACGTCGTGCACGGTGAGTCGGGTCTCCTTGGACGCCTCGGCCACCTTCTTCACGTACTGTCGCACCGGCAGCCGCCCGAGGAATGGCGACTCGACCCAGCCATCCGTGATGAACAGGGCCGCAGCGCGCTCCGCGTCACCGGACTCGAGCGCCTTGAGGTAGCTGTGAACGACTCGCTGCATGACCGCCTCCGGATGGCCTGGGCGCGACCGGCCGGCCGCTCCCCCTGGCTACACCCTGAAACGATCGCGCAGCGCGGTCAAGTCCCCTTTGGCGGGCGCAGGAAGAGCCACAGGGCGAGCCCGGTCAGCGTCAGTTCCAGCGCCAGTCCCTGGCGCGTGTAGGTCGAGAACTCCCCCGCCGCCAGCGCACTGCCCAGCCGCGCCAACCCGAGCCCGGCGCAGGCCAGGCCCATGCCCAGAAGTCCGCCGCGCCGCAAGCCGACACTGAACGCGCACACCAGTGCGAAGGCCCCGACCGCCATCTCCAGGCCACCGTACATCGCGCGCAGCTCGATGACCCCGGTCGGGGTGCTCGCCGCCACCCCGGCGGTCGCCGCGAGCGTCTGCGGGACCGCGAGCAGGTAGAGGCCGTAGGCCAGCCACATGAGGCCGGCGATGACCAGATAGGCGCGCGCCACGTCACTCTCCCGAAAGGCAGGTCCTCCTGCCGCGTTATCGAAGCCCGACCGGGCCTCTTTCTAGTTCAGCAGGCCAAACACCGCCACCCCGTCGGTCGTGCCCACGAATACCTTGCCGTCGGCGACCACCGGGGTGATGAACTTGTTGCCGGCCCCGAACTGGTCGCGGCCGTTGGCCGCCTGCGAGCTGTTGTAGAGCTCATGGGTGAGATCGGCGGCATCGTGCGCGTGCAGCACCCCCGGGTTGGTGTTCTCGTGCGTCCAGACGATGGCGTCACTGGTCCCGTTGGCGGAGACCGACGGCGCGGTTCCCGGGTACTGGTAGGTGTGCGAGCTCTCCGAGGTCGGCGTCGCCGGGAACAATCCCTGCGACATCCGGAACGAGCGCAGCGTGCCGTTGGTCGGCCCGTAGTACACGCTGCCGTTGAAGTACGCCGGCGTCGACCAGATGCCACCGCCAAGGGCGCCGGCGAGCGACTGGTAGTTGTTGTTACCGCCGGAGCTGAACTTGCCCATCGAGTTGCGCTCGACCACGTACATCGTGCCGTCCTTGCCGCCGGCGACGGCCAGGTGGCGCACCGTGCCACCGGCATCAGTGGCATCCGGCAGCAGCACGACACCGCCCGAGCCCAGGTCCTCGTCCTTGGCGACCTCGGCGGTCACGTTGTACATCGTGAAATAGTCGGTCACCGTCAGTGAACCACTGACAGGCGTAAGCCTCAGGAAGCTGTTGCCGTAGTCCTGCTGGTTGGGGAACCCGTTCGCATCCAGCGCGGTCTCGAAGGCACCGTTGGCGGTTGCCAGAAAAATGCTGCCGTCCGTGTCGGCCGCCGGCCCGCCGCCGGCCATCCAGATGGCAGGCCCCGACCCGCTGCTGTTCGGGGCGACGTTCAGCACGCTGGTGCGCGCCAGGGTCTGCTGGCTGAAGCCGATGATCCAGCCGGTATAGGGCGGCACGTCGCAGTGCGAGGTCCAGGTCGTGTAGATGACGCCCTGCGACAGCAACAGCGCGGCGCGGTCTTCGTACTGGCCCGGGTCGAAGGTCGTCGTGCCGCCGAGGTTGGGATAGCTTGCCGTGATATCCGTGGCCGGCAGTACGGCCGCGCCCGTGGTCACGTCGAGCGCGTGGATGCGCTGGTGATACGTGTTATCGGCCGTCGACTTGGACATGGCCACGAGGTAGATCGTGCCGTTGGCTCCGGCACTGCGGTCGATGACCGGGGTGGAGGTGATGCCTATCTGGGGGTAGACCTGATCGCATCCATAGGGCGGCTGATCGTCGGTGGTCTCATTGGCCGGCAGAACCGAGCTCTGCCACAGCACGCCGCCGGTGTCCACGTCGAAGGCATACACCATGTCGCTTTCGGTGACGACGAACAGCACGTTGTGCTTGGCGCCCTGCACCGTGAGGCCGGAAAGATACAGCGGCTGCGCGTCGACCCTGCCGTTGGTGCTCAGGAAGCGCAGCTTGCCGAAGGTCGCCTGGTTGACGTTGGCAACCGTGAGCAGGGTTTCGGTGGTGTTCGCACCGGTGCGGGCCACGTTGTACTTGTAGGTCGTGATATCCGTCGGGCTGCCGGGCGTTCCGCCGGTCCCCCCGCCGCCGGTGCCACCCCCGGTACCGCCGCCGGTGCCACCCCCGGTGCCGCCCCCGGTGCCGCCGCCCGAGCCGCTACTGCTGCTGCCGCCGCCACAGGCAACGAAGCCGGCTGTACAGGCCAGCGCCAGCAGTCCCAGAACAAGGGCCCGCAACCGTGTGGATCGAGGTTCCATCAGCCGTAAATTCGCACGGCGGCGCGGGCGGGGGCAACCGTCCGCCGCGGGCGACATCGACCAAACTGAACGGCCGCTGAACCGTGGGCCGGGTGCGACATAAGTCGCTACCGCCCGAGGAGCGACTCGGCGGCCGCCAAACCGGCGCGCTTCAGTTCAGCAGGCCGAACACGGCAATGCTGTTGTTCGTGCCGACGAACACCTTGCCGTTGGCCACCACCGGGACGATGAACTTGTTGCCCGCGCCGAACTGATCACGGTTGCTGGCGGCATCGGAGCTGCTGTAGAGCTGCGCGAGCGTCGCGGCATCGAGCGCGTACAAAACCGCGGGGTTGGCGTTGTAGAGTGCCCAGACGATCCCGTTGGACGTGCCGTTGGCCGAGACCGACGGGGAAGCCCCCGGATAGGGGAATTGCACCGTGCCGGTGGCGACCGGCGTCGTCGACAGCAGCGCCTGGTTGATCGAGAAGGACATCAGCGCGCGGTTGACGGCATTGAAATAGACGTGGCCGTTGAAGTAAGCGGGGGTCGACCAGATGCCACCGGTGCCGTTCAGCGGATCCTCGCCCCGGTTACCGAAGACGTTCGCGATCGTCTGCCAGTTGTTGTTGGTCGATGTGCTGAAGTGGCCCATGGAATCGCGGTCGACGACCCACAGGTTGCCGTCCTTGCCGGCTCCGACCATGAGGTGGCGCGTCGTCCCGGTGGAGTCCACCTGGTCCGGCAGCAGGAGTCCGCCGCCGCCACCGAGGTCGAGGTCGTGCTGGCTGAAGAAAGCCGTGTTGTAGGGAGCGAAATAGTCGGCCACGGTCAGGCCACCGCCACTCGTCGAGATCTTCATGAAAGAGTTGCCGAAGTCGCCCATGTTCGGGAACCCGTTGGCATCGAGCGTGGCTTCGAACCCGCCGTTCGCGGTGATCAGGTAGACGTTGTTGGACGAGTCTGCCAGCGGTCCGCTGCCGGCCATCCAGATGGCGGGACCGACGCCGCCGCTGTTGATGCCGACGTTCAGGACCGCGGTCTGCTGCAGCGTGCTGGCGCTGTAGGCGATGATCCAGCCCGCGTAATAGTAGTGGTCACAGTTCGAAGTCCAGGTCGTATAGATCGTGCCGTTGCTGAGCAGCAGCGCGGCGTGTTCGTTGCCCTGCGACGAATTGAACTGCACCACCCCGCTTTGGCTTTGGTAGGAGGCCGTCACGAGCGTCGGCCCGCCCAGCAGCTCGCCACCGGTCGCAAGATCGAGAGCGTGCAGGCGATGGTGGTAGGTCGTCGCGTTCGACTGCGTCATGGCGACGACGTAAATCGTGCCGTGCGCCCCGGCGGCGCGATCGATGACCGGCGTCGAGGTGATCCCGATCGTCGGAGTGACGTTGTCGCAGTTGACGTTGTCGCTGACCGTCTCGCCCGTCGGGACCAGCGACACCTTCCACAGCTGCTCGCCCGTGTCGGCATCGAAGGCGTACACCGAATCATTCTCGGTTGCGACGAACAGGACGTTGCGGGACTTGCCGCCGACCGTGAGGGCGTTTAGGTAGAGCGGCTGCGCATCGACCTTGCCGTCCACGCTGAGCTGGCGCAGCAGCCCGAAGGTCGCTGAGTTGACGTTCGCCGTCGTCAGCGTGGTCTCGTGGAGGTTCGCGCCGGAGCGGGAGTTGTCGTACTTGTAGGTCGTGACGTCGGTGACATTGGAAGTCCCACCCGTCCCGCCGCCACCGCCGGCCCCCCCACCGGTTCCACCGCCGCCCGTGCCGCTTCCGCCCGACCCTTGGACCGGAGCGCTAGAGCCGCCGCCGCCGCAGGCGACGAAGCCGCTCGCGGAGGCCAGCGCCAGGAGCGCGCCGAGGAGTACGCGTAGCCCTCGTGCAGTTCTGCTTTGCATCTGCCATAAGCTCGCATGACGGCGCGGCCGCCGGCAACGTCCGCGGACGGCGACAGTCATCAAGCTCGGCGGTAACTAGTGCGCGCCACCGAGCAAGCCCGATCCCCCCTGATTTTCGCCGGAAGCGGCGCTGCCGGCCTGCCCCGGCCGGCACAGGCTGGCAAACGCTCCTTGGGCGGAGCCTGCAGTGTCGCGTGTCAGATGGAAGCGCAACGACTCGACGGCGCCGTCCTGCATCCGGACGATGATCGTGACGACCGAGCCTGAGCCCACGGCGGCGAACAGCCGCGTGGCATCCTCGTTCGCCAGTTCGGCATGAATGCTCCCGTCCGCCTGGCCGGTCGCGCTGAGATGGATGGGGTCTGCAGCCGGCTCGAGGACGAAACTGAGCTCCCCACCCAGCGCACGTGCGAGGCGCGTCCGGTGGCTGACGGTGAAGCTCGCCGCACTCACCGAGGTTACGATCCGCGTACCGTTGTTGACCTGCTCGACGTTCACGTCCCACTCGATGTGCGGGTCGTCCCGGGTGCGGTGATTGGCCAGGATCGCGAACCCGCAGCTCCAGGCTCCGGAGGGCAGGCGCCCGCCGCGCAGGTAGATGTCGGCCCGGTCGACATCGACGTCCTGCCCTGTCGCCACGATCGGCGCCAGGACCGCCAGCAGTCCCGGCAATGTCGTCAGCAAAGCCAGCAGACGGCGGGTAGTCCTGCCGCCGGCGCTGTTGCAGGCTGGATGCTCGCCCGGCATGTCGCCATTCTACGCAGCCGCCGTGCGCGCACGCCGAAAATCAACTGCGCACAGGCACCGCGGCGCGGAAGACCAACCTTGTCGCAGGAGACGACCCCCCGGTGGAATTTCGCCGCGTCAGGGTGATCTCCCGGGCAGCGTCGCAGTCGCCCCCAGGCGCGGGTAGGTCGCCGCGAGCGTGCCCGCGAGCGCGAGGACGCAGCCGACGGTGACATCGTACAGGCGCATCTCGATGAGGTGGGGATCCCCGGCGACGCCACTGGCAACCACGATCTGCACCAGCAGCAGCAGGAAAAGCGTGAAGGCGAGGTAGCCCAGAGCGGGGCTCAGCGAGAAACCGACGCGGCCGAGTGCAGCGACGAGCGTGGCGAGCACCGCGAGCGCCACGGCACCGTGGATGAAGTGCAGCAGCACCGCGCCGAGGGCGACGCCGAGGATCGTGCCGGCCGCATAGTGAATGGTGAGTTCCAGGCTCGCGATGCCCTCGCGCCGCATCACCATGAGCACGACCAGCGTCGCCCAGAAGGCATGGCGCACCCCGAGGGTCGAGGCGGCGAAGAGCGCCACCGCGGCCGCTGCGGCGTAGCACAGGGTGAAGCGAGCCCCGGCGTCGGCACCCTGGAAGGCGCGCCGCACGCCCGCCCGCCAGTCCATGTGGTTGTCATCCGGCGGCACCCTGAACAACGCCCATGCCAGCAGTGCCGCGCCAAAGGCGCTGGCACCGCCGACCGCGACGCTTGCGAACACGTCCGGATCGGCGAAGTGCATCCCCGTGGCGGCCGCCGCGGCGACGGCGAAGTAGCGCGTGACCGCGGCGATGCCCGGGTGCGAGCCACTGGCCCACCCGGCGAGCAGCGCGCAACACAGGACGACCACTTCGCGGCTGTAGGGCGTTTCGCCCAGCAGGTGGCCGAGCGTGCCGCCTAGGACGATCATGAGCCAGCCGGCCAGCATCGTCCCCAGGCGACCACGCGCCGTGTGACCGATGTCGCTCATGGTCACGAAGAGCGCGGTGGCGCCACCTGCAACGCCAGCCCCGGCGTGACCGAGCAGCACGCACCCGATCAGCGGGATGCCGACCGCGGTGGCCACGCGCAGCACCACGACCTTGACCCCGGTGACCGAGCCGATCCGGTACAGGTCGCGGTACCACCGTGACCTCATCGGCGGCCTGGACCTCGTTGCGTCGCGGGTCTCATGAGGTGCGGGCCGGGATTGCCAGCCCACGCGCCACGGCAGGACGCGCCACGAAGCGCGCCAGGGCGGTTGCGACGTTCGGAAAGTCGCGGTATCCGACGATCTCCGCGGCCTCGTAGAAGCCAACGAGGTTGCGCACCCAGGGGAAGATGGCCATGTCGGCGATGCTGTATTCCTCTCCCATCATCCAGCTGCGACCGCCCAGCCGTGCATCCAGCACCGCCAGCACACGGCGTGCTTCGCCGACGTACCGGTCGCGCGGACGCTTGTCCTCATATTCCTTACCGGCGAAGCGGTGGAAGAATCCGAGCTGTCCGAACATCGGGCCGACCCCGCCCACCTGGAACATCAGCCACTGCAACGTCTCGTAGCGTGCGGCCGGATCCTGCGGCAGAAAGCGGCCGGTTTTCTCGGCGAGGTAGACCAGGATGGCCCCGGATTCGAACAACGGCAGCGGGCGGCCGCCGGGTCCGTTGGGATCGATGATGGCGGGAATCTTCCCGTAGGGATTGAGCGCGCGGAACTCCGCCGAGCTCTGGTCGCTGCTGTCGAAGCTGACGAGGTGCGCCTCGTAAGGCAGCCCGGTCTCCTCGAGCATGATCGAGACTTTCACGCCATTGGGCGTCGGCAGCGAGTACAACTGCAGCCGATCCGCGAACCGCGGAGGCCACTTGTGGGTAACCGGAAAACTGCGCAGCTCGTTCATGGGCTTCCCTGCATCGACCGACAGGGCGCCAAGGATACCCGCTGGAGCGATGCGCGGGTGTCGCGGCGCAGCGCAGCCGGATGGCAGCCGGCAGCACCGCCCGCATGAGGCGGTCCAGCCCCCGCTCTCGCGAGCCGCGGCAGATGCCCGGCACCGGCCGCGATCCGACTCAATTGCCCGTACAATGCACCCATGACGCAGCACATCGGCATCGTCGGTTGCTCGGCCGAGGGCGCCGCCCTGTGCTATCGCACCGTTTGCCTGGAGGGTGCGCAGTGGCTGCGCGCACACGACCACCCGGAAGTCTCGCTGCACACCCACGCCCTGGCGCGCTACATGGACTACATCGACGCGGCCGACTGGGCGGGCGTGGGCGAGCTGATGCTGTCCTCGGCGCACAAGCTGGCCGCGGCGGGGGCGGACTTCCTGATCTGCCCCGACAACACCATCCACCAGGCGCTGCCGGCCATTCTGGATCGCTCACCGCTTCCATGGCTGCACATCGCCGAGGTCGTGGCACGCGAGGCGCAGGCGCGTCGCTTCGGTCGGCTCGGCATCACCGGCACGCGCTACCTGGTCGACAGCCAGGTCTACCCGAACGCCCTGGATGCGGCGGGCCTCGGGTGGCTGCGCCCGCAGCCCGCGGAGCGCGCCGAGATCAATCGCATCATCTTCGAGGAACTCGTCCGTGGCATCGTGAGTCCCGCCTCCGCGGGGTACTTCCAGCAGGTCTTTGAGCGCATGCGCGCCGCGGGATGCGATGCAGTGGTGCTCGGCTGCACCGAGATCCCGCTCTTGATAAACGATGCGAACTCGCCGTTGCCCACGCTCGATTCGACGCGCCTGTTGGCGCGCGCCGCCCTGAAGCGGGCGGTGCAAGGTCCTAGCCAATAAACACGGCGGCTCAGCCCGCCATGAAACGCTTGCCCACCTGGTGGGCGACTAGCGCGTCGCGGACCGCTCGCGCGTGCGTGCCGTGCCGGAGTGCGCCGGTGAATTCCACACCGGCCGGCGCACCAGCGTGCTCTTGCCGAACAGCGACTCGATCAGGTCGACCGCCAGTTCCGCGGTGCGGTTGTGCACGTCGAACGCCGGGTTGAGCTCCACGACGTCGAGGGAGGCAAGGCGCCGGGTGTCGGCGATCATCTCCATGCACAGCTGCGCCTCGCGGTACGTCGGACCGCCACGCACCCGCGTGCCCACGCCCGGTGCGATCTCCGGGTCCAGGAAATCCACGTCGAAGCTCACGTGCAGGTGGGTGTCCGCGTCCAGCCCCGCCAGGGCCTGCTCGACCGTCTGGCGCATGCCGAGTTCATCGACGTGGCGCATGTCGAACACATCGAGCCCCTGCTCGTGCACGAAGCGCTTTTCGCCCTCGTCCACGCTGCGCACCCCGATCTGGCGCACCCACGAGGGCTCGATGGCCGGATCGCGGTCACCGATCGTCGTCAGCTCACGCGGCCCGAAGCCGCACAGGCAGGCCACGGGCATGCCGTGAATGTTGCCGCTGGGGGATAGCAGGCTGGTGTTGAAGTCGGCGTGGGCGTCCAGCCAGAGCACGCGCAGTTTCTGGCCCTGCTCCCGGCAATGCCGCGCCACGGCGCTGATCGAGCCGATGCTCAGGCAGTGATCCCCGCCCAGCAGCACGGGCAGCCGGCCCTGACTCAGTTGGCCGTAGAAGCTGTCATGCACCAGCTGGTTCCAGCGCACCACCTCCGGCAGATGCCGGTAGCCGTCGCGCGGTGGCTCCCAGGGGTTGGGAGGCCCGTTGAGGTTGCCGAGGTCGCAGACCTCGAGATCGCAGGCGCGCAGTGCGGCGGCGATGCCGGCCACCCGCAAGGCCTCGGGACCCATGGAAGCGCCCCGATCGGCAGCGCCGACGTCGGTGGGCGCGCCAATCAGGGCAGCGGTGCGCGGCGGCCTCACGCGGCGGCCTCCTGGGGACGCGACACACTCTGTGGCGAGGGCACCAGCAGGGCAAACAGGTTCTTCGGGTCATTGAGCTCGGGCACCAGGTCCACCTGGGGCTTGCTGCCGCGCTCCTCCTGGTGGATGCGCATCAGGTAGCGCAGGGCCGAGAAGTCCTCCAGCGCAAAGCCGACGGAGTCGAAGATCGTGACCTCGCGGGCATCGGCACGACCCGGGACCTGGCCGCTGAGCACGCGGGTGAGCTCGGTGACGCCGAAGTCTGTCGGCATCTGCTGGATTTCGCCTTCGATGCGCGACTGCGGTTCGAACTCGACGACGACGCGGGCATCGGCGCGCTCGAGGATGCGGCGATCGAGTTCGGTCTTGCCGGGACAATCGCCGCCGACGGCATTCAAGTGCATGCCGGGGGTGATCATCTCGGCGGTCAGGATGGTGGCATTGCGCTTGTCGGCGGTGACCGTGGTCACGATGTCCGCGCCGCGCACCGCTTCGGCCACGGACCCGCAGCGCACGACCTCCAGCGCCGGCAGGCGCAACAGCGCCAGATTGGCGGCGAGCTTCTCGGTCGCGGCCGCATCGGTGTCATACAGGCGGACCTGGCGGATCCCCAGCATGTGGTGGAAGGCGATGATCTGGAACTCGCTCTGCGCACCGTTGCCGACCATCGCCATCACGCGGCTGTCCGCGCGCGCCATGCGCCGCGCGGCGAGCGCCGAAGTTGCCGCCGTGCGCAGCGCGGTGGTCAGCGTCAGCTCCGAGAGCAGCAGCGGGTAGCCGGTATCCACGTCCGCGAGCACGCCAAAGGCCGTCACGGTCAGCAGCCCGACCGCGGTGTTCTTCGGATGCCCGTTCACGTACTTGAAGGCGTACAGCCGGCCATCGGAAGCGGGCATCAGCTCGATCACCCCCACCGGGGAATGGCTGGCATGGCGCGCGGACTTGTCGAAGGCCTCCCAGCGCAGGAAGTCCGCTTCGATCTCGGCAGCCAGCTCCTCAATGAAGCGCGCGGCCCCCCGACGGGCGACCAGCTCCTGGATGCGCTCGATCCCGATGAAATCGACCATGAAATCTCCCCACAGGCCCAAATCCACGCTCGGCAGGAGACATCATCGGGGGACCTGGAACCAAAATATAGCCAGAATGATGCACAGATCTTGCAGGTTAATGACCACAATGACATGATGAAATGACTTTTTGGTCAATACCGGCGGAGAGGGACGAGGCAATGGATGAGGTGGACCGGCAGCTGATTGCGCTGCTGCGCAACGATGCCCGCGCCTCGGTGGCCTCACTCGCCAAGACGCTGGGAGTGGCCCGCGGCACGGTGCAGAACCGCATGGCGCGGCTGGCCGCCAACGGCACCATCGTCGGCTACACGGTCAGGCTGAAGCCGGACATCGAAGAGCAGCGCATGCGCGCCTTCATGACCGTCGCCGTCGAGGGTAACCAGGTGGATGCCGTGATCCGCGCCATGCGCGGCGAACCGGCGGTCGCGGCCCTCTACAGCACCAACGGCCGCTGGGACATCGTGGCGGAACTGCGCGCCGACAGCCTGGAGGGATTCGACCGGGTGCTCGCCCGCATCCGCCTGATCGAGGGCATCTCCCAGACCGAAACCAGCCTGCTGCTCTCGACCTTCAAGTTCTGACCGACGCGCTCAGGCAGTCAGGACGCGCGTGTCGGTCCAGTCCAGGATGAGCACGCGGCGCGCGAAACGCCACTGGCCGGAGTCGCGGCGCCAGCGGTCCTGGTAGCGGATAGCCCAGGTCAGCATGGTCGTCTTGCCGTCGGCCACCGTCAGGTGGTCGGCCATCGAATAAGTCTCCCCGTGCGCAGCGTCCCCTTCGATGGTCGCGACGAGGTTGTGCACGCGATGCTGGGTCGCAGCGTACAGCTGCGCCATGATGTCCAGCGCGCCGATGATCTGGCTGCGGCCCCTGAGCGCGATGCCGGGCGCCTCGATCACGCAGTCCTCGGTCATGATGGACGTCCAGAGCGCCTTGTCGCGCCGGTCGGCGCCCTGGGCATAAAGCTCGGCCGTGCGGCGCAGCGCCGCCTCATTCAGTAACCGCTCGATTGCATCGCTCATGGGTCGCTCGTCTTGGGTTGGTGTGATTCGGAAGTGTGCGCCTCAGGTGCGCTGCCAGTGCACCTGTCCGCCCTGGGCCAGCCGCGCGAGCCCGTTGCGCACGTGCAGGTAGCGTACGTGCGCCAGTGTCTCGCCGTAGGCCAGAAGGCTGTTCCAGCCCTCGAGGTTGCGGGCGCCGAACAGCTCGCCGACCAGCGCGCCGGTGGTGCGCGGTTCGCGGCAGAACTCCAGCAGCTGGGCGAGCCGCCGCTCGTGGCCCGCGCGCAGCTGCCGGGCGCGCCAGGGCGCGCCGCGAAAAGGCTGGCCATGCGCCGGCAGGATGATGGTCTGCGCGGACAGCGCACCCAGCCGATCGAGGGAGGCGAGGAAGTCGGCGAGCGGGTCGGCCGATCCGGCACCGGGGTAGAGACTGATGTTGCTGGAGATCGTCGGCAGCAACTGGTCACCGCTGATCGTGAGCTGCGCCTCCTGCCAGTGCAGGCACACGTGGCCCTCCGCGTGCCCGAAGTGCACCGACGCGCGCCACGGGTCGCGCAGCTCGGCGACCCGCTCGCCATCGGTGATCGGCGGCGCCGCGGCAGGTACGCCGCTGGTGAGCTTTTCGAACACGCCGGCGGCGCGCGCGCGCAGCAGCAGATCTTCGAAATCGACACCCCAGGTTTCGCGATATTCGCGCAGCGCGTTCGCGCCGGCGCTGCCCAGCGAACCTTGCGCCGCCGCCCGGGCCGGCGCACTCATGCGCACCGGGACCGAAAAGCGGCTGGCGAGTGCTGCCGCCATGCCGAAGTGATCCGGATGGTGGTGGGTGACCAGGATCGCCTCGAGGCCATCGGCCAGCGATTCGCTCTCGGTCAGCGAGTCCCACGCGGCGTGGGTCTCCGGCTGGTTCATGCCCGTATCGATCAGCACCCGACCGCTGCGCCCGGGCGCAAGCCAGACATTGATGTGCCCGAGCGGACCGGGGACGGGCAGGCGGACCCAGCGCAGGTCCCCGGCCGCATCCACCGCGGTACCGACTGCCGGTGGCTGCCAGTCCAGCGGCTCCAGGCTCAACGCGCGCCGCCCCGCCGAGCGGCGCGCGGGACGCCGCAGATGAGCTCACCGAGCGTGGCGGCCGCCAGATCCAGCCGGCGTCGCAGCGGGTAGCGGGCGCCGACGCGCCATGCGTGCAGGATGCCGGCATAGGTGCCACCGACGATCTCGGCCAGCACCTCGGTGGGCACGTCCGCGCGCACGTTGCCGTCGCGACGTCCCTGCTCCAGCAGCCGGGTGAAGGCCTGGTGCGTCTGCTCGGTGCGCACCGCCGAATCGGGCGCGGCCCCGAAGGTGGTCTCGGAGGCACCGATGAGCACGCGCGAGAGCTCCGGGGTTTCCTCGACCTTCGCGGCGGTCCACGTGAACAGCGCCGCAATGCGTTCCGCCGCAGTCCCCGGCTGGTCGAGCTGCCGGTCGATGAGGTGCACGAAGCGGGCTTCCATCTCGTGCACCAGGGCCGCGAGCAGCAGGTTCTTCGACGGAAAGTAGTTGAAGGCGGTGGCGCGCGAGACCCCGGCCAGCCGGGCGATGTCGTCCATGGTGGTCTCGGCGACGCCGCGCCGCGCGAACAGGCGGCGCGCCACCGACAGCAGTCCTGCGCGCACCCGTGCCTTCCCGTCCTCGCGGCGCGAGCCCACCGCGCGCGGCGGCGCGCCCACGGAGGACTGTGGCTGGGTGCTCATCCTCAGGATCCGCGGGGTTCTTTGGGCAGGCCGAGCGCGCGCTCGGCGATGATGTTGCGCTGGATCTGGTTGGTGCCGCCGTAGATGGTGTCTGCGCGCGAGCCGAGGAACACCTGCTGTGGCAGGTCCCACTCGTACGGTGCTGCCGCCACCTCGCCGCGCGGGCCGAGCACGTCGATCGCGAGCTCGCCGAGGGTCCGGCGCCAGCTCGCCCAGAAGATCTTGTAGGTATAGGCCTCGTTGGAGAGCTTGCCGGCCTGGGCGTTGGAGAGCATCCGCAGTGCGCTGTAGCGCATGAGCTTGAGGCCGATGTGAGCCTGGGCCAGCCGCTGGCGGATGAGTGGATCGTCGATCAGGCCGTTGCCGCGCGCCGCGCTGACGATGGCCGCCAGTTCGTTGCGGAAGCTCATCTGCTGGCCGAGGGTCGAGACGCCGCGCTCGAACGCAAGCGTCCCCATGGCGACCTTCCAGCCCTCTCCCGGCAGCCCGACCACGTTGGCTGCCGCGGTCCGGGCGTCGGCAAAGAAAGTCTCGCTGAACTCGGCCTCGCCGGTCAGCTGGCGGATGGGCCGGACGGTGACCCCCGCCTGACGCATCGGCACGAGCAGATAGGACAGCCCGCGATGGCCGCGCGAACCCTCCTCCGTGCGACAGACCACGAACGCCCAGTCGGCGAACTGCGCGAGCGAGGTCCACACCTTCTGCCCGTGCAGGGACCACTCGCCTCCGTCAGGCCCGTCCACCAGGACCGCGCGCGTGCGCACATTGGCAAGGTCGGAGCCGGCGTTCGGCTCGCTGTAGCCCTGGCACCAGAACTCCTCCCCCCGCGCAATGGGCAGCAGGAACCGGTCCTTCTGCGCCTGGGTGCCGAAAGCGAGGATCGTGGGCCCGGCCAGCTCGATCCCGAGGTGGCCAATGCGCCAGGGCGCGCGTGCCCGCGCATATTCCTCGGCGAAGATGACCTGCTCGGCGAGGGTGGCGTCACGACCGCCGTATTGCCGCGGCCAGCCGATGCAACTCCAGCGCGCCTGCCCAAGCGCACGCTCCCATTCCATGCGCCGCTCCAGCAGGCCGCTCATGCTGGTGATGCCGCGCACGTCCTTGAACGGCCCGTCCAGCTGCGCGGACAGCCAGCCGGCTGCCTCGTCACGAAAGCGCTCCTCCTCGGGGGTAAAGCCCAGTTTCATCGTCGTCCTCAGAACAAGGGCACGGCCGCAGCCCCCAGGCCCAGCACCTGCAGCAGCTGCTCGCGCTGCCACGACGGGCTGCCGAGCAGCGTCGCGCTCGCCCGCGCGCGCTTGAAGTAGAGGTGGGCATCGTGCTCCCAGGTGAAGCCGATGCCGCCGTGCAGCTGGATCGCCTGCGCGGCGCACTCGTAGAAGGCGTCGCAGCAGTAGCTCTTGGCGATGGCGGCCGCCTCGGCGAGCTGCCCCGGCGCCTCGTCGGCCACACATGCCGCGTACCAGGCGGCGGAGCGCGCCGCCTCGACCTGCACCATCATGTCCGCCAGGCGGTGCTTGATGGCCTGGAAGCTGCCGATCGGCCGGCCGAACTGCTCGCGTTGCTTCACGTACTCGACGGTCATCTCGAGCACCTGTTCCGCGCCGCCGAGAGCTTCAGCCGCCAGTGCCACGCGGGCGCGCTGCAGCGCCCGCTCGATGCCGGCGGCGGCCTGTGCCTCGGTGCCGAGTAGCGCCGCACGGCCGATGGCGACGGACGAGAGCTGCACACGCGACATGGGCCGGGTGAGGTCGAGCATCACGTGGGGCGTGATGCGAACGCCCGGGGTGTCCGGGGCCAGCATCACCACGCTGAGCCCATCGCTGCCGCGCGAACCGGGCGCACGCGCCAGCACGAGGAGCAGGTCCGCGCTGTCGGCGTGGATCACGAAGTCACTCGTGCCCTCGAGCACCAGGCGCTCGCCGGCACCGCGCAGCTCGATGGCCACGCCCGCCACCCCGGCCCGGCCGTCCTCGCCGGTGATGGCGCAGGCAATGCGCACGCGCCCGGCGGCGATCCGTCCCAGCAGATCCAGGCACTGCGCTTCGCTCGCCGTCTCCTGCACGAGTGCGGCGGCCAGCGCCACGGTGGAGAAGAACGGCGAGGCGGCCAGGCGGCGCCCGAGCTCCTCCTGCAGGATGCACAGCTCCACCCACCCGAGACCTGCACCACCGAAGCGCTCCGGGATGGCCAGCCCCGTCCAGCCGAGCTCGCCGGCCATCTGCTGCCACAGGGCCGCGTCGTAGCCACCCGGCGCGGCGAGGGCCGCGCGCAGGCGCTCGTGGCCTGCGTGCTCGGCGAGAAATTCACGCGCGCTGTCGCGGATGAGCAGCTGCTCCTCGCTGTGCGCGAACTGCAAGAGGGGCTCCGGGTAAAATAAATACTAGACTCTAGTATAAATATTTTGTGCGCCCGGGCAATAGCCCGGCCGGCGCCGGCCGGGCGCGCCGCTCGACCGGGAGTGCTACTCGACGATCACCGTGCCCACCATGCGCGGATGGATCGTGCACAGGAAGTGGTACGTCCCGGGCTGGTCGAACCGGAAGCTGAACTTCTCGCCGGTGTCGATCGCGCTGGACCGGAACACGCCGGTGTCGCTGAACACCGTGTGCGGCTCCTCGTCCTTGTTGGCCCATACCACGGTGGTTCCCGCCTTCACCGTCAGCGTGGTCGGCACGAACATGAAGTCCTTGATGACCACCTCATTGGGGGTCGCGGCCTGCACGCTGGCATAGGCCAGCACCGCCACGAGTGCCATGGGCAGGAGCCTCATGACACCCCTCCCGCGAGCGTCGCGTCGGCCACCGTGAGCGCGTGGTGGCCGGTGGCCGTCACGCTGCTGACGCCGAGCATCTGCGCCAGCTGCTCGGCGGGCACCTTCAGGGGTCCCGGTCCAGCCCCCACGCCGGCGACCGGCTGCGGGTAGGCGGTCGAGCGCGCGGTGTGGAAGCGCACGTTGCCCTCGACCTTCTGCACGATCTGATGGATGTGGCCGTTGAGCACCGTCACCGAGCCGAAGCGCTTCAGCTGCTCCATGAGTGCGCCCGCATCCCCGGTCCCCCACCCCCACGGCTCGTAGATCGTCCACAGGGGCATGTGGGCAAAGACCACGATGGGCGTGCTGGCCGAGCGACCCCTGAGGTCCGCGGCAACCCAGGCGAGCTGGTCCGCGCCCAGGGTCCCCAGGCCGCCGGGCTTGAACTGCAGCACGTTGACGAGCGCGATGAAGTGCACGCCGGCGTGGTCGAAGCTGTAGTAGCCGCGATTTTCCGATGCCTGGCCGAAGCGGCTGAAGTACTCGCTGACGCCGGCATCGCTCGTGTCGTGCTCACCGGGCACCGTGTGCAGCTCGGTCGCACGCAGCCGCGAGAGCAGCTGCTGCGCGGTGTCGAACTCGGCCGGTCGCGACAGGTGCGTGATGTCGCCGGTATGGACGATGAGCGCGGGCTGCTCGCGCATGCCGTTCACGAGGTCGATGCTCTGCGCGAGCGTGCCCGCCACGTCCGGATTGGCGTCCTTGTTGAAGCCGATGTGGGTGTCGCTGATCTGCACGAATAGCGGCTTGCCTGCCCTTGCCAGCAGTGCGGGGTCGGCCGCGGCCGTGGCAAGGTCGAGCGGGGCGAATACCCCGCCGGCGAGCGCGAAGAGCGTGCCGGTGCCGCCAAAGGCCATGCACTTGAGCGCGCTGCGCCGCGAGTGCCGTGTCTGATCTGCCATGGGAGTCTCCTGTGTGGTACCGCAAGGAGACTTGCGCGCCGCGGTGGTTATTCCGCGCGCGGCGAAAAACTACGGGGCCTGCTCGCGGTCAGCGGCGGCCTGCAGCAACCGCTCGAGTCCCTGCAGCTCGCTCCAGCCGGTGTCGGAGACCGCGCAGTACATAAGGTCCCCGCTCCTCCAGAATGCCAGGTGGTAGCCACTGCGGGTGGTGTCGGCAGGTGCCGCGCCCGGCTGCTTCCAGCTGAACACGTTGATGAGGTGCGCGCCGTGCTGGTAGACCACCACCGCGGCGCGCTGGCGAGCGATCGGGTCTGCACGGCCGCCGAGCAGGCGGTAGCCCTGGTCGGCGAAGTCGGCGACCACCGGGGAGACGTCGGTGCGACCGGCAAACCAGGGCTTGACGGTATGGCGGTCGGTGGAAACCACCCCGATCAGGTGACCGTTCCGCAGCGAATTCACGTGTGCGGTGACCAGCTGGTCGAGCACGCCCGCCCGGGGCGCCACCAGCAGGAACGCCAGCACGGCGAGCACCGCGGAGCCTGCCACGCCACTGAGCACCCCGGCCCAGAAAGGCCGCGTCCGCACGCTCCTGCTCCTGGTCGGTGCCGCCGCGGGGCTCTCGGCATCCAGCGCCTGGAGGATGCGCGCCTGCAGTGGCTGCGGGGCGCGCACCGCGGCGAACTGCGCGCGCAGCGACTGCCGCAGGGCGCGCAGCCGGGCCAGCTCCGCGGTGCAGGCGGGGCAGGCGGCCAGGTGATGCTCCAGCGGGGCGGACTCGGAGGGGCCGAGCTCGCCATCGAAGTACGCCTGCAGGCGCTGCGGGTCAGGACACATCGGACAGGTCTCCCCCGACCGCCACCCACTGCTCGCGCAGCGCGGCCCGCGCGCGCGCCAGGCGCGACATCACCGTGCCGATGGGCACGTTGGTGACGGCGGCGATCTGGCGGTAGTCCATCTCCTCAATCTCCCGCAGCACCAGCACCTCGCGCTGCGGCTCCGGGAGGGCGGCGAGCGCCCGCTCGAGGCTGCGGCCCTGGTCGGCGCCGATCGCCACTTCTTCGGGTCCGGGCGCGGTCGCGGTCAGGACCGCACCCTCCTGCGCGTCGTGCTCGTCCGGAAGCGGCACGAACCCGCGCCGCTGACGTTGCCCGAGAGCGGTTGCATGGCAGTTCCTCACGATCGTCAGTAACCACGGCTTGGCCTCACCGCGCAGTCCGGCGAAGCCGCGAAAGGCGCGCAGCACGGCCTCCTGGACCACATCGTCCGCGTCGCTCGGCGAGCCACACAGCCAGCGCGCATAGCGGTAGGCGGCGTCCAGGTGCGGCAGCACCTGCGCCTCGAACCTGACCCGACTGTCACGCATGGATGCGACCGCGTCCCCGCCTCACGGTGCACCACCGCCCCTGGCTGTCACTTAAGACCCCGCGCTTGGCGCACTTATTCCCTCCCCGGCCGCGCGCAAGCTTAGACCACCCCCCGACGCTACCCAAAGCATGGTAGGACGAGCGGGCCGGCCCTGTAGTATTAATCGCTTGGCCTCATCGGAGACGCGCATGCGCTTTACCCTCCAGCTCGGCTTCGCCCGGTACCCGGACTTCCAGAAGATCGCCCAGGTCGCCGAACAGGCCGGCTTCAGCTCGATCGGCATGCCCGACAGCTTCTTCTTTCCCAAGCACACCGAGTCGCAGTACCCGTACGCGGACACCGAGCTGATCCGGGGCTACATCGAGGCGATGCCCTTCATCGAGCCGATCGTATCCATGAGCTGGATGGCCGCGGTCACCCACAGGATCCGCTTTTACCCGAGCGTCATGAAGGTCCCCACCCGCCAGCCACTGGTGCTGGCCAAGGCCCTCTCCTCGCTGGCGGTCTTGAGCGGCGAGCGCATCCTGCTCGGCGCGGGACTGAGTCCCTGGAAGGAAGACTTCGCCTACAACAACGTCGACTTCGACAAGCGCGGCCAGCTGATGGATGAGTGCATTGCCATCATCCGCGGCGCCATGAGCGGGCAGTACTTCGAGTACCACAGCGCAAACTACGACTTCGGCCCGATGAAGATGTTCCCGGTGCCCAGCCGGCCGGTGCCGATCCTGATCGGCGGCCACTCCAAGCCGGCACTGAAGCGCGCCGCGCGCCTCGGCGATGGCTGGGTCGCCGCCAACACCGACTTCGACACGCTCAAGTCCCTGCTCGCGCAGCTTGCACAGCTGCGCCGGGAATACGGCACCGAGGGGCGCCGCGACTTCGAGATCCACGGCTTCGATGTTGCCGCCCAGTCCCCTGCCGACTACCGTCGCCTGGGCGAGCTCGGCGTGACCGACGCGTGCGTGGCCCCCTGGGGCTTCGACCCCGCGACGCCGCTCGAGGCGCAGCTGGACGGGCTGCGCCGCTTCGGCGACGCCGTGATCAGCAAGATGTAGCCATGCACCTGCGCGGTAAAGTCGCACTGGTCACCGGCGCGAGCCAGGGCATCGGCGCTGCGATCGCCACGCGCTTCGCGGAGGAAGGTGCGCACGTGGCGCTGTGCGCGCGCACGGCCGACCGCCTCGAGGCCCTGGCCAGCGCACTGCGCGCCCGCGGCGCCCAGGTGAGCACCGCCGCCCTGGACGTGGCCGACCACGAGCGCCTCGAGCGCTTCGTGTCCGACACCGCCGCCGGGAGGGGGCTCGACGTACTGGTCAACAACGCCCCCTCGGTGACCTACGCGGCGATCGCGGACATGGACGTCGCCGCGTTCCGCAAGGACTTCCAGGTCAACGTGGATGCAGCCTTCGCGAGCACGCGGGCGGCGCTGCGCGTGATGGTCGAGCGCCGCGGCGGCTCGATCATCAACATCGCATCCGTCGGCGGCCTGCTGGCGATGGGCGGGCTCGCCGCCTACGGTGCCGCCAAGGCCGCACTGATCCAGTTCACGCGCCAGACGGCCGTCGAGGGCGGCCCCCACAACGTGCGCGCCAACGTCATCGCCCCGGGCGTCATCAACACGCCCGCGACCCTTGCCGGCTTTGCAGGTCCGGGCACCTCCTATGGCCAGAAGATCGCAGGGCTCGTGCCCCTGCGCCGCTTCGGCGAACCGGCCGAGGTGGCGGCCCTGGCCTTGTTCCTGGCCTCGGACGAGTCCTCCTACATCACCGGTACCTGCATCCCCATCGACGGCGGCAAGGTCGTGGAGCTCCATGTCCCCTCCCCGTAAGAGCAAGCCGCGGCGCCCTGCCCGTCCGGCGGCCGCCTCGCGCCGCACGAGTCCGCAGCGTGCGCTCGCGGCACGCATCGACCGGCTCGAGTCGATCGAGGAGATCCGCATGCTCGTGGCGAAGTACTCGCTGTCGCTGGACATGCGCGACGTGGATGCCCACGTCAACCTGTTCGCCGCCGACATCCGCGTCGGCCGCGAGCGCACCGGACGGGCGCACCTGAAGAGATGGGTCGATGCCATGCTGCGCGAGCAGTTCACCGGCACCTCGCACCACATCGGCGGCCACATCATCGAGTTCACCGACAAGGACCATGCGCACGGGGTGGTCTACTCCAAGAACGAGCACGAGACCGGCACCGAGTGGGTGATCATGCAGATGCTGTACTGGGACGACTATGAGCGCATCGACGGTCGCTGGTACTTCCGTCGCCGCCTGCCCTGCTACTGGTATGCCACCGACCTGAATCGCCCGCCGGTCGGGGAGCGCAAGATGCGCTGGCCCGGGCGCGAACCCTACGAGGGCAGCTGGCACGACTTGTGGCCCTCATGGAAGGCCTTCTGGGCCAACCCCCCCGCCGGGGAGCCCGAGGTGGCCCCGCCCGCACCGCTCGGGCAGTTCCTCACCCGCATGCGCCGTGGCGCCCCGGACCCCAAGATCCGTGTCCGCTGATGGGGCTCGCACGTCCGCGCTGCTGAGACCGGTCACCCTCGGGGCACTCAGCCTGCGCAACGGCGTGATCATGGCGCCGATGACGCGCAGCCGTGCCGGCCCCGGGGACGTGCCCGGAGCCCTGGCGGTCGCCTACTACGGGGCGCGCGCCAGCGCCGGCATGATCATCACCGAGGGGACGCAGCCGAGCGCTCACGGCAAGGGCTATGCCCGCACGCCCGGCCTGTACAGCGCCGAACAACTCGCCGGCTGGCAGCGCGTGACCGAGGCCGTGCACGCCGCGGGCGGCACCATCGTGCTGCAGATGATGCACGTGGGGCGCATCGCGAGCCGCCTCAACAAGGACGCCGATGCCCGCACGGTCGCACCGTCCGCCGTGCGCGCCAGCGGCAGGATATTCACCGATGCCGCGGGCCTGGTGGAGTTCGACACCCCGCTGGAGCTGTCGGTCGAGGGGATCCGGGACACCATCGGGGAGTACGCGCAGTCGGCCCGGGCCGCGCAGCTGGCAGGTTTCGACGGGGTGGAACTGCACGCCGCCTCCGGCTACCTGCCGATGCAGTTTCTGTCCACGGGGACAAACCTGCGCCGCGACGCCTACGGCGGCACGCTCGCCAAGCGCCTGCGCTTCGTCATCGAGGTGCTGGAGACCCTCGCCGAGGTGTGGGGAGCGGACCGCGTCGGACTGCGCATCTGCCCGGGCAACCCCTTCAACGACATGCGCGATGAGGATCCGGTCGGCACCTACACGGCGCTGCTCGGCGCGGTGTCGGCCATGGACCTGGCATACCTGCACGTCATCCGCTCGCCGCTGACCTCCATCGACGCCTTCGCGCTGGCCCGGGCATGCTTCCCGGGTCCGCGCATCCTCAATGACGGCTTCGACTTCGCCTCGGGGAACGCGGCGCTCGACTCCGGCGCGGCCGCCGCGGTCTCCTACGCCCGCAACTTCATCGCGAACCCCGACCTGGTCGAGCGCTACGCCAGGGGGCTGCCGCTGGCTGCGTTCGACCGCCGGACGCTCTACACACCCGGCGCAGAGGGCTATACGAGCTACCCACCGTACGCGGGCTGAGCGGGCGGGGTCGGGAGACTCGGCGGCCCACCGGGCCGTCAGAACCAGCCGTCGTTCGCACCGTCCCAGACGTCGACCTTGGGCGAGCCCCGGTCGGCACTGAACTGCCCGAAGCGTCCCGCGTGGAAGGCGAGCGGGTGGCCCGCGCCGCGCGTCAGCACGAGCACCTCCCCGAGGATGACCACATGGTCGCCCCCGGGATGCACGGCGTGCACCCGGCAGTCGAACCGGCACAGCGCACCGTCCAGGTGCGGCGGATGCGGGTTGGCACGCCAGTGCAGGTCCACTTCGAACTTCTCCGCCGTGCGCCGCGCGAAGTGCAGCGCCAGCTCGCGCTGCTCGTGCGAGAGGACGTGCACGGAGAACGATGCGCCCGGCGCGAACGCCGGCACGCTGCTGCTGCTGCTGGCCAGGCACCACAGCAGCAGGGGCGGTTCCAGCGACACGGAGCTGAAGGAGTTCGCGGTGACACCCACCGGCTCGCCGTCGGGTCGCACGGCCGTCACGACCGTCACCCCCGTGGCGAATTCCCCGAAGGCATCGCGCAGCTGGCGTTGTGTGAAGGCGTTGCTCACGTGGCTACATGACCTTCGCCGGGTGCGGCATGCGCGGCGCGCCGAGCATCTCGCGGTAGGAAGGGGGTTCGCGTCCGCCCTCCTCCGTGATGCCGTAGCGCCGGGCGGCCTCGGCCGAGATGAGCGTCTGCCCGCTGAGGGACATGAGTTCAGGATCGCTCGCCAATGCGTGGATGATACGCCCGTTGAACTGCGGGGTCTCCCCGGTGCGCAGGAACGCCTCGTACTGGTCGGGTCGGCTGCGCCCGGCGGCGGCGGTGCGCTCCGTGAGCTGCGGCCCCAGCCACAGGGAGATGCTGGCGACCTTGTGGGGCTGCAGGTCCACGGCCATGTCCGCGGCGAACTTGTCGAGACCGACCTTCTGCGCCCCGTAAGCCGGGCCGTGCATGTAGCAGCTCGCACCGAACGAGGAAGTGAACGCGATCAGGCCACGCCGCGCGGCGACCATCATCGGGGCGGCGAAGTAGCTGGCCACGTAGGCAGAGCGCAGCCCGACCTCGATGATGTCCGCCAGCCCCAGGGGCTTCTCCCAGAATCCTCCCGGATCGATGAGCGCATCGTGGATGGCGGCCGCATTGTTGACCAGGATGTCCAGGCGTCCGGACTCCTCGGCGATGCGCCGCAACACCTGCTCGACCGCGCCATCGTCACGGTGATCGCAGGGCAGTGCCACGCCGCGGCCACCCAGGGCGCTCACCTGCGCCGCCGTCTCGAGCACGGTGCCGGGCAGCACCACGTCGCGCAGCCGCCCGAGGCTGGCCTCGCGCGAGCGACCGGTGACGTACACGGTCATCCCGGCAGCACCCAGCGCCAGCGCGATGCCCTTGCCGGCGCCGCGGCTGGCGCCGGTCACCAGGGCCACCTGCGGCCGCTCGCTGCTCACAGCGCTGACTTCGCCAGGTGCAGGAACAGCGGCCACTCGCCGCCACCGTGCACCGACAGCAGCGCACCGCTGACGTAGGCGGCCAGCGGCGAGGCAAGGTACAGGCAGGCATCGGCCACGTCGGAGGCATCGGCGAGGCGCTTGAGGGGAAACATCGCGCTGATGCGCTTGATGCCCTCCGGGCCGCCGTAGTGCTCGACCGCATTCTCGGTGGTGACGAAGCCGGTGATGATGCCGTTGACGCGTACCTTCGGTCCGCACTCCATCGCCAGGCTCTGCGTGGCATGCAGCAGGCCGGCCTTGGCGGCGCCGTAGGCGACCGTGCTCGGTGAGGGCCGGTCACCGGCGACACTGCCGATGTTGATGATGCAACCGCCCTCGGCCTGGGCCTGCATGAGGGCGTTGGCCTGCTGCGCGCACAGCAGCGGGGCGATCAGGTTGAGCTGGATGACGCGCTCGATCAGCCGCGCGGGCACGGCCGCAAGCTCCCCGGGTGGACTGCCGCCGGCGTTGTTCACCAGCACGTCCAGGCGTCCGTGCCGGGATGCGATCTGCGCGAACATGGCCGCCACGGCCGGCGCATCGCGCACGTCACAGGCGATGAACTCGGCACGGCGTCCACCGCCCTGCGGCAAGGTGGCCTCCTGCGGAGTACTGCGGCCGCAGACGATGACGTGCGCGCCCGCGCCCAGAAAGCCGCTGGCGATGCCGGCGCCGATGCCGCGCGCACCGCCGGTCACCAGGACCACGGCCCCCGGAAGGCGGATCTCAGCCGTGGGTTTCATCATTCTCGCATCGTACGGGCTGGTTTGATATTTTCAAGCGATGCATGAGGAGATACCACTGACCATCCCGCGCGTGTTGGCGCGCGCGGCGCAGCGCTTTGCCGACGCGCCCGCCATCGTCGATGGCCCGCAGCGGCTGTCCTTTCGCGAGCTGCAGGAGCAGGCGCTGGCCGCGACCGCCGCCTTCATCGCCAGCGGCATCGTCCCGGGCGACCGGGTCGGCATGTGGGCGCCCAACAGCGCACACTGGGTGGTCGCGGCGCTCGGCGTGCTGGGCACCGGCGCGGTCCTGGTGCCGCTGAACACGCGCCTGAAGGGCAAGGAAGCAGGCTTCATCCTGCGCCGCAGCGGCGCGCGCATCCTGGTCACGGTGGATGAGTTCCTGGGCACCCGTTACCCGGACCTGCTCGCCTCCGAGGCGCTGCCGCGGCTGGAGCGCACGGTGTTGCTCGGCGACGGCGCAGCTGCATCGGGTGCGCGGCAGGCCTGGAGCGCCTTCCTTGCCGGAGGCGCCGCGGTCGCGCGCACGCAGGCCGCGGCCGCACACGCCAAGGTCGCAGCGCACGACATCGCCGACATCCTCTTCACCTCCGGGACCACCGGGCAGCCCAAGGGCGTGCTGAGCACCCACGAACAGGACGTGCGCGTGTTCCGCACCTGGGCCGAGGTGGTCGGCCTTGCCGAGGGCGACCGCTACCTCGGGGTCAATCCGTTCTTCCACAGCTTCGGCTACAAGGCGGGCGTGCTCGCCTGCCTGCTGCAGGGTGCGACCCTGTATCCGCTCGCGGTATTCGATGCCGGACGCGCTCTCGATTGCATCGAGCAGGAGCGCATCAGCGTCCTGCCGGGGCCACCCACCATCTACCAGAGCCTGCTGGCGCACGAAAGCCTCGGCCGCCGCGACCTGTCCTCGCTGCGCCTTGCCGTGACCGGGGCCGCCAGCGTGCCGCCGGCACTGATCACCCGCATGCGCACGGAGCTGAAGTTCAAGAGCGTCCTCACCGCCTACGGGCTCACCGAGTCCACCGGCGTGGTCACGGTGTGCCCGCACGATGCGGACGATGTGACCGTGGCGACCCGCTGCGGCGTGCCGATCCCCGGAGTGGAGGTGCGCTGCGCCGACGAGAACGGGCACAGCGTGCCCGCCGGCGAGCCCGGCGAGGTCCAGGTGCGCGGCTACAACGTGACGCCCGGCTACTTCGAGGATCCGGCCGCCACGGCGGAGGCCATCGACACCCAGGGCTGGCTGCACACCGGCGACGTCGGGGTGCTGGACGAGCGCGGTTACCTGCGCATCACCGACCGCATGAAGGACATCTTCATCGTCGGCGGCTTCAACTGCTACCCGGCGGAGATCGAGCGTTTGCTCTCCGAGCACCCGGCCATCGGCCAGGTCGCCGTCATCGGCGTCCCGGACGAGCGCATGGGCGAGGTGGGCAAGGCCTTCGTCGTGCTGCGCCCCGGCCAGAGTGCGAGCGCCGAGGAGCTGGTCGCCTGGTCGCGGGCCAACATGGCCAACTACAAGGTGCCGCGCCAATTTGCGATCGTCGCGCAACTGCCGCTGAATGCCGCCGGCAAGGTGCAGAAGTTCGCGTTACGCGAAGCCAACGCTGGCTGAACCGACACCCTCGAGATCCAGCCGGAAGCGGTCACCCGGCCGGGCCGGCTCCAGCGGCACCAGCGACCCGGAGAGGATGATCTCGCCGGCCTTGAGCTGCACCCCATAGGCGCCGAGCGTATTGGCGAGCCAGGCGACCGAGGCAAGCGGGGAGCCCTGCACCGCCGACCCCAGGCCCTCCGAGAGCGGCTGCTCGTTCTTCCAGACGCGCACCTTGAGCGACGCCAGATCGAAGCGGCGTGGGTCCACGCGCGCCGCACCGAGCACGAACACCCCGCAGCTGGCATTGTCGGCCACGGTGTCGACGATGCGGATGTCCCAGTTGGCGATGCGCGAGTCGACGATCTCGAAGCACGGCGCGATCGCCTCCGTCGCCGCGAGCACGCCGGCGGCGGTGATGCCCGGGCCGGCGAGATCGCTCCTGAGGATGAGCGCGATCTCCGCCTCTGCGCGCGGCTGGATCATGCTGTCCGCGATGCGCACCGTCCCGCCGTCGGGGATGTGCATGCGGTCGGTCAGGAAGCCAAAGTCCGGCTGGTGCACTCCCAGCATGTTCTGCACCGCCGCGCTGGTCACGCCGATCTTCTTGCCGATGACGCGCTCGCCGGCGCGCTCGCGCCGCGCGAGGATGCCGAGCGAGATCGCGTAGGCATCGTCGATGCCCAGCTGTGGATGGCGCGTGCGCAGCGGCACCACCGTGTGGCGCGTGCGCAGCGCCTGGTACAGCTCCTCCGCCAGCGCCTCGTGCAGGCCGGCCGCGGCGGCGGCCTCAGCTTTTGAGGAACTCGATGACATAGCGGTTGAATTCCTCGGCGCGTTCGATCATCGCCCAGTGGCCGCAGCGCGAGTACATGATGAAGCGGCTCTCGGGCACCGCGCGCAGGATCTTCTCCTGGCCGCTGGAGGGGCAGAACTGGTCCTCCACGCCCCAGAAGCCGAGCAGCGGGCAGCGGATCCGGCCCAGCTCCGGGGTGAGGTCCGGGATGAGCATGCGCGAGAGCACATCCTTCGGCTGCGTCTGCAGGATGTTCCAGCGCTGCTGCACCAGCTCGTCCGTGACGAACTTCGGATCGTAGGCCAGCAGGCCGAGCAGGCCGCGCAGTCCCTGCCGATCGAAGCCGCTGCCCACGAACTGCGAGACCATCTTCTGGATGCCGGGCATCTTGAAGTAGGTCTCGCGCGATTCGATGCCCCCCGGCCCCATGACCACCAGCTTCTCGACGCGTTCCGGGTGATCGATGGCGTACTTCATCGAGATGGCGCCGCCGAGCGAGTTGCCGAGCAGGACGCAGCGCTTGATGCCCATCTGCTCGAGGAACTCACCGAGGGTCGAGACGAAGAGCTCGAGCGTGTAGTCGATGCCGGTGGGCTTGGATGACCAGCCGAAGCCGATCATGTCCGGCATCACCGAGCGGTAGCCGGCGGCGGCGATCTCGCGGTAGTTCGGGAAGAAGTTGCTGTAGGCGTTCACGCCCGGACCGCTGCCGTGCACGAACACGACCGGCGGCCCGCTGCCGTGCTCGAGATAGTGCATCTCGTAGCCCTGCTGCAGCGTGACGGTGCGGCCAAAGGGTGGCGTGGACGGACGATCCTGGGACATGCGCGTCGCTCCTTGGAGGGCTGGGGGCAGCGGAATACGCAGCAGATCTGCCCTGCACCACCGCAATCCCCTGTCCTGAATGATCTTACACTACGGGATGCGTAGTTCCATACCCTGAAAAGTACGAGTATGTCTATACGCAAACCTGCCGGGGGCGTATATTTCGCTTTCGCCGCGAATCGGATCTGATTCTCCCATCTTTTATGTGTCGGAGGTCCCCATGGCCAGCCCCGCAGCGATCGCCCGCCCGATCCCCACCCGTGAAGAGCTCGTCGCACGTGCACGTGCGCTGGTCCCCACGCTCAGGGCACGGTCCGAGGCGGCCACGGCAGCGCGGGCCCTTCCCGAGGAAACCATCCGGGACATGCAGGAGGCCGGGTTTTTTCGCGTGCTGCAGCCGAAGCGTTACGGCGGCTACGAGCACGATCCCCAGGTCTTTTTCGACATCCAGACGACGCTGGCGGAAGGGTGCATGTCCACCGCCTGGGTCTATGGCGTCATCGGCGTGCATCCGTTCCAGCTGGGACTGTTCGACGCGAAGGCCCAGGCGGATGTGTGGGGCAAGGACGATTCCACCCTGGTCTCATCCTCCTACCAGCCGGTCGGCAAGGTCGAACGCGTCGAGGGCGGCTACCGCCTCTCGGGCCGCTGGGGCTTCTCCAGCGGCTGCGACCACTGCCAGTGGACCTTCCTCGGATCGCTGATCCCGCCGCTCGAGGCCGGCGGGCCGCCGGAGATGCGCACCTTCCTGCTGCCGCGCAGCGACTACAAGATCGTGCACGACTGGACGGTGTTCGGCCTGCAGGCGACCGGCAGCCACGGCATCATCGTCGAGAACGCCTTCGTGCCCGAGCACCGCACGCACCGGGCGATCGACGGCTTCATGTGCAAGAACCCCGGCCAGGCGCAGAACACCGCGCCGCTGTTCCGCCTGCCCTGGGCGCAGGTGTTCGTGCGCGCGGTCTCCAGCGCCGCCATCGGCGCGCTGCAGGGGGCGCTGAACTCCTTCATCAGCATCGCGCAGAAGCGCGTCTCGACCAACACCGGCAAGGCGACCAAGCTCGACCCGTTCGCGCTCAACGCCGCGGCGCGCACGCAGTCGGCGATCCTCGAGATGAAGACCGTGCTCTACAAGAGCTTTGACGAGATGATGGCGCGCATCCGCGCGGGCGAGGAGATCCCCGTCGCGGACCGCATCCGCTACCGCTACGAGTCATCGCAGATCGCGCGCCGTTGCGCGGTGCTGTGCGATGAGCTGATGCCCTTGCTGGGCGGCCGCGCGATCTACATGGACAGCCCGGTGGTGCGCTTCTGGCTGGACATCAACGCCGCGCGCGCCCACGTGGCCAACGACCCGGGGATCATCGGCACCTCGCTCGGTGCGCTGTACGTCGGGGAGAACGTGCAGGAATTCTTCATCTAGCGCTCCCCCAACACGGCGACTCATCATGGCCAAGATCAAGGCTGCCCTCATCGGCTCGGGCAACATCGGCACCGACCTCATGTACAAGGCGCTGCGCAGCCGCTGGATCGAGCCGGCCTGGATGGTGGGCATCGACGAGGCCTCGGACGGGCTCGCCAAGGCGCGCGAGAAGGGGCTCTCCACCACCGCTGGCGGCGTGGACGGGCTGCTGCCGCACCTGAAGAAGGACGGCATCCGCATCGCCTTCGACGCCACCAGCGCCTACGTGCACCCGGAAAACGCCCGCAAGCTGGCCGAGCACGGCGTCGTGGTGATCGACCTCACCCCCGCCGCCATCGGCCCGTACTGTGTGCCGTCGGTGAACCTGTCCGAGCACGTCGGCAAGGGCGAGATGAACGTCAACATGGTCAGCTGCGGCGGGCAGGCCACCATCCCGATCGTGGCCGCGGTGGCACGCGTGCAGCCGGTCGCCTATGCGGAGATCGTGGCGACGGTCTCATCGCGCTCCGCAGGTCCCGGCACGCGCAAGAACATCGACGAGTTCACCCGCACCACGGCCAGCGGCATCGAGAAGGTCGGCGGCGCCAAGCGCGGCAAGGCCATCATCATCCTGAACCCGGCCGAGCCCCCCCTGATCATGCGCGACGTGGTGCACTGCCTGACCGAGGGTGAGCCGGACCAGGCGGCGATCCGCGCTTCCATCGAGGCGATGATCGCCGAGGTGCAGAAGTACGTGCCGGGCTACCAGCTGAAGAACGGGCCGGTTTTCGACGGCAAGCGCGTCTCGACCTACCTCGAGGTGGCGGGTCTGGGCGACTACCTGCCCAAATACGCCGGCAACCTGGACATCATGACCGCGGCCGCGCTGCGCACCGGCGAGCTGATCGCCGAGGAGATGTCGAGCGGCCGCTTTGAACCTGTGTCGAGGGCCTCATGAACCTTTCCGGCAAGAAGATCACGCTGCACGACATGTGCCTGCGCGATGGCATGCACCCGAAGCAGCACCAGATCTCGATCGCCCAGATGGTCGCGGTCGCCACCGGGCTCGATGCGGCGGGCGTACCGCTGATCGAGGTGACGCACGGTGACGGCCTCGGCGGGGCTTCGGTCAACTACGGCTTCCCGGCGCACACCGACGAGGAGTACCTGCGCGCGGTGATCCCGAAGCTCAAGCGCACCAAGGTCTCGGCCCTGCTGCTGCCGGGCATCGGCACGGTCGAGCACCTGCAGCTCGCGCACGACTGCGGGGTTGCCACCATCCGCGTCGCGACCCACTGCACCGAGGCGGACGTCTCCGAGCAGCACATCGCGCGCGCGCGCAAGCTGGGCCTCGACACCGTCGGCTTCCTGATGATGGCGCACATGGTCGAACCGGCCGAACTCGCCCGCCAGGGCAAGCTCATGGAAGGCTACGGCGCCAACTGCATCTACTGCACCGACTCGGCCGGTTACATGCTGCCCGACGATGTCAGCGCGCGTATCCAGGCGCTGCGCGCCGTGCTGCGGCCGGAGACCGAGATCGGCTTCCACGGGCACCACAACATGGCCATGGGCATCGCCAACTCCCTGGCGGCAATCGAGGCCGGCGCGGTCCGCATCGACGGCTCGGCCGCGGGCCTGGGCGCGGGCGCCGGCAACACTCCGCTCGAGGTCTTCAACGCGGTCGCCACGCGCATGGGTATCGTGACCGGGGTCGACGTGTTCAAGCTCATGGACGTGGCCGAGGATCTGGTGGTGCCGATGATGGATCACCCGATCCGCATCGACCGCGACGCGCTCATCCTCGGCTACGCGGGGGTGTACTCTTCGTTCCTGCTGTTCGCCAAGCGGGCGGGCGCCAAGTACGGCGTGCCGTCCGCGGACATCCTGGTGGAGCTGGGCCGCCTGAAGACGGTCGGCGGCCAGGAGGACATGATCGAGGACCTGGCGATCAACATGGCGCGCACCAAGAAGAGCGCCTGAGCAGCGCCGTGGCCGTCGATCCCCAGGTCAAGCTCTTCCTCGACTCGCCGCTGGCCTCGCACCCCCCGCATGCCGTGCTCGGCGCGCAGGGCCTGCGCGCGATGCTGGCGCAGTATCCCGCGCCGGTGCTGGCACCGCCGATCCACTCGGTCAGCGAGCTGACCGTGCCGGGTGCCGCCGGCCCGCTGCGGCTGCGTCTCTACAAGCCCTCCGCGGCGAGCAACCTGCCGCTGATCGTCTACTACCACGGCGGTGGCTTCGTCATCTGCACGATCGAGATGTACGACGACACGTGCCGCTTCCTCGCCAACGCTTCCGGCTGCGCGGTCGCCTCGGTCGATTACCGCCTCGCACCCGAGACGCCCTTCCCGGGGCCGCTCGAGGACTGCTACCGCGCGCTCGAGCACCTCGCCCGCCACGGCGCCGAGCTCGGGATCGACCCGAACCGCCTGGCCGTCGCCGGCGACAGTGCCGGCGGCAACCTTGCCGCGGCGACCGCACTCCTGGCGCGTGACCGCAAGGGGCCGGCCCTGCGCTACCAGGGGCTCATCTATCCGTGCCTGGACCCGGCCTGCGACCGCCCTTCGCAGCAGGCGTTCGCGGAAGGCTACCTGCTCACGCGTACCGGCATGCTGTGGTACTGGAGCCAGTACCTGCAGAAGAGCGCTGATGCCGCCAACCCGCTGGCGGCGCCGCCACTGGCCCGCCTCAGCGGCCTGCCGGCGGCGACCGTGTTGACGGCCGAATACGATCCATTGCGGGACGAGGGGGAGGATTACGCGGACCGGCTGCGGGCGGCGAACACCGCCGTGGTGGGGCGCCGCTACCTGGGGATGGTCCACGGCTTCGCGAGCATGCCGTACCTGACCCCGATGGCCCACCGCGCAATCGCCGACCTCGGCGCGGACCTGCGCAGCGCGCTGCTCGCTTAGCGCTTCACCAGCACGGCCGAACCGTGCCCGAACAGGCCCTGGTTGGCGGTGATGCCGACCCTGGCGCCCTGGACCTGGCGGGCACCGGCCTGCCCGCGCAGCTGCCAGACCAGCTCGCACACCTGCGCGAGCGCCTGCGCGGGGACCGCCTCGCCGAAGCAGGCCAGTCCCCCGCTGGCGTTCACCGGGATGCGGCCCCCGATGCGCGTGGCGCCGCTGCGCAGCAGCCCCTCCGCTTCGCCGCTCCTGCACAGGCCAATGTACTCGTACCAGTCCAGCTCCATGGAGGCCGCCAGGTCGTAAACCTCCGCGAGCGACAGGTCCTCGGGCCCGATGCCTGCCTCCTCGTAGGCCTTGGCGGCGAGGGAAGCGCGGAAAGAGTGCCCGCCGGCTGCGGCGGCTGAGTCGGTGGCGATGTCAGGCATCTCCACCTCGGTGCTCGCAAAGCGCGGCGTCACGGTGGAGATCGCCGCGATCCGCGGCGCGGCACTGCCCCGGCGGCGCGCGTACTCCAGGCTCGACAGCACGATCGCCGCGCCACCGTCCGAGGTGGCGCACACGTGCAGCAGGCGCAGCGGATCGGCCACCATCGCCGAGGCGTTGACCTCCTCGGCGGTGAAGCGCTTGCGATAGCGGGCGTTCGGGTTCTCCGCCCCGTGTGCCGCGTTCTTGAGCTTCACGGCCGTGAAGTCATCGACGCTGGCACCGTACAGGTCCATGCGCCGCCGCGCGTACAGCGCAAAGTAGGTCGGGTTCGTGATGCCCATGTAGAAGCGCACCCAGTCCGGGTCCTCGGGCCGGTAGCCGGCCGCCGGCGCGAGGAAGCCCTTGGGCGTCGTGTCCGCGCCCACCACCAGTGCCACGTCGCAGCCGCCGGAGAGGATCTGTGCGCGCGCCGCAGCGAGTGCCTGCGACCCGGAGGCACAGGCGGCGTAGGAGGTGTTCACCTGCGCGCCCTGCCAGCCAAGCGCCTGCGCGAAGGTCGCGCCGGCCACGTAGCCGGGATAGCCGCAGCGCATGGTCGCCGCGCCGGAGATGAACTGCACGTCCTGCCAGGCAACCCCGGCATCCTCCAGCGCCTTGCGCGCGGCATGCACGCCGTACTCGACGAAGTTGCGGCCCCACTTGCCCCACGGGTGCATGCCAACACCCAGGACGGCGACCTCGCGGCTCAAGATGCGCGCCCCATCGGCTTCCACTTCCAGATGACCTTGTCCTTCCCGTCCTCGCTGTGCAGCGGCTCGAGCACCAGCTCCATGTCCATGCCGACCCGCAGGTCCCCGACGTCGAAGCCGGCGGCGACCTGGCCCAGCACGATCATGCGCTCGGCGGCGAGCTCGACCGCCGCGATCGCGAAGGGCCGGAAGGGATCCGGCGCGACGAACGGCGGTGGCGGCTGGTAACAGGCGTTCGTGTACGACCAGATGCGGCCGGTGCGGCTGAGCTTCACGTCCTCGAAGCTCGTGCCCGCGCAGGCCGGGTTGCGGCAGAAGGAACCCTGGCGCGGGAAGAAATAGGTGCCGCAGCTCAGGCAGCGCGAACCGATCAGCTGCGGCGGGTCATCCAGGGTGTACCAGCCATCGATGGCGGCCACGACTGCGTTGCTCATGCGTTCTTCCGGGACTCGGCGCTCACTGTGCCGGCATCTTCACGCCGGCGGTGAGCCCGCCGTCGACCACGAACTCGCTGCCGGTCGTGTACGAAGAGGCGTCGCTGGCAAGGAAGACCACCGTCGGGGCGATCTCGGCGGGATCGCCCATGCGGCCCATCGGCGAATTGGCGAACGGTGCGGCACTGAGCGCGCTCAGCGGCACGTGCAGCGACTCGACCAGGAGCGGCGTGAGCATCGCACCCGGACACACCACGTTCACGCGCACCTTGGCGGGCCCGAACTCCAGCGCCGCCGCCTTGGTCATGCCGACGACCGCATGCTTGCTGGCGGTGTACGCCAGGGCCAGCGGCACCCCCTCGATGCCGGCGGTGGAGGCGATGTTGACGATGGAACCGCCGCCGGCGTCACGCATCTGCGGGTAACAGGTGCGCAGGCCCAGGAAGGTGCCGAGCTGGTTGATGCGGATGATCTGCAGGTAGTCCTCGACGCTCACGTCCACGGTCGCCTGCGTGCGGTAGATCCCAGCGTTGTTCACCAGGACGGTCACCGGCCCGAAGCGCCGGCGCGCAGCGGCGAGGGCATCCGCCCACTGCGTCTCGCTGGACACGTCGAGGTGGACATAATGGGCGCGCTCGCCGAGGGACTTGGCGAGGGCCGCACCCTCCTCGTCGCGCACGTCCGCCAGGATCACCTGTGCGCCCTCGGCGTGGAGCTGGCGGCTGATGCTCGCGCCCAGTCCGCGCGCTGCGCCCGTAACGATGGCAACCTTGCCGGCCAGACGTGTCATGCAACTCCTTAGGCTGCGTCTAGGACATTGAGCCGACAAGGGTACCTGCACCCCCACCTTGGTCGGCATCACACATATAGAGTACTCTTTATTAATAGTTCACAGACGCGCCCCAGGATCCCCTATCCCATCCATGACCCGCCCTGCAGCCAGCCGCTCCCCTGCCCGCGCCGCCGCCAGCAGCAGCACCGCCGAACCGGCTGCGTCCCCCGAACTGCGCGAGCGCCTCACCCTGCTGCTGCACGAAGGGGCGATCAACCCGCGGCGCTGGCGTGAGTTCCTGGAAGGCCTCGGCCGCCGTCTGAAGGGCGCCGCGACCCTCATCCTGCGCTCACCGCACGTCGCCGAGGCCGGGCTGCTGTACTCGTGGGGCGGCAACGACGAGGTGCTCGGCCAGTACCACCGCTACTTCCCGCTCGACCCGTTCGTGAACCTGCCCGAGAAGCAGGTCATCACCATGCACGAGTTCGTGCCGGTCGAGCAGCTCGAGCGCAGTCGCTTCTTCACCGAATACCTCGTGCCCTGGGATGCGATCTACAACCTCGGCGTCGACCTGCACGACGGTGACCGGCTCTATGCGCGCCTGCGCGTCACGCGCGGCAGGCATGCGGGCAACTTCACGACCGCCGAAAAGCGCTTCGTGGAGTCCCTGGTGCCGCACTTCGACATCGCCATGCGCACGCACGCCGCGCTCGATGCCACCAAGATGGAACGCGCCATCTACGCCGATGCGATGGACCACCTGACGCTGGCCACGGTGATCCTGGATGCCTCCGGGCACGTCATCCACACCAACGCCCTGGCGCGCGACATCCTGCAGCGCCAGGACGGCATCAGCCTGGCGAACGACACCCTCGTGCTCACCCACCCGGCGGACGCCCAGCGCCTGCGCGATGCCATCGCCCGCGCCATCGCCGTCGGCCGCGCCGCCAAACCGGGCATCGTCGAGGTGCTGCGCGCGCGGCGTCCCTCCGGCAGCGGCTACTACGGCATGATGATCCGGCCCACCGCCGGCTCGGTCGAGGCCGACGAGTTCAGCGTCTCGCCGGCCGTGGCGGTGTTCATCAGCGTGGAGGAGAACTCGCAGGCGGCGCCGCCGATCGAGACGATCCGCAAGCTGTTCGAGCTCACCCACAAGGAGGCGCAGCTGGCGCTGTGCCTGGCCAACGGGCGCAGCCTGCAGGAGGCGGCGAGTGACCTGGGCATCACCCTGAACACCGCCCGCGCGCACCTGCGCTCCACGTTCTCCAAGACCGGCATCGACCGCCAGGCGCGCCTGGTGCGCGCCATCCTGCGCAGCGTCGCCCAGCTGGGCGGCTGAGCCCGCCGCCGCTCAGGACTTTTCCGGGCGGACCTCGAAGCGCTCGAAGTAGAAGCCGAAGCGCTCGCGCAGCTGTTCGGGGTCGACGGCGAAGTCCCGCTTCAGATCGTAGAGCACCTGCCCGGCCTTGCCGCGCGGATGCGCGCTGAGGAACGTGTCCAGCGAGGCGCGCGCCTCGGCGGTCACCGCGAGCCCGGCCTTCTCGTACACCTGCGCGAGAATGCTCCAGGGGTCGCGCATGAAGAGGTGGAAGGGGCAGTCCACGCTGCGCTCGGCCGGCACGAGGGAACGATCGCGCACGCAGGCGCGCAGCAGCCGCTCGATGCGTGCCACCCAGTAATCGCGCAGCCACTCGATCTCGATGCTCGGGCGCTGGATGCGCTGGGTGTAGGCCTGCATGGTCACCGTCGACTGGATGACCGCCACCGGGTCGCGGTGGGTGAAGACGACGATGGCGTCGGGGAAGACCTTCAGCAGCGCCGGCAGCTGCTCCAGGTGCTGGGGGCACTTGAGCACCCAGCGCCTGCCCTGCTGCTGGCGCTGCCACTGCAGCAGCTGCAGCACCTGCTTCAGGTAGCGGTAGTGCGGGGTCTGATCGTGCGATGCGTAGTGCGCGCCCCAGCGCGGCGACTTGCTCAGCCACTCGAAGTTGTACGAGGCGAAGTCCGGCCCCATCAGCTCGAGCTCCTCGTGGATGTGGTCCGGCTCCATCGGGTGCATGGAGGCCAGCAGCGGCGTCACCTGCTTCATGCCCTCCCAGGCGGCTGCGCAGCGCGCATAGCGCGGGTCGGTGCCGTCGGGGAGCATGGCCTCGCCCGGCAGCGGCACCGGCTCGTACGATTGCCACAGCGGCAGCGAGTGGAAGCGTGCATCCGCCGCCAACAGGTTGACGAGGTGCGTGGTGCCCGAGCGCGGCAGCCCGGTGACGATCACCGGCCGGTCGATGCGCACGTCCAGGATCTCCGGGTGGCGCTTGATCGTGTCGTGGATCAGCAGGCGGTTGCTGGCGTAGCGCGACAGGTAGCCGAACAGCACGCCGCGGTGCAGGCCGGTCAGCACCCGGTCGCCATCCCACTCCTCGCACAACAGCGCCAGGCGCTCGCGGAAATCGTCCGGGCCGAAGTCGGTGAGCCCGGTGCGCACGCGGGCCGCGGCCAGCACCGCATCCACGGTGAGCTGCACCGGCTGGGTCTCGCCCCAGGCCAGCGCGCCGCGCTGCGCCTCGTTGAGCTGCGGCCGGGCCAAGTCGTCGATGCGGATATCGTCGGCCATGGCGTTCAGCCGACGATGGAGTAGCCGCCATCGACCAGCAGCGTCTGCCCGGTGATGTAGCTGGCGGCGGCGCTCGTGAGGAACAGGACCGCGCCGGCCACGTCGGCCGGCTTGCCCGGACGGCCGAGCGGCGTGCGCGCCAGCACCGGCGCCATCATCTCGGGCATGGCGAGCATCTGCGCGGTCATGCGGCTCTCGGTGATGCCGGCCGCCACGGCATTTGCGCGGATGTTGTCCTTCGCCCATGCCAGGCCGAGCGACTTCATCATCTGCACCAGCCCCGCCTTCGCCGCACCGTAGGCGGGAACCACTTCCACCGCAAAGTACGAGGTCAGCGAGGCGATGCCGATGACGCTCGCCCCGCCGGGCAGCGTGCTCTGCGCGAGCTTCGCCTTCAGGGCGTGCGACATGCGGTAGGCGCTGGTGAGGTTCACCTGCACGCCCTTCTCGAACACGTCCGGGTCGTACTCGTTCTGCAGCATGAAGTTCGCGCCGGCGTTGTTCACCAGGATGTCGAGCTTCGGCACGGCCGCGGCGACCGCCGCGATCTGCGCCTTGTCGGTGAGGCTGAGCTGCAGGTACCGGTAGCCCTGCAGATCTTCCGCATAGTCGGCGGCGCTGGCGCGCGTGCCGGTGATCGTGACCTCGGCGCCCGCGGCGCGGTAGGCGGCCGCGATCCCGGCGCCGATGCCGGCGGTGCCTCCGGTCACCAGCACCCGGGCGCCGCGGTAGTCGTAAGTCACGTTCTGCCAGTTGCTCATGGGTACCCCTTCAGCCGCCCAGGTCGATGACCTGCAGCGGGTCCTGCCCGTTCCAGGTGCGCGATGCCGCGAGCCGCGCCTCGTAGCCGGCGCGCATGGCCGCGTTCATCTCGATGAACTCGAACAGCAGTTTCGGCTCGCGCGGGTCCTCGAGGTAGGCGACGCGCGTCACCTCGTTGGCGGCCTCGAACTTGACCTGCATGCCGCGCTGCCGACCGCGCGCGACGTCGGCGAGCACATCATCGCTGAACCAGCCCACGTGGTGCATGCCGACCAGGGGCTCCCCGTCGGCCCCGCGGTAGGGCGAGGCACCGGCACCGAGGTCCTCGATGAGCTCGATCTCCATCTCGCCCTGGTATCCCAGGGCCACATGCATGCGTACCTTGGCCGGACTGCCGTCCAGCTGCCCGGCCATAGCCACGTTGCGGAACATGGTCCACGGCCCGAGCCCGCTGACCCTGCGCCAGTGCGCGACGCTCGCCTCGAGGTCACGCACCACCCAGGCGATCTGCCGGATGGGCCCAAATGTCCGTGTGCTCATCGAATCTCCCCGGGCCGGCGCGCCGCCGGCCCGCCAGCCGCACGCCGGCGCACCCGTTTGCCGCTAGACTCCACTCCCGACACCCCTGCACCGACACGGATGCGACGATGGAAAAACTGCTGTATGCATTCTGGCGCGGCCCGGAGAGCGCCGACAACCTGCGGCAGCGCTTCCTGCGCGAGGTCGGCCCGGCGCTGTCCGCGCTCGGGGCCGAGCGCGTGCAGCTCAATGTCGCCGACTTCGCCGACCTGAGTGGCGCCCTGGTCAACTTCACGCTGCACAATACCAAGCCGGTGCCCGACGGCATCGTGTCCTTCTGGCTGACGAGCGCCTTTCGCCGTGAGCCGGCGGAGCAGCTCCTGGCCCGCACCTTCGCGCGCATCGCCGGCTACGAGGTCGCCGAGTCCACGATCCTGCCCAACGTACGCCACCCCCCGCGCAGCGGCGAGCGGACCTACGGATTCAGCCAGGTCACCTTCCTGCAGGTCCCGCCGCGCCTGACCTACGAGGCGTGGCGCAAGGTCTGGTTCAACGAGCATACGCCGGTGGGCATTGCCACCCAGGCCAACTTCTTGTACGTGCACAACGTGGTGGTGATGCCCCTCAGCGATGATGCCCCGCCCTTCCGCGGCATCGTCGAAGAGTGCTTCCCTCCGGAGGCGCTGCGCGATTCGCAGTCCTTCTACGACGCCGTGGGCGATGAGCCGCGTCACCAGCGTCACCAGCAGCTCATGATGGACAGCTGCGCCAAGTTCATCGACTTCGACCGCATCGATGTCATCGCCACCAGCGAGTACCGCCTCTACAACGCCAAGGACCCCGCGCTGTAAGGCGCGCGCGGGCATCCGCCGCGGCTAGCCGAAGTAGGCCTGGCCGCCGTCCAGGGGCAGCGTCGCACCGGTCAGGTAGTCCATCTCCGGGCTCACCAGTGCGACGACGGCGCGGCCGATGTCGGCCTCGCAGTCGCCCACCCGCTTCAGGGCCACCGTCTGGAAGAACGTCTTCGCCTCCGGGTCGTGCTTGATCCAGTTCGCCAATGCCGGCGATGCGGCCAATGGGGCGATGTTGTTGACGCGGATGTTGTCCACGCCCCACTCGCCCGCCGCGGCGCGCGTCAGCGCCCGCACGCCCTGCTTGGCGACCGCATAGGCGCCGTAGTTCGAGGAATCCCAGCGCACGGCGGCAGAGGTGATGAGATTGACGATGTTGCCGCCGCCCCTCGCCTTCAGGTGCGGGTGGCAGGCGCGCATGAAGCGGAACGAGGCCAGCGGGCCGGCGTGGATGCCGCGCATGAAGGCATCGTCATCGAGCGACAGCAGCGGGCCGAACGCGCCGTCGTAGGCGTTGTTCACCAGGATGTCGATGCCACCGAGCGCCTCGACGGTGCGCGCCACCGTGCGCAGGATGTCCTCCGCCTTGAACACGTCGCAGGTGATGGCGATGCCCTTGCCGCCGCGCTCCTTCACGATCCTGAGCGTCTCGGCGATCTTGGACTCCGTGCGGCCGGTGACCGCCACCGTGGCGCCCGCGGCGGCGAGTGCCAGCGCGATGCCCTGGCCCACGCCCTGCCCGGCCCCGGTGACCAGCGCGATCTTTCCTGACAGCTTGGTCATCAGCGCGTCCCCGTGGCAGCCGGCGGCGGCACCCGCGCCAGCCAGTGCGCGGTGAGGTTCGGCGGCTCGGTGAAGGTCTCCACCTGCTCGTAGACGCGGTCGTAGACGGACTCGGCGATGCGCCACAGGCCGCCGACCTTGACGTACTTGTCCCGGTACAGCGCGCTGCCGGTGGTTTTCACCTTCTCCTTGAGGTTGATGAAGATGTCGGTCAGGTACCAGATGCCCGTGGCCGTGGTGTCGGTGAGGACATCGATCTCGGGATGGTGCCCGGTGTGGCAGCCGACACCGTTGGAGTTGAAGGAGGCCGCGATGGCGGCCAGGATCGGCTCGCGCCCGGTCATCTGCCAGCGGTAGGTGCCGCCGCGGTAGTCGACCCGCATGTCCTCGGTGAGCGAGTCGCGCAGGCTGGCGATGTCGCCGGTGTCGATGCAGCGCCAGTACTTGTACTTCAGACGCTTGATGAGCTCGATATCTTCCAGGCGTAGAGACATGACAACCCCCTCGTAAGACCGGCCGGGCGCGCAGCGCCCCATGCTACAGGCTGCATCCGCCGCCGAATCTACCTTATCCTTCAACGGATACATCGCCGAAACAGAGTACCTGCCGTGACCGAACCGCTCCGCTATTCGCAAAGCCGCCCGGCAGCTCTCACCCAGGTCCCGCGCTGGGACTACGAGGCCGACATCATCGTGCTCGGCTTCGGGGCCGCCGGCGCCTGCACGGCGCTCGAGGCGGCGCGCGCCGGCGCCAGGGTCCTGCTGGTGGAGAGCGCCGCAGGCAGCGGCGGCACCTCCGCACTTTCCGGCGGCGAGATCTACCTGGGCGGGGGCGGCGGCACGCCGATCCAGCGCGCGGCCGGCTTCGAGGACGCGACCGAGGACCTGTACCGCTACCTGCTCATGGTGGGCGGACCCAATGCGGATGCCGCCAAGGCGCGCCGCTACGCCGACGGCTCGCTCGCACACTTCGAGTGGCTCAGCGCCCAGGGCATCGAGTACAAGAATTCCTACATCGCCGAGCGCTGCATCGAGCCCTCCACGGACGACTGCCTGATCTGGTCGGGCAGCGAGGAGGCCTGGCCCTTCGTGGCGCAGGCCAAGCCCGCCCCGCGCGGCCACTGCCCCAAGTTCCTCGGCATGGGCGGGGGCCGTTACGTCATGGACGTGCTCACGCGGCGGGTAGTCGAGGCCGGCGTGCAGGTCCTCTACAACGCGCGGGCGCTCGCGCTGGTCACGGATGGGGCACGCGACGTGCACGGGCTGGTGTTGCGCAGCGAGGGTGCCGAGCGCTTCGCCCGCGCCCGCCGCGCCGTGGTGCTCTGCGCCGGCGGCTTCGTCATGAACCGCGACATGGTGCGGCAGCACGCCCCGTTCCTGCTGCGCTCGCAGTTCCCGCTCGGGACCGTGGATGACGGCTCCGGCATCCTCCTCGGCGCCAGCGCCGGCGGGGCGATGATGAACATGAGCGAGGGCTTCGTCACGATTCCGTGGTACCCGCCGGGCTCCATGGTCAAGGGCATCTTCGTCAACGACCGCGGCCAGCGCTTCATCAACGAGGACTGCTATCACGGCCGTGTCTCGAACTACATCCTGCGCCAGGGCGGGGACCGCATCTGGCTGCTCCAGGACCATGCCACCTTCGCCATGGGCGAAATGCAGACCCTGGCCAAGATGGAGATCGGCGCCGCCGGCGAGACCTGGGAAGAAGTCGAGCGCGAGCTGCAGCTGCCCGAGGATTCACTGGCCGCCACCGTTCGGCTGTACAACCACTATGCGGCGCAGGGCACCGACCCGCTGTTCCACAAGGCGGCAAAGTGGCTCAAGCCGCTGAACGAGCCCCCGTACGTCGCGATCGACTGCCGCATCGATCACTGCTTCTACGCCTCCTTCACGCTCGGCGGCCTGGACAGCCTGCCGACCGGCGAGGTCGTCGATGCCGACCGCCAGCCCATCGGTGGCCTGTTTGCCGCCGGGCGCACCACCTGCGGGCTGCCGCGCTGGGGCGAGGGTTACAGCTCCGGCCTGTCGCTGGCCGATGCCACCTTCTTCGGACGCGAGGCCGGGCGGCGCGCGGCGACGAGTTCGCGCTGACCTAGCGACGCGCGCGCTCCAGGTCCGGAATTTCCGCCAGCACCCGGGCGGTATCGGCACCGAGGATCGGTGCCCGGCCGCGGATCTGCCGGGCGCGCGGGGACGACACGTCCGCTCCGCGCACCTGCGCGTGCCAGCGTTGCGCCCGCTCGCGGGCGGCCTGCGCCCCCGGCAACCCGGCGCAGCGCACCGCGTGCGCAGCCACCGCCGTGAGAGCGAGCGAATACAGCCGCCCACCGCCCTGGCTGAACCCCACCCAGGCAGCCAGCGCGGCGTGCAGTCCCGCCAAGGGGTCGGCGACGGCATCGGCGCAGAACATCGCGCGGCCGCTCGCCTCCCACAGCACCTGCGACAGTCCGCCGGCCACTCCCGCATCATCCCCGTAGGCGATCCAGTTGGCGCCCGGTTCATCGCGGCCGTGGCCGGTGATGCTGACCCAGGTTGCGCGCGGATTGCGCGCCAGCACTTCCTCGGCATGGATACCCAGCTGCCGCAGGGCGCGCGGACGCGATGCCTCGACGATGATGTCCGCGCAGCCGAGCAGGCGCCGCAGGGTTGCGCGTCCGTCGGGTGCCCGCAGGTCCAGCGCGACGCTCGCCTTGCCCTCGTTCAGCAGGTCGAAGAAGCCATCCCCGGCGCCGCGCGCACCGTCCGGCCGGCTCGTGCTCTCGACCTTGATCACCCGCGCGCCCATGCGTTGCAGCAGGTGAGTACACAAAGGACCCGCCCACAGCGCCGACAAATCGACGACCAGTGGTGCGCTGCCGGGGGCGGGGGCGGGCCGTGGCCCGCCAGGGGTGCGAAACGCCTCGCGGCACCAGGGCGCCGCGCAGGTCTGCGGCTGCAGCGCCGCCAGGGCAAGGCCGAGCAGGCGCCCGCGGTCGATGAGCGCCTGCACCGGGCGGGACGTGAGCGCCGCGGCCAGTGCGTCCCATCTCGACTGGATCTGCATTTCCAGCCATGCCGGGAGCAGTTCCCAGTCATCCGGGCGGGCGAGGTTCACGGCCAGCCAGCCATCGGCTGCCGGCAGCAGGCGGCAGCCGCCACCGGGGGAAACCGTGCCGGCGCGCGTGTGGCCGGCCAGCGCCGCACGCTCCCCGAGCAGCGCCGCACCATCGATCTCCCCGATGCGGCTGCCGGGGCACAGCACCTGCAGCGCCGCCACGATCCCATCGACGAATGAGGCCAGCGGGACGGGCGACATCTGCGCCGCCTCCCCGGGGTAGCCGGTGAGCGACATGGCGCCGCACTGCGCCCAGCGCAGCGCCGGGTGGACCTGGGGGCGCGCGGGCAGCAGCGCTGGCAGGCCGAGGTGTGCCAGCAGCCCGTTGGCGTAGTCGGTCGCGTACGACGGCTCGGCCATCGCTAACGGCTTTGCGTCGCCTCGCACCAGGTGGCAGCGCGCGCGAACAGCTGGTGACGCGAGTCGAACAGGAAGTGCGCATGCCCGGTCGAGGGCAGCACCAGCAGGGTGATGTCGCTGCTGCCCGGGTAGCTGGCCGGTACCTCGTGCGGCGGACCCGCCATGTCGCGGTCCCCGAGTGCCAGCAGCAGCGGTACCCTGATCCGGGCGCACTCGGGCAGCACGCTGCCCGGGATCATCGAGTACAGCCCGGCGGTCAGCAGCAAGGGCGCGCGCACCTTGTTCAGGGCCTCGACCCCGCGCCGGTCGGCGGTGGAGCCGGCAAACAGCTCACGGCCCTGCTGCGTGCGGGGCACCGCCGGGTAGGGATCCGGGCTGCGCAGCCGCGCCAGCCGCACGAGGTTCTCGAGAGTGCCGGCAGGATCGCCGGCGTAACGCTTCTCCTCCTCGGACAGTGCGACCACGAGCCCCTTGGTGCCGAAGCCCAAGAGCACCAGCCCCTCGTAGGTCTCGTGATGCGCCTGCTGCACCCCGGTCAGCATCGCCCCCATGGAATGGCCGACCCCGATGGCACGCACCGTGCCGAGCGGCCGCCCGGCGAGGCGGCCCTCCGCCAGCTCGGACTGGATGGCCGCGACGGCCACCGCGTTCGCCCGCGCCAGTACCTGGGGCGTCAGGGCATACCCGTCGGCGGGTCGCGTACTGTCACCGATCCCCAGCGGATCGAGGGTCACGACGATGTGCCCGCGCGCGGTCAGCGCGGCTGCGAAGCTGAAATCACCGTCCGCCCGCAGGTCGAAGTAGCCGCGCGACATGGCCCCGCCCGGCAGGCAGTACAGCGCGGTGGGGACGGCGGGAATCTGCGCCGGCAGGTAGACGCTGGCCGCGACGGCCTGGGGTTGGTCACCCGGGATCAGTTCGCCGACCGGTATGCGCCGCTCCAGCGGTGCCGCTGCGCTCAAGCGCCTGCTTCCGCTGCCGTCCGCAGAGGCGTCAGTAGCCGCGCGCACCGAGGCCGCGCAGCAGCACGGCCAGATACTCGCGGATCGCCGGGATGCCCAAGTCTCCGGGGACGAAGTACATGCGCAGCACCGTCATGCCCATGATGGCATCGACCACCATCTCGACGTTGGTCGAGCGCGGCAGCTCGCCGCGCTCCATGGCGCGCTCGAGCACCACGCGCACCGGATCGCCGCGGCGGCGCATGAGCGGGTCGAACACCGCGGCGAGTGCCGGGTTGTGCGCGCGCTCGGCCACCAGCGTCGGCATGATGGCGTTCGAGGGGGGCTTGTGCAGGACGCGCAGGAACTGCCGGTACAGGCCGAGCAGGTCGGACATGACGTCGCCGCGGTCGTGCGGGGTGAGCGCCGGCCAGCGGTTGAAGGCCTCGATCACCAGGTGTTCCTTGGTGGGCCAGCGGCGGTAGATCGTGGACTTGCTGGCGCGGGCGCGGGCGGCGACTTTGCTGACCGTGATGTCCGCATAGCGCTCATCGGCCAGCAGGAACGTCGTGGCCTTGATGATCGCCTCTTCGGACCGCTTGCTGCGGGGTCGTCCGGGCTTGCGCTTTGACGTGGCGACGGGAAGCGGAGTGCTCATGCTCATCCCTAAAAGGCGGCCTTCTGGCCGGGAAACTATCGCATACCGATCTGACCACGGTCCAATAGGTACCGGTGGTTCCGTATTCCACCCAATGCGTATACCATCCGTCAAATCCACTCATCCATCGTGTGCGTGAGGCTCTGCCATGGCTACGGCTGCGTCCGAAGCGATCAAGGAACCGGTCAAGGAACCGCTCAAGGAACCCGTCATGGTGAAGGGCCTGCCCTACCTGGGTAACGCCCTGGACATGGCCAAGGACCCGGGCCGCTTCTTCTACGAGTGCTACCGCAAGTACGGACCGGTCTTCAAGATCAAGGTGATGGGCAACACCTACACGGTGCTGGCCGGGAGCGAGGCCGCCAACTTCATGGGGACGCGCGAGGGACGCGACTCGCTGCGCTCCAAGGAGTTCTGGCAGGGACTGGTCGATGAGTGGGGCGCCGCGCGCACCCTCACCGGCGAGGATGGCGAGACGCACCAGAAGCTGCGCGCGGTGATGCGCCACGGCTATTCCAAGGAGTCGGTCAAGGGCCGTTACAACGAGCTGGTCGAGATCACCGACAAGGTGATCGCGCGCGACTGGCCGGTCGGCCAGCTGGCCCCGGTGGTGCAGAACATGCAGTACATCGTCACCGAGCAGCTCGGCGCGATGCTCACCGGCACCTCCCCGCGCGAGTACGTGAAAGACATCCGCACCACGATCCTCTACATCCTGAACATCCTGGTGACGCGCCAGCGTCCGAAGTGGATGCTGAAGGACCCGCGCTACAAGTACGCCAAGAACCGCGTCTCCGAGCTGGGCCGGCGCATGATCGCCGAGTACGAGGCCGGCAAGGCGGACCGCGACCCGGCGCGCCGCAACCTCGTGGACGACGTCATGGAGGCGCACGCGCGCGATCCGGACCTGATCCCGCGCAGCGACCTCATCCTGAGCCTCACCGGGCCGTTCGTGGCCGGCCTGGACACGGTGGCGAACACCGTCTCCGGCTTCGTGTACGCGGTGCTGAAGGACCCCGAGGTGCTCAAGCGCGTGCAGGCCGATGCCGACGCGCTCTACTCCAAGGGCAGCATCGACGAGGCCGACCTGCGCACCATCCCGAACATCGATGGCGCGATCATGGAGGCCATGCGCGTCTACACCATTGCGGTCGCGCAGATGCGCACCGCAACCCGCGATTTCGCCTTCCTCGGCCATCAGATCCGCGCCGGCGAGCTGCTGTACGTGGCCACCGCCGTGCCGCACTACATGGAAGAGTACTTCCCGAACCCGGAGAAGTTCGACATCGACCGCTACGCCAAGCCGCGTGCCGAGCACCTCAAGCCCGGCGTGTACTCCCCGTACGGACGCGGCACGCACACCTGTCTCGGCAAGACCCTGGCCGAGGTGCAGATGGCGCTCACGCTGTCACGCCTCTTCTACAAGCTGGACATGGAGCTCGAGTCGCCCGACTACGTCCTCGAGACCAAGGTGCTGCCCACCCCGGGGCCGAGCATGAAGTTCAAGATCCGCGTCAAGGGCATCCGCCACTGAGGACCCGTGGCGGCGCCCCCGGCCGCCGCTAGCCCTGGATCGCCTTCTCGATGAGCTTGCGGTAGGTCTTCGAGTACGGCGGCAGGTTGAACGTCAGGTCGAGCATGCCGAGCGGCTGCTCCACGACCGAGCGCGGGTTGGACATCTCCATGAACCCGGTCTCCCCGCCGATCCGGCCGATGCCCGAGTGATTCACCCCGCCGAACGGCAGCCGCGGGTTCGTGCCTGACTGGATGAGGTTGTGGTTGACGACCGTGCTGCCCGCGGTCGTGTGCGCCAGGAACCAGTCGATCGCGGCCCGGTCCTTGGCGTAGATGTACAGCGCCAGCGGCTTGGTGCGCCGCTCGATGATGGCGGTGGCCTCCTCCCGGTCGCGGAACGGAATGACCGGCAGGATCGGAGCGAAGATCTCCTCCTGCATCACCAGCATGTCCTCGGTAAGATCGGTGAGCACCGTCGGTGCCACGAAGCGGTCCTCGGCGCGGGTCTGCCCGCCGGTGGCGAACTTGGCGCCCTTCTCCCTGGCATCCTGCAGCAGCCGCGACACGCGCGCGAAGTGCTGGTCGTTGATGATGCGCATGAGCTCCGCGGAGTTCTCGAAGCCTGCGCCGTCCGCGTTGTACATGCTGCCCATGGCCGCCACCAGCGCGGCCACGAACCTGTCGCGGACCGACTCGTGGACCAGCACGTAATCGGGTGCGACGCACACCTGGCCGGCATTGGCGACGCGTCCCCAGGCGATCTTCCTGGCCGCGTTGTCGATCACCGCCGAGGCATCGACGATCGCCGGGTTCTTGCCGCCCATCTCCAGCGTCACCCCCGCGAAGTTCTCCGCCGCCGCCTTCATGACCATGCGACCCACGCGCTGACCGCCGGTGTAGTAGATGTGGTTGAAGGGCTGCGCCAGCAGCTCCTGGGCGACCTCGGGGCCTCCCTCGAAAACGGCAAACTCCTCCGGCGCCATGACCGCCTCGAGGACCTCCTTGAGCACCCGGGCGCTGTGGGGCGCGAGCTCCGAGGGCTTCAGGGCGAAGGAATTCCCCGCGGAGATCGCGGCAATCGCCGGCACCAGCGCGATGGCGATGGGCGCGTTCCAGGTGGACAGGTTCAGCACCACGCCCTTGGGCTCGTGGAGGATGTAGCACTTCTTGCCCAGGGTGGCGGCCGAGTTGCGCACCTTGCGCGGCTTCATCCAGGCGGTCACGTGCTTGGCCACGAAGTCGACCTCGCTCTTGACCATGACCAGCTGGGCCGCGACGTCCAGGTCACACGCCTTCATCTCGGTATGCGCCGCATCGTAGAAGCGCTGCTTGCTGGCGAGCACCGCCGCGAGCATGCGCTTGAGCCTGTCGGCGCGCTGCGCGCCCGTGGTTGCCGCCATTGCGCGGCTGCCCTTACGCAGATCCGCGAAGCGTGCCTTTACGTCCTGCACCGGTCTACTCCTCGCCCGCAACGCGCGGGCACCATGATGAATGTTGGGAACGCGGCGGGCGCGGCACCGCACTCATGCCCGTGCGCTCCGGGCTGCAACCGCCGGGAAGGCCAGCTGGTCGACGAGCCCCCACTCGTGCGCGGTCCGGGCATCGAGCCGGCGCCCGGACAGGGCCAGCAGGCCGGTGCGCAGCCGGCCGATGCGCCGCGGGATGCTCACGCAGCCGCCGGAACCGGGGATGAGTCCGAAGCGGATCTCCGGCAGCTGGAAGAACGTGTCCGGGCTGGCCTGGACGCGCGCGCCGAAGGCGGCCAGCTCCATGCCCGCTCCCACCGCGGCCCCGTGCACCTCGCACCTGAGCTTGCCGGCGCAGCGGGCCAGCAGCTGCGGCACTGAGCGCGTGGAGCGCACGGCGTGCGCGGTGGACGGGTCGGAAACGCTGCCGAACTCGCTCAAGTCGCCGCCAGCGCTGAAGCACCGGCCCGCCCCGCGGATCACCACCTCGCTCACCGAGCTGTCGAGTGCCGCGAACTCGAGCGCCTCGACGAGGGCATCGCGCATCTCGACCGACAGCGCGTTGCGGCGCGCCGGGCGATTCAGGCACAGGGACAACTGCGCGCCGTTGCGCTCGATCAGCACCGGCGGGCCCTCCTCCTGCGGCACGGCGGCGGCGGGACGCTCGGTCCGGGCGAGCCACCGGCGGAACTCCTTGCCGTCCTGGAGCGTCGCATAGGCCAGTGACTCCATGACCAGGGCAGGCGCGGCCGCCAGTCCCTCGGTGGCGCGCAACAGCTGCACCAGGACCATGGCGGCCAGTGGCGCGCCCTCGATGTTCGCGATCAGTTCGGAGGCCTCGGACGCATCCTGGACGACCGCATCGCAGGCGAAGGCGAGCTCGTGGCGCTCGCGCTCGGTGGAAATGCCGATGACCGGGCAGGCCTGGGCCCCGAGCCAGCCCGACAGGAGCCCACGGTCGGCCTCCTGCGTCGCCACGTGCGCATCGAGTTCGACGAGCGCGTGACTGGTGCCCTCCAGCGGGGACAGCGGGGCGCAGGCGGTGCCCGACCGGACCAGGTCCAGCAGCGTGCGTGCGTCCAGCCTCGAAGATGTGTTCAGAAGACGCTCTCGCCGCCGGGCGGCGCCGCTGCAAGGCTGCGCCGCCGGGCTCGCCGGGTCGGTGGTCGTGGGTCCGCTCGCGGTACCGCCGGTACCGATTTGGTACGCTAGCGGTGCCTGCTCGCCTCTGTCAACCCTAGGGGTCCTTCGATGAGCGATGCGATTCTGTTCGAGATGCGCGGCCCCGTGGCGCTCATCACCATCAACCGACCCGAGGCCCGCAACGCGATCAACGCCGAGGTGCGCGCCGGGCTGCATGCGGCGTGGAAGCGCTTCGAGGAGGACGCGACGGCCCTGGTGGCGATCCTCACCGGCGCCGGTGATCGCGCCTTCTGCGCCGGGATGGACCTGAAGGAGGCGAGCGCCACGGGCCTGAAGGTGCCCGCGCGCGGATTCATCCCGATCCTCGGCGACTCGGTCCAGGTCAGCAAGCCCACCATCGCCGCCGTGAACGGCGCCGCCATGGCCGGCGGCTGGCTGTTCGCGCAGATGTGCGACCTGTGCGTGGCCGCCGACCATGCGACCTTCGCGATCACCGAGGCGCGCGTCGGCCGCGGCACGCCCTGGGCGGCGCCGCTGGTGCACATGCTGCCCCAGCGCATCGTCATGGAACTGCTGCTCACCGGCGAGCCGATGTCCGCTCTGCGCATGCGCGAGCTGGGTTACGTCAACCACGTGGTGCCCAGCGCCCAGCTGATCCCGCGCAGCCTGGAGCTCGCCCAGCGCATCGCCGCCAACGCGCCCCTGACGGTGCGGGCGGCGCGGGCACTGGTCTATGCCGCCACGGAAACCGGCCGCACGGAGGCGCTGCGCACCGGGGACCGGCTGTTCGAGCCGGTCTACCTGAGCGAGGATGCCCAGGAGGGGCCGCGCGCGTTTGCCGAGAAGCGCCCCCCGGCGTGGAAGGGTAAGTAGCCTCAGAAGCGGAACACGCCGTTGCCCGGCATTCCCTGCGGCACGTTCACGGCCACCGACAGCGCCACCCCGAGGGCGTTGCGAGTGTCGACCGGGTCGAGGATGCCGTCGTCCCAGAGTTCCGAGGTCGAATAGTAGGCCGAGGTCTGGTCCTCGTAGGCGCGCAGCGTCTCCGCGCGCAGCTTGCCGATGACGGCCTCGTCTACCGCGGCCCCGGTGCGTTGCAGCTGGCGCAGCTTGACCTCGGCGAGCGTGCCGGCGGCCTGCTCCCCGCCCATCACGGCGATCTGGTGGTTGGGCCAGCCGAATAGGAAACGGCCATCGAAGGCCCGCCCGCACATCCCGTAGTTGCCGGCCCCGAACGAGCCGTGGCACATGACCGTGAGCTTGGGCACGTGGCTGCAGGTCTGCGCCATGATCATCTTGGCGCCATCCTTGGTGATGCCGGCCTTCTCGTACTCGCGCCCGACCATGTAGCCGGTGATGTTCTGCAGGAACAGCAGCGGGGTGTTGTTCTGGTTGCACAGCTCGATGAAGTGGGCGCCCTTGATGGCGCTGTCGTTGAACAGGATCCCGTTGTTGGCAAGGATGCCGACCCGGTAGCCCCACAGGTGCGCGTATCCGCATACCAGTGTCGTGCCGTAGTCGGGCTTGTATTCGTGGAAGCGGCTGCCGTCGACGATGCGGCCGATCACCTCGCGCATCTCGAAGGTCTGCTTGATGTCATCCGGGATGATCCCGTAGAGGTCGTCGGCCTCCAGCAACGGCGCCTCGATGGAGGCCTCCGGTGCGCGCCACTTCGGCCGCACCTCCCACTGCGCGACGATCTCGCGGCCGATCGCGATCGCCTCGTCCTCGTCCGCCGCCGGGTAGTCGCAGGTGCCGCTCACGCGGGTATGCAGGTCCGCCCCGCCCAGATCGTCCGCAGAGACGATCTCGCCGGTGGCCGCCTTGACCAACGGCGGGCCGCCCAGGAATACCGCACCGGTGCCGCGCACGATGACGTTGTAGTCACTCAGCGCCGGCACGTAGGCGCCGCCGGCCGTGCAGTGCCCGAACACGAGGGCGAGCTGCTTCACGCCCATCTTGCTGAGCACGCACTGGTTGCGGAAGATGCGCCCCGCCATGTAGCGGTCGGGGAACAGCGCCGACTGCAGCTGCAGCTGCCCACCGGCCGAGTCGCACAGGTGCACCACGGGCAGGTGGTTCTCGACCGCGATGTCCAGCGCGCGCACGATCTTCTTGATCGTGAGCGGGTACCAGGCGCCCCCCTTCACCGATGGGTCGTCCGCGTGGATCATCACCTCACGCCCGGAGACGATGCCGATGCCGGTCAGGCAGCTCGCCCCCGGGGATTCCCCGCCGTAGGCCATGTTCGCGGCGAGGCTGGAGAGCTCCAGGAACGGCGTGCCCGGATCCAGCAGGCGCTCCAGGCGCTGGCGCGGCAGGAGCTTGCCGTGCTTGGCCAGTCTCTCCAGGTCGCGCGCCGGACGCTCGTGTCGCGCCGCCTGCTGGCGCTCGCGCAACTGTGCGGCGAGGCCCTTGTTGTGGGCGTAGCGGCGGCGGAACTCGGCGGAGTTCGTGCGCACGGCTGACTCGAGGCGCTTCATTCTGCACTTCCCTCCTGCCTGGCGAACGACACGAGCAACGCACCGCGCTCGAAGACCGCCTCGGGAACCACGTGCACCTGCGCCACCACGCCCGCGTGCGATGCGACGATCGTCATCTGCAGCTTCATGCTCTCCAGCGTCAGCAGCCCGTCACCGGTGTTGACCGCCTGCCCGGCGCTGGCGTGCACGGCCACGACGACCCCGGGCATGCTGGCGCGGATCTCTTCCTGCCCCTCGTTCGTCCCGGCCGCGCGCTGGCGCCTGACCAGGTGCACCGTGTAGGTGCGGCCGTTCAGCCGCACCTGCAGGTCGTCCCCGCTGGCACAGCGCCAGCCGCGATGGCTCACCCCATCCAGGACGAGCGTGAATTGCTGGCCGCAGGCCTCTGCGGCCTGCAGCGTGTGCTCGGCATCGCCGATGCGCAGGCGCAGCAGCGGTCGTCGTGCACGGATCTCGACCTCGGTGTCCCTTCCGTCGACCTGGATGCGGTAGGCCATGTTCAGTTGTTCCAGGGGCCGATGGTGGCGTACGGCTCGGGGACCGCGAACGCCACCTGGTGGAAGGCCGGTTCGGCCAGGAGCGCGGCGACGGCCGCCGCCGCCGCCTCGGCCGGCGACTCCACCGGCCGCAGTGCCACGGCATGCTGGGCGAGGAAGCCGGTGTGCAGCTGCCCGGCCAGGAATTGGGGGTGCATCACCACGCGCCTCAGGTAGTCGATGTTGGTGGGCACGCCGAGCAGGGCGAGGTCCGCGAGCGCGGTCGCCAGCCTCGCGGCCGCCTCGGCCCGCGTGGACCCGTGCGCGACGAGCTTGGCCAGCATCGAGTCGAAGGCGGGCGTAACGGCCTGCCCGACCCGGATGCCGCCATCGAAGCGCACGCCCGGGCCCTGCGGCAGCTGCAGCACCCCGATGCGCCCGGTCGCGGGGCGGAAGTCGTGCTCGGGCTCCTCCGCGCACACGCGGCACTCGATGGCGTGGCCACGCACCTGCAGCGCCTCCTGCCGGACGGACAGCGGCTCCCCGGCGGCGATGCGCAGCTGCTCTGCCACGAGGTCCAGGCCGAGGACGCACTCGGTGACCGGGTGCTCGACCTGCAGGCGGGTGTTCATCTCCAGGAAGTAGAACGCGCCGTCCGCGGCGAGCACGAACTCCACCGTGCCGGCGTTGCAGTAGCGCGCCGCGCGCGCCAGGCGCACCGCGGCCGCGCACATGGCCGCGCGCACCTGCTCGGGCAGGTTGGGTGCGGGGGACTCCTCCACGATCTTCTGGTAGCGGCGTTGCAGCGAGCACTCGCGCTCGAACAGGTGCACCACGTTGCCGTGCCGGTCGCCCAGCACCTGGACCTCGATGTGCCGCGGCTGCTCGATGTAGCGCTCGGCATAGATGCGACCGTCACCAAAGTAGCGCTGCGCCTCGGCGGCGGCGGTGGCGAGATTGCCGGCCAGCTCCGCGGCACTGCGCACGATGCGCATGCCCTTGCCGCCGCCGCCGGCGGCAGCCTTGATCAGGAGCGGGAAGCCGATCTCGAGTGCGCGCGCGGCGAACCGTGCGGCATCCTCCGCGATGACGCTCGGGGCGACCGGCACGCCGTGCTCGGCGGCGAAGTCCCGCGAGCGGATCTTGTCGCCCATGAGGCGGATGGTGGCCGCGTCCGGCCCGATGAAGGTGAGCCCGGCATCCGCCACACGCTCGGCGAACGCGGCGTTTTCCGAGAGGAAGCCGTAGCCGGGGTGCACGCCGTCGGCACCGCTGCGCCGGGCGACCTCAACCAGCTGCCCCTGGTCGAGGTAGGCCGCGGTCGGCACCTCGGCCTGCAGCTGCACCGCCGCGGTCGCCATCCGTACGTGGGGCGCGGCGCGATCCTCGTGGTGATAGACCGCGACGCTCTCGATGCCCATGCGCTCGAGCGTGCGCATGATCCGGCAGGCGATCTCGCCGCGGTTGGCGATGAGTACGCGCTTGAGCATCAGGCACTTCTCCGCTTGCGGCGCCGGGGTGTGGCCAGGCCTTCCAGACGCTGCACTGCGCGCTCGAGGCGGTTCAGCTCCACCCCGGAGGAGCGCGCAGGATGGCCACGCCGCTCCAGCCCCTGGTAGATGAGGTTGGTGATGGCATCCGCGGCCGCATCCGGCGAGAACTCCCCCTCCTTGCGCAGGTGCGCCCAGGTGTGGTGCTCGGCGGCGCCGAAGATCATGTCGCGCACGATCCGCAGCGGCACGTCCTCCCGGAACTCGCCGCCGGCGATGCCCTCGCGGATGACGGCGAGCGTGCTCTGCGTGTAGCGCTGGTTCAGCCTGAAGATGCGCGAGCGGCGGTACTCGGGCCAGGGGCGCAGCTCGTGCACGATCAGCCGGCACATGTCCGGGTCGGCATGCATCACGCTCAGATGCTTCCAGATCATGAAGCGCAGCCGGTTCCAGGTGCCCCGCACGCCCTTCAGCTGGGCCTCGTAGTCGGACAGGATCGCCTCGTAGAACTCCTCGACCACCTTGATGAGCAGATCGCGCTTGGTCGGGAAGTAGCGGTACAGCGTGCCCTCGACCACGCCGGCCGCCACGGCGATCTCCGCGGTGGAGGCCGCCTCGTAGCCCTTGCTGCAAAATACCTGCCGCGCCGCCACCATGATCTCCGCCATGCGCTCATCGCGCGGCAGGCGCTCGCGCCGGCGCGCACGCGCGGCGCCCTTCATGGCGCCGCCCCCACGAGGCCGTCCGGGGCCAGCCACGCCGCCGGCACCTGCACGGGCATGTCCATCAGGATCTGCGCGTAGCTCTTGCCCTGCGGGTCGTAGCGCAGCGAAGCCGTGCCGCCACCGCCGAGCGCGCGACGCAGCACGAAGTTCCATCCGCAAAGGCCGGGCCAGTCGTAGCGCTCGACCTCCCCGTCCACCAGGTGCTCCAGGTAGGCACGCACGGCCGGCGCGCTCAGCTGGTGGGCCAGCAGGGGGACGTACTCCGCGCGCCTGGCCAGCACCCCGATGTTGGCCGTATCGCCCTTGTCGCCGCTGCGGCCGTAGGCGAGGCGCACCAGCGGCACTTCCACGAGCGGCCCGGTCGGGGTGCCGGCGGCCGGCATGCGCGGCGGTGCGGCGGCGGTGGCCGGCGGCACGGTGGGTCGGGCCGTGGCGGGGCGCGCCGGCGTGCGCTCGCCGTTCATCTCGATGAAAACGGGGACGGTGTCCTTGGGGATGAGGCACGAGACCAGCCGCACGACCGGCTGCACGGCAGGCCGCCCACCGGCGAAGCCGGTGATGCCCTGCGCCATCGAAGTCGCCGACGGAAATATCTCACGCGCGAAGAGCTCGAGCGCCGCCTCGTCAGGGTGCGCCACGGCGATCTTCAGGATCACCTCGCGCGTGTGGGCGCTGCGCGCGTGCGGCCCGTACATGGACTCGGCCCCCAGCACCTCCACGCTCGCGGCGCGGTAGTCTCCCCAGCCGCGCTCCTTGAACATGCGCCGCGTGCGCTTCAGGATCGCCGCCGCCGTCGCGCTCGCCTTCGCGGCCGCCTCGCGGCCCACGATCATGAGGGTGGCCGTGCAGCGGAAGCCGTCGGTGTACGTCAGGCTCGCCTTGTAGGTGGAGGTGGCGGGCAGACCGCGCGCGCCGCTGACGCGCACCTGGTGGGCGCCGAGCTCGGTGAGCCGCACCGCGCTGAAGTCGCAGACGACGTCCGGCAGGACGTAGCGCGCCGGATCATGCACCTCGTAGGTGATCTGCTCCCCGACGCTCGCGCTGCTGACCAGACCGCCCGTGCCGGCAGGCTTGGTCACGATGAATTCGCCCTCCGGCGAGCACTCCGCGATGGGATAGCCGATGTCATCCCAGTCCGCCGCCGTGGCCTGCCAGTCGGTGAGGATGCCGCCGGTGGCCTGCGCCCCGCACTCGAGGATGTGGCCGGCCAGGCTCCCCATGGCCAGCTTGTCGAACTCGTGAGCCTGCCAGCCGAAGCCATGCACCAGCGCCGCCAGCGCCATGGAACTGTCCGCGCAGCGGCCGGTGATGACGATGTCAGCGCCCGCATCGAGCGCCTGCGCGATCGGGAAGGCGCCGAGGTAAGCGTTGGCGCTCGCGACCTCCAGCGGCAGCGTGCCGCCGGATTCCAGGTCACGGACGCCCGCGCCGCGCAGGGCCGGCAGTTGCGCGCTGATGTCATCCCCCAGCACGACCGCGACCCTGAGGCGCACACCCAGCTCGTCCAGCAGCCCGCGCAGCGCGTGCGCGCAGGCCTGCGGGTTGACCCCGCCGGCATTGGCGATGACCCTGATGCCGCGCGCGGCGATCTCGCGCGCCAGAGGGCGCATGACCGCGCTGATGAAGTCCGGCGTGTAGCCGAGCTCGGGCCGCTTGCGCCGGGCCCGCGCCAGGATCGACAGGGTGATCTCCGAGAGGTAGTCGAGCACCAGGACATCGATGTTTCCCCGCCCCACCAGCTGGGCCGGCCCCGCGGCGCTGTCGCCCCAGAAGCCGCAACCGCACCCGATGCGCAGTGTCGTCCGTGCCATTTAATGAGTGCAACTCACTTAGTGTCGATTGTCAATAAATTCGGCACGTTTGTAGACAAGGTGAGCATTACTCATTAGTCTCCGGACCATTGCCCGTCGCTGGAACCCTCCTGCATGACCGACCCGTCGGCACCCCCCCTGAACGCGGCACCCCCCTTCGACCTGTCGCCGGACCTGCAGGCCACCCTGGACGGCGCCGACGAGTACGCGCGCCTCGAGCTGTATCCACTGGCGGCACGCATGGACGCCGAGGAATGGTGGCCGGCGGAGGCCTTCGCGAAGCTCGGCCAGAACGGCTACCTCGGCACGACCGTCCCGCAGGCCTACGGCGGCGCCGGGGCGGACCTGTTCACCAGCGGGCTGGTGCTGCAGGCGATCTCGCGCTGGAACCACGCGCTCGGCCTCGCCTGGGTCGCGCATGACAACCTGTGCGTCAACAACATCTACCGCAACGCCAACGAGGAGCAGCGTCGGCGCTACCTGCCGGGGCTGTGTTCGGGCCGGCACGTCGGCGCGCTGGGCCTGACCGAACCGGGTGCCGGCTCGGATGCGCTGGGCTCGATGCGCACCACCGCGCGCCGCCAGGGCGATCATTACCTTCTCAACGGCTCGAAGCTGTACATCACCAACGGACCGGTCGCGGACGTGCTCCTGGTATATGCGAAGACCGCCCCGGAGCGTGGCCCGCAGGGCATTTCCGCGTTCATCGTGGAGAGGGGCTTCGAGGGCTTCCGCGTCGCGCAGAAGCTCACCAAGATGGGCTTCCGCGGCAGCCAGACCGCGGAACTGGCCTTCACCGACTGCAAGGTCCCGGCGGCGAACCTGGTGGGGGTGGAGAACGGCGGCGTGGCCGTGGTCATGAGCGGCCTCGACCTCGAGCGCGCCATGATCGCGCCGCTGTGCCTGGGGATCGCCGAGCGGGCGCTCGAGCTGGCGCTCGACTACGCCAGGACGCGCGAGCAGTTCGGCAAGAAGATCGCCCAGTTCCAGATGGTGCAGTCGCGGCTGGCGGACATGTACGTCGCGGTGGAGACCATGCGGACCTTCACCTACCGCGTGCTCGCCGCCGCCAACCACCTGGAGGTGGGCGGCGGCGGTCGCGGCCGCATCCATGCCCTGACCGCCGCCTCGGTCCTGTACGCGGCGGACACCATGAACCGCGTGCTCTCCGACGCAGTCCAGATCCACGGCGGCAGCGGCTACATCTGGGAAACCGAGGTCAACCGCCTGTATCGCGCCATCAAGCTTTTGGAGATCGGCGCCGGCACCTCCGAGGTGCGCAAGCTCATCATCAGCGGCGAGCTCATCGGCCGGCTCTGAAGCGCATGAACCTGCCGCCCGCGATCCCGGGGATTCTGAGCGACGAGGAGCTGGCCACCCGGCCCTCGGCGCTGGCCACGGGCCTGCTCGCCGGACGCCTGGTGGTCGTCTCCGGCGGCGGCAGCGGCATCGGCCGGGCCACCGCCTGGCTGGCGGCGCGTCTCGGTGCCCGCGTGGTGGTGTGCGGCCGCAGCCAGGAGAAGCTCGCGGCGGTGGCGGACGCCCTCGCCCGGGCAGGCCTCGCCGCGCAGAGCGTGGCGCTCGACATCCGCCAGCGTGGGGCGGTCGATGCCCTGTTCGCCGACCTGTTCGCGCGGTGCGGCGGCGTCGACCTGCTGGTCAATAGCGCCGGAGGGCAGTACCCGCAGTCCGCCCTCGATTTCAGCGAGAAGGGCTGGCGCGCCGTGATCGAGACCAACCTCACCGGCACCTTCAACATGATGCAGAGCCTGGCACGCCACTGGAACGCCGCCGGGCGTGCCGGCAGCATCGTCAGCATCGTGGTCTCGCCGCGCGGGCTGCACCAGGTGGCCCACAGCTGCGCCGCCCGGGCCGGCGTGGCCGCGCTCACCGAGTCGGTCGCGGTCGAGTGGGCGCCGCTGGGCATCCGCGTAAACTGCATCGCCCCGGGGGCGATCGTCTCGGAGGGCTGGGCGGCCTATCCTGCCGACATCCACCGCCGCTACGCGCAGGCCAGCCCGCTGCGCCGCGCGGGGACGGCCTGGGAGGTGGCCGAGGCCGCTCTCTTCGTCGGCGGCCCGGGCGGGGCGTTCATCACCGGACAGACCCTGCACGTGAACGGCGGCTCCAACCTCTGGGGCGAGACGTGGACGGGTGGCAAGCCGGCGTGGTTCGCAGAGGCGACGCGCGCCTGGCAGGAACCGATGGCGGGGGAAGGCGGATCGTGAAGGACTTCGTCTCGAGCTGGATGGACGACGAGCTGGCCATGCACCGCGCGGCGGTGGCGCGCTTCGTCGAGACCGAGATGCTGCCGCACGATGCGCGCTGGCGCGCCGAGCACAATGTCGGCCACGGGATCTGGCGCAAGGCCGGCGCACTGGGTCTGCTGTGCACGGATATCCCGGTCGCATACGGCGGGGCCGGCGGCGATTTCCGCCACGAGGTCGTGCTGTACGAGGAACTCGCGCGCCGCGGCATCACCGGCTTCGGCCAGGGCGTGCACAGCATCGCCGCGCACTACCTGCTCAACCACGGCACCGCGGCGCAGAAGGCCCGCTACCTGCCGCTGATGGCCCGGGGCGAACTGGTCGGCGCCATCGGCATGACCGAGCCGGTGGCCGGCTCGGATCTGCAGGGCATCCGCACCCGCGCACAGCGCGTGGGCGAGGAGTACGTCGTCAACGGCTCGAAGATCTTCATCACCAACGGCTATCTGGCGGAGCTGGTGATGCTGGTGGTGAAGACGGACCCGGGCCTCGGGGCGAAGGGCACCTCGATCCTCATCGTGGAAACCCGCGACCTGCCCGGCTACCGCGTCGGCCGGCCGCTGGAGAAGATCGGCATGCACGCCCAGGACACCAGCGAGCTGTTCTTCGACCAGGTGCGCGTGCCGGCCGATCGCCTGCTCGGCGGCAGCGAGGGCCGCGGCTTCGCCCAGCTGATGAGCGACCTGCCCTACGAGCGCCTGATCGTCGCGGTCCAGGCGGCCGCGACGATGGAGGGTGCGCTGGCGGCGACCACCGAGTACGTGAAGTCGCGCAAGGCCTTCGGCAAGGCCCTGCTGGAGTTCCAGAACACGCGCTTCAAGCTCGCCGAGGTCGCCACCCTCACCCGCGTGGCCCGGACCTTCATCGACAGCTGCATCCAGCAGCAGCTCAAGGGCGAGCTCGATGATGCCACCGCCTCCATGGCCAAGTGGTGGGCCACGGACGTGGCGCAGCAGATGCTGGACGAATGCGTGCAGCTGCACGGCGGCTATGGCTACATGAGCGAGTACCTGGTGGCGCGGATGTACGCCGATGCGCGGGTCACGCGCATCTACGGCGGCACCAACGAGATCATGAAGGAGCTGATCGCCCGCTCCTTCTAGAGCCTCAGGCGTCCTCGTCCGCCATCTCGCTGCGCACCACGCGGCGCAGCACCTTGCCCATCTCGTTGTAGGGCAGCTCACTGACGAAGCGGACGCGCTCGGGCACCCGCGAGGAGCGCAGCCGCTCGCGCACCCACTGCTGCAGCGCCTGCGCGTCCGTGCGCATGCCCGCCTTCAGCACCACGGCCGCCGCCACCGCCTCGCCCCACTGCTCGCTCGGGATCGCCACGACCACCGCATCCGCCACGGCGGCGTGCCCGAGCAGCGCCTCCTCGACCTCGCCCGGGGAGATGTTCTCCCCGCCGCGCACGATCACATCGTCCGCGCGGCCGTCCAGGAACAGGTAGCCTTCCGCATCGACCCAGCCGCGGTCCTGGGTGGCAAACCAGCCCTGCGCATCCAGCAGGCTGCCAAGGCCCCGGTACTCTCCGGAGACCTGCGGCCCGCGCACGTAAACGAAGCCAGGCTCCTGCGCGCCCAGCACCGCGCCGGCGGCATCACGGATCTGCAGTTCCACCGTCGGCAGCGGCCGCCCCACCGAGCCCAGCCGCCGGCGGATGGCCGCATCCGGGCTGGCGGCCGCCGTGCGGTGGTCCTCCGGGGTGAGCAGGCACACCGTGGCGCTGGTCTCGGTGAGGCCGTAGGCGTTGGTGAAGTCCACGTTCGGGAAGGCCTCGAGGGCCCGCCCGATGACCGCGAGCGGCATCTTGCCGCCCCCATAGGCGATGGCACGCAGCGCCGGAAAGGGCCCGGCCGGGTGCAGCGCCAGGTGCTCCATGACGCGCACCAGCATGGTCGGCACCAGAAAGGCGTGCGTGATCCGCTCCTGCGCCACCAGGCGCAGCCATTCGCCCGGCTCGAAGCTCGGCAGCATGACGATGCGCCGCGTGGCGTAGGTGCTGCTCAGGACCGCGGAGATGCCGGCGATGTGGTACGGCGGCACGGAGACCAGCGCCGCCTCCTCCTCGCCCGCCGCGCCGAACTCGACCGACCCCAGGATGTAGGACATCACGTTGTCGTGGCGCAGCACCGCCGCCTTGGGCTTCGCGGTGGTGCCGCTGGTGAAGAGCAGGATGGCCACCGCTCCGGGGAGATCGGGCGCCTCGGCGGGGCCCGGCTCGCGCGCTGGGGCGAGCAGCGCCGCCGCCTCGATGCTGACGATCCCGGCCGGAAGCTTCAGGCGCGACAGCTGCTGCGGCTGCGACACCAGCCAGGCCGGCGCCACGCGCGCCAGCAGCTCCTCGAGCTCCGGGGCGGTGAGCCGGTAGTTCAGCGGCACGTAGGGAACGCCGGCATAGGCGGCCGCGAACAAGGCCACGGGCGCTGCGAGGCCGTTGGTGTCCAGGAACGCCGCGTGCGCGAAGCCCCCGCCGGCCAGGGCCGGCGCCGCGGCGCGCGCGGCGCGCCGAAGTTCGGCATAGGTCAGCTGCTGGCCCGCACAGCTGACGGCGATGCGCTCGCCGCAGGCATCCGCTGCCATGTCCAGCAGCATCGAGAAGTTCACGGCGTCAGTCCGAGGACGGCAGTGCCTTGGCCTGCTTGATGCTGAGCGGCGCGCCGTCGACGCTGATCGAGCCCGCGCCGCCCTTGGTGCATAGCAGCTCCAGGGCCTCCGTGGCGTCCACGTAGCGCTTGCCGATGAGCGAACCCTGCGCGTGCGCCGGGTCGAGCGTGGCGCCGGCCGGCGCCGCATCGCCCATGCCCAGCATCTCCAGGCCGCCGCAGGTGACCAGGCCCTCGGTGCCCGGGGAGCGGATCACCATGACTTCGGTGGCGCACACGGCGCTCTTCAGGCGCAGTCCGGGCTTGAGCACTCTCATGGGGACTTCAGGTATTGGTCAGGATCGCGCCGGCCATGCCGCACGATACCAGCGCGTTGGTCGCCTTGGCGACCTGGTTGGAGGCGGTGCCGCGCAGCTGGCGCACCGCCTCGGTGATGTTGTTCATCCCGTGGATGTAGGCCTCGCCGATGAGGCCGCCATTGGTGTTCACCGGCAGCGAGCCCCCGAGCTCGATGTTACCGCCCTTGATGAAGTCCTTGGCCTCGCCGAGCTTGCAGAATCCGAAGCCTTCCAGCTGCGCCAGCACCTGCGGGGTGAAGGCGTCGTAGATCATCGCCAGCTGCATGTCCTGCGGAGTCAGCCCCGAGCGCTCGTACAGCCTTTTCGCGACCCCGCGCGCCTCGGGCATCACGTCAAGGTCCGCATGGTAGTAGTTGGAGATCACCTCCACCTCGGCCGGGATCGACTGCGCGGACGAGGCGATGCGGATCGGCTTCTGCTTCAGGTCCCGGGCGCGTTCGAGGCTGGTGATGACGATGGCGACCCCGCCATCGCTCTCCTGGCAGCAGTCGAGCAGGCGCAGCACCGGTTCGACGATCCACTTGGAGGCCTGGTGGTCCTCGAGGGTGATCGGCTTGCCGTAGAACCACGCGAGCGGGTTGGTCGCCGCGTGCTTGCGCTGGGCCACCGAGACGTAGCCCAGGTCGCGGTTGGTGACCCCGAAGCGCTCCATGTAATGCCCGGCCGAGAGCGCGGCCCAGCTCGCCGGCGTCTGCGCGCCATAGGGCATGCACCACAGGAGCGAGCCGGTGCCGTTGCCGGCGACGTTGACCAGGCCGCCCCCGGGTGGCGCCATCGGCTGGCCGAAGCGGTACTGCGAACGCTCGTTCATGGCGCGCCAGACGACCACGACCTCGCAGGCCCCGGAGACCACGGCCGCTGCGGCCTGGTGGATGGTGGCCACCGAGGCTGCCCCACCGCCGGGGATGCGCGTCGCCCAGCCCACGTCCTTCGCGCCCAGGCAGCGCGCCAGGCCGATCTCGTCGTTGTTGTCGATCGTGAAGGTGATCATCCCGTCGACGTCGGCCGGGTCGATGCCGGCATCGTCGAGGGCCGCCTTGGAGGCTTCCGCCGCCAGCTGCAGCTCGCTGCGCCCGGAGGCCTTGGAGAATTCGGTCTGGCCGATGCCGGCGATGGCCGCGAACCTAGCCACGGGCAACCCCCTTGACCGGTGCGAACACCGGAACCGCCTTGCCGCCGCGCGTCGGTGCGAAGCGCACCTCGACGGCGATGCCGCCCTTCATGTCCGCCGGCGCCACGTCGATGACGTTGGAGACCATGCGGATCCCCTCCTCGAGCTCGATGAGGGCAACGATGGGTGCCTCGGGGAAGCCGATCGGCGCCGGGTGGCGCGGGATCACCCAGCTGGCGACCGTGCCGCGTCCGCTGAGCTTCACGGTCTCGCGCCTGACGCTGTGGCACGCCGGGCACATCGGGCGCGGCGGAAAGGCGATCTTGCGGCAGTCCGCGCAGCGCTGGCCCAGAAGCTCGCCGCGCGCGGCGCCCTCCCAGAAGAAGATCGCGTCGGGCGTGAATACCGGGTCCGGCCGCGTCGGGGCGCCGGGCGGGGTCTGGTTCGAACTCATTTACTTCTTCTCCGTCGCCGCCGCCGGCGCCTGCGGCTGCCAGGGACTGCGGACCTTGCGATGTCCTTCCTTCAGGCTCCAGACAAGCACGCAGTCCTTGCAGAGCGCCTCGATCTGCTCGGGGGAGTAGCCGAGCTCGGCCAGGATCTCGCGACTGTGCTGGCCGACGATGAGCGGTGGCCCCTGCACGCGGCCCGGCGTGTCCGACAGGTCGAACAGCAGCCCGATCTGGTTGAGCTTGCCGACAAAGGGATGCGGGTATTCGGCCACCCAGCCGCGCTTTTTGAAGTCCGCATCCTCATGCACGCCGCGGGAGAAGCTCGGGTCCGACACCTCGCAGGGCACGCCTGCCTTGTCCAGGGCGGCGAACCACTCGGCGGCCGGGCGTTCCTTGAACTTCGCCTCCAGCAGCTGCGCGAGCGCAAGGTCGTTCTTCGCGCGCACCTTGGCGCTGGCGAAGCGCGCATCCGCCATGAGCCCCATCGCGGCCGCGAAGCGCTGCCACTCGTCCTCGCGCGCGAGCACCAGGCACAGCCAGCCCGCCTGCGTCTCGTACAGGCGGTTGGTGGCACTGCGGCCGAGCTGCATGCCATCGATCCGCGGACGCTCGAAGCCGCTGCCGTCCGGTCGTGCCACGGCATAGGAGGTGTTCAGCAGCTGCGCGTTGACGATCGAGGTGTCGCAGAACTGCCCCTCTCCGGTGCGGTCGCGGTGGTAGAGCGCCTGGATGATCGAGATCGCCGACAGGAAGCCGTTGCCGGTGTCGCCGAGACTGGTGAACGACCACAGCGGCTTGCCGCCATCGCCCATGCCGCCGTCCTCGTACTGCACCCCGGCCAGGCAGGCACCGGTCTGGTCGTTGCCCGGCAGTCCTTCGCGCGGCCCGGTCTCGAAGCCACGGGTATGGCAGTAGATGAGCTTCGGGTTGATCGCCTTCAGGCTCTCGTAGTCGATCTTCAGCCGCTCGGCGGCGTCGTAGCGCATGTTGTGCTGCACGACGTCGGCCTTCTCGACCAGCTGCAGCAGGACCTTCATGGCCCGGGGGTCCTTCAGGTCCAGCGCGATGCTGCGCTTGCCGCGGTTGGCCATGTAGGCGATGTGGTTCGAGTGCCAGTAGGTGTCGTAGAGCGCATTGACCTTGATGACGTTGGCGCCCAGGTCCGACAACAGCTGCGTGCCGTAGGGACCGGCAATCGCCAGCCCCAGGTCCAACACCGTGACGCCCTCGAGCGGGGCACCGAGCTTGCGGCCGGGGCGGGCCTGCTGCGGGGGCAGCTTGGCGGCCGCGGCGGCTTCCGCCTTCACCGCGGCGGTGTGCTCGCCCAGTCGCGGTGCGGGCGCACCGATCGTGCCGGGGTTCTTGCTCATGCGATACGTGACGCCAACCTGGCGGATGGGCCCCAGCTCCGGGTCCTGGATCTGCGTGACGCAGCCGTCCTTGACGAACAAGGGATCGGCGAGTGCTTCCTCGGGCGTGCGCACGTCCTGGATGGTCATGCCCGCGACCGCGGCCGCCTCGACCCACTCCTTCGCCGGGAACTTCTTCACCGCCTCGGCGAGCAGCGGTTGGTAATGCACCATCACCAGCAGCTCCTCCGGGCCGGTCCCGAAACGGTCCGGGTCGTTCTGCGCCTTAAGATCGGGGCTCGAGTTGAGCGTCTCGCCGGCGGAGGCGGTCAGGAGGAAGCGCGGGTTGGGCACCCAGTTGTGGATCCAGCGCCCGTCGGAGCATTCGAAGTGCCCCTTGGGGCTGCGCGAGCCCAGGATCCAGCTGTTGAACATCGGCACGTCGATCTTCTCGGCACGCTGCCACACGCCACTGCCGCAGGCGAAGGCGCCCTGCAGGAGCGAGGTTTCCACCCACTGCCCGCGGCCGGTGATCTCGCGCGCGCGCAGCGCCGCGCTGATCGCCGTGCTGGCGGCGAAAAAGGCGCCGAGGCTCGGCCAGTACGAGTTCGGGTACAGCGGACCGGGCCGCGGCGCGCCCTGCAGCCACTCGTACGGGATCTCGATGTCGGCGAACGGGTCGCTCACCCCGGCCATGTGGTTGATGGCCCCTTCCGGCCAGCCGCGCTGCTCCCACTGCAGCCCCGCGCGCGCCTGCACCAGCGCGTCGTAGCCCGGGCGGTCCGAGTGCTTGTTGCCGCGGCCGTACGCGGTGATGGAGCAATAGACCAGGCGCGGGTTCGCTTTCGCGAGCGTCGCGTAGTCGATGCCCAGCCGTTCGGTCACCCCCGGCGAGAAGCTCTCCACCAGCACGTCGGCCTGGGCCGCGAGCGCCAGGAAGCTGGCCCGGTCCGCCGGGTTCTTGAGGTCCAGCACCGCGCTGCGCTTGCCGCGCTGCCACACCCGGTAGCCCAGCTCGCCGCGGAACGGGTCTCCGCCCGGCGGCTCGATCTTGGTGACCTGCGCCCCGTGGTCTGCCATGAGCATGGTCGCCATCGGCCCGGCGACTCCCCACGACAGATCCAGGACGCGTACCCCGTCCAGTACGCCCGCCATCGGTCGAAACTCAGGACAGGCCGAAGACGCGCAGCGCGTTGCCGCTGAGGATCTTGGCGCGGTCCTTCTCGGGAATCCCGGCCTTGCCGAACTGGTCGGCGATGACCTTGCGCGAATTCGGCCAGCAGGTGGCCGGGTGCGGGAAGTCGGTGGACCAGTACAGGCAGTCGGGGCCGAAGTATTTGTAGGCCGCACCGAGGCCATGCGGCTCGTACATGAAGGTCGCACCCATCTGGCGCTTGAAGTACTCGCTCGGCAGCATCTTCACGCCCGGGAACTCGTAGTGCTGGGTCATGCGCGGATCGAGCACCGTCTCGAAGAAGAACGGCAGCCAGCCCAGGCCCGGCTCGACCAGGATGACGCGCAGCTTGGGGAAGCGCTCGAGCGTGCCGGTCAGGATCCAGAACATGAGCGGCTCGGCCAGCGCGAACGCGGGCATGGCCGTGAAGATGCCCTTCTGTGGCGTCGGGTCGCGGCGGAACACGTCCCACAGCGAGGCCTTCACGTCCAGGTGGTTGAGCACGGTGATGCCCAGTTCGCCGAGTTCCGCCCACAGCGGGTCGTAGCGCTTGTCGTACACGTCCGGCAGCCCGAACTCGGTCGGGAACGGGGTGATCTGCACGCAGCGTGCGCCGCGCTTGGCCAGCCGGCGCACCTCTTTCACGGCGAAGTCGATGTCGTACAGCTGGATCTGGTAGGCGCTCAGCAGGCGCAGCGGGTCCACGGCGGCGAAGTCGGCCATGCCGTCGTTGTAGCCGGACAGGCACTCCTTCCAGTCATCGCCCATGAGTCCCGGGGTGCAGTACTTCGCGCCGCCCACCTCGGGGAAGATCACCTCGGCCTGCACGCCGTCGCGGTCCATGGCCTTCAGCTTCGCGTGCGGCTCGAAGTGCCCCGGATCCTGCGAGGCCTCCGGGTCGACGAAGTCCTCGAGCGCCAGTTGCCTCTGGCCCTTGCGCAGCTCGGTCGCCTCGAACGCAGCCTGCTTCTTGGCCGCGTTGTCCCAGACCACGTGCAGGCGCTGCGGCAGGCGGGCCTTCACCCACTCGTCGGTGAAATGGACGTGGGAGTCGGCGGAGACGAGGCGTTCATCGGGCGAAACGACGGCGTTCATGTCTTGAATCTCCTGGCGGCAGCGGGCCAATGGGGGATGCCGCGCGGATCCCCTCGCAGCGGGGGGCATTGTGCTCGTCCCTCCCGCGAGCGTCAATTAACGTACTGCTGGTATCCATTTAGGGGAGGCGCGCAGCGGCGCCGCGTGCCCGCCCCTACCGGGGCGCGTCGCGGTCGCAGGGAGCGACGGCAAACCACGCACTGCCCAGCGCACCGGCATGCGCGGTAACGCACACGGGCGCTCCGACCTGCACTTGAGCGTAGAGCGTGGCGGGCACGGTAATGTCCTCGGGCGCGAGCCGGGGCCCCCAGGCCTCCAGCAGCAGCCGGTACGTGGTGTTGCGGCCGCGGGTCACGTGCTTTGCAAGCACCGTGGGTCGATAGGAGGACGGCACGCTGCGGTCGAGCCACACATCCGCCGCGGTCGCGGCGCCGAATCCATACAGGGACGCAACGAGCACCAGGAACCAGCCGGTTTTTTGGCCCGAGGCCTGGTAGCCAGCCGATTTGCGCGCGGCGACCGCGAACGACGCCGCAGCCGCGACTGCCCAAGGGATGAGGCCCCACCATGTGAGAACGTGCACATTGCCGACCGCCAGCAGCGCGAGGACCGCCGACACGCCGAACAGCGCGGGCGCAAGATTGGGCCGACCGGTTTCCTTGCCGCCGCTGAATTGATACAGGCCGCGGGGGCGAGCCATCATGGCGAGCGCCACCCACGGCAAGAGCACCAACAGAGCGACGAGCAGGACGTAGGGGCGTGGGTATACGACACTGCAGAAGTAGATCGCCGGCCCGATAAACACGGCAAGGTTGGCAAACTGCTTCGCCCGGGCAAATCGCGCACGCCGTTGCTCGGGGGTATCGCCGAGTTCCCGGGCGTTCGCGACCTCGGCATCCAGCGCCGCCGCGGCCGCGGCGTCCGCGTCCGGAATCGGGTCGAGCCAGCGGGCAAAGTATGCGTCCGTCGCGAACACCTGCGGGATCCGCAGCGGCTTGCGCGCGGAGTCCTTGGGCTGCAGGACGAGGGTCCGGGTCGATCGCGATGCGGCCACGCTGCGCCGGCCGGCGATCTCCTCGCGATCGATGCGTCGGGTGCGCCACAATTCGCGTAGCTCGAGACTCGTCCCGGCGATCAACAGCCGGGAGACCCAGGCGTTGACTACCAGCATCCCTCCAAAGGCGGCCAGCACAGCGCCGAAGAACGCGAGGCCGAGACCTGCCGAGCTGTCGCGCAGATCCGCCATCACGCCAAATCCCCACACGATGGCAATGCCGACGAGGGCATTGATTGCGCCAACGACGGTCTGGACCGTGCGCCACAGCGCCGTCAGGCGGTACACGTGACATTCTTCATCGGCGGTCCGCACCGAAGGCATACCGATCGCGCGCATGGCACCGGAGTCGACGGCCGGGCCGTAGATCCGCCTCAGGCCGTAGAGGATGGCGAGGGCGAGGAGCGCCGCACCGACCACCACGCCGAGCAGGGAGGCCGAAGGCCTGGCGGCGAGCACCTGATGCGCCACTGCGCTGAAGCTCAAGGGTTCCGCGGCTGCCTGACGCTGCGCACACCCTGGCCAATCGTTAAGCGAGTCAAACCACTCCACGCGCAGTGGCGGATGGCCCGCGCGTGCCACGCTGGCTGCCCAGTCCTCCTGGGTACCGATCAGGCAGGCCATGGCGCGCTCGGTATTGCGGTTGGCAGGGTCCGGGTACGCGGTCTCGATCTGCCTGAGGCTCTCGCGCACGGCGGGCCACTGAAAGCCTGCACCGCGGAGCACCCTCACCGGATCGGGCTCGACGCGAGCCAGATACACCGCGGCGCGCGCATAGGTCTGCCGCCCCTCCGCCGCGACGGTCGCTGCATGCAGCGCGGCCAGGTACTCTTGTGTGAGCGCAGCACTGCCACCCCATGCGGGCGACAAGGCGTCGGTGGCATCGTAATAGGTGGACTGAAACGTCGGCTCGACCGCGAGCGCCTCGCGCGCCTGCGCAAGGACCGCCGCTCGGCTCGCACCCTGTCCGTCCATGACCTCAATCCGCAGGGCGAACCAGTCCGGGTCCCGCGATCCGACTTCGCGATGCTCCTCCAGCAGCAGGCGGGCCCGCTCCATCGTGCCCGCGTAGGCATTTGCATTGCCGGCGTGCCGGAATGCCCAGGCTCGCGCGACCACGACTCCCGCGGCCGCGATCACCGCGGAGGGCGAGCGCGGGTGGTTGTCCAGATAGGCGCCCGTGGTCTGCTCGATGCGGGCCCAGTCGGGGTCCTGCGGGTCCTCCGGCAGCAGATAGGTGCCGTTGTAGAACGCGGCCAGCTTCCACAGCCCGGCGGGCGTGCGTTCCCTCGACTCCCGCAGCTGCGTGGCGCGCGCATCGAAGCCGGTGATGTCGCCCCGGTCGAGCAAGCGGCCTGCCTCGGTTTGCAGGTCGTGCTGCAGCTGCAATTCCTGCAACCCGGCCGCTCGGGCCACCGTCACGGTGAGGCTCATCAGCGCGAAGGTGAAACAAGGAAGCCAACCCTGGACGTTCCGCGCGGCCCGCGGAGCCGGCCTGGACTGCCGGGTGGGTGTCAGCGCATCCGACGGAGGCAGCATCTGCCGTGGGCTTTCAGCTTCGCGGAAGGGTCACAGGATGCTAACAGCTTGGCCGTTCGGGCTGGCGCAGTCCGGGTGCACGCGCCCCGGATCGGCTCGCGCCCCCTGCAGACCATGAGACCCCTCCGGCGCAAACCATCGGGTATGCCCGCGCTGCCCGCAGATTCGCGCCCCACCCGGCCTGCATGATAATTTGAGAACCATTGGTACCGTTGTTACCGGGTGCCGGGGGAGCCGATGAACCGACTTGCCAAGAAGACCGCCATCGTCACCGGCGCCGCCGGCGGCATGGGCGCGGCGACCGCGCGCCTGTTCGTCGCCGAGGGCGCGAACGTGGTGCTGACCGACGTGCTCGATGCCCAGGGGGAGGCACTGGCCGCCGAGCTCGGCGGGACGGCGCTGTTCCAGCGCCACGACGTCGCCGACGAAGCGGACTGGCAGCGCGTGCTCTCGGCCACCCTCGCCCGCTTCGGCGGCGTGGACATCCTGGTGAACAATGCCGGCATCCTCATGATGAAAGGCCTCCTGGACACCTCGAAGCAGGACTTCGAGCGCGTGCTCGGGATCAACCTCACGGGCACCTTCCTCGGCATCAAGGCCGTGGCGCCGAAGATGATCGAGCGCGGCGCCGGCTCCATCATCAACATCTCCTCGGTGGATGGTCTCAAGGGCTCAAACGCCGTCAGCGCCTACTCGGCCAGCAAGTGGGGCATGCGCGGCCTCACCAAGGTCTCGGCCATGGAGCTGTCCCCGCGTGGGATTCGCGTGAATTCGATCCACCCCGGTGGCATCGCGACGCCGATGACCACACGCGCCGGCCAGACCCCGCAGATGGCCGAGGCGACGCGCAAGTTCTACAAGACCTTCCCGCTCGGGCGGGTCGGCCAACCCGAGGAAGTGGCGCGCGTGTCCGTGTTCCTGGCCAGCGACGACGCCTCCTACATGACCGGGGCCGAGATCGCGGTCGATGGCGGCATGAGCATCGGCCCCTACTACATGACCCAGCCGGGCGCGCCGGTGATCTCCTGATCCGGCCGCACCGAAGTCCCTGAAGGAGTCCCAGCGATGAGCACCGTGATGAAAGAAGTCCCCGGCGAGCCCACGCCGCTGTCCACCAGCGATGGCCTCGAGCGCAGCCCCCTGCCGGTTCCGTACGGCTGGTTCTGGGTCAGCTACAGCGAGGACCTCAAGCCCGGCGAGCACCGCAACATCGAGTGCTTCGGCCAGGAATGGGTGCTGTTCCGCGCCGAGACCGGCGAGGCCGGCGTGGTCGACCCGTACTGCCCGCACCTGGGCGCGCACCTGGGCCACGGCGGCAAGGTGGTCGGCACCTCCCTGCGCTGCCCGTTTCACCACTGGGCCTACAACACCAAGGGCTTCTGCACCAGCATCCCCTACGCCAAGGTGATGCCGCCGATCACCAAGCGCCAGCCGATCCTGAAGGCGCTGCCGATCACCGAGAACAACGGCATCGTCTGGGCCTGGTACCACCCCAAGGGCGTCGCGCCGCTATGGGAAGTGCCGCTCGTGCCCGAGCTCAACGATGCGAACTACATCACCCCGCAGCGCGGCGAATGGCCGGTCAACACCTTCATCCAGGAGCTGGGCGAGAACGGCGTCGACTTCGCGCACCTGAAGTTCCTGCACCACTCGCCGGTCATCCCGACGGGCGAGTGCCGGGCCGAGGGCTACAAGTGGCACGTGAACATGGCCAACGGCTACATCATCATCGAGCAGTTCGGGCCGGGGCTGCAGATCGTGCGCTTCACCAAGGGCACGGTCGTGACCACCATGGTCAGCTACCCCCAGCCGATCCACAAATGCCGCACGGTGATGCGCATGGGCTTCACGCACCGCAAGTACGCGGCCGGCACGCCCGAGGCGACTCTCGCCGCCAACATGCTGCAGGAGCAGGTCGGCCAGGGCGTGGACGCGGAGGCTGGCTTCGAGTCGGTCGACATGATCGTGTGGAACAACAAGCGCTACCGCGAGCAGCCCCTGCTGTGCGATGGCGATGGGGAGATCCTGAAGTGGCGCCGCTACTTCAGCCAGTTCTACGTCAGCTAAGACCCGGCTGAAGCTGCGCCGCGCGCCTACTGCTGGGGGAAGGCGCGCCGCAGCATCCCGACCAGCACCTCCGCCAGCTGCGCACCGGCGTCTTCCTGCAGGAAGTGGCCGGCTTCCCGGATCACCGCGTGCGGCTGGCGGGCCGCGCCCGGCACCCGCCGGCGGAACACCTCCGCCCATGGTGCGGTCGTCGGGTCCCCGTCGCTGAAGGCGGTCACGAACGGCTTGTCGAAGCGCTCCAGGAATCCCCACACGCGTCGGTTCTCGGCGATGCCGGGCATGTCCTCGCGGATCGGGATCAGCGGCGGGAAGGCCAGCGCCGCGGCCTTGTAGGAAGCATCGGGGAAGGGCGCATCGTAGGCACGCTGCGCAAGTTCCGTCAGCGGCTTGCGCGACACGCCGCCGATGATGCCGCTGACCAGCATGTCATCGGCCGCCGCCGCGAATGCCGCCCAGTCCTCGATGAGCTTGCCCGGCCAGTCGGGGATGCCGCGCGGCGGCGGCTCGCAGTTGGGCAGGAGCGTGTTGGCGGCCAGCACCGCCGCGAAACGCTCTGGCCGCTCGGCCAGCACGCGCAGCCCGATGGGGCCGCCCCAGTCCTGGCAGACCAGGGTGATGCGTGTGAGGTCCAGCGCTTCCACGAACTGCCGCAGCCAGCCGACGAAGGCGTCGTAGCTGTAGGCGCTGCGGGCGGCGAGCTTGTCCGAGCGGCCGAAGCCGATGAAGTCCGGCGCCACGGCGCGGAAGCCCGCGGCCGTCACCGGCGGGATCATGTGCCGGTACAGGTAGCTCCAGGTAGGTTCGCCGTGCAGCAGCAATGCCACTGGCGCATCGCGCGGGCCCTCGTCGATCGCCGCCATCCGCAGCGGCCCGAAGCGCGCATCGCGCACCTCGACGTAGCGGGGTACGAACGGGAAGTCCAACCCACCGAAGCGCGCCTCGTCGGTGCGCAGGACGCCGGCGGGCACGGGCGCGTTCAGGCGGCCGCCGCCTTGTCGAGCTTCACGACCGACACCTTCGGCACAGGGTGCGTCTTGGCACGCGTCCAGCGCAGCAGCATGCTGCCGGTCGTGTGAGCGTCGGTGTCCAGCCAGTTGCTGAAGCCGCGGTTCTCGCGCGCGATGGTGAGCGTCGCCGAGCCGTCGGCGTTGTACTTGGCGGTGTGGCTGTTCACCCAGACCGGCACGTGGCGGTAGTCGAGCGATTCCATCCAGTAGTTGTCCAGCTGGAAGTTCCAGTACTCGCACTGCGGCGGCTTCACCTCGATCACCAGCGCCTCGTCGGGCTTGAGGCTCCAGTAGCCGTGCAGGTAGAAGATGTTCGGGTCGCCGCCGGCCTTGAAGAACATGCTCTGGTCGATGGTGGCCAGCTGGTTTGGGTGCGCCTGGAAGCCCTGCACCCAGTCGGCGAAGGTATGCGCCGTGCCCTTCACGAAGGCGGCGCTCGAGAGCAGCGCCCGCTCGATGCGCGCGGCAGTGAGCGCCGGCGGCTTGGCAGGCCCACCGATGCGCTCGATGGTCATGATCGCCGGCGTCTCGGTCTTGCGGTCGATGAGCGTGTTGCGCACCAAGAGCATGGAGGAGTCGGGCGACATCGGCAGCCAGTTGCCGCTCTGGCGCTTGGCGCTCACCAGCACCTCGAAGGTGCCGTCGGGGTTGACCTTGAGGTCGGGTGAATCGAGCTCGCCGGTCGAGGCCAGCGTGCCGTCGATCGCATAGCGGTTCGCCTTGGTGGCGAACGACAGGTACTTCACGGTGCCGCGCGTGCCGCGCAGGCGGTACTCGCGGTCCCCGGCGATAGTGGCGTTCCAGTAGACGTTGTCGGGATTGTCGCCACCGATCTTGATGGTGGTGTTGGAAGCCTGGTACAGCACCGGGAAGTCCGGGTCGCCGAACTCCAGCATCATCTCCAGCGCCACGCGCGTCAGGCGCGTGAGGTAGCGCCAGCCCTCGGCGCGATCCAGCTCGGTGGCGGGCGTTTCGGGGCGCAGTATCTCCTTGCCGGCCGCCTTGAGCGCATCACAGAACTGCTCCCAGGTGGCCCCGCTGATCACTCGGCCGACGACATCGTTCTCTGCCATGGTCCCTCTCCTGCACTGATCCGGCGCGCACCACTGCCGCCCCACTGTATCGCGGTTCACCGAAGGCCGGAACGCGTGCGCCGGTGACGGCACGGTCCGCATCGGTCGGGGTCAGGTCCTCTCGACGCTCACCCAGCTTGAGCCTTGCGCGGAGCGGCGCATGGCATCGATGACGGCCTGGCCCGCCACGCCGTCCCGGAAGGTGGCCAGCGGCGGGGAGTCCGCGCCGTCGCGCCCCTCGATGCGCGCCTTCATGCGTTCCACCAGGCGGGTATACGGCGCCAGGTCGGTCCCGAAGGCGTGTGCCTGCTCGTACGCGGTCTGCATCAGCTCGGCGTGCGGGAAAGGCACCGGTGGCGGCAGCACCAACTCCTGCGGTGGCTCGACGCGCTTCTTGTTGCCCAGCCGGTCCGCCAGCCACAGCTCCTCCCCCGCGACGCCCTCGATCCACAGCGCGCCCTCGCTGCCGGAGATGCGCACGATGCCGTAGAAGTCCCCCGGCGCCGCCATCGACTCGACGAACACGCCCTCGAGGCCGTTGACGAGGCGGAACTGCGCCGAGAACGTGTCGTCGGCGGTCATGCCCGGCTTGCCGGACAGGGTCTGCAGCCGTGCGCTGACCTCGGCGAACTCCCCGAGGGTGACGCGCACCTGGTCGATCAGGTGCGAGCCCCAGGCGCCAAGGAACCCGCCGCCGCGCTGGGCATCCTCCCACCAGTCCGGGGTCTGCGCCTGCGGGTGCGACAGGAAGGGCACGAGCCAGGCGAACAGTGCCTGGCGCGGCGTGCCGATCGCGCCCGAGGCGACCGTGCGGCGCAGCAGTTCGTGCGCGGTCGCGAAGCGGAACTCGACGCCCAGCACGTGCACCACCTTGGCGCGTTCGGCCGCCTCGAGCATGCCGCGCGCCTCGGCGAGGTCCATGGCGAAGGGCTTCTCGCACAGCACGTGCTTGCCGGCGCCGACCGCCTCGTGCACCAGCGCGGCATGCGTCGAGGGGGGCGTGGCGATGGTGACGATGTGCACGCCCTTGTCAGCGAGGGCATCGGCGAGCGAGGTGCAGGCGCGCGGAACCCCGAGCAGCTGTGCGCGCGACTGTGTCTTGGCCGGATCCCGGCCGACCAATGCGCGCACCTCGATCCCGGCGTTGCGCAGCGCACGCAGGTGCGTGAACACACCGAAGCCGGTCCCCACGACCACGGCCCCCAGGGCCGCCTTGTTGGCACTCATGCCTCATTCTGAACCCGGCGAGCCGGCTGCCGGTATCCCCGGTTCGGGGTAGCATCACTGCCCCGCGAAACGCGCCGCTGCCGTAAGGAAGGAACATGAGCGAGAAGCCCGAGGCCCGGGAGCTGAGCGCACAGCGGCTGCTGTCCGGGCGCGCCTGGGAGGACTACTGCGACGTGCTGCGCCTGGCGGGGCGTGCCATCGAGCGCTTCGGCAACGAACCGACGGACCTGGACCGCGCGGAGTGGTACCGCTTCCTCACCCGCCTGACCCGCAACGGGCTCGAGCGCTTCGTGGAGAACTGCGAGCCGGAGCGTCCACGCCTGCGCGATGCACCCTGGCACCAGTCCATCAACTTCCAGTCGCCCGACCAGGACCACCTGCTCTGCGAGTTCGTCGACGGCCGCCACGCTTACCTCATCCGCGGCACGCGCGGCACGGCGCCCTACTTCGTCATGGCCTCCTGGTCGGCCGTGCAGCCGCAGGACGCCGGCGCGTCGGACTGGGCGCCGCGCGGCTTCGCCGGACTGAAGGACTGCAACCCGGCGCTGCTGCGCACCACCGCGATGCTGCAGAGCCAGTCGATCGACTTCGACGCCCAGGGCAACTTCGAGGTGCTGGTGAGCCAGGAGGCGCCGCCGGGGGCTCGCAACTGGCTGAAGATCGAGCCCGACTGCGTCGGGCTCCTGGTGCGCGTCGTCTACCACGACCGCGCGCAGGAGACGGCCCCCACGATGCGCATCGAGCGGCTCGACCGGCCGCCGCCGCAGCCGCTGACGGCCGATCACCTGAGCACCCAGCTCGCCAAGAGCGGCCAGCTGGTGCTGGCGTACCTGGAGCTGGTGCGCTCCTGGTGGCAGGACAACCTGTCCAAGCGGCCCAACAGCATCCGCTTCAGCCGTGCGCTGTACCTGAGCAACGGCGGCGTGCCGGACCGCCACCATGGCTTCGGCACGTGGAAGAAGGCCCCCGGCGAGGCGCTGGTGCTGCGCTTCACGCCGCCGCCGTGCGACTACTGGATCTTCCAGCTGTGCAACCTGTGGCAGGAGAACTTCGACAACTACGAAGATGGGCAGGGGCACGTCACCAAGTACCGCTGCACGCCGGAGCCCGACGGCTCGATCCTGGTCGTCATCGCCGATCAGGACCCCGGCATCGGTGGCAACTGGATAGACCCCGGCGGCCACGTCCACGGCGGCATGAGCCTGCGGCTCATCCTGATCCAGGCGCCGCCGCCGAAGGTGACCGCCTGCCTGCTGCCGCTTGCGCTGCTGCGCGCCCAGGGGCGCGCGGCTCTCGCGCAGGCGCAGGTCATCGAGAGCGGCGAGGTCTCCGACTGAGGGCTCTCCCCCTCGTCGTACCGGACTACCAGTAACCGCCGATGGGCGGCCCCGGTGCATAGCGAGTATCGTGTCCACCCCTGCGCGAGCCACGAGTGGGCACGATGAGCGAGCACCTGCAACCGGCCGAGAAACCCGTCACCGAGAGCGATGAATTCATCGCCCAGCAGCTCGAGGGTGCCAGCATCCCGACGCTGATGATGTCGATCATCCACCTCTCCGGCGACACCAGCCTGCTGCGCGGCTCGATCCGTCCGAAGGTCGTCATGGGCTCGGGTTTCCAGGGGAATCTGAGCGAGGAGGAGCAGGCGACCGTGCGGGCACTCGCCCTCAAGGCCCTCAAGGACTACCGCGACCGCGGCTGCACGTTGCCCAAGCAGCCCGACGCCGCCCTGGTCCACGAAATGATGAACTTCATGGTGGGCGATGTCGTCGGCGATGAGTACGTGCCGCTGATGCTCGAGGAACTCGCCCTCGACGGCAACGACTCGCGCGCGCCGCGCTGGTCGCGCGAGGTGCCGGCCGCGGTGCGCGAGAAGTTCCACGTGCTGGTCATCGGCGCGGGCATGTCGGGCCTGCTGCAGGCACTGCGCCTGAAGGAAGCCGGCATCCCCTTCACGGTGGTGGAGAAGAACGACTCGGTCGGCGGCACCTGGTACGAGAACCGGTACCCGGGCTGCCGCGTGGACATCGCCAACCACTTCTACTCCTATTCCTTCGAGCCCTACCCGTGGAGCGAGTACTTCTCGCGCCGCGACGAGCTGCTCGAGTACTTCCGGCACTTCGTCAAGCGCCACGGCCTCGAGACGCACATCCGCTACAACACCGAGGTCACCGCGGCGCGCTTCGACGAGGAGACCTCGACCTGGGACGTGGACCTGAAGAGCAACACCGGCGGTGCGCCGCGCAAGATGCGGGTCAATGCAATCGTCAGCGCCGTGGGGCAGCTCAACCGCCCGCGCATCCCCGCCATTGCCGGGCGCGAGAAGTTCAAGGGCGTGCAGGTGCACTCGGCCGAGTGGGACCCGAAGCTCGACCTCACGGGCAAGCGCGTCGCGGTCATCGGCTCGGGCGCCAGCGCCTTCCAGCTCGTACCCGAGGTGGCCAAGATCGCCAGCAAGCTCTTCGTGTTCCAGCGCTCGGCACCGTGGATGCTGCCGAACCCGCTCTACCACGAAGCGGTCAGCACGCAGTTCCGCTGGCTGGTGCAGCACGTGCCCTACTACGCGCGCTGGTTCCGCTTCCTCATCTTCTATCCGGGCAGCGACGGCATCCTGCCGGCGATCCGCATCGACAAGAGCTACCCGCACCCGGAGCGGGCGGTGAATGCCCTGAACGACCAGTACCGCGCCGGGCTCGTCGAATACATGAGGCACCAGGTCAACGGCAACCTGGCGCTGCTGGAGAAGGTGACGCCGAAGTTCCCGTTCATGGGCAAGCGCATGCTGCAGGACAATGGCAGCTGGCTGCGGGCGCTGCAGCAGCCGAACGTGGAGTTGATCTGCGAAGGCGTCACGCAGATCGACGAGACCGGCATCGTCGCCAGCAGCGGCCACTACGACGTCGACGTCATCGTCTACGCCACCGGCTTCCACGCCACCAAGTTCCTCTGGCCGATCGAGATCGTGGGGCGCGGTGGCAAGAACCTGGCCGAGGCGTGGGGCGATGAGCCGCGGGCCTATCTGGGCATCACGGTGCCGGACTTCCCGAATCTGTTCTGCCTGTACGGGCCCGCGACCAACCTCGCCCACGCCGGCAGCATCATCTTCCACTCCGAGTGCCAGGTGCGCTACGCCACCGCCTGCATCCAGGCGCTGCTCGAGAACGGGGTCAAGGCGATGGACGTGAAGCCGGAGGTGCACGATGACTACACGCGCCGGCTCGTCGCCGAGCTCGAGACGCTCGTGTGGTCACACCCGGCCGCCGACAGCTGGTACCGCAACAAGTCCGGTCGCGTGGTCACCACCTCGCCGTGGCGGCTGGCGGATTACTGGAAGTGGACGCGCTCGCCGGACCTGACCGAGTACCGCCTCACAAGCTGAACGCCACCAGGTAGTCGCCGAGCGTGGTGCGCATGTACTTGTGGCCGCCCGCCGCGATCACCACGAACTGCTTGCCCTGCGGGGAGAGCCGGTAGGTCATCGGCGTGGCCTGGGGACCTGCCGGCAGGCGGCCCTTCCACAGCTCCGCGCCCGTGGCGTTGTCGAAGGCGCGCAGGTAGTTGTCGGTCGCAGCGCCGATGAAGGTCAGTCCTGAGGCCGTCACGAGCGGCCCGCCGATGTTGGGCGTGCCGATCTTCATCCACAAGGGGAAAGGAGCAAGGTCGCGCGTCGTGCCGAGCGGCACCTGCCACAGGCGCTTGCCGGCCTTCAGGTCGATCGCCACGAGCTCGCCCCACGGCGGCTTGTTGCAGGGAGCCCCCCAGGGGGAGAGCATCGCCGTCCACTGCGCCGCATAGGGCGTGCCCGCCTGCGCCAGCAGCCACTCGCCCTTGGCGAAGCGGGCATCGGCCTGCTCGCGCGGCACCAGCTGCGCCACGGTGGCCACGTGGCTGGTGTTGATCACGAGCAGGTTGCGCACCGGGTCGACCGCGGCGCTGCCCCAGTTCATGACCCCGAGGTTGTCCGGATAGGTGACGGTGCCCTTGAGCGAGGGGGCACTGAAGGCGCCCTCGTAGTTCTTCGACCGGAACAGCTCGCGGCATTTCGCCTTGTCCCACGGCGTGAAGCCCCACATGTCCTGCTCGGTGAACTTCGGGCGCTGCAGGTTGTAGGTCGGGTCGGTGGGCACCGGCTGCGTCGCGGCCAGGTGCTCTCCCTCGACCGCCCACTGCTGCGGCGCCGGCCGCTCCTCCACCGGGACCAGCGGCGCACCGGTCTCGCGGTTGAGGATAAAGAGATAGCCCTGCTTGGTGGGCTGCGCCAGCGCCGGCACCGGCCCTTGGGCCGTCGGGAAGTCGAACAGGACCGGCTGCGAGGGCACGTCGTAGTCCCAGATGTCGTGGTGCACGGTCTGGAAGTGCCACACCACCTTGCCGGTGGTGCCATCGAGCGCCACGACCGAGGCGGCGTAGTAATCGCGGCCATCGCTGTCGCGCGTGCTGCCGTAGAGACCCACCTGCGCGTTGCCGGTCGGTATGAAGACGAGGTTGCGCTGCGAGTCGACGGAGAAGACCGACCAGGTGTTGGCGGTCGAGCGGCGGTAGGTACCCTCCGCGGTCACGCCCTCCGCCTGCGGCGGGACCGAGTTCCACGCCCACAGCAGCGCGCCGCTGCGCGCATCGAAGGCACGCACCACGCCGGCGGGCATGTCGATGCGCATGTCCTCGGTGATCTTGCCGCCGACGATCACCCGATCGCCGAGGATCGCCGGGGGCACCGTGACCCCGTAGTCGCCCGGCCGCATCGCACCCAGGTGCTCCTTCAGGTCCACCGTGCCGGCGTTGCCGAAGCCCGGGCACGGCTTGCCGTCCCTGGCATCGAGGGCGATCAGCCGCGCATCCTGGGTGCCCGTGAAGATGCGACTGGCGCAGGCACTGCCCGCCGCCGCCTGCACATCGTGGTAGTAACTGACGCCGCGACACACCATCAGGACCGTGCCGGTGGCATCGAGCTTGGGGTCGAAGGACCAGATCTCGCGCCCGCTCTCGGGATCCAGGGCCACCACGCGGTTGCTGCTCGAGCACACGTACAGTCGACCCTCGGCGAGGATGGGTGTTGCCTCGAGCGCCGGCAGGCGCATGGCCTCCGGGGTGATGCCCTTGGCGAGCAGGCCCGGGACCTGCGCCGGATCGGTCGGGTGCGCGGGGGCCAGCTGCGGGGCGCCAATGCGGTAGGTCCAGGCGATCTTCAGGTGGCGAACGTTGCCCGGGGTGATCTGGGTGGCCGGGGTGTAGCGCATGCCCCCCTCGTTGCCGCCCCAGGCGCTCCAGCCGGCCGTCGGGCCGCTGTAGTCGACAGGCGTTGTACGGGCGCAGCACCCGAGCAGTGGCAGCAGAATAGCAACAGCCCAGCGGGCGCCCGGGAGCCCTGTTGCCCCATACCTCATGGAATCTCCCCCCGCGTGCCAGCCCCAAAAAGGTGCCATTGATCATAGCCACTGGCCCCCGGCAGCAATCCCTCGTTTGGACGAGGACTCCTTGCGGCGGCAAGGAGGCGGTCCTACGTTGCGCCATCGCAACGGCCTCTCGACAACCAACGGATAGCGGATCATTATCGGTACGCTGATTACTATTTCATTGGGGGATCACATGCTGAAGCCCGGTTCGCGCCGCACAGGCGCGCTCATGGTCGTGACGACTGGGTTCCTGCTGACCGATGCGCGTCTGGCGCTCGCCCAGGAACAGACTCAGGAAGGCATCCAGGAAGTGGTGGTGACCGCGGAACGGCGCACCGAGAACCTGCAGACCACTCCCATCGCCATCACGGCGCTCTCAGCCGAGGACTTGACCAAGGCCGGCGTCAACGATTTTGCGGGCGTGGCGAAGCAGTCCACCAGCATCAACTTCACCCCGTACCCGAGTTCCAGCAACACGCTGATCCTGTACATGCGCGGCCAGGGTGTGGCGGATGCCAACCAGATCACGCAGGACGGCTCGGTCGGCCTGTATGAGGACGGCTTCTACATCGCGCGCCCCCAGGCCGAGACCTTCGACCTCGCCGATGTGGAGCGCGTGGAGGTGCTGCGCGGCCCGCAGGGCACCTTGTACGGACGCAACACCACGGGCGGCGCGGTCAACATCATCAGCAAGAAGCCCACCGGTGAGCTGGACGCGAAGGCGCAGCTGGACTTCGGCCAGCGCAACTACGTGCGCGCGCTCGGCACGCTCAATCTGCCGAAGGTCGCCGGTGGCCTGTCCAGCAAGATCACGCTGCTCTACAGCAACATGGCCGGCAACGTCGAGAACTACGGCTACACCGACTTCAACCGCGAGGACCAGCGGGGCGGCAGGCTCTCCCTGCGCTGGGACACCGGCGGGATCTTCACGGCCGATTACTTCTACGAAGTGGGCCAGATCTCCTCGAGCCCGATCTACTACCAGGACGCCGCGCTCAACGGCCTGATCCCCGGCTACTCGGTGCCCGCGGACGGCATCGCAGCCGCGACCTGGCACCCGGTCCCGATGCACCCGAGCGTCGCGAAGTTCAACTCCGACGGCCTGACCCTGAACTTCAAGCTCAACGAGAACACGAACCTTCGGTCACTGACCTACTACCGCGGCCTGGACTCGCGCTTCTACCAGGACTACAACGGCGCGTTCTCCGACCCGCTGGGCGCCCCGGCGATTGGCATCACCAACTTCACCAGCGACGATGTGGTGCAGAGCAACGAGGTCACCCAGGAGCTGCAGCTGGTGGGCACCGTCGCCCGCTCGTTCGACTACGTCCTGGGCCTCTACTACTTCCAGGAGAACGCCAATCATGCCGAGTTCGGCACGATCAACATTCCCCTGGAGTTCTACCCCGGCGCTGGCCCGGTGTTCGCCGAGAACCAGAGCCGCTACGTGACCGCAGAGGCGAAGTCGAAGGCCGCCTACGCCCAGGTGACCTGGCACATGAACGACGCCTGGGCGCTGACCCTCGGCGGCCGCTACACCAAGGATGACCGCAAGGCCACCCGCGATGCATCCACGATCGGGTCATCGTTCACGCCGTTTGGGAACCAATATCCCGGATGCGTGCTGACTAATCCGCCGTTCGGCTTCCAGTGTCCGTTCGAGCTCACGGACCTCGGCGGTAACAACAGCGTGAGCTTCAGCAAGTTCAACCCGGCGGGCACCCTGGCCTGGCAGATCAGCCCGGACGTCAACACGTACCTGCGCGTCGCGACCGGCTACAAGGCGGGCGGATCCAGCGAAGCCGCACCTTACGGGTCGTTTGGCCAGACGTTCCAGCCCGAGAACGTCACCACCTATGAGCTCGGCCTGAAGTCCTTCCTGTTCGACAAGCACGTGCGTGCCAACGTCGCGGTGTTCCACAGCAAGTTCAGCGACATGCAGCTGCAGTTCAACGTCGATCCGGCCAATCTGGCGGTGGTGCAGTCCTACAACGCCGGTTCCGCTACCGTGGATGGCGCGGAGTTCGAGTTGCTGTTCGCACTGAGCCCGGACCTGACGATCGGCATCAACGATACGGTCCTGTCGACGAACATGAAGACGGTGAACGCCCTGGCCGGCACGATCTTCGACCCGGCGGTCAACCCGGCCTCGCCCTACCACGTGGGGGACAACGTCGCCTCGCTGTTCCGCGTGCCATACGCGCCCAACAACATCATCAATGCCAACATCGACTGGACGATGCTGCACCGCGAGGGCGGCAGCCTGGAGCTGTTCTTCAACTACCGCTACCAGGGGCGCCAGTACGACACCGCGCCGACCGGCGTGGACGTGCCGGGCTCGGCCGAGTTCTACTCGATCAAGCCGCACGGCGTGGGTGACGGCCGGCTCACCTGGAACTTCGACACGCATGGCAGCAAGAAGTCCATGCGCGCGTCGCTCTGGGTGAAGAACATCTTCAATGCGAACTACGTGGAGCACACCATCGGCCAGGGCGCCGCGCCCTACATCCCGGTGGTGGGCAGCCAGGGACCGGTGCCGCAGACCGGCTACTACTATGCCGCCACGGCCTGGGCGCCGAAGGCCCAGGTGGGCGTGCAGCTGGAGTACGGCTTCTAGCCTCCCCTTCCTGCAAGGAAGAACGAAGCGCGGACCGTTCGGTCCGCGCTTTTTTTTGCGTCACAGAAATCCGCCGCCGCGAGCTGCCGCCGGCGCGTCCCGGTCCTAGGCTTTTGCAGACTCCAGGGGGATGTCGTAGCGCTCGACGTAGTGCCGGAAGCGCTCGGCGATAGCCGGACCGTCGAGGCCAAACTCGGCCAGGTCGTATCGATGCTGGCCGAAGCGGCCCTTGGGGTGGGATTGCACGTGCGCGGTCATCGCCGCGAGCGCCGGGCCCTGGAGTTCCTCGTCGAAGGCCGCATACACCCGGCGCATCGTGGCGATCGGGTCGCGGACCAGGTCCGCGTACTGGACGTCGACGATCTGCACACGGGGGTTGGCGGCCCGGAAGGCCTCCACCGCCGCCACCGAACGCTCGAGCATCTCGGTCCAGTGCTCGGCGATGTAGCGCTGGTGGTCGGCATCGGAGAAGGTGCCGGTCAGCGTGGTGATGAGGCTGCACACCGAGGCGCACAGCACCGTCGGATCCCGGTGCATCAGCACCAGGCGCGCATCCGGGTAGGTCGCCGTCAGCGGGCCGAGGTGCAGTGCATGGTGAGGGCTCTTCAGCGACCAGCGGCCGCGCACACCGCCACTCTGCAACACCTGCAGCACGCGTTTGTGCCAGGCGTAGGCGGACGCATGGTCGGTCGCCTGCAGCCACCGGCCATAGCTCGGCACGTTGGCGAGGGCCTCCCAGACGAGGCTCTTGAACTCCTGGTTAAGGACCGCGATGCACTCGGTGGGACCGTCGGGCTCCTCGCTCTGCACCATGCGCACGCGCGGGTTGATCTCATCGAGCATCGCCATCGCCATGCGCGAGGCGGCGATGCGCGGGTCGGAGGCCCGTGTCTCCAGGGTCGGGGGCGGCACGCTGTCGCCGGCCTCCCAGCGCAGCAGCGGCCGGTGGCGCGGGTCTTTCTCCAGCAGGTAGGTGAGGAAGGTGGTGCCCGCCCTGAACATGCCCACCACCACCAGCGGCGCCTCGATCCGCTCGTGCGCGACCTCGGGGTGCCGCTTGAGGTACTCGGTCACCTTCAGGCGGTTGACGAGCGAGCCCAGCACGAGCCCCGGGGCTGCCATGGCACCGACCGCATTGAGCTGCGCCTCGTTGGAGGCCGAGTCACAGAAGACGTCGAGCCCTTCGCGGAAGGTCTCGCCGCCGAAATCGGTCAGGCCAGTCTGCGCGCAAGCCGCCGCCATCATCTCTTCGGGCTTGATCTGCATGAGCTGCCCCTTCAGCCCGCGGCAATGTCGACCACGGTACGGCCGCAGGTGCGTCGCGCCAGGTGATCCTCCAGCACCCCGGGGACCTCGCTCATCCGGATGCGACTCGCGACCTGCGGGCGGATCTGCTGCTTCGCGACCAGCTCGCACAGTGCGGCATGGACCCTGGCACCTGTCTCGGAGGAAAAGAAGTTCATGCCCATGCGGCGCATCGGGCCGACCGGCGTCCCGTAGGCCAGCATCACGCCCAGGACCGAGAAGTTGCCCATGGACACCTTGCGCAGCGGCCGGCCGGTGAAGCCCCCCTGTGCATCGTCGTTGAATCCCACCGGCAGGAAACGCCCCTCGAGTGCCATGCAGGTCCAGATCCTGTCGGTGAGCTCGCACCCCACCAGATCGAAGGCGACATCGGCGCCACGGCCGCCGCTAAATTCCATGACCTTGTCGAAGAGGTCGTCCTTGCGGTGATCGATGCTCGCCGCCGCCCCCTGCGCAAGGCAGTACGCGGTCTTCTCCGGACCGCCCGCCAGGGCGATGACCCGGGCGCCGGCGGCCGCAGCGAGCTGCACGGCGGCGGTGCCCACCCCGCTGGCCGCCCCGGTGACCAGCACGGTTTCGCCCGCCTGCACGCGCGCCCGCACGTGCAGGCCCAGGTAGCTGACGTGATAGGGCAGGAGGAAGCCGGTCGCCTCGGCATCGTCCAGCTGCGCCGGGGCTTCGAAGAGTCCGGTGACCGGCGCCAGCGCACTCTGTGCCATGCCGCCCAGTGCCATCTTGGTCATGGCAATCACCCGCCGCCCCATCCATCCCTCGCCGCCGGCACCGGCGGCCTCGACCACGCCGCACACGTCCATCCCCAGGGTGAAGGGCGGCTTGAGCATCGCCATCGCGACCCCGCCGAGGGCACGCGGGCCATCACCGAAATTCAGCGACGCCGCGGAGACGCGGATGCGCACCTCGCCCGGTCCGGGTACCGGCACGGCGACCTCGCTGATGCGGATCACCTCGCCGGGGCGACCATGACTTAACACCTGGACTGCCTTCATTGCATCTTCCGAAATATTGATACTGCCGGTACGGTAATTATCTGGCGCGAGTCTAGGGGAATTCCCGCCGGCGCGGAATATGTCGCGGGCAGCAGCGCGACCCTCGACTCAGCCATGCACCGCCCGGGTGTATCATGCGAAGCGCAGCAGTGGCGCGTTCAACGGCAGTACGGAGCGCAGGATGGCTTGGTGGGGTTGGATCATCGGCGGCGCGATCCTGTTCGGGGCCGAGCTGACCTTCGTCAACGCGCAGTTCTACCTCGTCTTCGTCGGCGCCGCGGCCCTGCTCGTCGGCGCCCTGAGCGCGGCCAGCCCCGTGCCTTCGTGGGCTCAATGGGGGCTGTTCGCGCTGCTCTCGATCGTGCTGATGGTGGCCTTCCGCGCCCGGCTCTACGACAAGTTCCACCGCGAGCTGCCGCCGGTGAGGACCGGGCCCGAGGGCAGCGTGCTGACGCTGGCGACCGCCCTGCGCCCCGGTGAGTCCTGCCAGGCCGAATACCGCGGCACCACCTGGACGGTGCGCAATGACAGCGCCCAGCCGATTGCCGCCGGGGCGCGTGCGCACGTGGTGCGCGTCAACGACCTCACCCTCCTGGTCGAACCGGCTCCCTAATCCGCGAAAGACATCATGTACACCTCCTACGCCTTCGTCGTGCTGGCCATCATTGCCGTCGTGCTGGTGTGGCGCACGGCCACCGTGGTGCCCCAGCAGAGCGCCTACGTCGTCGAGAACCTCGGCCGCTACAGCCGAACGCTGTCGGCCGGCTTCCACATCCTCGTCCCCTTCATCGAGCGCATCGCCTACCGGCACAGCCTGAAGGAACAGGCCAACGACGTCGCCGAGCAGATCTGCATCACGCGCGACAACGTGCAGGTGGCGGTCGATGCGATCCTCTACCTGCAGGTGCTGGACCCGCACCTCGCCTCCTACGGCATTACCGACTACGGCTTCGCCATCGGCCAGCTGGCGCAGACGACCCTGCGCAGCGAGATCGGCAAGATCGAGCTGGACCGCACCTTCGAGGCGCGTGCCACGATCAACGCCAACATCGTCTCGGAGCTCGACAAGGCCTCCGGCGCCTGGGGCGTGAAGGTCATGCGCTACGAGATCAAGAACATCTCCCCTCCCAAGGACATCCTCTCGGCGATGGAGAAGCAGATGCGCGCCGAGCGCGAGAAACGCGCGGTGGTGCTCACCTCCGAGGGCGAGCGCGATGCCAAGATCAACGAGGCGGAGGGCGACAAGCAGCGCGTCATCAAGGCTTCCGAGGCCAGCAAGCAGCAGCAGATCAACGAGGCCGACGGCCAGGCGGCGGCGATCCTCGCCGTCGCCACCGCCACGGCGGCCGGCCTGCGCCAGGTGGGCAGTGCCCTGACCGACCGCGGCGGCCTCGAAGCCATGCAGCTGCGTATCGGCGAGGAGTACATGCGCCAGTTCGGCAAGCTCGCGAAGGAAAGCACGACCCTCGTCATCCCCGGGCAGCTGTCGGACCTCGCCTCCATGGTGTCGATGGCCACCAGCATCATCCGCAAGCCCGAGGGCGCGGCGACCCCTGGCGCCGCGCCGTCGTCGCGCAGCTGAGTCGGCCGCGCGCTTCGCCCCGGATGCCCGCCCCGGGAGGGTCCCTCGTTCGGACGAGGTACGCGCGGCGCGCGCAGGCGAGCATGGCGTGTCGATCCTGGGCGACTGCCGGCGCACGACGGCGCAGGTGCATCGACCACGCGCTTTTTTTCCAAGGACACACCGACCAATGAAGATGGGCGTCTCCCTCCTCCTGCCGCTGCTTGCCGTGCTCATGTCCTGCGCTGCGGCCGCGGAACCGCCGGCGGCGACGGCAGATCCCGCTGCCCAGGGAGCCGCCATCTGGGCCGAGCGCTGCTCGGCCTGCCATGACCACGCCCAGGACCGCATCCCGCCGAAGGTGCTGATCGCGACGACGCGGGCACCCGAGGACATCATCGACACCCTCACGCTGGGCGTGATGCGCCCGCAGGCCGCCGGCCTGACCGACGAGCAGATCCGCAGCATCGCGGTCTACCTGACCAGCAAGCAGCCCGCGCCGCGCGCCGCCCCGGACGCCAACCTCTGCAAGACACCCGCCAACCCGCAGCTGACGCCGCACGACTGGCGCAGCTGGGGGAACGACCTCACCAGCTCGCGCTACCAGCCCGACGGCGGCCTGAGCGCCGCACAGGTGCCGCACCTGAAGCTGCGCTGGACGTTCGCCTTCCCGGGACGCGCCGCCTTCGGCCAGCCGGCCGTGGTGGGCGACATGGTGATCGCCGGCGGCACCGGTGCGCGCGTCTTCGCGCTGAACGCCGACACGGGCTGCACCTACTGGAGCTACTACGCCGGCGCGCTGGTGCGCACGGGCATCCTCATCGGCAAGCTGGCCGCGACGCAATCCGCCGATCACCGGGCGCACATCGCCGCCTGGTTCGGCGATGACAAGGGCATCCTGCACGCCGTCGATGCACGCGATGGCAGGCAGCTGTGGACGCAGCGCCTGGACAACCACCCGATCGCCCGCCTGGTGGGCACCCCGCAGCTGTACTCCGGGGTGCTCTACACCGGCGTGAGCTCATTCGAGGAAGTGGCCGCTGCGGATCCGAAATACCGCTGCTGCACCTTCCGCGGCAGCCTGGTCGCCGTCACCGCCGGAACCGGCAAGATCCTGTGGCAGTCGTACACCATCCGCCGCCCGGCGAGCACCGCCAAGGCCGCCAGCGGCAAGGAGATCACCGGTCCTGCCGGTGGCTCGATCTTCTCGGCGCCGACCATCGATGCGAAACGCAACCTCATCTACGTGGGCACCGGCGACTCCTACACCAACGTGGAGACCGACTCGACCGACGCGATCCTCGCGCTGCGTCGCTCGGACGGGAAGCGCATGTGGACGCGCCAGGTGCTGAAGAACGATGACTGGATCTTCCTCTGCAAGGGCGAGGCCGCCGGCAACTGCCCCGCCCCGCTGGGGCCGGACTTCGACTTCTCCAGCTCGCCGATGCTCATGCACATGCCCGGCGGCCGCGAGCTGTTGGTCGCCGGCGCCAAGTCCGGCACGGCCTTCGGCTTCGACGCCCTCGCCCACGGCGACATCCTCTGGCAGCGCTCGCTGGCGGTGGGCACCAACAACGGCGCGATCCTCTGGGGTCCGGCCAACGATGGCGTGCGCGCCTACTTCGCGACCTCCGAGTACAGCATCGAGCAGCAGAAGGGCCCGGGAGTGCTCTACGCGCTCAACCCGCTCAACGGCGAGATCCTGTGGCAGACGCCGACCCCGGAGAGTCCGTGTGCCTGGGGCACGCAGAACTGTGCGCATGCGCTCCTGGCCGGCGTGTCCATGCTGCCCGGGGTCGTATTCGCCGGTGCGATGGACGGGCACGAGCGGGCCTACGAGGCGGCCAGCGGCAGGATCATCTGGGACTTCGACACGGGGGCGAGCTTCGACACCGCCAACGGCGGCAAGGGCTACGGTGGAGCCATCGACTACGGTGGCCAGGTGATCGCCCACGGCATGCTGTTCGTCATCTCCGGCTCCATGCGCCAGCCGGGCAACCTGCTGCTCGCCTTCGCGCCCGAGTGAGCGCAGCGATTTGAGGATCGCGAGGACTCGGGCCACAATCGAAAACGCCCCGAAAACCCGTCTCATTCATACGGACTAAAGCCATGGACCCCAGCCATCCACTGTGGGCATCGCCCGTCGAAGCACCGCTGGTGATCGATGACGTCGAGGCGCAACGCTGGGACGATGCGGCCGACCTCATCGTCGTGGGCCTGGGAGGCGCGGGCGTCGCGGCCGCCCTGGAGGCCGCCGAGCGCGGCGTGAATGTCATCGCCTTCGACCGCTACGAGGGGGGTGGCTCCTCGGCGGCCAACGGCGGGGTCTACTACGCCGGCGGCGGTACCAGGGCGCAGCGCGAGGCCGGCGAGAGCGACACCACCGAGGAAATGTACAAGTACCTGGCGATCGAGACCGCAGGGGTGGTCTCGGATGCGACGCTGCGCAGGTTCTGCGAAGACTCGGTGCCGACCTTCGACTGGCTGCTGGCGCACGGGGCGCTGCTCAACGGCACCGGCGTCTTCAGGAAGAAGGTGTCCTACCCGCCGCTGCGCTACCACCTCTACCACCCGGACAACTCGCTGGTTTCCTCGTACGCGGCCCGCGCTAAGCCGGCCGCGCGCGGGCACCGCACCGCGGTCTACAACAAGGGCAAGGCCTGGGGACTGGGCTGGGGCATCTGGAAGCCGCTGGCGGCGGCGGCCGTGAAGGCCGGCGTGCGCTTCGACAAGTACACCGAGGTGCGCCAGCTGGTGCTCGACCGGCACGGCGCGGTGGTCGGCGTGAAGGCCCTGTCGATCCCGGCCGGCAGTGCGGCTGCGCGCCGCTTCGCCCGCTACATCCGCAATGCCAACTGGCTGCTCGGGCTGCTGCCGCCGGTCATCCCGCTGGCCGCCGTCACGATCGGCCTGGCGCGGCGCTACCTCGCCGCAGCCGGTCGCATCGAGGCCGAGCAGCGCGTCACGCGCTTTGTGCGCGCGCGGCGCGGCGTGGTCTTAAGCGCCGGGGGCTTCATCCTCAACTCCCCGATGGTCGAGCACTACGCACCGCTGTACCGCCGCGGGCTGCCCAACGGCACCCTGGGCGACACCGGCAGCGGCATCCGCCTGGGGCAAAGTGCCGGCGGCGCGGTGGGCATGATGGACCGCGTCACCGGCTGGTGCATGATCAATCCCCCGTCCGCCTGGCCGCGCGGAATGGTCGTCAACAAGCGCGGCGAACGCATCATCCACGAGGGCGTGTACGGCTCGACGCTCGGCGATGCGGTCGCGCACAGCCCCGAGGGCAGCGCGTACCTGATCCTGGACGAGGCGCTCTACCGCGAGAGCCGCCGGCAGATCGGCCGCGGCGCGGACGTGGTGAAGTACCAGCGCCAGGTGGCGCGCCTGAACCTCATGATGAACCGCAAGACCGCCGCCACGCCCGAGGCGCTGGCGCAGGCACTGGGCATCGATGCGGCCGGGCTGAAGAAAAGCGTGGAGGCCTACAACCGCGCCGCGCGCGGGGAGATCCCGGACGTGGTGGGCAAGGCACCCGAGGAGATGAGCGCCCTCACCGCCCCGCCCTACCATGCCATCGACATCTCCGTGCACAGCCGGTACTTCCCGATGCCCATGCTCACCCTCGGGGGGCTCAAGGTCGACGAGGACAGTGGCATGGTGCTGCGCGAGGATGGCAGCGCCATCCCCGGCCTGTACGCGGCCGGGCGCACCGCCGTCGGCATCTGCTCGAACGTCTACGTCAGCGGCCTGGCCTACGCGGACTGCATCTTCTCCGGCCGGCGCGTGGGGCGCAGCGTGGCGGGCGCGAGCGTCCTCGCCCCGCTGGCCCGCACCGCCTGACTCCCAAACGAGGCTTCCATGAACGCCAAAGCAACGCTTGCCACCCTCGGGCTGCCGCCGATCGCGCAGCTCGGCTTCGTGGTGCGCGACATCGAGGAATCGATGGCCAAGTACGACCGCCTGTACGGGCCCTGGCAGCAGATCGACGGCTCGGTGCCGGCGGCCACCTACCGCGGCCGCAGCGCCGATGCCACGCTCAAGGTGGCCATCGGCCACAGCGGCCCGCTGGAGATCGAACTCATCCAGTGGATGGCCGGGGACAGCCCGCACCGCGAGTTCATCGAGCGCGGCCGCGAGGGCATGCACCACGTGCAGTACCGCGTCGAGGACGCCGATGGCTGGATCCGCCGCATCGCTGCCTTGGGCTACGCGCCCATCTGGTACAAGCGCTGGTGCGCGGACACGACGTTCGCGTATCTCGAGCGCGCGGGCGATCCCTTGATCGTGGAATTCCTGGAGATGCCTCCCGGTGGCCCGGGCACGAGGCTGCCCGGATGAGCCTGCAGGCGCTGTCGGACCAGTTCGAGATCCGCGACATGATCGTGCGCTACGCCAATGCGCTCGATTCACGGCGCTTCGACTGGCTGGATGATATCTTCACGCCGGACGCCTACATCGACTACCGCCCGACCGGCGGCATCGACGGCAGCTACGCTGCGATCCGCGAGTGGCTGCCGCCGGCGACCGGGGCCTTCCCGCACATGTGCCACCTGGTCGGCAACATCGCGGTCACGGTCGATGGCGACCGGGCCAGCGCCCGCACGCTGTGCCTGAACCCGGTCGAGGTGCCCGCCCCCGCCGGAGGCAGCCAGGTGATGTTCCTCGCCATGTGGTACGCGGACGAGCTCATCCGCACCCCGGCCGGCTGGCGCATGACGCGCCGCGTGCAGGAGAGCTGCGTGCAGCACAACGTGCCGACCCACCTGTCGCAGATGCCCGGCAACCAACCCAAGAGCCGCCAAGCCTGAAGGATCCGCAATGCTCAGCCTGCAGCAACTGTCCGACCGCGTCGAACTCGAGCAGCTGTCGATTCGCTACGCCAACGCCATCGACTCGAAGAACTGGGACGAGCTGGACCAGGTGTTCACCGCCGATGCCTACATCGACTACCGCAAGCTCGGCGGCATCGACGGCCGCTACCCACAGATCAAGAAGTGGCTCGCGGAGGTGCTGCCGAACTTCCCGAACTACTGCCACCTGGTGGGCAACATCGCGGTCACCGTCACGGGCGACACCGCCACCGGCCGCACGCTGTGCATCAACCCGATGGACACCAAGCTGCCCTCCGGGGGCTCCCAGGTGATGTGGCTGGGGCTGTGGTACAACGACAAGTACGCGCGCACGGCCGCCGGCTGGCGCATGACCGAGCGCGTCGAGCAGGGGTGCTTCCAGCACAACGTGCCGGCCCACATGGCCATTCCGAGCGCTTAGCCCTACCGTTTCCGGGACCTGAGCAGGCCGCAGCCGTCCGAATGGAGTAAGAGATTCAGTCGGTTGCGCGACTATCCTGTACCCATGGCGTTCCGGGTAGAACCCAGGAGTGACTGAGATGGCATTGACCAAGGACTACGGGCTCGGCGAATACACCTTCCCGCGCGGCTGGTTCATGATCGCCGAGGCGAGCGAGGTGAAGGACAAGGTCCTGCCGGTGCGCTTCTTCGGGCAGGAGTTCGCCCTGTACCGCGGCAAGGCCAGCGGCAAGGTCGTCCTGCTGGATGCCTACTGCCCGCACATGGGCACGAACATGGCGCGCAACGAGTCCTCCTACGTCGTGCGCGACGGCCAGATCGAGGGGGACTCGATCCGCTGCCCCTACCACGCCTGGCGCTTCGGCCCGGACGGCAAGTGCAACGACATCCCCTACAGCAAGGCGCCGATCCCCAAGGCTGCCTGTGTGCGCAGCTGGCCGGTGGTGGAGAGCCTCAACGCGATCTTCGTCTGGTACGACGCCGAGGGCGGCGAGCCGGAGTGGGAGGCCCCCTCGCTGAAGGAGTGGGACGACCCGCAGTGGATCCGCTGGAAGTTCGACCACCTGGGCACGCTGGCCTGCCATGGCCAGGAGGTCATCGACAACATCGCCGACTGCTCGCACCTGAACCCGGTGCACGGCTCCTCGGTGTCCTACTACCGCAACGAGTTCAACGGGCACCTGGCCACCCAGCTGCAGGGCGGCGGCCACCGCACGCTGGTGACCCCGGACGGGGTGAGCCCGATCCTCACCACCGACACCACCTACCACGGACCGGGCTTCCTGCTCTCCAAGATGATGGGCATGGGGGAGTCGATCATCTTCATCGGCCACACCATGGTCGATGACGGGATCATCAAGGTCTGGCACGCCCTGCTGGTGAAGTCCCGGCACGAGCGCCCGACCGAGCAGGACGTCATCGAGGCGGCCGCCTACCAGGAGGCCAGCAGGCTGGCCTTCGCCCAGGACTTCGACGTCTGGGCCAACAAGCGCGCCGCGATCCAGATCCTGCAGGTGCCCGGCGACGGGCCGTTCCACAAGTCGCGCATCTGGTACCGGCAGTTCTACAACCCGCGCGCCCGCAAGCAGGAATTTCTCAAGCAGGTCGAGGGCGTCCAGCATCGCGTCGCCGGCATGCCCGGCCGGCTGGAAGAGGCCGACACCGCAGCCTAGCCGTCCTGCGTTCGCGGCAATGCCCAGGCGTTAGGCATTGTCGGAAGGCCCTAAGAATTCAGGCCATCCTGCCGGTTGGCTACCCGGGCCAGTCCCCCGGGGCGACGTCAGTCATTTAGCGCCACAGGTTCCGCGATCGACGTTGATTGTCCCAATTAGGGCACCTCGCAAATCGCGATACTCCAGAACAACAACGACGCCCTGGTCGATCAACGATCGCAAGTCAGGATTTGCGCAGCTGCCTTTCTTTACCGTCGGGGCCAGCACGGCTTCGAAAGTGCCAGTGCTGACCCCGTTCGCTTCGGGGTTCACGAGCGTATAGAGGACAGTCAGTCTCAGCCCCGGGCCGGCCTTCGCGCCATCCAGTCTGGTGTCAGGGTCGACTGCCGCCGGGGCGGCGCCGTTAGCTTGCGCAGCGATCTGTGCGATTCTGCTTTGCAGCGCCACCTCGGCGTTGAATTGCGCGGGATTCTTCGCCTCGCAGCCCAGCAAGGCGGCGCAGAGCATTGCAAGCGATCCCACACGCATTCCTGACTTCACGCGAGACTACTCCGGTGCTGCTGCGCGAAACGCTCGGGGCATCCTAATGCGTGGCCCCCCGGAAGTCCCGGGAAGTTCGCAAGCGCGAACCTGGGTGTCCTTCCAGGCGAGGGCGGAGCACCGCTCACAGCCGGATCGTAGCAGCCACGCTTCCGCTAACTGGCCGTTCCACCCGCCTGCGTACTACATCGTCAGGTACTCGCCGCCGTTGGCATCGATCACCGCCCCGGTTACGGCTGAGGCGTAGTCGGACAGCAGGAACAGCGCGGCGCGCGCGCACTCGGTGTCCGTCACCAGCCGCCGCAGCGGGATGTTGGCGGCGATGGCATCGTAGTAGGTCTTCTCCGGGATGCCCTTCTGCTTGGCATCGTGCGCGACGAAGCCCTGCACCGGCACCCCGAGCATCCAGCCCATGCGCGCCACGTTGACGCGGATGTTGCTGGCCCCCAGCTCGATCGCCAGGTACTTGCTGGCCGTGTTCAGCGCGCCCTTGGAGGCGGCGTAGCCGGCTTCCCCGCTGTGCGGCTTCACGGTCGCCATGGAGCTGATGTTCACGATCGCCCCGCCACCCTGCGCCTTCATCACCGGCACCACGGCCTGTACCATGTTCATCGTGCCGATGACGTTGGTCTCGAGGATCTCGCGCCAGGCGTTCAGGTCCGAGCCGTCGGCCGTGCCCGGCGCGCCCCACTGGAAGCCGCTGTTGGCCAGCCCGTCGATGCGGCCGAACTGCTTGTGCGTGCCCTCGACCAGGCGCTTGCAGCTGGCGGGGTCGCGCATGTCGGTGACGATCTTGAGCACCTTGCAGGCAGGATTGGCTTCCTTCATGCGCGCCTCGGCGTCGTCGAGCTTGGAGGCGGTGCGCGCGCTGATCGCCACGGCGCGGGCGCCCTCGCGCGCGGCCTCCACGGCGAGCTTCACACCCAGCCCCGGGCCGATGCCGGAAACGATGATGACCTTGTCTTTTAGCAGCATGACGGAGCCCTCAAGTCTTGGTGAATGGAAGGATGTGCTTTTCGCGGTAGCGCCGGAAGCGCCGTTCCAGTTCGGCCCGCGTGAAGCCGAACTCCTCGAGCGTGTACTCGTGCTTGGGCCGCCCCTCGCGCGGGTTGGTGGCCATGTAGGCGTTGATGCCGGCGCGCGTCTGCTCGGTGACCGGCAAGCCGATCTCGCGGTAGATGCGCTCGACCACCTTCACCGGGTCACTCGTGGTGTCGCGGAAGTCGACGTCGATGAAGCGGTTGGGCAGCTTCTCGCGCATGTCCATGCAATGGTTCAGGTGCTCCTCGAGCGTCTGCGACCACTGCCGCGCCCCCTCGAGCGCATCGGGCGAGTCGCTGCCCATCGCCCAGAGCATGTGCACGAAGCTGGCGAAGGAGGGAATGGTCGCGATCGGGTCGCGGTGTGTCTGCACGAACACTGCCTCCGGCATCTGCTCGGCGATCACCTCGACGTATCCCAGGTGCATCGGGGTCTTCAGCGACCAGTACTGCGCGTACTGGCCGCGCTGCTTCTTCTGCCACTGCAGGAACTTCAGGAGGCGCAGCAGGTAGGCATAGGCGGGGCGCAGGTCCTGCGAGTGGATCCAGCTGCGGTAGCTCGGGATGCAGGCGAGCGACTCGGCCGTCGTGCTCAAGAGCGTCGCATCGATGAGCATGATGTCCTCGTCCGCCCCCATGGCATCCCAGGGATGGATCGAGGCCAGCTCCGGCATCGCCTGCAGGATGCCGGCAACTTCCGCCTTGGCGGCGGTGATGCGCTGCTCGCCCGAGACATCATCCGGGGCCGGCACGGGGAAGCGCACCTCCCACCAGGCCGCCGCATAGATGCGCGGGTCGGTCTGCAGCAGGCGATGCAGCAGGGTCGTGCCGGTGCGCGCCAGGCCGAGGATCACGATCGGCGGCGGCAGCTGCTCGTCGAGGATCTGCGGCTTCTTGTCGAACCAGTCCCGGGCGCGCAGCCGCGCCACGAGCGTGTTGTGGATACGCGCCTTCCAGGTGTGCACGCCGATGTCGTTGAGCTTCGCCTCGGTGCGCAGCGCGCGCGTCAGCCGCTCGAGCGGCTCGCCGATGTCCGGGTCGTCGAAGTGCGTCAGCCCCGTCTCGGCGCGCGCGGCCGCGATGAGCTTCGCAGGATCGAGCAGCTCGTCGGCGATCATGGCTTCGCTCCGCTGATGTGCTTGGCGGCCTGCCAGGCAAAGGTCATGGCCGGTCCGAGCGTCGAGCCCGGCCCGGGGTAGGTCGGCAGGATCGCCGCCGCGCAGTTGCCGACCGCGTACAGCCCGGGGATCGGGCTGCCGTCCTCGCGCAGCACCTGGGCGTCGGTGTTGGTGACCATGCCGCCGTGGGTGCCGAAGTCACCCGGGTCGATGCGCATGGCGTAGAACGGCGGCTCGACGATCGGCGCCAGACACGGGTTGGGCTTGATGCGCGGGTCGGCATAGTAGCGGTCGTACTCGGCATCGCCGCGGCCGTGCTCGAGGTCCTTGCCGGTGCGCGCGTAATCGTTCATCGCCTGCACCGTCTTCTCCAGCCCGTCGGCGTCGATGCCCGCCCGGGTGGCGAGCTCGCGGATCGAGTCGGCGCGCGTGACGAAGCCGGAGGTGAAGTAGCTCTTGGGCAGGCGCTTGTCGGGCCGGAAGCTGGACGGCCACAGCGGGCCGTTGAAGTACATGCGCCGCGAGCGGCCGTCGAAGATCATCCACGAGGGTGCCTGCGGATCCTGCGGGGTATGGCGGCGGTAGAATTCCAGCTGGTAGGTGATGTAGTTCTGCGACTCGTTGGCGATGCGCCGGCCGCGCCGGGTGACCACGATGTTGCCCGGGTAGGACTTGTCCATGATCGCCAGGCGCGGCACCGGATCGTCCGGGGCGGTGATCGAGGAGCACCACCAGCCGCCGTTCATCAGGCGCGTGGCCGCACCCACCGCCATGGCCGCGCGGTGTGCATCGCCGGTGTTGGTGCCGGCGGCGGCGCTCCAGCGCGCATCGGTGGGCTGGGGCAGGTACTGTTCGCGCATCTGCTGGTTGTGCTCGAAGCCCCCCGCGGCCAGCACCACCGCGCGCCGGGCGCGCACCACCGTAGTCGCGCCGTTGCGGGTGACCTTCGCGCCCGTGACGCGACCGGCATCGTCGGTCGTAAGCTCGGTCATCTGCGCCTCGAGCCACAACGGCATGTTGCGGTCGTGCATCGACCAGCGCAGGCGTGCGACCCCCGCGCAGCCGCAGGCGATGCGCCGCGAGCGCTTGTGGGAGAGCGCCCAGCCGACATCGCTCACGTGGTCCCAGATGCGCCGGGCGGCCAGCTTCTTCCAGCCGGGCAGCTGGGCCATGAGCACCTGGGCGTCCACCTGGGTCATGGCGATGCGGTCGAACATCCACATCATGTGGTGCGTGTCGCGCAGGCGGCGCTCGTCGTCCCCGAGGACGCTGCGCGCCACGGGCGCCGGCTCGAGCGAGCGGTGGCCGTGCTTGGCCCCCGGCAGGTTCGACCAGTAGTCCGGGTAGTGGGCCAGGGACTCGTAGCGCACGCGCGTGCGCGCCTGGAGGAAGTCCAGCATCTTCGGACCCTCCTTAAGATAGGTCTCCTGCATCTGCAGGGGGACCGCGCCGGGGGGCGTCGAGCCGGTGACGTACTGCAGCGCCTCCTCGTAGCTATCCTTGGCCCCGGCCTCCTGGGCCGGGCGGCTGCAGGGAATCCAGATGCCGCCGCCGGAGGTGGCGCTGGTGCCCCCGTACAGGGCGCTCTTCTCTATGACCAGCACGTCCTTCACGCCCATCTCGTAGGCGCACAGGGCGGCGGTGAGCGCACCGTTCCCCGAGCCCACGACCAGGACATCGACGCTCACATCGCGTGCGTCAGCCAAGTGCCCCCCTCGTGCGAATAGTGATCAGGGCCAGTGTGCCCTGCGGTGCCCCCTGCCACGTCGCCCAAATGAACGATCACGGGACGCATGGCCGTGCGGGTATGCTGTGCCGCCCTCAAACGACGGAGCCCCACATGCCGAGCCAGGAAACCATGAAGGCCGCGATGCAGGCCTATATCGATGCCTTCAACAGCGGCGACCCGGCCGCCGTGGTGGCCCTGTACGCCGCCGACGCGACGGTGGAGGACCCGGTGGGTTCCCCGCTCAAGCGCGGGCACGCGGAGATCGGCGCCTTCTATACCCATTCCATCGCCACGGGCGCCAAGCTGTCCCTGGACGCCCCGATCCGTGGCTCGCACGGCAACTGCGCGGCGATGGCCTTCAGCGCCCGGATCGGGCCGGTCACGGTACGCGTCATCGACATCATGACCTTCGACGAGGCCGGCAAGTTCACCAGCATGAAGGCCTACTTCGGGCCCGGCGACATCCTGCAGGGCTGAGCTCACTGCGGGCTCCAGCCCTTGGGCCCGGGGCCGAGCACGGCGAATGACCCCAGGTGCGCGCGGTTGAGCTTCACGCGCTGCGTGAGCCACCAGCGCCCGTCGCGGCACTCCCACAGGTCGCGGTACTCCCCGAGCGTCTGGAAGGTGAGCGCCGCCTTCTCCCCGGCCCCCAGGTGCAGGTCGCTCACGTAGCAACAACTGGTGGCGCGCGTCCCGTCGACCTCGACGGTGAGGTTGCCGAGCAGGTGCTGGGTCGGCCCGCAGTCATCCAGGAACGAGCGCATGACCTCGACCACCGCCGCCCGCCCGCGCACCGGCCCGGTGCCGAAGTCCGCCGTCGCCCCTGCCGCGATGATCCCGTCCAGGGCGGCCCACTCCCGCGCATCCATCGCGCGCGCAAAGGCGGCCAGCGCGCGCGCGATGTCGCGCTCGGCCAGCAGCACCTGCAGCGGGTCGTTCACGAGGCGGCCGGCGTCGCGTTGAGCACGGCATCCCCGGGGGTGCCGAGCACGCACGAGGTCCCTCCCGGGGTGTACATCATCGCCACGCAACGGTTGCACGAGGTGCACCCGGAGGTTTGGATGCGCCCGCTCGCCAGGGCGTCGACGAAATCCGCCTGGTGGATCAGCACGCGGCCGAGCGTGATGGCATCGAAGCCCTCCGCCATCAGCTGCCCGACGTTGGCGAGGCTCTTGACCCCGCCGAGGTAGGCGAGCGGCATCCGGGTGGCGGCGCGCGCCTTGCGCGAGTTCTCCAGCTGGTAGAGCTCGTGGAACTGGACGTTCTTCGGTTCGGTGAACTGCTGGATCAGCATCGCCAGTGCAACGATGGGGTTGCCGACCTGGGTGCGATTCTCCTTCGGGAAGGACGAGCCGAACATCGTGGTGATAGACTCGATGTTCAGGCCGGCGCTCAGGACCAGCAGGTGGGCCCCCGCGGCCTCCAGGAGGCGCGCGATCTCGGCGCCGTCCTCGGCGCTGTTGCCCCCACGCGTGCCCTCGGTGACGCTGATCTTGCAGACCACGGCCATGTCCTTGCCGACCGCCTCGAGCACGCGCTCGAGCACCTGCACCGGGTAGCGCGCGCGCCCGCGCACGTCCCCGCCGTAGGCATCGCGGCGGCGGTTGTACAGGGGCGAGAGGAACTGGCTGAGCAGGTAGCCGTGTCCCATGTGGATCTCGACCGCGTCGAAGCCGGCCTCGCGCGCGAGCTGCGCGCCGCGCACGAACTCCCCGGCGATGCGCTCCATGTCCGCGCTCGTCATGGCCTGGCGCCGCCACTGCCCGCTCATGATGCCGACCTTGTTGAAGCCGCCGCTGGCGGACAGCGGCCTGGGGGTGTCCTGCGGCGGCACGAAGGTGAAGCAGCCCCCGTGGGTGATCTGCGCCGAGGCGGCCGCGTTGTGGCGGTGCACCGCCTCGGTCAGCACGCGCAGGTGCGGCACCTGGGCACGGTCGAGGGTGATCTGGTCGACGAAGGTGCGCCCGTCCGGGGCGACCGCGCAGTAGGCGACGGTTGTCATGCCGACGCCGCCGGCGGCGATGGCCTCGTGGAACTGCACCAGGCGCTTGGAGGCGGTGCCCCCCTTCGCGCTGCCCTCGTTGGTGGCGGACTTGATGAAGCGGTTGCGCAGGGTGAGCGGGCCGATGCGCAGCGGTGTGAAGGCGCGTTGCTCGTTGGGCTGCATCTGGATCATGGTGGCTCTCCTGCCGCGGCGCCCTCAGGCGGAGCGCGGCTTGGCGGTGGCACGGCGCACCGGGGTGATCTTCGCGGCCCGGTAGTCGTACTTGAGGGTCTTCACGGCAATCGAGGTCTCCACGTGGCGCACGCCCGGCAGCGCCAGGATGCGGTTGTTGGCGACCTCGACGATGTCCTCGAGCGCGGCGAACAGGCCCACCGCGAGGATGTCGAAGCGGCCGAGCATGAGGATGACGCAGCCGATCTCGGGCATGGCCGCGACCTGGCGGCTGACCTCCTGCAGCTCCCCGTGCTGGGCGAGGATGCCGATGAGGACCACCTTGGGGGAACCGGCGAAGGCGACGTTGGTGACCGCCGTCAGGCGGATGGCGCCGCCCGCCTCGAGGCGGTTGATGCGCCCGCGGATCGTGCCCTCGGTGACCCCGAGCTGGGCGGCGATCTGGCGGTTGGAGACGCGCGCATCCACGGTGAGCAGGTCGACGATGCGCCGATCGAGCTCGTCCAGCACCGGCAGCCTGCTCGTCATGAGATCTGCGCCCGGTCGAAGTCGTACTTGATGACGTCCGCGGCGATCCCCGCGGAGAGCGCGCGGATGCCGCGGATCTTGCCGATGTCGCTGAGCAGGAAGGTCTCGAGCTCCTCGAGGTCGTGCAGCGCCACCAGGATCTCGATGTCGCGCGCCCCGGTGACCAGGTGCACGGCGAACACCTCCTCGAGGGCGGCCAGGTCGCGGGCGACCTCCTCCGCGGGGCGCCCCTGGACCTCGATGCCGATGGCCATGAGCACCTTGTAGCCGAGCGCGGAGAAGTCGGTGACGGCCACCACGCGCATCGCGTTGACGCTCTCCAGGCGGCGGATGCGCGCCCCGACTGTGGCCGGGGAGATGCGCAGCGTGCGGGCGATGCGCTGGTTGGTCGCGCGCCCGTCGGCCTTGAGCGCCGCGATGATCCTGCGGTCGATATCGTCCAGTTCGTAGCTCTCTGCTGCCATCTGTTCGGTCCCGCCCGCGCCGCTCAGTAGACCTCGAACAGGCCCGCCGCCCCCATGCCACCGGCCGTGCACATGGTGATGACGACCCAGCGCACCCCGCGGCGCCGGCCCTCGAGCAGGGCGTGGCCCACCAGGCGCGCGCCGCTCATCCCGTACGGATGACCGATGGCGATGGCCCCGCCGTCGACGTTGAATTTCTCGTTGTCGATGCCGAGCCGGTCCCGGCAGTACAGCGTCTGCACGGCGAAGGCCTCGTTGAGCTCCCACAGGCCGATGTCATCGACCTTCAGCCCATGCCGCGCCAGCAGCTTCGGCACGGCGAACACCGGGCCGATGCCCATCTCCTCGGGTGCGCAGCCGGCGACCGCCAGGCCGCGGTAGGCACCCAGGGGCTTCAGGTTGCGCTTCTCGGCCAGCCGCGCCTCCATCACCACCACCGCGGCGGCCCCGTCGGAGAGCTGCGAGGCGTTGCCGGCCGTGACGTTCTCGCCCTTCTTCACGATCTCGCCGTCGGCGAACACCGGCTCGAGCTTGGCAAGTCCCGCGAGCGTGGTGTCCGCGCGATAGCCCTCGTCCTGCTTGAGCAGCACGTCCTCGTGGTGCGTGGCCCCGGTGGCCTTGTCGGTGATGAGCTTGCGGCTGGGCAGCGGCACGATCTCCGCGTCGAAGCGCCCGGCGGCATAGGCGGCCGCGACCCGCTGCTGGCTCTGCAGCGCGTAGCGGTCCTGTGCCTCGCGGCTGACCTTGTAGTGGCGCGCCACGACCTCGGCGGTCTCGATCATCGCCATGTACATGTGCGGGGCGCCGGCCAGCACCGACTCGGAGCGCCCCCGGTACAGGTTCATGTGCTTGTTCTGCGTGAGGCTGATCGACTCGACCCCGCCGGCCACGCACACGTCCATCCCATCGAGCACCACCTGCTTGGCGGCGGTGGCGATGGCCACCATGCCCGAGGCGCATTTACGGTCGAGCGTCATGCCGGCCACGGTCTGCGGCAGGCCGCCGCTGATGACGCTGAGGCGGCCGATGTTGTAGCCCTGCGCGCCCTGCTGCGTCGCGCAGCCGAGCACCAGGTCCTCGACCTCGGCGCCGTCGATGCCGGCGCGCCGCACGGCCTCGCGCACGGCGTGGCCGGAGAGCACCGGCGCATCGGTGTCGTTGAAGGCACCGCGGAAGGCCTTGCCGATCGGGGTCCGGGCCGTAGAGACGATCACCGCTTCACGCACTGTCAGGGCTCCTTCAGAAATACAGCCGGCTCAGGGTATCGGCGACGCATACCGGCCTGTCGACCCCCTCCGCCTCGATGCTCACGCGGATCTTCACCTGCACGGCCCCGCCGCCGAGGTCCTCGACGCCGAGGATCTCGGCGCGCGCGCGCACGCGCGTGCCGACCTTCAGCGCCGCGGGGAAGCGCACCCGGTCGCAGCCGTAGTTGACGCCGTGCTTCATGCCCTCGGCGCGCGCCAGGTCCGGCAGGAAGTAGTTCACCAGCGCAAGGCTGAGGTAGCCGTGCGCGATGGTGGCCCCGAAAGGTCCCTGCGCGGCGCGGACCGGATCGACGTGGATCCACTGGTGGTCCCCGGTCGCCTCGGCGAACTTGTCGATGCGGTCCTGCTCGATGGTGAGCCAGTCGGTCGGCCCGATGGAGCGGCCGACGGCGGCCTGGTATTCCGCGGCGGAGTGAAAGACGGCGGCGGTCATGGCGGTATCCTTCAGGCGCGCTGGCTGGAGACCGAGACGATCTCCCCGGTCATGTAGCTGGCAAGGTCGCTCGCCAGGAAGATGATCACGTTGGCGATCTCCCAGGTCTCGGCGGTGCGCCCGAAGGCCTCGCGGCCCTTCAGCTCGGCGAGCAGCTCGTCGCTGGTCACGCGGTTGAGGAAGGCGTGCATGGCGATGCTGGGGGCGACCGCGTTGATGCGCACGCCGTGCTCGGCCGCCTCGATCGCCGAGCAGCGCGTGAAGGCCATGACGCCCGCCTTGGCGGCCGCGTAGTGCGACTGCAGTGCCTGCGCGCGCCAGCCGAGCACGGAGGCATTGTTGACGATGGCCCCGCCGCGGTTGGCGTACATGTGCGGCAGGATCGCGCGGGTCATGCGAAAGACGCTGGTCAGGGAGACGTCGATGACCTTGGACCACTGCTCGTCGGTCATCTCGGTGACGGCGGCCGAGCCGCCCAGTCCCGCATTGTTGACCAGCACGTCGACGCGGCCCATGGCCTGCACCGCGCCCGCCACGAGGCCCTGCACGTCGCTCTCGCGCGTGACGTCGCACACCTTGGCGTCGACGGCGCCGGCTTTGAGCGCGCGCAGCCGCTCGACCGCCTCGCCGAGCCGGCGCTCGTGGATGTCGCTGACGAAGACGCGCGCGCCCTCCTCCAGCGCCCGCTTCGCGGTCGCAAAGCCGATGCCCGTGCCCGCCGCCGCGGTCACGAGCACGTTGCGGCCGGCGAGCAGGTTGCGCGCCGGCGGGTAGGCCGGGGTGTCCACAGGGGCGCTCATGTGCCGTAGACCTTCTTCGGCGCCGGCCGCTCGGCGAGGAGCTTCCGGACCGCCGCGCCGACCTCGGCCGGCTGCCAGCGGGCCTGCTTGTCGATGGCCGGGCCGTCGCTCCAGCCGCGGTCGATCATGATCTTGCCGCCCTCGAGCTCGAACACGCAGCCGGTGACCTCGCGCGACTCGGCGCTGCCGAGCCACACCACCGCCGGCGCGATGTTGTCCGGGTCCTGCACGTCGAAGCCCGAGTCCGGGCGCTTCATCTTCTCGGCGAAGGCCTGCTCGGTCATGCGCGTGCGCGCCGCCGGCGCCAGCGCATTGGCGGTGATGCCGTAGCGGCCGAGCTCGGCCGCCTGCACGAGCGTCAGGGTGGCGATCCCGCCCTTGGCGGCCGAGTAGGCGCTCTGCGCCATGCTGCCGTTCAGTCCGGCGCCGGAGGAGGTGTTGATGATGCGCGCATCGACCGGCTTGCCCTGCTTGGCACAGGCCCGCCAGTAGTCCACCGCGTGGCGGGCGACGCAGAAGTGCCCGCGCAGGTGCACCTTCATGGTCGCATCCCACTCCTCCACCGTGGCGCTGACGAACATGCGGTCGCGCACGACGCCGGCGTTGTTCACCACCACGTCCAGGCCGCCGAAGTGCTCGATCGCCGTGGCGATGATCCGCCCGGCGCCGTCCCACTCCGAGACATCGTCGCCGTTGGCGACCGCCTCGCCGCCGGCGGAGCGGATCTCATCCACCACCGCCTGCGCGGTGGCCGTGTCGCGCCCCGCGCCCGCGAGGCTCGTCCCCAGGTCGTTGACCACGACCTTGGCGCCCTCCCGGGCGAAGGCCAGCGCGTACGAGCGCCCGAGCCCGCGGCCCGCACCGGTGATGACGACGATCCTTCCCGCGCAAACACCTGCCATGTCAGAGCCTCTCGATGATCGTGACGTTGGCCTGGCCGCCGCCTTCGCACATGGTCTGCAGGCCGTAGCGTCCGCCACGCCGTTCCAGCTCGTGCAGCAGGGTCGTCATCAGTCTCGCGCCGGTGGCCCCCAGCGGGTGCCCGAGGGCGATCGCGCCGCCGTTCACGTTCACGCGCGACATGTCCGCGTCCAGGTCGTGCTGCCAGGCGAGCACGACGGAGGCGAAGGCCTCGTTGATCTCGACCAGGTCGATGTCGGAGAGCTTCATGCCCGCCCGCGCGAGCGCGTACTGGGTGGCCGGGATCGGCGCGGTCAGCATCCACACCGGGTCCGCGCCGCGCACCGAGAGGTGGTGGATGCGGGCGCGCGGCTTGAGCTTGTGGCGGCGCACCGCGTCCGCCGAGGCGATGAGGAGCGCGGCCGAGCCGTCGGCGATCTGGCTGGAGACCGCGGCGGTGATGCGCCCGTCCGGGGACAGGGGGGCGAGCGTCGCCATCTTCTCGAGCGTCGTGCCGGCGCGCGGCGTCTCGTCCTGGGTGAGCCCGTTCAGGGGGGCGATCTCGGCGGTGAAGTGGCCCCTGGCGATGGCATCGATGGCGCGCCGGTTGCTTTCCAGCGCGAACTCCTCCATCGCCTGCCGGCTGATGTTCCACTTCTCGGCGATCATCTGCGCGGAACGGAACTGCGAGACCTCCTGCGTGCCGTAGCGGGCGCGCCAGCCGGGGGAGCCGCTGAAGGGGTCGCTCATGCCCAGCTCGCGTCCGGCGACCATCGCCGCCCCGATCGGGATCTGGTTCATGGTCTGCACGCCGCCGGCGATCACCAGGTCCTGCGTGCCGCTCATCACCGCCTGCGCGGCAAAGTGCACCGCCTGCTGCGAGGAGCCGCACTGCCGGTCGACCGTGGTCCCCGGCACGTGGTCCGGGAAGCCGGCCACCAGCCAGCAGGTGCGCGCGATGTCGCCGGCCTGCGTGCCGAGCTGGTCCACGCAGCCGAAGACCACGTCGTCGATCTGCGCGGGATCGACCCCGGTGCGCTCCACGAGGGCCTTGATGGCGTGGGCGCCGAGGTCGGCGGCATGGATGCCGGCCAGCGTCCCTTTTTTCTTGCCGGTCGGGCTGCGCACGGCGCCGATAATGTAGGCCTCGTTGCTCATCAGTGGATCCTCTAGGCGGTTCGTTCGAAAGTCTGGTCCGGGCCGAGCGCGAAGGCTTCCTCGCACACCAGGCCCTGCAGGCGCCGGGAATGGAAGCTGTGGTCGCCCCAGGCGCCGGCGAGCGCCCAGGCGCGCTTCATGTAGAAGTGCAGGTCGACCTCCCAGGAGTAGCCCATCGCCCCGTGCACCTGGATGGCCATCCGTGCAGCGAGATCGGCCGCATCCGCAGCGGCAAGCTTGGCATGCGAGAGGGCCGCGAGCGAGCGGGCGCCGGTGCGCCCCACGTGCGCCACCGCCGCGTACACCACCGCACGCGCGAACTCCAGCTTCACCGCGACGCTCGCGAGGTGGTGCTTGATCGCCTGGTAGGCGCCGATGGGCTTGCCGAACTGCTCGCGCTCCTTTGCATAGGCCACGCTGATGGCGAGCATGCGCGCGCCCACCCCGAGGCTCTGCGCCGCGACGTACAGGGCGGCGCGACTGAGCACGTTCTCCCCGAGGGCACGGGCGACCGCGCCCCTGCACAGGGGCGCCGCGGAGGCGCGCACGACCGGGCGCCCCAGCCGGCGGCCGGCATCGATCGAGGGCTCGACGATCACGTCCACGCCGGCCGCCTCGATGAGGTAGGCCGCATCCGACTCGCACAGCAGCCAGTGCGTGGGCGCCGGCGGCAGGTTGGCCAGGGGATTGCGCGAGTGGGCCAGCGCGAGGCGCGCTTCCCCCGATGCCAGCTGCGGCAGCAGCGCCTTGACCGAGGGCAGGCCGGCGTGTGCCCCGAGCGCCGGCAGCGCGACGGCCGCCTGCTCGACCAGGGGTTCGGGCAGGGCTGCATGCCCGGCTTCCTCCGCCAGCAGGATGAAGTCGGCATCGGCCAGTCCCAGCCCCCCGTCGCCTTCGGCGGCCAGCACCCCGAACAGGCCCAGTTCCGCCAGGCGCGCCCAGCGTGCTTCCGCCTGCGTGTCGCGGCCGTCGTACAGCGCGCGCAGCTGCTCGGGCGCGCAGATGTCCGCGGTGAGCTCGCGGAACGCCCCCGCCATCAGCTGCTGCTCCTCGGTGAAGGTGAAGTCCATGGGTCAGGCGCGCGGCAGGCCGAGCAGCCGCTCGGCAATGAGGTTGCGCTGGATCTCGTTGGTCCCGGCGTAGATGGGGCCGGCGAGGGAGAACATGAAGCCCTCGAGCCAGCTCGGGTCGAGGCACTCGGGGGACCCGGCGGCCAGCTCGGCGCGGTCACCGAGCAGGCTCATCGCGGTGCGATGCAGCTCCAGGTCCAGCTCCGACCAGAAGATCTTGTTGAGGCTCGCCTCGACCCCGATGCTGCCGCCGGCCATCAGGCGGCTCGCGGTGCGGTAGGTGTTGAGCGCGTAGGCCTCGGCGTCCATCCACGCCTGCGCCACCCGCGCCCCCAGGGCCGGATCGGCGCCGGCGGCCTGGCGGCGCCACAGCTGCACCAGCTTCTGCGCGGCCACCTGGAAACGCGCCGGGCTGCGCAGCATCAGCCCGCGCTCAAAGCCCGCGGTCGCCATCGCGATCTGCCAGCCCGCGCCGGCATCGCCCAGGCGGTTGGCGACCGGCACGCGGGCGTCCTCGAAGAATATCTCGGCGAAGCCGGGCTCGCCGTGGATCTGGCGGATGCCGCGGACGCGCACGCCGGGGTGCCGCAGCGGCACCAGGATGAAGCTCAGCCCCTTGTGGCGCTCGGAACCGGGCTCGGTGCGGAAGATCCCGAAGCACCAGTCGGCGAAGGCGGCGCGCGAGGACCAGATCTTGTGGCCCTTGAGCACGTAGTGATCGCCGTCGCGCACGGCCGTGGCGCGCAGTGCGGCCAGGTCCGAGCCGGACTGCGGCTCCGACCAGCCCTGGGCCCAGATCTCCTCGCCGGCGGCCATGCGCGGCAGGAAGCGCGCCTTCTGCTCGGGCGTGCCGAACTCCATGAGGGTGGGGCCGAGCAGGAAGATGCCGTTCTGGTTCACGCGCAGCGGCGCGTTCGCGCGGTAGTACTCTTCCTCGAAGATCAGCCAGTCGATCAGGCTGGCGCCGCGGCCCCCGTATTGCTGCGGCCAGGTGATCATCCCCCAGTTGCCCGAGGCGAGCGTGCGCTCCCACTCGCGGTGCTGGGCGAAGCCCTCCTCGCTCTCCAGCGTCTTCAGCGCCCTGGCCGGCACGTGCGCCTGCATCCACGCACGCACCTCGGCGCGGAAGCGCTGCTGGGCGGGCGTGAAGTTGAAATCCAGTGCCATGGGGGCCGTCAGTACTTCGCGGTGTTCTTGTCTTTGACGAAGGCGTCGCGCGCCTTCTGCGAGTCCTCGTGCAGGTACATCTCCAGCGTGAAGCCCTGCTCGAAGCGGTAGCCATGGTCGACATCGCGCGGCTCGAGGCCGTTGAGCGCCTCCTTGGCCAGCACCAGCGCGCGGCGGCTCTTGGCGGCGATGACTTCCGCGAAGGCGCGCGCCTCCTCGAGCAGCTTCGCCGCCGGCACCAGCTTCTCCGCCGCCCCGAGGCGGTAGGCCTCGGCGGCCGGGATCCGGCCGCCGGTGAAGAACGCGGCCCGCACCTTGTGCAGCGGGAACATGCGCGAGAGGTGCGAAGCGCCACCCATGGCGCCGCGGTCGACCTCGGGCAGCGAGAAGTAGGCATCCTCGGCGGCGATGACCACATCGCTCGCCCCGCAGATGCCGATGCCGCCACCGATGACGAAGCCGTGCACGGCGGTCACCACCGGGACCTCGCAGCCGCGCACCGCGCGGAAGGTGCGGAAGTTGCCGCGGTTCAGGTCGACGATGCGCTCCGGGTGCTGCTGCATCTCCTTGATGTCCACGCCGGCGCAGAAGCCCTTGCCCTCTGCGCGCACCAGCACGCAGCGCACCTCGGGATGGGCACCGAGCGCCTCGATGAGGGCCGGCAGCTCGTTCCAGGCCTTGCTGTCCAGGGCGTTGACCGGCGGGTGATCGAGGATGAGCTCGCCGAGGTGTCCGCGGATCTCAGTGCGCGTGGCCATGACCGTCCCCTTTAAGGATGTAGTGTGCGCGAAGCCTACTGTGGTGCGGCGTCGCCGCGCAGCGCCGCCAGGCGCCCGCGCGCCTCGCGCACGATCCCCTGGATGAGCTCCTCGCAGCTGGGCAGGTCGCTCAGGCGCCCGGCCACCAGTCCCGTGGCCAGCAGGCCGCGCTGCGGCTCCCCCGAGATCATCGAGCGCTGGAACAGGACCGGCGCGATGGCCGCCATGAGCGACTGCCCGAGCGACATGTCGCTGCCATGGCCCATCTTGCGCGCCGCGGACAACATCTCGGCAATGCTGGCGCCGGTGAGGCGCTTGAGCTGCCAGGCGCTGGTGAGCGCCAGGTACAGCATGCGCGCGCGGCCGGCCTTCTCGATCTGCGACAGGGTCTCGTTGCGGATCATGCGCTGCGGCAGGCCGTCCACCTTGGTCGTGACCAGGATGTCCTCCGTGCCGGCCCGGGTGTAGCGCTGCTTCGTGACCTCGGGCACCGGACAGTCGCGCGTCATCAGAAAGCGCGTGCCCATGGCGATGCCCTGCGCGCCGTAGGCGAGCGCGGCGGCGAGCCCGCGGCCGTCGGCAAAGCCCCCGGCGGCGATCACCGGCACCTTCACGGTGTCCAGCACCTGCGGCAGCAGCACGGTGCTGGCCACCGAGCCGGTATGCCCGCCGCCCTCGCCGCCCTGCACGGTGATCATGTCGACGCCGAGCTCGACCATCTTCTTGGCGTGCTTGACTGCCCCGACCGTGGGGACGCAGGCGATGCCGGCATCGCGGAAGCGCGCGATCATCTTCTTGTCCGGGCCGCGCCCGAAGCTCACCGCCGTCACCTTGGCATCGATCAGGGTCTGCACGATGCGCTCGGCGCCGGGCTGGAACATGTGGAAGTTCACCCCGAACGGCGCGCTCGTCATCGAGCGCACGCGCTCGATCGCCGGGCCCACTTCCTCCGGGCTGAGCACCGCGGCGGCCAGGAAGCCGAAGCCGCCCGCGTTGCAGGTGGCGGCCACCAGCTCCGGCCGCGCCACCCAGCCCATCGCCGTCTGGATGATCGGGTAGCGGCAGCCGAGGCGCTGCGTGAGCGCAGTGCTGAGCGGGTCGCTCACGAGGGCTTGCCGGCCGCGCGCGGCGCGAACGCGGAAGGGTTGCCCTTGATGACGCTGGCGCGCAGGTTGTGCGGGTCCAGGCGCCGGATGATCGCCAGCTGCTCGGCCGTCGGCCCCGCGGTGGTGGGCAGCGTGCCGGCTGCCTCCAGCGGGAACCCGGTGGCCGCCCGCACCTGCTCGAGGCTCACGCCCGGGTGCAGCGAGCGCACGCGCACCGCGTGGTTCGCCCCGCCGAAGTCCATGACGCACAGGTCGGTGACGATCAGGCGCAGGTCGACGTGCCGGTCGCTGACCCCTTGGGGCCAGCGTGCCGGGTTGTAGCCGACGCCGCCGACCACGTCGACTTCGCCCGCCACGAAGACCCGCGGGCCGTGGTTGGGCACGAACATCGAGTTCGGGTGCGAGATGCTGTTGCCCGGCAGGCCGCGCATGCCGAGCATCTGCACCTTCGGCTTGAACGGGTCGCCGATGCCGGAGAGATTGGTCTGCCCGAAGCGGTCGATCTGGATCGGCCCGATCATGACGTGGCGCTTGCCGCCCCACACGCAATCGAACACGCGCGCGAAGGACATGGCGCCGGAGAAGCGCGGCACGTAGCTGCCGCGCGGTCCGAGCGGCACCGGCTCCTCGACGAGGTAGGCCTCCGCGTCGGTCATCATGAGCTCGGGCGAGTGGGTGAGCTTGGCGAGGCTGGCCCCGAGGCGCGGCACGACGCCGATGCCCGAGGCGAGCAGCTCGCCGTTGCCGCGCCAGGCCTCCGAGGCGGCGACGACGAGCAGTTCCGCGAGGGTGAAGTCTGCGCTCATGCTCAGAACACCGGCGGCGGCAGGGAGCCGAGCCGCGCCGCACCGCCCTGGCGCTCCAGGTACTGTGCCTCGGGAAGGGCCACGAAGTCGGCGACGTAGCGCGACCAGCCGTCCGCCTCGCCCGCCAGGGTGGTGTAGGCCTTCAGGTGTTCCATGTCCCAGCCGTAGGCGGGCGGGTTGGAGGTGGGGTGGGCACCGAAGCGCGCCGGCACCACCCCCGTGACGTAGCTGCGCTCGACGATGTTGAAGCGCGCGTCGGCGCTGTATTTCAGGTCCAGCCGCTCGCTGAGCTCCTCGCAGCTGGCGTAGGTGCGTGCCGCGGCGCGCGCGAACAGCTCGTCGAAGTACGGGTCGGGCCCGAGCGTCTGCACGTTGCCGAGGCGGTCGGCGCGGTCGACGTGGATGAGGGCCACGTCCAGGTTCAGCGCCGGCATCGCCAGCAGCACCTCGCCGTCGGCGTACGGGGACTTCACGGTGCGGAAGTCGGGATTGAGCTTCATGACATCCGTGGCCAGCCCCACCCGGGTCGGCAGGAACGGCACGCGCATCGCCGCGGCGCGCAGGCCCCACTGCAAGAGGCCCTCGTCGAGTTCGTGCGCCTCGATGCTGCCCGCTTCGCGGGCCTTGCGGAACCAGGGCTCCACCGGGATGGCATCGAGCGAGACGAAGCCGTAATACAGGCGGCGCACCTTGCCGGCCGCGCACAGCATGCCGACGTCCGGACCGCCGTAGGCGACCACGGTCAGGTCCCTGAGGTTCGAGCGCAGGATCTCGCGCACCAGCGCCATGGGCTTGCGCCGCGGGCCCCAGCCGCCGATGCCGATCGTCATGCCATCGTGCAGCCCGGCGATGACGGCGCCCGCACTCAGTGTCTTGTCGAACATCGCGGCCGGCCCTACGCGGGCGGCGGTGACCAGCGATGGCCCCACAGGTCGCCGATGACGCTCTGCGTGGGCACCCAGGTCTCCCAGTCCGGCGTGATGCCATCGCAGCCGAACTCCAGGTCGAAGCCGCCCGGGGTGCGCACGTAGAAGGACACCATGTAGTCGTTGGAGTGCTTGCCCAGGGACGAGGAGATGTGCGCGCCGCTGGCGATGCAGCGGTCGAGCGCATAGCCCACATCATCCAGCGACTTCGCCTCCAGCATGATGTGCACCGCGCCCGAGGGCGCAGGCATCCCCACCAGCGCAAGGCTGTGGTGACGGCGGCAGGCAGCATGCATGAAGTGGATACCGAGCTTGGGATCGGCCGGGTTCGGGCTCATCTGCAGCCACATCTCATCGGTGTCGGCGAAGCCCAGGCGCTGGTAGAAGGCACGGACCTCGGCGAGCTGCAGCGCCGGCAGCACCGCGTGCCCCATCCCGAGCTCACCGGCCACGAAGCCGGAAAGCCCGCGCGGCGAGGCGAACGGGGCATAGTCGTAGGTGCGACCGTGGAAGAGCTCGAGCTGGTTGCCGGCGGGATCCGCGCAATAGGCGATCTGGCGCACGGCACGGTTGGCCGCCTCACCGTCGCTGCCGGCGCGCACGGCAACGCCGGCGGCCTTGAGGGTGGCGATCGCCGCCGCCAGCTCCGCGGCGTCCCTGAACTCCCAGCCGCAGCTGACGAAGCGGTCCTGCTTCCCCGGCACCACGGCGATGCGGAACGGGCGCTCATCGATGCGGAAGCGAACGCTGCCATCGGCCCCGGCCGGCCCTTCCATCAAGCCCAGGGTATCCACGGCGAACTTGCGCCAGGCACCCACATCGGTCGCTTCGACGACCACATAGCCAAGGGATCTGACTGTCATAGGTGTTGGGGACTTCTAATATGAGTCGTTGCCGGCGGCGGCCTTTACAGGCGCGTCCGGGTCGGGAAGTTATTTCGCGGCCTGAATTGCGAGATTAAGCCCGCCTAGCAGCCGTTGCAAGCATAATTCGCTGAATTTTCGCTTCAGGATTACGCAAATCGCCGATATCAGCGCAGCAACGCCAGCCAGTCGTGATCTTCCGGCCCACTGACCACGAAGAACGGATTGAGGATCCCCTCGTGCGTGTTGTAGCGCAACGGCGCGCCCTCGAGCGTGCGCACGCGGCCGCCGGCAGCGACCGCCACCGCGTGCGCGGCCGCGGTGTCCCACTCGCTGGTGGGACCCAGGCGCGGATACACATCCGCCGTCCCTTCCGCGACCATGCAGAACTTCAGCGAGCTGCCCATGGGCACCATCTCGTGCTCGCCGAGGCGCGCGAGGAAGCCGTCGAGCGAGTCGCCGCGATGCGAGCGGCTGCCGACGACGCGCACCGGCACCCCGCTTCTGGGGCTGACGCGGATCGGCTGCGCGGCCGCAGCCCCGCGCTGGCACCAGGCCCCGCCGCCGGCCAGCCCCTGGTAGCTGGTCCCGCTGACCGGAACGTGCACGACGCCGAGCGCGGGCTCGTGGTCCTCGATGAGCGCGATGTTCACGGTGAACTGACCGTTGCGCGAGAGGAACTCCTTCGTGCCATCCAGGGGGTCCACGAGCCAGAACCGGCGCCACGCGGCACGCTGCGCGTAGGGGATGTCGGCGGCCTCCTCCGACAGCATCGGCACGTCCGGGGTCAGCCGGGCGAGCTCCGCGGCGATCTTGCGGTGCGCGCGCAGGTCCGCCTGCGTGAGCGGTGAGTCATCCCCCTTGCGTGTCTCGCCCGCGTCATCGGAGGCGTAGACCTCGAGGATCTCGGCCGCCGCCTGGCGGGCGATGGCCGCGACCTCGCCCAGGAGCTTCGGCGAGGCAATGCTCATAGGCTCGGGATGATCTTCAGATCCAGCAGCTGGTGCACGATGTGCTCGGCGGCCTGATCTGCGCTCATCGAGGTCGTGTCGATGCGGATCTCCGGGCTCTCCGGGGCCTCGTAGGGCGAATCGATGCCCGTGAAGTTCTTCAGCTCCCCCCGCCGTGCCTTCTTGTAGAGGCCCTTGACGTCGCGGCGCTCGGCCTCGGCCAGCGGCGTGTCGACGAAGACCTCCAGGAATTCCCCCGCCCCGAAGAGCGCGCGCGCCATGCGCCGCTCGGAGCGGAACGGGGAGATGAAGGACACCAGCACGATGAGCCCGGCATCGACCATGAGCTTGGAGACCTCCGCCACCCGGCGGATGTTCTCGACGCGGTCCTGGGCGGTGAAGCCCAGGTCCTTGTTCAGGCCGTGGCGCACGTTGTCGCCATCGAGCAGGTAGGTGTGGCGGCCCTGCGCGGTCAGCAGCTTCTCGATGCGGTTGGCGATCGTGGACTTGCCCGCCCCGGACAGGCCGGTGAGCCAGAGCACGCAGGCGCGCTGGCCCTTCTGGCGGGCGCGCACCTGCTTGTCCACGTCCAGCGCCTGCCAGTGCACGTTCTGCGAGCGGCGCAACGCAAAGTTGATGACCCCGGCGCCCACGGTGCTGTTGCTCAGGCGGTCGATGAGGATGAAGCCGCCCAGGGTGTGGTTGTCGGCATAGCTCTCGAACGGGATGGGGCGGTCAAGCTCCACCTCGCACACGCCGATGTCGTTCAGTTCCAGGCGCTCGGCGGGCAACTGCTCGAGCGTGTTGACGTTGATCTTGTGCTTCACCGGGGTGATGGTCGCGGTGACCGTGCGCGTGCCGGCCTTCATCAGGTACGCGCGCCCCTGCAGCATCGGCTCGTCGTGCATCCACACGATGGTGGCCTCGAACTGGCTGGCCACCTGCGGCGGCGCATCGCTCGCGGCCAGCACGTCGCCGCGGCTCACGTCGATCTCGCTTGCAAGGGTGAGGGTCACCGACTGGCCGGCCACCGCGCGCTCGAGATCGCCGTCGGCGGTGACGATGCGCGCCACCGTGCTTTCGCGCCCCGAGGGCAGCACGCGGATGCGGTCGCCCTTCTTCACCGTGCCGCCGGCGACCTGGCCGGCGAAGCCGCGGAAGTCCTGGTTGGGCCGGTTGACCCACTGCACGGGCAGCCGGAACGGCTGCGTCGCGACCTCGTCGCCGACGGGCACGTTTTCCAGGTGCTGCATGAGGGTCGGCCCGCGGTACCAGGGCATGTTGGCGCCGTGCTCGATGATGTTGTCGCCGTACACGGCCGACAGGGGGATGGCGGTGATGTCGGTGAGGCCGATGCGCTGGGCGAATTTGCGGTAATCGGCGACGATGGCCTCGAAGGCATCGCGCGAGTAGCTCACCAGGTCCATCTTGTTGACCGCGAGCACGATGCGCCGGATGCCCACCAGGCTCACCAGGAAGCTGTGGCGGCGCGACTGGGTAAGTACGCCCTTCCTGGCATCGATGAGGATCACGGCCAGGTCCGCGGTCGAGGCCCCCGTGATCATGTTGCGCGTGTACTGCTCGTGGCCGGGGGTGTCGGCCACGATGAACTTGCGCTTGTCGGTGGAGAAGAAGCGGTAGGCGACGTCGATGGTGATGCCCTGCTCGCGCTCGGCGGCCAGGCCGTCGACCAGCAGCGCGAAGTCGAGCTCGCCGCCGCGCGTGCCCACCTTCTTCGAGTCCGCCTCGAGGGCGGCGAGCTGGTCGTCGAAGATCATCTTCGACTCGTACAGCAGGCGGCCGATCAGGGTCGACTTGCCGTCATCGACCGAGCCGCAGGTGATGAAGCGCAGCAGGCTCTTGTGCTCGTGCGCCTTGAGGTACGCGCCGATGTCGCTGGCGATGAGCTCGGACTGGTGCGCCATCAGAAGTACCCTTCCTGCTTCTTCTTCTCCATCGAGGCGGCCGCATCGTGGTCGATCACGCGGCCCTGGCGCTCGGAGGTACGCGTCAGCAGCATCTCCTGGATGATCGCCGGCAGCGTGTCGGCATCGCTCTCGACCGCGCCGGTGAGCGGATAGCAGCCGAGCGTGCGGAAGCGCACCTTGCGCATCATGGGCTTCTCGCCCGGCTTGAGCGGCATGCGCTCATCGTCCACCATGATGAGCGTGCCGTCGCGCTCCACCACGGGGCGCTCGGCCGAGAAGTACAGCGGCACGATGGGGATGTTCTCCAGCCAGATGTACTGCCAGACATCCAGTTCGGTCCAGTTCGACAGCGGGAACACGCGCAGGCTCTCGCCGGGGCGTTTGCGCGCGTTGTAGAGCGACCAGAGTTCCGGGCGCTGCTGCTTCGGGTCCCAGCGGTGCTGCGCGGAGCGGAACGAAAAGATGCGCTCCTTGGCGCGGCTCTTCTCCTCATCGCGCCGCGCCCCGCCGAAGGCGGCGTCGAAGCCGTACTTGTCCAGCGCCTGCTTCAGGCTCTGGGTCTTCATGACATCGGTGTGCACCTGCGAGCCGTGCGTGAACGGACCGATGCCCTGGGCGAGGCCCTCCTGGTTCACGTGCACCAGGAGCTGCATGCCGAGCTTCCTGGCCATGGCATCGCGGAACTCGTACATGGCCCGGAACTTCCAGGTGGTGTCCACGTGCAGCAGCGGAAACGGCGGGACGGCCGGGTAGAAGGCCTTCATCGCCAGGTGCAGCATCACCGCGCTGTCCTTGCCGATCGAGTACAGCATGACCGGCCGCTCGCATTCGGCCACCACCTCGCGCAGGATGTGGATGCTCTCCGCCTCGAGGCGCTGCAGGTGTGTCAGCTGCGCCGGCGGTGCGGCGGCCGCGGCTGCGGCCGTCTTCGTGGCGGTCTCACTCATGCAGGCGATCCCCTTCGCGTTGACTTATCAAGTGATAAGTTCTAGTCTCGAACCGTGGCCGGGAAAAGTCAAGCTCCATCCCAGAAATCCCGGGCGGACGAGTCCGCGCGCGGGGCCATCATGGATGCCGCGGAGCGGCTGTTCGCCGAGCGTGGCATAGACGCCGTCTCGCTGCGCACCATCAACCACGAGGCCGGCTACAGCGTGGCCGCCCTGCACTACCACTTCGCGACCCGCGACGGGCTGGTGCGGGCACTGCTGCAGCGTGCCCAGCCGGCGATGTTCCAGCAGCGCGCCGGCATGGTGCAGCTACTGGAGGCGCAGGAACACCCGGGGGTCGAGCAGATCGTGGAGGCCCTGGTGCATCCGCTGACCGCCGGCCTGCGCGAGAATTTCAGTGCCGGCGTCGCGCAACTGCGCTTCCTGGTGCGCCTGTCCTTCGACCGCTCACCCTATCTGGCGAGCACGCTCGAGGAGAGCGTCGCCCTGTTCGTCCCGCTGCTGCGCCGAGCCCTGCCCCACCTGGAAGTGAGCACGCTGACCCGCCGCTGGCTTTTCGCCGCGGACCTCGCGCAGCACGCACTGGCCAACGCGATCGAGGTCCACCTGGAGGCGGCGGCGCGACTTGCGCAACCGGATCGGCAGCTGGAGCATCTCGAACGCGACCTCGTGGCCTTCATCAGCGGCGGGCTGCGCGCGCCCTAGCGCCGGTCGCAGGAAAGCGGCCGCTTCGGCGCAAGCGGTCGACGCCACCCGCCCGGCCGGTGGCGCGGTCGCCTAAGATAGGGCATGCACGGGGGTATCGCATGATCCTGCGCCAGATGCCGGCCATCGCGCACGAGCCGTTCCGCAGCTGGTTCTACCAGCGCTGGGGCCGGGAAAACTGCATCGTCTGGGCGCGCACCCGCAGTGCGCGCATGCCGCCGTTCCGGCAGCGCCTGTCGATCAAGGCTGCGTGGGGCGGCCGCGAGGAGTACCTCATCGAGGGCCGCCGGGTTGCCGTCGAAGACGAGACCTTCATGGTCCTGAACGAAGGGCGCACCTACGGCAGCCAGCTACACAGCGCAAGCCCGGTCACCTCGTTCGCGATCTTCTTCAGGCCGGGGATGGCCGAGGAAGTGACCGGCGCGCGCGGGTTGACGGAGGCCAGACTTCTCGATGACCCGGCCCGCAGCGGCCGCGCGGTGGAATTCGGCGAGCAGCTGCGCAGCCACGACACCCTGGTCAGCCCGGTGCTGCGCTTCATCCGCCACCATGTCGAGGCAGGTCTGGACGATGCCGCATGGTACGAGGAGCAGCTTTACTTCCTGCTCGGCCGCATGCAGTCCCTGCACGGCCGCGATCGGGCCGCCTGCGCGCGCGTGCCGGCGGCGCGGCCGGGCACCCGGGGGGAGCTGCTCCGGCGACTGGGCTTGTGCATCGATTTCATCCACTCGAACTACGCGCGCGCGATCGACCTTGCCCAGATGGCCGCCGCGGCACACCTGTCCCCGTATCACTGCCTGCGCGCCTTCCGCGCCGTGCACCACTGCACGCCGGTGGCCTACCTGCGCCGCCACCGGCTGCAGGTCGCGGTGCGGATGCTGCAGGACACCGCCCTGTCGGTCGCCGAGGTAGCAGCGCGCGCCGGGCTCGACAGCCGGTCGACGCTGTTCCGCCACGTGCGTGCGGCGCACGACAACAGCCCGAGCGCACTGCGTGCGCGGCGGCCGGGAATCACCCTCCCGGCTGGCGAGCTGCAGCCGGCGCCGCGAACCCGCTTGCGAGCACGAACACCCGGCCCGAGTGAAAGCCGTTCACGCCGCTCCAGCCTGAGGTGATCAGCAACCCGGTGGTGCCATCCGGCTGCACCACGCCCAGGCCCGCCGCGTCGAAACCAAAGGTGTCCCCGGGCGTGCGGCAGGTGTAGCTCGCGAGCAGCCGCCCGTCACGTCCCGAGTACAGGTAGGCGCGGCCGCCCGAGACGGCCGCGCCGCCATACTGCCAGGCACCGACGACCAGGTCGGCGCGGCCATCCCCATCGATGTCGCCGGCCACGGACGCGCTGGTGCCGAAACCATCGCCGGGGTGCTCGCCGGTGAAGCTATGGAGCAGCCGGCCGGTGCGGCCGGAGTACACGTAGACACGGCCGGTGGAAAAGCCATGCGCGGCGTTGGACCAGTCCGAGGCGAACACCTCGCTCACCCCATCGCCGTCCATGTCCCCGGGGAGCGAGACGAACATGAGGCCCAGCGCGTTCCCGGTGGCATCGGCGTCGATGGTGAACTGCAGCCGGTGCGCGGGGCCGGCGTAGACGTAGGCGCGCCCATGGTGCGCGGGGCCGGCGAGTGGCGCGCCGACCACCAGCCACTGCTGCCGCCCGTCGGAGAAGCCTGCCACGGTGCTGCCAAACTGGTCGCCGTTGCGCTCTCCGTGCAGGGCCAGCAGCAGTGCACCCGTCCTGCCCGAGTAGACGTAGGCATGCCCGGGACTCTTGTGCTCGCCGTCCTTGCCGGGGCTGCCCACGATGATGTCCGCGTGCCCGTCGCCATCGACATCGCCGGCACCGGCGGCATGGTTGCCGAAGGTCTCATCCGGGCGCGGGGCGCGGAACTCGTGCAGCACGTGTCCGTCGCGCCCTGAGTAGATGCGGGCCACGCCCCCGAGACCGGGGCCGCTCGCCACCACGTCGGGAATCCCGTCACCGTCAGTATCACCGGCGGCCTCCACGCCGGTGCCGAGTTGCTCCCCCGCGCGGCCGTCGGCAGTCCAGAGCAATGCATCCCGCCCGGTCGAGTAGACGTAGATACGGCCGGCGTTGCTGCTATCCGCCCCGTGCGTGGGAGCCGAGACCACCACGTCGGCGACGCCATCGCCATCGACGTCACCCAGGTTGCGTGCGATCCAGCCGAACTGGTCGTTGGCCGCCTCGCCGCGCCACTCGCGCAGCACCCGCACCGGCTCCACGAACGGGTCGTCGAAGTCGGCGGGAGTCGGCAGCAGCCGCGCGAAACGCGCATCGGACCTCAACGAGTCCAGATTCTTGTCCTGCGTGGCGCGCGTCATGTCGATGCGGCGGCTGGCGCGGGCGCGGGCGAGCCACGCGAAGGCTTGCTCCGCATCCCCGCTCGCCGCGTAGGAGGATCCCAGCGCGTAGAAGATCCGCGGCGCGTCGGCATCGACCGCGAGGGCGCTCTGGTAGGCCTCGATCGCGCGGCGGTGCTCATGCAGCTGCTGGTAAGCATTGCCAAGTGCGCCGAAGGCCTCCGCCGATCGCAGGCCGCTGCGCGTGAGTGACTCCAAGTCCCTGGCCGCGCCGGCCGCATCACCGCCCTGCAGCCGGGCGAGCGCCGCATCCAGGGACGCCGGCGGCGCCGCCGTGGCCGCCATCGCCCAACAGCAGGCGCACAGGAACACGAGGGCTGGCAGGATCCGCATGCGCCGATGCTAGGCCCGGCCGGGCAGCGCGCGGGTTGCAGGGATTGCGAAGTTCCGTGGCGCCGCCGCTACGCCCCTGAGAGCCGACCGCCCCCGCAGGAGCCGGGCGCGCGCCGACTCAGGCCGTGCGCATCAGCGTGGCCCGCGCAGCAGGTCCGCCACGATCTCCTGGGCGGCCGCGTAGGGGTCGATGCGCCGCTCGCGCACCGGCGCCAGCCGCTGCGCGGTCGAAGTCACCTGCAGCTCGCGCAACACCAGGGCGCGCGCCAGCATCAGGCAATGCTGCTCGGCACGGCGTCCTGCCTTGCCCTGGAACTCACCGGTTGCCTTGAGCTGCCCGGCGTGGGTATCGAGCGCCTGCAGCAGCTCGTCTGCGCCCTCGCCACGGCTCGCCACCGTGCGCAGCAGCGGGACCTTGCGGGACTGCGGGACTGCGTTTTCGCGCAGGTGCAGCATCAGTTCCAGGTGCCGGCGCGTCTGCTCGAAGCCGTCGCGGTCGGCCTTGTTGATGACCAGCACGTCGCCGGTCTCGAGCAGACCCGCTTTCACGGCCTGCACCTCATCCCCCAGGCCCGGCACGGTGACGATCACCGTCGTGTGCGCGAGGGCCACGATCTCCATCTCCTCCTGGCCGACGCCGACCGTCTCCACGATCACCAGGTCGTAGCCCATGGCATCCAGCACCAGGCAGGCATCGTAGGCCGCACGCGCAAGCCCTCCATGCGTGCCGCGCGTCCCCATGGAGCGCACGAAGACACCCGGGTCCGTCGCATGGCGGCTCATGCGCAGACGGTCCCCGAGGATGGCACCGCCGGTGAAGGGACTCGTGGGATCGATGGCGAGCACGGCGACCGTGCGGCCGCCGGCCCGCACCGCGGCGATCAGCGTGTCGACCAGCGTCGATTTGCCGGCACCGGGCGGTCCGGTGATGCCGACCACGTGCGCGCGTCCGGTGGCGCCATACACCCGCCGCAGGACCTCGAGCCCCCGTGGATCCTGGTCATCGAGCCAGCGGATGGCACGCGCACCGGCGGCCACGTCGCCCGCCAGCAGCTGCGCGGCGACGTCCATCAGGCCGTGTGACCGGCGGGCGTCGCGTGGGTGTCGCGCCAGCTGCGCAGGTAGCCGACGATGTCGCGCGTGTCCGTGCCCATGGTGAAGATGCGCGCAAAGCCCGCCTCGACCAGGAGCGGCACGTCCTCCTCGGGGATGACGCCGCCAGCCACCAGCAGCTTGTCGCCCGCTCCCTGTTCGCGCAGCAGCTGTGCCAGGCGCGGCAGGCTGCGGGTGTGGCCGGCCGAGAGGCTGGAAACGCCCACGACGTCGACGTCCTCCTGGACCGCGGCCCGTGCCACGGCCTCGGGGGTCTGCTTCAGGCCGGTGAAGATCACCTCCATGCCGGCCTCGCGCAGCGCGTGCGCGACGACCGTGATGCCGACCGTGTGGGTGTCCATGCCGAGCTTGGCCAGCAGCACGCGCAACGGTCGCTCGGGCGCCATCTAGACCCCGGTCATCTGGCTGTCGGGCGTGTGCACGCCGAAGACCTCGCGCATGGCATCGCAGATCTCCCCGTGCGTGGCATAGGCCTTCACCGCGGCCAGGCATGGCGGCACGAGGTTGCCGCCGTCGCGGGCGGCGCGTCGCACCCCCTCCAGCGCCGCCGCGACGGCCGCAGCATCGCGCCGCGCCCGCAGGGCCCGCACGCGCTGGATCTGCTCCTCCTCCATGCGCCCGTCGGCGCGGAATATCTCGATCTGGCGCTTCTCGCCGGGCACGCGCAGGTGGTTCACCCCCACCCACTTGCGCCTCCCTTCCTCGATATCCTTGTTGCGCATGTACTGCTCGTGGCCAAGCGCGCGCTGGAAGTAGCCGGTTTCGATGGCGCGCAGCGCCCCGCCCATCGCCATGATCTTGTCGATCTCGGCGCGCGCCGCATCCTCGATGCGCCGCGTCAGGGTCTCCACGTAGTAGGAACCCGCCAACGGGTCGATGGTATCGGCCACCCCGGTCTCGTGAGCCACGATGTGCTGCAGGGCGGCGCCGACGCGGATCGCCTCCTCCGCCGGCAGCGCATGCGCCTCGTCGTGCAGCGGCGTCGTCATGGCATCCCCGGCGCCACCGAGCGCGCACGCGGTCGCCATGATCGCCAGCCGCCCGATGTTGTTCAGCGGCTGCTGCAAGGTGAGCGCGATGGTGGTCGGCGAGGTCATCATGCGGATCTTGAGGGCCTCGGGCCGCGTGGCGCCGTAGCGCTCCTTCATCAGGCGAGCCCAGATCTTGCGGTAGGCGCGCAGCTTGCAGATGCCCTCGAAGAAGTCCATGTCGACGTTGATGACGAAGTGGAAGTACGGCGCCACCGTGTCGATGTCCAGGCCGCGCGCCAGCGTCGCATCGATGTAGGCCAGCGCGATCGCCATCGAGAAGGCGATCTCCTGCACCGGGTTGGCCTTGGCCGGCTGCAGCTGCGCGCTGATGATCGAGATCGGCCGCCAGTTGGGGTGGTTGCGGATGATGTACTCGATGCAATCCGTGGCGATGCGCAGCCCGTGGGCCGGTGGGTAGATGTAGCGCCCGACGCAGGTGTACTCGATGAGGATGCCGTTGACGATGTGCACCACGAAGTTGCGCGGGTCGACGCCCTTCTTCTCCAGCGCGGCGATGATCATCGCCAGGTTCACCGGTTGCGGTGCGTTGCAGACGCTCATGAGGTAGCGCAGCTTCTCGAACGGCAAGTCAAAGGCGCGCTCCAGGTCCTCGAGGCTGTCGAGCGCCATGCCGGCCCTGCCCACCTCGCCTTCCACCAGCGGGTTGTCGCTGTCGTAGCCGTTCGTGGTCGGCAGGTCGTGCTCGAGGATCAGCCCCTGCAGGCCCTGCTCGAGCATGTAGCGGGCGCGCTTGGCCCAGTCCTCGCCGCGCCCGAAGCCGGTGACCTGGGACATCGTCCAGAGCGCCGAGCGGTGGCCGTTCGGCGCCGTGCCGCGCGTGTACGGGTATTCGCCCGGGAAGCCCAGGTCGCGCGCGTAGTCGAAGCCGATGGCCTCCAGGTCCGCCGGGCCGTACAGCGGCTGGATCGGCCACTTGAGCGCCTGGGTCTCGAAGGGCACGCGCCGCTCCGGGTGCTGGGCGACGAAGGGCGCGCGCGTCTGCTCCTCCCAGCGCTGCGCCTCGGCCGCCGCCTCGCTGAGCAGGCTTTCCGGGGGTTGCTTCAACGGTCGGCTCATGGTGCCTCCGCGGTGCGATCCGCAGGCCGCTTCAGGGCCCGAACTTCTGCAGCAGGTGGGCGCTTAAGTTTCCGAACAGGTCCATCTCCATGCGCCGCTCGCTGAAGCGCCACTTGCCCCCGACCTTCTCGAAGCGGTCGAAGTAGCGCCCGCCGATGATCGGCTGCAGCGCCAGCTCCGGGGTCGCCTGGTGGACCAGGACGTAGGACTGCGAGCGCGCGGCAGACTCCCCGTCCGGCTCGATGATGACGTTGCTGGTGACGTGCCGAGTCCTGGGAGTGCCGGTGTCCGGGTAGATGCGGGTGAACGAGCGGTACATACCGGCGATCTTGTCGGCCCCGCGCAGCGGCTCGGGCAGCGCCGGCACGTGAATGGCGGCGTGCGTGAACAGGGCCCCGACGCCGTCCAGATCGCCGCGGTCGATGCAATCGCAGTAGCGGTAGATCAGGTTCTGTATAGCGAAGTAGTCGTCGGCGGTCATGGCTACAGTCCGTAGCCGCCGGCGACCGCGATGCGCTGCCCGGTGACGTACAGCGCCTTGTCGGAGGCGAGGAAGACCACGGCATGCCCGATCTCCTCGGGCTTGCCCCAGCGCTTGAGCGCGAGGTTCTTGTGCACCTCCTTCACCCAGGCCTCGTCGAACACGCCCTGCCTGGTCAGCTCCAGGAACATGCCCGCCTCGATCACCCCAAGCAGCACCGTGTTGGCGCGGATCTTGTGGCGGCCCTCCTCGCGGGCGATGCCCGTGATCAGTGCCTCGATGGCCGCCTTGGGCGCCACCGAGATGCCGTCGCGCTCCGGCCAGCTCAGGTGCCCGGCCGAGCCCAGGTGCACGAACGAGCCGCCGCCCCACTCGCGCAGGCGCGGGATCGCCGCGTGCATGACGTTGAAGAAGCCGTTGACGTCCTGCTCCATCACCGTCTGCCACAGCTCGCGCGGCATCTCCGCCAGCAGCAGCTGCTGGGCGAAGGTGCCGGCGCCGACGACGATGGTGTGCAGGCGCTTGTGCTCGGCCGCCGCCTCGGCGAGCACCGCCTCGCAGCGCTTGGCATCGCCGATGGTCAGCTGGTGGACGCTCGCCCTGCCGCCCATGGCGCGCAGCTCCGCGGCGAGCTTCTCGGCGACGTCCTTCTTCTTGTTGTAGGTGAGCGCCACCGCCGTGCCGGCGCGCACGAACTCGCGGCACACCGCCTGGCCGACGCCGCCGCTGCCACCGATCATGAGGGCCGCGCCCTCGGGGAACATCTTGTCGGTCATGCCGGGGCTCCCTTGTTGAGCATGTCGATCAGGCGCTTCTTGGCCGGCGCCACCCATTCGGCCTTGAGCTTCGGGTTCAGGAGGCCCGCCGCATCGAGCTCATCGCACAGGTGCATCTGGTGCGCGAGATCGAACAGGTCGTACTGCGAGGAGAACTTCCCGCCGCCCCCGTAGGTGATGAAGGAGACCCCGTGCGTCTCGTAGTAGCTGCCGTCCGGGCGCCTGCCGGGGCCGCGGTTCACCCAGTGGCTGATGATCTGGTCGCCGTCGATGGCCCAGTTGAGGATCGGGAAGCTCCAGCCTTCCCACCCGGAACCCACGTCCATGTCGCGGCCGTAGTGCGTGGCGCGGATCTCGTCGCGGTTGCGGGCGATCACCGGGAAGGCCCCGGCATAGGGGCAGGTGTACTGGCAGTCTTCGTGGTAGAACTTGTCGGCAATCCAGGACCACTTGTTGGTCTTCTGGGCCTCCTTGAAGGCCTCGGCAAGCCCGCGGATCGCGGCGTCGACTTCGGCGTGGGGATGGGGCATGGGTCTTCCTATTTCTCGAAACTGACCGCACCGGCGACGGACTTGCCCACCAGCAGCGACTTCAGGTTCCCCTCGGCGTAGCTGCAGTGCAACGCGGTCTTGAACTCCGAGCGCGACTTGGTGATCTTCCACTCGCCCCTGATCTTGGCGTACTCGTCGTGGTAGATCAGGCTGACGAAGGTCACCGTCTTCGCCTCGGTGTTGAAGTTGCGGTATTCCAGCGCCCAGAGCGCGCGGGCGTGGCTGTCGTCGCGGAACTCGATCTCCGAGTTCGTGCCGTGGTGCATGTCGAGGATGTTCGGCAGGCAGCCGAAGGTCTTGTAGATCTCGAAGAACTGCTCGCGGGAGCTTAAGACCCCGACGTGCCCCATGTCGATGACGATCGCCCCTTCTGCGAAGCAGTCGCGCGCGCTCTCCGGCTGTTGCGAGTCGCAGGCGTTGAGGTAGCGGGCCTTCAGGCGCCGGATCGCCTCGGTGTCCTCGAGGCGCTGGACGCGGGCACGCAGGTCATCGATCTCGGCCATGGAGTCTCTCCTTGGAAGTCACCCGCCTATGACGGCACCGGAAACCTGCGCCGGCTCGCCCAGGAAGGCGGCGTCCGAGGGCGGCTGGCGGCCGTCCAGGTCTTTCACGCCCAGATCGCGGGCGAGCTCGGCGGCATAGAAGGTCTTGCCCGCCCGCTCGGTGGTGAGCTTCGGGTCCTTCATCAGGGCATCGAGCACGCGGCCGAGGAACTCCGGGTGCACGGCATTGGCCATGACCGCGTCGTACTCCCCGGGGTGCTCCTTGATGGCGATCGCGGAGCGCTCGGTGAGCGTGATGCCGGCCCAGAGCGAGACCGTGGCCACGTTGTGCTTCTTCAGGTCGACCCACATGTCGGCGGACATCTTGTCGATGCCGGCCTTGCCGGCCCCGTAGGCCGGCCCGTGCAGGTAACAGCGCGCTCCGGGCGAGGAGACCATGACGATCAGGCCCTCGCGCTGCGGCACCATCAGCTGCGCGGCGTGCCAGCTGGCGACGTAGTGCGAGCGGAAGCCGACGTCCAGGATCGCCTGCATCGCCAGCGGCTTCTCCCAGAACCCGCCGGGCATCACCAGCGCGTCCGGGATGGCCGTGGCGTTGTTGACCAGCAGGTCGAGCCGGCCGGCCTCGCGCCGGATCTGCGCGAACAGGGCGGCGACCGCGGCATCGTCGCCGTGATCGCAGGCCACCGCGACGCCCTTGCCGCCGCGGCGCGTCACCTCGGCGGCCGCATCGTGGATCGTGCCGGGCAGCGGCGCGGTGCCGCTCCGGGTGGTGCGCCCGGTGATGTACACGGTGGTGCCGGGCGCGGCGAGCGCGAGCGCCACCCCGCGGCCGATGCCGCGGCTGGCACCGGTGACCAGCACCACGCGATTGCTTGTCAGTCCCATGTCCTCGACCCCGTCAGCCGGCGGGCAGCGCTGCCGGCAAGCCTACTCGCTCCGCGGCGGCCGCGGGCATCGTGCATATGAGGTAGCAGGCTCCCCCGCAGGGTCTGCCGGAGTGCAGCGCCGGCGGCGCTGCACTCCCGGGCCCTGTTCTCATCTAGTGGATGTGGTAGTGGAACGTCAGCCAGTAGCGGCGCGGCGGGTTGTACGTGCCCTCGGCGTAGCCGAAGAAGGCCAGGCCGTTGTAGCCGGAGCTGAGCACCCGCGCATCCGTGAGGTTCTTGCCCTCCACGCCGACGTCCCACTTGCCGCTCGGGGGCAGGTAGAAGAGCCCCGCATCCACCAGCGTCCGTGACGGCGCACGCAGGATCGGGCTGTTGGCCCCGTCCAGGAACTGGTAGCTCTGGAAGCCCACGTTCGCCGTGAAGCGCACGCCCGAGCCGCTGGCGAAGCGCTGCTCGTAGGCGCTCGAGAGGTTGGCGGTCCACTCCGGGGCGTCCTGCAGCTTGCGCCAGGTGTAGTCGCCCAGGCTGTCGTGCCAGTCGTTGTACTCGTTGTGGGCGTAGCCGAGGCTCGCCTGCACGCTCCAGTGCTCGGTGAGCGCAGCCTGCAGGTCCGACTCGAGGCCGTAGATGGTGGCCTTGGCGGCGTTCTGGATGAACACGGTGGTGCCCTCGGTCAGCAGCACCTGGATGTCGTTGTAGGTGTTGTAGAACACCGCATTGTTCCAGCGCACGCGCTTGTCCCAGAGCATGGTCTTCACGCCCAGCTCCCAGCTCTCCAGATGCTCGGGCTTGTAGTCCTGGATCTGGTCGAGCGTGGTCGGGCGGCCGTTGATGCCGCCGGAGCGGAAGCCCTTGCTCCACTGCAGGTACTCGAAGACGTTGTCGGTCCACTGGAAGTTCAGGCTGGCGCGCGGCGACCACTCCTTGGAGCTGGTCTTGCAGGTGAAGTAGGTGCCCTCGTCCATCAGGCTGCTGCAGGCCTTGCTCGGCACCGTGGTGTTGCTGGTGTCGGTCGCCCCGGTGAACGGGTCCACCGGCAGGAAGATGGTCTTGCCCTGGTCGTTCATCACCGACTGCGAGAAGTCCTTGGTCTCGTCCGTGTAGCGCACGCCGGCCTGCAGCGACAGCTTGTCGTTGAAGGCCCAGTCGAGGTTCAGGTAGCCGGCGTAGTCCTCGGTCTTCTGGCGGTTGTCGTACGCCAGGTTGAAGTCCAGCGCGTAGCGGTACACGTACAGCGGGTTCGCAGGTCCGAGCGCGGTCAGGGCATCGAACAGGCCCTGCGCCACCACGAGGTTCGTCTGGTCGCGCGTGCGCTCGTTCAGGTAGTAGGCGCCGACGACCCAGTGCAGCTGCGTCCACTTGCCGGAGGCCTGCAGCTCCTGGGTGAAGGTGTTGTCGTGCTCGTCGTGGATGTCGCCGTTGTAGTTGACGTACGAGTTGTCGCCGTCGCGGCCGAAGACTGCGTCGGTGTAGCGGTAGGAGGTGATGGATTTCAGGTCGGCCCCGCCCGCGAGCTTCCAGTCGTTGATCCAGCTGCCGGCAAAGCCATGCAGGTCATCGCGCACCAGCGGGCCCTCGGCGCCGCTCCGGTCGATGTCGGTCGGCGGCGTGCAGCACGGCGCCACCAGCGCATTGAACAGCGGCTGGAACGGGGCGACCGCCTGCGCGGGGTCGTAGGCGATCATCACGTTCGGGCTGCTCGGCTGGGTCTGCGCCGAGAACTCCGCGCTCAGGCGCGAGGAGAAGCTGTCGCTCGGGGTCCAGTTGAGGATGGCCCGGCCGCCGCCGCGCTCCTCCTTGCCGCCGTTGTCGCCCAGCGGGCGGTCCTGCCAGCCGTCGGACTTGCGCCCCATGAGCGAAACGCCCAGCGCGAGCGTGTCGGTGAGGCGCATGTCGGTGTACGCATCGGCCGCCCAGGACTGGTAGTTGCCGTAGGAGAGGCGGAAGTCGGTCTTGCCGCTGCCGGTCGGGGTGAGCGTGCTGATGTTGATGGCGCCGCCGATGTTGTTCTTGCCGAACAGCGTGCCCTGCGGTCCGCGCAGCACCTCGACGCGCTCGATGTCATTGAGCTCGAGGTTGGTGCCGAAGGTACGCGCCAGGTACACCCCGTCCACGTACAGGCCCACGGCCGGGTCGGTGCTGAGCAGGAAGTCGAACTGGCCGACGCCGCGAATGAAGGCGCTGACCTGGCCGCTGCTGCCGCCCGTGCCGGAGTTGAAGGTGAGGTTCGGGGTGACCATCTCAAGGGAGGTCACCCGCGGCAGGTCGAACTTCTGGATGAAGTCCCCGCTGATCGCGGTCATGGAGATCGGCGTGGTCTGCAGGTTCTCCTCCACGCGCTGGGCCGTGACCGTGACCTCCTGGAGCGCCAGGCCCGAGGAATCCTCCGCGGCCTGCGCCGCCAGGGTGGTCAAAAGACCTGCGGCCAGCCCGCAGGCAATAAGTCGTGACATCAGGGTCCCCTCCCGTGAAAGCCTTCTGCTACGAGATTAAGATCGTATCACCCGCTACGCAAGCATGATTCGCTGCCGCTGGCTGTCTGATTTACGCAAATAGCGGTTGGCGGGGGCGGCTGGAACGCCTCGGACAGCTTTCGGCCGGAAAGGGACGAATTTGCGATCGGGTATCTGGTGAGCCGGGTGCCGCCGTGCTCTACTGCCCCTCGTGCTCCGTCATCACCAGCTGATGTCCGGCATTCTCCTCGGGGCGGCACTGCTCGTCCCGCTGGGGGTCGCTGCGCTCGTGCCCACCGCCCCCACCCCCGCCATCGATCCTGCCGTGCAGGAAGAGCTCACCGAGATCATCGTCCAGACGACGGAGCCGAAGTACGCGGCCCCGACGCGGCGTGACCGCATCGGCCGGATCTGGGCCCCCGTCCTCATCGATGGCAAGGGCCCCTACCGCATGGTGCTCGACACCGGCGCGAATCATTCCGCCATCACCGAGCGCACCGCGCAGCTGATGGCCATGGCCAGCTCCGCCAACGCGGTGGTCGAGAAGAGCAGCACGCGCGTCACCGGCTTCACCGGCTCCATGGTGGTGCCCACCGTGCACGTCAACCACATGGAGGTGGGCGAGCTCTATCTCGGCGAGACCAACCTGCCGGTGCTGGCGGATGTCTTCGGCGGCGCGCAGGGCGTGCTCGGCATCGAGGGCCTGTTCGACAAGCGCATCGTCGCCGACTTCGGCGCCGACAGGCTCACCATCACCCGCTCGCACGGAGAGCCTGCGCCGCGCGGCTTCGAGACCGTCGGGCTGCGGATGCTGAACGGCCTGCTGGTCGCGGACGTGTACGTCGGCCGCGTGAAGGCCAAGGCCATCATCGATACCGGCGCGCAGGGCACGGTCGGCAACCTCAAGCTGCGCGATGCGCTCAACCGCCAGCACCCGCGCAACGTGCAGCAGCAGGAGATCATGGGCGTCACGCTCGATGTGCAGTCCGGGGACTGGCTGCAGGCGCCGGACGTGGACTTCGGCAAGCTGCTGCTGCGCGGCATCCACATCACCTTCGGCGACATGTACCTGTTCCAGCACTGGAACATGACCGACGAGCCGGCCCTCACCATCGGCATGGACATGCTCGGCTCGTTCGACGTGCTGATCATCGACTACACGCGGCACGAAATGCAGATTCGCCCGCGGCCGTTCTCGCCCTTCGACCGCGACCGCGACCGCTGAGAAGCCGCCGCCGCCGCGCTCACATGGAGCTGGAACGCTCCGGCTGCACCTTGTAGATCACGCGCTGCTCCTTGTCGCCGCGCCACGGGTACTTGTCCTGCCCGAGATAACGCTTGGCGAGGGCGTCGATGTGCGCTTCCGCCCCGGCCTTGGTGCGCTCGACCACGCGGCCGCGCACCTCCAGGTAACGATAGGGATTGTCCGGGTCCGTCACCGACAGCGCCACGCGCGGGTCGCGCTGCATGTTCTTGTCCTTCAGGCGCCCTTCGGCTGTGTTGATGAGCACGTGCCGCCCGTCGTAGTCGACCCACACGGGCGTTGACTGCGGCCTGCCGTCCGGCAGCAGGGTCACCAGGTGGGCAAAGGCCTTCTTGGTCAGAAGGTCGGCGTGCGATTGCGGGATGCCGCTCTGGGTCATGTCGCTTCTCCTCAGGATGCCCCGCGCCCGGGGGTCTCCAGGCGCAGGAATCGTCGCCGCTCGTTCCATTGGTGGCGGGCATGAAGTCGCTCGGCCTGATTGGTGGTCTCCGGCGGCAGCGCCTGCAGCGCCCGCAGCGCGGCCGCGTGCGCCATCGTCACGGCCGGGTCACTCTGCAGGAGCGCCCGGTAGTGCTCGAGGAAGGGCTGCTCGGCGGGTGCGCCACCGCCGCTGAGCAGCTCGCGCGCATGCGCCCCGATGGCGGCGGCCTCTTCGACGGGCAGCTCCTGCGCCGAGGCGAGGGCATGGTCGATGTCGGCGATCAGCCGGTACAGCGGCTGCAGCCAGGCCCACTCGGGGCTGGTGGTGATCTGCCGCAGGCGCTCCAGCGGCGAGGCGGGCGCCGAGAAGTGCCGTTCGGCCTCGAGCACCGCGCTCAGCACGCCCTGCAGCGCCTCACTGCCGGCGTGCAGCTGCTCGAGCCATGGCCGCTGTGGTGACATCGGCGCGTCCCCTTCACTGACGAGGCTTAGGGTACCTTCTGCGCTGCGGGTGCGCCAGAAAGCTGCCCGAGGCTGCAGCTGGCCAGTTCGCCGATGCCGCCGAGGTTGACGTCCGGCGGCGGATGACGCGCCACCTCGGCTGCATCGAGCGCGTAGTGACCCTGGCGCGGAAACACCGTGGTCACCTTCGCACCCCATGCCTGCTTCACCGCCGCCAGGATGCGCACCTTGTCATCGACGAGCACATAGTGCGCCCCCGGGTAGCGGCGCTGCACCTCATCCAGCATCCGCTCCTTGTGCACATAGATGAGCACGTGCCCCTGCACCGCCGCCCAGAGCCCCGCCCCGCGCACCTTCAGCGGCTGGAACACGGCGTCGCCGTCGGAGAGGATGACCGTCCGTCCCAGGCGCGCGCAGTGCTCGAGCGCCTCGAGCGCCCCCGGATACAGCTGCTCGCGGAACGGATAGTCGCTGAAGAAGAACACCGCCTGCAGCAGCAGCGGGTCGTCCGGGCGCTCCAGCCGCAGCCGCTCGAGCGCCCCGAGGTAATCAGCGTAGCCGAGCCGGTCGCGCAGCTCCTCGAACAATGCCCAGTAGCGCGCCTGCACCGCGGTCCCGAAGGTGTGCGTCAGGTACTCGGTCAGCTGCCTTTGCAGCGCATCGTTGTCGAACAGCGTGTTGTCGACGTCGAACAGAAACACCAGCGACCCGTCCGTGCCCACACGCCTGCGCCCCGTGCCGAATGCCCCGTCTGAGTGTACGCTTGCGGCACGGCAGGCAGGATGTGGCCTGTCAACCGCGCAGCGCGTGGCGCGTTCGCCCGCCGAGGCGCAGTCGGACTCAAGGGAGCACGGACCTCATGAAGAACCCCACTCTCGCGACGCCTTTGCCTGGCTTGCGTCTGCGGCGCGCGGGCACGGCCGCCGCCACCGCCCTGCTGCTGGCGGCCTGCGGCAGCGGCAGCAGCACCTACTCCACCTCGATCAACGTCCCCAACTCGGTGGCCATCGCCGACGTCAACGGCGACGGCGTGCAGGATCTGGTGGTGGCCACCACGCTCTACCAGGGCTACGTGGACAACCCAGGCTTTGCGAACGTCATCCTCAACAGCCCCGGCTCCCCGGGGACCTTCCAGGGCGGCGTGCACTACGCCACCACCAACCTCGACCCCGCCAGCATCGCCGCTGCGGACCTCACCAACAGCGGCATGGTCGACCTGGTGGTGGCCAACGCCTTCGGCAGCGTCTCGATCTACCGGCACGGAGCGACGCCCGGTACGTTCATGGCCGCGGTCGACGTGCCGACCGGCGGCGCGCCGAACCAGGTTGTCGTCGGCGACGTCAACGGCGACGGCCTGCCGGATCTGGCCCTGGCGGACCTCAACGGCAGCGTGATCCTGCTGCTGCAGGATGCGGCGCACCCCGGGGAATTCCTCGCCCCGGTGGTGCTGCCGACCGCGACGGGCGTCGAGTCCGTGGCCCTGGCGGACCTGAACGGCGACGGTGCGGTCGACATCGTCGCCTGCGGTGCCGATGGCTACGGCAACAACGGTGCGGTCTACGTCTTCTTCCAGGTGGTAACCGCGCCCCCGGGCACCTTCCTCACGCCGGTAAGCTTCCCGGCCGGAGCCCAGCCCTCCTCGGTGAAGGCCGCGGACATGAACGGCGACGGGCTGACAGACCTCGTGGTCGCCAACTACGGCCCCGGTGCCGATGGCGCAGGTTCAGCCGGGGTGTCGATACTGATGCAGAATCCGGCGCAGGCGGGCACGTTCCTGGCGCCGGTCACCTACCCGACGCCGGGCGGCTCGATCGACGTGGCGGTGGGGGCGCTCACCACGCCGGGGGTCAACGACGTGGTCGTCGCCAACCTTGCCGGCGCCAGCAGCATCTCGGTGCTGCTGCACGATCCGGCGCACCCGGGCAGCTTGCTGGCGGCGACCAACTACGCAGGTTTCGGCCAGCCGCTCGGCGTGGCGCTCGGGGACCTCAACGGCGATGGCCGCCTGGACATCGCCGCGGCGGATGCGACCAGCGCCACCGTACTCTTCCAGAGCAGCACGCAGCCGGGCACCTTCGCCCCGGCCACGCAGGTCGGCCAATAAAAAAGCGCGGGGTGTCACCACCCCGCGCTTTGCTTCGCTCCGGAGGCCGTCAGCGCGCGCTGTAGCCGCGGGCGTCCAGGCACGCGGCCATCGCGCGCCGGTACTCCGCCACCGCCCCGCCCGTCGCCGCACGCGTCGGGTCGTAGCCGGTCTGGGACACCGCCCAGCTGTGGCACTCGTACTTGTCCGTATTCGTCTGCTGCTCGGACTGGCCGTTACGCGGGTAGACGTACACATCGCCGCTGCCTTCCGCGGCGGGCCCCGGCTGCGGGGCGGCCGTCACGGCGCCATTGTCCGGCACGGCAGAACCGTCATCCCCGGAGGGGTTCTCGTAGGTCGCCGCGCTGCCGCCACCGGCCGGCGGCGGGTCGGTCACGACGTAGCCGCCGTAGCCTGCGTTATAGGTGTAGTAGAGGTTGTTGTAGTAGTAATACGGGTAGCCGCCCCACCAGAAGGTGGCGTAGCCGAAGGGCAGCACCGGGTAGTACCAGATGTAGCCGGGGTAGTAGTAGCAGTGCGGCCAGTACGCGCCGTGCCAGTAGCCACCGCCCCAGTAGTGCGGGTAATAGCCGCCGTGGTAGTAGCCGCCGCCATGGTAGACACCGCCATGGTAGTAGCCCCCGCCGTGATAGACCGCGCCGCCGTGATAGGCACCGGTGCCGCCGTGGTAATAGGCAGTCGTACCGTGCGCGGCCGTGACGCCGCCGCCGTGGTAGAAGGTTCCGCCGCCATGGTAGTAGGCGGGCGCACCGACGTGGCCGCCGCCGAAGTGCGGCGCACCGCCACCGAAGTGGCCGCCGCCCGCGGGGGCACCGCCGCCGAAGTGGCCGCCGCCTGCGGGCGCGCCGCCCCCGAAATGGCCACCGCCCCCCATGGATGCGTGCTGGGCATAAGCAGGCGCAGTCGCGAGCGCAGCGCCGAGCACTAAGGCTCCGACGGTCCGAACAACGAGTCGCGCACTCAGGCTTTTCACAGGCTCCTCACTTCGGTATTCGACCGGTTCTGCGAGCAGTTCCCTCTTGGTGAATTAGACGCCCCGCGGCAGTTCACGTTCAAGGCTGCAGTCATTAAAACGCGGTAATCGCCCCGCGGCTGACATAAGTAATGGGGGCAGTACGGTCTTTTTTAAGCCCGGACCCCCTTGCGGGGGCCGGTTCACACCCCGTTCAGCTCGGGAACGCCCGGCCGGGCGCTAGAAGACCATGTTCACGGCAACGGCGGGGGTGATGCTGGCCGAGGTATTGCGGCCGACCTCGATGATGCGCACCCCCAGCAGTACGCCGGCCCGGGCGCTCCAGTTGTACTCGATGGCGGGGGCAAAGCCGAGTGACCAGGACGCGCCGGAGTCGCCGCTGACCGCGCCGGCGGCATCCGCGCCCTGCAGGTGGGTGCTGTCGTTGTGCTGGTAGACCACGTCCATCGCCGCGACCCACTCGCGCGTGATGCTGTACTCGGCGGCCGCATCGACGGTGAGCCCATCCCCGGGGCTGGCGTGGCCGTGGAACCCGGGGGCGGTGCCGTACACGCTCTGGCCCGACAGCGATGCCGATGAGGACACGGTGTAGGTGAGGTCCAGGCGTCCGCGCAGGATGCGCCCGTTGGGCATCCAGAAATACTGCTGCGAATAGACCGAGAAGCCGGTGCTGTAGGCGCCCGCGCCCGTGCCGTCGCTCGCGCGGTCGAGCTGGTCGTAGGCCCCGGTGGGCAGCGTCTCGTCGATCACGAGCGAGACCGAGGGCGTGCGGTGCCCGTCCTGGTACTGCGAGATGCCATAGGCGGCCTGCAGCGTCAGGTCCCCGGCGCCGATACCGGAGCTGGTCGGCCCCTGCGGGGGCATGTTGTAGAAAAAGCGCGGGATCAGGCCCGCGGTCAGCCGGTCCGTCACGCCGTAGAGGATGTAAGTGAGCGAGCCCAGGTCGTGCTCGGTCGCGGTCGCATGGCGCGTACCGGCCGTGTCGAAGTGCCCGCTGCTGATGATGTCGAACAGGTACGGTTCGACCAGGGCATGCCCCTGCGGCAGCGTCGCCCCCGAGGCGGCCAGCATCGGCCCGGTCCACCAGGCATCCTCGCGCGACTGCACGTCCACCGCCTTCGCCGGAGCGTTCACCATCGCCGCCAGCAGCCACACCACTGCCTGGCCCGCGGCGCGCCGCCGCGCGGCTGCTTCAGTTGGCATGGGTGAGGATGATCGTCGCGTCCCGCGCCGGGCGCATTCCGCTTCCTGCGCTTCCTGCGTCACTGTCGGGCTCCCGGCGCATCGGGCTCAGGCCTTCAGCGAGAAGGGCGTGAAGTTGGTGTGGCGGTCGTAGTAGTCCTCGTGCTCGGCGCGCTTGAGGAAGCCGACGATCCGGTAGGTGAGCGGCGTCGCCACCACCTCCCAGCCGGACTTGAGCACGTACTGCGTGAAGGTCGCCGCCAGCAGCTTGTCGGTCGGCCAGACCCCGGCAAAGGCGATGGCCATGAACAGGCCCGAGTCGACCAGCTCCCCGCACAGCGTCGAGCCGATGAGGCGCGTCCACAGCCAGCGACCGCGGGTCCAGATCTTCATCTTCGCCAGCACGTAGCTGTTGACGAACGATCCGCACCAGAAGGCGATGATGGAGGCGCAGATGATGCGCGGGGTGCTGCCGAAGACCGCCTCGACGGCGGCCTGCTTGCCGCGCCAGAAATCCGCCGGCGGCAGGTTCACGACCACGGCCGACATGATCGCCGCGAACACCAGCGCGCCGAACCCGCTCCACACCACGCGACGGTCGCGCGCGTAGCCGTACACCTCGGTGAGGATGTCGCCGAAGAGATAGGAGATCGGGAAGAACAGCACGCCGGCCAGGAAGGTCACCTCGCCCACCAGCGGCAGGTGCACGGTGGAGACCTTGGCGGGGCCGATGAGGTTGGCACACAGCAGCACGCACACGTACGCGCCGAGGATGAGATCGTAGTAGCGGTAGTTTCTGGTCATTGCCCGCGGCCCCTTAGTCGCCCGCCCGCCAGCGGCACGGCCGGCAGCACCGTGCCGGCGGCCTCGCCGAAGCCGATGCGCACGCAGCCCTCGCGCGCGCAGAAGCCGCGCAGGGTGACGCGGTCGCCGTCCTCGAGGAAGGTGCGCTGCTCCCCGCCGGGCAGCGCGATCGGCTGCGCGCCACCCGCGCTCAGCTCCAGCAGCGACCCGCCCTGCTCCGGCTGCGGGCCGGACTGGGTGCCGGTGCCGAGCAGGTCCCCGGGGGCGAGGTTGCAGCCGTTGACCGTGTGGTGGGTCAGCATCTGCGCCGGGGTCCACCAGGCATCGCGCAGGTTCGACTGCGACAGCCGCTGCGCGGCGACGCCGGCGGCACGCATGCGCGGCGTCTGCAGGTACACCTCCAGCGTGATGTCGAAGGCGCCGCCACGGCGCACGCCCTCCCCGTCCAGGTAGTCCAGCACCGCCGGCTCGCCGGCCGGCCGGGTGAACGGTGCCCGAAACGGCGCCAGCGCCTCGAGCGTCACCACCCACGGCGAGACCGTCGTGGCGAAGTTCTTGGCGAGGAACGGCCCCAGCGGCTGGTACTCCCACCCCTGGATGTCGCGCGCGGACCAGTCATTGAGCAGGCACAGGCCGAAGATGTGCTCCTCGGCCTCCTGCAGCGGCACGCGGGTGCCGAGCGCATTGCCCCGTCCGACGAAGATCCCGACCTCGAGCTCGTAGTCCAGGCGCCGCGAGGGGGCGAGGAAGGGCTGCGTCGCGCCCTTGGGCGACAGCTGTCCCCAGGGACGGTGGAAGTCGAAGCCCGAGACGCGCACGGAGGAGGCGCGCCCGTGGTAGGCGATCGGTACCCACTTGTAGTTGGGCAGGAGCGGGCTGTCGGGGCGGAACTGACGGCCGACGGTGGTGGCGTGGTGGATCGAGGCGTAGAAGTCGGTGAAGTCACCGACGTCGGCCGCCACGCGGTACTCGCACTCACCCTGCGGGACGAGCAGCCGCTGCAACAGCCCCTGCTGCGCAGCATCCGTGCGCAGCGCCGCCGAGAGCGCCGCGCGCAGCGCCGAGGCCGGGCCGGTCCCCAGGCCCATGAGGGCATTCAGCGCCGGCGCGCAGCAGGCGCCCAGCGCCTGGGCGGCCGCACCCGTGAACGGGGCCGCCGCGTGCAGCGCGCCCAGGTCCAGCACCTGGTCGCCGATGGCCACGCCGCCGCGGAAGGCCTCGCCCGTGCCGGCGCGGCGGAAGGCGGCGAACGGCAGGTTCTGCAGCGGGAAGTCGCCGCCGGCATTGGCCGATGCCACCCAGCTGCGCAGCTGCGGGTCGTGCGTCGCATTCAGCCCCGGGGAAGCGCTCATATACGGCGGCGCGCACGCCGCGCCGTGGGCGTGAAGTGGCTGCGCAGCCCCTGCCAGGCCGCATCGTAGTCCTGCTGCAGCTGCGGGCTCTGCAGTGCCCGGCGCGTCGGGCGGATGATGGCGCGCGTCTCGAACATGAATGCCATGGTGCCGCTCAGCTGCGCGGGCTGTTCGGTATCGGCGCTGCTGGCCTTCTCGAAGGTGGCCGCATCCGGGCCGTGCCCGCTCATGCAGTTGTGCAGCGAGCCGCCGCCGGGCTCGAAGCCTTCCGCCTTGGCATCGTAGACCCCCTCGATGAGCCCCATGAATTCGCTGGCCACGTTGCGGTGGAACCAGGGGGGGCGGAAGGTGTCCTGCATGACCAGCCAGCGCGGCGGGAAGATGACGAAGTCCAGCTCATCCACCCCGGCGGTGTCGCTCGGGGACTGCAGGACCAGGAAGATCGAGGGATCCGGGTGGTCGTAGCTGACCGAGCCGATCGTGTTGAAGCGCCGCAGGTCGTACTTGTAGGGGGCGTTGTTGCCGTGCCAGGCCACCACGTCCAGCGGCGAGTGCTTCAGCGGCGCCGACCACAGCGCGCCTGCGAACTTCGCCAGCAGCTCGAAGCGGCCCGTCCGGTCCTCGAAGGCGGCCACGGGTGTGAGGAAGTCGCGCGGGTTGGCCAGCCCGTTGGCGCCGATGGGGCCGAGGTCCGGCAGGCGCAGCGGGGCACCGAAGTTCTCGCACACGTAGCCACGGGCGGCCGGGTCCAGCAGCTCGACCGCGAAGCGCAGGCCGCGCGGGATGACGGCGATCTCCAGCGGCGCAAGCTCGATCCGCCCCAGCTCGGTCAGGAGCAGCAGCCGCCCGAGCTGCGGCACGATCAGCAGCTCCCCGTCCGCATCGTAGAAGTAGCGCCCGCGCATCGAGCGGTTGGCGACGTACCAGTAGATGGCGCAGCCGCTGTTGGCATCCGGGGAGCCGTTGCCGCCGAGCGTGCTCAGCCCCTGCACGAAGTCCGTCGCCGCCCGCGGCAACGGCGGCGCGCTCCAGCGCAAGCGGTTCGGCGACGGCTGCTGCGCGGCGAAGCCGTTGTCGATCCCCCCGGCCGCCACCCGGCGGAACCTGCCGTGCACGGCCGCCGGACGGATGCGGTACAGCCAGCTGCGGCGGTTGGCATGGCGCGGCGCGGTGAAGGCGGTGCCCGAGAACTGCTCGGCATACAACCCATAGGCGCAGCGCTGCGGCGAGTTGCGCCCCTGCGGCAGGGCGCCCGCGAGCGCCTCGCTCGCGAAGTGGTTGCCGAAGCCGCTCTGGTACTCGAGTGCGCGTTGCGCGCCTTGCCGACTGACCATCGCGCCGATCTCCGATCCGCGGGAAAGGGCCGTCATTATACTGTTGGCGGCCGCCTGGCCGGTGGCACGCTGCGAGGGCGCGCCTTGTGAAATTCCCCCGGCCCGCTAAAGTGCGCGGCATGAAGTCACCCCGTTCCTGGGCGCTGCTGTGCCTGCTGGCCGCCGCGGCCGCCGCCGGCGCCGAGGCGCCACCGCCGGGGGCGCCGGAGATCGCGCACTCCTCGCTGCTCACGCTGCACGGCGCGGCGCAGCCCGGAGCGCTGCACCTGTGGGTGCGGCGCACCGCCGATGCCGCCCCCCTGGTCGTGGGAGAGTTCGCCACCGCGATCGACGGCCGCAGCACGCCCGCCACGCGGGTGAGCGATGGCGGCTGGACGGTGCCGCTGGCCAACCTCGCCGCCGGGGAGCACCAGCTCGCCGTCACCGTCGGCCACGATGGCATCCGCGAGCTGCTCGAGGGGAAGTTCACGCCGGCGGCCACGCCCGCGGCAGGCGTGGGCGGCCTGGGCGGCAATCACAAGCAGATGCTGTGGTGGATCCTCAACATCGCCATCGTCGCGGTGGCTGCGATCGTCATCTCGCGGCGCATGTCCTGAGGCGCCCGGGCAGCGGTGCCCTGCACCGCCGCCCGCCGCTGCCCGCGCGTCACTGCGAGGTCAGCGCCTTCACGTAACGATAGAAGAACTCGTTGCCGGTGTAGAAGGCGCTGACGCGCACGCGCTCGTCGCGGCCGTGGGCACGCACGTCGTCGAAGTCGATGCCGATGCCGCTGATGCCGTAGGTCGGCATGCCGGCGACGCTGGTGTGCACCGCATCCGAGGCGCCGGCGTCCATGAACGGCACCACCTGGATGCCGGGCCACATCTGCGCGACCACCTCGTTCAGGGGCTTGAGGACCTCCGCGCTGAGCGGCGGGGGCAGGACGCCCTTGCGGTCCGGGGTCTTCTCGGCCACCTTGCCGTCGTCGGCCACGTAGCGCACCGTCACTTCCGGGTCGGCGATCACCTTGATCAGCTGCTGCCGCACCTCCTCGAGCGAGTGACCGGGCAGGATGCGGCAGTTGATGTTGGCCTGGGCGCGCTGCGGCAGGGCGTTGCTGGCGTGGCCGCCGTCCAGGCGCGTGGCCACGCAATTGGTGCGCATGACGGCGTTGTCGGCCGGGCGCTTGGACAGTGCCTGCACCGCCTGCTCGTCGGGCGGGCTCTTGAGGATTCCCTGGATCTCGGCCTTGCGCTCCCCGGTAGCCCGCTCCAGCGCGCGCTCGAAATACGGCCGCGAGACGTTGTTCAGCTCGAGCGGGAACTGGTACTTCTGCACGGCGATGAGCGCGTGCGCCAGCTGGTAGATGGCGTTGTCGGCGCGCGGCTCGGAGCTGTGGCCGCCCTTGTTGGTGACGGTGAGCTGGTAGTCCCCGTACAGCTTCTCGGTGGCGCCGAGGCGGTACATGACCGGCACGCCCTTCTCGGTGAGCACCGACCAGCCATCGGTGTTGATGACGAAGGCGGCATCGATGAGGTCGCGGCGGTTCTTGATGAGCCACTCCGGTCCGTTGCAGCAGCCACCCTCCTCGTCCGCGGTGAGCGCGAGGATGATGTCGCGGTCGGGCTTGTAGCCCTCCTTCTTCAGGCGGATGAGCGTCGCCGCCATGATGGCATCGTTATCCTTCATGTCGGTGCTGCCGCGCCCGTAGAAGTAGCCATCCTTCTCGGTGAGCTTGAACGGGTCCATGGTCCAGTCCTCGCGGTGCGCCTCGACGACGTCGAGGTGGCCGATGAGGAGCACCGGCTTGTGCTTGCCGGTGCCGTGCAGCCGCACGACCACGTTCTTCTTCTTGGGGTTCTCCCCGCCCACCACGACCACGTCGGCGGCCGGGAAGCCGGCCTCGCGGAAGCGCTTGGCCATCGCCTCGGCCGCCGTGGTGACGTTGCCGGCGGCCGAGTCGGTGGTGTTGATCTCCACCAGCTCCTTGAACATGTCGTAAGCCAGGGCGTTGGAGGCCTTGTCGGCCGCGCTGTCGGCGCCGGTGGCGGCGCCGGCGATGCCCGCGAAGAGCGCCGCGGCGGCGAGGGTGAGGCAGGTGCGTGAGTCCATCAACTCTTCCTTTTTCCAGATTCGGTGCGACGCATCGTTGCCGCGGCTGCCTTCAGTGCAGCAGGCGCGTGCACAGGTTCAGCAGCGGCGCGGGCAGCACGCCCAGGAGCAGGACCGCCGCGGCATTGACGGCCAGCGTGACGCGCACGCCGGTGGCGGCGGCGGTGGCGGGCAGCTCCGTCGGCGGATCGTCGAAGTACATGAGCTTGATGACGCGCAGGTAGTAGAACGCGCCCACCACGGACATCGCCGCCGCGATGATGACCAGCCACAGGTGGTGCGTCTCCCAGAGCGCCTGGAAGATGCGCAGCTTCGCCCAGAAGCCCACCAGCGGCGGCACGCCGGCGGTGGAGAACATGAGCAGCATCATCGCCAGCGCCAGCAGCGGGTCACGCCGGTACAGGCCCTTGTAGTCATCCAGCCGGTCCGCCTCGAAGCCCTTGCGGCTGGCCAGCAGGATCACGCCGAAGGAACCGAGCGCGGCCAGCACGTACACCAGCGTGTAGTAGAGGGCCGCCGCGTAGCCATCGGGGGTGCCCGCCACGAAGCCGAGCACGATGAAGCCGACATTGGCGATGGTCGAATAGGCCAGCATGCGCTTGAGGTTGGTCTGCACGATGGCGACGACGTTGCCCACCACGAGCGTCAGCACCGCCAGCGGGATGAGCATCTGCGTCCACTCGAGCGTGGTCCCGGCCAGGCCCTGCGCCAGCAGGCGCAGCGCCAGCGCAAAGTAGGCCAGCTTCGGCACCGTCCCGATGAACAGCGTCACGCTGGTGGGCGCACCCTCGTAGACATCCGGCAGCCACATGTGGAAGGGCACCGCCCCGAGCTTGAACGCCACGGCCACGACGATGAAGACGAGGCCGAGGATGACGCCGAGGGACATCGGCCCGGAGAGGCGCACGGCGAGCTCGGACAGCTCGAGCGTCCCGGTGAGGCCGTACAGCAGCGACATGCCGTACAGCAGCGCCCCGGAGGCGATGGCACCGAGCACGAAGTACTTCATCGCCGACTCGGCGGCGACCCCGGAGTCGCGGTCGAAGGCCACCAGCGCGTACACCGACAGCGCCAGCAGCTCGACGCCGAGGTAGACGGTCAGCAGGTTGCTGGCCGAGACCAGCACGAAGATGCCCAGGAGCGCGGTCAGGGCCAGCACGTAGTACTCCCCGCGCATGATGCCGCGCTCCTCGAGGTAGGCGCGCGAGTACAGGAGCACGACCGCCACCACCAGGAAGCCGACGAGCTTGAGCACGTAGGCCAGCTCGTCGACCACGTACATGCCGTGCAGCAGCACTGTGTGCTCGCCCACCCGTCCGTACTGCACCGTGAGCGCGGCGCAGACGGCCACCGCCAGCAGCGTCAGCGTCGGGGTGATCACCCGGCTGCGCACCCCGGCGAACACGTCCACCAGCAGCACCACGCAGATCGCGACCGCGAGGCTGATCTCCGCCGTTGCGGGCGCCAGGGTCGACCAGGTGAACAGGTTCTCGGGCATGGGAGGGCTTCTAGAGCTTGGTGGCGATGGCCTGGCTGACCAGGTGGTGGATCGTGGGCTGCATGACCTTCAGCAGCGGCGCCGGCCACACGCCGACGCCGATCACCGCCAGCGCCAGGGCTCCCAGCACCAGGAACTCGCGGCCGTTGAGGTCCTTGAGCGCCGCGACGCGCGGGCTGGTCACCGGTCCGTAGACGACGCGCTTGACCAGCCACAGGGTGTAGGCGGCGCCGAGCACCAGGGTCACGGCTGCGAGGAACGAGTACCAGAAGCTGGCGCGGAAGCTGGCGATGATGACCAGGAACTCGCCGACGAAGCCGGAGGTGCCGGGCAGCCCGGTGTTTGCGAGCGCGAACAGCACCATGAAGGCGGCGAACACCGGCATGGTGTTGACGACGCCGCCGTAGTCGGCGATCTGGCGGCTGTGCATGCGGTCGTAGAGCACGCCGACGCACAGGAACAGCGCCCCGGAGATCAGCCCGTGCGAGACCATCTGCACCATGGCGCCATCCAGCCCCATGCCCGCGCCCACGACCCCTCCGGTGTTGCGCACGATCTGGTAGACGACGAAGGCGCCGAGGGTGACGAAACCCATGTGCGCGATGGACGAATAGGCGATCAGCTTCTTCATGTCCTGCTGCACCAGGGCGACGAAGCCGATGTATACCACCGCGATCAGCGACAGCGAGATCACCAGCACGTCGAGCTCGCGCGAGGCATCCGGGGTGATCGGCAGGCTGAAGCGCAGGAAGCCGTAGCCTCCCATCTTCAGCATCACCGCAGCCAGGATCACCGAGCCGCCGGTGGGCGCCTCGACGTGCGCGTCCGGCAGCCAGGTGTGCACCGGCCACATCGGCACCTTCACCGCGAACGCCAGCAGGAACGCGCAGAAGATCCAGCGCTGCTCGACGAGCGAGAGCGGCAGCGCCTGCAGGTCGGCGATCGAGTAGCTGCCGCCCTTGACGTACATGTAGATGAGCGCGGTCAGCATGAAGACCGAGCCGAGGAAGGTGTACAGGAAGAACTTGAGCGTCGCGTACACGCGGCGCGGGCCGCCCCAGATGCCGATGATCAGGAACATCGGGATCAGCATCGCTTCCCAGAAGAAGTAGAAGAGCAGCGCGTCGGTGGCCGAGAACACCCCGATCATGAGCCCTTCCATGATGAGGAACGCGGCGAAGTACTGCGCCGGGCGCTTCTCGATCACCGTCCAGGCGGCGATGACCACCGGCACGGTCATGAAGGTGGTCAGCACGATCAGCGGCAGCGCGATGCCGTCGATGCCGAGGGCGTAGTAGGCATTGAAGCGCGGGATCCACGGCAGCTTCTCGAGGAACTGCAGCGCGGAGGTCGTGGCATCGAAGTGGCTCCACAACGGCACCGAGAAGCCGAGCGCCGCCAGCGAGGCCACCAGCGCCAGCCAGCGCGCGATGGCTATGTTGCGGTCGCCGAGCACCAGGATGAGCGCACCCGCGGCGATGGGCAGCCAGATCAGTATCGACAGCAGACCGTGCATTCTTGTGGCTTCGTTCTTGTGTCAGTGCTGCGCCCGGAACAGGAACCAGCCGAGCATCACCGCCAGGCCGATCATCATCCAGAAGGCGTAGCTGTAGAGATATCCGCTCTGCACCCGGCGCACCACGCTGCCGAACCAGCCGACGGTGGCCGCCGAGCCGTTCACCAGCGCACCGTCGATCAGCACCTGGTCTCCGCCCTTCCACAGCGCGATGCCGAGGCCGCGCGTGAGCGGTGCGACCACGTTCTCGTTGAACCAGTCGAAGTAGTACTTGTGGTCCAGCAGGTTCTTGAGCCAGCCGAAGCGGCGTGCCGCGGCATCGGCCAGCGCCGGCCGCCACAGGAAGAACACCCAGGCGGTGAGGACGCCGGCAAGGGCCAGCCAGAACGGCGCCGCGGCGAAGCCGTGCAGCGCCGCGCCGAGCCAGCCGGTGAACTCCTCGCCGACCTTGCCGACCACGTTGTTGGCGGGCAGCACGAAGATCGAGCGGCCGAAGTAGCCGCCGAACAGCACCGAACCGACCGTCATCGCCCCGATGACCACCGAGGGGATGGCGAGCGCGATAAGGGGCAGCGTCACCACCCACGGGCTCTCGTGCGGCACGTGGTCACCGCCATGGGAGACATCCGGCTCGTGCTGCGTCTCGCCCGGGCCGGCGGCGCCGTGGTCGTGCGCGTGGGCGCCGTGATCATGGCCGTGGCCGGCGGCTTCGCGGAAGCGCTCCGGGCCGTGAAAGGTCATGAAGATCATGCGGAAGGTGTACAGCGCGGTGACGAACACCCCGCAGAGCACGCACCAGTAGGCGTAGGTGGCGCCCCAGCGGTGCGACTCCCCCACCGCCTCGATGATCGCGTCCTTGGAATAGAAGCCGGCGAAGAAGGGCGTGCCGATGAGGGCCAGCGCCCCGATCCAGCAGGTGACCGCGGTGACCGGCATGTAGCGCGCGAGCCCGCCCATCTTGCGCATGTCCTGCTCGTGGTGCATGCCGATGATCACCGAACCTGCCGCGAGGAACAGCAGCGCCTTGAAGAAGGCATGCGTCATCAGGTGGAACATGGCCGCGTTGTAGGCCGAGACCCCGAGCGCCACGGTCATGTAGCCGAGCTGGGAGAGGGTCGAGTAGGCAATCACCCGCTTGATGTCGTTGTTGACCACGCCCAGCAGACCCATGAAGAACGCCGTCGTGGCACCGACCACCAGCACGAAGGACAGCGCCCCTTCCGAGTACTCGAACAGCGGCGACATGCGCGACACCATGAAGATGCCGGCGGTCACCATGGTGGCGGCGTGGATGAGGGCCGAGATCGGCGTCGGGCCCTCCATCGAGTCTGGCAGCCACACGTGCAGCGGCACCTGCGCGGACTTGCCCATCGCACCGATGAAGAGGCAGATGCAGATCAGCGTGAGCGCATTGGCGCTCGTCGAGCCCAGGGCGAGCTGCGCCTGCGCGATGTGGGGCGCGGCGGCGAAGGCATCCCGGTAGTCGAGCGAGTGGGTGAAATAGGCGATGCCGGCGATGCCGAGCACGAAGCCGAAGTCGCCGATGCGGTTCACCAGGAAGGCCTTGAGGTTGGCGAAGATGGCGCTGGGGCGCGTGTACCAGAAGCCGATCAGCAGGTAGGAGACCACGCCGACCGCCTCCCAGCCGAAGAACAGCTGCATGAAGTTGTTCGACATCACCAGCATGAGCATGGAGAAGGTGAACAGCGAGATGTAGCTGAAGAAGCGCGTGTAGCCCGGGTCGTCGCGCATGTAGCCGATGGTGTAGACGTGCACGCACAGCGAGACGAAGGTCACCACGACCATCATGAGCACGGTGAGCCGGTCGATGAGGAAGCCGACCTGCATGCGCAGGCCATCGCTCACCAGCCAGGTGTAGACCGGGCCGTCGAAGGGCTGTGCACCGCCGAAGTAGACATCGCGCAGCACGCCGAAGGAGAGCGCGCAGCTCGCCGCCACGCCGGCGATGGTCACCAGGTGCGCGCCGGTGCGGCCGAGCCAGCGGCCGCCCAGGCCGGCGAGGATGGCGGCCAGCAGCGGCAGCAGCGCGATCCAGATCAGGGTGGTCGGGTTCATGGCGTGCCGGCTCTCAACCTTTCAGGGTATTCAGGTCTTCGACGCTGATGGTGCGCCGCTCGCGGAACAGCACCACCAGGATCGCCAGGCCGATCGCCGCCTCGGCCGCGGCGACGGTGAGCACGAAGAACACGAACACCTGGCCGCTCAGGTCGCCCAGGTAGCGCGAGAAGGCGATGAAGTTGAAGTTCGCCGCCAGCAGCAGCAGTTCCACGCACATGAGCAGCAGGATGACGTTCTTTCGGTTGAGGAAGATCCCGGCGACCGCCACCGCGAACAGGATGGCCGACAGGGTGAGAAGGTGTGCCAGGCTGATCATGGGCGCTTCTCCGCTTCCATCTTGACGATGCGCAGCCGGTCGGCGCTCTTCACCGCGACCTGGGCGTCCACGTCCTGCTTCTTCAGCCCCGGGCGGTGGCGCATGGTGAGGGTGATCGCCGCCACGATCGCCACCAGCAGCAGCATCGCCGCCAGCTCCAGCGGATAGGCGTACTGGGTGTAGAGGATGCGGCCGAGCTCGAGCGTGTTGCTGTAGTCGGCCGGGTGCGGCACGGCGCCCCGCGCGACATCGATGCCCATCCCGCCCCGGGCCCAGATGACGCCGGCGATCTCGACGATGACGGCGAGCGCGGTGATCCAGCCCAGCCAGGCGAAGCGCGTGAAGCCCTGGCGCAGCTCGGCAAGGTTGATGTCCAGCATCATGACGACGAACAGGAACAGCACCATGACGGCGCCCACGTAGACCAGCACCAGCACCACGGCCAGGAACTCCGCCTCGATCAGCAGCCAGATGGCCGCCGAGGTGACGAAGCACATGACCAGGGCCAGCGCCGAGTACACCGGGTTGCGCGCGGTGATCACCGCCACGGCGGCGAGCACCAGGATCGTGCTGAAGATGAAGAAGAGTGTCTGGACGAGCATGGTGGTTCGCTTAACTCCTGCCGGCACTCACCGGTACGGGGCGTCCGCGGCCTTGTCGGTGGCGATCATCGCCTCGTAGCGCTCGCCGACGGCGAGCAGCTTGTCCTTGCTCATGATGTTCTCGCCGCGCTTCTCCATGTGGTACTCGTGGATGCGCGTGAGCACGATGGCATCAACCGGGCAGGCCTCCTCGCAGAAGCCGCAGTAGATGCACTTGAACAGGTCGATGTCGTAGCGGCTGGTGCGGCGCGTGCCGTCCGCGGCGACCTCCGAGTCGATGGTGATGCACACTGCCGGGCAGACCGCCTCGCACAGCTTGCAGGCGATGCAGCGTTCCTGGCCGTTGGCATAGCGGCGCTGCGCGTGCAGGCCGCGGAAGCGCGGCGACTGCGGCGTCTTCTCCTCCGGGTAGTTGAGCGTGTACTTCTTCTCGAAGAACGTGCGCCGCGTGACCCACATGCCCTTGAGGAGCTCGGGCAGCAGGAAGGTCTTGAACAGGTTCAGTGCCATGGGTGCATCCGTTCAGTGGTACCAGGGCCGGCCCCAGGGGCCGACGTGGTACGAGGCCATGACCATCTCGAGCGCAATCCACACCAGGGTCACGGGGATCAGCGCCTTCCAGCCCAGGCGCATGATCTGGTCGTAGCGGTAGCGCGGGAAGGTGGCGCGGAACCACAGGAACAGGAAGATCAGGCAGAACACCTTCAGCAGCAGCCAGCCGAAGCTCGGCGCGCCGAGGAAGGTGTCGCCCAGCCCCGGGTAGCCCTGGAACGGGCCCTGCCAGCCGCCGAGGAAGAACACGGCGGCCAGGGCCGAGATCAGGATCATGTTGGCGTATTCGGCCAGGAAGAACAGCGCGAAGGCGATGCCGGAGTACTCCACGTGGAAGCCGGCGACGATCTCCGACTCGCCCTCGGCGACGTCGAAGGGGGCGCGGTTGGTCTCGGCGACCCCGGAGATGAAGTACACCGCGAACAGCGGGAACAGCCAGAACCAGTTCCAGGCCCCGATGCCGCCCGCCTGGCTGTCGACGATCTTGCCGAGGTTCATGCTGCCGGTGGCCATGAGCACGCCGACCAGCGCGAAGCCCATGGCGATCTCGTAGGCCACCATCTGCGCGGCCGAGCGCATCGCCCCCAGGAAGGCGTACTTCGAGTTCGACGCCCAGCCGGCGATGATGACTCCGTACACGCCCATCGAGGTGAGCGACAGTACGTACAGCAGTCCGGCGTCCGCCTTGGAGAGCACGAGGTCCGGCGACAGCGGCATCACCGCCCAGGCGGCGAAGGCCGGGATGAGCGTGATCATGGGCGCCAGGTGGAACAGCACCTTGTTCGACTTCGCCGGAATGATCACCTCCTTCATCAGGAGCTTGAACACGTCGGCGAACGGCTGGCCCACGCCCGGCAGGAGGCCGAAGATGCGCACGCGGTTCGGGCCGCGCCGCAGCTGCATCCAGCCGATGACCTTGCGCTCCCAGAGCGTCAGCAGCGCCACCGAAATGATGATGATGACGGTGATGATGAGGATCCAGACGATGTCGCGCACGAGCTCCGGCAGCGATCCCCAGGCGTTGATGAGTGTCTGCAGCACTTGGCGCGTTGCTCTTCTTAGTAGGCCACGGCCGGGGCGCGGCCCTCACGGGTGCGCTGCAGCGAGGGCGCGCGGCGCACCACCGCATCCGACTGGTACATGGGCACATCGACCAGCGTGCCCGGTTCCGCCGCGCCGGCGGCGCTGACGGCATGGCTGCCCTGGTAGCCGGCCGGCACGACGCTCGCGCAGCGCGCGCGCACCTCGGCGAGCACCTCCTCGGAGGACTGGTACTCGAAGCCGGGCAAGTTCAGCAGGTTGCCGAGCACGCGCAGGATCTTCCAGCCCGGGCGCGCCGCGCCCACCGGCGCGGCCGCGCCCTGCTGGCTCTGCCAGGTGCCCGAGCAGTTCACATAGGTGCCGGAAGTCTCGGCGAAGCTGCACATCGGCAGCAGCACGTGCGCGACCGCCTTCATCTCGGGGCTCGCGAACGGGGTGATCGCCACGACCAGTTCGGCCTTGCCGAGCGTGCGCACGCTCTCCGGGTCGAGCGCATCGACGGAAGGTTCGATGCCGCCGACCAGCAGGTAGGCACGCAGCGCCGTGCCGAGCATGTCCCGGGCGCTCAGTCCCGGGTGCTGCACGGCCACCGCGCCCGGCTCGCGGTGCGGGATGGCGCCGGCGAGGTAGGCGCCGGCGGCGTTGCCCCCCTCGGCGATGCGGCCGAGCTTCGCGCCGGTGAGGGCCGCCAGGGCGGCCGCCAGCGAGCGCAGGTCGGCAAAGCGCGCATGCCGGCCGGCCAGCGCCCCGAGCCACACGGCGCGCTTCTCGCCCGAGAGCAGCGACTGCGCGATGGCGCGGTGCGCCTCGCCCACCTGGGCGCCGCCGACGATGCCGGCCAGGTGCGCGGGCACCGCCTTGCCGGTCGCGCTCGCCGCCGCCCCGAGCACCGCGGCCAGCTCTGCCACCATCTCGGCCGCACCGGCGACCCGGTAGGACTGCACGGGGAACAGGTAGGGGAACTGCGCGGGGTTCAGGAAGCTCACCTGGGCGCCGCGCCGACCGGCCTTGCGCAGCCGGTGCGCCAGGATCGGCGCCTCGCGGCGCAGGTGCGAGCCGATGACGAGCAGCGCATCGAGCGCATCGACGTCCGCGACCGGCATGCCCAGTCCGGGGAAGACCGGGTCGGCCGCCTGGTCGCGAAAATCGCGCTGGCGCAGGCGGTGGTCGACGTTGTTCGTGCCCAGGCCGCGCGCCAGGCGCTGGGCCAGATACAGCTCTTCGAGCGTGGCGCAGCTGCTGACGAGCACGCCGCTGTCGGCGGCGCGCGCCTTCAGTCCCTCGGCAGCCTGCAGGAGCGCGCTCTCCCAGTCGGTCTCCACCCACTCCCCGCCGCGGCGCACCATGGGCTGCTGCAGGCGGTCGGCCGCATAGATGCCCTCGTAGCTGAAGCGGTCGCGGTCGGCGATCCAGGTCTCGTTGATGGCCTCGTTCTCGCGCGGCACCACGCGCATCAGCTTGCCGCGCAGGGTGTGCGCGAACAGGTTGGTGCCCACCGGGTCGTGCGGCGAGATGAGCGCGGTGGAACTCATCTCCCAGGCGCGGGCGCTGAAGCGGTACGGCTTGGAGACCAGCGCCCCGACCGGGCACAGGTCGATGACGTTGCCGGACAGCTCGTGGTTGACGGTGCTCTCGATGTAGGTGCGCACCTTGACGTTCTCGCCGCGGCCGATCATCCCCAGTTCCTGGATGCCGGCGATCTCCTGCGTGAAGCGCACGCAGCGCGTGCACTGGATGCAGCGGGTCATGTCGGTGGCGATGAGCGGGCCCAGATTCTCATCCTGCACCGAGCGCTTGCGCTCGTCGTAGCGCGAGGCATCGCGGCCGAAGCCGACCGCGAGGTCCTGCAGCTCGCACTCGCCGCCCTGGTCGCAGATCGGGCAGTCGAGCGGGTGGTTGATGAGCAGGAACTCCATGGTCGCGCGCTGCGCACCGATGGCGCGCGGTGACTTGGTGAACACCTTCATGCCCTCGGCGACCGGCGTGGCGCAGGCCGGCATGGGCTTGGGTGCCTTCTCGATCTCCACCAGGCACATGCGGCAGTTGGCTGCGATCGAGAGCTTCTCGTGGTAGCAGAAGCGCGGCACGTAGGCGCCGGCCGCATCCGTGGCACGGATGAGCATCTCGCCCTTCTTCGCCTTGATGGCGACGCCGTCTACCTCGATGTTGACCAGATCATCGGCCATGTCGGTGTCCCGTGGCGCGCCCGCTCAGGCCGCGCGTGCTCCAAGTGTCTCGGTCACGAGGCTGCGGCCACCGTGGTCGATCATGTATTCGAATTCGTGGCGGTAGTGCTTGAGGAAGCTCTGCACCGGCCAGGCGGCCGCATCACCGAAGGCACAGATGGTGTGCCCCTCGATGCGGTTGGCCACGTCCAGAAGCAGCGCCAGCTCCTCGCGCCGGCCCTCTCCTGCGATGAAGCGCTTGAGCAGGCGGTTCATCCAGCCGGTGCCCTCGCGGCACGGCGTGCACTGCCCGCACGACTCGGCGTAGTAGAAGCGCGAGATGCGCTCCAGCGCCCGGACCATGCAGGTGGTCTCGTCCATGACGATGGCCGCGCCGGTGCCGAGCGCGGACCCGGCCGCCTTCACCGAGTCGTAGTCCATGTTGGTCTTCATCATGATCTCGCCGGGCACCACCGGCACCGAGACACCGCCCGGGATCACCGCCTTGAGCTTGCGGCCGCCCTTCATGCCGCCGTTGAGCTCGAGCAGGTCTGCGAACGGGATGCCCATCGGCAGCTCGATGTTGCGGGGGCGTGCCACGTGCCCGGACATCGAGTAGATCATCGTGCCGCCGGAGTTCGCCGGCCCGAGTTTCGCGAACCACTCCGGGCCCTTGCGCAGGATGGTCGGCACCGAGGCGTAGCTGAGGGTGTTGTTGATCGTGGTCGGGGCGCCGTAGACGCCGAAGTTCGCCGGGAAGGGCGGCTTGAAGCGCGGCTTGCCGGGCTTGCCCTCGAGCGACTCGAGCAGCGCCGTCTCCTCGCCGCAGATGTAGGCGCCGGCGCCGACGAAGGTGTGCAGGTCGAAGTCGACGCCGCTGTCCCGGACGTTCTTGCCGAGCAGGCCGGCGGCATAGGCCTCGGCGAGCGCGGCCTCGAAGCGCGGCACGGGTTCGCCGAGGAACTCGCCGCGGATGTAGTTGTAGGCCACGGTGCTGTTGGTGGCGTAGCCGGCGATCGCCAGGCCCTCGATCACCGCGTGCGGGTTGTAGCGCAGGATGTCGCGGTCGTGGCAGGTGCCCGGTTCGCTCTCGTCGGAGTTGCACACCAGGTACTTCTGCACCGGCGAGTTGCGCGGCATGAAGCTCCACTTGACCCCGGTGGGGAAGCCGGCGCCACCGCGCCCGCGCAGGCCGGAGGCCTTCACCTTGTCGATGATCTGCTCGCGCGGCGGCTTGTCCTTCAGGATCTGCTCCCAGACGCTGTAGCCACCGATGGAGCGGTAGGTCGCGAGCGTCCACGGGCGCTCGAGCTTCAGCGGCTCGAACACGCACAGGTCCAGCTTGTCCGTGTAGTCGATCATTTCAGCGCATCCAGGATCGCGTCCAGCTTCTCGGGCGTGAGGTTCTCGTGGAAGTCGTGGTCGACCATCATCATCGGCGCGCCGTTGCAGGCTGCCAGGCACTCCTCCTCGCGCTTGAGGAAGATGCGCCCGTCCGGGGTGCTCTGGTTGGTGCGGATGCCGAGCTTGTTCTCCGCATGCGCGACCAGCTCGTCCCCGCCGTTCAGCCAGCAGGAGATGTTGGTGCAGATGCTCACGTGGTGCCGGCCGCAGGGATGCGTCTCGAACATCGAGTAGAAGCTCGCCACCTCGTACACCTGGATCGGCGGCAGCTGCAGGTACTCGGCCACCGCGTCCATGAGCTCCGGGGTGAGGTAGCCGTTGTTCTGCTCCTGCGCGGCACGCAGGCCGGCGATGCAGGCCGAGCGTTGCCGCCCGGAGGGGAACTTCGCGATCCAGTGGTCGAGCTCCCGGCGGGTGTGCTCGGACAGCACGCTGCTCTTGTCGGTCTTGCCCTGTGTGCTCACCGGTCGATTTCCCCGAAGACGATGTCCTGCGTGCCGATGATCGCCACCACGTCCGCGAGCATGTGGCCGCGGCTCATCTCCTCCAGTGCCGCGAGGTGCGGGAAGCCTGGCGCCCGGCACTTGAGGCGGTAGGGCTTGTTGGCGCCGTCGGAGACCAGGTAGATGCCGAACTCGCCCTTGGGGGCCTCCACCGCGGCATAGGTCTCGCCGGCGGGCACTTCGTAGCCCTCGGTGAAGAACTTGAAGTGGTGGATGAGCGATTCCATGTCTTCCTTCATGTGCTCGCGGCTCGGCGGGCGGACCTTGCGGTCATCGATCATCACCGGCCCGGGATTGGCGCGCAGCCAGTCCACGCACTGGCGGATGATGCGGTTCGACTGGCGCATCTCCGCGACGCGCACCAGGTAGCGGTCGTAGCAGTCCCCGGTCTTGCCGACCGGGACGTCGAAGTCCATGCGGTCGTACACCTCGTAGGGCTGCTTCTTGCGCAGGTCCCAGGCGATGCCCGAGCCGCGCAGCATGGGGCCGGAGAAGCCCAGCTGCATCGCCCGCTCCGGGCCGACCACGCCGATGTTCACGGTGCGCTGCTTCCAGATGCGGTTGTCCGTCAGCAGCGTCTCGTAGTCGTCGATGGCCGCGGGGAACCTGTCGGTGAAGCTCTGGATGAAATCGAGCATCGTGCCGTCGCGGCCCGCGTTCATGCGGTCCGCATCCTTCTGCGTGCGCCACTTGGAGGCCTGGTAGCGCGGCATGGAGTCAGGCAGGTCGCGGTAGACCCCGCCCGGGCGGTAGTAGGTCGCGTGCATGCGCGTGCCCGAGACCGCCTCGTACACATCCATCAGCTCCTCGCGCTGCTTGAAGCAGAGGAGGAACACGGTCATGGCGCCGATGTCGATGCCGTGCGCGCCGAGCCACATGAGGTGGTTCAGGATGCGCGTGATCTCGTCGAACATCACGCGGATGTACTGCGCGCGCTGCGGAGGCCGGATGCCGAGCAGGCGCTCGATCGCCAGCACGTAGGCGTGCTCGTTGCACATCATGGACACGTAGTCCAGGCGGTCCATGTAGCCGATCGACTGGTTGAAGGGCTTCGACTCGGCCAGCTTCTCGGTGGCGCGGTGCAGCAGGCCGATGTGCGGGTCGGCCTTCTGGATGACCTCGCCATCCAGCTCCAGCACCAGGCGCAGCACGCCGTGCGCGGCCGGGTGCTGCGGGCCGAAGTTCATCGTGTAGTTGCGGATCTCCTGGCTCATCAGCGCGGCGCCTGCGGGTCGCGGAGGGCCGGCTCGTAGCGGCTGTCGTGGCGGATGACCTTCGGCACCAGCACGCGCGGCACGATGGTCACCGGCTGGTAGACCACGCGCTGCTTGTCGGCATCGTACTGCACCTCGACGTTGCCGATGAGCGGGAAGTCCTTGCGGAACGGATGGCCGATGAAGCCGTAGTCGGTGAGGAGGCGGCGCAGGTCCGGGTGGCCCCGGAACAGGATCCCGAAGAGGTCGAAGGCCTCGCGCTCGAACCAGTTGGCGCTCGCCCATACCCCGGCCACCGAGTCGACCACCGGCTCGGCGGTGTCGGGGCAGCGCACCGTCAGGCGCACCCGCTGGTTGTGGGTGATGGACAGGAGGTTGTAGACCACCGCGAAGCGCCCGGGGGCGTTCACGTCCGGTGGGTCGGTGCGCACCACGCGGCCGCGGCTGAAGCCCGAGCGCGTGGCGCTCTGGGTCTGCCACTCGTCGCGCCCGTACACGAGGTGATCGACGCCGGCGAGGTCCATGAGCATCTCGAACTTCAGCTCCGCCGCGTCGCGCAGCGTGCGGCACACGGCGAGGAGCGCGGCCGGCTCGCAGGTGTAGGCGAGTTCGCCCTCGAGCGCAGGCGCCCGCTGCGCGCTGCCGGCCAGCTGCGCATCGATCTTCTTCGCGAGAGCTTCGGTCTGCTCGCTCACGTGTCTGGGACTCCTCGCGGTTACCGGCGGCTTATCGAGTTGGTGCGGGCGATCTTCTTCTGCAGCTGCAGGATGCCGTACACCAGGGCTTCCGCCGTCGGCGGGCAGCCCGGCACGTACACGTCCACGGGCACGATGCGATCGCAGCCGCGCACCACCGCATAGGAATAGTGGTAGTAGCCGCCGCCGTTGGCGCACGAGCCCATGGAGATCACCCAGCGCGGTTCGGCCATCTGGTCGTAGACCTTGCGCAGCGCGGGGGCCATCTTGTTCACCAGGGTACCGGCGACGATCATGACGTCGGACTGGCGCGGGCTCGGGCGGAACACGACGCCGAAGCGGTCGAGGTCGTAGCGCGAGGCGCCCGCGTGCATCATCTCCACCGCGCAGCAGGCCAGGCCGAAGGTCATCGGCCACAGCGAGCCGGTGCGCGCCCAGTTGACCAGGTTGTCCACCTGGGTGGTGAGGAAGCCGCGCTGGGCGAAGCCCTCCGGGTTCTCGGCCGTCCGCGCCTCTAGTCCCACTCGAGCGCCCCCTTCTTCCACTCATAGATGAAGCCGACGACGAGGATGCCGAGGAAGATGGCCATCGAGACCAGCCCGAACAGGCCGATCTTGCCCAGCGCCACCGCCCACGGAAACAGGAAGGCGATCTCCAGATCGAACACGATGAAGAGGATTGCCACCAGGTAGTAGCGCACGTCGAACTTGGTGCGCGTGTCCTCGAAGGCATCGAAGCCGCATTCGTACGGGGAGCGCTTGGCCGGATCGTTGTGGTAGCGCGCGAAGAAGCGGCCAAGGCCGGTGCCCAGCACCAGCAGCACCACGGCCAAGCCTGCGGCCACGATCAGAAAGATCAGGATCGGCAGATAGTTAAGCAGCATGTACACCGACCGTAAAAAAGGCAGATCGACCGCGATCTGCCCCCCAGAGCGGTGCGCATTGTAGCAGCGGAGTCGGCGGAATTGGCAGCCGATACCCGCCAGCGCAGGAACCGGCAGGGCGGTGTCGGTTAGGCGGCCGCGCCCGCGGCCGGACGGGTGTGGTACTTGCGGTACAGGATGAGGTCGGCGGTCGTCTTGATCGCCACCAGAAGCGCCAGCGCGGCGATGTTCGAGCCGGTCTGCTGCGCGAGCAGCCCGCCCAGCAGCAGGACCACGTGCAGCAGCATGACGCGGCCATAGGGGCGGAACATGAGCTGCGGAATGCCGAGGGCGCGGTACTCCCCCGCACCGATGAAGTTGGCGCGCAGGCTGTTCAGGTGCGCGAGCAGGATCGTGACGGCCGCGTAGAACAGCGGATGTCCCGGCAGGAACGGGTCGTAGAGCTGTTCCAGGTCCGCCCAGTGGAGCACCCCGTGCGCGAAGGGACCGGCGCCGAAGATGGCGTAGATGAAGACGCCATGCACGAAGGTAAACATGCCGTAGTGGAAGCAGAAGAAGGCCATCGGGAACAAGGATCCCACGGCACCCCACACCGAACCGCCGGCCAGCGCCACGGTGAGCATCTCCAGCAGCGTCAGCACCCCGATGATGACGTTCTCGGCCCAGTAGACCTGCAGGATGCTGAGCACGCTCCAGCCCCCGAACAGCGCCCCGTACAGCGGCAGCAGGTTGCCGGCGAGCAAGAGGCACAGCGCCGGGTCGAATCCGGTGACTGACAGGGGCCGACCGGACCGCGTGGGCAGCAGGAGTTCGCGGGTATTCATGGCACAGGATGCATGGGGCGCCGCAGTTACCGGCACCCTAGCGGGGCGCCGGCAGCCTCGGTGCGAGGCTCATCACGGTTCGCCGCGGTCCGTGCCCTGCCACGGGTGGCGGAAGGCGCTTTCGTGAACGGCGGCCACATCGAGGCCGGGCCGGCGGGTCGGGCAGGCAGGAGGACGCGCGCCGGGGAGCGGCCGCGAACCTCGTTCGATCCCCTTCTTTACGAGGCGCGCGCCGCGGCTGAGATGGCCCCGCCCCCGGGCCGATGCCGCCCGGTTCGAGCCCTGCCCGCCTTGGGGACTAGCGCCCCCAGCGAGCCGGTCTGGCCAACCCTTTCCTGCCCGCCGTCGACAGGCCTGCCCCGGCGCCGATCACGGCGATAGACACACCTCGGCAGCGAAGCTCACCCATCGACGGCCATCCCACAGCACGGCATTGCCGCAGGGTCGAGTCGTCGGACTCGGCACCCAGGTCATACCCCCAGCGGTTGTCTCGATGGAGGTATTGCTCACCGCCAGATACTTCGTCGGCCCAGCTGCGATGGCATTCATCGCAGAAAGAGGCACGGCGTCCTGATTGGCTTGCCAGGACAGCCCGTCGGCTGAGGACGCCGTGGCCGGAGAACCCCCCCATCCGACGGCCACAAACCCGCTCGGTCCCCACGCGATGTCGCGCAGAACCCGCTGACCCGCGAGCGGCAAGCCCTGGCGCGTCCAGCTGACCGCGTCAGGGGAAGTCCACACCGCCGCTGTGCCATCGGCTGCCTGCCCTGCGGCAACCAGAACGCTTCCAGAGGATGCCACCGAGGCCATCCCCAGGCCCTCATCGCTGCCCACGGGAATGGCGCCGGTTGCGCGCTGGGTCCATGTCACGCCATCGGGAGAGGTCATGATCAGCGCTGTCGGACTGCTGCCCGGTGCGGACTCGTGGCCAACGCTCACGAACTGCGTGCCGTCCCAGATGATCTTCGCCAGCGCCTGTTGCGGGGGGCACGTGGAGGGATCGCTGCAATCAGCCGTTTGATAGCTCACGGACCAGACCACTCCGTCGGCTGAGGTCACGATGGCCGCCTTCTGTGCCGAGTACCCGACCGCTGCCCAGATCGATCCCGACCACGCAACGCTGCTCAGCTGGTTCAACTGTATCGTGGGCGGAAGCTGTTGCCGGGTCCAGGTGAGAGCGTCTGCCGAAGTCATCACGACCCCGCCCTGCCCTACGGCAACGTACAGCGAGCCGTTCCATGCCGCGCCCAGCAGGATGTCGGAATTCTCCAGGGGAATCTCCCGCCAGCTCGATGCGGAGTCGTTGACGAGCACATCGAATGTGCCGGCCAGGTGATTGGAGGTGTGGCCGGCGCTGTCTTCCAGCCAGATCTCGAACGTGTAGTGCCCGGTCTGATCGACCGAAACCGAGAAATCTCCTTGCAGCGTCCCTTGGGTGACCCCGGGCAACGGCACAGCGACGGTCAGGACTGCGCCCCCACTGGTGGACAGATGCAAGGTGGAGACGTTAGCGCCCGCATCGCTGAAATCAATCGTGCCGGTCAAGGTCACCACCCCGCCCGGGGACTGCAGTGCGCTCGTCGGCGTGTAATGTAAGTTGGAAATCGAGGGTGCCACATCCGCTGGCGTACCTCCCGAGCCCCCGCCGCAAGCGGTGAGCGCCGATAAGATCAAGAACCCGAGCGTATACCGCCAGTTCATAGCACCACATTCTCTTTCTTGCGGGTCACTTTAGGGGCGGGCCTGCGGCATCGGCATCAGGGGTTACGCGTATGCAGCAGGTGCCCGAAACGACACGCGCGCGATGACCGACGGGCCCGCGTCGGGGCGATTGGCGGCGAATTCACGAGTGACACGAAGCTGCCGCGAGGGAGGCGGGGAACGGACTGCAGCCGCCGCGATCTTCCGGCTGCCGGCAGCGAGTCGAACCTGATCTGCAATTACCGTAGCGCGCGCCTCGCAGCCGAGGCGACCTCATCCACGGCCGCGCCGTCGGCACGACGGCGCGGCGAGTCTTGGCGGATCGCGAATCAGTGCTTGCCGGCCACCAGCTTCGTGAGCTGCGCGTTCGCGCGGGCGACGGCCTCCGTCTCGCACGATCGCTGGTCGGACATCGGCCGGGTCGGATACTCGGCCTGGATCGTGGTACAGCCCTTCTTGGCTGCCGCCTTGACCTGTTCCTGCGCTTTCGCCATGTCGGCCGTCTTCGTCAGGTCGAGACCCGTAAGCGGCACCGTGTAAGCCACGGACAGCAGTTCGACCTGCGTGCCAGCCGGCATTCCCCCGACCGTATTCTGCGTGTGCACCGGCGCCTTGGCCTCGACAACCACCTGCGCCTCCTCGCCCGCCAGCGCCACGGAGCCACCCGCCACGATTCCGGCGATCACGGCCACCCATGAAGATGGCCCAATCGCATTCTTCACGAACATTTTCACTTCTCCTTCCTCTTGCTGGATCCTCGTTTCACTTCGCATCCTCGGCAGTCACCACGATCGATTCCTGCCCCGCGATCTGTGTTTGAAAGGCTATTTCAGGCCGGCAGGGGCGTCTTTACGTAGACCCCGCAGCGTGGCCCATGGGGTGGGCAAGCGGGTCGCCGGGCGTGCCCACTGGGGCAGCGGATGCGCTACGCGCACCCGCCCGAAGGAAGGCCGACGCCAAAGCGGCGCACCCAGGCCCACCCGAGGGCGCTGGGGGCCATGGAAGAAGTGATGCGGGTGGGCGACCGGCGGACGGGGGCCGCACGCAGAGGCGGGTCGCCCGCTGGTCGCCTACGCCAGGAACGAGTTTCACCGGGCTCGGCGTGCCCTGACACTGACGGAAGCGCGGTCGCAACGTAGCTATCCCGCGCGACGGGAGGTGCGCCTGCCAGCGCAGTCCATGGAGTACAAATCGCGCGAGCTGGCGCGCGCGCTACCCACAAGCTGCCTGTTTTGCCGGAGTTTTCTACCTACTCCGATAGGTGGTGCCGACGGGGAGATTCGAACTCCCACACCTTGCGGCGCTAGCCCCTCAAGCTAGTGTGTCTACCAATTCCACCACGTCGGCAATCTCGGGACCCCTCCGCGGGCCTACTTTGCAGGCTCGGGTGTCGGCGCGGGTGCGGCGGGCGGGGCCGTCTGCGGGGCGCCGGTCGGGGCCGGGGTCGAGGGCACCGTCACCGCGGGCAGCTTCGACTTCGCATCCGCCGCCTCATCGAGCAGCGTGCGCTGCGGCTCCGCGGACTGGTGCGCGCCCAGGTAGGCGAGCACGAGGCTGTTCACCATGAAGATCGCGGCAAACACCGCGGTGGCGCGCGACAGCGCGGTCGTCGCCCCGCGCGCGCCGAACACCGTGCCCGAGGCACCCGCGCCGAAGCCGGCGCCGGCATCGGCGCCCTTGCCCCGCTGCAGCAGCACCAGGCCGATGATCGCCAGGGCCGCCCCCAGCTGGATGATTGTCAGTGTCGTGCGCAGCCAGTTCATTGGAAAATCTCACTCATCCCGGGCCGGCAGCGGCCAGGATCGTTAGGAACTCGTCAGCCTTAAGCGAGGCGCCACCGATCAACCCGCCATCGACATCGGGCATGGCGAATATTTCGGCCGCATTGCCGGCCTTGACGCTGCCGCCGTACAGGATCCGCGTGGCAGCGGCAATTCTAGCATCCCGGCCCGCTATCCGGGCGCGGATGAAGGCGTGCACCTCCTGCGCCTGCTCGGGTGTGGCGGTGCGCCCCGTGCCGATCGCCCAGACCGGCTCGTAGGCCACCACGGCCTGCTCCAGGCTCCCGGCCCCGCACAGCTCCAGCACCACGTCCAGCTGGCGCGCGATGACATCGTGGGCACGGCCGGCGTCGCGGTCTGCCAGCTGCTCGCCCACGCACAGGATCGGCACCAGGCCGCGGCCGTGCGCCGCGGCGAACTTGCGGGCCACCAGCTGGTCGCTCTCGCGGTACAGCAGGCGCCGCTCGGAGTGGCCGACGATCACGTACTCGCAACCAACATCCTTCAGCATCCCGGCGGAAACCTCGCCGGTGAAGGCACCCTGCGCGTCCGCCGACACGTCCTGGGCCCCCAGGCTGAGCGCCGAGTCGCGCAGCATGCGTGCCGCCTCCTGCAGGTACACGAACGGGGGGCAGATGATGCAGGTCGCCGCCGGGTTGGGTGCGCAGCCTGCCAGAAGCTCCTCGATCAGGCGCGCGTTCTCGGCACGCGAGCCGTGCATCTTCCAGTTTCCGGCAACAATGGGGCGGCGCATGCAGCGGCCTTTGGGGGCGGTCAGACCGCCGTCAGGTTCGAAGGGCGCGGGATGATAGCGATGCAGGGGGGCCGAGGCAACGCCGGCCCCGGGGCGTGGAACAGGTCTGACGCCGACCCCGCCCGGGGTGGCAGATCGGGCCGCCGGCCCCGGGCCTAGGCGGCGCCCTGGACGACCTCGGCCAGCTCGGCCGCGGCCGCCCGGGTCTGGGCCTCGTCGCGCCCCTCCACCATGACGCGGATGACCGGTTCGGTGCCCGAGGCGCGCAGCACCACGCGCCCCTCCTCGCCCATGCGCTGCTGGATGCGGGCTACGGCGGCCTGCACCTGGGGCACCGCGGTGGGGTCAAAGCGCGTGGCCACCTTCACGTTCAGGAGCACCTGCGGGAACTTGCGCACCCCGGCGGCCAGCTCCGCGAGGCTGCGTCCGGACTGCTTCATCGCCGCCAGCACCTGCAGCGCGCACACCAGGCCGTCGCCCGTGGTGGTCTTGTTCAGGCACAGGATGTGGCCGGAGGTCTCGCCACCGAGGATGCCGCCGCATTCGCGCAGCATCGCCAGCACGTAGCGGTCGCCGACCGCGGCGCGGCGGAACTCGATTCCGGCGGCGCGCAGCGCGAGTTCCAGTCCGAGGTTGCTCATCACCGTGCCCACCACGCAGCCCTTGAGCGTGCCGGCCTCCTGCATCGCCCGCGCGAGCACGTAGAGGATCTGGTCGCCATCGACGATCCGGCCCAGGTGATCGACCATGACCAGGCGGTCGCCATCGCCGTCGAGCGCCACGCCGACGTGGGCGCGCACACCCGGCACGGTCAGCTGCAACAGGTCCGGCGCGGTCGAGCCGCAGCCGTCGTTGATGTTGCGCCCGTTGGGTGAGCAGCCGATGGGCACGATCTCGGCGCCGAGGTCGGCCAGGATGCGCGGCCCCACCTTGTAGGCCGCGCCGTTGGCACAGTCGATGACGACCTTCAGGCCGGTCAGGTCCAGGCCGGCCTCGAGGGTGCGCGCGCAGAAGGCCTGGTACTCGGTGCGCGAGCGGTCGGCGCGCGTCGCACGCCCGAGGTTCACGGAAGGGCGCGTCGTCGGGGGATGGGCGAGCTCGGCCTCGATGCGCTCCTCGAGCTCGTCGGACAGCTTGCCGCCCTCGGCGTCGAAGAACTTGATGCCGTTGTCGTCGTAGAGGTTGTGCGAGGCGGAGATGACCACGCCGAAGTCGCAGCGGGAGTGGCGCGTCATGAAGGCGATGCCGGGCGTGGGCAGCGGCCCGATCAGCATGACGTTGACCCCGGCGGCGACGAAGCCGGCCTCGAGCGCCGCCTCGAACATGTAGCCGGACAGCCGCGTGTCCTTGCCGATCAGCACCGTGCCGCCGTGCGGAGCAAGCACCCGTGCCGCGGCGCTGGCCAGCTGCAGGGCGAAGTCCACCGTCATCGGGTGCGCGCCGACGCGACCGCGCACCCCGTCGGTGCCGAAGTACTTTCGAGCCAAGATCTAGCCTCCCCCGATGACCGCGGCGGTCACCTTCAGTGCATCCACCGTCGCCGCCACCTCGTGCGCACGCACGATGCGCGCGCCCTGCGCCACCGCCAGCACGGCAAGCGCGACGCTGCCATGGACGCGCTCGGCCGCGGCCTTGCCGGTGAGTGTGCCGATCAGCGACTTGCGCGACAACCCGACCAGCACCGGTACCGCCCCGGCGGTGATGGAGCGCAGCTCGCGCAGCAGCGTGAGATTGTGCGTCATGTTCTTGCCGAAGCCGAAGCCGGGGTCGACCAGGAGCTGGTCGGGCGCCAGGCCGGCCGCGCGGGCCACGGCGGCGCGCTCCTCCAGGAACGCGCGCACCTCGGCGGTGACGTCGGCGTAGTGCGGCGCCTGCTGCATCGTGGCCGGCTCGCCCTGCATGTGCATCAGGCACACCGCGCAGCCGCTCGCGGCAGCCGCCGCCAGCGCCCCGGGCGCACGCAGCGCCCGCACGTCGTTGATGAGCCCCGCGCCTGCGCGCGCCGCCGCCCGCATCACCTCGGGCTTGCTGGTATCGACCGAGACGATGGCGGGCGAGGCCTTGCGCAGCGCCTCGATGACCGGGACGACCCGGGCGAGCTCGTCGGCCAGGCTGACCGGCTGCGCGCCCGGGCGCGTCGATTCGCCGCCCACGTCGATGATCGCTGCGCCCTCCCCGGCCAGGCGCAGGCCGTGCGCGACGGCCTCCTCCAGGCCGGCGTAGCGGCCGCCGTCGGAAAAGGAGTCGGGGGTGACGTTGAGCACGCCCATGACCCGGGGAACGCCCAGATCCAGGCTCTGGCCGGCGCAGCGCAGGATGGGATGTGAGGCCGCCAGGGGATCGGCTCGGGCGCAGGGCCCAAGGCCCTGCGCCCCGGGGGGAGGTCTAGTGCTGTCCGGCCGGGATCGGCGGGCCGCCGGCCGCCGGCCCCTGGGCCGGCGGTGCCTTGGGGGGCTTGGTGGACAGGGTGTCGTCCCAGCCGGCCGGCGGCTTCGGCGCCTTGCCGGCCATGATGTCCTTCAGCTGCTCATCGTCGATGGTCTCGTACTTGATGAGTGCCTCGGCCATGGTATGCAGGATCGTGATGTTGGTCTCGAGGATGCCCTTGGCGCGCGTGTAGTTCTCCTGGATCACGCGCCGCACCTCCTCGTCGATGGCGTGCGCGGTCACGTCCGAGACCTGCTTGTGCTGGGTGACGCTGCGGCCGAGGAACACCTCGCCGGAATCCTCCGAGTAGGTGAGCGGGCCCAGCCGGTCCGACAGGCCCCACTTGGTGACCATGTTGCGCGCAAGCTCGGTGGCGCGCTCGATGTCGTTCGCCGCCCCGGTGGTGACCCCGTCGACGCCGAAGATCAGCTCCTCGGCGCAGCGGCCGCCGAAGAGCGAGGTGATCCGGCTCTCCAGCTCGCGGCGGCTGGTGCTGTAGCGGTCCCCTTCGGGCAGGTACCAGGTCAGCCCCAGCGCGCGACCGCGCGGGATGATGGTGACCTTGTACACCGGGTCGTGGTCGGGCACGACGAAACCGACGATGGCGTGGCCGGCCTCGTGGTAGGCGGTCATCTTCTTTTCGTGGTCCGACATCACCATGGAGCGCCGCTCCGCGCCCATGTAGATCTTGTCCTTGGCGCGCTCGAACTCCTCCATGCCGACGATGCGCTTGTTGGCGCGTGCGGCGAACAGCGCCGCCTCGTTGACGAGGTTGGCGAGATCCGCGCCCGAGAAACCCGGGGTGCCGCGTGCGATCAGCGCCGGCTTGACGTCATCCCCCAGCGGCACGCGCCGCATGTGCACGCGCAGGATCTGCTCGCGGCCGCGCACGTCCGGCAGCGGCACCACGACCTGGCGGTCGAAGCGACCCGGGCGCAGCAGCGCCGGATCCAGCACGTCCGGGCGGTTGGTGGCGGCGATGACGATGATGCCCTCGTTGCCCTCGAAGCCGTCCATCTCGACCAGCAGCTGGTTCAGGGTCTGCTCGCGCTCGTCATGGCCACCGCCGAGGCCGGCGCCGCGATGGCGGCCGACCGCGTCGATCTCGTCGATGAAGATGATGCAGGGCGCATGCTTCTTGGCCTGCTCGAACATGTCGCGCACGCGCGAGGCGCCGACGCCGACGAACATCTCGACGAAGTCCGAGCCGGAGATGGTGAAGAAGGGCACCTTGGCCTCGCCGGCGATCGCGCGCGCCAGCAGTGTCTTGCCGGTGCCCGGGGAGCCGACCATCAGCACCCCCTTGGGGATCTTGCCGCCGAGCTTCTGGAACTTGCCCGGGTCCTTGAGGAAGTCGACGATCTCGCCCACCTCCTGCTTGGCCTCGTCCACGCCGGCGACGTCGGCGAAGGTGACGTTGACCTGGTCCTCGCCGAGCAGGCGCGCCCGGCTCTTGCCGAAGGACATCGCGCCGCGGCCGCCGGAGGCGCCCTGCATCTGGCGCAGCATGTAGAGGAACACCACGATCAGCAGCAGCGCCGGGGCCATGTTCATCAGCAGCTGGCCGATGAAGTTCGGCTGCTTCGGCTCGCGCGCCTCGATGACCACGTTGGCCTTCTCGAGCGAGCCGATGAGGGCGGTGTAGTCGGTCTCGGGGTTACGGGTCTTGAAGTCGGTCTTGTCCTTGAGCTTCCCGTAGATCATCTCCGACTGCATGACCACGGACTCGACCTTGCCGGCCTTCACGTCGTCCAGGAAGGTCGAGTAGGCGATCTCCGTCGGGGTGGCGATGGCCGGCATGTAGCGGCTGAACACCAGCAGCAGGACGAATACGATGACCACCCACAGGAGGATGTTCTTTGTCAGGTCGTTCAACGGCTTCCGTCCTTGTTCGGGCATTTTCCCAAGATATCCAAACCAACCTACACCAAGCGAAACTGCATGGCCAGCAAATAGATCCCGGCGCTCGCGGCCGCTTTCATAACCCAGAGCCCGCCCACCCCGGGCAGGCGGGGCAGAGGGGGTTCCGCCGGCCCCTGGAAACCTTGATCAGGGCAGATCGGCGCGCTTCAAGGCGCGGCCGGCCCCGCCTGCCCCTTCCACGCACCCCCTGCAGGGGTGGCCGGGAGGCTGCGACCACCGTCCGGGCGGCCGGCACTGAAATTAGGGGCCCGCCGCCGCCGATAAGTTCCTCGGCGCCCTCTTACAATAAGCTCATGCCCAAGCAAGCCCCGCCGCCCGCACCGCCGACGGCACCCGAACTGTCCGAACGCCAGCGCCGGCACCTGCGCGGCCTTGCCCACCCGCTCAAGCCGGTGATCCTCATGGGCAAGACCGGGCTGACCGCCGCCGTCGCGGCCGAGACCGCCCGTGCGCTGCACGATCACGAGCTCATCAAGGTGAAGGCACCGGCGGGCGACCGCGATGCCCGCGACGCCCTGATCGGGCAGCTGGCCGCGCAGACCGGCAGCGCGCTGGTGCAGCGCATCGGCAACGTCGCGGTGCTGTACCGGCCGCGGCCGACGCTGCCGCGCATCCTGATCCCCGACGCCTGAGGGCGCGCGGCCGCGCGCCCGCTACTCGGTGCGGACCGCCAGGATCTCGTAGGAGTGCGTGCCGGCCGGGGCGACGACGTCGACCACGTCGCCCTGCGCCTTGCCCACCAGCGCCCGCGCGATCGGCGAGGTGATCGAGATGCGCCCGGCGCGGATGTCCGCCTCGTCCTCGCCGACGATCTGGTAGACGACCCTGTGGCCGTCGTCCTGGTCCTCGAGCTCCACCAGCACCCCGAAGATCACCTTGCCGGTGTTGGGCAGCTTGGCCGGATCGATGACCTCCGCGGTCGACAGCTTGCCCTCGATCTCCTTGATGCGCCCCTCGATGAAGCCCTGCTGCTCGCGCGCGGCGTGGTACTCGGCGTTCTCGGACAGGTCGCCGTGGCCGCGCGCCTCGGCGATCGCCTTGATGATGTTCGGGCGGGCCTCGGACTTCAGTCGCCGCAGCTCGCCGCGCAGCGCCTCGGCGCCGCGCGCGGTCATCGGGGTGCGCTTGATGCTCATGCGCGCACTGCCTCCGCGTGCAGGTCCTGCAGGCGGTTGACCTCGACCTCGTCGACGTGGTCGAGGGCCTCGCAGGTGGCGAGGCCGGCGGCGAGCGTCGTGTAGTAGGTGACGCGGCGGTGCACCGCCTCGCGGCGGATGGAGTTGGACTCGCGGATGGCCTGCTTGCCCTCCGTGGTGTTCACCACCAGGTCGATCTCATCGTTCTTGATCATGTCGACGATGTGCGGGCGTCCCTCGCGCACCTTGTTGACGCGGCGGCACTCGACCCCGGCCTCGTTCAGCGCCCGCGCCGTGCCCTCGGTGGCGACGATCTCGAAGCCGCGCTCGATGAGCTTCCGGGCAAGGCCCACGGCCGGAACCTTGTCACGGTCGCGCACGCTGATGAACGCCACGCCCTGGCGCGGCAGGGTCACGCCCGAGGCCGCCTGCGCCTTGGCGTACGCCTCGCCGAAGGTGCGGCCCGTGCCCATGACCTCGCCGGTCGACTTCATCTCCGGCCCGAGGATCGGGTCCGCCTCCGGGAACTTCACGAACGGGAACACCGCCTCCTTCACCGAGTAGTAGGCGGGCACGCGCTCGACGGCCCCGACCAGCTGCTTGAGCTTGCGGCCGGTCATGACCCGGGCGGCGATCTTGGCGAGCGGCTGCCCGGTCGCCTTGGAGACGAAGGGCACGGTGCGCGAGGCGCGCGGGTTCACCTCCAGCACGTAGATGACCCCGGCCTGGATGGCGAACTGGATGTTCATGAGGCCGATGACGTTCAGCGCGCGCGCCAGCTTGCGGGTCTGCTCGCGCAGCTCGGCCTGGATCTCGCGCGACAGGCTGGTCGGGGGCAGCGAGCAGCTGGAATCCCCGGAGTGCACGCCGGCCTGCTCGATGTGCTCCATGATGCCGCCGATCAGCACGTCCTCCCCGTCGCACACCGCGTCCACGTCGACCTCGATGGCCACGTCGAGGAAGCGGTCGAGCAGCACCGGGCTGTCGTTGGAGACCTTGACCGCGTGGGTCATGTAGGTGCGCAGGTCCTCCTCGGTGAACACCACTTCCATGGCGCGCCCGCCGAGCACGTAGGACGGGCGCACCACCAGCGGGAAGCCCACCTCGCGCGCCAGCTGCACCGCCTGCTCCTCGGTGCGCGCCGTGGCGTTGGCCGGCTGCTTGAGCCCGAGCTTCCTCACCAGCGCCTGGAAGCGTTCGCGGTCCTCGGCTACGTCGATCGAGTCGGGTGAAGTGCCGATGATCGGCACGCCGGCGGCCTCCAGCGCCCGTGACAGCTTCAGCGGGGTCTGCCCGCCGTACTGCACGATCACCCCTTCGGGCTTCTCCTTGGCGATCACCTCGAGCACGTCCTCGAGGGTGAGCGGCTCGAAGTAGAGCCGGTCGGACGTGTCGTAGTCGGTCGAGACCGTCTCGGGGTTGCAGTTCACCATGATGGTCTCAAACCCATCCTCGCGCAGCTGCAGCGCCGCGTGCACGCAGCAGTAGTCGAACTCGATGCCCTGGCCGATGCGGTTGGGTCCGCCGCCCAGGATCATGATCTTGCGCTTCGCGCCCGGGGCGGCCTCGCACTCCTCCTCGTAGGTGGAGTACATGTAGGCGGTCGAGGTGGCGAACTCGGCCGCGCAGGTGTCGACGCGCTTGTACACCGGGGCGACGTTCAGCTCGTGGCGCTTGTCGCGCACGGCCTTCTCGGGCATGTCGAGCAGCCGCGCCAGGCGGCTGTCGGAGAAGCCCTTGCGCTTCAGCTCCCGCAGCCGCTCGGCGGTGAGCGCGCCCAGGCCCGACTCGCGCACCACCGATTCCTCGGCGACGAGGTCGTCGATCTGGGCGAGGAACCAGGGGTCGATGTGCGTGAGCTCGTGGATGCGCTCGGCCGTCCAGCCGGCGCGGAAGGCGTCCGCCACGTACAGCAGCCGGTCCGGCCCCGGCGCCTGCAGCTCGTGCGCGAGGCGCGTCTCGCCCTCCTCCCCGAGCGGCATGGCGATGACGGGGCTCAGGCCATCGAGTCCGGTCTCCAGGCCGCGCAGCGCCTTCTGCACCGACTCCTGGAAGGTGCGGCCGATGGCCATCACCTCACCGACCGACTTCATCTGGGTGGTGAGCCGGTCGTTCGCGGCCGGGAACTTCTCGAACGTGAAGCGCGGAATCTTGGTGACCACGTAGTCGATCGAGGGCTCGAACGAGGCCGGCGTGGCCCCGCCGGTGATGTCGTTCTTGAGCTCATCCAGGGTGTAGCCGACGGCGAGCTTGGCGGCGATCTTGGCGATCGGGAAGCCGGTGGCCTTGGAGGCGAGCGCCGAGGAGCGCGACACGCGCGGGTTCATCTCGATCACCAGCAGGCGCCCGTCCTGCGGGTTGACGGCGAACTGCACGTTCGAGCCGCCGGTGTCGACGCCGATCTTGCGCAGCACCGCCACCGAGGCGTCGCGCATGCGCTGGTATTCCTTGTCCGTGAGGGTGAGCGCGGGGGCGACCGTGATGGAGTCCCCGGTGTGCACCCCCATGGGGTCGAAGTTCTCGATCGAGCAGACGATGATGCAGTTGTCCTTGTGGTCGCGCACCACCTCCATCTCGAACTCTTTCCAGCCGATGACCGACTCCTCCAGCAGCACCTCGCTGGTCGGGGAGGCATCCAGGCCGCGGGCGACGATGGCCTCCAGTTCCTCGCGGTTGTAGGCGATGCCGCCGCCGCTGCCCCCCATGGTGAAGGAGGGGCGGATGACCACCGGGTAGCCGAGCTCGCCGGCGATCGCCAGCGCCTCGTCCATGCTGCGGGCGATCTGCGACTGTGCGCACTCCAGGCCGATCTCGCGCATGGCGTTGCGGAACAGCTCGCGGTCCTCGGCCATGTCGATCGCCTGGCGGGAGGCGGCGATCATCTCGACGCCGAACTTCTCGAGCACGCCCTCGCGCACCAGATCCAGTGCGGTGTTCAGCGCGGTCTGCCCGCCCATGGTGGGCAGCAGCGCATCCGGGCGCTCCTTCTCGATGATGCGTGCCACCGCGCGGGCGTTGACCGGCTCGATGTAGATGGCGTCGGCCATCTCCGGATCGGTCATGATGGTCGCGGGGTTGGAGTTCACCAGGATGACCCGGTAGCCCTCCTCGCGCAGCGCCTTGCAGGCCTGGGCGCCGGAGTAGTCGAACTCGCACGCCTGGCCGATGACGATCGGGCCGGCGCCGATGATGAGGATGCTGTGGATGTCGGCGCGCTTGGGCATCTCAGCGCCCGCCGGCGCGCGCGCGCTGGCTCTCCTCGGCGAGCTTCAGCTGCGCCTGCAGCCGGCGCAGCATCAGGTGGTTGAAGCGCTCGAACAGCGGCTTCAGGTCGTGCGGTCCCGGGGAGGCCTCCGGGTGCCCCTGGAAGCTGAACACCGGCCGGTCGGCGAGGGCGAGCCCCTGCAGCGAGCCGTCGAAGAGCGAGCGGTGCGTGGCCTTCACGCCCTTGGGCAGGGTCGACTCATCGACCGCGAACCCGTGGTTCTGGCTGGTGATGAAGACGCGGCCGGTCTCGAGGTCCTGCACCGGGTGGTTGCCGCCATGGTGCCCGAACTTCATCTTCACCGTCTTCGCGCCCACGGCCAGGCCGAGGATCTGGTGGCCGAGGCAGATGCCGAACACGGGCACGTCGGTGGCGATCAGCTGCTGCGTGGCGCTGATGGCATAGGTACACGGCTCCGGGTCGCCCGGGCCGTTGGCGAGCAGCACCCCGTCCGGCTCGAGCGCCAGCACCTCCTCGGCGGAAGTCTGCGCCGGCACCACCGTCATGCGGCAGCCCCCGTCGGCGAGCAGGCGCAGGATGTTGCGCTTCACCCCGTAGTCGTAGACCACCACGTGCAGGCGCTGGTTGGCACGGATCGGCGGGCGACCGGAGTCCGGCCACAGCGTGCCCTCGTTCCACTGGTAGCTCTTCTTGGTGGAGACCACCTTTGCGAGATCCATGCCCTTGAGGCCGGGGAACTTGCGCGCCGCCTTGACGGCGGCCGCCTGGTCGAGCTGCTCGCCGGTCATGATGCAGCCTGACTGCGCACCCTTCTCGCGCAGGATGCGCGTGAGCCTGCGCGTGTCGATGCCGGCGATCGCGACCACGCGCCCGCGCTCGAGGAACTGCGGCAGGGTCTCGTTCGCGCGCCAGCTGCTCGCCAGCAGCGGCAGGTCGCGGATGATCAGCCCGGCGGCGTAGATCTGCGCGGACTCGAGGTCCTCGGGAGTGGTGCCGGTGTTGCCGACATGCGGGACGGTCAGCGTGACCAGCTGCCGTGCGTAGCTCGGATCGGTGAGGATTTCCTGGTAACCCGTGAGGGCGGTGTTGAAAACGACTTCGCCGGTGGTGTTGCCTTTGGCTCCGATCGACTGACCATGGAAGATCGTTCCATCAGCCAGCGCCAGCACCGCGGGAACTCTCACGTGATTACTTCTCCTTGCTCCAGATGCACAAAACGGGAGGAGTCCTCGTCGAACTCCCCCCGCTTTGCGTTGGACTAACCCGTACTCGGATTAGGCGGAAATTTTACGGGCTTTCCGCCCGATGTGTCCATGGAAAATTCCCCGCCCAAAAGGGGGACGTCCACCTCACGAGCGCGGCAGGAACATCCCCTAAGTGACTGTTTTCATGGCAAGCACGTCGCGCATGGAATAGCGGCCCGGGGGCCTCGACGAAAGCCAGAGCGCGGCCGCCAGCGCGCCCCGGGCAAACAGGCTGCGGTCGGTGGCTTTATGCGCCAGAGTCAGCTCCTCGCCGGGCCCGGCGAAGCGCACGACGTGCTCGCCCACGATGTCGCCCTCGCGGACCGATTCGATGTCCGCCGCGCGGTGCGCGGCGTGCGCCAGGGCGAGCGCCGTGCCGGAGGGCGCGTCGCGCTTGCCGGCGTGGTGGCTCTCCTGGATGCTCATCCGGAACTGCGCGGGCAGCGCCGCCGCGGCGAGCTGCACCAGCTCGGTGAGCAGCGCCACCCCGAGGCTGGTGTTGGCAGCGACCAGGAGCGGGATCTCGCGCGCGGCGGCGGCGAACTGCGCCTCCAGTGCATCGGCGAACCCGGTGGTGCCGATCAGCAGCGCCCGGCGCTGCGCGCGGCAGGCGCGCAGGGTCTCGGCCGTGGCGGTGGCGTGGCTGAAGTCGATGGCGACATCGCACTGCAGCAGCGCGGCGGGAAGGTCGGCGCGGTAGGCCAGTGCCGTCCCGGGCACGGCGCTGCCCAGGAGCGCGCTGCCGGGGGACACCACTGCGGCGGTGAATTCGATGCCGCTCTCGTCGCAGCGCAGCAGCGCCTGCCCCATGCGCCCGCCGGCACCGATGAGCGCGGCGCGCACGCGCGCCAGGGGCACCGCGGCACTCATCGGGACTGCGGGGTGTCCTCGTCGCTGCCGGCGAAGAAGCGGCGCACGCCCTCGAGGAAGCCCTTCTCGCGCGGTGCGTGGCGGGCGGCGTGGGCCTTGAGCGAGTCCTCGAGCTTGCGGATCAGCTCCTTCTGCTCGGCGGACAGGTGCACGGGTGTCTCCACCGCCACGCGGCAGAAGAGGTCCCCGCGCGAGCCGCCGCGCACCGGCTTCACGCCCTTGTCGCGCAGGCGGAAGACGCGGCCGGACTGGGTCTCCGCCGGGATCTTGAGGGTGACGTCGCCATCGAGCGTGGGCACGTTGATGCTGCCACCGAGCGCGGCGGTGGCGAAGCTCACCGGGACCTCGCAGGAGAGGTGCTGGCCGTCACGCTCGAAGATCGGGTGCTCCTGCACCTGCACCTCGACATACAGGTCCCCCGGCGGCCCGCCATTGCGGCCGGCCTCCCCCTCGCCGGAGAGGCGGATGCGGTCGCCGGTGTCGACGCCGGCCGGGATCTTCACGGAAAGCTTACGGGTGCGGCGCACGCGCCCCTGCCCCAGGCAGGTATCGCAGGGGTTGCGCACGATGGTGCCGGTGCCCCGGCAGCGCGGGCAGGTCTGCTGCAGCTGGAAGAAGCCCTGGCTCACCCGCACCTGCCCCTGCCCGCCGCAGGTCTCGCAGGTCACGGGCGCCGAGCCCTTGGCCGAGCCGGTGCCGTGGCAGGTCTCGCACTCGGACAGGCGCGGCACCTCGATCTCGACCTGGTGGCCGAAGACCGCCTGCGGCAGTTCCAGGTCGAGTTCGTAGCGCAGGTCCGCGCCGCGGAACACCTGGCGGCCGCCGCCGCGGCGCGCCCCGCCGAAGATGTCCCCGAAGACATCGCCGAAGATGTCGCTGAAGGCGTCGGCGCCGCTGCGGCCGCCGCCGCGCTGCTGCGCCTCGAGCCCGGCATGCCCATGCTGGTCGTAGATGGCGCGCTTGTGCGCATCCCCCAGGACCTCGGCTGCCTCCTTCGCTTCCTTGAAGGCCTCGAGCGCCGCCTGGTCATCCGGATTGCGGTCCGGATGGTATTTCATCGCCAGGCGGCGATAGGCCTTCTTGATCTCCGCCTCGGTCGCAGTCCTCGGTACGTCCAGTACCTTGTAGTAGTCGCGCTTCGACATGAAGGACTTACGAGGCCTTGCGACCCGGGTCCTTCACCTCTTCGAACTCCGCGTCCACCACGTTGTCGCCGCCGGGGGCGGCGCCCGCCTTGGCAGCGCCGGCCTCGGGACCCGCACCGGCCGCGCCACTCTCGGCCTGCGCGGCGCGCTGGGCCAGCCCGGAGGATGCCTGCGCCAGTGCCTCGGCCTTCTTGTCGATCTGACCCTTGTCCTCGCCCTTGAGGGCGGTGCGCAGGTCCGACATGGCGCTCTCGATGCGCGCCCGCTCGGCGCCGTCGACCTTGTCGCCCAGGGTCTGCAGGGTCTTCTCGACGGTGTGCATCAGGCCGTCGGCCTTGTTGCGCGTGTCGACCAGCTCGCGGAAGCGCTTGTCTTCCTCGGCGTGCGCCTCGGCATCGCGCACCATGCGCTTGATCTCGTCCTCGTTCAGGCCGCTCGAGGCCTTGATGACGATCTTCTGCTCCTTGCCGGTGTTCTTGTCCTTGGCGGACACGTTCAGGATGCCGTTGGCGTCGATGTCGAAGGACACCTCCACCTGCGGCATGCCGCGCGGGGCCGGCGGGATGTCGGTGAGGTCGAACTTGCCCAGGGACTTGTTGTCCGCGGCACGGTCGCGCTCGCCCTGCAGCACGTGGATGGTCACGGCGGTCTGGTTGTCGTCGGCGGTGGAGAACACGTTCGACGCCTTGGTCGGGATGGTCGTGTTCTTCTCGATCAGCTTGGTCATGATGCCGCCCAGGGTCTCGATGCCCAGCGACAGCGGGGTGACATCCAGCAGCAGCACGTCCTTGACCTCGCCGGCCAGCACGCCGCCCTGGATCGCGGCGCCCACGGCCACCGCCTCGTCGGGGTTGACGTCCTTGCGCGGCTCCTTGCCGAAGAAGTCCTTCACCATCTGCTGCACCTTGGGCATGCGCGTCTGGCCACCGACGAGGATCACCTCGGAGATGTCGCTCGCCGAGAGCCCGGCATCCTTCAGCGCCGTGCGGCACGGGCCCACCGTGCGCTGGATGAGGTCGTCCACCAGCGATTCGAGCTTGGCGCGGGTGAGCTTGATGTTCAGGTGCTTCGGTCCCGTCGCATCGGCGGTGATGTACGGCAGGTTGATGTCGGTCTGCTGCGTCGAGGACAGCTCGATCTTCGCCTTCTCGGCCGCCTCCTTCAGGCGCTGCATGGCGAGCGGATCCTGGCGCACGTCGACGCCCGACTCCTTCTGGAACTGCTCGGCCAGGAAGTTGATGATGCGCAGGTCGAAGTCCTCGCCGCCGAGGAAGGTGTCGCCGTTGGTGGAGAGCACCTCGAACTGGCGCTCGCCGTCGACCTCGGCGATCTCGATGACCGAGACGTCGAAGGTGCCGCCGCCCAGGTCGTACACGGCGATCTTGCGGTCACCGCCGGACTTGTCCAGCCCGTAGGCGAGCGCGGCGGCGGTCGGCTCGTTGATGATGCGCTTGACGCTCAACCCGGCGATGCGGCCGGCATCCTTGGTCGCCTGGCGCTGCGAGTCGTTGAAGTAGGCCGGCACGGTGATCACCGCCTCGGTGACCGGTTCGCCCAGGTAGTCCTCCGCGGTCTTCTTCATCTTCATGAGCACGCGCGCGGAGACTTCCGGCGGCGCCATCTTCTTGCCGTTGACGTCGACCCAGGCATCGCCGTTGTCGGCCTTGGCGATCTTGTACGGCACCATCTTGATGTCGCGCTGCACGACCTCGTCGTCGTACTTGCGGCCGATCAGGCGCTTGATGGCAAACAGGGTGTTCTGCGGGTTCGTGACCGCCTGGCGCTTGGCCGGCTGGCCGACGATGACCTCGTCATCCTTGGTGAAGGCGACGATCGAGGGGGTCGTGCGATCGCCCTCGCTGTTCTCGATGACCCGGGGCTTGCCCCCCTCGATGATGGCGACGCACGAGTTGGTCGTGCCGAGGTCGATTCCGATTACCTTTGCCATAAATGCACTCCGCGCAAGAACTCTTTCAAAATGGGGATGCTATAGGGCCACTTCTTAGGGGTGGCCGCAGGGGGTTTCAAGCCCGCGACGGCTCCTTGGCGACGATCACCCGGGCCGGCCGCAGCAGGCGCCCGTTGAGCTCGTAGCCGGGCTGGATCACCTGCAGGACGGAATTGGGCTCGGCGGTGGCCGACTCCTGGGCCAGCATGGCCTCGTGCCGCGCCGGGTCGAAGGGTTCCCCCAGCGGGTCGATCTCGGTGACCCCGAACTTGGACAGCGCCTTGGTCAGCAGCTGCAGGGTGGCCCCCTGGCCGGAGCGCAGGCTCGCCGCATCCGCCGTATCCGAGGCCTGCACCGCCAGGGCCAGGCTGTCCCTCACCGGCAGCAGCTCGGCGGCCAGCTTCTCCAGGCCGTAGCGGTTGGCGGACTCGATGTCCTTCTGGGCGCGCTTGCGGACGTTGTCCAGCTCGGCCACCGCCCGCAGGTACTGCTCCCAGTGGCCCTTGGCGCGCTCCTCGGACTCGGCGAGGGCCTGCTGCAGGCGCTCCATCTCCACCAGCTGGGCGGCCGTCTCCGGCAGCACCGTCGTCTGTTCCGCGCCCGGATCGTGCCGGTCGCGCTCGTTGGCAGTCATCGTGTCTCAGCCTCCGCGGGTCAATTGACCGGCCCCCACCGGTCCGCCCTCTTGAGCGGGGCGGTTCCTGCAAAACAGCCGGCACCTGCCCCGGGGTGGGGGTCAGCGGCGCGAATTCAAGGCGGCCCCGAGCAGTTTAGCCGTCATGTCGACGATCGGGATGACGCGTTCGTAGGCCATGCGGGTCGGCCCGATCACCCCGAGCACGCCGATGACGCCGTCCCCGTCGGCGTAGGGGGCGGTGACCACGCTGCAGTCATCCAGGATCTGGTAGCCGGACTCGTGGCCGATGAAGATCTGCACCCGCTCGGCCTTCAGGCTGTGGTCGAGCAGGTGCAGGAAGTCGCGCTTCTCGTTGAAGGCCTCGAACAGCCGGCGCAGCTTCTCGACGCTGGTCAGCTCCGCCACCCCCATGAGGTTGGTCTCGCCCTTGATCACGTACTCGAGGCGGCCCTCGGCGCCGCCATCGAAGGCCTGCTGCGCCACCGAGATGGCATCGAGCATGATCTGGTTCAGGTGGGCGCGCGCCTCGGAGAGCTGGCGCAGGATCTCCTGGCGTGCCTCGGTGAGCGAGCGGCCGCGGAACTGCTCGTTGAGGAAGTTCGAGGCGCGCTTGAGTTCGTCGGCCGAATAGCGCTTGTCGGTCTGGATGATGCGGTTCTGCACCTCGCGGTCGTTGAAGACCAGCACCACCAGCACCCGGTTCTCCGCCAGCGGCACGAACTCGACCTGGCTGATCTGCGCACCGCGCGTGCGCGGCACGGTCACCACCCCGGCCAGCTGCGTCACGCTCGAGAGCAGCTGCGAGACGTTGGCGATCAGGTCGGTGGAGCTGTCGCGGCCGGCCTCGAACTGGCGGCGGATCTGGCTGCTGTCGGCCTCGTCCAGGGGCCGCACCTGCAGCAGCGTGTCGACGAAGAAGCGGTACCCCTTGTCGGTCGGGATGCGCCCGGCCGAGGTGTGCGGGGAGGCGACGAATCCCAGGTCCTCCAGGTCCGCCATGACGTTGCGCACGGTGGCCGAGGACAGCTGCAGGCCGGACTCGCGCGACAGCGCCCGGGAACCGACCGGCTGCCCGTCCCGGATGTAGCTCTCGACGAGGATCCGCAGCAGGTGCTGCGCCCGCTCGCTCAAGGGCTCTTCCCGCGCTTCCTGCCCCATAAGACCTTCGCATCGGCGTGAAGAACCGATCATGCATCACTGGCGCCGCCGGTCAAGCGGCCGCCGCGCCCCGCCCGAAGGTGCGGCAAGATGTGACTTACGGCCATGGCCGCCACGGGCGGCCCCATGCTACAAAGGCGCGCCCGATCGATGCGGGCTTAAGTCAAGGGCTTGAATGGCTTTCCCGGTCCGCACGTGCGCGCTGGTGGGCAGATTCGCCGATGCGCGCATCGCCGAGACCGTCGCCGCCCTCCTCCCCCACCTGCAGCGCCGCGGCGTCACGGTGCTGGTGGCCGAGGATGCGTCGCTGCCCGCGGGCCTGGCCGCCACGCGCGTGGCGGAGTCCGAGTTCGGCCCGCGCGCCGACCTGGTCATCGCCGTCGGCGGCGATGGCACGCTGCTGCATGGGGCGCGCCTGGTGGCCCGCTACGGGGTGCCGCTGCTGGGGGTGAACCGCGGCCGCGTCGGCTTCCTCACCGACATCCTGCCCCAGGACATGCTGCCCTCGGTGGACGCGGCGCTGGCCGGGCAGCTCACCCCGGACGAGCGGCCGCTGCTGGCGGCGCGGCTGCACAGCGCGCGCGGCACCGCCGCGGCCCTGGCCCTGAACGATGTGGTCATGCAGAAGCACGACACCGGCCGCACGCTGGACTTCGAGACGCGGGTCAACGGCCGCTTCGTGAACCTGCACGGCGGGGATGGCGTCATCATCTCCAGCGCCACCGGTTCCACCGCCTACGCGCTCTCCTGCGGCGGCCCGATCGTCGAGCCGCACCTGCCGGTGCTGGTGCTCGCCCCGATCTGCGCCCATACCCTCTCGGACCGGCCGATCGTGGTCTCCTCCGCCTCGGTGATCGAGGTGTCGCTGGCCGAGCGCTCCGACACCCAGGCGCACGTCACCTGCGACGGCGTGGTGCTCGGGGAATTCGCGCCCGACGACCGGCTCGAGGTGCGCGAGGCGCCCGAGCGGGTGACGCTGCTGCACCCCCCCGGACACGACTACTACAAGCTGCTGCGCTCCAAGCTGCACTGGGGCCGCGGCGACCCGGAGCGCTGAAGACCCATGCTGACGCACCTGCAGATCCGCGATTTCGCCATCATCGATGCGGTGGAACTCGAGCTGCGCCCGGGGCTGACCGTGCTCACCGGCGAGACCGGCGCGGGCAAGTCCATCCTGGTGGATGCCCTGCAGCTGCTCGCCGGCGGCCGGGCCGGCGCGGAGGTGGTGCGCCACGGTGCCGAGCGCGCCGAGGTGAGCGGCACCTTCGACCTGGAGCGCGCACCGCGCGAGCTGAAGCCGTGGCTGGAAGAGCAGTCGGTCGGCGCGGCGGGCGAGCTGGTGGTGCGGCGCGTGGTGGGCGCCGACGGCCGCTCGCGCGCCTACCTCAACGGCCAGTCCGTGCCGGTGCAGCTGCTGCGCGAGGCCGGCAACATCCTCATCGACATCCACGGCCAGCATGAATTCCAGTCCCTGACGCGCAGCGCCGCGCAGCGCTCGCTGCTGGACGGCTACGCCACGCTCACCAACCTGGTGAGCCAGGTCGGCATCGCGCACCGGGTCTGGCTGGAGCTGCTCAACCGCACCCTGGAGCTGGAGGGCAAGGCGCGCGACCGCGACGCCAAGCTCGAACTGCTGCGCTACCAGGCGCAGGAGCTGATCGCGCTCGCCGTGAAGCCCGGGGAGATCGAGGCCCTCGGCGACGAGCACGCCCGCCTGGCCAACCGCGGCAAGCTCGCCGCCGGCTGCGCCGCCGCGCTGAACGAGCTGTACGAGAACGAGTCCAGCAGCGCGCACGCCGGCATCGCCCGGGCGCTCACCGCGCTGCGCGGGCTGTCGACCCTCGACCCGAAGCTGGCCGCGGTCCTGCCGATGCTCGAGGAGGCCTCGATCCAGGTGCGCGAGGCGGCGCGCGAGCTGGAGCACTACCGCGACTCGCTCGACCTGGACGCCTCGCGCCAGGACGAGGTCGAGCGACGCCTCGCGGCGGTGGAGGAGCTGGCGCGCAAGCACCGCGTGACCCCGTTCGAGCTGCCCGAGCGCACCAGCGCCCTGGCCGCCGAGCTCGAGGCGCTGGAACGCGCCGACCTTGACCTTGCGGTGCTGCGCAAGGAGCTGGCCACGGCGCTGGACTCCTACCGCGCGCAGGCGCAGGAACTCTCGGGCAAGCGCCGGGTCGCCGCGCGCGCCCTCGCCAAGGACATCTCCGCGCGCATGCAGACCTTAGGGATGACCGGCGGCCGCTTCGAAGCGGACGTCACCCAGGACGGCAACGCCGAGCCGGCCCAGCACGGCATCGACCAGATCGAGTTTCGCGTCAGCGCCAACCCGGGCTCCCCGCCGCGCGCCCTGGCCAAGGTGGCCTCGGGCGGGGAACTCTCGCGCCTGTCGCTGGCCGTGCAGGTCTCCTGCGCCCAGGAGGAATCGCGCTGCATGGTCTTCGACGAGGTCGACTCGGGGATCGGCGGGGCCGTGGCCGAGATCGTCGGCCGCGAGCTGCGCGCGCTGGGGGCGCGTGGCCAGGTGCTCTGCGTCACGCACCTGCCGCAGGTGGCATCGCTCGCCCACCATCACCTGCGCGTCACCAAGCTCACCGACGGGCGCACCACGCGCACCACGCTGCACGAGCTGACCGCCCAGGAGCGCATCGAGGAGCTCGCGCGCATGCTCGGCGGCATCGAGATCACGTCCAAGGCGCGCGCGCACGCGCGCGACATGCTCGCGGCCGCCGGCCAGGATGGCGGCCGGTCCGGCGAGGCCGAGGAGACGACCTCGGATACGGTGCGGGTGCGGCGCCCGAAGCGCTAGCTGCTGCGGCGGACCTTGTGCGGGCAGTTCGGGCGCTTGCAGTGCCCGTACAGGATGAGCGAGTGGTCGCGGATGGCGAAGCCGTGCTTCTGCGCCACCGCGGTCTGGCGCTCCTCGATGCCCGCGTCCATGAACTCTTCGACGCGGCCGCAGTCTAGACAGACGATGTGGTCGTGGTGGGTGCCCTCGTTGAGCTCGAACACCGCCATGCCATCCTCGAAGTGGTGGCGCGTCACCAGCCCCGCGGCCTCGAACTGGGTGAGCACGCGGTAGACGGTGGCCAGCCCGATGTCCTCGTTCGACTCCAGGAGCGTGCGGTAGATGTCCTCGGCCGACAGGTGGCGCGTCTTGCTGCCTTCCATGATCTCCAGGATCTTCAGGCGCGGCAGCGTCACCTTCAGTCCGGCCTTGCGCAGATCCTTGCCTTCCAAGGTGCCCTCCGTACGGGACCACGGCGGTGACTGCCGGCGCCGACCCGTGTTCAGGTATGATTCGCCGTTCATTATCCCCCATCGGACCCTCATGCGCTTCCCCTTCAGCCGCACCGGTGCCCTCGTGCTCCTCGCCCTCGCCTCAGGCTGCGTCTACCGGCCGGACATCCAGCAGGGCAACTACCTGGAGAGCAAGACCGTCGACCAGCTGCAGGTGGGCATGACGCGCACGCAGGTCCGCTACCTTCTGGGCACGCCCATGGTTCCGGACGTGTTCGACAAGGACCGCTGGGACTACCTCTTCTACTTCCGCCACGGCCGCCACCCCTACGCGCAGCGCCAGGTCATCGTGCACTTCAAGGATGACAAGGTGGCCAGCTTCGACACGGTCAACATGGGCATCGGCCCGCCACAGACCCCGGACGAGGGCGCGCCGATCTCCAAGTTCCCGAAGATCTAGCCGCCGCGGCCGGCGCGGCGCGCGCGCGCCACCTGCTCGCGGCGCCGCTCGCGCGGATCGTGCGCCAGGGGGCGGTAGATCTCGATCCGGTCCCCGTCGGCAAAACCGTCGCTGCGGCGGCGCACCTGCCCGAAGATCCCGACGAGCGCGCGGTCCCACGGGACCGCCTCGCCGGCATCTCCCGCCTGCGCCCGGGCCGCCGCCAGGGCATCGCCGATCGAGGCCCCCGCCGGCAGGCGCAGCGGCCACAGGAACTGCCGCCCGGGCGTGGCGTAGGCGACGGTGCAGCCCTTGTCGGGCGCGCCGCTCACGGCAGCCGGCGGGCCCGCTGCACGAAGGCCTCGACCAGGGAGCCGATGGTCGTCGCGAAGAGCGGCTCGAGCAGCATCGCGGTGAGGCGGTTCTTGAAGGCGAAGCGCACGGTGAAGTCGACGCGGCAGCCGTGCGCCTCGATCGGCGTCAGCAGCCACTGGCCTTCGAGGGTGGTGAACGGGCCGCGCACCAGCTGCATGGTGATGGCGCGGTCGGGCTCGAGCGTGTTGCGCGTGGTGAACTCCCCGGACAGCGCGCCCTGGCGCACGCCGAGGGTGGCGAGCACGTGGCGGTCGGACCGCTCCAGCACCCGCGTGTGGGTGCACCAGGGCAGGAAGTCCGGGTAGGCCTCGATGTCGTTGATCAGTGCAAACAATACCCCGGGCGGTTGGCTCACCAGGGCCGAACGCTTAACCTCTCGCATGAACGCATTGTCCCACTAGCCCAGCCCATGACCAAAGCCGCCCCCACCACGCCCCGCCTCATCGCCGAAAACCGCAAGGCGCGCTACGACTACTTCATCGAGGAGCGCTACGAGGCGGGCATCGCGCTGCAGGGCTGGGAGGTGAAGTCGATGCGCGCCGGGCGCGCGCAGCTCACCGAGGCCTACGTGTACCTGCGCAACGAGGAGGCTTTCCTCTTCGGCGCCCACCTGACGCCGCTGCGTTCGGCCTCGACCCACGTGCAGGCCGACCCGGTGCGCACGCGCAAGCTGCTGCTGAACCACTCGGAGCTATCCAAGCTGGTCGGCGCGGTGGAGCGGCGCGGCTACACGCTGGTTCCCCTGGAGCTGTACTGGAAGAACGGACGGGCGAAGCTCGCCATCGGCCTGGCCAAGGGCAAGAAGCAGCACGACAAGCGCGCGGTGGAGAAGGACCGCGACTGGCAGCGCGACAAGGCGCGCGCCCTGCGCCGCGGCTGAGGCCGCGGCGCAGGCAGGCCACTCACTCCGGCGCCAGCTTCGGATTCTTCATGTCGTAGACCAGGCTCAGGGTCGCCAGCGAGTCGTTCTTGCCGGAACCGGCCGGCGGGCTGCTGTTGCTGACGATCTGGTAGCCGGCCGCGAGCGCCAGGTGCGTGGACATCTTCACCTGCAGGGACACGGTGGCGTTGGTGCGGGTATTGTCCTTGCTGGAGAGCACGCCGACGCCGGCGAGGATCTTGGTCGAGGCGTTGAAGTTGTGCTCGTAGTTGGCCGCGCCGTTGAAGGCGACGCTGTGCTCCTGCTCGTAGGGGATGCCGGTGTTCGGATCGTAGTCGAGCCGCTCGATCACCCCGCCGATGTCGTCCTTGACCAGGTATTCCTTGCGCAGCCACAGGTAGCCGACGCCGCCCTGCACGGTGAGCTTGGTGTTGTCGTCGTTGTAGATCTGGTAGCCGATACCGGTGGTCAGCGCGTCCTGGTAGGCGAAGCCCGAGAAGCGGTCGTCGCTGTACCCGGCGCCGAGGTAGCCGTAGAACTTCGGGGTGAAGTTGTAGTTGGCCTGGCCGTGGACGGTGAAGGCCTGCGCCGTGGTCTCGCCCTTGGTCGAGCCGTACAGGCCCTCGGTGCCGAACAGGAACTTCCAGTCGTTCCAGACATGGGCGACGTGGAACAGCGCGTTGCCGGCGCTGTTGTCGGTGTTGCCGCCGGTCTTGGAATAGCCCAGCAGCGCGCGCATCGACCAGTTGGGGTCGCCCTCGTACGGGGCGTCCTCGGCATGCGCCGCTGCCGCAAACGCCGTGGCCGCCAAGAACCCGAATACCGCTGTCTGCCGCATCGCTAGACCCTGCCTAAATTGTGGGGGGCGCGTACCTTACAGAAGGCGGACGGCAGAAGGAAATCGTTGCGCAGGCGCGACACGAGGAACTTGAGCGCGGCACCGCGCGCCGCGTGCCGGCGCAGGCTGCGCGGCCGGACCGGCGGTCTTACAACGCCCGCGCGCAGCGCTGCCGCGATGGCAGGAGCGCGTCCTGCGGCCTCAGATCCGGCACATCTTGATGTCCGGGTCCACGCGGATCCACTGCTTCGCCCGCCACACTTCCTTGTTCCAGCTCAGCGCATGCAGCAGCTGCTCGACCAGCGGGATGGGCATGACCGTGGTCACGTCGGCGCCGACATGGGCGATGCGGTCGACCGTCACGCGCGTGCACGGCGGGTTCAGCGTGGCGACGGCGGCCGCGTTGGTCATGGTGAGCACCACCACGTGATCGACGTAGCCGACCGCGGCAATGCCGAAGACCCCGACGCCGAGGCCCAGGCGCGGGATCTGCACGGCAAGGACGGTGCCGGAGACCCCCGGGCTGGATAGCGTCGGTTGCTCGACTTGCGCCGGGGCGTCGTCGAAGGCCCCGTTCGAATCGGTCTGCGAGCTCGCGCTCGCCAGCGTCCCTGCGCCGCCGGCGAACTGGAATTTCGCGTGGAAGTGGTGCGCGGCGTGGTTGCCGGCGAGGGCGATCTTGGCGAGGAAGTCGGCACCGAGCTGCACCACGAGCGGGACGCCGCCCACGATCACGGGGATGTTGAAGCGGACCGGCACGTGCGCGACCGGGATGCTCACCCCACCGTTCCCGCCCTGCCCCAGGCGCGCCACCAGTTCCAGGTCGAGAGTGCCCTTCAGGTCCTTGAAGTTCACCGAAGTCCCGGCATTGCTGCCCCCGTTGAGCTTGATGGCGGCCTGGAGCGCGGCGCGTTCCAGGTCCGCGCGGGCACGGAAGCGCACGTCAAGGTTCTCGGCGACCATCAGGAAGAGGTTGAGCAGCTCGTCGTTGCGCGCCGACTCCGCCCGCGCCTTGGCGCGCGCCGCCTCCGCCAGGGTCTCGGCGTGGCGGTAGTCGGAGATGGCGATGAGCTTCTGCTGCTCGTCCTCGCTCAGGAGAGTGCTGAGCGCCTGCGGGTTCATCCCGCTCAGCTGCGGGTCGCCGCCGCGCCCGGCCTTGAGCGCCTCGATCTGCGCGATCTGTGTCTCCAGGTGCTCGACACGGTCGTAGGACTTCTTCGCGTCCTGCTGGGCATGCCACTGCTCCTCGACGAAGGCGTAGAAGCGGTCGGCCGCCACGCCCTGGAGCTCCGAGCTCCCGTTGCTGCCGCTCGGCTGATTCTCGTCCGCCTTCCTGCCCTGCAACTCCAGGTGCAGCGTGTTCTGCGAGACCTTGTAGCCCATGGAGAACTGGAAGCCGGCCACGGTGCCGGTGTAGCCGTTGCCGGTGGCGGCGACCATGTCGGACTCGGCGGTCTGCTCCATGGTCTGGTTGCCCGGATCGACCGGCTGCTCCGCCCCGGCCGGCCCGCCCTGCGGAGGCGGCTCCGGATCGGGCCCGTAGCGCACCGGCACGAAACCGCTGGGCCGCGCGGCGCGCGTGATGGTGCGCGGCGGCGGCTCCTGGATGCGCGGCTTGTAGACCCCGTAGGCATTGCCGAAGTCAACCGGGGTGGCGAACTCGATGTCGGCCCGCGTCAGCGCCTCGCTGAGCGGCACCGCGCTGGTGTGCACCACGGTGCCGTCCTCGAAGATCCCGAGCCGGTCGATGCGGCGGATGGCGATGCCCCAGATCCACACGATCTTGCCCGGCTGCAGCCTCTGCACCACCGGGTCCGAGCTGGTGAAGACGAAGTCGCTGCCGTCGGCATTCACGGAACGCAGGGCGCGCAGCGCCTCCTCGCGGCTGACGGGCACCACGTCCTTGCTCCACTCCACCTCGAACTTGGGCGGCTTGACCTCCTGCACGTTCTGCAGGTAGGTGCGCAGCGCGGCCTGATCGGCACCAAATACGAAAGTGCCGCGTAGCGCCGTGCTCGCCGAGGCGGGTGCCGCCAGCGGCGCGCTGCCCGCCGCCGCCGGTGTGCTGGACGGATGGCGGCCGCACCCGTGCAGGCCCAGCGCTGCGATGAGGCCGCCCGCGAGGATCCCCAACACTGCATGACGCTTCATTCGCCCTCTCCGCTCAACTGCGTGCAATTAGTGCTTGGCGCAAGGCCGCGCCAGCTCGACGCGCCGGTTGTGGGCGCGACCCTCGACGGTGGCATTGCTGTCGACCGGGCGCGTCAGCCCGAAGCCCTTCGCGGTGAGCTTACCGGCCGGGATGCCGTAGCGGCCGACGAGCGCCTGGCGCACCGCGTTGGCGCGGGCCTCGGACAGCTTCTGGTTGTACTCGGCCGAGCCGATGTTGTCGGTGTGCCCCTCGATGGTGAGGGTCGCCTCCGGGCTGCCCTTCACCAGCGCCGCCACCTGCTGCAGCATGGGCTCGGACTCCTCCAGCAGCACCGCGCTGCCGGAACTGAAGTAGATCCCGTGCAGCTCGACGTGGCAGGCACTGCCCCCGAGCTGCGCCGCCAGGGGCGGGCCCGTGGCGACCTGGCCGCCGGCCGAGTCGGTCGGCCAGTCGATGCGGGTGATGCGCGTGCTCGCCGGTCCGAAGCTCCAGTGCAGTGTCACCGGCCAGTCCGGATTGTCGAGCCACCATACTTCCGCCTTCTGCGGCGCGCCGCCGCTGAAGGAGAAGGTCCCCGCGGCGTGCACCGCCGGCAGGTTCACGCGTGTGCCATTCACCAGCACCGCCACCGGCACGTCCGTGGTCTCGACCCGGTGCAGCGAGCCGCGGTAGTAGGTGCGCGCAGAGCCGAACGCCATCCCGAACATCTGCCCGAGGTCCGGCAACACCGGGTTCTTGTCGGGCGCCGGTGCGGGCTTGGTCGCAGCGGCCTTGGCCGGAGCCGCCACGATCCCCGCAAAGGCGTTGTTCAGGCTGCCCGCGTAGGGCCCGAAGACGAAGGGAACCTCGCCCCCGCCCTTGAGCCCCGTGAGCACCTTGCGGGAGGTCTCGGTGAAGGTCTGGCCGCCGTAGCTCTCCGGGTCGGTGCTCGCGTACAGCAGGGTCATGCGCGAGGAGTTTTCCAGATCCGCGCGCTGCACCTGCCGGGGCCAGCGCAGGCGATTCGCGATCTTCTCTGCCTCGGCATTGCCCGCGGCACTGACGCGGATCATGTAGCGCAGGCCCTCCGGACCCATGGACTGCAGCGCATAGTGATCCTCGGTGTCCATGAAGCCGAAGTCCTGGTTGCCGGCCGTCACGGAAGCGAACACCGTCGCGGTGATCACGAGTCCCGGGCGCGGCTTGATGTCAGCCGCGTCCAGGGCCAGCGCGGGCGCCCCGCAGGCGAGCGCCAGCCAGGCCAGGCGCCGCACGAATCGGCTCACTCGCGTTCGCCGAGCTTGCGCTCCGTGAAGCCCTGGGGAATGGCGAACTTGTCTGCCGGCAGCGACTGCGCCTGAGCCGAGGTCAGCACGTGCTCATCGCCCCCGGAGATGCGCGCTCTGGCCGGGAAGCCATTCATCTGGCCAAGGCGGGTGATGTGCTCGGCGTGTGGGGCCAGCATGGGCACGCTGGCAATGATCTGGCCCGCGGTGGCGGTCGCCTTCTTCAGCGAGGTTTCGAGTTCCGCGCCGCCGGGCAGGCTGGAGCTGGGCACCACGCAGAACTGCCCGAAGGGCTGGCCACTCTTCTGCTCCTCCCAGATCTTGCAGGCGTACGAGCCGACGTGGTCGGTGCGACCCGTGTCGGTGAAGGTGTACTGGGTGCTCGCGGACTTCTGCTTCATCTGCGCCATGCGCGCTTCCATCATCGCCCGCTTCTCCGGCGGTAGGCTGGCGATCATCGCTTCCATCTTGTTCGCGCTTGCACCGGCAAACTCGCCGACGCTTGCCGAGTCGACGCGCGTATAGGTGCGCCCGGCCGGGTCGATCTCCCACACCACCCCGTCACGCACCAGCGTCGTGCCGGTGATGCCGCCGTGGGCATCCATGCGGTCGATACGCAGCATCCCGTCCTGTGCATAGTAGGTCTCGAAGGGCTGCGTCTTGCCGGCCGCGTCCTTGGCATCCATCTTCAGCACCGAGCCGGCGTGCGCAACCAGGCTGAACAGCAAGGCGAGAGTGCCGGCGATAATCGTGCGCATCGTCTTCTCCGTTGTGTCTTGTCTTGATCCGTCGAGGTTCAGATCTTGGCCGCCACCGCCACCACCAGTGCCTGGGCGCGCGCCCTGTCGACAAAGCGGGAATTGACGGAGATCTCCACGTCCTGCTTGACCAGGACGTAGTTCATGCCGTCATCGGAGACCGACTCGGCCGGGTCGGCGGCCGCGGCACTCGTGGCCGCATTGGACTGGTGCTCGGACTCCTCCTGCGCCGGGAGACCTGGCACCACGTCGTGCGCGATCTGCCCCACCGAACCGTAAGCGAGGTTGCTCACGTGGCGGTCGGAGCGCCACTGGTAGTAGCCGTTGCGCCAGCGGACCTTGACGTCGTACTCCAGCGGCACGGTGCCGGGCGTGCGCGGCATCGCGTACGTGCAGGAGTCATGGCCGTGCCCGGCCGGGTCGGCACCGAGCGGCCCGACGATCGCCTCGACCTCGGTCCGCGTGAGCAGTGAGCAGACGTCCCGCGGCTGTGGCCGTGTCTTATCCAGAGCGAGCGCCGCGCCCACCGCGGCATTGCCGTTCAGAGGCAGCGGCTTGTCCATGCGCTTGAAAGCGGCATCGAGCAAAGGGGCCACCTGACGCAGCGACAGGCGCGTGCCGGTGAAGTCGATGACCAGCAGCTGGTCGCCCCGCAGGGCATTGAAGATGCAGCAGTTCATCGCTGTGAGCGAGGCCTCGTCCCACTCCCCGCTGAGCTCGGTGCCATCGTCGAGCTGGAATCTGTTGTGGACCGTCTTGGCCATTTCCTCGTTGCCACGGCCGCCCTTGAGCTGCCCCTTGACCATCTGCGTGAGCGAGTACTCCTGCTGGCCGCCCTCGAAGGTCGCCGTCAGGGTGAGGTAACGGAAGTTCTTGGTCTCATACATGCAGTCAGAGCCGGAGGCGTGCGGGCCCATGCCCCCACTACCGACGCGGAAGGGCGGGACGGCCAGGGGCTCACCCAGCACCGCCTCGACCTCCTTCGGGTCGAGCAGGCGGCAGGGATCTTGCGCATCGCTGCTCTCCTCCTCGGCGTTCGAGGAGGCGAACGGGGGCGGAGGCGGGGCGGCAGAGCCCCGGGGGGCCTCCTGCTTGTGGCTGCACGCACCGAGCACGGCGCCCAGGAGCGTCGTGAGGAAGACCGCGCGTAAACGCGAGTGGCCAGGCATCTTCTGACACCTCCCTGCCGAGGTTTGACCTTAGCCCAATTTTTTCAGCGCTGCCAGAGACCTGGGCCTTGCACCCTCGGGCACCGGCCCCATTTGAGGTATGCTGAAGGCTGATCCTGAGGGGGCGACCGGTTTCGACGTGGGTTGCGAACCTTCAGGGGCGTGCCGAGGTGTAGGGCCCTCGTAAAACACTCTGCAAATCATAGTTGCCAACGACGACAACTACGCTCTAGCTGCTTAATCGCAGTTGACCTCTGACCGGTTCGTGCCTGTGCGACTGAATCAGGGGACGCGTTCACAGGATCGCGCTCCGGCGTGCGACAGGCCGGTTGCGTTAAGAGTTACTGTCCGCTGGCGCTGCGTCTTCCCTGCTGATCGGGTAGCGCAGCGTGAGAACTAAAGACCAGCTACGTACGTAGATCCTGAAGTCTAGGACTTGCGGACGGGGGTTCGATCAATGGGTCGCACCAGGCCGAGAGGCCTGGCAGACAACGGAGCTCACATCGGTGAAACCTGCACCGCCCGCAAGGCGGCATGGCAACGCCGAGGGGTAGGAAGAGGGCCAACTTCAGGCCTGCCCTGTAGAGACTCATAGACCCGCCGAGGAACTGCGGTTCCGGGGCGGGCACTAGGATCCGGCGCAGAAGATGCGTGCCGGATAACACGCTCCGCATCCACCGGCCCTCACCGGCCGGCGGATGAAGGCATAGTCCAGCCCGCGGCGAAAGCCACGGACGTGCTGTCCCCCCGCCTCCACCACTTGAGGGATCCCGGCCCGCACGGGCCGGGATCCTCTCCGCTTCGGTCACACCGCGCGCTCAGCCGGCCTTGCCATCCAGCGTGGCGATCGCGCCGTACAGGTCCGGCCGCCGGTCGCGGAACACGAACCAGTTGTCGCGCAGCTGCGCGGCGGCCTCCAGGTCGAAGGCGTGCACCAGCACCGCATCGCCCTCCTCCTTCGCCTCGGCCACCTTCGCCCCCATGCCATCGGCGATGAACGAGGAGCCGTAGAAGCGGATGTAGAGCCTGTCCGGGTCCTGCAGCGAGCGCTCCAGGCCGTAGCGGTTCGCGGCCACCAGTGGCGTGAGGTTGGCCGCCGCATGGCCCTGCTGCGTGCGCTGCCAGTGCTCGCGCGAGTTCACCGGGGGCGCCGGCGGCGGCTCGCTGCCGATTGCCGTCGGGAAGAAGAACAGCTCGGCGCCCATGAGCGCCATCACGCGCGCGCTCTCCGGGAACCACTGGTCCCAGCAGATGCCCACGCCGATGCGCGCAAAGCGCGTCTTCCACACCTTGAAGCCGCTGTCGCCCGGGGAGAAATAGGTCTTCTCCTGGTAGCCCGGGCCGTTGGGGATGTGCGACTTGCGGTAGATCCCCAGGTTGCTGCCGTCGGCGTCCAGGATGGCAACGGTGTTGAAGTAGGCGCGCCCGGCGCGCTCGAAGAAGCTGATCGGCAGCACCACGCCCAGCTCGCGCGCGATGGGGGCGAAGTGGCGCACCGCGCGGTTGTCCGCCAGCGTGCTCGCCAGGTGCAGGTGGCGCGAGTCCTGCTCGATGCAGAAATACGGGGTCTCGAACAGCTCCGGCAGCAGGATGATCTGTGCGCCCTGCCGCGCCGCCTGGCGCACCAGTTCCTCGGCGCGCGCGATGTTGGCGTGCGCATCCCAGCCACAGGACATCTGGATCGCGGCGACGCTGACCTTGCGCTCCGGGCGCTCGAGATGGGGCGGTTGCTTGCTCATGCTGTTCGTCCTGGGTGGGGCGCGCTGCGGTCCACTGCCCCGCTCAGGCGCTGGCCGCATGGCGGGCAGCGAGCGCCTGCTCGACCTGCTCGGTGATGCGCGTCGCGGTCTCGAGCGCCATGAGGCCGGCCTCGCCGGGCACCATGGGTGCCCGCCCGGTACGGACGCACTCGAGGAAGGAGTCGATCTCGGCTTTGAGGGCATCGCCCGGCTCGAGCGCCTGCTCCTCGATGGCGACCGGCAGCGGCCCGGGCCCGTCCTTGGCGGTGCGTTTGCGGATGAGGGTTAGGATCTTCTGCTGCAGGTCGAGCGAGATATAGGCGTCGTCCTCGAAGATGCGCATCTTGCGCTCGGTCTTGAGGCTGACCCGCGAGGCGGTGGCGTTGGCGACGCAGCCGTTAGCAAAGCGGATGCGCGCATTGGCGATGTCGATCTCGCCGGAGAACACCGGGGTGCCCACGGCATCGATGCTGGTGATGGGCGCCCCGACGATGGTCTGCACGATGTCGATGTCATGGATCATCAGATCGAGCACCACGTTCACGTCGGTGCCGCGCTCACGGTAGGGCGCGAGGCGGTGGCACTCGACGAAGCGCGGGGCGCGCAGGTACGGCTCGGCGGCGAGGATGGCCGAGTTGAAGCGCTCCAGGTGCCCGACGGCGAGGATCCGCTTCTGCCGTGCGGCGAGTGCGATCAGCTCCCGGGCCTCCGCGGCGGTCTCGGTGATCGGCTTCTCCACCAGCACGTGCGCGCCGGCGGCGAGGAAGTCCCGCGCGATGGCAAAGTGCGCCGGGGTCGGCGTGACCACGCTGACCGCCTCGACCTGGCCGAGCAGGCCCTGGTAGTCCGGCAGCCCCTGCGTGCCGAGCTCCTGGGCGACCGCATCGCGCGCCTCGGCCCGCGCATCGACCACCGCCACGAGTTCGCAACCCGAGGCCTGCGCGTATTTCTGCGCGTGGAAGCGCCCCAGGTACCCGACACCGATGACGGCAACTCTGATTTTTTGCATGAGGGGGCTATTATGCCCGCCCGGGCGCTCAAGCCCGAAGTGTTGTGCATGCAGGGACGCCTATGTCGCGCGCGCCGGAAGACTCGGAGTACATGGTGGAGGAGCCGCGCGGCTGGCGCGGGCTCTCGCGCCTGCAGCGCGAGATGATCTACCTTGGGGCCGAGCTGCTGTGCGGGGTGCTGGTGGTGCCGCTGCTGATCTGGGTGGTCGGCAATCGCATCCTCGGCGGCTACGTGCACGGCAGCAGCCAGCACGCCGGCGCGGCGGCGCTGCTGGGGGACTTCTTCACCGGGCTGGGCAACGGCTCCTCGGTATTCTGGCTGGTCGCGCTCGGCCCGGCGATCCTCGTCACGGTGGTCCGCGCGCTGGTGTACCTGCTGCGCTCAGGATCCGTGCGGCAGGACGATATCCCCTACTGAGGCCAGTAGAGCCACACGGCCACCGCCAGCATGGCCAGCATGGCGGCATGGGCCGCCAGGCGCCAGGGGCGCCGCCGCAGCTCCCCGTAGAAGCTCCAGCCGCAGGCGACGGCGAATAATGTAAAGACGGCGATGGCCTTGAGCAGGGCCGGCTGTTCCGGGGCAAAACGGGCCTCGTCGGCGGACAGGAACAGGATCACCACCCAGGTGAGCACCAGGCCTATCGCGAGGGCCACTGCGGAGCCGGCCACAATGGCCAGAAGTGCGGTCAGGGGCTGCATGGAATGCCTACTTTACTTGCTAGAATCGAACTGCAGGCCCTAGCCTTGCTCTAAAGTGTACCGAACCAGAGAGCTTTTCCGAATGACCTCACCTTCGCGCCGTTCCCCGGGCTGGCTTGCCGCCGTGACCCTGGCCGTCCTCGCCCTGGTCATGGGCGGCTCGGCGCAGGTTCCGGCCAGCACCACGACCCTCCCCCCGGGGTCGATTGCCCCGACCGAGCAGCAGCGCGCCACCGCGCGCAAGGTCGGCCGCATCCTCGAGGAACAGCACTACAGCCGCGCCACCCTCGACGACAAGATGTCCGAGGTCGTCTACCAGCGCTACCTGGAGTTCCTCGACAGCCAGAAGAGCTATTTCCTGCAGAGCGACATCAACGAATTCAACGCCTATCGCTTCCAGTTCGACGACATGATCCGCACCGGGCAGGTCGAGCCGGCCTACGTCATCTTCGCCCGTTTCCAGCAGCGCAATCGCGAACGCATCAACCGCGCGATCGACCTGCTGGCCACCGAGCCGAACTGGACCCTCGATGAGTCGTTCGAGTTCGACCGCAGCAAGGCCAGCTGGATCAGCGACCAGGCGACGATGGATGAACTGTGGAGGAAGCGGGTCAAGAACGACGCCCTTTCGCTCATGCTCACCGGCAAGACCTGGCCGGAGGCCGCCGAGATCCTCAAGAAGCGCTACCAGCGGGTGCTCAAGCGTGTCGACCAGGTCAGCGGCGAGGACGTGTTCGAGAACCTGATGAACGCGTACGCGCGCGCCTTCGACCCGCACTCGAGCTACTTCTCGCCGCGCAGCTCCGAGGAATACCGCATCCAGATGAGCCTGAACTACGACGGCATCGGTGCCTCGCTGCAGCTCAACGACGACTACGTGACGATCATGAACATCATCGAGGGCGGTCCGGCGGCGGTGGCCGGCACCCTGAACGTCAACGATCGCATCACCGGTGTCGGCCAGGGCAAGAGTGGGCCGTTCACCGACGTCATCGGCTGGCGGCTGGACGATGTGGTGCAGCTGATCCGCGGCAAGGCCGGCACCCAGGTACGCCTGCAGATCCTGCCCGCCGGCGCCCTGCCCGGTTCGCCCGAGAAGGTGCTCGAGTTCACGCGCAATAAGGTGACGCTGGAGGCCCAGGCGGCCCACAAGGAAGTGAAGACCGTGGTGCGCAACGGCCGCACGCTCAAGATCGGCGTGGTGACCGTGCCCGGCTTCTACCAGGACACGGCGGTCCCGGACCCGGACGACCCGAACACCCGCAGCACCTCGCACGATGTGGCGAAGCTGCTGAAGGAACTGAAGGGCGAGAACGTCGACGGCATCGTGCTCGACCTGCGCAATGACGGCGGCGGCTACCTGCCGGAGGCCACCGCGCTTACCGGTCTCTTCATCGACCATGGCCCGGTGGTGCAGCTGCGTGACTCGGCCGGCCGGCTCGAGGTGCTGGACGATCCGGAGAGGGGCGCCGCGTACGACGGCCCGCTCACCGTGCTGGTGGACCGGCTGAGTGCCTCGGCCTCCGAGATCTTCGCGGGCGCGATCCAGGACTACCGCCGCGGCCTCATCCTCGGCCAGACTACCTTCGGCAAGGGCACGGTGCAGAACCTCGTGCGCCTGGACCGCTGGTCACCGGACCCGGTGAGCGGACAGCTCACGGTGACGATCGGCAAGTTCTACCGCGTCACCGGCGAGAGCACGCAGCATCGCGGCGTGGAGCCGGACGTGCCGCTGGCATCGCCGCTGGACACCAGGGAAGTGGGCGAGAGCGCGCTCGAGTCCGCGCTGCCCTGGGACCGCATCCCGGGTGTGCCCTTCAAGACCAGCCCGGCCGCGGCGAGCGCGCCGGCACTGGCCAGCCTCGCCAGCGAGGAAGGCGCGCGCGCCGAGCACGACCCGGACTATCGCCTGCTGGTATCGGATATCGCCGCCGCCGAGGAAGTGCGCGAGCAGAAGAGCGTGTCGCTGAATCTCAAGACCCGTCGCGAGGAGCGCGCGCGCATCGATCACGAGCGCCTCGAGCGCGAGAACCAGCGTCGCGCGGCCAAGAACCTGCCCGCCTTCAAATCGGTCGAGGAGATGGACAAGACCAAGGACACCTCCGATCCGGTGCTCGACCAGGCGACGCAGGTGATGGCGGACGTGGTGACCGGCGTGCGCGCCGGCCCGGGACAGAAGACCGCCAAGAGCGACTGAGCCGCACGGGTGGATGGCCCGGCCTAAGCGCCGGGTGCCGGGCTCAGCGCAGCAGGATCCGGAATAGGTCCCAGATGTCCTCGGCCAGCACGTTGGGCAGCTTCGGCGCATCGTTGCCCAGGGCCGGAGATTCCAGCACGTCCCCTTCCGAGCGCCCGATCGAATCGGTGGTCGGCGCGCCATCGTTGGCGCCGCGGTACTTCGCGACGCGCTTCAGCCGCTCGCTGCGCACCCGGATCTGATCGGGCAGGCCGGCACGCTCGGCAATGAGCGTCTGCGCGCGGTTGATCTGGCCCATCAGCAGCACGCATTCCTGCGGGGTGCCGTAGGAGTCGGGCGCCTCGCGCTGGCCGGTGGCTTCGCGGGCCATCGCCACCAGGGGCGTCTTCAGGCTCGCCACGCGCAGGCACAGCACTTCCGCGTATGCGATGGCCGCGATGTTGATGGCGCGGCGCGCATCCAGTGACAGGCCGGGGAACTCCGGGTTCGGCTCGTTGACGACTTGCTCGACCAGCGCCCGCGCCTGGGCCAGCGCCGTGACGGCGTTGGCCACGCTCAGCTGCGCCGCGGTGATCTGGTGCGCGAGCGCGCGCCGTTTGAAGTAGTGCCAGAAGCGGGTGAGTGCGGCGCGCTCGCCCTCCAGGCGGGCCTGCTGCGCAACGGCCTCGTCGTGGATCGTCTGCGCGGCGGCGAGCTGCTGCTCGGCGGCCTGCTTCTTGGCGAACTGGCGCCGGTTGTGCTGCGCCAGGTGGGCACGGCGCTCCCGCTCCTCCTGCTGGCGCGCAAGATCGGCCGTGAACTGGGTGATCAGCTCGCGGCCGCTCTGCCAGAGGCGTCGCAGCTGGTAGAACACCAGCGCCGCGTAGGCGGTCTCGCTGCTGCTCAGGCGCCCCTCGAGCGTATTGAGCATCTCCTGCACACGCTGGGTCGCGCCTTCCTGCTGCTTGATGAGGTCCTTGAGCCGGAAGATCTCTTCCTGCAGGCTGCCGTACTGCTTCTTCAGCTCGGCGCGGTTGCGGAACAGCTCGATGACGCGGTGGTCCTCATCGGGCGATGAGTTTTCCGCTCGCAGGCTGAGCTTGAGAAATCCGAGTTGTCGCAAGGCTTTCATGAAACGGGCGGCGGCTGCGCGCCCCTTCTCACGTGCCGGGACAAGGCTCCGGGCCGGATAGGAAGCGATGACCACGCTCCACGCAGTACTCCAGCCACTTATTTAACATCATGTTTCGTCCCCAACGCTGATCCAGTTCACGCTCCGCGCGGGAGCGCAGCGCCTGCAGGACCGGTTGGCCATGGGCATCGGCCCATTGCTGGGCCTCGACCAGGTGCGCGTCGTGGTACACGCGTACGCGCATGTCGGGGTACCTGAGCGAGCCGTCCTGCTCAGGCAGCAGATACGTGAGGTTCAGCGTGCTGGTGTACGGTGAGCGCTCGGTCACGGTGAGAACGAGGTCACAGTCCGAGGCGACGCAGGAGCGGCAGGAGCCCTTGAGCGCGGCGAGCTCGCCGGCCAGCCAGCCCAGGCGGATGTAGTTGCTCTCGTACAGCCCCATGAGCGCAACGAAGGAGCGCGGGCGCGTGCGCCAGGAGACTACCGTCCGTGTATCTGATTGCAGCACGCCCCGACTATAACGCACGAACCTCAACCTGCAAGCCGGTCGCGGCGTGAATTTGCGGTGCGTTTCGCGTGACACGGAGCTTGCAAAATCCGTGCGACCCGTGCGTTGCACGCGCGGCGCGTACTCGTGTCAGAATGGTGATCTCACGCGCCGGCCCGTGCGGCTTACGGGCGCAGGCGCCGCTGGATGCCGGTCGTGTTCAGGATGCGGCTGGCGATCTCCTCGATCGAACACTCGGTCGTGTCCAGCAACGGGATCGCGTAGCGCGCGAACATCGCCTCGGCCGTGCGCAGCTCGTAGGTCACCTGCTGCCGCGAGGCGTAGCGGCTGTGCGGGCGGCGCTCGGTGCGGATCTGCTGCAGGCGCTCCGGCGCGATGGTGAGCGCGAAGAGCTTGCTGCGGAATGACTCCAGCCGCGGCGGCAGGCGCCCGCTCTCCAGGTCATCGTCCGTGAGCGGATAGTTGGCCGCGAACACCCCGTACTGCAGCGCCATGTAGACGCAGGTCGGGGTCTTGCCGACGCGCGACACGCCCACCAGGATCACGTCGGCGTGCGAGTAGTCCCCGCCGGTGCCATCGTCGTTGGCGAGCGAGAAGTTGGTGGCGTTGATGCGCGTGGTGTAGGTGGCCAGGTCGGCGATGCCGTGCGCCCGCCCGGCGCGGTGGGTCGAGCGCATGTTCAGTTCACGCTCCAGCGGGGTGACGAACGCGGAGAACATGTCCAGGAACAGACAGTTCGCCTGCACCACGATCGCCCGCAGCTCATCCTGCACCAGGGTGCTGAAGATGATGGGGCGGACGCCCTCTTCTTCGGCCGCGCGGTTGATGCGGCGCACGGCCTCGTGTGCCTTGTCAACGCTCAGGACAAATGGCAAAGTCACCGCCCGAAATTCCAGGCCCTCGAACTGCGTCATCAGGCTGTGGCCCAGCGTCTCGGCGGTCACACCGGTCTGGTCAGAGACGAAAAAGACGGTTCGGCGGCTCACGGCTTGGGCATACTCTGGCAGTCACGGACGCGCGAACCGCAGTGTTTCACCGCGCGCTCGGGCCCGCAAGCTGGCGCTAACTAGAGTTTTCAGGAGCAGCCTTGGAAGCACTCGTCATCCCGTTCGAGCAGTTGGGAATGCACGACGTCGAGACGGTGGGCGGTAAGAACGCCTCGCTCGGTGAGATGATCGGCTCGCTGAGCCGACTCGGGGTGCAGGTGCCGACCGGCTTTGCCACCACCGCCCACGCCTACCGGGAGTTCCTGAAGCAGGGCGGGCTCGATGAGCGCATCCGCGGCGAGCTCGCCACCCTCGACGTCGACGACGTCACCAAGCTCGCCGCCAGCGGCGCGCGCATCCGCCAGTGGATCCTGGCCACCCCGTTCCAGCCGCAGTTCGAGCAGGCCGTGCTGGCGCAGCTGCACCAGATGAGCGGCGGCAGCGAGATCTCCGTGGCGGTGCGCTCCTCGGCCACCGCCGAGGACCTGCCGGAGGCCTCCTTCGCCGGCCAGCAGGAGACCTTCCTCAACGTACGCGGCGAGGCAGGCGTGTTGCGCGCGATGCACGAGGTGTTCGCCTCGCTCTTCAACGACCGCGCCATCTCCTACCGCGTGCACCAGAACTTCGACCACAGCGCCGTGGCGCTCTCGGCCGGCGTGCAGCACATGGTGCGCAGCGACCTCGGCGCCTCCGGCGTGATGTTCACGCTCGACACCGACAGCGGCTTCCGCGACGTGGTCTTCATCACCGCCTCCTGGGGACTGGGCGAGACGGTCGTGCAGGGCGCGGTCAACCCGGACGAGTTCTACCTGTACAAGCCGGCGCTGCGCGCCGGCAAGCACGCGGTCCTGCGCCGCAACCTCGGCGCCAAGGCCATCAAGATGGAGTACGCGCCGCCGGGTGCCGCGGCACGCGTGCAGACGGTGGAAGTGCCCGCGGCCGAGCGCCAGCGCTTCTGCCTGAGCGACGCCGACCTCGTGGTGCTGGCGCGCCAGGCGCTGATCATCGAGGAGCACTACGGCCGACCGATGGACATCGAGTGGGGGCGCGATGGTGCCTCCGGCGCCATCTACATCCTGCAGGCGCGCCCGGAGACGGTGCAGAGCCGCGCCGGCCGCACCATCCAGCGCTACGCCCTCAAGGGCTCCCCCGGCAAGGTCATCGTCACCGGCCGCAGCATCGGCCAGCGCATCGGCGCCGGCACCGCACGCGTGGTCAAGGACGCCTCGGAGATGGCGCGCGTGCAGTCAGGCGACGTGCTGGTCGCAGACATGACCGACCCGGACTGGGAGCCGGTGATGAAGCGCGCGGCGGCCATCGTCACCAACCGCGGCGGCCGCACCTGCCATGCCGCCATCATTGCCCGGGAGCTGGGCATTCCCGCGGTGGTCGGCTGCGGCGATGCCACGCAGCGCATCCGCGAGGGCCAGGCAGTGACCGTCTCCTGCGCCGAGGGCGACACCGGCGTGGTCTACCAGGGGCTGCTCGAGTTCGAGCGCCAGCAGATCGAGCTGGATGCGCTGCCGAAGATCCCGGTCAAGATCATGATGAACGTCGGCAACCCCGACCGCGCCTTCGACTTCGCCGCCATCCCGCACAACGGGGTGGGCCTGGCGCGCCTGGAGTTCATCATCAACCGCATGATCGGGGTGCACCCGCGCGCCCTGCTCGACTTCGACCGCCTCGACGGGGAGCTGCAGGACCAGATCCGCGTGCAGATCGCCGGCTATGCGGACCCCGTCGGCTTCTACGTCGAGAAGCTGGCCGAGGGCATCGCGCAGATCGCGGCGGCCTTTGCGCCCGAGCCGGTCATCGTGCGCCTCTCGGACTTCAAGTCCAACGAGTACGCGAACCTCATCGGCGGGGCGCGCTACGAGCCGCACGAGGAGAATCCGATGCTCGGGTTCCGCGGCGCCTCGCGCTACGTCGATGAGAGCTTCCGCCCGTGCTTCGAGCTCGAGTGCCGCGCGCTCAAGCGCGTGCGCGAGACCATGGGCCTCAGCAACGTGCAGGTGATGGTGCCGTTCGTGCGCAGCGTCGCCGAGGCGCGCGCCGTCATCGAGCTGCTCGAGCGCAACGGCCTGAAGCGCGGGGTCGATGGCCTGAAGATCATCATGATGTGCGAGCTGCCGACCAACGCGCTGCTTGCCGAGGAGTACCTCGAGCACTTCGACGGCATGTCGATCGGCTCGAACGACATGACCCAGCTCACCCTGGGCCTGGACCGCGATTCTGCGATCGTGGCGCGGCAGTTCGATGAGCGCGACCCGGCGGTGCGCAAGCTCCTGGCGATGGCCATCGCCGCCTGCCGCCGCCAGAACAAGTACGTCGGCATCTGCGGGCAGGGACCCTCGGACCACCCGGACCTGGCGCGCTGGCTGCTCGAGCAGGGCATCGACAGCATCTCGCTGAACCCGGATACGGTGGTCGAGACCTGGCTGTTCCTGGCGCGGCCGCCCGGCGAAGAGAAACTCTAGGTCGCCGCGCCGCGGTACTCCGGGGCGAACAGCCGCGTGCGGTAGTGCTGCAGCTCGCGGATCGACTCGTGGATGTCGGCCTTGGCCAGGTGCGCCCCCTGCTTGGCGAACCCCTCGGAGACCTGCGGCGCCCAGCGCCGCGCGAGTTCCTTGAGCGTGCTGACATCGAGGTTGCGGTAGTGGAAGAAGCGCTCGAGATCGGGCATGAGCCGCGCCAGGAAGCGCCGGTCCTGGCAGATGCTGTTGCCGCACATCGGCGAGACGCTCGGGTTCACCAGCGGGGCGAGGAACTCGAGCGTGCGCTGCTGCGCCTGGGCGAGCGTGACGGTGCTCGCACGCACGCGCGCGGTCAGCCCCGAGGCGCCGTGCTGGCGCGTGTTCCAGGCATCCATCGCGGCGAGCACCTCGTCGCTGGTGTGGATGGCCAGCTCCGGCCCCTCGGCGAGGACGTTGAGCTCCTTGTCGGTCACGACAGTGGCGATCTCGATGATCGTGTCCCGGTCGGTGTTGAGGCCGGTCATCTCCAGGTCGATCCAGATGAGGTTGTGGTCGCTCGGCATGTGGTCCCAAGTGGTGGTAGCGTGGTGAGCGCGCGATCGCGAAAGTGTAGCAGAGGCCCGCAGACTCCCCCGGCATGCAACAGACCGTCACAGGCCAGGTGATCGCAGCCTTCGGGCGTCACATGCTGGTGCGGCTCGCCGGCGGTGCCGAGCTGCGCGCGCGCCCCTTCGGCCGCGCCCTCACCGTGGTGTGCGGCGACCAGGTGCGCTGCCACCTCGATGCGCGCCACGAGGAGCTGCACGTGCTGGAGGTGCTCGCACGGCGCCATGCGCTGTACCGCTCCAACCTGCGTGGCGCCGCCGAGCCGGTGGTCGCCAACCTCACCCGCCTGCTGGTGGTGCTCGCCCCGCTGCCGCTGCCGGATTTCTTCGTCATCGACCGCTACCTCTGCGCGGCCTCGTCCGCGGGCATCGCCGCGACGCTGGTGCTCAACAAGGCCGAGCTTGGCCTCGGCGAGCAGGCCGCCGCGGAGCTGACCGTGTATGACAGCCTCGGCTACGCCACGCTGCACTGCTCCGCCGAGACCGGCACCGGGCTGGACGCGCTGCGCGGGGTGCTCACGCCCGGCAGCGTCGCCGCGCTCGTCGGCCAGTCGGGCGTGGGCAAGTCCTCGCTGGTGCGCCGCCTCGCGCCCGATGCGCAGATCGAGATCGGCGAGCTGGTGCGCGAGGAGGAGGGCCGGCACACGACCACCGCGGCGCGGCTCTATGACCTGGAGGGCGGCGCTGCGCTCATCGACTCACCCGGCGTGCGCGACTTCGCCCCGGCGGTGGAGGCGCTCGATGAGCGCTCGCTCGGCTTCGCGGAAGTGGAGCAGCTCGCCCCCGGCTGCCGCTTCGCCGACTGCCGGCACATGCGCGAGCCGGCGTGCGCGGTGCGCGCCGCCGTGGAGGACGGCCGGATGCATGCCCGGCGCTACGAGAGCTACCGCAGGCTGCGGCGGCTGCACGAGGAGCTGAGCGCGGCCCGCGGGCCGAAGAAGGCGCGCTAGGAACTCACAGCGACTGGCGCCCGGCGAGGGCGTGCGCCAGCGTGCCGCCGTCGACGTACTCGAGTTCCCCGCCGACCGGCACGCCGTGGGCGATGCGGCTGGCGCGGATGCCGCGCGCGCTGGCGAGCTCGCTCAGGAAATGCGCCGTGGCCTCGCCCTCGACGGTGGAGTTGGTGGCCAGGATCAGCTCGCGCACCCCGCCCTCGGCCAGGATCGCCTCGAGCTCGCGCACGCCGAGCTGCTCGGGTCCCACTCCATCGAGCGGCGACAGGTGGCCCATCAGCACGAAGTAGCGGCCGCGGTAGCTGCCGGAAGCCTCGATGGCCACCACGTCGGCCGGGGACTCCACCGCGCACAGCAACGCGCCGTCGCGCGCGCTGGCCGCGCAGATCGAGCACAGCGGCTCCTCGGTGAGCATGCGGCAGCGCTGGCAGCGGCGCACGCAGCCCAGAGCCGCGGTCAGTGACTCGGCGAGCGTGCGGGCCCCGGGACGCCCTTCCTGCAGCAGGTGGAACGCCATGCGCTGGGCGCTCTTGGGCCCGACGCCCGGCAGGGCGCGCAGCGCCTCGATGAGCCGCGCCAGGTGCGGGGAGTGCTTCATCCCTAGAACGGCAGCTTCATGCCCGGCGGCAACTGCATGCCGGCGGTGACGCGCGCCATCTTCTCCTGCACGCGCGCCTCGACCTTGTGGACCGCATCGTTGGCCGCCGCGGCGATCAGGTCCTCGAGCATCTCGCGATCCTCGCCACTGACCGCCGGCTCGATCTGCACGCGCTTGACCTCGTGGCGCCCGTTCATGGTGATCTTCACCATGCCGCCGCCGGCCTCGCCGATCACCTCGAGGCTGGCGATTTCAGCCTGCGCCTTGGCCATGTTTTCCTGCATGGCCTGCGCCTGCTTCATCAGGTTTCCGATATTGGGTTTCATGGGACCTCGGCAGTTGAGCCGCGCGCACGCGCGCGGCGTGGTTCATTTTAGCGGGCGCACGGTATCGGGCAGCACGGTCGCGCCGAAGCGATCGCGCAGGCCCTGCACGCCGGGGTCCGTCTCGAAGGCCTGGCGGGCCCTGGCAAGCCTGGCCTCCTCGGCCCGCCGCTGCGCCTGCGCGGGCGTCTCCGCGCTGCCACCGGCGGCCTGGAATTCCAGGCGCACCGTCTCGCCGTAGTGCCGGGAGAGCGCCTGCGCCAGCTTCTCCTCCTGCGCCGGCGAGCGCACCACCTGGTACTGCGGATCCAGCGCCAGGCGCACGACGTTGCCCTGGCGGCCGAGGAAGGCACAGTGGCTGGCGAGCTGGCGCGCCGCACCGCCGAGCTCGATCTGCCCGAGGATCTGCGACCAGGCGGCCGGATCACCCGCCGGCCCGACCGCTGCCGGTGCCGCCGGTGCCGCCGGCGCGCGCGGCGGCGGGGCGCTGGCCGCCGGGGTGGGCGGGCTCGGCCGCTGGGATGCGGCGCCGGCGGCGCGCACTGCCGCCGCGCGGGCTTCGCCGCCGCCGGCAGTGGCTGTCACCGGCTGGCTGGCCGGCCGGAAGGCCAGCATGCGCAGCAGCGTCATCTCGAAGCCGCTGCGCGGGTCGGGCGCGAGGGGCAGGTCGCGGCGGCCGATGATCGCGGTCTGGTAGTACAGCTGCACGTCCTCGGGGGACAGGGCCTGCGCCAGGCGCTCGAGCAGCTGCGGCTCGTAGAGCTCGTCACCCTCGTAGTCCTGCACCGCCTGCCGGAAGCCGACGCGCACCAGCAGGCCCGCCAGCTCGTCCAGCACCTGGGCGTAGTCGGGCGAGAACTCCTCGAGTCCCTGCGCACAGCGCAGCAGTCCCGCCGCATCGGCAGCGGCCAGGAGGTCGAGTATGCGCACGACGTGGTCGCGCGAGATCGTGCCGAGCATGGCGCGCGCCTCGGCTTCCCCGGCCTTGCCGCCACCGAAGGCGATGAGCTGGTCCAGCAGCGACAGGCCGTCGCGCATGCTGCCGTCGGCGGCCTGCGCCACGAGCTTCACGCCCGCCGGCTCGAACCCGATCTTCTCGGCCTCGAGGATGGCGCGCAGGTGGGCGGCGATCTCGCTCACCGGCAGGCGCTTGAGGTTGAACTGCAGGCACCGCGACAGCACGGTGACCGGCAGCTTCTGCGGGTCGGTGGTGGCCAGCAGGAACTTCACGTGCGGCGGGGGCTCCTCCAGCGTCTTCAGCAGCGCATTGAAGGAGTGCGTCGAGAGCATGTGCACCTCGTCGATGAGGTACACCTTGTAGCGGCCGCGGGTCGGGGCGTACTGCACGTTGTCCAGCAGCTCGCGCGTGTCGTCCACCTTGGTGCGCGAGGCGGCATCGACCTCGATCAGGTCCGGAAAGCGACCGGCGTCGATCTCGCGGCAGGCCGCGCAGGTGCCATCCGGCTCCGCGCTCACGCCCGCCTCGCAGTTGAGGCACTTGGCGAAGATGCGCGCGATCGTGGTCTTGCCCACCCCGCGGGTGCCGGTGAAGAGGAACGCGTGGTGCACGCGCCCGGAGCCGAGCGCGTTCACCAGCGCGCGGCGCACGTGCTCCTGCCCGACCAGCTCGGAGAACTTCTTCGGGCGCCACTTGCGCGCCAGGGCGGTGTAGCTCATGAACGGTCCTCGGGCCGCACACAGGTGGAGGCGGCCCGCACCAGCTTAGGCTCCGGCACCCGACATCGTCGCTGCCGCTGCTGCCTTCCGGCCCTGACGGGATTCACGACTGGTCGTCGCGGAGAAACCGATGCGGGCCACCATCGTCCGGGTACGGCGCGCAGGTGGCGGAGAGGGTGGGATTCGAACCCACGAACACCCGTTAGGATGTTACTGGAATTCCAGTCCAGCGCCTTCGACCACTCGGCCACCTCTCCAATCAACGGCTTACGTACGCTTCCTCGAATCGACCGGGCCCGCGCGGGACGGCTCGAAAAATGGCCGCGAATGATAAAGCATGCAGCCCCGGGCCGCACTTGCCGCTGCCGGGTGGTCTTCAGGCCTGGGGCGCAGGGGCCGGCTTGTTCACCTTGTACGGGGGCGGCGCATCCAGGCACGGGTCGTTCACGGTGCGCTTCGGCGGCGCCGGCTCCTTGAGCGCGGGCAGCTTCAGCGCGGTGGTGGTGTCCAGGGGCGTCAGTCCCGCCGGGATGGTCAGCGGGGGCACGCTCGCGGCCTTCTGGTAGTCCTGCGGCTTGTTGCAGGAAGAGCCGCGCAGGCTCTTGCAGCCACCCAGCAGCAGCGCGAATACCGCCAGAAAGACAACGGCAGCCCGGTACTTCATCATCAACCTACCTCGGTGAACTATAGGGAAATGCGCCCGAATGCCGGACGCGTTCTAGGCAAGGAGCCCGGCGGCCCGGGCCGCCCGCCTCACGCTCCCCTGCAGGCCGTCGGCCAGGGGGGTCAGGGGCAATCTTACCCCAGAGCCGATGCGACCCATCTGCAGCAGCAGCCATTTCACCGGGATCGGATTCGCCTCCACGAACAGGTCCCGGTGCAGACCGGCCAGCGGGCCATCCAGGGCCTCGGCCCGGGCATGGTCCCCCGCCAGGGCAGCCGCGACCATGTCAGACATCTGCCGGGGCGCAACGTTCGCCGTGACCGAGATGACCCCGCGGGCGCCGGCCCGGATGCTCTCGCGCGCCGTAGCGTCGTCACCGCTCAGGACCGCGAAGCCGGAGGGCACCTGGGAGAGCAGCTCGCGCACGCGCTGCGGGTCCGGCACCGCTTCCTTCAGGCCGACGATGCCGGGCACGCGCGCGAGGCGCGCCACGGTCGCCGGCACCATATCCACCGCGGTGCGCGCCGGCACGTTGTAGAGGATGACGGGCTTGCCGGCCGCCGCACCGCTGGCCGCCGTGAAGTGCCGGACGAGTCCCTCCTGGGACGGGCGGTTGTAGGCCGGGGTGACCAGCAGGAGCCCGTCGACCGGCAGCGTGGCAAGCAGCGACACCTTGGCGACCGTGCCGGCGGTGCTGCTGGTACCGGCGCCGGCGATGACCGCCACCCGCCCCTTCAGCTGCTGGCAGGCACGCGCGGTCAGCTCGCCCAGCTCCGCATCACTCAGCGTCGGTGATTCCCCGGTGGTCCCGCCGACGACGATGCCGCTCGTGCCGCTGTGCGCATGCCACTCCAGCAGCTCGTGCCACACCGCGTAATCGATGCTGCCGTCGGCGCGCATGGGCGTGACGATGGCAACAATGCTGCCTGAAAACATAGGAGTCAGAAGCGCCGCCGGGGAGTCTTGGGATGTTACGAGCGGAGCTTGCGCTGAAGCAAGGCGAAAGTGCGCCGCGCACCCTCGAGGTCGCGCCCGGCCCGCGCGACGCGCTACACTGGGCCTCGAGAGGGAAGACGCGCAGCTGAATACCCACAACCCACAGATGAAGCAGCACCTGGCCGTATCCGCGATCGGCAGCGACCGCACGGGGATGGTCCACGAGCTCACCCGCGTCATCAGCGAGTCCGGCGGCAACATCAGCGAGAGCCGCATGGCCAGCCTCGGCACCGAGTTTGCGATGCTGCTGCTGGTGTCGGGCAACTGGCACGCGCTGGCGAAGCTGGAGACCGAACTGAACCGCCTGGCCGAGACCAGCGGGCTCACCATCCACCTCAAGCGCACCGAGCCGCGCACGTCGCGCACCGACATGCTGCCGTACTCGATCGACGTGGTGTGCCTGGACCAGAGCGGCATCGTCTCGAGCCTGTCGGGCTTCTTCTCCAGCCGCGGCATCGACATCGCGGAGGTTTCCACGCGCAGCTACCCGGCCGCGCACACCGGCGCACCGATGTTCGCCGTGCAGATGATCGTCAACGTTCCCAGCCGCATCCACGTCGCGCACCTGCGCGAGGAATTCATGGAGTTCTGCGACTCGCTGAACCTCGATGCCATCCTCGAGCCGGTCAAATCGTAAGAAAGCGAGAATGCCCACGCTCAAGATCGGATCCAAGGTCCCCAATTTCTCCCTGCCCATGACGGGCGGCGGCACGTGGAGCCTGAAGGACAACGCAGGCAAGAACCTCGTGATCTACTTCTACCCGAAGGACATGACTTCGGGGTGCACCCGCGAATCCCAGGACTTCCGCGACCTGGCCGCCAAGTTCAGCAAGGCCGGCACCAGGATCATCGGGATATCGCGCGATTCCGTCGCCTCCCACGACAAGTTCGCGGCCAAGGAGTCCCTGCCCTTCCCGCTGCTTGCCGACACTGATGAAAAGGTCTGCCGTCTGTTCGATGTCATCAAACAGAAAAGCATGTACGGCAGAAAGTACCTCGGAGTGGAGCGCAGTACGTTCCTGCTGGACGGCAACGGCCGCCTGGTGCAGGAGTGGCGCAAGGTGAAAGTGCCCGGTCACGCGGAGGAAGTCCTTGAAGCAGCGCAGCGTCAATGAGCCCGGACCCACGACAGCCTCCGGAGAGTCCCGCGAAGTGAAAGGCAGGCCGCGCTCGGGGCGGCGCCTGTTCGTGCTCGACACGAACGTGCTCATGCACGACCCGGCCTCGATATTCCGCTTCGAGGAGCACGACGTGTTCCTGCCGATGGTGGTGCTCGAGGAGCTCGATGCCCACAAGAAGGGCATGTCGGAGGCCTCGCGCAACGTGCGTCAGGTGAGCCGCTTCCTCGACGAGATGATGCGCGATGCCACCAAGGAGCAGATCGACAAGGGCCTGCAGCTGCCCTCGGGCTACTCCGGCAACCACGGCAAGAAGCCCTCCACCGGGCGCCTGTACTTCCAGACACGCCAGCTGTCCACCGCCCTGCCGCAGGGGCTGCCCGGCCAGGGCGGCGACAACCAGATCCTGGCGCAGACGCTCGCCCTGCAGAACGAGTACAAGGATGCGCGCGTCATCCTGGTGTCCAAGGACATCAACCTGCGCATCAAGGCGGCCGTGGTCGGCGTGCACGCCGAGGACTACTACAGCGACAAGACGCTCGAGGACTCCGACGTCCTCTACAGCGGCATGGCCGCGCTGCCGCAGGACTTCTGGGAGAAGCACAGCAAGGACATGCGCTCCTGGAAGGACGCCGACCGCACCTACTACGAGGTCTCGGGGCCGGCGGTGAAGGACTGGCACCCCAACCAGGGCCTGTTCGAGGACACCCCGCAGGGCATCGAGGGCATCGTGCGCAAGGTCGCCGGCGACACCGCCACGATCGAGCTGCTGCGCGACTACCGCAACGAGCGCCACAACGTCTGGGGGCTCACCGCGCGCAACCGCGAGCAGAACTTCGCGCTCAACCTGCTCATGGACCCGCAGATCGACTTCGTCAGCATCCTCGGCCCCGCCGGCACCGGCAAGACCCTGCTGGCGCTGGCCGCCGGCCTCATGCAGACGCTGGAGATCAACCGCTTCGTCGAGATCATCATGACGCGCGTGACGATCCCGCTCGGCGAGGACATCGGCTTCCTGCCCGGCACGGAGGAGGAAAAGATGGAGCCCTGGATGGGGGCACTCATGGACAACCTCGAGGTGCTCACCGGCAGCCAGGAGGGCGGCAGCTGGGGCCGCTCGGCGACCAACGACCTGCTGCGCAACCGCATCAAGATCCGCTCCCTCAACTTCATGCGCGGGCGCACTTTCCTCAACCGCTTCCTGATCCTCGACGAGGCCCAGAACCTCACGCCCAAGCAGATGAAGGCGCTCATCACGCGCGCGGGGCCTGGCACCAAGCTCGCCTGCATCGGCAACATCGCGCAGATCGACACGCCCTATCTCTCGGAGATGACCTCGGGGTTGACCTATGCCGTGAACCGCTTCCGCGGCTGGCAGCACTCAGGTCATGTCACCCTGGTGCGCGGGGAGCGCTCCCGGCTGGCCGACTTCGCATCCGACATTCTCTAGGTGTACGCTTGGGGGCCGGGAATCCCGGCGCCCTTGTAAGCGTCTGTAATCGTAGGGAAACTTAAGACCGCCGCGCGCGGTCCAACCACCATGCGCCGCCTGTGCCTCTTTGCCCTGACCGCACTGATGCTGGTCACGGCCACGGTCTTCGCCGACGAGTCGAACCGGCCGATCATCCTCGGTCCTCCGGCCGGCTCGGACCTGCCCGAGCTGGGCAGCCCGGCCGCGACCCTGCTGTCGCAGTCGGATGAGTACCGCCTCGGCGCGATGGTGGCGCACGAGCTGCGCGAGCAGAACGCCCTCCTCGAGGACCCCGAGGTGAGCGAGTACCTGAACGATCTGGGCGACCGGCTGGCCGCGCAGAGCCCCAGCGGCGGCGCGCATTTCCAGTTCTTCCTCATCAAGGATCCGACGATCAACGCCTTCGCCGTGCCCGGCGGCTACATCTTCATCCACCAGGGACTCATCCTCGTCGGCAACTCCGAGTCGGAGCTGGCCGGCGTGATGGCGCATGAAATCGCGCACGTCACCCAGCACCACATCGCCCGGCAGCTGCGCGCGCAGAGCCAGCAGTCCCTCACCACCGCCGCCATGATGATCGCCGCCATCCTGCTCGGCGCCGCCAGCGGCGGCCAGGCCGCCGAGGCCGGCCTGATCGGCGCCCAGGGCATCGCCGCGCAGCAGCAGATCAACTTCACGCGCGAGAACGAGATCGAGGCCGACCGCGTCGGCATCGGCTTCCTGGCCGCCGCCGGCTTCGACCCGAACGCCATGGCCTCCTCCTTCGAGACCATGAGCCGCCACGAGGGCCTGGCGGCGACCTACATCCCGGCGATGCTCATCGACCACCCGGTGACCACCGACCGCATCGCCGAGGCGCGGGCGCGCGCCGCGCAGTTCCCGCCGCGCCGTAACAAGGACTCCGAGAGCTACGAGATGATCCGCGAGCGCGTGCGCGTGCTCACCGCCGAGCGCGACGTCGACCTGGTCAACTACTACCAGAAGAAGATCGACCGCGGTGAGGCGACCCTCGGGGACCGCTACGGCCAGGCGCTTGCGCTCATCGAGCGCGACGGCGTCGACCACAGCAGCGCGGACGATGCGGCGAGGATCCTCGACAAGCTCGTGAAGGAGCACGAGGGCAATATCCTGCTGCACATCGCCCTCGCCCAGGCGCAGATCAAGGACAACCAGGCCAAGAAGGGCATGGCGACCTTCGCGCAGGCCGCGAAGCTCTTCCCACGCAACGTGCCGGTTACCGTGCGCTACGCGGAGGCACTGATGCAGGAAGGGCACCCGATGGATGCCCACAACATGCTGCTGGACCTGTTCAACATCGTGCCGCCAACGCCGCAGCAGATCCGCCTCACCGCGCTGGCGGCCAGCGCCGCCGGCGATGCCGGCGATGCCTATTTCTACATGGGCGAGTACGACATCGCCGGGGGCGATCTGAACATGGCCGCCCAGCAGCTGCAGCTGGCGCTCGCCTCCCCGCACATCTCATCGATCCAGCGCCAGCGCTACCAGGCGCGCCTGGACGAGGTACGCGACTACCTCATGAGCATCCGCAAGAAGCAGCTCGCCGACAGCGGCGACGGCCAGGGCGGCCAGCAGGGCCAAGGACGCGGCGGCCACTGACTTGCCCGCGCGGTGCGGCTGTTACAATGGCCGCCACCTTCCCTGGCGGACAATCCATGCGAGCGACGACCCTGCGGACCGCGGTGCTGACGGCGTGCCTGGCTGCTTTCCTGGGCGGCTGCGCGAGCCTTCCCAAGGACGCGCAGCGCAGCGCGCGCGACCCGTGGGAGCGCATGAACCGCGCCACCTACAAGTTCAACGACGCGCTCGACCGCGGCATCGTCAAGCCCGTCGCCAAGGGCTACGTCAAGGTCACCCCGCAGCCGGTGCGCACCGGGGTCACCAACTTCTTCGACAACCTCGAGACGCCGATCAGCATGGTCAACGACCTGCTGCAGTGGCAGATCCGGGACTTCTTCAACGACACCGCGCGGCTGGTGCTCAACACCACCCTGGGCATCGGCGGCCTGCTCGACCCGGCCACGCGCGCCGGCCTGGACAAGAACGACCGCGACTTCGGGCAGACCCTCGGCAAGTGGGGCCTCAAGAGCGGCCCGTACGTGGTGCTGCCGGTGCTCGGGCCCTCGGACGTGCGCGATGCCGCCGGGCGCCTGGCGGACAACTACTCCACCCCGCGCGCCTACATCAGCGACCCGTGGGTGCAGTGGGGCTTGTGGGCGGCGCGCGGCATCGATACCCGCTCACGCCTGCTCTACACCGACCAGATCGTGCAGAGCTCCTACGACCCCTACGCGTTCGTGCGCAACGCCTACCTGCAGCACCGCGACTTCAAGGTCTCCGGAGGCGGCGCGGGCGCCGGCGAGAACCAGCAGGAACAGCAGCTGCTGGATGAGGCCGACCAGCTGGAGAAGGAAAATGCGGCCGGCGCCCAGCCGCCGCCCGCCCCGGCACCGAAGCCCGACGAGACGCCCGCCTCGACACCACCGCCGAAGTAGCGCGGCGCTTCAGACCCCGCGGTCCAGCAGTTCCGTGAGATCGCTGATGCGCGCCAGCGCCGCGAAGCCTGCGGGCAGGCCGGTGAAGCGCAGCTGCTGGCCGGTCGCTTTGGCCGCCGCCAGCCAGTCGAGCAGCACGGCAAGCCCTGCGCTGTCGGCGGCACTCACGCCCGCGCAGTCCATCACCAGGGGCGCCTGCCGCCCGGCCGCGGACAGGACGGCGATGCCGGCGAGCCGCGCGGCGCGCGCCGTGGCGAAGGTGAGCGGACCGCGCGCCCGCAGCTGCCCGGCCGCGGGCGCCTCGAGCACGAACCCGCCGGTGGATGCGACGGGCGTGTCGTTCACTTGGAGGTCTTGCCGATCGCGCTCGGCTTCTCGCCGGCATCCAGCCGCTTGATGACCGCATCCAGGCCCTGGGCTTCGATCTGCGGCCGGAAGTCCTCGCGGTAGCTGTTGACGTAGGAGATGCCGTCGATCACCACGTCCCAGGCCTTCCAGCCCTCCGCGGTCCTGCGCATGTAGTAGTTCACGGCCACGCGGTCGCCGCTGTCGCGCTTGACCTCGGTGCGCACCGTGGCGCGCGCCGCGGTCGGGTCCGGCGTGGTCGGGTAGATCTTCAGCCGGTCGGCGGTGAAGTCGGTGAGCGCCGAGCCGTAGTTGTTCAGCAGTGACTTGTAGAAGGCATCGATGAAACGCTTCCTCTGGTCCGGGGTGGCGGTGCGCCAGTACTGGCCGAGCACCAGCTGCGCGGAGAACTCGCTGTCGAAGTGCGGCAGCAGGTACTTGTTGACCAGTGCGCTCACCTTGGAGGGGTCGGCGCGGTAGGAGGCGCGGTCCTTGTCCAGGTCGGCGAGCATGCCCTGCGCGGCCTCCTGGATGACGTCCGAGGGGCTCTCGGGGCTGGCCGCGGCGGCCGGCGCCGCCGGAGCCGTGGCCTGGGCGTGCGCCAGGGGGCTCGCCAGCATCACCGCCACCATGAAACTTGCGTATCTCATTGCTTCGACTCCGTGCTCTTGTCGTCCGATTTCCCGGCCGCCTTGTCGCCCGTCTCGCTCCTGCTGCTGGCGTAGTTGGCAAAGAACTTGTTGATGAGGTTCTCGAGCACCAGCGCCGACTGGGTCTGCTCGATGACGCTGCCCTGCTTGAGGAAGGTGTCCGAACCGCCCGGGCTCAGCCCGATGTACTTGCCGCCGAGCAGCCCCTGCGTCTGGATGGACGCGAAGCTGTCGTCGGGAATCTGACTGTAGCCGTCGGCGATGCGCATGTGCACCTGTGCCTTGTAGTCCTTGAGGTTGTAGGTGATGCGGGTCACGACGCCCACGTTCACCCCGGACATGGCCACCGGCGAGCCCACCTTCAGGTCCCCGATGTTGTCGAACTCCGCGCTGACCACGTAGCCCTTGGCCTTGCTGAGCTTCAGCCCGCTGGCCGGCAGCTGCGTCGTCAGGAACAGCAGCGCCGCGAAGCCCAGCAGCACGAACAGGCCGGTTCCTATCTCTAGTGTTCGATTGGGGCGCATAGGGAAGAGTTCCTTACTTCAGGAATGCCGCGGTCAGCACATAATCCAGCAACAGCACCAGCACCGAGGAGGCCACCACGGTGCGCGTGGTGGCGAGCCCGACGCCGGCGGCGGTCCGTTCGGCAGTGTAGCCCTCGTAGACGGCGATGAGGCTGCAGGCGATGCCGAACACGAGGCCCTTGGTGAGGCCCTCGGTGACCTCGCGCAGCCCGACCGCGCCCTGCGTCTGCGACCAGAACACGCCCTTGTCGACGCCCATCTGCTGTACGCCGACGAGCTGCGCGCCGTACAGGCCGATCACGCCGAAGATCGCCACCAGCAGCGGCATCGCGATCACGCCGCCGAGGAAGCGGGGCGCGGCGACGTAGCGCATGGGATCCACCGCCATGATCTCCATCGCGGTGAGCTGGTCGGTCGCGCGCATCAGGCCGATTTCCGAGGTGAGCGCAGTGCCGGCGCGGCCGGCGAAGAGCAGCGCGGTGATCACGGGTGCAAGTTCCTTGAGCAGGCTCAGGGCGGCGGCGCTGCCGAGAACGTCCTCCGAGCCGAAGCGCTGCAGCAGCGTGTAGCCCTGCAGACCGAGCACCATACCGACGAACAGTCCCGCCAGCATCATGATGATGAGCGAGCGCGCCCCGGTGTTGTACACCTGGGCGATGATCAGCCGCGGCCGGCCGAGTGCCGGCACGCACTGGGCGACCAGTCGCAGCAGGAACAGCGTCACCGCACCGACCTTGCGCACCCCGCCGACGAGCTGCCCCTCGCTCACGCATCCTCCGCGGACAGAAGCTGCGCCAGGTAGTCCGGCGCGGGGTAGGCGAACGGCACCGGCCCCTCGGCGCTGCCGGTCATGAACTGACGCACCGCGGCCGCACTGCTCGCCTTCAGTTCCTGGGGCGTGCCCGCGGCGGCCACCTTGCCCGCCGAGAGCAGGAAGGTGTCGTCGGCGATGGAGCACAGTTCCTGCACGTCGTGGCTGACCACGATGCTGGTGATCCCGAGGGCCTGGTTCATCTGCTTGATGAGCCGCTGGATGACCCCCAGGGAGATCGGATCCAGTCCCACGAACGGTTCGTCGTAGATGAGCACCTCGGGGTCCATGACGATCGCGCGCGCCAGCGCCACGCGTCGCGCCATGCCGCCGGAGAGCTCGGCGGGCATCAGCGACGCGGCACCGCGCAGGCCCACCGCCTGCAGCTTGGTCAGCACCAGCTTGCGGATGAGCGGCTCGGGCAGGTCGGTGTGCTCGCGCACGGGGAAGGCGACGTTCTCGAACACGTCGAGGTCGGTGAGCAGCGCCCCGTTCTGGAACAGCATGCCCACGCGCTGGCGCATCGCGTAGATCTCACGCGTGTCCAGGTTCGCCAGGTCGGCGCCGAAGGCGAGCACCTGGCCGCGGTCGGCGCGGATCTGTGCGGTGAGCAGGCGCAAGAGCGTCGTCTTGCCCGTGCCGCTCGGCCCCATGATCGCCGTGATGCGGCCGCGGCGCGCCCCGAGGCTCAGCCCGGCGAAGATGGGGCGCCCACCGACCGCGTAGTCCACGTCGCGCACGTCGAACACGACGTCGGCGGCGCCGGCGGGCGCCGCCGTAGTGCCGGTGGCGGGGCTGCTCACGCGCGAGGCGGCCTCCTCAGGCAGCCTGCGTCTCCATCTCGGCGGCGTAGCCGCCGGTGCTGGCCAGGCCGTTGAGCCGCGCGCGCTTGGCGAATGCCTTCTGCCCGGCGGCGAAGTTGCCGACCGCCCCCAGCCAGGCCTTCAGGGCGTCATCCTGCAGCGCACGGCCGTAGGAGAAGGTCAGCGCCCAGGGCAGCGGCCCCATCTTGTTCATCAGCCCGAGATGCAGGGTCGCCTCGGCGGAGGACTGCCCCCCGGAGAGGAAGGCGATGCCCGGCACGGCTGGCGGCACGTGGCGCTTGAGCGTGCGCAGGGTGGCTTCCGCAACGGTCTGGGGCGGGGCGCGATCGGGCGCCTTCTTGCCCGAGATGACCATGTTGGGCTTGAGCACGATGCCCTCGAGCAGGACCCGGGCGACGAACAGCTCGTGGAAGACGGTCGAGAGCACGAGCGAGGTGACCTCCTCGCAGCGCTCGAGCGAGTGCGCCCCGTCCATGAGCACCTCAGGCTCCACGATCGGGACGATGCCGGCCTCCTGGCACAGCGCCGCATAGCGGGCGAGCGCCTGGGCGTTGGCGTTGATGGCCGCCCAGCTCGGGATGCCGGCGGCGATGTCGATCACCGCGCGCCACTTGGCGAAGCGGGCGCCGAGGGCGTGGTACTCGGCCAGGCGCTCGCGCAGGCCGTCCAGGCCCTCGGTGATGGTCTCGCCGGGGCAGGCGGCCATGGGCTTGGCGCCCGCGTCCACCTTGATGCCGGGGATGATGCCGTTCTGGGACAGGTACTGCGGGAACGGCGTGCCGTCCTTGGTCTTCTGGCGGATGGTCTCGTCGTACAGGATGACGCCGCTGATGGCCTTGGTGGCCGGGGCGGCCGTGAACAGCAACTCGCGGTAGGTGCGGCGACTCTCCTCGGTCGACTCGAGCTTGATGCCATCGAAGCGCTTCTTGATCGTGCCGCTGCTCTCGTCGGCGGCAAGCAATCCCTTGCCCTTGGCCACCATCGCAGTGGCAATGCGCTGAAGCTCGCTCGCGTTCATCGTCGTCATCCTCCGGCTAGTGACTGCTCGGGCGGCCGGGAACGCGCACAGGCTGCGCCGGGCCCGAGGGGTCGTGGAACAGGCCCCGATTTTGGGGTCGCCAAGGATAGCAAATCGGCCCGCCGGCCGGCCGCCGGGGCCGGGCACCGGCTTGGTTCCGCCGCCAAATAGCACTAAAATGGTCCTAGTTTGCAAGGAGCACCGCCAAGTTGCTGCGCATCAGCCGTCTGACCGACTACGCGACCGTCCTGCTCGCCTCCCTGGCGGCCGCGCCGGGTCGCCTGCAAACGGCCGCCCTGCTGGCCGAGCACACGCATATTGCCCCGCCCACGGTCAGCAAGATCCTCAAGCAGCTGCAGCGCGCGCACCTGGTGCTCTCGACCCGCGGCACTCATGGGGGCTACCAGCTGGCCCGGCCGCCGGGCCAGATCACCGCCGCGGCGATCCTGGACGCCCTGGAGGGGCCGGTCACCCTCACCGACTGCGCGGCCGGCGAGGGCCACTGCGGCATCGAGCACACCTGCCAGGTGGGGCGGGTATGGCAGCGCCTGAACCTCGCCATCCGCCGCTCCCTGCAGGAGGTGACGCTCGCGCAGCTGGCCGGTCTGGATGCGGTTCCGGTGCGTTTCCCGGCGCTCGAGCGCGAGCTCAAGGCAGCCGCGCAGCGCCAGGCGGTGCGCCCGTGAGCGAACCGGCCAACGAGAGCGCGCGGCAACTGGAGGGGCTGCTGTCCGGCAGCTACCGGCATGGGTTCGTGACGCAGATCGACTCGGACACGGTGCCGCCGGGGCTGGACGAGGATGTCGTGCGGCTGATCTCGCGCAAGAAGCAGGAGCCGCAGTTCCTGACCGACTGGCGGCTGCGTGCGCTGAAGCACTGGCGCTCGATGCCCGAGCCGCACTGGGCGCATCTGAAGATCGCGCCGATCGACTACCAGGCCATCTCCTACTACTCGGCGCCGAAGTCGAAGAAGGACGGCCCGAAGTCGCTCGCCGAAGTCGACCCGGCGCTGCTGGCCACCTACGAGAAGCTCGGCGTGCCGCTGCACGAGCGTGCGCGCCTGGCGGGCGTCGCCGTGGACGCGGTGTTCGACTCGGTCTCCGTGGCGACCACCTTCAAGGAGCGGCTCGCCGCGGCCGGCGTGGTGTTCTGCCCGTTCTCGGAAGCGGTGCGCACCCACCCGCACCTGATCGAGCAGTACCTGGGCAGCGTCGTGCCGTACACGGACAACTTCTTCGCCACCCTCAACTCCGCGGTGTTCACCGACGGTTCGTTCGTGTACGTGCCCAAGGGGGTGCGCTGCCCGATGGAGCTGTCCACCTACTTCCGCATCAACGCGCTCAACACCGGGCAGTTCGAGCGCACGCTGATCATCGCCGACGAGGACAGCCACGTGAGCTACCTGGAGGGCTGCTCGGCGCCGATGCGCGACGAGAACCAGCTGCACGCCGCCGTGGTCGAGCTGGTGGCGCTCGAGAACGCGTACATCAAGTACTCGACGGTGCAGAACTGGTACCCGGGCGATGCCCAGGGCAAGGGTGGCATCTACAACTTCGTCACCAAGCGCGGCGAGTGCCGCGGCGCACGCTCGCACATCTCCTGGACACAGGTGGAGACCGGCTCCGCCATCACCTGGAAGTACCCGAGCTGCGTGCTGCGCGGGGCAGGCTCGATCGGCGAGTTCTACTCGGTGGCCACGGTCAACAACTACCAGCAGGCCGACACCGGCACGAAGATGATCCACATCGGAGCCGACACGCGCAGCACCATCATCTCCAAGGGCATCTCGGCCGGGCACGGCCAGAACACCTACCGCGGGCTGGTGAAGATGCTGCCGAGCGCCCACGGGGCGCGCAACTTCACGCAGTGCGACTCGCTGCTCATGGGTGGCGAGTGCGGCGCCCACACCTTCCCGTACGTGGAGGTGAAGAACCCGAGCGCCACGGTCGAGCACGAGGCGAGCACCTCCAAGATCAGCGAGGAGCAGCTGTTCTACTGTCTGGCGCGGGGCATCGCCGCCGAGGATGCCGTCAACATGATCGTCAGTGGCTTCTGCAAGTCAGTATTCAAGGAATTGCCGATGGAATTCGCCGTGGAGGCACAGAACCTTCTGGCCGTGAGCCTGGAAGGGGCGGTGGGCTGACCATGAGCACCGCGAAGGAGATCCTGCTGCAGGTGCAGGACCTGCAGGTGAGCGTCGAGGGCCGGAAGATTCTCAACGGCCTGAATCTCACGGTCGCCGCCGGGGAGGTGCACGCAATCATGGGCCCGAACGGCTCGGGCAAGAGCACGCTCGCCAACGTGCTCGCCGGGCACCCCGGCTACGAGGTCACCGCCGGCAGCGTGACCTTCCGCGGCGAGAACCTCCTGGAGCTCGCCCCGGAGGCGCGCGCGCGCGCCGGGGTCTTCCTCGGCTTCCAGTACCCGGTGGAGATCCCCGGGGTCAACAACGTCTACCTGCTCAAGGCGGCGGTGAACGCGGCCCGCAAGGCACGCGGGCTCGAGGAAGTCGATGCCTTCGACTTTCTCGGTATGGTGCGCGAGAAGATGAAGATCATGCGCATGGACGACAGCTTCCTGTCGCGCGGGGTGAACGAGGGCTTCTCCGGCGGCGAGAAGAAGCGCAACGAGATCCTGCAGATGCTGGTACTCGAGCCGGCGCTCGCCATCCTCGACGAGACCGATTCGGGGCTCGACATCGATGCCCTGAAGATCGTCGCCGCCGGGGTCAACACGCTGCGCTCGCCCGAGCGCGCCTGCGTGCTGGTGACGCATTACCAGCGCCTGCTCGATCACGTCGTGCCGGACGTCGTGCACGTGCTCGTGCGCGGCCGCATTGCCCGCAGCGGCGACAAGGCGCTCGCGCTCGAGCTCGAGCGGCGTGGCTACGACTGGGTGGCCGGCGAGGCCGCCTGAGCGGGAAAGCCATGAGCACCCCCGTCAACGCGCTGGCGAGCCGCATCGCCGAGGACTTCGCCGCCGCGACCGCCGCGGGCGGGCGCGGCCTGGACACCCGCAGGCGCGCGCTGCGCGAGCTGCAGGCCGCGGGCCTTCCGGGCACGCGCGACGAGAACTGGAAGTACGCCAACCTGCGCGGTCTTGAGCGCCTGCGCTTCGTGCCGGCGCCGGCGGGCGCGACGGCCATCGCCGAGGGCGCCCTGCCCGCAGCGCTGCCGGGCTTCAGCCGCCAGGTCTTCGTGGACGGCCGCTACGCGCCGGCCCTGTCCGGCGCCGCCCCGGGCGGGGTATTTGCGCCCCTGGCGGTGACGGCGGCGCCGCCGGGCTCGCTGACCCTTGGCCCCGACCAGCGCTTCGCGCTCCTGAACGAGGCTTTCGCCACCGACGGCGCCCTGGTGCGGGTGCCCGCCAGGGCCAGCGCGCGCCTGGAGCTGATCTTCCTCGCCACCGCGGAGGCCGCCAGCGGCAGCAGCTACCCGCGCCTGTCGGTCGAGGTCGCAGACGGCGCGCACCTCGAGCTCATCGAGCGGCATGTCAGTGCCGCATCCCTGGGCAGCTTCGTCAATGGGAGCGCCCAGCTGCACCTCGCCCGCGGCGCACAGGTGCGCCACTACCGCCTGCAGGAGCTGTCCGCACGCAGCAGGGCCTTCGATACCCTCGGCGCGGCGCTCGACCAGGACGCCAGCTACCGCCTGCACGCCATCGGCGTGGGCGGCGCGGCGAGCCGTTCCACCGTGGCGGTGCGCCTGCAGGGCGAGCGCGCGGCGGTGACGCTGGCGCAAGTCCTGCTCGGCGCGCGCCAGCAGGTCCAGGACTGCTTCGCCCTCTTCGATCACGCCGCGCCGCGCACCCAGAGCGAGCAGCTGTTCCGCGGCATCGCCGCGTCGCGCGCGCGCGTGGCCTTCAACGGCAAGGTGGTGGTCGCCCCCGGCGCGGCCGGCGCCGACTCGCGGCAGTCGCTGCGGGGACTGCTGGCAGGCCCCGAGGCCGAGATCGACGTGCGGCCCCAGCTAGAGATCTACACCGATGCGGTGCGCTGCAGCCACGGCGCCACGACCGGCAAGCTCGACGAGCAGATGCTGTTCTACCTCCTGTCGCGGGGGCTGTCGCGCGATACCGCGCAGCGCCTGCTCAAGTGGGCGTTCCTCGAGGATGCCGTGTCGGGCATTGAGCTGCCGGAGCTGCGCCGCCAGGTCGAGCTGGCGCTCGCCGCGGCGCTCGAGGATGAGACCCTGAAGGAACTCCTCTGATGGCAGCGAACCTGAAAACCGCCCCTGCGCGTCCCTACGACGTCGCGCGCGTGCGTGCCGATTTCCCGATCCTGGCCACCACGGTGCACGGGCATCCGCTGGCATACCTCGACAGCGCCGCCTCCTCGCAGCGCCCGCGGGCGGTCCTGCAGGCGATCGAGGACTACGAGACGCACTCGCACGCCAACGTGCATCGCGGGGTGCATGCCCTGAGCCAGGCGGCCACGGCCGCCTTCGAGGGGGCGCGCGAGCGCGTGCGCCGCTTCATCAACGCGTCTTCCGTGCGCGAGGTCATCTTCGTGCGCGGCACCACCGAGGGGATCAACCTGGTCGCCCAGTCCTACGCGCGACCGAGCCTCAGGCCGGGCGACGAGATCCTCATCAGCGCCCTCGAGCACCACGCCAACATCGTGCCCTGGCAGATGGTGTGCGAGCAGACCGGCGCGGTGCTGAAGGTCGCGCCCATCAACCGCCGTGGCGAACTCGAGTTCGAGGCCTACCTGAAGCTGCTCTCGCCGCGCACCCGCATCGTGGGGGTGGCGCACGTCTCCAACGCCCTCGGCACCATCCTGCCCGTGCAGCGCATCATCGAGGCCGCGCACGCCGCCGGTGCGGTCGTGGTGGTCGACGGCGCCCAGGCCGTGCCGCACATCCCGGTGGACGTGCAGGCCCTCGGGGCGGATTTCTACGCCTTCTCCGGCCACAAGCTCTACGGTCCGACGGGGATCGGCGTGCTGTACGGCCGCGAGCAACTGCTGCGCGCCATGCCGCCGTGGCAGGGCGGCGGCGACATGATCCTCACGGTGTCCTTCGAGAAGACCACCTACAACGAGCTGCCCTACCGCCTCGAGGCGGGCACGCCCAACATCTCCGGCGCGGTGGGACTGGCCGCCGCGATGGACTACGTCGAGGGGCTGGGGATCGAGGCCATCGCCGCCCACGAGCACCGGCTGCTCCAGCAGGCGACCGCGGAACTGCTGCGCATCCCGGGCATCGAGCTCATCGGCACGGCCGCCGCCAAGGCCTCGGTGCTGTCCTTCACCATGAAGGGGGTGCACCCGCACGACCTCGGCACGATTCTGGACTCGCAGGGCGTGGCGGTGCGCACCGGGCACCACTGCGCGATGCCGGTCATGACCTTCTTCGGCGTGCCGGCCACGGCGCGCGCCTCCTTCGGCTGCTACAACGACGAGAGCGACATCGCAGCGCTCGTGCGCGGCCTCAACAAGGTGCGCGAGGTGTTCGGCTGATGCAACTGCAGGACCTCTACCGCGACCTGATCCTCGACCACAACCGGCACCCGCGCAATTTCGGGCGCCTCGGCGCGCCGGCCCGGCAGGCCCTCGGCCACAACCCCCTGTGCGGCGACCAGCTGACCGTGTTCGTGCGCCTGGAGGGGGAGAAGCTGGCCGACGTGCGCTTCGAGGGCTCGGGTTGCGCGATCTCCACCGCGTCTGCCTCGCTCATGACCGAGGCGGTCAAGGGCAAGGACCGCGCCACGGTCGGTGCGCTGTATGACCAGGTGCATGCGCTGCTCACCGAGGACGGTGCCCAGCCGGATGCCTCGCTCGGCAAGCTGGCCGCGCTCTCCGGCGTACGCGAGTTCCCGGCGCGGGTGAAGTGCGCCACCTTGTGCTGGCACACCCTCAATGCGGCCCTCGGCGAGGGCAGCGCGACCGTTTCGACCGAGTAAAGCCGCCGATGCGCAGAACCGAGAATGCCCCCTTCGTCGTCAGCCGCGAGGTCAAGGCGGTGATCGTGCCCGCCGGCCAGGAAGTGAACCTGAAGGTCGGCCAGGCCGGCTACATCACGCAGGCCCTCGGCGGCAGCTTCACGCTCTACATCGACGGCAATCTGTTCCGCCTCTCCGGCGCCGACGCGGACGCCATCGGCCAGGAGGCGGTTCCCGCACCCGAGCTGCCGCCGGATGCCGGCGAGGAGGACGTCAAGAAGCTCGCCTGGGAGCAGATGCGCACCTGCTACGACCCGGAAATCCCGATCAACATCGTCGACCTGGGCCTGGTGTACGGCTGCGAGGTCACGGCCAACGCGGACGGGACGCGCAGCGTGGAGGTGCAGATCACGCTCACCGCGCCGGGCTGCGGCATGGGCGACATCCTGGTCGATGACGTGCGCGACAAGATCAGCCGCATCCCGACGGTGCGCGAGGTCAAGGTGGAGCTGACCTTCGATCCGCCGTGGAACCAGAGCATGATGACCGAGGCGGCGCGACTTCAGACTGGCATGTTTTGAAAGGCAAATAATGAGTTCGCAGTGGGTAGACGTGGCGGGTGCCGGCGAGGTGAGCGAGCAGCCGCTGGCATTGTTCGAGAACGGCGTCGCGTTCATCGTGGTGCGCTGCGGCGACTCGGTGTACGCGGTCGACAACATGTGCACGCACGACGGGGAGACCTTCGGGGAAGCCCAGGTCGAGGACTGCCAGGTGATCTGCCCGCGCCACGGTGCGCACTTCTGCCTGAAGACCGGGGCGGCGCTGACGCCACCGGCCTACGAGGCGGTGCGCACCTATCCTGCGCGCGAGGAAAACGGCCGGGTGCTGGTGGAACTGCCCGGATGAAGGCACGCGCATGAAGCGTCTGACGCTCATGCGCCATGCCGATGCGCGCTGGAAGGACTCCGATGTCCCGGACTTCGAGCGCCCGCTCAACCGCCGCGGCACCAGTGATGCGGAGTCGATGGCACGACGCCTCACCGAGCGCGGCCTGGTGCCGGACCTGATCCTGGCGAGCGCGGCGCGCCGCACCCAGCAGACCGCGGAGATCCTGGCGCGCACCTTCGGCGAAAACGCACCCCGCGTGATGCGCGAGGAGACGCTGTATCTGGCCACTGCCGCCGAGATCCTGCGCATGGCGCAGGCTTCCGGGCCGCGTATCGAGCACCTGCTGCTGGTCGCCCACAATCCGGGCGTGTCCGAGCTGGTGCAGCTGCTGCTGCCGCAGGCGACGCCGTCGGAATTGCCGGCCGCCGGCCTGTGCTCGATCGCCTTCGGCTGCGATGGCTGGGATGCCATCGGTCCGGGGGCGATCATGAGTGCTGTGCACGAGGCACCCCCCAGCGGGCTCTTCGGGCTGTTCGTCTGAGATCCGCCGGATCACCTCCCCGGGCACGGGAAGCGTAGAATTTTCCCGCCGGTGGCCGAGGACTCGATTCACCGTTGGAACCTGCGATGCCGCGAACACTCCGCAGCCTGATTGCGCCGGCGCTCGTCGCCGTGCTTCTGTGCAGCCGGGCGCTGGCAGGGGACTTCCAGGCGGTCGCTGCGACCGACAAGGCCTGGCGGCCCCGGGGCGCCCACCTGACCCTCGCCGCGGCCCTGCAGGTCGCGGAAGCATCAGCTGCAACGAGGGGGATGAACGTCGCCGAGTTTCAGCCACCGTGGTTCCGCTACGACTACGACGTGTATTACCCGGACATGGGCCTGGGCGACTACGCCTGGGCCTTCGTCTATGAAGCCAAGGCTCCGGGGAGCGATAGCCACTTCATGGTCGTCGTCAACGATCGCACGCAATACGCCCAATTCATCCCCGGGCGCTAGGGCTCCTCAGCCCCGAGCATCATTAGGCGAACTCACATTCGCCACTGTAGGTGAAGGTCGGGTTTCCGTCGCCGTCCTTGCCGGTTCCGGTGACCTGCAGCGTACATCGCACCTGCGGGCCGGCGATGTGATCCACCAGGTAGACGGACCCCCGGTCCGTACCACTCTTCAGGTTCTCATCGAAGCGGAATCTTGCATCGTGCAGCATCACCGGGTCCGAGCCGGCCACGGTGCCGGAGAAGACCTGGTCGCCGGTGTTGGCCAATGTGCCCGCCTGCTGGTCGATCACCGTCGTGACCTGGTACAGCACCCGCCCATGCAAGTCACCGCTCAGCTCGACCGTGGCCGTGCTCACCTGGATCAGCCCGGTCGCGGTCGGGCGCTTGGAATGTACGATTGCCCCGCGAAGATCGTCGAATCCCGCGCCGGTGACGCGCACGGTCCGCGCTGCCCGCGGCTCTCCAGGGTTCGCGGCGGGTACCGCCGTCGCGATCGCGCCGGCGGTGATTGCAGCCCCCAGGATGCGGAGCCAGGAACACGCGTGGTCTTTCATCGCTGCGCCCTCCAGAGCGGTACTTCGTTGCAGGCACGGTAGGCGCCCTGGCGAAGACCGCCAATGACAACAGGCGCAAGAGTTCCCAGGTGTCATCGTTTGGCACATCATGACCCCATGCCTTCGCGCCCACCGGAGCGGCTCGAGTCTTGGAAGCAGATTGCCGGCTACCTGCGCCGCAGCGTGCGCACCGTGCGACGCTGGGAGCGGAACGAGGGTCTGCCGGTACGTCGCCACGTGCATCGCACGCTCGCGAGCGTATTTGCACTGCGCTCGGAGATCGACGCCTGGTGCGAGCGGGTGGCGCCTCCGGCAGCCGCGCCCGGGCCGGTCACCCGCACGGAGCGCGACGCAAATACGCTCTCGATAGCCGTTCTGCCGTTCATCAACATCGGGCAGGACGCCGAGAGCGCGTACCTTGCCGACGGGCTGGCGGCGGAACTGATCACCACCCTCTCCAGGGTGCGTGCCCTGCGGGTAACTTCGCGCACCTCGTCCGCCGCGCTGCGCGGTACCCACAAGGGCGCGCGTGCCATTGCGCGTCAATTGGGCGTGCGCTACCTGCTGGAAGGAAGCGTACAGCGCAGCGGCGCGCGCGTGCGCATATCGGCGCAGCTCATCGACGCGCACGACGACGTCAATCTGTGGGTCGAGACATACGCGGGCACGCTCGCGGACATTCTCAGCGTGCAGGAACACTTCACCGGCAGGGTCGCCAGAGCCCTCGAGCTGCGCCTGAGCGCGGGCGACGTGCGCCGGCTGGCCGAGCGGGCCATCCCGAGCGGTCCGGCGTACGACTGCTACCTGCGGGCACGCTACGAGGGCTGGCGCTGGCGCCGGGAATCCATCGACCGTTCGGTTCACCTGCTGCAGCAGGCCCTGGAGATCATCGGCGACAACGCGCAACTGTACGCGGCCCTCGGACTTGCCCACCTGCAATACCGTGAGGCGGGCATCGACCTGACCAACCGCCCGCTCGTGGAGGCCGAGCGCTGCGCCGCGAAACTATTCGCACTGGACCCGTTCACGGTCTCCGGACGGCAGCTGCGCGGCTGGATCCGGTACTCGCGCGGCGCCCCCCAGGATGCCGTGCGCGATCTCAAGGAAGCGCTCGCGGATGATCCGAACAATGCCGACAGCCTGCTGCTGCTGTGCAACTGCTACCTGATTTCCGGCCGGGTGAACGCGGGACGGCAGATCGCATCCCGCCTGCTCACGATCGACCCGCTTACCCCGATCACGCGCTGCATGCCGGCATTCGCGGACATGCTGGAAGGCAAGTTCACGGCTGCGGTTGCACCGTACCGCCAGATGTTGGCCATGGACCCGGCCAATCCTCTGGCCCGCCTGTTCTACTTCTGGGTGCTGGTGCTCGCGGGCCGGCGCAAGCAGGCGCGTGCGATACTGGCCGGATTCCCAGCAGACTCACAGCACACGGTCCCCGCCCGCGTCGCGCGTTTTTTTTACCATGCCGCGGCTGGCGACCCGGCCCGTGCGCAGGAGGCCCTCGGGTCCACAGCGGAGGTTGTCGCCCAGGGGTCGGAGCTGTTCCCGCGAATTCTTGCCCAGGGCTTCGCCATGGCCGGCCGGCACGCCACCGCGCTACGATGGCTGAGAAAGGCCATCGAGCGCGGCTTCATCAACTACCCGTTCCTGGCGCAACACGATCCTTGCCTGAAAAGCCTGCGCGCCGAGCCGGCGTACCAGCAGCTCATGCGCACCGTGCACGAGCGCTGGGTGAATTTCGCCGAATAGCCTGAGTGCTCGCGCGGCTGCAGCGCCACATCAGCACTCGGGCACGTTCACCGCCAGACCCCCCTGCGAGGTCTCCTTGTAGATCGTCGCCATGTCGATGCCGGTCTGGCGCATGGTGGAGATGACCTGGTCGAGCGAGACCTTGTGCGAGCCGTCCCCGCGCATCGCCAGGCGGGCCGCGTTGATCGCCTTGACCGAGCCCATGGCGTTGCGTTCGATGCAGGGGATCTGCACCAGCCCGGCCACCGGGTCGCAGGTGAGTCCGAGGTTGTGCTCCATGCCGATCTCGGCGGCGTTCTCGATCTGCTCGGGGGTGCCCTGGAGCGCGGCCACCAGGCCCGCGGCCGCCATCGAGCAGGCGACCCCGACCTCGCCCTGGCAGCCCATCTCGGCGCCCGAGATGGAGGCGTTGCGCTTGTAGAGCATGCCCATGGCCGCGGCCACCAGGAGGAAGCGGATGATGCCCTCCTCGTTGGCGCCCTCCTCGAAGCGGCGGTAGTAGTGCATGACCGCCGGCACGATGCCGGCCGCCCCGTTGGTCGGCGCGGTCACCACGCGCCCCCCGGCCGCGTTCTCCTCGTTCACGGCCAGCGCGTAGGCGTTCACCCAATCCATCACCTCGAGAGGCTTCACCGTGCCGCTCTCGGTGAGCATGCGGTACAGGCGCGGCGCACGGCGGCGGACCTTGAGGACCCCGGGCAGGAGCCCGGTCTGGCGGAAGCCGCGCGCCACGCAGGCCTGCATGACGGCCCAGATGTTGAGCAGCTTCGCGCGCACCTCCTCGGGCGTCGCCCAGGTGTACTCGTTGGCGAGCATCAGCTCGTAGAGCTCCAGGCCGTGCTCGCGGCACAGGTTCAACAGGTCATCGCCGGAGGTGAAGGGGTATGGCGGGGCGGCGTGGGTGCGCGTCTCGCGCGCTTCCTCCTCGTCGCCGCGTACCACGAAGCCGCCCCCGAGCGAGAAGTAATCGACCTCCCGCAGCACCTTCCGGCCCGCATCGAGGGCGGTGAAGCGCATGCCGTTGGAATGGCGCGGCAGGCGCTCGTGCATCATGAACAGCAGCTGCATCGGCTCATCGAAGGCGATCTCGTGCTCGCCCAGGAGGCGGATGCGGCCGGTGCTGCGGATCCTCTGCACGGCCGGGTCGATGCTGTCGGGGTCGACGCTCTCGGGCTGCGCGCCCTCGAGCCCCGCCAGGATCGCCCGGTCGGTGCCGTGGCCCTTGCCGGTGAGCGCCAGCGAGCCGTACAGCCGCACGGCGACCTCCTGCGTCGCGCCCAGCAGCCCGTCCCGCTCGAGCCCGAGCGCGAACTCCCGCGCCGCCCGCATCGGCCCCATGGTGTGGGAGCTCGACGGGCCAATGCCGATCTTGAAGATGTCAAAGACGCTCAGGGTCATGGACGGGGAACCTCACGGGCACGGCAGCCCGTGCCTCACACCAGTCTGCGGCCTGGGCCGCCTCCCGACATGCATCGTGGCGACCTCCGGGAACTCAAATGCGACCGCGCAGGCGCCGCAGCCGGGCGCGCTCGTGCTTGTCCGGGCGGCCCTGCGGCCGGGGTGCCAGCGCTGCCGCCAGCTTCATGTTACGGGCAAAGGCCTCGCGCCGCGCCAGGCTGTCGGCACTCTCCAGGTAACACTGCAGCGCCTCGCGCGCCGGACCCCGCCGCGGCGGCAATGCCAGCACGGTGCACTCGAACTCCAGGGTCCCCCGCTGGAAGGTGATGCGGTCCCCGGGTCGGACCCCGTGGGCGGCCTTCACGCGCAGCCCGTTTATGTGAACACGGCCGCCGTTGACGGCCTCGGCGGCGAGCGTGCGCGAGGCGGCGAGGCGCACGGCGAACAGCCAGCGGTCGATACGCGCCGCCCCGGGGCGGCTTGCAGGTTCTGACATGGCCCTCAAGTATAATTCCCGCATGAACCCAACCGTCATCGAGCGCCTGCGGGCCGACCTCCAGGCCCTGCGCGACCAGGGCCTCTACAAGGGCGAACGCGTCATCGAGGGGCCGCAGGGCGGGGTCGTCCGCGCCGGCGGTCGGGATGTCATCAACCTGTGCGCCAACAACTACCTGGGGCTGGCCAACCACCCGGCCGTGCGCGCCGCCGCGCAGCGCGCCCTGGACGAGTACGGCTACGGCATGGCCTCGGTGCGCTTCATCTGCGGCACGGACTCCCTGCACAAGCAGCTCGAGCAGCGGCTGGCCCGCTTCCTCGGCACCGAGGACGTGATCCTGTACTCCTCCTGCTTCGATGCCAACGGCGGCCTGTTCGAGACCCTCCTGGACGAGCGCGACGCGGTCATCTCCGATGCCCTGAACCACGCCTCGATCATCGATGGCATCCGTCTGTGCAAGGCGCAACGCCTGCGCTACGCCAACAGCGACATGGCCGAGCTCGAGCAGTGCCTGAAGGACAGCCAGGGCGCGCGCACCCGCCTGATCGCCACCGACGGGGTGTTCTCCATGGACGGCTTCATCGCCAAGCTGCCCGAGATCTGCGCACTCGCCGAGCGCTACGACGCCCTGGTCATGGTCGATGACTCGCACGCCACGGGCTTCATGGGCCCGGGCGGGCGCGGCACCCCGGAGCACACCGGCACGATGGCGCGCGTCGACATCCTCACCGGCACCTTAGGAAAGGCCCTGGGCGGCGGCAGCGGCGGCTACGTCGCCGCGCGGCGCGAGGTGATCGAGTGGCTGCGGCAGCGCTCGCGGCCCTACCTCTTCTCCAACAGCATCCCGCCGGTGGTGGCCGCGGCCAGCCTTGCGGTTCTGGACCTGCTGGAGGGAACTTCCGCGCTGCGCACGCAGCTCTTTGACAACGCCCGCTTCTTCCGCGCCGGCATGAGCGCGGCGGGCTTCGAGCTCAAACCGGGCGAGCACCCGATCATCCCGGTGATGCTCGGCGATGCGGCCCTGGCCGCGAAGATGGCCGAGCGCCTGCTCGAGCATTCGGTCTACGTCGTCGGCTTCTCCTTCCCCGTGGTCCCGAAGGGCCAGGCGCGCATCCGCACGCAGATGTCGGCCGCCCTCACCCGCGAGCAGCTCGAGCGGGCACTCACCGCCTTCTCCCAGGTCGGGCGCGAGCTCGGCGTCATCCGCTGAGCGCGCCGCCGGCGCGCACCAACGAAAGAACAGGACCTCATGAAAGCACTCGTCAAGGACCGCGCCGCGCCGGGGATCTGGCTGAAGGACATCGCCGAGCCCCAGGTGGGCCCGAACGACGTGCTCATCAAGATCGCCAAGACCGCGATCTGCGGCACCGACATGCACATCTACAAGTGGGACGCCTGGGCGCAGAAGACCATCCCGGTGCCGATGGCCGTGGGCCACGAGTACTACGGCCGCATCGTCGAGCTCGGTTCCGAGGTACGCGGGCTGAAGGTGGGCGACCGGGTCTCCGGCGAGGGGCACATCACCTGCGGGTACTGCCGCAACTGCCGCGCCGGCCGGCGCCACCTGTGCCGCAACACCATCGGCGTCGGCGTCAACCGCCCGGGGGCGTTCGCCGAGTACCTCGCCATCCCGGGCGACAACACCTTCAAGCTGCCCGATGCGATCGGCGATGACATCGCCGCGATCCTCGACCCCTTCGGCAACGCCACGCACACGGCGCTCGCCTTCAACATGATCGGCGAGGACGTGCTCATCACCGGTGCCGGACCCATCGGCATCATGGCCACGGCCATCGCGCGCTTCACCGGCGCCCGCCACGTGGTGGTGACGGACGTGAACGACTACCGGCTGGACCTGGCGCGCAAGATGGGCGCGACGCGCGCCATCAACGTGGCGCGCGAGTCACTGGATGCGACGATGAAGGAGCTGGGCATGCAGGAGGGCTTCGACGTCGGGCTCGAGATGTCGGGCAACGCCGCCGCGTTCCGCGAGATGCTGCGCACCATGCACCACGGCGGCTCGATCGCCATCCTCGGCATCCCGCCGGACGAGACGGCGATCGACTGGAACCAGGTGATCTTCAAGGGCCTGACGCTCAAGGGCATCTACGGGCGCGAGATGTTCGAGACCTGGTACAAGATGGCGAGCCTGCTGCAGAGCGGGCTGGACCTTAAGCCCATCATCACGCACCACTTCCCGGTGCAGGACTATCTCGCCGGCTTCGAGACCATGGGCTCAGGCAAGTCCGGCAAGGTGATCCTGGACTGGTCGACGCTGAACTAGCGCACTTCGCAGAAGCAGTAGGCGTACAGCCGGTTCGGCTGGCTGAAGCGCTCCAGCTGCTGCGCCTGGTGCGCCACCGGATCCAGCTTCTGCGCCAGGTGCACGAGCGCGCGCTCGTCGGGGCCGGCGTGGTAGAGCCCTCCCACCACCTTCGCCCGCACGTTCAGCGCCAGTGACTGGGCCCAGGTGAGCTTCGGCTCGATCATCTTGGTGGTGTAGTCGGTGAGCTTGGCGCGGCGCGCGGCGGACTTCACCGCATCGTTGAAGAGGCCGAGCTGGTCGACCAGGCCGACGCGCTTGGCATCCGTACCGGCCCACACCCGCCCCTGCGCGATCTCGTTCACCTGCTCGGTGCTCTTGCCGCGCCCACCCGCGACGCGCTCGAGGAACTCCTCGTAGCCGCGGTTGGTGATCGCCTGGATCAGCCCCTTGGCGCCCTCGCTCAGCGGGCGGTCGAGGCGCGTCTGGCCGGACAGCGCCGTGGTGCCCACGCCGTCGGTGGAGACCCCGACCTTGCCGAGCGTCTTGTCGAAGGTCGGGATGATGGCGAAGATGCCGATGGAGCCGGTGATGGTCGCAGGACTGGCCCAGATCTCGTCCGCCGGGGTCGAGATGTAGTAGCCGCCCGAGGCGGCGTAGCCGGACATCGAGACCACGACGGGCTTGCCGGCGGCCTTCAGTGCCTGCAGCTCGCGGTAGATCTCCTCGGAGGCGAACACGCTGCCGCCCGGGGAGTCGACGCGCAGCACCACCGCCTTCACTTCCTTGTCCTCGCGCGCGTCGCGGATGAGGCGCGCGGTCGAGTCGCCGCCGATGGTGCCCGGCGGCTGGTCGCCGTCCAGGATCTCGCCCGAGGCGACGATGATGCCGACCTTGTCCTTGCCGAGGGAGAGCTTCTTGTCGGCCTTCACCACGCGCAGGTAGTCGGTGCTGGAGACCTGGGCGAAGCTGTCCTTGTCCTCGTCCGTGCCGACCAGCTGGATGAGGCGCTTCTCGACCTCGAGGTTGGTCTTCAGTCCGGTCACCAGGTTCTGGCTCAAGGCAACCTTGGCCGCATCGCCCTTGGCGGCCGGCACGGTCTGCATGAAGGTGTCGACGTATCGGGCGAGCGCGTCCGGGGCGAGCTTGCGCGCGCGCGTCACCTCGTCCTGGTAGGCGGTCCAGAGCGCCGTCAGGTAGACGCGGCTCTCCTCGCGGTCCTCGGCCGACATGTTGGTGCGCGTGTAGGTTTCCACCGCGCTCTTGAAGGCACCGACGCGGAACACGTTGATGTCGACGCCCAGCTTGTCGAGCGCCTCCTTCAGGTACATGCGGTAGCGGTCGTAGCCCTGCACCAGCACGAAGCCCATGGGGTCGAGGTAGATCTCGTCGGCCTGGGCGGCCAGGTAGTAGCGCTCCTGGGTGAGCTCGGAGCCGTAGGCGATGACCTTCTTGCCGGTGGCGCGGAACTCGCGCACCGCGGCGGCCAGCTCCGCCAGACTCGGCTGGGTCGCATCCTCGAGCTTGTCGAGGTCCAGCGCCAGCACCTGGATGCGCTTGTCGCCGGCAGCGGCGCGGATGGAGTCGATGAGGTCCCAGAGCAGCGTCTGGTCGTGGCGGTCCCCGCCCAGGGCCTCATCCAGCGCCCGCTGGCGCGGGTCGCCGGAGAGCTGCTCGACGAGGTTGCCCTCCGGGGCGATCACCAGGGCGGCCTTGGAGGGCACCAGCGGCACGGTGCCGCGCAGGATGCCGAGGATGATCCCGAAGATCACCAGCAGCACGATCAGGTGCAGCGCCTTGCGCAGGCCGTCCAGGGCGCGCCACAGTCCGGAAAAGAATGCACGGGCTCTCATGCAGCAGGCTTCCTGTCGGCTCGAGTGCGCGGAGGGACCTTCCGGGCGCTGCGGCTCTAGAGCTTCTCCTCGATGCGCGCTGCCTTGCCGGACAGGTCACGCAGGTAGTACAGCTTGGCGCGACGCACGCTGCCGCGGCGCTTCACCTGGATGTCGCTGATGGAGGGACTGTAGGCCTGGAAGACACGCTCGACGCCCTCGCCGTGCGAAATCTTGCGCACCGTGAACGTCGAGTTCAGGCCCCGGTTGCTGCGCGCGATCACCACGCCCTCGTAGGCCTGGACACGCTCGCGGTCACCCTCCACCACCTTCACCTGCACCACCACGGTGTCACCGGGCTTGAAGTCCGGCAGCTCGCGGGTCATGCGCGCCTTTTCGATCTCTTCGATTATCTTGCTCATCTGGAATCACCTCGATCTTCTTCCCCGGCCGCACGTGCGGCCAGGAACTCGTCCAATGCGCGCCGCGTCTCCGGCGCGAGTCTTGCCTTCGCCAGCAGCTCCGGCCGGCGCTCCACCGTGCGGGTGAAGGCCTGCGCGAGCCGCCAGCGGCGGATCTGCGCGTGATCGCCGGACAGCAGCACCGGCGGCACACTCGAGCCCTCGAACACTTCCGGCCGGGTGTAGTGCGGCCAGTCGAGCAGCCCCTCTGTAAACGAATCCTCCACGTTCGAGCGCTCATCCCCGAGTGCCCCGGGCAGGAGCCTCGCCAGCGCATCGATCACCGTGAGCGCCGGCAGCTCACCGCCGGAGAGCACGTAGTCACCGACCGAGACCTCCCGGTCGACACCCAGCTGCGCCACCCGCTCGTCCACGCCCTCGTACCGCCCGGCCACCAGGAGCAACCCCGGCGCCTGCGCGAACTGCCGCGCGAGGGCCTGGCTGAAGGGCTCGCCCTGCGCGGACATCAGCACCCGCACGCTGCCCGGCGGCAACCGCGCCTGCGCGGCGCGGATCGCGGCGAGCAGGGGCTCGACCTTCATCACCATCCCCGGACCGCCCCCGTAGGGCCGGTCATCGACCGTGCGGTGCACATCGCTCGTGTGCGCCCGCGGATCCTCGGTCGCCACGCTCAGAAGCCCGCGGCTCACGGCACGGCCGAGGATCCCGAACTCCAGCGCCCCCGCGATCATGCGCGGGAACAGCGTCACCACCTCGACCCGGAAGGGTGCGCTCACGCCTCCCCCGCCGGCCAGTCCACCACGATCGCACGCGCCGCGAGGTCGACCTTCTTCAGGTGCCGCGGATGCGCCGGCACCCACACTTCCTGCCTGTCGCGCGCGATCACCATCAGCGCTCCACCCGGCGAGTCGACGAAGTGGCTGACCGTGCCGAGCGACTCGCCCTGCAGGTTCTCCACCTGCATCCCTACCAGGTCCGCCTGGTAGTACTCGTTCTTCTTCGGCGCGGGCAGCTGCTCGCGCTGCACCTCGATGCGCGCCCCGGTCAGCAGCGCCGCGGCGTTGCGGTCCGTGACGCCCTCGATGCGCGCCACCAGCCCCTCGCCATGCGCGCGCCCCTCGGCCAGGCGTCGCGGCGAGCGCTCACCGCTCGCGAACTTCAGCATCCAGTCCCGATACTCCAGCAGTGCCTGCTTCGGATCGGTATGTGATTCGATGTGGAGCCAGCCCTTGATGCCGTACGGTGCACCGAGGCGTCCCAGGGTCACCCACTCCACGCTTGCGCCTCCAGGTTCCGCGCAGCGGCTCGCGCCCCTGCCGCGGCCCCAAAAGGAAACCCTAGGCCGTGGCCTGCTTGCGGTAGTCGGCGACCAGGTGCGCCACGCGCTCGGAGGGCTGCGCACCCTGCCCGACCCAGTAGTCGATGCGCGGCAGGTCCAGGCGCAGCTTCTGCTCGTTGGCCCCCGCGACGGGGTTGAAGAACCCCACGTGCTCCAGGCTCGGGCCCCCCTGGCGCTTGCGGCTGTCGGTGACGACGACGTGGTAGAAGGGCTGGTTACGGCCCCCGCGCCGGGTCAGGCGAATAGTTACCATGATGCGTATCGCTCTCGTTCAATGACGGGGGCCACGACTGGGCCGCCCAAAAAAGAGCGCGGATTCTACGCAAGCTTCGAATCCTGCGCCAGTTTTTCTCACCCCCGGGCCGGTGGCGGACCGCGCCCGCCCGGGCCTGCCCCGGGGGGCGGCCGGGCACCCCCCGGAAGCCCCCGTCAGCGGCCCGGGAAGCCGGGGGGCATGCCGCCCTTGAAGGCCCCCATGAGCCGTCGCAGGCCCCCGCCCTTCATGCTCTTCATGACGCGCTGCATCTCCATGAACTGCTTGAGCAGGCGGTTCACGTCCTGGACCTGCACCCCGGAACCCCCGGCGATGCGGCGGCGCCGCGAGCCGTCGATGATCGAGGGGTTGCGCCGCTCGCGCGGGGTCATGGAATTGATGATGGCGATCTGGCGCCGCAGCTCCCGGTCGCCCTGGTCGGCCGAGACCGCCCCCTTCTTCACCATGGCCCCGGGCAGCTTGTCCATGACGGCCCCCAGCCCGCCCATCTTCAGGAGCTGCTCCAGCTGGCCGCGCAGGTCGGTCATGTTGAAGCTCTTCCCGCTGGCCACCTTGTGGGCGAGGCGCTGGGCCTCCTCGGTGTCGACCTGCTTGTGGACCTGCTCGACGAGGGAGACCACGTCGCCCATCCCCAGGATCCGGGAGGCCATGCGCGTCGGATCGAAGGGTTCGAGGGCCTCGGTCTTCTCGCCGACGCCCATGAACACGATCGGCTTGCCGGTCACTTGCCGCACCGACAGCGCCGCACCCCCGCGGGCATCGCCGTCGGCCTTGGTGAGGATGATGCCGGTCAGCTCCAGCGCCGCCCCGAAGGCGCGCGCCGCATTCAGGGCATCCTGGCCGGCCATGGCATCCACCACGAAGAGGCGCTCGGCCGGGTTCACCGCTGCGTCGATCTCGCGCACCTCGGCCATCAGGCCCTCGTCGACGTGCAGGCGGCCGGCCGTGTCCACGATCAGCACGTCCACGACCGAGGTGCGGGCCGCCGCCAGCGCCGCAGCGGCGATCCTCGCCGGCGCATCCGCAGCGCTGGCGGGGAAGTACTCCGCGCCCACCTGGGCGGCGAGCCGCTCGAGCTGCAGCATCGCGGCGGGTCGGCGCACGTCCGTGCTCACCAGCAGGACCTTCTTGCGCTCCTTCTCGATCAGGTGCCGGGCCAGCTTGGCCGCCGTGGTGGTCTTGCCCGCCCCCTGCAGGCCCGCCAGCAGCACCACGACCGGGGGCGCGGCGCGCAGCTTGAGCGTCGTGGGCGCCCCGCCCATGAGCTCGATGAGCTCCTGGTTCAGGATGCCGATGAAGGCCTGCCCGGGGGTGAGGCTCCCCAGCACCTCGCTGCCGAGGGCCTTGGCCTTGACCGCCTCGGTGAAGCTCTTGACCACCGGGAGCGCCACGTCGGCTTCCAGCAGCGCCATGCGCGCCTCGCGCAGGGTCTCGCCGATGTTCTCCTCGGTGATGCGTCCCTTGCCGCGCAGGCCCTCGATCGTGCGGGAAAGCCGGGCTGTCAGGTTGTCGAACATGTCGGTTGGGTAAACTGCGGGGATGAGGGGTAATTATAAGGGTGCCGCGGCCCTGGCCGCGCCCGCAGGCCTACCGCCGACCCGGAACCGAGGGGTACCGCCTTGAACCTGCTACCGACCGCCACGCCCGTGCTTCTCGGGGCGCTCCTGGTGCTGCTGATCATCGTCGCCTTCTCCTCCGGGACCGAGGTGGCGATGCTCTCGGTGAACCGCTACCGCATCCGCCACCGCGCCCAGGGCGGCAGCGGCCAGGCGCGCGCCCTCGAGCGCCTGCTCGAGAAGCCGGACGACTGGCTGGGGGCGAACCTGGTGATCCTGGCCGGTGCGAGCATGTTCGCCTCGGCCATCGCCACGGTGCTCGCCCAGCGCACCGGCCATCCCTACGCCGTGCCGATCGCCGCCTCGCTGCTCACCGTCATCGTCATCGTCTTCTGCGAGCTCGCCCCGAAGATCTACGCCGCCGCCAACCCGGAGGGGGTCGCGCTGCACGCCGCCGGCATCTACCGCGTGCTGGTGACCCTCACGCGGCCGGCGCTGTGGCTGACCAACGTCCTCGCCTACGGCCTGCTCAAGCTGTTCGGGGTCGGCCGCTCCCAGGGGCCGCTGCAGGCCATGAATGCCGAGGAGCTGCGCACGGTGGTGACCGAGGCGGCCCCGGTGATCCCGGCCCGCCACCGGCAGATGCTGCTGTCGATCCTCGACCTCGGACGGGTCACGGTGAACGACATCATGGTGCCGCGCCAGGAGATCTCCGGCGTCGACGTCAGCGCGGACTGGGAGGACATCCTCAGCATCCTGCGCCAGACCCCCCACACGCGCCTGCCGGTCTACGAGGGCGAGCTCGACAATCTGATCGGCCTGCTGCACATGAAGCGCGTGGCGCACGAGCTGGTGCGCGGCAACCTCACGCGCGAGCGCCTCATCGAGATCGCCCGGGGCCGCGAGGCCTACTTCGTCCCCGAGGGCACGCCGCTCAACGTGCAGCTGACGCACTTCCAGCGTAACCGCCGGCGCTTCGCCTTCGTGGTGAACGAGTACGGCGACATCGAGGGGCTGGTCACGCTCGAGGACATCCTCGAGGAGATCGTGGGCGAGTTCACCTCCGACCCGGCGACCATCACGCACAAGGACGTGCATGCCGAGCGGCCCGGGGTGTTCATCGTCAATGCCAGCGCCACGATCCGCGCGCTGAACCGGGCCCTCGGCTGGGGGCTGCCCACCGACGGGCCGAAGACGGTGAACGGGCTGCTCCTGGAGCAGCTGGAGAACATCCCGAGCGCCGGCACGATGGTGCGCGTCGGGGACTACGAGTTCGAGGTGCTGCAGACCGCGGATAACGCGGTGCGCACGGTGCGGGTCAAGGCCCCGCAGGCGCGCCAGCCGGCCTAGGCGCTGCTGCCGCCGCGGGGGCCGAGAGCGGCCTCCAGCGCCTCGCTGATGCGGCCCACCGGCACGACCCGCAGGCCCTCCGGGTCCCGGCGCGGCGCGTTCTCGCGCGGCACGATCGCCACCTTGAAGCCCTGCGCGTGCGCCTCGCGCAGCCGCTCGTCCCCGTAGGCCACCGGGCGCACCTCGCCGGTGAGCCCGATCTCGCCGAAGGCCACGAGGGATGGGGGCACCACGCGATCGGCGAGGCTCGAGGCGAGCGCGATCAGCACCGGCACGTCCCACGCGGTCTCGCCGATCTCGATGCCGCCGACCACGTTCACGAAGACGTCGTGCTCCTGCAGCGACACCCCCGCGTGGCGGTTGGCGGCGGCCAGCAGCATCGCCAGGCGGTTGGCGTCCAGCCCCTGGGCAATGCGCCGCGGCGCCCCGAAGCGCATGCGGTCGACCAGCGCCTGCAGCTCGATGAGCAGCGGGCGCCCCCCCTCGCGGGTGACGGTGACGATGCTGCCCGCGGCGGGCTCCGGCGCGCGCGCCAGGAAGATCGCCGCCGGGTTCTTCACTTCCTTCAGCCCCGTGCCGCTCATGGCGAAGAAGCCGAGCTCGTTCACCGCGCCGAAGCGGTTCTTGGTGGCGCGCACGATGCGGTAGCGGCTGCCCGCCTCGCTCTGGAAGTAAAGGACGGTATCCACCAGGTGCTCGAGCAGGCGCGGGCCGGCGATCGCCCCCTCCTTGGTCACGTGCCCGACGATGACCACCGCGCAACCGCTGGACTTGGCATGGCGCACCAGTTCCGCGGTGCACTCGCGCAGCTGGGTGATGGCGCCCGCCCCGGCGCCGGCGGCGCCGGACTGCAGCGTCTGGATCGAGTCGATGATGAGCAGCGCCGCGGAGCGCTCAGTCGCCAGCGCCAGGATGGACGGCAAATCGGTCTCGCACACCAAGCTCAGGTGCTGCGCGGTGAGGCCCAGGCGCTGGGCGCGCAGCTGGACCTGGGCCACGGACTCCTCGCCGCTGGCGTAGACGACCTCGCGGCGGGCGGCCACGTGGGCGGCCACCTGCAGGAACAGCGTCGACTTGCCGATCCCCGGCTCGCCGCCGAGGAGGATGACCGAGCCCCCGACGATGCCGCCACCGAGCACCCGGTCGAGCTCACCGTGGCCGGAGCCGAGGCGCTCGCCCGTGGCCGGTGCCTGCGCGGCCCCCTTCAGGGCCACTGCGACGGCAGCGCCGGCCGCCGGTCGCGGGGCCCTGGGTGCGGCGCGCTGCTCGAGCGAATTCCAGTCGCCGCACAGCGGGCACTGGCCCTGCCACTTGAGGGTTTCCCCCCCGCAGGAGCCGCAGACGAACACGGGATTTGAGCGGGCCATTCGTGCGCCTCTGGTCCACTTTCGGCTAGGATTCGCGCCGGGAAAGGGTTCGAGTGGCCTTATTTGTGACCGAGGCCGCCCGGACTACAAGCCGGCGATGCTAGCGTATGCCGGCTTCTTCGGGGACGGAAAAGTGACGCGTATCACATTCGGCACAGTCAGGACGGGTGCACTCAGCGCATGAGCTTGAAAAACAAGCTGCGCTTCGTCGGCCTGTCCGACACCGGCAAGGTGCGCGAGCACAACGAGGACACGATCGCCCACGATGCGGACATCGGTCTGCTGGTGCTGGCCGACGGCATGGGCGGCTACAACGCCGGCGAGGTCGCCAGCGGCATCGCGGTCAAGACCATCGTGAACCTGGTGCGCGAACACGTGCAGCGCGAGGACCTCGCCGTCCCGGACCGCGAGTCCGGCCTGTCGCGCTCGAACATCATCCTGCGCGATGCCATCAGCCGCGCGAACAAGATCATCTACCAGACCTCGCGCACCCAGCCGCAGTGCGAGGGCATGGGAACGACCGTGGTTGCCGCGCTGTTCTTCGACAACAAGGTCACCATCGCCCACGTGGGCGACTCGCGTCTGTACCGCCAGCGCGGGGACACGCTCGAGCAGGTCACCATGGACCACTCGCTCCTGCAGGAGCTGGTCGACCGGGGCTTCTACTCACCGGAGGAAGCCGCAAGGGCCGCAAACAAGAACTACGTCACAAGAGCGCTGGGAGTCGAACCGAGTGTCGAAGTCGAGATCCAGGAGGTGCCCGTCACCAAGGGTGAGGTGTACGTTCTGTGCTCCGACGGGCTGTCGGACATGATCGAGGACGAAGATATTCATTTAACCATAAACACCTTTAGTGCTAATCTGGATACGGTCGCCAAGCAGTTGATTCAACTGGCCAATGACAATGGAGGCCGGGACAACGTCTCGGTAGTCATGGCGCACATCATGGATGCTTTTCCGGCTCGCACTAAGATTTTCGACAAGATCCTGGGTTGGTTCGGCTGACACGCGATAAAGGCAGAAGCACATGGCAAGGTTGGTCTTAAGCCTGGATGGCCAGGTGATGGCGGAATACAACATGAACAAGGAGCGCTACACGATCGGGCGCCTCCCTGACAATGACATCCGCATCGACAATGCCGCGGTCAGCGGCCACCACTCGCTGATCATCAACATCCTCAACGACTCGTTCCTTGAGGACCTGAACAGCACCAACGGCACCTACGTCAACGGCAAGCTGATCAAGAAGCATGCCCTGCAGCATGGCGACGTGATCACCGTCGGCCACCACCAGCTGCGCTTCGTCGAGGACGACGAGCAGCAGGACGAGTTCGAGAAGACCATGGTCATCCAGCCCTCCGCCCGCCCGGTGGAGAAGCTGCGCGCCGCCCAGGAAGTGGCCAGCGCCAGTGGCGCGGCGGCGACCGGCAAGTCGCGCACGCTCGATGGCGCCGCGGCGGTCAAGAAGGCCAAGCTGCAGGTGCTCTCGGGCGCCTTCGCCGGCCGCGAGGTCGAGTTGAGCAAGGCGCTCACGACCCTGGGCCGGCCGGGCATCCAGGTGGCGGCGATCACGCGCCGCTCCGATACCTATTACATCGTGCACGTGGACAGCGGCAAGCCGGACGACTTCCCGCTGCTGAACGGCACCCCGATCGGCGCCCAGGCCACCCGGCTGAACGACAACGACGTCATCCAGCTGGCCGGGGTGAAGATGGGCTTCTTCGTCAGCTGAAGTACACGGGCGCAGCCCACCGGCTGCGCCCGTATCCCCCGGATTGGACTCTTTCTAGCGCGGCTCGAGCGGCACGCGCTGGCTGATGCTGCACAGCAGCTCGTAGGGGATGGTGTGTGCGTGGCGCGCCACTTCCTCCACCGGCAACCCCTCGCCCCACAGCGTGGCGGTCGTCCCGACTTCGACCCCGGCGACGCCGGTGACATCCACCGCGATCATGTCCATGGAGACCCGCCCGACCAGCGGGGCGCGCTGCTTCTTGATCAGCACCGGGGTGCCGGTTTCGAAACTGCGCGGCACGCCATCGCCGTAGCCGGCCGCGATGATGGCGATGCGGGAAGGCCGGGCGGCGGTCCAGGCGCCGCCGTAGCCCACGCGCTCGCCGGGCTGGATCTCGCGCACGGTGAGCACGGTGCTGAGCAGCGTCATGACCGGACGCAGGCCGAAGTCCGCCGCGGTGGCGTCCGCGAACGGCGAGGCACCATAGAGCGCCAGCCCGGGGCGCACCCAGTTGCTGCCCACGACCGTGCCGCCGAAGAGGCCCGCGGAATTGACGATGCTGGTCTCGAACTTAAGTCCCTGCGTGGCCTCGGCAAAGCGCACCAGCTGCTCGCGCGTGACTGCGCCATCGCGCTCGTCGGCGCAGGCCAGGTGCGTCATGAGGCGGATCTCGCGCGGCGCGCTCTCGAGCATGCGGATGCGCTTGAGCGCGCCCACGAAATCCCGCGGGGAGAAGCCCAGGCGATTCATGCCGGTGTCGATCTTGATCCACAGGGCAAACCGCGAAGCACCACCACACTGCTCCAGCAGTTCGATCTGCTTGGCGTCGTGCACCACGAGATCCAGCCGGTCCTGGGCGGCATCCTCGAGCTGCGAGCGGCTGAAAACCCCCTCGAGCAGAACGATGCGCGAGTCGATGCCGGCGGCGCGCAGCGACATGCCTTCCTCGAGGCGGGCCACCGCGAAGGCACCGGCGTCCTGGATCGCGAGCGCAGCGCTCACCAGGCCATGGCCGTAGGCGTTCGCCTTGACCACCGCGATGACCCTGGAGCGCCCGGCACGGGCGCGGATGACGTTCAGGTTATGACGGAGGGCTTGAGTGTCGATGACCGCCCGGATCAGGCGGCTCACCTCAGGACGCCTTCGGCGTAACTGTCGGACACGTAGTTCTGAAATCGCGTGAACTGGCCCTGGAAGGTCAGGATGAAGGTACCGATCTCGCCGTTGCGGTGCTTGACGAGGTCGATCTCCGCCATGCCTTTTTTCGTAGTGTTTTTGTCGTAAACCTCTTCGCGATAGATCAACAGGATCATATCTGCATCCTGCTCAATAGCTCCGGAGTTATGCGATACGAGGCCATCCGCAAGCCAGCTTGCGGGGCCTGGAACCGTCAGATCGTAGACGTCCTCGTCTCCCTCCGGAACGACTGCGACGACACGATCCCAGAACAGGTCGGATTCAGCCCACTGCGAGAGCTCAGGAGAGTCCAGCAGCTTCGCATAGCTGCTCAGGGTATTTCGGCTCGGAGCAAACTTGAAGTGCGCCGTCCCGCCGTAGGACGTTCCGCGCAGCTGCGCCATAGCACGCTGGGTGACCCCCTGCGCGCGCATCTCTGCACGGACGGTGGCGAAGACCTCAATCGGCAGGGTGTCCACGTTGGGATTTCCCTGGATGGTATCCAGGTACGCTGCCATCGCTGCAACCTTGGCTGCCTTCGGACCGAAGCCGCCAACCCTTGAGGCAAACAGCTGCTGGTTCTCGAGGCCGCTGACGTCGACGTTATACAGGGGACGGTACTTGGCAGTGAAGACCGTGCGGATGCGCGCCACGATTCCGAGGCGCAGCAACAGAGCGGCCACCTCGTCCGCAAGCCGGCGACTGCAGGTCGAGAAGTGCACGTGCGTCTGGCGAGCCTTTGCAGACGTGCCCCGGCTTACAGAGCCGTCGGTCGACCAAAGGTGCCTAAGCAGCAGCGCAACTTGCTCGTCCGAGAGCGTAAAGACCTCGGATGGTAGATGCTTTTCGTGTGACCGCTGCCCGAAGATCCCGAGCTCCTTGAGCCATTTTCCGACGCCTGCCGGGTGCCAGCGATTGCCGTTTCCGCTGATGACCAGCTGATGCCACGCCCCGACCCCTTCGTGGCGGGTGACCTTACTGCCAAACTTCTCGGCCGCCTGTCGAACTGCCTGACTGTTCTCTTCTGACGCGGTCGTGTAGCGCAACGGCTGGTGAACCGGATAGCTGCCGTCACCAATCAGATGACCGAGCAGAACCAGCCAGTGGTCTGGCCAGATCGCGGCCTTAGACGGTTCCGGCAGTTTGCGCGCGAGCGCCAACCGGTCACCCTGGACGAGGGTTCCCACCGTTTTCCAGCCGCTGCCTGCCAAGACACGATGCTTGAACGTCGCCCTAATCGAGCGGCCGCTGGCAAGCTTGACGCTGTAGACCGGCCGGCGTCCGACCTTCCAGACCTTGTCGGAACGGGCCTGCGTAAGCCGCTGCTTCTCGTCGACGGCCCACACCTTCGGTGTCTTGCCGACAAGGTCTTTGATCGGGACGCGCCGGCCATCGGTGAGACACACCAACGTATCACCGGTGACGCATTCGCGCAGATCGGACATCACTGGCTTCTTATGCTCGCGCTGTTCCACACCACGGTTCAACTGCGACAGCGCGATCACCGGAACCTGCAGTTCCTTCGCCAGGGCCTTCAGCCCGCGCGAGATCTCGGCGATTTCCGTGGCGCGGTTTTCGGCGGTACCCGGGACCTGCATCAGCTGCAGGTAATCCACGACGACCAGGTCCAATCCGTGTTCGCGCTTCACGCGGCGCGCGCGGGCGCGCAGCTCCGTCGGGTTGAGAGCGGGCGTCTCGTCGACAAAGATCTTGGCTTCCGAAAGCTGGCTCGTCGCGGAAGTGATGCGCGCCCAGTCATCGTCGGAGATGCGTCCGCTGCGCAGGCTGTTCAGCGGCACCCCGCCCAGCGAGGACAGCATGCGTGTGATGACCTGCTCGGAGGGCATTTCCATGCTAAAGATGGCCACAGATGCCTTCGAGCCAGGGTTTACCGCGGCATACTCGGCCATGTTGACCGCAAGCGTCGTCTTTCCCATGGAAGGTCGGCCGGCGACGATCACCAGGTCACCGGGCCGCAAGCCGCCGGTGATCTTGTCGAAGTCGGTAAAGCCCGTCGGCAGGCCGCGCATCTTGTCGGGGTTGTTGTGCCATTCATCGATCTGATCGATGACCTCGGGCAGCAATGTACGTACCGCGACCGCCCCATCGCGCTTGCGGAAGCTGCCCTCGGCGATCTCGAATACCTTCTGCTCGGCGCGGTCGACCAGCTCCCGGGCGGTCTGCCCGTCGTTGGCGAACACCGCCGAGGCGATGTCGGTGCCGGCGCGGATCAGCTGCCGCAGCAGCGAGCGCTCACGCACGATGTCCGCGTACGAGCGGACGTTGGCGGCGGTCGGGGTGTCGCGCGCGATGGAGCTCAGGTAGGCAAGGCCGCCGGCCGCCTCGAGCTGTCCGGTGCGCTGCAGGTACTGAGAAACGGTGACGACGTCGCAGGGCTTGGCTTCGCCGGCCAGCTCGCCGATCGCGGAGAAGATCAGCCGATGGTCAGGGCGGTAAAAGTCATCCGCGGTCACCGCGTCCGCCACCTGGTCCCAGGCGCCGGGGTCGAGCAGCAGGCCGCCGAGCACGGCCTGCTCGGCCTCGACCGAATGCGGCGGCACCGGGGCGTCCAAGAGCGCGACCGGGCCTTGATTCCCGCGCGTCTTGGAGGTGCCCGCCACCGGCTTGCGTGCCTTCGGGACGCTTATTCTTCGGCGATGATGGTCACGTGCAGCGGCACGTTCACGTCCGCGTGCAGGTGAACCGTGACCACGTGCTCGCCGACCATGCGCAGCGGGCCGTCCGGCAGGCGCACTTCGCTGCGCTCGAGCTTGTGGCCGTCGCGCGTGGCCGCCTCGGCGATGTCGGCGGTGCCGATCGAGCCGAACAGCTTGCCCTCGGTGCCGGCCTTGGCGCGGATCGTGAGCTTGAACTCCTTGAGCGCATTGGCGCGCGCCTCGGCACTCGCGTGGTGCTCCTGGGCCGCGCGCTCGAGCTCGGCGCGGCGTGCCTCGAAGCGGGCCACGTTGTCCGGGGTGGCGAGCGTCGCCTTGCCGCCGGGCAGCAGGTAGTTGCGGCCGTAGCCGGAACGCACCTTCACCCGGTCACCGATGTTGCCGAGGTTGGCAACCTTCTGCAGCAGAATGACTTCCATGGTGGCTGACCCTTAGTGCTGGTCGGTGTACGGCAGCAGCGCGAGGAACCGCGAACGCTTGATCGCCACCGCGAGCTGACGCTGATAGAAGGACTTGGTGCCGGTGATGCGGCTCGGCACGATCTTCCCGGTCTCGGTGATGTAGCCCTTGAGCACCGCCAGGTCCTTGTAGTCGATCTGCTTCACGCCCTCGGCGGTGAAGCGACAGAACTTCTTGCGGCGCGAGAAGCGGCTGCCGCCGCCGCTGCCGCCACCACCGCTACCGCCACGTGATTCTCTGATTGCCATGATCTTGCTTCCTTACGCGGGGCGCCTCAGGCGCCCTCGCCGGCTGAGTTGTCATCGTCATCGGCGGCAGGCGCCGAGTCATCGCGCGCGCGCTCGCGGCGGCGCGGGGCGCCCTCGCCCTCCTCGTCGGCAGCCTTGGCCATCGGCGAGGGATCGGTCACGGCCTCGTCCATGTTGACCACCAGGTGGCGCAGCACCGCGTCGCTGAAGCGGAACGCGCCGGTCAGCTCCGCGAGGGTCTTCTGGTCGGTCTCGATGTTCATGAGCACGTAGTGTGCCTTGTGGACCTTGGACAGCGGGTAGGCCAGCTGGCGCCGGCCCCAGTCCTCCAGGCGATGGATGTGGCCACCGCCGGCGCTGATCATGCCCTTGTAGCGCTCGATCATGGCGGGCACCTGCTCGCTCTGATCAGGATGGACAAGAAAAACGATCTCGTAATGCCTCATGAGTGCTCCCTATGGGGTAAAGCCACCCGGTGCTAAGGCTGTCCCGGTGTGGCAAGGAGTGATGCGCGGGACGGCGTTGGTGCGCCCGTGCCCCCTTTGGTCAAAAAGGGGCGCGAAGCATACTCAAACGGGCCGCTCACTGCAACGTCCGCGCATGCGCGGTAACGCTTTGCGATCAATGGCTTGGCGCTGTCAGGCTGCGCCGGACCTGGGCAAGTACCCCGCGGGTGGTCTCGGCGACGCGGCCGGCCGCCTTTTCGGCCGTCAGCGCCGTCAGTTCCTCGCTGAACACCTCGACCCCGATGGTCAGTTCCGGGTCGCGCCGCAGCAGGATGTCCAGCCACTCGACGAGGGGCAGCTCGCCCTCCCCGGGCAGGAGGCGCCCGAACATCGGGGTATACGGGGTACCCGGGGCCGGCGGCACCCGGTCGGAGATCTGCACGCCGGTGATGACCCCCTGCGGCACCGCGGCCAGCTGCTGCGCGGTGCCGCCGGTCCGGGCGAAGTGCCAAGTGTCGAACATCACCCCGAGGTTGGGTGCGTTCACGGCACGCACGATGCGCTGCGCGGTGGCCAGGTCCGGGATCGAGCTCTCCGGCAGGAACTCCAGCGTGAGGTCGACCCCGTGGGCCTGTGCCCGGGCCGCCAGGGGTCCCAGGCAGTCCACGAACTGCGCCTCGGTCACCTGGCTGCCGCCGAAGTGGGCCAGGTTGATGCTCCGGGCCCGCAGATCCTGCGCCGCCCGGTAGCAGTCCTCCTCGGTGATCTCGAAATAGTGGCGGTTCTCCGCGGGGACGTCCGCCGGCTTCGGCGTCCCGGGCAGCGCCCCGATCAAGGGATCGATGGCCTGCACCGTGATGCCCGCCTCCTCGAGCTTGCGGCGCAGGCCGTCGACACTGCGGCCGCCGCGGCGGGCCGCCTCGTACATCGGCGAGGTGAGCGTGATCGCACCCAGCTGGTGGTGTGCGGCCGCCGCGATCAGCTGCTCGAGCGGGGTGCCGATCAGGGTGCCCCAGCACAGGGCGATGACGGGCGATTCTCTGGCCATGGCGACTCCGCGGGCGGTTGCGCATAGTAAGGGTACATGAGCGCACCCACGCATCGCCGCATCCGGGCCAACGGCATCACGCTCGAGGTCACCGAGGCCGGCCGCGGGCCGCCGGTGGTGTTCTGCCACGGCTTCCCGGGCCTTGGCTACAGCTTCAGACACCAGCTGCCCGCCCTCGCTGCAGCCGGCTGGCACGGCATCGCCCCGGACCAGCGCGGCTACGGCGGGAGCGACCGCCCGACCGAGCCGGCGCTGTACGATGCCAACTACGTCATGGACGACATGCTCGGACTGCTCGACGCACTCGGCGAGGAGCGCGCGGTGTTCGTCGGCCACGATTTCGGCGCGCAGCAGGTGTGCAACCTCGCCGTGCGCCATCCCGGGCGCGTCGCCGCCGTCGTCATCATGAGCTGCCCGTACGACTTCGACCTCGCCGGCCGTGGCGGGGCCGGCACGCGCACCGTTCCCACCGAGGCTGAGCGCAGGGGCGCCTTCGCCGTCCCGGGCATGCGCCCCTCGGACGCCTTCGCAGCGCTCGCCCGGCATCACTTCTTCCACATGCACTATTTCCAGTCCGTTGGACCGGCCGAGCGCGAGCTCGGTGCACGGCCGCGCGAGTTCCTGCTACGGCTGCTGCACGCGCTCAGTGCCGAGGGGCACCTGCTGGACTGGTCGAAGTTCCCGTCGGAGGGGACCGGATATCTCGACGTGCTGGCGCCGGCGCCGCCCCTGCCGTGGCGCTGGCTGAGCGAGGCGGAGTTCGAGACCATGCTGCGCGCCTACACGAGCGACACGCCGGCGACGAGCTTCATCGGCGGGCTCAACTCCTACCGCTGCGCGGACCGCAACTGGGAGCTGGGCGCGCCCTACGCCGAGAGCCCCATCACGCAGCCCGCGCTCTTCATCGCCGGGGCGGAGGATGTGGTGCTGAAGATGATCCCGCCGCACGCCATCGACAGCATGCGGCAGCGCACGCCCCAGCTGCGCGACGTGGTCCTGGTGCCGGGCGCGGGGCACTTCGTGCAGCAGGAGCAGCCGCACGCCGTGAACGCGGCCCTGCTGGAATTCCTCAGAGGTCTTTGACCTTCAGCAGCCGGGCGCAGAAGGCGGGGAAGTCCTCCGGTCCCCGGCAGAACACCGCCGGGAACAGCTCCACCATGTCCGCACCCGCGGCAATCAGTGCCGGCACACCGGCGAGCGTCGCCTCCAGGTCCGGCGCACCCCCGGCACCGAACACGAAGCGCGGCACCGCGCGCACCCGGAACTTCTTCGGGTCCCGGCCGCGCGCGGCCACCGCGGCGCGGATGCGCGCGATGACCGGCGCGAGCTTCACCGGGTCCTGTTCCATCGGGATCCAGCCGTCGCCGTGCTCGGCCATGCGCTCGATGTTGCGGTCACTCGGTGCCAGGCCGAGGAAGATGGGCAGCTCCTTCTGCACCGGGCGCGGCCAGGCGTGGATCTTCTCGAAGTCCACGGTCGAACCGTGGTAGGCGGCCGGCGCCTCGCGCCACAGCAGCTTGCACACCTCGAGCTGCTCGATGAAGCGCCCGTAGCGGCCCTCCCACGGGATGCCCGAGGCGATGTACTCCTCCTTCTGCCAGCCGACGCCCAGGCCGATGCTCACGCGGCCGCGCGACATGACGTCCAGGGTCGCGATCTGCTTGGCCAGGAGCACCGCCGGTCGCAGCGGCGCGATGACCACGCTGGTCGCGAGGCGAATGCGCTGCGTGACGCTGGCGATGGCGGCGAGTGCGATGAGCGGCTCGAACCAGGGGTATTCGGAGGGCACCGGGAACTTGCCGTAGGGATAGGCGTCGGTGTTCTCGCCCATGACCACGTGGTCGGTGATGCTGACCATGTCGATGCCGGCCTTGTCCGCCACGGCCACGATGCCTGGAATCGGCGCGAAGTCGCCGCCGAACCAGCCCTGCATCCCGAACAGCCCGATTGCCACCTGTGTCATGCCGCTGCCCCGTCATCGATGGACCGAAGTGGGCGCAGTGTGCCATGCCTCGCGGGCAGGGCACGTCGTCCGTTCGGGGCGGCAGGCTTGCTAGACTCACGCACCTTTTTGAAGCGGGCGTGGCATGCGGATCGACGAAACAGGGGCGCGCGGTCGTCACGGGGATCACGGGAGCTGCACGCCTTGAGCAGCCCGGCGGCAGAGGTCTCCCTGATCGGCCTCCCCGGCATCCCGGAGGTGCGCTCCGGCGCCGACCTGTCGCAGCTCCTGGTCGCCGCACTCGGCGCGGCCGGCATTGCCCCGCAGGCGAGCGATGTCCTGGTCGTGGCGCAGAAGGTCGTCTCCAAGGCGGAAGGCCGCCTGGTGCCGCTCGCCAGCGTGACTCCCGGCGCACGCGCGCAGGAGCTGGCGCAGGTGACGGGCAAGGATGCACGCCTGATCGAACTCGTCCTCACCGAGTCCACCGAGGTGCTGCGCGCGCGCAAGGACGTGCTGATCGTGCGGCACCGCCTCGGGTTCGTGATGGCCAACGCCGGCATCGACCGCTCGAACCTCGCTGGCGGCGCCGCCGGCGGCGAGGTGCTGCTACTGCCCCAGGATCCGGACGCCTCGGCGGCGCGCCTGCGCGCGGACCTGGCCGTGCGTCTCGGCAGCGCCCCCGCGGTCATCGTCAGCGACAGCTTCGGGCGGCCGTGGCGTCGCGGGGTGGTGAACATTGCGCTGGGGGCAGCGGGGCTGCCCGCCCTCCTTGATCGCCGCGGCGAGTCCGACCGCGCCGGACGGCGCCTCGAGGTCACGGAAGTGGCCCTGGGCGATGCGCTGGCCGCCGCCGCAGGCCTGGTCATGGGCGAAGCCGCCGAGGGCGTGCCCGCCGTGCTGGTGCGCGGCTATCGCTGCAGCGGCGCCGAGAAGCCGGCCCGTTCGCTCATCCGCCCGATCACCGAAGACCTGTTCCGCTGATGGACGGCGGCGTGGTCGCAATCTCCGGCGGGATCGGCGGCGCGAAGCTCGCGCTCGGGTTGTACCGCGTGCTGCCGAAAGAGACGCTCACCGTGATCGTCAACTGCGGCGACGACTTCGACCACCTGGGTCTTCGCATCTGCCCCGACATCGACACCACGCTGTACACGCTCGGTGGGCTCGCCAACACCGAGCTCGGCTGGGGCCGGCGCGATGAGACCTGGTCGTTCATGGAGACCCTCGGCGCGCTCGGCGGCGAGACCTGGTTCCGCCTCGGCGACCGGGACCTGGCGCTGCACGCCGAGCGCACCCGGCGCCTGGCTGCCGGGGAGTCCCTCAGCGCCCTCATCGCCGACATCGCAGGGCGGTTCAGGATCCGGGCGGCCATCGTCCCCATGAGCGACGAGCCGGTGCGCACGCGCGTGCAGACCTCCGAGGGCGAGCTCGCCTTCCAGGACTACTTCGTGCGCCGGCGCTGCGCGCCGCAGGTCAGCGCCATCCGGTTCGAGGGCGCAGCGCGCGCGCGGCCCTCCGCCCCGGCGGCCGCCGCCCTCGCCGCCCATCCGGCGGCGCTCATCCTGTGCCCTTCCAATCCCTACCTGAGCGTCGACCCGATCCTGAGCGTCCCGGGCCTGCGGGACCTCATCCGCGGCTGCGGCGCGCCGGTCATCGCCGTATCGCCCCTGGTGGGAGGTGATGCGGTCAAGGGTCCCACCGGGAAGATCATGCGCGAGCTCGGCGTGCCGCTGACCGCGGCCGCCATCGCCCGGCACTACCAAGGACTGCTGGACGGCTTCGTCGTCGATGAGCGTGACCCGGATCCGGGCGATCTGGGCTGCCCGGTGCACGTGACCAACACCCTCATGAAATCCCTCGAGGACCGCGAGGAGCTCGCGCGCGAGGTGCTCCAGTTCGCAACCCGCATCGGTACCGGGCGATGAGCACCTGGGCGCTGGTCCCGGTCAAGGCCCGGCAGGCGGGCAAGCTGCGCCTGGCCGGCGAGCTGCCCGATGCGCTGCGTGCGCAGCTGGTGCGCCGCATGCTCGATGACGTGCTCGCAGCGCTCGCCGCGAGCGGTGCGGTCGATGGGACCGTGGTGATGAGCCCGGAACGCGACCTGCTCCCGGCCATGCTGCGGGTGCTGCAGGACTCGGCCGCCGAGATGAACGCCGCGCTGGAGCTGGCGCGCGAGGAGCTCGAGCGCGGGGGCGCGACCTGCCTCGCGGTGGTGGCCGCCGACCTGCCGCTGGTCGCGCCCGGCGACGTCACCGCGCTCATCGAGGCGGCGCGCACCGGCGGGGTGGCACTGGCACCCGATGCCGCCGGCACCGGCACCAACGCGGTGGCGCTGAGGCTGCCCACGGCCTTCCGGTTCCACTTCGGCCCGGGCAGTCTTGCGCTGCATCGCGCGGAAGCCGCGCGCCACGGCCTCACGGCCACGGCGGTCACGACGAGCGGCCTCGGCTTCGACGTCGATGCGGCCGCGGACCTCGCAAGGCTCAGGAGCCAGCGCCTGCCGCGCTACGCCTTCCTCGGCTAGGCCGCTGGCAGGATGCCATCGAAGGCCACCGGCAGGCAGCGCACCCCGCGCAGTACCGCGGAACTGGCCGGGACGGGACCTGCCATGAGGCGCAGTCCCGGCAGGCGCGCGAGCAGCAGCTCGAGCGAGGTGGCCAGTTCCGCGCGCGCCAGGTGCACGCCCAGGCAGAAATGCGGCATGCCACCGAAGCTCACCAGGCGCTGCGCGTGCCGGCCCACGTCGAATCGTTCAGGGTCCGGGTACTGCGCCGCGTCGCGTCCGGAAGAGCGCACGCCGAACAGCACCCAGGAGTCCTTGGGGATCTTGACGCCGCCGATCTCGGCGCCGGTCTCGGTGTAGCGCGGCAGGAAGCACACCGCCGCGTGCAGGCGCACGGTCTCCTCCACCGCCCCGGGGATGAGCCCCGGGTCCGCCAGCAGGCTCGCCTTGAGCGCGGCATCGCCGAGGACCGCGTTCATCATGCTGCCGAGCGTGAGATAGGTGGTGTCGGCGCCGGCCGGGAACAGCAGCTTCACGAACCCGAGGATGTCCTCATCGCTCAAGCGATGGCCCTCGACCTCCGCGGCCGCCAGCCGCGAGATCAGGTCCTGTTGCGGCTGCGCACGCCGCGCATGGATCAGCGGCAGGAGGAAGGCGTCGACTTCGTCGCGGGCCCGCAGCGCCGCCGCCGGGTCCCAGGGATACTCGAAGAGCCCCCGCACCCAGGCGAACAGCTGCTCCTCGTCCGTGGCCGGGATACCGAGCAGGCGCGTGATCACCCGCAGCGGGTAGCGGTGACAGTAGGCGGCGACCAGGTCCAGCTCGCGCCGCGGCCCGAAGTCATCGATGAGCTCGTTCGCCAGCGGCCGCAGCAGGGAGGTGACGTAGGCCTGGACCGCCTTGGGCTGGAAGGCCTCCGCCACCAGCGCCCGGTGGATGCGGTGCTCCTCCTTCTCCATGCACAGGAGCGTCCTGCCCTGCACCGGCAGCGAATAGCGCAGGTGCGCCGCCGAGGCCGGGAAGTGCGTGGCATCGCGGAACGCGCGGCCGACGTCCTCGTGGCGCAGGATCAGCCACGCGGTCTCGCCGAGGTAGCGCACCGGCACCACGCGCTCCCCCGAGCTGAGCAGCTCAGCCACCCGCGCCTCGAGGTCGGGCACCTCGTCGCGCCCGAAGTCGATTTGCGGAAGTACGTGCTCCATCGCGTGGGGCTAGCTCTTCTCGTAGGCCTCGTCGATGTTCGGGGCGAACATCTGCATGCCCGCCGGGACCGAGATCGAGCCCGGGTCCCAGTAGGCCTGGGCGAGCTTGATCTTGCCGGCCTCGTTGATGACGAAGCGGTCGATGATCATGAGGTCCAGGCCCTGGTTGCTGGCCGGGATGCGCACCTGCATCGTGAACTGGAGGATGCCCTCGTTGGCGCAGGCCACGATCCGGTGCACCACCGGCGTCATCTGGCGCGTGGCATCCTGGTGGGCGAAGTCCCAGAACTTGGAGACCCCGGCGTGACCCTTGAACGGCGGCGTGCCGACCGGGTCCGCCCACTCACAGTCCTCCGCAAACACCGACAGCAGCAGCGCCTTGTCGTTGGTCGCCCAGGCACGGGCGTAGGACTCGAGCACACCGCGGACGACTTCTGGACTCATGGGGGTTCTCCATCCATTCGGACTACTGTATTTGCTGCCATACCGGCCGGGCCTACAGGCCACCCGGCACGCGTATCATAGCCAGCCACGCTCCAGGAGACCTGATGGCGAAGACGCACACCGCGCCCGGCCTGTCCGCGATCATCGAAGCGGCCGCCCATGGGATGGCCCCCCATGCCGCGGACGCGCTCCTCCTGGAGCAGGCCGCGCCGGCGCAGCTGCTGCCGGCCAGCGAGGCCCTCACCCTGCGCGGCCACGGCCGCGTGGTCACCTACTCGCGCAAGGTCTTCATCCCGCTCACCCAGCTGTGCCGCGACGTCTGCCACTACTGCACCTTCGCCAAGGCGCCGCGCTCGCTGCGCGCCCCCTACATGAGCCTCGAGGAGGTGCTCGCCGTGGCCCGCGCCGGGGCGGCCGCCGGCTGCAAGGAGGCCCTCTTCACCCTCGGCGACAAGCCCGAGCTGCGCTACGCGGCGGCCCGCCGCGCGCTCGAGGCCATGGGCTTTGCGAGCACACTCGCCTACCTCGAGCACGTCGCCGCGGCGGTGTACCGCGAGACCGGGCTCCTGCCGCACCTGAACCCGGGCCTGCTCGGGCCCGAGGACCTGGCGCGCCTGCGCAAGGTATCGGTCTCCATGGGCATCATGCTGGAGAGCGCCAGCGAGCGGCTCGCCGAGCGCGGCGGCCCGCACTTCGGCTCACCGGACAAGCAGCCGGCGGCGCGGCTGGCCACCCTCGAGGCCGCAGGAAGGGCAGCCGTGCCCTTCACCACCGGGCTGCTCATCGGCATCGGCGAGACCCGCCGCGAGCGCATCGAGGCGCTGCTGGCGCTGCGCGCGCTTCACGAACGCCACGGGCACCTGCAGGAAGTCATCATCCAGAACTTCCGCGCCAAGCCCGGGACGCGCATGGCGGCCGCGCCGGAACCGAGCCTCGACGAGCACCTGTGGAGCGTCGCCGTGACGCGGCTGATCTTCGGTGCCCGGATGTCCATCCAGGCCCCGCCCAACCTGCAGCCGCAAGATCTGGACGCGCTGGTGCGCGCCGGCGTCAACGACTGGGGCGGGGTCTCGCCGGTCACCCCCGACCACGTGAACCCGGAAGCCCCGTGGCCCCACCTCGCGAAGCTCGCCGAGGACACCGCCGCCGCCGGGCGCACGCTCATCGAGCGCCTCGCGATCACGCCCGCCTATGCCCAGGATCCCGAGCGCTGGCTGGACCCCGGGATGCGCACGGCGGTGCGCCACCGCACGGATGCCCTCGGGCGCGCGCGCTCGGACGAGTGGTTCGCCGGCGCCGGCGCGCCGGTGCCGGCCGCGGCGGCCGCGATGCTCGGGCCGCGGCGCGCCGCGCGCGGCGCGGTCTCGCCGCACCTGGAAGCGACGCTGCACGCGGCGCGCGCCGGCGACGATATCCCGGAAGGGGACGTCGCGGCACTCTTCGCCGTGCACGGCGCGGAGCTGGCGGCGGTCCTGGGCGCGGCCGATGCCCTGCGTGCCGCCACCTGCGGGGACGAGGTCTCCTACGTCGTCAACCGCAACATCAACTACACGAACATCTGCCTCTACCACTGCGGCTTCTGTGCCTTCTCCAAGGGGCGCAGCGCGCGGAGCCTGCGGGGACCTGCCTACGATTTGGACCTGTCCGAGATCGCACGCCGCACGCGCGAGGCCTGGGCGGCCGGGGCCACCGAGGTGTGCCTGCAGGGCGGCATCCACCCCCACTACACCGGCCAGACCTACCTCGACATCGTCGGCGCGGTGAAGGAAGCGGCCCCGGACATTCACGTCCATGCGTTCTCGCCGCTGGAGGTCACGCACGGCGCGCGCACCCTGGGGCTGAGCCTGGAAGCCTTCTTGAGCCAGCTGCGCGACGCCGGCCTCTCGACGCTGCCCGGGACTGCCGCGGAGATCCTGGATGACGAGGTGCGGGCGATCATCTGTCCTGACAAGCTCAACACCCGCGAGTGGCTGGACGTCATGCGCGCCGCGCACGCGGTCGGCCTGAAGAGCACCGCCACCATCATGTTCGGGCACGTGGACTCGCCCACGCACTGGGCGCGGCACCTCCTGGCCGTGCGCGCGCTGCAGAAGGAAAGCGGCGGCTTCACCGAGTTCGTCCCGCTGTCCTTCGTGCACATGGAGGCGCCGCTGTGGCGCAAGGGGCTGGCGCGCAGCGGCCCCACGCTGCGCGAGTCGCTGCTCATGCACGCGGTCGCACGCCTTGCGCTGCACCCCTACATCACCAACATCCAGGCTTCGTGGGTGAAGATGGGCGCGGACGGGGTGGCGCTGGCCCTGCGCAGCGGCGCCAACGACCTCGGCGGCACGCTCATGAACGAGTCGATCACGCGCGCCGCCGGCGGGGTGAACGGCCAGGAGTTCGATGCGCGGCGCCTGGAGGCGCTCGCCGCCAGCATCGGACGCCCGGCCTACCAGCGCAGCACCCTGTACCGGCGCATCGCCACGGACGCGCCGCTGCACCGGCACGCCGTCCCGCTCGCCGCCGCCAAGCCATAGCAGGACGCCAGGGGTAAGCCGTGCCAGACGCCACGCCGTGGGACGTGCAGACCGATGTGCTCGTCGTCGGATCCGGTGCCGCCGCGCTCACCGCCGCGGTGGTGGCGGCCGCCGGGGGCGCACAGACCCTGGTCGTGGAGAAGAGCGAGCTCTTCGGCGGCACGTCCGCCACCTCCGGCGGGGTCATCTGGATCCCCGCAACCCAGCAGGCGCTGGCTGCCGGCCACGCCGATTCCCCGGAGGAGGCCTTCCAGTACATCCGCGCGCTCAGCGATGCCAACATCCCCGATGCGCGCATCTGGGCCTTCGTGCGCCAGGGGCGCGAGATGGTGGCCTGGCTCGAGGCCCACACCGTCGTGAAGATGCGCGCCCACCCGTATGCGGACTACCACCCGGAGATGCCGGGCGGCAAGCCCGGCTGGCGCTCACTCGAGGCGCTGCCGCTGCACTCGAGCGATCTCGGCGAGGACTTCGCGCGGCTGCGCCCGCCGCACCCGGCCGTGCAGTTCCTGGGCAGGGTGAGCTGGACCCTGGAGGAGACCGGCGCGCTGCTGTTCCGCATCCCCGGCTGGTGGCAGGTCGCCGTGCGCGTGTTCGGCAACTACCTTCTGGACTTCCCGCAGCGACTGCATTCGCGGCGCGACCGCCGCCTCACCCTGGGCAATGCCCTGCTCGGGCGGCTGAAGCTCTCCGCCAACCGCTACGGCGCGCAGCTGTGGCTCAACGCCCCCCTCCTCGAGCTGGTCCGCACCGACGGCCGCGTCACCGGCGCGGTCATCCAGCGCGACGGGCGGCGCGTGCGGGTCGGCGCCCGGCGCGGGGTGGTGCTGGCCGCGGGCGGCTTCGAGCGCAACGCGGAGATGCGCCGGGAGTACCTGCCGCGCTCGCACGAGCCGCGCTGGAGCGGCTCGCAGCCGAACAACACCGGCGATGCCATCCGCGCCGGCATGCAGATCGGGGCGGCGACGCTCAACATGGACTCGGCCTGGTGGGGCACGGCGATGAGCCTGCCCGGCGAGGAGCGCTCGCGCCTCATGGCCTTCGAGCGCGCCCTGCCCGGGGCGATCATCGTCAACGCCAACGGCGAGCGCTACATGAACGAGGCGGCCTCCTACCACATCGCCGGCCAGCAGATGATCGCCCGCGACAGCGATGCGGCGCACACCATCCCCTCCTGGATGGTGTTCGATGCCCGCTATCGCGCCGCCTACCCCGTCGGGCCGGTCATCCCCGACTTCCCCGACTGGGTGCAGCCCGCCGCCGTGCAAGCGGTGCTCACGCGCGCCGACACCCTCGAGGAGCTGGCCGCGAAGACGCAATTGCCGGCCGAGAAGCTCAAGGCCACCATCGCGCGCTTCAACGCGCATGCGAAACTGGGCACCGACCCGGACTTCCATCGCGGCGAAAGCGCCTACGACCGCTACTACGGCGACCCGAAGGTCGGCCCGAACCCGACGCTGCGGGCGCTGGAGACCGCGCCCTTCTACGCGATCCGCGTCTACCCGGGCGACATCGGCACCAACGGCGGGCTGGCCACCAACGAGCACGCCCAGGTGCTGGACGGGAGCGGCGCGCCCATCCCGGGCCTGTATGCCGCCGGCAACATGGCCGCGACCGTCATGGGCCATTCCTATCCGGCGGCCGGGGCCACGCTCGGTCCGGGCATGACCTTCGGCTACATCGCCGGCCGCCACGCGGCCGCGCAGTCGCCGGCCGGCTAGCTTCCGGCGTTGCCGGGGGGGTTCAGACGGTGGCGAGCGGCGTCACCGGCGAGCCGACTGCCCCGGGCAGGTCCAGTGGCGGTGCGGTGAGGAGGAAGCGCGTGCGCTGGTGCGCGGCCAGCCAGCGGGCAAGATCGCGCAGGTACCACAGTTCCGCCAGGTGGATGCCGAGCTTGAACAGGCACAGCTCGTGCAGTGGCAGCAGCGGCTCGCGCTCGGCCCCCGAGTCGGCCATGGCGGTGGACTCGACCGCGGCATTGTCCGCGCACAGCGCCACGACCCCCGACTCGTCGATCCAGCGCTGCAGGCGCGCATCGGCCCCGGCCAGGCCCGCGCAGCTGCGCTGCAGGACCCGGTGGTCGGGCTTCTTCTGCATCTCCAGCACCAGGTCCGCAAAGCCGGTGTAGATGCACAGGAAGTCGCCGGCCTCGACCTCGACCTTCTGCGCCTCCATGAGGCGCATGAGCGCCTCGTAGCCGACGCTCGCCGGCTTGCGGCCGTACTCGCGCTCCAGGTCCACGAGCACGCCCCGCCCCTGCACGCCCGCGCGGGCGAGGTTCTCGATGCCCAAGGCGCGGGCGCCGGCGAATGCGGGATCGTCAGGAGCTGACATGTCGCCATCGGCGCGGAAGCCGTTGTAGAACACCGCCTCGCGCACCCCGTCGCCGTCGGCGTCGAACTCCGAGCCGCAGTGCGCAAGCGCATCCCACTGCGTGGAGTACTGCAGGCACAGCGTCACCTGGTCGTCGTTCACCACGTCCGTGGCGCGCTTGGCGTAGCCGGACATGTGGAAGGGATAGGCGGCGTGGCCGTTGGCGAAGCGCGTCGCGGCGAGCTTCGGCGGCGAGCGCGTCTCCCATAGCCCCGGGCCCCCGGGGTAGTCCAGCGGCAGGCTCAGGCAGAACACCACCCCCTCGCGCACCTCGCGCACGGCAGCCAGCCGCCGCGCCGGCGTGAGCAGGTTCATGCGCCCGCGCTGGTCGTCCGCGCCGAACTCGCCCCAGTTGGATCCCGCCGGTCGATTCTGCCAACGCCCCATCCGTGCCCCCCTGCCCGTCGTCACACGGCATACTAGCCGCCATGGCAGCACGCGGCACGATGATGGCATGGCGCCTGGTGGCCTTCGGCAAGGGACCGCAGCTGCAGGAAGTCCCGGTCCCGGTACCGGCCGCCGGCGAGGTCCTCATCAAGGTGGCCGGCAACGGCCTGTGCCACTCGGACGTAGGCCTCATGGACCCGCGCTTCGATGCGCCGCCCTTCCCGGGCTGGCAGCTGCCCTTCACGCTCGGCCACGAGGTGGCCGGCTGGGTGGAAGCCAAGGGCGCGGGCGTGAGCGGTCATTCCCCCGGCGAGCCGGTACTGCTGGTCGCGACCGAGTCCGACGGCACCTGCTCGTTCTGCCAGGCGGGCATGGACAACAACTGCGAGGCGAGCGGCGCGGGCCGCGGCTACGGCCGCGACGGCGGACTGGCGCCCTACATGCTGGTCCGCAGCGCCCGCGCGCTGATACCGCTGAAGACGCTCGACCCGGTGACGGCCGGGCCGCTGGCCGACGCCGGCGCCACCTCCATGCACGCCGTGCGCCGCATCCTGCCGCGCCTGGGGCCGGGCACCACCGCGGTGATCATCGGCGCGGGGGGGCTCGGCAGCTTCGCGGTGCAGTTCGTGCGCCAGCTCACCCCGGCGCGCGTCATCGCGGTCGATGTGAACCCCGCACGCCTGGAATACGCCCGCGCGCTCGGCGCGCACGAGGCGGTGAACGGGGTGAATGCCGGCACGGTGGCGGACCTCAAGGCCGTGACGCGCGGGCGCGGCGCGGAAGTGGTGCTGGACTTCGTCGGCATCGATGCGACCCTGGCCGCAGGCCTGGCGAGCGTGCGCCGCACCGGCGCCTACGGCCTGATCGGGGCGGGCATGGGCACCCTGCCGCAGCCCTGGTTCCACCAGCTGCCGCGCGATGGCGAGGTGTTCTGCTTCACCGGCAGCACGATCGCGGACCTCGAGGCGGTGGTGAAGCTGGCCGAGCAGGGGCTGCTGCGCAACGACACCGAGCGCTTCGGATTCAGCGAGGCCCCGGAGGCCTACGACCGGCTGGAGCACGGGCGCCTGACCGGCCGCGCCGTCGTCGTCCCGGATGCCTGACCCGGCCGACACCCTCGCGATCCACGCCCTGCTCGGGCTGTACGGCCACATCATCGATGCGCGCGAGTGGCACCGCGTCGGCGAGCTCTTCACCGCCGACTGCGTGTACGACATGACCCAGTTCAACCTGGGCGTGGTGCACGGGGCCGAGGCCATCCGCGCGCTGTGGGCGGCGCCGGATGCGGCGCACCCGCTGGCGCACCACGCCACCAACATCATCGTCAGCGAGGATGCGGACGGCACCGTGCGGGTGCTGTCCAAGGGACTGGGCGTGGGCCGCAACGGCCGCGTCGGCAGCGTGACCTACCGCGACATCGTCGTGCGCACCGGCGCGGGCTGGCGTTTCGCCGCGCGCACGGGGGAGCTGCGCCAGCCTCCCTGACCGCAGCGCCTAGCCGCCGAGCTTTTCCTCGATCTGCTGCCAGGCAAGGTCCGCGGTCGCCCGCGCCCGCTCGCCCGCCTCGCGCGCATGGCGGCTCGCCGCCGTGCCGTCGACCACGCGCCTGAGGATCCCCTGGCGGATGCAGGCGATGCGGAACAGGTTGTAGGCCATGCAGAATTCCCACACGCGCGGCTCGATGCCGGCGCGGCCGGTCCGGCGACAGTAGGTGGCGACGTACTCCTCCTCGGTCGGGATGCCGAGCGCGGGCAGGTCGAGACCCTTCAGCCCGCGGATCTCGCCGGCTGCCACGCGCCAGAGCATCACGTGGTACGACAGATCCGCCAGCGGGTGGCCGAGGGTGGAGAGCTCCCAGTCGACCACCGCCGCGACCCGCGGCCGGTCGGCGTGGAAGATCATGTTGTCGATGCGGTAGTCGCCGTGCACCAGCGTCGTCTCGTCGCCCGGCGGGATGTTGGCGGGCAGCCAGCGGAGCAGCTTCTCGAACGACTCGATGCGCTCGGTCTCGGAGGCCCGGTACTGCTTGCTCCAGCGACCGATCTGGCGCGCGAAGTAGTTGCCCGGCTTGCCGTAGTCCCCGAGGCCCGCGGCCGCGTAGTCCAGCGAGTGCAGCTGCACCAGCACCCGGTTCATCTCGTCGTAGATGGCCGCGCGCTGCGGCGGGGTCATCTGCGGCAATGCCGGGTCCCAGAAGTTGCGCCCGGCCACGTAGCTCATGATGTAGAACATCGTGCCGATGACGCTCGTGTCCTCGCACAGGCACAGCGGGCGCGCCACCGGGAAGCCGGCGCGGTGCAGGGCACCGATGACACGGAACTCGCGGTCGACGGCGTGCGCCGAGGGCAAGAGCGGCCCCGCGGGCTTGCGGCGCAGCACGTACTGCGCGCCATCGCCCGCGCTGAGGAGGAAGGTCGGGTTCGATTGGCCGCCCCGGAACTGCCGCACCTGCCCGAGCGGCGCCACGAACCCCGGCATGTGCCCGCTGAGGTAGCGCTCGAGCGCCGCCTCGTCGAAGCGCTGCGCGGCGGCGACGCTCATCGTGCCGGCAAATTCCTCGCCGCTCATCGTCAGGCGTACTTATCGAGCTCGAGGCGGCCGATCTGGTTGCGGTGCACCTCGTCGGGGCCGTCCGCAAGGCGCAGCGAGCGCGCCTGCGCGTAGGCATTGGCCAGCCCGAAGTCCTCGCTCAGGCCCCCGGCGCCGTGCGCCTGGATGGCCCAGTCGAGCACCTGGCAGGCCATGTCGGCGGCGGCGATCTTGATGGCGGCGATCTGCGAGCGCGCCGCCTTGTTGCCGACCGTGTCCATGAGCCAGGCGGCCTGGTAGACCAGCAGGCGCGCCTGGTCGATGCGGATGCGGGACTCGGCGATGCGCTCGAGCGTCACGGTCTGCTCGGCGATCGGCTTGCCGAAGGTGGTGCGCGCCTTCACCCGCCGGCACATCTTCTCCAGCGCGCGCTCGGCCACCCCGATCATCCGCATCGCGTGGTGGATGCGGCCGGGCCCCAGGCGCCCCTGCGCGATCTCGAAGCCGCGGCCCTCGCCCAGGAGGATGTTCGCCGCCGGCACCCGCACGTCCTTGAACTCGATCTCCATGTGACCGTGCGGGGCATCGTCATAACCGAACACGGGCAGATGGCGCAGCACCGTGATCCCCGGCGTGTCGCGCGGCACGAGGATCATCGACTGCTGCTGGTGCTTGGGTGCCGCAGGATCGGTCTTGCCCATGAAGATGAACAGGCGGCAGCGCTTGCTGCCCGCGCCGGAAGTCCACCACTTGCGGCCGTTGACGAGGTAGGAGTCGCCGTCGCGCACGATGGAGCTCTCGATGTTGGTGGCATCGCTCGAGGCCACGCGCGGCTCGGTCATGGCGAAGGCCGAGCGGATCTGCCCGGCCAGCAGGGGCTCGAGCCACTCCTTCTTCTGCGCCGCCGTGCCATACCGCTCGAGCGTCTCCATGTTGCCGGTGTCGGGGGCCGAGCAGTTGAACACCTCCGGTGCCCAGCGCACGCGCCCCATCATCTCGCTCAGCGGCGCGTACTCGAGATTGGTCAGCCCCGCCCCGCGGGCCGAATCGGGCAGGAACAGGTTCCACAGCCCCGCGGCGCGCGCCTGCGCCTTCAACTCCTCGAGCAGCGGCGGCTCCTCCCAGCGGTCCCCTTCCTGCAGCTGCGCGTGGAAGCGCTCCTCGTTCGGGTAGACGTGCGCGTCCATGAAGGCACCGAGGCGTACCAGGTAGTCTTCGGTCTTCTTGCTGATCTGGAAATCCACGTGAACTCCTGAGGCCGGCGCGGTCAGCCCGGCTCGTAAAACCCGCGACCCTCGCCGGCCAGCCGCGCCAGCAGAGGCGCCGGGGTGAAGTACTCCGGCCCGACCTGCGCGGCGTAGTGCAGCAGCCGCTCGTGCACCGTGGGCAAGCCGACCTGGTCGGCGTAGTACATCGGACCGCCGCGGTAGGCCGGAAAGCCGAAGCCATGCAGCCAGATGACATCGATCTCGTGCGGGCGGGCGACGAGGCCGGCCTCGATGAGGCGGGCGCCCTCGTTGATCATGGCATACAGGCAGCGCTCGAGGACCTCCGCGTCGGCCAGCGTCCGCTGCGCGATGCCCCGCGCCGCGGCATGGCGCGCGATGAGCTGCGCCACCTCAGGATCCGGGCTGGGCCGCCGCTCGGCGTCGTAGCGGTACCAGCCCTTGCCATTCTTCTGGCCGAGCCGTCCCGCGGCCGTGAGCTGCTCGAGCAGATCCGCGCTGCGCTCGCGCGGGCTGAGCTGCGCGAAGCGCGCGCGGCGCGTGGCCAGGACCACGTCCAGGCCGCCCAGGTCCTGCACCGCCAGCGGCCCCAGCGGGAAGCCGAAGTCGGTGAGGACCCGGTCGATCTGCGAAGGCTCCGCACCCTCCTCGAGCATGAACAGGGCCTCGCGCGAGCGCCGCGAGAGCATGCGGTTGGCGACGAACCCCTCGCCCGCGCCCACGGTCACCGCCACCTTGCCGAGAAGCTTGCCGAGCTTCATGAGCGTGGCCACCACCTCGGGCGAGCTGGCAGGCGTGCGCACCAGCTCCAGCAGCCGCATCGTCTGCGCGGGATTGAAGAAGTGCATGCCCGCCACGTCGGCCGGCCGGCCCGAGGCCTGCCCCAGGGCATTCAGGTCGAGGAACGAGGTGTTGCTCGAGAGGATCGCGCCCGCTCTTGCGACCGCACCCAGCTGCGCGAACACCGCCTGCTTGGCGGAGAGGTCCTCGGCGACGGCCTCGACGACGAGGTCCGCGTTCTTCAGGTCGGGGTAGTCGAGGGTGCTCGTGATGAGGGCGAGGCGGCGATCGGCTTCCGCCTGCGCCAGGCTCCCGCGGCCCACCAGCCCGGCGTAGATCTTGCCGATCGCGGCCAGCGCGGCGGCGCCACTCTCGGCGCGGTGTGCGAGGATCGTGACCGGGATGCCGGCGTTGGCGAAGCACACCGCGATGCCGCGCCCCATCACGCCCGAGCCCACGACCGCGCAGCGCCCGATCGCGCGCACCGGGGTGTCGGCGGGCAGTCCCGGCACGCGCGCGATGTCGCGCTCGATCGCGAACGCGTGGCGCTGCGCCTTCGACTGCGCGCCGTTGAGCAGCTCCATGCACATCGCGTTCTCGCGCCGGATCCCTTCGGGGAAGGGCAGCTCGTAGGCCAGGCGCACCGCCTTGACCGCCTCGAGCGGCGCCAGGAAGCCGCGCTGCTTTTTCGCCAGCGATTTCGTGAACTCGTCGAAGGCGCCCGGGTCATCCAGCACCGGGGTCAGCTCGCCCGTGCGCCTGAGGGGGCGCCGTTCCGTGAGGACCGCTTCGGCAAAGTCGAAGGCGGCCTGCTCCAGGTCGCCTTCAACGACCGCATCGACCAGGCCGAGCTTGAGGGCCTCAGTGGCGCTGACGTCCTTGCCCTCCGCGATCATGGTGAGCGCTGCGCGCACCGGGACCAGGCGCGGCAGGCGCTGCGTGCCGGCCGCGCCCGGGATGATGCCGAGCTTCACCTCCGGCAGGCCGAGCCTGGTCGAGGGCGCCGCCAGGCGGAAGTGGCACGCCAGGGCGAGCTCCAGCCCACCGCCGAGCGCGGTGCCGTGCAGGGCGGCGATGACGGGCTTGGCGCTCGCCTCGGTGCGGGCCACGACCTCCCCCAGCTGCGGGTCCTTGAACGGCCTGCCGAACTCGCGCACGTCCGCCCCGGCGCAGAAGGTGCGTCCGCGGCAGAGGATGACCAGCGCCTCCAGCGCCGGGTCGGCCGCCGTGCGCGCGAGCGCCTCCACCAGCCCCGCGCGCACGCCGTGGGACAGTGCGTTCACCGGGGGGTTGTCGATGACGGCGATCGCGATGCGGCCACGCGCGAGGAACGAGACAGGATCCGTCACGGCGCTTCAGCTTCCTGGGGTGTGGGGCTACTGGATGAGGAGGACGACTTTACCCTTGGCGCGGCGGTTCATCACCGTGTCCAGCGCCTGGGTGAAGTCCGCCAAGGGATAGGTCTCGGAGACGTGCGGCTTCAGGCGCCCCTGCGCGTACCAGGCGAAGAGCTCGGCGAAGTTGGCCGCATTGTGCTCGGGACGCAGCTTCGCGTATGCGCCCCAGAACACGCCCACCAGGGAGGCCTGCTTCAGGAGCAGCAGGTTGAGCGGGATCTTCGGGATCTCCCCGCTGGCGAAGCCGACCACGAGGTACCGCCCCAGGAAGGCGAGGCTGCGGACGCACGGCTCGGCGTAGGGCCCGCCCACCGGGTCGTACACGACGTCCACGCCGCGTCCGCCGGTGAGCTCCCGGAGCCTGTCGCGCAGGTCCGGAGCCGAATAATTGAGGGTGGCATCCGCGCCGTACTCGCGGCACAGCGCCAGCTTCTCCTCGCTGGAAGCACAGGCGATGACGCGCGCGCCCATCACCTTGCCGATCTCCACCGCCGTCAGCCCCACCCCGCCGGCGGCACCCAGCACCAGCAGGGTCTCGCCGGCGCGCAGCTGGGCACGGTCCTTGAGCGCATGGTGCGAGGTGGCATACACGATCGGGAAGCCGGCCGCGGTGGCGAAATCCATGCCCTCCGGCAGGGGCATGACACCGGCGGCCGGCGCGATCACCTGCTCGGCAAAGCCGCCATGGCCGGTCGCGGCAAGCACGCGCGTCCCCGGAGCGATGCCGGTGACGCCCTCGCCTACGGACCGGATGATCCCGGCGACCTCGGCACCCGGGGAGAACGGCAGTGGCGGCTTGGTCTGGTACTTGCCCTGCGCGATGAGGCCGTCCATGAAGTTTACGCCGGCCGCCCTGACCTCGATCAGCACCTGGCCCGCGGCCGGCGCCGGCGCGGGCACCTCGGCGAGGCTGAGCTGGTCGAGCGGCGCGAATTCACGGACGAGCACGGCCTTCACGTGGCGCTTCTCACTGGGCATCTCTCTGGCGCAGGGTCTCGTAGAGGAGCATACCGGCCGCGACCGAGACGTTCAGGCTCTCGACGCTGCCCCGCTGCGGTAGCCGCACCATCAGGTCGCACGTCTGGCGCGTGAGGTGGCGCAGACCGGAGCCCTCCGAGCCCAGCACGAGCACGATGCCGCCCTTGAGGTCGACCTGGCGCGCCTCCTGCGTGGCACCGGCATCCGCGCCGACCACCCAGAGGCCCGCATCCTTCAGCAGCTTCAGCGTGCGCACGAGGTTGGTCACCGACACCACCGGCGTCGTCTCGGCCGCCCCGGTGGCCACCTTGCGCACCGTGGGCGTCATCTGCGCCGCGCGGTCCTTGGGCACAACGACCGCGAGCGCGCCGCAGGCGTCGGCCGTGCGCAGGCAGGCCCCGAGGTTGTGTGGGTCCTGCACGCCGTCCAGCGCGAGGATGATGGGGGCCTGCGCGGTGCCGAGGGCGGCCACCAGGTCGTCCTCGCTCCAGGGCGCCAGGGGCACGATCTCGGCGGCCACGCCCTGGTGGATGGCATCGCCCAGCAATTGCCTGAGCGCATCGGCATTGACGCGCTTCAGCGGTCGCCGCTGGCGTTGCGCGAGTTCTTCGATGGCGCGCGCCTGCGGGTCCTCGCGGCGCTCGGCCAGCAGCACGTTCAGCACGCGCTCGGGCTGGCGCTCGAGCACGGCCCGCACCGCGTGCATGCCGTAGATGGTCTGGGGCTTCATGGCCTCAGTTCACCGGCGGCGCGAGGGCTTTCGGGGCGCCGGGGCGGCCTCGGGCAGGCTGAGATCGATCAGCCCCTCGATCGGATTCACCGACGTCACCACGACGTCCACGTGCGAGCCGGTGGCGAGGCGACGCCCGCTGCGCCGGCCGCGCCAGGCATGCCCGCTGTCCTCCATCTGGTATTCATCGTCGTGGAGGTTGTCCAGGTGCAGCAGGCCATCCACGCCGACGTCGATGATCTGAACGAAGCAGCCGAACTCGACGACGGTCGTGATCAGTCCGCGGAAGGTCTGGCCGATGCGCTCGCCGAGGTAGGCGCATTTCAGGTAATTCGACACGTAGCGGTCTGACTCGTCGGCGCGCTTCTCCAGCCGGGAGGTGCTCTCCCCCAGTGCGGTGAGTTCCGGGGTCTCGTAGCGCAGCGCGGCGCCCCCCTTGGCGGCGATGCGCGCCTTCAGGGTGCGGTGCACGACCAGGTCCGGGTAGCGGCGGATCGGCGAGGTGAAGTGGGCGTAGTGAGTGAGCGCGAGACCGAAGTGCCCGATGTTGGCCGGCTGGTAGATCGCCTGGGGCATGGCCCGGATCACCAGCGACTCGACGAAGGCCCGCTCGGAGGCGTCCGGCACGCGGCGGGCAATGGCCTGCAGGTCGCGCGTGGTGACGCTCTGCGGGATCTGCGCCTCGATGCCGAGCGAGCGCAGGGTGCTGGACAGGCGCTCCAGCTTCTCCTCGTCCGGCTGACCATGCACGCGGTACAGCGTCGGCACGTGGGCCTTCTGCAGTTCCTGGGCTACCGCGACGTTGGCGAGGATCATGCACTCCTCCACCAGGCGGTGCGCATCGTTACGCGCGCGCAGCTCGATGGCCGTGACCTTCTCCCTGTCGTCGATGACGAACTCCGCCTCGGGGGCATCGAAGTCCAGCGCCCCGCGCCGGGCACGCGCCTTGTGCAGTGCGCGGTAGACTTCGACCAGCACCAGGAGCTTGTCCTGCAACGGGCCCAGCTTCCCGCGCGCCGCCGGTCGCCCCTCGAACAGCGCCTCGTAGGCCAAGGTATAGGTGAGGCGCGCCGCCGAGCGCATGACAGCCGGATAAAAGGTGGCACTCTTCAGCGTGCCGTTCTTGCTCACCACCATGTCGGCGGCGAAGCACAGCCGGTCCACGTGCGGGGCCAGCGAGCACAGGTGATCGGAGAGCGCCGTCGGCAGCATCGGCACCACTCGCGTCGGGAAGTAGACCGACGTGCCGCGCTGCTTCGCCTCGGTGTCGATGGCAGTCCCCACACGCACGTAGTGGCTGACATCGGCGATCGCAACGATGAGCCGGAACCCATCGTGGTGCGGCTCCGCGTAGAGCGCGTCGTCGAAGTCACGGGCATCCTCGCCGTCGATCGTGACCAGCGGCAGCCCGCGCAGGTCTACGCGCGCATCGGCCCGCGCCAGGTCCACCTGCTCGCCGAAGGCGTGCGCCTCGCGCAGCGCCTGCACCGAGAACTCGTACGGCAGCGAGAACCGGGCGATGGCCGTTTCGGTGGCCAGCTCGACCGGGCGCTCCGGGTCGAGCCGCTTCTCGATGACCGCCTCCGCGGGAGACGCCGAGCCGGCATGGCGGGTGATCCTGGCGATGACGAAGTCGCCCGCTTTCGCACCGTGGAGCGCGGCCGGTGGCACCGCGCAGCGCAGCTGCAGCCGGCGGTCGGCGGCATTCACCCAGGCGCTGCGTCCCTGCACCTCGACCGTGCCGAGGAACGCGCTGATGCCGCGCTCGAGCACCTGCACCAGCGTGCCGGACCAGCGGTCGGTGGCGTCGCGCGAGACCTGCACGCGCAGGCGATCGCCGTGCATGACGCCGCGCATTTCCGGCGGCGGCAGGAAGATGCTGTCCTTGAAGCCCTCCACCCGGAGGAAGCCGTAACCGGCGCGGTTGGCGCTGACCGTGCCCTCGACGAGCGCCCCATGCCTGACGGTGGAGCTGGCGGCGGAGGCGGCGCGAGTATCTTTCGCGCTCCCCTTCGAGTCGCGGTGCTTGCCGCCCGAATGGTTCGCGCGGCTGGAATCCCGGGTGGTAGACCGTTGGGACTTGCTGGCCGAGTGGCGGCCGAATTTCCCCCTACGCGGGCTCAATTGACACACTCCGGTCCCGTGCGTAGATTGCCCGGCCTTCATCACCTGCCCAGGTGGCGAAATTGGTAGACGCACTAGCTTCAGGTGCTAGCGGGTAACACCGTGGAGGTTCGAGTCCTCTCCTGGGCACCAATAAAAACAATAAGTTAGCGTTTATTTGATATTCTCTTTCTGAGATGTTTACCGCATCGCCGAAGGGGCTGAAGCGGGCTGAGCGCTAGCGCTCATCGTACCGTCCGCGGGTGGGATTCTACCCACTCTTTCTATATGTGGTTGGCGCGGGGTCGTCTGTGAGACCGCGCGTCGAGCGAGCAGTTCCCTGAACGGCCCTGAAGGATCCATGAAGACACCCGCAGCCCTGCAGCCCCTGATCGATGATGGTGTCATCGACGAAGTCATCCGCTCGCTCAAGAGCGGTAAGGAAGCGACGGTTTATCTCGTGCGCTCGGGCGCGCAGACACGATGTGCGAAAGTCTATCGAGACATGAGGCAGCGCAGCTTCCAGAAGCGTGCACGGTACCAGGAAGGCCGTAAGGTGCGCGGCAGTCGCCAGGCGCGTGCCATCCACAAGAGCACCCGGTACGGGCGCAAGGAGCAGGAAGCGGCCTGGAAGAACGCGGAAGTCGACGCGCTGTACAAACTCGTCGCCGCGGGCGTGCGGGTGCCGAAGCCTTATGGCTACTTCAACGACACCCTGATTATGGAGCTGGTAACCGATGCCGCCGGGAACCCTGCTCCGCGCCTTGGCGAAGTCGACCTGTCACCCGAGACGGCGCGTGAGTACCACCGCTTTCTCATCCAGCAGATTGTGCGCATGTTGAGCATTGGGCTCATCCACGGCGATCTTTCGGAGTTCAACGTGCTGATCGGGACCGATGGGCCCGTGATTATCGATCTCCCCCAGGCGGTGAATGCGGCTGGGAACAATGGCGCGCTCGAGATGCTCGAGCGTGATGTGAACAACCTTCGCGGCACGCTCGGCCGCTTCGCCCCTGAGTTGCTGGCGACTGAGTTTGCACAGGAGATGTGGGCACTGTTCGAGCAAGGTGGGCTGACCGCGGACAGCAAGCTCGTTGGTGTGTTCGCACGCGACGAGACGAAAATTAACCTCGACAGCGTGCTGCTGGCGGTTGAGGATGCGAGGGAGGAGGCGCTGCGACGCGAGCTGGGACGAAAGCTGGGACAAGAGAACTAGAAATCGCGGACAGCAGACCGCGGGGTAATTCAGCAGGCAAGCCCCAGCAGCGTCTTCGCAAGACATTCACTTCCTTAGCGCATATAAATGCCCTCGGCCCCTCTCCTGGGCACCATATAAAAATAACAATAATTCAATAACACTCGTCGGTTGCAATCAGGAGGTCTCCGGAAGAGCGTTAGCGCGTCCCAGAATAGGCACCGTGAGCGCGGCGGTTGCCGCCAGTGCGCACATTGATAGGCTCAGCGCACCGCCGAGGCCAGTGTGCTCAAACACGAACCCCACGACGGGTGTTCCTACGGAGGCGCCCAGGCATGCCACGGTGCTGGCCGCCGCAACCAGCAGGTTGTTGGTCTGAATGAGCGCTGCATAAAGCATGCAATTGAGGAATATCCACGCGATCTGCATTACGGCGATGTTGACGAGGAACCACGCCGACGAGCTTCCGGGATGCAGGGCACCTGCCAGGGTAGCCGCCATGAACACGATCGAGACCACGATCGCGGTGCGCACGGAAATCCGGCCCTCCGCCCCGAAGGCCAGCAGCGATCCCAGGGCACTGAAGACCACCGAAATACCGACGAGCCGCAGCGCTTCCTCGGACGAGACCCGTGCTGCGGACTGCGCGAACTCGCCGAGGAATGTATAGATACCTGTCTGGACGACCACAAAGGGGATGAAGCTGGCTAGGATCACGTAACCCCGCCACGAGCGCGAATGCCTGGTGGTACCGTCCGCGCTGGCGTCTGCCTCCGGCCACCGTGAGGGCAGCAGCCGGATGAGCGGCAGCAGGAGGGCGAACAACAGCGCCATGAGCAAGAAGAGTGCTCCCGATCGTAGATGTGACAGCGACGGGGCAAAGAAGATGAATAGCGCCTCTAGCGCAACCTGCACGAACGTGGTGGCTGCGATCACCCGCACCGGGTTAGTGATGTTCGCGGCATACGCGGAATAGACACCACACAGCAACCCGCCAGCAATTCCCACAACGGCGCGCGCGGCACAGACGGACATGAAGTCAGTGAGCCCGACGCATGCCAGGTTGGCGACTAAGCATGCCACCAGGGAAGGTGCAGTAATTGCCCGCCAACTCCAGCGTCGCTGCCAGTACAACCCTGAGAGTGACCCCAGCGCCAAGCCCGCGAGCTCGATTCCGGCGATCAGCCCCAGGCGCCCGGGGCTCCAGTTCAGGGGTGCCCAGGCATCAAGGACCGCGGGTGTAATAAGCGTTGCGAGGCTGCCGATGATAAACAGCGCATTGACGTAGGCAATTCGCTCCGGGGCATCGAAGGGGCGTGCGCCGCTCATCCAAGCAGCATCGGAGTGCGCGTCAGCAGCTCGCATCCGTCCGCCGTCACGATCATGTTCTGCTCGAATCCGGCGGTGCCAACGCCCGGATGCGTGAGGAACAGCTCGCTCGCCATCACCATGCCTGCCTCGAGCGGCAGGTCGTAGCCAAGCGTTCCGGAGGGATCTGGTTCGCCCGGCCCCATTGGAATCATGTACGGGATGAAGTTGGTGCTCAGCCCGTGTCCCAGCGGCACCCGTAGCTGAGGATGCTCGAAATAGCCGTGGCGACGCGCGAGCTGCTCAGCGAGTACGCCGAGCTGCCGCGGTGTGACACCCGGCCTCATCGCGCGCATGACGCCCTCGACGACCTCTACTGTTCCCTCGAGTAGCCGGCGCTGCACCGCAGTGGGCTCGGCGCCGCAGGTAACAGTCCGGCCCGGGTCCATCCAGTAACCCTCGAGGATCGGGCCGAAGATCCAAGCTCGTGCCAATTCCCCCCGCGACGGCGCCACGGTGTCATAGCCATAGAGGTTCTGGCTGACCACCGTACGCTCGGCATCTGATCCATGATGTACGTCGATGCGATGGTAGCCGCCGCCTGACCTTACCAGAATCGATGCTGCGCGCGCGCCTGCCTCAGCGCTACTCTCCCCTGCGCGTAGCGCTGTAACCAGCGCAGTCATCGCCTCGGTAACCAAGGCGCCGGCCCGGCGGTACACCTCCAGCTCCGCCGCGCTCTTGATGCGCTGCGGCTCGAGCAGCAGCGTCTCGTCCGAGCACCACTCGATCTGCGGCGTGGCACGCCGCAACTGGCGATCGTACATACCAGGGAGCAGGTCGTCGCCGATGAGCCCGACGCGCCCTTCGATACCTGCGCCCGCAAGGTAGCGCGCCAGTCCGTGCATGAGGTTCTCGGGGTGACTGACGATGCGCCCGCACACCACACCGCTCAGATCGATCTCACCTTCCGGCAGTCCTAGGTGGAGCTCGGGCTCGCGCCCTTGACGGATGAGGACGGCGCTGAAGGTATAAGGGGCGCCGAACTCCTCGCTGGCCGGGTCCTGACCACTGCCATTCATGATGAAGTGCGTGAGCCAATAGACGTCGCCCACCCGATCGTAAGCTCCGGCGCCGCGTTGCCAGATGAGTAGCCACTCGTAGCCCCGGCGTTGCATGGCCTTCCACACGCGTTCCCAGCGCTCGTGATATTCGCTCTCCGGGAAGCTCATGGCGCACCGCGCCGGAGCCGGCGCGCCCCGGCGTGCGGCTGCTGCAGGAACGCACGGACCATTTCGTTGAAGAGACGCGTGTGGTCGACGAACATCATGTGCCCGCAATCACCCAGGACGACGAGAGTCGCATGACGGCACGAGCGGCGGGTGAGTTCGAGCGTCGCGCCGGACACCAGGTCGCGGTCGCCCGCGATCACCAGGACCGGTATCGACAGGCGGGCCAGCCCGCGGGTGAAATCGAAGCCCTTCAGATTGCCGGTGATGCGGAATTCCGTGACCTTCGACCACATCTCACCGAGCACGTCCGTGGCAATCGGCGGCGCCGCGTGCGGCGGAGCGGCGCGGGCGTACATGTAGGGCCCGAGCACCCGGGCGGAAAGCGCTGCGTAGGCCGGCACGTACCCGCCCTGAGGCAGGTAGATGCCACGGCGTTCGAAGGCCGACAGCCGCGCGCGGACGCTCGCGGGCAGGCGCTGCCGGATGCGACGGAAGTCCGCATCGACCGTGCGCGCGCTGGAGGCGGTGCCTGCCAGGATCAGCCGGCTCACGCGCCGGGGATGGCGGATGGCGTAGGCCTGCGCGAGGATGCCGCCGAAGGAATGACCGAGCACGGCCCAGCGCGCAATGCGAAGACGCCGGCGCAGTACCTCCAGGTCCGCGACCATGCCAGCGAGCGTGTAGTGGCGCGGGTCGGCCAGGGGTGGCGAGCGGCCGCAGCCCCGCTGGTCAAGGAGCACGAGGCGGAAGCGGCGCGCCAGCGGGCGCAGGTAGGGAAGGAAGTCGCTGTGGTCCGCGCCCGGACCGCCGTGCAGCAGCACGAGCGGCTCCCCGCGCCCGAGGGCCCGGTACCAGATGCGCGCGCCGGCGCCCGAGACATACCCCGACGAGCCCATCGCGCCAGCCCTCCCCTTGGTCCGTACCATCCTAGAAGTGAAGGCTCACATCCACGCCAATGGTGCGCGGCGGTATCGAAATCTGCGTCTTGAACAGATTCCCATAGCTGTAATCCGTCCCCTGCTGGATGCTGATGACCCCGTCGGCGTTGGTCAGATTGTGGCCGTACAGGGAGGCTTCCCAGTGCTCACGGCGGAAGCCGATCGCCGCGTCCAGCTCGCTGTAGGCCGGCCGCTGGTCGTTGTACGTGAATCCGGTCGGCACCTCCGCCTGATGGGTCCAGTCCACCCGCGCGAAGCCGAGGTAGCTTGCTACGGTGCGAGTGTACTCAGCCTCTACTGCCCACTTCTGCTTCGGCACGTCCGGCACCGGGTCCCCGGCGTTCACCGCGCTCGCCCCCTGGAACGGCCCCGCGATCGACTGGAAAGTCGCATCGGTATAGGAGCCGGCCAGCGACAGCCGCAGGGAATCGACGGGCTTGTAGGTGATCTCCGCCTCGAACCCCTTGCTGCGCGCGGTGCCGACGTTGGCGACGAACAGGTAGCCGCACCCCGGGTCGGTTACCGACTGCTGCACGTTCTTCCAGTCGATCTGGTAGACGGCCACGTTCACCGTCAGCCGCCGCTGCCACAGGTCCGCCTTGGCGCCCAGCTCATAGTTCCATACCGAATCGGGCTGGTAGAGCGGCGCATAGGCATTGTTGAGTGTGCAGCCGATATTGGTCGGCAGTCCGACGTTCGGCCCGCCCGGGCGGTAGCCCTTCGAGGCGCTCGCGTAAACGGTCGAGTCAGCCACGGGATGGTAACTCAGCACGACCCGCGGGCTGTGGCCGCTCGCCTTGGCATGCACCAGCGGCTGGTTCGGTGCCGCCAGCACGCCGGACTGAGTGTTCTCGAGACTGTCGCGCAGCTCGTAATAGCGGTCGCCCACGGTGAACTCCACCTTCGGCACGATCACGTAGGTGAGATCCGCAAAGACCGCCGCCTGCTGGTCGATGACCGCCTGGTCGAAGCTGTAGAGGTTGGGACTGTCGGTCTGGCCGATCGCGGCGGCGAAATCCGCGCTGTCGGTGATCTCATCCGTGTGCTGGCGGAAGCGGCTGAAGTAGGCACCCGCCACCCAGCGCAGGCGCTGCTCGGTCGGCGAGGTCAGGCGCAACTCTTGCACGAATCCTGCGTTCGTGGACGTGAGGTGGTCGGTGGCGGGCGTGTTGGGGGGATAGGGTACGCCGAACAGCGGCGCGAGATTGGCAAAGAACAGAGTGAAGTCGCTCCAGGTGTCGGTGTCGCGGGACAGCACCGACGTCGAGGACAGCAGGTCGGCGAACCCAAAGTCGTAGTTCACCGCCAGGTTGCCCACCGTCAACCGACTCTTCTGCGGCGAGTCGTAGTAACCGGCGGTAGTGAAGGAGGGCTGGTTGGTGTAGTACTGCGCATTGCTGGCCGCGCTCACCTCTGAATAGATGAGGCTCGGGGAAATCGTGAGCGCCTCGCTCGGCTTCCAGGTCGCCAGGATGCGGCCACCCTTCAGGTCAACATCGTTCACCGCGCGCGCCGCGACCGGGTCATTCGGCTGCGGCTCTCTGTAGTCCCCGGGTGTTACGCGGTCGATGTATCCAGGGATATGCTCGTACGTTCCCACCATGCGTACGGCGAAGGTGGAGGACAGCGGCAGGTTCAGGGCGGACTTGGCGAAGTAGCCCGCACCCCCGCCCCCGTCCATGGAAGAGCCACCGAACTCGGCACTCACGGCATAGCTGTCGAACCGTGGCTGCGCGGTCAGCACGCGCAGCGCGCCGCCCATGGAGCTGGCACCGTACAGCGTGCCCTGCGGGCCACGCAGCACCTCCACGCGGTCGACGTCGAAGAAGTCGACGTCGGGCGCCCCCGTGTAGCCGTCGGTGCGCACGTCCAGCGGCGTTTCATTCAGGTAGTACGAAACCGTCGGCGCCAGCCCGTAGGAGGCTCCCAGCCCGCGAATGGCCAGCGTCGATTCGCCGGGATTCAAGGTATCGAACGACAGGCTCGGCACCCGCTGGGCCAGGTCCGCAGTGCCCTGCAGATGCATCTGGCCGAGGGATTCGCCACTGATGGCAGTCACAGCTGCCGGGACGTCCTGCAGGTTCTCGGAGCGGCGCTGTGCCGTCACCACGACCTCCTCGAGGCCCGAGTCCGCCAATACCGGAACGGACAGGATCAACGCCAGGCCGAGGCCCAGCATGGGCGGACGCTTTCTCATGTGGAAACTCTCGTCGGACGGATGGGGTGGGCCGGCGTCTCGTCGGCGCGCGCCGACAATTCAAATCTTGGTGTCGGCGTCATGAGAGCAGCTCGAGCGCCCTGCCCGCTCCGCGCTTGCCCTCGAGCATGGCGTGCGCCATGTTCATGTTTCCCTGCAGCTCCGAGTGAGCGAAGACAATGCGCCCGTGCGGCGCGCGGATCTGTTCGGGCGGGGGCAATGCGCCTCCGCTGCCCAAGAAGAAGCCCGGCATGGGCGCCATGTAGGCATGCCCCCAGCGATTGAGCACGATCGCCGCGATATCGCGCCGCGCGTCGAATCCGGCCGGGCCGAACATCTCGGTCATTTGTTCCCTGAGCAGACGCTCGAAGTCTGCATAGCTGGCCGCGAGCAACTGCCCGCGCGCGACCGGTCCCTGCATCTCCGGCGGCACCCCGGGGTTCATGAACGGGATATAGAAGGTCAGGACCACCGGGCTGTCCGGCGTCAGGGGGCGCGGGCTGGAAGTGACGGCCACGTTGCGGCGGACGCATACATGCCAGCCTAGCCCGGAGAACCAGCGCGCAATCGGGAAGCCCAGGCGCTCGAAAAAGCGCCAGTTGCGCAGCGCCACGTTGGCCGTCAGTACGGGTCCGTAACGGAATGCGGCGTACGCGCCACGGTGCGCCTCCGGCAGGTCGCTGACGATGTTCCGGTTGACCCAGCCTCCTGATGCCATCACGACGCACTTGGCGCGCACGAAGCGCGTCTGGCCATCCTTCACGTACTGAACCAGCACCGATCCGGCGCTGTCAGCTGGCCCTTCGTGGTGGACATGCACCGCGGTCGCACCCGTGCGGAATCGTACCGGTGCACCCGCGGAGTCGAGCGCGGCGGAGTTGAAACGCCCGGTGAGTGCCGCCTGCAACGGCGTCGGGCCGCTGATGGCTGTGGGAAGTATCGCCAGCAGCATGCGGCGGTAGATGCCGCTATTGCCGCCCGGAAAGGACACCACGCTGATGTCGACGAAGCGGTTCTGGGACGTGCTTGCGATGGTGCCCGGTAGCGTCAGCCGCTTTGCGGCCAGGGCCGAGACCGCGTTGCCGCATACCCCGAAGTTACCCACGCACAGCAGCGGATCGATGTAGTGCTTCACCTCGCTGCCGTAGCCGAGCTGGTCCAGGAGCTCGTAGTAGGTGATGGAGTCCAGCCAGCGATCTACATCCGGCTTCTGCGAGACCAGGTCACGGCGGTTGTTCGTGAAGTCATCAAGCTGCTTCTGCACGGACGCCGGCCACGGCGTGTTACGGAACTGGGCCGCCCCGGGGTTGCGTACCCAGCCAGACCCTGGGAAGTAATAACCGACGTCGTAGACCGACTCGACGATCATCGGGTCAAAGTGCTCGATCGGCAGGCGCAGCTTCTCGGCCCCGCCGGCCAGTGGTTCGAGGGGGTACTCCAGCGGCAGGCCGAGCTCGCGGTAGTAATCCACGTATACCTGGTAACGAGCGCCGCCGGCCTTGTACTCCCTGTCCGGGATGAGCCCGGCGTTCGAGCCCTGCGGTGCCGTGAGGTGGACTCCATCCACCTCGAAGTCGTTCTGCTTGGCTTCGCCGCCGAGTACCGGGTGGTTCTCCAGCAGCAGGCAGGTCTGGTGAGCCTTGCGCTGCTTGTGGAACTCGTAGGCCACAGTCAGTCCGGAGAATCCGCCGCCGATCACGACCACGTCGTGACTCTCAACCTCGCCCGTCGGCTCGAGCACGCGGTACTGATGGTCGCGTATTCCGTGCGCCGCATCGCGCACGCCCTCGGTATTCCCATTGGACCACCGGTAGTCGCCGATGCCGCCGTACCCGGTCCACGCAGAGTTCGACGGGCCCAGCGATTCGGTGGCGTGCGCGCTGGCGGACGCAAGACCAGGAGTGCCTGCCAGCAGCGCGGCCCCAGAACCAGCGAGCACGCCATTGACGAAGTCCCGCCGCGTGATAGCGCCTTCCATACCCAGCGTCTTCGAAGGGGTGCCCGTTCGCTTCATGTCATCCTCAGGAGGGGTCGGCGAGAAGTGCGCGGGCCGCCGTGCCGGCGCGCTCGCGGTGGAGGAAAGGCGCGGCACACAGCAGCGTCACGACAACCAGGGTGGCGAGGCACTCGACCCCGACCAGGGAGGCCTGCAGCGACTGCGGCCCGAAGCGAGCGCCGAGTGCATCGCTCAGGCCACCGACCAGGACCGGTCCGGCAGCCAGGCCGGCGATCCCGGCCACCAGCAGCGTGAGAGCACTGGTGGTCGCCCGCAGCTCGCCCGGCACGTGCACGAAGCAGGCACCCCAAAGGGCACCATTGGTGCTGTAGACGGCCAGCGCGTAACCGGCATTCAGGACGAAGGCGACGGCCGGATTCGGGGCGAGCAGCATGCATAGGCCGGTCGGGATTGCGGCGAGGTACATGCAGGCCGGGAACCACACCAGCCAGCGGGCGTCCCGGCGCGCGAGCGCGCCTGCCACCATGCCGCCTAGGACACTGCCCGGAATGCCGCCGACGGCAATCGCCAGCCCATAGCGCAATCCGACCTCCTCCACCGGAAGACCAAACTGGCGTACGTAGTAGGACGGCAACCACTGGTTGAGCCCGTACTCAACCAGCATTGCGAAGCACACGGCGATCAGTACCAGCAGGTAGGAGCGCAGCGAGACAAGCCGTCGCACTACCTCCCGCAGGGGTACGCGCCCTGGCGCGGCGGCGTGGGTGACTCCGGGAACTGGCTCCCGCAGGGTCAGGAGGGTAACGGCGGCGAGCATGCCGCCCGCAGCGGCAAACACCCACAGGGTAGGACGCCAGCCCCAGCGCACCCCCACGACCCCTCCCAGCACCATCGCCAGCGTGGCACCCAAGACGCCTCCGGCCGAGTGCGCGCCCAGTGCAAACGGCCGGCGCTCAGAGCTCACGTAATCGCCCAGCAGCGAATGCGAGGTCGGAATGCAGATGGACTGCGCCGCTCCAAGTACGGTGCGGGCACCCAGCATCTGGATGAAGGAGCGCGCCAGCCCGAACAGTCCCGTGGCGAGGCTCCAGACCAGGATGGCGCCGGCCAGCCAGTAGACGCGCCCGTGCCGCTCCGCCATGCGCGCGAGCGGAACGCCGGCGAGTGCGTAGAGGATCGCAAACCCGCCACCGAGCAGCAGCCCGAGCTGCCCGTCCGAGAGGGCGACGTCCGCCTTGATCGCCGGCAGGAGTATGGAGACCACCATTCTCTGGCCATAGTTGGCAATGTTCACAAGGCACAGCAGCAGGACCACGTAGCCGGCGTAGTTGCCCTGTCCCGTTGGCGGCGCGCGCGTCACAGGCTCGCTTGCATCAGAGCGAGGTAACGCTCGACGAAGTCGGCCGCCAGCGTCTCGAGCAGCGAATACGGACCCGGCACGAAGCCCATCGCACCCACTCCGGCCGCGTTTATTTCGATGAGCTGCTTGTCCTGCTTGGTGGTCTCATCCCACACGTAGCACAGAGCATCCACGTCATAGTCCCTGCCCGCCACGGCCTCGCGGCGCACCAGCCAACGCATCACTGCGCGCGTCCGCCGTGCATCGACGGGCAGGTAAGTCACGGTCAGGGCGTAGTCGCTGGTGGCCATCACGTAGGAGAGGAAGCCTATGCACCCCGTGGTCACGCTCTCGTCGTAACGCCCAACCCGCCCGAGCAGCGGGGCAAGCGGGCTGCCATCGCGGGAAGCGGTGCACTTGCCCGGGGCCAGCGGCCAGGTGCCCGCCCGGCAGAGCTGCCCTGCAACCTCGACCAGTTCGCTGCGGCCGGTACGCACGCCGTGGCTGCCCATGTCGGCGGCCCACGTGCGCTGGTAAGCCGCGAACTCATCGACCGCGGCTGGTGGCACGCGCTCGTCCGCGCGTACGAACGCATTGACTGCGGTGTACTCCGGGTGATTCGGCAGACAGTGATAGCACTCGAGGTTGTTCTCGATGCACAGCTTCCAGTTCGCAGTGATGTCATAGGTGCGCTCGGCAGCAACCTTGCACGCCGAAAGGTCGTAGCGCTCCCAGTATTCCCTGACCGGTGCCAGCAGCTTCGCCGCGTCCGGCGCGGCTTCCGGCAGCAGGCTGACGAGGATCAGACCCTCGAAGAGAGTGACCCCGCAACGCCGTAACCCGTAAGCAGCGGGGTCGAGCCCTTCAGGCATGTGTCGCCAGGCAGCCAGCTCGCCACTGAGCTTGTAGCTCCACCCGTGATAGCGACAGCGAAACAGCGCCGCGTGTCCGCTAGCGTCCTCGCACAGACGGGCACCTCGGTGCCGGCATACGTTGTGGAAAGCATTGATATCGTCGTTGCCGCCGCGAACGATGACGACGGCGGCCCCCAGTGCATCGACCGTGAAGTAGTCCCCCGGTTTTGGAATCAGCGAGGCATGTCCGACCATCAGCCACTGGGGACCCAGGACCGCAGATACCTCGTGTGCGAAGATCTCCTCGTGCAGGTAGAACGGCGCTGCGAGGTTCTCGCCCCGCCGGTGGCCGTCGATCAGATACCGCAGTTCTGTGGATGAACGCATGGAATCCTGTTTGTATGCGGCGCCCGCGAGCTGCCATCACCCCTCGCTGCCGAATGTACCCAGCCCCGGCCGCCGATCGGTAATGGCCTTGTATGACAATGATGAAATCGTACCGTACCTTCTCCCTGGTACCGTTCATGCCGCCCGTCGAATCGTAGCGAAAAGCCGGCCGTGGCCTGATACTTTGGTCCCGGCAGTCCGCAACCGGCCCGGTAAACAGCGTCGCAATGAACCGTAAAGTCCTGATCAGTTCAGATGACCTGGACATGTGGAAGAAACTGGAAGACATCCAGCAAGTCGACCCTGCACTCAGCGGCGGCATCCAGCACGTCGTCTATGGCCACCAAGCGCACGGGCGCGACCAGCCCATCACCCGCCTGATCGCCTCCGGCTACGAAGAAATCCACGAAGTCGAGGCGGGCTTCTGTGTGCACATCACCGACGGAGTCGTCGCTCAGAATTGGCGCCTTACCGCCAGCAGCCTTGGATCTGCACTCCGCCTGCGTCTGGCGTTCGCGGGAGAGGCCGGCTATACAGCGCGTGACAGCCGCGTGAGTGATGAGGCCACCCGCTGCTCGTTCATCATCCTACCTCCGGGTGAACTGCTGACCGCCACTTTCAAGGGTGGGACCGCCTATCGGTACTGTTCGCTCAGCCTAAGCAGGGACTACCTCGTCCGCACCCTCGCTCTGGACGACGACGAGATTCCGCCGGTGCTTCCCATGTATTGGTCGCGGCGCGAGACCGGCATGGGACACTTCGGCGTCTCGAAGGCATCCCTGAACCAGGCGAGTCGCCTGTTCAACGTCCGCTGCAGCCCTGGATGGCACGACGTGACCGTGCGTGCACTATCCCTAGAGCTGTTACGCATGCTGTTTCACGACTGGCGTTCGGCGCGCACGCATCTGCGACCATTGTTGCGGATCACGCCCTCGGAGCGCGCGCGGTTGGTGCGCCTGCGCGAACAGATCGATTCCGATCCGGCCGTGCGCCTGACGCTCGGCTTGCTAAGCAGCCGACTTAAGCTCAGTCGCAACAAGCTGCACTACGGATTCAAACAGTGCTTTGGGATCTCGCTGCACGAATACCAGACCGAACGACGTATGCAGCGGGCGCTGAAGCTCCTGCAGGAGACGCCACTGCCGATAAGCGAGATCGCAGCGCTCTCAGGTTTTGACGAGCCAACGAATTTTACGTCCGCCTTCAAGAAGTATTTTTCCGCACTACCGCGGGATATACGCGCAGGTACGAAGTCGGCGGTTCCGACCTAGTGGCTTCGCCTCCGGCAGGCCCACACCCGTCGCGTAACGCCGTCTGCTACAGACCACTCACACAGAAGTTTCCATGAGGGCGAGACGAACGACCTGTCAGATACCTGCTAAGGCTTCGGAAAAGTGACCGCCTAGCCAGGCATACGTTGGCGGGCCACTTAGGGGTAAAAATCGACAGCGAGACCGCAACCACTTGAATAGACTGAACAATTTAGGCGCCAAAGAATCCTCTCCTGGGCACCAATAGAGGTCTATCGCGACATGGCTCAGCGCGGCTTCCAAAAAGCCGCGCTCGGCGGCCGCCACGTACCGTGCGGCCTTCCTAGTAACGTCCGCGTACACCCACGCAGAGGTGGTCGGAACCATACAAATGCGTGTGCGCCATGCGACCTCTGGCGTGTTTAGCTGCACTGGAGGACAGTAGAGAATGAAAATCAAACGCGGGCGTCGAGCGCCGGCCCGCGGCGATCTGTGCAAAGCTCGATCTCGCGATCTGTAACCAGGGCGGTCGGAGGTACCTCGATGACGCAGATCAGGACAATTCTCGCGGCCAGCGATTTCTCAGTCGGCGGCACCCGGGCGGCGTCCCGTGCGGCACTGTTGGCGCGAGAACATGCAGCCCTACTGCAGGTTCTTCATGTGGTCGAGACCCGATCACTGGAACCATTTCGCGCGATCTTCAGCAGCTCCATTTATACCGAGCAGCACTTTCTCAATGATGCTACTTGCCACCTGCGAGTGCTGGGCGAGCAGCTCCGGGCCATCAGCAACTCCGCCCCGGAGTGCGTGACGCGAATGGGCGAGGTCCTCGAGGAAGTCCTCGCGAGCGCCGACCATGCAGATCTTCTCGTGCTTGGGGCGCATGGGGCACGCTCCAGGCGAAATAGGATGATCGGGACGACCGCCGATCGCCTGTTGCGAAGGAGCCGCCGCCCTATGCTCGTCGTCAAGAATGAAGCGAGGTCTGCATATACTCGAGTTATGGTGCCGATCGACTTCACAATCCATTCTATCGCGGCGCTGACATTTGCGACGCAGCTCGCACCCGCGGCAGACTTCGTACTCTTCCATGCATACCCGCGCGCATCGGAACTCGAACTCATGCGCGAAGACATCCCGGACGAGGCCAGCAAGCGCTTCGACGAGCAACAGCACGAGCAGGCGCTTGCTAATATGGAAGGCTTCTGCCAAAGAACCGGCGCACCGCTTAGGCGTACGACTTTCTTGGTGGTGCCGGGCAAGCCTAAGAATCTCGTGGCCTCAAAGGCCGCCGCATTGAACGCGGACTTGGTGGTTCTCGGCAAGCATGGTCACTCAGTTCTCGGCGACTTCTTCCTGGGGGGAGTAACGCGACATGCACTGGCAAAGGCCGCCTGCGACGTGGCTGTCGTTCCTGCGTATTTTCACCTGTAACCGGTTGCGACGGATGTACGCCTCCTAACCGAGCCGACGGTTGCGCGCCCACTTTTCAAGCTCGACGGCTAGAAGGATGATGAGAGCCGCGCCGACGCAGGCCGCCAGCTCCGTCGCCCGGAGCGGCACGGTCTTGAACAGAAGGTTGAAAGCTGGCACGTAAACGAGAGCAAGCTGCAGACCGATTGTGAACAGCACAGTCGCAAGAAGAGGTCGATTCGATCCGAGGCCTAGTGCGAACAGTGGCGTCACTTCCGAACGGATTGCCATCACGTGCGCTAGCTGCGTGAAGCACAGCGCGGTAAACACCACAGTCTGCCATTCGGCTAGTCCGGCGTGCCAGTACCACGCCTGCAGGGCAAGCACGAGACCCGCCATGAGCAATCCCACAACAAATGCGTGAGCGCCGAGGCCCCGCGCGAAGAGGCTCTCCTTCGGCGGACGCGGGGGTCGCATCATCAGATCGCGCTCAGCAGGCTCCGAAGCAAGCGCGAGACCGGGCAGGCCATCAGTGACCAGATTGATCCACAGGATCTGAATCGCCAGCAGCGGCACCGGCAGCCCCAGAAACGGGGCTAGAAAAATGACCCATACCTCGGCTGAGTTGGTCGTGAGCACATAGCGTACGAAGCGACGCAGATTGTCGTAGATGCGCCTACCCTCGCGGATCGCGCGCACGATCGTTGCAAAATTGTCGTCGAGCAGGACGATTGCGGCCGCCTCCTTCGCGACATCGGTGCCCTGTATTCCCATTGCCACGCCCACATCCGCTCGCTTCAGCGCAGGCGCGTCGTTTACCCCGTCCCCGGTCATCGCCACGACTTCTCCAGCCGCTTGCAGCGCGGTGACGATCTTCACTTTCTGCTCCGGTGCCACGCGCGCGTACACGCGCACTTCGCGCGCACGCCGCTCGAACTCCTCCGATGAGAGGGCCGCAAGCTGCGGCCCGGTCATCACGCGACCGCTCGCCTCGATCAATCCCAGGCGCCGTGCCACGGCCCGCGCGGTCAAAGGGTGATCGCCGGTAATCATGACTGCAACGATGCCGGCGGCCTTGCAGGTCGCGATAGCGTCGCTCACTTCCGGGCGCGGGGGATCGATCAGTCCTACGAACCCCACGAAGTCAAGATCGCTTTCCAAACAGTGCGGTGAAATGTCGACGGGCAGCGATGACCATCGACGCACGGCGACCCCGAGGACGCGCAGGCCGTCGGCCGCCATCCGGTCTGCATGCTGACTCAGTTCTGCCCGATCGACGTCGACCACACCCGATAGTCGCTGTTCGCGAACGCACGCAGCAATGATAACCTCGGCAGCGCCTTTGCTGATCGAGAGGAATGTGCCGTCAGATTGCCGATGCACGGTGCTCATACACTTGCGATCCGAGTCGAACGGCAGTTCCGCGACCCGAGGTGCGCCCGCTTCCGCGGTGTCACGACGCAGGCCCGCGGATTCCGCGGCAACTAGCAGCGCAACTTCTGTTGGGTCGCCTGTGATCTCGCCCGATCCGTCCCTGACCGCGTCATGACTGACGGCCATCGCCAGCAACAGTGTCTGAGCGGCACAGGTCGCACGCAGCTCCCCGGTCCGCTCCCCGTCGCAGAAATATTGCTCCACCCGCATCTCGTTCGCGGTCAGCGTGCCGGTCTTGTCGGAGCAGATGAATGTGACCGAACCGAGAGTCTCAACCGCAGGCAAGCTCCGGATGAGCGCTCGATTCATCAACATCTTTCGGGCCCCGATCGCGAGAGCGATACTCACAACCGCCGGCAAGGCCTCGGGAATTGCTGCGACCGCCAAGCTCAACGACAGGAGCAGCGTGGGCAATGCAGCCTCACCGCGCAGAAGACCCGTAACAAATACGATCGCGCAGATCAGAAGAATGATGAGGGCGAGCCTGCGGCCGAAGGATTCAAGGCGACGCTGCAGCGGCGTCTGTACCGCGCGGGCGTCGGCGAGCAGCCGAGCGATGCTGCCGAATTCGGTGCGCATCCCCGTCGCCACCACGAGCCCGACCCCGCGCCCGTATGTCACGAAGCCTCCCTTGTGCGCCATATTGCGACGATCGCCGACGGGAAGATCCGCCGTTACAATGGGCTCGACCGTCTTGTCGACGGGCACGGATTCGCCCGTCAACGCGGATTCATTGACGCGGAGGGTCGCAACTTCAACGAGACGCATATCGGCCGGAACAATGCGTCCCGCGTCGAGCGCGACGACGTCCCCGGGGACGAGCTCCGAGGCTGCGATTATCGCGTTCGTTCCCCCGCGCACAACGTTCGCGGACGGAGCGGACATCCCCTTCAGCGCCGCCATCGCATGTTCGGCCCGGAACTCCTGCGCGAAGCCCAGTACTGCATTCAGCACGACGATCGCAGCAATGATGAGGGTATCGGTGAGATCTCCGATAAGACCCGAGACGATTGCGGCGCAGATCAGGATGAGGACCATGAAGTCAGCGAATTGCGCTGCAAGCATCGCCATGGGAGATCGCGGAGGTGCCTCTTCCAGCACATTGCCTCCATGCTCCGCGCGTCGGACGATGACTTCCTGCTCGGTAAGGCCTTCGCGGCGCGTTCCGAGGTGTGAATAGGAGTCTTCGACCGTGCGTTGATGCCACTTCAATCCAGTCACGGTCGCGTGAACTCCTGCGATACGGCAGTACGGGAGCGCGCCGCTGTGCGGCGGCCACCAAGCAGCGCGCTGAGGCCCCCAGTGAACACTCCGACGCCGACTGCGATTGCCCAATCCTCAAGATGCAGTGGATGCAGATGGATCAGAGCGGCAAGCGTCGGCAGTTGGACGAGCAGCACGAGGGAGGCGACGGCAGCTGTGACAATAATTCGCGCCGTCCATGTCTTGAGCCCCGACAGAATGCCGGTGATCGTTACGCTGGCAATGATGAGGACGGCCAGCGCAATAGCACGCGCATGGTCGGTGTCTCGGCCGACGCCGAGCGCATGCTCGTAGCTGAATACCGTTGCTGCAGTGACGGCCAGACCGACGAGAGCGATCACAGTCCAGGCCCACAGCCCATAGAATCCGGCGCCATGCCCACGCTTTACCGGAGCCATCTGATTCGCTGGCGGCGGGTCCTGGAAGACAAGCAGTGCCGTAGGGTGAATCACGAGCTCGAGCCAAATGATGTGGATGGGGAAATACAGAAGCGCGTAGCCGCGGAGCGGCACGATTGCGGCGCTCAGAACCAAGGGGATGTGCACCATTAACAAATAGGAGAAGCTCACTTGCAGGTTCCTGAACAGCTGCCGCCCTTCCGCAATGGCGCCGGCGATCGTGCGGAAGTTGTCATCGAGCAACACGATAGCCGCCACTTCGCGGGCACTGCGCGTGCCACGCTCGCCCATCGCGATGCCGATATCGGCGGCCTGAAGGGCCGGCACATCATTCACGCCATCACCGGTCACCGCAACGATCTCCCCCTGCTCTTGCAGCATCTTCACAAGGCTCAATTTCTGGGCAGGCACGGCTCGCGCGACGACGTCCACGTCATGCAGAAGATCGGAGTTATCGGCGGAAGATGCGCTGTCGATCTCGTCCATCACGACGACGTTGGGTCGCCCGTCGCCCAGGCCTACCGCCTCAGCGATAGCCCGCGCGGTCCCGGGATGATCTCCGGTGAGCATTATCACGCGGATACCCGCATCCGTGCAGGTCCGCACGGCCTCACGTACCCCCTCGCGCAGCGGATCTTCAAAAGCGAGCAACCCCCTGAACTGAAATCCCCCATCCGGTTCACCGCCAACGGCAGTCACACCGAGGGTGCGCGTGGCACACGCGATCACTTTGTGACCGGCAGCCGCATATTCCGCAACCCTTCCAAGCCAATCGGCGCGCTCATTGTCGGTGATTGTGCTTCGCGCAAGCACCGTTTCCGGCGCTCCTTTGACCACGGCCAGGTATTCTCCGGAAGGCAGACGCCATACTGCCGTCTCGCACCGCCGCGCCTCCGTGAACGGAAATGTGCCTACGATTTCCATGCCGGTGCATATTGAGGCTGGCACCAGACCCAGTATTGCCGTATCGAGCGGGTCGCCGCTGCCCTCGCTAGAAGCCAGCGCGGTGAGCTCTACAAGCTGACCCGTACCCACGCCCTGAGCCGGATCCCGATGTGCAAGCACGAGGCGTCCCTCAGTCATCGTGCCGGTCTTGTCGGAACAGATGCACGTGATGCGTCCGATATTTTCTACTGCTACCGCACGACGCACGAGCGCTTGCCGCTTGGCGAGTCGGTACACACCCGCTCCTAAAAAGAAGGTGAATACGATGGGAAACTCCTCTGGGAGCGCGGCAACCGCCAGCGTCACGGCACTCAGAAGAGCATCGACGATCCCATAACCCTGATGCAGCCGGATGGCGGCGAGAATCACGCACATCAGCAACGCGGCAGCAAGCAGCACCGCGACCAGCCGCCCAATTGCCGCCTGCAACGGTGTACGCGCGTGAGTTCCCTGCAGTGCCAGGCGCACGATCTCACCGTATAGCGTCTCGGTGCCCGTATAAGCGAGCCGCACTCGCGCGCGCCCGGTCAGAAGACGAGTACCAGCCACAACCCAGTGAACGCCCTCTACAGATGAGTTGGCATCGGAGGCCTTCGTAAGGGGCTGCTTGCGCACTGGCAAGGATTCGCCGCTCAGTAACGACTCGTCGACTTGGACATTCGCGCCTGTGAGGAGCAGCCCGTCAGCGGGAAATGACTCGCCGCTCGTGACCTCCACCAGGTCGCCGGGAACAAGTTCACGAGCCGTTCGCTCGGCCCACGCGGCGTCGCGCACGACTCTCGCCGTTGTCGCGAGTCTGCCGGCAAGGCCGCGCGTCGACGCCTGCGTACGGCGATGAAGGTATGCGTCCATGCCTATGAGCGGGAGGACCGCACAGAACAGCGTTCCGGCTTCCGCGTAGTCGCCCAGCCCCGCGAAGAGCGCCGCTGTGCCGACCAAGAACCAGAGCATTGGATCGCGCAGCGTCTCGCGTGCCAACTCCCGCCAGGCGCCAGGCGGCGCCTCGACGATATCGTTCCAGCCGTAGAGCTCACGGCGGGATGCGGCCTCCGCAGTCGTCAGGCCGCGCTCGGCATCCAGCAAGCCCTTGAGACGTTCGGTAGGTACGCTTCGCCGCATAGGAGTCAGTATCCAAACACGAGACTCGAGCTCCGCACCGCAACCGTGATTCTGCTTGCGCAAGGGCCTTCGGGCTGATTGCGCTTCACCTCACCGACTAAGTGGAAATACGGGTATCGTCTGCGGTCACGGGCCTTCAGACTTTAATTAGATTGACGTTTGAATATGGCGAGTTGGTCCTGGCTTAGCTGGGGATCCAGCGGTGCTTCACGAGCAAGGCGTTCAGAATGAGCCGCCCCCGCTCGAGGAACGTTGACTGACGCTCGTGACCACGCCGATTCTTTTAGCATATATCGGGGCCACGCTGCTGCAAGTGGGCATGGCCATCGCACTCGCATGGAACCGCCGGCGCAAAAGCGCCCCAGGCGTGGCGGTATCCGGGCCCATCAGTTCGCAAGCTCCGTCGGCGGGCGGGTCGGGGTGGCGTTGCTTCCGGCCGTTGCCTTCTGTGCGTAGGCACACCCGAATCCACGTTGGTCTTCGATGCCTGACGACCATGCAAGCGAAGCTGCTCAGCCGCGAAGTGCTACCGTTCCTACTGGCCTTCACCGCACTCGCGCTGGCCGCACTGCTGATCGATGCCTTGCTGCACGCCTTCAACGCAGTATGGGTCGGCCGCTATCTGGGAATTCCCGGCACGCTTCTGATCTTGGGCTCGTTCGGATATTCGCTGCGCAAGCGCAAAGTGATCCTTTCCGGGAGTCCCGTGCGGCTGCTACGGCTGCACGAACGAATGGCCTGGCTAGGCTCTCTGCTGGTGCTGGTGCATGCCGGCATCCATTTCAATGCGATTCTCGGTTGGCTGGCCGTATGGGCGATGCTCATCAATGTGGCAAGTGGGCTGACCGGTAAATTTCTGCTCGAGCGGTCCCGCCGCCGACTGACCGATGCGCGCCAGAAGATGATCCAGCAGGGGCTCTCAGCGGAGGACCTCGAAGAGCGCATGTATTGGGACAGCCTGACCTTCGATGTGGTCAAGCAATGGCGCGTTGTCCACTTCCCGATCGCACTGGCATTCGCGGTGCTAGCCACGGCGCACATCATCGCGATCTTCCTGTTTTGGGGCTGGAAGTGAAGAGCCGCCCGGCTCTGATGCTGATAGCGGCGAACGTGCTGGCGCTCGTCGCGCTTGCTTTCATATATCCTCACCTCATGGTGAGTCCTGGCCCACTTCTGTCTTCCCATGCCGAACTCACTAATGACTGCTTCGCTTGCCATTCGCCCTGGCGGGGCACGGATGCGAAGCGGTGCATGCAATGTCACGCACCGGCCGAGATTGGACTGCGTACGACCAAAGGCGTCCGGGTCGCTCGGCAAAGCATGAAGATCTCATTCCACCAGGAACTGACTGAGCGGGACTGCATGGCCTGTCACAGCGAACATCAGGGAGTGCAATTGACCGAACGCGTCCGGATAAGGTTTTCGCACACGCTGCTGCGCAGCGCGATTCGAGAGCGATGCGAGTCTTGTCATACCGCGCCAAACGATGCCATTCACCGGCAGATCGGGAGCAACTGCGGGCAATGCCATAGCGCGCAAGTCTGGAAGCCCGCCACGTTCGATCATGCGAAACTGTTCGTGCTGGACCGCAACCACACCACCGAGTGCGCGACGTGCCACGTCAACACCGATTTCAGTCGTTACACCTGCTACGGCTGTCACGCGCACGAGCCGGCCCGGGTGCGGGCCCAGCACCTCGAGGAAGGCATTCGCGACATCGCGGATTGCGTTAAGTGTCACCGTAGCGCCCGCGAGAGTTACGAAGGCGGCCCACGCGAGGGCCGGGAACGAGACTAGATGCAAGACCTGCCCGCCCCCGACCCTGGGGTGGGTGGCTGAGACCAGACGGGAAGCGAAAGGCGGATTCAGCTGAGAACGCGGAGTAGATGGGGAACGAGTGCGGGACCCAGGTCAATCGCGTTTGAGTGGTGGGGAACCGAATTGGTCGTGACGATCCGAGCAGCTCCGGCGGCAGCGAGTGCCTCATACGCCCCCGAGGCAAAGACGGCATGCACGCCGAGACAAACTGGTGCACGTTGACCCGCAGTTCGCCAGTGACCAACGCTCTCTATCATCGTTCGCGCGGACGCGATGATATCGTCGACCAGCACAGGGGTGTATCCCCCCCACCTCTCAATATCCGGGACCTCGGCGACAGTGACCGAACGGTCGCCGTGCCGGACCTTCTTGAGCACGATATGCGGACACGGAATGGCTCGTGCAACCACGCTCACCCACTGTTCGCTCTCTGCATCCGGCCCGATAACGACCGGCGCAGAGACGTTCGCCCGAATCCATTCAGCAAGCAGCGGCGCTGCCTGCACGACCTCGGTGCGAATCGTGTAGATCTCCGAAAGCGAATTCCGACGATGCAGATGGGGATCCACCGTGATCAGCCAATCGAACCGCGCACTCACGATTCGCGCGAAACTTCTCGACGTCAACGCTTCACCGGCATTAAAGCGCCGATCCTGTCGCATATAGGCAAGATAGGGCGCGACCAGCCCGACGCGGCTCGCACCAAGGTCTCGCAGCGCATCCGCCATGAAGAGGAGTGGCAGGATCTTCACGTCCGGCTCGCGGAGGGTACACAGAATCACGACCTGCCGCCCCTGGACGTTGCTATCGATGCGCAAATAGGTCTCCCCATCGGGAAACCGGCGCATCTCGAAGTCGACGGACTCGACCGGAAGCTCGCTTCGCATGCTGTCACCGAGCGATTCCTCACCAGGATAGACGAGCACCATCGGAGTCATCTGTCCTCCGCGATCACGATCCCTGAATGTTGCGCAGCATAGCCGGCAGCATACTCGAGCTCTCCCGGTGCTTCCGCGTGGATCGTGTAAAGCGGGGATTGGCTTTCCACTCGCTGGCCGACTCGTACGTGAAGCTCCAGACCCGCGGAGGGAGCACGCGGCGCCCCGGAAAGCTTCGCGATTCGTGCGATGTGCCGGTTGTCGATCGCCACGCACGTGCCAGCGCGATCCGCATTCATCGCACGTGTCAGGAGTGCGCGCGGCGGCTCGCGCAATCCGCCTTGCGCGCGGCAAATCGCCTCGAACTTTCTCAACGCGGCCCCGGAGTCAAGCAACTGACGGGCCATTTCGCGACAATCCGCCAACTTAGCGCCCGGCGCGAACTGCAGAGCCTCTGCCGCGAGCGCGAGCGAGCGCTCGCGCAAATCCAGCGGCGCGCCGACGTCGCAGCGGAGCACGGCCATCACATCGCGCGCTTCGAGTGCAGGGCCAATGCCGCGCCCAACAGGCTGCGACCCGTCACTCACGTGCACTCTCGCGTAGACGCCAAGCGCTTGCGCAACCGCCTCGAGCCGCTCACTGAGCTTCTGGGCGGTTACGCCTGAACGGACCTTCGCCGTAGGTCCCACAGGGCAGTCGATCAGGATGTGAGTCGCGCCAGCCGCGATCTTCTTCGAAAGCACCGAGGCTACCATCTGACCCTCGCTGTCGAAATCGAGCGGCCTTTCCACGCGGATCAGCAGATCGTCTGCGGGGCTCAGGCGCACGTTTCCTCCCCAGACAATACAACCCCCTTCTCTCTCTACTACGCGCCGCATGTCTTCGACGGTGAGGTCGACGGGAGCCAGCGTCTCCATGGTGTCGGCTGTACCCGCAGGTGACGTGATCGCGCGCGAGGAGGTCTTGGGTATCGTGAGCCCCGCCGCGGCGACGATCGGCACCACGATGAGCGTGGTGCGATTTCCCGGCAAGCCGCCAACGCTGTGCTTGTCGACGACCTGAGCGCAGGGCCATTGAAGTCGCTCGCCGCCCTCAACCATCGCCTGCGTGAGTGCGATCGTCTCGGCTAGATCCAGCCGATCCCCTGCGCACGCCGTGACGAGGGCCGCGAGATGCAGTTCCGAATAGTGGCCCTCGACGACGTCAGCGAGGATCTCTCGCCAGCCCTCCAGTTCTACACGTTGGTTGTAGACTTTCGAACGCAACACGCTCAGCGATTCGAGGGGCTCTGGATGCGAGACCTGAATGAGCGCCCCGTCCTCAGCACCGAGTGCCCTCCAGGCGCTGTCGGAAAGACTTGCCTCGCCGTGTCCGAGCAGCGACTCCGAAACCACATTCACGGTGGCAATCAGATGATGCGTACCGAGCGTCACCTGAACCCGTGACTGCGCAACAAAGCCTTCCGCGCGGCACACGTGGCAGTCGCGCGTCATGTAGACGACGGCTTCCTGGTATGTATCGATCCCGAGTCGTCGCAGCCTCAGGGCGCCACGCGCGCCCGGCGTATCGCCTTCAACTTGCGTCATTCTTCCTCGATTGATTTCGCGCGCCGCCGCCCCAGGGGTGCGGGTGCCGAACTCCTATGCTACTGCAAAAAGCATTGATCGCGGATGGTCGATCTGGCGCCCGCGATGGAGCGAGAGTGTCCCAGGTCAGTGTCTCAAGCGACCAAACCGCGGCTTTTTGCGACACAGCGAGCCCTGACTGAGTTTCCGACTCAGCTGACCGTCTACTATGCCCGCATCGCTTGCGAGCACGCTTAACGCCATGAACATCTTGCGACAACGGCCAAAACGGCTACTGCTTTTGTTCCTCCCTTTCGTAGTGCTCGCGCCTCCCGGTGCAATCGCGCAGAGCGCGAGCACGCAGCAAGCCTCACCGGCCCACTTGTGCGACGGCGCCCATGATTTCGACTTCGAGATCGGTACCTGGAAAGCGCACCTCCGTCGTCTGCTCCATCCGCTCACCGGTTCCACGACCTGGGTTGAATACGACGGCACGACGGTGGTGCGCAAGGTATGGGACGGTCGCGCCAACCTCGTGGAACTGGTTGCCGACGGGCCCGCTGGCCATTTCGAGGGCCTAAGCTTTCGCCTCTACAATCCGGATTCCCATCAGTGGAGCCTCAACTTCGCCAATAGCCGCGGCGGGACACTTGGCGTTCCGACCATCGGAGAATTCAAGAATGGCCGCGGCGAGTTCTACGATCAGGAGACTCTGAATGGCCGCGCCGTACTCGTGCGGTTTATCATTTCCGACACCGCCGCGGACTCCTGTCACTTCGAACAGGCGTTCTCAGATGATGGCGGCAGGACTTGGGAAGTTAACTGGATCGCGGACGACACACGGGTGAAGGCGGGTGCACTAGGGCTGCCTCGCGGCAGTTCCTCGATTCAACCGGGCCACTGCAGCCCAATCCCAGTCGTACCAGAGGTGTACGCACGCGAGGACCGTGTGCCCGACCGCGGAGTGCGAATCGAGCTTGAGCACCGATATCGCGGCTTCCGGCGCGGTGCTCGAATCCTACCGAGGGCGGCACGACTCCCATGACGGCTGGTCGCAGAGAGTCGGAGTGAGAAACGCCTTCTTCTCCGCCATGTCACCGGCGTTCGACCGCCAGTCTCCACTCGCGGCGGAGGTAGCCCTCATCTCGTTTCGTTACCCGCTACCGATGCTCGCGTGCGCCCCCACGTCATCTCATCTGGTACGGATGGAACACATAGTCCTTGGCCTTAACCGCCACATGGCACGTCTGCCCGCAACCGGGCGTGCCAGCCTTGTCAGCTATGAAGGTAGACGATGCGGGGTCATAGTCGAACTGCGCGTAACCCCAGCCCCCCGTAGCTGGAAAGCGCTTGCTGTCCTTCTCCATGAAGAACAAGTCTGCCAAGACATCTGGAACATCAACAACGAACGGAGCTTCGGTACTCTTCTTCGGCTTCCATTGAACCTTTGCGATCTTAGAGCCCTCGGGGAATGGCTTCCCATTGCCCGGAATACCGGACTTGTAAGCCGCGATTATCGTGGGATTCCCCAGGATCACTTTCATCCTGTCATCGGTTTTGGCGCTCGAAATGAGTTGCCAGTCCTCGTATCCCTTGAAGTCGGAAAACGCAACTCCGTCGGGTAGCTTCAACGAGTACTTGTCCTGCAGTGACCCGGCCACGCTGCTCGCGACCGCCAGGGCAACAACCGAGCCCAGTATCAATACCTTGCCGTACATCGTCTGGTCCTCCCACGTTCGTTTGGTGATGGCTTGCACTGCACGCCGGCGCACACACTCAATCTAGCCAAACCGCCCGGCAGGCGGTGGCATTTAGCGCGCGCCACGCGGCTCGTACCATTGCACCAAGGTATCGATCCTTCACCAAGGGCGCCGCACCGCGGAACCCAAGCGCACGACTCCGCCTACGACTGATCCAGCCAAGGGCGAACCAGTACCTAATGTTGGAAGCGTACTGCTCCGTATCCGCTGAAGCCGCAGGTGCTTTCAACATGCCATCACCGCGCGGCTCTCGGGCACCCGCCCCAATGTAGCGCGAACGATTCCCGGGTAACTTGGCGGGTAAAGTCGACGGATGAATTTGCAACATGCTGAATCAGTTGCAGAAATTAGCCAGATTCGGTTCCAGATCAAAATTATCTTTATAGTTCAACCGCTTACAAGTCTATCCAAGGGCTAGAATCTGGAGTCCCATCATGGGTGATCCTGCGGCAGGCGTGCAGGAAGTCGCAGGTCCGGGAGCCGGCATGTTCAAGAGGTACAAGGTTCTGCTGCCGGGGCTGATTTGCTGTCTCACCATTGCTCTGCTGCCGGCCGTTCTTCCTGGCGCGGTTGTGTCAGGCGGTACGAGCGACAAGATTCCGTCAATTCTCGGGACATGGACCGGGACATGGAGGAACGCGGACCAAGTCACAACAGGGACCGAATCTTTCGTCGTTCAAGCGCAGAAAGGATCAAAAATCACCGGCTTCTTCTGCTGGGACATCGCCCGGGACCCGGCCACCTGTTCCTCTCACGTTTATGACTACGAGCCGTGGACCGGGACAATAGACGCAACCGGAACTCTCGTAATCACCGGCCGGCTGGGTGATTACCCCGCAAGACTGTCGCCCGATGCGACCTCTATCACCGGCACGTATCAGAACCGCACGATGGCCAGCCACACAGGCATCTGGGGTGTACGCAGAGCGCGCCTGAAATGACTCCCATGCACAGCCCCCATCTCCCCTGAGGCCCGGTCAAGAACGGCTCGAGTTCTTCGAGGACTGGACGTCCCGCTTTCACCGGCTCCGATGCCCCTTCGCATAGCGCTGGTGAGTTCACGCGCCGGGCGGGGGTACCGGCTTCTTCTGCAGGAAGCCTCCGGTGGGCAAGGCGCCCACGTGGAAGTAGTTGCTCTTGGCGAGAGCCTCGTAGAGAGGCGGCGTGAAGGCGCCGGAGATGCGTGACGCAACGAGCGCGGTGGCCATCATCGGGATCACCATGCCGGTGCCATTTGTCATCTCCATCACGATGACGAAGGATGTGATCGGCGACTGCGTTACCGCCGCGAGATATCCTGCCATGCACAGCGCGATCACCGCTGCCATGGGCGCCCAGGCGAACGCCGCATGAACCCATTGCGCAAGCCCTGCGCCGATCGACAGTGATGGGGAGAAAAGACCACCCGGAATGCCGACCATGTAGGTCATCACCATGGCGCACCATTTGGTGGCGGCATAGGCTTCCGAGAGCGGGGCGCTGCCGGTCAGCAGGTGCCGCGCCTGCTCATAGCCGCTGCCCCAGGTCTCACCGTGCGTACCGACACCGAGGCCGGCGACCACGATCCCGATGGCCAGGGCATACAGCAAGGGCCAACGTGCGCGCAGCGCGATGAGCCAGTCCGGCATCCACGTGCGCCACTTGAGCAGCGCGAGGTTGAATGCCGCCCCCAAAAGACCACAGAGCACCGCCGAACAGGCGACCGGGAGGACGAACGCTGCACCCAGGTTCTCGGGCACGTAAATCTGACCGAAGTACAGATAGTTCCCCGCGAGCGCCAGCGACGTCAGTCCGGAGAACACCACCGCCGTGATCATGATGCCATTGGTGCGGCTCTCGAAATCCCGCGCCAGCTCCTCGATCGCAAAGATGATGCCGGCAAGCGGCGTATTGAAGGCGGCTGACAGCCCCGCCGCCGCGCCTGCCAGGAGGAGGCGCCGCTCGAGTTGCGCATTGCGGTGCGGGTAGAAGTGGCGGATCTCCGCCATGAGCGCGGCCCCTATGTGCACCGTGGGTCCCTCGCGGCCGATCGTCAGGCCACCCAGCAATCCGATCAGCGAGACGACGATCTTGCCCACGACCACGCGCAGGCCGAACAGGCGTCGCATCAGCGTGCTTTCTTCCGTACGCGTCGCATGCAGCGCCGCAATCACCTGCGGAATCCCGCTGCCCTCGCTGCCCGTGAACCAGCGCCGGGTCAGAAACAGCGCCAGAACGCTCAAGGACGGGGTAATCACGAAGGCGAGCCAGGAGCGGCCCGCGATCCAGCCGAGAAATGCGTTCGAGGCTTTCGTGCTGGCGTCAGCGTAAAATACCGAAACCAAGCCAACGAGAATCGCCGCGCCCCAGGGCAGGCCCGCTTGTAGAAACAGTCGCCTGGTTCGCGCACCGAGGAGTCGACGCTTCGCCCGCTCGCGGATCCTCTGCCGCGAGGGCTCGCCGGGACTTGCCGCTTCCGCTGGCTTTTCCTCTCGGCGTTGCTGCGCCGCGGGTATTCTGTCGCCGTCAGCGCCCGACTTCCACCGCCGCCACCAGCTCATCTGTGCACCATTAGAAATATTACAATTCGATAAATTGAAATCGCTGGCTTGGCTTGATTTGCATAATGCCGTGCAGCCGCGACCACCCGCATGCCGCGGGTCCGTAGCCTTATCGGCGGTTTATCCTAGCACCGCATCATGGGGGATCCGACACGAATTCCAAGCGATCCCTCTCGAAGCCGCACCGCTCTGACTGACCGGGAGAGCCGCCGTGGGGAAGACGACCAAGACCGAACCACCCGATCGCTATGCGCGTGCGTTTCACGAGCGCGACAAGGCGGGCGCTCGAATCATGCCAAGAGTGATTCGCAGGGCACCGCGACGAGGAGATATCCACCCACTCAGCCCCGATGACATACGCAACGTGCTGCGCGCGGTGCCACCGTCCTACGTCTACGGGCTGAAGTCCGTCGAGCTCGTCGCACGGCCGCGCACCGTGGGAGATCCGTTTGGCGTCTACCTCGGTGACGAACAGCGTATCCGTCTCTACTCGTGCCCCCCGACGCACTGGAGTGTTGAAGCGGTAGGCAACGGGTTTGCTGACATGTGGTTGTCGTGGGGAGCGGTCGCAAGCGCTGACCCGTCCCGCCCGGGACGGGTCAGCGTCCATTGGCCGCAACCCGAACGGCTGTGGAACTTTTACCTGGACACGCTATTCCACGAGCTCGGCCACCACTACGTTCGTAAATACGCGGCGAGCAGAGGCCGGCCCAAGACCCACCGCAGAAACGAGAAACTCGCCGACCTGCACTCACTAAAGATCTACCGGCGCATAAAGCGACTGGCAAAGAGGTGAGCGCGCGGGCCCCATACGCATCAGGTGCGAGTGTCGCATCCAAGGCGGGCATTTAAGCGATCATGCTGATGGGAATGCGAAGCGTTGCAATCACTCCATGCGGCTCCGCGAGAGCCAGAGACCGACGCGCCTCATCGCCGTCACGTCTTCGGCAAGGCAAGGGGCGGGCCGCTGGGTCTGTGCGCCCGCCCACGCACCTCATAAGCGTGGCCGACTGACACGATCGCTGGGACCCGCAACTGCGTCAGCGGCGGGATTCGCCGAGCATGCACCCTCGAACATCTCCGGGCTTCCTAGAATCTCTGTCGCAGCGAAATCCCAATCGTACGGGGAGGAATCGGCAGCACGTATAGTTGATTGCAGGTCGGCAAGCCGCAAAACAGGCCGCGATTCTCCTGGCCCCGCCTGTCGAACACGTTCTTTACGTACACTTCGCCCAGTAGTCCACCGCGTGCCATGCCGCCCAACACGTCGAGGCTCGCATATCCCGGCGCGCTTCCCGCCTGCAAGCCACCATCGACAGCTGGGAGGTTGGTGGGCAGTGAGCTTTGCCCGGCCAGCGCACCCTGAACGTACGCAGCGAGGTTGCGCACCGTGAAGGAATGCCGCGCCATCACGCTGCCTTTGAACTTCGAGGCGGGCAGCGGGGAGCCACTGATCGCAAGCGGCAGCACGCCGGGATCGGGAATTCCGGCCGAGTTGTTGCAAATCGCACCCGTCTCGCCGTATCGGCAGGCGTTGGCGGTGAGCTTGGCATCCAGCCAGGTCGCCGAGGCGGACAATGTCAGTGCCGGCTCGGTACTCCAGTCCAGTTGTGCTTCGAGTCCGCGGCTCTGTGCAGCTCCGGCGTTGATTACCTCATGAATGCAACCGGGCCCGCAGACTGTGAACTGAGGATCCTTCCAGCGCTCCAGGAACAGCGCGCCGTTCAGCCGCAGGTGCTGGTCTAGCCACTCTGTCTTCCAGCCCAACTCGTAATTGGTAAGCGAGTCGGGGGAGTACGGCGCGAAGTCCGGTGATCGATTAATACCGCCGGGACGAAAGCCTGTCGACCAGGTCGCGTAAAGCATGCGCCGTGCGTCAAGTCGATAACTCAGGTTGAGCTTATAAGTCGAGCCGCTGCCAGTGGCTCGCTGATCTACATTGATGCACGGCCGCCCGGGACCTGCGCTAGCAGCACTGCCGGGTGCGCAGAGCTGTTCGTCGCCGGCGTAACCGAAGAATCCATACACCGTATTGTCATAGCTGAATGCACGCACGCCTGCAGTCAGCGTCAGGTCGTGACCGGGGCTATAGCGAATCTCCCCGAACATCGCGCGGTCCCGGTCAACCCGTGACATGTCGTTCAGAAGGTAGATTCCCGGGTAGCCGCTGATCGAACGCTTGCTTGCCAATCCATCGACGTGGAACTCGTCTCGCACGTCGTCGACCTGGTGCTGATAGAACACGCCGGCAATAAAGCCAACGGCTGCGTCCCTGGTGGAACTGAGGCGCAGCTCGTGCGACACCTTGCCATAGAGGTCCGTCGCTTGCAGGTACTGCGCCGGACTGATCAGCTTGCCCGCGTCGTTGACGAAGAAGTCACCGTAGTACGGAAAGTAGTATGCATCGTAGTCGAGCGAGTACTGGGAGTAGTCGAACTGGTTGTCAACGGTTCGACGCAGATGCCCGCCGGCATAGATAATATCCAGGTTCGACAACTTACCCTCGACCACGAGTGCCGCTTGCCACCACTTGTCGACGTTTTTCTCCGGGAAATACGCCGCGACGTTCAGATCTCCCAGAGCCGGCTCATAGGCCGAGAAGCCGTTAGCAGTCTGACTCTGGCCGATCACTGAAGGCGTGATGGTCCAGGAATCATCCAAATCGAACCTCAGTGCCATGCGTCCACCGCTCGTGGTGATGTCGTTGAAGTGCTGGCGCGTCAGTGCGGCGTTGGTGCGTGGCAGGCCGGACGTCGGATATGTCTCAGGCGGGCCCGGGACATTGTTAATGTAACCACCGTCGCGCTCGGTGAAGGCGACCAGACGAACCGCGCTGTTGCTCGACAGTGGAAAATTGAGGTAGCCCTCGACAGACCCGCCCGGACCCCCAGCCGGCTTCACGTTGGCGTCCAGGTCGTAGCCGGCCTCGAACCGCGCAGTCGAGGGTTTGTTGGTGATGATCCTGAGCGTTCCGGCCATCGAACTTGTGCCGAGCAGGGTCCCCTGGGGTCCCGGCAACTGCTCCACCCGGGAAATATCGTAAATGTGAATGTCTAGATTGTTGCCAATCGTCGTGACCGGCTGCTCGTCAAGATAGATCGCGACGGTGGGCTGTGAGCCGACATGCAAGCCGTCGGTGTTGTTCGTGATGCCACGCATGTAGAGATTTTCGCGGCCGCTGCCAAAGCTCTGCGAACCGGTGCTTGAGAGATACTTTGCGTAGTCGTCGAAGCTGGACGCCAGCAGCTGCTGGAGGGATTCTGCGGCAAGCACCGCGACGCTTGCCGGGACATTCTGCAGGTCTTCGAGGCGCTTCTGCGCCGTGACAGTGAGTTCCTGTAGCGGTGGTGTAACGGGCTCCGAGCTGGCCCGGGCCGTCGAGGCCACGATCGTGGCGACAGCGAACGCAATGGCGCGGTTAACTACAGGGGCGCTGCGGGTGGTTGCTTCGGTGTGCGGCATTGGCGGCCAGCGAAAGCGTCAGCAGCAGGCCTCCAGGTCGGATAGTTCAGTAGCGTCTTGTTAGCTCGCCGCGGCATCTACCGCTGGCACCAAACCTGGCCGGGGAAGTGGGCTTTTCTGGGCAAGATCATGGCAGCAACCGCGACTGGGGTCTAGAAATCATACTGCACCCTAACTCCTGAGCTCTCACAGCACCGCGTGCACCCGAACGCCCCCTCAGGCCGCTCGCGCCGAGGCGACTGACTCAACGGGCAGGGACTTCGTATGAAGCCCTCCCGGGTTTAGACTTCGCACTCAGACGTTGATCCAACAACTCAGATTCACACCCGGAACCTGCATGTATCAGTACCCTGCCGACATCTACACGGAACCCGAACCGGATGCCAATACGTTAGCCAATCTCGGGCCGCTAACCGGGATGGCGGGTATCTGGACCAGTGACGAGGGCATGGATGTAAACCCGAAGCCTGATGGCCCCGAGCATCAGCCGTTCATCGAGCGGTACGAGCTCCAGCCAATCGATCCGCAGACCAACGGACCTCAGCTCTTTTACGGTCTGCGATATCACACGAAAATCGTGAAGCCGCACGACCCGGAGACTTTTCACGATCAGGTCGGTTATTGGCTCTGGGAACCAGCGACCGAAGCAATATTGCTGACCCTCTCGATCCCGCGAGGACAGACCGCAATGGCCGCCGGCCGGGCATCTCGAGACGCTAAGTCCTTCACGCTCGAGGCCGTGCGCGGCTCACTTACCAACGGCATCGTGTCCAACCCGTTCCTTGAGCAGGCCTTTAGGACGGATCGTTTCACGATCAAGGTCGATATCTACACGGATGGGACCTGGGCGTATGAACAAGCCACGCTGCTGATCATCCCCGGACAGCAGGCGCCGTTTCACCATACTGATCGCAACCGTCTGCGCAGGCTGGCAGCACCCACACCCAATCCGACCGCGGTTGCCGCGCGTGCCCAGGTGCCCACGTGAACAGCAGCGAAGCCGCACACCCAAGCGGTGGTTTCCCGCTTAGTTGCCCATCGCTCGTTTGCCGGTGCTGTGCCGATGCTTCCGTGCGCTCGGCATGAGCATTCTTCCTAGCGGATGTGGAGTCCGCCCAGCCTTCTTGGTCCGGCCCTCGTGCCGGCGGGTGTTCCGAGCACGCAAGCTTGGGGCTGCTCCCTGTAAACTACGTGCGGGTCTCGACCGGCATCTGCATATGGCCAAAGACATCGAACAGGAGCTTGATGCCATCTTCGCGCATCACAAGGCACGCGTGGCGGCCGCGCGCAGCGACTCAGCCGGCAATGCGGCGGTCGCGGAGGACTTCAGCCCGGCGGCCACGGCCTGCATGGCCGGCGTGATCGCCCCCGCCCTTGAGCACATGGCACACGCCCTGAGGGAACGCGGTGTGGCGGCGAAAGTGGTTAGCGGCGGGAACGATGTGCGGATCGACGTGCCCGTCAGCAGGCACGTACGCCTCGGACAGGGCCATGGCGGCTACCCGTACCTGCGCGCTCGGCCGGATTATCAGACCTGCCGGATTCACTTTGAGCGCAATACGTCTGACAGCCGTGGCGGTAGTGCGATCGGTGACTTCGCAATTTCGGAAGTCAATGCGCCGATGGTTCATGCCATGGTGGTGGAATTCGTCCGGGCTCTGTACGGACCGTTCTGAGGAGCGCAACCGATCGGAACTGGGGCGCCACGTTCCTCCTCGCGCCGACGGGCACAACGCGCTCCGTAATCTGGGCAAGACACCGACGCTGGTTCGGCGGGTCGACCGGAAGCGTCATGGACTGTGTCTTTGACTCCAAAGCGCCCCGCTCTTTCACCTGCGATGCCGTCGAGGCGGCCGCCCTTGGAACTAGCGGCCGATTCTCACCAGTACTTCGAGGAAGTCGTGCAACGGCGCGTAGGCCGGCAAGACGAGAAGTGGGATTGCCAACGCGCATCCCAGCAGCCACCGGAGCAATGTGGCGCGCGGGGGCGGCTGAGCGGACCCCAGCAGAACGCGCACGCGAGCCGGAACATCATCGACCGCCGCCGAAAGACCGAGGGCCGGCCGCGAATCCTTCGGGTCCCCGAGGAGGCGCGTTACCTTGATGAGCGCCGAGGCGAGCGCCAACCGCCGCCTGGGATCATCACCGGTCGCCCGAAGATCTGCCTCGCGTTCCGCCGCGGACTGCCACGCGGCGCACATGGCCCGGCCGACCGAGGTCCAGGCGAGTGGATCAGGTGCGAAGACCAGCAGTAGCCGCTTCAGATTGTCGCGTGCCGCCAGGTGCGCGGCCTCGTGTGCCAAGACCTGACGAAACTCGTATGAGTCGCACGCTGCTTTCACCGAGTGTGCGGCGACGATCCGGGGACGCCAAGCGCCGATCACGGCTACCAGCGGCCTCCCGATATCGATGATGTGCACCGCTGGCCCGGATGCGGAGCCACGCGACGCCTGGAACCCGCAGAGCCTCAGGACAGTGCGCGCTGCCCAGCACGCCCGTATCGCTCGCCACGCGCCCAGCCCGATGCACGCCACCGCGAAGGCCGCCAGCAGGATGAGCACCGGACCAGCAGCCTCCTGCTCACCGCGCGGCTCTTGGCTCCAGAACGCGGGAAGCACCACTGTGAGTGTGAGCAGGAGCGCCCCCATTGAAGGCAGCAGGCGCAGCCCCAGCAGATCGACAGACGCGGTCGCGCTCGCTACCCGGCGCCGCACCGTAGGCCACAGCAGCGCCAGCACTCCGGCAAGCAGCAGACTCATGAGTCCGTAGCACGCCAGCAGCACCGTACCCAGCAGCATCAGAGTGTTCATTTTGGCTTCAGGCGCCGCCGCGCTTCCTGCGTCAATGACTCGAGCTGATCGAGCAACGCGGCGTCCACATCTCCCACCACGTCGACCACGGTGGAAAGAATCGCGCTGCTCTGCGGCGATTCTCCGAGTAATTCGCCGAGGTGCCTGGATACCAGCCGCGAAAGCAATGCCTCGCGCGTCTGTCTGGTCTCGTAAACAAACGCACGGCCCTCGCGGTACCGCCATAGGAATTGCTTGCGATGCAGGCGATCAAGCGTGGTCATGATCGTGGTGTAGGCAAGCTTGGGGACTGAGCGCTGCAAATCACGCACGGTGGCGGCCCGACCTCGTGCCCACAGCAGCTCCAGCAGCCGACTCTCGAGGGGGCCCAGCCCGAGGCGATTGCGCAGGGAATTCGAAGGGTTCATTTCAGTATTGCCAGGGACACCCACCTGATGAGCGCAAGTCTACATGGGGATCCGGGTCCAGCAGAGTCTTTGCACGAGATTACCCCCTTCCAACCCCAAGACATGGAACCCTCAGTGGGCACCCTTGGCACGGACCGTGCTCTGTCAGCTAACATCGTGGCCAGCCAACTATCCTGCACGGTGCGTCATGAGACTATTTCTGATCGGATGCCTCACGTTCCTGGCCGCCGCTGCACCAGGTCCCGCGCGCACCTCTGAATCCACCGCGGCACCGAGGGCGGTGCTCGTGACAGGAGCCAGTACCGGTATCGGGCGGAAGGTCACGGAGCGACTCAGTGCCGACGGCTATTTTGTCTACGCAACCGCGCGCAAACCCGAAGACCTCAAGTCACTTGGCGCCCTGAAGAACGTGCAGGCACTTTCGCTTGACGTCACTCACCCGGAGGACATAGCGGCAGTGGTCGCCGCGGTTACCAAGGCGGGGCGCGGTCTCTACGGCCTCGTCAACAACGCGGGCATCGCCACCGTGGGGCCGCTGACCGACATGAAGATGGAAGAATACGAACTGGTGATGAACGTGAATGCCGCCGGGCCGGTCAGAATGATCAAGGCGCTGGAGCCGCTGATCATCGAACAGAAGGGCCGCATCATCAATATCGGTTCCATATCCGGGGTGCTCGCCTCACCCAACCTGGTTGCCTATTCGATGAGCAAGCACGCCATCGAGGCGCTGACCGACTCCCTCGCCGCCCAGCTCGAAGGCACGGGGGTTCGGGTCAGCGTCGTCGAGCCCGGAAACTATAACTCCGAGATCGGCAAGAGCGCCTTGTCGCGGATGGGAGCGGACTCCCCGGCGGCGCGCGCTGCCAACCTCACGGCCAGTGCAGACCGTTCCAACTACAAGGAACCGGATGAAGTGGCTGCGGCGGTCGAGCAGGCGCTCTCCGAGGCCGACCCCAAGCGTCGCTACATGGTCGTTCCCAATCAGCAGGAAGCCGAGCGTACGATCCGCAAGCAGATAGAGCAGCTCGTGCAGCTGAACGAAGGTCAGCCATACACCTACGATCGCACGGCACTCCTCAAGATGGTTGACGAAGCGGTCTCCAAGGCACGGCCCCAGACGCACTGACCTCGCGCAGGGTCTCAGTCCAGGCCAGAGAGATCCTCCGCAGCGCTAGCTAGCCCGCCAGCAACCCGTCGACGCGGGCCCGGTACTGCTGTAACAGCTCGCTGGCAAAGTCGGCAAACGCGCGTGTGCGGGGCGAATTGTGTACCGGCGCCCGACATACCACGGAGATCGAAGCCCCAGGAGCCGACCAGTCCTGCAGGACCGCGGTGAGCTTCCCGGCCACCAATGCCTCGGCTACCACGAGGTCCATTGCCTGCATGATGCCTGCGCCCCGGATACTGGCGCTGACCTGCGCATCCACGGAGTTGAAGGCAACGCTGAAGGGCGGAGACAGGCGTCGCCGCACGGACCCGCGCTGGAATACCCACTTCTGTGCGCGCCGATTGCTGGCGCTGAGGTGAGCGATCAGCCGGTGTCGACGCAGCTCCTCGGGTTCCTGCGGGATGCCGTGCGCGCGCAGGTACTCGGGAGATGCACAGGTGACGAGGCGGGAAGTGACCACGCGCCGCGCCACCAGGTGGGGCTCACGGACGGCCCCGACGCGCACCGCAAGGTCAACCTCCTCGGCTATCAGATCGATGCGCCTGTCGTTGAACTGCACCTCGAGCTGCAAGTCCGGGTAACGCGCCTGGAAGCGCGGCAACGCCGGCGTGAGCAAGGCTCGCCCGAACACCACCGGCACGTCCACGCGCAAGCGCCCGTGCACGCTCAGGCGGGAGCGCCGGAGCGTCTCGTCAGCATCCTCGAGCTGCGCGAGGATCTGGCGACAGCGTGCCAGGTACTCGGCCCCATCGGCAGTCATCCCCACGCGACGCGTGGTTCGATGCAGGAGCTGGCATCGCAGGTGCCTTTCCAGCTCGCTCACCTGCGTGCTCACCTGCGCGCGCGATACCCCCAGTGCATCGGCCGCGCGGGTGAAAGAACTCAGGTCCGCGACCCGCACGAACGTGCGTATACAGGCGAGCTGGTCCATGGACGCGATTGTACACGATTCATGAACTATGAATTCGCGACTAGCCAGTTTTTCAGACTAGTCTGCCGCGCGACAATCGCTCCCGGTGAGCTTGATGCACGGTCCGAACCGCGAGGAGGCCGAATGTTCATTTGCAGCCGTCCGCTCGCAGCAGTGATAGCTGCGGTCGCCCTCGAGGGGGCCATCATCGGAGCCAACTGGCTGAGCGACCGCGCCTCGAGTGCCGCTGCGGCGGGCGAATTTCTACCGGCTGCCCTTGCAGACCCCGCCCGACCGTATCCGCAGGGTCGCCGCGACATCGGTACCTTCAGCAAAGCAGCCCCGCAGACCCTCACTGACCGAACTCAGGGGCGTGCACATCGCACTGCCGGGTGACTGTCTGAAACGGGATCGAGAGCACCTCATCAAAGCGGCGCTTGGGCGTGATGACGCCGAACTCTCTGGGATCAGGGCGCGCGGGCCATAGCAGCAGAACCGTACGCGCCGGCGTACCACCGGTTAAGAACGACCGCGCCGCGGCTGCGATCAGGGCCCAGGGCGCGTCAGAAGCTGCGGGTGCCAGCCCCGAGAATCACTGCTCGCCGTGTTCTTTGCCTGTGCACCGACGTCCCGCAAGCTGCGACCCAACGGCGCAATTGCCGTACTAGAGGGAGCAGAGCGCGATGCCGAGGATGATCGCCCCGATGCATCCGTACTGCAGGGGCGAAATTCGCTCCTTCAGCACCAGCCTCGCATAGATGAGCGTGACGACGGGGTAGGAGCCAATCAGGGGCGTGACGATCGAAATCGGACCGTGGCGTGCCGCGACGATAAGGCCGAGGCTGCCGCCGGCCATCATGCCCATCGGTACGAAGGAATGCAGCCAGGCCCGCAGGGAGTGCTCGCCTCGGCGTCCGCGGAGCAACCCGAAGATACCCAGCGTGAGTGCGCCGCCGATCGAGCTGCATACCGCAAGCTTCGCCTCGTTCGCACCGGGCAAAGAATAGGAATACTTGATGATCGTGTTGGAGGTGCCCCAGCAAAGCAGCGCGAGCAACGACAGCGGTATCCAGCGGCGGCCCGTGCTCTGGCTCCCACCCTCCGATGGCGAGTACGAGAGGCCTAGGCAGCCGCCGATGACCAGGCTTACCGCCAGATACTGCAGGGGAGTGAGCTGCTCGCTCAGGAAAACACGCGCGAAGACGATCGTCAGTGCCGGATACGCCGCCGACACGGTTCCCACGATTGCAATCGGGCCGAGCACGATCGACTGGAAATAGAAAATCCAGGCCGCGCCGTCGAACAGATACGCCAGCACGCCGAACGCCACGAATCCCAGGCCACCCGCCACCAGGAGCGGCGGGTGGCCGTTGGTGAAGTAGAAGCCGAGATTGACGATGGACGTGGCGAGCACGTAATAGAGACAGAAGCGACCGGGCGGGATGTCCCCGATCCACTTCTTTACGAAGCCCTGTCCCAGGCCGTAGAGCAAAAGGGCGATCAGGGCCGGCGTCAGCCAGACGTACAGCGGAACGACTTCGCTTCCCGGACTCATGACGCGGCGACGCTCAGGATTTCACGCATGGAGGGCGCGCGCTCGGCGTGTGCTGCCCGACGCGCGCCTTCAGAACCGATAGGTGACATCTGCCCCATACGTGCGCGGCTCGCCGACCAGTGCGTAGTCAAAGCCCAGTGCGCCGGTATCGGGGTCCTTCTGATTCAGGGCGTAAGCCAGATACTGGCGGTTGGTGAGGTTCTTGATCCACGCGCCGACGACGAACCCACGCTTGCCGGTGCTTTCGAACGCCAGGCGCGCGTTGGCGACCCCATATGCGCCCTGTGCGTCGCGTTCGGTGTTGAAGGCATCGAAGTACTGCTTGCCGTAAAAGTGCGCGTCGCCCATCAGGCGCAGGTCGCCGGCGGCAAAGTGCACGAACCGCCAGTTGAGGTCCACCCCGAGATTGTAGTCGGGGGCCTGGATCAGCTTGTTGCCGGTGCAGCAGTCACGCGTCGCCTGATGGAGCGTCAGCTCGACATACTTGCTGTGCATGAGACCGAGAGTCGAGCCGATCTCGAGATCGGGCGTCACCTTGCCACGCAGCTCGAACTCGGCCCCGTCCACCCGAGACTTCGGAGCATTCACGGTGCGGAAACCGGTGCCCAGTCCGCCCGGCAGGACGAAGGCATCCAGGAACTGCTGGTTCCGGTAGTCATAGTGGAAGAGTGCCGCGTTGAAGATACCGCGCCGCTCGGCAAACTCGGTCTTCAGGCCCAGCTCGTACGAGTACAGCTTCTCCGGATCGGCGAAGGTGAGCTCCGCCTGGTCGTTGAACGCCTGGCCGTTGAAGGCGGCGCCCCGATAGCCCTCGCTGAAGCTCAGGTACGTGAGAACGGTGTCAGTCGGCTTCCAGTCCGCACCGATCTTGCCGCTCACGTTGCTGGTGTCCTTCGTGATGTCCGGGTGCAGCCCGAGTCCCTGCGGCGAGAGGCCCTGCTGGAAGTACGTGCGTGGCGCGGTCTCGCCCGGAGGCAGGTCACCGATGGTCTGTGTCCACCATGTCGCGGCATCGATGTTCGGACTCGTCCCGACCGAGCCGGGGCTTCCCAGGCCACCCTCGAGTGCATAGAAATTGCTGATGGTTATCTTGTCCTTCGTATAGCGCACGCCGCCGCGCAGCGTCACCGTCGGTGTCACGCTGTAGGTGATGTTGGCGAACACGGCCTGACTATCCTTGAGCTGGTCGAAATTGTTGTATTCATCGAACCCGTAGAGCGGTAGCCCCGGAACGATGTCGGGAGTGGTGGGCGGAACCTCGGGAGCCCAGTACCCCAGGTCATAGCCATCGTAGAAATGGAACTGGACGGTCGCGTGGGTGCTCTCACGCCCGTAGTAAAGGCCGCCCAGCCACCCCAGCGCCCCGGTGTCGTGCGATGCGATGCGGATCTCCTGCGAGAACGCATTGACGCTGGAGAAGTAGGTATTCGGGTCGTCCAGGCGCGCCGTGATTGGCAATCCGCCGTCATCGCTCTTCTCGTACCACCGGCCATAGTCAAAGCCGGTGACCGAGGTGAGCGTTGCGTGCGGCAACATCTGCCAGTCGATCTTCAGCGCCGCACTGTCGTTGCGGATGTCCTTGTGGACCGCATACTTGGCGCCGTTGTCGAACCAGCCGATGTCGCCACTGAAGCCGGTGACGTTGGGATCGTTGGCCAAGGCGTGCGCGCCGTAGGGCGTCCCGCCCGATCGGGTAACCGCCAATTTGAGTGAGACCGAGAACGCGTCCGTGGCCTTCGCCAGCAGCGTAAGTCGTGCAGCGAGCGCATCGACGCCGTTGAGTGGCTCGACGGCGGGCATCCCGGGAATGTAGCTGGGAGCCACGCTGCGTACCCAGCCATCGCGCTTCTCGTAGTACACGGCCGCGCGCCACCCCAGTGCGTCGTCGACGATCGGGCCGCCGACCGCCGCGCGCGTCGCGAAGTCACTGTAGTTGCCACCCCCGACGGTGACATATCCGTCATAGTCGGTGAGGCTCGGATTGCGTGAGTAGAAGTTGACCGCACCCCCGGTGGCATTCTTGCCGTACAGGGTTCCCTGCGGCCCGCGCAGTACCTCGACACGGTCCAGGTCGAAGGTCTGCAGCGCCTGCACCGCGCCGACCGGCTTGTAGACCTCATCGACGTACATCGCGATGGGGCTGCTCTGATTCTGGCTGAAGTCCTGCGTGGTGACGCCGCGCAGGGTGAAGGTGGGCTGCGCCTCCGGCCCGTAAGGCAGGTTCAACAGCATGTTGGGGACGCTGGTGACAATGTCCGCTGCCTGGCGGACGCCGCGCGCCTCCAGTTCCTCCGCGGAGATCGCCGTCACGGCGATCGGCACGTCCTGCAGCCTTTCGGACCGGCGTTCGGCCGTGACCACGACTTCGGTGAGCCCAGTGGAGTCGTCTGCCAGCACCTGCACAGGCAGACCCCCGAGCACGCATGCCAGCAACCACGACGCGTGCCGAGCCGTTGAGCATCCGGTAGTCATGCGATTCTCCCCATCTTATGAGTCTTGTGTATCGCACAGCGAGTCTTACATACTGCATACCGAAATGAAAGCTCAATCCAGCGATCCCAGTGGTCGGGGCCAGCGAGCTGGTTCGGCAGACCGTAGGCCGCACCCAGGCGCCGCGGGGCTGCCGCTCAACCAGTCGGTCGAGAAGGCACTCGCGGTGCTGCGTGCTTTCGGCGGCGAGCACCGCGCCCTCACCTTGCAGGAGATGGCGAATTCCGCGGGAATTACCAAGAGCTCGGCGCAGCGCATCAGCCACACGCTGCAGACGTTGGGGTACGTACGGCGGGACGGTCGCGCCAAGGGCTGGGTGTTGTGTCCGCGCGTACTGACGCTGGCCTATGCCTACCTGTCCGGTAACGCCCTCATCGAGGGAGCGACCGGTCACCTGCAGGCACTCAACACCGCCACGGGCGAATCGGTCAGCCTGTCCGAGCCGGACGGAACGCAGATGGTCTACGTAGCACGCTTCCCCAGCCACAAGGCCTTCCAGATCCACATGCCGCTTGGCCGCGTACTGCCCATGTTCTGCACGGCGGCGGGTCGCGCCTACCTGTCGCGCCTGCCGGACGATGAAGTGGACGAGATACTCGACCGCTCGTCGCTGCGGCCCCTGACCGCCACCACCGTCACGGACCGATCTCGCGTCCTGGCGCTCATCGCGGAGGCGCGCGAAACCGGTTACTCGCGCGCCAACCAGGAGTGCTACCGCGGCGACCTCACCATTGGAGCGGCGGTGATGGGGCCGCATGGACGACCCGTGGCCGCGGTCAACATCTCAGGGCCCACCAGCCGCTGGACCCTTGAGGACCTTGCCCAGCGCTGGTCGCCGCTGCTCATGGAGACCGCACGCGCAGCCTCCAGCGGCATGGCGGATCGAATCGCTCTTCCGGGCGGATGACGGCAAAAGGGCAGCGCCCTTATCAAGGGCAGGATCGAGTACCGCTCAGTCCGGGAACTTCAGCTCGCGCTCGATCGCCTGGAAGCGCGGCTCATGGCGAATCGGATTGAAGTACCCATTCGTCTTCAGCTTGATGAGGTACGCATCGCGGCTCCGCATGGCGACCTCGAGCCAGTGCAGAGCCTGCGCTTTGTCACCCCACTGCGAATAGATCATGGCGTAGAAGACGGCCGCGTCGTCCGCGTACTTCGCCCGAAGGTCGGCCAGCGCCTGCTCTGCCTCTGCATGTCTGCCCAGTTTCTCGTAGATCAAGCAGAGACAAATGGCCCTGTTGCTCTCGTCTCCAGCTTCGCACGCGACGCGGGCATTCTCATACTGGCCGGACGCATAGTACGCAAAGGCCAGCCAGGCATTGAGGAAGGCCGGGTTTGCCACACGCGCGCGCGCTTCTGTGAGGACCTTGATGGCCTCGGCGTGCTGGTGCGCCTCCACGAGCGCATAGCCGAGCGTGCTGTGCGCCTCGGGGCTTAGGGGATCGAGCACCAATGCTTGACGTATCGCTGCAAGGCCCGCCTCGGTGTGGCCCATCTCGACGTTAAAGGAACCGTAATCTGCCAGCACCTGGGCGTTACCGGACGCAAGTTCCACGGCGCGCTGGAACTCCTGGGCCGCACGCGTGAACTCCAGCGAATCCCGCAGAACCGTGCCCAGCGCGACGTGCGCTTCGGCCAGTTCCGGGGTCAAGGCAATGGCTGCCTGCGCATCGGCCTGCGACCTGGCGCGATAGTCGTGCACCACCGTGCCGGTCCCGTAGTTTCTCGCATAGGCTGCCAACGCGACTGACCGGGCGGCCAGGGCGATCGCATACGAAGGATCCTGGCGAATCGCCTCGGAGTAGCTCTCGATCGCGGCCTGCAGGTCTGCCGCGCTCGCGTAACCCTGAAACCCTTTGGAAGCGCGCAGGTAGGCATCGAATGCGCCCGGGATGCGCGTGCCCCCCAGTTCGATACGCGCCGCGACGTCACCCAGCAGGGTGACCTTGAGTGCCTCGGCGACCGCCGTGGCGATCTCGGTCTGCAGCTTGAGCACATCGCCGAGATCGCGGTCGTAGGTCTTCGACCACATATGAAAGCCGGTCGCCGCGTTGATGAGCTGCGCCGTCACCCGGACGGTGCTGGTGGAGCGCCGTACGCTCCCCTCCAGCACGGCGGCGACGTTCAGTGCACGGGCGACGGTGCCGATGTCCGTGTGCTCCTTGAAAGAAAAGGACGAGGTTCGCGCTGCGACCTGGAGCCCCCTGATCTGCGCGAGTGAATTAAGCAGTTCTTCGGCAAGCCCCTCGGAAAAATATTCCTGCTCCTTGTCCCCGCTCATGTTCACGAAGGGCAACACCGCCACTGAATGCGGTGGGGGCGTGAAGGATCCGGCTTTGGCAGTGGCCGCACCGGCGGCCACCGGCGGGCTCGAGAGCTTACCGATCGTAAAATAGGCGGCGGCACCGATGACCGCCACGCCCACCGCGGCGAGTAGCCAGCGTCCCGCTGCCCGCGTCGCCCGCACAGGGGGCGCATGGGGTATTGATTGCGGCCCCACCGCGATCCGGCCCGGCGCCGGACTCGCTTCCGGCATCAGCAGACGCTGCACACGCTCCACAAAGGCCGGTGGGGTCTCTCCTTCGGGTAGCCGGGTCCACTGCAGCTCGTGGAACTTATCCGGGACGGATGCGCCCCGCTCGGGGGTCCCGTCAATCACCACCGGGACGAGGAAGGCTCTCTTGTGGGCCATGTCGCGGGTCCGGTCGACCGCCAGGCTCCACTCGCGCCGGAAATAGCCCTCGTCACGTTGCTCGGTGTTGGTCGAGATGACGGGGATGAACAGGCGGCAGTCGTGGATCTGCTCACGAATCTTGCGATCCCAGGAATCGCCGCCGCGCAGCTCGTTCCGATCGAACCAAACCTCGATGCCGGCGGCCCGCAGTGACGCAGCGATTCTCTCGGCGGCCTGCGCGTCCTGCGAGGCATAGCTGAGAAACACCGCGTGCGACGATTCGGCCAATGCCACCCCTGAACCCGTGAGCGTGCGGAGACTTCCCGAAGCCCCTCGAGCGGCAGCTTAACTGAAATGCGCTGGGCTACTGAAATGTGAACGGAGGGCTGGTCCTCCCGAACCGGCTATTGATCCGCCCATGCCGCACCGGTGATGCGCCAGCCGGAGCCAGGCTCCTGCGTGCGCAGCGTGATTGTGATCGTGCCGGGAAAATTCACCCGCTGGCCTGCCCTTCGGTATGAAAGTGTCACGGGAGCCACCAGGTAAGCCACGGCTCCTTCCACATCCAGGTGGCGCATGGGTCCGAACGATATGGCCGCCTCCGTCGCTGCGTTCTTGGTGGCCCAGGCCTTGAAGGCGTCGAACCACCTGGAGCACGCGCCGGGGCCCTGCCATACGTGCGGCGGCAGGTCGTCGATGACGACGGCATCCTCGGCGCACGGGGTGTTGTCGCGCGCGAAGCTCCCGGAGCTGAAGGCGACCGCCCACCGCTGAACCGCAGCCTCGATATCCGTGTGGTCCGCCGTCGCTGCCTGAGCGGAACCAGTCATCCCCAGCACGATCAAGATCAGAACGGTGCGCATGATGCTCCCCAAGGGCCTACCCGGGCGCAGTATGCACCCTCGCATTTCTTGAAAAGTGCTTCCCGCCTGGGTTGCGGTGTTAAAGTCCGCAACATCCGTTCGAGCGACCGCGGGCGCGGCGGCCTAACCAAAGAACCGTCCAAGGCAAACCAAAGCTGCGCATATCGCCGCGGCAGAACCACGGAAGTACGAGCAGAGGCACCCCATGGCAATCAAACGGCCGTCCAAGAGTCTCGGAACCCGCGTGCGCAAGACCGTGACCTCGCCGGGACTGCGCCACGTCGATCTCAAGATGCCGCAACAGATGGTCCCGGGGAACCTCTACGTCGGCTGGTTGTGCAAGAGCAAGGCCTGCGGCACCGTCATTGCCGTCGCACTTCCTCCGGATGACCCAAAGAACGCCACGGCCGACTCCGACGACCAGCTCTGCGCCGTCAAATGCCCGCACTGCGGTAACGAAGACCTCTACCACTGGAATGCCCGGCGCGAGCACGCGTACGCACCGAAGAATGCCGGCACCTGAGGCGCAGCCGAATTCTTGGGTGCAGCCGGCTAAGGGGAGCTAGGATTGGCCCGGCTGCCCCTAGCCACCCGCCTGGTCATGAGACTCGACGTCTGGTCCGTGCGCTGGACGGGCAGCTCGTTCTTCATGTGGCTGTTCGCGCGCCGGGCCGGGCTGGACAAGAATCCGGAATTCAAGAGCCGCAAGGCTCCTTCCCTGGTGCTGGTGACGCGGGGGCGCAAGAGCGGCCGCCGGCGTGCTGTCGTGTTGCCCTACTTCACTTTCGACGGGATGACCTTCGTGGTCGGTTCGAAGGGCGGCGCGGATGAGGATCCGGACTGGGTCCGCAACCTGCGCATGACGCCTGCGGCGACCGTGTACGTGCAGCGCAAACCCAGGACCGTCAGCACCCGCTTTGCGACAGCCAAGGAGCGCTCGCAACTGTGGCACCAGCTCGTCGCGTTCGCACCGACCTACGACGGCTACCAGAAGGGCACCCGGCGCGAGATCCCGCTGGTGCTCATCCAGTAACGCCTGATCAGCCCTTGCCGCGCAGCCGCGCCGTCACTTCGATCTCGATCTGCATGCGCGGGTCGGCCAGTCCCGCGGAGATCATCGTCGCCGCCGGCCGTGTCTCGCCGAAGCACCGGCGCAGCACCGGCCAACATTTCGGGAACTCCCCCGCTGCCGGCACGATGTAGGTCACCCGCACCACGTCCTTCAGCGTCGCACCGGCCTGGGCCAGCGCCGCCTCGATGTTCTTCAGGCACTGCTCGGTCTGCTCAACCAGGTCTGAGGAGATCGACATGGTCTGGTAGTTGAACCCGGTGGTACCGGAGACGAAAACCCACTCCCCGTCGACCACGGCCCGGGAGTAGCCGATCTCCTGTTCAAATGTAGATCCTGAACTGATCAGCCTGCGCGCCATTGCTTTCCTCCCGCCTACTTCGGGCTTTGCCGCCGATAACTTGCCCGACTTTCCGCCCACCTGCACGGTTTGCCGGGCAACACCTGCCCGGAGCCTGGTCTATCGTTGCATATTCAGGATCTGGTCCATGGGCAGCATGTTGTGGTCCAGGTTGGCCATGATCCACAGCGAACCGAACACCAGCAGCATCACGATCAGCAGGCCGAATGCCAGCGCCATAATGTTGTTGACGCTGTCGGGGCCGGCGGTGATGTGCAGGAAGAACACCAGGTGCACGCCCATCTGGGCGATCGCCAGGACCGAGAGCGCGATCGGGATGCTGGGCTCCCAGACCAGGGTGCTGCGGGCGAGGTAAAACGAGACCGCCGTCAGCACGATGGCCAGCAGGAAGCCCACCAGATAGGAGCGGACGGCTGCGCCGAGTGAACCGGCACCTTCGAACTCGTCGCCCGGGGCAACGTCATCCGCGGCAAGATCGCGTTCCTCGTTCATCGGGCCACTCCCACCAGATAGACAAGGCTGAACAAGCCGATCCACACGATGTCCAGGGTGTGCCAGAAGAGGCTGAAGCACAGGATGCGCCGCAGGATCTCGGGTCGATAACCCCGGGCCCGCACCTGCGCCATCATGGTCAGGAGCCACAGCAGGCCAGCGCTCACGTGCAGACCATGACAGCCAATCAGCGCGAAAAAAGCCGATAGGAAGGCGCTGCGGGTCGGTCCGTTGCCGGCACGCACCATGCGCGCGAACTCGTGCACCTCCAGTGCGATGAATGCCGCGCCGAGGACAAAGGTCGCGGCCATGGCGAGCTGGAACAGGTCGCTGCGCCGGAAGCGGGAACCCACCGCGGCAAGGCCGCAGGTAAGACTCGAGGTGAGCAGGCACCCCGTCTCGATGCCGACGCTCTTCAGGTCGAACAGCGCGCGACCGCCGGCCCCCCCGGCCGTGCTGTCGGTCAGCACGGCATACGTGGCAAAGAACGCGGAGAACAGGATGATGTCGCTGATCAGGAAGATCCAGAAGCCGTAGCCGGCGATGATGCGCTTGGACTGGTCGTGGGTTCTGCGGTCCTCGAGTTTCTTGCCGTGGCCGGTCGGCGCGCGCAGTGCCCCGGACGCTCCCCCGGCGACCGCGTTCAAGCGGCTGACCCCTGGCGTGCCGCCCGGTGCGCCCGGTCAAGCTCCCTGGCGAGGTCTGCCGGTACCGAGTCCTCCTGCTGTTCGCGCCACGCAAGCTTCACGAACGTCGCATAGGCGCATAGGAACGCGAGGCCGACGAGCCACCAGATATGCCAGACGAGCGCAAACCCCATGACGCTTGCGAAGAAGGCACAGACAATCCCCGTCGCACTGTTGCGTGGAAGATGGATGTCCTGGTACTCCTCGTCTGCCGGGGAGGCCAGGGCCGCGTCCGAGAGCTGCTTCCGGCGCCAGAAGTCGTCCTGGCCTTGCACCTGCGGCAGGACCGCGAAGTTGAAGCTCGGGGGCGGCGAGGCCGTGGACCACTCGAGAGTCCTGCCATTCCAGGGGTCCCCGCTGACATCGCGCAGGGCCTCGCGCCTGCGGATGCTGACCACGAGCTGCGCGACCTGGAAACCGATGCCGGCCAGGACGAATGCCGCGCCGACGGCGGCCACCACCAGCCAGGGCTGCCACGCGGCGACCTCGTAGTGCTGCAGTCGCCTGGTCATCCCCGTGAGTCCAAGCGCATACAGGGGCATGAACGCCAAGTAGAAGCCGACGACCCAGCACCAGAATGCCGCCTTGCCCAAGCCGTCGTGCAGGCGGAAGCCGAACGCCTTCGGAAACCAGTACGTATAGCCGGCAAATGCCCCGAACAGCGTCCCGCCGATGATCACGTTGTGGAAATGCGCGACCAGGAACACGCTGTTGTGCAGGACGAAGTCCGCAGGCGGCGCCGCCAGCAGGACGCCCGTCATCCCGCCGATGACGAAGGTGACCACGAAGGCGAGCGACCAGAGTATCGGTGTCGCGAAGACGAGGCGGCCGCCGTACATCGTGAAGAGCCAGTTGAAGATCTTCACGCCCGTCGGCACGGCGATCACCATCGTCGCGATGCCAAAAGCGGTGTTGACGTTGGCTCCGGCACCCATGGTGAAGAAGTGGTGCAGCCATACCATGAAGGACACCAGGCAGATCGCCATGGTCGCAGCCACCATCGAGCGGTAGCCGAACAAGGCCTTGCGTGAAAATGTAGCGAAGACCTCGGAGTAGATCCCGAATGCGGGCAGGACCAGGATGTAGACCTCCGGGTGCCCCCAGGCCCAGATGAGGTTCACGTACATCATGACGTTGCCCCCGGCCTCGTTTGTGAAGAAGTGGAAGCCGAGGTAGCGATCCAGCAGCAGCATCGCAAACGTCGCGGTCAGTATCGGGAAGGCGGCAACCATCAGCAGGCTCGATGCCAGGGCCGTCCAGCAGAACATCGGCATGCGCAGATAGTTCATGCCGGGAGCGCGCAACTTGAGGATGGTCGTCACCAGGTTGATGCCTGCGATCAGGGTGCCGATGCCGGAGATCTGCAGCGCCCACAGGTAGTAGTCGACTCCGACCCCTGGTGAATAGGTCAACTCGGACAACGGTGGATATGCCAGCCAGCCGGTGCGGGCAAACTCCCCGACCATGAGCGAAACGTTCACGAGCAGCGCGCCGGCCGCTGTCAGCCAGAAGCCAACCGAGTTGAGGACCGGAAAGGCTACATCGCGCACACCCAGCTGCAGAGGCACGACGAAATTCATCAGCCCGATGACGAATGGCATGGCCACGAAGAAAATCATGATCGTGCCGTGCGCCGAAAAAATCTGGTCATAGTGCTCCGGCGGCAGGTAGCCGCCGCCGTGCAGGGCGAGCGCCTGCTGCGAGCGCATCAGGATCGCATCGCTGAAGCCGCGCAGCAGCATGACCAGCGCAAGCACCACGTACATGATGCCGATGCGCTTGTGGTCGACGCTCGTCAGCCACTGCTTCCACAGGTACGCAAAGTGCCCTCGTACCAGTACCCAGCCGACCACGCCGGCGAGGACGAGCAGGACGACGGCCGATGCCACGATGGCGATCGGCTCATGGAGCGGTATCGCCGCCCAGCTGAGCTTGCCCCACATCTACGGGGCCTTGGCCCGCGGCTGCTTGGCGTCGGGCACCGGCGCAGCCGGGCCGGGACCCGGGGGCAGGGACTGCGCGACCAGTCGCTCGAACAGCTGCGGGTCGGTGCTGCCGAAGACCAGGACCGGGCTGGTGCCCTGCTGGCCGAGCGCCAAGTAGGCAGCCTCATCGAGCCTGCGCGGGGCACCGCGCGCTGATTCGACCCAAGTCTTGAACTCTTGCGCGCTCACGGCGTGCACGTCGAAGTGCATGTCCGAAAAGCCAGCGCCGCTGTAGTTCGCGGACAGGCCCTCGTAGGTGCCCGCAGCGTCGGCTTCGAGGTTCAGCTGCGTCACCATCCCGTTCATGGTGTAGATCATGCTGCCGAGCTGGGGAACGAAGAAGGCGTTCATGACGCTGGCCGAGGTCAGCGAAAAGTGCAGTGGTGCGCGCGTCGGGACGGTCAGTTCATTGACGCTGGCGACGCCGTACTGCGGGTAGATGAACAGCCACTTCCAGTCGAGCGACACGACCTGCACTTCGACGGTTCCCGTACCTTGCAGTGGTTTGGCAGGATCCAGCGAGTGCGAGCCGATCCAGGTCACACCGGCGAGCAGGATGATGACCAGCGCCGGAATGAACCACACGACCAACTCGACCTTCCCCGAGTAGTCCCAGTCCGGCAGATAGCGCGAACGTGCATTGCCGGCCCGGTACCACCAGGCGAAGGCCGCGGTGGCGAGGATGGTGGGCACGACGATCGCCAGCATGATCACCAGCGAGTCGATCAGGATCATCTTTTCGGCGTGGCCGACCGGCCCGCGCGGCGCCAGAACTCCGCCGCCACAGGCTGCCAGGCCCAGGCAGACGGTCGCCAGCACGACTTTGGGAATCCTGCACGGGTAACCCTGCGCGGGTCCCGGTTGACCGGCGAGCATTCTGCGTTCCATGACAGGTCCGCGCGTTCGGTTGGCGAGCGTATGTTACTCGCTCCGGCCTGCCCGGCCGCGCACTTTCGGCGCAGCACGGACGGAGCAGCAGTTCGCCGCGGGTCTGTGCGCTCAAGCTGAAGCGGGCAGGCGGGTGCGTCGCGGACTCAGAAGTTGAAACCGTTGCCGGTGACGACCGGCAGATTGGTCCACAAGCCCTTCGGATCCCGGTACCAGCCGCCCGCCGCCAGCGCCCCACCGTCCAGGTTGATGGTCGTGCCGGTAATCCACGCAGCCAGATCGGAGGCGAGGAACAGCGCGGATCCGGCCGCATCCTGTGGTGTCCCGAAGCGCCCCAGGGGGATCCAGCGACGCGTGTGATCGCGGTGCTCCGGTGCAATCATTGCCGTCACCGGTACCTGAGGCGTCTCTGTCGTCTCCGGCGCAATGGCATTGACCCGGATGCCCGCCGGCGCCAGTTCGAGCGCCAGACTGCGCGTGAAGCCCGTGATGGCGTGCTTCATCGCCGAGTACACCGTCACCATCGGGATGCCGCGGAAGGCCTCGATCGAGGACAGCGAAATGATGCTGCTGCCGGGGGCACGCCGGCGCAGCAGCGGGATCGCCGCCCGCGTCACCAGCAGGATCGACTTGAGGTTCACGCCGTAGATGGCTTCGATCTCCTCGTCGCTGCACTGCTCGAAGGGTTTGACGATGCGTAGGAAGTCGCCCACGTTGTTGACCAGCACGTCGAGGCCGTCAAACCGCGCCGCAACCTGCGCGATCATCGCGTCCACGGCCGCCCGTGAGCGCACGTCGGTCTCGCACACCAGCGCATCGACGCCGGCCTTCGCGAGCGCCTCCCGGACCTCGCGGGCGCGAGGCGGATCGATCTCGGCCACCACCACCCTCGCCCCCGCGCTCCCGAAACTCTCGGCGATCGCGCGACCGATGCCCGCTCCGCCGCCGGTCACCAGAACGGTCTTGCCACGAAAATCCAGCATCTCGGCCTCTCCTCAATCTTCCGTCAGCAGCCGCCCAGTACCTCGCGTGCCATCGACCGGCGCCGTGACCCGGGGCAGATCCCCGCCGGCGACCCTCAGCGAAGGCTAGGTCAGGCTGGCGCGCATCAGCGCGATGTGCTCCGGACCCACACCGCAGCAGCCGCCAACGATCTCCGCACCGTCGTCGAGCCACCTGCGCACCCAGTCGAGATATTCAACCGGCCCGAGATCGGTGCGCACCCCGTTCAACTCGTCATTGGCGGCGGCGCTGGCGGATTGTGGCGGGAAGGCGTTGGCGTAGACCCCGATCGGAACGTGGGCGGACCCGGGGACCCGCCGCACATCCAGGGCCTGGCGGGCGGCGGCCACGGCAGCGCCCATGACCTCGGGCTGCGAGCAGTTGAACAGCACCGCTCGCGCGCCTCGCGCGGCTGCATCGGTGACCGCAGGCCCGACCGGCTCGCCTGAGCGCAGCGTGGGGGCGGCCGATGCAGCCGCATCGGTGAGGGTGTAGGAGACCCACCATGGCTTGCCGGTGCCGGCCACGACTTCGCTGATCAGGACCATCTCGGCGCGCGACCCCACTGTCTCGGCCAGCCACAGGTCCACGTACGGCTGCAGGGCGTGTACGAGCGTCTGCAGGACCGGGCGCGCAACGGCCGCGTCAAACAGGTCCGGACGGTAGGAACCACAGACCGGTGGCAGGGAGCCGGCCACCCTCACCGGCCGCGCGGCCGCGTCGGCGGCCGCACGCGCCAGCCGGCCGCTCAGTTCGGCGAGGGCGTGCCCGTCGCGCTCGAAGCGCGCCGCACCGATGTGGAAGGGCACCACCGCGTAGCTGTTGGTGGTGATCAGGTCCGCGCCTGCCTCGATATAGCGCGCGTGCACCCGCGTGACGAACTCGGGACCCTCGATCAGCGCCAGCGCCGACCACTCCGGCTGACGGAACGGCGCTCCGAGCCGCAGCAGCTCGCGGCCGGTGCCGCCATCGAGCAAGGTGATGCGACGAGCAGCCTGCACGTTCGTCCTGCGATCCAGCGTCAGCCCCGCACGCTCTCGGCCGCGGTGGCGCGATACCAGGCGTTGAAGCGGATGACCAGTTCCTCGGCTCCCTGCGCATACGGTCCGGGCCGGTACCCCAGGCCGTTGATGCCGCGCTGGTTGTTCTCGGCGAGGTCTCGGTCCTGCAGGTTGGTGCGTGTCCAGACGGCGCTCAGGTCATCGATGGTGTAGTCCACCCCCTCCTGCGCATCCTGGGCGACGAGCCACTTCGAGATGACGCGGGACTCGGTCGGGCTCACCGGCACGACCGCGAACATGAAGGCGTAGTCGGCGAACGCATGGCAAAACGAGTTCGGCTCGGTGGCCCAGCGCAGCCCGCCAATGGGAGCGCCATGGGTCTCCAGCAGGCGCTTGGCCACCACCTCCTGGCCGTTCATCGAGACGCTGTGCACGCCCGGGTTGAGCGGATAGCGCCCCACATGCCACCAGGAGCCCTGGGCCGGCCCCACCGGCAGGGCGAGCCGCTGCATCTGGGCGACGTAGTCGGCGTTGCGCGCACCGTCGGTCACGCGGAAGTTCTGGCCGAAGACGACTGGAAAGGAGACCTTCAGTTCCGGATGCCAGACCGCGCAGTGGTAGCACTCGCGCGCGTTCTCCATCACCAGTTTCCAGTTGGCCTTCTCGATCAGCTCACTCTGGTAGGCAAGCTTGGCCCGCGCCAGTCCGTAGGGACGCAAAAAGGGGGCCGCCGCCTCGCGGAAAGGCGCGAAGTCCGGCGCGGCATCGGTGAGCGCCGCGTAGATGCACCCCTCCAGCAGCTCGACGCGGATCGGCACCAGACCGTGCGAGGCAAAATCCAGGCCATCGGGGACGCGGGCCGCTCCGGCCAGGCGCCCGTCGAGTTCGTAGGTCCAGCGGTGATACGGGCAGACGATCTTGGCGAGCGTGCCTGCGCCTTCCGCACATATCTGTGCGCCGCGGTGCCGGCAGATGTTGTGGAACCCACGGATGACGCCGTCTCGGCCGCGCACCACCAGCAGCGGATGCGGTCCGATGGTCAGCGAGAGGTAGGACCCCGGGGCCGCCAGCTCTGCCTCGAATCCCAGCATGAACCAGCTGCGCGGCAGCACGGCCGAAACGTCGAACTGGTACAGCTCCGGATCGGCATAGAAAGGCTGCGGCAGGGTGTGGCCGGGCTTGGCGTCGGCCAGCAGCTCCTGGACTCGGTTGCGGTTGTACATCCTGGACTCTCTGACCTAGCGCCCCGGGAAGGCCGATTGTGGCATGCCATCCGCCCGGCGCGCATTTCGGGCCGGCGTGGCCGCCAGCCAACGACCCCTAGCCGACCAGCTGCTTGCGGATCCTTCGAAGCTCACGACGCCGCGCCTGGTCGACCTGCGGGAAGTGCATGTCCAGCCCCTCGAGCGTCTTTCCGATGATGGAGGACACGATCAGCCGGGCATTCTCCTTGTCGTCCGCGGGCACCACGTACCAGGGCGCCTCCCTCGTGCTGGTTGCCTGCAGGCACTTCTCGTAGGCCTGCATGTAGTCCTTCCAGTAGCCGCGCTCGGCCAGGTCGGCCGCGCTGAACTTCCAGTTCTTCGCCGGCTTGTCGATGCGATCGATGAAGCGCCTGCGCTGCTCCTCCTTGGACAGGTGCAGGAAGAACTTCATGATGCGGGTGCCATTGAGGTACAGGTGACGCTCGAGATCGTTGATCGAGCGGTAACGATCCTCCCAGATCGTCTTTGGATGGGGGTGCGGGATGCCTTGCGCGGCCAGGATGTGCGGGTGCACGCGCACGATCAGCACCTCCTCGTAATAAGAGCGGTTGAAGATGCCAATGCGGCCGCGCTCGGGGAGATCGCGCGTGGTGCGCCACAGGAAGTCGTGTTGCAGCTCCCCCGCGCTCGGGTGCTTGAAGCTGAACACCTGGCATCCCTGGGGGTTGATGCCGGACATGACATGCTTGATGACGCCGTCCTTGCCAGCCGCATCCATGGCCTGGAAGATGAGCAGCACCGCGTAACGATCTGACGCGTACAGCAGCTCCTGACACGTACTGAGCCGTGCGATGTGCGCGGCGAGCAGACGCTGGTACTCCTCCTTCGACTCGTACACGTCCTCGATCTTGGTGGGCCACTTGGCGAGGTTCACCTTCCGGCGCGGGGGCACCCGGAAATCACGCGGACGTATCTTCATGGTGCGACCTCTCCTGGCAGCTGCCTGTCCAGCACGGATGCCGCATTGTTGGATTGCGAGGTCCGCCCCGACAAGCGCCGCCGCCGGCACCGCGGAGCCCCATCCCTCGTTGCCCGCATCAAACCCCTGATGCGCCTGCAGTTTCAGCCTCGCGGGCGCGAACGTGCCAGTCGCCGCACGGGCGGCGGCCCAGCTCGGGCCGGCGGCAGCCGCAGCGTCCGACGCCCGGCGTGCGCCGCGGCGGGGCATGCCGCCTCCCCATCGGGCAGGCAGTTGCACCAGCGCAGTTCCTTCGTCGCGTCGTCCGGTGCGCTGGCGGTGCAGGACGGCCGCTTCGTGGCCCCGCGGCGAGCGCGCACGGCGCAACCCGCACAGTTCCCGACGGTTGGCACGCCAGATGCATTGTCGGACCCGGAGGGGACGTTCGCCGTACAACAGCACGAGGAAATCAGAGAATGCGTCGATTCCAACTATCAGGGGTTACCGCCGCAGCGACGCTGCTCGCCGCGGCGGTCGTTGCGCCCTGCGCACGCGCCGACGATGCCACCCCGGCTAAGCCGACGGCACCGGCCCTGGCCGACCTGCTCGGTGCCTCCGGCATCACCATCACCGGGTACGTCGCCGCCTCCTACTACCACTCGAGCGGCTACAACTCCTTCCATGAATTCGACGTCGAGCACGACACCTTCCAGCTCGACCAGGCCGGCCTGCAGGTCGGCTACCAGCCCAAGGAAGGCTTCGGCGCTTTCGTGGACGTGCTGGCCGGCGAGGACGCCCGCATCCTCAACTACTCGGAAAACGGCACCGACAGCACGTTCAACGTGCGCCAGGCGTACGCGCAGTACGCCAGGGGATCGTTCACGATCATCGGCGGCAAGTACACGACGCTGGCCGGGTACGAGTACAGCAACCCGGTCGGCAACACGAATTTCTCCCGCTCCCTGCTTTTCTACGCCGAGCCGCTCACGCACACCGGTGTGCGCGCCACCTGGGCGGCGACCGACACGCTGAGCCTGACCGTCGGCGCCAACAATGGCTGGAACACGACCTCGACCTCTTACGGGTCCAAGACCCTGGAGCTGGCCGCCGCCCTCACCCCTCTCAAGGGGCTGACCCTGAACCTCGAAGGCTACTTCGGCAAGGAGCCTTCCTACGATGCGCAGCGGGACTTCATCGACTTCGTCGGCGCCTATGCCATCACCGATGCCCTGACCATCGCCCTCAGCTACGACTGGGGCAAGCAGCAGCAGGTCGCTGGCGAGGACTTGAAGTGGGACGGCATCGCCGCCTACGTGAACTACGCCCTCAGCAGCCAATGGCGTGTGAGCCTGCGCGGTGAGTACCTCGACGACAAGGACGGCTTCGTCACCGGCACCCCACAGAAGCTCAAGGAGGGCACGCTCACCTTCGGCTACTCGCCGGTGAAGAACTTCGAGCTGCGCCTGGAGGCGCGCTACGACACCTCCGGCGAATCGACCTTCCTCAAGTCGGTCCACGCCGGCGGTGACGGCAATACCTACGAGTACGCCGACAACCAGAGCGAGATCGCGATCCAGGCGCTGTACAAGTTTTGAGCGCACGGCGCCGGCGGCGCGCACCGCCACGCATCAGCGCCTGCGCGAGCCTGCACCGCTTTGGTGCACGCCGCCCGGGCGCGAGCGTCCCGGCGGCGGCTAACTCGCTGTTTGGACGGGCCCTGCGCAATGGCACACCGCTTGCTTGGCTGCAGTGGATGGCCGGTGGTGCGGGATGACGAAGCACCTAACGGGAGGAGTGGGCATCGATGAAATTGGTTACGGCAATCATCAAGCCTTTCAAGCTCGATGACGTTCGCAGGGCACTCAGCGAACTCGGAGTGACCGGCATGACGGTCACCGAGGTCCGAGGCTTCGGCCGCCAGCGCGGCCATACGGAGGTCTACCGCGGTGCGGAGTACACCGTGGAGTTCGTCCCGAAGACACGCATCGAGGTTGCCATCCCCGATGCACTCATGGACCAGGTGATCGATGCGGTCATGCAGACCGGCCGGACCGGCAAGGTCGGCGACGGCAAGATCTTCGTCACCGAGCTGGTCACGGTGGTGCGCATCCGCACCGGTGAAAAAGACGCGAGCGCCATCTAGAAACGACAAGCCCTGAGGAGACTTCATTGACTACGACACTCATCCGCCTGATCGCGCTGTGCGTACTCGGGATCGGCGCGTCCACCGCCTGGGCGCAGGCCGCCGACGCGCCGGCCGCCACGCCGGCCTCTGCCGCTGCCACCGCAACCGCGGCGGCCGCCCCGGCGGCGGCCGCCGAGGCACCGCCCGCCCCCACCGAGCCCCAGCTGGTCACCACCGACAAGATCAGCGCCGGCGATACCGCCTGGATGCTTACCTCGACCGCCCTGGTGCTGATGATGACCATCCCGGGCCTCGCCCTCTTCTACGGCGGCATGGTCCGCAAGAAGAACATCCTGGCGACGCTCATGCAGAGCTTCGCGATCACCTGCCTGGTGACACTCCTGTGGTGGGTCGTGGGCTACTCCTGGGCGTTCACGCCCGGCAGCCCGTGGCTGGGAGGCGGCTCCCGGGTGCTGATGCACGGCATGACGTTCATGAAGGACGCCGGCAAGCTCACCGTCTCGCACCTGGCGCTCACCATTCCCGAGACCGTCTACGCGATGTTCCAGCTCACCTTCGCGATCATCACCCCGGCACTGATTGCCGGCGCCTTCGCCGACCGCATGAAGTTCTCGGCGATGCTGGTCTTCATGACGCTGTGGTCGCTGATCGTCTACGCCCCCATCGCCCACTGGGTCTGGGAGCCCTCGGGCTGGCTTGCGGCCAAGGGTGTGCTCGACTATGCCGGCGGCACGGTGGTGCACATCAACGCGGGCATCGCCGGCCTGGCGAGTTGCCTGGTCCTCGGCAAGCGCCTGGGCTACGGCAAGGATCCGATGCCACCGCACAACCTGACCTACACCGTCATCGGCGCCTCGCTCCTGTGGGTGGGCTGGTTCGGGTTCAACGCCGGCTCCGCCGTCGCAGCCGATGGCCGTGCCGGCATGGCCATGGCCGCCACGCAGATCGCCACCGCCGCGGCGGCCATGGCGTGGATGTTCACCGAGTGGCTCACCAAGGGTAAGCCGAGCGTGCTCGGCATCGCCTCGGGCGCCGTGGCGGGTCTTGTGGCCATCACGCCCGCCTCGGGGTTCGTCGGGCCCTCCGCCTCGGTCGTCATCGGCCTCGCCGCCGGCGTCATCTGCTTCTTCGCGGCCACCTCGCTCAAGCGCGCGGTGGGCTACGACGACTCGCTCGATGCTTTCGGCGTGCACTGCGTTGGCGGCATCATCGGCGCCCTGCTGACCGGCCTGTTCGCCAGCAAGGAGATCGCCGGCGTCGACGGTTCCGTCCTCACCCAGCTGTGGGGCGTCGGCACCACGCTGATCTATGGGTTCGTCATGAGCTTCATCATCCTCAAGCTGATCGATGTCACCATCGGCCTGCGCGTGAGCGAGGACCAGGAGCGCGAGGGCCTGGACATCTCGCTGCACGGCGAGAGCATCGAGTAGCCAATGACCGTCCCCGGTGGCCGCGCCGCCACCGGGGACCCGGGTCGGCTGCGCGCCTCCCGCGTGGCACAATGCCGCGCCAGCCTGTGCTGGCAAGGCAGCTTCGCGCACATGACATTGCATCTGGATGCACCGGACCTGCGCACCGACCCGCAGGCGCGACGCGCCACCAAGGACGAGACGGTGCAGGTCGAGTTCGCCGCGAGCGATGGCAGCCTGACAAGCGCGGTGGGCCCGAACCACTACCGCGCCGGGGATGCGCTGATCACCGGCTCGACGGGTGACCGCTGGTGCGTCTCACGCGAGCGCTTCGATGCGAAGTACCTGCCGGTGCTCCCGGGGCGCCCCGGCGCGAACGGTCCCTACCGCAACCGCCCGGCCGCCGTGCTGGCCAAGCAGATGCACCAGGCCTTCAGCGTCGCGCGCGAGGCCGGCGGGGACGTGCTGCACGGCGTTGCCGGCGACTGGCTGGTCGAGTACGCCCCTGGCGATCATGGCATCGTCGACCGCGCGCGCTTCGCGCGCGTCTATCGCATCGAGGATGCATCCTGAGCAGCAAGGAGGCGGGATGTCCGCCCGGACGCGAATGTCTATGATGGCGCGCCATCGCCCCGACAACCGGATTGAAATCTTGACGGCCAATGCCCGCTCCGCCTGGTTCGCTTGCCTTCTGTCCGCCGCGGCGCAGGCGGGTGAACCGGCCGCCGCACCCGCCCGTGAGTGGCGCCACACCGGCGGCGATGCCCAGGGCAGCTACTACTCGCCCCTGCAGGCAGTCAACGACCGCAACGTAGCGAGCCTGGGACACGCCTGGACTTTCGTCACCGGGACCACACGGGGACTTGAGGCCACTCCGCTCGTGGTCGATGGCGTCATGTACACCTCGGGCAACTGGGGCATCGTGTACGCGCTGGATGCAGCCACCGGGCGCTCGCTGTGGACCTTCACCCCGAGGATGGACCGGTCGGTGGGCCGCAATGCCTGCTGCGACGTCGTGAACCGCGGCGTCGTCGTCGCCAATGGCCGGGTCTACGTGGGCGCCCTTGACGGGCGGCTGTATGCACTGGAGGCGAAGACCGGCGCGGTCGCCTGGTCCGCCGACACCATCGTCGATCACACCCAGCCCTATTCCAGCACCGGGGCGCCGCAGCTGGCCGGCGACGTCGTGCTCATCGGCAACAGTGGCGCCGACATGGGCAAGGGTGGCACGCGCGGCTACGTGAGCGCCTACGATCTTGCCACCGGCGGGCTCGCCTGGCGCTTCTGGGTCGTGCCACGGCGCGATGATCCGCATCCGTCCCCTGCCATGCAGGCGGCCCTGAAGACCTGGGACCCCGCGAGCGACCCGCGCGGCGGCGCGGTCTGGGCCGGCACCGCCTACGACCCGCAGCTGAATCTCGTCTACATCGGCACGGGCAACGCTGCCCCCTACGAGAACCGCATCCGCAATCCCGGTGGCGGCAGGCATGATGACCTGTATTGCTCGTCGATCGTGGCGCTGGATGCCCGCAGCGGTGAACGGCGCTGGCATTTCCAGACGACCCCGGGCGATGACTGGGACCAGGACGCCGCTGCCACCCTCGTGCAGGCGGATCTGCAGATCGGCGGCCGCACGCGCCAGGTGCTGCTGCAGGCATCCAAGAACGGCTTCTTCTACGCCCTCGACCGCAGGAGCGGGGAACTGATCTCCGGCAAGCCCTTCACTTACATCAACTGGGCACGGGGCCTGGACGCGAAGGGCCGCCCCATCCTCAACCCCGTGGCCGACTACAGCGGCAAGCCGCAGCTGATCTACCCGTCCACCAGCGGCGGTCATTCCTGGGCGCCGATGTCCCTGAGTGCACAAACGCACCTGGTGTACATCCCGGTGTTCGACGTGCCGATGATATGGGTCGACCTCGGGCACAAGCCGGTCACGCACGTCGAGGGATCCTTCGGCGTCGGCGTGCTCTATCCGGATGCCAGCTACGACCCGGTCGCGGGAGAGGAACTGTACGGCAAGCTCCCGCATTACGATGCCGTGCACCCGCGCACGGTGATACGCAACGTCCTGCGCGCCTGGGACCCGGTGGCGCAGAAGTCAGTGTGGGAGCAGGAGACCTCCAACGGGGTCTTCGTCAACGACGGCGGCGTGCTGTCGACCGGCGGTAACCTGGTCTTCCAGGGCCGGGCCGACGGCAAGCTGTACGCGTATGCCGCCGACAGCGGCAAGCTGCTGCATACCATCGACACCGGCGTCGGCATCATGGCAGCACCGATGACCTACGAGGCCGGCGGCGTGCAGTACGTGGCGGTGATGGCCGGGTACGGTGGCGGGGCCATCGCCTCCACCTACCCGGAGTTCGCCGCCGGCGCCCGGTACCGCAACGAAGGCCGCATCGTGGCCCTGAAGCTGGGGGGTGAGGCGGTGCCGCTGCCGGCGCTGCGGACGCACCCCCCGCTGCCGACGCCGCCGCCAAGGGAGGGTTCGCAGGCGGACATCGCCCGCGGCCTGCGCCTGTTCACCAGCCAGTGCGGCCGCTGCCATGCGCTGGGAGTCAGCGTCCTTCCGGACCTGCGCACCACGGCGCCCGCCGATCTGCAGCAGTTCGAGGATATCGTGCTGCACGGTGCGCTCGCGCCCCTGGGAATGGCACGCTTCGATGACGTGCTCACCGAGGAGGATGCCCGGGCGCTGCACGCCTATCTGGTGAGTGAGGCCTGGACCGCCTACGAAGCGGCCCGCGCGAAGTCTCCCTGAGCGCTGTCAGTGCGCGGCGGGTGACACGCCGACGATGCGGAACGGGAGCTTCGGCACCGCCGCCTGGTTTTCACGGAAGAGCACGCTGATCTGGGTCTCGGCGACCCAGATGGTCGGGCCGATCCTCTGCACGCCAGCCGGCTCCAGCAGCCGCATGATCGTCTCGATGACCACCTGGTCGCCCACGACGGTGATGCGATCCAGCTTGCCGCCGCCCTCCACCATGAGGAAGGTGTTGCCCTCCACCACGCGCATGCCGTCCGGGTGGAACAGCGGGTGGGGCGTGGCGAGCCTGGTGATCTTAGCGGCGGTGCCATCCTTCACGGTGATGCGGAAGAAGCCGTTGCCCGCGTAGGTGTTGACGTAGAGGTTGCCGTCGGCACCGAAGGCCAGGCCGTCGACGTCCAGGAGCTGCTTGTCCTCCGCCCACACCGCCAGGCTGCGCAGATCGGAGCTGACCTTCAGCACGCGGCCGTTGGTGCTTTCGGTGACGTATACGGCGCCATCCCGGGCGATGGCGATGTCGTTGCAGAACGGGTCGCTGCCGGGCAGGTCGATGCTGACCTTGCCCGTCCCGCTCTTGAGGTCGAACGCCTTGAGCGCTGTGGCCCCCGTGCCCGGCGAGGCGACCTTGGAGGAGCTGAGGTCGTCGGAACAGACCCACAGCAGTCCGCGCGCGTCATCCGCGAACACGCCGAGCACCGAGCGGCTGCCATAGGCGGCCGGGGCGATCCACGGCACCGCATCGGTGGTTCCCGGAGCCACCTTCAGGACGCCACCATCGCCGGCGCTGCCGATGTAGAGCGTGCCATCGGCATCGGCCGAAAGACTCTCCGGGTAGACCTGCTTGCCGGACAACTCGATGTTCGCCGCGTGGGCCGGCGTGCCCGACACGAGCGCGAGGAGGAAACCCAGGCCGATCGCGCGGCCATGGCTGAGGTGCATGGGACTCTCCTTCCACTTCGCTGCCCGCTGACGAGGCCAAGTATGTCGGCAGCCGCGGTCCGTTGGAAAGAGGCCGCAGGTCGCTCAGGCCGACGCGCGCAGGCGCCACAGGGAAGTCACCTCCGCGGCACGCGCCCGGTGCAGCGGGTCCCGGGCATCGGCCGTGCGGCGATGCACCGGTCGCACCTCGCTGCGGCCCGCGACGCTCAACCCGGCCGCACGAATCCATTCGAGGAGCTCCTCGCGCGTGCGCAATCCCAGGTGCTCGGCAAGGTCCGACAGCACCAGCCAGCCTTCCCCACCCTCTGCCAGGTGCGCCGCGAGCCCGCGCAGGAAGCCCCGCAGCATCCGGCTGTCCGGGTCGTAGATGCCGCGCTCGATCGGCGTGCTCGGCCGCGCCGGCAGCCACGGCGGGTTGCACAGCACCAGCTGCGCACGGCCGGGCGGAAACAGGTCCGCCTCGACCAGCTCCACCTGGCCGCTGATGCCGAGGCGCCCGAAGTTCTCGCGCGCGCAGGCCAGCGCGCGTGCATCCGTGTCCGTCGCAACCACCCGCCGCACCCCGCGCCGCACCAGCACTGCCGCCAGCACCCCCGTGCCCGTGCCCACGTCGAAGGCCGTCCCCTCCCCGGTGGGGGCGACCGGCAGCGGCTCGCCGGCGACGAGGTCGACATACTCGGCGCGGACCGGCGCAAAGACCCCGTAGTGTGGGTGAATGCGGCCACCGGCGGCCGGGACCTCGATGCCCCGCACGCGCCACTGGTGTGCACCGATCGCCCCGAGCAGCGTGCGCAGCGGGACCAGCGCGGCACCTGCGGACGGACCGAACGCCTCGGCGCAGGCCGCGCGGGCATCGGGCGCACGTGGCAGCCGGATGTCGTAGCCTGCCTCCAGCGGGACGAGCAGCGCGCTCAGGGTGCGTGCGCGCTGCGCCTGTCCCTGACGGTACCGGTGGAAGGCTTCCGCGGGAGGCTGGGCGGCCAGGCTGCGGTGGCGTCTGGCCGGCCGGCGGTCGAGCCGTCGGGCCATCGCCGTCAGCAGCTGCCGCGCATTGTGGAAGTCGCCGCGCCACAGGAGTGAGGTCCCTTGGGCTGCCAGGCCGTACGCATCGCTCGCCCGCATCGTGTCATCGACCACCGCGATGCGGCGGGGCGGCTCGGCCCCGCTCTCGCTCAGCCAGAGGGCGTGCCGCTCCTCATCGCCCTCCGTCCAGTGGACCGTGCCGGCCTTCGCCGTCGTCATGGACGTCGCCGCGGGGACTGGCAGCGCCGCATGGCTTGCGCAGCATGCCTCAGTAACGCCAGCTCTTCAGGTCCGCCCCGGGCGGCGCGCTGTCGGCAATGCGCTTGAGGATCACCGGCAGGTACTGGAAGTTGTAGTGCAGGCGCGAATAGGCGTTCGGCTGCGTCGGATCCCCGTTCCAGCAGTGCTCGGCGCGGTCCCCGTAGGCGATCGAGCCCTGGTACGGCGGCTGCAGCTTCTCCAGGCGCTCCTGGGCAAAGTACACCGCGTCGGTCAGGTAGTAGGTATCCGCGCTGCCGACATAGATGTGGATCTTGCCCTGCAGTTTCGGTGCAAGCTTCGCCCAGTCGCGCTCGATGATGTAGGACAGGTCGTAGTGCTCGCGCCAGTAGGCGGCCACCTCCGGGTCGATGACGCCGCTCAGCTTGTCGAACAGCGGCGCCGGATAACCGCCCTTGCCCGCCGGGCTGAACACGGCGGTCCAGATGTCGTACTGGCCGCCCGAGCGCCCCAGGTCGCCCTGCGCCAGCTCCATGTAGTTTGAGTCGCGCTGGGTGGCCGAGATCTCACCCAGGTAGTTGCGGATCGCCGGGCGCTCGACGCTCAGGGCCTCGCCCCTGACCACGTAGGCGTTCTTGTCCTCGTAGATGTTCATGAGCGTGTAGGCGCGGAAGTCGATCGGATCCGGGCAGGCGGCGAAGGCCCCGTTGTACATCTCCGGGTAGAACACCTGGGTGGCAAGGGCCTCCCAGCCACCGGTCGAGCCCCCGTAGGTGAAGCGTGCCCAGCCGGCGCCGATGCCGCGGAAGCGCTTCTCGATCTCCGGGATCAACTCCTTGTTGATCGCATCCCCGTACGGACCCAGGTTGGCGGAGTTCACCGCGTAGCTGTCGTCGTAGTACGGGTTGGCGTGCTCGATCTCGATCACCAGGAAGCGCGGGAAGTCCGCGGAGATCCACTTCTGGTAGAAGGCGTAGGCCTCCTGCTGCTGGATGCGGTTGTAGCCGGCCAGGTGGAAGCGCTGCGAGTAGTCGGGTTTGAGGTCCGGGTCGGGCGGCGTGGTGCGGAAGTCCCCGATGTCCTCCGGGTAGTGGCCATGGTTGACCATCAGCGGGTAGTGCGCCTCCGGGTGCTTGTCGAAGTCCTTCGGCAGCAGCACGTGCGCGCCGAGGTAGACGTCCCGACCCCAGAACCTCGACAGCAGCTCGCTCCGGATACGCACGTGGCGCACGAACTCCGAGTCGGTCTTCGGGGTGATCGGCGCGATCACGTTGGTGAGTTCGATCCGGGTCAGCGCCGGGTGCGCGCGATCCAGGTGTACGCGCACCGGCGTGGAATACAGGTTGCCGGGCTTCTGAGCCCACTGCTGGCCCTCGCCCTTGTCCGGGGGCAGCTTCAGCGTACGGCCGTCGGCGAGGCGGAAGGTCTCGTAGCGGTTCAGCACCGCCTGCACCAGGTAGTCGCCGGCCGGCAGCTGCGAGAGCTTGCGCGTCGGCCAGCCGAAGGCAGCATCATCCACCACCACCGCCTTGCCGCCTGACATGCCCTCCACGTTCAGTCCGAAGATGTACGGCGCATCGAGGGGCTCGTCCGGGGAGACGTGGCTGCGCGGCTCGCGCGCAAGGTCGGTGCTCAGCAGCAGGATGATGCGGCCATCCAGTGCGCTCGCGCTGCGCGCCGCCGGGAAGCTGACCGCGAAGCTGGTGGTGCGCCCTGGCATCGCCGGCTTCGGCGGGGCGCTGCCCGGGTCGGCGCTGCCGGCGGCGGCCAGCAGCAGTGCGCCTGTGCAGAAAAGGCCGCGCAGGCCTGTCGTTGTTCTCATGTCGGTCCCTGATCGATGCATCGCCACATGCGGCGCAGCGCGCAGCCTAGCGCAAGACGGCACCGGCGGCACGGCCCGGTCGGCCGGGTACCCCGCGGACCCGCATCCTGCGGCTGGATGCGGTGCCCTACATCGATGCCAGCGCGGTCACCGCGCTCGAGATCTTCGCGCAGCGCGCCCACGCCCTCGGCACGCGGGTGCTCGTGTGTGAGCTGAGCGAGCAGCCGCGGCAGCTGCTCACCCGTCTGTGGCAGCAGCATGCCTACGTGACGCTGCTGCCCACCTTCCAGGCAGCACTCACGAACGTCGCTACAGATACGGCATGAGCAGGCGCGCGGCCTGGTCGCGGGTGAGCGTGGCCCAGGAGCGCGCAGCGAGCTGCTTCGCCGTGAGCAGCACCGTCTGGTGCGCGGCAATCTTCTCGCTCACCCGGGTCACGGTCGGCGCGTGGTAGGCCTCGAGGTCGACCTCGAAGTTCAGCCGGAAGCTGCGCGTGTCCCAGTTGGCGCTGCCGATCAGGCACCACAGCCCGTCCACGCTCATGAGCTTGGCATGGTTGAACGGTGCCGCGTGGGCCCAGACCCGGCAGCCCGCCGCGAGCAGCGGGCCGACGTGGGCGCGCATGGCCCAGTCGACGCTTGGGTGGTTGGTGCGCGCCGGCAGCACGATGTCGACCCCGACCCCGCGCATTGCCGCGAGCGCCAGCGCGGTGATCAGCCGGTCATCAGGCAGGAAATACGGGGTCATGACCCGGATGGAGGTGCGCGCACAGCCGATCGCCGCCAGGATCAGCAGCTCGATCTTCTCCAGGTCCTGGTCCGGGCCGGAGGTCACCACGCGCGCGCAGGCCTCGCCGACCGGCTCGAGCGCCGGAAACCACACATCGCCCGAGAGCGACTCGCCGGTGGCGAAATACCACTGCTCGGCGAAGGCATCCCCCAGCTGGCCGACCACCGGTCCCCGCACGCTGAAGTGCGTATCCAGCACCGGGTGCCGCGGGTGCGCCGCGATGAGATTTTCGCCACCGATGTTGAGGCCGCCCATGAAGGCCGTGGCGCCATCGACGATCAGCAGTTTGCGGTGCGTGCGCAGGTTGAGGAACGGCATGCGCCAGGGCAGCAGCGAATGCATGAAGCGCGCGCACGGGACGCCGGCGCGGCGCAGGCGGCGGAACGCCCCGGAGCCCAGGTACCCGCCCCCGACGCCGTCGATCAGCACGCGCACCTGCGCACCACGCCGGTGCGCGGCCGTGAGCGCCTCGATGAAGGGGACGCCGGCCGCGTCCGCGCGGAAGATGTAGCTGGACAACGCCACGCTGCGCGTTGCGGCGTTGATCGCCGCCAGCATTCGCGGATAGGCCTCGTCCCCGTTCTCGAACATGTCGATCTGGTTGCCGGTCTCGACCTGCCGCCCGGTGAGGCGGAAGGCGGCGGCCTCCAGTGCATCCAGGTGTGCCGACGGGCACGGCGCAGGCTCGCAGTGCGCCTGGCGCATCGCGGCCGGGCGCATCCCCCGGGCGCGCGCCCGGCGCTGCACGCGGTTCACGCCGAGCAGCGCGTAAACCACGCTGCCTAGGACCGGTGAGAGCCACGCAAGACCGATCCAGGCCACGGCAGAGCCGGGGTTGCGCTGCGTCCGGAGCGCGTGCGCGGTCACCGCCAGCGCCAGAGCGGTATGCAACAGCGTGATGGCCAGCGTGATGAACGATGTCGACATCGGCAGCATCAGTCACCTGCGTCGCGGGCCGAACCAGGTGGCCGCTCTGTCCTGTGAGTGTCTCCGCACGAAGCGGACCGTGTCCATCCGGCCGTCAGCTCGGCGCCCATTCCGACCGCCTGAACGCAGGGTCCCTACTGGTGCGCGCCATTTCCGGCTAGCATGCCTGCCGCCCTTCGACCAGGACGTACGCCATGCCGCTTGATCGTCGCGATGTGCTTCTCGGCGCCGGCATGCTCGCCGCCGCCGGCGCGCTGCCCGGCCTGGTGGCCGCCGCCGGTACGGCGGCCGCCGCGGACGGCGCCGCCGAGGCCGTCCTGGCCGATACCGCCGAGGAGCTCCTCGCCCTGTACCCGGAGAGCGCCTCGACGCTGGGGATCGATACAAACGCTCGCGCGACTCTCAAGTCCCGCCTGACGGACCGCAGCCCCGAAGGCGTCCGCCATGCCGCGGACCTCGCCGCCGCACGCCGCAGGAAGCTCGCGGCGCTGAAGCACGCCGGGCTCTCCGCCGCGACGCAGACCGACCTCGCCGTCACCGAGACCGCCTACCGCCTCGCCGCCGAGGGCAGCCGCTTCCCCTACGGGGACGTGGCCATCCTCAACCACGAGGTGTCCTACCGCAACGGCCCCTACGTGGTGACCCAGAACATGGGTGCGTTCACCGAGGTGCCGGAGTTCCTGGATACCCAGCACCGGATCGCCGGCCTGGCGGACGCGGAGGCCTACCTCGAGCGGCTGCAGGCCTACGCGCGAGCGCTGGATGGGGAGACGGCGCGGCTGCGCCACGACAGCGCAGCCGGCGTGAGCGCTCCGGCCTTCATTCTGGACAAGACGATCCGCCAGCTCTCCACCGGGCGCGCCGTCCCGCTCGCGGAATGGGGCATCGTCAGCGGTCTTGCCAAGCGCACGGCGGGCTTTCCCAAGGACTTCGGCGCCCAGGCGCTGAAGATCGCGACCGACGAAATCGCACCCGCGCTGGAGCGTCAGATCGAGGAACTCGAACGCCAGCGCCCGGTGGCCAGCACGGATGCCGGTGTCTGGCAGCTGCCCGAGGGCGATGCCTACTATGCGTGGGCGCTGCGCGCGGGCACGACGACCGACCTGGATCCGGCGCGCGTGCACCAGATGGGTCTGGAGCAGCTGGCCGCCCTGCAGGCACGCATGGATCCTTTGCTGCGTGCCCAGGGGCTGACCCAGGGCACGGCCGGCGAGCGCATGACCGCGCTCGGCAAGGACCCGCGCGTTCTCTTTGCCAACACGGATGCCGGTCGCGAGGAAATCCTCGCCTACGTCAACGGGCGGCTGGCGGACATCCGCACGCGCCTGCCGCGCGCTTTCGCAACCCTCGGCCCGGGCAATCTGCTGGTCAAGCGGGTGCCCCCGGCCATCGAGAACGGCGCCCCGGATGGCTACGCGGGACCGGGCACCATGGACGGCTCGCAGCCGGGCCTCTACTACATCAACCTTCGCGACACCTCGATCTGGCCGCGCTATGCGCTGCCGACGCTGAGCTATCACGAGGGGATCCCCGGCCACGTCTGGCAGGGCGAGTACACCTACAAGCTGCCGCTCGTCCGCTCGCTGCTGGAGTTCAACGCCTACTCGGAGGGCTGGGCGCTGTACGCCGAGCAGCTCGCCGACGAGCTCGGCGTCTACGACGGCGATCCGCTCGGCAAGCTCGGCTACCTGCAGTCCCTCGCCTTCCGCGCCTGCCGCCTCGTGGTCGATACCGGCATCCACGCCAAGCGCTGGTCGCGGGCCAAGGCCATCGAATGGTTCGCCACGACCAACGGCTCGTCGGTGCTGGAAGTGACCGCGGAAGTGGACCGCTACTGCGTGTGGCCGGGCCAGGCCTGCGGCTACAAGGTCGGGCACACCGAAATCAATCGCCTGCGCGAGCACGCACAGAAGGCCCTCGGCGCCGGCTACGACCTGCGGCTCTTCGACGATGCGGTCGTCAAGGGCGGCAACGTACCGATGACGCTGCTGCCGCACGTGATCGACCGCTACCTTGCCGCGCAGCGCCGGGGCAAGGCCGCCTGACTCAGTTGCCGGCGGCGCGCTGGATGCTCTCGGCAGTGGCGGGCACGTAGTCCGCGCGCTGGTAGGCAATCCCGTGCTTGACCACGGTGACCACCGACTTCAGGTTGGACACCTTCTGCAGCGGGTCGGATGCCAGCACTACGAAGTTGGCGAGCTTGCCCGGCTCGAGCGTCCCGGCGTCGCGCTCCATGCCCGTCACCCGCGCGCCGGTGAGGGTCGCCGCGCGGATGATCTCGGCCGGTGACATACCGACGCGCTCGGCCAGGAGGGCCAACTCCTCGAACAGCGCGCTGTCCGGATCCTTCCAGTCAAAGTCATCATCCGTCCCGGTCGAGATCGGCACGCCCGCCTGGTAGGCCTGTCGCGCCAGGAAATCCGCGTCACCGGGCGGGCACGAGGGGAACGGCTCACCGCGGTCGTACACCGACACCGTGGCATCGAGAACGATGCCCTGCGCTTTCATGCGCGCATACAGGGCCTGCATCTGCGCCTGCGAACGCTTCACCTGCGCCAGGTCCACCGGTCGCTTCTCGTGGTAACCGGTCATCGGTGGCTGCGAGACCTGGTAGCCGAGCATGCAGGCGTGACTCATGACATCGACGCCGGCCTCGACCGCATCCAGTGGCAGCGCGGGAAACACGGCCGCGTGCGCCCAGACCAGCATGTGCTGTCGGTGTGCTTCCTCGGTCACTGCCTTCACCAGGGGTGCGCCGAGGTCTGCGTAGAGCTTGAGGGCGCTCGCCCCGGTGCCGTGCGCCTCCGCCACGACGCGCGGCAGGTCGGACTGCGGCGTGAGGGCGCGCATCCAGGGCACCTGCCCTGCCACCTGGCCCCTGGCCGCATCGTGCGTGCGCGGGTCGATGAAGAAGTCCGGTCCCGCCATCAGCGCCGCATACACGATGTCCGGGGCGGCGATCTCGTCGAGGTCCGCCTCGCGCTTCAGTTCCGCCAGCAGCCGCACGTCGCCTGCCATGTCGCGCACCGTGGTGATGCCGCTGTAAAGCTCGCGACGCAGGTACGCACGCGCCGGCGCAGGCTCGGCCGAGGTCGCCAGGTGCACGTGCGTGTTGATCAGGCCAGGGACCACGTACCTGCCGTGCACATCGATCACCTGCTGGTCCTTGCCCGCATGGAAGTCCGCGGCGGCGGTGACGGCCACGATGCGCGCGCCCTGCACGGCGATGACCATATCCGCTCGGGGCGCAGGCTGCGTGGCATCGAACAGCGTGGCGCCGACGTAGGCGATCAAAGGCGGCGGCGGCTCGGCGGCGTGCGCGCCAGGCCCCAGGCACGCAACCAGACACAGCAGTGCGGAGGGTCTTGGGCTCATGGGACCTCGTGGGCGTAGCCGGTACCGGAAGTCTAGCCGAGGGTGCCGCCGCCCCGAATCCCGGGCGGAAGGGGTGCCGGCAGCGCCCGGCCCCCCTTTGCCGGGTCCGTGACGGCCCACGGGCTGGTAAAATCGGGGCATCGGACCGTAGAGGGCGAGGCAATGGCCACCGGATGGGCGGGCGATGGCGCTGTGCAGGACCAGATCGATGCGACCGTGAAGGACGGCATCGACCGGGCCAAGAGCCGCCTGCCACAGGGCCCCGGGCTCACGCACTGCGCGGACTGCGGTGCGGCCATTCCCGAGGCGCGGCGCGCGGCGGTGCCGGGGGTAAGGCTGTGCCTGGCCTGCCAGCAGGAGCACGACCGCGAGAGCGAGCAGTTCGCGCTGTACAACCGGCGCGGCAGCAAAGACAGCCAGCTGCGCTGAGCTTCCTCAGGCCTTGATGCGGGCCATCGTCGGGTCGTACATCGGCCGGAGTGAGACCTCGGCCGGGTAGCGCCGGCCGGCCACCTCGACCTCCCACTTGCCCGACTGCAGGTACGCGGCGTCGACCACCACTTTGGGCTCGACCATCGCAAGGCCCACGGCACCCCCGAGCGTGTGCCCGTACGAGGCTGCGCGCACGTAGCCGACCGGCACGCCGTCGCGGTGCACGACCTCGGCGTGGAACATGAGCGGCGCGGGGTCCTTCAGCAGCACCTGCACCAGGCGCCGCTTGAGCGGTCCCCCGGCCTTGCGGGCCATGAGTGCCTCCTTGCCGATGAAGCCGTCGGGCTTGTTCAGATCGACGGCAAATCCCAGGCCCACCTCGTACGGCTCGTCGGTATTGTCGATGTCGTGGCCGTAGTCGCGGTAGCCCTTCTCCATGCGCAGGCTGCCGAGGGCCTTCAGACCTGCGTGCGCCAGGCCGAACCGCCTGCCCGCCTCCACCACACGGTCGTACACGTGCACGGCCTGCTCGGCGGGAATGTAGAGCTCGTAGCCGAGCTCGCCCAGGTAGGTGATGCGCACGCACAACACCCGCGCAAAGCCGATGTCGATCTCGCGCGCGCTGCGGAACGGGAAGGCTTCGTTGGACAGGTCGACGCTGGTGAGCTGCTGCAGGAGTTCGCGCGAGCGCGGGCCCTGCACGTTCAGCTGCCCGTAGGCGGACGTGACGTCGGTGACGAAGGCGTGCGCCTGCTCCGGGATGTTGCGTTTCATCCAGGTCTCGGCGTGCCTGACCATGGTGTCGGTGACGACGACGAAGAAACGGTCGTCGGCGAGCTTGGTGACCGTGAGGTCCGCCTCAAGCAGCCCCTTGGCATTCAGCCACTGCGTGTAGGTGATGATGCCCGCGGGGCCGTTGACGTCGTTGGCGGAGATCTGGTTCAGCCAGTGCCCGGCATCCCGGCCCTGCACCAGGAATTTCCCCATGAACGACATGTCCATGACGATGACGTTCTCGCGCGCGGCACGGTGCTCGGCCTGCCAGCGGGGGAACCAGCTCTCGCGGCCCCATGACAGCGGCCCGGGGTCCGCCGTAACGCCCGCGCCCGCATACCAGTCGGGACTCTCCCAGCCGCTGACCTCCTTGAAGTAGGCGCCCTGGGCGGCCAGGCGCTCATGGAACGGGGACTTGCGCACGCCGCGGGCCGTCGTGAGTGACTTGTTCGGGTAGTGCGTCTTGTAGACCATGCCGAGCGACTCGACGGTGCGCTCGCGGCGGTACTCGGGGTTGGACTGGTAGGTGTGCGTGCGGTCGATGTTGAAGCCGGTGACGTCGACGTCGGGCACCCCGTCGATGATCCAGTGCGCCAGCACGCGCCCCAGCCCGCCGCCGGTGAGGACGCCGACCGAGTTGAGCCCGGCAGCCACGAAGTAGTTCTTCAGCTCCGGCGCCTCCCCGACGATCGGCCGCAGGTCCGGCGTGAAGCTCTCCGGTCCGCAGAAGAATTTCTTCATGCCGACCTCGGCCGTGACCGGCACGCGCGCCATGGCCTTCTCCAGGAAAGGGGTCATGCGATCCCAGTCCGGCGGCAGCTCGAGAAACGAGACGTCCGCCGGGATGCCCTCGACCTTCCAGGGCGCACAGGTCGGCTCGAACAGGCCGACCATGATCCCGCCCCCCTCCTCGCGGTAGTACCCGTAGGCGCCCGGGTCCTCGAGCACCGGCATGTTCGGCGGCAGGTCCTTGATCGGCTCGGTGATCAGGTAATAGTGCTCGGCGGCCTGGTTGGGGATGTTCACCCCCGCCAGCGCCCCGAACTGCCGCGCCCACATGCCGGTGCAGTTGACGACGTAGTCCGCCTTGATGTCCCCGCGCGCGGTGCGCACGCCGGTGACGCGCCCGCGGCTCTGCGTCACGCCGGTCGCGGCCACGCCCTCGAGTATCTGCACGCCGCGCATGCGCGCGCCCTTGCCCAGTGCCATGGTGACGTCAACCGGATTTACACGGCCGTCCTCCCTGACGTAGAACCCGGCCTCGATGTCATCCACCTGCGCCAGCGGGAACATGGCCTTGATTTCGCGCGGCGAGATCTCGTGCACGTCCACTCCACAGTAGCGGTTGAACGCCGCCACGCGCCGGTATTCCTCGAGCCGGTCCTTGTCGGCGGCGACCTCGATGAAGCCGATCGGGGAAAAGCCGGTCGCCTGGCCGGTCTCCGCTTCCAGGCGGCTGTAGAGATCGCGCGTGTACTTGCGCATCTCGGTCGAGGTCTCGGAGGTCGAGCCGAAGGTGACCATGAGCCCGGCGGCATGCCAGGTGGTGCCGGAAGTCAGCCGGTCACGCTCGAGCAGGACGATGTCCTTCCAGCCCAGCAGCGCCAGGTGATAGGCCACGGAGGTGCCGATGACCCCGCCGCCGCAGACGACGACGCGGGCATGGGAGGGGATGGCAGGTGTGCTCAAGGGGTGTTCCTATCTGGCATCGGTGCGCGCCGCGCCGCACTGGCCGGGGGCGGCGCATTTTAAGCGAGGGCGGCGCGGCGCAGTAGCCTGCGCGGCGTGGCCGACTAACTCAACCGCCGCAGGCCCGCGCCAGCCTCGCCAGGTCCGCGTGGCGGCTGGGGATATCGTCGCGCGGTGCGGCCATGCGCAGGTCGCGCAGGCGCTCCAGCGAGCCGAGCAGGACGGGAAGCGGCGGACCGCTGGCCGTGATGTGCGTCAGGCGGTGCTCGGGCAGCGCCGCCGAGGGAGCCTCGATGAATCGGCGCACCAGCTGGTCATGGTGCTGCGCAGCGGCCGTGCCGTGCGCCTTGCAGACCTCCAGGAAGCGCCCGGCGTTGCGCTGGAACCAGCCCTGGGAAGCTGCGGCGGGCAATTCCGCGAGCAGCGCATCCAGCAGGCTCTGCCGGCGCAGGCAGTCGCGCAGCCGCGCCTGATCCTCCGGCATCATGAACAGGAACTTGTCCACGAGCAGCTGGGAATAGGCGATGTTGTTGCCGTTGCACAGACCCAGCAGCAAGTCGATCTCGTTGATGCCGGAGAAGTCCCCGGCGTTGGCGCCGCGATACTCGTGCAGGCCGACCTTGTAGGGCTTGTAGTACGGGCGTACGCAGTAGAAGAAGCGCTGCGTGTCGAGTTTGTCGAACAGGACCTGGTTGTAGTGCGCGACGTCGGCGAGCGCATCGCGCGCGTCGCCGAGCAGGTCGTAGGCGACCGGATGCGACACCCCAAGCGGCAGGATGCGCGTCAGGGCATCCGCGGCCCGCTTGTAGGCGAAGATCCCGCGCGTGTTGTACTCGAGGAACACCTGCTCGGCGGGCAGCGTGGTGAAGCACTTGTAGCTGCCGAGGACCGCAGGGTTGTGGGTGGTGAGATGGCTGGTGGCGAAGCGCGGCGTCACCCCCATCGATGCCCCCAGGTGCAGGGCCAGTGCCGAGGCCTCGCGCAGCAGCGAGGGGCCCTCGGCATCCGGCGGGGTAACCTCGTGGCGCCGGCAGGCCGCCATGTACAGGCCGACGTTCGCCAGCACCGAGAAGGCGGACTCGAAGCCCTCGTCGGTGTTGCCCTCGTGCAGAAGAGCGACGATGAAGCCGCGCCCTTCCTCGACCAGGCGCGCCTTGATGTCGCCTCCGACGCCCTCGATCGCGGCACGGTCGGCCTGCGCGAAATACAGCTCCTCGAGCTGCGTGTTCATCTGCACGAAGCCGCCGCGTATCCAGCGGTCGAAACGGTCCGCGTTCTGCGTCATGTCGGTCGCGCCGGAGCGCAGGCGCCGCTAGCTGGCGCGCTTGCCCGTCACCGGCCAGCTGCCGAAGGCTCCCGCCTTGACGGTGCCGGCGAAGGTGTCATCGCTGTCGAGGGTGACCTGCGCATCGAGGGTGAGCGGCATGGGCACGGTCATCTTGACCGTCCACGTCGCGCTCCTGCCGCTGGCCTTGCCGTTCTCGAGCGTGAGCGTGCCGACCATCGGGGAGGTCGTGGATCCGGTGATCGAGCCGCCGGACTCCTGCAGATCGAGGGTCGAGCTCTGCGCGCCCATCGGCGACTTGGTGACCATGTCCCACTTGCCCGAAAAACCTGCCATGTGCGTGACTCCTCATGAAGACCGAGACACGGTCAGCGCCGGGCGCTGCCGCGAGGGCGGCCATTCTCGGTGATCACATGCAAGTTGGCCAGCGCGCCCGCAGGACGCGCCGGCGGCACGCCCGCACCGGCCCCCGCCGACAGCGCCCGCGTGCCCGCGAGCAGCTGTTGCGCCACGAGCTCCGGCTGCAGGCCGGCATGGGCCGTGAGCCAGTGGGTGACGAGGGCGATCTGCGCCTCCGCGATCACCGAGGCCAGCAAGGAGCGCGGCACGGCGCTGGCCGGGAGGCGTGGCAAGCGCGGCTCGATGAGCGCGGCGAGGCTCCTGACCCATAGCCCGCGGATGGGTGCCTCGAAAAAGACGCGGTTGATGCTCCGCTGGGCGCGGAAATGTTCCAGCAGCGGCAGCAGCTGCGGCGCGGTCAGCTCGCCGCCGACGCAGGCCGCGAGACCCGCGGAGGGATGCGCAAGGCTCTCCTCCAGCAACTGCTGCTTGCCGGCATAGTGCAGGTAGAAGGTCGACCGGCCGATGTTGGCCTTGCGGCTGATCTCCGCGGTCGTGACCCCCTCGTAGCCGCGCGACAGCACGAGCTCCACGAAGGCCGCCGTGAGATCGCGCCGCGTGCGCTGGGCGCGCCGGTCAGTGCGAGGATTGTGGGTCCTGGACATCGCAGGCATTTACAGACAGATGGGCCGCTGCGTCCACTATCGGACAGACGGGCCGACGGTTCCAGCACCCTGCGACGAACATGCGCTAAAACGAGGCGGTACCCAGCCAGAGGAGCCCACCGTGACCCAGAGCCTGCAGCCGACCGATCCGCGCCCGCTGGGCGCCGCCTTTGCCGCGTGCGGCCTCGCCAGCCTCGTGCTGCTCGCCAACCACCCCGCCAGTGGCGCGCATGATTTCGCCGGAGTGCTGCAGGAGGAAGCCGCCCATCGATTCATCGACGGTGTGGTCCACGGCGGCTTCGTCCTGGTGCTGGCAACCCTGATCGTGAACTTCGTGCTGCTGGGGCGGCGGCTGGGCGCCGAGCGGGTGCCGGTGGTCATCTGCACGGTGGCGTTCTGCATTGGCGCCGCGGCCTGCATGGCCTCGATGATCCTCGATGGCCTGGTGATACCGGCGGTGGCAGTCCGCTATGCGGGCGTCAGCACACCCGAGAGCCTGGCGGCAGCCAAGTCCCTGTTCGTCTTTGCCGGCAGCCTCATCGGCTTTCTCATGCCGATGGGAATCGCATTCCAGTCCCTCGCCATGCTCAGCCTGGGCGCCCTGCTGGCCGCCGGCACGCCGCGGCTGCGCCTCGTCGGCCGCGCGGGCGCACTGGCCGGCATCCTCATCGTCGCGCTCCTCGTCCTTGTTCCCCCTGGACGCGCCGCCCACGTCATGCTGGCCGGCATCGCCCTGCTTGGGTTGTGGTACCTGGCCCTGGCCGTGCTCCTGTGGAACGGGCGTCTCGGCTGATGGCCAGCGGCTCCCCGGCATGCCGCCAGCGGCGGGGCTGGGCTCGAGGAAGCGCGCGCGCCCGCGCGGATGGGTCCGGGCCACGCCGTAGTCGGCATGGAAATAGAGCGCGGGATTCAGGTCGCGGATGGGGCGCGGGGGGCGCGGGGAGCGCCGTGAGACAATGCGCGCAAATCGTTGCGACGACACGGGCAACTAGGCGCCCGGCTGGACATGTCGACATCAGGTGAGGGGAACGGGTGAAGCGGACATCGCAAGCGCGCAAGACCACCCTACGCGCATTGCTGGTTCTGGTTTCGGCGATGCTGGCCGGCGCATGGCAGAGCACCGCCGCGGACACGGTTGCGCAAGGGCCCCACGATTTCCGCGACCGGAACTTCGATTACTTCGTCACCGGAAACCCCGCGGTGCCGCGTGCCGGGAAGACACAGTTCCTGCTCGCCCTGATGGGCGGCGGCGGCCGGGTGGATGCGGCGTTCCGCGCAATCGCCACGCACGCAGGCGGCGGGCACATCCTCATCCTGCGCGCGGTCGACGATGACAGCTTCGACCCGGAAGACGGCAACTACGGCCGTTCGTTCGCGACGACCTGGGGTCCGGTAAGCTCGGCCGAGACCATCACCTTCCACAATCGCCAGGCCTCCTATGACCCGCGGGTGCTGAGCGCGCTGCGCCAGGCTGACGGAATCTTCATCGCCGGTGGCGACCAGGCGAACTACGTGCGCTACTGGAAGGGCACGCCGGTGCAGCAAGCGCTGAATGCCCACGTGCGCGCCGACCGCCCCATCGGCGGCAGCAGCGCCGGCCTCGCGATTCTCGGTCACTACGGCTACCCCTGCCTCGACGGCATCAGCCTGGAGTCGAAGGTGGCGCTCGCCGACCCTTTTAATGCGAGCGTCATGGTGGAAGAGGATTTCATGCACTTCCGCGGACTCGAGCAGGTCATCACCGACTCGCACTTCTCGGCACGCAGCCGGCTGGGACGCACGATCGTGTTCCTGGCCCGCATCAACCAGAGCAAGCCCGGATCCTCGGTCATCGGACTCGGTATCGACGAGAAGACCGCGCTGCTCATCGATGGCGCCGGCCGGGCGCAGCTCGCCGCCGGTTCTGCGGGCAGCGCCTGGCTGGTCCGCCTGGCGCAGCCTGCGCTGACGCTCGCCCGAGGGCAGCCCCTGACCCTCGAGGGCATCCAGGTCGTGCGCCTGGGGCCGGAGAGCGTACTGGAACTGAAGTCACAGGCCGTGCGGCAGCCCATGGCGCGCACCGAGATCTCCGTCGAACGCGGCGTGCCCTCCCCCGACGAGCTCACCCACGCCATGATCCTGCGCGACAAGGTGCCCCCGGGCGAGGACTGAAGACTGCGAGGCTTGAAACCTGGGCTTCCTGCCCCGAGAGTGTGCGCATTGGTGCAGGGCCGGCGGAACTCCAGGGATGCCAGACGGGGCCTTCGCGGCGGTTTGGCAGCACGTGCGGCACCGCATGGCAGGAAGCAGCGATGAAAACCTTCGGCAAACTCGCCGGCGGCGCCCGCCTGGAGCGCATGCAGGGCTCTTCCCAGTGGAACGGGTGGCACTTCGCCAACGTGCACCCGATCCTGCCGGGCCTGCGCGATCCCAGCGTGCCGATGCCGAGCCTCAAGGAATTCCTCTACGGTGGGGAGCGGCGCGCCCCGCAGCACGGTCTGCCGCAAGTGCATCCGCTGGAAACCTGGACCCGGCCGCCGGCCAGCGGCCTGCGCGTGACCTGGCTCGGACACTCCACCATGCTGCTGGAGATCGACGGCCGGCGCGTGCTGACCGACCCGGTATGGAGCAAGCGCTGTTCGCCCTCGCAGCTGGTCGGACCGAGGCGCTTCCAGCCGGTGCCGATCGCGCTGTCGCAGCTGCCAGCCCTCGATCTGGTGGTCATCTCGCACGATCACTACGACCACCTGGACCACGCCACCATCCGTGCGCTGGCCAGGACGAGCGTGCCGTTCGTGACTTCCCTCGGCGTTGGCGCGCATCTGGAATCCTGGGGCGTGAGCCCCGAGCGCATCAGCGAGCTCGACTGGTGGGAAACGCATCGCCTGCCCGGTACGGACCTCGAGGTCACCGCCGCCCCCTCGCAGCACTTCTCCGGGCGCACGCCGAAGACACGCAACACGACGCTGTGGTCCTCGATGGTGGTGCGCACGCAGCGCCACGCGATCTTCTTCAGCGGCGACACCGGGCTCACCACCGAATACCAGCGCATCCGTGAGCGCCTGGGACCCTTCGACCTGGTCATGCTGGAGGTCGGCGCGCACCATCCCGCCTGGGGCGACATGCACCTCGGGCCGGAGAATGCGCTCAAGGCCCACTCGCTGCTCGGGGGCGGGACGTTCCTGCCGGTGCACTGGGGCACCTTCAGCCTCGCGATGCATGCCTGGGACCAGCCCGCCGAGGTGCTGATCGACCTTGCCCCGAAGGTCGGGGCGCAGCTGCTGATGCCGCAGCTGGGAGAGCCGGTCGAGCCGGCGCACGCCGGAGCCGTCGTTCCGTGGTGGCGCCGGGTCGGCAACCCGTCGGCCGTCATCGAGCCGATGGAGATGGCAACGATGCCCGCATCGCTGCCCTGGCCGTTGGACTGACCGCCGCCCTCGGCGCGCCGGTCAGGCGCGCTTGATGAGCCTCAGCAGGAAGATGAGCACCACGGCACCGACGGTGGCCACCACGATGGCGCCCGCCAGGCCGCCCCCCGTTGAAACGCCGAGAGTGCTGAACAGCCAACCCCCGAGCAGGGCGCCCAGGATGCCAACGACGATGTCGCCGACCACCCCATAGCCGCCCCCCTTCATCAGCTTGCCGGCCAGCCAGCCTGCAACCAGCCCGACCACGATAAACCAGATGAATGGCATGCCTGTCTCCCCTTCTTGTTGTAGCCGACAGCCCGCTGGCGCCTGCCGACCCACCCATCCTACGCCGATGCGGCAATGAAGAAAGCCGAGGCGGCCGCCATGACCGCCGTGGCCACCCAGCCGATGATGGTCCAGCCGCGTGAGATGCGGAACGGGCCCATCACGTCCGCGCGCACCGACATGAGCATCAGCAGGGCCATCACCGGTACCGCGACGATGCCGTTGAGGACGGCGACCCACACCAGGGCCTGCACCGGGTTCACGTGCAACACGTTCGCCAGCGCGCCGAGCAGCGTCGCCAGCGCGATGGTGACGTAGAAAGCCTTCGCCTGCAGCGGCCGGCGCGCGAGACCGACCGGCCACTGCAACGATTCGCCCACCGCGTACGCGGCCGAGCCCGCCAGCACCGGCACCGACAGCAACCCGGTGCCGAGGATGCCCAGTGCGAACAGCGCGAAAGCGGCCGGGCCGGCGATCGGACGCAGTGCCTCGGCCGCCTGCGCGGCGCTCTCGATGGTGCTCACCCCGCGGCGATTCAGGGTCGCCGCGGTCGTGACCATGATGGCGAGTGCCACCACATTCGAGATGCCCATGCCGACCATCGTATCCACCCGTATGCGGGTCATCGCCCGGGGCCCCTGGGCCGGTGCCTGCAACAACGGTTGCTCAACCGGCTTGGCCTTGGTGTCCTCCACCTCCTGCGCCGCCTGCCAGAAAAACAGGTAGGGACTGATGGTGGTGCCGAGGATGGCCACCACCATCAGCCAGAAATCCCGTGAGAACTGCAGCCGCGGTAGCAGCAATCCCTGCACGAAGTCCCGCCACGGCACGTGCACGACACACGCCGCGGCGAAGTACGCAAACAGCGAGACGGTCAGCCACTTCAGGGCGGCGACGTAACGGGAGTGCGGCAGGAACACCTGGCCGGCGACACAGACGGTCCCGAATGCCAGCACGTACAGCCAGGCGGGGGCCGCGGGGAGCAGCAGGCGGCTCGCCTCGGCCATCGCGCCCAGATCCGCGCCGATGTTCAGCGTATTGGCGATGAACAGCAACGTCACGATGCCGTGCAGCAGCCAGCGCGGGTAGTGCTGGCGCAGGTTCCCGGCGATGCCGTGCCCGGTGGTGCGACCCAGCCATGCGCTGATCGCCTGTATGACCACCATGAGCGGAAAGGTGAGCAACAGCGTCCAGCCGAGGCGGAAGCCGAACTGCGCGCCCGCCTGCGAATAGGTCGCGATTCCGCTGGGGTCATCGTCGGCTGCCCCGGTCACCAAGCCCGGGCCCAGGGTCTGCCACAGCGGCGGCTTTCTCGTGGCCGCGATCCTCGAAGGCTTCACTTTCGGAACGTGAGCCTCTGGAGGCACCGATCCTTGGCTGCCGGACTGCACCGATGCGGGCCCCTCTCCATGCGGGCGCTGCACGCGCCGGTGCTGCCGACCATAGTCTCGCCCGTGGTTGCGAGGGATGCCCGGCGCGCCCCTGCATCCGTCAGGAAGCGCCTACGCCCGCGCCGCCGCCGCGCTACTCGCGCGCCGCGTCGTCCGCTTCGCCGTCACGGCCCTCGGGAGCGTGCGCGTGCGAGCGGCCTTCGTCTTCGGCCCCCGGGCGCGCGCACAGGCCTGCTGCGATTCGGCCGCGGCGGACATGCGCCTGCCTGTGACTGGTTGTATCCTTAGCGGCGCGCTCCCCCGGCACCGAGTGAGCGGATTTGGGCGCCAAGGCAGGACCCTGTGCGCTCACCTTACGCGGCGCGGCATGGAAGCCTCGCCGGGGAGAGTTCGATGTTTCATCGCAAGACAGGGGTGAGCCTCGTTGCCGGGCTGATGGCGTGGGTCGCCGGCTTCACCTCGATGGCCTACGGCCAGCCCGCGCCCGCGACTCCGACCCAGGAGCAGCTCACTACGCTGCTGGCGCCGATCGCACTGTATCCGGATTCGCTCTTGGCCCAGATATGCACCGCGGCGGGGGATCCCCAGCAGGTCATCGACGTCAACAACTGGGTGAAGCAAAACCCCGGCCTGCAGGGATCCACCCGCAACGATGCCGCGCAGGCGGCAGGTTTTGACCCGGCCTTCATCGCGCTCGTGACCTTCCCGAGCGTGCTGGAGCAGATGGTCGAGCACATCGACGACTATGCGGCGATCGGCGCGGCGTTCAAGGTGGATCAGGCCGCGGTGACGAGCGCGATCCAGTCGCTGCGCCAGCAGGCGTACGCCTCCGGCGCGCTCGACAGCAACGAATACCAGACCGTCAGTACGCAAAGCCAGAACGGCACGACCGTCGTCGTGATCCAGCCCGCCAACCCGCAGGTGGTTTACGTCCCGCAGTACCAGCCCACGGTCGTATACGCCAGCGCGCCGAGCACCAACGACGTCATCGCCGCCTCGCTGATCACCTTCACTGCCGGAGTCGCGATCGGCGCCCTCATCAGCAACAACCCGCCCTGGGGCTGGAGTTCGTGGGGCTGGGGTTGGTACGGCGGCGGGGTTTACTACGGCGGCCGTCCCTGGGGCTGGCATTACCACTATCACAGCCCGTACCCGCCGTACCGTCCGCGTCCGCCATATTACGGTCCGCCCATTTACGTGCGTCCGCCTCCTAACTGGGACCACCGCCCCGGCTACCGCCCGCCACCGCCGGGTTACCGTCCGCCGGGTCCCAACCGGCCCCCCGGCTACCGGCCCCTGCCGGGCGAGCGGCCGTATCCCGGCAACGGACGGCCCCCGGGTAATGGCCGGCCGCCGGGCGGCGGCAACTCCGGCACCGGCACCGGGCGCCCCCCGGGAAACACCAGGCCTCCGGGCAACATCGGAGGAGGCAACGGCCGGCCGCCCGGAGCGACGCGACCGGCACCGACAGCGCCCACGACACGGCCGGCACCGGTGGCGCGACCCAATCCCTATGCGGGCTTTTCCCCGGGCGGCGCACGACCAGCCGCACGCCCCACGCCCACCCCGCAGACCATCGGCGCGCGACCCGGTGGCTTTACCGGCAACAGTGCCGGCGGGAGCAGGGAGCGCGCCGCTAGCAACCGGGGCCGGGCCAGCGCAGGCGCCCATCCCGGCGGAGGACAGCGCCGATGAGAATGCGACTTTGGGGTGGGCGCGCGCTGGCGTTGCTGGCGTTCACCGTACTCTGCGCCCGGGTACCCCTCGCCCAGGAAACGCCAGCCGCTTCCGCACCAGCGAGCGCGGGGATCCCCAGCAAGGGCACGGTCGCGGTCGCGACCTTCGCCACGGCCAAGGATGCGGCCGATGCGTTCATCGCGGCCGTCAAGGCGAACGGCTCTGCGGCGCTGATGCAGATCCTTGGTGAAAAGGCGGCGGACCTTCTGTCCACCGGTGATCCGGCGCTCGATGAGAAGTCACGACTGAGCTTCATCAAGAACTACGACGCAAAGCATGCGCTGGTGTACGAGAGCAAGGATCGCGTGACGCTCACGGTCGGTACGCGCGCCTGGCCGCTGCCGTTCCCGATCGTACGCACCCAGGGCGCATGGTCCTTCGATGCGGAAGCCGGCGCCCAGGAGCTTGCCTATCGGCGCATCGGGCACAACGAGCTCGATGCGATGAGGGTGATGCGGGCGCTGGCGGATGCGCAGAAGACCTATGCCGCCAGCGCGCACGATGGCAACCCCGCGGGGGCCTACGCGCAGCGGGTGCGCAGCAAGCCGGGCACTCAGGACGGGCTCTACTGGCCCGTCGGCGAGGACGGGATAACCAGTCCTGCGGGGGATCTGCTCGCCGAGGCGTCCACCGAGGAGACAGCGGAGGGCACGGCACCCAGCGGCAAGCCAACGCCCTTTCACGGTTATTACTATCGCGTGCTGCGTAAGCAGGGCGAGCACGCTCCGGGCGGTGCCCGCGACTACGTCATCGACGGACGCATGACCGGGGGCTTCGCGATCCTTGCCTGGCCCGCGGAGTACGGGCGCAGCGGCATCATGACATTCATGCTGGCCCAGAGCGGCAAGCTGTATCAGAGCGATCTGGGCGATGTCACGGGGAATGTCGTCAAGGGCTTGCGCACGTTCGATCCGGACAGCACCTGGAGACCGGTTCCCTGACGCCGTCCGCCGCCGAGAGGCGCTCGGAAGGTGCCGTCGCAGATACGCGGCCCCGGAGGGGTCGCCTGCGAGGCGCGAAACGGTCGGCGGGCCTCGGCGCGGCAGATTTTCCTCAATGACCGATCCGAAACGCTTCAGCGGCGGATGCCTATGCGGTGCGCTGCGCTACGAAGTGGTGGGCGAGCCGCTCTACGCCGGGCACTGCTACTGCGAGGACTGCCGCAAGGCCTCGGGCTCGGGTTTCATCCCTTTCATGGGCGTGCGCGCCAGCGGAATCAACTTCTCGGGCCCCTCGCAATCCTTCGACTCGCCGGCGGCCAACGGCGGCACCGCCACGCGCAACTTCTGCCCGCGCTGCGGCAGTCTGGTCTTCGGCGGCCAGCGCGGCCTCTCCGATTCTTTTACCGTCTACGTCGGATCACTCGACGATCCGAGTCTGTTTCATCCGACGATCGCGATCTTCACCCGGGACCGTCCTGAGTGGGCGCTGATCCCGCCGTCGCTGAAGGTCTTCGCGCGCAGTCCGCGTGACTAGGCCCCGCTCAGCTTCCACGGGAAGCCAGGCGCAACGAGTCCCAGCTGGCATCGGCTGTCCAGCCACCGTCCACCGGCAGGCAGGCGCCGTTGACGAACCCACTCAGTTGCGGATCGGCGAGGAACTCGATCGCCGCGGCCACATCCTCAGCGCGTGCGAAGCGGCCCATGGGTACGCGGCTGGTGATGTCCGCATCGGAGTAGGCGCCGCGCTTCTGGTCCGCCTCGTCCATCTCCGTCTTGATCCACCCCGGACATACCGCATTCACGCGTACGCCGCGCCCGCCCCACTCCGCGGCCAAGGTACGCGTGAGTCCGACCAGCCCGTGCTTCGAGGCATTGTAGGCGCTGCGCTGGCTCACCCCGGCCAATCCTGCGATGGATGCCACGTTGACGATGCTGCCCGTGCCGCGCGCGAGCATTTGCGCACCCAGCGAGCGGCACAGCAGGAAGGGGCCGAACAGGTTGATGTCCATCACCCGCTGCCATTGCGCCGGGGTGGTCTGCTCGGCCGGACAGATCAGGCTGACGCCCGCGTTGTTGACCAACACGTCCAGCGGCCGCTGGCGCGCGGCGACCCCGGCCGCGAGCTCCTGGACGAATGCCTCCGATGATACATCGCCACTCACGCCACGGACCCGTGCGCCCGCATTGAGCCGCTGCACCGCTTCGTCCAGGGACTTGACGTCCACGAGGGTAAGTTCGTAGCCGGCCGCGGCCAGCCGCGCGGCGGTCACGAAGCCCACTCCCTGCGCGGCCCCGGTCACCAGTGCATGCTTCATCTCCAGATCTCCGTGGCGTTCACGCAGGGATGCCGGTGCCGTGTGTCGGCGGCGCTTGTCGCGACCGGCGCAACAGCCCCGCCGCATAGGTTGTGTAATACCCGGCGAGCGTACCGATCAGGAGCAGCGTCAGCGGGGTGAGGTGCATCGCCGCGGGTGGGGCCGCTCCCGGGGCGGCCCCCGGGAACCCGACGGTGAAGAAGCGGTACAGCAGCCGGCCGATCAGCAGCGCGGACAGTGCGATCCCCAGATGCGCGCTCGGTACGTAGTACATGCCTTCCGCGGTGAACTCGAAGCGCGTCAGTCCCAGGCCGAGCACACCCAGCGACACCCCCGCGGCAGCCCCGCCCGCCAGCGCCAGCCCCAGGGTCGCCGGCTGCGCCTTCAGCCCGAAGCTGACGAGCAGGACGAGAACCGGAAAGAGGACCACCGTGGTCCAGGACCGCGCGGCGGCGAAGTGCTGTCGGCCGATGTTGCGCCGAAGCCGCGCATACAGGCGCCAGGCTACCAGCGCAACAATCGCAACTGTCAGGATCGATAGTGGCGGGTGCTGAGGCATCAAAGTCTCCGCGTGCGTGAATTCGGTTCCGGCACCGGTTACATGGTCTAGAATCGCCTTCCCTCGCAGGCCGCGCCCCGGCGCGGCCGGACGGTCGCGGTGACCGCGGCCGGAGCGAGACTGTAAACTAAGGGTCCTCGGACCGTCTTCCCTAATGAACCGGAGTCTCGGATGAAAACCTCGAACCTGCTGAAATGGGCCCTGCCGGCACTCGCGGCTGCCCTCTTCTCCACGAATGCCTTGGCCGAGGCCAACGCCGCGCCGGCGCCGGTCGTCAGCAGCAGCCTGCTGAAGGTCAGCGCCACGATCAAGGCGATCGATGCTCCCTCGCGCACCCTGACCCTGGAAGGCCCGAATGGGCTGCTCACCGTTGAGGTCGGCAAGGAAGCCAAGCGCTTCGACCAGCTGAAGGTCGGCGACAAGGTGGTAGTTAGCTACTACCAGGGCCTGGCCGCGCAGATGAAGCCGGGCGATTCCGCCAAGGCGAGCGCACCGGTCGGCTCCGAGTTTGCCTCGGCGAACAAGAAGGGCCCCGGCGGCATCGTCGGTGCCTCGGTCACCACGACCGTCACGATCCAGGCGGTGGACGTGCCGACCAACACAGTTTCGTTCAAGCGCGCGGACGGTTCGGTGCACGTCATCACGGTGCGTAACGCGAAGATGAAGAAGTTCATCAAGACGCTCAAGCCCGGTGATGTCGTGGACGTGACCTACACCGAGTCGATCGCCATCGACGTCGAACCCGCTACCTGAAGCCGGCCCGCGGACGGCTGCAGCGCCGGCGCTGCAGCCGTCTCGCGGAACCTGCGCCCTGAGCGAGCACCACCATGCCTGCACGCCGCGACACTTCCCGCCTAGGGCGCATTGCCCTGCTGGCAGGCGCTGGCACTCTCGTGCTTGCCGTCGCGACCGCGGGCGCGCAAAGCAACCTGAGCTTCCTCAAGAACACCCCGGTCGCCTACTTCAACGAAGCGGACTCGAAGCTGCAGCGGGCCGCGGCTCACGAGGTGCTGGAGAGCACCGCGGACGGCACGCACAAGGAATGGGCCAACCCGGAGACCGGCAACGGCGGCGTGGTCACGCTCGTGACATCATTCAGCGCCCCGGACGGACGGGCGTGCAAGCAGTTGCGAATCGAGAACCACACCAAGGCGATGGAGAACACCTCGCTGATGTCCGTGTGCAAGAGCGCAGACGGTCGCTGGAAGGTCGATTCCATCAAGCCGCCGGCGAAATAGGCGCCGTCACGCGATACGCGGGGGATCAACGTGGGTTCGCGTGTCGGCCGGCTATACGCACTCGGCATCGGCGTATCGAAGGTCGGCGCGCCCGCATCCAATAGCCCGCTGCCACCTCCACCTCTCGGATAGGATCCTGACGCGCCCGCAGGACCGCGCCCATGCGACCGGAAGTCACGAACCCCGGTGCGGGCAGGCAGCGAGCGCATTGCGCCGCCTGCCTCCTTCAGGAGAAGGATGCACGGCCCGCTGGAATAGGGACGCTGGCGGCGCTGCGGTGCCGTTAGACTGGGCGCCGGTACCAAGAACATCATGCAAGCAGCACAAACCCCAGCGTCCGAGCCGGGCATTGCCGCCGGGGCAATCCTGACCGTCAACGGCCTGAGCAAGACCTACCGAGGCGGCTTCACGGCGCTCAAACAGGTGGACCTGAGCATCCGGCGCGGCGAGATCTTCGCGCTCCTCGGGCCCAACGGGGCGGGTAAGACCACGCTGATCAGCATCATCTGCGGGATAGTCCGGGCGAGCACCGGCAGCGTCGTGGCCGACGGCCATGACATCGTCCGCGACTACCGCGCCGCCCGCGCCATCATCGGACTGGTGCCGCAGGAGCTGCACACCGACGCGTTCGAGAGTGTCGCCGCCACGGTGAGCTTCAGCCGTGGCCTCTTCGGCCGGCGCCCCGACCCGGCATACGTCGAGAAGGTGCTGCGCGACCTGTCGCTGTGGGACAAGCGCGATGCGAAGATCATGACCTTGTCCGGGGGCATGAAGCGACGCGTCATGATTGCCAAGGCCCTGTCGCACGAGCCGCGCATCCTGTTCCTGGACGAGCCCACCGCCGGCGTCGATGTCGAGCTGCGCCGCGACATGTGGGCCATGGTGCGCGGCCTGCGCGACAACGGCGTCACCATCATTCTCACCACGCACTACATCGAGGAGGCCGAAGAGATGGCCGACCGCATCGGCGTGATCAGCAAGGGCGAGCTGATCGTGGTCGAGGAGAAGACGGCGCTGATGCGCAAGCTCGGCAAGAAGCAGCTCACCCTGCAGCTGCAGTCCCCGCTGGCGCGCATCCCCGAGCAACTGGCCGGGTATCGGCTCGAGCTCGGCGCGGACGGCCATGCGCTGGTCTACACCTTCGATGCGCAGCGCGACACGGGCATCGCCCCGCTGCTGAAGCGTCTCGGCGAGCTCGGCATCGACTTCAAGGACCTGCACTCCAGCGAGAGCTCGCTCGAGGAGATCTTCGTCAGCCTGGTGAGATCGGTCGAATGAACATGCCGGCGGTCAGGGCCATCTACCGCTTCGAGATGGCACGCACGTTCCGCACCATCACGCAGAGCATCGCCTCGCCGGTGCTGTCCACCTCCCTGTACTTCGTGGTCTTCGGCGCCGCCATTGGCAGTCGCATGGGCACGGTGGGCGGCGTCAGCTACGGGGCCTTCATCATCCCGGGCCTGGTCATGCTCGCGCTGCTCAATGAGTCGATCTCGAACGCCTCGTTCGGGATCTACCTCCCCAAGTGGTCCGGTACGATCTTCGAGCTGCTCTCGGCACCGGTGGGATACGTGGAGGTGCTGCTGGGCTACGTGGGCGCGGCGACCACCAAGTCATTGATGCTCGGCGTGCTGATCCTGGCCACCGCCCGCGTATTCGTACCCTACGAGATCGCGCACCCGGGATGGATGGCGGGCTACCTGCTGCTGACGTCGGTGACCTTCAGCATGTTCGGCTTCATCATCGGAGTGTGGGCCGATGACTTCCAGAAGCTACAGGTGGTGCCACTGATGGTGGTTACGCCGCTCACTTTCCTCGGTGGCGCGTTCTACTCGATCAACATGCTGCCGCCGCTGTGGCAGAAGATCGCCCTGTTCAACCCGGTGGTCTATCTGATCAGCGGCTTTCGCTGGTCCTTCTACGGGGTGGCCGACGTCAACGTCGTGCTGAGCACGCTGGCGACACTGGCGTTTCTGGGCGCGTGCATGGCGCTCGTGGCGTGGATCTTCCACACCGGTTACAAGCTCAAGTCGTAAGCGGCGCGCCCGGCGCGGCCGCTCAGCCCCTGACCTTCACCGCCGGCCGGTCATTGCCGGGTGACACTTCCTTGTGCCAGTGTCCCTCGCTGTCCTCATAGGAGATGAGCGCGGACTCCCCGACGGCCATCTGTTCGCGTGCCACCCGCTCGGCAGCCCCGCGGGCCGCGTCGTGGCTCGCGAAGGTTTCCGAGTAGGTCCCATTGGCGCGATACGCCCAGCCGCCATCGTGCTTGACGATCTCGTAGGTGATCTTGGTCACGCCGGCTTCACCGTCGGGTCCGGGGTGATCTGGTCGGCCACCGACTCCAGCGCGGCGGCGGTCGCATCGCCGACCGAGTGGCTGGCGGTCTGCACCGTCTCTGCCACCGACAGGGCGCCGCGCGCGATCGCCCTGCGCCCGGCATTGGTGGCGCGCAGGGCCCCGGCGCGGGCCAGAGCGCGGGCGGTCCGGCCGGCACTCACGGCCACGCGCCGCGCGGCCGCACGGACCGTCCTGGCGCGCTTGCGCACCGTGCGACGGCTGCGACGGCTGGCGGTCCTCGCGGCCGACTTCACCGTCCGTCGCACGCGTCGTGCGACCTTCTTAGCCCGTCGCACCTGCTTGCGCGCCACTTTCCGGGTCGCGCGTCGCGTCCTGCGGGCGGTGCGCCGCGCCGTCCGCCGCGCGGTCCTTGCACCCTTCTTTGCCGCCCTCTTCGCCGATTTCTTGCGTGCCGCCATCGTCTGACTCCTTTACCGAGGCCCCGGGACGGCGCCGCGTGGCGCCGCCCCCGGGGCGATTAGCTAGGATTTCGGGGTGAACTTGAACTTCTGCCCGGCGACGGCGGCCTCGTACATCGCACCGCCCTTCACGACCGTGTAGACCGCCATGCCCTTGTACCAGGTGCCGGCCGTCTTGGCGTCGTTCTTACCACCGCTCGCCCCAGCGCTCGCACCGGAGGTGCCGGCACTGGCCCCCGCCGCAGCCGTGATCGCCACTGCGCTCACGTCGGCCGAGAACTCGAAGGTGCCATTGGTGAACTCATCCAGCGCGCGCTTGTCCTGGAAGAGCACCAGCATGCTGTAGCCCTGGCCGCCGGCCTGGAAGCCGACGCTGAGCTGGGTCATGCTGGTGTCGCCGATGTAGGCGCCTTTCTCGTACACGCGTCCCTTGCCGTAGGCACCCCCGACCACCAGGCCGCCCTTACCGATCGTGGGAAACACTGCATAGGCGTAGGCGCTCTTCAGCATCGGCCCGCTTTCGTGGGCATTCTTGAAGAGGGTCAGGGTGTCACTGTAGTCATCCGCCTGGGCCGTAGCCGCAAACAGCATCAACGCAGCAGTGAACACCATCCCCAGCATTCGACTCATGACGATCTCCCACACGTTGTAAAAAGGTGCACGCACCCAGTTCCCGCAGTGTGCCACAGTGCCGGTGCCGTGGTGCCGCCCAAGGTCCAGACCCCCTGTAGGCGTCCGCCTGCGCCATGACACGGACATTCCGGCAAGTGACCCTGTGTCAGGTATGTGCGGCGCCCGCGCGGATAATAACGCGCGGATTTTGAGCCGCATTTGCTCCTGGATTACAGTGTGACCCGCGCCAGCGCTCTGGCTGATTTTCCGGGGAGTTACGTCCGTGACCAAGCATCCTGCCGCCAGGCGCGACCCGGGTTATCTCGGGCTGACCCGCAGCGTTGCTGCATTGCCCGCGAGTGACTATTTTGATGCAGCGCACTATGAACGGGAACTGGGCCGTATCTGGTATCGCAACTGGCTCTACGTGGGCCGCTCCAGCGAGGTGCGCGAGGCGCGCAGCTTCCGCACCTTTTCGATCGGCACCCAGTCGGTGGTCATCGTGCGCGGCGAGGACCAACAGGTGCGTGCCTTCCACAACACGTGCCGCCACCGCGGCGCAGCCCTGTGCCAGGCCGCCGAGGGTCGCTTCCCGCCCGCCGGTATCGTCTGTCCGTACCACGCCTGGCGTTACAGCCTGAAGGGCGAGCTGCTGCAGACCACTTCGAAACAGCTCCCGGACGATTTCGAGCCGCGCGACCTCGGTCTCTACGGCCTGCCCGTGACCGAGTGGAACGGGTGCATCTTCGTTTCCCTGAGTGATCACCCCCCCGCCTTCGCCAAGAACTTCGACCTGCCATTGAACCGACTGGATGCCTGGCACATGGATCGGCTAGCCGTCGGTCACCGCTCGCGCAAGACCATCGCCTGCAACTGGAAAGTGTTCTGGGAGAACTACAACGAATGCCTGCACTGCCCCGGCGTGCATCCGAAGCTGGCGCAGCTCGTGCCGTTGTTCGGCCGTGCACTGCTTGAGCCGAAGGACGATCCACACTGGCAAGACCATGCCACCGACCAGGACCCCCGCTTCAGGGGCGGCCTGCGCGCCGGGGCGACCTCCTGGACCATGGACGGACAGCCAGTCGGGGTGCCCTTCCCGGACCTCAGTGCCGAGGACCGCAAGAGCGGCCACGTCTACCTGACAGGGCTGCCTTCGATCTTCATCGTCGGGCATGTCGACTACATGCGCATCGTGCGCATACTCCCCCTGGGCCCGGAACTCACCGAGATGAGCATCGAGTACCTGTTCCTGCCCGAGTCCCTGGAGGCGAAGCGGAACATCGCGAGCGCAGTCGAATTCACCCAGACGGTCATGGGCGAGGATGCGCAGATCTGCGAGGTCAACCAGCGCGGGCTGCACGCGCTGGCGCATGCCCGCGGCGTGCTGATGCCGGAGGAATACGTGATCCAGCAGTTCCAGGACTGGGTGAGGGCCGAGCTCGCCCGCCCATAGCGGCCGCCGGCGAACGCAGGTTCCAGACAAGAGAAAACCGGCCACGCGGCCGGTTTCCTCTTGCCCATCGAATGAGTAACGCTAGATGCTGCGTCTTCCCGTGAGCAGCGCAATGATGGCGGCGACCAGGAACACGAAGAACAGGATCTTGGCGATGCCGGCAGCTCCTGCGGCAATACCGCCGAAGCCGAGCACGGCCGCGATGATCGCGATGATGAAGAAGACTATTGCGTAGTGAAGCATGGAACCCTCGCTCGGTTTCGACGTGTAGTACCAGAGGGCGCGTGCCGTCCGTGGAGGGAAGTCTGAACCGAGCGTGGCGGTGCCAGCATTGGGCCTCCCACCGTATGCGATGTAGGATTTAGTCTACAGTTTGCCCATGACCCCTAGTTAGACGCCTCAATCCGCACAGGTGAACACATGACAGAGTTGGAATGCTGCCCGCGCGATCTACCCACCTCCCCGCAGCGCCGTCAGCTGCTGCGCTCTGCCGCAGGCATGGCGGCCGTTGCAGGAGCGTTGAGCCCGCTGGCGGGTCTCGGCGTGACGCAGCTGTCGCTGGGGGCGGCCCTGACGGCGGAGCAGCGCGACCAGCTCACGCCCGACCAGATCCTGGAGCGCCTCAAGCAGGGCAACGAGCGCTTCCGCAGCGGCAAGATGCAACCGCACGACTTCCTCGCGCAGAAGCGGGCCACCACGAGCGGGCAATACCCGGCGGTGGCCCTGCTGAGCTGCATCGATTCGCGCGCCCCGGCGGAGATCATCTTCGATGTCGGCCTGGGGGACACCTTCAACGCGCGCATTGCCGGCAACGTCGTCAACGATGACCTGTTGGGCAGCCTGGAATTTGCCTGTGCCGCCGCCGGTTCCAAGGTGATATTGGTGATGGGACATACCAGCTGCGGGGCGATCAAGGGCGCGATCGACGATGTGCAGCTCGGGCACCTGACCGGCCTGCTCGAGAAGATCAAGCCAGCCGTCGGCGCGACCACGTTCGACGGCGAGCGCAGCAGCAAGAACGCCGAGTTCGTCGATGCGGTAGCCGCCACGAACGTGCGTCGCACCGTCAGCGCCATCCGCTCCCAGAGCGCGGTGCTGGCCAAGCTCGAACAGTCGGGCAAGATCAGGATCGCAGGCTCCATGTACCACCTCGTGGGTGGGCGCGTGGACTTCCTGAGCTGACGGATGGCCCCTCCCCGCGCCGGCGGCGACCCTCGGTGCTAGCTGCCCGCCACCCGGCGGCCGCGCACCACCGCCCAGTTGCCCAGGCCGAGCGCGACGGTCACGAGCAGCACGACCGACTTGCTGAAGTCGACGCGCGTCATCAGCAGCGCGCACATGGCCACTCCCAGGGCGGGCAGCAGCCAGCCGCCCGGGACGCGGAAGCTGGCCGCACCCGGCTGCCGGCGACGCAGGACCGGGACCGCCACGCACACCCCACCGTAGTAGAAGAGCCGCGCGACCGCTGAGAGCGTCACATTCCAGGCGAATCCTGCAAACTGCGCGAAGCCCCACAGGAGGGCGGCGAAGACCACGATCGAGACGAAGGGTGTATGGAAGCGCGGGTGCACCCGCGCGAACGAGCTCGGGAAGTCGGCACGCTCGGCCAGCGCGAACATCCCTCGCGGCCCGGTCAGCATGTTGGCACTCAGGTAGCCATAGATGGAAACCAGGGCTGCCGCGGCCACCAGCACTCCGCCCGCGCGCCCCATGACGACGCGGGCGGCGTCCGAGACCGGACGGACGCTGCGCGCCGGCTCGGGCAGCACGCCCATCACGGTGTACTGCACCAGGAAGTACACGCAGCCGACGATCAGCGCTGCGGCGAAGAGGGCGAACACGGCATCGCGGCGCGGATTGCGGGCCTCGGCCATGGGATTAAGCGCCGCCTCATAGCCGCCATACGCAAAAAGCAGCAACAGCATTGCGTTCAGCCAATCGTCCGCGCCGGCGCGGACCGGGGCAACCGCCACGTGCGCGTGCCCGGCCAGGTATGCCAGTCCCGCAGCACAGACGATACCCAGGGCGCCAAGCTTGGCGGCCACCGAGAGGTTGCTGACCTGAGTGCCGCCGGCGACGCCGCGGTAGTTGATGGCCGCAAGCATCGCGATGAACAGCGTGATGATGGCCAGGCGCACGGTCGGGTGCAGCGCCGCCGGCCAGAACTCGCCCAGGTAGACGACCAGGAGGTTCACGCTCGCGGCACAGGCCGTGAGGCGCCCGAGCAGTGTGAGCCAGCCGACCTGCACGCCGACCAGGCGGCCGAACGCGCGCTGCAGGTACAGGTAGGTGCCGCCGGTCTGCGTGAACTGCGAAGCCAGCTCCGCGTAGCAGGCGATGATGACGGCCATGCCGGCGCCGGCGAGCAGCACCGCCAGTGGGCTCGCCGCACCCAGCAGCCCCGCCACCGGGGCGGGCAACCCGAAGATGCCGCTGCCCAGGGTGTTGTTTACGGCCAGGGCCACCAGGCTCCAGCGGCCGATGACGCGAACCAGGGTCGAGTGCGGCGGATCCGCAGGCGATAGGGTCATCGCCTTCCTGTATCACAGGCCGCAGGGCCGGCTGAGGGTGCGGCGGTCAGGTCCAGTCCTGGAATTTCACGCTGGCGTGCGAGCCATCGCAGAAGGGTTTGTTCTTGGAAGCGCCGCAGCGGCACAGGGTGACGCGGTTGCGCACCTCGTAGGTGAAGCCGTCCGCAGCCACCACCGGGATGCCCCCGCGCAGCCACAGCGGGCCGCTGACCTGCTGGGCCGGATCCTGCACGACGCCGATCGAGACCGGCAGCGGCTGTTCCAGCGGCTTGCCGGTGGCGCGATCCCACGCCACCAGGCGGCCGGACGGACAGGCGTTCACCTGGCGCACGAAGTCGCGCGCCACCTTGGCATCGTCGGTCTCCTCGACCTGGTTCCACACCTGACCGTTCGGGTCGCAGAAGCGCGCGAAGGCGCACAGGGTCTCCGCGTCGCTGAGCGAATGCACCGGCCCCTGCATCACTTGCGCCTGCTCGGCATAGGGCTTGCGGCTTGCGGTCTCGGTGCCGTCGAAGCCGACTTTCGAGTGCGTGCCGTCGCAAAAGGGCTTGTTCTTGGAGTGCCCGCAGCGGCACAGCGCGTAGCTGGCCTTTGCCGGGAAGGCATCGCCCTCCTTCCACGCCTCCGACTCCCCGCCGCTGCCGGCGAAGATGGTCTGCGTGGCGAGGGGGACCGCGCCGCTGACCAGATAGGGACCATCCTTGCTGACGAGCACCTTCGCCGCCTTCGATTCGCCCATACTGCCTCCTGCAACCTTGAGGGATCCTGCGCCGACAGCGTGCACTGCCCCGGCCCCGACAACAATCCCCACCTGATAGAATGTGCGTATGCCGGTCCTCACCTCGCCCACCAGCCTGGACCTCGACGCGCGGCTCGCGGGCGCCGGTGGCCCGGCGGAAAGCTTCAAGCGGCTGTCGGCGAGCCTGTGGCAACAGCGCTACCTCAGCACCGAGCTGTTGGAACTGTGCCGCCTTACGCTCGCGCGCCTGCACCGGGATGAAGTCGAGATCGCCGCGGTCAATCCGCACCTGGGTGCGCGCGCACTGCCGGTCGCACGGCGCGCCGCCGTCTTGTCCGGCAACAGCTTCCGCAGCACCGAATTTACGCCGGCCGAGAAGGCCGTGCTGGCGTTTACGGAGTGCTACGCGCTGGATGCCCAGAGCATAGCCGACGAGGTCGCCGAGGAAGCCAAGGCGCACCTGGGTGAGTCGGGCCTCGTATTCCTCATCGAGGCACTGGGCTGCCTCGATGCCCGCATCCGCGCGGCACGCTGCCTGCGCGACCTGTCCGCCGTGGCGGGGGGCCGCCATGGGCACTAAGGCGCGCGCCAGCGCGCCCGCCCGGCGCACCGGCAACGTCATCCGCGACAGTGCGCTGGGTCGGGTGCCCGAGACGGTCGATGAAATTATCGCCCTCAACGGGGCTGTCTGGCAGAGCACCCTCGTGTCGCCGACACTGCTGGAAGTGGTCCGGTTGCGCAACGCGCGCACGGTGAACTGCGTATTCTGCAAGTCGGTGCGCTACGAGGTGGCGCGCAATGACGGGCTCACCGAGGAGCGCGTGCAGCTGATCGATGGCAACTACCAGGACAGCAGCCTGAGCGAGCGCGAGAAGCTCGCCATCGCCCTTGCCGACTGCTATCTGGGCTTCCCCGCGGGCGTGCCGCCGCAGCTGGCCCAGCGGCTGCAGGCCGAGTTCTCGGTCGCGGAGATCGCTGCACTGCTGGTGGCGCTCATGAGCTTCAACTTCACCTCGCGCACCGCGGTCAGCATCGGCGGGATGCCGGAGGAGCCGCTGCCGATCATGCTGCTGCCGGTCTCGGTCACCACCACCTGAGTCACTGCAGCGCGGCTGCGCCCCAGCGGCGGGCGTAGGCCTTGATGTCGCTCTTGCGTTCGAGTCCCGCCGCGTTCATGTAGCGCACGTTGCCGAACACCGCTCGCTCCGGCCAAGGCCGGTCGTGCAGGCCGAAGACCCAGCCGACGTTCGCGAAGGAGCTCGGGTCGCGTCCGTCGATGAAGTAAGTGTTATTCAGCTGCAGCAGCACCGCATAGGCCTCACGCGGCGAGGCCGACCACTCGAGCACCTTCTTGCCCCAGTACATGCGCATGTAGTTCTGCATGTACCCGGTGGCCAGCATCTCGCGCGTGGCCGCATTCCAGTACGCATCGTGCGTGCGCGCGGCCGCGAGGTCCTCGTAGCTGTACAGCACCGGCCTTGGGTCGCGCGCGTGCAGGCCAAGCGTGCGCTGCGCCCAGGCCGGGATGCACTCGTAGCGATCGTACTCGCGGGTATTGTCCACGAAGTTGGCCGCCAGCTCGCGCCGCACGACGAGCTCCTCGAGGAAGCTGTCACGATCGGCGTGCGGGGCGGGCGCCGCGGCCACCGCCAGGGCCACCTCGACCGGGGAGATCTGGCCGAAGTGCAGGTACGGGGAGAGCATCGAGACCTGCGGTTCGGCCGGGCGCGCGCGTGCGGCGACGTACCCGCGCAGGCCGGTGCGGATGAAGGCATCCAGTCGCGCCCGCGCCTGCGTGTAGCCGCCGCGCAGGCCGGAGACGGGCGTGGCCGCCCGCCCGAGGCTCAGTCGCCCCAAGAGCCGCGGGATGTCGCCGAGATCCACGTCCCCGCGCACCTGCAGATCCTGCGCGTCCCGCCGCGGGCGCTGGCGCCGCAGCGGCGCGAGGAACCGGTCCCGCAGCGCGGCCAGCTTCGGCCGCAGGGTGCGTGCGCCGACCTGGGCGCCGCTTGCGGCCAGCCCTACCGGCACGACAACGTCCCCTTCCACCCGCAGCACGCGCGTCCCGGCGGCCGCGGCGACATGGGTACGCCACTGCTTCTGGATGCGCAGGTAGCCGTGGTCGCAGACCACGAGCGCCGCCTGGCGCGCCAGGCCCAGGGCAACCGCGTCCGGTGCGCCGCGCCGGATGACGAAGCCGATGCCGCGGGCCCGCAGGCGCTGGGCCGTGTCGGCGAGCCCCTCGAGCATGAAGGCGTAGTGACGGGCATTGGCCTCCGGGAAGTCATCCATGAGGCCGAAGCCGACGAGCAGCGGCAGGCCGAGGCGGTTGGCGGCGGCGACCCCCACCTCCAGCGCCGGGTTGAATGCCTCGCGCTGCGACTGCTGCATCCAGTACAACACGTAGTCGCCGCCGCGCTCCGCGGCGCCGTTCAGTTCGATAAGTCGCTGTGGTTCAATCATGCGTCGCTCCGGGACGACAGCGTCGAGCCAAGGTAAGCAGCCTGTCGGTCAGGCGCAAGCGTGACCGTCGCGATGCGACATCTTTCTTGTACAATCCCCGCACGCAAAGAGCCGGACCGCGCGCTAACGAGTGACGACCGGCCAGGAGCAAAGTGGGGCAATGAGTTTCACCAGGCCGGCAGCCGCGCGGCAGCAGGCGGCAACCGGCGTTTCCGCAGGTAACGGTTCGACCGCATCCGCCGCCCCGCCACGCCAGACGCCTGCGCCGGCAGCGCAGCTGCTGATGTTCTGCGGCGTCGCACTGGTGATGTTCGGCAACTACTACGGCTACGACTCGATCGGCCCGATCGCCGAGATGCTGTCCACGCAGCTGCACTACACCGACACGCAGATCGGGCTTCTCAACGGCATCTACAGCGCACCCAACATCTTCCTCGTCGCCGTGGGCGGAGTCCTGGTGGATCGCTTCTCCGCCCGGATCATGGTGCTGGTGACGACCTTCATCTGCCTGCTCGGGGCGATCCTCACCGCGATCGGCGACCCCTTTCCGGTGATGGCGACCGGCCGGCTCCTGTTCGGCATCGGCTCCGAGACCCTGGTGGTCGCGGTCATGGTGGCGCTCGCGCAGTGGTTCACCGGGGGCGGGTACTTCGCTTTCCTGATCGCTCTCAACCTGAGCCTGGCGCGCCTGGGCTCCTACCTGGCCGACCGCTCGCCCAGCTTCGCCCGCGAGCTGTACGCCGGAGGATGGCAGCCGCCGATGTGGCTCGCCGTCGCGTTCGCCGCGCTGTCCCTCGCCGGGGCGCTGCTCTACTACTACGTGGACCGGCGCGAGGCGCCACGGGGCACACTGAACGTGCCCCCGCCGCCGGAGCGGATCGACTGGCGCAGCCTCGGCCAGTTTCCGGGCGGCTACTGGCTGCTGGTCGCCACCTGCGTGACCTTCTACTCGGTGATATTCCCCTTCCGGAGTACCTTCGCCATCAAGTACCTCCAGGAGGCGCACGGTCTGTCGCTCGACCAGGCCAGCACGCTCAACAGCTACGTATTCCTGGCCGCCGCCTTCGCGACCCCGGTGTTCGGCCTGCTCCTGGACCGCACGCGTCGCAACAACCTCCTGCTGGTCGTCGGCTCGGTGCTGCTGCCGGCCAGTTTCGTGGTGCTCGGACTCATGCCCGCCGGTGCGGGCCTGTCCACGGCACTCCTCGGCCTGAGCTTCTCGCTGCTGCCGGCCGTGCTGTGGCCGACGGTGCCGAGCTACACCACGCCGGCGCACCTCGGCACGGCCTACGGACTGATGACGACCCTGCAGAATGCGGGGCTGTTTGTCGTGAACGTCGCAGCCGGACACTTCAACGACGTGTACCACGCCAGCGCCCGCAATCCGGCCGGCTACGCGCCCATGCTGTGGTTCTTCGGCGTGCTGAGCTTCGTCGCCTTCGTCTGCATGCTGGTGCTGTGGGTCAGCGGCTGGCGCAAGCCCGCCCTGGCCTGAACGGCGGCCGGCAACGCCGGCCGCCGCGTGGCGTAGAATCGATGCCATGCACTGGCTGACACCCCTGTTCCTGGTCGCGCTGCTCACGGGCGTCGTGCTGGAACTGTGGCTCTCGGGGCGGCAACTGGCCGAGGTTTCGCGCCGTCGCAACGAGGTGCCGGCCCCCTTTGCCGCAGCCATCACGCTTGCCGAGCACAGCAAGGCCGCCGACTACACCATCGCGAAGCTGCGCGTGGGCAGGGTCGGCACGGTCGTGGACGCGGCGCTCACGCTGGCGCTCACTGTGGGCGGGGGCATCGCCACGCTGGATGCGCTCTGGCGCCACACGGGCCTGGCCGAACCCTGGCTCGGGCTACTGGTGATCGGTAGCGTCGCGCTGCTCATCCCGCTGGTGAACCTGCCGCTGTCGCTGTGGCGAACGTTCCGCCTGGAGGCGCGCTTCGGTTTCAACCGCATCACCCCGGCCCTGTACGTGACGGACCTCATCAAGAGTCTCGCGCTCGCGATCCTGCTGGGCGGCCCGCTGGTGCTGGCGACGCTGCTGCTGATGGAGCGCGCCGGCAGTGCCTGGTGGGTATGGGCCTGGGGGCTGTGGCTTGCCGTCATGTTCTTCATCGCGTGGGCCTGGCCGGCCTTCATCGCCCCGCTCTTCAACAAGTTCTCGCCGCTGAAGGATGCGCAGCTGCGGGAGCGCATCGAGTCGCTCCTCACCCGCTGCGGCTTCGCTTCCAAGGGCGTCTTCGTCGTCGACAACTCGCGCCGCTCCAGCCACGGCAACGCCTACTTCACCGGCATTGGCCGCCACAAGCGCATCGTCTTCTTCGACACCTTGCTTGAGCGCCTGGCGCACACGGAGGTCGAGGCGGTGCTCGCTCACGAACTCGGTCACTTCCGCCTCAAGCACGTGCGCAAGCGCCTGCTGCTCTCGATCGCCGTGGCCTTTGCGGGTCTGGCGCTGCTGGGTGCGCTGGCGCGCCAGCCGGCCTTCTACTCCGCCCTCGGGGTCCCCATCCCCTCGACGCATGCGGCACTGCTGCTGTTCATGTTCGTCGTGCCCGCCTTCGCCTTCTTCATCACGCCGCTGGGTTCGCTGTGGTCGCGACGCCATGAGTTCGAGGCGGACGACTTTGCCACCCAGTATGCCAGCGCGGGCGAGCTGGCCTCGGCGCTGGTCAAGCTGCACCGGGACAATGCCAGCACCCTGACGCCCGACCCGGCCTACGCGGCGTTCTACTACTCGCATCCGCCGCCGCTGGCGCGCATCCTGCGCCTGCGCGCCAGCGCGGCCGCAGGCTGATCTGAAGCGGGCGCATCCGTGCGCGGAGAGCTGTCGGCCGATGTGATCGTGATCGGCGCTGGTGCGGCGGGCCTGGCCGCCGCGGGACAGATCTCGCGTGCCGGCCGCTCGGTGCTGCTGCTCGAGGCGCGCGACCGCGTCGGCGGCCGGATCCGGACGCGGCACGAACCGGGGATCGCGGTCCCCATCGAGCTGGGCGCGGAGTTCATCCACGGCAGTGCGCCGCTCACCCGTGCGCTCCTCGATTCCGCCGCCTGTCCGGTGGTGCACGCGGCGGACTCGCACTGGAGCGTCCACGCCGGCAGGCTGGTGCGGCGCGATGCGCTGTTCCCGCAGGTCATCGCGGCCATTGGCCGCACCAGCGTGCTGCAGAGGCGGGACATGTCCTTTGCAGATTTCCTGTCCCGGTACGTGCGGCTGCCGGGTGAAGCACGGCAGTTCGCGCTGCGGATGGCCGAGGGCTTCGACGCGGTGGACACCGCGCAGGCCAGTGCCCGTGCGCTGGTCGCGGAGTGGACCGGGGACATCCTCGGCGAGGCTCCGCAGTCACGGCCGGCGCACGGCTACGACTGCCTGCTCGGGGCGCTGCTGGCGCCGCAACAGGCCGGCGCCCTGCAGCTGAAGACCAGCGCGACGGTGCGGGGCGTGCGCTGGTTCAGGGACCAGGTGCGCGTGGCGGGTGATTTTGCCGGGATCCCGTTCAGGGCGCGCGCCCGCCAGGCCATTGTCACGCTGCCGCTGGGCGTGCTGCAGCAAAGCGACCCGGCCGCCGGCGCGGTCCACTTCTCGCCACCGCTCACGGCGAAGGCGGACGCACTGCGGCTGCTGGCCTCCGGGGCCATCCTGAAGATGGTGCTCCGCTTCCGCAGTGCTTTCTGGGAGGAGATTGCGCAGGGTCGCTACCGCGGCGCCGGCTTCTTCCACGCGCCCGGGGCGGCCATCCCGACCTTCTGGACCGCCGGCGCTCGAGCCCCGCTGCTCATCGCCTGGGTCGGCGGCCCGCCGGCCGCACGGCTGGCGCGCCGGGCCCCGCGCGCGCGCCTCACCCTCGCCCTGCGGTCCCTCCAGGCCCTCTTCGGGCGCGCGGTGGACGTCCCCGCGGAAGTGCGCGGCTGCTATGAGCATGACTGGCAGCTCGATCCGCACGCGCGCGGTGCGTACAGCTACGTGCGGGTGGGCGGGGATGGCGCGCGGGCCGACCTGGCACGCCCGCTCGAGGACACCCTGTTCTTCGCCGGCGAGGCCACCGACACCCACAACGAATCGGGCACCGTTGCCGGTGCGCTGGACAGCGGCCGGCGCGCGGCCGCAGAAGTGCTCGGCGGCGCCTGAGCCGGCCTAGGGCACCCGGCGCTGCCGGAACCCGAGTCCCCAGAGCAGGCAGGCGACTGCGGCGATGTTGGCCGCCGCCACCGCGGTGATCATCTGCGGCCGGATCATGCCGGCCGCCTGCGAGCGCCCGACCGCGGCGGCGTGCGCCAGCGCCTGCTGCACGTCCGCGCTGGCACAGGCGGCGCACTGCACCTCCGGCGGCGCCCCCTGGGCGTAGCTCACCAGGTCCGGGGCCAGTGCGCAGTAAACCCCGGCGAGGTTCACGATGACGATGCCGGTGAGGATCAGCCAGCGCATAAAGTATCCCCGAGATTGAGTGTGGTCAGGCGGCACGAGCGCGCGAGCTCCGGTCAGGGAATGTAGTAAAGATCGATCGTCTTGCCCACCCGCTCCAGCGGCTGGTAGGCGTCCAGCCAGGCGTAGCCGGGGGGGTTGCTCACCCGGGCGAGCGCGGAAATCGCCACCCAGCCGTGCACCGGCTGCCGCAGCTTCAGGAGCCTGAACGGCGGGAGCGGCTCGCGCGAGAAGTCCACGGTCCCAAGGTAGGCAAGCGTCAGTTCGGGCACCTTCAGCCCCGCAATGCGGTCCTCGAGGCGGCCAAGGTCCTGCCCCCAGTCCAGGTCCGAGTCCACGAGCACCCGCTCGGGGTGCCGCACCGTCTCATTGAAGTACGGCAGGTAGTCCGGGTAGGCACGCCACAGGACGCTGAACTGCCAGAGCACCGCCGCGGCGATCGCGGCGGTCGCGGCAAACGCCAGCCGCCGCTGTGGCAGCCGCCGCGCCGCCTGCCAGGCCTGCCACAGCGCGTAACTCGCGCACAGGGCGAGGAATGGATAGAGGATCAGCACGTGGCGGATGCCGATGTTGATGCGGCTGAAGGTGCTGGCGAACACCAGGATCGTCGTCACCAGCACCAGCGGTGCCTGGGCCCAGCCGTCGCGGTTGCGCCAGCCGGCGCGCGCCAGCCCCCACAGGCCGAACGGTGCCGCGACGAGCAGCGGAATCGGCGTCTTCACCGCCAACGCCACCAGGTAGAAGTACCACCAGCCGTCCGGGCTCATCTGGCCGAACAGATACGAGCGGTGCCCCGCATCGTTGTGCGCCTTGACCGCGATCACTCCGTTGAGGAAGTCCTTGAACTCCCGGGGCAGCCAGGTGGCGTGCGAGAACCAGACCCCGAGGGTGTGCTCCCAGCCGCGCAGCTGCAGCAGATAATCGACCGCCCAGTCCCAGCGGACCTCGACCCCGCCGGCATCCGGGGCCCGCGGGGTGTACACCAGCAGCACCAGCACGATGCCCGCGCTCACGGCCATCAGCAGGCCCGGCAGATGCGTGCTCGCGAAGCCCGGCGCCCCGCGCGCTGCCTGCTCGCGGCGCTGGTTGACCCAGTCCATCGCCACCACCGCCGGCAGTGACAGGCCCAGGAACGGGATGGCGGAGAACTTGGTCGCGACCGCCACCCCGGTGGCGAGCCCGAAGGCGAGCGCATCTCGCAGGCGCGCCGTGGCCAGCCACTGCTGCATCGCATAGAGCGCCAGCAGCATGGTCGCGGTGGCTGCGATATCCAGGGTCGCCAGTGCGGCATGACCGAGGATCGCAGGAAGGCCGGCAACCAAGGCCACCGCGGTGAGGGCCGCGCCGCGCGTTGGCATCAGCCGCTGCGCCCACAGCCAGGTCGAGAACAGCAGCAGCGCGAGGAAGGGCAGCGTGCCGGCGCGCGCCAGCATCAGGTACTCCTCGTAGTCACCCCCGTAGAGGATGTCCTTGCCCTCCTGGGTGCCATCCGGCGGCGGCGTGCCGTAGGAGCGCGCGCCGGCGAGGTACGGCCCGGCGGCGAGGAACAGCCGGGCGAGCGGCGGGTGCTCGGTGTCGTATTCGTACAGGCCCTCATCGAGCAGCTGGATGCCCGCGGCCAGGTGCTCCGGCTCGTCCCAGGTGGCCGAATAGATGCGCCAGCTGCCGGAGCTGGCGAGGCATGCGATGAAGACGATTAGAACGAGCGCCAGCCGCGCCACGACTTCGGGGCGGCTACCCAGCCCGGCCGGCAAGCTCAGGCTCCGAAGGGGTGCCGCAGCACGATCGTCTGGTCACGCTCGGGCCCGGTGGAGATCATGTCGATGGGCACGCTCACGTGCTCGGCTAGGCGCTCGAGATAGCGCCGCGCCGCCCCCGGCAGCGCCTCGTAGGAGGTGGCGCCCACGGTGGACTCGCGCCAGCCCGGCAGCTCCTCGTACACCGGCTCGATGTCCGCATATCCCTCGATGCTCATGGGCGGCTCGGGGCTCACGGTGCCGTTGACGCGGTACCCGGCGCAGATGCGGATCGTGTCCAGCCCATCGAGCACGTCGAGCTTGGTGATGCACAGCCCCGAAACGCTGGAGTTGACGACCGCGCGGCGCAGCGCCACCGAGTCGAACCAGCCGCAACGGCGGCGGCGGCCGGTGACCGAACCGAATTCGTGGCCGACGCGCGAGAGGTGCTCGCCGTACTCGTCGAAGAGCTCGGTCGGGAAGGGGCCGGCGCCCACGCGCGTGGTATAGGCCTTGACGATGCCGAGCACGCCGTCGAAGGCGCGGGGTCCCAGGCCGGTCCCGGTGGCCGCAAAGCCTGCCGTGGTGTTGGAGGAGGTGACGAAGGGATAGGTGCCGTGGTCGACGTCGAGCATGGCCCCCTGCGCACCCTCGAACAGCACGTTGGCACCGCCGGAGCGCAACTGGCTGAGCGCGAGCGTCACGTCCGTCACCAGGGGGGCGATCTTCTCGCCCAGGGCGAGCTGCGCGTCCAGGGTTTTCTGGAAATCCACCGGCGGCAGCCGGTAGTAGTGCTGCAGCAGGAAGTTGTGGAAGTCGAGCACCTCGCCGAGTTTGGCGGCGAAGCGGTCGCGCAGGAACAGGTCGGCGACCCGCACCGCGCGCCGCGCCACCTTGTCCTCATAGGCAGGCCCGATGCCGCGACCCGTGGTGCCGATGGCATTCAGGCCGCGGGCGCGCTCGCGCGCCTGGTCCAGCTGGATGTGCGAGGGCAGGATCAGCGGGCAGTACGGGGAGATGCGCAGGCGCTCGAACACCGGCACGCCCTGCTCCATCAGCATGCCGCTCTCCTTGAGCAGCGCCTCGAGCGAGAGCACCACGCCGTTGCCGATGTAGCAGCGCACCTGACCGCGCAGGATGCCCGAGGGGATCAGCGAGAGGATGGTCTTCTTGCCGCCGATGACCAGCGTGTGGCCGGCGTTGTGGCCGCCCTGGAAGCGGGCGACGGCCGCGGCGTTCTCGGTCAGCAGGTCAACGACCTTGCCCTTGCCCTCATCACCCCACTGGGTGCCGATGATGATGACGAATTTACCCACGGCGCAGGACCCCTAACGCACTAGAAAGATGATGACGATGCCCAGCAGCATGCTGCCCAGCCCTGCAATGCGCAACTCGCGCTCGCCGAGCTCGCTGAGCCGGGCCATGGCGCGCTTTAGCCCGGACGGATTGAGGAATGGCGCGATGCCCTCCAGCACCAGGAACAGGCCGACCGCAGCCATGAGGTCCGCGACATTGAGCGGCACGCGTGGAATCCTTTCGCCGTGGGAGGTCAGCGGCGCGGCGCCGCCGCTTTACCCGAATCCTTCAGGTACCTGAAGAACTCGCCGTCGGGCGAGACCACCAGCAGGTCGCCGTCCTTGCCGAGCGCGTGCTCGTAGGCCTGCATGCTGCGCCAGAAGGCGTAGAACTCCGGGTCCTTGCCATAGGCGCGCGCGTAGGTCTGCGCGGCCAGTGCATCTGCCTCGCCCCGCACCTGCAGGGCATCGCGCTCGGCGTTGGCGATGATCTCGGTGCGCTGCCGGTCGGCCTCGGCGCGGATGGCCGCGGCCTTCTGCGCGCCTTCCGCACGCCTCTGCGCGGCGGACTTCTCGAAATCTCCCTTCATGCGATCGAACACGCGCGCCGTCGCCTCCTCCGTCAGCTCGAGGTGCTCGACGCGCACGTCCGCCAGCTCGACGCCGAAGGCGGCGGCCCTCTCGCTCACCTCGCGCAGCATGTCCCCGCCCAGCTCGGGGCTCTCCCCCGCGATGTTCTCGCCCAGCGTACGCAGCGCGATCGCCGCCTCGATGCCGGCCCTGACGGTGGACCCGAGACGGTCCTCGGCCCCGCTCAGGATCCCGAGTGGCGACTGCGAGAAGGCCGTGAAGAAGACCCTCGGGTCCTTCACGCGCCATTTCACGTAGAAGTCCACCAGCACCGGCAGGCTGTCCTTGGTCAGGAAGCGCTCGCCGCTGTAGGTGCGTGACAGCAGCCGCTTGTCGAATTTCGCGACCTTGTCGAACGGCACCTTGAAGTTCAGCCCCGGCGGGTAGCTCGTGCTGATGATCTGACCCGACCGGCTGACGATGGCGTAGTCGTTCACGTTGACGGTGAACATGCACAAGCCGGCCACCCAGACCAGCACGGCGAGGATGCCCAGCGGCACGAGCCAGCGCGCGGCCATCAGCGCTGCCCCCGTGCGCGGCCCTCGACGGTGACCTGCTCCTGGGTCTCCTTCTGCGTCCCGCTCGCGGCCGGCTCCGGCGTCGCCTGTTCGCCGCCCGGTGCCGCATTGCTCTTCTCGAGCAGCTTGTCGATCGGCAGGTAGACCATGTTGCCGCCGCCCTTGCCGTCGATGAGCACCTTGTGGGCGCGCCCCAGCACGGTTTCCAAGGTTTCCAGGTACATGCGGCGGCGGGTCACCTCGGGGGCCTGGGCGTAGGCGCTCTCAAGCTCGGTGAAGCGCGCCGCGTGCCCCTGGGCGATGGCGAGTGCCTGTGCCTTGTAGGCCTGGGCATCCAGCTGCGTGCGGGCGGCGGTGCCCTCCGCCATGGGCCGGACGCTGCGCGCGTAGACCTCGGCATCGCTGATCGCGTGCTGCCCGTCGTCCTGCGCCTTGCTCAGGTCGTTGCGCGCCGATATGACTGCCTCGGGCAGCGACACGCCCTGCAGGCTCACGTCCGTGACGGTCATGCCGGAGTCGTAGGCGTCCAGGGTGCGCTGGATCACTTCGCGCGCCCGGCGGGCGAGCTGCGGGGGCGCCGCACCGTCCAGCACTTCCGTGAGGGTGCTGCGGCCGACGATCTCGCGCAGGGCGCTCTGGCTGGCCTCGCTCAGCGTCTGCTCAGGCTCACTCACCCCGAAGAGCTTCTTCACCGGATCGGTGAACTGGTACCGCACCACGCAGTTCACGTCGATGAGGTTCACGTCCGATGTCAGGAAGCGTGCCTTGAAGTCGCTGGCCCGAACGAGTTCGACGTTCACCTTGGTCACGGTCTCGATCGGCCATGGCCAGTGCACGTGCGGACCGCTGTGCGCGACGCCGGCGAGGGCGCCGAAGCGCTGCACCACGCCGCGTTCGGCCTGGCCGACCGTGTAGAAGCAGGTGGTCAGCCAGAGCAGCAGCAGGATGCCGGCCACCACCCCGGCCAGGCGCCGGCCGCCCGCGGGCCCCGCGCCGCCCTCGCCACGGAACAGCGCCTGCAGGCGCCGTGTCCAGCCCTTCAGGCGCTCATCGAGGTCCGAGCCTGGCCCGGGACGGCGGCCCCACGGGTTTTCGTTCTTGCCGCCGTTTGGTTGATTCCAGGCCATAGGGAATTATTGCAGGGCGCAGGACCGCGCTACTTGGTCACACTCGCGAGGGCGGTCGATTGTAGGTAGTGCTCCCCGGGCGCACAAGGCGCACCCGGGCCGCCGACTTCGAGGATCTGCACCCCGGCGGTGCGCGCCAGGGTCAGCAGCTCAAGGTCCGGCAGCTCCACGGACAGCTCCATGGAGCCATCGTCGGCGGCGCTCTCGCCGCGAACCACGTGGGCTGCGTACAGCTTCGAACGCAGCGCGCCGGCGCTGGCCGGCATGCGCACGCGCGCGTGGCGGGCAAAGCGCGCCAGGCGCTCGGCGACCGCCCCCACGAGCAGATCGATCCCCAGCCCCCGCTCGGCGGAGATCCACACCGCGGTCGCGCGCCCGTGCGCATCGCGATCGATGCGCGGGGCCTCCTGCAGGCGGTCGATCTTGTTGTAGACCAGCAGCTGGGGGATCTCTTGCGCGCCAATCTCGGCCAGCACCGTATCGACGTGGACGATCTGCTCGTCGCGGCGCGGGTTGCTGGCGTCGACCACGTGCACCAGCAGCGTCGCCGCGCGCGCCTCGGTCAGGGTGGACTGGAAGGCAGCCACGAGCTCGTGCGGCAGCTCACGGATGAAGCCGACCGTGTCGGCGGCGACCACCGCGGTCCCGCCCGGCAGCAGCACGCGGCGCACCGTGGGATCGAGGGTGGCGAAGAGCTGGTCGGCGACGTAGGCATCGGTGCCCGTGAGCGCGCGGAACAGCGTCGACTTGCCGGCGTTGGTGTAGCCGACCAGGGCGAACGAGGGCACCGGGATCTCGGCGCGAGTCTGCCGGCCCGTCTCGCGCTGCTGCCTGATCTTCTCCAGGCGCTTGGTGAGCACGCGCACCCGCTGGCCAATGATGCGGCGGTCGCTCTCGAGCTGCGTCTCGCCGGGACCGCGCAGGCCGATACCGCCCTTCTGGCGCTCCAAATGGGTCCAGCCGCGCACCAGGCGGCTCGAGATGTGCTTCAGCTGCGCCAGTTCGACCTCGAGCTTGCCCTCGTTGCTGCGGGCACGCTGGGCGAAGATGTCAAGGATGAGGCCGTTGCGGTCGAGCACGCGGCGCTCGATGAGCTTCTCGAGGTTGCGCTCCTGGCTGGGAGAGAGCGCATGGTCGACCAGCACCACGTCGGCGCCGGACTCGTGCACCACCTGCTTGAGCTCCTCCGCCTTGCCGCTGCCCATGAAGTAACGCGGATCGGGGCGCTCGCGGCGCCCGGTCACCGTGCCCACGGGAATGGCGCCGGCGGAGACAGCCAGCTGGCGGAACTCCTGCAGGTCCTCGGGATCTACCGGCGCGCCGAAACCCAGGCGCACGAGAACCGCGCGCTCACCACTCCGGGGGCGTTCGAACACTCAGGCCTTCCGCGCGCACGGACATTTACTCGGCAGCGCCTGCCGTTTCCGTGGCCGCATCGCCCTCCTCGCCCGCCAGGCGCACGTTGCGCGCCGGTACGACGGTGGAGATGGCGTGCTTGTAAACCATCTGGCTGACGCTGTTCTTGAGGAGCACCACGAACTGGTCAAAGGAATCGATCTGGCCCTGCAGCTTGATGCCATTGACGAGATAGATGGACACGGGCACACGCTCCTTGCGCAGGGCGTTCAGAAACGGGTCTTGCAGGGATTGGCCTTTGGCCATCGTGTTCTCCTTATTTTTCGATTTCGCGTTTTCGGCAGGACATATGGGAACGCAGCGGAACCATCCCTGTCCCCGCGCTCCAGCAAGCTAAATCTGCCCGTCAAGGTATCCAAGGCAGCGACGCTGTCATCTTAACATGGGGTCCCGTTCAAAACCCAAAACCCCCCAACCATGCCTGTATGTCTTTGATCCACGACACTGGACCGCGCTGCGGGTCCAGCCAGATGCCGGCCGGTTCGCTGCGCATCCACGTCAGCTGCCGCTTGGCCAGCTGCCGCGTCGCACTGACGGCCCGCTCTGCGGCCACGTCCAAGGACACCTCGCCCGCCAGGTGCGACCACAACTGGCGGTAGCCTACCGCGCGCATGGACGGAAGCGCGGGTGTCAGGTCGCCGCGGTCGCGCAGTTGCCTCACTTCATCGAGAAAGCCCGCCGCCATCATCCCCGCGAAGCGTGCGCCGAGGCGTTGATGCAGTGCGCTGCGGTCGGCGGGGGCAAGCATCCAGTACTGCACCGCGCGGCCGGCGAGCGGGCTCACGCTGGCGCGTTGCAGCTCCGAGATGGGAACGCCCGCGGTGTAGACAACCTCGAGCGCACGCTGGATGCGCTGGCCATCGGCGGGAGCAATGCGGGCAGCCGCCTGCGGGTCGCGCCGTGCCAGCTCGGCGTGCAGCGCCGGCCAGCCCAGCTCGGCGGCACGCGCATCCAGCTCCGCCCGCACCGCGGCAGATGCCTGAGGCAGCGGAGCGAGGCCCTGCAACAACGCCCGCAGGTACAGCATGGTGCCGCCCACCAGCAGCGGCACCTTGCCGCGTGCCTCGATGGAGGCGATCGCCGCGAGCGCCTCGCCGACGAAGCGCCCCGCCGAGTACGATTCCGCGGGGTCGCAGACATCGACCAGATGGTGCGGGATGCGCGCGCGCACGGCGCGCTCGGGCTTGGCGGTCCCGATGTCCAGACCGCGGTACACCTGGGCGGAGTCCACGCTGATGATCTCGACCGGCGCTGCCTGCGCCAGTGCCACGGCCCAGTCGGACTTGCCGCTCCCGGTGGGCCCTGTGAGAACGAGGATCGGCCGTGCTGCCGCGCCCAGGCTTGCGCTTTCGCGCCGCATCACCGCCCCCGCAGGAACAGCGCATCCAGCTGCTGCAGGGACAGCCGCGTCCAGGTGGGCCGCCCGTGGTTGCATTGGTTGGCGCGCTCGGTGGCCTCCATCTGCCGCAGCAGCGCGTCCATCTCCGGGAGCGTCAGGCGGCGGTTGGCGTGGATGGCGCTGCGACAGGCGAGCGTGCCCAGGAACCGGTCCGCCGCGCCTTCCAGGTGGTGCGTGCGGGCATCGAGCGAGAGGTCGGCGACCAGGGCCGCCACCACCGTCCGGATCTCGCGCGGGTTGAGCACCGCCGGGACCCGGCGCAGCGCCAGCTGCGCCGGCCCCAGCGCAGCCACCTCAAACCCGGCCGCCGCCCAGCTGCCCTCGTCCTCGAGGATCGCGGCCAGCTCGTGCGGCTTGACTTCGATCACGATCGGCTCGAGCAGCTGCTGGGAGGCCACGCCTGCCCCGTCGCGCTCGGCCTTGAACTTCTCGTAGAGCACGCGCTCGTGCGCGGCATGCATGTCCACGAGCACCAGGCCCTGCGCGCTCTGCGCGAGGATGTAGGCGCCGTGCAGTTGCGCCAGCGCGGTGCCGAGGGGTTGCCCCTCCTCGGCCAGCGCCTGCGGCGGCGCCTCGGCCGGCTGCTCGGCCACCGCCGCTGCGAGTGCCCACGGGTCCCGGGCGGGGCTGTACAGCGGCAGCGCACCGGCGTGCGCGGACTGCGGCCAGGCGGGCCGTGCCGTTGGGGGGCGGTCGGCCTCGGACGCACCCTGCAGCGCCGCCGGCGCATGGCCCTCGGGACGGGTGCCGGCGAGCACGCGCTCGATGGCGCGGAACACGAACTCGTGGATCTGCCGGCTGTCGCGGAAGCGCACTTCCAGTTTCTGCGGATGCGCGTTCACGTCCACGAGCGTGGGATCGAGCGTCAGGTACAGGACATACGAGGGATGGCGGCCGCCATAGAGGACGTCGCGGTAGGCGACGCGTGCTGCGTTCATCAGCAGCCGGTCGCGCACGCTGCGCCCGTTGACGAACCAGTACTGCTGATCCGCGCTGCCGCGCGAGCGGGTGGGCAGCCCGACCCAACCGGAGACCAGTACGGGTCCCGCGGCGTGGCGCAGTGCCAGTGCATGCGCGGGGAAGTCCGTGCCCAGCACCTGGCCGACGCGGGCGATCTCCCCGTCCGTAGTCTCCACCGCAGGGGCCTCCAGGAGCACCCGCCCGCCGTGGCGCAGCCGAAAGCGCACGTCGAAGCGCGACAGCGCCACGCGCTCGACCAGGCGCGCGATGTGGGCGAGCTCGGTGACATCGGAGCGCACGAACTTGCGCCGCGCCGGCACGTTGTAGAACAGGTCGCGCACCTCGACGGTGGTGCCGGCCGGGTGCGCCGCCGGGCGCACCACGCCCAGGGCACCGCCCTCGCAGCTGACCTCCGCACCCTGCGCCGTCCCTGCCGCGCACGTGAGGATGCGCAGCCTCGAGACCGAGGCGATGGAGGGCAGCGCCTCGCCGCGAAAGCCGAGCGTGCTCACCGCCTCCAGGTCCTCGAGCGAGGCGATCTTGCTGGTCGCGTGGCGGTGCAGTGCCAGGGGAAGTTCCGCGGCACCGATGCCGCAGCCGTCATCGCGGATGCGGATGAGGCCGACCCCGCCGCGCTCGATGTCGATCTCGATGCGCGTCGCACCCGAGTCGAGCGCGTTCTCCAGCAGCTCCTTCACCACGGATGCCGGGCGCTCGATCACCTCGCCGGCGGCGATCTGGTCGACGAGTTCGCCGGAGAGGACGCGGATAGTCATGCTGTGCGGAAGTGTACACAGCGGCGGCGCCGGGCGGCGCGTGGCGGCTCAGCGCGTGCCGGAGACGGATTCTTCGGCCGCGTTGGCCAGGGTGTTGCGGCGCTCCTGCTTGAAGCGCGTGCCGTCGGGGGGGTTGAGGACGAAGAAGCTGCGCACCCCGCTGGCGATGGCATCGGCCAGGCGCTGCTGCTGGCTCGCCGTGCGCAGGCGCCGCTCCTCGGCCGGGTTGGAAATGTAGGCGGTCTCGACCAGCATCGAGGGAATGTCCGGGGACTTGAGCACGACGAAGCCGGCGTGCTGGACCTGGGCCTTGCGCACCTCGCCGACGCTCTCGAGCGCGCCGACGACGCGCTCGGCCGCGCTGGCACTCACCCCGATGATCTCCGACTGCGTGGCGTCGAGCAGCACCGGGGCGAGCGCCCCCTTGTCATCCAGCCGCACCCCGCCCATGAGGTCGGCGGCGTTCTCGCGCTCGGCCAGCCAGCGCGCCGCCTCGCTTGAGGCGCCGTGCACGGAGAGCACGTACACCGAGGCGCCGGAAACGCTGTGGTCGGCGATGGAGTCGGCGTGCACGGAGACGAACATGTCCGCACGGGCCACGCGCGCGCGGTGGATGCGGTCGCGCAGTTCGAGGAATTCGTCGCGGTCGCGGGTGAGCACTGCGCGCATGCCAGGCTCGGAGTTGATGCGCTCGGCCAGTGCCTGTGCGATGGCGAGCGTCACGTCCTTCTCGCGCGTGCCGTTCGGCCCGATGGCACCCGGGTCCTGGCCGCCGTGGCCAGCATCGACGGCGATGATGACGTCACGGCCACCCTCGCTCGGGGCGTGCGCGGCGGCGATGCTCTGCGGCGCGGCATCGGCCCGCGCGACGACCGCCGACGGTGCGGCGGGCTCGGCCGGCACTGAGCCCAAGTCCACCAGCAGCTGGCGCCCGGACCAGGTGCTCTTGGGAACCAGGGGCGCCTTCAGTTGCAGCACGATCCGCAGCGTGCCGCCGGGCTGGCTGCCGAAACGCACCGAGCTGATGGCGCCGGTGCCTGCCGGGGCATGCAGGCCGCTCGCGCGATGGGTGTTGCGCAAGTCGATGACCACCCGGTCGGGGTGCGAGAGCGCGAAGATTCTCTGCGGTGCCTTGTCCGAGAGGTCGAGCGCGACCTGGGCCGAATCCGGACTGGACGAGAGGTGCAGGCCGCGCAGTTCGGCCGCGGACAGGGGCGAGGCCAGCCCCGCACTCACCAGGGCCACCGCGAACGTATGACAAAAAACCTTGAGTTTCATGAAGTTCGCAGCACTTCCTTGGCTGCAATCTACGAGCTTACGCGCCTTTTATCAAGACGCATGCTGCGGTGCACCCCGGGCGAGCGCTGCCTAAGGCACCGCCAGGCGCGACAACCACGCCTCGCCGAGCCGCGAATTCGCGTCCACGGCGATGACATGACCCACATCGCGCACGATGAACTTCAGGCTGAGATCCGCCTCGGGCAGGCGCCCGCCGGCGCGTTCCGGCCACTCCACCAGCCAGACGTAGCCGTCCTGCGCGTAGTCGCGCAGTCCGAGGGTCTCCAGTTCCTCCGGGTCCCGCAGACGGTACAGATCGGCGTGCACGACGGTCGAGCCACCGGTCGGGTACAGCTCGGTGAGCGTATAGCTCGGGCTGCGCACGTCGGCCTTGATGCCGCGCGCGCCGAGGAAGCCCCGGGCGAGGGTCGTCTTGCCTGCGCCCAGTTCGCCGGCGAGATAGATCACCGCCAGTGCGTCGCCCTCGGGCTGCGCCCGGGCGATTGCCGCACCGAAGTCCTCGGTGTCCTCCGCGGAGCGGGAGAAGTGGCGCATGGGGCTCTCCTAGAGATTGATGCACACGTGCAGTTCACGCGTGAGATCGCTGGCCAGCACGCCACGTTCGCCGGCGCGCGCCGCCGCATCCCCGGCCATCGCGTGCACCAGGACGCCGACGCGCGCGGCAGCCCAGGGATCGTGACACTGGGCGAGGATGCCGGCGATCGCGCCGGTGAGCACATCTCCGGTGCCGGCGGTGGCCATGCCGGGATTGCCACGCTCGCATACCCCCGGGGTGCGCCCGCGCGAGCCGACCAGCGTGCCCGCGCCCTTGAGCACCACGGTACCGTGATAGCGCTGGACCAGCTGGTCGAGCGCTGCGACCCGGTCCTGCTGCACCTGCTGCGCGGTCACACCCAGGAGACGCCCGGCCTCGCCCGGGTGCGGGGTGAGGATCCAGTCCTCGCGCGGCGCCACCCCACCCTGTTCTGCCAGTAGGTTGAGGGCATCCGCATCGACGACCACCGGCTTGCCACTGTCGAGCACCGCCGCCAGCGCGGCGCGCGCCCAGGCGCTGCGTCCAAGCCCCGGGCCGACCGCGATGACATCCGCACGACCCATGGCCTCGTGTAGCCCCTCCACGTCCGTGAAGCCGGCACAAATCAGCTCCGGCCGGCCGCTGGCGATCGCCGCGACATTCTCCGGGGAGACCGCGACCGTGGTCAGCCCGGCGCCGGCCCGCAGGCAGGCCTCGCCCGCGAGGCGCGCGGCGCCGGGCATGCCGGGGCCCCCGCCGACGATCAGCACGCGTCCGAAGTCGCCCTTGTTGGATGAACGGGGGCGCCGCGGCAGCGCCTCGCGTATCTCGCTCTCCACGATGCGGGTCAGGCGCGGCACCGGCTGCGCCGATGGCGGCGGCGAGACCTCCAGGTCGTCGTAGAAAATCGTGCCGGCAAACTCCGGGCCGTCGCCGACGAAGAGCCCGGTCTTCAGCCCCACGAAGGTCACCGTCGCCTCGGCGCGGATCGCCTCCTCTCCGAGCACCGTGCCCGCATCCCCGTCCAGTCCGGAAGGGATGTCGAGCGCAAATACCGGCCGGCCGCTGTGGTTGATGGCCCGGATCACCGAGACCAGATCCGGGCGCACCGGGCCGCGCAGCCCCGTTCCCAACACGGCATCGACGATCAGGTCGCCGGCGCACAGTTGTGCGGCATCGAAGCCGTGTACCGCATTGCCGCCGCCGGTGAAGTCATCGTAGGCCTGCCGCGCGTCCCCGCGCAGCTGCGCCGGTGGCGCCGCGGCGAGCACGGTGACGGTCAGGCCCGCGGCCTGGGCGAAGCGGGCCAGCACGTAACCATCACCGCCGTTGTTGCCGCCGCCGCAGACGATGACGATGCGGTGCGACATCGGCCAGCGCGTGCGCAGGTAGCGCAGGGCGGCCTCGCCGGCGCGCTTCATCAGGGTATAACCGGAGACGCCCATGCTTTGGATGGCGTGCGCGTCCAGCTCGCGCACCTGGGCGGTGGAGTACAGTGCGATGGGCAGCGGCATGGCCTCAGTATACTGCCCGGCGCGGACCCATCATGACATCGCCCTCCTCTATCGACCTTGCCGCGCTCAAGCAGCAACTGCAGCACGAGGCGCGTACGCTGGGCTTCGGCGCGCTCGGGGTGGCCGACGTGCACGTCCCGGCAGACGAGCAGCACCTGGTCAACTGGCTCGATGCCGGCTACCACGGCGAGATGCACTACATGCAACGCCACGGCAGCAAGCGCGGCCGGCCCTGGGAACTGGTGCCCGGCACCATCCGCGTCATCAGCGCCCGCATGGATTACTGGCCTGCGGAAGCACGCGCCGCGCAGTCGGTGCTCGACGACCCCCGCCTCGCCTACGTCTCGCGCTATGCCCTCGGCAGGGACTACCACAAGGTGCTGCGCGGCTTGCTGGCCAGGCTCGCCGGGTCGCTGGCTGAGCGCATCGGGCCGTTCGGCTACCGGGTGTGCGTTGACTCGGCCCCGGTGCTGGAACGGGCGCTCGCGCGGGATGCCGGCCTGGGCTGGATCGGCAAGCACACCAACCTGATCGCTCGCGACGCCGGTTCCTTGTTCTTTCTCGGCGAGGTGCTCACTGACCTGCCGCTGCCGATCGATGAGGCTTCCAGCGCGCACTGCGGCACGTGCAGCGCCTGCCTGCCTGCCTGCCCGACGCAGGCCATCGTCGCTCCCTACCGCCTCGATGCGCGCCGCTGCATCTCCTACCTCACCATCGAGCACCCGGGTGCGATACCGCGGGAGCTGCGTACGGCCATCGGCAACCGCATCTATGGCTGCGACGATTGCCAGCTGGTCTGTCCCTGGAACAAGTTCGCCGCCACCGCCGCGCATCCGGATTTCAAGGTGCGCCACGGCCTGGACACCCCCTCGCTGGTGGAGTTGTTCCGCTGGACCGAAGCGGACTTCGAGCAGCGCATGAAGGGCTCGGCGATCTATCGCATCGGCTACGAGCGCTGGTCGCGCAACATTGCCATTGCGCTGGGGAACGCTCCCCCTTCTGCGGAGGCGGTGGGCGTCCTGCGCGAACGCGCCGTAGGCGCATCGCCGCTCCTGCGCGAGCACCTGCAATGGGCGCTCGCCCGGCAGGCCGGCGCGGCCTGCTAGGAGCGCTCTATCCGGATGTTGTCGATGAGCCGGGTGTTGCGCAACCGCACGGCCACCAGCACCACCAGGCCCCCCGCAGGACCGGGTGAGCCCAGGTCCGCAGCCTGGCGCACAGCGTAGTAGTCCACCCGGAATCCGGCGGCCTCCAGCTCCTTGAAGCCGGCGCGCTCGATGCTGGCGTAGTCGCAGTCCCCGGCGCGCAGGCGCTGCGCCCCGGCCTGCAGTGACTGGTAGATGCGCGGCGCCAGCGCGCGCTCCTGCGCATTCAGGTACTGGTTGCGCGAACTCTTGGCGAAGCCGTCCGCCTCGCGCACGGTGGGGGCGGCGATGATCTGCACGGGCATGCACAGGTCCGCGACCATGCGGCGGATGATGGTGAGCTGCTGGAAATCCTTCTCGCCGAAGACGGCAATGTCGGGCTCGACGATGTGGAAAAGCTTGGTGACGATCGTAGCGACGCCTTCGAAGTGCCCCGGGCGCACCTCCCCGTCGAGGATCCGTGACAGGCCCGGGACCTCGACGCGCGTGGCGCGCTCCGGGCCGTTCGGGTAGATCTCCGCCACCGTCGGCATGAACATCAGGTCGCAGCCCGCAGCCGCCAGCATGCGCTCGTCGTCTGTCGGGGTACGCGGGTAGTGGGCGAAGTCCTCGTTCGGCCCGAACTGCATCGGGTTCACGAAGATGCTGGCCACGAAGCGGTCGCCGTGGCGCCGCGCCGCCTCGATCAGGCTGACATGGCCGGCGTGCAGATTGCCCATCGTCGGCACGAAGGCGACCCGGTGGCCGGCCTTGTGCCAGGCGCGCACCCTCTCGCGCACGGCGGCAATCGTGGCTACGGTCTCCACCTAGAAGCAGTGCTCGGGGGCGGGGTATTCGCCCGACTTCACCGCGCGCACGTATGCCTGGACGGCCTCGAGGTTGTTGTGCGCCGCTCCTTCGAGGAAGTTGCGGACGAAGCGCGGCTTGCGCCCGGTGGTGATGTCGAGCATGTCGTAGAGGACCAGGATCTGGCCGTCGGTGTCGGGGCCCGCGCCGATGCCGATGACCGGCACCTGCAGCGCCTCGGTGATCATCTTGCCGAGCGCGGCGGGGATGCACTCGAGCAGCACCAGGTCAGCGCCGGCTGCCTCCAGCTGCTGGGCCTCCTTCAGGAGCCGCTGCGCGGTGTCCTGCTCACGACCCTGGACCCGGAAGCCACCGGTCTTGTGGACCGACTGGGGCTTGAGGCCCACGTGGGCACACACGGCGATGTCGTGTCCGGTCAGGAACTCGACGATCTCGGTCTGCTTCCCGCCGCTCTCCAGCTTGACCATCTGGGCACCGCCCTCCTGCATCAGACGCACCGAGTGCGCGAGCGCCAGGTCCTTGGAGGGATAGCTCATGAACGGCAGGTCGGTGATCTGGAACGGCCGGTGCAGGCCACGAGCCACGGTGGCGCTGTGGTACACCATCTGGTCCATGGTGACCGGCACGGTGGTGTCGTGACCCTGGATCACCATACCCATGGAGTCACCCACCAGCACGACGTCAACATCGGCCTGGTCCAGCAGCACCGCGAAACTGGCGTCGTAGCAGGTCAGGCACGCGATTTTCTCGCGCTCGGCCTTCATGCGCGCCAGCGTCGACAGGGTGACCGGCGGCCTGCTCACGTCCCGTTGCAGGTGCGTGTACATAGGCGTTGGAGTGTAGCTAGATCGCGCGGCTGCGCAACGGGTTGTAATACAGGCGCCCGCGGCTCATCCGGCGGATGGCCGCCAGCAGCTCCTCGTAATCGCGCTGGTTGCTGAGCGGATCGATGGAGGCGGCATTCACGATCAGGAGCGGCGCTGCGTCAAACTCGTGGAAGAACTTGGCGTAGGCCTCGTTCAGGCGCTCGAGGTACTGCCGGTCGATGTACTGCTCATAGTCGACGCCGCGCTTGGCGATCCGCTCCAGGAGCACGTCCACGGGCGCCTGCAGGTAGACCACCAAATCCGGCTTCGGCGCCTGGACCTCGAGCTTTGAGTAGAGCTGTTCGTAGAGGGCGTACTCGGCATCATCCAGGGTGACACGCGCGAACAGGCGGTCCTTCTCCAGCAGGTAGTCGGCCACCCGCACCGGGGCGAATAGGTCCGCCTGCTTCAGCTCCGCGAGCTGTTGCGAGCGCTGCAGCAGGAAGTACAGCTGCGTCGGCAGCGCACCAGCGCGCGGGTTCTTGTAGAAGCGCTCGAGGAACGGATTCTCCATGGCCTGCTCCAGCACACCCTGTGCGGACAGGCTCGCGCACAGGCGCTTGGCGAGACTGGTCTTGCCGACGCCGATCGGGCCTTCCACGACGATGTACTTGTGGGTCGGTTCGCTGGCCATGCTTTAGAGCGCCGTGAGTCCGGCCCGGGACAGCCGCGCCCTGAGCTCGGTCACTCGACCGAGTCCGGGCAGATCCAGATCCGGGGCAATGTCACCCAGAGGATACAGAACGAAGTTGCGCTCCGGTATCCCGGGGTGCGGCAGGCTCAGCTCAGGATCGGACGAACGCTCGCGTCCGTACGAGAGCAGGTCGAGATCGAGGATGCGCGGCCCCCAGCGCTCGCGCTCCGCCGGGCGGCCGAAGTCGGACTCCATGGCACGCAGCTGACCCAACAGCTCGCGCGGTGACAACTGGGTCAGCAGTCCCGCCACGGCATTGACGAAATCGGGCTGCCGCACCGGCCCCATCGGACGCGATACGTATACCGGGGAGACCCGAACACAACAGGTGCGCGGCAGCTGCGCAAGGCGAGCGGCGGCCACCAGCACCTGATGCTCAGGATCGGACAAATTGCTGCCCAGACCAATGTAGGCGGGCTGCCAGCGTTCCACGTGCCGCTAGCCCCGGCGCGCGGAGCCGGAACGGCGGCGGCGGCGCCCGCGACGGGCTGGCGGCGGCGCCTCAGGATCGCGCGCCGTTGCGGACGCGAGTGCCTCGGCCATGGTATTGCGCTCCTCGGCCGACACCTCCTGCAGCCGGGTCCACCAGTCCGCCGTTGCCTTGGAGGCCATGCCGAACTCGGACCGCAGCAACAGCAGGTCATAGGCGGCACGGAAGCGCGGATGCTCGAGCGAGCGCAGCGCACGCCGTCCGCGTGGATGCTCAAGGCGCGGCTGCAGCGCGAACATCTCGCGAACGCCCAGTGAGAAGCGCTTGGGAATCGAGATACGGGCCTGCGCCTCGCGCACCGCCTGGTCGCAGGCATCCAGAATCGTGGCCAGCTCGTGCCAGCGTTCCGGCGGGGTCGCCTCGATGATGGCCGCGATCGGCCCGTACAAGAGGAGTGCGAACAGGAAGGTCGGAGTCACGGGCTTGTCCGCCTGCACCCGCCCATCGGTGTTCTCAAGACCCCGGACCAGGAGCTTCTCGACCAGGCTACCGGGATGGGCGGAAAGGTAAGCATCCACGGTCGGCAGGATCGAGCCTAGCAGGCCCCGCGCGCGGAGCACCCGGAAACTGGCCGCGCCGTACCCGCCGAGGAAGAGCTTCAGCGTCTCATCGAAGAGGCGCGCCTGCGGTACGCCCGCCAGCAGCTCGCGCAGCTTGCCGATGGGCGCGGCAGTTGCAGGATCGATCGAGAACCCGAGCTTCGCTTCGAAGCGCGCCGCACGCAGCATACGCACCGGGTCCTCGCGGAAGCGCGTCTCTGGATCTCCGATCAGACGCAGCGTTCGCGCCGACACGTCGGCGACGCCATTCACGTAGTCCCAGATCGAGAAGTCGGCGATGTTGTAATAGAGAGAGTTGCAGGTGAAGTCGCGCCGCCAGACGTCCGCGTCGATCGTGCCGTAGATGTTGTCCCGCAGGATGCGCCCCGAGGCGTCAAAGGCGCGCTCGGAATCGTCATCCGGCAGCCCCCGCGGATCTGCCGTCGCGGCCTCCTCGGCCACCGGTTCGCTTTCCTCCAGGCCCGGCACCCGTTCATCGTCCAGATCGGCTACCGGAATCGGCTCTTCCCCCGGCTCCGGTGCGGTGGCCGCGCGAAAGGTCGCCACCTCGATGATCTCCCGCCCGAAGAAGACGTGCGCAAGGCGAAAGCGGCGCCCGACCAGTCGGCAGTTGCGAAACAAGCGCTTGACCTGTTCAGGCAGGGCATCGGTGGCAACGTCGAAATCCTTCGGTTCGATCCCGAGCAGCAAGTCGCGCACGCAGCCGCCCACGAGGAAAGCCTGAAAGCCCCCGTCACGCAGCCGGTACAGCACCCGTAGGGCGTTCGGGGAGATGTGGGCACGGGAGACGTTATGCTCGGACCGGGCGATGATCCGGGGGTCGGCGGAGGGCGTCGCGAGGGACGCGGGGGGCGAATTCAATGAGTTTGGCTTTCGGCTTGAGCAATCGGGGTAGCTCTCTATAATACCGCGCTCTGCCGGTAGCCCCGAAGCCCCGCTCCCTTCGTCTAGAGGCCTAGGACATAGCCCTCTCAAGGCTGTAACACGGGTTCGAATCCCGTAGGGAGCGCCATTAAAATCAATGGCTTACGACCTACTGGCGGCCGGCGTACGGCTACTCTACGAAAATCCGAGCCATATCTTCCGTTCTGAATGGCCATGGACGGCCCGAGCCGTGCACCGGCTCGGCTGGCTCGCTCGAGGGGCAACGTGCGATTTAAGCCGCGGCGACAAGATGCCGACCCACGACCCTCCTGGCGCATCGGCCTCGAGCACTAAGGCTCGAACACAACCAAGTCGAAGGTGCGCAACTCCGGTATCTGAACCTGCGTGAACTGACCGTCGGTGGACACGGGCGCTGGGGCGGCGTCCATATCCGGAGAGAACAGCTGCGCGCTCGAGAACTGGCCCCGCACCTTCACGCCAACGCCGAGAGCCGGTGTATCCGCGTAGTTCAGCAGGTGCACTAACATGCGGCCGGAGCCCGACTATCCATGAATGTTCACCACGACAGAATTCGGGGCAGTTATGCTGCCTGGAGAGGCGGCCTCGAACTCTGCTGCGGTCACCTGCTCGTAGCGCTTCCACCCGGGGTGCAGCGCTATCGGGGGAGCCGTTATCCCGATCCGGTATCTTGCGAGGACCGCTGCTGTCGCGTCCTGCTCAAAAATGACATCGTAGAGCAGGCACGAAGCCCGGCCACCCGGAAAGCGCGCCCTTGGAAACCTCGATGGGACCTCCATCCCATCGGGCGAAGCTGAAATTGCCCGTGCGCGCCCATTCCGGGACCGTGCCGTACACATACGGTGCCGTGCTCGCTGGTGTGGAGTCGCCATCACAACCCGCGAAGCCGACCATTAAGAGCAGGCAGGGCAGCAACGCACGCGAGAGTTTGCAGGTCATCAGCTCCATTTCCCAGCCGATCCGATGCACTTCCGCTGACTTACCCTTCCAGCCCAATCACAGACACCACACGCTTCTGGGTCACACGTCGCCGGCTTACTCATAACCTGGGCTGCGTCGCGGCGATGGCGGGGATCCCGGTCGATTGCGCGGCCTGGTGCGCCGCGGCGAATGCGTCGCGCGCCACCCGGGTCCGCGGTAACCGCGTGGCGACTCCAGCAGTTATCGTGCAGACCTGGCCGGAAGCCCAGACCCGTCTGGTACTCGCTCCCGGCGGAAGTTGTCGCCCGCCCTCGTGGCAGTGCTTCGTGCGGAATTCTCCAGACGCCGAAGCTGAAGCTCGGCAATTACTCGCTCGGTGGCCTGCACAAGACACAGCTTCTAAGCAGTAGCCACACTGTCGAATGGATGCGGTATGGACTAGCTTCGAACCATGAGGAGGATGTGAGCGCAAATGACCTACTACATTTCCAGAACCGTGGAGAAACCATTCGATACGGTCGTTGCGGATGTCACTCAATGTCTGAAGGAGCAGGGATTCGGTCTTCTTACTGACATCGACGTGCAGGCGACGCTGAAATCGAAGCTCGGCGCCGATATGGGCAGGTACCGTATTCTCGGGGCCTGCAATCCGCGCTTTGCGCACGAAGCGCTGCGGATCGAGGATAAGCTCGGCGTACTGCTCCCCTGCAACGTGATCGTGCGCGAGACTCCCGACTTCAAGGTCGAAGTCGCGAGCGTGGACCCCGTCGCAGCAATGGCGCGCACGGGCAATCCTGCGCTGAGTTCTACGGCCGAGGAAGTTCGGCGGCTGCTGAGCAAAGCCATCTCCCAGGTCGGTGCCTGATCATGCATCCGTACCCACACACCTACGCCGTTTCCGCCTCTGCTGACCGCACCGGACTGGTGGCCGTGGCTTCACCAGGCCTGCCGAGTCTGGACACCGCGGCTCCCCCTCAGTTCGACGGCCCGGGTGGTGTCTGGTCGCCGGAGACACTGCTGTGCGCTTCGCTCGCCGACTGCTTCATACTGACCTTCCGCGCAGTCAGCCGCGCGGCCCGCTTTAACTGGCTGCATCTGGAGTGCCGCGTGGAAGGCGTGCTGGAGCGGGTCGCGTCGGTGTCACGGTTCACGAATTACACCACGTTGGCGACGCTGACCGTCTCCGCCGGCAGCGACGTTGCCAAGGCACGCGAGCTCCTCGAGCGAGCGGAACACGGCTGTCTGATCTCGAATTCGCTCTCCGGCACGCGTGCACTCGAGGTCCGGATTATCTCAGCAGAGCCCGCAGCGATCAGCGAGCCCGCGGAGCCTGTGTCATGAAGGCGAATCGACCGATGCGTCAACCGACCCCGAGTTGTCCGGGCGGCGGCCCACACTCTGCTCAGGTGGTGTGCTTGGAAAAGCGCTGGTCGGGTCCCCTGCGGAAGTCCACCACATCTTCGATGTGCATGTCTGAAGCGGCGGCGCCCGGATGGACTATGGCGACACTCAGCTGCTGAACCGAGGAAAATCGCGAGTTCTTGGCCAGCGAGCGTTCAGCCGCAGTCATCACGCCCGTCGCAGCCTCTTCGCGCGCCGCCTGATCGGCCTGCGCGAGCCTTGCGTCACTGATCGAAATGCGCAAATGCGCCGCGCTCGCCATGACCTCGATAGACGATGGTGAAAAGCCGGTGGAAGAAGCAATCGCGCCCCTCATCTCCTCCACCCCGGCCAGCCAATCTGCATCCACTTGCGCGGGGCCGCCCCTTCCGCAGCCGCCCAGAACGGCCGCAAGCGTCCCGACGATGAGAACTCTAGACAATGAAAGGATACTCATGCTGACCTCGGATAGCCCCTATACATATGGTGCCAACGAGCGGCCTTCCACGACATAAGGGTTTGCCACGACTGATTTCTACGGGTCGTCTCAATCATGGCCGCCGTATAAACCCGACTACGGTTGAGGTCGCGGTGTCGCAGCGACGCTAGGCGGTAGCATCGGATAGGTGATCTTGGGTTGCGTCCCGGTCAGGCTATCGAGGAAGGCGACAATCTGGTCGATCTCCGCCGCGGTAAGCTGCGCCCCTAGCTGACTGCTTCCCATCACCGCGACCGCCTGACGCAGATCCCAACTGCGCCCCGTGTGGAAGTACGGAGCGGTCAGCGCGATGTTGCGGAGCGTGGGCACCTTGAATACATACTCATCCGTTGCCGTCTTCGTCACTTCGAATCGCCCCTGATCGTTCGGCGGCAGCAGCGTGGCGCCGGGCTTCTCCACCACTCCAAACGGAGCGTACATATTGCCGCCCACATTGATGCCCTTGTGGCAGCCTACACAGCCCTTTTCGATGAATATACGCAGCCCTTGTTTCTGCTGCTCGCTCAGTGCAGATGCGTCACCTTTCAGGAACCGGTCAAATGGTGCGTCAGGCGTGATCAGCGTTGCCTCGAATGTTGCGATGGCTTTCTGTGCGTTCGCCAGCGTCACTGGGTTAGGATCGCCGGGGAACGCGGCCTTAAATGTCGCCACGTAGCCAGGGATGGCCGATAGCTGCTCACTGACATGCTCCGATGGCGATGCCATCTCGATGGGATTGACCATCGGTCCACCGGCCTGCTGCTCAAGATCTTTTGCACGCCCGTCCCAAAATTGAGCGGTGTTGTAGACCGCATTGAGAACCGTAGGCGCATTGCGACCCCCGCGCTGCCATCGATGTCCTATCGACGTCTCCTCTGCATCCACGCCACCCAGGCCCACGTTGTGACAGGAATTGCAGCTGATGGCATGACTTGCCGAGAGCCGTGGATCGAAAAAGAGCATCTTGCCAAGCTCGACTTTCGCCGGAGTAGCGGGATTTCCCGGCAGAGAGGGTGGCGCTCCGGGAATCGGCTGGAACAGCCCCTGGGCGGACCTCATCAGGTCATCGGCTGCAACGGCGTGGATGCCGAGGCCGAAGGCCGCGGCGAGCATGAAACTACTAAGTGAACGCATCTTGCAGGCTCCTTGCGCGTGCTGCACTTCGTGCGACTGGAACGCCTGAACGATCCTTACAGCCAAGGCTCACTTCTGCCTCGACCTCGGGTCCTCGCGTACCTTTCAAATTCTGCATACCCCGGAGGAACTCTGATATCCGCAGAACTTCTTATTGCATCTTGACGCAATTACGCTCACGCAATTAGAAATGTCGCGCCGCGAGAGACGGCTGACGGGGTCCGGGATGTACCGAAATCCTTTAGGTAGTCTTCACAGTGCCGCACGCGCAGATACGCAAGTATTCTTCGAGTTGCCGAGGTTTCGCAGGATGCTAACGGTCGCCTGCGAGACCCAAGTCCCACGGGAAGGGAAAATCGGCATGGAAAACCGTTCGAAGCCTCGATCTCTCGCTAAGATCGGGGCTTCGTTAGTTTGTATCGATTCGCGAGTCTTTTGGCTCCTGCGCGTGTGGAGTCTGCCGTAGTGGCGCCGAAATCCCCAATCGCAAGACATCTTCCGCGGCATGGTGCAAGCGCCGCTACGGTCAACATCCACGTTCGTAAGCTCTCACAGTTGTTCAACTCGCTCGATCCCTCGCCGTTTTGGGACCGCGATCTGGATCCCGACGCGGCCGAGTTCATTGAAGAGGAATTCAGTGAGAAGCTTTCCGCGCAGACGTGGCACCTTCACGTTCACACGCAAGAGGGTGCGGAAGGCGCTGCGGATCTCCAGGCAGCGGTGGAACATTACTACGAACGGCTCGCGCACTCCGCGCGGTACCGCCTACGGAACGAGATGCGACGCGGACAGCTTGCCCTGCTTGGCGGGCTCGGGATTTTCGTCGCGAGCATGACGATCCGCGGCATACTCACCGGACTGATCCATGGCGGGGCTCCGCGCATGCTTGATGAGGGTCTAATAATCATCGCGTGGCTCGCCCTGTGGCGGCCGACCGAGTGGCTCGTCTACGGATGGGTACCCCTGCACCGCAAGAGGCGGCTATATGAGCGCCTCGCAGCCATCCGGGTTTCGGTGCGCCCCGACGCGGCTCATATAGAAGGTGCGCGCACCGCACCCGGCGGTTCCTCCTCACTTCCGCCGGCCCCTCCGGTCGCAGCGACCCCGGGTGTCAAATAGGGGCGGAGAAAGCGTGGCGACGAATCCAGACGAGACCGCAGAGAGCGGCGGTGTTTTTCACCTCCATGACGTATCCAAAACCTATCATGTGGGCGAGGTCGATATTCCGGCCTTGCGCTCCGTGAGCCTTGATCTGTACCCGAGAGAATTCGTGGTCCTCCTCGGTGCTTCAGGCAGTGGCAAGTCGACTCTGCTGAATATTCTGGGAGGGCTCGATCGGCCTACTTCAGGCAAGGTGTTCTATCTCGACCATGACCTCACCGCGGCATCCTCCGCAGCGCTCACGCAGTTTCGTCGCGAGCATGTCGGGTTCGTATTTCAATTCTACAACCTGATTCCTAGTCTGACGGCGCTTGAAAATGTCGCCTTGGTGACCGAAATCGCCACGAAACCGCTCACGCCGCTGGAGGCACTGACACGCGTTGGCCTGGCGGACCGACAACACCATTTCCCCTCACAACTGTCGGGCGGTGAGCAGCAGCGGGTGGCGATCGCGCGCGCGATCGCCAAACGTCCCGATGTGTTGTTGTGCGACGAGCCGACGGGTGCGCTGGATTACGCAACGGGTAAGCTCGTGCTGGAAGCGCTTGAGGATGTGAACCGCGAGCTCGGTACGATAACGGTGGTGATTACGCACAACGTGGCCATCGCCGGAATGGCCGACCGCGTAATCCGCATCGGAAGCGGCCGAATTATCGAAATCACCACGAATTCCACCCGAATGCGTCCGGGTGACCTTTCGTGGTGAGCGCGCGGACTCAAATGCTGCTGCGCGACCTTTGGCGTCTGCGCGGGCAGGTGCTCGCCGCGGCTGTGGTCGTGGCGTGTGGAATCGCCGCGCTCGTGGCCATGTACAGTACTTACTACTCACTGATTCGGACACGCAATTCTTACTACGCCGATTACCGGTTTGCAGATGTCTTTGCGCAATTGAAGCGTGCGCCTCAGAGTCTGGTCGAGGAAATTCAGAGAATTCCCGGCGTCGCGCAGGTTGCAGTGCGCGCTGTGCGCAGTGTCGTACTCGAAGTACCGGGGCTCGCCGAACCTGCCACCGCGCGTCTCATCTCCATATGCGAGCGACCGGAACGCGGGCTGAATGCTCTCGTCGTCATGCGGGGCCGCGTACCCAATCCCGCGGCTGACGATGAAGTACTCGCCAGTGACACCTTCGCCCGCGCCAACGGCCTGAACCCTGGAGACAGGGTTGCGGCGATTCTCAACGGTCGCTGGCAGTCCCTGCGACTCGTTGGCACCGCGCTTTCCCCCGAGTACGTCTATGAAGTAGCCCCGGGTGGTCTCTTCCCAGACAACCGGCGATTTGGGGTTCTTTGGATGAATGGTGACGTGCTCGAGCCGGCATTTGGCTTGAAGGGGGCGTTCAATGACGTTTCCCTCGCCCTTGCTCCGGGGGCAAACACCGCTGATGTGGTCGCCCGATTGGATCGGCTGCTGCGGGTGTATGGAGGACTGTCGGCGTATACCCGCTCGGACCAGGCGTCGGACCGCTTTCTGACGGACGAACTCGGCGAGATCCAGGTAATGGCGAGCGCGATTCCCCTCCTGTTTCTCGCAGTCGCCGTCTTTCTCTTGTATGTAATCCTTTCACGGCTCGTTCAAATGCAACGGGCCGATATCGCTCTGCTGAAGGCCTTTGGCCACTCGGATCTTTCCGTCGGAACACACTACATCGGCTTTGCGGCCGCCACCGTCGCCTCTGGACTTGCACTCGGGCTTCCGCTGGGCGTTTACTTGGGCAAAGTCTTCGTTGGCGTCTATCGCGGCTACTTCCACTTCCCGCAGCTCCACTGGATGATGCCCGCATCGCTTCCGGTTGCACTTGCCTTTGCTACATTTCTCGCCGCGGCACTGGGAGCGCTCGGCGCAGTGCGGAGTGCTGTGGCGTTGGCACCCGCGGAGGCGATGCGGCCGGAAGCGCCAGCGCGGTTTCGAGCCGGAGTGATCGATCGCGTGGGACTCGTGCGCTGCTTGGCTCCGGCGATGCGCATGCTGATACGGAACGTCACGCGTCGACCCATCAAGGCGGTGCTCTCGGTATTCACCATCTCGCTCGCGATTGCGCTGATGGTCGTCGGGCGATTTCCCGTCGACGCGGTGAACACCTTGCTCAGGTGGCAATTTGACGGGGTTCAGCGCGCCGACGTTGCGGCTGTCTTTAGCGAGCCTCGTTCTGCGTCAGTCCTGGCCGAAACGGCTCGCTTGCCGGGCGTCGTCGAGGTGCAAGGATTCAGAGCGGTGCCCGCTTGGATTCGGGCACTTTATCGATCGAAGCGCGTGGAGATCGTGAGTACCACACCGCACGGTGAGCTGCGACGGGTAATCGATCAAGAATTCCGCCGCATTGACCCGCACGACGACGGGATTGTCTTGGGGCAGAAACTCGCTCAACTGCTGGCCGTTAAAGCAGGCGACCTTATTACCGTGGACGTGCTCGAGGGCACTCGCCCGAGCTTCCAAGTGCGCGTTACTGGGATTGTCGATGAGTTGCTGGGGCTCGGTGCCTACATGGAGCACACGACTCTCTCGCGCCGGTTGATGGAGGCTGATACCGTCTCCGGCGTCTACCTGCGAGCTGACCCGGCGCAGTGGGAGCCCCTTCTTGCGGAGTTGAAGCACATTCCGGCTGTCGCAGGGGTCTCGAGCCGTGGGGCACTTCTCGCCAGTATCAAGGAGACCATGGACCGCAGCTTCATCACTTTCAGTGCCATCCTCACACTATTTGCGGCGGCAATCGTCGTAGGGATGGTCTATAACAGCATGCGCGTCGCCTTGTCTGAACGGGGCCATGAACTGGCCAGTCTGCGCGTGCTTGGGTTTACGGAACGGGAAATCGCTTTCATCCTGCTTGGGGAGCAGGCATTGGTTGCGCTCGCCGCGCTGCCAGTAGGACTGCTGATCGGATACGCAATCTGTGCGCTCTTGGTGCCACTGTTCGACCGGGAGAATTTCCGGCTGCCGCTTACGGTGAGTCCACAGACGCTCTTGGTCGCGGGCTCTGCGGCCCTGGCATCTGCCGCGGTCTGCGGGATGATCGTGGCGCGAAGACTGAAAGCGCTCGATCTGATCGCGGTTCTGAAGACTCGCGAATGAGCCCCGCAGCTCGACAGTGGCTTCGCTACGCGCTCTTCGCCGCGATCGGAGCGCTTTCGGCCGCGGGGCTGTGGCTGCTACTACGTCCCAATCCAGTCGATGTCGAGGTGGCGCCGGTCGAGCGCGGATCGCTGCGAGTTACCATCGATGAGCAGGCCGAGACGCGCAGTCATGATCGCTTTGTGATCACGGCGCCGGTGGCGGGTCGCGTCCTTCGCCTGGAACTGCACGAAGGGGATACTGTAGCTGAGGGCCAGACGATCGCCGAACTCGAGCCTGCACCGGTCGGTGAACGAGAACTACGAGAGCTCGAAGCACGGCTCGCTTCCGCGCGGGAGTTGCAACATGAGGCCGAACACCGCTTGGCGCGAGCGCAGGAGGGTCTCGCTTACGCCCAGCGCGAGCGCGCTCGGACAGACAGCCTGGTGGCTCGGGGGCTCGCTGCGCAACAGTTGCTCGATCAAGTCACGACCCAACAGCGGGTAGCCGAACAGGAGATTGAGGCAGCGCATCACCGCGTGGCCTCGGCGGCGGCGGACGTTGAGGCAATCAGGGCGGAGTTAATTTCCACACGGTCCGGACCAACCAAATCGGCAGCCATTCTGAAAATTCGCGCCCCACTCGCGGGTCGCGTGTTGCGGGTGCCGGAGAAGAGTGACCGAGTGGTGACTAGCGGGGCACCACTGGCGGTGATCGGGGATTTGTCTCACCTTGAGGTCTTGATCGAGATGCTCTCGACCGACGCGGTTAAAGTGCGGCTCGGCATGCCGGTCCTTGTCGACGGCTGGGGTGGCGAGCGGGTGCTGCACGCACGCGTGGCGGTGGTCGAACCCTATGCGTTTACGAAAGTGTCGGCGTTAGGGGTCGAGGAGAAGCGAACTAACGTGATCGCTGAATTCATTGAATCGCCGGCGCCGCTCGGGGATGGTTATCGCCTGCAGGCTCATGTGGTGACCTATAGTACCGATGACGCAATCAAGGCGCCTGCAGCAGCGCTGTACCCCTGCGGCGATGCGTGGTGCGTGTTCGCGGTGGAAAACGGGCGCGCGCACATACGCCGTGTGCGCGTAGGTCACCGCACGTCGGAATACTTCGAAGCACAGGGAGGGCTAGCAGTCGGGACGGAACTCGTCTGCTACCCGCCCAACGATCTCGCCGAGGCCGCGCGTGTCAAGGCGAGTCGACGACCAAGTCATTAAGGGATTCGGAGGTCCAGCACCTGCCTCACCGACAGCCGGTCACTGGGGATGTCCGCCCGTGGGCTTCTCATCATTGGCAACACGGCGTTTATAGATTGCCGGGAGGCTTGAAAGCGACCAGCGGTGCCGGTCTCTCATGGCGATTTGGCAGGAAAGCCAACCTCTCAGGGCTAGTACTCGGATCCAAATCCGCGAGATAGCGTCATCTGATCAATAGGTTAAGACAGTCAAGACGCAAAATCGCTTCGGCAGTTCTCGGCTCCGCTTCGCCCTGGCAGCCGTTGACTGTTCCGGCCACGCACCAACTGGCCCTTCCGGTGGGGCTCCAGTGAGGCTCCGGAGCCGCTCCAAGATCGAATCGACCTCGGTAGTTTGGAGCATCCAGCCACGACGTTCGGCTGAGACTAAATCGCGCCGGTAGGGGTCGCCGACAGTTGATGGCTTTCGAGTGGCTCGGGCCATCATCGAGGCCTGCAGCGGCAAATTTCTCCATGGGCAAAACCTGCGTGCCGCGGAAGCCTACAATGCGGGGGCGCTATCCCTTCGGTGTGATCTACCTATAGACATAGGTAGCTTCCTTGATTTAACCGCTGGTGGCCGCTGACTACGCTGATGGCCGATCTAACGAGGCCAGTCGAAAGATACGTATGACATGTAGAACCCAATCCCAGGCGATCCGCAGTGTATTGGCCGTGGCAGTGTTGGCTGCGACCAGCTTGCTGGCGCCCTCGCTGGCTTTCGCCGTTCCCAGCTTCGCGCGCCAGACCGGCATGGCCTGCGAAGCGTGTCATACGGTGTACCCGGAGCTCACTCACTTCGGCCGGGTGTTCAAAGCCAACGGTTACATCCTGACAAACGTCAGGCAGGTTCGCGATGTCAGTGGCAAGAAGGAGGAACTGCTGAGCCTTGCTCAGACGGTCCCTCTGTCAATAATGGCTCAGGTCTCCTATACACAGATGAAGACTTCGGTGCCCGATCTTACTGCCGCGGGCGCTCCTGGCGTGGCGCAGAATGGGTCCGCTGGCTTTCCTCAACAACTCAGCCTTTTCTATGCTGGGAAAATAGCCCCGAACTTTGGCGCCTTCTTCCAGCTCACCTACGCCAATGACTCCGGCACGATCAGCATGGACAATACCGATCTGCGCTTTGCCGACACCGCTCTGATGTCGGACAATCACCCGCTGACGTACGGGGTATCGTTAAATAACAACCCTACCGTCCAGGACTTGTGGAACAGCACGCCCGCGTGGGGCTTCCCATTCGCGGCAAGCAACGCAAACGTGTCACCGCTTGCGGGAACCGCCATCGACGGTGCTTTTGCGCAGGATGTTGCGGGACTTACCGCATACGTGCTCTGGAATGAATCGCTGTATGCGGAGGTGGGTGGGTACCGCTCCGCCAAGCAGGGTTCTACCAACGCCCTCACTGGGGGCGCTGGACCGCTGGATGGCACCGCATCGAACGTCATGTCGGGCGTGGCACCCTATTGGCGCGTTGCCTACGAGCACAACTGGAAAGCCCACTCCCTTGAAGTGGGCGCCTACGGTGCTCAATTTCGCTTGTACCCGGGAGCCGGAGCTCCCCTCGAGGGGCCGCTGAATGAATTCAAAGATGTGGCCGAAGACTTACAGTACCAGTTCATCGGAGACGAAAACATCATCACTGTGGGTGCCACCCACATTCACGAGGCGATGACGCTTGCTCCGGGCAGCGCAGCGAACCCATCCGACACACTCAACACCAGTCGCGCGTGGGTGACCTATTATTACCGCCGGCACATCGGTGGGACGGTAGGGTACTTCTCCACCTCGGGCAGTGCAGATCCGGGCCTGTACCCTGCTGAGCCCCCACCGAGTGACTCCGGCGTCGCTTTCAGCTCCAATCCCGGGGTGGTGACCAGTGCGAACGGCTCTCCCGATACACGCGGATGGATCGCGGAGGTGAACTACGTTCCCTGGCTCAACGTCAAGATATCCGCCCAATACACCATGTACAACCAGTTCAACGGTGCCTCCAAGAACTATGACGGCGTCGGCCGCAACGCCTCGGACAACAACACGCTGTACCTATTACTGTGGTTTGCGTACTGAGTTGATGCACATGCAAGACCTCAAAAAGGCTAGATTCCAAATGACTTGGGCCGCTAGAGTAATGGCTATAGCTGGCCTCGCCGTCATTGCTGTTGGAAGCGCACCGGCACGCGCAGACGAGATCGACGCCGCAGCACGCGAGCGTGCGCGGTTGGTCGCAATCACCGTGTGCGGCACGTGCCACGGCCGCACCGGCAATAGCACCCAACCGAAGTTCCCACGTCTTGCCGGGCAGTCTGCCAATTACCTCGCCGCGCAGCTCAAGGCCTTCCGCGCGCAGACCCGGGGGGACCCCGACGCGATCAGCTACATGTGGGGAATGGCCAGCGAACTGGATGACAGCACTATCGCAGCCCTCGCGGATTATTATTCCGCGCAGAAAGCTGAGCCAAGCTCTAACGCGCTCTCGCTCCAAGGCGGCACCGGAAAGCAGATATACGAGCAGGGCATCGCGGCTGAAGGTGTGCCGGCCTGCAGCAGCTGCCACGGATCGGACGCGCATGGAGTTGGAGACTTCCCGCGGCTTGCCGGCCAACACTCACAGTACGTCTTGAAACAGCTGGCCTCCTTTCAGAGCAACATGCGTAATGTCGCAGTAATGCATGGAGTCGCACTGAACCTGCGCTCACCGGAGATGAGTGCTATAGCAGCGTATCTGGAAGCCCAGCCGTGACCGGCGTGAATCGGGTCTCGACTTCAACCTGCTCGCGTCACGGCGCGTCGATGATCGCTGACGCGCCCCCAATCGATACCAGAGGAATCCACATGAAAGCAGATTTTAGGACTTCGCGGCGCCAGCTTCTGAAGGTAGTGGTTTTGGGCACCGCCTTGGCGCCGCTGGTTGACTTAGGTATGCGAACCGCCATGGCGGCAGATGCGCCGTTGTTGACTGAAGATGACCCCACTGCCAAGGCGCTGAAGTACGTACCCGATGCCAGCAAGGCCACCGGTGCAAAGCCCGGCAGCAAGTGCGCCAACTGCAATTTCTTCCAGGGTGCGCCGGGGGCTAATGCCGGGCCGTGTCAAATATTCCCCGGGAAGGCGGTCAAGGCGGCGGGCTGGTGCGTCTCGTGGGCCGCCAAGCCGAATTAGGCGCAGCTCGAGCAGCCATGTCGCTATCGACCGGCTAAACCGTTTCGGTTCGAGGCTTTAGTACAAGTACGTATCGATCGCCGGTAGTTGCGAATTCCGGCACCGTAGGCATCTGGAACAGACTCCCGCGCATGTAAACGTGGAGGCTTCATGTATCCAATACATCGCATCTTGGTGGCCCTGAAGGACATTCACGGACGGTCCTCCCCGATCCTTGCAAAGACACGTCAACTCGCGCGGTCACTGGACGCCGAAGTTTGCCTGTTTCATGCCATTACCGAGCCGGTCTATATTGACTCGCGCGGACTTACTGGCCAGTCCATGCGGGACATCGAGCGCGGCGAAATCCTCCAGGCCACCAAGCGTCTGGAAGCGATGGCGAAAAGGCTGCGGCAATCCGGCCTCGATGTAACCACCAAGGCGGTTTGGGACTATCCCAGTCACGAATCAGTCGTGCGTGCAGCCGTGAGCTGGGACGCCAATTTGGTGATAGCCGATTGTTACCGTCCCCGACACCCAGTCCCCTGGCTCATGCACTTCACTGACTGGGAGCTTCTACGTCGCTGTCCGGTGCCAGTGTTACTCATCAAGAATCGGCGCCCGTACACACGCAAACCGATCCTGGCCGCCATCGACCCCCTCCACGCTTTCTCTAAACCGACGAAGCTGGACGACGAAATTCTACGCAATGCCGCAACCCTCGCCGATGCCGTCCACGCTCCGCTGCACGTCGTCAATGCTTACAGTCCCATGCTCATCGGAATGACCCCCGCAGAGTTGTCCGCCACCAATGGCATAAAGAAAGCGCAAAAGGCCGCCGCCGCGCAGGCACACCGCGCCGCAGACCCCAAACTTGAGCAGTTCGGCGTTCCACGCAAGCGACGGCATATCATCGATAGCTTCCCGCTGGACGCGATCCGAAACGTCTCGGATAAGCTTGGCGCACAGATCGTGGCGATGGGCGCTATTTCACGCTCCGGGCTAAAGCAGCTGCTCATCGGCAATACTGCCGAACGCATGCTTGATCGCCTTACCTGCGATGTTCTGATCGTCAAGCCGCGTGATTTCAAGGCACGGGTCGCGCGTGCACGGCGCGGCCCGCAAATCGTCGGCCTGCCCTTGGTTCCGCCTGGCTTCTAGTAGGCTGATATTTCAAGCGTTCGGCTGTTCCGCCGGATTTCGATCGCACTTTAACAAAGTAGCGAGCGCTCTCTGACGCGCTCGTACTATAGGATGGCCGACCATCCCGCTTACCTCTGCAAGCGATCCACTTGGGCGCGCATGCGATCAGCACCCCGAAAGAACTTCCTACCGAAGGCGACCAGCTCACCGTCGGTCGGATGATCAAGCGTCTCAACTCCCGAAAGCCGCTTGGCGATTTCAACGTGTTTCTGGTGAATACGCTGAACCAGTTCTGTCTTTGCACTGGCCGGGCCAGTTATTAAAATTGCCCCGGCACTCTGGAGCTCATGGGCAATGCGATCCAGGAAATCACTATCCAATGATAAGTGACCATTGTCACTGGAATTTGCTTTGTGGTGGAGATGCTGCCGACCGCGTGCGCTGCGCACCACGACCGTCGCCATGTGCTCGGGGTTGAAGCTGATGATTTTGGCGATCTCATGATCGAGCCAAACGATGTAATGGAAGTGTTCAGTCATATTTGGATTTCCCGGAAAGTTCGACGAGCCAACCTGTAGGCATTTCGCGCCCGTGCGGCCATCCAACCTATACGCACATGTACGCATCCCGGTGCACTGCGGCCCGCGGTAAATTTCAGTCATGCTACAGTTCGATGTACGCGGTACTAGCGCACTCGCGCGCACCGAAGTTCGGTCGCAGGTACCTTACAGAAAACATGAGGGATAGCAGTCAGGGTCGCACCTCGGAAACGTCCCCCGCCGGTTGCTTGGTACGTCAGCACGCGAATGTCTCGGCCGTTCAACAACACATGGTGCAATTAGATATGCGGCAGCCGACGACCGCCAGTGAGTTCAGGGCGCTTCTTGATGCTGCCGTCGATGGCGTCATTGTGACCGATAGCACCGGGGTCATTCACGTCTTCAACCGGTCCGCTGAACGTTTGTTTGGCTTCACCAGCGCCGAGGTTCTAGGACGTAACGTCTCCATGCTAATGGCCGGGGATGACGCCTCCCGTCATGATGATCACTTGCAGCAGTACCTTCGCACACGCATCCCGCGCATCATCGGGCAGGGTCGCGAAGTGACGGCAAAGCGCAAGGATGGCAAGACTTTCCCAGCCTTCCTGTCAGTAGGCGTCACCGACAGCACTCCGGTCCGCTTCGTCAGCTTCGTTCAGGATGTTTCGACCCGGCGCCATGCCGACGAAGATGGTCGTCGGCTCCAGGAACGCCTTTGGCACGTATCGCGGCTAGCGACAATGGGAGAAATGGCATCGGGTATAGCGCATGAACTGAACCAGCCGCTTGCCGCTATCGCCAACTACGCTCAGGCCTGTGATCGCCTGCTCGCCGGCAGTGACCCCGACATACCTGAAATCCGCGGAGCCTTGCGGGAAATCACGGAGCAGGCAGTAAGGGCTGGCGACATCATCCGAAAGCTGCGCGGTCTAGTGACCCGGTCCGACGGTGAAGCGCGACCCACAAACATCAACCAGCTGATCACGGAGCTCACCAATCTCATCCAAGCAAGCGTCAGAGCGCATGAGATTGACTTTCGGCTTTGCCTGGGTAGCGACATTCCGGTCCTCCGCCTTCAGCCGGTTGAAATTCAGCAGGTCATCCTAAACTTGGTTCGCAACGCTATCGAGTCATTCCCAGACGGACATCAGGGCGCACGTCGCGTCGTCATCCGCACGTACGCGACCACGGACGGAGATGTTGCCATTTCAGTATGCGACAATGGGCCGGGGGTAGCCGCGCACATCGCCCCATCTCTGTTCGACCCGTTCTGCAGCTCCAAGGAGAATGGCACGGGGCTCGGGCTGGCGATGAGCCGCACCATGGTTTCGCGTCACGGTGGAACCCTGGATTACGAGCCCAATTCCCCGGCGGGAGCCTGTTTCACGGTACGCTTACCGGCCGCGACGAACTAGATAGACCGACCATGAAAGTCACTAAACCCCAAGCACCGATAGTCTTCATCGTCGACGACGATGAGGCCGTGCGCAGCTCACTCCGAATGCTCGTAAAGTCCGTCGGACTGCCGGCATCGGTTGCACGGTCCGCCCAGGAGTTCTTGGAGCTTTACGACCCCGCCCAACCCGGATGCTTGGTTCTCGACGTACGCATGCCCGGCATGAGCGGCCTCGAATTGCAGCAGCAACTCAATCTGCGCGGCGCAGTGATTCCAGTAATATTCATCACCGGACACGGTGATATACCCATGGCAGTCGAGGCAATGCAGCACGGGGCCTTCGACTTCCTACAAAAGCCATTTCGCGACCAGGATCTGGTCGACCGGATTCAGCGTGCACTGGAAAGGGATCGAATCAGTCGCAGCGAACTTGCGCAGCGCACGCACATTCTCGAGCGCCTCGGCACATTGACACCACGTGAACGGGAGGTGCTCGACCTGATTGTCAGGGGCAAAGCAAACAAGGTCATGGCCGCTGATTTGGGCCTGAGCCAGCGTACGGTGGAAATCCATCGCGCTCATGTGATGCAAAAGATGGGGGCCACCTCACTGGCTCAGCTCGTACGAATGACCATCGACCTGCGCGATCACGGTTCCGGGCGCAGCAGTTGACCACGCGCTTGGCCTGCTAGCCGGTTAGCGCCTTCATCTCCCCGATGAGTTCGTCGGCCTTGATGGGCTTGCTCGCGATCCGAGCGTGGGGATCAAGCTTGAGTTCTTGAACGGCCGAGGAGGTGTCGCCCGTGATGAGCACGGCCTTGACCTGCTCACTCCGTGCGTCACGCACGGCGGCAATAACCTGCAGACCGGTCTCATTGTTCGTTAGATGATAATCGGTCAACAACAGATCGAGTTTGCGCATCTTTGCGCTTTGCTCCAGCGCCTCGGCGAGCGTAGCGGCCACGGCAACAACGTAGCCCTCGCTCTTGAGCAGAAGCTTGGTTGCGTTGCGCACGCTCGCATCGTCCTCGACCAGCAGAACGCTCATCTGGCTGCGCTCACCGCTCGAAGAAACGATGGATGGCGCGGCGGCCGAAATCGCCGCGCCATGTCCCGCCGGAAGCGTTAGGGTGAATGTCGAACCCACGCCGAGCTCAGAGGTCACCTCTAGTTCGGCACCCAGCAGTCTAACCAGCCGCTGCACGATGCTTAGCCCGAGCCCGTACCCGTCACGCGCACTGTTGGTCGGGACACCCACTTGGTAGAACTCGTCATAAATCAGAGACAACTGATCCTTTGCTATCCCGACGCCGGTGTCGTGCACTTCGATCTTCACTGCATTGGGGCTGGGATGGGAACTACGCAGTGACACCCAACCTTCGGGGGTATATTTGATCGCATTCGACACAAGATTCTTCAGAATCTGCTCGACCAGCATGCGATCGCTGTGCGCGCACTCCTCGCACTGAAGTATGCGCAGGGTCAATCCTTTGCTTGAAGCGAGTCCCGAGAACTCACGCCGCATCTCTTCGAAAAGGGCACCCACGGCGAAGTCAGAGGGGTCAGGCTTTACTGCGCCCGATTCCAGTTTGCTAATGTCGAGCAGGGTATTGAGCAGGCGAGACATTGCGGTAATTGCCTGCTCCTGCTGCTTGATAGCTTCACCGGCTTCGGGATCAATGACCGCCCGACGCAGTGCCCCGTTCAGAAGGGAAAGAGACTGCAGGGGCTGGCGCAGATCATGGCTGGCGGATGCCAGGAAGCGGCTCTTGGCCTGATTAGCGCGATCAGCTGTCTCCTTCGCCTCCGTGAGCTCCGCTTCAACTCTCTTGCGATCGCTTACGTCACGAATCGCCGCAGCGACCAGCATTTCGTCGCTGCCTTCTACGGGGCTTAGACTGATCTCGACGGGAAATTCTGTGCCATCCATGCGCCGTCCGAGCAAATCGAGCCCGACTCCCATCGGCCGCACGCGCACCGAGACGCTGTAGTCACGCCGATGGCTGATGTGCCGTGCACGCAAGCGCTCCGGCATCAGGAACTCGACGGGGCGCCCGACGATCTCGTCGTGGGGATAACCGAATACCGCACTTACCTGACGGTTCGTGTAGCGGATCGTGCCACCCGCGTCGATGATAATAATGGCATCCGGGGCGGCATCGAGAGCACTCCGGGCCAGATCGGAGGATAGGGCGCGCATATCCAAGGACCGCAATCAGATCCTGGTATGATGCCTCAAGGGTGCCGCATTGTCGTTTACGGGATAAACCCGATGCCGCCGTGAACCACGGAAAGTACTGATCGTACGCGGTTTTTCCGCCGGCGGCACCGGGGTACGGATAGCGGTCTGCTCGTATTGATTGAGCGCCGCTGGCCTCCGCTGAAGCCTCAAGCCACTCGCATCAGTACTGAACGCAGCCGGCCTGCACGCCCGCGGTTAGGTACGAACAGTCAGTTCGTTTGCGACCCGCGTTACCCCCGGCGCCGCCCACGCAGTAGCCTGCGCCTGATCTCTTTCCGCCCAAGAGCGTACCTCGCCACGCAGCACGATCTCCGATCCTGCGACCTCAACTGCGATCTTATGGGCGTCCACGTCCGCGAGCCGGCGGAACGCCGCCTCAATGCGCGCCTTGATGTCAGCCGGCGCGGTCGTCTTGGGCTTAACGTGAATGGAGTTTCGAACACTGATGACCCCTTCGACACGGTGCATGAGTGTTTCCACCAGTTCCCGCTGATAGTGCCATTCAACCTCACCCACCAGCGCAACCCGGCCGTCGTGGACCATCGCATGAATGCCCTCAGCCACCGGTCCCAGGTTACTCCTGATTAGCGTCGCGGCCGCACGGGCGATCGTCGGATCCGTCGGTGCCGCGCCGGGTAAGCGGACCTCTATGTCGTTGGCCACCGCGGAGACCCCCTTCACACGGCGTGCGGCACGCTCGGCACGATACTTCTGAAAGCCGCTCGTTACGAAACCGGTCAGCGTGACTGTGCCATCCTTTGCCTTCACGGCAATATCAGTGCTGTCAACGTCCGGCGCCCAGTTTAGCTCGGCCTGCACGTCGCGCTGAATTTCGCTATCGACTCGCATTGCTGCTTTCTCCTAGGCGAATAATTGATTCGCACGATACTGCGACCCTTCTGGTCGTAGATAGTCAGAAGTTGTACGTAGGATGGGCAGTTGTCACCGCATCGAAGGGAGCCGGACCTTCGGCCGCCCAGCAGCCATGCGCACCGGCCGCGTACAAGGCACTGTTACTGCGCGTTATCCGCCGTGAGATAGCTCAGATGCGCAAGGTAATTCGCGATATCTTCCACGTCCCGCGTCGACAGCGATGCCATGGCTACAGCGGGGGGCAGGCGCGGATTGGCTGCATCGCGGTGCTCGGCGGAGAAGTTGTCCAGCTGTTCGGTCAGATAACGGTACTGCTGGCCGCCAAGCGCCGGAACGCCGGCGGCCGTGCCTTCGGCGCTTGGGCCGTGGCAATCCTTACAGGCCGCTTTGTACAGCCGCCTGCCGACTGAAAGGTCAGGATCGCCACTGTACTCTGGCCCGGGGCTGCGGGGTGCGGTGGACAGAAATGCCGCCAAATCGCGGATTGCCTGGGGCCAGTTCAGGTCTGGTTGCTGCATCGTATCGTGCATTCCCTGCCCGCTTCGCCTGCCTTCCGCAAAGTGAACCAGCTGCGCGATCAGGTACTTCTCGCGCTGCCCGGCGAGTGCGGGAATCGCCCGCGGACCGTCGCCCCATCCATGGCTTCCATGGCACGGCCGGCAGTGCAGCTGATAGAGGGTCTTTCCGTGGCCAGCGTCCGGTGGGATTGCCCATATGCGCTCAAGCGATAGGGAGCTGCCCGCTTCGTGCGCCCGCAAGGTGTCAATGCTGAGGCTCGCTGCACTCAGGCCGCACAGCAAGATCGCGGCCGCGCTCATGGATCGGAATGCACGCATCCTCACCCCGCTCCCTTCAAGATGAATCACCCACCCGAGCCGCGCCTTGAGAACGAGTCAGCGATGCAGCACCTGCCGTGGCGTGTGCTCGCAGGCTCGAAACATACCCGGAAAGTTCCACGAGCTGGACGACATCGAGATCTTCGAGAGCCCGCAGGTGTGATGCGCGCATATTGGGGCGACGTCCATCCACCACGTCGTGCAGTTGTCTAAGCACGTAGGCAAAGTCCTGCCCTGCAATTCTCGGAACGAGTCGGGCATCGCTGCCCTCACCGCCCGATCCATGGCAGCCGCTGCAGTGATCGTCGTAGAAGGTGCGGCCATTGCCGGAGACCGCTTTTGCCTCGCCTCCCCACTCCGCCGGTTGCGAAGCCACGTATGCCACCACATCAGCGATATCCTGCAATCCGCGCACACCGTGTCCCTGGGCTACTGGCTCCATCCGGGCATCCCAGCGGACGCTGTGCCGGTAGTCGATCAGTTGCCTGACCAGGTAACGAGGATGCTGGCCGGCGATCTTCGGGACCCATCCTTCCGGGAGACGATTGACCGACTCTGTGTGGCAGCTTGCGCAATACGTGAATATTTGCGCCCCATGGGCCGAATCGGGTACGAGCGCAAGCACCTCGTTAACTTCTCGCATGCGCTGTCCGCCTGCAGCCGCGATGGCAGCTGCGGCGGCAGCCCAGAGACCAGCCGCGGCGAGCGCGTCGCGCACACGTCCGCGAAAGTAGAATGGGGCGGCGCCAGACCCGCCGCGGCCTACAGTTAGCCGCCCCCCCCAACCTCGTCTCTGCGCTCGCGCAAGGTTCACCCGGCTTGACCTTTGCATACAAATCCATTGTGGCCCGATAACAGGGTACAGGACCAGAGCCACTCTAGTACTCACCCCCAGAATTCGACGCCCGTAGAACTACCTATGTGACAGGGTGAGATGCAGCGACCTCGCTATTTCCGGGGTGCGGGCGCTTAGGGTTAAAGTGGACTGGTGCAATGGCACCCGGAACAATCGATGCGTGCAATGCGGCTGATAGCGCCTCGCTCGTCGCTTACCTTTCAAGAAGTCCCGATCCCAGAACCACTTGAGCACCAGGTGCTTATCAAAGTAGCTGCCTGTGGAGTTTGCCGCACCGACCTGCATCTACTGGACGGAGAACTGCCTCGCATAAGTTACCCCATCACACCTGGGCACGAGATAGTTGGCCGCGTCGCCCGTTGCGGCGAACAGGTTACCATGCTGCATCCGGGTGACCGCGTTGGGGTGCCTTGGCTTGGCTACACCTGCGGCTCTTGCTTCTACTGTCGCCGCGGCGCCGAGAATCTCTGCGAATGCGCCGGATTCACCGGCTACACACTCGATGGCGGCTACGCAGAGTATGTGGCGGCCGATTCGCGGTATTGCCTTAAGATCCCGGACCAATACACGGATATCGACGCGGCACCGCTGCTGTGCGCCGGCCTGATCGGCTACCGGGCCTACCGGGCCGCAGGGAGCGCACGGAATTTGGGCCTTTACGGTTTTGGAGCCGCCGCTCACCTGCTCACCCAACTCGCTACTCAGGAGTCACGCCGCGTATATGCCTTTGTACGTGAGGGAGATCTCGTTGGCCAGCGTTTTGCGCTCTCACTGGGCGCCGCTTGGGCGGGAGCCTCCACAGAGCATGCACCGGAACTGCTGGACGCTGCCATCATCTTCGCACCCGTCGGATCCCTGGTGCCCACGGCGCTCAAAGCCACCCGCCCGGGCGGCCGGGTTGTGTGTGCCGGCATCCACATGAGCGAGATTCCCGCGTTCCCCTACGCACTACTATGGGGCGAACGCTCAGTGTGCTCCGTCGCAAATCTCACGCGCGCGGACGGGGCGGACTTCATGGGAATTGCTTCGCATACGAAGCTGCAGCCCACGGTGCAAGCATTCACGCTCGCCCAAGCCAATGTCGCGCTCAGTAAACTTCGTGCCGGTACCCTAGCGGGCTGCGCCGTGCTTCGCGTCCTCGATTAGCGCGCAGCTTTCACAGTATTCGGCATGCGGGAGCACCCGCAAGCGTTCCGGCGCGATCTTGTGGCCACATAAGGTACACAGTCCGTAGGAGCCCAGTTCGATTCTGCGTAAAGCCAGACTGATGGCCGCAAGCTCCTTCGCATCGGTCTCTCCGATCGCGCAGAGCACGTCGTCGTTGGATCGCTCCCCGGCCTGTTCGTTCCTGCTTGCACTTACAGGGGCATCCGTGCGCTCCAGGTCTCGCTCCACGGCACGTGTTCGCGCGAGCAATGCCGCGCGCCGCTTCATAAGCTCTTCCCTGTACCGGAAATCCGGGTCACGCGCGACCTGTGCGGCCGGCTTTACACGCTCTTCAATTGGCCCCGTCATCGCACACTCCTCAAAATCCTACTTGCTCGGCTGCGGGAAGCGATACCAAGGCACGCACCCCGCCTCCGGGTTTTCCGCTGCCCTGCGCTTCTGACTTCCAGCCTCCTTGCTCTTTGGATCTTCGGCACCGCTTGGTTCAATTTGCGCTGAGCCTATTGCAGCTTCCTTCTTCGCGGCCTCGCCGAGCATAGTGCGCGGCCCTCCAGGAGAATGTGTGTTCATAGTGCACCGTCGTCCCAAATAACTCGCGATCAGTATCCGCACTCACGCTAGAGACTCTATGCGGTCAAGTGCGTATTGCCAGTGGTTCCTGCGTACCCCCCTGCGCCGAGCTGAGTGGTCGTACGTCTGCGGCAAGTACGTACTCGCACGCGCCCTCTCTGCGGCTACGATTCGCGCAAGCCGGCACCGCCGCAATTCCGGCACGGGGACGTTCAGCCATGCAAGTAAGTGAGACCTACAACGACAACGTGGTGCGGCAATTTGCCATCGCGACCGTGGTATGGGGCATCGTCGGCATGGCGGTCGGCGTGCTGATCGCCGCCCAACTCGCGTGGCCCGCTCTGAATTTTGACATTCCCTGGCTCAGCTACGGACGTCTCCGGCCCCTCCACACCAATGCAGTGATCTTCGCCTTCGGCGGCAGTGCATTGATAGGCACCTCGTTCTATGTCGCGCAGCGTACCTGCCACGTCAGGCTCTTCAGCGACCGGCTCGCGGCCTTCGTGTTCTGGGGCTGGCAAGCGGTCATCCTGTGCGCCGCGATCACCTTGCCCCTCGGAATCACGCAGGGCAAGGAGTATGCGGAGCTCGAATGGCCGATTGACCTGCTTATTGCGATCGTTTGGATCTCCTACGCAATCGTCTTCTTCGGCACCATTGCCAAGCGCCGCGTGAAGCACATTTACGTCGCGAACTGGTTCTACGCGGCCTTTATCGTCACGATTGCCGTCCTGCACATTTTCAACAACCTCGCGATCCCGGTTAGCCTGACCAAGTCATACGGCATCTACTCCGGCGTCGTCGATGCCATGATGCAGTGGTGGTACGGTCACAATGCCGTAGGTTTCTTCCTCACTGCCGGCTTTCTGGGAATGATGTACTACTTCGTTCCCAAGCAGGCGGAGCGACCGATCTACTCGTATCGACTGTCGGTCGTGCACTTCTGGGCGCTGATTTCCGTGTACATGTGGGCCGGCCCGCACCACCTGCACTACACCTCGCTTCCAGACTGGGTGCAGTCGATCGGCGCCGCATTCTCAATCCTGCTGCTGGCTCCATCCTGGGGAGGCATGATCAACGGCATCATGACGCTGTCCGGCGCTTGGGGAAAGCTGCGCACGGATCCGATTCTGAAATTCATGATCGTTTCGCTCGCGTTCTACGGCATGTCCACCTTCGAAGGTCCGATGATGTCCATCAAGACAGTCAACGCCCTGTCTCACTACACTGACTGGGTCATCGGCCATGTTCATTCGGGCGCGCTTGGGTGGGTGGCCATGATGACGATTGGCAGCATGTACAGCCTGATCCCGCGCCTGTTCAACAGGACGCAGATGTACAGCATCAAGCTGATCGACGTGCACTTCTGGACGTCAACCATCGGCGTGGTCCTGTATATCACGTCGATGTGGATCGCCGGCGTCATGCAAGGCCTGATGTGGCGAGCTTTCAATAGCGACGGCACTTTGACGTATAGCTTCATCGAGAGCGTGAAGGCAACCCACCCCTTCTATCTCGTGCGTCTCCTTGGCGGCTTCCTCTTTCTCTGCGGCATGCTGATCATGGCCTATAACGTCTGGAAGACGGTTCGGGGCAATTCCCCTGTCGCAGCTCCCGTTCTTCTGACGAACGTTGCGGCTGCCAACGACGGAGCACGCCCATGAACCACGACATCATTGAAAGTCGACTTGGACTGCTGACCGTGCTGATCCTCATCGTGATCAGTGTTGGCGGGCTGGTCGAGATCGTTCCGCTCGTAGTGAGCTCAGCAGATAGCCAAGGCGACGTGAAAATCGCCCCGCGCCCCGCCTTGCAGCAGGCCGGCTTCGACATCTACGTGCGCGAAGGCTGCTATCTCTGCCATTCGCAGCAGATCCGCCCGTTTCGCAGCGAGACCGAGCGCTACGGCGCGTACTCGATCGCTGCGGAGTCGCAATACGATCATCCGTTTCAGTTCGGGTCCAAGCGTACGGGCCCGGACCTGGCGCGCGTCGGCGGCCGCTATAGTGATGACTGGCACCGCGTGCACTTGAACAACCCGCGCGATGTTGTTCCGGAGTCCAACATGCCGGGCTTCCCATGGCTCGCCAAGGCTTCCATCGATGGCGTATTGATGCAACGCAAGCTCAAGGTGTTGCGCATGCTTGGCACGCCCTACTCGGACGAAGACATTAAGAATGCACCGGCGGCCGTTCAGGGCAAGACCGAACGGGAGGCTCTGATCGCCTACCTGCAGGGACTGGGGATCGACAAGCCTCGCGGCAGTGGAGGGGAAGCTCCATGAGTCTTCTTTCCTGGGTGCGCAGCGGTGTAACGGTGCTGTGGTTTGCCCTGTTCGTTGCAATCTGGATCAACGCGTGGTCGCGCCGACAAGGCGAGAGGTACGCTGCGGCCGCGTGCCTGCCACTTGATGACTCATTATCGACCGCGACTTCCAAGGAGGTACGCAGGTGATGTCTCCTCTTGTGAGCACGATTATCGCCGTTGTCACGAGCCTGAATGTCCTCGCCTGCGCGTGGCTTATCTGGTGGACGGCGCGCCGTCGTCCGAACGAAGCTGCCGTAGGAGAGGTCACCGACCACGTTTGGGATGGAGACCTGCGCGAGCGCAACAACCCCATGCCGCGCTGGTGGCTGATCCTTTTCTTCCTGAGCATACTTTTCTGCTTCGTCTATTTTCTGCTGTATCCGGCTCTCGGCAATTACCCCGGGGTGCTGGGCTGGACTAACACCGGGCAGTATCGACAGGAGATGCACGCCGCCCGGGAGCAATATAAACCGGTGTATGCCGCATTCGCCGGCCGTAGCGTCGCCGAGCTCGCCAAGGACAGGAATGCTCTGGCGCTCGGGCATAGTCTGTTCGCGAACAACTGCACAAATTGCCATGGCTCCGATGCTCGCGGTGCCGTGGGATTCCCCAACCTTACCGACAATGACTGGCTGTACGGCGGCAGCCCCGAGACCATCACCCAGACCATCGAACAGGGGCGCTCGGGCGTCATGCCGCCACTCGGGGCGGTCTTGGGTCCGCAAGGCGTCGATGAGGTGGTGGCCTACGTCGAGAGCCTGAGCGGACGCAGCGCCCCCACCGCCAAGGTCGCAGCCGGGGCCGCTCGCTTTGCACTATGCGCCGGCTGTCACGGGCCGGATGGCAAAGGCAACCAGCAGATTGGTGCCCCGAATCTGACGGACGACATCTGGCTTTACGGGGGGTCTGACGCGGCCATCCGCAAGACAATCACGGAGGGCCGCAACGGCACAATGCCCTCGCATGCCTGGCTGGGTGAGGATCGGGTGCGCCTGCTGGCGGCCTACGTCTACAGCCTGTCTCACTCGCAGTAGCCTACGATGCCCGGCGTTTACATCATTCCGCCCGCCCGCCGCTTTGTGCGAATGGACGTCGGTATCGTCCTATGGACGTCATTTCTGGCGGCTTGCCTGGCAAGCCTGCTGTTTTTTGCCGCCGTCGACCCGCTACTACTGCGCGATGCGGGACCGGCCGCGTTCCGCCATATCGATCGCGAGGAGGGTTACGCGCTTGGCTTTGTCTTCTTTTGGGTAATCGGCAGCAGCGCCAGCGCACTGACCCTGTTGTTGCTGCGGATGCCGCCCCCGGGGGCTGAGCGGCCGAAGAGCGGTACTCCGTAAATGTCCGCCTCGCCGCAATCGACCCCTGGCGACCTGCCCTTTTACGAGGCCGCGCGCAAGATCTACCCGCGCGAGATTGACGGGCGCTTCTCCAGCTTGCGCAAGGCGGCCGTCGTGGCCCTGCTCGGCTTGTTCTACGGACTGCCGTGGCTGTCCTTGGACAGCCACCAGGCGCTGCTGTTCGACCTCCCGGCGCGGAAGTTCCACATTTTCGGCCTCACGCTTTGGCCCCAGGACTTCCTGTACCTAGCGATTCTTCTCATCCTAGCGGCGCTGACGCTGTTCTTTTTCACCGCACTGGCGGGTCGACTTTGGTGTGGCTATGCATGCCCGCAAACGGTGTGGACAGAACTGTTTACCTGGATCGAGCAATGGACCGAGGGCACGCGCGGTAAGCGCATGAAACTCGATCGTGGCCCTTGGACGCTTGAAAAGGTCTTCCGCAAGACTCTCAAGCAAGTGCTATGGATAGGGCTCGCGACCTACACGGGATACACGTTTGTAGCCTATTTTGTCCCGATCCGGCAGCTAAGCGATCAGCTATGGCACCTCAGCCTGGGGCCGGCAGCCACCTTCTGGCTGTTTCTCTACTCGCTGGCCACCTACGGCAATGCAGGATTCCTGCGCGAGCAGGTATGCAAGTACATGTGCCCGTATGCGCGCTTCCAGAGCGCGATGTTCGACCGCAGCACTCTCATCATTGCCTACGATCAACAGCGCGGCGAGCCGCGTGGCGCGCGCCGCCGCGGCGTGGCGGCGCGCGCCCAGGGGCTCGGCGACTGCGTCGACTGCACGCTGTGCGTTCAGGTCTGCCCTACCGGAATCGACATCCGCAAGGGCCTGCAGTACGAATGCATCGCCTGTGGAGCATGCATTGATGCGTGCGATCAAGTGATGGATAGACTGGGCAGTTCGCGCGGCTTGATTCGCTACACCACAGAAGATACCGAGCGCGGCTTCGCTGTCCGCATCGTACGCCCGCGCACGATGGTGTACGCCGCGCTGCTGCTCGGGCTCAGCGGCTATCTGGCCTACTCGCTCACGACCCGTATGCCGCTGATCGTCGACGTCATCCGTGATCGCAACGCTCTGTACCGCGAGGTTCAGGGGACGCAGATCGAGAACACCTACGCACTTAAAGTGATCAATCTTGACCACGGCGCGCACGCCTACCAGCTCACGGCAAGCGGAATCGACGGCCTGCGCGTCGCCGAGCCCGCCGAGGCCTTCCAGACCCCCGCCGGATCCGTCAGCAATGTAGTCGTACGCCTGCGCGCGCCGGCGGATCGGGCGACGGGCGTAAGGCGCATCACCATCGCAGTCGAGGCGATCGATCAGCGCTCCATCCATGTCACCGAGAACACACGCTTCATCGGGCCCACATCATGAGCGCGACCGCCGTACCGTGGTATCGGTTTTTCTGGCCTTGGTTCATCATTGCGCTGCTCAGCGCTGCCGTCGCCGGCAGCCTTGTGAGCGCTTATCTTGCGGTGAACACGACCGATACGGTGCTCGAGCACTCGGACCAGGCCGGATGAGGGGCCCTTGGACGTCGCCCGCACCGCCTTAGCGTCCTGTTTCCACTGTCACGGCCGCATCGCGTCCGGCACCGCACTTTTCATCGAAGTGGAGGGCCGACACGAGCCGGTGTGCTGCGCCGGATGTCAGGCCGCGGCCGGCTTCGTTCTGTCCCAGGGATTGGGACGATTTTACCGATTCCGCGCTACACCACCCCGAGCCGACACCCGGCGGGCCGCGCATGACTGGACCGTCTTCGATCGCACAGCGGCGGTGGCTCGCTATACGCACAGACGCCCTGACGGCAGCCGTGAAGTGGGCGTAAAGCTAGAGGGAATGCATTGCTCGGCCTGTGTCTGGCTGATCGAGAATAGCGTGACACGCTGCGAAGGCGTTTTGAACGTGTCCGTGAATCTTGTCGAGGGCCGCGCACAGGTGTGCTATGACCCCGAAGCAATCCCCCTCAGCGGCGTGCTTCGTGCTTTTGAGCGTATTGGGTACACGCCGCGTCCCTCCAGCTACTCAGGCAGCGCGCCCGAGACCACGGACGAACGCCGTGCTGCCCTCAAGCGCCTGGCGGTTGCGGGCTTCGGCATGATGCAGGTGATGAGCTTCGCTGCGGCGCTTTACGCCGGAGCGTTCGATGGGATTGCGCCGAGTCTGGAGCAGTTGCTGCGCTACGTAAGCCTGCTGGTCGCAACCCCGGTGGTACTGTATTCGGCACAGCCGTTCTTTGCCTCCGCGTGGCGAAACCTGAACGCCGGCACGCTGGGAATGGACGTACCGGTCGCGCTCTCGATCGGAATTGCCTACGGATGGAGTCTATGGACTACGTTGCGCGGATCCGGCCCCGTCTATTTCGACAGCGCCGTGATGTTCACGTTTCTGCTGCTGCTCGGTCGCTACGTACAGATGTCTCTGCAGCACCGCTCGGCGCTGCGTGGAGATTCCCTGCACGGGCTATTGCCAGAGAGTGTATTACGAGTGACGGACGCTGCTGCTGAGCGGGTCACTCCCGATGAGGTCTGCGTTGGCGATACGATACGCATCCTGCCGGGAGAACGCGTGCCAGCCGATGGTACCGTCACCGCCGGCGTCGCCGAGATTGACGAATCCCTGATCACGGGTGAATCGATGCCCCGCACCTGCCGCGCGGGCGACCCGGTAACGGCTGGGACGATCAACGTCAATGGCGTGGCCGAGGTTCTGGTAACGCGCGTCGGGCAGGATTCCACCCTGGCCACCATCGGCCGCCTTGTCGAGCGCGCGCAGTCCGTGAGACCTCCGGTCGCGGAGCTCGCCGACCGTATCGCAGCATGGTTCGTGGGCGGGATCCTTCTCGTAGCGCTGGTAGCGGGGCTTTATTGGGCCCACAGGGACGCCGCCCAGGTGTTGCCGGTGGTCCTAGCCGTACTTGTGGTGACGTGTCCGTGTGCGCTTTCCTTGGCGACGCCCGCCTGCCTGGCCGCGGCCACCGCGCGCCTGACGCGCGGTGGCTTGCTGGTGACGCGTACTCGCGGGCTGGAGCGCCTGTCCCGCGTGGACACCGTGATTTTCGACAAGACCGGCACATTGACCCGAGGAATCCCGAGCATAGAGCGGACCGTGATGCTGCAGGAGCGGGCGACATCCACTCAGTGTCTGCAGATCGCGGCAGCGCTCGAAGCATACTCACGCCACCCGGTCGCCCGCGCCTTCGCATCCGCCAACTCCGTGCCAAAAGCAACGTCGGTCGTCTACGCTCCAGGACGGGGCATTGAAGGGGAAGTGGATGGCGTTCGCTACCGCATCGGTTGCGCCGAGTACGTTCTTGCCGGCACCAACGGCCAACACACGGCGTCCATCGATGCGGCAGACGATCAATCCCTCATCCTGCTGGGTGACCGGCAGAACGCGCTGGCCGCTTTTCTCACCGCAGATACCCTGCGCAATGACTCCAGACGAACGGTGTGTGACCTGCAATCGCTGGGGCTCGACGTACAAATTGCGAGCGGCGATCGCGCAGCCGTGGTTGGAAAATGCGCCGCGCAGCTCAAAATTGTGCGGGCCCGCGGCGGAATGAGCGCGGACGCAAAGCTTGACCTGCTACGCGGCCTGCAGAAGGCTGGCCACCGGGTCGCAGTCGTCGGCGACGGCATCAACGATGCGGCCGTGCTCGCTGCGGCGGACGTCTCTGTCGCCGTCGGCAGCGGCGCTGATCTGGCGCAGCTGAACGCCGACATGGTCCTCGTGGCCGATGCGCTTTCGCCCCTACCAGCGGCGATTCGGGTAACGCGGCGCATGCGCGCAATCATGCGGCAAAACCTTGCCTGGGCGGCCGCGTACAATCTCGCAGCCGTACCGATGGCGGTGGCGGGCTGGCTGCAGCCATGGGTCGCAGCCGTTGGAATGTCGCTCAGCTCCCTTTTAGTCGTGCTCAATGCGCTGCGCCTCCTGCGAACCGACGCACCGGGGCAACCACCTGCCCCTTCAACCCAGCGGGTGGTGGCAGGATGAATATTCTTTACCTACTGATTCCCCTGAGCCTGGTGCTCGTGGGCTTCGCGGTATGGGCCTTCTTCTGGGCAGTTAAGCAAGGTCAGTTCGACGATCTGGTTAGTCCGGCTTCATCGATCCTGCTGGACGATGACCGCGCGCCGCCCCCACCGCCCAGTTCCCGCGTCCAGCCTTTAAGGTAGAGCCCCTTGCCAGCGCTGCTTTGGTCTACTTCCCTCCTCGCTGGCTTCGCCGGCAGTGGCCACTGCGTGGCCATGTGCGGCGGCATCGCCGCTGGCTTAGGGGCCGCGGCGCCCAACGCGCTGCCTCGCGCATGGTGGCACGTGCTCTTCCACACCGGACGGCTTGCCGGCTATGCAATTTTCGGCGTGCTGGCCGGCGGACTCGGAGCCGGCGTCAGCGCCGTGCTGGGACTAGGACCTTACCTGCGCATAGGGACGGGCATCATCATTGTCCTGTTGGGCATCAAAATCATGCTCCGGGGCAAGACGGGGTGGTTGCGCGCGCCGGAGCGCCTCGGTTCCCTTGTCTGGCGCGCCCTGCAGCCAGTGGCAAGTGCATACCTGCCGCGGCACCCAATCCCAAGAGCACTGCTGAGTGGAGCGCTGTGGGGTTGGCTGCCGTGCGGGCTGGTCTACTCTGCACTGGTGGCAGCTGCGGTTGCCGGAACCGCGGCTTCCGGGGGCGCCACGATGGTCGCATTTGGGCTGGGCACCCTTCCGGCAATGGCAGGACTGGGCGCACTGGCAAGCCGCCTGCCGTCGCTGGGAGTGCAGCCGCCGCGGTCGATTGGGCTGCTTATCATCGCGTGCGGCATATGGACCGCCTGGCTTCCGGCCAGCTCACTGTCCACCGACGGCGCGCATTGCGAGCACCGCGCCCCGATGGCGCAAGCGAGAACCTCATGAACAAATCGATTGACTGCGAAATGCTGCGGCGCTATGACCGCGCAGGTCCGCGCTACACCTCCTACCCCACCGTGCCTCAGTTCCACAGCGACTTCGGGGAAGAGGAATTCTACGCGTGCGCGCAACCAACTCCGCGGCCGCATGCGGGTGCCAGCATGCGTCCCCTGTCATTGTACGTGCACGTGCCGTTTTGTCGCAGTCCCTGCTTTTACTGCGGCTGCAACCGCGTGATCACGCGCAACGGTACCGTTGGCGAGCGCTACGTGGAGCGGGTGCTGGCCGAGGCCCAACGGGTGCGCGAGCGGCTGGGACGATCCGGACCCGTTCTGCAATTTCATCTAGGCGGTGGCACGCCGAACTCGCTATCCGGCTCAAGCCTTGAGCGTCTCGTGCACGGACTGGGTGAACACTTTGCCTTCAACAGCCGCGTTGACCGCGACTACTCCATGGAACTGGATCCCCGCTCGCTACCTGAGAAGCCTGAAGATTACGCGGCGAGGCTCGTGCGCCTTGGCTTCAACCGCGTCAGCCTCGGGGTGCAGGACTTCGACGAGCAAGTTCAGCTGGCAGTAAATCGTGTGCAGAGCGCCGAGCAGACGCTCGATCTGGTGGATGCGTGCCGCGACCAAGGCATCCAGTCGGTCAACGTCGACCTGATCTACGGGCTCCCCAAGCAGTCACTCGAGGGCTTTCGGCGCACTTTGCGCACGGTGCTGGCAGCAAGACCGGACCGGATGGCCGTCTATGGCTATGCGCACATGCCGGCTGCCTTCAGAGCTCAGCGCAGGATCCACGAGAGTGACCTGCCGGACAGCGCGGGTCGGCTCGCGTTGCTGCGCCTGGCTATCGAAGAGCTGACCGCCTCCGGATACCGCCACATCGGCATGGACCATTTCGCACTGCCAACCGATGCGCTGGTGCTAGCGCAGGAGCGTGGAGAGTTACAGCGCAACTTTATGGGATACACGACCCACGGGGGATGCGACCTCCTCGGTTTCGGCGTCAGCGCTATCAGCCGCCTGGGCGACTGTTACGGCCAGAACCTTAAGGACCTGCCGAGCTGGGAACACGCCGTCGATTCACGGCGCAGCCCGCTGTGGCGCGGACTGGCGCTGAGTGCGGACGACCGCGTGCGCGCCAGCATCATCGAGCAGTTGATGTGTCACGGGCAAATCGACCTGTTCACCACGGAGCGGGAATACGGCATCGACTTCCAGAAATACTTCGGTGATGCCCTGGCGCGACTCGAGCCCCTGATAGCGGACGGCCTCGTTACCCGGACGGGGCAAGCCATCACGGTCACTGAAACCGGGCGGCTTCTCCTTCGCAACGTCGCCATGTGCTTCGACCGCTACGTCTCCGCCGCGGCCGAATCGGCGTCCGCTTCCCGGACGATTTAAGGCCTTCCGGGAAGGCTTGACCGCACGGGGGAACGACGGGCCCTGCCCAACAGCTCCTCTAGGCACTTTCCACGATGGTAGCCATGGGCGCTCCCGCCTAGAGTTTTAGGCACTGGCAGTTATCAGGTCGATCGACCATGAAGAATTCCTTCTCCCCCACGTCTCCGGCCAGCACCGAGGATGAGTCGCGCCATGTGCTGCGTAACGGAACCATTATTGTTGTGCGGCCCATCCGGGCGGCAGATGTCGAGCTGGAGCGAAACTTCATTGAACGGCTTTCACCGGAATCGCGTCGCGCGCGCTTCCTTGCCGCGGTCAAGACTCCCAGCCGGGAGTTGCTCAAGCAGCTTACGCAGCCCCAGCTGACAGGCGGCATCGCCTACGTCGCCCTGGTTGGCCAGGGCGTGGCGACTCAAGAGATCGGCGTGGCTCGCTATAGCAGCAGCGCAGACCCCCGCGCCTGCGAATGCGCAGTGGTGGTAAGCGACGAATGGCAGGGCCTGGGGATCGCGACGCTGCTCATGCATAAGCTGATCGACACCGCGCGAGCCAACGGGTTTCAGCGCATGTATTCGATCGATGCCACCGGCAACCAGGAAATGCGCGAACTCGGTGCGCACCTCGGCTTCAAGTGCAGCCCGGATCACGAGGATCCGACGCTGGTCATTCATACCCTCACGCTGCAACCCGCTCCCGCAGGCGCTTCCGCAGCGTAGGCACAACGTCGCCTTCCCTGCCGGAAGCACCCGCGCGACGTTGCCGAACGCGAATGTGCCGGCGTCTGCGTGATGGCCGTGGGACTACTTTGGCGCAGGAGGGCTGCTCGCCGCCGGCGTGGGGCTAGCTGCGGCCGGGCTGTCGTTGTGCTTCGTGTCGCGCTTCTGCTGACGACACTCGGCGCGACTCTTCTCGTCACCTGCTTTGCAGTCCTGCTTCTGCTCGCGGGAACCCTGGCGGTCGTCCCGCCTGTCATCACGGCGGTCGCCCCCGGCGGTCTGCGCATAGGTAGTTTCCGTGACCATCACTCCGGCGCCAGTCAGAAGCGCCAACGCGGTAAGAACTGGAATCCCAAGCTTCATGGTTAGCCCCTCAATTTGTGAACCCGGGTGCATGGCGCACGGACACACACGCTGCGCGTCGGTCACACAATTTCGTCACCGACACAGGCAACATAGAGACCGCTGTCGAAATGAGCCACTACCCCTTGGGGAAGCAGCGTCCTGGGAAGGGCATCACCGGACCCCAATGAATGGGCGTTACCCAGCCACAGCCCGGGCCTGTGTACTTCCGACTCGATGACAGGCAGGCGGGTGAGCGGCACCTGAGATTCACGGGGATTGCCGCGCTCGCGACCCGGTTAAGACTGCCGGGCTGCCTAGATCTGCGGCGGTTGCAGGCTCAGGACGGACGCTGGTATCTCGATCTTGCCCGAGTGGGAGAACGGAATCGGGGGCACGACAGCCAGATCAGGGTTAACCCAGCCGGAAACGACGTAGTCAGGCATACCTCCCTGCTGCACGCTCGAAAGAAGTCTGGGGAGCAGACTGGGGAAGCTCTGAATTACGTTAGTGGTGACCAGAGCGTCGAATGCCGCCTCCCCGTGGGCCGGCACGGTAAAGGGTTCAGTGCTCTTGCCTTCGCCCACCTGCACACCCTGGATCTGTAGCGTGCAACTGATTGACTTTATGGGCAGCGGACGATCGTTCGGGTTGTCCACGTGCAGGCGCACCTTGAAGTTCTGTTCCTGGAGCTGCACGCCCGTGAGTTCTACGGCGACCAGCTTCACCGCCGGCGCCTGCAAGTGAACGCAAGCGCAGATGAGCGCTGTAATCCCAAGGATTGCGACCAAAGGCCGGACTTCCGGCCACTGCTTACGTTTCATTGTCCTGCACCGAGCGGTTTCCACTCCTTCCGAGTAGTCCCCAAGCGATGCCTGTCCGCCGGAGGTCTGCCCGGCGCGGATTCTACACCGCCCGCGACCTCCCTTCGCCCGCTGATTCGAGCTCGCCCCGCGGATGGTAGGGGCCGAAGGTGCAGCGCGCGTCTCCCTGGGAGCCCGCAATAAATTCTTCCGTCGTCGGGCGCCCTAGCGAGGATGACAGGTAACCTTGTAAGTGGCACCGGAATCAGGATCCATCCCGAGCCAGTTACCCGCTTTGCCTTCCTGCCCAGGAAATATTGAGCTGTTTTGCCGATCGGCGATGCTGATCTTCTGACCGTTCTCGAGATAAGAGCCGTGAAGCTCGGTGCTGCAATGGATGATGCGCGAGTCCTGGCTCCGGATGATGATGGTGTAGACGATTTCCGTGTTGTTGTAGCCGGCAGTATTCCAACTTGCCTCCGTCGTGAACTTGGCCGGCGGGACACCGTCCGGCGTCTTAGGCTCTGGCTCCCCGTTGACCTCCTGGATTTTCGCGGTGAGTGAGGAGGCCGGAATGTCCGAGGGCACGGACGGCTCCAGTGGCGCACTTGCCGCTGCGTCGGCCGCCGCGCTCGCCGCCGCGGCTGCCGCTGCGCCTTCCGGGGTCGTGGAAGTGGCCTCATCCGCCCGTGAGCCCGACGCGCCAAGCAACACGCCGAGCAGCGGCAAGCCAAGCCAAAGCGCCTTCATGGCCGATCTCCGAGAGGATCCGGTATACGAGTATGGGTGGTTTCCAGCTCCGGCGCAGCCTGGGACAGCGACCAGACAAAATCTAACGGCTGGAAGGATGGGCCGCCGCGCTGCGGGCCGTCCCGGCCTTGGAACCAGGCGGGGTCGGGGGGTCCGACATACCCTTGGCGTGCGCCACCGGGTCGGAAGATCGGCAGGCGAGCCGCCGTCCCGGCCACCGTGCCGATGGACGCACGGGCATGGCAGGTGATGCAGGAGGCGCTTGCCTGCAGCCCCGCCTCCAGTTCCGAGTTCCCCAGCAGAGCTGCCTGGCCTGCCTTATCGACATAGGTGCTGAGCGTGCCGCGCAGGCGATAGTACTGCCAGACGGTGCCGTCGAGACCCAAGCCCCTGGGACTGAGGTTGCAGTCGGGTGCGCCGCCCCGGCACGCGAAGGTGTCCCGCGAGGGATGCAACCAGCCATCCGAACCGTCACGGAACTGGTTGTCGGCATGCTCGAAGCTGGCCCAGAACCAGTTCGGCAGGGTCTTGGCCGAGATGTTAAGTGCCGTAAGGCCATAGAGACGGGTGCTGCCGTCCGCCAGAGTGATCGAGACCGTGTGGTATCGCGCTGAATCGGCCGGGTTGATCGGGCGCCAGGCGGCCTTCACGTGGATGCTGCCGGCAGGGAAACTCACCGTGTGGCCAGCGACGGCTTCAAGCTGCCCCCGCACGGTGTACAGATGTTGCGCGCGGACGTATTCAAAGGACGCGCGGTTCATTCGCACTTCGACCGCCCGCATGGCATGCGCCAGCGGATCGGTAACCGGCTCCATCCGTCCGTTCACGACCTGCCTGAGATTGGGAAAGTCACGCCGGGAGAGCACCTCGAATCGCCGTGCATCGGAGAACGGAGGCCCCTCCCAGGGGCCCGGATCAGAGCCATCGGGGCGAAAGACCTCTGCCGAGTTCTTCCAGCTTTCCCACACTACCGGCCGACCCGCACCCAGCGGCAGGCTGGAATCGGGCGCACCGCGGTTCTTGCCCGCCGGCCAGTTAAGGGCAACGAAAAGGCGCCACGCATATTCATCATCTTCCATGGCGCGCGAAGTTTCGGGCGGATTCCAGGGCCGATAGGCATCCGGTGAGGCAGCCCGCGAAATGCCGAATGCACAGGCCAGGAGCCAGGCCAACAGCATCAATCGCGGCGCCATAGCCTGCTTCATCGGCTTACGTCCGCGTCAACGAGCGTGTTCAGAAACGCGATGATGTCTTCGATGTCCTGGTCCGACAGCGCGGGATCGACCCCGGGCTTACGATCCAGAGGCGGATCGTGGTCGATGTTGTCCGGCATTCCGGGCGGCAGGTCGTCGTAAAGGTGCACGCTGCCGTCCGGATTGCGCGGGTAGAATTTTTCCGGGTGCAGGTCACGCTCGTTGTAGAAGCGCAGCACGTCCCGCAGTGTGCTGAAGGCGCCGTTGTGAAAGTACGCATCCCGGATCGCGGTGTTACGCACGGTGGGCGAGCGGAAGTAGCCGCAGTATTCATGCCGGCGCGCAAAGTCGCGTCTCTCCGGGCCGCACAGACCGAGATCGTAGTAGGCAGGATCGGCGTTGGCCCGGATGCGCGGGTTGCGCGGCACTCCGACATTGACGAAATCAAAGTCTGTGAACGGCGGCGGCGTCCCCGCACGGCTCACGCCGAGGTGGCAACTGGCACAGTTGCCCTTGGCAGGGTCCTTGAACAGCTCGACGCCGCGCTCCTCCTGGTCGCTGAGCTCGACCTCTCCTCGAAGGTATGCATCGTAGCGGCTGCTGTAGGGGAAGAACTGGTCGGGTGTCAGCTGGAACGCCTCCAGCGCTCGCATCCCGGCGGCGAACGCGCGCCGTGGGTCGTCGAAGATGTGCGCACCGAAGACCTCGCGGAACAACTGCGCGTAGCCGGCGCGGCTCAGCTTGCGGGAAACGGCGGCCACGTCCTTGTTCGCCATTTCATCCGGGTTCAGCAGGGGAAGCTTCGCTTGGTCACGCAGACTGGCGGCGCGGCCGTCCCACATCAAACCGCCGATCGGTCCGACATCCCCGTCGATGAACCGGTACTGCTCCTGAAAGGCAGGCACTGTGTGCAGATAGCGCAGCGAGGGTACGGCCCGCTTCCCGGGCCGGTCCATTCCGGGGCCTCCGACCGCGAATGCCTTGCCCGGGGGTGGACCATAAGCATAGCGGGGATCGTGGCAGGTGGAACACGACTGCCTCCCTGATGTCGACAGGGAGGGATCGAAGAACATCAGCCGCCCTATTTGCGCCAGTCCCTCGGCCGATGCTTCCTTGACTGCGGGCGGTGTAGGTGCCGCACCCAACGCCATAGCCGCGCCACACATCATTAGACCCGCCATGATGTGCAAGCCGGGGCCACCCCTGAGAAACCTGATGACCAAGGAGGAGTTCACTCGCTGAGCGTTAGCAATGGTTTGGTGAAGGTCGCATGGAACGGCATCGCGACCTCACAAGATACGGGATCCTTCTTTTGCTGAGCAGATGGACCGACCCCTACTCTTCCCATTAGGGCGCCCGCAGTACCTGCACGCTGATGCCATGGAACATAAAGCGCCGGCGCGAGACCTCGCCTACAGACATGCGCGCTGCGATGGAACGGAGATCTCTGCACGACGACACTCCATCGGCGCTGAACCTGGCGACCTACGTTCCTGAGGAGTCGGGGGCGCAATCGCAGCTGTCGGCGCGGTCCTTCGACGTCAAAGTATCCCCAAGCACCCGATCTTCCAAGCTTACACGCTGTATGCGACGGCAGGCCGCCGGGCGGGCTTCTTCGAGGACGCCGCCCCGGCCAAGCAGGTCCGGCACTACCTGCGCCGGAGCCTTTCATCTGCAGCGGTCTTGCCGGTCCGTCCGCAGCAGCGCGCGCAGGCAAGGCAAAATGGCGCGCTTCACCGCCGCAACGGCGGCCCGCAGCGCTGCCCACCGGATACGTGATAGGGTGCCGGCCCAATGCCTACTCCACGTTAACGCGGTCCCACCCCCCCCAAAGGCGACGCCGGGGTTGGTACGGTAGTGCCCATTGGACATCAGCCCGCCCGAGAAGACCGCCGAGCAAATTGAACGCACTGGGCCGAGTAGGCGCTGGTACGTGCTCGCGGTGCTGACGTTGGCTTACGCGCTGAATATCGCAGACCGTTTCTCCATCTCGACCCTGATCGAGCCCATTCGCCTCGAACTGCATTTGTCCGACAGTGGCGTCGGCTACCTGACCGGGCTCGCCCTGGCGCTCTTCTACGTCACCATAGGTATCCCCGTAGCCGTGGCTGCCGACAGGTCCAATCGCCGCAATATCCTCGCGGCGGCCCTTGTCATCTGGTCTGCCATGACCGCCCTGTGCGGCCTTGCGCAGAACTTCGTGCAGCTGATGCTGGGTCGGTTTGGCGTTGGGATCGGCGAAGCAGGCGGGACGGCTCCCTCGACATCGATCCTGGGCGACACCTTTCCGCCGGCCCGGCGTCCGATGGCGCTAACGATTTTTGCCTTGGGCGCTTGCCTCGGAGCCTGGCTGGGCGCTTCCATCGCCGGCCAGGCTGCCCAGCAATATGGCTGGCGCGCCGCCTTCCTAGTACTGGGAATCCCTGGCCTCCTGCTCGGCCTCATTGTCCGGCTCACGATTCGCGAGCCGCGCCGCGGCGCGCTGGATACCCGGGCGCCAAGCACGCCGAGCAGTTTGAGCGACACGCTCAGGTACATCGGCACGCAGCGCTCGGCGATCCACCTCATCGTGGGAGGATCCGTCGCAACGCTATGGAGCTGGGGTCTCATGTGGTGGTCGACCGCCTTTCTACAGCGCTCGCATCACCTCACGGTCGGGGAAGCCGGCAGCCTCCTCGGCCCCATGCACCTTGTAGCGGGAACGGCGAGTACGCTGCTCGCGAGTTGGCTCATGAGCCGACCAGCCGCGCGGGATCCGCGCTACGTCTCGCGCCTGCTCGGGATTGTCGTGGCGCTCAGCACCATTCCCTCCATCCTCGCATACTGGGTTACGTCCCAGGCGGCCGCCGTCATCCTCCTGTGGATGTTCGTGCCCGGGGTGTACTTCTACATCGGGCCCATACTGGGCCTGCTCCAGAACGTACTGCCGGCGAACATGCGGGCAACCGGGTGCGCACTGCTCCTGTTTCTCGCCAACCTGGGAAATCTAGTGGTCGCGCCGCAGTGCATCGGATGGCTGAGCGATTGGTTTCGGCTTTCATTCGGCGCGGGCACCGAGTCCCTGCGCTGGGCATTGTTGATGCTCGGGCCGACAGGTTTCTGGGCCGCGTACCACCTCTGGACGAGTGGCCGGACCATTCGCTCGGACGAGGTGCGTGCTACGTAGCACCCGATACGGCGGCGACAGAAATCCGCCTGCTAAACTGAAACCTGCGGGTCGCCGCGACCAATCAATCCCATTCCAGAACACGCCATACATGAGAATGACATACTCACTTCTGCCGTGCCTGCTCGCGATCGCTTCGCCATGCTTCGCCGCGGGGACCGCAGACCTCGGCCGGTGGCAGGAAAGAGCCAGCCACATCAGCATCAGCCGCGATGAATGGGGAATTGCACACGTCTACGGCCAGAGCGATGCCGACGCAGTCTTCGGCGCCCTCTACGCACAGGCTGAGGACGACTTTCCGCGCATCGAAAGAAATTACCTGGTCGCCCTGGGCTGGCTTGCGCAGGTCGAAGGAGAATCCGCGGTCTACCAGGACCTGCGTGCGCGGCTTTTCGTCGATGTGGCGAGACTCCAGCGTGAGTACCGTCAGGGCCCGCGGTGGCTGCAGACCCTCATGACCGCCTGGGCCGACGGGCTCAACTTCTATCTCTACCGGCACCCCGAGGCCCACCCGAAGCGAATCACGCACTTCGAGCCCTGGATGGCGCTTGCGTTCACCGAGGGCAGCATCGGCGGTGACATTGAAACGATTTCGCTGGAGAAGCTGGCGGCTTTTTACTCCGGGCAGACGGCAGGGGACGAGCCCAATAAAGTAAAACCCGGGGGCTCCAACGGGTTTGCCATTGCACCCAGGTTATCTGCCTCCGGTCACGCACTCCTGTGGATCAATCCGCACACGTCTTTCTATTTCCGCTCTGAACTTCAGATGGTCAGCGGCGAGGGACTGGACGTGTACGGCGCAGCTACCTGGGGACAGATGTTCATTTACCAGGGCTTCAACGAACACAACGGATGGATGCACACCTCCAATGGCGGAGATGCGATCGACGAGTACTCCGAGACCATCATTCGCAAGGCGGATGGCGTCTACTACCGCTACGGCAACCGGCTGAGGAAGCTGCGCGAACAACACATCGAGGTCCCGTACCGGCGTGATGGGGCATTGCATACGCGGTCATTCACCGCCTACTTCAGCCATCACGGCCCAATCATCCGTTCGCGTGGTGAAAAATGGATCGCAATCAGGCTTTTGCAGGAGCCGGCGCTCGCCCTGCAGCAGTCCTATTTACGCACCAAGACACGAAACTTTGCCGAGTTCTACCAGACCCAGCTGCTGCGTACCGACACATCGAACAACACGGTGTATGCCGATAGCGACGGTACGATCGCCTATTTCCACGGCAACTTCATACCGAAGCGCAATCCGCAGTTCGATTTCACACGACCCGTGGACGGCAGCAATCCCGCCACCGAATGGCAGGGCAAGAGCGAACTGAAGGACACCATCATCATTGTCAACCCCAAGAGTGGCTGGGTGCAGAACACCAATAGCTGGCCGTTCCAGGCCGCGGGCGCCGACAGTCCCAAGCGTGACGACTACCCCGTGTATATGTGGAGCAGCGGCGAGAACCCGCGGGACCTCCATGCGGTGGCCCTGCTAACGCCCATCCACGCGGTGACGGTTGACAGCCTGATCGCGACGGCCTACGACACTCGGCTCACGGCCTTCGATGCGCTGCTTCCCCGCCTGTTCGCGGCCTACGATCGCCTGCCACCGCAGGATCCTCTTCGCACCAGCTTGGCGCAGCCAGTGCAAATGCTGCGCGCATGGGACCGCCGCACGGCGGTGGACTCAGTGCCCACGGCCATCGCCGTTTTTTGGGCAGAAGACCTGCGGAAGGCCAGCGGCGCGGCCGCCGTGGCTGAAGACGAGCCGGTCTACCATTCCCAACTCGACCAGCTCGGTGACGAGGTGATGGTCGCTGCGCTCAACTCGGCCATCGCCCGTCTCGAGCGTGACTTCGGCAGCTGGCGTACCCCCTGGGGCGAGATCAATCGCTACCAGCGGCTCACCGGAGACGTCGTTCAGTCGTTCGATGACTCGAAGCCGAGCCTAGCGGTCGGCATGGGGCCGGCGCGCTGGGGCGCACTCGCAGCCTTTGATGCTTGGGAACCCGAGAGCACCAAGCGAATCTACGGCACCGGTGGCAACAGCTTTGCTGCGGCCGTGGAGTTCGGACCGAGAGTGAGGGCCAAGGCCATCTTGGTCGGCGGTGAAAGCGGCAACCCTGCCTCGCCCCACTTCTCAGACCAGGCACGGCGCTACATCCGCGGAGAGTTCCGCGAGGTATGGTTTTACCCGGAAGATGTGTCAGCACACGCGCAGCGTACCTATCGGCCCGGTGAGTGACCGGGAAGATCCGCGGGCGCGTCTGTACAGCTCCGGGCTACTGGTCCGTCGCCAGCGTCAGCATAAATCTTCTGCCCTGTTCCGGTAGCACAACCTCCAGGTCCGAGATGTGCAGTCCTCGGGCATCGTCGAGGTTGTAGCCATCCAGCCTCAGGCTCCAGGGTTTGCCATGCATCGTCCAGCGATAGCGAACTCCGGCAGCCAGAGTGTCGAGCGGCGCAAGATAGATGGCATTGTCGGTAGTCGCCACACGCGAAGAGAGGTGGTTCCATTGCATATCAGCGCCCCAAGGGCCCCATTGCGGCGGCGCATAGTCGAGATTCACGGTCAGAGTCAGCGGTACCGGCCCGAGCGGCACATCTCCGGTGGCGCCGGGCTCCCGCAGGATGCGCTCGACGCGGGGCTGCAGCAGCACACCGCCGAGCAGTATCGTGAGGCCATTGTCGTTGTACGACAGCGAAGTCTCGAGACCGCGGTACTGCAGCTGCCCGAGCTGGGTGTAGATGTTGTCGATCCCGGTGTTGAAGTAGGGTTTGTGGATCTCAAAAGCACCGAAGATCAGCTGCAACCGGTCAAAGGGGGCATAGCGGAGCCCTCCGTCAATCTGCCAGGTTCTGGTGGCGGGCGGCGGCTCGTTACGGTTGTCTGCTGACACCGGTGCCACGGCTGAGTCTTCCAGTCCCTGAACGTAGCTGCCGTAGAAGATGAGACGGGCGCCTGCATTGAGCGCCAGCCGGGCATTGACGAGCCAAGGGCTCGCGGTATCGCTGTCGGTCACGCCCGAAGGCATTGTCACCGTGCGGTGATAGTGATCGTTCAGCACACCGACTGCGAACGAGCCTACCCCCTGCCAGTGCTCCTCGAAAGTGACGCCCAAGTCCAGTTGGCGAGTCGAGTCATGATTGGCCGGCGTGAATACCACGTCAGGCGGTGGATACTGGACCTTACTCGTGAACGGGATGACCACCGGCGGCGACAGCGAATCGCCGCCGAATTCCCGCTCAACCGCACGGCCCCGTACCGAAAACTGCACCCGCTGCTGGTGCATTCCGTGGGTGAACAGGCGAGCCAGGCGCAACTCTCCCGAAGTCGACCGGTTGTTCACCGGCGGCGCTACATCCATCACAGCCTCGGCATAACCCTGGGGCAGCAGCGTCATGTAGGGGTCGTAGCCAAGTGGATCGTGCTCGCTGGAATGGAAGACGCCGGCGGCAAGGGTCCAATGGTCCCACAGCGCAGTTCTTGCAATGATGCCGAAGTTGACCTGGTTCCAGGCCCAGGTCGTCCAGTCCTGTACCCCTAGGTCGTGCGTGCGAAAGTCCGGAAGCGGGATCGTCCCGTCGGTGTACACCACCGGCAGGATGCGACGGGCCGCGCCCCCGGTGTATGACCAGAACGGGATGATCTCAGTGCCGGGGACCGGCTGCCAGCGCAGCGTGCTACCGAGGACCGTGGTGTGGGACTCGCGGGTCAGATCTTGCGCGTAGTTCTGGTGGTAGCCCGCGCACACATCGGCCGAGAACTTGTCCTGTAACAGCGGCAGCTGCGCCTCGAGGTCGGCCGTCGAAGCATCGAACGGCCCGCGCGTTACCAACGCGCTGAGCAGCGTTCTGTTACCCGGTTTCCGCAGGCTAAAGTCGGCAATGCCGGTCGGGGCCGGGAAGGTATAGGACTGCGCGGCGATGCCAACCCGCATGGTCGCTTCGCTCGCCATGCAACTGTTGATCTCAAAAGTCTGCTGGTCAAAGTACAGCCCCTCGATGCGCACGTTCCCGGCCTGGTGGGGGTTGAATCCCCGCGCGCTCTCCGGCGAGTACAGGCCGACGGTCTGGGTGCCAACGGTGGTGCCGAAGGCATCCTGCGCGGCCGTGACCGCATTCTCATCGGCGCGCTGCGCTACCACGACGCCCGGCAGGGCAAGGCAAGCCGCCAGCAAGCCCAGAAGTGCTCTTGGGCTTACCAAGTGTGCCCGGTCCCGATGTTTTCCCTCAAAACGTCAAGCCCTCCCTGCGGAATCTAAGCATGGAGTGGCCTGACAATGCATCACGCTTATACGTGGCCAGCCTACGGCAAGGGCCGGTTGGCACGGGTTCTGCGGCGAGACGACGAATCATTGCGCTACTACGCGGCCGTACTCGAGCGCGACCCCATAAATCCCTTCGTTCTGACCGGATACTCCACTTCGCTGATCGCGGCCGGGCGCACCGCGCAGACGGTCGAAACCGCCCGGAACGTGCCCCAGCTCAGTTCCAACATCGAACAGGGTCATTGGTATTTGGCTTATGCCCTTCTCAGAGACAAGCTGAACGAGACCGCGGATGAGATCACGCTCGAACCGGCCGCATCGCTGCGTCACTCCTGTGAGGCACTGATTGTGCAGGCGCGGAATGAACGGAAAGCCGTGGATGCCTCCCTTCGCGAGCTGCTACGGGAAGCGGTCGCTGCTGAACCGCCAAAGTTCGGCCGCGCGGTTCAGAACTTTTTGCCGATGCCCACGTAGATCGAGTGCGGCATGATGCGCAGTACGTACGGCGTGTCCGGGTTTCGGTGCATCCACCAGCCGCAGGTCGTGCCAAGGGCGAACCCTGCGATGACGTCAGTCTGCCAGTGCGCCTGGACCTTCATACGGGCAATGCTGTCATAGACTGGCAGAAGCTCCAGTGCATAAACCGCTGGATGTTCACGGCCGTATTCGAGCACCACGGGCGTGATGATCGAACTTACCGTGGTGACCTCGCCGCTTGGGAAGCTCTCGTTCCCGTGACCCTTGAACCACAGATTCGGGTCACCGCCGCTATCTATGGGCCGCACGCGCGAAAACGTGTACTTCAGTGCAGTCGACAAGATAGCGCTGGAGACAGTCGAGTCCACCGACTGCCAGAGCGTTCTTCCCCAACGCGTCTCGCCGCCTTCCCAGACGGCGCCTATGACTTCGCCACCCACAAGGCCATAGATCAATGCCTGCTGGTAGTGACGGTTCCAGATACCGCTGTCATCGTATGGCAGCACGTGATCGATTCCCGCACGGGTGACCACCGGCGCCCCCATTCCCAGGATCAGGAGTGCCAGGCCAGACGCGTGCCCAGACTTCATACACTGCCGCTGAAGCATTGCCGCCACCCTCAGACTGATTCGAATTCAGGAATTAGCTTGGTGGTACAAAGTTAGCGCATCGTTAGTGCGGCCACAAAATAATGCCTCGAGGCCGCAGTCGCCCCTTGCGACCGTTGAAGATACAAAGACTTGAGCCGCACAGGGGAGCGTTGGCCGTAGCGCCGTTCGGGTCAGCCAGCGTCCCGCAGGTCTCGCATCGTGGGTAGAATTGCCGCCATCTGCTCGCGCTGCTCTGTCCGAGCTACTTGCCACTGACGGACAGTTCCACCGGCACGTTGCCACGAGTCGCATGGGAGTACGGACACACCTTCTCGTGCGCTTCACGGGCCAGAGACTCCAGATCCGCCTGTGGCAGACTCTCGTCGACCACGCTCAGCTTGACGGCAAGTCCAAATCCACCGCCGTCCCGCGGACCAATCGAAACGCTGCAGGTCACAGCTGCACCCTTGGCGTTGCGCTTACGCTGGGTCGCGACGAAATCAAGTGCGCTGCCAAAGCAGGCGGCATACCCGGCCGCGAACAGATGCTCCGGCGTGGTAGTGTCTGGCTTGCCCGGCCCCCCCAACGCTTTGGGCACCGATAGTTCCACGCTCACTGAGTTGTCTGCGGCCTGCGCATGGCCGTTGCGTCCCCCAGTAGCGGTCGCAACTGCGGTGAATAGAGGCTTGATCTTGTCCATCTGCAACTCCGGGTCTGCCGGGCCGACATCTTAGGGCACGGACCTCGGTCGTGGAATTCGAATCTATCTATAGCGGCAATTGCCTGCGTATATGGCAGGGACTCGCAGACAGCGCCGTGACCTACTCCGCCTTGTTCATTTCGGCAGCAATCTTGTCACTTTTCTCTATGAACCTCTTGTAAGCAGGACGCTGCCGCAGTCGCCTTGTGTACTCCTGTAACGCCGGACGCGTTTCGAGCGCGTTGGTCATCATACCGAAGTCGATCTGGGAACCGATGTAGACATCCGCACCACTGAAGCGCTCACCGAGGATGTAGGGCCCGGGCCTCAGGGCCGTCTCGAGCGTAGCCAACATGTCTTCGTAAGAGCCGTAGCTCAGCGCCATGGGTCGCGATACCGCGGACGCTCGAGCATGCGGTCGATTACGGCAGGTTCAACGCAGCAGGCGCCGAAGAACATCCAGCGGTAATAAGAGCCGCGCGCCGTGCTGCTCGTAGATGGTGCCAGGCCAGCCGCCGCAAAGGCGTCGGCGAGGTACGCACAAATTTCGCCACACTCAGTCACCACCGTTCCGCGATGCAAGATGGCCGGTACTTTCCCCATCGGATTGATGGCTAGATACACAGCCCTCTTCTGATCCGAAGTGGCCAAGTTCACGAGCTCGTACTGGTACGGCTCACCAACTTCCTCGAGCATCCAGTGGACGATGCGCCCCGAGACATCGGACTACTGTAGAAGATGACTTCATCGCTCATGGCTCGTCCTCCGCACCCGTCATTCTAGAGGCAGCGCGCCATGCTGAGGCCGGCAGCCATGCACGCTACCACCGCCCGCCGTGCACCTTTGGCCGGGCCGCCATCGCTGGTGCCGGGCTATCTCTCCCGATTCTTACCATTGTGACCCTCAGGCGAGCAGCCCGGCAGTCACATTGATCGCGAACCCGAGGATGGATACGTTGAAAAGCACCGATATCATGCTGTGCGCAACCACTGCGCGACGGATGCTGACACCCTGCGTCGAAACGTCCGCCGTCTGGCAGGCGGCTGCGATGGTGAATGAGAAGTACACGAAGTCCCAGAACACCGGCTCTTCGGTCCCGGGAAACGCCAGGGGGCGCCGGTTCTTGGGCGTGCTGTAGAACATGTCCGCGTAGTGCAGCGCATAGAAGGTCGGAACCAGCAGCCAGGAGTCGGCGATCGTCAGGGTCGCCAGAATGACGTGCGCTGCCTTTTCAGTCCCATGCACCCCTTTGAGCGTCGTCAGGAAGGCCACGATCGCAGCCACGCTGAGGATGGCGGAGATCACGACCACCACGAGTATCACCGGGCCGCTCGGATCCTCTTCCTGGTAGCGCTCACGTAGCTGCGTGGAATTCAACCGCGGCACCAGCACGAACGTCACCACCAGAATCAGGATGGCAAAAACGTTCCACGCCACGAGCGTGCGCGTCAACGCCACCCATGCCGTCGGCAACAGTGCGTAGGTCATTAGACCCAAGAGCGTGGCTACCCACAGCTTCCAGTGATTGACGAGGAACTTCTTCAGCACGGTGCGAACCGTCCTGCGATGCGCCAGCGACGAGCTGGTTGAAGCGCCATGGTAGCGCAGCCGGGGCAGGCTGCAATCAGTCGCGCAAGCGAATGTCACCTGCATTTACAGGAACCCGCCCACGCTTGTTCTTGTAGAAGGACCTGATGCGCTCGAAATCCGACTCGACATCGCCCGTGAGCGTCAGATAAGTATCGATGCCGACGGTGCGCGTTGCATAGTCGATGTACCCGAGACCTACTGGCAGCTTACCAGCCAATGCAATGTGGTAGAAGCCGGACTTCCAGTAGTCGGTGCGCGCGCGGGTGCCCTCGGGCGTCACTGCGAGCCACATGACTTCGTGCCGATCGAATTCGGCGAGCAGAGCCTCGACGAAACCCGAGCGCTGATTGCGGGTAATGGGGATTCCACCGAGCGCAATCAGCAGTCGCCGCACGGGAAAGCGGAACAGCGTGTGCTTTCCCATCCAACGTGCCGGAAGTGCGACTGCGATCTTGAAGAACAGCCCAATGAAGAAGTCCAGGTTCGAGGTGTGCGGATAGACGATGACGATTCCCTTGGGCCCTGGCAGCGGTGTCATCACGCCGCGCCAGCCGATGAGCCGCAGCAATCCTCCGCCGACACAGCGGCGCCACAGTGCCGGCGCTGCGTTGATCTGCGGCCGTGCGCGCGTCACGGCGCGCACCCTCCGCGGGCCGGCGTCGCGGGTGAGTCCGGGGAAATGAGGGCGGCACACTGCATCGCGGCATGTCGCGTGCGATCACGGCGCTTCATGTTGGTATTGATGGCATCCGCCTGAGTGGCACGCAGGAATACCACACTCCTCTGTTCTCACAAAGGCTATGCCTCAGGTCGCGTCGGAGACCGCTTCCAGAGAGGGCTGGTGGTGGCCGGTGAGTGGCCGCCGAGCAACCGGATTGCAGGCCGTCCATATCCCCTCGCCTCGTAGGCATGCAGCTGACATAAGTCTGCGTCGGCGTGGTCTTCCAGGCACGAGCGCTGCGATGCTGTAAGGGATCCTGTAAGATGCGCGCACGGGCCTCGGGTCCGCAGGACTCCTTGATTCCATAAGAACAAATGGACTTTGTGCTGATCCCCTTGCGCTCCCGAATCCGTAGCATTTCACACACCCATCGTCTCGCCGTTCCCTTCGACCTGAAGGGGGTGGGTACGTTAGTTTGGCTGGCTCTATGCATGGCCTTCCTGGCGACGCCGGCGCACGCCCAGGCGACGGACCCGGCAGATCAGATTTGTCCGCGCTGGGCCAGCGGATCAGGGTTGCAGGATCCCCCGGATCTGCGAAGCCAGAACGGCGTGTTGGAAGTAACCTTCCAGTTCAAAACTACCGTCGACGCCCGTGGCCTGACCCGCTATTGCTTCGTGACAGACACTGGGCTGGAGTCACCGACCCTGCACGTCCTGCCGGGCGACCAGTTGATCATCCACCTGCAAAACACTCTGCCAATGCAGCCGGTGGGGATGGCGATGACGCTGCCCAAGGCGCATCTGCACGCCCAAGCCGGCGCAAACAACGACTGCGCCGGTGGGGCCATGGGCACGGGGGTCACCAACCTGCACTTCCACGGGCTCAACGTACCGCCAACCTGTCACCAGGACGAGGTGATCAACACTCTGGTCCAGCCAACGCAGTCATTTGATTATACGGTGCAGATTCCGGCGGACGAGCCTACCGGCATCTACTGGTACCATCCGCATCCGCACGGCTTCAGCAACCTGCAGGTCCTCGGAGGCGCCTCCGGCGCGATCATGGTCGAGGGCATCGAGAATGTAGTGCCGGCAGTGGCCGGGTTGCCCCAGCGTATCCTCGTGATTCGCGACCAGCTGCTGCCGCAGGGACACGGTCCGAGCGCCGCCTCGCTGGACCTGTCGGTGAACTATGTGCCGGTCACTTCGTCCGACAACATTCCCGCAACGCTGCCCGTGCCCGCGTCGACTACCGAGTTCTGGCGGGTACTCAATGCCTCCGCTGATACCGAGCTGCAGCTGCAGTACGTCGTTGAGGGCGGCGCGCAACCGATGCAGGTCGTCGCCGTCGACGGTGTGCCCGTCGGACAAGGCACCGGCGCTATCCAGCCTACAACGCAGACGAGTGTCGCACTTGGCCCCGGCGCTCGCGCCGAATTCACCATCGTCACACCCAGCACGGGCCATACAGCGCAGCTGATCACACAGGCGGTTGACACGGGACCGGCCGGCGCGCGCACCCCACAACGTACCCTTGCAATCATTACCGCCCAGTCGAGTTCAGCGGCCGCAATAGTCGCGGCACGGTCGCGCCTGGGTCAGGTGCGCACGGCCGTACGCGTGACGCGTTTTGCACAGATGGCCTCCGTCAACCCCGACGGCCTGCGGGCGCTGTATTTCTCGGAGAACCTCGACATCGCGGATGCCGCTTACTACATCACCGAGCATGGACAAACGCCGGTGGCATACGCGATGGGAGCCGCGCCGGCCATCACGCTGCACCAGGGAACCACTGAAGACTGGGTCGTGGAGAATCGTTCCGCAGAAGACCATGTCTTCCATATTCACCAGACTCGCTTCCAGACCCTCGCCGTCAACGGCCAGGCGGTCAGCGATCCTGCCCTGCGCGACACCATTAATGTGCCACACTGGAGCGGCACCGGCCCGTACCCGAGCGTCAAGCTGCGGATGGATTTCCGGCCGGCGAACATCGTAGGTACGTTTGTCTATCACTGCCACATCCTGGCGCACGAGGATCTGGGCATGATGCAGGCAATCCAGGTACTGCCAAGTGGAGTGGCCACGTCCACAACCGTGAGCCCCTCGGCCTCTGAAGTGGTCGCGGGCGCTCCGGTCACGCTGACTGCGAGTCTGCGGGCCGCCGACGCCAGCGCGAATCTGGCCGGTACCGTGCAGTTCTTCGACGGCGATGTGCCTCTGGGCAATCCCGTCCTCGTCACCGCTGAGCAGGCAGTGCTTACCGCGCCGCTTTCAGGCTATGGCATGCACGCTCTGTCGGCCTCCTATTCCGGAGATACCACCCGCAATCAGTCGTTGTCCGCAGCGGTAACCGTGGCCGTGGAGGACTTCGCGCTCGCCGCACCCGCCATTTCCATCAAGTCAGGCGACTCAGCCATTGTGCCGGTGACCATGACCACGTCGGACGGATTTTCAAGTTCCGTCGCCTTTAGCTGCGCGGTGCCGGCGGCACTCACCGGAGTCACGTGTACGGCGAGCCCAGAATCGCTCAATGCGGCGGGCGCGATAACCCTGCAAATCAAGACCGGTGTGACTGGTATGAGTGCCACGTTGCTGCGCTTTCCTGCCACGCTCGCAATAGTGGGTTGCCTGGCCGTGCCGTGGCGGCGCCGCCGGCGAGGCGTGTTTCTGGCTGCGGCTTCTGCCGCGCTCACACTTGTGGCGGTAGGCTGTAGCTCGTCACACACGACTGCCCCTATCACCCCGCCGGGCAACTACACAATCGCGGTGACCGGCACCTGCGGGGGCGCTGCGGCGCCAATTACACACACGCTTTCCGTGGCGGTTCAGATCCTCTGACGTCAAAGCAGGGGTGCCGGTGACTCGGCCTGACTGCGCCAGGACGCGCCGACGCACAACGCCCGTCGACCCGCTTGCCGACACCGGACATAATCGGTACTTGCCGTCCCAATTGCGGATAACGGAGCACGCAGTGAGAACGTCACAACGGCTGTTAGCGCTGAGCATGTTCGCGGGCTTAGCCTGCCTTTCGCGCACAGCGTTCCCCGCGGCGGCGCCGGCATTTGAGCAGACGGACCGCATCTTCGCCGACTTTGTCGCCGACAAGCATATCCCGGGCCTCGTGTACGGCATTGTCGCCGACGGCCACCTGGTCCACGTCGGGACTTATGGAGTGCAAAATCTGGAGTCAAAGCGTCCGGTCACGGCCGACACGCTGTTTCGCATCGCCTCCATGACCAAGGCGTTTACGGCGCTCACGCTTCTAAAGCTGCGCGATGAGGGACTGGTGCGCCTCGACGCCCACGCCGAGGAATATGTGCCGGAAATGCGCGGCTGGAAGTATCCGACGGATGATTCGCCGAAGATCCGGGTGCGCGATCTTCTCAACCACGTCGCGGGATTCGTCACCGATGACCCCTGGGGGGACCGGCAGACACCACTGCCGGAAGAGCGGTTCAGTGAACTTTTTCGTGGCGGCGTGTCCTTCACGCGTGCACCCGAGACCGGCTACGAGTACTCAAACCTCGGCTTCGCCCTGGTAGGCCGCATCGTCAGCAACGTTTCCACGCACAACTACGCCGAGACGATCACGCAGACGCTGCTCAAGCCCCTTGGCATGCAATCCTCGGGCTTCGTCGCTGAGGCCGCACCGTATGAGCGCCGCGCGCTCGGCTATCGCTGGGAGGACAACGCCTGGCGCCTTGAGCCGACCCTGGGTCCGGGTGCATTCGGGGCGATGGGCGGACTGCAGACCAGCGCCGACGACTACGCGCGGTGGGTCAGCTTCCTGCTGTCCGCATGGCCAGCGCGCGATGGCGCCGACGCAGGTCCGGTGAGGCGCGCTACGGTGCGCGAGCTCGCCCAGGGATCCAACTTCCCGACGATCCGCGAGCGACCCGGACCGGATCCAGGCGCCTGCCGCCTCGTGGCCAACTACGGGATGGGCATGCGTACCATGCTGGACTGCGAGCTTGGCTTCACCCTCAGTCACTCCGGTGGCTACCCCGGTTACGGCTCGCACGTACTGCTCCTGCCCGACCGCGGCGTCGGTATTTTCGCCTTTGCCAGCCGGACGTATGCCGAGGCATACGAACCGGTGTGGAAGTCCGCATTTGCTTTGCACAATTCCGGGTGGCTGCCGCCGGAACGGGCCGTGCCGGTGAGCGCTACCCTCGCCGACGCCTACCGGGTGGTCGCGGAAATCTACGCCAGGGGCAGCGTGGCGCAGGCCAAAGACCAGCTGGCCATGAACTTTCTTCTCGACCGCGATACCGGGGGACGGGCCCGCGACCTCGCAGCTCTTAAGGACCGTCTCGGGGACTGCGACACCCTGGCACCCATCTCGGCAAGCGGAGCGCTGAGCGGCGACTTCCTCTGGAACTGCACGCGGGGGCGCCTCAAGGGCACGCTGGAACTCGCACCGACGCGGCCACCGCGCATTCAAAGCCTGAAGCTAGCGGTCGCCGAGCCCTGAGGCAAGCCCCGAGGCACCCGGACGCGCCGTCCGCTCCAAACGCACCCCGGTCGATGGCGGTCAGCGCAAGGCCACGCTGCTGGTTGCGCCATAGCGCTGCGCTGACCGAGCCGGCTGCCGCATGGCGGCCAAAGAACCGGGGCCCTCGCGGGGCAAGCGAAGGTGTGTCTGGAGCACCGTCTCCGGGTCCCGCGCGACGGGACAGTGTACGTCCCACGTGCCGTGCGCCGTCATCACCGCAGATCACGCGCGCCACACCAATTCTCATGCGCGTCCCGCCGCTTCGTCGCAATTACTAGCGCGCAGCCAGCGTCGCACTTCGCCGACGGAATTGAACTTGTATTTCTCGGCGATGGAATTAAGGTGTGACCCCGATCAAAGGAACGATCGGCAAGGGGAAACAATGACTACTACCACCCACTCACGTCGCAGTCTGCAATTTCATCTACCCGGCACCGCCGCGGCCCTGCTCGCCTTCGCCGCCTGGACGCAGTGCTCCTTCGCAGCGCCCGTGGTGCAGGCTGTCAACGGAACGCTCAATGACGGCGCCACCGTCACCATCACCGGCTCGGGCTTCGGGACCAAGCCCTCGGCAGCACCCTTGGTGTGGGACGATGCCACCGGCACGTCCATTACGGCGAAATGGAGCGGTGCGTGGCCCGACCAGTCGCCGGGCTACAACCTCACCTACTACGCGCCGATACGCGGGGTGAGCCCGCCGCACTCCCACGCAACGCGCTACATTGCGGGGGCGCACGCCGGAAGTTCGGGGGCGAATGCCGGTTGGAACGTCATCCTGTACAAGAACATCACGGCGCCGGCGATGCCGTACTACATCTACGCCAGCTGGTATCAGCGCTTCGACCCGAATTGGCATTTCGGCGGCGACAACAACACGAAAACCTTCGACTGGTCCTACGGCACCGGCCCCTACAACAACCCCTACAGCTGGTACATCTGCTACGGTCCGCCGCACCCGGACAGCGCCGCGGACACGGGCGCGCAATGGACCTATGAGAATGGCACGCCACTGCTGAATCCGGACCTGAACGGCCACATAGCGTGGTGGGGTCTCGCGGCGGATCCGTTTACTCAGTGGTCGAAAGTGGAGATTGCCATCAAGGTCACCAACCAGCAGAACGGCTACGTACAGATGTGGGAAAACGGCCGCCAGGTCATGAACTACGCGGGTATCACCGACAATTACCCCGGCACGCAGCGCTCGATCGGGATCGGTGGCTATGCACGAATGTACGGCTACTCGAGCAATTGGCGTTACTTCGATGATGCGTACATCGATACGACGCTTTCGCGCGTGGTGCTCGCCGACACCCCGGTGCTCAGCCAGGCCAGGATCGTGGAGAATCAGATCCCCAGCGCGTGGAGCACCGGATCGATCACCGCGAAAGTGAACCTCGGCAAGTTCACGCAGGGTCAGGCGGCATACCTGTTCGTCGTCGACTCCACAGGCGCGGTGACCGCAACGGGCCTCAAGGTCACGGCCGGGGGCACCGCGGCCGCCATACCGGATGCACCGTCCTCCTTTCAGGTGGACTGAAACCGCGCTTCGCCGCACCCCCGCCGCTCATCGCGTCGGCGGGGGCGTCCCCTGGAGTCGACGGTCGAAGCGGGCCCGAGCAACGGCGCGCAGTGGTGACTACCGGTCGCTCTGCCCTTCTCTCCCGCATTGCAGCAGTCCGCGAGATCCTCCGGACACGGCTAGTTCGGTACAGTAGGCACACGCGCGAGAGCCGTCGCCTGCAGGAGTCGAACGCATGGGAATTCTGGTGCTGGGTCTCATTCTCTTCTTGGGGGCGCACACCATATCGATTGTCGCCCCCGTCTGGCGTGAAAGAACGGCCGCGCGGACGGGCAATGCCTGGAGGGCACTGTATTCGCTGGTATCGACTGTCGGGTTTGCTCTGATCATCTTGGGGTACGGTGCGGCACGCCGCCACCCGCACTTGCTCTATGCGCCTCCCCCTGGCAGCCACTACGTGGCGGCGGCTCTGATGCTGCCGGTGTTTACGCTCCTCCTCGCCGCGTATCTTCCGGGCCGCATCAAGGCTGCACTGCAGCACCCGATGCTGATCGCTGTCATGCTCTGGTCATTGGCGCATCTGATTGCCAAGGGCACGCTGGCGAGCGTCGTGCTCTTCGGCGCGTTTCTCATTTGGGCGCTGGCGGATCGCATATCGTTCAACTGGCGCACGCCACGGCCCATCGCCGCTGCGCCGCCAGGCCGTTGGAACGACGCCATCGCCCTCGTGATGGGGCTGGTGCTCTACTTCATCTTCCTGGATTGGCTGCACTTGCGCTGGATCGGTGTCGCACCTTTTGCCACCTAAGAGCAACCACAGGCCGCGACCGGCATCACTTCGGGCACCAGCCATGGTCCGGCACCGTAGCCACGGGAGCTTGCGTGAGACCCGTGACCGGATTCCTCACGGTTGGTAGGCGCGCCATCGCCTAAGTATCGACCCGGCCTTCGGGCGCACCGCGGCCGAGAACATCCGGCAGCGGGTGCCCGTGTTCGGCAAATGAAAGCGATATCGAGTTGAGGCAATGACGCTCGCCGCTGGGCGGCGGCCCATCCGGAAACACATGGCCCAGGTGGCTGCCGCACCGCGCGCACACCTCTTCGGTGCGCACCATACCGTGGCTGTTGTCGCGGATGCGCCGAATGTGACTCTCTGCGTAGGGTTTGAAGAAGCTAGGCCACCCGGTACCCGAGTCGAATTTCGCACTCGAGCGAAACAGGGGCAGACCGCAGAACCGGCAGCAATAAATGCCATCCTTGTGGTTATCCAAGAAAACGCCACAAAAAGGAGCCTCTGTTCCGTGGTGCAAGAGGACCTCTCGTTCTGCAGAGCTCAGGCCGCCGGTAATCGCCTTGCGTTGCGCGTCCGTTGGCGGCCGGAGATCAAATGCATCGTTCATGCGAAGTTCCTCGTAATGCCGCGTGGAGGTGCCGTCACCCGGCCTGCAGGCTGAACGGCGCGCGGCACGGGGACGCGCCGCGTGATTCGTGAGGATGCTAGCACGGCCTGTGACGCCCTATCCCCGATGGCCGGGTGGCGAGGGGTATCCGCAGCGGGAGTATGAACGCTAGCCAGTCCGTGCCGCGAAAAGCGGGGAACCGCCTCCGGCGCAACGGCCGGAGGCGGTTTACTGTGCGCTGGATCAGGGGGCCAGGCGCGCGGCCTTGACGGTACCGGTCAGCGTGAACTCCACGGTGCTGGTGTCGAACTCTGAATTCGGCACAGTGGGGTCAAACTTCGACGCGTACTGGGTCAGCGCGAAGCTGCCGTGATAGCTGCGGCTGCCGGGGTCAACCGTGACTGTCATCTCGAGCACGGCGAGACCCTGGTACCCCAGAACCGGGCCGGGCGGCGGACCATATCCCATGGCAAGGTGCGTGAGCTTGTAGGTCGAGTGACCCACGTAGCGCCATGACCCCATGCACACGTCACCTACGGCCGGGGTCCGACCGCCAGAGATGGTGATCTCCGTGCCATCGTCATGCCACTGGATCGTCCCGAAATCGAGCAACGCGCCGTCCGGAATGCCCGGGTTGTCATTCGGGGCGGACGGGTTCGCCTTCGCACGCCACTCAAACTTCCATGTCCCGACGATGCCGTGCCCCTCCTCGCCCTGTTCATCGAAGACCGAGAGCAGCCGCCCCGAATCTGTGCCCGGCCTGTAGACCGCATCACTCAGTCGCGCCCCGTCAAGTCCAGACCCTGAGGTGGGTCTAAAGGGGCCGGTATCGGCGCAGGAGGCCTGTGCCGCACCGCTCAAGGTAAAGCCAACGACCGCAATTCCCAGTGCGAGGGCTTGGGATGCCCTGACACACGCCCACCTCAATCTGGATTCACTCACTGTTGTCTCCTTCTTCTTGGTGTTTTCGGTTTGTGCCGGCAGATGAAGCAGCGTCAGTGCGGCCGGTAAGCGCACATGAAGCTTGGGGTAAGAATCGCACCTGCTTCCAGGCGGCTCCACCGGGACAGGGCCGGGGGGACACAGGGCTTATGACAAATCGCTGACCTGCGCCGGGCCGGGGAATTAGTTAGTCTTCCGAACCGCATGGCCTACCCCAACGTACTCGCTGACGATCCACTCTGGTCGATTGTGCGCCATCTGCGCGGATCGGGAAACACGCTGACGCCGGCCGCCGAATGATGCGCGTTCTGCTCGTGACGCCGCCGATGACTCAGCTGAACACGCCCTATCCGGCGACGGCGTACCTGCTCGGCTTCCTGCGACTGCACGCCCGCGAACTGCAGCTCGAGCTGGCGCAGGCCGATACCTCGCTCGCCTTGTTCCTGCGACTGTATTCGGCCCCATTGCTGCGGCAGGCCGCCGCTATACTCCGGCGTCGTGCGCGCCGGCGTGCGGGTGCGTCGATGCCTCCGGCCATCGCCCACTTCCTCGAACACGCCGGTCGCTATGGCGATACGGTCGCTTCAGTTGTGCGCCTTCTACAGCGCCGCGACCCGAGTCTCGCGTTCCGGATCGCCGGGCGGTCCTTTCTTCCAGAAGGCCCGCGCTTTGCCCATCTCAGTGCGCCTGCGGCACCAGGAAGCGGGTCATGCGACGAGCAGCTGATGAGTGCGTTCGGCACGCTGGGCACGACGGAGCAGGCGCGCTATCTGGCCAGCCTCTACGTTGACGACCTGGCCGACGTCTGGCGGCTGGGCATCGACCCGCGCTTCGAACTGGCCCGCTACGGGGAGCGGCTCGCTGCGAGCGCTGCCTCCTTTGATCCCCTGCAGGAGGCCCTGGTGGCGGAGCCCACCCTGGTCGATGCGACCCTGGATGAGCTGACACGTGAGCTGCTGCAGAACCAGCCTGACGTGGTCGCGTTCACCGCGCCCTTTCCCGGCAACGTCTACGGAGCCTTCCGCATGGCGCGCACCATCCGCGCGCATCATCCGCAGGCGAGACTGATTCTCGGCGGAGGCTGGGTCAACACGGAGCTGCGCTCGCTGCGGGATCCTCGCGTATTCGACTACTTCGATTACATCACGCTGGATGACGGCGAGCGGCCTCTGCTGAATCTGCTGGCAAGGATGCGCGGTCGCAAGGCAACGCTGGTGCGCACGTATGTGCGTGAGTCGGACGCAGTGACCTTCAAGAACGACACTACCGAGCACGACATTCCGCAGAGGGAGACCGGCACACCCAGCTATGAAGGTCTTCCGCTGGGCGACTACGTGTCACTCATGGAGATGCTCAACCCGATGCATCGCTTCTGGTCCGACGGGCGCTGGAACAAGATCACGCTCGCGCACGGCTGTTACTGGAAGAAGTGCTCCTTCTGCGACGTGTCGCTTGACTACATTGGCCGTTACGACCGCCCGGGTGAGGACATCGTGATGCAGCGCATCCGTGCTCTGATCGCCGAAACGGGCGAGTCCGGGTTCCATCTGGTCGATGAGGCCGCGCCACCGGCCGGCCTGCGTGCCCTCGCCAAGCGTCTGCTGGAGGAAAAACTCAGCATTACCTGGTGGGGCAACATCCGCTTCGAGAAGACCTTCACCCCGGAGCTGTGCAAGCTATTGGCGGCTTCCGGCTGTGTCGCCGTGAGCGGCGGACTCGAGGTGGCCTCCGACCGGCTGCTGGAACTCATGAAGAAAGGTGTCACCGTGGCCCAGGTCGCGCAGGTCACGCGCGCGTTCAGCGATGCCGGGATACTGGTGCATGCCTACCTGATGTACGGCTTCCCCTCGGAAACCACGCAGGACACCGTCGATGCGCTCGAGCGCGTGCGCCAGCTGTTTGCCGCCGGCTGCATCCAGTCAGCCTACTGGCATCGCTTCAGCGCGACCGCGCACTCCCCCATCGGCCTGCACCCGGACCGCTACGGCATCACGCTGCACCCGCCTGCAGTAGTTCGCTTCGCGCACAACGACGTCCCCTTCGAGGACCCGGTGGGTACCGACCATGACGCTCTGGGCCCGGGCCTGCGCAAGGCGCTCTACAACTACATGCACGGGGTGGGCCTCGATGTCGACGTGCGCGAGTGGTTCGAGCCTTCCTCCCCGGGTACCCGCAAAGGGCGTCGGCAAGGCCGCGACCGGCTTGCCGTGCCACCCTCGACCGTACCACCCGATCTGATCGAGCGCTTCCTCGACCAGTCCACGTGCTGATTGCCTTCAACAAGCCCTACGGGGTGATCTGCAAGTTCAGCCCCGAGCCCGGCCGTCGTACGCTCGCGGACTACGTCGATGTACCCCACGTCTACCCGGCAGGCCGACTGGACACCGACAGCGAGGGCCTGCTGTTGCTCACCGATGACGGCAGCCTGCAGGCGCACATCGCGAACCCGCGCTTCAAGCTGCCCAAGGTCTACTGGGCGCAGGTGGAAGGCATCCCCTCCGAGGAGGCGCTCGCCCGGCTGCGCGCCGGCGTGGACTTGGGCGAATTCCGGTCGGCACCGTGCAGCGCGCGGCAGATCGACGAGCCGGAAGGCCTGTGGCCGCGCGAGCCGCCCATCCGCTGGCGCGCCAAGATTGCGACCGCATGGATCGAGTTGACCCTGCGCGAGGGCAAGAACCGCCAGGTGCGCCGCATGACTGCCCACGTGGGGTTTCCGACACTGCGGCTGATCCGCGCGAGTGTTGGCGACATCAGCGTCCGTGGCCTCGCTCCCGCCACCTGGCGCGAAATCGACGCGGCATCACTCCGGCCACAGCAGAGCAGCCGCGGAGCTCATGTTCGGGCTGAAGCGATGCAAAAGGCGCACAGCTTGTTGCCGTCCAGGTCGCGGAAGTAGGAGAAGTACATTCCCGGCGCGCGCTCGCCGGGCGCACCCTCGTCAGTGCCGCCCAGTGACAGCGCTCTCCCATGGAAGGCATCCACTTCAGCCCGCGAGTCAAAGCTGAAGGCGAACATCGAACCATTTCCCGCCGTCGCCGGCTTCCCGTCGAAGGTGCCGAGCACGGCGAAACTCGGCACACCGTCTCCTCCGTACACCCGACCGCCGGAAGGATGCTCGAACACTGGCCTCATCGCGATGGTACCCAGGAGCGCGTCGTAGAACGCCTTTGCCTTGGGCAATTGATTGGATCCCACCGTGCAGTAAGCGAGCTTACCCATGCAATTCTCCGTATTCCGAGGTCTGTATCAGGCCCCCGAGTCTAATGGACCCGAGGTAGCAAGAACGGTCTATCTGCGCGGCGAGGTATGCCCTGGCCGGCAATGCCGCCGCCGGCCGTAGTCTGAATGGCGGTGCTCGCGGGTCGCTGCGTGCGATACCATCCGGCGCTCATGGCGGAAATGAAATCGTCGCTGTCCGGAGAATGACTTGAAATTCGTGCTATCGCTGTTCATGACACCGACCCCGAACATGGTGCCGCTGGCTGTCGCGGCCGACCAGGCAGGCTGGTCGATGGCCACGCTCTCCGATCACGTCGTCAACGTCGAGACACCCGAGACTCCGTATCCGTACACCCCCGACGGCAAGCGGCGCTGGCCCGAGTTCACCGAATTTCCCGACCAGTTCGTCATGATCGCGGCGATGGCCGCGGTGACCAAGCGACTGGCCTTCACGACCAACGCCTTCGTCCTGCCCATGCGCGATCCGTTCAGTGTAGCCAAGTCCCTCGCGACGCTCTCGGCCCTGTCTGGCGGGAGGATCTCTCCCTCGATCGGCGTAGGCTGGTCACGGGACGAATTTGACATCCTCGGGCGGGACTTCTCCAACCGTGGCAAGCGCTGCGACGAGATGATCGAAGTCATGCGCCTGCTGTGGAGTGGGGAGTACGTGGAATACCACGGCAGGTTCTACAGCTTCGCGCGACTGGAGATGAATCCCAAGCCCGCCAAGCCCATACCTCTGTGGATCGGCGGCATGTCCGACGCCGCCCACCGGCGTGCCGCGCGTCTGGGCGACGGCTGGCTCTCCGACTGGCAGCCATCGGCGGAAATTCTGGCCACCGTCGAGAAGATCCGCGGCTACCGCCGCGAATATGGGCGCGAGCAGCTGCCATTCGACGTCATGGCGACCCCCGCGGACGTCTTCGACCCGGCCGGCTATCGGCGCCTCGAGACCGCGGGCATCACCCATATCATTGCGCAGCCCTGGCAGATCTACTACCCAGGCACTACCGACCTGGCGAAGCAGCTGGAGAGCGTCCGTCGTTTCGCGGATGAAGTCATCGCGCACGCCTCCTGAAGCGATCCAGGATGCTGACCCAACGGAAGATCCCGGGCGCCACCGTGCGCACCGTGCGCGATGGTTCGACCCTCGATGCCCGCGGATAAGGCCTGGTGAAGTCGAGCTGGACATCGCCGCGAGCGCGGACACCACTACCGGCCCGGTGGCGGCGTCGGGTTGGTCGAGCCGCAGCTGCAGTTCCCAATGACGCCGATCGCCGACCCGTCACCTGCTCGCGCCGAAAAGTACGCGCGGTGCTGGCAAGCTCGGCCGCCGGTCGCCGCGAGCCGACGCTGGGCAGGGACTCGCCGATACCGCGACGGGCAGCGCTGAGGACGCTGCCTCGCGCGCCGCAAACGCAGTGCAGTTACGCTAGCTGATGGCCTCCCAGAGTCGGAGCGAGGTTAGTTCGTCGAAAATGATTCACTGCCGCGGGAAGCCGCTGCGCCTGCCGTTTACTATGCCGCCGCACCCGGAAGTACGGGGGCTTCTATCAGCAAGAGCGGTCAGCTGGCTGACGTCAACTTCCAGCAGCGCCAGTGATAGCCGACAGACGCGGACGCCGATCGAGCAGCACATGTAGGTCTCGACTCACCCTACATTGATGAGCGAGCGGACAGTGTGATCTGCAGCTTGGATGTCTACTTCACGGAACATCGTTGCTCGTGAGGTCTCCCATGAAGATTCCTGGCTTGTTAGCTGCATCCGCTCTTCTGAGCTTCGCGTTTTTCGCCTCGGGCTGCGTCACGCACGAACGTGAGGTCGTGCATGACACAACCGCGAGCGGCAGCTATGCCGAAGGCTACAAGGAGGGCTATTACGATCGAGAGCACAATCGCTACTGGCACGAACATGCCTGGGTCGTGTGCGTGGATGACGATCCCCATTGCCGCTGATAGCGAAGGAGCACCGGACCCCGGGGCGTAGCGGCGCCCCGGGGTCCCGCGCACCTCAAGAGTCCGGAAGCACCGGCTGGCGCGGTCGCCGTGGTGGTCGCTCGCCAGCCATCCCACGGAATTCCACAAACTCGGTGATCCGCGCCCACAGATAGTCTCCATAGAGGAACGGCTCGAACAGATGCCGTGTCCCGGGCAGCGGACCGATCTCCGCCTCGGCCCGCGCCTCATAGAAGAAAGGCACCGAGTGTCGCACCTGGCCGCTGCCGAGGACGCGATGCTCGGTCGCCCTGATCCTGCCGTCGGACCACGCCTCCAGAACGTGGCCGAAATTCACCACCAGAGAGTCTTCGATCGGTGGGACCTCGGTCCAGCTGCCGTCGGCGGCCCGCGCCTGCAGTCCGGGCACCCCGTCCTGTGCCAGCAGGGTCATGAATCCCGAATCAGTGTGTGCAGCCCCCACCACGTGCCGGTCGTCATCAACCCATAGCTGGGGGTCCTTGCACGACGCCAACTCCGCCGCGCTGCGCAACGGGTACCGCAGTAGTCGCAGGGTCGAGAGACCCCGGTGGAACGCGGCGTCGAAGGTGTCTTCACCGCGCCCCAGCCCGCGAGCGATGGACCGCATCAGCACGCCGGCGACGCGCTCCATCGCCAGGTAATAGGCGGAAACTGCCTGTCGCCATCCCGGCAGCAATGCCTCCGCAGGCAGCGGTGTCGGCTCGCGCAGCGGATCACTGGAGTCGGTGACATCCGGACCGTGGGCAACGTCCGCGCCAAGATCGATGCCCTCCTTGCTGGTGAGGTTACCCGGTTGGAGCGGAAACCACCCCCGGTACACGTTGCGGTTATGCGGCGCGAACTTGCGTCGCCACAGCCGTCGCATTTCGCGGTCAGGCAGCTCGAACACCCGAAGCATCTCCCGGCGCACGCCGGCACCGAGCGGGATATCGGCGGGCAGGCCGGTCACGATGAGAAAGCCATTCTCACCGGCTCCGTGCAGGACCTGCGCATCGACGTCAATGCGCGCAGCACTGGACGGGCCAAACAGCGCGCGAATGTCGAGAACGGGGATCTCCACGATGCTTACCGAGCGCCGCCGCACGCGTGAGCGCGCACGAGCCTACGACGGCTGCGTGGCACTGGCCGAGTCCAGCACGCGCAGATCCTCGGCCGACAACCGCAGGCGCACCGACCTGATCAGGCTACCCAGCTGCTGCAGATCCGTGGCACTGGCGATGGGCGCCGTGATGCCCTTTTGCGCAGCGACCCAGGCCAGTGCAACTTCGGCGGGCAATGCGTCCAGGCGCGCGGCAACCTGGTCCAGGGCCGCGAGGATGCGGGTGCCGCGCACGTTCAGGTACTGCGCCATGCCGGCGCCCCGCGGGCCCTTGGTCAAATCAGCCGCCGAGCGGTATTTGCCCGTGAGGAAGCCCGAGGCGAGCCCGAAATAGCTGATCACACCGATGTTCTCGCGCACACACAGCTCGCGCAGCTCCCCTTCGAAGGAGTCGCGATCATAGAGATTGTAATGCGGCTGCAGCGTGGCATAGCGCGGCAACCCGCGCTCTTTGGCTACAGCCAGGGACTGGCTCAGCTGCGCCGCATTGAGGTTCGATGCGCCGATGGCGCGTACCTTGCCCTCGCGCAGCAGCCGTTCGTATGCGAAGAGCGTCTCCTCATATGCGGTCGCCGGATCCGGCCAGTGCGACTGGTACAGGTCTATGACGTCCGTGCGCAGTCGGCGCAGCGAGTCCTCAGCTGCCCGGGCGATCCAGCGCGCCGACAGACCCTTGCGATCCTCTCCCAGATCGGAACCGACCTTGGTGAAGATCAGGACTCTGCTGCGCTTGGCAGGATTGGCGGCCAGCCACTCGCCGATGATCGATTCGGACTCACCGCCACTGTGACCCGGCACCCAGGTGGAATAGCTGTCGGCGGTGTCGATGGCACCAAGTCCGGCGTCGACGAAGGCATCGAGCAATTCGAAGCTGCGCTTGCGGTCGACCGTCCAGCCAAAGACGTTGCCCCCCAGCACCAGGGGTTCGAGCTGCAGGCCGGTTTTTCCCAGGGAACGTAGCACGAAAGACTCCTTCCTGTGACTGTCAGCTCATTCAAAGCCGCGGCAAATTGGGCAGGGTGCCGACCCGCGTGCGGATCGCGCACTCGGCTACCGGCCGCGCCCCGCCATGCCGGCCGACTGCCAGCCGCGGCAGTGACGACCTGCGTGGCGATGTCCTAGCGCGAGAAGCGCAGTTCGGCACGTGCTCGGGCCTTGCGGGCTTCCTCCGCGCGGTCACGCGGAGGAGCGAGTGTCTGCAGCGAATGCAGCAGCGTCGTGATGCTCGCGGTGACTTCCTGGATGGCGGCGTTAAAGACCACTTCGTTGGCCTTCGAGGGCTTGTTGAAGCCACTGACCTTGCGGACAAACTGCAGGGCGGCCGCCTGGATCTCATCGTCCGTCACGGGCGGCTCGAAGTTGAACAGCATCTTGATGTTGCGGCACATGGTCCGGGCTCCGGGATTCTCGCCGACGACCGACCCATTTTGAGGCCGCGCCGATGCGCACACAAATTATCCCGAAGCTGCTACCAGATGCCTCCGAGCGCGACAGTGACCGCCTCCCCGTTCACGCCTCCGGCAGCATCACTGCAAAGGAAGGCGATGACGCGCGCCACTTCGACCGGCTCCAGCACCCGGTTTTGCGGGTAGATCGCGGCGCGCTCGCGCCACACTTGCTGCACATCGACTCCGCGCCGTGCTGCCTCTGCCTGCGCCGAGCGCTCGGCCATGGCGGTGCGGACCCAGCCAGGCAGCACTGCATTCGACGTGACCCCGAAGGGTCCCGCGTCCTGGGCGACGGCACGGGCGAGCCCGATGAGACCATGCTTGGAGGCAGTGTAGGCGCTGCCCGAACGCTCGGCCTTCTCCCCGGCGGTGGAACTGGTGAATACCAGACGGCCGTAGCCCCGGGTGCACATGCCGCCGACGGTCAATCGCGCCAGCTCGAACGGACCGTCGAGATTGACGCGCATGGTCTCGCGCCAGGTTTGTGGATCCTGTTCCCAGATGAGTCGCTCGTGTGCCGAGCCGACGCCGTGGTTCACGACCAGCACATCGATCGGACCCAGCCGGCGCTGCGTCTCGCTGACCGCCAGCGCACAGCCCTCGGCCGTGCCCAAGTCGGCGGCCACGTGTTCAAGGCCCACGGCGGCGAGCTCGGAGGCACTGCGCGCGGTGATCATCACCCGCATGCCCGCGGCGGCCAGCAACAGTGCCGACTCACGGCCGATGCCGCGGCCGCCGCCGGTGACCAGGGCGACGCGCGCGCTCAAGTGCGCGCTCTGGTGTGTCGATGCGCAGGGGGGTGCATGGCAGGATTCTGCCACAGACCGGCTGACCCTCAGGCGTGGGCGTTCACCCAGCGGACGATGTCTGCAGTGCTCATGGCCCCAGCCTGGCGTGCAACCTCCCGCCCGCCCTTGAACAGGGCCAGGGTCGGGATGCTGCGGATGTTGAAGGCAGTGCCCAGTCCGGGTTCGGCCTCCGTATCCACCTTGGCCAGCCGAACGCGCGGCTCGAGTTGAGGGGCGGCAGCCGCATACTGCGGTGCCATCATCTTGCACGGACCGCACCACTCGGCCCAGAAATCGACCACCAGCGGGATGTCACTTTGCGCGCTGTGCCGACGGAAAGCCGCCTCGTTTAGCTCCAAGGGCCTTCCGGTGAACAGCGTCTGGTGACAGTGCCCGCAGCGCGGAGACTCGGCCAGACGGGCTGCGGGGACGCGGTTGAGGCCCTGGCAGTGCGGACAGACCAACTGGGTTGTTTCGGCCATTCCGCTAGCTTGGGGTGCCACCCCGGCGGATTCAAGCCCGATGGCCTGCCCCGCTCGGACTGGCGGGCGGGGCTCACGCATGCGGCTAGAGCGCGCGCTTGTCCCTGGCAGCTGCAAGGGTGATGAGAACCAGTCCGTGAGGCGGAACGGTCAGCGTGAGGCTGGTGCCGGTCAGGGGCATGGAGGTGGGCAGGGTCATGCTCGCGGCAGAACGCAGGCGGGCAAGCTCCGCCCGCGTTGGGTAGCGAGGTGCTCCCAGGCGGGCGTATTCCAGCAGCGCGTTGCCATGCTCTCGGTCCACCCGCTCGACCATGGCCGTATGCGAGCGCGTGTTGGTAAACTGCAGCCGCACAGTGCGCGGCACACCTGCCGTATCGACGTCGGTGTAGTTCCACAGCGCTACGACGAGAGCGCCATCCTTGCGACGCGTCAGCAGGGATTGCGGTACCGCACTGGGGATTCGCTCCTCGCCCAGCCGGTGCAGCAAGGCCAGCGCGTTGAGCGCCGGCTTGGAAATGTGCCCGGCGGCAATGAGACCATAGCCCCCGTAGAATGGCCGCTGCACCACACCGGCCTCCTCGAAGACATCCGAGAGCGCCCAGTACGACATTTCCTGCACCAGCCCATCACAACGGCTGATGGTTTCCGCCAGCCACGGCCCCATGAATGGTGCATCGGTGATCTCGCTGCGGTTGAGGAAAGTCGCATTGAACTCGGTCATCAGCAGGGGCAGGTCCGGCAGCGGCGAGGCCTTTATTTCTGCGTGCACCTTGTCCACCGCCCGGCAAACCATCTCGCGTCGCGGCACCGGAGCCTTAGATCCAAAGACGCCTTCTGGCGGGTCGTCGCCGTAAACGTGCGTCGAAACAAAGTCCAGGGGGATCCCCTGCTCCTTACAGTGGCGAATGAACTCCGTAATCCAGGCCGCCTGTGCGGTCGCCGGGCCGCCGACCCGCAGGCGCGCGTCCACCTCCTTCAGCCGTCGCGCCGTATGCTCGTACAACGCCCAGTAGGTCGACTGCTTCGGTTCACCGGCCCAGAAGTCGAGGTTAGGCTCGTTCCACACCTCGAAGTACCACTGACTCACCTCACCGATGCCGTAGCGGTCGACCAGGTGCCGCGCCAACGCGGTGATCAGGCCGTCCCAGCGGCCATAATCCTTCGGCGGTGCAATCACCGGCCGGTACCAGAAGCTGTGACGCGTCTCGGCCTGAGCTAGCTTCGCCGGCATGAAGGACAGCTCGACAATCGGGCGCACCCCGTTGGCCAGCAGGCCGTCGTAAATCTGGTCGACGTAGGAGAAGTTGTAGACCGACTCGCCGTTGGGACCCTCGGTGTAGACACCCACCTCATCGTTGAGGATCCCGTGGAAGCGCACGTAGGCGGCGGACGTGACGCTGCTCACGGTGCGTAAGTCATCCCGCCAGCTCTCGCGCAGGCTGAGGATGGCGCGGCCAGACCCGAACATGTGCTCCCAGTAGTGCGGGAAAGGATGCGCTGCAGCCTGGGCATCGATGCTGACGTCCTCGGGCGTGGCCATCACCGGGACGACTGCTAGGGCGGAGTTTGCGACCACCATCGCGCCAATCATCACTCCTGTCAGCCAGGTGGTCATTGAATGCAGGGCCACGGAGGACATCAGCCAGCCGGCGCCTCAATCGAGGCGTGCCAGCCAGCCGCCCGTAAAGCCGGCGCGCTCTAGGCCGCGCTGCAGGTAAGGGTTCGTGCGCATGACGCGCCAGACCAGGTCGCTGCGGAAATTTTCGATCATGGCCAGGATCGGACCCTGGTCAATGCCCACGTAGTCCTGGTCCACCCAGCCTAGGCGGGACGGCTGCCACTCGGCGCCGCCACGCCCGTAGGTGGCATTGAAGGCATCACGAAACCCGTAGTCCGAGTAGATCGAGGCCCCGAAACGACGGTACATCTCCAGAGTCGCCGGTAGCACGATCTCCGGAGCAAAAGGCAACGAGCTGATGGCCGCCGTCGGGGCGATGGTGCCGTCATCCACGATGCCCCCGGGCGCCAGCCCGCGCGCGGCGTACTTCAGATACCCCCGCCGCTCGCCGCTGTCGATCGGTCCGGGCCCATCCGAGGCACTCATTCCCCAGACGTTCTTGCCATAGGCTTGCCAATGCATGGGGTTAGCAATCGCGTAGCGGCGCTGTGCATAGGTGGCACGCCGGCTGTTCTCGAAATAGTCAAGGTCGTGCTCGCGCATGTAAGCGTCGCGGATGCCCCGGAAATCGACCCACACATGGCTGTACTGGTGGCCGAACAAGGGTGCGAACCCCAAGTAGGTCTGGTCGTACACCGCCCCCCAGTGCTTGTCATAGCCTGCGGTCCAGCGCGTCCAGGCATCTTCTTCAATAGGGTGCGAAGGCGAGCCGAGGGCGAGCAGGTACACGAGCATCCCCTCGTTGTAGCCGAGCCAGTCACTGCCGGAGAAACCTTCCTCGGGCGTCCAGGACAACGCGACAGCGGGTGGCCGCGGCTGCGCCCAGGCCCAGTCCACCCGGCGATAGATGGTTTCGGCCAAGCGACGGATTTCGGCCTCCTGGGGCTCGTCGGCATTGAAGAACGACTGACAGAAGAGAACCCCGGCGAGCAAGAGTGAGGTGTCCACCGTGGAGACCTCGCTCCCCGGAGCACGCGCCCCGGAGTTCATGTCGACGAAGTGGTAAAAGAATCCGTGCTGGTTCTGTGCACTCTCGAAGAAGCGCAGCGTTGTCAGCACGCGCTTGCGCGCGGCAATGCGGGAAATGTAGCCGCGTTCGACCCCGATGGGGTACGCGGTCAGGCCAAACCCTACTGCCGCAATGCTCGAGACCGAGGGGGTGGGATAGCGGTCGGGCACCAGTCCATTACGTGGATTGGCGGTGTCCCAGAAGAAGTTGAAGGTGCGCTCCTCAAGCTCCGCCACGAACGGATCGAGAGCACGTGCCTGCGTGACCGCCGGCAGTGCGGGCTCCTCCTGCGCGCCGACCGCCGCCTGCGGCGCAACAAGCACCCCGCAAAGGCCGAGCGCGCAGACGATTGCGCGCAGCCGTCCGTGAATGCCTCCCAGCCTCAGCTGGGTCCTAGCGGTCGAGCGAGCTTCCTGTCGCTTCCACAGACCAATCTTCTGGCAAACCACCGTTACTCCTGGCGCGCTGTCCTGCGCGCGCCCCACCGGTCGCCTAGGTCCGGTGGACTATCATGTACAGCATTGTCGCCGTTTGGCGAATCTGCCATGACGCACGGCTCAAAAAAAGTAGTTCGTTGCCCATGAGCGCGAAAGATGGACCTCTCGTGCACGGGTTCCCCCGGCGCCGGCCCCGGAGCTTGAGCGGCCCTATGGCACCCGGCGAATTCTATGGACCTGATTTCAGAGCGCTTTCCCGAAATCCGGAAAGCGAAAGCGCCAGCGGCGCGACGGATCAGCCGATGCGGATGCGATTGTCCTGCCGGACACCCAGCGAGGTATGCATGATCACCTGCTCGCGTTCCGCCCGCCAGCGGAGGAATTCAAGCAGCGGCCGCGCTTGCGCCATGTTCACCGAGCGCGCGTAGCGACAGATGGCCTGATGCGCCTGCGCCCCGCTGCCGGGTGCTCGCCCTAGGATGGCGGCGGTCCGCTCGATTTCCTCGCGCTCATAGCGCTCCGGGCCATAGTCGATGAAATCGCGCGCATAGGCCATCAGGTCAACGATGCCGCGCAACTTGTACGCCGACGCTGCCATTGCGGCATCCTGCGCCAGCTCATTGAGACAATCACGGCTGTACTGGAAGACGATACGGCATGGATCGGCGCCGCGCAGCTGGGGAGGCGGCCCCTGAAACTCAACCCCCTGACAGCGACACAGGGCCTCGATGAGGGACAGCGAATTGATCTGGCGGAATGCAAACAGCATGGGCACGTTCTGCAGCGCCGAGGGCTTAGACAGAGCCATGTGCATCGCGATGAGCCAGCGCACCAGTACGAGCGCGAGAGCGTAATCGAGCTTGCGCAGGTCGACCGCCCTGCCGCTGAGCGCCTCGTAGTTGGCGATGTGCTCGGCGGCCTCGCCAAAAGGGGCCCCGAGCGCGCGCGCGATGATGCAGGCGAGGTCCTCCAGCGGATGGCCGACTCGCACCATCTCCCAGTCGATGAGGGCGCGGATGCGGCCGTCCTGGATCATGAAGTTCCCCGGCCCCAGGTCGCCATGGACGATGACTGCAGGAGCCTGCGCATCCGGGACCGCCTGGCTGAGCCAGTTGAGCGAGAAGTCGATCAACGGGTCGTGCAACGTGGCGCGCTCGTCGTACAGTTTTCCCCAGGTGTGCATATCGCCTGAAATCGCCACGCCAAGGCTTCCCCCGGCTTCGGGGCCGAGCGCACTCACCCGGCGCGGGTCGATCGCCTGCAGGGTGACGATCGCCTGGACCAGTTCACGACGGATCGATGCCTCTTCTGCCGGGCTGCCGGTCTTCTGATAGCTGGTGTGCCCAGGAAGAAACTCCATCAGCATGGCGTTGTGCTCGGGGGAGAAGTCATACACCCGGGCGATCGGCAATCCCGTGCCCTGCAGCTGGGCCAGCACCGAATACTCGCGCTGCAGGGTCAGGTCGGTGCCGGACAGCGGCCCGCGGCCGGCATCGAGGCGCAGGAAGGCCTTCGCCTCGTTGGCACCGGTGAGGATGAAGCTGTTGCGCGACGCCCCGCCGGTCAGTTCATGCACCTGCGTGAGGGTGGTGCCAATGATGCCCTCGATCCATCTGACCAGCGAGGGCTCGAGTGTAGCCATTGCGTGCTCCTGCGCGCGCTAGGCGATGATCGCCAGGCTGGTGAGCACCAGGCGCATCAGATCCGCCTGCCGGTGCGTATCGGTCTTGGCGAACACCGAGCGCAGCTGGACGCGGGCGGTGTTCTCGGATATCTCAAGGCGCGCGGCTGCCTCACTGATCGACAGCCCTTCGAGCAGCTCCCCGACCAGCGCCACCTCGGCGCGGGACAGGTTGTACAGCCCGGCAAAGGTCGTGATCGACACGATGCGCTGTAATTTCTCCCCGGACAGGAACACTGCAACACCGCCGGCGGCCCCGGCGCCATGAACCCCTACCTCCTGGATAGGTCGCAGTAGCAGATGCAGCGTCTGGTCGCTCGCCCGGGCAGCGAGCGTGAGCGAGCCGCTCGCCGGAGTGCCGGCGCTGCCGGAGGCCAGCGCCTGCTGGATGGCACGGCCGAGTTGCAGCTCGTGATCGGCAGCCCCCGCCTGCAAGAAGTTCCCGACCACGCGCAGCAGCTGCGTGTCCTTCATCATGCGCGACGCGGTCTCGTTCACCCTGATGACATGCGCGCGCTCATTCAGGATGACCACGCCGAAGGCAAGCTGATCGATCGCCTTGATGTAGGCATTGATTTCCAGCTGGCGCCGTCGTCCGCGTTCGAACATCTCCAGCGCCACTTTGAGGTGCGGGTAGAGACGCATCATCAGAGACTTCTCGGCCAGCCCGAACAACCCGGCCGGCTCGCGCCTGGACAGCTTCAGGCTGCCAAGATAGGTACCACCGAAGACGACGTTCATCGCGAGGATGTCGGTATTGCCGTCGAGCTTGAGCAATTCGTTATAGAAGCGCGAGCGCTTGAATTCCTCGGCACTGACACGGTCGAAGATGTTGCAGGCAACCCCCTCCTCTAGGTCCAGGAAGGGGTCGTCCTCGAACCGCACGGTGCGGTATACGTCGGCGAGTGCCCGCGTGACATGCACGTCGAACAGATCGCCGCGGTCGCCGATGGCCGGCTGCCGCACGACCAGGGTCGCAGCGCAGCCATTGAACTGGGCGCTCATCTCCTCCAAGAACTCGGTCCACGGGCTGGCGGAGTGCACGCTTCGATACAGCTTGAGCAGCAACTGGTCGAAGCCGATGGGCTGCCCGGCTGCCGGCGCGGGCTGTGGTTTCCGGGTCTCGTTCCCCATGGACGCCAGTGTACTGTCATCGGCGTACAGCGCGAGGTGCATCCCCCCAGGGATGTGTGGTGAGGTAGGCACCTGTGTCCCCGACGAAGTGGACCTCCACGATCCTGCGCCGGAAGTGCATTTCCCCGCCGGCCTGCTCAAAGCGATCTCGGTAGCGGCCGCCGAAGACGATTCGCGGCAGGGTGCTGCCGTGCTGCTGGACGATGAGGAAGTTTGATTCCGCCCCAAGGCTGCCATCCTCAGCCTGGAACACGTCGATATTGGAGACGTAGTGCAGCGCCCGGCCGGTCGCGTACAACTGCTCCGGGTTGGCGGGATTGCCGTTGGCGTCGTAAAAGCGATGCCGGCGCATGAGTTCCCGCACCCCGTCGGCACCTGCAAACACCTCCCCCACGCCGGCGAATACGATCTCGCCATTGCGAAAAAGCTGCGCCAAGTCCTCCACCAGACCGCAGTCTTGCAGCCGTGTCGAGCGATGGATGAGTGCACGCAGCGCATGTTCGGTGGCGTAGTCGAGCATGAGGCACGCCTAGGCCCGCGCGCCGCGGTCGCGGGCGTGCCAGAGCGGGACGCTCCACACGTCCTGCTCCTCGCCGTAGATGGTCTCGCCGTCGATGTCCCAGCGCATCAGGTGCAGCCAGGTGATCAGGTTCGGGTACGGTTCGTAGACCATCCGGTTCATCGGCACCCCGCGTGCAAGGATCCGCCGGCCCTCGGTGTCGTAGACCTCAAGCTCCACCTGCCTGAGCACCTCGTTGGCATAGATGCTGGAGCGCTTACCGCCGGCCAGACTGAGGCGCCGACCATCGCGTGCCAGGTAGCCCTTGAAGACCTCATCCCCCTGCGCGCCCGGCTTGGAGTAGCACACGAAGGCAAGTTTTTCCGACTGTCCGTGACAGTAGTTCATGCGAATGTCGTCGGTGATCACGCGCGGCCCCCAGGACCGGTCGCGGATACCAAAGCAGTCGATCTCGTGACGGCGCGCGCCGATTCTGATCGATCCGGTGTAGCGGCCCGCCTGATCGATGTGGCCGGCAAAGAATTCGCTCATCCCCTTGGCGTTGACGATTTCCGGAGGCGTGGTGGCGTCGAACCTGAGTTCCACCTCGATATCGCGGCGTGCGTAGGACATCTCGTAGCGATTGCCCTCCTCTACCGTGCGCAGGCACGTGCCGCAGTCCAGTTCCAGCGACCGCAGGTCGAGCCGTCCCGAAATCGCCCGATTGACCTCATAGTGGAAGGCCGGGATGTCCCAGGGCAGGTACGCACTGGCGTCCCAGACGATACAACCGCCCCCGTAAATGCCGAGCACCGGCCGGAACCACTGGTACAGGTACACCGTCGTCGCCAGCTCCGGGATCCAGGCGCCATACCAGAACGTTTCCATCCAGTACGGCTGGCTGTGATCCCAGTCATGGAAGGTGTCAACCGAGTTTTCAACAACCAGCATCGCGGCTTTGACCCCGAATCTGCCCCAGAGGACTGATCCGCAGCATAGAACTCCGTTCAAACCGCGGTAATCACCGGAACCGATTACCGTTGCGGCTGTGCCGGCCCGCGGCGCCGGAGGTTGCCTGCGCCATCGAGTCTGCAGATAACCCAATCAAGTGATTGACCCGGGAGCGGCGCACACTCAGGAAATTTCTGGCCCAGCGCATCAGTCCAGGGCGGCCCAGCGGCGGTCTGGATAGAGGCGCGCCGCCGGCCCGTACAACCATTCGAGCCGATAGCAGCGGCGCCCGAAGAAGCGGATCAGACGCTCGTCATCGAAGCGGTGCTGCCGGATCGCAAGGTCGAGCGCGGCATTGCCTGCAGCAGCGTTCGTCACGCGGTGCCCGAGCAGCTCGCCCAAGTCATCGAGATCGGCGCGCTCGATCCGCTGCCCGAGCCGCTGCACGCGCTCCATGCACTGGATGAGTACCGACACTTCGAGTGCGCGCGCCTTGGCGTAGGGATCCGTCAGCGTCGGGCGCACGTCATGCTCATTGGCGAAATCCGCCGCCATGGCCAACGGGTCCCTAACCCCGTCGTCTGCCGGCAGTTCCACGGCGCCGATCTGCACTCCCATCGACTCCGCCATCGACTCCAGCGTCGATCGATCGCCGATGTAACGATAGGCGAGGTACCAAGCCTGGGGTTCGCGGAGGTTGGCGATGACCGTACGCTCGGCGATCGGGATCATACCGCGCACGTTCTGCTGCACTCGGTAGTAGCGCACCGCCGCCAGGTCCACCGCCAGTCCCGAGCGCTGCTCATACCGCCTCATGAGGCCGGTCAGCCCCCCTGAGGGGTTCCAGAACTCGCGCACGCAGATATTCCCGAGGTCCTCCATCGGATCGCCCAGGTGCGCCCACTCCCAGTCAATCACCGCCGTGACGTGGTCACCCTCGAAAAGGAAATTCACCGGCCCGGTGTCGCCCTGCACCATCGACACACGCTGCACCTTCTTCGGAGCGAAACGCTCCAGCCAGTCCACCCCGTAGGTGATGAGTGGATCGTGGTAGCCGGACAGGAATTCCGCCCAGCGCTTCCTCACCAGGTCCAGCTCGCCCAGGACCAAGTCGCGCGCAGTGGCGGGCCGCGGAAAGTCGGCTGCCGGAAAGCGCGCGATGTCGAGCCGATGCAGTTCCGCCACGATGTCGATGAAGTTCTCCATCACCGGCCGCTGCTGTTCGGCCGGCACATTCTGCAGGTCGGCCCGACCGGGCATTCGCTCGAAAAGCGTACAGGCGAGTGCATCATTGCGCGCCAGTACCCTCGGCACCGGCACCGCGCTGCCGTGCAGCGCGGCCACGATCTGCGTCTCCCGCCTCAGGGACCACGGGTCCCCGGGGATCGGCGTGCGCTCAAGCCGCAGGAATCCCTTTACGGTCTCCCCCCCGGCGGACGGGGTGACGTCCACGATCCAGGCCTCGCGTCGTGCCGTGTGCCTTTCCAGACGAGTCACCGGGCCACCGCCCACTTGTGCAAGCCACTCGACAATTCCGGGCGGTAGATCGTGATTAAGCATGAGACTCCCTTGTATTGCTGACCAAAGCGGCTGTGGCGCGTCGCTTACGTGCCGATTCCGAATTTCTCCAGCAGCATCCGCGTCGTGGCCGGCGAGTGCAGAAACGAGCCACGCGTACGGGCACTCACATCGAGCCCGCTGCGGCGCAGGCGCGCGAGCATCTCCGCCTGCATCAGCGCCACGTTGATCGGGATCACAACCGGGACGGTTCCGGCGGTGGCCTGCACCTGATTGAAGCGCTGCGCCCCGCAGACCAGGCTGAAGCCTCCGCAGCCGAAGACCACGCTGTCCGCGCCGTCCTCGGCCAGGGCGCGGGCCAGTGGCGCGAAACGCCGGATCGCCGCCGCCTGGTCCGCCATGGCCTCTACCCAGGCTTCGGCAAAGGGCATCGCATCGACGCGGATGCCACGCGGGAGGAGTGACTGCGCGAGGCCGAGGTCCTGTATCTGGCGGGTTGCATAGTCCACCTGACCCGGCAGGTTCGGCACGATGAGGCCCACGCGCCGGCCGATCTGGGCCGCGAAGGAAAGGCTCGCTGCGCCGATTCCGATCACCGGGATCGGCACTACACTGCGGGCGGGCTCGACGCCGTAGTCGTCGAAGCAGTTGACCACGACGGCATCGAACCCGTCGGCGGCGGCCCTGACGATGCTCCGCACGATCTCCACCGTGGCGAGCAGCTGAAAGAAGCTGTCGCGGTAGTACTCCACGCCCGCCTCGAGGTGGCTCGGAGCGTGCGCGAGGCCACGCACCTCGACTTGCGTGGCCTCATCGAGCAGACCCCTCACACACTCCTCGAGCATCGCCTGCATGGCTAGACGCGACGATTTCTCGTCGAGTACATTGTTGATGACACAGATGCGCATGCGTGTCCTTCAGCCGAACAGGCGCGATTGGGGAAGTTCGTGATCAAGACCTTCACGCTGGTACGCAAAAAGCCCGGGCTCACGGACCAGCAGTTCTTCGAGCGCTGGACCGAGCACACCCGCGACTGGGACTTGCGGGATCATCCGGACATACTCCTCAACCGCCTGGCGCTGCTGAAGGACAACCCGCAGTTCACCGGGATCGCCGAGAACCACTGGCCGGACCGCGCTGCGCTCGATGCGGCCGCTGCCTGGTACGCCACCCCCGCGGGCCAGTCGCACTGGGCCGACCTGTGCTCGTTCATGGACATCGACAACAGCCCGACGGTCATCGTAGAGAGCGAGGCACTCGTGTCCGCCGAGAATGGCATCGCGCTAATCCCCTTCCCTGCGGCCTGAATCGCTCCCGCGCGCCCCCGGACGCACATAGAAGCGACTCATCAGATCGTCCCAAGCGCGGTCCGAGAGCCTGCGGCGCAGGTTCATGAAGGTGTGCGCAGACCTGAGCACGCGGTACCGCGCGCGCGGCCGGAGGTGGCACATCGCGCCGCATACCAGCGCTGCCACCTCCTCAGCCGAGCCGGCGCCACTGGCCGGGTCGTCGTAGGAAGCGACGTTCGACAGGGCCACCGCGCGGTTGAAGGCGCCGTTCGGCCCCTCCAGCTGTGCGCCACGCAGCCGGTCGTGGGCAGCACGCCCGAAGCTGGTGCGCACCAGGCCAGGCTGTATCACCAGCACGTCGATGCCGAAACCCTTGAGTTCGAAGCGCAGCGCGTCCGAAAAGGCCTCGAGTGCATACTTGGAGGCATGGTACGCGCCGCCACCGGGAAAGGTGAGGACGCCACCCATGGAACTCATGTTCACGATAAGGCCGGAACCCTGGGCGCGCATGTGAGGGACCACCAGCTGGGTGAGACGGATAGCGCCGAAGACATTCGTCTCGAACTGCGCTCGCACCTCGTCGAGATCCAGATCCTCGACCGCCCCGGGAAGTGCATAGCCGGCATTGTTCACCAGGGCCGAGATGCCACCGTGACGGGAGACCGCCGCCTCGATCGCACCGGTTCTCGAAGCCTCGTCCGTCACATCCAGTGCCTGCACGGTGGTGCGGCCACCGGCTAAGTCGGCGATGTCCCCAATGTTCCTAGCGGTAGCGCAGACAAGCCACCCCCGTGCCGCACAGCTGCGTACCAGCGCCCGCCCGATTCCGGACGAGCAGCCTGTGATCAGTACCGGGAAGCGTGGATCGACTGGCATGCGACTTACCCGACAAGTCCTGTGGAAGACCGATTATGCTGCGTGCACCGCACTTCGGGAGTATCTGCATGCCAGATGGCGCGTCCAGGCCGCGACTGATCGAGCTCGAAGGGAGCCGCAACTTCCGTGATCTCGGGGGCTATGTGAGTGCCTGCGGCCGCCGGGTGCGCTACGGCCAGCTGTTCCGATCCGGCACGCTCGCCCACCTCACCGCTGATGGCCAGCGCTCGCTGGCCGAGCTGGGGGTGCGTACGATCTGCGATCTGCGCACCACGGGGGAACGGCTCAGCGAACCGACTGCCACGATGCCGCGCACGGTGCGCACGGTCGCTTGGGACTACGAGCTCGACCGTGGCGCGGTCATTGGCGCCATCATCCAGGCGGACCCGCAGCCGGCGGGCGTGCGCGCCGCCATCATGGAGTTCTACCGCACGGCCCCGGAGGACTTTGCCGGCCGCTTCGCGCACATCTTCCGGCTGCTGCTCGATGACGGCGCACCGCTCGCCCTGCATTGCACCGCGGGTAAAGACCGCACCGGAGTCGCCGCGGCACTGCTGCTGTCGGCCCTGGGTGTCGACCGGCCGCAGGTGATTCACGACTACGCCCTGTCCTCCGAGACTGATTTCTCGCGCATCGTCGGCGAGGGGGCGTCGTGGCAGTTCCTGCAACGGCTGCCCGCCCCGGTGCGCGCCCCGTTGTTTGCAGCCGAGCCGGCCTACATCGAGGCCAGTTTCGCCGCCATTGAACACCAGCACGGCAGCCTCGAGCGCTATCTCCGTGAGCGCCTGAATGTCGACGACGACGCCCTCGCACAACTGCGCCACCAGTACCTGACCGACTGACGAACGCCGCAGCCGACCGTCGGCTCACGCTACAGCGCGATCTTGAAGTCCAGCCCGAACGTGCGTGGCGTACCGTAGTTGGTCAGCTTGATGGCGTGCAGGCCCGAGAAGCTCCCGAACGGATCTAGCAGATACTGGGTATCGCCGATGTTGCGCACCCACGCGCTGATTCGGCACTTGCTGCCATGGATCAGCCAGTTCTCGCCGATGATCGACAGGCTGGCGTTGGCGAGGCCGTAGCTCGGTACCGTTGATCCATCGCCGACCACGTCACGTGAAGTGGTGAAAGACTCGTCGCGCCACGAATAGTCGGCCTTGAAGTTGAGCATGCCGAACGGTAGCGGCACGATGTCCCAGTCGACGTTCGCGTTGACAGAATGCTTGGGCGCTGCCGACAGATGCCAGAGCGAGGCATCGTCGCCCTCGACTTCGGTGATGTCGTTGTAGAGGTAAGCGTAGCTCATGCCGACGCGGAACGACTCGGTGACGGCGAAGTCCAGCTCGGTCTCGTCGCCGTAAACCTTGGCCTTGCCGGCATTCTTGGTTTCCGTCAGCGTCGGATCCGGCTGACCGGGCACGATGATGTCGAGTTGGATGTCCTTGTAATCCGAATAGAACAGCGCATTGTTCCAGCGCAGCCGGTGCTGCATCCATTCGGTCTTCCAGCCGACCTCATAGGTGGTGATCTTTTCCGGCCCGAAAGGCGTGTCGAAGTTGCCCTCGCGCCAGTTGAAGCCACCCGCCTTGTAGCCCTCGGTGATCTTGCCGTACAGGTTGATGGCGTTGGAAGGCTGGTAGGTGACCGTCCCGGAGGGCGAGAAGTTGCTGTAGGAAGTGGAGCCAGGCGTGGTGACGTAGTTGTCGGCCTCACGCTTGTCCTTGGTCCAGCGGCCACCGACGGTGAATCCCCAGCGAGAGTCAGCGGCCGGCCGCCATGTCAGCTGCCCGTAGGCAGCATAGGTCTTGTTGTCGGCGGTGACGTTGTTGACCACGTTAAAGTTGACGATGTCGACCGAGTCCGTATCCAGCGAGGTGGCCCGCTCATCGAAGTAGTACAGGCCGGCAATGTAATCGAACATCTTGCTGGCACTGGTGCCGACCAGCTGGAATTCCTGCGAAAACTGGTTTTGGCGCACGGTGAGCGGGTTGTTGCGGTAGATCGCCAGCGTTTCGTTGCCTGCAAAGTCCTGATAGCTGTTGGAGTGCAGGTCCCGGTAGGCGGTAATGGACTTGAACTCCCCGATGCCGCTGACCCATGACACGGTAAGCGTGTTGCCGGAGATGTCGTCGTAGCTGTTCTCGAAGGGGTTCGGCAGCGTCGTGGCACCGAGCCGGTGCGGCTGCGCGGGCAGGAACGAGAACGCCGCCGTGGGCTCGGTGAGGTGGTAATAGTCCGCCGAATAGACGTCCTTTGCGCGGTCATAGGAATAATCGACCGTGATCGATTCGCTCGGCTTCCAGCGGGCATCGAAACGGCCCGAGAGCTGATCGTAGGCGGAGAAGTCGCTGCCCACGCCGGTGTTGCGCAGCCAGCCGTCGCGTGTGCTCCAGTCGAGCGAGGCGCGGATGAAGAACGTATCCGTCACCGGCATGTTGAACATGGTCTGGGAAAGGATGGCGTTGTAGTTGCCGTAGCTGAGCAGCTGCGAACCGCCGAGCTTGTCGTCAGGCTTGGCGGTGATGATGTTGATCGCACCACCCGTGGTGTTGCGGCCGTACAGCGTGCCTTGGGGGCCGCGCAGGACCTCGATGCGCTCGAGGTCCGCCTGGTTTGTGCTCAGGCCGACCGGTCGGGCGATATAGACTCCGTTCAGGTAGATCCCGACCGGAGGGTCTTCGGTGACCTGGCTGTCCACGGCACCGACGCCGCGGATGAAGATGTTCAGCGTCGTCGAGGCGCTGCCGAAGGGCATGATGTGCAGGTTGGGAACCTGGTTCGCCAGGTCGGCGACGTTCTGGATGCCCCGCTGCTGGAGTTCGTCCGCGTTGAAGGCCTCGAGGGAGATAGGCGTCTCCTGCAGATCCTGGGCCTTCTTCTGGGCGGTCACGATCACTTCCTGCAAGGCAGCTTCCGCGGCAAGCGCGGGCCCTGCGGCCGCCGCCGCGCCGAGAATGCCCGCCAGCGTCAATCCGTGGAATCGGCTAATCGTCATTTTCAGTCCCCCTCGAGCCAAGCGGAACGCCCGCATCAGGCGTAATCACGAGCAAAATCAATCTCGTCAGTTTCGGCGGGCGCGTCAATCACCGAAATTGATTAGCGATTGGCGGAGCCCCCACACCCGCTTGCGCTGCCGGGAAGCGGTGCTGTCGGACCGTAATCTGTTCGGATGAATGGTGGGCCGACTCCTCCGCATGCACCTCGGGCGTGGACTGCGTAGACTCCCTCCCATGCCAATGTCCCGTGCTCATCCGATTGGCTCCCTGCTACGGGGCGAGTCGGGCGACCTCGATCAGCTGCTGCTGACACTCTACGAGAGCATCGATGCCGACGAGCCCTGGAGCGAATTCCTGGAGCTGCTGTGTGCGCGTACCGGCGCGAGTGCGGCCACCCTGGTCCTGCGCCAGCCCGCGCGTGGTGATCGCGGCATGCTTTTCGACGTCAATACGCGACGCGCCGTCGTCGAGGTATACCGGACCCAGGTGTTCGCAGACGATCCATTCCTCGATCTTGGCGAAGGCACAGCCTGCAACATTCTCGACCGCGTCTCGCGCGAAGCCTTCCTGCGTTCACGCTACTACAACGAGCTGCTCAAGCTGGACGACGTCTGCGACATCCTCGCGCTGAACGTCACCTTCGGGAGCACCTACCAGGGCAGCCTCAAGCTCGCGCGGCGCAACCCGGAAGAGTCCTTCGGGGCGCCGGAGAAGGCGCTGCTGAACCGCCTGTATCCGCATATCAAGCTGGCCATGGAGAGCTACGAGCGAGCGCACCGCGAGGCATTGGAAAGCAATGCGTACGTCCATGCGATCGACCAGCTGGCCTTCGGCGTCATCATCCTGAACGAGCGGCGGCACGTCATCCGCATCAACGAGACCGCGGCCGGCATGCTGCGCGATGGCAGTCTGCTGCGCATCGAGGGCAACGAGCTGCGCGCCGTTGCCGCACAGCACCAAGGTGATCTCAGCCATGCCTTGCAGGCGGTCTATGAGACGGCCCGGTCTGACGGGCGCGGGGCGCGCGCCCTGAAGCTCGCGCCCTCAGGCGGCACCGGCACCAACGCGCTGCACCTGCTGCTCAAGCCGATTACCCCAAGCACCGGCGGCGAGGGCGCCGGCGTCGCGATCTTCGTGTCCGTCGACAACTTGCAGCGTAATGTCTCGATCGAGCCCTTTGCCCGCCTCTACGGGATCTCGCGCGCGGAGGTGGCGCTGGTCGCGGCTCTCCTGGATGGCGCATCGATCACCGAGGCGGCGAGCACGCTCGGGATCTCGGAGAACACTGCGCGCGCCCAGCTGCGCTCGGTATTCGGCAAGACCGGCACGCATCGCCAGCCGGAGCTGACGCGCCTCGTGCTCACCAGCCTGGCGATCATCGCTTGAGCACTCCGCTGCGCTTCGATGGCCGCGTCGCCATCGTTACGGGTGCCGGTCGCGGTCTTGGGCGCGCCTATGCGGAGTTTCTCGCCAGGCGGGGCGCCGCGGTGATCGTCAACGACCCCGGCCTATCCGCAGCGGGAGACGCCGTCAGCAACAGCCGGGGGCCGGCCGACGAGTGCGTTGCGGCCATCGTGGCGGCCGGCGGGACGGCCGCCGCCAGCTATGAATCGGTGGCACATTCAGCGGGAGCCGTCGCGATCGCTGCGCAGGCCCTGCGAGATTTCGGGCGGCTCGACGTTCTGATCAACAACGCAGGGATCGGGCTGGACAGGCCGTTCGCAGAGACCAGCGCCGCGGACTTCGAGCGCCTCTTGGGCGTGCACTTCATGGGCACCGCGCTCATGTGCCAGGCCGCCTGGGACACGATGCGCACCGCTGGCTACGGACGCATCGTCAATACCACCTCGTCGGCGATCTTCGGCTACGCCAACTGCAGCGCCTATGCTGCGGCCAAGGGGGCGATCCTCGCGTTCTCGCGCAGCCTCGCCCTGGAGGGCGCGCCTGCCAACATCGCGGTCAACTGCATCTCCCCGGCTGCGGCCACACGCATGACGGCCGGCGTGGGCATGGATCCGGCCCAGCGCGCATGGATGGAGCGTGAACTGCCCCCTGCCGCGGTGGCACCGGTGGCGGCCTATCTCGCCCATGAGAGCTGCACACTGCGCGGTGAGGTGCTCTCGGCCGCCGGCGGATCGGTGCGCCGCTACCTAATCGGAGAGACCGCGGGCTTCAGGGCACAGGACCTCACGCCCGAGATCCTCGCCGACAACCTGGCGCGGATTCTCGATCCGCGTTCCTTCGCAGCCTTTGCGAGCGCCAGCGAGGCGGTCGCACGCGGGCAGGCCCTCGACCGGCAGCCCATCGGCTCGGCGGTCACGCCACCCGGGTAAGCGAAACCGGGAGCGCGGTCATCTGCGGCTGCGTCGTGAGCGGGTCGATGCCGCGCCTGGCGGAAGTCAGGTGCGCCACGTTTGCCTCGTGCCAGCCCTGCGACATCGACACCACCCCAGGCCGCAAGCGGTCATCGAGGTGCAGCTGCACGCAAACCCTGCCGAAGCTGCTTGCCACGACCGCACGGTCACCCTCCTGCAAGCCCTCGCGGGCTGCGTCCTGCGGATGGATGCGCAGCCGAGGCAGGTCCCTCGACACCTCCGGGGATACGTAGTCGGTGGAGTTGGTTCGGCTCAGCTGTCGCCCGTTGACCAGCAGCAACGCGGGGTGGCTCCCGCTGCCTGCCGGCTGCGCCTGCGAGCGCCCCAGGCTTGCGAGCCGATCGGCCATGCCAGGTGGCAGTAGGCGCCAGCGGCCCTGCGGCAAGCCCCTTTCCCGTAACCAGCCGTACAGGCGCGGCGGGGTCAGCCCCGTGCTGCCGGCGGCGATGAGTGCATCGCCCCCGTCGCGACTGTGGGCGGTCAGGTAGCGGATGACCTCATCATCGCTGTCGGTCCCGGCTGGCAGTCCCTCCAGGACATCGACATCCAGGCGGCGGCCCAGCTCCCGCAGCATCCACCACATCGGGCGCCGCTCGGCCACGCGCGGCACCACGGCTGCGGCATAGCTGGTGCTGACCTCGGCCACGAAGTCGGCACGCTCCATTTGGCCAGTCGAGGGCAGTACGTGCGAGGCGATCGCGGTCAAGGGCGTTGCGACCACGTCGATGGACACCAGCACGTCGAGGGAGCGCAACGCGGCCTCGGTACGCTGTGGCTCGGGGAACGCAGTGAGTGGACTGGAACCGCAGACCAGCAACGCCCGCAGGTTCCGCGCCTCGATCTCATCGACGATGGCAATTGCCGGCCGCTGCCCGAATACGCTCGGCAGTTCGGGGCGCGACTTGGGTCCAGGTCCGAGCAGACCCTCCGGCGGAGAGTGCGCCCACTGCGGCTGCCGCTCCATCGGGTAAGTCCATCCGGGGTTGAACCACATCCCGCCACGCCGGTCGAGCGAACCGGTGACGATCAGTAGCACCCAGCGCAGCCACTCCGTCAGGAGGGCATGCTCACCGAAGGTAATGCCGGTGCCGGCGACCACGGCGCATCTGCCGGCAACGCGGATGGCGCTCAGCAGTTCCAGCAGCACCGCCGCGTCGAGACCGGTGGCGTCGCGGGCGCGGTGCAGAGTGAATGGCTGCACCGACTGTTGCAACCGTGTGCGATCGGCCGCAAGGGTCATATGCGCGTAGTCCTCGTGGTCGGCACCCTCTTCGAGGAGTTCACGGATCAGCCAGGCGAGCAGGATCGCGTCAGAACCGGGGCGGATGGGGAGGTGCCGGTCGGCCAGAGCGGCCGTCTGCGTACGGCGCGGGTCGATTACCCAGAGCTTGCCGCCCCGCCTGCGGAAGGCGCGGATGCGCCGCTGCGGGTCGGGCAACATGGTCAGATAGCCGTTGGACACAGCGGGGTTGGAGCCGAGGTAGATCGCCAGCCGGTTGTCCTCGTCCTCCGGGATCCAGACCGGCCAGAGGAACCAGGTACCGCAGACCAGGTCTGCGGCACGCAGCGCCGGCGCCACATCGACGGTTGCGGCGGTATGGAACTGCTCCGAACCCAGCTTGCGGATGAAGCGCTCGATCACCGGCAGCCCGATGGTGTCGGATACCGCACCGGTGCCCTGGTAAACGCCGACGCTGTCGGGGCCGTACTGCGTGATCAGCGCGCGCAGCTTGCCGGCCAGGTCATCCAGGCATGCACCCCAGCCGACGGGCCGGCCGTGCAGCGTGGGGTAATCCAAGCGGTCGGCACGGTGGTGGAAGTAGCCGAGCGAATGACCCTTGGGACAGATGTAACCGTGCGTGCGCGGGTTTTCCTTGTCACCCTTCACATCCACGACGCGCGCGCCGTCTACGGCCACGACGATGGCACAGCCGGCGCTGCAGCAGCGACACACGGTCCTGACTTTCATCGCGCGGGCACGAGCCTCATGTCGCGGTCCTGCCCTGTTATCGCAGGGCATCCCCTCGATGGCAATAATGCGTACGGGTGAAGCGGCGCCGTCAGCACAGACTCAGCGGGCACCCCCGGTCGCCGGCCGGCCCGTGGCCCGCGATCGCACCGTAGCCTCGGCCAGATAGTCCTCGTCCGAGCCTGCATGCGCGCGCCGCTCCATCACGTGCGTCTCGACGTGCGCGTCCGTGGCGCCCGCGCGCCGTGCCGCGGCCAACGCGAGTTCGCGCGAAACGCGCTTGGCATCCTCGATGGCAGCCTCGGGGTCGGGGTAATCCCGGTTGCCGGCCGGATCGTGGACGCGGAAGACCTTGAAGGTGGGCTGGTTCACCAGGACCTCGCAGACCTCGGAGACAACGCCGGCGACAGCGCCGACGGCGTTGCACACGGCGGCATGCTCGGGCACGAACAGCTGCGCTCCGAGCCTGCGGGCGACCTCTGGGAAATACGTACCCGCCGGCGCGCCGATCGCGACCAGCGGCGTGGCAAGGCGCATCTGGCCATCGACCACGTTCGAGAACTTCGCGCCCGCAACCGTCTGCTCGAGCAACGCACCCAGCGGCCCCCAGCGTCCGCCCTGCGGCTCCAGGCCCGGATCCTGCGCCAGCGCGCACTCGAGGACCACCCGACCCGCCTTGCGCAGCACGAACTCGTAGGTGCGCGCGCAGATCTGTTCTGGGGTGTCCTTGTCCCGACGCGCGCGGGCATTGCGTTCTTCGGTCGCCAAGATTGCCGCCCCCAGATGGGCCGCCTCGCGGCACCAGCCTTGTTGCCGGCCCAGTACGTGCATGGCATCGCTTGGCGTGAAGCCACAGATCGTGGCCAGGCCCCGGTCGACCAGCCGGCGCAGCGCCTCGATCGCCGGTCCGGTCCGTGCGGCCACGGACACCCTGCTGGGCGTGGGACCGAGCGACTCCCAGATACGCCGCTCCACGCGGTCGAGCGTACCCCCGGGATCGCGGCCGGGGTGGCGGTAGGCGAACTGCGTTGCGTGCGGCGGCGGATATTCCTCCGCCGCGAGCAATTTCAGCTCGTCCAGCACTTGCGGGAACTGGGTAGCCAGCAGGCTGAGCGGCATCGTCTTGCGCGGCCCCACCGTGAGGTTGCGCTCGCGGTCCAGCCCGACCTCGCTGTCTCCGCCAAGTCCGCAGGTATGCACGTCGATCGCCTCGATCATCGTACGCCAGCCGCCAATCACGGCGCCCTCGGCACGCACGATGGGACGGCCGGCCAGCACGATGGCGACGTCGGTCGTGGTGCCACCCATGTCCGCGACGACGAAGTCCTGCAGCCCCTGCAGGAAGCCGGCGCCGACCACGCTCGCCGCCGGGCCGGACAGCACGGTCTCCACCGGATACTCCAGCGCCACCTCGGCGCGCATCAGCGTCCCGTCGCCCTTGACGATCATGACCGGCGCGGCGATCGCTTCGCGCTCGAGCACGCGGCGCAGCGCCGCCAGCAGGTGAGCGATCTGAGGCGTGAGACGCGCGTTCAGTGCCGCGGTAAGCGCGCGCTTGGGCGCGTCCAGCTGCGAGCTCAACTCGTGGCTGCAAGTGACCGGCTTAGGGCAGATTGCGCGGATGCGCTCGCGAGCGCGTCGCTCATGCGAGGGGTTGCGCACGGAGAACATGGAGGCTACTGCAAACGCCTCCACCTGCGCGCCATGCTCGCGAACCGCGGCATCGATCGCGGCCTCATCGAGGGGCGCATGCTCTTCGCCGGTACCCTCATGGCCACCGGCTACGCGCACGATCACCCCACCCCCGCCGCGGCGCAGATTCGAGCGCTCCACCATTCTTTCGTCGAAACCGATCAGTATCGTGCAGATGGAGCTGAATCGGTTCTCCACCACGGCGTTGGTGGCGAGGGTCGTGGAGACGGACACCAGGGTGATGCGCTCACGTTGCGTGCCGGCGGGGAGCTTGGCCAGCACCGCCCGGATCGCCCCATCCAGGCCTATCGAGAGGTCCCAGGGCGTCGTCAGGGACTTGGCGCTCGCGACCACGCGGCGCCGCCCGTCCAGGGCCACCGCGTCGGTGAAGGTGCCGCCGGTATCCACCCCGATGCTGAATTCCTCAACGAGCGCCGACATCTCGCTCATCGCCGCCCGCCAGGAAGGCTGCTGGACCGGCCATCACCAAGAATCATGAACACCCCGTAGCTGGTCGCGGAAGCAACCCCAAGACCCACATATTAATCCCAAGTCCGCCCGTGGATTTGCCGCGGCAGCACGGCCCTCTATTCCAGCGCCGCCACCTCATCGGCGACCGCGACGACCTCCTTCTTCTTAGGTGGCTTGATCAGGATCAGCGCCGGAATCACCATGATCGTGAGGATCAGCAGCAGCCGGAAGTCGTCCAGGTAGGCGATCATCGCGGCCTGGCGCGTCACCTCCTCGTTGAGCGCCGCGATGCCCGGAAGGCTCTGCAACCCGTAGGCGGTCCCGGCCGGGCTCCAGAACAGGTCCGGGTGCGCGCGGCTCAAGTTCTCGACCAGGCCGGCATGCACGATCTGTGTGTTGCGGACCAATAGAGCCTGCGTGGCCGCGATGCCGATGGCGCTGCCGATGTTGCGCATGAGGCTGAAGGTCGCCGTGCCGTCGGCGCGCAGCTCCGGCGACAGCGTGGCGAACGCCGCAGCCGTCAGCGGCACGAACACGATGCCGAGCCCGAATCCCTGCAGCAGGCCAGGCCAGATGATGGAGCTCTGCGTCATCGTCAGGTCGTAGTGGACGGTCTGCCAGCAGGAGATCGCCGTGATCCCAAATCCGACCCCGAGCAGGATGCGTATGTCGACCTTGCCCGTCAGTCGCCCGACGATCAGCATGGCGATCATGGTGCCGATGCCGCTGGGCGCCATCACCAGGCCGGCAAGGGTCGCCGGATAGCCAAACAGATTCTGCAGCATGGTCGCCAGCAAGGCCCGCGTAGCGAACAGCACCATGCCAATGACGAAGATCATGACGATGCCGGAGACGTAGTTCGGATTGTGCAGCAGGCGTCGGTCGAAGAATGACTTGCCCGCGGGGGTGAGCATCGTGTGCAGCAGGAAGTAGCTGAAGCTGACTGCGAACGCCACGGCCTCGAGCCAGGTCTCCTTCGAGGAGAACCAGTCGTTCTGCTCGCCACGGTCGAGGAAGAGCTGCAACGCGGCGATGGCGATGGCTAGCGTGGTGAAGCCGAAGACATCGAAGAGCACGCGCCGGGCACCGGGGCGCGCCTTGATGTAACGGCCAATGCCGTAGAAGGCGACGGCGCCGATGGGCACGTTGATGAAAAATACCCAACGCCAGTCGAAGTTCTCGGTGAGGTAGCCACCGAGTGCCGGTCCCATGATCGGCCCGATCATGACGCCAACGCCCCAGACAGCCATCGCGGAACCGTGCTTGCCCGGCGGGTAAATGTCGAGCATTACCGCCTGCGACAGTGGCACGAGGGCCGCCCCGAAGAAACCCTGCAGCAGGCGAGCCACGACGATCTGGGCCAGCGATTCGGATATGCCGCACAGGACGGAGGCGATGGTGAACCCCGCGATGGAAACGAGCAGCACCTGTTTCAGGCCGAAGCGGTCCGTGAGCCACCCGGCCAGGGGCGTGGCGATTCCAGCGGCGACGATGTAGGAGGTCAGCACCCAGGTGATCTGGTCGAGCGATGCCGACAGACTTCCCTGCATGTGCGGGAGGGCTACGTTGGCGATGGTACCGTCGATGGCCTGGATGATGGTCGCGAGCATCACCGAGATGGTGATCATGCCCCTGTGGGCGGGCTCCCCGTGCGTGGTGCTGCCGTCGGCGGCTGCGGCGCTCATTGCTGACCCGGACCTGCTTCCTCAGCCGCAGCGCTTGCGCAGCAGCGGCAGCACGCGCTCCCCGAACAGGCGGAGGAAGCGCGCCTGGTCGTCGCCCGGCCCGTGGAACACGAGATGGTTGAAGCCAAGGTCGACGTACCGCGCGATCCTCTCGACCATCTCCGCAGGGTCGGTGCTGACGATCCAGCGCGAGGCGGTGCGTTCGACCGAAAGCGCGTCGGCCCGGCGCTCCATCTCGATCGGATCCTCGACGTCGGTCTTTTCCTGCGGCGTCAGTGCCAACGCGGCCCAGTGTCGCGTGTCTTCGAGCGCGCGCCCGCGGTCGGTATCGAATGACACTTTCATCTCGATCAACCGGTCATAGTTGGCCGAGGTTGCGCGCCCCGACGCCTCGAGCCCTGCCGCCAGGTTCGGCAACAGTGTCTCGGTATACAACTCCCATTTCTTCCCCGAGGTGCAGATGAAGCCATCGCCCTCAAGTCCTGCCAGCTTGGCCATGAACGGTCCCGCGCCAGCAATGTACAGGGGCACCGGCGTGGCCGGACGGTCGTAGACGGTGGCGAGCCTGGTCTTGTAGTACTGGCCGTCAAAGCTCACGCGCTCCTGGGTCCAAAGTGCGCGAATGAGTCTGATGGCCTCGCGAAAGCGCGCCGTGCGCTCCTTCTGCTCGGGCCATTCGACGCCGGAGGCCGGCACCTCGTTCAGAGACTCGCCCGTGCCGAGCCCGAGGACGACCCGTCCGGGGAACAGCACCCCAAGAGTCCCGAAGGCCTGCGCCACGACTGAAGGGTGGTAGCGGAACGTGGGGGTGAGCACGCTGGTCCCCATGACGATGCGCCGTGTGCGCGCTCCCAGCGCCCCCAGCCAGGCGAGCGAGAACGGCGCGTGCGCATGGCTGTGCCGCCAGGGCTGGAAATGATCGGAGATCCATACCGAGTCGTAGCCGCACTCCTCCGCCAGGCACGCATAGTCAAGCAGCTCGGTCGGACCGAACTGTTCGGAGGAAGCCTTGTAGCCGAGCTTGAGCATCCTGGGTCTCGCCTCGGCTAGGCGGGCCGCTCCAGCACCTCGGTCGCGTGCCCCGAGTCCAGGTACTCGCGCGCGGTCTTGATCTTGCCACCCTCGAGCAGGACGAGAAGGTGGTAGACGTTATTGTAGAGCTTACCCGCACGCGTCCTGCCGTAGGACTCTGCCTCTACCGCTACGCGATCCTCTTCCGCGGTGGTCCCGAGGATCGTGAACCGCAGTCCGGTGGGAAACATGTCGGCGGAGCCTTCGCACAAGGCGCGGTAACTGGCCTTGGTGTACTCGGACGGATAGGGATAGTCCTTGGCACGTGCCATGAGCTGCCAGGTCGCATCCTCGGCCACGCGGTCCCAGCACCTGGAATTCCCGCTGGTCAGCTCGGCGAAGAAATCCAGTACGAACCTGCGCGCATCCTCTGCCTTCACGTCCCCTCCTATGCCTTGCACGTGGCCCCCGCCCGGTCGGTTCGATCCACATGAGCGCTGCGGCCTGAGTCTGCGCGCCTGCCGCCTGCGGATTGCGCGCGGCCATGGCCGGCTACGCGGTGCGCGGGTTGGGCAATATACCGCAAGCCCCGGGGACTTCCGGCACCCCGGTGCGCTGCCTAATCCTTCCGGACGAGGGACCGGGGGCTCAGGGTGTCATGGACCCGGGCAGCTGCCAGTGCAGCCACAGGCTCACCATGCGCAGCGCCAGGCAGGCCAGGCCACCCGCCAGAGCACTCAGGGTGGGCGGCATGCCGAACTTGCGCCCCAGTACCAGCACCGTCGCACCGAACATCGCGGCAGTGGCGTAGACGTCGACCCGCAGGATGCCGGGCACGTGCGTGAGCATCAGGTCGCGGATAGTGCCCCCGCCCACCGCCGTAATGGTGCCGAGGAGCACCGCACTCATGGGATGAACGCGTGCATCGAGCGCCTTCTCGGTGCCGGCGACGGCGAACAAGGCAAGCCCACCGGCATCGAGCGCCTGCAGCAACTGCCCGGGTACGTGCATGTACGGCTGCGCAAGAAAGGCGATGGCGCCGGCGGCGAAGGCGATGCAGGGGTAGCTCCAGCCACGCAGGGCCGACGGCGGCAGCGCTCCCATCAGCACGTCGCGGATCACCCCACCTCCGAGAGCGGTGGCGAAGGCGAGCACGAGGACCCCAAAGAGATCGAGGTGGGCGGTAAGGGCCAGCAGGGCACCCTGGAACCCGAACACGAAGGTGCCCGCCAGGTCCGCAACCCGCACCAGGGGATGCACGGTCCAGGTCTGCAAAACCTGCTCGCTCACGGCCATGGCGATGACGCCCGGCACCACGGTACCGGCGCAGCTGTTATGCTCGGGCCGGTCCGGGCTCCTTCCAAGCGGTGCTCTTTCACCCGTGCTGACTCCCTTTCACGTAGCCCTCCAGGTGCGCGACCTCGCCGAGGCGCGTGACTTCTATGGTCGCATGCTCGGCTGCGCCGAAGGCCGCAGTTCGCCGGATTGGGTCGACTTCAACCTGTATGGCCACCAGCTCGTGTGCCATCTGAATCCGAGTCTGGGACGAACTGGCCGCATAGCAACGCACTTCAATCCCGTCGACGGGCACGGCGTGCCGGTCCCGCACTGCGGAGTCGTGCTCAGGCCCGCCGACTGGGATCAGCTCGCCGCGAAGCTGCGCCAGGCCGAAGTCGACTGGGTGATCGAGCCCTACACGCGCTTCAAGGGGCAGCCGGGCGAGCAGTCGACGCTCTTCATCCTCGATCCTTCGGGCAATGCCCTGGAGTTCAAGGCTTTCGCCGACTTCGGCCAGCTGTTCGCGACCTGAAGGCGGCGCCGTCAGCTGCCCCTGAGCAGCGCGGTGGCCTGCCGCAGCGAGTCGGTGTAGCCGTCCAGCACCCTGGCGGTGAAGGCCGAGTACTCGTCCGCTTCCTGCCAGCGACCGCCCTCGATGGCCTCGCGCACGGCCGGCACGGTCTTCACCGCGTACCCGGTCAGGGCCCCCGGCGCGTAGATGAAGTGCTTGAACCACTCCCGTCCCGGCAGTCCGCGCTCGTTGGTGAGCTTCTGCTCCAGTGCGCGCAGCACCGAGTTCAGCTGCCGGCGCCGCGCGTCAGTGAGCTTCACTTCGCCGCCCACCGCACGTAGGTATGCGGTGTCGTAGTCGTTCGCCGCGGTCTTCAGTCGCGCGACCGCCGCATCCAGCGGCGCCAGGTCCACCTGCGGCACCGGCTGCTCACGCTGCGGCGGCCCCACCACGCGCGTGGGGTCCGCGGCCAGCGCAAAGGCGCGCGCATCGATCAGGCGAGCCACCCTGGCATCCTGGGCGCGCTTGTCGTCGGTCAGCTTGCGCAGCTGCGCCACATAGTCCGCGAGCGTGTCGGCAACAGAGGTGAACTGCAATGGCAGCACCGGCGCGTCCGCCATGCGCAGTACGATGCGCCCGATCGTCTTCGCGTCGGCCACTCCGTAGGCAAAGCCGGGATCGCCAAAACGCACGTAGTGATCGAACGAGTCGTAATTCGAGTGGTAGACGCCATCCTGGTCCTCCTCGCCGCCGTATTCCATATCGAGCGAGGCCAGGCCGAGATGCTGCAGGTAGGCCGAGTAGTCCGAGCCGGAGCCCAGCGCGCCGATGGGCAGGTCCCCGCCGGCATCCGCCAGGCGCGCATTGCGTTCGCGCGCCACCAGCTGGTCGGGATCGCTGACATCCGTGTCCAGGCCCTGCACCTGCATGTGCGCCCGCAGGCGTGCCTGCACGCTCACGTGCGTCTCCGGGTCCTGGACGTCGGCCGCCACGTCGTTCACCAGCCGTTGCAGGGAGTGACTGCCCTCGGGGTGCAGGAAGCCGCGGGCGTTGGTGTCCGAGTTCAGGTACAGCACCGCCTTGCTCTTCAGCTCGCTGGCATGCTGCTCCGCCCATTCGGTCGAGCCAAGAAGTCCCGGCTCCTCACCGTCCCAGCTGGCATAGACCAGCGTGCGGCGCGGGCGCCAGCCGCTCTTGAGCAGCGTGCCGATCGCCTTGGCCTCGGCCATCATCGCGATGTGGCCTGACAAGGGATCCCAGGCGCCGAACACCCAGCCGTCGCGGTGGTTGCCGCGCACCACCCACTCATCCGGGTCCTGGCTGCCCGGGATCTTGGCGATCACGTCGTAGAGTGGTTTCAGTCCCCAGTCGGAGCTGATCATCAGGTGCACCTTCGCGGGGCCCGGACCCATGTGGTAGGTAATCGGCAGCGCGCCGCGCCAGCGTCCGGGGGCCACCGGTCCGCCCAGTGCAGCCAGGAAAGGCTGGGCGTCCGCGTACGAGATCGGAAGCACGGGAATCTTGAGAACCGAGCGCGCATCCTTCAGTGCCAGGCGCTTGGCGCCCTTGCTGGCGCCGATCCCCGGGGTCAGCGGATCTCCCGGGTAGAGTGCCATGTCGAGCACCGAGCCGCGCTGCAGGCCCGTCGGCGGACGAAAGCCGCCCTTGGGATACACATCCCCCGCCGAGTAGCCATCGTCCTGCGGGTCAGAATAGATGATGCAGCCGACCGCGCCGTGCTCCTGGGCCAGCTTCGGCTTCAGCCCGCGCCAGCCGCCGCCGTAGCGCGTGATGACGATCTTGCCCTTCACATCGATGCCGCGGCGCGCCAGATCCAGGTAGTCCTGGGGCATGCCGTAGTTGAGGTAGACCAGCTCCGCGGTCACATCACCGTCGGCGCCGTAGGCGTTGTAGGGACCCATGCCGTCCGTGCGTGTCGAGGTGGCATCGCCCTCGATCGCGTCCTCCTTCAGCGACGCCACGAACTTGGTTGGACCCACCAGTTCCAGCGTGTGCGACTTCAGCGTCGGGTAGAGCACGTCGAACACTTCAATCTGCGCGTCCCATCCCCACTGGCGAAAGAGGTCACGCACCATCTCGGCGTTCGCCTTATTGTGCGGGGCTCCGACGTGGTTGGCCTCCGCGGACATCGTTTTCAGCCAGGCACGCAGGTCGGCCGGGTCGATCGCCGCATCGAAGCGCTGCTCCAGCGCCCGCTGTTGCACGGAGGCGGCAGCGCTGAAGCCGAAAAGCGCCCGGTCATCGCCTGCGCCGGCGGCAAGAGCGAGCGCGGTGCCAAGAGATGCTGCGGCGAATGCCAGGGTGCGGGCGAACACGCGTCCGGACGCGGAAAGCTGCGGATGGGCCATGCGAGCACCTGCCGTTGTCGTAAACGTGCCGTGCATGCTATCCGAAAAGCATGCCCGCCGGGTTTGCGCCGCAGGTTTTTCAGTCTGGCCGCGGACGCACGGGCACCTGAAACAGAGCTGCGGAACCTGCGCTCATCGCCTGCGTCAGCTGCGGTCGCGGCATCGCGCGCATGGCGTCGGCGGTTTGCTGACCCACCGCATACCAAACGGCCGTGCGACCCAGCTGGGCGAGGGCTCCCTGGGCCACGTGGCTGGCGTCCATGGCTAGGTAGCCGGCCGCGGCCGCGGCGCTGAAGGACACCCCGGAGCGACGCATGGCGGGTGTATCGGTGAGGCCCGCGACCGCACACAGCACGTCGAGACCCTCGCCGGCCAGCTCCCAGTGCAGACCCTCGCAGAGCGCAATCTGAAATGCCTTGGCGGCTGCGTAGGCAGCCACGAGTCCGCTACCGCACACCCCGGACATCGAGGATACGACCACCAGGCCCGCGCCGCGCTTGCCGGCGCGGCGCGCGTTGAGGACCTTGTGCGCAATCACCAGCGGCACGTTGCAGTTGAGCTGCACCAGGCTTTGGGCGCGCGCGAGCTCTCCGTCCAGGAAGTGACCGACTCCGTGGGTGGCCCCGGCGTTGCATACCGCGAGGCCGATGTCGTGCTCGCGCAGGATATCGCCGACGAAGTCCTCGAAGCCCGGCGCGGTCAGGTCGCGCTGCAACGCGGTCACGCGCACGCGATGAGCCGACTGCAGCGCGGCGGCCGCCTCCTCCAGCGGCGCGCGGTTACGCGCGACCAGGACCAGGTCCATCCCCGCGGCGGCGATCTCCTCGGCGAACTTGCGCCCGATACCCTCCGAGCCGCCGAGCACCAGCGCCGCCGGACCGTACTTGCCTGCATCCAACATGGTGATTCCCCCGGGGCGATTCGTTGCCGCCCGTCGCAGAGGATGCGCGCGTGTGCCGCTCCCGGCAATGCGTCACGGTTCTGTCGCGGCGTCCGGGCACAGCGATCTGCCTATATATAAGAGACCGGCGCGCCAGGTCGCATTTGTGTGCTCCGCGTCGCAGATGCTCGCCCCACCGGCAACCTTGTCCCGAAGCGTGACATAAGCACGGATCGTGAAAATCCGGATCCGTAAGATCGCCTCCAACCCTCACCCTATCCTCACCCTCACCCTCATCCTCAGGAAGTAATCATGCGGATTTCAAGCGTCGTTAAAGCTGTTCTGGCCGTCACCGCGGTGGCAGTGCCTCTGCTGGCCCATGCCGAGTCGAACGTAGTCAGCGGCGCCTCGACGGCGACCCCGGGCGCGGTGGCTCACGTGGACTTCCAGGTCACCATCCCGAAGATCCTGTTCCTGCGCGTCGGCACCGGCTCGACCTACACGGGGGCGACCCCCACGCTGGGCAACGTCAACACGGTCGACCTGGTGCAGTTCGCGCCGGCGGCCGGTTCGGTCGGCAACGGTACTGCGGTTGCCGGCGCGGGCGGTGACCTCACCGGCGGCGCGGTCACGGCCGCGATCGTCAGCAACAGCGGCAACGTCACGCTCAATGCGACCACGGCGGGTGCGATGACCGACGGCGCCGCGGGCGACACCATCGCGTGGACACAGATCACCACTGCCGCCACGACCATTACTTCGGCCACGGCGCTGACCGCGCCCACGCTCGCCAACGGTGCGAGCAACAACGTCGTGCTGACCGCTCCGGCCACCAAGCTCATCCTCGCGGACGCGAAGTGGACCTACTCGTACGCGAACACCGTCAACCCGCCGGCCGGCATCTATGGCGGCGTGAACACCAACAATGGTCGCGTGACCTATACGGCGACGATGCCGTAAGGCTCGTCGCGTACTAGGAATCAGTGCATTATGTCCCCCCGGCGGCGCGACCTGCACAAGCGCTCCGGGGGGACCTTCATTTCCCAGAATTCGGGCCGCATGGCCAGCCGTAGCCTTTTCCTGGCGCTCCTGGCCGCTGCCTGCGGCCCGGCGTCGGCCTTCACCGTCGCCATCAGTTCCGGATCCCCGCGGACCGTGTACCTCCAGGTCGGCGTCGGCAGCTTCAACGGCCAGTACGACAGCGGCGGCACGCCCCTCAACAACGCCACCGTAAACAAGGTGTCCGTGACGGTGCCGGCAAACGTCCTGGGCAACGGCACGGCGCAGGCGATGACCACGGACAGCACCGCCGCCAACAGCTTCTACGACGGCTACACCTACTGCAACGTGCCAGCGCAGCTGTACATCGGCGGCTTCTACCGCAACACGAACAACGGCGGCGGGTCGGTGTCCGTGACGGCAACCGTGCCCCTGTCGCTCGTCAACGCTGCCGGCGACAAGCTGCCCTTCTCGAGCATATCCTGGACCACCGGCGGCAATGGCCCGCTGGGCGACAGCACCGGACAGCCCTTCACCGCCGGGACCTTCACCGCAGGCGGGGTACAGACCGTGGGCACCATCGCGGTGAACCACTGGGCGGAGAGCTGCTGGACCTTCTCCTTCGCCAACAACACCGTCTCGCCTGCGGGCACCTACACCGGGCGCGTGTTGTACACGCTGACGGCGCCGTAGGGCCCTGCGCCGACCGGTCACCATGCGTCCGCGCTCCATCCTGCCGTTCTGCATAATCTGGCTCGTCGCCGTGCCGGCGCTGGCGGCAAGGACGACGGTCATCGACGACTCGGGCACCCTGCCGCACGACGCATCCCTCAACATGCGCTGGAAGCAGCCGTCGCCGCGCGGCCCCGACGCCAACACCATGGTCGGCACGCTCGACCTGCGCGTGAAGCTCAACGTAGCGCCCTGGCAGAAGCGCACCGGCAAGATCTATCTGGCATTGCCCGCGCAGGCGCCGGGCCCATTGGCGGTGAGCTGGACCACCCAGGGGCGTCTGCTCCCGGGGCGGGTCGTCTCCGGTAACCGCGCGCTTGTCTACTCGGGGCCGATCACGACGCCCTTCATCGAGGACATGGTGCAGCTGACGATCAGCGTGGACGGTCGCCGCATGCAGCAGCTGTACCGCATCGATTTCCGATTCGAGATGGACGAGGACTGAAGACGTGCGTGTAACTGTGTCATTGCTTGCCTTGCTCGCCGCCGCGAGTCCCATGGCTGCGCAGGCCGATGCCGGCTTTGCCGCCCTCGTGTCGCCACCACGTTTCGAGATCAACGGCAAGCCCGGCAGCACCGTGCGCCAGGTCTTTGAGCTTTCTAACCGCTCGGCAGCGCCCGCGCGCTTCCGCGTGCGCACCGCGGACTTCAGGCTCGGTCCCGACTACAGCGTCTCGTTCCAGGACGAACTTGCCCCCGGCAGCTGCCGTCCCTGGGTGGCGATTGAGCGGTCACTCGTGGCGCTGCCCGGCGGCGGCAACATCCGCTACCGCTTCGAAGTCACCGTGCCCGCGGACGCCCCGGCCGGCGAGTGTCGCTTCGGCATCCTCATCGAGGGGGACGAGCCCTCGGTGACGCAGGCCCCGCAGCTGCAGCTGCCCGTGGTGGGACGCATTGGCATCATCGTCTACGTCAAGGTCGGAGATGCGCAGCCGAAGATCGAGGTGTTCGGCCCCCAGGTGGTCCCACTCAACGGCATCAGGGTCCCGGCGCTGCGCGTGCACAACTCCGGCAATGCGCACGCGCGACTCTCCGGCTTCCTGACCGGCACTGACGCCAAGGGAAAGAAATACGACGTCATCCCGTCCGACCTGCCCATCCTGCCCGGCGAAGAGCGCTTGGTGTACCTCACCCCCTCGACGCAGGAAATCGAGCACCCGCAGGCCGATTTCCCCATGACGGTGCAGGGCACCCTCGAGTGGGGCGACCAGAGCGTCGAGCTGAACGAGACCTTCAAATGAACTCCCCGCCATGGCGCGCACTGCACTTCGCAGCGTGCCTGTGTGGGCTGTTGGCTTCGCTGGTGCTGGGCAACGCAGTTGCTCGGCAGCAGCAGCCTGACGAATCGGCCGCTCCGGCCGCACCGGCCTACGAGGATCGGTTGATCAATGGCGGCACCCTCACCCCGGATATCTCCGCGGGCGACAACAGCACCAGCGACACAGCAGGGCTGGCCCGCTCGATCCGCATCGATGCGGTGGGCTCGATCCTGCACCAGGATGGCCCGAATGCCGCGCCCGACCTGCACGAATACGGCATCGTCGGTGATGCCCAGTGGGACACGGTCTCCTACGGAGCCTGGTCCGCCAACCTCGCGGCCCGCTTCGGTCCCGACAACCAGCGCAGCAGCCTCGACGGCAACCAGAGCAATCTGGCCTTTGCGGTGCACGAGCGCGCCATGCCGTTCGATGGCGGCTGGCAGACCGACAACTCCCTCGGCGACCTGGCAGCGCCGCTGATCAACCTTGCGCGCGTGCAGCCACGCTTTCTGCTTTCCCAGGGACCGATGCAGGGACTGGAGACCGAATGGCGCGGTCCTTCCGGACTGCAGATCGTCGCCGGGGCGGGTGAGCCCGGCCTGTACGAGGGCATCAAGGTGCCGACCTTCCAGACCCTCGGCGGCTCCACGGCCACCATCGGCGCGCAGTGGTCGCCGGCGCCCGCGTGGTCGCTGGGCGGCCAGTTTGCCGCCGCGCACGACGTGTCGCTGTACTTCACCCCGCTCGACCCCAACCTGTTCCCGGAGGGGGCCGGCGCCTCGCCCCGCATCTCCACCGACACCGCTTACCTGACCGGTGCCTGGCAGGGGAACAATGTGCGGGTGCAGGGCAACCTCATCGACGGCACGGTGGATGGCCAGGCCAACGCCTTCGGCGCCTGGCTGGATGCGCAGGTGCAGGCCCACTCGGTCACCCACAGCTTTGGCCTCTTCCGCATCGACCCGAACCTCACCTGGGGCAACCAGCTGATCACCAGCGACGTCGAGGGCGGCTACTACCGGGCCGGTTACCAGTCGCGGCGCTGGATGGCGGACTTTGGGGTGGACGAGGTGAAGTCGGTCTCCGGCAATGGCGCGGACACCACCTTCATCAACACCGATGCGCGCTACCAGCTCAGCCGCGACACCGGCATCGGCGGGGTCGCCAACCTGCGCCACGGCACCGGCGAGACGGCCTGGTCCCTCGAGGGATACCTCGACCAGGTGAACTTTCTGGGCATCGGCCGTGGGCAGCTCGACTACGCCACCGAACCGAAGGCCAGCGACCTGACCTTCACCCTGCAGCAGAGCTGGAACATGCGCACCGGCCGGCGCCTGTCCACTACCGCTGCGGTCGATCGCTTCGAAGACAACTCCATCCCCGGCAATCCGCAAACCGCCACGATCGTGCGACTGGCGGTCTACGGCGGGGGCGACATCACCACGCGACTGTCGCTGGATGGCAGCGTGCAGTGGGCCAACGCGGTGTCCGGGCGCGCCGCGCCTTCGGCTTCGGCGGACCTGACCCTGAACTGGCGCATCAACCGCGCCTGGTCGCTCCTCGGCACCTACTACGAAAACCGCATCGGCTCGTGGGAACCGCTGGTGATCACCTCGCCGCTCAACCCGCCTACGCCACTGCCACAGGCCGCCATGGGCGAAAGCGGCTTTTTCCTCACGGTGCGCTACCAGGACTCCCGTGGCTCGCATTTTGCGCCGCTCGGGGGTATCGCCGGCTCAGGTTCCGGCCGGCTGAGCGGCGTGATCTTCCTGGACGCGAACGAGAACGGACGAATGGACGCCGGCGAGGTGCCGGTCGCCAACGTCACCGTGATCCTGGATGGCCGGTTCTCGGTGCGCACCGATTCGAGCGGTCGCTACGACTTCCCCGCCGTGGTCTCCGGGCGTCACGTGCTCACCGTGCAGGGCGACAACCTGCCGCTGCCCTGGTCCATGAGCAACGGTGGGCATACCGAGGTGAACGTGAGCACCCGCGACCGCACCACGGTGGACATCGGCGCGCTGCGGATAAGGTAAGCCGGCGCCTAGTCGACGATGGCCGACTGGATCGCGATGCCGCTGCTCAGCAGCCGCGAGACCGGAGTCCCCGACACCACCGCCAGCAGCTCGCTTTTCTGGTCCCCGCTGAGCGGCCTGGCGAAGGACAGGCGACGGTCGATGTGCTCGCGGCCGGCGTGGTCCTTCGACCAGCGCACGCCCACGGTGATCTTGCCGAGCGTCCAGTCCTGCCGCGCCGCGTGGCGCCGCAGCGCCACCGCCGTGTCCGCGCCGAGGCTGGCCAGCAGCAGCTCGCGCGCGGCAAACCCGGCATCGCTGCCGCCGTCCGCGACCGGCTCATCGGCCGTCAGGTGGTGGTGGCCCGAGACGACCTGCTGCACGTGCTGGTGCTCGTTGATCACGGTCACATGGGCCATGGGTCCCCCCTTATGCGCTGGCGTGGCCGCGCTGCCCGGCCAGGGCCAGCGCCCGCGCCGGCCGGTCGAACATACTGCGCACGATGCTGGTCAGGCTCTTGCCGGTGACGTCGTCCAAGCGGTACTCGGCGCCCTTCAGGATCGCATCGGCGGCGCGCAGGCCGCTGCGGATGGCGGGGCCGATCCCCTCGCCCAGGTCGGGAGTGGCAAGGCCCGCGGCATCGCCGGTCACGAAGGCGTTGTCGCGGCGTACCACCCGCACGTTGCCGCGCAGGTAATAGCTGTAGCCGGTGGGATCGAACTGCGCCCCGGGGGCAAAGCTGCCGTGCAGCGTTCGCGCCAGCTGGTTCCAGTGACCGCGGATGTCGAGACCGCTGTTCTTCATGCGCGCGGCGATCCCGCCGACGCCGACGTTCAGCCAGCCACGCTCCTTGGGCACGTACCACGAGTAGCCCGGCAGGCCATGGGTGAAGAACCACAGATGGCAGTCCTTTTCCTGCCAGTCGTACTCGATCTCGTGCTCGAGTGTGACTAGCTGCAGCTCGCTGGCCCGCGGGTTGAGTTCGCGGAACAGCTCCCGGTACACCGGGCAACGCGTGCCGCCCGCGCCGATCAGGTAGCGCGCGCGATAGGCCCCGTCGACGGCGTAGCCCTGCGCATCGGCGCTGATGTGGCGGACGTTGTGCAACTCGACCGGCGCGCCGGAACGCTGCAGCAGCCAGGCGTCGAACTCGAGGCGCCGGATCGAGTGCTGCACGCACGGTACCGGCAGGTTCAGGCGGCCGAAGTGGAACCGCAGGCGCGGGTAGGTTAGGAGGCGGTGCGGGTAGGCGCGCACGTCCATCTCGAGCTCGCGCACCACCTCGGGCGTGATCCACCCCGCGCACAGCTTCAGGCGCGGAAAGGCCTCGCGGTCGAGCACCAGGACGTCGACCCCCGCGCGCCGCAGACGCCACGCGGCCGCGGCGCCCGCCGGGCCGCCGCCGACGATCAGTACCTCACATGAGCGCACCGCAGCTCCGGAAGTTCAGGGGGCGTAAATGTCGGCTCGGTTCCAGGCAATGTCGTTGCTCTCACCGGGCGCGAAAAGCACCTGGAACAGCTGCAGCTTGCCGGTGGTGAAGGCCGCGATAGAGCCGGCCAGGTACAGCCGCCACATGCGCACAAAGCGGGCATCGAACATGTCGCGCACCTTGTCGCTCGCGGCCTCGTAGAGCTCATACCAGTGGCGCAGCGTCTGCGCGTAGTGCAGGCGGAGGTTCTCCACGTCGAGCACGGAGAAATCCCAGGGCTCGAAGATGCGCATCATCTCGCTGAGAGCCGGCGGACAGGCCCCCGGGAAGATGCGCTTCTCGATCCAGGGCTGCAGCGCCGCCGGGTAGTTGCGGCCGATCGAATGGATGAACCCGCGGCCACGGCCGCCGAGCGCGCGGTGGACCACGCTGCCTAGCTCGGCGTAATTTTCGACGCCGACGTGCTCGAGCATGCCGACCGAAACGAAGGCGTCGTACCGGCCGGTGATGTTGCGGTAGTCGTCCTCGACGTACTCGACCTGGCCGCCGACGCCGGCGCGCTGCGCTTGCTCACGCGCGTACATGATCTGCTCGCGCGAGATGTTGAACGCGCGGACGCGCACCCCGTAGTGCCGTGCCATGTGCAGCGCCAGCGTGCCCCAGCCGCAGCCAGCCTCGACCACGGTCTCGCCCGCCTTCAGCCGCAACTTGCGGCACACGTGGTCCATCTTGGCGACCTGAGCCTCATCGAGGCTCGCCGTGGGCGTCGGGTAGTAGGCGCACGTATAGGCCATCGTGCTCCCCAGCCACAGAGAATAGAACTGGTTGCCGATGTCGTAGTGGCGATGGATGTTGTCGCGCGAGCCCGCCAGGGTATTGGTGCGCGGTCGGCGCAGCGCCCGTCGCAGGAAGGTCTCCGGCTTGCCGTTCATGGTATTGCTGAGATTGACGATCTCCAGCATGGATACCAGGTCTCCCTCCACGGTGACGCTGCCGTCGGAGAAGGCATCTCCGAAGCGCAGCGCGGGATCGGCGAGGACCGACATCAAGACGGCGCGGCTGGCAAAAGTGACCCGCGCGGCCGCAGGCTCCGCCGGGCTGAGGACGGCACCGTCCCGGATCGCGAATTCCAGCGGCGGGTTGTTCAGAAAGGCGCTCACCTTGGCCAGCAGCCAGGCATCGAGCGGCTTAGCCGCCTCCGGTGCGCCCGGGGGCGGTGCATCCCTGAACGAGCGGCCGGAGGTGGACGTCAGGCTCTTTTCAGCGGCATTCACGGCTTACAACCTCCATCTTCGAACCCCTAATTTAGCACGCAGCGGGGCGGGCGACAGCCGGCGGCCAGACACGCGGCTTGGCGGCCAAACGACCTTGGGCTAATGCGCGGCGAAGGCCTGATTGAGGATGTTGGCGAGGCGGGCGCCGGCGAGCAACACGCGCTCGCGCACCAGCGCTGCTCCCGCGGCGACATAGTCCGCATCCAGGACCACGATGCCCTCCGCGGGAGTGTGGCAAGCGAAGCCGGCGTAGCGATAGGCCACGTTTCGAGCGAGGTTGTTCGACTCCACCGCCCAACTGTCCGGGCTGCCCTGGCCGGCTTCGTGCAGCAATTCCTGGGCCTCGGCGGCCAGGGCCGGCAGTCCCGGGGGCGGCTGTCGGGCGTTGCTGGTCCTGAATGCCCGCTGCACCAGCAGCGTGTCCCAGACCTTGTGCAGGCTGGTGCGCCCGTGCGTCCGTACCCCTGCCAAGGCGACCTGCACGTCGTTGCCGCCGCGATCCTCGTTGTTGGCGGCGTGCAGGGGCTGATGCAGGTCCCCTTCCAGGTGCACCACCCACTTGAGTGCTTCATTGCGCTCGGCCCGGGGCGCGCGTGGATCGGCCAAGACGGCGATCAGGCGCTTCAGCTGCTCGCTGTTGCATTGCCCGTCTGCGCAGTAACGCGCTTTCGCCGACCGCCCGCACACAGGGTCGTCGTCGTAGTGCCAGGGGTTGTGCGCCGCGCGGCTGCCGTGTATCTCGTCGGCCCACACCGCGACCGACTCCAGAGTGCTGCGCCCCGAGGGCCGGTCGAACTTATCCAGATCCAGTGCCAGGAGCTGCAGGACGACCGCATGCGCCTGCGGCGTGAGCAGCTGGTCGGCGATGGCCCCCACCGTGCGGTGTCCCTGCGGGCCCCAGGCACGGGCGGTGCCCGGGATGAGCAGTGCCAACAGGACGACCCCGCGGAGGACGGTCCGCACGCAGCGGCCCACCGGTCCCGTGCAGCCCCTGGTGTAGACTGCGCGGCTGTTCCGGGCCGCGGCCCCCGCAGTGGAAAAACCTCGCATGACTCGCACCGCCTGCCTCTCAAGCCTCATACGCCTGTCCTGGATCGCCTCGGCTGCCCTGGTTAGCTTCGCCGCCGCGGCGGACGCCCCGCCGGCGCTGCAGGGGGCCGCGGGCATCGACCAGGCCGCCCTGGACACGTCCGTGAGGCCTGGCGACGACTTCTTCGCCTATGCCAACGGCGGCTGGATCAGGCGCACCGAGATCCCGGCCGACCGTTCCAGCTACGGCAACTTCCAGATTGTCGATGATCTGACGTATAAGCGCACCGCAGAGCTCATCCGTGCCGCGGGCCAGGGTGCCGCGCCGGGCTCGGTTGCCGAGAAGATCGGCCGCTACTACGCCGCCTACCTGGACGAAGCGGCCATCGAGAAGCTCGGGGCGGCGCCGATATCGGCCGGCCTGAAGCGCATCGACGGCATCAAGGACCGCACCCAGCTGGCGGGTGCACTCGGGGCCACGCTGCGCACCGACGTGGACGTCCTCAACAACACCAACCTGCACACCGAAAACCTCTTCGGCCTGTGGGTGGCACAGGACCTCAGCGACCCGACCCGGTACGCGGCCTTCCTGCTGCAGGGCGGGCTGGTGATGCCCGACCGCGACTACTACCTCAACCCATCGCAGCACATGGCCGAGGTCCGCACGCGCTATCAGGCGCACATCGAGAAGGTGCTGCAGCTGGGCGGCATCGCCGACGCCCACGGCGCTGCGGCCCGCGTCTATGCCCTCGAGCAGCGCATCGCGGCGGCGCACGTCAGCCGGGAAGAAAGCGAGGACGTGCTCCGGGGCAACAATCACTGGAGCCTTGCGGACTTTGGCCAGCGGGCGCCCGGGATGGACTGGACGGCCTTCTTCGAGGCCGCGGGACTGGGAGCGCAGCACGAGTTCGTGGTGTGGCAGCCGAGCGCACTCAGCGGCATCGCAGCGCTGGTGGGCGGCGAGCCGCTGGAGAGCTGGAAGGCCTTCCTGCGCTTTCACTACATCGAGTCCTCATCGCCCTACCTGGCCAAGCGCTTTGTCGACGAGCACTTCGAGTTCCACGAGCACGTGCTCTCGGGGACCCCGCAGCAGCCGCCGCGCTGGAAGAGCGCGGTGGCCGAGACCAACACCGCGCTCGGCATGGCAGTGGGCCAGCTGTACGTGGCCAAGTATTTCCCTGCCAGCGAGAAGGCGCGGGCGGAAGCGATGGTGAAGAACCTGCTGGCGGCGTTTGCCGCGCGCATCGACAGGCTCGACTGGATGGCACCCCAGACCCGCGCCGAGGCGAAGGCCAAGCTTGCCGTGCTCAAGGTCGGGGTCGGCTACCCGGACCACTGGCGCAGCTACGAGGGGCTGCGCGTCACGGCCGGCGATGCCTTCGGCAACGCCGAGCGCGCCGATCTGTTCGAGTACCGCCGCAACCTCGCCAAGTTCGGGCAGCCCGTGGACCGCTCCGAGTGGGTCATGAACCCGCAGCTGGTCAACGCGGTCAACCTGCCGGCGATGAATGCACTGAACATTCCGGCGGCGATCCTGCAGCCGCCCTACTTCGATCCGACGCGCGACCCGGCGATGGATTACGGTGGCACCGGCGGCACGCTCGGCCACGAGATCAGCCACAGCTTCGATGACCAGGGCGCGCAGTTCGACTCGCAGGGGCGGTTGCGCAACTGGTGGACCGAGCAGGACTACGCGCATTTCAAGGCCGCCGGCGCGGCGCTGGTGGCCCAGTTCGATGCGTACCATCCGTTCCCGGATGTCTCGGTGAACGGCAAGCAGACTCTCAGCGAGAACATCGCCGATGTTGCCGGGCTGTCCGCGGCCTTCGACGCCTGGCAGGCCAGCCGCATCCCGGGTTCCGTCCCGCCGGGCGGGGCGTTCAGCCTCGAGCAGCTGTTCTTCATCAGCTACGCGCAGAGCTGGCAGACCAAGATGCGCGAGGCGGCGGCGCGTCGCCGCCTGGTCACCGACGGACATGCGCCGGCCGAGTATCGCGCCGACACGGTGCGCAACCTGGACCCCTGGTACCAGGCCTTCGACGTGCAACCGGGCGAGAAGCTCTACCTGACGCCGGCGCAGCGCGTGCGCGTGTGGTGACGGACGGCCGTGCCCTCGCGTGCGCCAAGGCTGCCGAACCGGCCCCTGGCGGGGCGCCTCAGGCCGGGTCGCGCAGCCGCCCGAAGTAGACCAGCGTCACGTACGGGAAGAGGATGCGCCCGTCCCGCTGGTGCCGGGCGAACACCGCCTCCAGGCCACGGATCAGCGGCAGGTGCTCCGGGTGACCGGGCTCGGGCGCGTAGGAGGATGACATGAGCCGACCGCGCAGCCCCTCGTAGTCGAAGCTCTGCTGGTTGGGGAAGCGCACGCACTCCATCGCGCCACCCAGGTATTCACGCATCGCCGGCTCATCGACGCGGCTGCGGAGGACGGCCTCGAACTCGCTCGCATGCCGCCGCAGCAGCCGCTCGTAGTCGGCCAGGAAGGCGCTGCCCCGCGTCGGGTGCTCGTTCCACAGCAGTGCGCCGAAGGCTCCCGGTCGGGTGATGCGCAGTGCCTCGGCGCGGGCCGGTGCGACCTTGAACCAGTGAAAGGCCTGACCGGCCACCAACAGGTCGACGCTGCCGGGCGCCAGCGTGGTCGCCTCGGCGGTTCCCCGGACACTCACGAAACGTGGGTCGCCACCCAGGGACGCATCGGCCGCCGCGCGCATGGGATCGTTCGGCTCCACGGCAAACACCTGCGCGGCGTGCGGCAGCAGGAGCGCGGTGAGGATGCCCGTGCCGGAGCCGATGTCGGCCACGACGGCGCGCGGTCCCAGCCCACAACGCTCCTGCAGCAGTGCGATCGCCCCCGCGGGGTAGCTCGGGCGGTAGCGAGCATAGTCCCCCACCCGGCTCGAGAAGCGCTCCGTCGAGTTGCTCACGGGGAACACTCCGGGGTCACTGTACTGGTGCTGCGACCGCACAGTGCCGGAACATCCGCGCGGAAGCATCTATCCATAAAGGTGTACGGACACGGTAGCGTATCCGGCACAGAATCGCACCCGCGGAGCCGCCATGTCCCAGGACTACAAGCACCTCGAAACCCAGCTCGTGCATGCCGGCGAGCCGCTGCCGCGCATCGGCGGCGCCGTGGAGATGCCGATCTTCCAGTCGGCCACCTACGAGTACGCGGGGGAAGGCAGTTACGACGACGTGCGCTATCTGCGCATGAACAATACCCCGAGCCAGCTGGCGCTGCACGGCAAGCTGGCGGCCCTGGAGGGCGCCGCGGATGCGCTCGTCACCTCGAGCGGTATGGCGGCGATTTCCACCACCCTGCTCGCCCTGCTGCGCGCCGGTGACCACGTGCTCGCGCAGGATGGACTGTACGGGGGCACGCACGAGCTCTTGCGGGATGAGTTCCCGGCGCTCGGCATCACCACTTCCTCGATGGATGCCAACCGGCCGGAGAGCTGGACCGCGCTGCTCAAGCCCAGTACGCGCGTGATCTACGTCGAGACGATGACCAATCCGCTGCTGGAGGTGGCGGACCTGGATGCCGTGGTCGCCTTTGCGCGCGCCCACCGGCTCATTGCGGTGATCGACAATACCTTCGCCAGCCCGGTCAACTTCCGCCCGCTGGCACGCGGTTTCGACCTCGCCGTGCACAGCGCGAGCAAGTACCTGAACGGGCATGCCGACATCGTGGCCGGCGCCGTCTGCGGCAGCAGCGAGCACATCGCCCGCATCCGGCACAAGCTGAACGTGCTGGGCGGCTCGCTCGACCCGCACGCGGCCTTCCTGCTCAAGCGCGGCATGAAGACACTGGCGCTGCGCGTGCGCTACCAAAACGACAGCACCCTGCAGATCGCCCGATTTCTCGAGTCGCACGCGGCGGTGGCGCGTGTGAACTATCCCGGCCTTGAAAGCCACCCGCGCCATGCGCGCGCGGCGGCGCTGTTTGCCGGGTGCGGCGGCGTGCTCAGCTTCGAGCTCAAGGGTGGCGCTGCCGCCGCCGAGGAGTTCTCGGCCCGGTTGCGTATCCCGGCAGTGGCCCCGAGCCTGGGCGGGGTGCAGAGCCTGATCACGCAGCCTGCCAGGACTTCGCATGCCGCGCTGCCCGAGGGGGAGCGCCGGCGGCTCGGCATCAGCGACGGCCTGCTGCGGCTGTCGGTGGGCATCGAGGCCCCCGCTGACCTGATCGCGGACCTCGCCCGGGCCCTGCGATGAGCGGTTCACAGCGCAAGGACCGGGTGTCGCGCGGCAGGCCTGCCCGGCATGCTCGCGCCCGTGTGATTCACGAGGGCAAGGAAGGACATGGCCATGACTGATTCGGCCGGCGGTACCGCCGCCATTGCCGCCCCGGCAGCGCCGGGGGCCGTTGCGCGCACCGCGGGGGAACTCACGCTGCTCGGTGCCATCTGGGGAGGTTCGTTCCTGTTCATGCGCGTGGCGGCCAGCGACTTCGGCGCCGTGCCGCTGGTCGAGGCGCGCCTGGCGCTGGGTGCCCTCGTGCTGCTGCCGTTTCTGTGGCAGGCGCGCGCCCAGTTCACGCCGGGCCTGTGGCTGCGCATCACGGGCATCGCCGCCGTCAACTCGGTGATTCCGTTCACGCTGTTCGCCTGGGGCGCCGAGCGCGCACCGGCGGGCATCGGCGCGATCACCAACGCGATGACCGTGATGTTCACCAGCGTCGTAGCCTACCTGCTCTACCGCGAGCGCATCAGCGCGCGGCAGCTGCTTGGCCTGATCGCAGGATTCGTGGGCGTAACGGTGCTCGCCAGTGGCAAGACCGGCGGCCAGTCCGTGTGGCCGGCCGCCCTGGCGGGCGCGGCGGCCTCCCTGTGCTACGGCTTCGGCATCAATTTCGTGCGCCGCTACCTGACCAGCCTGCCCTCCGCGGCGGTCGCGGCCGCGAACCTCTTGTGCGGCAGCGTGCTGCTGGCGCCGCTGGCCGCCTACACCTGGCCTGCGCACGCGATCCCCGCCCGGTCCTGGGGAAGCGCGGTGCTCCTCGGGGTGGTGTGCACCGGCGTTGCCTTTGTCCTCTACTATCGTCTGATCGGCCGCATCGGCGCGGCGCGCGCCTCCACCGTCACCTACCTCATTCCGCTGTTCGCGGTGATCTGGGCATGGCTCATACTGGATGAGCCGCTCACCCTGACCATGGGGCTGGCCGGCGCCCTCATCCTGGCCGGCGTGGCCATCAGTCAGCAACGAGCGAAAAAGTGACGCGAGAGTCTCCCGGCTGGCAGGCGGCCCCGAACTTCGACAACCTCCTCAATCTGCGCGACCTCGGCGGTCATCCCACGACCGACGGGGCGGTGACGCGCAGCCGCTCGCTGCTGCGATCGGACGACCTGTCGCAGCTGACGCCCGCAGGGCTGCAGGCCCTGCGGGACTTTGGCGTCGCCACCGTCATCGACCTGCGCTGGCCGGAGGAGGCTGCGCGCCATCCGAGCCCCATACCCGGAGCCCTCCCGCAGGTGCACTTCCAGCGCATTTCGCTGCTGCTGCACAGCGAGGAGGAATGGGAGCTGCGCAGCCGCGAGGTCTCCAAGGAGGGCTGGAAGGCCTACGTGCTCGAGGCGCTCGGACCCCAGGTCGCCCGCGTCCTGCGGGCCATCGCGGCAGCCCCGCCGGCGCCGCTGCTGTTCCACTGCGTCGCCGGCAAGGACCGCACCGGCCTGACGGCTGCGATCCTGCTCGCCCTGGCCGACGTGCGGCCGGAGTCGATCGCGGCCGACTATGCGGTCTCGGCGCAGAACCTACGTGACGGCTACCTCAGGCGCTATCACAACACCGAGCCGGAACGGATCCTGGAGATCCTGCGCTGCCCGGAGGAGGGCTCGCACCGCATGCTGGCGTTCCTGAAGCAGACCGGCGGGGTACCGGCCTATCTCGAGGGCATTGGCCTCTCCGCGGCGGAGGTGCGGGCACTCAGGGCGCGCCTGCGCGGCTGAGCCGGAGGTGCTATTCACGGCTCGTTCAGGAGCCGACGGCGATACTGGGATCGCACCGGAAAGTACGGGCTCCCGAGCGCCCTCCCTTCCCCCGGCGGGCACATTAGCTGCACGCTCTGGATTTGAGTCCGGCTCTCCGGTGCGCTTCCAACGCGCTATCCTGTCGGCCTCTCACCGTTGCGCCGGAGCACTGCCATGGCTGTCACCGGAGGCTGCCTGTGCGGGGCAGTTCGCTTCTCGATCGACGCCCCGGCTATCGTCACGCGTGAATGCTGGTGCCGCGTCTGCCAGTACCTCGGGGCCGGCAGCAGCGCGGTAAATGCCTGCTTCCCCTCCTCTGCCCTCACCGTGCAGGGCCAGCTGCAGGACTACCAGTCCATCGCCGACAGCGGCAACCGCATGCACCGCAGGTTCTGCCCGGTCTGCGGCACGCCGGTGTTCTCCGCCGCGGAATCGCGGCCGCACCTGGTGTTCGTGCGCGTCGGCACGCTGGATGACCCGGAGGGCGCGGCCCCCGATATGGCGATCTGGACCGCGAGCGCGCCGAGCTGGGCGTGCATCGATCCGGACATTCCACGGGTGGAGGGCCAGCCGCCACCGGCGGCCTGAGCTACCGGAGCGACAGTGCCTCGCGCAGCTGCGCAGCCGTGAGCAGGCGCGTGTAGGGCATCGTGCCCACGTCAAACTCGCGGGCCCGTGCCAGACCGCCCACCACCACCGGCGCGAAGCCGGCATCGGTGACCAGCTGCTGCGCGACCGCCAGCGCCTGCGCATCGTCGCCCGCCAGCGGAATGGCCACCGCTTCTCCCTTGCGGTGCGCTTCGCGCTCCAGATCGCGCCAGCCGATGGCATTGAAGGCGCGCACCAGGCGCACGCCGGGCAGGAAACGCGGCGAGGCCACCCCGGTGCCTTCCTTGCGCACCTCGACCGCCATCGGGCCATCACGCTCCGGATAGGGATTGCAGGTGTCGAGCACGATCTTGCCGGCGAGTTCGGACTTCAGATCCTGGCCGAGCTGGGGCAGCGCCTTGTAGGGCACCGACACCAGCACCACGTCGCCGAACAGCGCTGCCTCGCGCGGGGTGCCGACATGCGCTCGCGGCCCGAGCGCGGCAGCCAGCGACTTAAGCTCCTCCGGGTGGCGCGAGGACAGCAACACCTCGTGACCGGCGGCCACCCACAGCTTCGCCAGCGCGCCGCCGATGTGGCCGGTGCCGATGATGCCGATCTTCATCGGCACCGCATCGGCAGCCGGCGCGGGTGAGGACGCCGCGAGCATGAGCATGACGGCAAGGAGCCCGCGCAGCGCGCGGCCTGCCATGACCTGGAGGTTCACCCGCCTCATCCGTTCGCTCCTGCGCATCCCGCGGCGACGGAACACTGCGATGCCAGCCAGTGGGGCGGCGCGCTATTTCTTGCGGGCAGCGCCCGAGCGCTTGGCTGCACGGAACGAGATGCCCGAGCGCATCGCTTTCTGCTGGATCGCAGCAGCGGTGCGGCCAAGCTTCTTCGCGACCTGACTGGTCGGCGTGCCGGCCTTGGCGAGCGCCTTGAGCGTGTTGAGTTCTCGCGCGCTCCAGCCTGCGCCGTCGTTAGGTGGACGTTTTGCCATCTTCATTTCTCCAGCAGATATCAACATCAGTCGGTCGGCAATCATACACGCGCAACACCGCGTGCGAGCACGAGCACTACATTCTCTAACATGTTGAAGCTCGAGCTAACCGAAGAATCGTCCGTTGGTTGTTGCTGTTGCCCGACGAATGCAACGCGTGAGAGTCAGGCGCGCGACGCCCGCGTTCCGCGCGGCGCCCGGCGCGCTCATGTCGTCATCAATATTGGCGATCGCACGAAGCCAACATCGCGTACCGCTTGACTTTGTGAACAGCGACGCTCAAGGCTTGCCCACCGCTGCCGCGGCTCCGCAGCGTCATTCAACACGGTCTCAGCCCGGCAAGCGCGGCAGTAATCGGTGTGGTTGCGGCCACAGCACGGCCGCGTTCGTCGGCAAACGACGACAGGGAAAGATCCTGTACGACAGGAACGCGCCCGCGCGCGCGTGTTGGCTTACAGGGTACCGCCGGCGCGCAACACGGCCGCATCGACCGCGTTGGATAACAGCATCGCGATCGTCATCGGCCCGAGCCCGCCGGGAACCGGCGTGATCCACGCGGCACGCTCGGCGGCGCGGTCGAAGTCGACATCGCCGACCAGCTTGCCCGAGGCGCTGCGGTTGATGCCCACGTCGAAGACCGCGGCGCCCGGACGGATCCATTCCCCCGGGACGAAGTTTTCCTTGCCGACGGCTGCGACCACCAGGTCCGCGCGCTCCACCTCGGCGCGCAGGTCGCGCGTGCCGGTGTGGCAGACCGTCACCGTCGCACGCGCGAGCAACAGCTCCAGCGCCATCGGCCGGCCGACGATGTTCGAGGCGCCGACGACCGTCGCCCGCAGCCCCGGCAGCGCGATGCCGTACTCCTGCGCCAGGCGGATCACCCCGAAGGGCGTGCACGGCCGCAGGCGCGGTCGTTTCTGGGCGAGCAGGCCGGTGTTCACCGGGTGGAAGCCGTCCACGTCCTTGGCCGGGTCCACGGCATCCATCACGCGGTTGGCGTCCACGCCCTTGGGCAGCGGCAGCTGCACCAGGATCCCGTCCACGCGCGGGTCGGTGTTGAGCGCGTGCACGAGGGAGAGAATCTGCGCCTCACCGGTGTCGGCCGGCAGGTCGTAGGCGAAGGACTCGATGCCGGCTTCCTGCGAGGACTTGCGCTTGTTGCGCACGTAGACGCTCGAGGCAGGATCCTCGCCCACCTGCACCACCGCAAGCCCCGGCGCACGCCCGTAGCGGGCGCGGAAGTCCCGGGCACGCTCGGCGACCTCGGCGCGCACGCGTGCGCCGACCGCCTTGCCGTCGAGCAGGAGCGCACCGCCTGCGGTGCGGACGGGGGCAGCCAGCGCGGCTGCCCCCGGGGTTGCGGTTGTTGCGTTCATCAGTAGCGGTAGGTGTCGGGCTTGTAGGGGCCGGCCTTGGCGACACCGATATACGCGGCCTGCGTATCGGTGAGCTCGGTCAGCTGCGCATTGAGGGTCTTCAGCTGCAGCCGCGCCACCTTCTCGTCCAGGTGCTTGGGCAGCACATACACCCCGACCGGGTACTTGCCGGTGTTGGTGAACAGCTCCACCTGCGCAATCGTCTGGTTGGCGAAGCTCGAACTCATGACGTAGCTCGGGTGCCCGGTGCCGCAGCCGAGGTTCACCAGACGCCCCTCCGCGAGCAGGATCAGGCGCCGGCCGTCGGGCAGGATGACGTGGTCGACCTGGGGCTTGATGTTCTCCCACTTGTACTGCTTGAGGCTCGCCACGTCGATCTCGTTGTCGAAGTGGCCGATGTTGCACACGATGGCGTTGTGCTTCATGCGCTTCATGTGCTCGTGCGTGATCACGTGGAAGTTGCCGGTGGCCGAGACGAAGATGTCGGCCTTGTCGCAGGCGTAGTCCAGCGTGACGACCCGGTAGCCTTCCATCGCCGCCTGCAGCGCGCAGATCGGATCGACCTCGGTGACCCACACCTGCGCGGACAGCGCGCGCAGCGCCTGTGCCGAACCCTTGCCCACGTCGCCATAGCCGCACACCACCGCCACCTTGCCGGCGACCATGACATCCGTGGCGCGCTTGATGGCATCGACCAGCGACTCACGGCAGCCGTACAGGTTGTCGAACTTGCTCTTGGTGACCGAGTCGTTGACGTTGATGGCCGGGAAGGCAAGCTTGCCCTCCTTGGCCATCTGGTAGAGGCGCTTGACCCCGGTGGTGGTCTCCTCGGTGACGCCCTTCACCTGCGCAATGCGCGTCGAGTACCACTTCGGGTCGGTCTTGAGCTTGGCGCGGATCGCATCGAACAGCGCGACCTCCTCCTCGCTGGCCGGCTTGGCAATGACGCCGGGATCCTTCTCCGCGCGCGTGCCCAGGTGCAGCAGCAACGTGGCATCGCCGCCATCGTCCAGGATCATGTTGGCGTGGGCGCCGTTCGGCCACTCGAAGATGCGGTGCGTGTAGTCCCAGTACTCCGCCAGCGACTCGCCCTTGACGGCGAACACCGGCGTGCCGCGCACGGCGATCGCCGCGGCCGCATGGTCCTGGGTCGAGAAGATGTTGCAGGAGGCCCAGCGCACCTGGGCGCCGAGGGCCTGCAGCGTCTCGATCAGCACCGCCGTCTGGATGGTCATGTGCAGCGAGCCGGTGATGCGCGCGCCCTTCAGGGGCTGGGTACGCGCGTATTCCTCGCGGATTGCCATGAGGCCGGGCATCTCGGTCTCGGCAATGGCGATTTCCTTGCGGCCCCAGTCGGCCAGGGCAAGGTCGGCGACTTTGCAGTCGAGGCTGGTCGGGGCGGGTTTCAGTGTGGCGTTCATGCTCGATAACTCCGTAGTCAGAGTGAGCGCCGTGGGGTTAACCACCGTGCTGAGCCTGGCAGGCCTGCGGTGCCGTTCACCGCCGCCTGTCGCAACGCTCCTCAGCAAGCGTGGTTGCCGCCTTTGCCGCGGCAGGATTTGAACCGATTCTACGCGACTCGCTTCCTCTTTGCCTCAGCAGCCAGCTGCGCGGCAAGGTCGGTGCGCTCCCAGGTGAATTCCGGCTCCGTGCGCCCGAAGTGCCCGTAGGAGGCGGTCTTGCGGTAGATCGGCCTCACCAGGTCCAGCATCTCCCGCAGCCCGTAGGGGGTGAGGTCGAAGTGCGCGCGCACGAGCCGCGTGAGTTCCTCGCGCGACAGCACGCTGGTTCCGAAGGTCTCGACCATGATGGAGGTGGGCTCGGCGACGCCGATCGCGTAGGAGACCTGCACCTCGCAGCGCTCCGCGAGCCCCGCGGCCACGATGTTCTTGGCGACGTAGCGGGCCGCGTAGGCGGCCGAGCGGTCGACCTTGGAGGGATCCTTGCCCGAGAAGGCGCCGCCGCCGTGGCGGGCGTAGCCGCCGTAGGTGTCGACGATGATCTTGCGGCCCGTGAGTCCGCAGTCGCCCACCGGCCCGCCGATGACGAAGCGCCCGGTCGGGTTGATGTGGAACTTGGTGCGCTTGTCGATCCACTTCTTCGGCAGCGATGGCTTGATGATCTCTTCCATCACCGCCTCGCGCAGCGTGCGCGTGGCGACGTCCGGGCTGTGCTGCGTGGACAGCACCACCGCCTCGATGCCGACGGGCCGGTGGTTCTCGTAGCGCAGCGTCACCTGGCTCTTCGCATCGGGGCGCAGCCACTTGAGCCTGCCGGCCTTGCGCACCTGCGCCTGGCGCTTCACGAGCTGGTGCGACAGCGTGATCGGCGCGGGCATGAGAACGTCGGTCTCGTCGGTGGCGTAGCCGAACATCAGGCCCTGGTCGCCGGCGCCCTGCTTGCGCTCATCCTTGCGGTCCACGCCCTGGGCGATGTCGGGTGACTGCTTGCCGATGATGTTCAGTACGCCGCAGCTGGCGCCGTCGAAGCCCATCTCGGAGGAGTTGTAGCCGATGTCCAGCACGATGCCGCGCACCAGGGACTCCACGTCCACCCAGGCGCTCGTGGTGATCTCCCCGGCGACGATGACGACCCCCGTCTTGACCAGGGTCTCGCAGGCCACGCGGCCGCGCGGGTCGTCCTTGAGGATCGCATCCAGTACCCCGTCGGAGATCTGGTCGGCAACCTTGTCAGGATGGCCTTCGGAAACGGACTCCGAAGTGAAGAGGTAGTCGTTCGCCATGGGTGTCCGGGTCGTCCTTAGTGATAGGTGCCAAAGCGGCGATTGTAACCCAGCCGGCGCGGGCCTTCGCCACCGGCTCAGGCGGCGGCAGCCAGCCGTGCCGCGAAATCCCCCCGGGTAAAGCAGTGGTTCTGCGTGCCCCGGGACTCGATCTTGATGGCCCCCATCAGCGAGGCAATATGTCCGGTCGTCTTCCAGTCCAGCCCGTGCAGCAGGCCGTGGATCAGCCCGGCGCGATAGGCATCCCCGCAGCCGGTCGGGTCCACGACCGCCCGCACCGGCGCGGGCGGGATGTGGATCTCGCTGCCGTGGGTGTAGATGGTCGAGCCTTCGGCCCCGCGGGTAACGATGAGGGCATCCACCTGGTTGGTCACGTCGCGCTGCGACCAGCCCGTCTTCTGCTGCACCAGCTGCCACTCGTACTCGTTCACCGACACCCACTTCGCCTGCGCCACGAAGTGCTCCAGGTCCTCGCCCGAGAACATCGGCAAGCCCTGGCCCGGGTCGAAGATGAACGGGATCTTGGCCTCGGCAAACTGGCTGGCGTGGTGGATCATCCCCTCGCGCCCCGCCGGGGCCACGATCCCGAGGGTGATGTCGCGCGCGTCGCTGACGCGGTTCTCGTGGCTGTACTGCATGGCCCCCGGGTGGAAGGCGGTGATCTGGTTGTCATCCAGGTCCGTGGTGATGAAGGCCTGGGCGGTGAGCGCCGAGTCGATGACGCGCACGTGGTCCTGCGGCACCGCGGTGCGCTCCATCCACTCGCGGTAGGCGGCGAAGTCGCTGCCGACCGTGGCCATCGGCAGGCCGACATCCCCCAGCAGCTTCAGGTTGTAGGCGATGTTGCCCGCGCAGCCGCCGAACTCGCGCCGCATCTGCGGCACCAGGAACGAGAGGTTCAGCATGTGGATCTTGTCGGGCAGGATGTGGTTGGCGAAGCGGTCGCCGAACACCATGATCGTGTCGTAGGCCATCGAGCCGCAGATGAGCGCTCTGCCCGGATGGTCGCTCATGACTTCGGCCCCGGCGCGGCGGCGCCTGCGCTGGCGGCGGCGGCCGGCGCCGCGGCCTTCTGCTCCTGCTGCGCGAGCAGCTGGACCCCGGCGATCGCGGTATTGGTCAGCCCCGCGCCGTGGCGCTCCTCGCAGTACGCCACGATCTGCTTGCGCATGCGCGGGTCCCAGTAGCGCCTCAGGTGTGTCGCCACGTCCGTGGCTGCCTTGTCCGGGTCGGTGGTGCCCTGGAAGAACTCGCTGATCTGGTTCGCCATCTTGATGAGCAGGTCGATGTTCATGCTGTCGGCTGCAATGTCATGTGAGTCGTTGTGGGTGGGCGTAGACGACGTGACGGTCGCTGCGCGCAAAGGCCACGAGCGTCATGCCCGCGCGCTGCGCGAGGCGCACCGCGAAGGCGGTGGGCGCCGAGAGCGCCGCGAGCATGGGGATGCCCACGGTCGCACACTTCTGCACCATCTCGTAGCTGGCGCGGCTGGTGACCAGCATGTAGCCGGCCGCGAAGTCTGCGCCGGCGCGCGCCAGCGCACCGATGGTCTTGTCGAGCGCATTGTGCCGTCCGACGTCCTCGCGCACCACCTGGATGCCCCGGTCCGGCACCACCCAGGCGGCGGCGTGCACGCTGCCGGTGCGCGCGTTGAGCGGCTGGCGCCCCTTCAGCGCCTCGATGGCCTCGTGCAGCTGTGCGACGCTCACGCTCATCCCCGGCGGCACCGGCGCCGTCTCGCGGATGGCATCGGCCGCGGTCTCCGCACCGCACAGGCCGCAGCCGGTGCGGCCGGCCAGGTTGCGGCGCCGCTGCAGCAGCGCCGTGAAGCGTTCCCAGGCCACGCTCACGTGCACGTCCGCCACGCCCGCGCCATGGGTGACGCTGACCCCGCGGATCTCGTCCACGCCCTCGACGAGTCCCTCGCTCAGGGTGAAGCCGACCGCGTAGTCCTCCAGGTCCGCCGGCGTGGCGAGCATCACCACGTGCGGCACGTCGTGGTAGACCAGCGCGACCGGCATCTCCTCGGCGACCGCATCCTCGGCGGGGGCGGAGCGGCCGCCCGACCAGCGCTCCACGGGCAGCTGCACGCTTACCGGCGGAGCCGCCGATGCTGCGGCCACCGGTTCAGCTTTCATTGCAGGCAGCGGCTTCAGGCCGGCGCCGGATCGCGCCGCTGCTTGCGCCCGCCGTGCGGCAGGGCGCGCTCGGCCTCCGCGCGCCTGCGCCAGGCATCGGCCTGGTTCACCTGCACCACCTCGACCGCGGTCACCTTGTACTCGGGGCAGTTGGTCGCCCAGTCGGAGTTCTCCGTGGTGACGACGTTGGCGTTGGTCTCGGGGAAGTGGAACGTGGTGTACACCACGCCGGGGGCGATCTTCTCGCTCACCTTGGCGCGCAGCACGGTGTCCCCGGCCCGGCTGGTGAGCCCGACCCAGTCGCCGTCGGCGATGCCGCGCACCTCGGCGTCGTGCGGATGGATCTCCAGCACGTCCTCGGCATGCCAGACGACGTTGTTGGTGCGGCGGGTCTGCGCGCCCACGTTGTACTGGGTGAGCACCCGGCCGGTGGTCAGGATCAGCGGGTAGCGGCTGGTCGAGCGCTCGCTGGTCGGCACGTACTCGGTGGGCCAGAACTTGCCCTTGCCGCGCACGAACTGGTGGACGTGCATCGTCGGGGTGCCCTCGGGCGCCTCATCGGTGCACGGCCACTGCACGCTGCCCAGCCGGTCGATCTTCTCGTAGGTGAGGGCCGCGAAGGTCGGCGTCAGGCGCGCGATCTCTTCCATGATCTCCTGCGGGTGCGCGTAGTGCATCGGATAACCGAGCGCGTTGGACAGCAGGCAGGTGACCTCCCAGTCCTGGTAACCGGCGAGCGGTTCGAGCACCTTGCGCACGCGCGACACGCGCCGCTCGGCATTGGTGAAGGTGCCGTCCTTCTCCAGGAACGAGGAACCGGGCAGGAACACGTGCGCGAACTTGGCCGTCTCGTTCAGGAACAGGTCCTGCACGATGACGCACTCCATCGACTCCATGGCCGCATTGACGTGGTGCGTGTTGGGGTCGGACTGCACGAAGTCCTCGCCCTGCACGTACATGCCCTTGAAGGTGCCGTCGAGCGCGGCTTCGAACATGTTCGGGATGCGCAGGCCCGGCTCGCTCTGCAGGGGCACGCCCCACGCCGCCTCGAACAGCGCGCGGGTGGTCGGGTCGGACACGTGTCGGTAGGCGGAGAACTCATGCGGGAAGGAGCCCATGTCGCACGAGCCCTGCACGTTGTTCTGGCCGCGCAGCGGGTTCACGCCCACGCCCTCGCGGCCGAGGTTGCCGGTGGCCATCGACAGGTTGGCGATCGCCATCACCGCCGTGGTGCCCTGGCTGTGCTCGGTGACCCCCAGGCCGTAGTAGATCGCGCCGTTGCCGGCCGTGGCAAACAGGCGCGCCGCCTCGCGGACCATGTGCGCGGGCACCCCGGTGACCCCTTCCGAGCTCTCCGGGGAGTTGCGCTCCTCGCTCACGAACGCCTTCCAGCGCGCGAACGGCTCGGGCTCGCAGCGCTCGGCGACGTAGGCTTCCTTGACCAGGCCCTCGGTGACCACCACGTGCGCCATGGCGTTCAGCAGGGCGACGTTGGTGCCCGGCTGCAGCTGCATGTGCACGTCCGCCTCGACGTGCGGGGTGCGCACCAGCGCGGTCTCGCGCGGGTCGGCGATCAAGAGCTTCGCGCCCTCGCGCAGGCGGCGCTTGAGCTGCGAGCCGAACACCGGGTGCCCCTCGGTCGGGTTGGCGCCGATGATGAAGATCACGTCCGCCTGCATGACCGAGTCGAAGGCCTGCGTGCCGGCAGACTCGCCCAGGGTGTTCTTCAGGCCGTAGCCGGTCGGGGAGTGGCACACGCGCGCGCAGGTATCGACGTTGTTGGTGCCGAAGGCGGCGCGGATCAGCTTCTGCACGAGGAAGGTCTCCTCGTTCGTGCAGCGCGAGGAGGTGATGCCGCCGATCGAGTTGACCCCGTACTTGGCCTGGATGCGCCGCAGCTCGCTGGCCGCATAGCCGATGGCCTCCTCCCAGGAAACCGGGCGCCACTCGTCGCGGATGGACTTGCGGATCATCGGCGTCCTGATGCGGTCCTCGTGCGTCGCGTAGCCCCAGGCAAAGCGGCCCTTCACGCACGCATGACCGTGGTTGGCCTTGCCATCGCGCTGCGGGACCATGCGCACGACCTCGGTGTCCGCACCGCTGCCGCGCACCTCGGCCTTCAGCGCACAGCCGACGCCGCAGTAGGCGCAGGTGGTGCCGACGGCGCGCTCGGCGACCCCCAGGCCGATGATCGACTTCTCGGTCAGCGCCGCGGTCGGGCAGGCCTCCACGCAGGCACCGCACGAGACGCACTCGGACTCGAGGAACGGCTCATCCTCGCTCGCCGCGACCTTGGAGCCGAAGCCGCGCCCCTGGATGGTGAGCGCAAGCGTGCCCTGGGTCTCGTCACAGGCGCGCACGCAGCGCGAGCAGACGATGCACAGTTCCGGGTTGAAGGTGAAGTAGGGGTTGCTCTCGTCCTTGGCCTGCGGGCGGTGCGCGGCGCCGGGCGCGTAGGAGGTCTGCGTGATGCCGACCTGCGCGGCGATGTCCTCGAGTTCGCAGTGACCGTGCGCGGGGCAGCCCTGGCACTCCAGCGGGTGGTCGGAGACGTACAGGTCGACGACGCCGCGGCGCAGCGACATGAGCTTGTCCGACTGCGTGCGCACTTTCATGCCGGCCGCCACCTGCGTGGTGCACGAGGCCGGATAGCCCTTGCGGCCCTCGACCTCCACCAGGCACACGCGGCAGGAGCCGAAGGCCTTGAGCGAGTCGGTGGCGCACAGCTTGGGCACCTTCACGCCCGCCAGGGCCGCGGCGCGCATGATGCTCGTCCCGTCCGGCACGGTGACCTGCGTCCCATCGATCTCCAGCGTCACTGCAGCTGCCGTGCCGGCCGGCGGCGTCGGGGTACCCAGGTCTTCGTAGCCTACGGAATACATATCTGAGCCTCGCTTACTGCGCCTGCTTGGGCGGCGCGCGAAAGTCCTCGCGGAAATACTTGAGCGCACTCTGCACCGGGAAGGGCGCCATGCCCCCCAGCCCGCACAGCGATCCCTGCACCATCGTCTCGCACAGTTCCTCGAGCAGGTGCAGGTTGCGCTCGCCCTCGATGCCCGCCAGGATCTGGTCGATCACCTCGACGCCGCGGGTCGAGCCGATGCGGCACGGCGTGCACTTGCCGCACGACTCCAGCGCGCAGAATTCCATTGCGTACCGGGCCATGCGCGCCATGTCCACCGTGTCGTCGAAGGCCACGATGCCGCCGTGGCCGAGCAGTGCGCCGATGGCCGACAGCGCCTCATAGTCCACCGCCACGTCGAACTGCGAGGCCGGCACGTACGCCCCGAGCGGCCCGCCGATCTGCACCGTGCGGATCGGGCGGCCCGTGGCCGAGCCCCCGCCATAGTCGTAGAGCAGCTCGCGCAGGCTCAGGCCGAATGCCCGTTCGACCAGCCCGCCGTTCTTGATGTTCCCCGCCAGCTGGATGGGCAGCGTGCCGCGCGACTTGCCGGTGCCGTAGTCCGCGTAGGCCTTGGCGCCGTGCGCGAGGATCCAGGGGACCGTAGCGAGCGTGATGACGTTGTTGACGATGGTCGGGCGGCCGAACAGCCCCTTGATGGCCGGCAGGGGCGGCCGCACGCGCACCTCTCCCCGGCGGCCCTCGAGGCTCTCCAGCATCGAGGTCTCTTCCCCGCAGATGTAGGCGCCGGCACCGAGGCGCACCTCCAGCTCGAAGCGCCTGCCCGAGCCGGCCACGTCCGCGCCGAGGTAGCCGGCCTGGTAGGCCGCGGCGATCGCGGTGTTGAGCGCGCGGTGTGCATGCGGATATTCGGCGCGCAAGTAGATGTAGCCCTGCGTGGCGCCCACCGCGATGCCGGCGATCGTCATGCCCTCGATGAGCGACAGCGGGTCGCCCTCCATCAGCATGCGATCGGCGAAGGTGCCCGAGTCGCCCTCGTCGGCGTTGCAGGTGACGTACTTCTGCCCGCCCGGCGCATCGTGCACGGTCTTCCACTTGATGCCGGTCGGGAAGGCCGCGCCGCCGCGGCCGCGCAGCCCCGACTCCAGGATCGCGGCGACGACGGCCGCGCCGTCCATGGCGAGCGCGCGCGTCAGGCCCGCGTAGCCGCCCTGGCGGATGTAGTCGGCCACGCTCGCCGGGTCGACGATGCCGACGCGCGCGAAGGTCAGACGCTGCTGCCCCTTGAACCAGGGGATTTCCTCGGTGAGCCCGTGCGCGAGTGCATGCGCCTGGCCCTCGAGGAAGCCGGCCTCGAACAAGGCGGGCACATCGGCGGGGGTCACCGGGCCGTAGGCGACTCGCCCGGCGGGAGTGACCACTTCCACCAGCGGCTCGAGGGCGTAGTGACCGCGGGATCCGTTGCGCACCAGGGTGAGCGGCAGGGCGCGTCGCTTCGCCTCGGCCGCGATGGCCCGGGCGACCTCGTCCGCGCCCAGGGACTGGGCACCCGCATCGCGCGGCACGTACACCGTGCTCATGAGCTCTTGGCCTGCGCGGCGATGATCTCGTCGAAGCGCTCCGGGGTGAGGCGCCCGTGCAGCCGCCCATCGATCATGGCCGCCGGCGAGCAGGCGCAGTTGCCGAGGCAATAGATCGGCTCCAGCGTAAAGCGCCCGTCGGGGGTGGTCTGGTGGAAATCGACGCCCAGGCGCCGCCGCGCGTGCTCGGCGAGGGCGACCGCCCCCATCGACCGGCATGCCTCGGCCTGGCACAGGCTCACCGTGTGGGCACCGGCCGGGGCGCGCCGGAAGTGGTGATAGAAGGTGATGACCCCGTGCACCTCGGCGCGCGACAGGTTCAGCCCCTCGGCCACCGGCGCCACGACCGCCTCGGGAACGCAGCCGAGGGTGTCCTGGATCGCGTGGAGGATCTCCAGCAGAGGACCCGGGCGGTGCTTCAGCTCCGCGACGATGCGCTTCACGGCCGTCTCTTGGGTCGCGGCTAAGGTCTTCATAAGGCAACAAGTATACGTCCAGCCCGGGTCCCGGGGCTTGCATGGCACCGTCGGGCGGATGTCTGTCCGAACCAGGCGCATGCTGGCCTGCCCAGCGGACTGCGCTCCCACTACACTGCCCCCGCAGTCTGTGTGACGGCAGGGGACCGTGCTCAAGGCATGTTTTCATAATCGCGGTCCCTGGGCGCTGTTCGCGGCGTTGCTGGTCCCTTGCGCGGCCCTCCACGCCGGGATTGCGGACGATCTCGGCGCCCTCGCCCCGGGCGGAAGCCTCGCCCTGACCAGCAACTTCATCTACCGGGGGGTCTCCGAAAGCGACGGCCACGGTGCCGTGCAGGGCGACGTGCACCTCGCCAGCCGCGGGGGCACCTTCCTGGGGATCTGGGCCTCGACGCGGGACCCGGACATCGAGCCGGAAGCCAGCGCGGTGCTCGACCTCTACCTCGGGCATCGCTTCGCGCTCTCCAGCACCTGGAGCGCCACCCTGAGCGGCCGCACGCACTCCTACCTCGGCGCGAGCCGCTACGAGCCCTCGGACGACTACCAGCAGATCATCGCCAGCCTGACCTACCTGGACGGCTGGTCCATTTCCATCACCGCGATCCCGAACGCCGTGCACTGGTGGTTCTACACGCGGCTGGGAAGGGACCCGGCCTGGGTGGCCGACACCTCCGGCCAGTACCTGCTGGGCCGGGGGGTGTTCCTGACCGCCGGCGCCGGTTACTACCGCACCCAGGGAACGGGCTCGGGCATGGAGCGGGCCACCGGCTACGCCTACGGGAACGCCGGCCTGGCCTGGGAACACGGGCCCTGGCGGCTCGATGTGGGCTATTTCCTGACCCAGGAGGCCGCCCAGCGCCTGTATCCCTACCCGGTCGACCCGCACAAGGTCGCGGGGACCCTGTCCTGGCAGTTCTAAGGCATTGAACCGCGGGCGTGGCCGGCGGCACTCACGCCCCAGAAGGCGTACGGTAAAGCAGTATCGGATGGCGGCACAGCACATGACGGAGACCTATCGAGGAGCGGCGGCGGTCGCGCACGAGACGCAGCTCATCGCGCGCATTGCCGAGGGCGACCGTCGCGCCTTCGAGGAGCTCTACACCCTCTACCACCGCCGCATGGCGCGCTTCCTGACGCGCCTCACCCGTCGCTACGAGCTCGCCGAGGAAGTCATCAACGACACCTTCTGGGTGGTCTGGCGCAAGGCGGGCGATTTCCGCGGCGACTCGCAGCCCTCGACCTGGATCCTCGGCATCGCCTACCGCAAGGCGCGCAGCGCATTCCGCAGCGCCGCGCGCCTGGCCGAGCGCGACCTCGAGACCGCCACGGAGGCACTGACCAGCGAGGCCCCCGCCAACAGCGAGGAACTGCGCGACTGGCTCGGCCAGGCGCTGCAGCAGCTGCCGGTCGAGCAACGCATGGCAGTCGAGCTGTGTTACGAGCTCGGCTACTCGTGCGAGGAGATCGGCACGATCATGGACTGCCCCCCCAACACGGTGAAGACCCGCCTGTTCCACGCGCGCGCCAAGCTGCAGAAGCTCCTGCCGCAGCTGGCCACGCCGCAGGCCGACATTGCACGCGAGAACCAGCAATCATGATGACCCAGACCCGCAACGACCACGAGGAATGCTGGCTGCAGCTGCCGTGGCTGGCCACCGGCCGGCTCAGCCCGGGCGAGCGCGCGGCCGCCGAGGAACACGTGCGCGGCTGCACGGCCTGCGCAGCGGAGCTGGAGCGCCAGCGGCTGGTGTGCGCCGCCCTGCGTGAGCCGGAGCGCGTCACGCACGCCCCGGGCCCCTCCTTCCGCAAGCTGCTCGAGCGCATCGACGCGGCCGGGGCGGCCCCTGCCCCCGAGCCGGTGCCGGACCTGGGCGCGCATCGGGCGGCGCGGACGCGCCGCCTTCGGCCGGCAGCGGCCTGGCGCCCGCCGGGCCTCGCCTGGGCGGCGACTTTCGTGTTCGCCCTCGGCGTGGGGATGCTCGCGCCCACCTTCTACCGCTGGTCGCAGCCGGCCTACTCGACCTACACCCGCGCCGCGCCTGCCCCGGCAGGGGTGCTGCACATCGCCTTCGAGCGCTCGCTCGCCGTGGGCGACGTCGAGCAGCTCCTGCGCGCGGCCGGCGCCCGCATCGTGGAGGGCCCCGACCGCAACGGCATCTTCGGGGTGGCCCCGGCCGAGGAGAGCACCGATGCCGGCGCGATCACCCCGCGGATGCGCGCCCTTGCCGCCCGGCTCGGCAGCGATGCGCGCGTGCGCTGGCTGCAGCCCCTCCCGGCAACCGCGGCCGAACCCGGCGCGGACCGTACCGCTGCACCGCACTGATGCGCGCGAGCGCCACACTGCTGTTCCTTGCGATCCTGTGCTGGCTGCCCGGGACCGGCGTTGCCGACCCCGCCGGGCCGCGCATCATCGTCGCCTTCGCGAACCAGCCGCACGTCAGCCCCGCACCGGCCGGCACGACCGGCAGCCACTACGCGGGTGTCGGCTACAACGTCGCGCAGGATGCCAACGGCCAGGCGCGGCGCATCGCGCGCACCTACTCCCTGCGCGCACTGGACAGCTGGCCGATCCAGGCGCTCGCGCTGCACTGCGTGGTCTACGAGATCACCGACGGGCGCGAGGTCACGCAGGTGCTCGCCGCACTGGCGCGCGACAAAGGGGTGGTACTCGCCCAGCCACTGCAGCAGTTCCACACCCTGACCAGCGCGCCGGTCGATCCGCCCCCCGGCACCTACAACGATCCGCTGTACGAGCTGCAGGGCAACCTCGGCACGCTCGGCATCCCCCGCGCCCATGAGCGCACGCGCGGCGCGGGCCTGAAGGTGGCGCTCATCGACACGGCCGTCGACGCCGGCCACCCGGACCTGAGCGGGCGCATCAGCGCCTCGCACTCGTACCTGCCGCCGGGCACCGCACCGGGCGGCTCGCTGCGGCACGGCACCGCGATGGCGGGCATCATCGCGGCGGTCGCCAACAACCGCATCGGCATCGTCGGCATCGCCCCGGAGGCGCACATCGAGGTGTACGCCGCGTGCTGGCAGCTGGCCCCGGACGCCGATGCCGCTGCCTGCAACACCTTCACCCTGGCGCAGGCCCTCGCGGCCGCCATCGACTCGGGCGCGCCGCTGGTCAACCTCAGCATCGCAGGACCGCGCGATCCTCTGCTGTCGGCGCTGGTGCAGCATGGCCTGAAAAAGGGCGTGACCTTCGTGGGCGCCTTCCCCGGCACGGACGCCGGGTTCCCCACCGACATCCCGGGCGTGATCAGCGCCGGGGGCCCCTCGCAGGCGCTGCCCCCGCAGGTGCTGTCGGCCCCCGACGAGGGCGTCATGACGCTGCGCCCGCAGGGCCAGTACGACCTGGCCTCCGGCAGCTCCGTCGCCGCCGCGGAGATCAGCGGCCTGATCGCGCTGCTCATGTCGGCCTCCTCCGCGCGCCTCGAGCCCGCACAGGTGCGCGCGCTGCTGCAGGGCACCGACAAGACGGCCGAGCGGGTGCGCGGCACGGTGGACGTGAACGCCGCGCTGGCACGGCTGGACGCCGTGCAGCACCACGCCGAGACCGCCGCGCGCAACGCCCGCTAGAGGCTTGACCGCGCCGCGCGCCTCTGGCCATGCTCGATGCATGACCGAAACCACCGCCCTCTCCTGGCCACTCATCCAGCAGGCACAGGCGCGCATCGCCGGGCGCGTGAGCCTCACCCCGGTGCTCACCAGCACGACGCTGGACGAGTTGAGCGGCGCGCGGCTGTACTTCAAGTGCGAGACCTTCCAGAAGGCGGGCGCCTTCAAGGCGCGCGGCGCGGTCAACGCGGTGTTCGCGCTGAGCGATGCGGAGGCCCGCCGCGGCGTGGCCACGCACTCCTCGGGCAACCATGCCGCGGCGCTGGCGCGCGCGGCCGCCCTGCGCGGCATCCCCGCCTACATCGTGATGCCGGACAACTCGCCGCAGGCCAAGCGCGCCGCGGTCGAGCGCTACGGCGGCCGGATCACCTACTGCGCCCCGACGCTGGCCGCGCGCGAGGCGGCCGCCGCCGAGCTGGTCGCCTCCACCGGCGCCGCCTTCATCCACCCGTACGACAACCTCATGGTCATGGCCGGCCAGGGGACCGCGGCGGCGGAGTTCCTCGGGCAGGTGCCGCAGCTGGAGGCCATCGTCTGCCCGGTCGGCGGCGGCGGCCTGCTGAGCGGCACGGCGGTCGCGGCCAAGTCGCTCCGGCCCGGCATCCGCGTGCTCGGCGCGGAGCCGGCCGGCGCGGACGATGCCGCGCGCTCCTTCGAAACCGGCCGGCTGCAGCCGGCCCCGGTGCCGCACACCATCGCCGATGGCCTGCGCGGGGCGCTCGCCGAGCGCACGTTCGCCGAGATCCGCGCCCACGTGGATGGCATCACGCGCGTGAGCGAGGAATCGATCCTCGAGTCGATGCGCGCGCTCTGGGAGGTGCTCAAGATCATCGTCGAGCCCTCCGGCGCGGTGCCCTACGCGGCCGTGCGCCGCGGCCATGCGGGACTTGCCGGGCAGCACGTCGGCGTGGTGCTGACGGGCGCGAACCTGGACCTGGACCGCCTGCCGTGGCAGGCAGCCTAGCCGCCTAGGGAAGCTCTGCACAGCAGGGTGTGCGAGCGGGAGTTGAAGGTTTAGTCATGATTGTGGGGCAGCAAAGCGGTGCATCGAGGCCTCGGCGACCCGGTTTTGGCCTGTCCAGCGGGGCTGCA
>JAFEFN010000004.1 GCA_018240525.1 Pseudomonadota bacterium
ATGCCCGGTGACAACATCAAGATGACGGTCGAGCTGATCAGCCCGATCGCGATGGAAGAGGGACTGCGCTTTGCGATCCGTGAGGGCGGCAAGACCGTCGGCGCGGGCGTCGTCTCCAAGATCCTCAAGTAAGCAATCAGTTCAGTAGTTTCGCGATCAGCACTGTTGGAGTTTTATGGCAATGGCTAACCAGAACATCCGTATCCGCCTCAAGGCGTTCGACCATCGCCTGATCGACAGCTCCGCGCGCGAGATCGTCGAGACGGCCAAGCGCACCGGTGCCACCGTCAAGGGTCCGGTGCCGCTCCCGACCAAGATGGAGCGCTTCACCGTGCTGGTCTCCCCGCACGGCGACAAGGACGCGCGCGACCAGTTCGAGCTGCGCACGCACAAGCGCCTCATGGACATCATGAATCCCACCGACAAGACGGTGGACGCCCTCATGAAGCTCGAGCTGCCGGCCGGCGTCGACGTGCAGATCAAGCTGAACTAAGAACGAATCCAGACAAGAGCCACTGAAGAGGGCGGCCGGGCAACCTGCCGCCCTTTTTCTTTTCCCCGCCTGCGGCCGCCCGCATGCGCGGTACCTGACATATGACATGTTAGGTTGCCTGGGTCTGCCGGGGCCCCGCGCGTCTTGCGAATGGCTCAGCCGTGGGATGCGGCGGCCAGTTCAGACAGAATGTAGAGGTGCAGACCCTGCGGCGGATCATCCTTGCGGCTCTACTCCTGGCGGCGCGCACCCTGCCGGCCGCCGAGCCGGCCGGATTCGATGCCGCGGCGGCCTTCGGGGCGCGGCCGGCGGTCACCGCACTCACGATCTCCCCGGACGGCCAGAATCTCGCCTGGATTGCCGCCGACGCCACGACGGGTGCCGCGCTCTACACACTGTCTCTGGCACCGGGAGCGGAGCCACGTGGCGCCTTGTATTCGAGCGGCAAGCCGGAGCGGCTGCAGAGCTGCAGCTGGGTGTCCAACGAGCGCCTGGTCTGCCGAGCCGACTGGCTGCACAAGGATCCAGCCATAGGCATCCTGCCATTCACGCGCACGCTCGCGGTGAATGCCGATGGCTCGAACGTTCAGGTGCTGAGCACCAGAGGCAACGGCTATTCGCACGGCATGGCGCTCAGCGACGGGCATGTTCTCGACTGGCTTCCGGACAAGGAAGGCGCCGTGCTCATGGCGCGTCTTTACCGAGCGGACACGCACACCGGGACACTCGTCGCCAGCGCCGAGGAGGGACTCGGGGTCGACGAGGTCGATACCCGCAACCTCAAGTCCCACCCGATCGAGAAGCCGCGCCGGGACGCCTGGCAGTACATCACCGACGGCCGTGGACACGTGCGCATCATCGGCCTCGGCAAGCTCAACTCACGCGACCAGAATACCGGGGCGATCAGTTTCCAGTACCACACCACCACCGATTCGGCGGAATTCAAGCCCCTCGCCACTTGGGACACCACGAGCGAGCAGGGCTTCCGGCCCGAAGCGGTGGATCCGGATCTGAATGTCGCCTACGGGTTCAAGAAGCTCGACGGCCGCCTCGCCGTGTACTCCATCTCCCTGGACGGGACGCTGAAGGAAGAGTTGCGCTACGCCAACCCAGCCGTGGACGTCATGGACCTTGTGTTCCTTGGCAGGCAGCACCGCGTGGTCGGCGCCACCTACATCACCGACTACAGTCACGCCGTGTATTTCGCGCCCGACGTGCAGCAGGTGGCCGAGGCGCTGCACAAGGCGTTGCACCTGCCGGTGAGCATCGTCAGCGCCAGCGAGGACGAGAAGCAGATGGTGGCGCTCGCTGGCTCGGACACCGATCCGGGTACTTATTATCTCTTCGACCGCAGGAACGCCCATCTGCGGCCGCTGCTGGAGGTGCGTCCGCAGCTGCACGACGTGAAGCTCGCGACGCAGAAGCCGGTGACGTATGCAGCGGCCGACGGCACCATCGTCCCGGCGTACCTCACCCTGCCGCCGGGCGTGGACAGCCTGCGGGGACTGCCGGCCATCGTCATGCCTCATGGCGGGCCCGAAGCGCGCGATTTCTGGGGCTTCGACTACCTGCCGCAATTCTTCGCCAACCGGGGCTATGCGGTGCTGCAGCCGGAATTTCGCGGCTCGGTGGGTTACGGGGATGCCTGGTTCAAGGACAACGGGTACAAGTCGTACAAGACGGCGATCGGTGATGTGCTCGATGGCGGCCGGTGGCTGGTGAAGGAGGGTGCAGACCCCTCCCATCTCGGCATCTTCGGCTGGTCCTACGGCGGCTATGCCGCGCTGCAGTCCGCCGTGGAGGATCCGACCTTGTTCAAGGCGGTCATCGCCGTCGCCCCGGTCACCGACCTGGAGAGTCTCAAGGAGGAGTGGCGGCACTGGTCGAACTTCGAGCTCGAGAGCGCCAGGATTGGCGAGGGGCCTGAAGTGCGCGAGGGCTCGCCAGCGCAACATGCCGACAGGATCCGGGCGCCGGTCCTGCTGTTTCACGGGACCATGGATCGCAACGTCAATATCCGACAGTCCCAGCTGATGGAGTCACGCCTGAAGTCCGCGGGGAAAGAGGTGACGCTGGTCACTTTTGACGACCTGGATCACCAGCTCCCGGACAGCAAAGTCAGGGCTGAGCTGCTGCGGCACAGCGATGCCTTCCTGCGTAAGGCGTTCGGGATGTAGGCAGCAAGCTGCTGGCCAACCTTGCTTGCCTGCGGTGAGGTTAGAAGTCGGATGTCGCTACCGCGATTCTTAAGCTTGAACGGTGCATTATGATCGGCGACAGCGCGCCGCCATCCATGGCGGTTGCTGCGGCCTGAAAAAAGAAAAAGGGGGAGCCCATGCGGCGTATCGTCCTTGCGATTCTGGTCCTGGCAGTGCAGCCCTGCGTGGCTGCCGATCCGGCTGGCTTCGACGCCGCCGCAGCCTTCGGCGCGCGACCGAGCGTCAGCGACCTCGCGCTCTCCCCGGATGGACAGAACGTTGCGTGGATCGCAGCCACGCAGGGTGCCGGTTCTGCGCTCTACACGATGTCGCTGGCGCCGGGATCCAAGGCGCACGGCATCATGCAGTCCAATGGCCACCCGGATCGCCTGAGGTCCTGTGGCTGGGTGTCCAACGTGCGCCTGGTCTGCTACGTCGGCTTCATGAAGCGGGACGCCGCTTACGGGCCGATTTCGTATACCCGGACCATCGCGGTCAACACCGACGGCACGAACATGCAGCTGTTGATGAACGCCGGCACGAGCAACTTCGCGCGCGGCGAAACGGTCAACGACGGCGCCATCCTCGACTGGCTGCCCGATGTCGACAGTGCCGTGCTGATGGCGCGCGTGCACCTGCGCGACGACAAGATCGGTTCCCACCTCGGGAGCTCAGAGGAGGGGCTGGGTGTGGAGCAGATCGACACGCGCAACCTGCAGGCGCAGCGCGTCGAGAAGCCCCGCCGCGATGCCTGGGAGTACATCACCGACGGTCGCGGGCACGTGCGCATCGTGGGCATCGGCAAGCGCAACGGCCGTGACCAGAACACCGGCAGCATCGATTACCTGTATCACCCGGCCGGCTCGACCGAGTACAAGCCGCTGAGTATCTACCGCTATACCGACCAGGAAGGGTTTGACCCGTACACCGTGGACCCGGACCTCGACGTTGCATACGGGGTCAAGAAGCTCGACGGGCGGCTTGCGGTGTACGCCGTGGCGCTGAACACGAGCCTCAAGGAGCAGCTGCTGTATGCCAATCCGGAGGTCGACGTCACGCAGCTGATTTACCTGGGCCGGCGCCACCGGGTGGTGGGGGCGACGTACTACACCGACTATCGTCACTCGGTGTACTTCGCGCCCGAGATGCTGCAGGTACACGAAGCCCTCAGGAAGGCGCTGCATGTCGCACCGAACATCGTCGATGCGAGCGCCGATGAAGACCGGCTGCTCGTGCATACCAGCACCGACGTCGACCCGGGTGTCTACTACGTCTTTGACCGCAAGACCTCGCAGCTGCAGACCTTCCTGGTGGTTCGATCGCAGCTCGAAGGCGTGAAGCTTGCCACCCAGCGTCCCGTCACTTATGCGGCCGCCGACGGCACGCAGATCCCGGGTTACCTGACCCTGCCGCCCGGGGCGGACAGTCCCAAGGGCCTGCCCGCGATCGTCATGCCGCACGGCGGCCCCGACTCGCGCGACGTCTGGGGCTTCAACTGGTTGGCGCAGTACTTCGCCAACCGCGGCTACGCGGTGCTGCAGCCGAACTTCCGCGGCTCGGCAGGCTACGGCGATGCCTGGTTCAGGGACCACGGCTTCAAGTCGTACAAGACCGCGATAGGCGATGTCCTCGATGGCGGCCGCTGGCTGGTCAAGGAGGGTGCCGATCCGGCCCACCTCGGCATCGTGGGCTGGTCGTACGGGGGCTACGCGGCCCTGCAATCGGCGGTGGAGGACCCCACCCTGTTCAAGGCGGTCGTGGCGATCGCCCCGGTCACGGACCTCCCGCTCCTGAAGGAGCAGAGTCGGCATTGGACCGATTTCGAGGTCGTGAGTGAGTACATCGGTGACGGTCCCCACGTCAGCCAGGGCTCCCCCGCCCAGCACGCCGATCGCTTCCGCGCCCCGGTCCTCCTGTTCCACGGCACCATGGACCGCAACGTGGATATCGAGCAGTCGCGGCTGATGGAGTCGCGCCTGAAGTCCGCCGGCGGGCAGGTCACCCTGGTGGCCTATGACGACCTCGATCACCAGCTGGACGACAGCACGGCCCGGGCGGATATGCTGCGCCGCAGCGACGCCTTCCTGCGCAAGGCATTCGGGATGTAGAGCTTCCCTTGCGGATCCCGGGAGCAGCCCCTTCCGAGGTCGGAACGGGGAACCGCCGAACGCCTCCGAAGGTCCTATCCCCGCAGCCCCCGACGGCAGGACGAAAGGCCTGCATGGCAGTTGCATGGCTGTCGGTGCGCGCCTATACTGCGCGCCCTTTTTAGCCCCCCGGACAGCCTTCGGAGGGTGAGCCGCGCAAGCGGCATCGGGCGAGGTTGGGACCGGTGTGGGGTCCCAAGACCACTCGAGACGAGCGCAGCCCAGCGGGCGTACAGCGCAAAATCTCCTGTTGTCTCAATAACTTAGCTCTGGGCCATGAGTCCCGTGCCGCCAATCGTAGCGGTCCGGGCGCGAGAGGATAGAAATGGCAATCGGACTGGTCGGCCGTAAGGCCGGCATGACGCGCGTATTCACCGACGCCGGGGTGACCGTGCCGGTGACCGTAATCGAGGTTCTGCCGAACCGGGTCACGCAGGTCAAGGCGAAGGACAAGGACGGCTACCGTTCCGTGCAGGTTACGTACGGCACGCGCCGCCCGCAGCTGTATTCCAAGGCGCTGAACGGCCACTACGCGGCCGCCAAGGTCGCCCCGGGCAAGGCCCTCGTGGAGTTCCGCCTGGCGGATGCCGACAAGGCCGAGCTCACCGCCGGCACCGAGATCAAGGCCGACATGTTCAAGGAAGGCCAGTCGGTGGACGTCACCGGCACGACCATCGGCAAGGGCTTCGCCGGCACCATGAAGCGCCACAACTTCGGCGGCCTGCCCGCGACGCACGGCGTGTCGGTCTCGCACCGCTCGCCCGGCTCCATCGGCATGCGCCAGACCCCCGGCCGCGTGTTCAAGGGTCGCCGCATGTCCGGCCACATGGGTGTGGTGCGCCGCACGACCGAGAACCTGAAGGTCGTCGTGGTGGACCTCGAGCGCAACCTGCTCCTGATCCGCGGCGCCGTGCCCGGTGCCGAGGGCGGCCAGGTGATCGTGCGTCCGTCGGTCAAGGCTGCGCGCCTGGCGCGCCGCAAGACCACCGCGCCCAGCAAGGTCGGCAGTGCCCCGTCGAAGGATCCGGCCAAGGCGGGAAAGAAGTAAGTCATGAAACTGAAGCTCGTCAACGGCTCCGCCGCCCTCGAGGTCTCCGAAGCCACCTTCGGCGGCAAGTTCAACGAGGCCCTGGTGCACCAGGTGCTGACCGCCTACCGCAACGCCGGCCGCGCCGGCACCAAGGCGCAGAAGAGCCGCGCCGAAGTGCGTGGCGGCGGCCGCAAGCCGCACGCGCAGAAGGGCACCGGCCAGGCGCGCGCCGGCTCCAGCCGCTCGCCCATCTGGGTCGGTGGCGGCCGCACCTTCGCCGCCAAGCCGCGTGATTTTGCGCAGAAGGTCAACCGCAAGATGTATCGCGGCGCCCTGCGCGCGATGCTCTCGGAGCTGGCGCGCACCGAGCGCCTGCTGGTCACCGATGCGATCGCGCTCGAGGCCCCCAAGACCCGCCTGCTCGCCAACCAGCTCAAGCAGTGGTCGCTGGACTCGGTGCTGATCGTGGTGGAAGCCACCGACGAGAAGCTGTACCTCGCCTCGCGCAACCTGGCGCACGTCGAGGTCATCGAGGTGACCGCGCTGAACCCGCTCGCGCTCGCCGCCTACGACAAGGTGCTGATGACCGTCGCGGCCGTGAAGCTCATCGAGGAGCGCCTGCAATGAACCGCGAACAGCTGATGAGCGTGCTCATCGCCCCGCACGTGACCGAGAAGACCTCGCTCGCGATGCAGAACCACAACCAGTACACGTTCAAGGTGCGCCGCGAGGCCACCAAGACCGACGTCAAGAAGGCCGTCGAGCTGATGTTCGACGTCAAGGTCGCCGGCGTGCAGGTCGTCAACGAGGCGGGCAAGACGCGCCGCTTCGGCAAGCGCACCGGGCGCACGCAGGACTGGAAGAAGGCCTACGTGAGCCTGGTGAGCGGCCAGACGATCGACTACGAAGCCCGCGCCAAGGCCTGACAGGACACAACGCAATGGCTCTCATCAAGTACAAGCCCAGAACCCCAGGCACGCGCACGCTCATCAAGGTCGACCGCTCGCACCTGCACAAGGGCGGGCCGCTGGCCTCCCTGACCGCGCACCAGAACAAGACCGGCGCGCGCAACCACTCCGGCCGCATCACCACGCGCCACCAGGGCGGTGGCTCGCGCCAGAAGTACCGCATCATCGACTTCAAGCGCGACAAGGACGGCATCGTCGGCGTGGTCGAGCGCCTCGAGTACGACCCGAACCGCTCGAGCCACCTGGCGCTCATCAAGTACGCGGACGGCGAGTGGCGCTACATCCTCGCCACCCGGGACATGAAGCCCGGCGACGAGGTGCGCTCGGGCGCCGACTCGCCCATCAAGTCCGGCAACGCCATGACCCTGCGCCACGTGCCGGTCGGCTCCATCATCCACAACGTCGAGCTGAAGCCCGGCCGCGGCGGCCAGCTGGCGCGCAGCGCCGGCGCCTCGGTGTCCTTCACCTCGCGCGAGGGGCTGTATGCCTTCCTGCGCCTGCGCTCGGGCGAGACGCGCAAGGTGCACGTCGACTGCCGCGCCACGATCGGCGAGGTCGGCAACGACGAGCACAACCTGCGCAGCTACGGCAAGGCCGGCGCCAAGCGCTGGCGCGGCATCCGCCCGACGGTGCGCGGCCAGGCGATGAATCCGGTCGACCACCCGCACGGCGGCGGCGAGGGCAAGTCCGGCCAGGGCAACCCGCACCCGGTGTCGCCGTGGGGCTGGAACACCAAGGGCCTCAAGACCCGTCACAACAAGCGCACGGACGGGATGATCGTCCAGCGCCGCAAGAACCGCATCCGCTGACCTAGGAAGCGTAAACACACATGCCACGCTCACTGAAAAAAGGCCCGTTCGTCGACCTGCACCTCGCCAAGAAGGTCCAGGTGGCCTCCGCCAAGAACGACCGCAAGCCGATCAAGACCTGGTCGCGCCGCTCGATGGTCGTGCCGGAGATGGTCGGCCTGACGATCGCGGTGCACAACGGCCGCCAGCACATCCCGGTGCTGATCTCCGAGAACATGGTGGGCCACAAGCTCGGCGAGTTCGCCCCGACGCGCACCTTCAAGGCGCACTCCGGCGACCGCAAGGTGGAGGCTGCCGCCTGAGGGCGGCTGTAACCCATGCAAGTCACGTCCAAGCTGCGCTACGCGCGCATCTCCCCGCAGAAGTGCCGCCTGGTGGCGGACACCGTGCGCGGCAAGCCGGTCGGCAACGCCATCTCGGTGCTCAAGTACATGCCGAAGAAGGGCGCGGACCTGGTTCGCAAGGTGCTCGAGTCGGCGGTCGCCAACGCCGAGCACAACCACGGTGCGGACATCGATGAACTGAAGGTCTCGCTCATCCACGTGGACGAGGCGCCGACCTTCAAGCGCTTTGCCGCCCGCGCCAAGGGCCGCGGTGCGCGCATCGTCAAGCGCAACAGTCACATCACCGTCGGCGTCAGCGACGGCAAGAAGGATTAAGCATGGGTCAGAAGGTCAATCCGCTGGGCATACGGCTGGGGATCACCCGCGACTGGACCTCGCGCTGGTACGCGGGCAAGAAGCAGTTCCCGGCCCACGTGCACACGGACTTCAGGGTGCGCGCCTTCCTCAAGGACCGCCTCAAGGAGGCCTCCGTCAGCCGCGTGCTCATCGAGCGCGCCGCCAAGAAGGTGAACCTCACCATCCAGACGGCGCGCCCGGGCATCGTCATCGGCAAGAAGGGCGAGGACATCGAGAAGCTGCGCCAGGAAACGGCCGCGCTGCTCGGCATGTCGGTCAACGACGTGCGCCTGAACATCGCCGAGATCCGCAAGCCCGAGCTCGACTCGCAGCTGGTCGCCGACGCGGTGGCGCAGCAGATCGAGAAGCGCGTGATGTTCCGCCGCGCCATGAAGCGCGCCGTGATGAGCACCATGCGCTCCGGCGCGCTGGGCGTGAAGGTGCGCGTCTCCGGACGGCTGAACGGATCGGAGATCGCCCGCACCGAGTGGTACCGCGAGGGCCGCATCCCGCTGCACACCTTCCGTGCCGACATCGACTATGCGCACGCCGAGGCGAACACCACCTACGGGGTGATCGGCGTGAAGGTGTGGATCTTCAAGGGCGAGGTGTTCGACAAGCAGGAGCTCGCTCCGGCCGCCGCCGAGGGCGAGGCCGCCGCCGCTGCCCCGGCCGCCCCCGCCGCCCCCGCTGCGGAAGCCCCGGCGCAGGCCTAAAGGTTCATAGACCATGCTTCAGCCCAAACGTACCAAGTATCGCAAGGCGTTCAAGGGCCGCAACAGCGGCCTGGCCCACCGTGGCAGCAACGTCTCCTTCGGCGAGTTCGGCCTCAAGGCCACCAGCCGTGCGCGCATGACCGCGCGCGAGATCGAGGCGGCGCGCCGCGCCATGGCCCGCTACGTCAAGCGCGGCGGCCAGATCTGGATCCGCGTGTTCCCGGACGTGCCGATCAGCAAGAAGCCCCTCGAGGTCCGCATGGGCTCGGGCAAGGGCAACGTGGAGTACTACGTCGCGCGCGTGCAGCCCGGCAAGGTGCTGTTCGAGATGGAGGGCGTGGACGAGGTGACGGCGCGCGAGGCGTTCCGCCTGGCCGGCTCGAAGCTCTCGGTGTCCACGTCGTTCGTAAAGAGACAGGTGCGCTGATGAAGATCGGACAGGTCAAGCAGTACCGCGAGAAGATCGCCAAGGCCTCGCCGGCCGAGCTCGCCGAGGAGCTGGTGAAGCTGCGCAAGGAGCAGTTCGCCCTGCGCCTGCAGCGCGCCACCGGGCAGAACCCCAAGCCGGATCAGTTCGGCAATGCGCGCCGCAACATCGCACGCGTCAAGACGGCGCTGCGCAAGCAGCACGCCGCCGGAGGTGCCAAGTGAGTGCTACAGAGAACAAGGTAGAGAGCAAGGTGGAAGAAAAGGGCGCCCGCACCCTGACCGGCCGCGTGGTCAGCGACAAGATGCAGAAGACGGTCGCCGTGGAGATCGAGCGGCTGGTCAAGCACCCGACCTACGGCAAGTTCATCCGCCGCACCACCAAGGTGCTGGCCCACGATGAAGGCGGCACCGTCAAGACCGGTGACACCGTCATCATCACCCCGTGCCGCCCGATGTCGCGCCACAAGTCCTGGCGTGTGCTCGAGGTCGTGCAGCGCGCCACCGGGCTGTAAAGGCAGGTTCGAAAACCATGATCCAGATGCAGACAACGCTTACTGCCGCTGACAACAGCGGCGCGCGTACCTTGATGTGCATCAAGGTGCTCGGCGGCTCACATCGCCGCTACGCCTACGTCGGCGACGTCATCAAGGTGAGCGTCAAGGACGCCATCCCGCGCGGCAAGGTGAAGAAGGGCGAGGTCTACGACGCGGTGGTCGTGCGCACCAAGCACGGCGTGCGCCGCCCGGACGGCTCGCTGATCCGTTTCGACGGCAACGCCGCGGTGCTGCTGACCAACAAGCTCGAGCCGGTCGGCACGCGCATCTTTGGGCCGGTGACGCGTGAGCTGCGCAACGTGCAGTTCATGAAGATCATCTCGCTCGCGCCCGAGGTGCTGTGATGAGGAAGATCCGCAAAGGCGACCAGGTGATCGTGCTCTCCGGCCGCGACAAGGGCCGCCGCGGGGCCGTGATCCAGGTGCTCGCCGACGGCCGCGTGGTCGTCGAGAGCGTGAACATGTCCAAGAAGCACACCAAGCCGAATCCGCAGGGCGGCAAGCCGGGCGGCATCGTCGAGCGGGAGTCGCCGCTGGCGCTCTCGAAGGTCGCGATCTGGAACCCGGGCGCCAAGAAGGCCGACCGCATCGGCATCAAGACCCTGAACGACGGCAAGCGCGTGCGCTTCTTCAAGTCGAACGGAGAAATGCTCGACGTCTGAGCGGCGTCGGCACTCCAAGAGAGAACTTATGGCCAGGTTAGAACAGTACTACCGCGAGAAAGTCGTCCCGCGCCTGCGCGAGGACCTCAAGATCGCCAACGTGATGCAGGTTCCGCGCATCACCAAGATCACGGTCAACATGGGCGTGGGCGAAGCCGTGGCCGACAAGAAGGTGATGGACGCGGCCGTGGCCGACCTCACCAAGATCACCGGCCAGAAGCCGCTGGTCACCAAGTCCCGCAAGGCCATTGCCTCGTTCAAGATCCGCGCCGGACTGCCGATCGGTGCCAAGGTGACCCTGCGCGGCAAGCGCATGTACGAGTTCCTTGACCGGCTGATCAGCATCGCGATGCCGCGCATCCGCGACTTCCGCGGCGTGACGCCGCGGGCCTTCGACGGCCGGGGCAACTACAGCCTCGGCGTGAAGGAACAGATCATCTTCCCCGAGATCCAGTACGACCAGATCGACCAGGTGCGGGGCATGGATATCACCATTACGACGACGGCCAGCGATGACCGTCAGGGACGAGCTCTGCTCGAGGCATTCAACTTCCCGTTCCGGAAGTAACAGGACCCACTATGGCCAAGACCAGCATGGTCGAGCGCGAGAAGCGTCGCGCCGGGATCGTGAAAAAGTACGCCGCACGTCGTGCGAAGCTCAAGGAGCTGATCCGCAGCCCGAAGAGCTCGCCCGAGGAGCGCGCGGCCGCACAGGCGGAGCTGCAGGCGCAGCCCCGCGACGCGGCCGCCATTCGGCACCGCAACCGCTGTGCCATCACGGGCCGTTCACGCGGTGTGTACCGCAAGTTCGGACTGGCGCGGGTGAAGATCCGCGAAGTCGCAAACCGCGGGGAGATCCCGGGTCTCTCCAAGGCGAGCTGGTGAGGAACGCTGCATGAGCATGACCGATCCCATTGCTGATCTGTTGACGCGCATCCGCAACGGCCAGACCGCGGGCAAGAGCGAGGTACATCTCGCCTCCTCGCGCCTGAAGACCGCCATCGTGAAGGTGCTGCGCGACGAAGGTTACGTCGGCGACTACCGCACCGATGCGGAAGCCGGCAAGCCGCGCCTGACGATCGCACTGAAGTATTTCGAGGGGCGCCCCGTGATCGACCGCCTGGAGCGCGTCAGCCGCCCCGGCCTGCGCATCTACCGCGGCAAGGACGAGCTGCCGAAGGTGCTGGGCGGGATGGGCACGGTGATCGTCTCCACGCCCAAGGGCGTGATGACGGACAAGCAGGCGCGCGCGGCGGGCCAGGGCGGCGAAGTCCTGTGCATCGTGGCCTAACGAGCGCAAGAGAATCACTATGTCGAGAATTGCCAAAGCACCGGTTGACCTGCCCCAGGGCGTAACGGCGACGATCGCCGCGAGCGCGGTGACCATCAAGGGCGCCAAGGGCTCGCTCAGCCTGTCGCTCGCCAACGGCGTGTCCGTCGTGCAGAGCGAGAAGAAGCTCGAGATCAAGTACCAGGACGCGGGTGCCGCCCGCACGCACGCCGGTTCCACCCGGGCGCACCTGGCCAACATGGTCCTGGGCGTCACCAAGGGCTACGAGAAGAAGCTCGAGCTGGTCGGCGTCGGCTTCCGCGCGGCCGTGCAGGGCAAGGCCCTGAACCTGACCCTCGGCTTCTCGCACCCGGTGGTCGTGAACATCCCGGAGGGGATCTCGATCGAGACCCCGAGCCAGACGGAGATCGTGCTCAAGGGCATCGACCGCCAGAAGGTCGGCCAGCTGGCCGCCGAGATCCGCGACATCCGCCCGCCCGAGCCGTACAAGGGCAAGGGCGTGCGCTACGCGAACGAGAAGATCACCCTGAAAGAGGGGAAGAAAAAGTGATCATCACCAAGAAGGAGCGCCGCCTGCGGCGCGCCGTCAAGACCCGCGCGCACATCCGCGGGCTGGCGACTGCGCGGCTCACCGTGCACCGCACGGCGAACCACATCTACGCCCAGGTCACCGAGGGCGCGCACAGCCGCGTCATCGCCGCCGCCTCCACCGTGCAGGAGAAGGTGCGCGAGGGGCTGAAGAGCACCGGCAACGTCGAGGCGGCCAAGGCCGTCGGCCGTGCCATTGCCGAGCGCACCAAGGCGGCAGGGGTGAGCAAGGTCGCCTTCGACCGTTCCGGATTCCAGTTCCACGGGCGCATCAAGGCGCTCGCGGAGGCAGCCCGCGAAGCGGGTCTTGAGTTTTAAGTAGGTAGCACACATATGGCGAGACCAGAGAAGGGCCAGCCGGCCGACGAGTTCGTAGAGAAGCTCGTGGCGGTCAACCGCACTGCGAAGGTCGTCAAGGGCGGCCGTCAGTTCGGCTTCACCGCGCTCACCGTCGTCGGCGACACGGCCGGCCGCGTCGGCTATGGCTTCGGCAAGGCGCGCGAGGTGCCGCTGGCGATTTCCAAGGCGATGACCCAGGCGCGCAAGAACCTGATCAACGTCTCGCTGCGCAACGACTCGCTGCACTACGCGATCACCGGCACCCACGGGGCCACGCGCGTGTACATGCAGCCGGCCTCGGACGGTACCGGCGTCATCGCCGGGGGCGGCATGCGCGCGGTGCTCGAGTGCGCCGGCGTGCGCAACGTGCTCGCCAAGAGCTACGGCTCGCGCAACCCGATCAACGTCGTGCGCGCCACCATCTCCGCGCTGTCGAAGATCCGTTCACCGGAGGACATCGCCGCCAAGCGCGGCAAGAGCCTCGAAGAGATCACGGGCTGAACGCCATGGCAGACAAGACGGTCAAGGTAACGCTGGTGAAGAGCCTGAACGGCCAGCTGAAGAACATCGCCGCCTCCGCGCGCGGACTCGGCCTGCGCCGTATCCACCAGAGCGTCGAGGTCAAGGACACCCCGGAGAACCGCGGCATGATGAATGCTGCGGTGCACCTGCTGCGCATCGAGAAGAGCGCCTAAGAGACACCTATGCGACTGAACACACTCAAACCCGGCCAAGGTGCCAAGCGCCCGCGCCTGCGCGTCGGCCGTGGCGCCTCGGCTGGCCAGGGCAAGACCTGCGGCCGCGGCACCAAGGGCCAGCGCGCCCGCAAGGGCGGCTACCACAAGGTCGGCTTCGAAGGCGGGCAGATGCCCATCCAGCGCCGCATGCCGAAGGTCGGCTTCCGCTCGGCCATGAAGCGCCTGCACGCGGAGGTGCGCCTGGACGAGCTGCTCAAGGTCGAGGGCACGGTCGTGGACATCGCGGCCCTGCGCAAGGCGCGCGTGATCTCCGCCGATGCCGAGACGGCCAAGGTGGTGCTCTCCGGTGAGATCAACAAGGCGTTCACGCTCAAGGGCGTCGCGGCCACCAAGGGGGCCCGGGCGGCCATCGAGGCGGCGGGCGGCAAGATCGAGGCCTGAGCGGCCGACGGACCAGGACAGGCATGGCAACGACAGCTGGCAACACGGTAGGAGCATTCGGTGATGCGGCTCGCTTCGGCGAGATCCGCAGCCGCGTCCTGTTCCTGATCGGGGCGCTGATCGTCTACCGCATCGGCACCTTCATCCCGGTCCCCGGCATCAACCCGGCGGAAGTGGCGCGCTTCTTCGGCGACCGCTCGAACACGATCCTCGGCATCGTCAACATGTTCTCGGGCGGTGCGCTGTCACGCCTGTCGATCTTCGCCATGGGCGTCATGCCCTACATTTCCGCCTCGATCATCATCCAGATGATGTCGATGGTGGTGCCGACGCTCATGGAGCTGCGCAAGGAGGGCGAGTCGGGCCGCCGCAAGATCACCCAGTACACCCGCTACGGCACGGTAGGTCTGGCGCTGCTGCAGTCCTTCGCCGCGGCCGGCGCGCTGGACAAGGGCGGGCTGACGCTGGTGCACGGCTGGCCGTTCCTCATGACCGCCACCATCACCATGACCACCGGGACCATGTTCCTCATGTGGCTGGGCGAGCAGATCACTGAGCGCGGCGTCGGCAACGGCATCTCGATGATCATCCTCTCGGGCATCGTCGCAGGCCTGCCCGGCGCGATCGGCAGCACCTTCGAGGGCGTCGCCAGCGGCGAGATGCAGGCGCCGTTCGCGCTGCTCTTGGGCATCCTGGTCCTGGCCACCACCGCCTTCGTGGTCTACGTCGAGCGCGCCCAGCGGCGCATCCCGGTGGACTACGCCAAGCGACAGGTGGGCCGGCGCATGTACGCCGGGCAGTCGAGCCACCTGCCGTTCAAGCTCAACATGGCCGGCGTCATTCCGCCGATCTTCGCCTCGAGCCTGCTCCTGTTCCCGGCCACGCTCGCCAGCTTCGTCGGCACCAACCGCCAGGGCACCTTCGCCAACATCATGCAGGATGTCGCCGCCGCTCTGGGCTACGGCCAGCCCCTGCACCTGGTGATCTACGCCGGGCTCATCATCTTCTTCTGCTTCTTCTACACCGCGCTGGTGTTCAACGCGCGCGACACGGCGGACAACCTCAAGAAGTCCGGCGCCTTCGTGCGCGGCATCCGCCCGGGCCAGCAGACGGCCGAATACATCGATGCGGTGCTGACGCGGCTCACCCTGTGGGGTGCGCTGTACGTGACCGCGGTGTGCCTGCTGCCGGAGATCCTCGTTGCCTGGAAGGGCGTGCCCTTCCACTTCGGCGGCACTTCGCTCCTCATCGTCGTGGTCGTGGTGATGGACTTCATGGCGCAGCTGCACGCGCACACGATGTCGCATCACTATCCAGGACTCCTCAAGAAGGCGAACCTGCTCGGCTCGGGCCGCAGCGGTTCAGGTGGTTAATCATGAAAGTACGTCCGTCGGTCAAGAAGATCTGCAAGAACTGCAAGATCGTGCGCCGCCGCCGCGTGGTCTACGTCATTTGCTCGGACCCGCGTCACAAGCAGCGCCAGGGTTGAGGTAAGAAAATATGGCACGCATAGCCGGCATCAACATCCCGATGAACAAGCACGTGTGGATCGGGCTCACGCAGATCTACGGCGTCGGCCGGGCCCGCGCCCGCGCCACCTGCGAGGCGGCGGGGGTTGCGCCCACGACCAAGGTGAAGGACCTCACCGAGGCGGAGGTGAACGCGATCCGCTCGCAGATCGCCAAGTTCGCGGTCGAGGGCGACCTGCGCCGCGAAGTGTCCATGAACATCAAGCGACTGATGGATCTCGGCTCGCACCGCGGCATCCGGCACCGTCGCGGACTCCCGGTGCGCGGACAGCGCACCCGCACGAATGCGCGCACCCGCAAGGGCCCGCGCAAGCAGGCGGTCAAGCTGAACGCACCTCCTGGCAAGGCATAAGGCATAACGAATGGCTGACGAGAAGGCGAAACAGGGCGCAACTGCGGCCGCCGGTGCACAGACCGGTGGCGCCAAGAAGCCCAAGAAGGCGCGCAAGAACGTGCTCGATGCGATCGCGCACGTGCATGCCTCCTTCAACAACACGATCATCACGATCACCGACCGGCAGGGCAACACGCTCTCCTGGGCGACCTCGGGCGGCTGCGGCTTCCGCGGCTCGCGCAAGAGCACGCCGTTCGCCGCGCAGGTGGCGGCCGAGAAGGCCGGCGTCGCCGCGCAGGAGCACGGCGTTAAGAACGTGGAGGTGCGCGTGGGTGGCCCGGGCCCCGGCCGCGAGTCGGCGGTGCGCGCTCTCAACAACTGTGGACTGAAGATCACCAGCATCTCGGACGTGACGCCGATCCCGCACAACGGGTGCCGTCCGCCGAAGAAGCGCCGCGTCTAAGGGTACTGTTATGGCACGTTACGTAGGTCCGAAGTGCAAGCTCGCGCGTCGCGAGGGCACCGATCTTTTCCTGAAGAGCGGCGCCAAGCCGATCGAGAACAAGTGCAAGTTCACCGTGCCGCCCGGCGGTATCAAGGGTGAGCGCCGCCAGCGCCTGTCCGACTACGGCCTGCAGCTGCGCGAGAAGCAGAAGCTGCGCCGCATGTACGGCATCCTCGAGCGCCAGTTCGCCAACTACTACGAGTCCGCCTCGCGCAAGACCGGCGCCACGGGCGAGAACCTGCTGCGCCTGCTGGAGTGCCGCCTGGACAACGTGGTCTACCGCATGGGCTTCGCGGCGACGCGCTCGGAGGCCCGCCAGCTGGTGAGCCACAAGTCGATCAACGTCAACGAGAAGCCGGTGACCATCGCCTCCTACCAGGTGAAGGCCGGTGACATCGTGCAGGTGCGCGAGAAGTCGCGGAAGCAGCTGCGCATCCAGACCGCCCTCGGCATCGCCACCCAGGTGGGCCTGCCGGACTGGGTCGAGGTGAACGACAAGGAATTCCGCGGCGTGTTCAAGTCGGCGCCGGGCCGGGAAGACATCCTGCCCGACATCAACGAGAACCTCGTCGTCGAGCTGTATTCGAAGTAAGCGTATCCGCTTGATTTTGGGGCCTGGCGCCCCAATTCAGGCGGGTCCAACCGTGTTTCTTTTGCGCCGGACCCAAGCCGGCAAGGTGAGACTGCAATGCAGGGATCTGTAAGCGAGTTCCTGAGGCCGCGCGTGGTGAAGGTGCAGCCGGTGGCCCCGCGCCAGGCGCGCGTGGTGATCGAGCCGTTCGAGCGGGGCTTCGGCCACACGCTCGGCAACGCGCTGCGCCGCGTGCTGCTGTCCTCCATGCCCGGTGCGGCCATCACCGAGGTGGAGATCGACGGCGTCCTGCACGAGTACACCAGCATCGAAGGTGTGCAGGAGGACGTGGTGGACATCCTCCTCAACCTGAAGTCCGTCGCGCTGCGCATGCACACGCGCGAATCGGCCGAGCTGCGCCTGCACAAGAAGGGCCCGGGCCCGGTCACCGCCGGGGACATCCAGACCGACCATGACATCGAGGTCGTGAACCCGGAGCTGGTGATCGCCAACCTGACCAAGGCGGGTGAGCTGTCGATGACCCTGCGCGTCGAGCGCGGCCGTGGCTACCGCCCGGCGGCCTCGCGCGTGGCCTTCGAGGAGCAGACCCGGCCGATTGGCCGCCTGCAGCTGGATGCCTCCTTCTCGCCGGTGCGCCGCGTGACCTACTCGGTCGATGCCGCACGCGTCGAGCAGCGTACCGACCTGGACAAGCTGGTCATCGACATCGAGACCAACGGCACGATCGATGCGGAGGAAGCCATCCGCCGCGCCGGCAGCATCCTCAAGGACCAGCTGTCGGTGTTCGTGGACCTGCAGGGCGAGGAAGAGACCTCGGCCAAGGTTTCCGAGATGCAGTTCGACCCGATCCTGCTGCGTCCCGTGGACGAGCTCGAGCTCACCGTGCGCAGCGCCAACTGCCTCAAGGCCGAGAACATCCACTACATCGGCGACCTCGTGCAGCGCACCGAGGTGGAGCTGCTGCGCACGCCGAACCTGGGCAAGAAGTCGCTCACCGAGATCAAGGAAGTGCTGCAGAGCCACGGCCTGATGCTCGGGATGCGCCTGGACGGCTGGCCGCCGGCGGGCCTGAAGCACGACGAAGAGCGCGAAGTCGTCTGAGAGTGAAGACGCGGCCACACCGCAACGGGTGTGGCCGCCACCTGCCTGCGCCCCGGCGACGGCAGTGACTGAAAAGGTTTAAGGGTTACTTATGCGTCACCGTCATTCTGGCCGCCAACTGTCGCGCAACAGCACGCATCGTCATGCGATGCTGCGCAACATGTCGGTCTCGCTGCTGCGTCACGAGACCATTCGCACCACGCTGCCGAAGGCCAAGGAACTGCGCCGCGTCGTGGAGCCGTTCATCACCCTCGCCAAGAGCGACAGCGATGCCAATCGCCGCGTGGCCTTCTCGCGCCTGCGCGACGAGGCGGTCGTGGAGAAGCTCTTCAGCGACCTCGGGCCACGCTTCAAGGCACGCCCGGGCGGATATACCCGCATCCTGCGCATGATGCCGCGCCCGGGGGACTCCGCGCCGATGGCGCTGATGCAGCTGGTGGATGGCCCGGTGGCCGTGGCGGCCGAGGAGCCCACCGAGGGCAAGAAGGTGGCCAAGAAGAAGGCCAAGACCCCGGCCAAGCCCAAGGCCAAGAAGGCTGCGGCCGAAGTCGAGGCTGCGCCCAAGAAGCCGGCGCGCAAGAAGAAGGCCGCGGCCTAGGCGACTGCCACCGTTGTCTGACCGCGAAGGGCCGCCACGGGCGGCCCTTCGCGTTTGCGCCCTCCGCCGCCTTTTCGCTAGGCTGACGCCAAGGCCCTCAAGAGCCGGACGATCCCCCCTTCACCACAGGGAGAATGCCTCATGAGCTTCGCGTCGGAATTCAAAGAATTTGCCATGAAGGGCAACGTCATCGACCTGGCGGTCGGTGTCGTCATCGGGGCCGCCTTCGGCAAGATCGTGAGCTCGCTGGTCGGGGACATCGTGATGCCCCTGCTGGCGCCGCTGCTGGGCCACATCAACTTCAGCGACCTGGCCTTCACCATCGCCACGGGCGCCGACGGGAAGCCGGTTCTGGTGAAGTACGGGGCCTTCCTCCAGACCTGCTTCGAGTTCCTGATCATCGCGTTCGTCATCTTCCTGGCGATCAAGGCGATCAATAAGCTCAAGCGTCCCCACCCGGATGCCCCGCCGCCGGCCCCGCCCCGAAGCGAGATACTGTTGCAGGAAATCCGCGATCTCCTGGCAAGGAAGTAGCTTTTGTCTCTCTATTGATCCAATCGGGGGCCAATAGGCCCCCGATTGCTTTCGGGTCCACCCCTTAGCGCGGCAGCGCGGCGAAGGCGTCCCGGGTGAGGTTCTCGCACCCGGTTCGGGTGACGGCCAGGTCGTCCTCGACCCGGATGCCGCCGAACTTGGACAGCTCGCCGACCCGGGTCCAGTTGATCCGCTGGCCCCGGGCGTCCCCGCGCGCTTCCTCCAGCAGCTGGTCGATGAAGTAGATGCCCGGCTCCATCGTCACGACGAAGCCCTCTTCGAGGACGCGGGTGAGGCGCAGGTAGGGGTGGCCCTCCGGCCGCGGGATATCGCCGCCCTCGGGCGAGCGCATGAAGCCACCGACGTCGTGGACTTCGAGCCCGAGCAGATGGCCGATGCCATGCGGCAGGAAGACCCGGGTGACCCCGGTATCGACCGCTTCCTCGGCGCTGCACAGGGTGATGTCCGCCTCGCGCAGCAGGGCGCCGGTCAGGGCGTGCGCCCGCAGCTGCACCTCGCGCCAGTCGACGCCCGCGCGGATGCCGGCGCACAGCGACAGCTGCATGCGGTCCATCCGGTCGATGAGCGCCGCGAAGTCGGCATCCTCGCGCGCGTGGGTCCGGGTGATGTCGCAGGCATAGCCACCGGACTGCACTCCCGCATCGATCAGCAGCGAATGCACCTCGGCGGGCGGGCGCTTCGCCAGCACCTGATAGTGCAGCACCGCGCCGCCCTCGTTCAGGGCGATGATGGGGTTGTAGGGCAGCTCCTGCTCGCGCATGCCGCAGGCCTCGAGGAAGGCGAGTTCGATCTCGAACTCCGAGGCCCCGCCGCGGAAGGCCTCTGCCGCGGCGCGGTGGCCGAGTGCGCCCAGGCGGCTCGCCTCGCGCAGGCAGGCGAGCTCGTAGGGTGTCTTCACCGCACGGGCATAATCCAGCCGCCGCATGAGCGCCGCGGGGTTGGTGGCCTTCAGGCCCCAGGAGGCAAGCTCGGGGAAAGGCTCACCGATATAGGCCGCGCCGCTGAGGTCCTTGGGCAGCTGCGCGCGCGCCAGGGCGCGCTCGGCGACGGGCCGGATGTCGAAGGACTCGACCCAGTAACCCTGCGGGGTCTGGGCGGACTTGTACCAGTAATCGCGGGGCTGCAGCAGGATCAGGCGTGGTCGTGCGCCGGGGGCGAACCACACGAAGCTGTCCGGTGCATCCTCCACCGGGACCCACACCTTGAAGGGGGCGTTGACCTGGAAGGGGTAGGTGCGGTCGTCCTGGAAGACCTCCAGCAGCGACCCGGAATGCACCAGCAGCCCGGAAAAGCCGCTGGCGGCGAGGGCGTCCGTGGTGCGCCTCTCCACTGCCGCCAGGTGCGGCCCGAAGGTGCGCGAGAGCTCGTTGGATCGTGCAGAGACCGCTTCGGGCATAGACCTGACCTTGAGTTGGTGGGGGGCGCCCGCCGCTGTCGTCTTCACCAGACACAGCGGTTCGGGCGCCGGGAGTTTCCAATCGTACCGGGACTTCTATAGAATTTGCGGCCTGCCCGCTCCTGAAGGGGTGGGCAGCGACCTCCCAGAAGGGGTCGATCCATACAACTCTTGCTTCCCGGGGTACCGATCGATGAACACCAAACTTGCTCTTAGCGCCGTCGTTGCCGCGCTGATGCTGACGGCCTGCGCGAAGCAGGAATCCGCATCCACCGAGGCTGCGCCTGCTCCTGCCGCTGCTGCTGCCGATGCCGCCAAGGACGCTGCCGCGTCTGCCGGCCAGGCCGCTTCCAGCGCCGCTGATGCCGCCGGTTCGGCCGCCCAGGCCTCTGGTGCTGCGGCTGCCGATGCTGCCAAGGACGCTGCCGCGTCTGCCGGCCAGGCTGCCGATGCCGCCAAGGCCGCGGCGGACAGCTCCGCGCCGCCGAAGCAGTAAGCTTCTCGCGCTTACGGCTGATAAACGGCCCGGACGGTTCGCACGCGCGAGCTGTCCGGGCCGTTTTCTTTCCACCCGCTCAGGATGAACCGGGAACCGAAAGACATGAGTGCCGGAGTCAGTGTGCGCGACGCTCGCGGCGCACCGCCGGACCGGCTGTGGATCCAGGGCGTCTATCGTGACTACCTCGACGACCTGAATCCGGGCACCGGCCTGTTTCCGCGGCTCGGCGAAGTCGGGCACCGCGAGCCGGACCAGATCGCGCACTGGTTCGCCGACCCGAACACCTATCCACTGGTCATCGCGCGCGCCGCCGAACCGGTCGGGTTCGCGCGCGTGATCGCGGTGAGCGGCGCCGGGACCCAGCCGCGCATCGATTACCGCATGCCGGAATTCTTCATCGCCCGCGCGCGGCGCCGCCTCGGGATCGGGCAGACCGCCGTGCAGCTGATCCTGTCGCGCTTCGCCGGGCGCTGGGAGATCACCGAGTACATGCGCAACACCGGTGCGGTCAGCTTCTGGCGGCGCGTGGTTTCAGCCTACACGCAGGGCAGGTACCAGGAGCGCATCGCTAACGGGGAAGTGCACCAGGTGTTCGTTTCCGGGAAGGCGAAGGCGTAGCACCCGGGCAGGAACCGCAGCCGGCGCCGAGTCCGGCGAGCGTGCGCTCCTGCAGCGCCCGGAACCAGCCGCGCGAGCCGAGCAGCGGCACCTTCGCCAGCACGGCGAGCAGGCGCTGGCGAGCACTGCCCGACAGCAGCCGCCAGGTGCTGTAGACCGCGCACATCACCACGATCAGCCCCACCGCCACCGCCTGCAGCGCGGGACTCATGCCGTGACCCCGGCGCCGAGCGCGAGCGCGACGCGGTAGGTGAGCAAGGCGGCGAGGTAGGCGAGCGCAAACAGGTAGCCGGCCATGTAGAGCGGGTAGCGCCACGAGTTGGTCTCGCGCCTGACCACCGCGAGCGTCGACAGGCACTGGGGCGCGAAGATGTACCAGGCGAGCAGCGACAGCCCGGTGGCGAGCGACCAGCTGTGCGCGATCACCGGCGTGAGCGCGCCGGCCATGTCCGCCGTGCCGCCCGACATCGCGTACACCGTGCCGAGGCTGCTCACCGCGACCTCGCGCGCGGCCAGCCCGGGCACCAGCGCCAACGAGATCTGCCAGTTGAAGCCGATCGGCGCGAACAGCACCTCGAGACCGCGGCCGAGCATGCCGGCGATGCTGTACTGGATCGCCGGACCCGCGGCCCCGGGTGGCGGAGCCGGGAAGCTCGCCAGGAACCACAAGACCACCATCAGGGTGAGGATGATCGTGCCGACGCGCGACAGGAAGATCTTGGTGCGCTCCCACAGGCCGAGCAGCAGGTTCGACAGCTGTGGCAGGCGGTACTCGGGCAGCTCCAGCAGCAGGGCACGCGACTCGCTGCCGCCGCCGCCCCGCCGGTTCAGGAAAAAGGCGACGCCGAGCGCACTCGCGACGCCCGCCAGGTACAGCGCGAACAGCGTCAGCCCGCGCAGGTTCATGAAGGCGACGCTGCGCTGGGGAATGAACGCGCCGATCAGGAGCGCATACACGGGCAGCCGCGCCGAGCAGGTCATGAGCGGGGCGATCATGATGGTCGCCAGGCGGTCGCGGCTGGAGGGAATGGTGCGCGCGGCCATGATGCCCGGGATCGCGCATGCGAACGAGGACAGGAGCGGGATGAACGCGCGGCCGGAGAGCCCGACGCGGCCCATCAGGCGGTCGAGCATGAAGGCCGCGCGCGGCAGGTAGCCGGAATCCTCCAGCGCGAGGATGAAGGCGAACAGCAGCAGGATCTGCGGCAGGAACACCAGCACGCTGCCGGTGCCGGCGATCACGCCATCGAGGATGAGGCCGCGCAGCGGGCCCGCCGGCAGCACGCCGGACAGCCAGGCGTTCAAGGCCGCGATGCCGGCGTTGATCCAGGCCTGCGGCGCCTTCGCCCAGCTGAACACGGCCTGGAACATGAGGAACAGCACCGCGCCGAGCAGCAACGGTCCTGCCACCGGGTGCAGCACCACCGCATCGAGCCGGGTCAGGGCCTCGATGCGCGCCGGCACGCGGTAGCCGGCCGCCGCGAGCACGCGCCGCACCTCGCGCTGCGTCGCCTCGATGTCCGCGGCGGTCGCCGGCGCCGGGGGCTCGAGCCGCGCGTGGGCGCGCCGCTGCGCCTGCGCGTCGAAGCGGAAGCCGTCGATGGCCGCGACGAGCGCGCGCTCCCCGCCGGCGCGCACCGCGACGGTGGGGATCACCGGGATGCCGAGCGCCTGCTCGAGGGCGGTGCGGTCGAGCTGGTAGCCGCGCTGCTCGGCGACGTCACTCATGTTCAGCGCCACGAGCATCGGCCGGCCGAGCTTCTTCAGCTCCAGCACCAGGCGCAGGTTCAGGCGCAGGTTGGTGGCATCGACCACGCAGACCAGCAGATCCGGGGCCGGCTCGCTCGCGTGCCGCCCGAGCACCACGTCGCGCGCGATCGCCTCATCGAGCGTCGCGGGCTCCAGGCTGTAGGCGCCGGGCAGGTCGACCACGCGGTAGCTGCGGCCGCTCGCCGGACTGACGAGCCGGCCTTCCTTGCGCTCGACGGTGACACCGGGGTAGTTCGCCACCTTCTGGCGGCTGCCGGTGAGGCGATTGAAGAGGGCGGTCTTACCGCAGTTGGGGACGCCGATGAGGGACAGGCTGATCTGCGGCGCGGCGAGGGCCGCGGCCGCGGGGGCGTTCATGGCGCCGCGGCGCGGGAGAGCTGCACCCAGATGCTCTGCGCCTCACGACGCCGCAAGGCGAGTGTCGTGTGACCCACGCGCACCACGAACGGGTCACGACCCGGGCGCGCTTCCGCGAGGATCTCGATGTCCTCGCCGCTGATGAAACCGAACTCAAGCAGCCGCCGCTCGAGCGCCGACAGCGCCGTGCTGGCGCTGCCCACGCCGACGACCTGGGCCTTCGTGCCCGGAGAGAGGGCCGCGAGGCTGACGAAGCGCGGGTTGAGCGCGACGCCGGCAGGGGTGGCGGTGGCATCCATGGGCTCAGTATGGATGAGAACGGTTCGCATTTGCAATGCGGTTACTACTTATATCTGGCCGTGGGAGCATCCTGCGGTAGGGTCACGATAAAGCTTGATGTAAATCAAGAGCTTGGCGGTTTGGACAGATTCCATACCGCCGGCTAGGCTTGCCTGAGTCCAGCTGGGAGATCATAAGAATGCGCCTGATGCCCGTCGCGATCGCGGCCGCTGCCGCTGTGCTTGCTGGTGCCGCCGCGGATGCATGTACGCGCGTGCTGTGGAACACGAACAAGCTCGGCGTCTTCACCAGCCGCACCATGGACTGGCCGGAGTCCACCGAGTCACGCCTGGTGGTGTTTCCCCGCGGCATGGCGCGCGATGGCGGCATCCTCGGCGGCGAGACGATCGTGAAGGAGAACCCGGCGCACTGGACTTCGCGCTACGGCAGCATCATCACGAGCGTCTACCACGTCGGCAGCGTCGATGGCTTCAACGAGAAGGGGCTCGGCGGCCACTTGCTGTACCTGACCGCGACGGACTTCGGTCCGCGCGATGCCGCGCGGCCTGCGGTGCATGCCGGCCTGTGGCTGCAGTACGTGCTCGACAACGCGGCCAGCGTGAGCGAGGCGCTGGAGCTGTTGCAGAAAGTGCAGATCCGGCCGGCCGAGGCGCGCGGCCGCCCGGCCACCGTGCACCTCGCGATCGAGGATGCCAGCGGCGATTCGGCGATCATCGAGCACGTCAATGGCAAGGAAGTGGTGCATCACGGGCGCGAGTACCGCGTGATGACCAACGACCCGCCCTACGATGAGCAGCTGGCGCTCCTGGCGAAGCTCGACTTCTCCAAGCCCAGCAGCGAGCTGCCACTGCCCGGCAACGTCAACCCGCGCGATCGCTTCGCGCGCGCCACCTACTATCTTGGCATGCTGCCCGAGCCGGCCAGCGATCGCGAGGCGGTCGCCTCGGTCCTGGCGATCGCCCGCAACGTCTCGGTGCCCTTCGGCGCGCCCTACAAAAGCTTCGGGATCTACAACACCGAGTACCGCACCGTGGTCGATCTGACGAACCGGCGCTATTTCTTCGAGCTCACGACCATCCCGAACGTCATCTGGGTGGAGCTGGCGAAGTTCAACCTCGCCGCGGGCGCGCCGGTGATGCTGCTGAACCCGGACAACATCGCGCTCTCCGGAGACGTCTCCGGGCGGTTCAAGAAAGTGACGGCGCCCTTCTGAGCCCGGCGGCCGCCCGCGCCGGCGGGGCGGCGCAGCGGCCGCGAGGATCCTGACTCGACCGCCACTGCCGGCCGCAGGCGCACCCCCGCCAGCGCGGGTCACCCGCGCCTGGTACCCGAATCCAACGCCTTGGACTCTAAGGGGGTGTTGGCCATCGGCCAGGGGAGTCTGCAGTGTCAAACGCGATATCCGGCACGAGAGTCTGGTGTGTCCTGCCCTTCGTGGCATGTTGGTTCCTGGCCGCCTGCGGCGGCGGCGGTGGTGGCGGCTCCCAATCGCCGACGACGCCGTCGCTATCCAACCTCACCTACGACCCGAAGGATGCACCGCAGACCGCCTCCGGCACGTTCGCGGTCCAGGGGAGCGTCGATTTCGCCGATTCCGGCGGTGACCTGAAGAGCCTCGAGATCGTGGTCTACGATCCCACCGGCAAGCAGGTTTCCGATGTCAGCACCCCGGTGCAGGGCGCGAGCGGGCAGACCTCGGGCACGATCCAGGGCGCCGTCACGGTGCCCACCACCAGCGTGGGGACGTTCACGTTCAAAGTGACCGCCAGCGACAACGGCGGGGCGGTCTCCAACGCCCTGACCGGCTCGTTCCGCATCGTGGCCACCGCGGACCTGGCGGCGGTGGTCACCGCGACCGGCGCCTCGCCGCAGTCACTGGCCGTCGCCGGGGGCGCGCTGTACTGGTCTCAGGCGGGCGATGAGCCTGTCATGAGCGTGCCGCTCACCGGCGGCACGGCGGTGTCACTGGCACCGCGGGTGCGCAACCCGACCACGGCTGCCTTTGCCGGTGCGGACCTGATCTGGCTCGACGCCCGCTCCGACAATGGGTCGCCCTGCGGGGGATCGGATCCGCGCAACAGGCGGGTCCTTTACCGCACCACGGCCGGTGTGACGCAGACGCTGGCCAGCGACTGGGCCTGCGGGATGCTGTTCACCAGCGCCGACCTTGTGCTCTTCAACGGTAGCGCTTACTGGGCCAGCGCGACCAGCAATACCTACCAGTTGCATGCCACGGACCTGGCGAGCGGCGTCACCTCGACGCTCGCGGCCACCGGCCCGCCGATCGTTGCCCTCGCCAGCGCCAACGGCAACATCTACTGGATGGAGAACGTCCCGGGCGGAAACCAGGCGGCCATCCGCGCGGTGCCCGCCGGCGGCGGCCAGACCGTGACGATCGCCAGCGGCTTCGCGTCCAACAGCAACAGCTTCGCGGTGGACGCCCAGGCGGTCTACTACGACGTCGCAGGATTCGGGCAGTACGGCGACAGCCTGCTGGCGCAGCCGCTGGCCGGGGGTGCACCGGTGACGCTGGCGAGCGCGATCATGTCGCCGCTGAAGATCGTCACCGACGGCACGCGGGTGGTGTGGACGGACTCGATCGGCGCGCCCCCCATTATCTCCTCGCACGTCAATGCGGTGCCGGTGGCCGGAGGCAGCGTGGCGGTGCTCGCCAGCTTCGGCGCCATGCCGGTCGACCTGCTGCTCAGTGGCGGCAACGCGCTGTGGAGTTCGCAGATGGGCTCCGGCCCGAGCCCCGACGCGATCAGCAGCGTGCCGCTCGCCGGCGGTACCACGGTGAGCGTGTACCAGGGCAGCGACGCGCCGCGCGGCCTGTTCCTCGACGGCGGCGGCACGGTCTGCTGGACGACCGGCAACCCGGGCGGCCTGGCCGACGGCTACGACCGCATCGCGCGCCTCAGTTCCGCCAGCACCGGGCAGACGCTGGCCGGCGGGATTAGCAGCGATGCGCCGGCGCTGTTCGTGACCGCGACCGACGTGCTCGTCGCCGACGGCTACCGCATCAAGCGCATCCCCCTGGCGGGCGGGGTCGTCGACACCGTCGCCGTCGAGACCGACCATAGCCCGGTCGAGAGCCTGGTGGCCGATGCCGACCAGGTGTACTGGGACGTGGGCGCGGCCGCGCATGCCGCACCCTTGTCCGGCGGTGCCATCACCGTACTCACGGCCGGCCCGGCCGGGTTCAACCGTGGCGGGCAGATGCGGCTGGCCGCCAACGGAAACCTCTACTGGTGGGGCACCGACAACACCAACAATGCGGTGCTGAGCGTGCCGGCGGCCGGCGGCGCGCTGACCACCCTGGCACAGGGACTCCCCAACCTGTCGGCGCTGGCCATCGACACCAGCGCGGTCTACGTCGGCTCGGCCGAGACCGGCGCCATTCTCAGCGTGCCCTTCGCCGGCGGCGCGCCGGTGGCGATTGCCAACAGCGGCTCCTTCCCGAACTTCGGGCTGCTGCAGCTGGAGGTGAACGGGGGCAACCTCTACTGGGTCGACGTGAATCACATCGCCCGCGTGCCGGTCGGCGGCGGGAGCCCGTACGCGGTGGTGGACTTCGTCCCGCCGGTCAGCACCTACGGCCTGCCGGTCATCGGCTTCGATGCCGACAACGTGTACTGGACCGAGGACCAGCCCCAGGATATCCGCAAGGCGGCGATTCCCTAGCGCTGCGGTCCGTCGGGGCGGCGAACTGAGCAGAGTCCTCGATCCCTGCCGCATGCGCGGCAGGGATCGAGTGCGGATCGCCTGGCTTCAGCCCCCGGGCGGGGCGGACGCGCCGCGGTCAGTCGCCGCCGCCATCGTCCAAGTCGAGGTAGGTCACGGTGGTCGTCGCGCTGGTGCTGGTGTTCACCGCATTGCTGCAGCCCAGGGCGAAGGTCGTCTTGGCCGTGATCTTGTTGCTCAGCAGCGAGCCGTTCGCGGGCAGCCCCGTCTTGCTCAGGCCACCGCCGGAGATCGCGCACACCGTGGCGTTCGTCGTGGTCCAGCTCAGCGTCGTGTAGCTGCACGAGCTGGGCAGGCCATCGCGCTGGCAGTCCGGATCGACGTTCGAGGGAGTCGCCTTGAACGAGGTGATCGCCGGCGGCGGCAGGACCGTCAGCACCACCGAGGCGGTGGCGGTGCCGCCCACCGAGGTGCAGGTCAAGGTATAGGTCGTCGTGGTCGAGACCGCACCGGTGCTGACCCCGCTGCCTCCGGGCAGGCCGTTCACACCGCAGGACGCGCCGGTGCTCTCGCTCCACGTCAGGACCGCCGAACCGCCCGCAGGGATGGTGGACGGTGTCACCACGAACGAGGTGATGACCGGCACCGGCACCACGGTCACGGTGGTCGAGACCGTCACCGAGGTGCTGACCGAGTTGTTGCACACGAGGGTGAAGGTGGTCGTGACCTGCAGCGGCCCGGTGTTGACGCTGTAGCTGCCGTCGGGGTTCTGGGTGCCGGACCCGAGCCCCGTGACCGAGCAGGAACCGTCGGTCGTTGCGGTCCAGGTGAGCGTCGTGGAGCCGCCCACGGGCACGCTGGAGGCGGCCGGCGTGAACGAGGAGATGACCGGCGCGGGGACCACGGTCACCGTCGCCGACTTCGTGGTCGTGCCGCCCGGCCCGGTGCAGCTCAGCGAGTACGTCCCGCTCGAGGACCGGGCCACGGTCGTGTAGCTGCCGCTCGTGCCGCTGACATTGCTCCAGCCCGCATCGCCCGTGACCGCGCCGGTGGCGGCGCAAGAGGTGGCATGCGTGGTGCTCCAGGTGATCGTGGAGGTATTGCCGGGAGCAATGGACGCAGGAGCCGCCGTCAGCGTGACCGCCGGCGGCCCGCACTGCGGCAGCGGATCGGTGGGTGCCAGGGGCCACGCGGAGTTGGGCGGATTGCCCGCCAGGCGCGTGTTGATCGTCATGTACAGGTTGCCCAGGCGTCCGCGGATCTCACCCCACGGGTTCGGGTTGGCCGCGTTGCCGGGGTAGTTGCCGGGCGGATCCGCATCGTTGGCGACCAGGGTATCCGCGCTGAGCACCTGCGCGGCCGCGCAGGCGTAGTCGCCGGCCGTGAGGTACGTCTGGATGGGAGTCAGGGCCGCTTCCAGCGTCGTCTGCGTGGCCAGCTTGATGTTCGCCCCGCTGACCGTGGCGAACAGGTTGGTGTACTTGGTCTGCGCGAAGCCGAGCATGCCGCCGTTCAGCGCATTCAGGTTGAGCTTGAGGCCCACGCCCCAGATCGACAGGCCGCGGTTCGAACCACCCGAGGAACCGCAGAAGGTGGTCATGTCCACCATCTGCAGCAGCCCAGTGGACGAATCCACCTCGACGATGCTGCCCTCGCTGGGGCTGGCACCCGAGTACGGCACCCAGGCAAGCACCTCGAGCGGGCACAGCGGGTTGGTCGCCGGCGGCGTCGCCGGCAGGATGTTGTCGACGTTCTCCTCGGTGCGCACCAGGATGCCGGGAATCACGTCCCCTTGGGTGGTCTGGGTGCGCAGCAGCGCGAAGCCGGACTTGGAAGCGCCGGCACTGCCGCACATGGTGCCGGGGATGATCTCGTTGCCGAAGCCCGGGCAGAGCTTGGCGACGTTGAGGTTGGTGCCGTCACAGTTGCCGAGCGCATCGACGCGCGGATCGGACAGGATGACGCAGCTGGCCTCGAGCACGTTCCCGCCGATCGGCGCGGTGTTGCCCGTGATCGTGTGCGGAGCGACGCCGCCACTCAGATCGCAGGTGAGCGGAGACACGCAGCTCTGCGTCGGGATGGCCGCCTGGCGGGCGACCGCCAGGGCATTGGGACTCTGCACGCCCTGGGTCGCGATTCCGATCAGGTTGGTGCTGCCGTTCACCGGCGCACCCAGCATCAGGATCTGGCCGTTGCCCGGGGAGCTGGAGGTCACGAAGGCATACGGGACGCCCAGCTGCAGGCCTTCCTTGAGCTTGAGAAGGCCGCTGCCCAGCCCGGTGGCGAAGGTCTGCACCAGCTGCGGCGAGTAGCCGTACTGTCCCAGCGTGAAATCAAAGCGCAGCACCTGGCCGGTGGTGCTCGTGATCAGCAGGGTCGGTGTGGCATCGACCGCATCCGCCGGCCAGATGTCCATGCCCATCGGGTTGCCGCCCCAGATGAACTGCCCGGGAGAGATGAGGGCCACGTCCGGGCCGTTGCGGGCGCCGCCGCCGTTGAGCACGCTCTGCAGGCTGGCCGCGCGATAGACGAACACCAGGGTCTTGTTCGAGGAGTTCTTGGAGCTGCCCAGGACCAGCAGGTCGCCGACATTCCAGCCGTGTCCGGCGATCGTGGCCACCGTGGTATCGCGCAGGAACGCTGCGCCCAGACTCGAATAGCCGTTGACGTCCACGACCAGCGGCTGCTTCGCATAGCCGGTCGCGGAGTTGGCGCTCACCGGCAGCACGCACACGATCGGCTTGTTCTGCAGCACGAAGAACAGGTTGCCCGCCGCATCCGCCGACAGGCCATCCAGGGCAGGGCTGCAGGGGCTGCTCGAGGTGCCGGTCCACAGCACCGTGACCGCCGCCGGTGTCGCACCGACCGCCGGCGTATAGCGGACGATCTGGTTCTTGGTGGCGTCGGTGACGATGACATCGACCGTGCCGGTGGCGAGGTTCGCCAGCTGGATCAGGGAGCTGTAACTGCCGTGGCTTGCGCCATCGGTGTTCAGCGGACTCGTCGTGCCCGGGCCCCCTGGCACGAGCGAGGTCACGTCGTAGACGGAGTTGCCGACGGAGTTCGCCGCCGTGACGCGTACGAACTCGGCATGGGCGGTTGCCGCGACGAGCAGTCCTGCCACCACGGCGGTCGCTCGAGCGAGCCTGCTCAGACGTGAATGAAGATTACGCACAGTCACACCTCGGTGTTCTTGTTCTGGTCGGCGTGCGGATTCTTTCGTGCGCTCGCGCGCACGCCCTTCATCTGCAACCGGTCGGATGAGAGACCCCGCCACCCCGGAACCTTCACTGTCCCCACGGGCACGGTTCTCTTCTTATGTTGTCGCGAAGACTACCACGGTGATGTGGCCACCGCATGAGCCGCGCGGGTATCGGTGTGCGACACGGGCGCGCATTATGGCAAGCCGATGACTCAGCGGCTGGACGCAGTCCGGGAAGTGTGCGCGAGGTGCACCCGGCCCGCGCGCAGCTCGTCGAGATAACCCTGCGCGAGGCGGTGATACTGGGCGGGCGCAAAGCCATCCTTGTCCAGGATGGCGACACTGCTGACCAGCATCGGCTCGGCTTCGTCGGAGCGTCCGAGTCCGGCCAGCGCGGCTGCCTCGGCGCTGGCCGCCAGCGCGGTCTTCCAGTGCTTGGCCGACAGGGCGGGCGTGAAAATGTCCACGGCGCCGCGGGCGGAGGCGAGCGCCGCCTCGTAGTGGTGCAACGCAACCTGCAGGATGGCGACGTGGATCAGGCTCGAGGCCACCTCGGGATTGCTCGCGCCGAACAACCGCCGGCGCATCGCCAGCGCTTCTTGCAAATTGTGATCGGCCTGGTCGTAGTCCCCGATCTCGGTCTGCCAGAACCCCATCCGGTTCAGGACGCGGGCGACGTCGGGGTGGTCGCCGGTGAAGAGCTTGCGATACACCGCCAGCGCCTCGGCCTCGGTGGCCAGCGCATCGCGCAGGTTGCCGCGGTCCGACTGGACAAAGGCCAGATTGTTCAGCGTGAGGGCGACGTCCGGGTGCACTTGGCCGAGCAGGGCGCGCTGCATGAGGAGGGCCTCGCGATAGGTGGACTCGGCGTGCTCCAGGTCGCCCTCGTCCTGGAGTGCAGCGGCGAGGTTGTTTAGCCCCATCGCCACTTCCGGGTGCTTTTCGCCGAACACCCGGCGCTTCATCGCCAGCGCCTCGCGATACAGCTTCTCGGACTCCTCGTAGGTGCCGCGCTCCTCCAGCAGCAGGGCGAGGTCGTTGATCGCCTCGGCCAGGGCGGGGTCCGGCTCGTTGTGGTTCAGCTCGCGCTGCATGGTCACCGCGTAGCGCATCACGGGGATGGCCCCGTTCAGGTCGCCCGCCGCGTCCATGACCCGCGCCAGGTCCTTGAGGGTCGTGGCAATTTCGCGGTGGCTGGGGCCGTAGAGCTCGTGCTGCAGGGTGAGGGCCTGGTGCAGGGTATGGTCGGCCTCCGCATACTGCCCCTTTTCCGCCAGCAACGTGCCCAGGCCGTGCAGGCTCTTGGTCAGTTCGATCTGGTTGTCGCGGTCATCCTTGGGCCGCGCCATCTGCAGGGCGATCGCCTGGCGATACGCAGCTTCGGCGGGCTCGTACTGTGCCTGCCGCATCAGCAGGTCGCCGCGGTGCTGCTGCAGGAGCGACAGGGCCAGCGGGTCCTTGGCATCCTTGCCCTGTCGGGCCTGCAGGGCACCGTCCATCAGGCGCCGCGCCTGGGGGTACAGGCCGAGCCCCATGTAGGTCGTGCCCACCGTGTCCAGGAGCGTGGCGCGGATGGCGGGCTGCGTGGCGAGCTCACGGTCGATGCGTGCGGCGCCCTTGTCGAGCATCTCGCGCGCCGTGATCGAATTGCCGCGCGCCTCGCTCGGATCGGAGATGCGAAACAGGTCGATCATGAAATTGGTCGTCTGGCGCGCGGTCTCGGCCTGGCGCTCGGCGGCGCGCCGCTGGATCAGCGCGTAGGCGGCGAGGCCGCTGGCGAAGACCATGCCGGCGCTGGCGGCGGTGGCGATCGCCACGAGCCGCCGGTTGCGCCGGGTCTGCTCGCGGCGGCGCAACAGGTCGAAGTTCACCGCCAGCACCCCGGCGATGAGCTTCAGTTTGGCGTTGGTCTTGCCGTCCTTGCCGGGGCGGGCGTCGGCGGCGATCGGCTCGGTGCGGCGGTCGCTGAGGTTGCCCTCGGCATCCAGGTGGAAGCGCAGTGCGGGCGGGAAGCACTCCTCGTCCTCGCGGCCCGGCATGTCCGTGGCGTTCGGCTCACCGTCGACGATCAGGCAGAAGATGCGGTCCTCGCGCCCGAGCCGCTTGAAGGCGAGGATCTCCTCGTTGACCCAGCGCGACTTCGCCGCCGCCGGCGAGCACACCACGATCTGGCAGATCGAGTCGGCGAGTGCCTGGCGCAGGATCGAGCCCAGGTCGGTGGCGGTCGCCAGTTCCTCGCGGTCGCGGAAGACCGGCGCAAGCCGCCGCGGCACCGCGCCGCGCGCGGTCCGGGTCCCCACGAGTGTCTTGGGCGGCCGGTAGGACTCGAGTGCGCGGTGCAGCCAGCCCGTCCACTTCGCATCGCGGTGGCTGTAGCTGAGGAAGGCCCAGTATTTGGGGCTGTCCAAGAAGAGTCCCCGTCGGCGTCGCCCCTGCGCCCGCAGTGTCGAACCTGCTTCGCGCCTCGGGGTCGTGTGGATGCCGTCGAGTCTAGTGCATTTGTCCCCGGCGGCGCGAGCGCGCGCGGGCGGCCTTAAGTCGCATCGGCGCCGCCTGCGCCGCGGCCGCGATCAGGCGAGGGCAGCCCGCTCGAGGGCGGCGGTCGCGGGCCCCGGGCGCTGCGCCGCGTCCCGCTCGAGCAGCGGGCGCAGGAAGCGCCCGGTCCAGGAGTCCGTGGTGGCCGCGATCTGCTCGGGCGTGCCGGTGGCGATGATCCGGCCGCCGCCTTCGCCGCCTTCGGGGCCCAAATCGACGATCCAGTCGGCGGTCTTGATGACGTCGAGGTTGTGCTCGATGACCACGAGCGTGTTGCCCTCATCGCGCAGGCGGTGCAGCACCTGCAGCAGTTGCTCGACGTCCTGGAAGTGCAGGCCGGTGGTCGGCTCGTCCAGGATGTAGAGCGTGCGTCCGGTGGCGCGCTTGGCCAGCTCGCGCGACAGCTTCACCCGCTGGGCCTCGCCCCCGGAGAGCGTGGTGGCGTTCTGGCCGATGCGCACGTAGGAGAGTCCGACGTCGAGCAGCGTTTGCAGCTTCGCCGCCGCGGTCGGCACGTTCTGGAAGAAGCGGGCCGCTTCCTCCACGGTCATCTCCAGCACCTCGTGGATGTTCTTGCCACGGTAGCGGACCTCCAGGGTCTCGCGGTTGTAGCGCTGGCCCTTGCACACATCGCACGGCACGTACACGTCCGGCAGGAAGTGCATCTCTACGCGGATGACGCCGTCGCCCTGGCAGGCCTCGCACCGGCCGCCCTTGACGTTGAAGCTGAAGCGACCGGCATCGTAGCCGCGCGCCCGTGCCTCCGGCACCGCGGCGAACAGCTCCCGGATCGGAGCGAACAGGCCGGTGTAGGTGGCGGGGTTGGAGCGCGGCGTGCGGCCGATGGGACTCTGGTCGATGTCGATGACGCGATCGATCTGCTCGAGCCCCTCGATGGCCTGCACCGGCGCGGCGTCCACCCGCGAGCCGTTCAGGCGCGCGGTGGTGTGCGCGAACAGCGTGTCGAGGATGAGCGTGGACTTGCCCGAGCCGGACACGCCGGTCACGCAGGTCATGAGCCCGAGCGGGATCTGCACGGTGACGTCGCGCAGGTTGTTGCCGCATGCGCCGACGATCCTGATCCCGCGCTGCGGGTCGGGCCGGTTGCGCAGCGTCGGCAGCGCGATGCGACGCCGCCCGGACAGATACGCGCCCGTGATCGAGTCGGGGTTGGCGCGGATCTCGGCGGGCGTGCCCTGTGCGACCAGGTGGCCGCCGTGCACGCCGGCGCCGGGACCGAGATCGACCACGTGGTCGGCCTCGCCGATCGCCTCCTCGTCGTGCTCGACCACGATGACCGTGTTGCCCAGGTCGCGCAGCTGCTTGAGCGTGCCCAGCAGGCGCCGGTTGTCACGCTGGTGCAGGCCGATGGAGGGTTCGTCGAGGATGTACATGACGCCGGTGAGGCCCGAGCCGACCTGGCTGGCGAGGCGGATGCGCTGCGACTCCCCGCCCGACAGGGTCTCGGCGCTGCGATCGAGTGTGAGGTAGTCCAGGCCCACGTCGCGCAGGAAGCGCAGCCGCTCGCCCACGCCCTTGACGATCTTGCCCGCGACTTCGGCTCGCCAGCCGGGCAGGTCGAGCGCGCCGAAGAACTCCAGCGCCCGCCCCACCGTCAGGTGCGCGATCTCCGGCAGGCTGCGGCCGGCCACGAAGACGAAGCGCGCCGCGCGGTTCAGGCGCGTGCCATGGCATTCCGGGCACGGGCGCATGCCCAGATAGCGGCTGAGCTCCTCGCGCACCACCGCCGACTGCGTCTCGCGGTAGCGGCGCGTCAGGTTGGGCACGATGCCCTCGAAGGCATGGCGCCGGCGCGACCTGCGGCCGGCCGCCGGATCGTAGGCGAAGTCGATGGTGTCGCTGCCGCTGCCGTACAGCAGCACCTCGCGCACCCGCTCGGGCAGCTCCGTCCACGGCATCTCGATGTCGAAGCCGTAGTGACGCGCCAGCGACTGGATGAGCTGGAAGTAGTGCTCGTTGCGACGGTCCCAGCCGCGCACCGCGCCGCCGGCGAGCGACAGGTGCGGGTGGGTGACCACGCGCGCCGGATCGAAGAACTCCTGCACGCCCAGGCCGTCGCAGGTGGGGCAGGCGCCGACCGGGTTGTTGAAGGAGAAGAGCTTCGGCTCCAGCGGCGGCACGCTGTAGCCGCACACAGGGCACGCATGCCGGCTGGAGAACACCAGTTCCTCGCGCGACGGCTCGTCGAGGAAGCTCAGGCGCACCAGCCCGCCGGACAGGCGCAGCGCGGTCTCGAAGGACTCGGCCAGGCGCTGGGCGCCATCGGCGCGCACGCGCGTGCGGTCCACCACCGCCTCGATGGTGTGGCGCTTCTTCGCCTCGAGCGGCGGCAGCGCCTCCATCTCGTGGATGCGGCCGTCGATGCGCGCGCGCACGAAGCCCTGCGCGGCCAGGTCCTCGAGCACTTCGGCGTGCGCGCCCTTGCGGTCACTGACCACCGGCGCGAGCAGGGCGATCGCGGTGCCCTCCGGCAGCCGCAGCACCTGATCGACCATCTGGCTCACGGTCTGGGCCGTGAGGTCGATGCCGTGGTCCGGGCAGCGCGGGATGCCGGCGCGGGCGTAGAGCAGGCGCAGGTAGTCGTAGATCTCGGTGACCGTGCCCACGGTGGAGCGGGGGTTGTGCGAGGTGGCCTTCTGCTCGATGGCGATCGCAGGGGAGAGGCCCTCGATGGTGTCGACGTCGGGCTTGTCCATCGTCGCGAGGAACTGCCGCGCGTACGCGGACAGCGACTCCACGTAGCGCCGCTGCCCTTCCGCGTACAGGGTGTCGAAGGTGAGCGAGGACTTGCCCGAGCCCGACAGGCCGGTGACCACGATGAGCCGCTCGCGCGGCAGGTCGAGGTCGAGGTTCTTCAGGTTATGGGTGCGCGCGCCGCGCACTTTGATGTGCTGCATGGAACTCTCAATGATACGCCGTTGGCCCGCGCGACGAATTAGCCGCCAGCCGAGCCGTCTATGTATGGGCGGTCGGGTCGACTTGGAACCTCCAGCCGTTGCTCTCCCGTGCCGGCGGGAGTTAAGTTAGCTTGGTGAGCCGCTCGCGCGCCTTATTGCCCTGCTTCCGCTGCGGCTTTTCCGTGTCGGGGTGGGTCTTGGCGCACGTGCTCGCGGGCGGCGCCGCGCACGCCGCGACCCTCGCCGACGCCTCCCCGCAGGCCTTCGGACTCGATGAGGTGGTCGTGACCGCGCGCCGCCGCGAGGAGGTGCTGCTGGACGTGCCGCTGGCCGAGACGGTGCTCTCGGGCGATGAGCTGCAGCAGCGCTCGGCGGTGCAGTTCGAGGACCTCGCCGCCGGCGTGCCGAACATGGTCGCGTTCCGCTCGGCGCGCTCGGTGTCGGCGCTCGAGGTGACGCTGCGTGGCCAGACCGCGCTGCCGTCCTCGATCGTCTACGACCCGGCGGTCGGGCTGTACGTCGACGGTGTGTACGTGGCCAACGGCCAGGCCGCCATGGGCACGCTGCTCGACATCGACAGCGTCGAGATCGTGCGCGGCGCGCAGGGCACGCTGTTCGGGCGCAACAACACCGGCGGCTCCATCTCCATCCACACGATGCGGCCGCAGCTCGCCGCCTACTCGGCCGAGGCCGCGCTGTCCGGCGGCAACCAGGGTCTGTTCGGCCTGCGCTCGATCCTCAACGCGCCGTTGTCCGACACCCTCGCGGTGCGCATCGCCTACCAGGGCGACCAGCACGAGGGCTGGGGCAGCAGCGATGTGACCGGCCAGGACAACTTCATGAACCAGCATCGCTACCAGCTGCGCGGCGGCCTGCTGTGGCAGCCGACGGCGCACTTCGATGCCTACCTCACGTTCGAGCGCTTCGACGCCAACCAGGCGGGTGGCCTGCTGCACCCTCTGCCAGGCACGATCGCCTCCATGATCCCCGGGGACACGGTGCCGGCGGACTTCTACCAGACCGACACCGGAAAGCTGCAGCGCGACACCGCCGTCACCGACTCCTGGCAGCTCACGCTCGAGGGCCAGATCAACCCTGCGCTCAATGCCAAGCTCATCGCCGGCTACCGCGAGCTGCACGCCGACAATGACTACGACGCCGACGCTCACGCGGTCTCGATCGCGGACGTCAACCTCGACAACACCTCGTTCCAGCGCAGCGTGGAGCTGCAGCTGTCCGGCAAGCTGCTGGCGGAGCGCCTGGACTGGGTCGGCGGCCTGTACGCCTTCCACGACCACGGCAGCGCCGACTCGGTGCTGGCGCCGGGACTGTCCGCGCCGGTGCCCACCTACGATGTGAACGCGGTGGACAACCGCTCCAAGGCCGCCTACCTGCACGCCGACTACCAGCTCACCGGGCGCTGGAACTTCGGCCTCGGCGTGCGGCGCACCGAGGACACGCGCACGCTGGTGGACAACGCCTACGTCGACCTCTCGCCCCTGGGACCGCCGCAGTTCTGCACGATCGTCGATGCCGCGGACCCGAACAACCCGGTCCCCATCGGGGCCGAGACCGGGGCGTGCCCGTACATCCGCAAGGACATCAGCTTCCGCTACTGGTCCTGGGAGGTCAGCACCGACTACCACTTCACCGACGACGTGCTGGGCTATGTGCGCAGCGGTCGCGCGCAGCGCTCCGGCGGCTGGAACATCCCGCTCAACACGCTGCAGGATCCGCCGTTCAAGCCCGAGCAGCTGACCGACGTGGAGGTCGGCGTGAAGGCGAACGAGATGGGCGGCCGTCTCACCCTCGGTGCCGCCGCCTTCACCGGCGACTACCAGGATATGCAGCGCCTGCTGGCGCGCCTGATCGGCAACACGCCGACGACCGAGGTCATCAACGCCGGCAAGGCGCGCGTCAGCGGCATCGAGCTGGAAGGTTCGATGCTGGTGACACGGGAACTCATGCTGCAGGCCTCGGGCGGCTACACGGACGCGCACTACGTGCAGTTCACCGATGCCTTCGGCAACGACGCCAGCCACAACCAGTTCTACATGACGCCCAAGTTCGAGGCGGCCCTGTCCGGTGTCTACAGCGTGCCGCTGCAGAGCGGACAGCTGCACGTGCGCGCCGACTACACCTGGCGCGACTCGGTGGAGTTCAACGTGCTGAACGACTTCAACCGCCAGGGTCCGGTGGGCCTGGTCAACGCGCGCCTGTGGCTGGAGTCCGCCGGCGGCGCCTGGCAGGCGGCCCTGTTCGGCACCAACCTCGGCGACAAGCGCTATGCCTACATCGGCGGCAGCATCGTCAATCCCGGCGGCCCGCCGGTGGCCAGCTGGCAGGCCGCCGCCGACCGGCGCCTGTACGGCGTGGAGGTCGAGTACCGTTTCCAGCACGCGCTCTGACCGGCTGGCGTGAGCCGCTGGGCGCAGTGCCTGTTCGCCGCCTGCGCCTGCAGCGTCGCGGCGGCGCAGGTCGCGCCACTGCCGGACGCACCGCCGCAGGGCCTGCGCCGCTGGCTCGACCCCCAGACGGCGCCGTTCATTCCGGTGCCGGAGATCGACCTCGATCCTTACAGCGGGACGACGCTGGGCGTCATCCCGGTGTGGCTGACCACCGATGCGCAGGGCGAGATCACGCGCATCCTCGCCCCCGACATCATCCACAACCCCTACTTCGGCTGGGGGGCGCGCGCGCGCATCTTCGCGTACCCCTCCGCGGACACGCAGTGGTCGGTGGTCGGCGGCGCCAAGCAGCGCGTGGAAAGCGAGTTCGCCGCGCAGTACGCGCATGGGATTCGCCACGAGGATGCCTTCAGCTTCACGCTGCGCGCGATCTACGATCGCAGCGGTACTCCGCGCTTCTACGGCATCGGCAACGACTCGCACGAGGCGGGCCAGAGTGTCTACACCGACCAGCAGGCATACCTGCAGGCGCAGCTCGGCTGGAACATCAGCCGCGCCTGGCAGCTCGCCGTGGAGGTCATGCCGCGCGAGGTGCAGGTGCTGCCGGGCACGCTGTCGGGCATTCCCTCCACCGACCAGGTGTACCCCGGGCTCGCCGGACTGGGGACCACGCACGAGCTGCTCACCCGGGCCCTGATCAGCTACGACACGCGCGATGACCCGGAGATCCCCTCCAGCGGCACCTTGCTCAGTGCCTACTGGGGCAGCGCCAGCCGCAACGCCGAACTCGGCCACACGCTGTACTCGGAGGCCGGCGGCGACGCACGGGCGTTCTACTCCCCCTCGGGCCGCACCACCTGGGCCTTCCACGCGGCGCTGCGCTACATGCCCAGCTACCGCGACGCCCCGTTCTGGGCGCTGAGCAGCATCGGCGGCGATGAGAGCGTGAGCGGGGGCGCGCAGCCGCTGCGTGGCTTCGGCGCGGACCGCTTCCGCGACCGCAATGCCTTCTCCGCCAGCCTCGAGCTGCGCCAGCAGGTGGCCCACTTCGATGCCCTGTCCACGCACGTCGACCTGCAGCTCACGCCCTTCGTCGATGTCGGCCGCGTCTTCGCGGACTCCGCTTCCTGGCCGGTCCAGTCGCTGCATGCCGCCGCGGGGCTCGGCATCCGGGCGGTGGCGCGGCCCTTCGTCGTCGGGTACGTGGACATCGGCAAGGGCAGCGAAGGGGTCGTGGCCTTCTCCGGCATCAACTACCCCTTCTGACGGGGCTTGTTTTATCCAAAAACATATCTTACGATATATCTGTCGTCATTACAGAGAGGTGCCCAATGCACCGTCACTTCGGCCGTCACGGCCACTTTCGCAGCCCTGCCCACTTTCACGGCCCGGGCTGCTGTCATGAACCCGATGACTCAGGGCGGTACGCCATGGGTCGCCACCACCGCGGCGGCTTCGGCCGGTTCGGGTTCGGCGGCGGCTTCGGCATGGGCCCGGAGTCCTTCCGCGGCCGCAAGATGGGCTCGGTCGACCTGCGGCTGGTGCTCCTGATGCTGCTGGCTGACCGCCCCAGCCACGGCTATGAACTGATCCGGGCGCTCGAGGAGCGATCCGGCGGCTTCTACAGCCCGAGCCCGGGGATGGTCTACCCGGCACTGACCTGGCTGGAGGAGGTCGGCTACGCGAGCGTCGCGGCCGAGGGAGCCAAGAAGCTCTACCGCATCACCCCGCAAGGCGCCGAGTACCTCGCCCAGCACAAGGCGGCCGCGGAGGCGATCCTCAGCCAGCTCGAGCAGATTGCCCAGCGCCTCGGGCGCGTGCGCGAGGCGGTCGCAGGCTTCGAGGAGGAGGCCGACGGCGGACCGCAGGAGGTCTGGCTGGCACGGCGCGAACTCAAGGAGGCGCTGCGTGCCGCGCGCGGTTCCTCGGCCGAGGAGGCCCGCCGCATTGCCCAGATCCTCAAGGATGCAGCCGCCAAGATCCGCGGCCGCTGAGTGGGCGCGCCGCCGGGGCGGCGCGCCATTTCCAGCGCTTTGCATCCGATAGGACGCTGCGCGGCTGGCGCGCGTCCACTAGAATAGAGCCAGAACACCAGGGCGCCTCTTCGGGCGCCCTGACATTTCCGGTCCCTGCATTTTCTTTCCCCCGAGGACTTCATCATGGCGCGTGGCGTAAACAAGGTCATTCTCATCGGCAACCTGGGTGCGGATCCGGAGACGCGCGCGATGCCCTCGGGTTCGACCGTGGCGAACCTGCGGATCGCCACCAGCGAGAGCTGGCGCGACAAGCAGACCGGGGAGCAACAGGAGCGCACCGAGTGGCACCGCGTGGCCATGTTCGGCCGCCTCGCCGAGATTGCCGCGGAGTACCTGAAGAAGGGCTCGCAGGTGTACATCGAGGGCAGCCTGCGCACCCGCAAGTGGACCGACAAGCAGGGCCAGGAGCGTTACTCAACCGAGATCATCGGCAACGAGCTGCAGATGCTCGGTGGCCGCGGCGGCTCGGGGGGCGGCGGCGCTGGCATGGGGGCCGCCGCGGCCGGCGGCGGGGCCGCGCCTTCGTATGCCGAGGAGTCCAGCGGCGGGTCCTCGCGCAGCGAGGACTTCGACGACGACATCCCCTTCTAAGGAGTCGTCGACCTCAATAGTAGCTGTCCCCGGCCAGCGGATAGCGGCCGACCCGCCCCACGCGGTCCACCGCCGCCTGCACGTCGGCGCGGGCGAGCAGCGCCTGCCAGCGGCGCAGCTTCTCCTGCTGCACGGGCGTCAGCGCGCCGTCCTGGTAGGTCTGCACCGCCAGCAGCGCCGCACTGCGGGTCCTGGGACTGGAGAGTCGCTGGATCAGGAGCTTCGCACCGCTCTCCTCGCGGTCCGCCACCAGCAGCCCCTCCTGGTAGACATCGAGGGCATCCGCGCGGTGCGCGGTGAGGTACTCCAGGGCGGCCTCGGCCGCGTGTGCATCGGCTGCGGCCAGGGCAGTGCGCAGCGATTCCAGCTGGAACTGCATGAGGCCGACGCTGCTGGTGTTGTCGGGCTTCAGTTTGGAGAGCGTCGCACGCGCCTCCGCGCTGCGGCCCAGGTCGTTGTACAGGCCGGCCAGGTCGATGATCTGGCTCACGTTCTCCGCGCCGTTCTCCGGCAGCTGGCTCGCCGCCTGCAGCTGGATCACCGCGGCGTCCCAGCGACCGGTGGCCGCCAGCGCGGCCGCGCGCTGGCCGAGCAGCTGGCTGTACTCCGGATCGTAGTCGCTGTACGCGCTCTCGCCCCACTTGCTGACCTGCTCGATCGCGGTGTCCGCCACCTGCAGCACCTGCTCGGTCATGAGCGATTCGGCGAGCAGGACGGCCAGCTCGTTCAGCGGCTGGATCTTGTCCGGGTTCGCCTGGGCACGCTTGGCGGCTGCATCGACGCCGCGCTGTGCGGCGTTCTGGACGTTCAGGCGCGCCTCCACCTGCGGCCACACCGGATCGAAGCGCCGGTCGGCCGCGACACTCACCGCCACGTAGCCGTTCTGGATGCGGCCCAGCGTGTTCACCGCCGCGGCGTGCTCGCCGCGCGCCAGCTGCAGGAGGGCCAGATCGCGCCACCAGAGGCCGGCCGCGAGCGGCTCGTGCGCCATGCTGAAGTTGGACAGTCCCGAGAGCACCTGGTAGCGCACCGGATCGGGGGCATTGTCCAGGCCCTGCAGTGACTGCGGCAGCAGCTGCGGCCAGCGCTCGGCGACGACCTTGGAGGCCAGCACGATGTCGGCGGCATCGCCGGCGGCGATGCCGGCCTCCACACGCAGCAGCCAGTCGTAGGACTGCTCCTCGTGCATCTGGCAGGCACGCGTGGCCAGCGCCTGTGCGCGGTGCGCGTCGCGCTGCTCCAGGGCCAGCATGGCACCGAGCGACAGCGCCTGGTGGCGCTCGAGGGCCGGCAGCGTGCCGAAGTCCGCGGCGGCGAGCAGCCGGGTGACCGCCGCATCCGCCCGCGCGTAGTCGTGGTCGCGCGCCAGCTGCAGCGCCTGGGTGAGCTCGGCGGGCGCGCCCGTGGGAGGGGGCTTGGCCGGCGGTGCCGGCACGGCCGCCGGGCCGGCACCGGTGGGTGCCGGGTGCGGGGCCGCGCAGGCCGCCAGCGCCAGCGCGCCGAGGAATCCGAGGAGATTTCTCATGCGGTATCGCGAAGTTACAGCTTCAGGCGCTTGCCAGCGCGGATCGACGCTCATACAGGGATGATGGGCACACCAGGCGCCGGGACAAGGGAGACTACCCCATGCGGGCAGGCACAAACCATTGAACAAAATGGGTATTTCCCACACTCGGGCAGCGCGCCGTGCGGCCCCCGGGCGGACCCCGTAAAATTGCAGGTTCCCCATGCCCCGCCACTATTTCATCAAGACCTTCGGCTGCCAGATGAACGAGTACGACTCCGCCCGCATGGCGGACGTGCTCGCAGCCGGCGCGGGACTGACGGCCACGGACGACCCGGCGCAGGCGGACCTGCTGCTGATGAACACCTGCTCGGTGCGCGAGAAGGCGCAGGAGAAGGTCTTCTCGCTGCTCGGTGAGTGGCGGCTGCTCAAGGCGCAGCGACCCGGGGTGATCATCGGCGTCGGTGGCTGCGTGGCCAGCCAGGAAGGCGAGGCGATCACCCAGCGCGCGCCGTTCGTCGACCTGGTGTTCGGGCCGCAGACGCTGCACCGGCTGCCCGAGCTGATCGCCCAGCTGCGCCGCTCCGGCCGCTCGGTGGTGGACGTGAGCTTCCCGGAGATCGAGAAGTTCGACCACCTGCCGGCGCCGCGCGCGGAAGGGGTGCGCGCCTTCGTCTCGATCATGGAGGGCTGCAGCAAGTACTGCAGCTTCTGCATCGTGCCCTACACGCGCGGGGACGAGATCAGCCGCAGCTTCGATTCGGTGCTCGAGGAAGTGCGCCAGCTCGCCGGGCAGGGCGTGGTCGAGGTGACCCTGCTCGGGCAGAACGTGAATGCCTACCGCGGGGCGATGGCCGATGGCGAGCTCGCCGATCTCGCCACCCTGATCCACCACGTGGCCCGCATCCCGGGCATCGAGCGGATCCGCTTCACTACCTCGCACCCGCTCGAGTTCGACGACAGCCTGATCGAGGCCTATGCCAACGTGCCCGCCCTGGCCAGCCACCTGCACCTGCCGGTGCAGTCCGGCTCCGACCGCGTGCTCGCCCTGATGAAACGGGGCTACACCGCGCTCGAGTTCAAGGACAAGGTGCGCCGGCTGCGGGCGGTCCGGCCGGACATCTGCATTTCCACGGACTTCATCGTCGGCTTCCCCGGCGAGACCGAGCGCGATTTCGAGGCGACGCTCGCCCTGGCGCGCGATGCGGGCATCGACATGTCCTTCAGCTTTCTCTACAGCCGCCGCCCGGGCACGCCGGCGGCCTCGCTGCCCGATGAGCTCGATCCGCAGGTGAAGCAGGAGCGCCTGGCGCGCCTGCAGGCGCAGCTCGAGGAGCAGGCGCGCGCGATCAGTGCCGCGATGGTCGGCAGCCGTCAGCGGGTGCTCATCGAGAGCGCCGCCCGGCGGGATGCGCGCGAGCTGGCCGGCCGCACGGCCAACAACCGCATGGTGAACCTCGCAGGGCCCAAGGACCTCATCGGCCGCTTTGCCGACGTGGTCATCACCGAGGCGCTGCCGCACAGCCTGCGGGGCCGGCTGGCCGCCGCAAGCGGTGCGCGCGAGGACCGGCCGCTCGCGGCGGCCAGCGGCTGATGCCCGTGCCCGCCGCCGCCAGCGAGCCCCAGCGGGAGTTCCAGCTCCTGCCGTCCGACAATGCGCGCCTCGCCAACCTCTGCGGGCCGCTCGATGAGAACCTGCGCCTGCTGGAATCGCGCCTCGAGGTGCGCATCAACCGCCGTGGCGACAGCTTCCGCATCGGGGGCGCCCGGGCCGACAGCGCCGAGGCGGTGGTGCGCGAGCTCTTCGAGCTGGCGCGCACCGAGGAACTCACCCCCGACCGCGTTCACCTCACCCTGCGCGAGCGCGAGTCCGGCGCCGCCCCGGCCGGGGCGGACGAGCAGGCGCTGCGCCTCCCGCGCCTCGGGCTGCGCGCGCGCGGCGACCACCAGCGCCAGTACCTGCAGCAGATCCATACCCGCGACCTCACCTTCGGCATAGGACCCGCCGGGACCGGCAAGACCTACCTGGCCGTGGCCTGCGCAGTGGAGGCCCTGCAGTCCGAGCGCGTGCAGCGCCTGATCCTGGTGCGCCCGGCCGTCGAGGCCGGCGAGCGCCTGGGCTTCCTTCCCGGGGATCTGACGCAGAAGGTCGATCCGTACCTGCGCCCGATGTACGACGCGCTCTACGAGATGATGGGCTTCGACCGCGTTGCGCGCTTCATCGAACGCAACGTGATCGAGGTGGCGCCGCTGGCCTTCATGCGCGGCCGCTCGCTCAACGACTCCTTCATCATCCTGGACGAGGCACAGAACACCACCGTCGAGCAGATGAAGATGTTCCTCACGCGCATCGGCTTCGGCTCCAAGGCCGTCGTCACCGGCGACATCACGCAGACCGACCTGCCACCCGGGCGCCCCTCGGGCCTGTCGCAGGTGGTGAACGTGCTGCGCGGCGTCGACGGCGTCGCCTTCACCTTCTTCGATGCCAAGGACGTGGTGCGCCATCCGCTGGTGCAGCGCATCGTGCAGGCCTACGAGTCGCGCGAGGAGGCGCAGTGAGGCGCGCGGCGGGCATCAGCGTGGAACTGCGCCGGCGGCGCGTCCGTGCCTGGGTGCCCTCGCGCCGCGAGCTGGCCCGCTGGGCGGGGGCGGCACTCGGCCGGCACGGCGGCGGCCGCGAGCTGGCCGTGGCGGTGGTCGGCGCGACGGAGAGCCGGCGCCTGAACGCCCGCTATCGCGGCCGCGACCGCGCCACCAACGTCCTGTCCTTCCCGGCCGCCGCGCAGGCCGGCGTTCCCGGCGCCCGCCCGCTCGGTGACCTGGTCATCTGCCCGCGCGTGCTGCGCGCCGAGGCGTTGGCGCAGTGCAAGCCGCTGCGCGCGCACTGGGCGCACCTGGTGGTGCACGGCACCCTGCACCTGCTCGGCTACGACCATGAGCACGACGCCGACGCGCGGCGCATGGAGCGGCGCGAGATCACCGTGCTGCGCGGCCTGGGCTTCGCCAATCCCTACCGGAGCGGGCGATGAGCAAGGACCTCAATGCCACCGGCCGCTGGCTGAAGCGCCTCACCCAGGGACTGGCCGAGCCGCAGGATCGCGAACAGCTGCTCGCGGTCCTGCGCGAGGCGAGCGGCCGCGGCCTGGTCGATGCCGATGCGCTCAGCATGCTCGAGGGCGTGCTCGAGGTCGGCGACCTGAAGGTGCGCGACATCATGGTGCCGCGTGCGCAGATGGTGTTCGTGCGCCGCAGCGACCCGGTCGCCCGCATCGTGCCGGTGGTGGTCGAATCGGGCCACTCGCGCGTGCCGGTGATGGACGAGGACCGCGACGACATCGTCGGTATCCTGCTCGCCAAGGACCTGCTGCGCCTGTCCACCACCTCCTCGCACGAGCGTTTCGACATCCGCGAGTACATGCGCCCGGCGGTGTTCGTGCCCGAGTCCAAGCGCCTCGACGTGCTGCTCAAGGAGTTCCGGCGCAATCGCAACCACATGGCGATCGTCGTCGACGAGTACGGCGGGGTGGCCGGCCTGTGCACGATCGAGGACGTCATCGAGCAGATCGTCGGCGACATCGACGACGAGTTCGACGTCGAGGACGACCAGAACATACGCCGCGAGGCGGAGCGCCAGTTCACCGTGCGCGGCATCACGCGCATCGACGAGTTCAACGAGTACTTCGGCGCCCAGCTTTCCGAGGAGGAGGGCGTCGACACCATCGCCGGCCTGGTCATGAAGCAGCTCGGCCGCCTGCCGCGTCGCGGCGAGAGTGCCAGCATCGGCGGCTTCGATTTCCGCGTGCTGCGCGCCGACAAGCGCCGCGTGGATGCCCTGCGCGTGCTTGCCCCGCGCGACGTGCTGCCGCCCGAAGAGCGTGCCAGCGGCGGCGACGCCTGAGCAGCATGCGAGGCCCCATTCCCACCGTTGGCGCCGAGCCGGCGGCGCTGCCGCGCCTGCGGCCCCCCTCCGCGGCCCCGCTGCGCGCGCTGCTGGCGCTGGCGGGCGGGGTCCTGCTCGCCGGCGCGTTCGCGCCCGTCGACGTGTGGCCGCTCGCGCTGCTCGCCCCGGCGCTGCTCATGTGGCTGTGGCAGGGGCGAAGCCCGCGCGAGGCCGCGCGCCTGGGCTTCCTGTTCAGCTTCGGCACCTTCGCCGCGGGCACCTACTGGCTGTACTTCAGCGTGCACACCCTGGGGCACTCGCCGGTCTGGCTGGCCGTCGTGCTGATGCTGGGCCTGGCCGCGATCATGGGGCTCTACCACGCCGCCCTCGGCTACTGCACCGCGCGCTGGCTGCCGCGCGCCGGCCTCCCCGGCTGGCTGGTGGTGGTGCCGGCGGCGTGGCTGCTCATGGAGTGGTGGCGCGGCTGGTTCCTGTCGGGGTTTTCGTGGCTGTCGCTCGGGTATTCCCAGACCGACACCTGGTTTGCGGGGTTCGCGCCCGTGCTGGGCGTATACGGCATCAGCGCGCTGCTGCTGGTGTGCGCCGGCGCACTCGTGGCGATCGTGCTGGGCACGCGCCGCCAGGCCCTGGTCGCGGCCGCCGTCTTCGTCGTGCCCTGGGGCCTCGGGGCGGCCCTCTACTGGCATTCCTGGACGCACGTGTCGGGGCCTGCGGCCACGGTGGCGATGATCCAGGGGGCCATCCCGCAGGATGACAAGTGGCTGGAGAGCCATCGCCAGGCCACGCTCGACCTGTACGAATCCCTGACCCGGCGGGTGCTGGGCACGCAGCTGATCGTGTGGCCGGAGTCGGCGATCGCGGACCTGGCCAACAACCAGGTGCCCTTCATCAACCAGGTCTACCGCGAGGCCCATGAGCACGGCTCGGCGGTGGTCATGGGCGTGCTGCGCGCGGAGGGTGGGGAGCCGGACACGCGCTACTACAACTCGATCATGGCCCTGGGCGATCAGGTCAGCTGGTACGACAAGCACCACCTGGTGCCGTTTGCCGAGTTCTTCCCGGTTCCCCAGTTCGTGCGCGCCTGGCTGCGCATCATGGCGCTGCCGTACTCGGACTTCACGCGCGGCGCCGAATACCAGCCGCCGCTGCCGGCGGCGCACCTGCAGCTGGGCGCCACCATCTGCTACGAAGACGCCTATGGCAGCACGATGCTGCAGGTGCTCCCGGTGGCTAACGCCTTGGTGAACGTCACCAACGATGCCTGGTTCGGCCATTCCTCGGCGCGCCACCAGCACTTCCAGATCGTGCGCATGCGGGCCCTGGAGGCGGGGCGCTACCTGGTGCGCGCCGCCAATGACGGCATTTCCGGCGTGGTCGGCCCGCACGGTGAAGTCATCGCCCGGGCTCCGGAATTCGCGCCCGCCGTGCTGGTCTCAAGGATAGTTCCCATGATGGGGCTGACCCCCTACGCCCGTGTAGGCAACTGGCCGGTCATCAGTCTGGCGGTGCTGGCGCTGGCATACGGCCTATGGGTACGGAATGATAGGGGCCTGCGGGCACGTACCGCCGGCAAGTCCTGACCGAGACGGAAATGAGAGCCATGGATCCCAAGATTGAACTGAGTGTTGGGCCGGGAACGCAGCGCGTGCTGGGGGTCCTGGCGGTGGCGATAGCCCTGGGCGCCTGCTCGCGCGAGCTGTCGGCGCAGTCCCCGAACGCGGCCGTCCCGACGCCCGTGCCACAGGCGAGCGCCCCCGCCCCTGCCTCCGCCGCGGAGCCGATGGTGCGCGCGCTCCCCGACTTCACCCAGCTGGTGGAGCGCTACGGCCCGGCCGTGGTGAACGTCGAAGTCGTCGAGAAGGCGCGCCCGGCGGCCGGCGGCAACGGGCTCTCGCCCGACGATCCCTTCTACGACTTCTTCCGGCGCTTCGGCCTGCCCGCCCCGGGGCAGGGCCCGGCGCCACGCGGCAACCAGCCTGCCGTGCGTGGCGCCGGTTCGGGCTTCGTGGTCAGCTCCGACGGCTACATCCTCACCAACGCGCACGTGGTGGCCAATGCCGACGAGGTCACCGTGCGCCTCACCGACCGCCGCGAGTACCTGGCCAAGGTGATCGGCGCGGACGAGCGCACCGACGTGGCCGTGATCAAGATCAATGCCACCAACCTGCCCACCGTGAAGCTCGGCGATCCCTCGCGCATCAAGGCCGGACAGTGGGTGGTGGCCATCGGCTCGCCCTTCGGGTTCGAGAACACCGTGACCTCGGGGATCATCAGCGCCACCTCGCGCACGGTGCCCGGCGAGAACTACGTGCCGTTCATCCAGACCGACGTGGCGGTGAACCCCGGCAACTCCGGCGGGCCGCTCTTCAACATGGCCGGCGAGGTGATCGGCATCAACTCGCAGATCTTCAGCCGCACCGGCGGCTTCATGGGAGTCTCGTTCGCCATCCCCATCGACGTGGCGCGCAACGTCGAGGAGCAGCTGGTGAAGACCGGGCACGTGGTCCGCGGCCGCATCGGCGTCACCATCCAGGACGTGAACGCGCAGCTGGCCGAGTCCTTCGGCCTCGACCGGCCGCACGGCGCGCTCGTGTCCTCGGTCGACAAGGACGGCCCGGCGGCCAAGGCCGGCATCCTGCCCGGCGACGTCATCCTGAGCGTCGCCGGGCATCCGATCGAGCACTACGGCGAGCTCTCCGGGCAGATCGCCACCATGAAGCCCGGCCAGGAAGCGACGCTGCAGGTGTGGCGCAACGGCAAGGCGCAGAACGTCAGCGTCAGGATCGAGGAGCTCAAGGAGAAGCCCACGCAGGTTGCCGCGCAGAGCGAGCCCAAGGAGAAGAGTGCGAGCGAGCAGGCGAGCGTCCTCGGGCTGACCGTGCGACCGCTGCAGCCGCAGGAGAAGGCGCGCGTCGACACGCAGGGCAGCCTGCTGGTCGAAGACGTGTCCGGTCCCGCCCAGGATGCGCAGGTGGAACCGGGCGACATCATCCTCGGGGTCAACGGCAAGCGCGTCAACACGGTGAAGGAACTCCAGGAAGCGGCCAAGAACTCCGGCAAGAACGTCGCGCTGCTCATCCAACGCCAGGACGCACAGATCTTCGTACCGCTGCGCCTGCCGTAACACGATGCAAGAAAGCTACGAGCCCGCGGCCGTCGAGCGCGCCGCACAGCAGTATTGGCAGGAACATCGCGTGTTCGCGGTGCGCGAGGATGCCTCGCGGCCGAAGTTCTACTGCCTGTCCATGTTCCCGTACCCCTCGGGGCGGCTGCACATGGGGCACGTGCGCAACTACACCATCGGTGACGTGCTGGCGCGCTACATGCGCATGCAGGGGCACAACGTGCTGCAGCCCATGGGCTGGGACGCCTTCGGCCTGCCGGCCGAGAACGCCGCCATCAGCAACAACGTGCCGCCCGCGAAGTGGACGCGGCAGAACATCGCCTACATGCGCGGCCAGATGAAGGCGCTCGGGTTCGCGATCGACTGGGAGCGCGAGTTCGCGACCTGCGACGCCGCCTACTATCACTGGAACCAGTGGCTGTTCCTGCGCATGCTCGAGCGGGGCATCGCCTACCGCAAGACCGGGGTCGTCAACTGGGATCCGGTCGACCAGACCGTGCTCGCCAACGAGCAGGTGATCGACGGGCGCGGCTGGCGCACCGGAGCGCCGGTGGAGAAGCGCGAGATCCCGATGTACTACCTGAACATCACTCGCTACGCGGACGAGCTGCTGCAGGCCCTCGACGAGCTCGGCGGCTGGCCCGAGCGCGTGCGGGTCATGCAGGCCAACTGGATCGGCCGCAGCGAGGGCTGCGAGGTCGCCTTCCCGTACGCCCCCGACACCCGCGCGGCCCTCGGCCGCGAGGGTGCGCTCAAGGTGTTCACCACGCGCGTGGACACCCTGTTCGGGGTCACCTTCATGGCCGTGGCGGCCGAGCACCCCGTCGCGCTCGCGGCCGCGCAGGCCAACCCGCAGCTGGCTGCCTTCGTCGATGAATGCCGCCGCGGCAGCGTCATGGAGGCCGACGTCGCCACGCAGGAAAAGAAGGGCCTGCCCACCGGGCTGCACGTGCTGCATCCCTTCACCGGCGAGCAGCTGCCGGTCTGGGTGGCCAACTACGTGCTCATGGGCTACGGCGAGGGCGCCGTCATGGGCGTGCCCGCGCACGACGAGCGCGACTTCGAGTTCGCAGGGAAGAATGCCCTGCCCATCGTCATGGTGGTGCGCTCCGCCACCGGCGCCTACCAGGACGTGCTGGCACCGTGGATTCCCGCCTACGCCGAGCACGGCGAGGTCGTGAACTCGGGCCAGTTCTCCGGCCTTTCCTTCCAGGCCGCGGTCGATGCCATCGCCGCCGCGCTGGAGAAGAAGGGGCTGGGCGCCAAGCGCGTGCACTACCGCCTGCGCGACTGGGGCATCTCCCGGCAGCGCTACTGGGGCTGCCCCATACCGATCATCCACTGCGAGCGCTGCGGCCAGGTGCCGGTGCCCGATGCGGACCTGCCGGTGGTGCTGCCCGAGGACCTGGTGCCCGATGGCAGCGGCAACCCGCTCGCCAAGTCCGCCGACTTCTACGAGTGCACCTGCCCGAAGTGCTCAGGTCCTGCGCGTCGCGAGACCGACACGATGGACACCTTCGTCGATTCTTCCTGGTACTTCCTGCGCTTCGCCTGCCCGGACGACGGCGAGCGCATGGTGGATGCGCGCGTGGAGTACTGGCTGCCCGCGGACCAGTACATCGGCGGCATCGAGCACGCGATCCTGCACCTGCTGTATGCGCGCTTCTGGACCAAGGTCATGCGCGACTTCGGCCAGCTCAGCTTCGGCGAGCCGTTCACGCGCCTGCTCACCCAGGGCATGGTGCTCAACCACATCTACTCGCACCAGCCCGCGGGCGGCCGCAAGCGCTACTTCAACCCGGCCGACGTGTACGTGCGGCGCGACGCGGACGGCACCGAGGTCAGCGAGGTCGCGACCGCGGAGGGGCCGGTCCGTGTCGAACACGAGGGACTGGGCAAGATGTCCAAGTCCGAGGGGAACGGCGTCGACCCGGAGGGCCTCGTGGCGCGCTTCGGTGCCGATACCGCGCGCCTGTTCATGATGTTCGCCTCGCCGCCGGAGCAGACGCTCGAGTGGTCGGACGAGGGCGTGCAGGGCGCCTCGCGCTTCATCCGCCGGCTGTGGAACGCGGTGTACGAGCACGTCTCGGCCGGCGCCGTGCCGCGCCGCGACGGCACGCCGCTCACCCCCGAGCAGTCCAAGTTGCGCCGCGCTGCCCACCAGGCACTCGCCAAGGCCACCGATGACATCGGGCGGCGGCACAACTTCAATACCGCCATCGCCGCGATCATGGAGCTGCTGAACGCCGTGGCGCGCTTCGCCGACGCCAGCCCGCAGGGACGCGCGGTGCGCCAGGAAGCCCTCGAGATCGCCGTGCTGGTGCTGGCGCCGATCGTGCCGCACGTGTGCCACGCGCTCTGGCAGGGGCTCGGCGGCGAGCGGGCGCTGGTCGATGAGCCCTGGCCGAAGGTCGATCCGCAGGCGCTCGCGCAGGACACCTACCAGATCGTCGTGCAGGTGAACGGCAAGCTGCGCGGCCACGTGAGCGTGCCCGCGGACTCGGACGAGGCGGCCGTGCGGGCCGCGGCGCTCGCGGACGAGCGGGTGCAGAAGTTCATGGATGGCAAGCCCGTGCGCCGCGTCATCGTCGTGCCGGGCAAGCTGGTCAACGTGGTCATCTGATGCGCAGGCTGGGCGCGTTGTCGGTGGCGCTGCTCGTGACGGTCGCCGGCTGTGGCTTCCACCTGGAGGGCAGCGCACCGCTGTCTTCCCAGGTGAAGAAACCCTACCTCGAGGCTGCGGACCGCCAGTCGGACTTCGTGCAGAACCTGCGGCGCTCGCTCCTGTCCAACGGCGCGCACCTGCAGCAGGACAAGGCCTCCTCCACCGCGGTGGTGAGCATCCTCAAGGACAGCTTCACGCGGCGCGTGCTGTCGGTCTCCGCCACCAACCAGCCCAACGAGTACGAGATCACCTACGCGGTGCGCGTGACGGTCACCAGCGGTGACAAGGAACTGCTGCCGCCGCAGGACCTGAGCGCCGTGCGCACCTACAGCTTCAGCGAGCCGCTGCTGCTGGCCAAGGGCCACGAGGAGGACAGCCTGCGCGAGGACATGGCGAACGATCTCGCCGAGCGCGTGATGCGCCTGCTGTCGAACCTGTAGCAAGCCTGCCGTGGTGCTGCGTCTCGGAGACACCGACCCGACGGCGCTGGCGCAGCTGCTGGCCCGTTACGGCCTGAGGCTCGAGCTGCTCGCCGCGGACGCGGCCATCCCCGGCTCCTACTGGGGCGACAGCGAGGCCGGCCTGCGCGGGTCGTGCCTGTACGCGCGCACGGACACCCCGGTGCACTCGGTGCTGCACGAGGCCTGTCACTTCATCTGCATGTCGGGCGAGCGGCGCGCGCAGCTGGATCGCGACGCCGGCGGCGATGACGACGAGGAGTCGGCGGTCTGCTACCTGCAGATCCTGCTGGCCGGCGAATTGCCCGCCGTCGGTCGCGCGCGTCTGATCGCCGACATGGACGCCTGGGGCTACAGCTTCCGCCTCGGCAGCACCGGCGCCTGGTTCGCGCAGGACGCGCAGCATGCCCGCCAGTGGCTGCAGCGTTTCGCAATCCTCGATGGCGCGGGCGGGCTGAGCGGCGGCTGCCGCACCTGACAGGGAGGCGCGGCCGCGGGCGCCGCCGCCTGCCTTCAGAAGGACTGGCGCACTCCGACGAAGACCCCGCGGCGCGGGCCGTACTGGGGGGCGCCGACCCCGATGCCCGTGCCGTCGCGGATCTGGTACTTCGTGTCGAAGACGTTGATCACGTCCAGGCGCGCGCTGAAGCCGGGCAGCCCCTGGTGGTCGAACTCGTGGCCGACGCCCATGTTCACCTGGGTGTATTGCGGCAGGTGGGCGCCGTTGGGGATGGTGCTGCCGTCGGCAAGCGCGAGGTCCCGGCGCAGGCCGGAACCGAGCAGGAGGTCGCCGCCGACGCGCGTGCCGCGCCAGTGGTAGGAGGCCCCGCCGGAGGCGGTGACCTGCTGCTCGTGGTCCAGGTGCACGTAGTGGCCGGCGATGTAGTCGAGCTCGTCCTGCGAGAAGCTGAACTGGCTCGAGACGATGTCCTTGCCGATGGCGCGCTGCAGGGCGAGATTGCCGTAGGCCTGGAAGTGGCCCTGCGTGTAGTTGCCGGTCAGCTCAACCCCGTACACCTGGCCGTGGCGGTAATTGAAGGGCGTGAGGATGATGGGGGCGCCGAACTGGCCTTCATCGATGAGGTCCGTCGCCTGCTTGTAGTAGGAGTCGATCCCCACGGTCAGCTCCCGGGTGAGGAGCCGCTGCGCACCCAGGTCGTAGTAGTTGGAGCGCTCCGGCCTGACCGCATCGTCGCGCAGCACCTCTGGCTCGGCGGTCGTGTCGATGAACTTGTCGATCGTGGTGGCGCCCACCAGTTCGAAGGGCGGCGGCGAGAAGAAGCGCGAGTAGCCGGCGTGCACGGTGGTGCTGGCGGTGGCCTGCCAGACGAAGTTCACGCGCGGGCTCAGCTGGCTGGCGCTCGAGAAGGCCGCGTAGTGATCGAAGCGCACGCCGTAATTGACCGTCAGCGAGGGGTGCAGGCGCCATTCGTCCTGCAGGTAGAGGCTCTCAATCCACTGCGTCTTGCCCAGGTCATCGATGATCGGCTGCGGCTGGTCCGTGGTCTGCTGGCCGTTCTCGGTCGGCAGGATGTCGGAGGTGGTGTTGCTGGTCAGCCGGTCGTTCTGCACGTACAGGCCCGTGCGCAGCGTGTGCGCGCCGCCCACCTGGTAGGCGGCATCGCTCTGCAGCGCGTAGGCGAGGTCGCGCTTGTAGGCCTGCTGCGAGATGCCGTTGAACAGCAGGTCGCCGTAGGCAGGGTCGGGCGAGAAATCCAGGCTCGAGTAGCGCGTCATGAACGAGCTCTGCATGGCGAGCGGCCCGGCCGAGTGCTGCAGGCCGAGCGCGGCGAAGTGCGTGATCTCGCGCTGGTTATCATCGAGGTCGTCGCTCAGGAAATCCGTCGCGCCATTGACGGTGAGCCCGGGGCCGATGTCGGCGGCGTGCACGCCGCGCAGGTTCGGGATCTCGAAGCGCGCATGGGAACTGCCGGCGATCAGCGTCACGCGATTGCTCTCGTCGATGAGGTGCTCGAAGTAGCCGAAGGCGTGCCACTGCCGGGTGCGGTCGTGCAGCGGGTCGGGACTGCCGTCGGGGGACTCGATGCCGAGCTCGTTCTGCAGGTAGTCGCCGGTGACGAAGTAGGTGCTCGCGCCGCGGCTGCCGCCGTAGCTGAAGCTCGGCTGGATGCTGTCGTGGCTGCCGCCGTAGACGGACACCTCGCCGCCGGGCTGCAGTGCGCCGCCCTTGGTGGTGAGGTCGATGATGCCCGCGCTGCGCAGCCCGTACTCGGCCGGGAGGCTGCCGGTGATCAACTGCAGCGAGCCGATCATGCGCGGGGGCAGCGTCTGGCCGAAGAAACTGATGCCGTCGGGAAGGATGACGCCGTTCAGCCGGAACTGCAGGCCGTTGTGGTCGCCGCGGATGTGCAGCTGCCCGAAGGAGTCCTGCGCCGCGTCCGGTACCTGCAGCATCACCTGGTTCAGCTGCACGTTGTCGCCCCCGGGCGCGGCCTGGATCGCCTCGGAGCTGAAGGTGTAGGTGGAAGCGCCGGTCTGGGTGTCGATGCGCGAGCGCTCCTCGTTCAGGTGTTGCGCGGTGACGGTGATGGTCGGCATGGCGCCGGCCTGGTCGGCGACCTGCGCGCGGGCGGCGCCGGTCGCGCAAAGCAAGGCCACCGCGGCGCAGGCGCGCGCGTGGCGGCGAAGGGAAATGAACATTGGCCACTCTCCTCAAGTGGGTCGCGCACCCACGAACCGCGCGGCCGCCGGCGCGGTGCGCGCGCGGTCGCGAGGACCGGTACGGACCCGATAGCCCGTGCCATCCGCGCTCACCCGCCTCGCGGGTGAGGGGTGGCGGAGTCAGATGCCGGTGGGCCGGAGAGGAGGGCCGCGCGCGAGATTGGCGCCGACCGGGGAGCGGTTGGGAAGCAGAAGAGGCGGCGGAAGGAAGATGGCGCGAAGGACGAGCAGCGGCTTGGCGGCGACCTTCACCTGCGCGGGGGACCCGGCGCTGCCGCTGAAATGCACGCACAGGTCGCAGTGCTCGTGCTCGTGCCCGCGATCGCCCAGTCCATGCGAGGCATACACGGCGCTGCAGGCGATGAGCGCGCAGGCGGCGAGGAGGGCCACCAGGCGGTTGCGACGGAAGGACTGGCTTAACAGGCGTGCGATCCTCTGACCGGCAGGCAGGTTATCCGCCCGTCCCACATCGGGCAACCTTGGCGCGCCGTTTGCCTGATAATGTGAGCCATTGTGAAGATCACGCCCGACTCGCTCGCCGCCCATCTGACAAGCCAGCTGTTGCCGGCCTACCTGATCTCCGGCGACGAACCCTTGATCGCCGGCGAGGCCGCGGATGCGGTGCGCGAACGCGCGCGCGCCGCCGGCTTCAGCGAGCGGGAAGTGCACTTCATCGAGCGCGCTGCCGACTGGGATGACGTGCGTGCCTCCGGCGCCAATCTGTCGCTCTTCGGCGCACGGCGCGTGGTCGAGATCCGCATGCACAGCGGCAAGCCGGGCGTGGCCGGCGGTGCGGCGCTGGTGGCGCTGCTCGGCGCGAAGGATCCCGACACGCTCTACCTGATCCTCGCGCCGCGTCTGGATCGCGATGCACAGTCAGCCGAATGGGTCCGGACACTGGACGGCGTCGGCGCATGGGTGCAGGTGTGGCCGGTCGAGGCACAGCGCCTGGTGGGCTGGCTCAAGAGCCGCGGCCGGCGGCTGGGGCTGGAGCTGACTGACGAGGCGCTCGAGCTGCTGGCCGCACGCACCGAGGGCAACCTGCTGGCCGCGCACCAGGAGCTCACCAAGCTTGCGCTCGTGGCGCCCGGGGTGCGCATCACCCCGGAGACCGTTCTTGCCAGCGTCGCCGACAGCGCGCGCTACGACGTATTCCAGCTCGGCGAATCGGTGCTGGCGGGCGACACCGCGCGTGCCCTGCGCATGCTCGCCGGGCTGCGTGCCGAGGGCACCGAGGCCACGCTGGTGCTCTGGGCGCTCACCAAGTCGCTGCGCGATACCTGGAGCGCGCAGTCCACCGGGGGCCGGCCGCCCGCATGGCAGCGACCCGCGGCGGCTGCCGCGCTGGCCCAGGCGCAGCGGCGCGCGCCCCGGCTGTCGTTCCGCGACCTGACGCGTCGCGCTGCCCGCGCCGATCGCATGATCAAGGGGCGCCTCGCCGGTGACGCCTGGGACGAGATGACGCTGCTGGCGGGGGACATCTGCGCGCAGCCGGCCATGCCACGGCTCAAGCTCGCTCGCTAGGTCGCTATGCAACCCATCGGTATCTTCGGCGGCACGTTCGACCCGATCCACTGCGGGCACCTGCGCACGGCGTTCGAGCTGTGGCAGGAGCTGCGGCTCTCGGAGGTGCGCCTGATGCCCACCGGAACCCCGCCGCATCGCGACCAGCTCTACGCCAGCGCCGAGCTGCGGCTGCGGATGGTGCGCGCCGCGGTCGCGGACCAGCCGAGCTTCGTGGTCGACGATCGCGAGGTGCGCCGCACCGGCGTGTCTTACTCGGTGGACACCCTGACCGAGCTGCGCCGCGAGTTCCCGGATCGATCGCTGTGCCTGCTGGTCGGGATGGACGCATTCCTCGGGCTGCCGCATTGGCACCGCTGGCGCGAGCTGCTCGCACTCGCCCACATCGTGGTCGCGCACCGCCCCGGCTGGAGCGCGCCGACGACCGGTCCGCTCGGCGAAGTGATGGTGGACCATGGCACCGGCAGCATCCGCGAGCTGCACACCCGCCCGGCCGGGCGGATCTACGTGCATGCCGGGACGCAGCTGGAGATCTCCTCGACGGAGCTGCGGGCGCTCCTGGTGGCCGGCCGCGACCCGCGCTATCTGGTCCCCGATGAGGTGCGACAGATCATCCTGGAGACGAGGTGCTATGCTTCGCCGCGGGCAACCCATTCCCGGTAACGACCGACACGCCAGGAGAATTCCCTTAAGCACATGACTACCCGCAAACGCCTGCGCACCCCCGAGGAGCCCGTCTCGCCGCTACAGCAGATCGTATCGAGCGCCCTGGAGGACATGAAAGCCGTCAATGTCAGGGTGCTGGACGTGCGGGGCCTGACTGACATCGCGGATACGATGGTCATTGCTTCCGGTACCTCCGACCGCCACGTGCGGTCCATCGCCGATAACGTCACGCAGAAGGCCAAGAAGGCCGGCTTCCGACCCCTGGGCACCGAGGGCACCCGCGACGGGGAGTGGGTCCTCGTCGATCTCACCGACATCCTCGTCCACGTGATGCTGCCGCGGGTGCGCGAGTTCTACGGACTCGAAAGCCTGTGGGAGGGTGCCGCCGCGGCGGCGCCTGCCGTGCGGGCGGCGGTCCCGAAGGCCGCCGCGTCCCGCGCCACCGGGGCGCGACGGCGGCGCCAGGCGCGCTAGTCCGCAGCGGCATGCGTGTGCGCGTGATTGCCGTGGGCACGCGCATGCCCGCCTGGGTGCGCAGCGCCTGCGAGGACTACCTGAGGCGACTGGGTGCGCACCTGAACGTCGCCCTCCTCGAGATCGAGCCCGGCACCCGCAGCGCCGGGGGCAGCCCCGCCAGGGCGATCGCGACCGAATCCAAGCGCCTGCTGGAGGCCCTGCGCCCGGGTGAGCACGTGGTGGCCCTCGATGAGCGCGGGACGCAGTACTCCACGCGGGAACTGGCCGGCTGGCTCGGTGCGCGCAAGCAGGCCGGCGAGGACCTTGCCCTGCTGATCGGCGGCCCGGACGGGCTGGGGCCCGAGGTACTCGCCCGCGGCCACGGCCGCTGGTCGCTGTCGCGGCTCACGCTGCCGCACGCCCTGGTGCGCGTGGTGCTGCTCGAGCAGCTGTACCGCGCGCAGAGCATTCTCAACAACCATCCTTACCACCGCGACTGATGCAGCCTGCGTCATCCACGCCGCGGGTGTGTCTGGCCTCGGCTTCGCCGCGCCGCCGCGAGCTGCTCAGGCAGATCGGCATCGCGCACACCGTGGCCGTCCCGGACATCGACGAGTCGGTGCATCCGGCCGAGGCGGCCGCTGCCTACGTGGTGCGCATGGCCACGCAGAAGGCGCTGGCGGTGCGCGGCAGCGCCGGTCTGCCGGTCCTGGCCGCCGATACCACCGTCGTCCTGGATGGCACCATCTGCGGCAAGCCGGCGCACGCCGAGGAGGCGCTGGAGATGCTGGGCCGTCTGTCGGGCCGGACGCATCAGGTGCTTACCGCCGTCGCACTCGCCGTGGGGTCCGGGGCGCCACGCTCGCGCCTGAGCACCAGCGAGGTGACCTTCCGGCGGCTGACCCCCCAGGAATGCCGCGCCTACTGGGAAACGGGGGAGCCGCGCGACAAGGCGGGGGGTTACGCCATCCAGGGCAGGGCGGCGGTGTTCATCGAACGCCTGAATGGCAGCTATTCTGGGGTCATGGGACTGCCACTGTTCGAAACGGCCGAGCTGCTGCGGGGCGCGGGCATCGCCTGCCTGCCCGCGGCGGCGGGGACCGGCCCGTGAGCATCGAGATCCTGGTCAACGTGGCGCCGCGCGAGATGCGCGCCGCCGTGCTGGAAAACGGCGTCGTGCAGGAGGTGTACGTCGAGCGCGCCAGCCGCCGCGGCCTGGTCAGCAACCTGTACAAGGGGCGCGTCTCGCGCGTGCTCCCGGGCATGCAGGCGGCCTTCGTGGAGATCGGCCTCGAGCGCACCGCGTTCCTGCATGCCGCGGACATCGTCGCGAAGGCCTCGGACGACACCCTGGTCGGCGCCGCCGGCATGGTGCCGGCGGTGGAAGACATCCGCCGCCTGGTCAATGCCGGCGACGACATTCTGGTCCAGGTGATCAAGGACCCCATCGGCACGAAGGGGGCACGCCTGACCACATTCGTCGCGTTGCCCTCGCGCTTCCTGGTCTACATGCCGCGGGGACATGCCATCGGCGTGTCGGCGCGCATCGAAGACGAGGCCGAGCGCGCACGGCTGAAGTCGGTGCTGACGCAGTTGCTCACGCCGGGCGCGGAGGGCGGCTACATCGTGCGCACCGCTGCCCAGGGTGCCACGCCGGAGAGCCTGCGCGAGGACATGCTGTACCTGGCCAAGCTCTGGGAGCACGTGCGGGCGAGCGCGCAGCAGGCCAGCCCCGGCAGCGTGGTGCACGAGGACCTGCCGCTGTCGCTGCGCGTGCTGCGCGACGAGTTGGCGCGCGGCGTCAGCCGCGTGCTGGTGGATTCGGCATCCGAGCACGCGCGGATGCGCGAGTTCGCGGCGGCCTTCATGCCCGAGGCGGCCTCGCTGGTCGAGCTGTACGCAGGTCCGCGCCCGATATTCGACCTGAACGGCGTGGAAGAGGAGATCGTCAAGGCGCTCGACCGCAAGGTGCCGCTCAAGTCCGGCGGTCACCTCGTCATCGACCAGACCGAGGCCATGACCACCATCGACGTCAACACCGGTGCCTACGTCGGCCACCGTACGCTCGAGGAAACCATCTTCCGCACGAACCTCGAGGCGGCGGTGAGCATTGCCCGCCAGCTGCGGCTGCGCAACCTGGGCGGCATCATCATCATCGACTTCATCGACATGCGCGACGAGCCGCACCGCCGCGCGGTCCTGGCGGCGCTGGAACGTGCCCTGGCCGGTGACCGCGCGCAGACGCACATCGTCAGCCTCTCGCCGCTCGGGTTGGTGGAGATGACCCGCAAGCGCACGCGCGAGAGCCTGGAGCACCTGCTGTGCGAGCCGTGCCCGAGCTGCGAGGGGCGCGGCTTCGTGCGCACCGCGGAAACGGTATGCAACGAGATCTTTCGCGAGATTGTGCGACAGAGCAGGCAGTTTGCCAGCCGCGAGCTGCTGATACTGGCTCACCAGGACGTGGTGGACCGCCTCCTGGACGAGGAATCCGCCACCATGGGTGAGCTGGAGGCGCAGGTCGGCCGCCCGATCCGCCTGCAGGTCGAGTCCCTCTACGGCATCGACCAGTACGACGTCGTACTCGTCTGAGGGCGCCGAGGTTGGATGAGATGCGAGCCGAGCCTGCACCGGGGGCTGCCGCGGCTGGCGCGCCGGGCTCCCCGCGATCGAGAGCGACGCGCCGGCGCCTGTTCGCCGTGGTGCTGGGCGGTCTTGCGCTGCTGGCGGGCATCGGGCTGGTGGCCTATGCCCGGTACGCCGCGGCCGTGCCCGAGCACCGCGCCGCGCTCGAGCAGCTGGTGCGGCACGAGACCGGCCTGGACATCAGCTTCACCGGGCTGACACTGCAGTGGGGCTGGTACGGCCCGGAGGCGGTGTTTCACGAGATCGCCGTCGGCGACCCCCGGATGGGACCGGCGCTGCGCGCCCCGCAACTCATCGTCTCGCTGGACGCCTGGCGCATGGCGCGCAGCGGCCGCCTGGAATCCGGGCGCATCACCTTCGTCGACCCGGATATCGAGCTCGCCCCGCGGGGAGCGGTGCCCGCTGCCCGCCCGTCCGGCCCCGGCGCGCCCGCCACCTCGGCGCTGCACTCGGCGGCGCAGTTGCTGGCGCGCTGGCGCGGTGACCGCGTCGACCTTGAAGGCGGCACCGTGCACCTGCCCGCGGCTGCGGCCGCCCCCGCGCTGTTCGTCCACCTCAGGAACGCCCAGCTGCGCCGCCGCGATGCCGACTGGAGCCTGGACGTGCAGGCGCTGCTGCCGGATGAGCTGGGTGTGGCGGCGCAGCTCGTCGCCGGCCTGCACGGTGACATGGCGCACACCGACAGCCTGCGCGGGTCGGTGCGGTTCCGGGGCGAGCGCCTCGTGTTCGGCGGCTGGCGCGGCCTGCTGCCCGCTGGGCAGTTCGCCGCCGGCCTGCCCGCCGGCGGCGTTGGCAACCTGGAGCTGAACGTGCAGCTCGAGCGCGGGGCCGTGAGCGCGCTCGCCGGCACGGTGCGCGCCGACTCACTCGAATGGGCCTCCCGTGGCGCGGGCACGGCGCTGCGCCTGCCGCGCCTGCGCGCCGACTGGCAGGCGCAGCCGCGCGCCGCAGGCTGGGCGCTCACGGTGAGCAAGATGGACGTCGGTGCCGGCCCGCTGATCGGCTCGCAGCTGCTGGTCCGCGGCGGCTCGCTGCAGGGCAAGCTGCGCGAGGTGCCCCTGGAGCTGCTGACGGACATCGCCCGCTGGTACGACCCGCAGCTGCCGGTCCTGCAGCCGGTGGTGGCCGGGGTGGCGCGCGAGGTGGACTTCGCCTGGGATGGCCGGGCGGATCCGGGCGCCCGCCTGCACACGCTGCTGCAGCTGGACGGGCTGGCGCTCACCGCCGGCGAGGTCACCCTGAGCGGGCTGACGGCCCGCGTCGCGGGCAACGACACCCACCTGCTCGCCGAGATCCGCGCGCGCGACGCGGGCCTCCTGCTCAACCGCGAGCAGCCGGTACGCCTCGATGGGCTCATCGTCGATGCGCGGCTGCTGCTCGGTGTCGCGGACGGGCGCTGGCAGGTGCACAGCGACGGCGCGACGATCGCGCGCGACCAGATGCGCGTGAGCGCACGGGGCACCCTGGGCGCCGGTCCCGCCGACGATGCCGGTCGCATCGATGCACGGGTCGAGCTCCAGCAGGCGGATGCGGTGATGCTGGCCAGCCTCCTGGGCACGCGCACGCTCGGTGCCTTCGGCTTCGAGGCCCGCCGCATCATGGCCGGCCGCATCCCCAGTGGCACCCTCGAGTTGCACGGCCCCTTGTACCTGGGCCCCGCCGGCGCGAGTCCCGCAGGCGAGTTCCACGGCGCGCTGGAGTTGCGCGAGGCGAGCATCGCCGCGGAGGAGTCCTGGCCGGCGGCGACCGAGCTCGATGCGCACATCGACTGGCGCTCGGACCGGCTGCAGGCGGCGATCAGCCACGCGCGCAGCGGCAGTTTCCAGCTGAGCGACACGCGCCTGCAGTGGGATCCGCGCTCGCGTCAGCTCGTGCGCCTCGCCGCCCGGCTGAGCGGTCGCATCGAGGAGGCGCTGCAGTGGCTGCGCGAGCATCCCGAGGGCGGCCGCGCCCTGCCTTCGCTCCATGGCATCGACCTGCGCGGCGATACGCTGGTCGATGTGGACGTGGCCGCTCCCTCGAAGGTGCGCATTGCCGCCATTCTGGACGGCGCCCAGCTGCACGCGCTCGCCGGCGTGCCGCCCATCGACATCCAGCATGGCAGCCTGGGCATCGCGGCAGGCCACCTGCAGCGTTCGAGCCTCACCGGCCGGTGGCTGGGCGGCCCGGTGAGCCTCACGGTCGCCGAGCGTCGCCTGGGCGGCGCGCCGATGCTCTCGATCAGCGCCAAGGGGATGCTGGATGCTCACCAGGCGCTCCTCGCCGCGGCGGGTGCCGGGGCGAAAGGGCTCAGCGGCAACGCGGAGTGGAGCGCGCAGCTCAGCGCGCCGCTGGAGGCCGGCCCGGCGCGCGAGTGGAGCGTGCGTGTCGAGTCCACCCTGGCAGGAGTGGCGAGCACGATGCCCGAGCCCTTCGCGAAGGCGCAGGAGGCGAGCCTGCCGCTGCGCATCGACCTGCAGGGCAGCGACGAGGCGCCCGCCCAGCTGCGCATCGCGCTCGGCGAGCGCTTGCGCGCCCTGGTGGCACTGGCGCGCAGCACCGACGCGTGGCGCATCGAACGCGGCGCGCTGCGCCTGGGGGCCACCGCGGCGGTGCTGCCCTCGGAGGCCGTGTTCGACGTGGATGGTCGCGTCGGGCACCTGGATCTGTCGGCCTACCTTGCCTGGTGGCGCGCGGCGGCCGCCGATGCCGCACTGCCCGCCGTGCGCGGCAACGTGACGGCCGGGGAGCTGCGGGTCGGGGGCCGCACGTATCCCGAGGTACGGGTTATGGCCTTCGGCTCACGTCGCGGGGGCCAGCTCGACCTGCAGTCCCCGCAGGTCAGCGCCGCGGTGCGCTGGCCGGAGGAGGCCGGCATGCCCGCTCGGCTGGAGCTGGCCAGGTTCGAGGCCGGGTCCCTGCGCGATCTCGAGCAAGGCGCGGCGCTGGCGACCGTGCTGGCACCGGCGACGCGGTTGTCCGTCGAGGACCTGCGCTGGCAGGGCCGACCGGTCGGGCGCTTCACGGCCGTGATTGCGCAGCGGGCGGGCGAGCTGTCCTTCAGCGACGCGCACCTGGTGGGGGCGAACGAGGAGGGCCGCGGAGGCGGCAGCTGCGGCGACTCCGCCTGCCGGCTCAGCTTCGGCCTGGACAGCACCGATGCCCGCGCTACGCTCGAGGCCTACGGCCTGCGCCCGGACGTGGCGGCTCGCCGGGCGCACGTGAAGGCGGAGCTGCGCTGGCGGCGCGGTGGCGAGAGTCCCCTTGCATCGCTGGCCGGCAACCTCCATATGGAAGTGGGTGAGGGGGAGGTAGTGGCGCCTGCGGGGGAGGGTGCACCGTTTGCCCTGCTGGTGGTGCCCGCACTGATGGCCGGCCTCGTCCCGGAGCGCGCGGGGGTTCCCGCGCGCCTGCACTTCGGGCAGCTGGCCGGAAGCTTCGACCTGACCGAGGGGACCGCCCACACCGCCGATCTGCACCTGGACGGGGATGCACAGATCATGGTGCGGGCGCGCATCGGGCTGGCGGCCCGTGACTACGACGCGGAGGCCTTCGTGCTGCGCGGTGACGAGCGGCTGCCCGCCGCGCTGCGCGGCCTGGAGCGGACCCCGAAAGTAGCCTCCGCGTGGCTGGCCCTGCGTGAATGGCTGCGCGGCAGCGCGCGCGGGCCCACGACGCTGCATTTGCGGGGTACATGGGAGGACCCCATAGTGTCTGATGAGTGATGCCTCGCGAGACTGAAATGAAAGTGGCTGCCCTGCAGATGACCTCCGGCCCGGACGTGGCCGCGAACCTGGAGCAGGCGCGGGCCCTGCTGGAAGAGGCGGCCGCGCGCGGCGCGCAGCTGGCGGCCCTGCCCGAGAACTTTTCGTTCATGGGCCTGCGCGATGCCGACAAGCGCGCGGTGGCCGAGCCCGACGGGGACGGTCCGGTCCAGGCGTTCCTGGGCGCGACCGCGCGGCGGCTCGGCCTGTGGATCGTGGGCGGAACGGTGCCGCTCCTGGCCGGCGGCGACGGCCGCGTAGCGGCAGCTTCGCTGGTCTATGACGCCGCGGGCCGCAGGATTGCCCGGTACGACAAGATCCACCTGTTCGATGTCGACCTGCCGGAGAAGGCGGAGCGTTACCGGGAGTCCGCGCACGTGACCCCCGGCGAACATCCCGTACTGGTCGACACCCCGCCGGGCCGCCTCGGCCTCTCGGTCTGCTACGACGTGCGCTTCCCGGAGCTGTACCGATACCTGAGCGCGGCGGGCGCGCAGCTGCTGTCGATCCCCGCGGCGTTCACCGCACCGACCGGACGGGCGCACTGGGAGACGCTGCTGCGGGCAAGGGCCATCGAGAATCTCTGCTATGTTATCGCGCCGGCGCAGTCCGGGTTCCACCCGAGCGGGCGCGAAACCTACGGCGACAGCATGATCGTCGACTTCTGGGGCCGCATCCTGGCGCGCGTCCCGCGCGGGCGCGGCTGCGCCGTGGCGAGCGTCGACGTGGCGCGCCAGGCCGAGGTACGCAACTCCTTCCCGGCGCTCGTGCACCGGCAATTTTCGGAAAGGAATTCCCGCTCATGAATGATGTGGCCCAGCCCGACCCGTTGAACCTGGCGCGCGATCTGATCCTGCGTCCCAGCGGACTCGATGACCGCCGCCTCGATCGTGTCTTCGGCGAGGTACTGGCGCATTCGGTCGACTTCGCCGACCTGTACTTCCAGGTGGCGCACCAGGAGTCCTGGTCGCTCGAGGACGGCATCGTCAAGGACGGCAGCGCCAGCATCGAACAGGGCGTCGGGGTGCGCGCGCTGGCCGGCGAGAAGACCGGATTTGCCTACTCCGACGAGATCGTGCTGCCGGCACTCGAGGAGGCCTCGCGAGCGGCCCGCGCGATCGCCGCGCAGGGACAGGACCGCCAGGTGAGCGCCTGGCGCGCCACGGCCGGCCACCGGCTGTACCTCCCGGTCGACCCGGCCATCGCGCTGGCCACGCAGGACAAGGTCGCCTGGCTCGAGCGCGTGGACCGCGAGGCCCGCAAGGCGGACCCGCGCGTGGTGCACGTCACGGCAAGTCTGGTCGCCGTGCGCGAGCTGGTGCTCATCGCCACCAGCGACGGTGAACTCGCGGCCGACGTACGGCCGCTGGTACGCTTCAACGTCTCGGTGCTGGTGGAGCAGGACGGGCGCCGCGAGCAGGGCTACGCCGGATGCGGTGGCCGCTTCACGCTCGCCGAGCTGGTCGCGGGCGACCGGCCGCTGGCGCTGGCGCGGGAGGCCGTGCGCCAGGGCCTGGTGAATCTCGACGCGAAGCCGGCGCCGGCGGGCCCCATGACCGTCGTGCTCGGCCCGGGCTGGCCGGGCATCCTGCTGCACGAGGCGATCGGCCACGGGCTCGAGGGCGACTTCAACCGCAAGGGCACGTCGGCGTTCGCCAACCGCATCGGCGAGCGCGTCGCCGCCGCGGAGTGCACGGTGGTCGACGACGGCACGCTGTCGCGCCGCCGTGGCTCCCTCAACATCGATGACGAGGGCACGCGGACGCAGTGCACCACGCTGATCGAGAACGGCGTTCTCAAGGGCTACATGCAGGACCGGCTCAACGCGCGCCTGATGGGCGTGGCGCCGACCGGCAACGGCCGGCGGGAATCCTTCGCCCACCTGACGCTCCCGCGCATGACGAACACCTACATGCGACCCGGGCCGCATGCCCCGGAGGAGATCATCGCCTCGGTCGACAGCGGCATCTACGCGGTGAACTTCGGCGGCGGCCAGGTCGACATCACCTCGGGCAAGTTCGTGTTCTCCGCCAGCGAGGCCTACGAGATCAGGAACGGGCGCGTCGGGGCGCCGCTGAAGGGCGCCACGCTGATCGGCAACGGGCCGGACGTGCTCACGCGCGTGTCGATGGTCGGCAACGACCTGAAGCTCGACGACGGCATCGGCACCTGCGGCAAGGATGGGCAGAGCGTGCCGGTGGGCGTCGGTCAGCCCACGCTGAAGATCGACGGCCTGACCGTCGGCGGCACCGCGTAGGACAGCGCTGCTGTCATATCGCGGCAATCGCCCGGCGACATAATGCCGGCCGCCGCTCAAGCTGTGAATCTCCACACGCAACGTGCGTGCCGGACTCCGTAACGTTCATCCGGCAAGAACGAATAGACGCCGAGGTTCGCGATGCAACTGGAAGAAACAATCGAGGCCCCCCAGCTGAAGTTGCCCGCGGACCTGCTGGCCGAAGTCTCCCGCCGCAACAAGGGACGCCCCACCGACTTCCGCGTCGAGGGCTGGAAGCCTTCGCTGATGGAGCGGGTGCTGCGCATCTTCGGGCTGCAATAGCGCGACGCCTGCGCCGCAGCAACCGCGGTCGTATCCAACACCGGACGGGCGCGTTAGGATGCGGGCATGCCGCAGTTCTCGCGCCCCGTGTACGAAGGCCTGCCCTGGGTTTACATAACCTGCGGCCTGCTCATGCTGGGTGGCAGCTACCTGATCTCCGGGTATGGCGTGGCCAGCTTGCTGACCGGGGTGCTCGGCCTGGTCGCGCTGCTCGGCGGGGTGGTGGTGCTGCTGCGGCGGCGCGATTACCGCGAGTTGCGCTCCCAGTATCCGGACGAGCTCATGCCGCGCAAGGACGAGCCCTGAGCGCCTAGCGCGTTTCGGCCGCCTCGGCCTCGTCGTCGTCCTCCACGTCCTCTTCGCGCAGCGCCTGCAGTCCCGGCTGGGTGTCCATCAGCGTGTTGCGCGCGCGGTTCGACCGCTCGTCGATGTAGATGAGCTCGTGCTTGCCGATCAGCACGACGTCGCCGTCATTGAGCAGGTGGCGGCGGACGCGATTGGACTTCACGAAGATGCCGTTGGTGCTGTTCAGGTCCTCGATGACGCAGGAATGGGTGGTGGTGACGACCTGGCAGTGGTGGCGGCTGATGAAACGGCTGTCGATGTGGACGTCATTGTCCGGCGTGCGACCGACGATGACCCGGCCGGTACGCAGCGGCACCTCCTGCACAGTGCGCCCGTCGGTGGCTACCAGCAGGCGCGCCAGCGCCGGCCGCCCGTCGGTGGCGTTAGCAGGCGGCGGGAGGCGGTCGGCCTCGGCGGCGTTCTGGCGCGGGCGGTGCGCGAAATCCACCCACTGCAGCTCCTCGACGGCGCTGGCGATGTCCTCGCGGGTGACGGAGTCGCGGTCGGCCGTGAAGGCCGCCATCATGGCCGTGTCGCACAGCGTGTTGATCAGGCGCGGCACGCCGCCGCAATAGCGGTAGATCTCGGGGAAGGTGTCCTCGGCGAACAGCGCACGGTCGCCGGCGCCGGCGACCTCCAGGCGATGCTGGATGTAGGCGCGCGTCTCGCTCTGGGAGAGCGTCTGCAGGTGAAAGCGCAGCCGCACGCGCTGCGTGAGCTGCTGGAGCTGCGGGTTGTCGAGCTTCTCGCTGAGCTCCGGCTGGCCGGCCAGGATGATGCGCAGCACCTTCTCCTTGGTGGTCTCGACGCCGGAGAGCATGCGGATCTCCTCGAGCACGCGCATCTTCAGGTTCTGCGCCTCGTCGACGATCAGCAGCACGCGGCGCCCGGCGGCGTACTGCTCGATGAGGAAGTTGTTGAGCGTGCTGATCAGCTCCGCCTTGCGCATCTTGAAGGGCGAGAACCCGAACTGCACCAGCACCGCCTGCAGGAAGTCGATCGCCGAGACCTGCGTCTGGTTGATCTGGGCCACCACCACGTCCGCGGGCACCTCCTTCAGGAAGGACTCGATCAGGGTGGTCTTGCCCGAGCCGATCTCGCCGGTGATCACCACGAAGCCATCGGTGAACCAGATGGTCGACTCCATGTACGCCTTGGCGCGTGCATGCTGCTTCGACAGGTACAGGAATTGCGGGTCCGGGCTGAGCCGGAACGGCAATTCCTTGAGTTTGAAGGCTTCCAGGTACATAGCGGCTCGAGCCGATGTTACGGGAAGCCAACGTCCGCGGCCAAATCCTTGAGGATCCGCAGCGTCCGCGCGTCACGCCGGGCCGCGGAGGGCTCCACGAGCGTGCAGTGGCCGACCTTACGGCCCGGCCTTGGCTTCTTGCCATAGTCGTGCAGGTGCACACCCCCGAGCTTAAGCAGCCCGGCGCGGTCGGGAATGCTGCCGATGAGGTTGACCATCCCGCTGTGACCCAGGGGGCGGGTGCTGCCCAGCGGCAGGCCGAGGATGGCCCGCAGGTGGTTCTCGAACTGGCTGGTGGCCGCGCCCTCGATGGTCCAGTGACCGGAGTTGTGCACGCGCGGCGCCATCTCGTTGGCGATCAGACGGCCACCCAGCACGAAGAACTCGATCGCCAGGATGCCGGTGTAATGGAAGTGCTCGAGGACGCGCCGCAGGTACCCGGCGGCGCGCCGTTGCCATTGCGGCGGGCCGTACGGGGCGCGCGTCACCCGCAGGATGCCGCCGGCATGCACGTTGCCGCACAGCGGATAGACGGCGGTCTCGCCACCCACACTGCGGGCGCCGATGATCGAGACCTCGCAGTCGAAGGGCACGAGTTCTTCGTAGATCAGCGCCGCGCTGCCCAGCTGCTCCCAGGCGCGCGCGGCGTCCTCCATGCTGCGCAGCACCGCCTGTCCCTTGCCGTCGTAACCGAGGCGGCGCGTCTTGAGCACCCCCGGCAGCCCGATGCGGGCGATGGCGCGCGCGAGCTGCGCGCGCGTGCTCACGGCCTGCCAGCGCGTGGTCGGTATGGCCAGCTGCTCGAACAGGCGCTTCTCGGCGACGCGGTCCTGCGCGGCGCACAGCGCCGCGACCGGCGGGCATATGCGCGCGCCGTGCGCACGCGTCACCACGTGCAGGCTCTCGGCGGAGACGTTCTCCCAGTCGAAGGTGACGACCTCGCAGCGCCGCGCCAGCTTGCGCAGCTGCGCCCGGTCGGTGAAGGCGGCGGTGAGCAGGGGGGCAACCTGTCCGGCCGGGGCGTCGCGCGCGGGATCCAGGCACAGGAAGTCCAGCCCGAGCGGATAGCCCGCCAACGCCAGCATGCGGCCGAGCTGGCCGGCGCCCACGATGCCGACGGTCATGGGCGGGAGGTCGCGCGCGGATCGGGGTTGCCGAGCACGCCAGCGGTCTGGCGTTCGCGGAAGTTCTCCACGGCGGTGGCGATGGCCGGGTGCTTGTTGGCCAGCAGCGCGGCGGCGAACAATGCCGCATTGGTGGCCCCGGCCGCGCCGATCGCAAACGTCGCCACCGGCACCCCCGCCGGCATCTGCACGATGGACAGCAGCGAGTCCAGCCCGCCGAGCGACTTGGACTGCACCGGCACGCCCAGTACGGGCAGGCGCGTCTTGGCGGCGGTCATGCCGGGCAGGTGCGCGGCACCGCCCGCGCCGGCGATCAGAACTTCCAGGCCGCGCTCGCGCGCGCCGGCGGCGTATTCGAACAAGAGGTCGGGCGTGCGATGCGCCGAGACGACGCGCACCTCGTAGGGAACGGCGAGCTTGTCCAACATCTCCGCGGCGGACTGCATCGTCTCCCAGTCGGAGGATGAGCCCATGATGATGCCAACAAGCGCTTTCATCACGGCATTGTAGCGAACAATTCCCGCAAAGCACGAAACAGCTCCCGGGATGCCGGCCCGGAGGCGCCGGTGCGCGCGCGCTCGGCCTGCGCAGCGCTGACGCGCCGTGCCCACTCGGCCCGGTCGATCTGCGGGTGCCAGCCGTGCAGCGCCTCCAGGGCGGGGGCGCCGTCGGCGAGCAGCCGGTCGCGCCAGGACTCGACGCGCTTGAAGCGCTCGGTCTGCTCGGCATCGATCTGGCTGCGCGCCGCGAGGGCGGCGCGGATCGGTTCCGGATCGACATCGCGCATGAGCTTGCCGATGTACTGGCGCTGCCGGGCGATGGCGGCCCGGCTGGTGATGGAGCGCGCCGCCCGGATCGCCTCCGCGAGCTTCTCGGGGAGCCCCAGTTCCTCAAGCTGCGCCTCGCTCAGCTGGAGCAGGTCCACGCCCAGGTCCTGCGCAGCCTGGGCCGCACGCTTGCGCGCACTCTTGCTCGGGCGGCCGGAAGTCTCGTCCTGCTCAAGCTCGTCGTCGGCTTCGTGCTTCACTCAGGTTCCCGGGTGACCGTGGCGGAAGTTGAATTCGCAGCTGGCTGCTACAATTTAAGACTATCCTAGGCCCGACGATCGCGCACGATGCAAGCCACGCAAACCGACACAGCCACCCGACCACTCGAGGACGTCGCCAGCCGGGCGCTGGAGGAGGCGGCTCGGCAGGGTGCTTCCCAGGCCGACGCCGACGTGTCCACGAGCCAGGGGCTGTCGGTGAACGTGCGCCTGGGCGAGGTCGACACGGTCGAGTACCAGCGCGACCGCGGCCTGTCCGTCACGGTGTACTTCGGCAAGCGCAAGGGCTCGGCCAGCACCGCCGACCTGGGCGCAGCCGCCGTCCGCGAGACGGTGGAGAAGGCCTGCGCCATCGCCCGCTACACCGCGGAGGACCCGTATGCGGGCCTGGTGGAACCGGAGGCGCTGGCGCGCACCATCCCCGACCTCGACCTGGATCACCCCTGGGACCTGACACCGGAGCGCGCGATCGCACTGGCGCGCGAGTGCGAGGCCGCCGGGCTCGCCGTGGATGCACGGGTCAGCAATTCCGAGGGTGCCTCGATCAACAGCCAGCGCAGCACCGGGGTGTACGGCAACTCGCTCGGCTTCCTGGGAGGCTATTCCTCCACCAGCCATTCGCTCAGCTGTTCGCTCATTGCCCAGCAGGGCGAGGACATGCAGCGCGACTACTGGTACACCGTCGCCCGCGATCCGGCCGACCTCGAGGCGGCCGCGAGCGTCGGCCGCACGGCCGGCACGCGCGCCCTGGCGCGCCTCGGCGCGCAGCGGCTGAGCACCCGCAAGGCGCCCGTGGCCTTCACCCCGGACCTGGCGCGCGGGCTGTTCCGCTCCTTCGTGGGCGCGATCAGCGGCTCGAGCCAGTACCGCAAGTCATCGTTCCTGCTCGATGCGGCGGGGCAGCAGATCTTCCCGAGGTTCCTGTCGATGCAGGAGCGCCCGCACATCCCTAAGGGCCTGGCCAGCAGTCCATTCGACGAGGAGGGTGCGGCCACCCACGATCGCGAGCTGGTGAGCAATGGGGTGCTCGACGGCTACATCCTCGGCAGCTACTCGGCGCGGCGCCTGGGACTGAAGACCACCGGCAACGCCGGCGGCATCCACAACCTCCTGGTCGGCAGCAGCGAGCCGCTGCTCGATGAGCAGGCGTTCCTGCGGCGCCTGGGGACCGGGCTGCTGGTCACGGAGCTGATGGGGCAGGGGGTGAATGCGGTGACCGGCGACTACTCGCGCGGCGCGAGCGGCTTCTGGGTCGAGGGCGGGGCGGTTGCCTACCCGGTGCAGGAGATCACCATCGCCGGCAACCTGCGGCCGATGTACCGCGACATCGTCGCGCTCGGTGGCGATATCGACGTGCGCGGCGGCATCCGTACCGGCTCGGTGCTCATCGGCGAGATGACGATCGCCGGGGAGTGACCCTCAGCCGCGCGCCACCGCCAGGGACAGGCGCGGCGCCTCGTCGACCAGGTCACGCAGGGTCAGTTCGCCACAGCGGTTGCGGCGCGCATCCTCGACGCTCGCCAGCAGCCGGTCCACCGGGGGCATCGGTACGCGCCGCGGGGCGGCATGCCCGCTGCCCTGGCGCCGCGCGACGTCCAGGATCTCGTAGACGCTGATGCGGCCGATGTCGCGTGAGGGCACGAGCTCGTCGACCTCGGTGACGATCAGCATGCCGGCGCGCTCGAGGGTGTTGGCCATCTGCGCCACGGCGATGCCCGGCAGGCCGAGCTCGTCGGCGATGCGGTTCACGGTCCAGCGGCGGCCGCCGGCCACGTGGGTGCGACCGAGCAGGTACATCAGCCGCAGCGCCAGCGACTCGAGGTCCACGCTCGAGAGGCGCAGCTGCTGCAGCCCGAGGCGCAGGTACGCCGGGTTCTGCACGTAGAAGGAGAGCTGCGCGCCGGCCAGCATGATCAGCCAGCCGAAGTAGGTCCACAGCAGCGCGGCCACCACCACCGCGAACCCGGCGTAAACGATGTCCAGGCGCGTCGAGTACACCACCATCGCGGTGAACATCTTGCCGCCGGCCGCCCACAGCACCCCGCCCACCACCGCCCCGGTGAGGGCCGCGCGCCAGTGCACGCGCGTGTTGGGAATCAACATGTACAGCGCGGTGAAGAAGGCGGTCACCATGGCGTACGGGGCGAGCAGCAGCCCGACGCTGCGCAGCCAGTGCACCAGCGGCAGCCGCACGACCTCCTGCACCGGGGCGCTGCCCATGGTGGCGTGCAGCGCGCCGATGAAGCCGACCAGCAGCACCGGGGCGGTGATCAGCAGGCCGGTGTACTCGGCCACGCGGCGCGCGAAGCTGCGCGGCTGCTCGACGCGCCACAGGAAGTTGAAGCTGTCCTCGACCTTCTTGATCGTGCCCACCAGCGTCCAGGCGAGCAGCGCGAGGCCGAGCGAGCCGACCACGCCGCTGCTGACGCGCCCGGCGATCTGCAGCGCGCGGGTGGTCAGCTCATGCGCCGCCGCGGGCCCCAGCGGCCGGAAGAACTCGTAGATGATCGGCTCCAGGTCGCGGTGCCCGCCGAAGATCTTCAGCACCGCGAAGCTGAAGGCGAGCAGCGGGATCAGCGCCAGCAGCGTGGTGTACACCAGGCTCATCGCGCGCAGGTTGATCTCGCCGCGCGACAGGTCGCGCAGGACCGCGTAGGGATAGCGCAGGACGCGCAGCAGCAAGCCCAGAGGGTCCGGCCGTTCTGAGGCGGCGCCGAAGAAGCACCAGTCGAGGAAGGCCCAGATGCGCACCCACATGGCTTAAGGATACAGTGGCCGCCGGCCGCTGCGGTGCTTCATGACCGAGAATTCAGGTTTTCCACAACGAATCGTCTGCCTGACCGAGGAGACCACAGAGACGCTGTACCTGCTGGGAGAGGACTGGCGCATCGTCGGCATCTCCGGCTTCACCGTGCGGCCGCCGCAGGCGCGCCGCGAGAAGCCGCGCGTCTCCGCCTTCACCAGCGCGCGCATCGGCAGGATCATCGAGCTCAGGCCCGACCTGGTGCTCGGCTTCTCCGACCTGCAGGCCGACATCGCCGCCGAACTGGTGCGCGCCGGCCTCGAGGTCCACGTCTTCAACCACCGCAGCGTCGCGGAAATCCTGCGCATGGTGCGCACCCTGGGCGGGATGATCGGCTGCCAGGGCAAGGCCGAGGCACTCGCCGGGCAGCTGGAGGCGGGGTTGGCCCGGGTGCGCGAGCGTGCCGCCGGTTTCGCGCGCCGCCCGCGCGTGTACTTCGAGGAATGGGACGACCCCTTGATCAGCGGCATCGGCTGGGTGTCGGAGCTGGTGACCCTGGCGGGCGGCGAGGAATGCTTCCCGGAGCTGGCCGGACAGGCGCTTGGCCGCAACCGCATCATCGCCGACCGCCTGGAGGTGCCGCGCCGCGCGCCGGACATCGTGTTGGGTTCCTGGTGTGGCAAGAAGTTCCGGCCCGGCTCGGTGGCGGCGCGGCCGGGCTGGGGCGCCATCCCGGCGGTGCGCGATGGCTACCTGCGCGAGATCAAGTCCTCGATCATCCTGCAGCCGGGTCCGGCCGCGCTCACCGACGGCGTGCACGCCATCCAGGAAGTGATCGCCGAGTGGGCGGCACGCCCCTAGCGGATCCCGCGCCGTTCGCGTACCAGTTCCCAGGCTTCGATGATCTGCTGCGTGCGCTGCTTGGCGTGCGCCAACATCGAGTCGGGCAGGCCGTTGGCTTTCAGCTTGTCGGGGTGGTGCCGCTGCAGTTGCCGGCGATAGGCCTTGGCCACTTCCGCATCGCTCGCCGCGGCCGTGGTCTCGAGCACGCGGTAGGCTTCCGCCAGCGCCACATCGTCCGTGCGTCTTGCGCCCGAAGCTTGTCCCTGGCCGGCATGGCCGGCGCGCTGGATGCGCAGCACCGCCTCGATGTGCGCGAACTCGAAGGCCGAGATGCCCAGGGAGGCAGCGACCTGCGCGAGCAGCGCCCGCACCGGCCCCTGCAGGTTGTTGCCGGCCAGCGCCGCGCGCACCTGGATCTCCAGGAAGATGCGCGCCAGGTCCGGACGCCCGCGGCAGGCGCGTCCCAGGGTCGCCAGCTCGCCCTGGAAGTCGAAGCCCGCGGCCTTGCCTTCGCGGAAGCAGCCGATGGCCTCGCTCACCTGCTCGCTTCCCAGGCGCAGCTCGGCCATGACCGCGCGCGCGGCGGCAATCTCCTGCTCGGAGACCCGTCCGTCGGACTTGGCGAGGTACCCCATGATGCGGAAGGTGGCGCGGAAGAAGCGCTCGCCGATCGAGGTGAGCTCTTCGCCCGGCAAGGCGGGCTGCTCGGCCTCGCTCTGCTCATCGATCTGGTGACCGACCAACACGCCCAGCGCGGCACCGATAGGACCCATGGCGAGGGCGCCGAGCACGCCGCCGGCAAGCTTGCCGATCCACTTCATGGCCATCTTGTCGGGCGCAGTTCCTGGGGGTGTCGCAGGGGCGGGGGACCGCTATAGTACCAGCGCATGCCAACGCCCACCGTCTACCGCACCCAGCTCAAGGGCCTGGAACGCATCCACGAAGGCAAGGTGCGCGACATCTATGCCATCGATGCGCGCACGATGCTGATCGTCACCAGCGACCGCCTGTCGGCCTTCGACGTGGTGCTGCCCGACCCGATCCCGGGCAAGGGCGTCGTGCTCAACAGCATCTCCAACTTCTGGTTCGCGCGCACGCGCGCGCTCGTGCCCAACCACCTCACCGGCGCCGACCCGCTCGCCCTGGCCCGCGACGACGCCGAGCGCGCCCTGCTCGCCGGCCGCTCCGTGGTGGTGCGTCGCCTCAAGGCCCTGCCGATCGAGGCGGTCGTGCGCGGCTACCTGATCGGCTCGGGCTGGAAGGACTACCAGGCCAGCGGCCGCCTGTGCGGCATCGATCTGCCGCGGGGCCTCAGGCAGGCCGAGCAGCTGCCGCAGCCGCTGTTCACGCCGGCTTACAAGGCGGAGGCCGGTGCACACGATGAGAACATCGATTTCGCGCACGTCACCCGCCTGGTCGGCGCGCCGCTGGCGGCGCAGGTGCGCGACACCGCGCTCGCCCTGTACGCCTTCGCCGCCGAGCACGCGCGCGCGCGCGGCATCATCGTCGCCGACACCAAGTTCGAGTTCGGCCTCGACGAGGCCGGCACGCTCACCCTCATGGACGAGGTGGTGACGCCCGACTCCTCGCGCTTCTGGCCCGCCGACACCTACAAGGTCGGCACCAGCCCGCCGAGCTTCGACAAGCAGTACGTGCGCGACTACCTGGAGACCCTCGACTGGAACAAGAAGGCCCCGGGTCCGAAGCTGCCCGAGCACGTGCTGATGCGCACCAGCCAGAAGTACCAGGAGGCGCTCGAGCGGCTGACGGGCCCCCCGGCCTGATGCGCTAGACTGCGCGCCATGGAACCTGCCTGGATTGCACCGTCGATCCTGTCCGCCGACTTTGCGCGCCTCGGCGCCGAGGTCGACGCGGTGCTCGAGGCGGGCGCGGACGTCGTGCATTTCGATGTCATGGACAATCACTACGTGCCCAACCTCACCATCGGGCCGATGGTGTGCGAGGCGTTGCGCAAGCACGGGGTCAAGGCCCCGATCGACGTGCACCTGATGGTGAGCCCGGTGGACCGCATCGTGCCGGACTTCGCCGCCGCGGGCGCCACCTACATCAGCTTCCATCCGGAGGCGACCGCGCACATCGACCGCACCATCGCCCTGATCCGCGAGCACGGCTGCCGGCCGGGCCTGGTGTTCAACCCGGCGACACCGCTTGACTACCTCGACTACACGCTCGAGTACCTCGACCTGGTACTGATCATGTCGGTCAACCCGGGTTTCGGCGGCCAGCAGTTCATCCCGACGACCCTGCGCAAGCTGAGCGAGGCGCGCCGGCGCATCGAGGCCAGCGGCCGCAGCGTCCGCCTGGAGGTCGACGGCGGCATCAAGGCCAGCAACATCCGCGCGGTCGCCCAGGCGGGCGCCGACACGTTCGTGGCCGGTTCGGCGATCTTCGGCAGCGCAGACTACGGGCGCACGATCCGCGAGATGCGCCAGCAGATCAGCTCCGCAGCCTAGGGGGTGGGGCGCAGGCGCGCCGGCGGGCTATTCGTCCTCGTCCTCGTAGTCATCGTCATCGTCGTCGTCGTCATCTGCGTCGTCGCGGCTGACCGGGGCCGCCTTGCCGGCGGTCGAACCCGGCTTCGCCGGCACGATGACCGGACGCGTCTTCATCTTCGGGCGGGCGTTGAAGACCACGATGGTCTTGCCGGTCGCCCGCAGCAATCCCTGTTCCTCGAGGACCTTGAGCACCCGGCCGGCCATCTCGCGCGAGCAGCCCACCAGGCGTGACAACTCCTGGCGGCTCACCTTGATCTGCATGCCCTCCGGGTGCGTCATCGCGTCCGGCTCCCCGCACAGGTCCATGATCGCGTGCGCCACGCGGCCGGTGACGTCGACGAAGGCCAGGTCGCCCAGCTTGCGATTGGTGCGGTCGAGGCGCGTTGCCAGCTGGGTGGCCAGCTCGAACACCAGGCCGGGGCTTTCCGCGGCGATCTGGCGGAAGCGCGGGTAGGTCATCTCGGCCAGCTCGCACTGGTTGCGCGTGCGTACCCAGGCGCTGCGCGTCGGCTGCTCGTAGAACAGGCCCATCTCGCCGAAGAATTGCCCCCGGTTGAGGTAGGCCAGCACCATCTCGTTGCCTTCCTCGTCCTCGATCATCACTTCGACCGAGCCGCTGATGATGTAGTAGAGAACATCGGGCAAGTCGCCGGCGTGGATCACCACCGTCTTCGAAGGCACCGCGCGGATGCGGCAATAGCTCAGGAAGCGGTTGATCGCGGGAATCTCGCTCAACGGCTTGATGTTTTCTTCCATACCGGCTCCCCAGAAAGTCTTTTTTAGGCTACAGGCGCCCGCGTCTGCGGCAGGCGTTATCAGATCCAGTACGCGGTTCCGGTCATGACACGGGCAGTGCGGCGCATCAGCGCCTTCACCGGCGCGGGCAAGTTAACACCACCGGCGCTGGTGGCGCTCGCTCCGTGCGCGATCTCCTCCGCTCTCATGGTTTCGAGTATGGCACGGCTGCGGGTATCGCTCGCCGGCAGGCGGCCGAGGTGGTCATCGAGGTGGCCCTCGACCTGGCGCTCGGTCTCCGCCACGAAACCGAGGCTGGTGGCATCGCCGAGTGCCGCGGCGAGCGCGCCGATGGCGAAGGAACCGGCATACCACAACGGGTTGAGCAGGCTCGGGCGCGCGGCGAGTTCCTGCAGCCGGGTCTCGCACCAGGCCAGGTGGTCCGACTCGCCGCGGGCCGCATCCATCAACAGCTCCCGGGTCTGCTCGGAGCGGGCCAGCAGCGCCTGCCCGTGGTAGAGGGCCTGGGCGGCCAGCTCGCCGGTGTGGTTGACACGCATCATCGCCGCGGCGGTGCGGCGCTCGGCATCGGCCAGTTCGGGGGCGTTGCCGGCCGAACCGGGAACGGGGCGGCGGGCGCGGGCCGGCGCGAACACGGATCGCAGGGCGCGATCGGCGGCGGCAATGACCGAGTCTAGAGGGCGGCCGGACTCCATATCTATGGCCGGCATTATAGGGGCATAACGGGGCTTAAACCCCCTCCCGGCGCCCCGGCACCCCCCGCCGGCGGCCCCCGGGCCGCCCCGCGGGGCCGCGGCTTTGCATTGGGGGACCCGCTTGAGTACACTTTCCCGCCTTTTTTTGGCCCCGGACGTAAGGGTTCCCCTGAAACAGCGGGCCACTGCCAACGAGACAGTTATGAAGACCGTATTTGCCAAGTCCGCCACCGTGCGTGGCGACTGGTTCGTCGTCGATGCGACCGACAAGACCCTGGGGCGCCTGGCGACCCAGCTCGCCCATCGCCTGAAGGGCAAGCACAAGACCGACTACAGCCCGCACGTCGACATGGGTGACCACCTGGTCGTGCTGAATGCGCAGAAAGTGCGCGTCACCGGCCGCAAGCTGACCGACAAGATCTACTACCACCACACCGGCTATATCGGTGGCATCAAGTCGATCGCCCTGGACAAGCTGCTCGCCGAGCACCCGGAGCGGGCCATCGAGATCGCGGTCAAGGGCATGCTGCCGAAGGGACCGCTCGGACGCCGCATGTTCAAGAAGCTGCACGTGTTCGGCGGCGCCGAGCATCCGCACACCGCGCAGCAGCCCAAGCCGCTCGAGATTCAATAGGACCGTATTCAATGCCAGCGACCCAGAACAATCACTACGGCACCGGCCGTCGCAAGACCGCCACCGCGCGTGTCTACCTCAAGCCCGGCAAGGGCAGCATCACGGTGAACGACCGGACGCTCGATGAGTTCTTCGGCCGCGAGACCGGCCGCATGATCGTGCGCCAGCCCCTGGAGGCGGTGAACCTCACGAGCAGCTTCGACATCACCGTCAAGGTCGACGGCGGCGGTATCACCGGCCAGGCGGGCGCCATCCGCCACGGCATTACCCGGGCGCTCATCAAGCACGATGAGTCGCTGCGCAAGGCCCTGCGCGCCGCCGGCTTCGTGACCCGCGATGCGCGCGAGGTGGAGCGCAAGAAGGTCGGCCGCCGCAAGGCACGCCGCGGACCGCAGTACTCCAAGCGTTGAGTCGGCACTGCCCCGCGACAGCCGGTCGCGGGGCAGCGTACGATTCGATATCCCGCCACCCTTGGGGGATCGTCTAGTGGTAGGACAACGGACTCTGACTCCGTTTACCTAGGTTCGAATCCTAGTCCCCCAGCCAACCCACGGAGCCCCGCCTTGCGCGGGGCTCCGTTTTTTTGCGTCCCGGCTCCCAAGGCCCTGCCCGTGAGCGCCGCCGCCATCCCTCAGCGATTCAGCGCGATCAGGCTGCGGTAGTCCCGGCCGGCGGCCAGGGCACTGACGATCGGGTTGCCGACCGCGGTCACCGCCTGCTCGACGCTACCCTCAAAGCACACCTGCCAGGCGTGCTGCTCCCCGAGCGTGAGCCCGGGCTCGCCGCAGACCTGCCGTGCTGCCGTGCGCAGGCGTTCGTACAGCTGGGTGGCGCCGGCAACGCTCGCGAGGTCCAGGTCCCCGTAGTGCACGGTGACCTGGCGCTCTGTCTCGGGACTCGCGGCGCCTGCCGGTGCGCTGCCGGCGATCCACACCGCTGCGGTGGCCAGGCACGACAGGATGAGCGGGACAGGAAACTTGCAGTGATTCATGGTCGATCTCCCGGTGGTGACGAGAGGACCCTTCGAACGCGGGCAGCGGGCTGTCGGCGCAAGTTCAGGTCCTGTGCCGGTTGGATGCAGGAGCTGCGCAAAAGGATTAAAGGTGCGCACCTGCGGCACCCGATCCGCGCCGCCGCCGTCGCAGCGGCGCTCAGCGCTTGTCGATGATGATGATGGGATCGAGCACCAGTCCGGCCGCCTCACCGCCAGCGCCGCCCTTGATCGTGTACTTGTAGGAGCTGTTCTCATCCGGCAGCGTGAGCTGGAAGGCGAAGCCGGCCGGATCGCAGGCACCGGCACTGCCGTCGGCCGGCGCCGCCCCGCCGGTCAGCACGGCGAACTCGATGTCGAAGGGAAAGCTGGCCACCCAGCGCACGGTGCTCGCGCCGCGGGCCCGGGCATGGCCGCTGTTCGGGGTGGCGAACAGGGTACCGTCGTTCACGTGCAGGGTGATCGTGGTGCCAGAGGTGGACATGATTGTTCTCCTTATATGGTGTCTCAGACTTGCGAGGACTTGGCCGGCGCAATCAGCCGGCGGAAGCGCGGCTCACCGCGCAGGCTTGCGAAATCCGGTGCTGCGCTCACCAGCTGCGGCGGGTAGCCGAATTCGACCGCACGGGCGAGCGCCTCGAGCGCGCCGCCGCGGTCGCCATGCTGCAGTGCGATGAGCGCGGCGTAGTACTGCACGGTGGGATCCTTCGCCGCGAGGGCCAGGGCACGCGCGCTGTAGCGCTCGGCGTGGGTGCCGTCCCCGGCGCGCGTGCGGTAGTAGGCCAGTTGCATCCACGAGACGGCGTCTTGCGGGTTGACCTCGAGCCCGCGCTGGGCGAGCTCCGCGGCGCGGCGGTAGTTCTCCTGGGCCTGCGCCCGCGCGCCCTCGGTCTGCCACTGCGCGTCGGCGAGGTTGCCCCAGACCCGGTGATCCTCCGGGGCAAGTTCCGAGGCCTTGGTGTAGCTGCGCGCCGCGTCCGCCTGGCGTCCGAGGAAGTAGTAGACCGTGCCCAGGTTGGAGTACGCGCTGCGCGTGGGTTCCAGCGCGAGCGAGCGCTCGAACGCGGCGGCGGCCGCCTGGAAGTCGCCGCCCATCTCGAGCGCGGCACCGACGTTGTTGAAGGCCAGCGGTGCCAGCGGGGTGAGCTGCGCCACGCGCCGGTAGCTGGAGACCGCCGCCGCGGTGCGCCCGTGGTTGAACAGGAAGCCCCCGAGCGCGTTGTGGGCCTCCCAGTACGTGGGTTCCACTTCCACGGCCTGGCGCAGGGCGCGCTCGGCCTCCGCGCCGCGATGCTGGCCCTCGAGGGCCTCGGCGAGGCCGATGTAGTTGTCCGCGTTGTCCGGGTCGCTGCGGATGCCCTCGCGGTAGATGGCCTCGGCCCGGCCATGGCGGCCGCTGAGGTTGTACAGCCCCGCGAGTGCGCGGTTGACCTCGCTGAGCGAGCCGTCCAGGTTCAGCGCCCGGGCGCAGGCGGACTCGGCCTGCGGCACGAGCGAGGCGTCGCGCGTGCTTTCGTAACCCTGCACGTAGCGCTCGCACAGGCCGGCGTAGGCCAGCGCGAAGTTCGGATCCAGCGCCAGGGCCCGCTTGAAGCTCTCGCCGGCCTGCTCCCGGTGCGCCGTCCCGGCCGGTCCGTACAGCTCGGCCAGCCCCTGCAGGTACAGCTCGAAGGCGGCGAGGTGCGTGCCGGACTGCTGCCCGGAGGGCTGTGCCAGCTCGCTGGTCAGCACGACCTCGAGCGACCGGGTGATCGCGCGCGCGATGTCGTCCTCGATGACCAGCAGGTCCTGCCAGGGGCGGTTGTAGGTGTGCGACCAGACGTTGAAGCCGGTGGAGGCATCGATCAGGGTCGCGGTCACGCGCAGCTGGTCGCCCTCGCGCAGGACGCTGCCCTCCAGCACGTGGCGCACCCCCAGGCGCTGCGCGATCGTGTGCACGTCGACGTTGCGGTCCTTGAACGAGGCCACCGAGGTGCGTGAGGCGACCCGCAGGTTACGGATGCGCGCCAGCCGCGCCGACAGTTCCTGCGCCAGGCCGTCGCCCAGGTAGCTGTTGCCGCCGCCCGGGCTCATGTCCGCCAGCGGCAGCACGGCCACCGTGCGCGGCGGCTGCACGACCACGGCATCGGCCGCCCTCTGCACCGCCACGCTGTGCGGGGGATGCAGCGTATGCGACCACCACCACGGCAGCACGATCAGCATCAGCAGCAGCATCGCCGCGGCGGCCCACCACGGCAGGCGCGGCAGGCGGGGCCCCGCGGCGGCGGGCGGCGGCCCGGGACGCGCATCGGGTGGTCCCGCAGGCACCGGTGCCGGCAGCTCCGCGGGCGCGGGGGCCGCCCGCTGCGGGTGGCTCGGGTCGGCCAGGGGGTGCACCCGGGCGACCATGCGGTAGCCGCGGCCGCGGACCCCGCCGATGTAGCGTGGCGCATGCGGGTTGTCGCCCAGGGATGCGCGGACCAGCTTCACGCGCTGGCTGATGGTTTCGGGGGTGATGACCAGCCCGGGCCAGACGCGCTCGGTCAGCTGGTCGAAGGTGAGGAGGTTGGGCGCTGCGCGGGCCAGCGCCAGCAGCAGGTCAAAGGAAAGGCGCGGCAGGGGGATCTCAACGCCGGCGCGCGTCAGGCGCTGCTGCCCAACATCGAGGATCAGGTCATCGACCTGGTAGCCCGTCTGATCTGGATCCGTTGCGCCGGACATGCGGGGGCTCCATGCCCGGCGCCACACGTGGTCAAGATCCGCTCTACGGCGAAGGCATTCGCACCCGATGTTACCCCGGAACCCGCTGCCGCGCCCTGCGGGCACCCCGGCGCGCACCCGGCCCGGGAGCTCGCCCGGGTGGGTGCGCGCGCGAGGCTCACTTGGCGAGCATGGCCGTGGCCGGTGCCGGACGCTGCCCGGTGTGCAGCGCCGTCAGCAACGGGCTGTTCACGCGCTCCACGGCCTCCCCGGTGGCATCGCTGACGCACGCGCGCCACCGGATGACCTCCACCAGGGACTGGCCTTCGACGCCGCACACGTACCGCGCGGCACCCTGGATGCGGTGGTACAGCGTGCTCGCCCCGGCCCGGGATGTCAGGTCGAGGTCGCCGTACTTCACCGTGACGCTGGCGGGGGTCGCGCTCCAGCCGGGAGTGCTGCACACGGTGCAGGCCAGCGCGGCCAGGGCAACGGTGCGGAAGGAGCCAGGGATCGACTTGATGATGTTCATTGCGGTTCTCCGATGAGGTTGAGAATTCAAGGACCGCAGGCAAGGTATGCGCCGCGGCGGGGAACCGCATGAAGAGCGCCTGAAGAGGCGTGAACCTTCGGTGATGAATGGGCCCCGCGGGTGATGATTGGGTGAAGGGAGCCGTTGCGGGGCGCGAAAGCACCCTGTCACGGCCCGCAGCGCGCCACGGGCGTGCGGAATCTAGCGGGTCTGGACCCCGTTCGAGGTCCCGACGAGCAGTACGTCGGCCGGCCGGGCCGCGAACAGGCCGACGGTCACGACCCCGACCACCTGGTTGATGGCCGCCTCCAGCCCGACCGGGTCGGTGATGCGCAGGTCGTGGACGTCCAGGATGTGGTTACCGTTGTCGGTGACGCAGCCGGCACGCCAGACCGGGCGGCCGCCCCGGCGGGCCAGATCGCGGGCGACCAGCTCGCGTGCCATGGGGATCACCTCGACGGGCAGCGGGAACTTGCCGAGCGTGGCCACGAGCTTGGTCTCATCCACGATGCAGACGAAGCGCCGCGCGGCGGCGGCGATGATCTTCTCGCGGGTGAGGGCGGCGCCCCCGCCCTTGATCAGCTGGCGTGCCGGGTTGGCCTCGTCCGCACCATCTATATAGAGGTCGAGGCCGGGCAGGTCGTTGAGTTCGAGAACCGGTATGCCGATGGTACGCAGTCGTGCGCTGCTGGCTTCGGAGCTGGAGACCGCGTTGCGGATCCTGCCCGGGTGCTCGGCGAGGGCCTCGATGAAGAGATTGACCGTCGAGCCGGTGCCGATTCCGAGCGTGGCGCCCTCGGGTACGAGTTCGAGCGCGGCGCGTGCCACCTGTCGCTTCTTGGCATCAACGTCCATGGCGTGGTGCGGCTCGATTCACAGTGTTTTTGCGGACCCCAGATGTGACTGTGCCCGCGAGTACGCGGGCACAGTCGTCCTACTTAAGACCCGGCGATCACTTGCGTGATCGCCGAGCTATAGGCCCTATTTCTTCTTCGCAGCTTTCTTCTTGGCCTTCTTCTTTGCCTTCGCCATGTTGGCTCTCCAAATGAGTGAACGGGTTAGTCCGGGGACCGAGTATATACACGCGTATTCAAATTACAAGCACATGGGGCGCGAGTGTGATAGGTGCGCCACGCGTCTTGCGAGTCACGCGCGTACCCGCGCGTGCATCACACGAGTGCGAGGATGAACTTCCAGTGCGCTGCCTCGACCGGCGTGATCGACAGACGATTGCCCGGACGCAGCAGCGCCATGCCCTTGAGCTCCCTGTTCGCGTGCGCGCGCAGTTCCTCGAGGGAGACGGTGCGCGCGAGTGCCTTCTGCAGCTGCACGTCGACCATGTACCAGCGTGGATTGCGCGGATCGCTGTCCGGATCGTAGTGGTGGTGCCTGCGGTCGAAGGCAGTGGGGTCCGGGTAGCCGGGCTTCACGATGGTCATCGTGGCGACGATGCCGGGGACGGCGCAGCTGGAGTGGTAGAGGAAGGCCAGATCACCCTTCTTCATCTCGTCGCGGATCATGTTGCGCACCTGGTAGTTGCGCACCCCGTCCCAGGGGGTGGTGCGCTTGGGCGCGGCCGCCAGGTCTTCCAGGCCAAAGGTGCCCGGTTCGGTCTTCATCAGCCAGTGACGCATCGCACGACCCCTTTCTCGGTGATGACGGCATCGAGCGGGACGTCGTGGGCGGCCGGCTCGATGCGCTCGAGTTCCTGGAAGGCGTAGGCAATGCCGACCAGGCGCGGCACGTGCCAGACGTTGCGGGCGTGCCGGAACGCGAAGGCACGGTCGTAGAAGCCGCCACCGGCCCCGAGGCGCAGGCCGAACCGGTCGAAGCCGACCAGCGGCAGGAACACGATGTCCAGCCAGCGCGCCCCGATGACGCCGGTGTTCTCCGGCTCCTCGATGCCCAGGCGGTTGCGCCGCAGGCGGCCGTCCAGCTCGAGGAAGCGCATGGCGCGCGAGGAACGCGGCCGGTCGATGCGCGGCACGTACACCCGGCAGCCGCGCTCGCGGGCCCGCTCGATCAGCGGACCGCAGTCCAGCTCGCCAGGCAGGGCGGCGTAGGCGGCGATGCGCCAGTGGCTCTTCAGGTGCAGGAAGCGGTCGGCGTTCTCGGCGACGCGGCGCGCGGCGCGGGTACGTTCGCCCGGGGGCACGGCGCGGCGGCGCGCCACGAGGCCGGCCCGCAGGGACCTGCGGGCGGCATCGCGCGCTGAATCAGGAAGCGTCACCCGCCTGTGCCGGTGCGAACCGTTGCTCTCGAACCAGAGCAACAAGTGGGACGGGCTGCTGCAGATAAGGCTTCCCGCTCGAAGGCGGACATGCACACGCTGCGCGCAAGCCGTGTGTCCCGGGGTGTTTCAATTAGGGTCCGAGGTAACCCGATCCGCTTGTCGAACACCGCAGGCGACGCCGGGAGCAACTCTACACCAAGGCCGCGCGGTGCGCTTGTAGGGGAAGCAGAAGTCCCAATATCAGAGGTCGAGCTGCTGCGTCTTCTCGAGCGCACCCTCGACGCGCTCGCGCAGGGCGCGCATGCGGTGGCCGACGTTGCTGTCGGTCTTGGTCTCGCGATCGCGTCCCTTGAGGAACTCGTGGGCAAGGTTGAGCGCGGCCATGACGGCGATGCGGTCATGCCCGACCACCTTGCCGCTGTCGCGGATCTCGCGCATGCGGGCATTGAGGAACTCCGCGGCATCCAGCAGGGCGGCCCGCTCCTCGTAGGGGCAGGCGACCACATACTCCTTCTCCATGATACGCACGCTGACCCGTGCACTGTCCTGCTGGCTCAAGCCCCGTGCTCCAGGGTCTTCAGGCGGCCGATCATGGCCTCCACGCGGGTGCGGACCTGCTCGTTCTTGTGCAGCAGCGCCGCGCGTTCGCCGGCGAGGGACTCGTGCCGTGCGCGTAGCGCGCGGTTTTCGTCCTTCAGGTGCGCCAGGGTGGCGAGCAGTTCGTCGATGCGCTTGGTGAGGCGGGTGAGTTCGAGATCGAGCTCGGTCTTCTTGGATTCGCTCATGGAAAGACTATAGGGCCGCGCTCTTCGCGGGGTCAATTATAATAGGTGTTTACATGATCCAGCCCGACTACACCCGCATCCAGCAGCTGCTCACCCGCGAGCACTCGATGGCCGACGCCGCCGAGGCCCACGGCACGCTCGCCGGCTGCCTGTGCGGCGCCAGCGGGTATCGCTTCGAGGACTGGCTGCGCGAGATCCTGCCCGAGGGACGGGCGGACCGGGTGGCGAAGGCGCCGCTGCAGGAGCTGTTCGGCTGGACCGCCAGCGCGCTGCTGCAGCCGGACATGGAGTTCGAGCTGCTGCTGCCCGCGGACAGCGAGTCACTCACCCTGCGCACCCAGGCGCTGGCCGAGTGGTGCCAGGGCTTCCTGTACGGGCTGGGCGCCGGGAGCATCCCCGATGCCAAGGCCCTGCCGGGCGAGGTCGGCGAGGTGGTGCGCGACTTCATCGAGATCACGCGCGCCGACGTCGACGAAGGCCAGGACGCGGAGGCCAACGAGGGCGCCTACGCCGAGCTGGTCGAGTTCGTGCGCGTCGGGGTGCAGTTGTTGTTCGAGGAACTGGCCGATGCCCGGGCTCCGGCGGCGCCCTCCGGCGAGCCACTGCACTGACGCGGCGGGTAAGGGCAGATCCATGGCTCGAGACGAGTTTGCGCGCCGCCGCCGGCAGCTGATGAAGCTGATGGGGCGCGATTCCATTGCCATCCTGCCGGCCGCCCCGGTGCGCGTGCGCAACAACGACGTCGAATATGCGTACCGGCAGGACAGTGACTTCCATTACCTGACCGGTTTTAACGAACCGGAGGCCGTCGCGGTGCTGGTTCCGGGCCGGGCGAAGGCCCAGTACATCCTCTTTGTGCGCGAGCGCAACCCGCTGCGCGAGACCTGGGATGGCCGTCGCGCAGGGCCCGCCGGTGCCCGGCGCGACTACGGGGCCGGCGACGCCTTCCCGATCGCCGACATGGACGAGATCCTGCCCGGCCTGCTGGAGAACCGCGCGCGCGTGTACTACACCATGGGGGTCTATCCGGAGTTCGACCAGCGCGTGGTGGGCTGGGTGAACGGCCTGCGCACCCAGGCGCGCAACGGCCGCCACCCCCCGGGTGAGTTCGTCGCGCTCGACCATGTCCTCCACGACATGCGCCTGTTCAAGTCACGCGCCGAGCTGGAGCTGATGCGCACCTCGGCGCACATCGCGGCGCGCGCCCACCAGCGCGCCATGCGCTTTTGCCGTCCCGGGGCCACCGAATACCAGGTGATGGCGGAGCTGCTGCACGAGTTCCGCAGCCACGACGCCGACACCTCCTACCACCCGATCGTGGGCGGCGGCGCCAACAGCTGCATCCTGCACTATCGCGAGAACGACCAGCCGCTGCGCAGCGGCGACCTGCTGCTGGTGGATGCAGGGTGCGAGTATCGCTGCTACGCCTCGGACATCACCCGCACGTTTCCGGTCAACGGCCGCTTCAGCCCCGCCCAGCGCGCCGTCTACGAAGTCGTACTCGAGGCAAACCGCGCGGCGATTGCCCGCGTACGCCCGGGCAACCACTGGAACGAGCCGCACGAGGCGGCGGTGCGGGTGATCACCGCCGGACTGGTGAAGCTCGGGCTGCTCAAGGGGCGGGTGCCCGCATTGATCAGGAGCGAGGCCTACCGGCGCTTCTTCATGCACCGCACGGGGCACTGGCTGGGCATGGACGTGCACGACGTCGGCGATTACAAGATCGGCGACGAGTGGCGGGTGCTCGAGCCGGGCATGGTGATGACGGTCGAGCCGGGCATCTACATCCCGGCCGGCGCACGCGGGGTGCCCAAGCGCTTCCACAACATCGGCATCCGCATCGAGGACGATGTCGTGGTCACCAAGCGCGGCGCCGAGGTCCTCACCGCCCGGGCGCCGAAGGACCCGGACCAGATCGAAGCGCTCATGGCGCGCGGCTGAGGCACGGGCATGGCCACGACAGCGCTCGAAGTCGACGTCACCATCGTCGGCGGCGGCATGGTGGGTGCCAGCCTCGCCGTGGCCCTGCAGGGCAGCGGCGTGCGCGTGATGCTGATCGAGTCAGTGCCCTTCGAATCCGGGGCCCAGCAGAGCTTCGATGCGCGCACCACCGCGCTCGGCAACGCCAGCCAGCGCATTTACGCGGCCCTCGGGGTCTGGGAAGGCGTGGCCGGCGCCGCGCAGCCGATCCGCTCGATCCACGTCTCCGAGGCCGGCCGCTTCGGCTTCGCCCGCCTGGAGGCCCGTGAGCAGGGCATCGAGGCCTTCGGCTACGTCATCGCCAACCGGGTGCTGGGGGCGGCGCTGTGGCAGCGCCTCGCGCGCGCGGATGCGCAGCTGCTGCTGCGGGTGCCGGCACGCATCGACCACATCGAGCCGGGAGCCGAAGCCGTCGCGTTCACGGTGCAGGGCGAGGCGGGGGCGAGCGAGACGGTGCGCACGCGGCTCATCGTGGCGGCCGACGGTGCCCAGTCCCTGGTGCGCAGCGCCGCCGGTATCGCCGCCTCCGTGGAGGACTACGACCAGGTGGCGGTGGTCACCACGGTCGCGGCCGACCAGCCGCACGGGGCGCGTGCCTACGAGCGCTTCACCCCTTCCGGGCCGCTGGCCGTGCTGCCCCTGCACGATGGCACGCTCGCGGTCATCTGGGCGCGCACGCCGGCGGATGCCCGCACGCTGCTCGCGCTGCAGGAGGCCGACTACCTGGCCGAACTCCAGGCCGCGTTCGGCTGGCGCGCCGGACGCTTCGTGCGCGCCGGGGCGCGCGGCTCCTATCCGCTGCGACTCACGCGCGCCGCCACGGCGGTGGCACAGCGCACCGTGCTCATCGGCAATGCCGCGCAGGCATTGCACCCGGTGGCCGGGCAGGGCTTCAACCTGGGTTTGCGCGATGCGGCGATGCTCGCCGAGCTCATCGTCGCCGAACCGGCCGCGGCCGGGGATCCGGCGCAGCTGCAGCGCTTCGCGGACTGGCGGGCGGGCGACCGGGCCGGTGTCACCCGCTTCACCGATTCGCTGGTGAAGCTCTTCGGCGACCCGCGCCCGGGGGTCGGGCTGCTGCGCAGCCTCGGGCTCCTGGCGTTCGACCTGGCCCCGCCCGCCAAGAGTGCGCTCGCCCGGGTGAGCGCCGGCTTCGCCGGGCCCATCCCGCGCTTGGCGCGGGGCCTGCCGGTGCGCCATGTTTGACGTGGCGGTCGTCGGCGGCGGACCCGTCGGTGCCTGCGCCGCGACCCTGCTGGCACGCTCCGGGAAGCTGCGCGTGGTGCTCCTGGAGCCGAACGCCGTCGCCCTTCCGTCAGGGCAGTCCCCGCTGGATGCCCGCGTGGTGGCGCTGTCGCGCGCCAGCGAGAACATCCTGCGTGCCGCAGAGGCCTGGGTGCACGTCTGCGGCCCGCGCCTCGAGGCGTACGAGCGCATGCGTATCTGGCACGAAGGCATCGCCGCCTTCGGGCACGAGGCGCTGGTGTTCGATGCCGCGGACGTCGGGGAGCCCAACCTCGGCTACATCCTCGAGAACCGGCTGCTGCAGGGCGCGCTGCTGAAAGCCTTCGCCGCCGCCGGCGGGCAGCTCGAGCCCGCGGCGCTGCAGGGGCTTGGCTTCGGCCGCGATGCCGTGCAGGTGCGGCATGCCCACGGCACCCTGGAGGCGCGCCTGGTGCTCGGCGCGGACGGGGCCCAGTCGGCGGTGCGCCAGCTTGCCGGTCTCGGGGCGGACGTGGCCGACTACCACCAGGTCGCGATCGTGGCGACGGTCGCGACCGGGCAGGCTCATCAGCACACCGCCTGGCAGCGCTTCATGCGCGACGGCACGCTCGCCTTCCTACCCCTGGCCGACGGTACCAGCTCCATCGTGTGGTCCGCGGACGAGCCCCTGGCGCGCGCGCGGCTGGCCGATGCGGATCCCGTGTTCGAGGCGGCGCTGGAGGTGGCGGCCGACGGCGCCCTGGGAACGATGCAGCTGAAGAGCGAGCGTCAGGCCTTCCCGCTGCGCCGCCTGAGCGCGCAGCGCTACGCCGGCGAGCGCGTGGCGCTGCTGGGGGATGCCGCGCACGTCGTGCATCCCCTGGCCGGCCAGGGAGTGAACCTCGGGCTCCTGGATGCGGCCGCCGTGGCCGAACGGGTGCTGGAGGCGGTCGGGCGGCGTGAGGACCCCGGCGCGCTGGGCGTGCTGCGCGCCTACGAGCGCTGGCGGCGCAGCGAAGTGGCGCTCATGGATGCGGCGATCCATGGCTTCGATCGATTCCTCTCCCACGCCACCGGACCGGCGGGCCGTCTCGCCCGGCAGGGCATGAGCTTCGTGGCACGCAGCCAGGAGCTGCGGCGCTTCTTCGTGCGGCACGCCCTGGGGATGAGCGGCGAGCTGCCGCAGGCGGCGAAACGCGCCTGAGCCACACACGCGGCGTCGGCGCGGCGCGAGGTCCTGGAGCTCCCGGGGCCGCCTGGGCGGCACCGGCCGCCGCGCCTCCGCGCGGGGCAGCCCTCATTCAGGCGAGCGGAATGAGGTCCACCTTCGCCGCGCACACGAAGTCGTTCTCCGACAGCCCGCGGATGGCGTGCGTCGTGAAAGTGACGCGGCAGTAGTTGTAGCCGACCTCGAGGTCCGGGTGGTGGTCCTCGATGTTGGCCAGGTGCGCCAGCGCATTCACGAAGCTCATGGTGCGGTAGAAGTCACGGAAGCCGAATTCACGGCGGATCGCGTGCGCGTTCTCGGTGAGCACCCAGCCGGTGGAGACTTGCCTGAGCAGCTGTGCGGCCGCTTCGGCCGTCAGGGCCGGCGTGGAGCCATCGCAGGGCTTGCACTTGCGCGCGGACAGTTCGTTCATGGGCTCACCCGCCGCGGGTAGCGGCGCGCCACGTATTGTTCGACCAGGTCCTGGAACTCTTCCGCGATGCGCTCGCCCTTGAGGGTCACCGTCTTCTCCCCGTCCTCGTAGACCGGTGCGACCGGGCGCTCGCCGGTGCCCGGCAGGCTGATGCCGATGTTGGCATGCTTGCTCTCGCCCGGCCCGTTGACCACGCAGCCCATGACGGCGACGCGCATCTGCTCGACACCCTCGTATTCGCTGCGCCACTTGGGCATGCTCTGCCGCAGGTGCGCTTGGATGCGCTGCGCCAGCTCCTGGAAGAAGGTGCTGGTGGTGCGTCCGCAGCCCGGGCATGCCGCCACCTGCGGGGTGAATGCGCGCAACCCCATCGTCTGCAGGATCTCCTGCGCGACGATCACCTCCTGGGAGCGGTCGCCGTCGGGCTCCGGGGTGAGCGAGACGCGGATCGTGTCGCCGATGCCCTCCTGCAGCAGCACCGCCATGCCGGCAGTGGAGGCGACGATCCCCTTGGAGCCCATCCCCGCTTCGGTCAGCCCCAGGTGCAGCGGGTAGCGGCAGCGCTGCGCCAGGTCGCGGTAGATGGCAATGAGGTCCTGCACGCCGCTCACCTTGGCCGAGAGGATGATGCGGTCCGCCGGCAGGCCCAGTTCCTCGGCGCGCGCGGCGCTGGTGAGCGCGGACTGCACCACCGCCTCGCGCATCACCTCCTGCGCATCCTTCGGCTGCGCACTGGCGGAGTTCTCGTCCATCAGCCGGGTGAGCAGCTCAGGATCGAGGCTGCCCCAGTTGACGCCGATACGCACCGGCTTCTGGTAACGGCAGGCGATCTCGATCATCTGCGCAAACTGCGGGTCGCGCTTGCTGCCGCGGCCGACGTTGCCCGGGTTGATGCGGTACTTGGCCAGCGCCTCGGCGCAGCCCGGGTGCTCGCGCAGCAGCTTGTGGCCGTTGAAGTGGAAGTCCCCGATCAGCGGCACGTGCACGCCCAAGCTCTCCAGGCGGGCCCGGATCGGCGCCACCGCGGCGGCCGCCTCGGCGGTATTGACGGTGAGGCGCACCAGCTCCGAACCGGCACGCGCCAGCGCCTGCACCTGCCGCGTGGTCGCGGCGACGTCGGCGGTGTCGGTATTGGTCATGGACTGCACGACGATGGGCGCCGCGCCGCCGACGCGGACCTCGCCGATGCGCACCTGCACCGAAGGACGACGCTCAATGCTCATGGATCGTTATACGGACGTATAGGCACAGGGGGTGAATTCTACCCGGCTTGGGAGGCGCAGATGGCAGCTGCTATCATGCGCGGGCCCGAAACAGTCTGTTCGGAGAGAGTCCGGCCCGGGGCCGGGACGCCGAAGGCGCAATTCCGCCCGGAAACGCTCAGGCACACGAACGGCAGACGGCGGTGAAATCCGCGGGGCTTCTGGAGAGTGGTACGCCGCGCTTGGCGCCGGTGTACCCACCGAAGGGGAGCGGCGCCTGGCGCCGGAATCTCTCAGGTCAAAGGACAGAAGGGCGGCAGGAATCGCTTCGCGGCGATGCGCTGCCGACCTTTTGACCGCGGCTGATCCGGAGTGCCCTTGGGAAGACAGACACCGCTATTCCAGCTGCACCAGGAGCTGGGCGCCCGCATCGTCGACTTCGGCGGCTGGGACATGCCCGTGCAGTACACCTCGCAGCTGGCCGAGCACCATGCGGTGCGCCGCGATGCCGGCGTGTTCGACGTCTCGCACATGTGCGTGGTCGATCTCACCGGCGAGCGCGTGCGTGCCTTCCTGCAGTACCTGCTGGCCAATGACGTCGCCCGGCTGGCCACGCCCGGCAAGGCCCTCTACAGCTGCCTGCTGAACGAGGCCGGCGGAATCCTCGATGACCTCATCGCCTACTACCTGACCCCGGCCTGGTTCCGCCTGGTGGTCAATGCCGGCACGCGCGACAAGGACCTGGCGTGGATCGGCGCGCACGCCCGCGAGTTCGCGGTCGAGGTGCGCGAGCGCAGCGATCTGGCGATGCTCGCCGTGCAGGGCCCGCAGGCACGCGCCCGGCTGGCGCAGCTGCTGCCCGAGGCGCAGGCCACGCAGGCGCTGGCGCTGGGGAGCTTCGTCGGCGCGCAGATCGGGCACTGGTTCATCGCCCGCACCGGTTACACCGGCGAGGACGGCTTCGAAGTCATGATGCCGGCCGGGGATGCGGTCTCGGCATGGCGCAGCCTGAACACCCTGGGCGTGGCCTCCTGCGGCCTGGGCGCGCGCGACACGCTGCGCCTTGAGGCCGGCATGAACCTCTACGGCCAGGACATGGACGAGAGCACACACCCGTTCGAGTCCGGACTTGCCTGGACGGTGGCCCTGCAGGATGGGCGGCGCTTCATCGGCCGCGAGGCGCTGGAGAAGATCCGCGCCGCGGGCGCCCCGCGCAAGCTGGTCGGCCTCCTGCTCCAGGACCGCGGCGTGCTGCGCGGGCACCAGAAGGTGCTGGTCGATGGCAGTGCCGCCGGCGAGATCACCAGCGGCACCTTTTCCCCGACGCTCGAGCGCTCGATCGCGCTCGCGCGCGTGCCCGCCGCGACCGCCGGCGCGGTCCAGGTCGAGATCCGCGGCAAACCCCTCTCCGCCTCGGTGGTGAAGCCGCCGTTCGTGCGCTTCGGGCGCTCCCTGCTGGTCCTCGAATGAAGGGAATTTGCGATGAGTAACGTTCCTGCCGATCTGAAGTACACCCGCTCGCACGAGTGGATACGCACGCTCGCCGATGGCACGCTCGAGATCGGGGTCACCGATCATGCGCAGGATGCCCTGGGGGACCTGGTGTTCGTGGAGGTCCCCGAGGCCGGGCGCACCGTGAAGGCCGGCGAGGCCTGCGCGGTGGTCGAGTCGGTCAAGGCCGCCTCGGATGTGTACGCGCCCGTGGCCGGGGAGGTGCTGGCGGGCAACGCGCAGCTGGCCGCCCAGCCGGACCTGGTGAACTCCCAGCCCTACGGGGCGGGCTGGCTGTGGCGCCTGAAGCCGGCCGCCGGTGCCCTCGCGGGTGTGGAACTGCTCGGCGCCGCCGACTATCAGAAGGTGCTCGAGGCGGAGGCGCACTGATGGCCTTCATACCGCACACCGAGGCGGACGTGGCGGCCATGCTCGCCGCCATCGGCGCCGACTCGATCGAGCAGCTGTTCGAGGAGATCCCGCGCGAGCTGCGCATCCGCTCGCTCGACGGGATCCCCGAGGCGCTCAACGAGATGCAGGTCGGCCGGCTGATGAGCGCGCGCGCCCAGCGCGACGGCCTGAGGCTCAACTTCATCGGTGCCGGCGCTTACGAGCATCACATCCCGTCGGCGGTCTGGGCGATCACCACGCGCGGCGAGTTCTACAGCGCCTACACGCCGTACCAGGCCGAGGCGAGCCAGGGCACGCTGCAGCTGATCTACGAGTTCCAGACCATGATCGCCGGGCTCACCGGCATGCAGGTGGCGAACGCCTCGATGTACGACGGTGCCTCCGCGTGCGCGGAAGCCGCGCTCATGGCGGTGCGCGCCAACCGCAAGTCGCACGCGGCGCGCATCCTGGTGCCCGGCACCCTGCACCCGCACTACCGCCGCGTCATGCAGGCGACGGCGGCAAACCAGGGACTGAAGTTCGAGGAGCTGCCGGTCGCCGAGGGGCTGACGCCGCTGTCCGCGCTGCAGTCCTTCGAGGGCCAGGACGTGACCGCGCTCCTGATCCCGCAGCCGAACTTCTTCGGCCAGCTCGAGGCGGTCGATGCGCTCACCGACTGGGCGCACGCGCACAACGCGCTGGCCATCGCCGTGGTGAACCCGACCGCGCTTGCCATCCTCAAGCCCCCCGGCGAGTGGGGCGCGGACGGGGCCGACATCGCCGTCGGGGAGGGCCAGCCGCTCGGCGTGCCGCTGTCCTCGGGTGGCCCGTACTTCGGCTTCATGACCACGCGCCTGGACTTCGTGCGGCAGATGCCCGGGCGCATCGTCGGGCGCACGCTGGATGCGGCCGGTCGCGCCGGCTTCACGCTCACGCTGCAGGCGCGCGAGCAGCACATCCGCCGCGCCAAGGCGACCTCGAACATCTGCACCAACCAGGGGCTGCTGATGACCGCCGCGACGATCTACCTGTCGCTGCTCGGTCCGCAGGGCCTGGCGCGCACCGCGGCGAGCGCGCACGCGCGCACCCGCGAGCTGGTGGCCACGCTCACCCGCCTGCCCGGGGTGCGCGCCGCTTTCCCGGGGCCGTACTTCCACGAGGCGGTCCTGCAGTTCGATCGCCCGGTCGCACCCCTGCTGCGCGCGCTGGCCGCGCGCGGCATCGCCGGCGGGCTCGACCTGAGCCCCTACTACCCGCAGCTCGGACACGCGCTGCTGGTGTGCGCCACTGAAACCAAGACCGCGGAGGACATCGCGCAGTACGGCGCGGCGCTCGCGGAGGCCATGGCGGCGGCGCGCGCCGCCTGAGGGTGAGGACCCATGCCACAGCAGGAAAAGGTGATATTCGAGTATTCCACCCCGGGTCGCGGGGCGGAGGACCAGTGGCCGCAGGACCCGGGGGAGGCAGCGCTCGCCGACCTGCCGGCGCAGCTGCGCCGTGCGCACCCGCCGCAACTGCCGGAGGTGGGCGAGCTCGAGGCCGTGCGCCACTTCACGCGCCTGTCGCAGCTGAACTTCTCGATCGACACGCACTTCTACCCCCTCGGCTCGTGCACGATGAAGTACAACCCGAAGGCCTGTAACCAGTACGCGATGCTGCCGCAGTTCCTGGCACGCCACCCGCTGGCGCCGGAGTCATCCGGCCAGGGCTTCCTCGAGTGCATGCACGAGCTGCAGGAGATGCTCAAGGAGGTCACCGGCATGCGCGGCGTGGCGCTCAGTCCCATGGCCGGGGCGCACGGGGAGTTCGCCGGCGTGGCGATGATCCGCGCCTACCACCGCTCGCGCGGGGATGCCGCGCGCAACGAGATCATCGTCCCGGAGGCGGCCCACGGGACCAACCCGGCCACCGCCACCATGTGCGGCTGCCTCGTGCGCGAGATCCCCGTCGATGCCCAGGGGGACGTCGACCTGGCGGCGCTGAAGGCCGCCGTCGGCCCGAAGACCGCCGGCATCATGCTCACCAACCCCTCCACGCTCGGGGTGTTCGAGCGGCACATCGCCGAGGTGGCCCGCATCGTCCACGAGGCGGGCGGCCTGCTGTACTACGACGGTGCCAATTTGAACGCCATCCTCGGCAAGGTCCGGCCGGGGGACATGGGCTTCGACGTCATCCACATGAACCTGCACAAGACCTTCTCGACCCCGCACGGCGGGGGCGGGCCCGGCGCAGGGGCGGTGGGGGTGGGCGAGCGGCTGCTGCCCTTCCTGCCCGTGCCCGTGGTCGGGCGCGATGGCGGTGGCTACCGCTGGCTGGACGAGTCGGACCTGCCGCAGACGATCGGCCGGCTGTCCTGCTTCATGGGCAACGCCGGGGTGCTGCTGCGCGCCTACATCTACATGCGCCTGCTCGGGCGCGAGGGCATGCGCCGCGTCGGCGAATTCGCGACGCTCAACGCCAATTACCTGCTCAGGCGCCTCACCGAGGCCGGCTTCGATGCCGCCTACCCGCAGCGCCGCGCCAGCCACGAGTTCATCCTCACCCTGAAGCGCCAGGCCCGGGACCTGAACGTGACCGCCATGGACTTCGCCAAGCGCCTGCTCGACTACGGCTTCCATGCCCCGACCACCTACTTCCCGCTGCTGGTGCCGGAGTGCCTGCTGATCGAGCCCACCGAGACCGAGAGCCGCGAGACCCTGGACGCTTTTGTGACGGCCATGTCACAGATCCTCAAGGAAGCCAGTGAAGAACCCGGGCGCGTGACCAGCGCACCGCATACCATGCCAGTGCGCCGCCTCGACGATGTCCGGGCGGCCCGACAACTGGACCTCACATGGAAGCCGACGGCGCCGTCGTAGAACGTTACAAGCCACGCGGGTTCACCCGCCTCCTGCGAGCCTTCGGCTCGAGCATGCGTGGGCTGAGCGGCGCCTACCGCGAGGAGGCGGCGTTTCGCCAGGAACTTGCCCTCGCGGTGATCGTCATACCGCTGGGGCTGTGGCTCGGGCACGGCCCCGTCGAACGGGTGCTGCTGGTCGGCCCCGTGCTGCTCATCCTGATCGTGGAACTGCTCAACAGCGCCATTGAAGCGACGGTCGACCGCATCGGCCCGGAGCGTCACGTGCTGGCCGGGCTCGCCAAGGACCTCGGGTCCGCGGCGGTGCTCCTGTCGTTCGTGCTGCTCGCGGTGGTGTGGTCGATCGTGCTGCTCGGCCGATAGGAATTCCCCTGATGCGATCGCTACGTCGACTGTGGCCGAGTGTGCTGTTGTGTGCGGCCAGTGCCGCGGCACTGGCCGGACCCGTCCCCGCCGCCGCGCCCAGCCCGGCCACGACCGCGCTCCCCCAGTCGCCCGCCGCTAACACCCCGGTCCCCCCGCCGCCCACGGCCGTCGAGCCGGCCGCCGGCGTGCCGCTGGCCCCGGCGGCCGAGGGCAATCCGGACTGGGCCGAGACGCTCGGGCGCATCGCCCCGAGCGTGGTCTCGATCAACGTGGACGCGACGCGCGCCTTCGACACCGAGTGGAACACGACCGCACAGGCGACCGGCTTCGTGGTCGACGCCGAGCGCGGGCTGATCCTCACCAACCGCCACGTGGTCACCCCGGGGCCGGTGACCGCGGAGGCCACCTTCCTCAACCGCGAGGAGGTGCAGCTGTACCCGGTGTACCGCGACCCGGTGCACGACTTCGGCATCTACCACTACGACCCGAAGAAGCTGCGCTTCATCAAGCCCAAGGCGCTGCCGCTGTACCCGGAAGGGGCGCAGGTCGGGCGCGAGATCCGCGTGGTCGGCAACAATGCCGGCGAACAGCTGTCCATCCTCGCCGGCACGCTGGCGCGCCTGGACCGCGATGCCCCCGAGTACGGGGTCACCAAGTACAACGACTTCAACACCTTCTACCTGCAGGCCGCCTCGGGCACCTCCGGCGGTTCCTCGGGCTCGCCGGTCATCGACATCCGTGGCCGCGTCGTGGCCCTGAACGCCGGCGGCGCCAGCGGTAACGCCTCGAGCTTCTACCTGCCGCTCGGGCGTGTGCACCGCGCGCTGGAGCTGATCCAGCAGGGCAAGCCGGTGCCGCGCGGCACCATCTACACCGTCTTCAACTACGTGCCCTACGACGAGCTCGAACGGCTCGGCCTGGACAAGGCCACCGAGGCGGCGGTGCGCAGGGACCAGCCGAAGTTCACCGGCATGCTGGTGGTCACCGAGGTGCTGCCCGGCAGCCCGAGCGAGAACGTGCTGCAGCCGGGCGACATCCTGCTGAAGCTCAACGGCCGCTACGTCACGCAGTTCGAGCCGCTCGAGGAGGTGTTCGATTCGGGCGTGGGCGGCAAGGTGGACCTCGAGGTCGAGCGCGGCGGCAGGCAGGTGAGCGCCTCGCTGCCGGTCGGCGACCTGCACGCGATCACGCCGAGCGCCTATGCGGAGTTCGGCGAGGCGGTGGTGAACACGCTCTCCTACCAGCAGGCGCGGCACTTCAACCTGCCGGCGCGCGGGGTGTACATCGCCAATCCCGGCTACGTGTTCGGGGCCGCCGGCATCCCGCGCGGAGGGGTGGTCACCACGCTTAACGGCAAGAAGACCGACACGCTCGCCCAGTTCGAGGAGGGCATCGCGCAGCTCGGCGACGGCGACCGCGCCAACGTGCGCTTCGTCACCATCGACGACCCGAACGGCAGCCAGCTGCGCAGCATCCGCATGGACCGGCTGTGGTTCCCGGCGCGCCACTGCGACCGCAACGACGCCACGGGCATCTGGGATTGCAAGGACCTCGCGCCGGGGCCGGCGAGCAAGCCCCCCACGGTGAGCTCGACCAAGTTCCCGACCTACAAGGACCCGCGCATGAGTGCGCTGGCCCCCTCGCTCGCCATGGTCACCTTCGACATGCCGTACTCGGTCTCCGGCATCACCGAGCGCAACTACCACGGCACGGGCCTGGTGGTGGACGCCGAGCGCGGCCTGGTGGTGGTGGACCGCAACACCGTGCCGGTGTCCGTCGGCGACGTGAGCGTTACCTTCGCCGGCACCGTGCAGGTGCCAGGGCGCGTCGTCTACATCCACCCGCTGCACAACTTCGCCGTGGTCGCCTACGACCCGAAGCTGCTGGGCACCACGCCGGTGAAGTCCGCGCGCCTGTCCAAGCGTGCCCTGGGCGCCGGCGAGCACGTCTGGGTGGTCGGCCTGGGCGGCGACGGCCAGATGATGGCGCGCAGCACCGAGGTCGCCAGCATCGACCAGCTCGAGCTGCCGCTGTCGCGCACCATGCGTTTCCGCGACAGCAACATCGAGGCGGCGCAGCTGGTGAACCCCCCGCTCGACTTCGACGGTGTCCTGAGCGATGCCTCCGGCGAGGTGCTCGGCACCTGGTCGAGCTTCGCCTTCGAGAACGGCCGCGAGATCGCCCAGGACAACCGCGGGGTGCCCATCGACGTGGTCGCCGACATGCTCGACCGGGTGCGCACGGGCAGGCCGCTGCACTCGCTCGAGGCGGAACTGGCGCAGGTGCCGCTGTCGGCCGCGCGTGAACTCGGCCTGTCGGAGGACTGGGCGCAGCGCCTGGCGCAGCACACCCCTTCGCGCCGGCAGGCGCTGAGCGTGGTGCGGCTGGTGGGCGGCTCGCCGGCCTCCAAGATCCTGCTGCCCGGGGACCTGATCCTGGCGATCGACGGGGCGGTCGTGACCTCCTTCCGCGAAGTGGAGAAGGCCGCCGCCGACAAGGGCCAGGTGAAAGTGACGCTGTGGCGCAACCAGGCGCAACTCATCCTGGACGTCGCTACCGCCGAGCTGCCCGGCACCGACGTCGACCGCATCGTGGAATGGGCGGGCGCGACGCTGCAGGCGCCGCACCGGGCCATGGCCGCGCAGCGCGGCGCCCTGCCGCGCGGGGTGTATGTCGGCTACTTTTCCTACGGCTCGCCGGCGACGCGCTACGGCCTGTATCCCGGGCGGCGCATCGTGGAAGTCGACGGCGTGCCCACGCCCGACCTGGACAGCTTCCTCAAGGTCGTGCTCGGGCGGGAGGACCGATCCTCGGTGCGCCTGAAGACCATCACCTGGAACAACGCGCCCGAGGTCATCACCTTGAAGCTCGACAAGCACTACTGGCCGGCGTACGAACTCACGCGCTCCGCCGACGGTGCCTGGGTGCGCCGCACGCTCGAGTAGGCGCGCCGCGCGCACCGGGCGCAGGCCGCTCGCACCGCGGGCGCGCCAGCTTATGTAGCGCGCAGCCGTGATGCTTTCACACAACACGTGCGTAGCCGGCGCCGCCGGCTTGGTAGAATTGTTCTCTTATGGTCCGCAATGTCCGCGCAACCCAGGTCGAGATCGAAGCCGCCGTCCAGGCGCTGCGCGATGGCGAGCTCGTCGCCTTCCCGACCGAGACCGTCTACGGGCTCGGAGCGAACGCGCAGAATCCGGCTGCGGTGCGCAAGATCTTCGAGGTCAAGGGCCGCCCCGCGGACCACCCGGTGATCGTGCACCTGGACAGCCCGCGCTACCTGCACCGCTGGGTGCGTGAGCTGCCCGAGGCGGCCAACCGCCTGGCCGAGAGCTTCTGGCCGGGACCCCTGACGCTGGTGCTGCCGCGCGCCCCGCACGTGCACGACGTGATCACCGGCGGGCAGGACACCGTCGCCATCCGCGTCCCGGCCCACCCGATGGCACAGCAGCTGCTCACCGCCTTCGGCGGCGGCATTGCGGCACCCTCGGCCAACCGCTACGGCCGCATCTCGCCGACGCGCGCCGAGCACGTGCGCGAGGAATTCGGCGACACCCTGCGCGTCATCCTGGACGGCGGGGAGTGCCAGATCGGGCTGGAATCGACGATCGTTGCCTGCGAGGGCGAACAGGTGCGCCTGCTGCGCCCGGGCAGCGTCACCGCCGCGCAGATCCGGGCCGTGGTGGGCGAGCTCGCCATCGGTCCCGCCGTCGACTCCCCGCGCGTGCCCGGCGGCGGGCCCACGCACTATGCACCCACGACCCCGCTGACCATCGTGCCGGCGGGGGAGATCGATGCGCAGGCGGATGCCGCGTCCCGGGGCGGCCGGCGGGTCGCGGTGCTGGCGCAGCGCCTGCCGCTGCGCTCGCACCAGACGGTCACCTGGATCAACGCCGGGCGCCGCCCGGAGAGCTACGCGCACGACCTGTACAACAACCTGCGGACCCTGGACCGCGCCGGCTGCCAGCGCATCCTGGTGCAGAGCATTCCGGACGGCGAGCGCTGGGACGCGGTGCGCGATCGCCTGCTGCGCGCGGCCACCAGCATCGCCGAGAGCGACGACGCCACGGGCAGTATGGCCGTGTTGCCGTGACGGCACGCCCGGCCACGGCACGCCCGCGGTTCATCGATCCGTTCCAGCCCGCCGAAGTGCGCCGCCTGGTGCGCCAGTTCGGCTCGCCGCTGCTCATCCTCGACTGCGAGCGCGTGCGCGTGCAGTACCGCAAGCTGCAGCGGGCGCTGCCGGGGGTGGCGCTGTACTACGCGCTCAAGCCGCTGCCGCACCCGGCCATGGTGCAGGCCATCATCGGCGAGGGCGGTAACCTCGACCTCGCCACCAGCGGGGAGGTGCAGCTGGTGCAGCGGCTGGGCGTGGACCCGCAGCGCTGCATCCACACCCACCCGATCAAGCGCCCCGAGGACATCGCCAATGCCCTGAAGTTCGGGGTGCGCACCTTCGTCGCCGACAACCCGGACGAGCTGCTGAAGTTCGCGCGCCTGACCGACCGGGTGGAGCTGCTGCTGCGCGTCTCCTTCCGCGCCGCGGGCGCGGTGTGCGACCTGTCGCGCAAGTTCGGCTGCGACCCGGAGGACCTGCTGCCGCTGGCGCGCCGCGCCGCGGACGCCGGGCTCACGGTGCGCGGGCTGTCCTTCCACGCAGGCTCCCAGACACCGGATGCCATGAAGCACGTCGAGGCGGTGCAGGAGTGCATCAAGCTGATCGCCGCGGCGCGCCGCGAGAAGCTCGGCGTCTTCGACACGCTCGACATCGGCGGCGGCTTCCCGATCGACTATGCGCAGAAGGTGCAGGACATCGGCCGCTTCTGCGCCCCGCTGCGCGCCGCGCTCGCGAAGGTGCCGCGGCGCATCCGCATCATCGCCGAGCCGGGGCGCTACATCGCCGGCCCCGCGATGATCGGGGTGGCGAGCGTCATGGGGCGCGCGCGGCGCGAGGGGCACTGGTGGTACTACCTGGACGACGGCCTGTACGGTTCCTACAGCGGCCGCCTGTTCGACCACGCGCACTACCCGGTCGAGCCGCTGCGCGACTCCCCGGAGCGGTTCTCGGCGGTGCTCGCCGGCCCCACCTGCGACAGCATCGACGTCATCGCCGAGAACATCATGCTGCCGCTGCTGCGCAACGGGGACCTGCTGGTCGGCCGCGCCATGGGCGCCTACACCTGGGCAAGCGCCACCGAGTTCAACTTCTTCCCCAAGGCCACCATCGTGGCCGTCAATCTCGTGCCCGGCGACCCCGGCAGCGTGCTCGGCTAGCGCATGGGGACCGGCATCGACGCGGTGGTGTTCGACATCGGCTGGGTGCTGGTGCGCTTCAACTACCAGCCGCTCATCGAGCTGCTGCGCGCGCGCGGCTGCGAGGTCCATGACCTGCACGCGGTACTCGAGCGCGCCGCCCTCGCCGAGCATGAGTCCGGCCGGCTGCACGGCCACGGCCTGCTCGAGCGCCTGGCGGGCCTGGCGCAGGCGCCCGTGACGCACGAGGAGCTGCACGCGCACTGGGTCGGCATGTTCGAGCTGGACGCACCGATGCACGATCTCGCGCACCGCCTGAGCGAGCACCACAAGGTGTACCTGCTCTCGAACATCGGCGACCTGCACTGGGCGCACCTGTCACGCGAGTACCGCTTCCATGCGCTCGGGCACGGCGCGCTGCCCTCGTACCTGGCGGGGGCGATGAAGCCGCACGCGGACATCTACGCGGAGGCCGAGCGCCGCTTCGGCCTGGCCCCGTCCGCCACGGTGTTCATCGACGATCGCGCCGACAACATCGCCGGGGCGCGGGCGCGCGGCTGGCACGGTATCGTCCACGAGGATTTCGAGCGCACGCGCGCGCAGCTGCGCGCGCTCGGCGTGCGCTGCTAGGTGGGGGGCCAGGCGATGAACCCAGTCATGTCCGCGGTGCTGCTGCTGGTGGCCTCGAATGTCTTCATGACCTTCGCCTGGTACGCGCACCTGAAGAACCTCATCGACCGGCCCTGGTACATCGCCGCGCTGGTCAGCTGGGGGATCGCCTTCTTCGAGTACCTGCTGCAGGTGCCCGCCAACCGCATCGGCTATGGCGCGCTGTCGCTGGCGCAGCTGAAGATCCTGCAGGAGATCATCACCCTGTCGGTGTTCGTGCCGTTCGCGGTCCTCTACATGGGCCGGCCGCTGAAGCTGGATTTCCTCTGGGCGGGGCTGTGCCTGCTGGGTGCGGTATATTTCGTGTTCCGCTCCCCGGCAGCACAATGAAGAACGAGAACCCCGCCGAGCCGCTCACCGTCATCCACCAGCAGGTCAACGCTGCCCGCGAGGGCCGCGACCCGCGCGTGATCGCACGCCTGTTCACCGGCTGGGCCGTGTTCGGCGAGCGCCAGTTCGTACGGGGCTACGCGCTGCTGCTGCCCGATCCGGTCGTGCCCAACCTGAACGCCCTCGGGGCGCGCGAGCGCATCGCCTTCCTCTCGGACATGTCGCGGCTCGGGGATGCCCTGCTGAAGGTGACCGGGGCGGCGCGCATCAACTACGCGATCTTCGGCAACCAGGACCCGGCGCTGCACGCGCACGTCGTGCCGCGCTACCTGGACGAGCCCGAGCCGTACCGCACGCAGCATCCGTGGGCCTACGACTGGAGTGCGGCGGCCGCCTTCGACCGCAATGCCTGCCGCGAGCTGGCCGACGGGGTGCTCAAGGAGCTGACCCGCCTGGGCGTGACCAAGCCGATGCGCTACAGCCCGGGCGAGAACGCCGGATAAAAAAAACCGGCGGGCCGGGCGGCCCGCCGGTTCTTGCCTGCAGTGGCTTACTGCTTCGGTGCCGGGGCCGGGGCAGCCGGCGGCGGCGACTTGAAGCTCATCAGCTCGACCGTGAAGATCAGCAGCGAGCCGGGCGGGATCGTCGGCGTGGGCGAATGGGTGTCATAGGCCAGCGCCGGCGGGATGAACAGCTCGTACTTGGAGCCGGCCTTCATCAGGCCCACGCCCTCGGTCCAGCCCGGGATGACGCGGTTCAGGATGAACTTGGCCGGTTCGCCGCGCTTGTAGCTGCTGTCGAACTCGGTGCCATCGAGCAGCTTGCCGCTGTAGTTGACGGTGACCTCGTCGGTGGGCTTGGGCGAAGGTCCGCTGCCGGGGGCGAGCACGCGGTACTGCAGGCCGCTGGCCGTGGTCGTGACGTCCGGCTTCTTGCCGTTCTCGGCGAGGAACTTGGCGGCGGCCTTGTGGTTCACCTCGGCCTGTGCGGTCAGGGCGTTCTGCAGCATCTTCTGGATGTTGGTCCGGTCCGCATCCGTCAGGGTGGTCTTGCCGCCCAGGGCATCGCGCACGCCCTGCGCCAGCTGCGCGGGATTCACCGATTCGGCGCTGACGCCCGTGGCGTGCAGCTGCTCGCCCATCGAGACGCCCAGGCTGTAGCTGAGCGAGCGGGCCGGTGCCGGTGTCTGGGCCTTGGGCGCGCTCTTCCTGGCGGGCGCGGCGGCCGGGGTGGTGGATTCTTGGGCGATGGCGCTGCCGGCGAGGATGCCGGTCACCGCGGTGCTCACCAGGATGGCCTTCCTGAGGCGCGAGGCAGGCGATGTCATTCACTGACCCTTCGGTGCATGCGGGCCGTGCGAGGGCACGGCTGGCTAACCGCAGCGGGCGGCAGTTTCGCTGATCGCAGCCTCCGCCGCTGCACTTTTTGGCTGCGGTGCCGCCTCAGCCCGCCGCCTGCCGCTCCCCGCCCGCCCGGGCGGCCCGCTGGAAGGCCGGGCGGGCCCGGACGCGCTCCAGGAAGCCGCGCACCGCCGGTCCCAGGGGGATGTCGCTGCGCACGGCGGCCATCTGCACCGGCGTGCTCATCTGGATGTCGGCGGCGGTGAAGGCATCGCCGGCGAACCAGGGCTGGCGGGCCAGTGTGCTTTCCCAGAAGGCGAAGTGGCGGCGCAGCGTCGGCTCGAGGAAGGTAGTGCTCACGGGCCGCAGGATCGACCGCACCAGCGGCCGCACGAAGAACGGCATCGGCGCCTCGGCCATCATGCGGAACACCAGACTCATCACCAGGGGCGGCATGGCCGACCCTTCCGCGTAGTGCAGCCAGTAGCTGTACTGCCGGCGCGCCGGGGTCCCGGTCGGCGGGCACAGGCGGCCGCGGTCGTAGCTGCCGACCAGGTACTCGACGATCGCCCCGGACTCGGCGACGGTGTAGTCACCGTCGGTGATGACCGGCGACTTGCCGAGCGGGTGCACCGCCTGCAGCGCGGGCGGGGCGAGCTGGGTCTTCGGGTCGCGCGCGTAGCGCTCGATCTGGTACTCGCAGCCGAGTTCCTCGAGCAGCCACAGGGTCGCCTGCGAGCGCGACCGCTCCAGGTGATGCACCGTGATCACGGGGGCGGCTCCTCGGTGGCGGCGCTGATGAACTCGCGCGCGCGGCGCAGATCCCCGGCCTCGACGTAGATGCGCGAGGGGGCGGCCTGACCCAGCACGCCGGCATCCGAACGCACGCGCGCGGCGATGCCGCTGGCGCTCAGCACCTCCGCGAGCGACTGCGCACTGGGCAGGTCCGGCAGCGTGGTCAGCAGTTTCCAGGCGGAATCTGACATCAACGGTACAGTGCCAAACGGCGGATCTTTCTACAATGGCGCCACCACCGACACCAGGGGAACGCCGCTTGCTCCGCATCCGAGGACTGACCCGCAGCTTCCGCGAGGGCACGCGCGTGCACCGCGTGCTCGAGCAGGCCGCCGCGTGCATCGGCACCGGCGAGGTGGTGGCCATCACCGGGCGCAGCGGCTCGGGCAAGTCGACGCTCCTGAACCTGATCAGCGGGATCGACGCTCCCGAGTCCGGCTCGGTGTGCATCGGCGCGACCGAGGTGACCGCCCTGGGCGAGCCGCAGCGCACGCTGTTCCGCCGCGCGCACATCGGCTTCGTCTACCAGTTCTTCAACCTCATCCCGACCCTGGACGTGATCGAGAACGTGCGCCTGGTCATGGAGCTCAATGGCGCGCGCGCCGGCGAGGCCCAGGAGCGCAGCCGCGCGGTCCTGGCCGAGCTCGGCCTCGCCGGACGGGAGCGCAGTGCCGTGGACCAGCTCTCCGGCGGCGAGCAGCAGCGCGTGGCCATCGCCCGCGCGCTCGTGCACCGTCCCGCGCTGCTGCTGGCCGACGAGCCGACCGGCAACCTCGATGAGGCCACGGCGGCGGAGGTGTTGCCGGTGCTGCTCGCCGCGGCGCGCACGCGCGGTGCCACGCTCCTCATCGTCACGCACGATGCGGCGGTCGCCGCCCTCGCGGACCGCGTGCTGGAGCTGCGCGACGGCCAGCTGCACGAGCATGCGCGCGCCTAGGCGACGCACCGTGAGGCGCACGCTGCGCGCCGCCGCGCTGCGCCACCTGTGGCGCCATCCTGCGCAGCTGGCCCTGGCGCTCCTCGGCCTGAGCCTCGGCGTCGGCACGATCGTGGCGGTCGACATTGCCACCGCCAGTGCCGAGCGCGCCTTCCAGCTGTCCCTGCAGGCGGTCAACGGCGCGGCGACCCACCAGCTCAGCGCCGGCCCCGGCGGTCTGGATGAGCAGCTGTACGTGCGCCTGCGCCGCGCGCCGCTCGCCCCGGGGCATGCGGCGGTGCCGCTGGCGCCGCTGGTCTTAGGGTACGCCACGCTCGGCGAGCGCACCCTCGAGCTCATCGGCATCGATCCCATCGCCAGCGCCGGGATGTCGGCCGGGACCGCGGCGGCCGACGGTCTCGCCGGCGGTGCCGACCCGCGCGACTGGTTCCTGCGCCCGGGCGCGGTGGTCCTGCCCGCGGCCGCGGCGGCGCAGCTGCACCTGGCGCGCGGCGCCGAGTTCGGGCTCGCGATCGGGGGCGTGCGCCGCAGCGCCTACCTCGCCGGCATCGTCGATGGCGCAGCCTGGCTGGACGGCGTCGTGCTCACCGACATCGCTCAGGCGCAGGAATGGCTCGGCGCCGCGGGCCGGCTGAGCCGGATCGACGTCCGCGTACCCGCGGGCGAGGCGGGCAGGGTGGCGCTGGCACGGCTGCGCGCGCTGCTGCCGCCGGCGGTCGAGGTGCACGAGACGCGCGCCCAGGCGCGCGAGACCTTCGCCATGACCGATGCCTTCACCACCAACCTGAAGGCGATGAGCCTGCTGGCGCTCCTGGTGGGGACCTTCCTCATCTACGGTGCGGTCAGCTTCGCGGTGCTGCAGCGGCGCACCATCATCGGGGTGCTGCGCGCACTCGGGGTCACCCGCGCCGAGGTCCTGCGGCTCGTGCTCGGCGAGGCGCTGCTGCTCGGGCTGGTCGGCGCCGCCTGCGGCGGCCTGCTGGGGCTGCTCATCGGGCGGGCGCTGCTCGGGCTGGTGTCGCAGACCATCAACGACCTGTACTTCGTGGTCGCGGTGAGCCAGGTGGCCGTCCCGGCCACGACCCTGCTCAAGGCGATCGCCGTGGGCCTCGTGACGGCACTCGCCGCCGCGCTCGTGCCGGCACTGGAGGTCTCGGGCGCGACCCCGCAGCTCGGGCTCGCCCGCTCGGTGCTCGAGCAGCGCGCGCAGCAGGTGGCGCGGCGCTTCGTTGTGGCCGGCGTGCTGTTCGCGGCGCTGGCCGCGGTGCTGGTCGGCGCCTCCGGCCACAGCCTGCTGGCCGGCTTCGCGGCCCTGTTCCTGCTACTGCTGGGCGTGGCGGCGGTGACGCCGGCCGTGCTGCGGGTGCTGGCGCTCGCCGGCGCCCGCGTGCTCGCGCGCGCCAGCGCCGTGGGGCGGCTCGCACTGCTGGACGTCGCCGGCTCGCTCAGCCGCACCGGCGTCGCGGTGGCGGCGCTGGGCATGGCGCTCACGGCGATGATCGGCGTCGCGGTGATGGTGGCCAGCTTCCGGGAGTCCCTGCGCGAGTGGCTGCTGCAGAGCATGCACGCGGACGTGTACGTGAGCGCGCCGGCGCCGTCGGGCAACATCGCCCGGCGCCTGGACCCGGAAGTGGTGCGCCGGCTGCTCGCCACCCCCGGCGTGCGCGCCCACAGCGAGGCGCGGCACGCGGTGGTCGGGTCCACACGCGGGCCCATCGCGCTCAACGCGCTGCGCCTGGTCCCGGGCAGCGACGGCGCATTCCGCCTGACCGAAGGGGAGGCGGGGCACGCGTGGGCCGCGTTCCGGGAGGGCAGCATCCTCATCTCCGAGCCGCTGGGCTGGCGGCTCGGGCTGCACCCCGGGCAGAGCCTGACGCTGCTCACCGGGGACGGTGCGCGCGACTTCGCCATCGCCGGTGTCTATCGCGAGTACGGCAACGACCGCGGCGAGATCCTCATGGACCTCGCCGCCTACCGCCGCCACTGGCACGACGCGGAGATCGGCGGCCTCGGCCTCTACCTCAGCCCGGGGGTGAGCGCCGGGGAGATCATTCCCCGGCTGCGCGCGGCGGCCGGCACCGGCCAGGCGCTCCTCATCCGCTCCAACGCCGAGATCCGGGCACTGTCGATGAGCATCTTCGAGCGCACGTTCATCATCACGCGGGTGCTGTACTGGCTGGCGGCCGGGGTGGCGGCCATCGGGCTCGTGAGTGCGCTGCTGGCCTGGGAGCTCGAGCGCGCGCGGCAGCTGGCGCTGCTGCGCACGCTCGGCGTGACGCCGGGCGGTACCGCCCTGCTCATCCTGGCGCAGACCGTGTTCATGGGGCTCGTGGCGCTGCTCGCCGCGGTACCGGCGGGCATCCTCACCGCGCTCGTGCTGACGCAGGTGATCAACCGGCGCGCCTTCGGCTGGCAGATCGACCTGCACCTGAGCGTCCCGCAGTTCAGCAACGCGCTGTGGCTCGCCCTGGCCGCGGCGGTGGCCGCGGCCCTTTACCCGGCCTGGCGCAGCGCGCACGCGCCGCTCGCGCGCGGCCTGCGCGAGGAGTAGCCGTGCCGCCGCAGCGCAGAAGGTTCCCGCTCGCGGTCCTCGCCCTGCTGGCGCTGCCCGCCGGTGCCGCGCCGCCGGTGGACCCGGAAGGCGCGCTCGGGCGCGCCGCGGTGGCAGGCTTCGCGCGGGCCGAGGGTACCCACGCGTTCGCGTTCCCGCAGGACCACGGCCCGCACGAGCCGTTTCGCCAGGAATGGTGGTACTTCACCGGCCACCTACAGGCCCCCGGAGGCGAGCGCTTCGGGTTCGAGGTCACCTTCTTCCGCTTCGCGCTGGCGCCGCCCGGAAGTACGCCGGCGCCGGTCGGCGCCTCCGCCTGGCGCACGCGCGAGATCTACATGGCGCACTTCGCGGTCACCGATGTGGCCGGGCGGCGCTTCGAGTTCGCACAGAAGCTGTCGCGCGCGGCGCTGGACCTGGCGGGCGCGACGGCGCCGCCGCTGCGGGTGTGGGTCGATGACTGGGCGCTCACGGCCGAGGCGGGTGAGCCACTGCGCTGGCACGTGCGGGCCCGGCAACCCCGGTATGCGCTGCAGCTGGATCTTGAGTCGCAGGGTGCGCCGGTGTTGAACGGCACGGGCGGCCTGAGCGTGAAGTCCGCGCAAGCGGGCGCCGCCAGCTGGTACTACTCGCTGCCGCGCCTCACCGCGCGCGGCACCCTGTCGCGCGACGGGGTGCCCCTGGAGGTCGCGGGCACGGCCTGGTTCGACCACGAGTGGGGCAGCTCCGCGCTCAGCACCCGGCAGAGCGGCTGGGACTGGTTCGCCTTCCAGCTCGATGACGGCAGCACCTTCATGTTCTACGCACTGCGCGACCGCGACGGCCGGCGCGACCCGCACAGCGCCGGCACGTTCGTCGACGCCGCCGGTGCGGTGCGGCCGCTGGCCACCGACGAGGTCGAGCTGCAGCCGACCGGATCCTGGACCTCCGCCGATGGCGTGCGCTATCCGGCCGGCTGGCAGGTCCGCGTGCCGGCCCTGGCGCTGGACCTTGCCGCCCGGCCGGTGCTGGCCGACCAGGAGCTGCGCACACGCCCACGCTACTGGGAGGGCGCGGTGCAGGTGCAGGGCACGCGCGGCGGCGCACCCGCCGGGGGGCGCGGTTACGTCGAGCTCGTGGGCTATGCGCAGGAACGCTGCCCGGAGGCGGGCACTGGCGCCCACCGGTGTGTTGCCCGATGATGCAGCCCTCGGCGTTCACCCCTGAAAACCACGACACTGGAGAGGATCATGCGGCGCTCACTCCTTGCGGCTGTCACTGCACTCATCGCCCTGCCGGCACTCGCTGCGCTCCCCAACGGCGCCAAGGCGCCGGACTTCACGATCGATGCGGCGCTGGCGGGCAAGGGCTTCAAGTTCACGCTCTCCGATGCGCTGAAGAGCGGGCCGGTGGTGCTGTACTTCTTCCCCAAGGTGTTCACCTCCGGCTGCACCGCCGAGGCGCACGACTTCGCCGAGGCGAGCGACAAGTTCAAGGCGCTCGGTGCCACGGTCATTGGGGTCTCGCACGACCCGATCGACCAGGTCACCGAGTTCTCCACCAAGGAATGCCGCAACAAGTTCGCGGTCGGCTCCGATGCCGACGGCAGCGTCATGAAGAAGTACGACTCGGTGCTGCTCGGGCACACCGACTTCGCCGACCGCACCTCCTACGTGATCGCCCCGACCGGCGAGATCCTCTACTCCTACACGGCGATGAATCCCGACAAGCACGTCGAGAACACGATGGCCGCGGTGAAGAAGTACCAGGAGGCGCACGGCAAGGGCTGACCGCCGCGCGCGCGCCGGGCTGCGGGGCCGCTCAGGCCAGCGCGGCCAGCGCCGCCGGCACCTGGCGGCGCAGCAGCAGGTTGCGCGCCTCCCACTGCTGGGCGGGCGGCAGCTCGGTGAGGAAGCTGACTTCCCCGCCGGCCAGGAGCGCGATCGGCACCCCGTCGCGGTAAAGCACGCGGTTGCCGCTGAGCGAGGGCAGGCGCGCGCCCGGGGTCAGGATCCCGACCAGGTTCAGCGGGTCGGCGCCGGAGACGGCGACGTGGTGCCCCTCGGCGGGCTTGCGGCGCGCCTCGCGCAGCAGCGCGATGGCCTCGGGCGCGGCGTACTGCTCCCCGCTGAAGCCTGCGACGAAGCGCCCGCCACGGATCTCCCCGCGTGCCTCCAGCCGGCGCAGGCACATCAGCAGCTCGCGCCAGGGCGGCAGCCACTGCGCCTCGCGCGCCAGCAGGCGCCAGAACACCACGCCCCAGCGACGCAGCAGCGTGCGCACCACGTGCTCGACCGTCTCCTCGGCGAGTGCCCGCTCACCGTCCGCCGCCGGCGCCGGGCGGGCGATGCGCGCCCAGCGCCCCGCCGCGTCCATGCCGAACAGGGCGATGCGCCGGCGCCGGCGGCCGGCCATCGCCGGCTTGCGGCGGTCGGAGGGCACCAGGAGGGCGCGCAGGCCGGCGAAGCTGTCGGAGTTGATGATGCCGAGTGCGACCAGTTCGGCGAGGGCTTCCTCGGCCTGCGAGGCGAGGAGCCCGGTGCCGGCGCTGATCTCATCGAAGAAGGAGGCGCCGTGCGTGGCCAGGTACTCCGCGGCGCGCTGCGCACCGCCCGAGAGGTGCACGGAGTCGGGCGTGCGGGTCAGGCTCGACCACAAGCGCACGTTGCGCCGCGCCAGCAGCACGATGGGGGTGGAACGCACCGGGGCGGCGCCGCGCTCCGGGTCGGCGCGGCGCGGGGCCAGGCGGGTCCACACGAAGCGACCCGCGAGGCACTGCTCGTCGAGCCACGCCGGCTCGTACTCGCTGATGCGCTGCGGCAGGATCTCGGTCTCCCAGGCGCTCGCCGGGGCCTCGTACCCCTCCAGCTGGCCGAGGATCGCGCCGACCGCGTCGGGTCCTTCCATGCGCAGGGCGGGCACCACGCGCTGCCAGTCGAAGAGGAAGCGCAGGTAGTCGCGCGCCTCGATCGGCTCGATCTCGGCGCGCAGCCTCTTCACGGTGTACCGGTGGATGCGCGCCAGCAGGCGTCGCTCGCACCATTCCGAGGCGGGGGCAGCCCCCGCGCTGAACGCTCCGCGCAGGGCGAAGCCCTCGGCCTGCAGGACCGCGAGTGCGGCATCGATGCGTGTCACCGCCACATCGAGCGCATCGGCCAGTGCCGGCGCGCTCACCGGACCCAGTCCCTCGAGGCGACCGCGCACGGCCTCGACCATCGCCGACTCGGGCCCGAAGGCGGCCGCCCCGGCGGGGGCTGCGACGCGCGGATCGTGCCGGGCCTGCGGGAAGAGCGCCGCGAACAGCGGCAGGCGCTCGGCCGTGATCCACACCCGCGCGCGGCCGTGCTCGAGCCAGGTGGCGCGACGCTGCGCCAGCAACTCCTCCAGCAGCGCGGCCCAGCCGGGTTGCCGCTGCACCTCGGCCTGCGTGAGGTAGGTGAGCCAGAGCAGCGCATCGTGCAGCTCGTCCGCGCTGGTCGCATCCGGCCAAGCCTCCTCGCGTACCCGGCGGACGGCCTCCGGGTCCAGCTGCCCCAGATCACTGGCGCTCTGTGGGTCCAGCCAGCGGCGGCTGATGACCGCCTGGGTGCGCCGCTCCTCGAGCGGCGCATCGTCGAGGAAGGCGTAGGGGCGTGCCGAGAGGACCTCGAGGGCGAGCGGCGAGGGCTCGGTGAGGTCGCGGGCGATGACCGCGATCGCGCCGGACTCCAGGGCGCGCAGCAGCCGCTCGAAGCCGTCCGCGTCCATCGCCTCCTCCAGGCAGTCGCGGATCGCCTGGCGCACCAGGGGATGGTCCGGGATCTCCAGCTCGCCGGGCAGGTTCTCCGCGCACGCCACCTGGTCGGGGAACACCGCGGTCAGCAGGTCCTCGGCGTTCATGCGCGCCAGCGGCGCGGGCACCTTCTTGCCGCCCCGGAAACGCGGCAGGGCGAGCGCGATGGCCGCCGACCAGCGCCAGCGCACCGGGAACATCGGTGCCGCGCATAGCGCCTGGATCAGCAGCGGCCGCACGGTGTTGGAATGCAGGTAGCGGGCGACCTCCTCGAGGTCGAAGCTGTGCACCGTGGTGAGCGAGAGGATCAGCGAGTCCTCGGTCGCTGCGGCCTGCAGCTCGAAGTTGAACGAGCGGCAGAAGCGCTTGCGCAGCGCCAGGCCCCAGGCGCGGTTGATGCGGCTGCCAAAGGGCGAGTGGATGATCAGCTGCATCCCGCCGGCCTCGTCGAAGAAGCGCTCCAGCAGGATGGTCTGCTGCGTCGGCAGGGCCCCGAGGGTGGCGCGCGCCGCGGCCAGGTAATTCACCAGCTGCACCGCGGCGGCCGGGGCGATGCCGGCGTCCGCCACGAGCCACGCGGTCGTCGCCTCGATGCCCTCGTCCAGGTGTGCCGCCACCTCGCTGCGCAGGCGCGAGACGCTCGCCGAGAGCTCGTCGCTGCGCCCCGGCGCCTCGCCCAGCCAGAAGGGGATCGAGGGCGGCTGGCCGCGCGCGTCCTCGACGCGGATGCGCCCCTGCTCGACGCGCAGGATGCGATAGGAGACGTTGCCGAGCTGGAACACGTCCCCCTGCAGGCTCTCGACCGCGAAGTCCTCGTTCACCGTGCCCACGAACTGGGCCTGCGGCTCGAGGATCACCTGGTAGTCGGCGGTGTCCGGGATCGTGCCTCCGGAGGTCAGCGCGGTGAGCCGCGCGGCGCGGCGCGGCTTGACCTGGTGGTTGATCGCGTCGTGGTAGATCAGCGCGCCGTGGCGGCCACGGCGCGTGGTGAACCCTTCGGCCAGCATGCGCAGGATCTCCGCGAACTCGGCGCGTTCGAGGTTGCGGTAGGCGAAGGCGCCGCGCAGCAGGGCAAACAACCCGTCCTCGTCCCAGTCGCGGGCGGCGACCTCGGCCACGATCTGCTGGGCGAGCACGTCCAGCGGCTTCTGGGGCATCACCAGGCGGTCGAGCTCGCCGCGGCGCACGGCGGTGAGCAGCGCGGTGCACTCGACCAGGTCATCGCGCGAGAGCGGGAAGAGCCGTCCGCGCGGGGTGCCGCCGACCGAGTGCCCGGAGCGGCCGACGCGCTGCAGGAAAGCGGCGATCGAGCGCGGCGAGGAGATCTGGCACACCAGATCCACCTCGCCGATGTCGATGCCGAGCTCCAGCGAGGCGGTGGCGACCAGCGCGCGCAGCTGCCCGGCCTTCAGGCGCCGCTCGGCATCCAGGCGCGACTCCTTGGCCATGCTGCCGTGGTGGGCGGTGACGTGCTCCTCGCCGAGCCGCTCGGACAGGTGGCGCGCCAGGCGCTCGGCCTGCCGGCGCGTGTTGACGAAGACGAGCGTGGTGCGGTGCTCGGCAACCAGCGCGGCCAGGCGGTCGTACACCTGGGTCCACACGTCCCCGGACATCACCGCTTCCAGCGGCGCGGCGGGCACTTCCAGCTGCAGATCGCGGGCGCGCACGTGGCCGGCGTCGATGATGGTGCAGTCGGCGCGGCCGTCGGCGTCGAGGTTGCGCGTGCCGACCAGGAAGCGCGCGACGTCCTCGATCGGCTTCTGTGTGGCCGAGAGTCCCACCCGCGTGAGCTTGCGCCCGGCCAGGGCCTCGAGCCGCTCCAGGCTCAGCGCCAGGTGCACGCCACGCTTGCTGTTGGCCATGGCGTGGATCTCGTCCACGATCACCGTGCGGGTGCTGGCGAGCATGTCGCGCCCGGACTGCGAGCCGAGCAGGATGTAGAGCGACTCGGGCGTCGTCACCACGATGTGCGGTGGCTGGCGGCGCATGCGTGCGCGCTCGTGCTGCGGGGTGTCGCCGGTGCGCACGAAAGTGCGGATCTCGATCGGCGGCAGGCCGCGGGCCGCAAGTTCCGCGGCGATGCCGGCGAGCGGCGCCTCCAGGTTCTTGTGGATGTCGTTGGACAGCGCCTTCAGCGGCGAGACGTAGACGATGCGCGTCTCGTCCGGCAGGCCGTTCGCGGCGAGTCCGTCCCTGACCAGCCCGTCGATGACCGCGAGGAAGGCGGCGAGCGTCTTGCCCGAGCCGGTGGGCGCGGCGATGAGCACGTGGCGCTGCGCGGCGATCGCCGGCCACGCTGCCTGCTGCGCGGGCGTCGGCGCTGCGAACGTGCGGTCGAACCAGTGGGCGACCGCCGGATGGAAGGCATTCGGCATACGCCGATTGAAGCACACCGGCCGCATCCGGAGGAGCGCGGCCGTGAGCTCTCCCGGGACATACAGTGCGGCAGACCGGCCTACCCTGTATGGACGCTTGCTTTAGGAGTGCGGGCGGCGCTGAAATGTTCCCGGGCCGTTCCCGCCGGTGGTGATTCGCCCGATGCCGACCCGCAAGAGCTTCTGCCGCTTCTGCCATGCCAACTGTGCCATCGAGGTCGACATCGAGGACGGCCGGGCGCTGGCCGTGCGCGGTGATGCCGCCGATCCGCTCTTCGGCGGCTATACCTGCATGAAGGGGCGCGAGCTGCCCGCGCAGACCCACCACCCGCAGCGCCTCCTGAGCTCGCTGCGCCGCGAGGCCGGCGGTGGCTTCGCGCCGATCGGCAGCGAGCTGGCGCTGGATGAGATCGCCGCGCGCCTGGATGCCATTCGCGCGGCGCACGGGCCGCGCGCCATCGCCACCTACTGCGGCACCTACGGCTTCATGAACTCCGCAGCCTTGCCGGTGGCGGCGGGGTTCCACGCCGGGCTCGGCAGTCCCAACCTGTACACGAGCATCACCATCGACCAGCCGGCCAAGGTGTACCTGTGGTCGCGCGTCGGCGCCTGGCTCGGCGGGCCGCAGGCCTTCTCGCAGTCGGACGTGTCGATGATGATCGGCAACAACCCGCTCACCTCCCACTATGCCTGGCAGGGCAGCGTGCCGCCTTTCAGTCCGTCGCGGCGGCTGCGCGATGCCAAGGCGCGCGGGCTGAAGCTGATCTGCATCGATCCGCGCCGCACCATGGTGGCGCAGCTGGCCGACATCCACCTGCAGGTGCGACCGGGCGAGGATGCGCCGCTCCTGGCCGGGATGCTGAAACTGATCCTGGACGAGGGCCTGCACGACGCGGACTTCTGTGCCGCGCACGTCGAGGGTCTGGAGGCGCTGCGCGCCGCGCTGGCCGGCTTCACGCCCGCGTACGCCGCAAGACGCGCCGACGTGCCGGTCGCGGACCTGGTGGCCGCCGCGCGCCTGTTCGCGCGCGGGCCGCGCGGCGTGGCGACCACCGGCACCGGCGCGGAGATGTCGCGCAACGGTGCGCTCACCGAACACCTGGTCATGGCGCTGAACATCGTCTGCGGACGCTTCTGCCGCGAGGGCGAGGTCGCGCCCTTCCCGCGCGTGCTGAGCGCGGCCTCCGCGCGCAAGGCCCAGGTGATGCCGCCGAAGCCGCTGTGGGGGGAGGGTTTCGCCAGCTCGCGCATCCGCGGGCTGACGCAGATGGCGGGCTTCGAGATGCCGGCAGCCGCGGCGGCCGACGAGATCCTCACCCCCGGGGAGGGCCAGGTGCGCGCGCTGGTGTGCATGGGCGGCAATCCGCTGGTGGCCTGGCCGAACCAGCGCAAGGTCGAGCGCGCGCTGAAGAGCCTCGAGCTGCTGGTATGCATCGACATCAAGCAGTCTCAGAGCGCGCAGCTCGCGCACTACATCATCGCCCCCAAGGTGAGCCTGGAGCGCGACGACATTGCCACCGCGCCCGAGGTGTTCTACGAGGAGCCCTACGCGCGCTACGCGGAGGCGCTGCTGCAGCCGCGCGGTGACGTCATCGACGAGTGGGAGTTCTTCTGGGGGATCGCGCGCCGCCTCGGCACGCCGATCCCGACCGCGGGCGGCCCGCTGCCGATGGACCGCAAGCCCGACAAGTTCGAGGTGCTGGAGAAGATCACCCACGGCTGCCGCGTGCCGCTGGCGCGCGTGCGCGAGGAAACGCGCGAGGGCGGGCGCATCTTTGCCGAGGCACGCCTGCGCGTCGAGCCGGCCGATGCCGGCGCGGACGCACGGCTGCAGCTGGCGCCGGCGCAGGTTCCGGAGCAGCTGCGACGGCTGTGCGGCGAGCCGCTCGACGAGCAGGGCCGCACCGCGCACCCGTGGCCGGCGACCCACCTGCTCATCTGCCGCCGCACGCGGCAGTTCTTCAACTCCACCGGCCAGGACCTCGAGCCGCTGCGCGCCAAGGGCGCCACCAACCACGCGCACCTGAATCCTGCCGATCTGGCGCGCCTCGGCGCGCGCGAGGACGACCTGCTGGAGATCTCCACTGCGCATGCGCACATCGTCGGGGTCGCCCGCAGTGCCGCCGACCTGAAGCCCGGCGTGATCTCCATGGCGCACGCCTTCGGGGCGCGGGGCGACGATGCCGCGGCCGTGCGTGCCTTCGGTGCCTCCACCAACCGCCTGGTGGATGACGAGAGCGATTACGACCCGATCACCGGCGCCTGCCGGCAGACGGCCATCGCCGTGCGCGTCCGCGTGTTGCCGGCGAACGCAGCCGCGGGGGCAAAAGGGGAGTAGAGTCTGTCGTGACCACCGAGTTGGCTCGAGGGGTATAGCAGGGATGTGGGAAGACGACATCGAGGCCGCATCGCGGCGCAGGTTCGCGTGGCTGGCCGGTCTGGTGGCCGCCGCCTTCGTCGTCGGCGGCTGGTACTGGTACTCGCACAAGACTGCGCCGGTTGCCGAGCCCGCGCCGGCGCCCGTCCAGGCGCCCCCTCCCGAGCCGGCGCCGCAGATCTCCCATCCGATTGCGAGCGACGGGGGCGAGGCCAGCGCGCTGCCGGCGCTCAATGACAGCGACCAGCTCGCGCACGACTCCCTCGCCGGGGTGCTGGGCCGCGATCCGGTCGAGCAGTTCCTCGTGCCGCAGAACGTGATCCGCCACGTGGTGGTGACCGTGGACAACCTGGCGCGCAAGAAGCTGGCAGTCGACCTGCGCCCGATCAAGCCGACGCCGGGCACGATGGTGGTGGCCACGCAGGGTGACATCACCACGATCGGCAACGACAACTACGCGCGCTACGCGCCGCTGATGCGCGTGGTCGCGGCCACCGACCCGAAGGCGCTGGCGGTGGTGTACCAGCACCTGTATCCGCTGTTCCAGCAGGCCTACGAAGACCTGGGCTACCCCGGCAAGTACTTCAACGACCGCCTGGTCGAGGTCATCGACAGCATGCTGCAGGCCCCGGAGATCAACACGCCGGTGGCGGTCGTGCAGCCGAAGGTGTTCTACGAATTCGCCGATCCGGAGCTGGAGGCGCGGCCCGCCGGCCAGAAGCTGCTGATCCGCATGGGACCGGCGAACGAGCGTGCCCTCAAGGCGAAGCTGCGCGACTTCCGCGCCGAGATCGTCAAGCAGAAGTGAGGCGAGGCGCGAGGTGAGTCCATGAACAGCGCGCCACCGCTCGATGAGGCAGGACTGGCCGGTCCGCTGGCGCAGCTGCGCACCGTGCTCATCGCCGGCGAGAGGCTCGAGGCCTTTGCCATCCAGCGACGCATGTTCGCCCTCACGCACCGGCGCCTGCTGGTGGCCGCCACGAGCGGCCGACTCGTGGTGCTGACGCGCAAGCTGCTGGGGGGCTTCGACGTGTCGACGATCCGCTGGCAGGACCTCGAGGAGATCACCCTGCGCGTGGGCACCTTCGCCGCGGACCTGGAGTTGCGCGCGAGCAAGGCGACCGACCTGGCATCGCTGGCCCGCCCCGGCAGCTCGCAGGTGCAGCTGCCCGGGCTGCGCAAGCAGCAGGCCCAGGCGGTCTACCGGATCTGCCAGGGGCAGGACCAGGCGTGGCGCGAGAAGCGCCGCATCCGCGAGCTCGAGGAGCTGCGCGCCCGCTCCGGCGGCATCCAGGTCGGCTCCGCGCCGGCCGCGCCCGCCGCGGGCGGCGCGGATGCCGTGCAGCGCCTGCAGGAGGCCCGCCAGCTGCTGGAGGCCAAGCTCATCACGGATGCGGAGTACGAGGCCATCAAGGCCAAGATCGTCTCCTGAGCCGGCCGGGGGCCGTCCCGGGGGTCCATCCACAAGTAATCCACAGACCATCCACAGGCGAAGGTGCGCTACGCTTGCCGGCATGGCCATCCGTTTCCGGCGCCGCCCGCGACCCCCGAACGAGGTGCTGGGCGTCTACAGTTTCCCCAGCCGCACCGTGCGCGTGCTGAAGACCGAGGATGACCACATCCTCTGGACCTGCGACTGCGACAAGTTCCGCCGCCAGGCCGACCAGCGCGAGCCGCTGTGGTGCAAGCACATCGCCAAGGCGGCCGCGCGCCGCTCGCTCGAGCGGCTCACCCGCCGCGTCGCGGTCTCGCGCACGCCCGAGCGTTGAGGTGCTGCGGCGCAGTGCCGCAGCCACCCTCTGCAGACTAAAGACGGCGCGAACGGGCGGGCCGCGCCGCCACCTGCCCGATCACGGTGCGGTGGCTCCGGCGCTGTTCCGGGCCCGGGGCTGCAGCGAGCCGGCGCCGACTTCCAACATCCAACATCCAACAGGTCGGCATGCCACCTTGGACACGCCCCGGCGGTTGGATCAGACTGGGATCCACCTTCAGCGCCATGCGCTGAACACAACAATGACTGGGGGATCCATGAAATTCCGGCTTCAGGCAGGCTCGATCGGGATGTGCGTCGCGGTGGCCGGCGTCGCACTGTTGTCTGGCTGTGCGGGCACGCCGCCCGCACCCACGATCACCCACAAGATGGTGGTCAACGAGCGGGTGAGCCAGCCCGATACCGTGACCGTGCGCATCGAAAACGATCCGGGCGTGGAGGTGCTGCCCGCCACCAAGGAGCGGGTGAGCGAGAAGATCCAGGCCAGGATCGACGCGCGCAAGCTCACCAACCCGGCGGCGCAGGAGCCGCGCACGCTGGAAGTCGTGGTGCACGTCACCCGCTACGAGAAGGGTAATGCCTTCGCGCGCGCGATGATGGCCGGCTTCGGCCAGATCCACATCGACGGAAGCATCACGCTCTACCGCATGCCGGATCACTCCGTGGTCGAGGAGTTCGCGCTGGCGAAGACCTTCGCCTGGGGCGGAATCTACGGGGCGGCGACCACGATCTAGACCATCGAGGACACCTTCGCCGACGGCATCGCGCAGACGGTGACCGGACAGCAGGCGCCGGAGACCCAGGCGCACGACCAGAGCAAGGCCACCGCTCAGGCTCCGAAGGCGAAATGAGGTGCCGAGGCGGCGCCCTGGCTTCTCGCAAGTCCTTGTGCCGCCGAGGCTTATTTCCTGTCGGTCGGGGTCCTACAATTTGCCATGACTTAACGGGGCGCGGGACTTTGCGGCACTGCAGGGATCCGGTATCGTTGCGGGCACCATTCAAGGAGAGCGACATGCGCTGGGAAGTTCCGACCGCGATCGAGATGCGTTTTGGCATGGAAATCACGATGTACATTGCCCGGCGCTAGTATTTTTCCGCAGGCGCCCGGGCCTTCCCGGCCCGGGTGCCTGGGCTCCAGGTCCGATGTCCCGTGAAAATAAGGGTCCTGGGGTCCGCAGCCGGCGGCGGCTTTCCCCAGTGGAACTGCAACTGCCGTAACTGCTCGGGTCTGCGCAACGCGGCCCTGCACGCCACCCCTCGTACCCAGTCCTCGATCGCCGTGTGCGGCACGGACGCGCGCGCCTGGGCGCTCGTCAACGCCTCGCCCGACATCCTCGCCCAGCTCAAGTCCAGCCCGGTGCTGCAGCCGGCGCGCGCGCCGCGCGACACCGCGATCGCCGCGGTCGTGCTGGTCGATGGCCAGGTCGATCACACCACCGGGCTCTTCATGCTGCGCGAGTCGACCCGGCCCCTGCCGGTGTGGTGCACGCAGAACGTGCACGCCGACCTCACCCGCGGCAACCCGATCTTCGGCGTGCTCGGGCACTACTGCGGCATCGAGCACCACCCGATGCGCATCGACGGCGAGGGCTTCGAGGTGGCCGGCGTGGCCGGTGTGCAGTGGCGCGCCGTGGCCGTGGCCAGCAAGCCCGCGCCATACTCCCCGCACCGCGAGCGGCCGCAGCCCGGCGACAACGTGGCGCTGGTGATCCGCGAGCCGCAGCATGGCCGCTCGGTCGTCTATGCCCCGGGCCTGGGCTCGATGGAGGCGGCGGTGTGGGCCGAGATGCAGGCCGCGCACTGCGTGATGGTCGACGGCACCTTCTGGAGCGACGAGGAGATGATCGGCATGGGTCTTTCGCGCAAGCGCGCCCGCGAGATCGGCCACCTGCCGCAGTCAGGGCCCGGTGGCATGCTCGAGTGGCTCGCGCGGCTGCCCGCCGGCACCCGCAAGATCCTCATCCACGTGAACAACACCAACCCCATCCTCGATGAGGACTCGGCCGAGCGCGCCCAGCTGAACCGCTTGGGGATCGAGGTCGCCTACGACGGCATGGAGATCGAACCGTGACTGCCGCTGCCTGGGGCCGCGAGGAGTTCGAGGCGAAGCTGCGCGAGCGCGGCCGCGCCTACCACATCCACCACCCCTTCAACGTCATGCTCAACAGCGGCAGGGCGACGCCGGCGCAGATCCGCGGCTGGGTGGCCAACCGCTACTACTACCAGATCAACATCCCGGTGAAGGACGCGGCGATCATCGCCAACTGCGACGAGCGCGAGGTGCGGCGCAACTGGGTGCAGCGCATCCTCGATCACGACGGCTACGGCGAGGACGCCGGTGGCATCGACTCCTGGCTGCGCCTCGCCGAGGCGGTCGGCCTCACGCGCGCCGCCGTGGAGAGCCTGGCCGAGGTGCGGCCGGGGGTGCGCTTCGCCGTGGACGCCTACGTGAATTTCGCGCGGCGCGCGCCCTGGCCGGAAAGCGTCTGCGCCTCGCTCACCGAGCTTTTCGCGCCGGAGATCCACCAGCAGCGCCTGGCCACCTGGCCCCAGCACTACCCGTGGATAGAGCCCGCGGGCCTGAAGTACTTCCAGAGCCGCGTCAGCCTGGCGCGGCGCGACGTGGAGTTCGGCCTGGCCACGACGCTCGCGCGCTTCCGCACCCGCGCCGAGCAGGAGCGGGCGCTCGAGATCCTGCAGTTCAAGCTCGACGTGCTGTGGCAGATGAACGATGCCATGGCACTCGCCTACGGGGTGACCCCGTGAGCGGCATCGCGGGCAGTGCGCGGCCCGGCCTCGGCCACGGGCTCAAGCTGCAGTGGGAGCCGGCGCAGGATGCGCACGTGCTGCTCTTCCCCGAGGGCATGGTGAAGCTCAACGGCAGCGCCGGCGCGATCATGAGCCGCTGCGACGGGCTGCGCACGGTGGCCGAGATCGTCGCGGACCTGGAACGGGCCTACGGTGCCACCGGCCTGGCGCCCGACGTGGAGGCTTTCCTGGCGCTGGCGCTGCAGAAGCGCTGGCTGGAGTTGCGCGAGTGAGCCTCCTGCCGCCGCTCGGCGCGGGACTCGATGCGCCCGGCGCCCTGCCCGCGCAGCCCGCGCGCACGCCCGGCCCGCCGCTGTGGCTGCTGCTGGAGCTCACCTACCGCTGCCCGCTGCACTGCGTGTTCTGCTACAACCCCACCGACTTCGCGGGCACCGGGGCGGAACTGTCCACGGAGGACTGGCGGCGCGTGCTGCGCGAGGCGCGGGCGCTGGGCGCCGTCCAGCTCGGGCTGTCCGGCGGGGAGCCCCTGGCCCGCGAGGACCTCGAGGAGCTCGTGGCCGAGGCGCACGGGCTCGGGTTCTACATCAACCTGATCACCTCCGGCGTCGGGCTCAGCGAGGCGCGCATCGCGGCGCTGAAGAACGCCGGCCTCGACCACATCCAGCTGTCCTTCCAGGACAGCAGCCGGGAGATGAACGACTTCCTGTCCAGCACGCGCACCTTCGACCTGAAGGCGCAGGTCGCGGCGCTGATCCGCAAGTACGACTACCCGATGGTCCTCAACGTGGTCCTGCACCGCCACAACATCGACCATGTCGGGGCGATCCTGGAGATGGCCGAGCGCATGGGCGCCCAGTACGTGGAGCTCGCCAACACCCAGTACTACGGCTGGGCATGGCTCAACCGTGAGCAGCTGCTGCCAAGCCGCGCGCAGCTGGCGCGGGCGGAGGCGGTGACGCAGGCCTTCCGCGCACGGGTCGGCAACCGCATGCAGGTCTACTTCGTCGTGCCGGACTACTTCGAGGTGCGCCCCAAGGCCTGCATGAGCGGCCTGGGGTCGGTGTTCCTCGCCGTGGCACCCGATGGCACCGCGATGCCCTGCCACGCCGCGCGCATGCTGCCCGGGCTCGAGCTGCCCAGCGTGCGCACGGCATCGGTGCGCGAGATCTGGTACGACTCGGCGGCCTTCAACCGCTTCCGCGGCGAGCAGTGGATGAAGGAGCCGTGCGCGAGCTGCCCGGAGCGGGACAAGGACCATGGCGGCTGCCGCTGCCAGGCGTACCTGCTGACCGGCGATGCGGCCAACGCCGACCCGGTGTGCGACAAGTCCCCGTACCACCACCTGGTCACCGCGGCCGTGGCGCGTGCGGAGCAGGCCGTGGCCGCCGCGGGCGGCGCCGCCGGGGCGCAGGCGCTCAGGTTCCGGGACCACCGCATCTCCATCCCGGTGGTGCCGGAAACACCGGCGGCCCGGCGCTGACATGGCGGTGCGCCCGGTACTGAAGATGGGCGAGCCGCTGCTGCGGCAGGTGGCATCGCCGGTGGAGCGCTTCGATGCCGCCCTCGCCGAACTGGTCGCCGACATGGACGACACCATGCGGGCGCTGCACGGGGCCGGCATCGCCGCACCGCAGATCGGGGTCGGCCGCCGCGTGGTGATCTTCGAGCTCAAGGAAAACCCGCGCTATCCGCACATCACGCCGGTGCCCTACACCGTGCTGGTCAACCCGCGGCTCACCCCGCTCGGCGCCGAGCAGGAGGAGGGCTGGGAGGGATGCCTGTCGGTGCCCGGCATGCGCGGACTGGTGCCGCGCTTCCGGCGCCTGCGCTACCAGGGCTTCGACCTGCGTGGCGCACCGCTCGACCGCACCGTCGAGGGCTTCCATGCGCGCGTGGTCCAGCACGAGGTCGACCACCTCGATGGCATACTCTTCCCGCAGCGCGTGGCCGACCTGCGTAACTTCGGCTTCGAGGACGCGCTGGCCGGGCAGATGACGCCGATGCCCGACTGAGGTTCCACCGCACAGGAGAATGAACGCATGAACCAGCGTGCCACCGGATCATTCGACGTGAAGGTCGTCCCGCAGAAGCCGGATACCCAGATCGCGCGCGCGGCGAACCTCTCGCGGCTGACCATCGACAAGCGCTTCCACGGGGATCTCGAGGGCACCAGCAAGGGCGAGATGCTCGCGCTGCAGACCGATACGAAGGGTTCTGCCGGCTACGTGGCGCTGGAGCGCATCACCGGCAAGCTCAAGGGGCAGCAGGGCAGTTTCGTGCTGCAGCACAGCGCGACCATGACGCGCGGTTCGCCGGACTCGAAGATCACCGTGGTGCCCGACAGCGCCACCGGCGAGCTGGCCGGCTTGAGCGGCAGGATGGTGATCACCGTCGCCGAGGACGGCGCGCACCACTACGAGTTCGAGTTCAAGCTCGACGGGCGCAAGTAGCTCAGGGCGACGGTTCGCGCGTCCCGGGCGTCTCGCGGCTGGCGCGCACGTCGCGCGTCAGCCTGATCGCGGTTTCCACGCCCTGGTAGTAGCCGGGCACCTCGCCGCATTCCTGGTAGCCCAGGGCGGCGTAGAAGGCCCGCGCGGCCGTGTTGCCGGCGCGCAGCTCGAGCGCGATCCTGAAGGTCCCGGCGGTGAGCGCGGTGGACTCAAGCCAGGTGAGCAGCGAGCGGGCGATGCCCTGGCGACGGTACTCGGGCGCCACCGCGAGCAGGTTCAGGTGGGCGCTCTCGTCCGCGTAGCGCATGATGGCGAAGCCGACCACGGCCCGCAGGCCGCGTGCGGTCAGCACGACGCTGTCCGCATCGCGCATGTGCCAGCCGATGCGCACCGCGCCCCAGGCGGGCTTCAGCCCGGCCTCCACGTACTGCTGCGACATCGCCGCCAGTCGGGGGGCGTCGGCGGAGCGGGCGGGTTCGAGTCGGTACTCTTCCACGGGGGTGAGGATAGCGCGTCGCTTGCGGCGGCGCAGCGAGCAGATGCGCCTTCAGGCGAGGGTGTGGAACACCTTCTGCACGTCCTCGTCCTGTTCGAGCTTGTCGATGACGCTGAGCACCTCGGTGGCCTGCGCCTCGGGCAGCTCGGTGGGCACGGTGCAGATGTACTCGTGCTCGGCCGACAGGGGGACGATGTGGCGGCTTTCGAGCGCCTCCTGGAGCCGGCCGAAGTCGGCGAACGCGCCGCGGATCACCAGCTGAGGTTCGCCCTTCTCGCCGGTGCTCTCGCCCATCTCGTCCAGGCCGTGGTCGATCAGGAACAGTTCGAGGTCGTCCTGGTCGATGCCCTCCGGATTCAGGCGGAACACGCCCATCTTGCGGAACAGGAAGCTGACGCTGCCGTGCGTGGCGAGGTTGCCACCGCCCTTGGTGAGGATGTTGCGCACGCTGGCCACGGTGCGCGTGGGGTTGTCCGTGGCGGTCTCCACCAGCAGCGCCACGCCGTGCGGTGCGTAGCCCTCGTAGATCACCTCCTGGTAGTTGGCCGCGTCACGGCCGGCGGCACGCTTGATGGCCGCGTCCACCTTGTCCTTGGGCATGTTGACGGCGCGCGCGTTCTGGATGCAGCGGCGCAGCATCGGATTGGAGGCCGGGTCCGTGCCGCCGGCCTTGACCGCGATGGTGATGTCCTTGGAGACGCGCGCGAACTGCTTCGCCATGCGGTTCCAGCGCGCGAACATCGTGTGCTTGCGGACTTCGAAGATACGACCCATGGCGGGCATGGTGCCCGAAGGCCACAGGCGGTGCCAGCGGCCGGCGGTGCCGGCGGGCGCGAAAGGAAGGGGCCGCGCGCGCCGCGCGCGGCGAATCTCAGGCGATCTGCGCGTGCAGGATGCGCAGGCGCCGGCGCTGCAGGCTCAGGCCGCGCTCGATGTCACGCAGCTTGCTCTGCAGATCGACATGGTCCCACTGCTCGAGCACGGCGCGCTTCTTCTCGGCGAGCCACTGCTCCTTGACCTTCGCCCAGTCGGCGACGGCGGTGAGGAAACCTTCGTACTCGTGCGCCACGCGGGCGCGCAGCGCCTCCAGGCGCGGGGCGGCGATGGCGGGGGCGGCCTCGAGGCGTGCCTGGGTGCGCTTGAACTGCATCGCCAGGAGCGCGCGCTGGATCTGAAAGTCCGGCGTGCGCTTCAGCCGCCGCGTCAGCCCGACGAATGACAGGCCGCGGATGAACCACTTGGTCGGGTCCCACTGCCACCAGCGCACCCCGTTGCGGTAGTCGTGCGCGAAGATGTGGTGGAAGTTGTGGTAGCCCTCGCCGTAGGTGAGCACGGCCAGCACCGGGTTGTCGCGCGCCGAGTTCTCCTCGGTGTAGGGCCGCGTGCCCCACATGTGCGCCAGCGAGTTGATGAAGAAGGTGACGTGGTGGCTCCAGACCAGCCGGGCGACTCCGGCCAGGAGGAGCATGCCGAGGACGTCGTGAAAGACCAGGCCGGCCAGCAGTGGCAGCCCGAAGTTCGCCAGCAGCAGCAGCGGCAGGTAGTGACGATGCTGGAAGGCGAGCATCGGGTCGCGCTTGAGGTCGGGGATGTTGCTGAAGTCTTCCTGGCCGCTCGGGTAGCGGCGCAGCATCCAGCCAATGTGCGAGAACCAGAAGCCGCGCCGCGCCGAGTAGGGGTCCTTGTCCTCATCGTCGACGTTCAGGTGGTGCGTGCGGTGGCCGCTGCACCATGCGAAGGCGCTGTTCTGCAGCGCCATCGTGCCGAAGATCAGCAGGAACAGCCGCACCGTCCAGTGCGCCTCGTAGGTCCTGTGCGCCCACAGCCGGTGGTAGCCGGCGGTGATACCCAGTCCGTTCAGTGCCGTGAAGAGGATCGCGACGACCCAGTCGGCCGGGGTGAATCCGTGCGTCAGCCCGTACCAGGGGACCACCGTCAGCGTGATTCCCAGGGTGATGGCGAACATCAGGGTGTTCGTCAGGTCCAGGGGAGGCAACGGCTCGGTTCGGGCATTCTGCGACATGGACGGCCAGGCGTTGATGGAACGGCGCCGTAACTTATCATGCCCGAGCCCGCCAAGTGGGACTTGCGTCCTTTTTGAGTATGCTGGGCACCTTGGAACCTGTTCGGGAGGTGTAACCTCATGATCCGCTTAGCTTCTTCGGCTCGCGCCTGCGCGGTGGCGCTCGCACTCGTGACCTGCCTCGCCAGCGGCCAGGCCGGGGCTGCCAGGGCCTACGTCTCCAACGAGGACGACGGCACGGTGAGCATCATCGACACCCAGCGCCTGGAGTCAGTGGAGACCATCGCCGTGGGCAAGCGGCCCCGCGGGCTGGTGCTCAGCCGCGACGGCGGGCAGCTCTACGTGGTCGTCAGCGGCCTGCCCAAGTGCCCCCCGCCGCTCACCGATGCGCAGTGCGCCAAGATGCCCCGCGACCCGAAGGCCGACGGCGTGGTCATCGTCGACACCGCCGCGATGAAGGTCTCGCGGGTGCTCAAGGGCGTGACCGATCCTGAGCGCGCCGAACTCAGCGCCGACCAGCGCACCCTGTTCGTGACCAACGAGGACGCCGCCCGCGTCAGCGTCATCGATATCGCGCACGGCAAGGTGGTCGCCACCGTTCCGGTGGGACACGAGCCGGAAGGGGTGCGGCTGTCACCCAACGGCCAGTGGCTGCTGGTCACCAGCGAGTCGGACAACAACATCGCGGTCATCGATGCGGCCGGCCGCAAGGTCCTGCACACCGTTCTGGTCGGTACGCGACCGCGCGATGTGGCCTTCTCCCCCGACAGCAGCAGCGCCTACGTGACCGGGGAAGGGGACGCCTCGGTGTACCGCGTCGCGCTGCCCTCGGGAGCGCCGGCCACCCAGCTGGTGCAGCTGCGCCCGGAAGCCCGGCCCATGGGCATCCTCCTGGACGCGCCGCGCGAGCGGTTGTACGTCAGCACCGGGCGCGGCGGCACGCTCGCCGCACTCAACCTCGGGGACGGCAAGCTCGTGAAGGAGGTCCCGATCGGGGCAAGGCCCTGGGGCATCGCGCTCAGCCCCGACGGGCGGCGCATCGTCACCGCGAACGGCACCTCGCACGATGTGAGCGTGCTGGACACCGACACGCTCGCGGTGGTGGGCAAGGTGACGGTCGGCAAGGGGCCCTGGGGCGTGGTCATCGGGCCATAGGCGCCCGGCCCGGTCCGCGTCCCCCGGGCAGGGGGCACGAAGCCGGCGCTGCGTGCTACCGTTGCGGCCCCGTTTTCCGACTCCGAGGGGCACCCCGTGCGCCAACTTCGCAAGCTGTCCGGGCACACCGCGCTGATGATCGCGTGTGCCTGCGCTGCCACGGTAGCCGTGGCGCAGGTGCCGCTCGGGCAGGGGGTCCCGCCGATCCCCGAGAGCGTCGACAAGGCCGCGCGCACCTACATCACGCGCCCGGCGCTCGAGGCGCCCATCCGCTTTCTGGCCTCGGACCTGCTCGAGGGTCGCGGGCCGGCCACGCGGGCCGATGAGCTGGCGCGGCTGTACCTGCAGACCGAGCTCGAGGGCATGGGCTACCAGCCGGCGTTCGCGCAGGGCGCCTGGCAGCAGCCCTTCGACGTCGTGGGACTGAAGTCGCAGTTTCCGGCCACGTGGAGCTTCCAGGGCAGGGGCGGCGCCACCGACCTCGCCTGGCGCACCGACTACATCGCCGCGAGCGGCCTGCAGCAGGCGGCGGTGTCGATCGAGAACGCCGAGCTGGTCTTCGTCGGCTACGGCATCCAGGCCCCGGAGTTCCAGTGGGACGACTTCAAGGGCGCGGACCTGAAGGGCAAGATCCTCGTGGTCATGAACAATGACCCGGACTGGGACCCCCACCTGTTCGCCGGCAAGCGCCGCCTGTACTACGGGCGCTGGGACTACAAGTACGAGACCGCCGCCCGCCAGGGGGCAGCGGGCGTCATCATCCTGCACACGACCCCCTCGGCCGGCTATCCCTGGCAGGTCGTGCAGAGTTCCTGGGGCGGGGAGCAGTTCGAGCTGCCCGCGGCCGGGGAGGCGCGCCTGAAGGTAAAGGCGTGGGCGACCGAGGAGGCGGTGCGGCGCCTGATGAAGGCCGCCGGGCAGGACCTGGACAAGCTCGTCAAGGCGGCGCACTCGCGCGCCTTCAGGCCGGTGCCGCTGGCGCTGCATGCCTCCCTGGGCTTCACCAACACGATCTCGCAGGTCAAGACCGCCAATGTCGGGGGCATCCTGCCCGGCAACGACCCCAAGCTGGCCCCGCAGGTGGTGCTGCTGAGTGCCCACCACGACCACTTCGGCATCGGCGAGCCGGATGCCAGCGGCGACCGCATCTACCACGGCGCGGTCGACAACGCCTCCGGCTGCGCGCAGGTGCTGGCGATCGCGCGGACCTTCGCCATGCTGCCCGAGCGCCCGCGCCGCTCGATCATCGCCCTGTTCGTCGCCGGCGAGGAGCGTGGCCTGCTCGGTTCGAAGTACTACGCCGAACACCCCTCGGTACCGGCCGGCCTGATCGCCGCCAACGTCAACATCGACGGCGGCAACATCTTCGGCAAGACGCGCGATGCCACGCTCATCAGCATGGGCAAGTCCTCGCTCGATGCCATCGCCGAGGCACTCGCCAAGTCGCAGGGCCGCACCCTGCAGGGCGACCAGTTCCCGGACCGCGGTTCGTACTACCGCTCCGACCAGTTCTCCTTCGCCAAGATCGGCGTGCCGGCGCTGTTCTTCGCCGAAGGGACCGACGTCATTGGCCAGCCGGCCGGCTGGGGCCGAAAGCAGTTCGAGGATTGGGAGCTGAAGAAGTACCACCAGCCGGGTGACAAGCTCGATTCGAGCTGGAACTTCGACGGCATGATCCAGGATGCCCAGCTGGACCTGCTCTCGGCGTGGGTGATCGCCCAGGCCGACGCCATGCCCGCCTGGAAGCCGGGCGATGAGTTCGAGGCGGCGCGCGCCCACGCCCTCGCCGCCCTGCCTGCCCACTAGACCCACGGAGCCCGCCAGCGTGTTTGAAAAGCTCGAACTCATCAGCGCCGATGCGATCCTCGGCCTCATGGCGGCCTTCCGCGCCGACCCGGACCCGCGCAAGGTGGACCTGGGCGTCGGGGTGTTCCGCGACGACCGCGGCGAGACACCGGTGCTGGCGAGCGTGCGCACGGCCGAGCAGGCCCTGGTGGCCGAGCAGACCACCAAGACCTACGTGGGGCCTTCCGGCAACCCCGGCTTCAACCAGCAGATGGAGCAGCTGGTGTTCGGCGCCGGCCACCCGGCGGTGAAGGCGGGCCGCGTGCGTACCGTGCAGGCGCCCGGCGGCTGCGGCGCACTGCGCCTGGGCGCCGAGCTGATCCGGGCCGCGGCGCCCGACTCGGTGGTGCACGTGAGCACGCCCACCTGGGCCAACCACGTGCCGCTGCTGGGCAACAGCGGACTGAAGCTCGAGCGCTATCCGTACTTCGATGCGCAGACCGGCGGGGTGCAGTTCGGGGCGATGATGGCGGCGCTTGAGAAGCTGCCGCCGCGCGCCGTGGTGCTGCTGCACGCCTCCTGCCACAACCCCACCGGCGCGGACCTCTCCCAGGATGAATGGCGCGCGGTGCTGGAGCTGGTCAAGCGCCGCTCGCTGCTGCCCTTCATCGACATGGCCTACCAGGGCCTGGGCGAGGGGGCCGACGCCGACGCCTTCGCCATCCGCCTGTTCAGCGCCGAGCTGCCGGAGCTGGTGTGCGCGGTGTCCTGCTCGAAGAACTTCGGCCTGTACCGAGAGCGCACCGGCTCCCTGCACGTGATCAACGAGGGCGCGAAGGCCGCCGATGCCACGCTCAGCCAGCTGGTGCGCCTGGCGCGCGGCATGTGGTCCATGCCCCCGGACCACGGTGCCGAGATCGTGCGCCGCATCCTCAGCGAGGCGGCGCTGCGCGAATCCTGGGCGCGCGAGCTCGAGGCCATGCGCACGCGCATCACCGGGCTGCGCCACGAGCTGGTGCGCCAGCTGCGGGCGCAGTGCCCGCAGCGCGACTTCAGCTTCATCGCGCGCCAGCGCGGCATGTTCTCCTTCTTCGGGATCACGACCGAGCAGGTGCGGCGGATGCGCGCGGAGCACCACATCTACATGACCGACGACAGCCGCATCAACATCGCCGGCCTGCGCGCGGAGAACCTCGAGTACGTGGCGCGTGCGACCGCGCAGGTCCTCGCCGCCTAGCTAGCCCTCGGGCACGACGAGGCGGTGGGTGGACTTCACCTCTTCCATCACGAAGTAGGTGTGGGTCTGCTGCACGCCGCGCACGGCGGCGATGCGGTCCCCGAGGAAGCGCCGGTAGCTCTCCATGTCCGTGACCCGCACCTTCAGCAGGTAGTCGAAGCCGCCGGCCACCATGTGGCACTCCATGACCTCGTCGTGAGCGAGCATCACCTCGCGGAAACGCTCGAAGGCATCCGGCGTCGTGCGATCGAGCGATACCTCCACGTAGGCCAGCAGCCCGAGGCCCAGCAGTGCCGGGTTCAGACGCGCGAAGTAGCCCTCGATGTAGCCGGCGGCCTCCAGGCGGCGCACCCGCTCGAGCGTCGGGGTCACGGTGAGGTGCACCTCGCGCGCCAGCTGCGAGACGGGCGTGCGCCCGTCCTGCTGCAGCAGGGCGAGCAGCCGCCGGTCGATCCGGTCCAGCGTGCGGCCCGGGGCGTCCCGGACGGGGGTGGTCTTGGGGGTCATGGCAGTGAATTCGACTATTAAAGTGTCTATAACGTGAAAATAATCTCTACGGCAGAGATTATCATGAGCACAATCCACTGGTACCTTGGACTCAAGCATGGCGGCAGTCGAATCCCCGGTGAGCGATGGGAGTGCGCAGCTCGCGGTGCTGCGCGAGCGGGTGCGCGCGGCCACGCTGCGCCCCGAGGCTGAAGCGCGCGCCCAGATCGTCGCGGACCTCGCGACCGCCATGCCGGCGCTGCGGGCGGCGAGCGCGCAGGCCGCGCGGTGGGTGGCGGCGGCGCGGGCGGACGAGCGTGACCGCCCGCTGGTCGAGCAGATGCTCGAGCAGTTCCCGCTCGACAGCGCCCAGGGCAAGGCGCTCATGGGACTCGCCGAGGCACTGCTGCGCACCCCCGACCCGAAGCGTGCGGACCAGCTGATCGCCGAGCGCCTGGCGACGATGCGCCAGAGCGCGCTGCCCGAGGAGATGACCGCGCTGCTGCGCACCGGTTTCGTCCTGCTCGGTGCAGCCGGGCGGCTGCTGCCGAACGTGACCGCCGAGCTGTCCGGGGAGTTCACCGCCGCCAACCTGACCGCGCCGCTGGTCGCCCCGATCGTGCGCGCGGCGTTGCGCCAGTCGATGCAGCTGATGGGGCATGCCTTCATCGTCGGGGACTCGATCGGCAGCGCCCTGCAGCGGGGCCGGGGCGAGCCGGGGCTCGCGCTGTGCTCCTTCGACGTGCTCGGCGAGGGCGCGCGCACGGTGAGCGATGCGCAGCGCTACCTCGACTCTTATGCCCATGCCATCGAGGTGCTGGGCACGCAGGCCGCGGGCGCTACGCACGCGCGCTCGGGCATCTCGGTCAAGCTCTCGGCGCTCGAGCCGCGCTACTCGCTGATGCAGAGCGCGCGCGTCTCCCGGCAGCTGGTGCCGCGGATGCTGGAGCTGGCCCGTGCGGCCGCCCGAGCCGGCATCGGCTTCACCATCGATGCGGAGGAGGCCGATCGCCTCGACCTGTCGCTCGAGATCCTCGAGGCGCTGGCACGCGATGCGGACACGCGCGCCTGGGACGGGCTCGGACTTGCCGTGCAGGCCTACGGGCGGCGCGCGCCGCGCGTGCTCGAGTGGGTGGCCGCACTGGCGCGCGCCAGCGGCCGGCGCATGAGCGTGCGCCTGGTGAAGGGGGCCTACTGGGACAGCGAGATCAAGCGGGCGCAGGAGCGCGGCCTTGCGAGCTTCCCGGTCTACACCTGCAAGGCGGCCACCGATGCCAGCTACCTGCAGTGCGTGCAGATCCTGTTCGCCGCGCGCGACGCCATCTACCCGCAGTTCGCCACGCACAACGCCTTCACGGTCGCCGCCGTGCTGGCGCTCGCCCCGGCGGGCGCCCGGTACGAGTTCCAGCGCCTGCACGGCATGGGCGAGGCGCTCTACGCGGCTGCGCGCGCCGAGCTGCCGGGACTGGCGCCGGTGCGCGTCTACGCCCCGGTCGGTACGCACGAGGACCTGCTGCCGTACCTGGTACGCCGCCTGCTCGAGAACGGCGCCAACAGTTCCTTCGTCCATCAGTTCCTCAACCCCGATTTGCCAGTGGAGCAGGTTGTGCGCGATCCCATTGCATCCTTGAACAGCGCGGCCGACTCAGGCGCCCCGCACATCCGCGAGCCGCGCGCCCTGTACGGCGCCGAGCGCAGCAATTCCATGGGCGAGGACTTCGGCGACCCGGCCACGCTCGCCGCCCTGGAGGCGCAGGTGCGCGCCTTCGCCGCCACGCAGTACGCGGGCGGTCCGATCATCGACGGGACGGCCGCGCGCGATGCCGGCGTGCCGGTGGTGTCCCCGGCCGACACCCGCCAGGTGGTCGGCCACACGCGCGATGCGACGGCCGATGAGATCAGCCGGGCATTTGCCTCCGCCGCCGCGGCGCAGCCGGACTGGGATGCGACCCCGGCCGCCGAGCGCGCCGCCTGCCTCGACCGCGCGGCCGATGCCCTGGAGGCACGCCGCGGGGAGTTCCTGGGCCTGCTGGTGCGCGAGGCGGGCAAGACCTTGCCGGATGCCGTGGCGGAGCTGCGCGAGGCGGTGGACTTCTGCCGCTACTACGCGGCGCGGGCGCGCGAGTCGTTCGCGGCCCCCGAGGAGCTGCGCGGGCCGACCGGGGAGCTGAACACGCTGTCGCTGCACGGCCGCGGCGTCTTCGCCTGCATCAGCCCCTGGAACTTCCCGCTCGCCATCTTCATGGGACAGATCACCGCGGCCCTGGTCGCCGGGAACGCGGTGATCGCCAAGCCCGCGCCCGCGACCCCGCTCGTGGCGCATGCGGCCACGCGGGTCCTGCACGAGGCGGGCGTGCCGCCCGCGGTCCTGCAGCTGACCCCGGCCGACGGCCCGGCCTTCGCCGCCGTGGCGTTCGTGCACCCGGCGCTCGCCGGGGTCGCCTTCACCGGTTCCACCGCCACGGCCGCCACCATCAACCGGGCACTCGCCCACCGCGAGGGTGCGATCCTGCCGCTGATCGCGGAGACCGGCGGCGTGAATGCCATGGTGGTGGATGCGACCGCGCTGCCCGAGCAGGTGGTCGACGATGCGATCACCTCGGCGTTCACCAGCGCCGGCCAGCGCTGCTCGGCGCTGCGCGTGCTGTACCTGCAGGAGGAGATCGCCGATCGCGTCATCGCCATGCTGGTCGGCGCCATGCGCTGTATCGTCATCGGGGATCCGGCCCAGGTGGCCACCGACGTGGGTCCGGTGATCTCGGCGCCCGCGCAGCAGCGCCTGAATGCCCACGGCCAGCGCATGCGCCGCGAGGCCACGCTGCTGTATGCCTGCGAGCTGCCCGCGGGGCTTGAGCACGGCCACTTCGTGCCGCCCCAGCTGTTCGAGCTCAAGAGTCTCGATCAGCTCAAGACCGAGGAGTTCGGCCCGATCCTGCACGTGGCGCGTTATCGCAGCGGCGAGCTGCCGCGGGTGCTCGAGGCGATTCGCCGCACCGGCTTCGGCCTCACCCTGGGCGTGCACAGCCGCCTGGAAAGCGTCGCGCAGCACGTGTTCCGCGAGACTTCCGTTGGCAACACCTACGTCAACCGCAACATGATCGGCGCGGTGGTCGGCGTGCAGCCCTTTGGCGGACAGGGCCTCTCGGGCACCGGCCCCAAGGCCGGTGGCCCGCACTACCTGCTGCGCTTTGCCACCGAGCGCACCCTCAGCATCAACACCGCCGCCATCGGCGGCAACGTCGAGTTGCTCTCCTAGGCGCCCGAGGCCGCCGGGGCGGCCTGCAGCTCGCTGATCAGGTCCCCGATCGAATCGAGCGGCGCCGAGCAGGTGCTGCCGCGGCACACGTAGGCCACGGTTGCACCGGGACGGGCCGGCTTGTCGGCCAGCGCTGGCGGCAGGCCGGTCGCTTCCTCGCCGAAGGCCAGCACCATGCGCCGCGGCGCGTAGATGCGCGACAGCTCCGTCCGCCAGCCCTCGGACGCCGCGCCGCGGATCAGCACGATCTGCGGGGGGTGCAGGAGCTCCTCCAGCGCCATCAGCAGGCTCGCATGTCCCTGCGGATGCTGTGACAGCACCGGCCACGCCGCCGCCAGCACGCGCTCGGCGGAGGAAAGGTAACGCGGCTCGCCCAGCAGGTGCCCCAGCCGCAGCAGCACGCTGGCGGCGATGCCGTTGCCGGCCGGGATGGCATCGTCACTGAAGGGCTTCATGCGGTGGATGAGCACCTCGTGGTCATCCGAGGTGAAGTAGAAGCCGCCCCCTGCCTTGTCCTCGAAGTGCGCCAGCACGACCTCGGCGAGCTGCCGCGCGAAGGCAAGCTCGTCGGCGCGTACGCGCAGCTGCTGCAGCTCCAGCAGCGCATCGATAAGGTACACGTAGTCATCAAGGTAGGCGTTGAGGTGCGCCTTGCCGGCCATGGCCGTCGCCAGCAGGCGCCCGTCCTGCCACAGCCGTCCGCGGATGAAGGCCAGGGCGCGCCCGGCGCTCTCGGCGAGGTCCGTGCGCCCCAGGGTGCGGGCGGCCACGGCCATGCCGCGGATCATGAGCGCGTTCCAGGAGGTCAGGATCTTCTCATCGCGCCCCGGCCGCACTCGCTGCGCGCGCAGTGCGGCGAGCTTGCTGCGCGCGCTGGCCAGCAGCGCCTCCACCTCCTGGGGCGTCCGGCCGCTGCCGCGGGCCAGTTCCGCGCTCGGGACGGCCGTGTACAGATGCCAGTGGCCCTCGAAGTTGGCCGGTTCGGTGAGCCCGTAGTGGGGCGCGAACACGGCAAACTCGTCCGCGCTGAGCGCCGCGCTCACTTCCGCGCGGTCGAACACGTAGAACTTGCCCTCGTCCCCTTCGGAGTCGGCATCCAGGCTCGAGTAGTAGCCGCCCTCGGGTGCCTGCATCTCATGCAGGGCCCAATCGGCGGTGGCGAGGGCGACGCGGGCGAACTCCCCGTCGCCGGTGGCCAGGGCTGCCTGGGCGTAGAGCGCCAGCAGGGCCGCGTTGTCGTACAGCATCTTCTCGAAGTGCGGGATGGTCCAGCTGGCATCCACGGTGTAGCGGCAGAAGCCGCCGGCGAGCTGGTCGTTGAGGCCGCCCTCGGCCATGCGCCGCAGGGTCAGTGTGACCATATAAAGCGCCTGCAGGTCCGGCTGCGGGTCCTGGGCGCTGGCCCGCCAGAGGCGCAGCAGGCAGGCCAGCATCTGCGGCTGCGGGAACTTCGGTGCGCCGCCGAAGCCGCCGTGCCGGGGGTCGAAGACCCGTTCCATCTGCCTGCGGAACAGCAGGAGCGGGGCGTCGCTGAAGGCGACCTCGGCGGCGGGGGCGGCATCGAGGTCGGTGAAGGCGCGCATCAGCGCCTCGTTCTGTGCGCGCAATTCCGGGGCGTGGTCGCGGTAGTACTCGGCGACCCGCAGCAGGAGGTCCTTGAAGGCCGGCAGCCCGTAGCGCGCCTCCTTGGGAAAGTATGTTCCCCCGAAAAACGGACGCTGGTCGTCGTGGGTGAGCATCATCGTCAGCGGCCAGCCGCCGCCGCGCTGCGTGAGCATCTGCTGCGCGATCTGGTAGATACGGTCGATGTCGGGCCGCTCCTCGCGGTCGACCTTGATGTTGATGAAGTGCTCGTTGAGGATCTGCGCCGTGGCCTCGTCCTCAAAGCTCTCCGCCTCGAGGACATGACACCAGCGGCATGCGGAATACCCGATGCTCAGGTGAATCGGCTTCTCCTCGCGCCGCGCGCGCGCGAAGGCCTCGGCCCCCCAGGGGTACCACTCGACCGGGTTGTGGGCGTGTTGCTGCAGGTAGGGGCTGGTCTCGCCGCGCAGGTGGTTGGTGTACTTCGGCGAACCGTCCGCGTTGCGGTGGGTGCTCTTCATGCCGCGGATTGTATACTTCGCGCGCGCCACTCCCCGGACGGATCCCTTGCCCCACTCCCCGCCACCGACCGATACCCTGCCATTGCTGCGCCTGAAGCGCGGCGAGGAACGGCGTCTGGCGAGTGGCCACATGTGGGTGTTCAGTAACGAGATCGACACCGCGGCAACCCCGCTCACCGCGCTGGCAGCGGGGACCGTGGTGCAGCTGCGCTCGCACCGCGACGCCTTCATCGGCTACGCGTACGTCAACCCGCACGCGCTCATCTGCGCGCGCATCCTGTCGCGCGATGTCGCGCAGCCGCCGGGCGCCTCACTGCTCGAGCAGCGCCTGCGCGGTGCCTTGAGCCTGCGCGAGGGTCTGTACACGGCGCCGTACTACCGCTGGGTGTTTGGTGAGTCCGACCAGCTGCCCGGCCTGGTGCTCGACCGCTACGGCGAGGTCATCGTCGGGCAGGTGGCCACCGCCGGGATGGCAGCGCTGCAGGGGGAGATTGCCGCGGCGGTGCGCCGCGTGCTCGATCCTGCCGTGCTCTTCTGGAAGAACGATTCCGGCGCCCGCGAACTGGAGGGCCTGCCCAAGGAAGCGACCGCGGCTTTCGGCGAACCGCCTGCGCAGCTGCAGGTACGCGAGGGAGCGCTCGCGTTCACGGTGCCGCTCTTGGCCGGCCAGAAGACCGGCTGGTTCTACGACCAGAGCGCCAACCGGGCGCGGCTCGCGCGTTATGTCGTCCCCGGTGCCCGCGTACTCGATGTGTGTTCGTACGCGGGGGCGTGGGCGGTCACCGCGCTCAGCCAGGGCGCCGGCAATGCCCGCTGCGTGGACTCCTCGCAGGCAGCCCTCGACTGCGCCCAGGCGAACGCGCGGGCCAACGGGGTCCGGGTCGAAGTGACGCGCGAGGATGCCTTCGATGCGCTGCGCGCCCTGGCCGCCCGGGGCGAGCGCTACGACGTCGTCATTCTCGACCCGCCGGCCTTCATCAAGCGCCGCAAGGACATACCGCAGGGACAGGCCGCCTACCGCAAACTCAACCAGCTGGCGCTCGAGCTCATCGCCGGGGAGGGGCTGCTGGTGTCCTGTTCCTGCTCCTATCACCTGAGTGCCGACGAGTTGGTGGCGGCCATCCAGGCCGCGGCACGCCACAGCGGCCGCTTTGTCCAGATCCTCGAGGTGGGCGGGCAGTCCCCCGACCATCCGCTGCATCCGGCCATCCCCGAAACAAGGTACCTGAAGGCCTTCTTCTGCCGCGTGACGCGCGAGGTCGGCTAAACTTCGCCGCTCATGCTTACCTACCCCGGATTCAAACCCATCGCCTTCGAGATCGGCCCGCTGAAGGTCCACTGGTACGGGATCATGTACCTGCTGGGCTTCGCCGGCGCCTGGTGGCTGGCCCGCCGCCGCGCGGCCAAGCCGACTTCGACCTGGAGCGCCACCGACGTCGATGACCTGATCTTCTTCGACATGCTCGGGGTGATCCTCGGCGGGCGCATCGGCTACGTGTTGTTCTACGGGCTGAAGTTCTGGGCCAACGACCCATGGTATCCGCTGAAGATATGGGAGGGCGGCATGTCCTTCCACGGCGGCATGCTCGGCGTCATCGTCGCCATGTCGGTGTTTGCGTGGCGACGCCGGCGCAACATGGTGGACGTGTACGACTTCACCGCGCCGCTGCCGGCCCTCGGCCTGTTCTTCGGCCGTATCGGCAACTTTATCAACGGCGAGCTGTGGGGCAAGGTGACCACGGTGCCGTGGGGCTTCATGGTCAACGGCGAGGTCCGGCACGCCTCGCAGCTGTACGAGGCCACGCTCGAGGGCCTGTTCCTGTTTTGCCTGCTGTGGTGGTTCACGATGCGCCCGCGGCCGCGCTGGGCGCCCTCGGGCGTGTTCATGCTGGTGTACGGCCTGGCGCGCTTCCTGGTCGAGTTCGTACGCGTGCCGGATGAGCACATCGGTTACCTGGCCGGCGGCTGGCTGACCGAGGGACAGCTGCTGTCGCTGCCGATGATCCTCTTCGGCATCGGCGCGCTCGTCTACGCGTACCGCACGCGCACGCCCTCGGGCAATTACACGGCGGCGGCATGAGGCAGTACCTCGAGCTGCTGCGGCTGATCCGCACCGAGGGGGTGCGCAAGAGCGACCGGACCGGCACCGGCACGGTGTCGGTGTTCGCGCAGCAGATGCGCTTCGACCTGGCGCAGGGTTTCCCGCTGGTGACGACCAAGAAGATCCACCTGCGCTCGGTGATCTACGAGCTGCTGTGGATGCTGCGCGGCGATAGCAACATCGCCTGGCTGAAGCAGCATGGCGTCAGCATCTGGGATGAGTGGGCGGATGCGGCCGGCGAACTCGGCCCGGTGTACGGCAAGCAGTGGCGCGCCTGGCCGGCTGCCGACGGCACGCCCATCGACCAGATCTCCCAGGCCGTGGAGCTTCTGCGCAAGAGCCCCGACTCGCGCCGCATCATCGTCAGTGCGTGGAACGTCGCGGAATTGCACAGCATGGCGCTCATGCCCTGCCATGCCTTCTTCCAGCTGTACGTGGCCGCCGGGCGCCTGTCGTGCCAGCTATACCAGCGCAGCGCGGATATCTTCCTGGGCGTGCCGTTCAACATCGCCAGCTACGCACTGCTCACGCACATGTTCGCCCAGCAGTGCGACCTGGAGCCCGGCGAGTTCGTCTGGACCGGGGGCGACTGCCACCTGTACGTCAACCACTTCGCACAGGCCGACCAGCAGCTGGCGCGCACCCCGTACCCTTTGCCGCACCTGCGCCTGCTGCGCCGGCCGGCCAGCCTGTTCGACTACAAGTACGAGGACTTCGAGTTCGTGAACTACCAGCATCACGCGGCGATCGCCGCGCCGGTGGCCGTATGATCGGGCCGGTCGCGCGCCGCGGCGGCGCGCCCCTGATCGAGGTGCGCGATTCGCCGGTACACGGCCTGGGCGTCTTCGCGCTGCGGCGCATCCGCAAGGGCACCCGGGTGATCGAGTACCTCGGTGAGCGCGTCCCGCACAAGGAGGCCGACCGGCGCTACGACCTGAAGCCGGCCGACGACAACCACACCTTCCTGTTCATCGTCGACTCGCGCACCGTCATCGATGCCGGCGTGGGCGGCAACGCGGCACGCTTCATCAACCATACGTGCGCGCCCAACTGCGAATCGGTCACGCAGAACCGCCGCGTCTTCATCGAGGCGATCAGGACCATCGAGAAGGGCGAGGAACTCGCCTACGACTACCAGATCGAGTGGGACCCGTCGGATCCACCGAACATCGACGAGATCTTCGCCTGCCGCTGCGGCGCGCCCGATTGCCGCGGCACCATGCTGTGGCCGCCGCCGGGGGAGCGCCGCAAGAAGAAGAGCAAGAAGCCGGCTGGCAGGCGCGCCGGGGCCGGCGGCACGGGCCGCCAGAAGTCCAGCCGCAGGCGTGCACGCAAAGGCGGCCGCAGGTCGCCGCCGCGGCGCGCGGCGCGCCGCTGAGACACCCGCCGGACCGACACAGCCGATGAACCACCCGCGTCGTCTCACCCTCTCGGCGGTCGTGGCCGCCACCGGCATCGTCTACGGCGACATCGGCACGAGCCCGCTGTACACGCTGGAGACCGCCCTGGGGGCGGCCGGACCGTTCGACCGCGAGGCGGTGCTCGGGGTGCTCTCCCTGATCTTCTGGAGCCTGATGATCTCGGTGACGCTCAAGTACATCGTCATTATCATGCAGGCCGACAACGAGGGCGAGGGCGGGATCCTGGCCCTGTTCGCGCTGGCGCAGCGGCGGCTGATCACCGGCAGTCGCTGGGCGAAGGTCGCCGTGGGGCTGGCGCTCGCCGGCACGGCCTTCTTCTTCTGCGATGCACTCATCACGCCTGCGATCTCGGTGCTGGGCGCGGTCGAGGGGCTCGAGGTGCTCAACCCCGGATTCAAGAGCTGGGTGCTGCCCCTGACCATCGGCGTGCTGGCCGTGCTGTTCGCCTACCAGCGCCGCGGCACCGCCCGCGTGGCGAGCCTGTTCGGGCCGGTGATGGCCCTGTGGTTCGTGGTGATCGCCGTCCTCGGCGCCATCCCGATCGCACGTCATCCGCAGATCCTGCAGGCACTGAACCCGGCCGACGGGCTGGTGCTGCTGTTCCACCGCCCGGCGGTGGCGCTGGCGATCATCGGCGCGGTGTTCCTGGCGATCACCGGCGGCGAGGCGCTGTACGCGGACATGGGCCACTTCGGCAAGCGCCCGGTGCGGGTGGCGTGGTTTGCGATGGTGGCGCCGGCGCTGGTCATCAACTACTTCGGCCAGGGCGCCCTGCTGCTCGAGGTGGGCCGGCCGGTGACCCATCCGTTCTTCCACCTCATCTCCCCGCAGCTGATCCCCTGGCTGGTGGTGCTGGCGACCGCGGCCGCCGTGATCGCCTCCCAGGCGGTGATCTCCGGGGCGTTCTCCATGGCGCGCCAGGCCGTGCACCTGGACCTGCTGCCGCGCCTGCGCGTGCTGCAGACTTCCGCCCAGGAGCAGGGGCAGATCTACGTGCCGATCGTCAACTGGCTCATCTTCCCCGCCGTGATCCTGTTCGTGGTCGGCTTCGGTTCCTCCGATGCACTCGGCGGCGCCTACGGTTCCGCCGTGGTCGGCACCATGGTGGTGACGACCGTGCTCGGCGCCTTCGTCGCCGCCACGCAGTGGAATTGGCCGCTGTGGCGGGTCGGTGGCCTGTTCGGCCTGCTGCTGGTGTCCGACGTCGCCTTCGTGGCCGGTAACCTCACCAAGGTGCCCAACGGCGGCTGGATCCCGCTCACGCTGGGGGCGGCGCTGTGCCTGATCTTCACCACCTGGCGCAGCGGCCGGCTGGAGCTGCGCAGGGCGCTGTCGAAGCTGGCGGTGCCGCGCACCGAGCTGGGCAAGCTGGTCGCCGGCGTGCACCGCGTCCCGGGCACCGGGGTGTTCCTGGCGAGCAATGCCAACCTCGTGCCCTCCGCATTGATCCGCAACATCGAGCACAACAACGTCGTGCACCAGCGGGTCATCATTCTCAACGTCGAGATCGCCGACACCCCGCGGCAGGATCCCATGCGCCGCCTGCGCATCGAGGAGCCGGTGCCCGGCGTGCACTACATCACCGCGCGCTTCGGCTTCATGGAGACCCCCGACGTCGCCGAGGCGCTCAAGGCCTGCCGCGCCCGCGGCCTGCGCGTGTTCGCCGAGGACAGCTCCTTCTTCGTCGGCCGCCACGTGGTGCGCGCCCGACCCCTGCCGGGCCTGCGCGGCTTGCAGCGCAAGCTGTTTGCGCGCATGCAGCAGTACAGCACCCAGGCCGCGGAGTTCTTCCGCATGCCCTTCCGTGACGTGGTCATCCTGAACACCGCGGTGGAGATCTGAGCGAGGTGACCGCCGCGCCGGTGGTCTCGCTGGTCGTGGCCATGGCGCACCATGGCGTCATCGGCCGCGACAACGCGCTGCCGTGGCACCTGCGCGCGGACCTGCAGCGCTTCAAGAGCCTCACCCTCGGCAAGCCGGTACTCATGGGCCGCAAGACCTTCGAGTCGATCGGCCGGCCGCTGCCGGGCCGCAGCAACATCGTGCTGACGCGCGATGCGCGCTGGAGCGCCCCCGGGGTCACCAGTGCCCACACCCTGGCGGAGGCGCTGGCGCGCGCCGCCGGCGCGGCCGAGGTGGCCGTGATCGGCGGTGCGGAGGTTTATCGCCTCGCCCTGCCGAGCGCGCGGCGGATCTTCCTCACCCGCGTGCTCGCCGAGGTGCCCGGCGATACTCGCTTCCCCGAGCTCGACGAGGCCGAGTGGCGCGAAGTCGGGCGCAGCTCCCACCCCGCGGACGAGCACAACGACTACCCGGTGACCTTCGTGACGCTGGAGCGGCGCGCCGCGCCGCCCCCCTACTAGGCGGCCCGCAGGGCCGGCAGGCGTGCCTCGATCAGGGCGGCGGCCCGAGCGGGGTCGAAGTCCGCGCCGGTGCCCGGATCGAGCTCGCCGAGGATGCCGGCCTGGATCTCGCCGCGGCGCAGCGCGTCCGCGTAGCTGATCTCCGGGTGGAACATCACCATCGAGTAGCGCGGGATGAAGCGTCCGGGAAAGGCGCGCTCGAGCGCCATGGCAATCGCCTTGCGCCGCACGAAGCCCGCATCGCGCACCGCATCGCGCATCTCCAGGTAGTTCTCCACCGCCATGCGGGCGATCGCCTCGGTGTTGGCGCGGCGCAGCGCCTCAAACTGCGCGAACAGCCCGTTCCAGTCGCGCGGCTCATCCAGCAGCCCATCGAGCACCGTGCAGTCCTCGAAGGCCGCGTTCATGCCCTGACCGTGGAAGGGGACGATGGCGTGGGCGGCGTCCCCCAGCAGCAGCACCTTGCCGCCGACCTGCCAGGGCACGGCGTGCACCGTGCCAAGCTGCCCCTGGGGGTGGGCGGCGAACTGCGCGGACAGCTCCGGCATGAAGGGCACGACGTCGGGGAATTCGCGCGCGAAGAATTCGCGCGCGGCGCCCGGGTGGGCGAGCGCCGCGAAACTCACCGCGCCCTGGCGGGGAAGGAACAGCGTCGCGGTGAAGCTGCCGTCCAGGTTGGGCAGCGCGATCAGCATGAAGCCGCCGCGCGGCCAGATGTGCAGCGCCTCCGGCTCGAGCACGTGACGGCCGCCGTGCGCCGGGATGGCGAGTTCCTTGTAATCGTGGTCCAGCCAGTCCTCGCGCGACTGCAGCAGGCCGGCGCGGCCGAGCGCGGCGCGCACCACCGAGCCGGCACCGTCGGTGGCAATGGTGGGCGCGAGGGCCACCTCGCGCACCGCGGCCTGCGCGTCGCGCAGCTGCAGCCGGCCGGCCGCCACATCGACGCCCACACAGGTATGGCCGAAGTGCACGGCGACGTCCGGGTGACGAACCGCCGCCTCGATCAGGACGCGGTTGAGGGCGGCGCGGCCGACCGACCAGATCACCTCGTCGGCCCGCTGCCCGTAGGGTTGCAGCACCGGCGGGCCGCCGGGCTCGTGAACCATGCGGCCGCGCATGGGGATCAGCAGCGGGCGCACCGCCGCCATGATCCCGGCGCGCTCGAGTGCGCGCGTGCCGCGCGCCGCCAGCGCCAGGTTGATCGAGCGACCCTCCTCGGGCTGCGTCTGCCGCGGGTCGGCGCGCCGCTCGTACAGCGACACGCGCAACCCGCGGCGCGCGAACAGGAGTGCCAGCAGGGCACCGGCCAGTCCCGCGCCGACGATGTTCACGCTGCGCGCGCGCGCGGAGCTCACGGCAGCAGCTCGCGCAGCGCGCCGGCGAAGCGCCAGGCATCCTCGAAGCTGTTGTAGAGCGGTACCGGTGCCACGCGGATGATGTCCGGCGCGCGCCAGTCGACCACCACGCCGCGCGCGCCCAGGCCTGCCAGCACCTCGCGGCCTCTGCCGGCATCGCCGCGGATGCGCACCGACAGCTGGCAGCCGCGCTGCGCCGGCGCGGCGGGCGTGATGAGCTGGATGCGCGGCTGCAGCGGGCGCAGCTGCTCCTCGAGAAAGCCGGTCAGCGCCAGCGACTTGTGGCGCAGCGCCTCGATGCCGGCCTCGCTGAACAGCGCGAGGGAGGCGACGAGCGGGGCGGCCGCGAGCACCGGCGGATTGCTCACCTGCCAGGCGTCCGCGCCGCGCGCGGCATGGAACTGCGGCCCCATCAGGAAGCGCGACGGCGGCTCGTGCCCCCACCACCCGGCCAGGCGCACCCCGGGGATGGCGCCCGTGTGGCTGGAAGGTGCCAGCGCCTCGACATGGCGCAGGTGCACGAAGCAGCCGCCGATCGCCCCGGGTCCGGCGTTGAGGTACTTGTAGCTGCACCAGACGGCGAAGTCCGCGTCCGCCTCGTGCAGCGCCAGCGGCATGTTGCCGATGGCGTGGGCGAGGTCGATCCCGGCGATGCAGCCATGGCGGTGGGCCGCGCGCGTGATGCGGGCGATGTCGAACGCCTGGCCGGTACGGAACTGCACGCCCGGCCACAGCACCAGCGCCACCTGTTCGCCATGGTGCTCGAGATAGGCCTCGATGGCTTCGTGGGACACGGTCTCCGCGCCGGCATGCGGGGCGAGTTCCACCAGCGCTTCACCGGCATCGATGCCGTGCCAGGCCAGCTGCGAGGTCACCGCGTGCCGGTCGGAGGAGAAGGCACCCGCCTCGATCAGGATGCGGCGGCGCGCGCCGTGCGGCCGGTAGAAGCTCGCCAGCATCAGGTGCAGGTTCACGGTGAGCGAGTTCATCGCCACCACCTCGTCCTGGCGGGCGCCGGCGAGGCTGGCGAGGCCTGCGGCCAGGTTCTCGTGGTAGGGAATCCACGGGCGGTGCGCCTGCTCGTGCCCCTCGACCGCGAGGCGTGCCCAGTCATCCAGCTCCTGGGTCACCGCAGCGCGCGCGGCCAGCGGCATCAGCCCGAGCGAATGGCCGCACAGGTAGAGCTTCTCATGGCCGCGTTCGTCGACCGGGTGCGCAAAGCGCGCGCGGAAGCCGCGCAGCGGATCGGCCGCATCGAGCGCGCGTGCGGCCTCCAGGCCTGCCGGGGTGCTCAAGCGCCGCTCCCGAGGAGGCCGTAGAGGATCGGGCGGCTGGGCACGGCATCGCCGCTCAAGGCGGGGACCTGCAGCTCGAGCAGGTAGGGTCCGTCGGCCAGCGCGTCGGGGATGTAGGCCAGCTCGGTGACGGTGGCGTGGCTGCGCGCGGCCTGGCGCAGCGCGGTGGAGCCGGGCGGCAGGCCGAAGAAGAGGCGGTGCGCCGTGAGCCGCCCGGCATCGTGCTCGCGGTCGATGGAGGGCAGGTCGATCACCAGGTGCTCGATGCCGCGCTCCACCAGCAGTTGTGCGGCCGGTCGCGACAGGTAGGGCGGTGTCTGCCCTGAGTAGTCGCGGTGGCGCTTGCCCGGGAGGTTCGGCAGCGTGCGCACCACCAGGGCGCGCGGCGCGAATGGCGCCTCCCGCGGCCAGGCGCGCTCGAGCGAGCGGCGGGTGAGCAGCAGGTCGGGCGCTTCGGGGGCAGGGTCGCTGTCCTCTCCCGCCGCGGCGGCCGGTTCCGGGGTGACCGAGAGCAACAGCGCCGGCACCAGCCCGCGGGGCACGATGGCCAGCGCGTCCAGGGGCGCCGCCGTGAGGTGCCCTGCGCACTCGGTGTGCGTGCCGTTGCAGTGGGGGATGAAGGTCACGACCTCGCAGTTGCAGCTGGCCCCGTCCGCGACCGCGCCGGTGAAGCCGTCGACCCGGAGCGGCCGGGCGCCGGCGGCGGGGGCGGCGAAGTGGCGCGGCTGTGCACCGTGCAGGTCCAGCCGGATCGCCAGGTCGGTGCCGGCGGCGAGGTCGATGCGCAGTTCCCGTCCCGCGACGAGGATGCGCGTGAACTGCTCAGACACGCGCCATCACCGCCCCGCAGTGCCGGCAGGTCCGCCGGTCCTCGCTCGCAAAGAAGCGCTCGAACACCGGCGGGAACTGCTTCTCGATGTCGGTGAGCTCGAAGAACTCCTCGTACAGCCGCTGGCCGCAGCGTTCGCAGTACCACTGGAAACCGTCCCGCTCACCGGCGCGCCGGGCACGCTCGATCACCAGCCCGATCGAGCCGGCGGGCCGCTGCGGGGAGTGTGGCATGTGGGCGGGCAGCAGCAGCAGTTCGCCGGCGCGGATCGGCAGGTCCACGGCGCGCCCGTCCTGCATGGTCTTCAGGACCATGTCGCCCTCGAGCTGGTAGAAGAACTCCTGGCCCGGGTCGACGTGGTAGTCCTTGCGGGCGTTCGGGCCGCCCACCACCATGATGATGAAGTCGCCGTCCCGGAACACGCGCTTGTTGCCCACCGGCGGCTTCAGCTGCGCGCGATTGGCCTCGATCCACTCCCGGAAGTTGAAAGCGTGCGGGGATTCCATGCCTACTCCATGCCTTTCGCGTATGTTACGCGCTGCGGCTGATGGGCGAGGAGTGGGCTGATGCGGTCACCGGCAGGAAAACACCCCCTGGGGCGGGCGCTGGCCTTGTTTGCCGTGCTCTCGCTGGGAGCCGGCTGCTCGCACATGCCATGGCACCGTTCCGCGCCGCCGCCGCCGCCGCCCGTGCACGAAGTGGAGCTCAGCGGCGGCCACGAGTTCCCGCAGTACTGGGAGCGCAACACGCTGCTGCTGGACATGAGCGGGGTCAGCGATTCGGGGAGCGTGACCATCAAGCCCGTCGCGGGGACCAGCTGGCCGGTGCGCATCGCCGTGCGGGTCCGCCCGGGATCGTTTCCGCAGCTCGAGGTGCGCGGTGACCAGCGGCTGTTCCTGCCGGTGGCCTCCAGCGCCGAGAAGCCGTTCGACCTGGAGTTCGATCCCGGCGTCTACACCGCGAAGACACCGCAGATCGTCATTTCGTGGGGTACGGAGGCCCGGTCTGCGCCGGTTTCCGCACCGCCAGTCAATCCGCGGTGATGGCCTGATACTGGGCGCAGCGGGTCGCTAACGGTTCGCGTTCGCGGTCGAGGTCGTAGGCGGTGAGTGTCCCGCCCCACGCGCAGCCGCTGTCCAGGCCGATGACGCCCGCGCGGCGCACCAGCCCGAGCGCGGACCAGTGCCCGAAGAGGATGCGCGCGTCGCGGCTCTTGCGCTGCGGATGGTCGAACCAGGGCCGCCACCCCGAGGAGGCCGGCGGTGGGGGCCCCTTCATGGTGAGGTCCACCCGGCCGGCCGCATCGCACACGCGGATGCGCGTCAGCACGTTGATGGTGAAGCGCAGCCGCGCCATGCCGGTGAGCCGCTCGTCCCAGAGGTCGGGCTCGTCGCCGTACATGTGCGCGAACAGCGTGCGCGGGTCCTTCAGCAGGGCGCGGCTGACTTCGCCTGCCAGCTCCAGGGTCTGCGCCACGCTCCACTGCGGCACCACGCCGGCGTGCACCAGGAGGTCCTGGCCCTGCGCGTAGGCGAGCGGCCGGTTCATCAGCCACTCCAGCAGCACCTCGCGGTCGGGTGCGCCCAGGACCTGCGCCAGCGTATCGGACTTGCGCTGGCGGGCGCAGCCGTGCGCGAGCGCCAGCAGGTGCAGGTCGTGGTTGCCCAGGACCACGATGGCGTTGTCCCCGAGGGAGCGCACGAAGCGCAGCACCGCGAGCGAGCCCGGGCCGCGGTTGACCAGGTCCCCGACGAGCCAGAGCTGGTCGCGGTCGGCGCTGAAGCGGGCCTGCTTCAGCAGCGCCTGCAGCTCCCGCTCGCACCCCTGTATGTCCCCGATCGCATAGCGCGTCACTGCACGATTCCGGGCATCGCGAGTCGGAACACCTCGATGGGCGCATCGAAGTGGGCACCGTCGTCGCCCAGCATCTGGTAGCTGCCCTGCATGGTGCCGACCGGCGTCTCGATCACCGCACCGCTCGAGTAGCGAAAGCCCTGCCCGGGCTTCAGATAGGGCTGCTCGCCCACGACGCCGTCGCCGCGCACTTCCTCCACCTTGCCGTTGGCGTCGGTGATCAGCCAGTGGCGCCGCAGCAGCCGGGCCGGTACCTGGCCCTCGTTGCGGATGGTGATGGTGTAGGAGAAGACGTAGCGGCCTTCGCCCGGGTCGGACTGCTCGTCGAGGTAGCTTGTCTCGACGTCCACGCGGATCTTGTGGTCAAGGGCTTCCATGCCTCGATTCTAGCCGAGCCGGTCAGGCGCGGCCGGCGCGTATCGCCAGCACGTCGCACGGCGCTGCGTGCAGCACCGTATCCTCGGTGAGGTTGACGAACGCCGAAGGGCCGTGCCGCTCGCGGCTGCCCAGGATGATGAGGTCGGCATGCCGCTCGCGCGCCACGCGCATGATCTCCGCCTTGACGTTGCCATTCTCCACCCGGCATGCGCTGGCGGCGATGCCCAGCTGCTCGGCCAGCGCCACGAGGCGCTTGCGGGCGTGCTCGAGCAGCTCATCCTCCATCTGCACGGCGGGCATCAGCGTCTCGCCGAGCGGATCCACGGAGACGAACTCCACCACGTGCAGCAGTTCCAGCCGGGCGCCGCAGCGTTCAGCCAGTTCCTGCGCGCGGCGCGCGATGGCCACGCTATCCTGTGTCAGGTCGATTACCAGCAGGATCTGACGGTACATCCGCGGACTCCCACGCTCGGCCGGCCGGGAACAGACTAGCGTTACGCGCCGGCGCGGTCGAGTCTCACTGCGAGATTGTTGAAGTCAGCAGGCGAGAGGGTCTCGGGCCGCGCTCCGGGATCGACGCCACAGCCGGCGATCTGCTCGCGGCTGAGCAGCTCCCCGAGCGCGTTGCGCAGGGTCTTGCGGCGCTGCATGAACGCGGCGGACACCACCGCGGCATAGTGCGGGCTGACCGCGAACAGCGGCTCGGCGCGGACGCGCAGGCGCGCCACCGCCGACCACACCCGGGGCGGCGGCCGGAACGCCCCCGGGCCGACGTCGAACAGGGACTCCGCGGCCACGTAGGGCGCGAGCATGACGGTGAGCCGACCGTAGTCCTTGCCGCCCGGCGGTGCCACCAGGCGCTCCACCACCTCACGCTGCAGCATCACGTGCAGGTCGTCGATGGCGCTCGCCTGGGCGAGGAGGTGGAACAGCAGCGGCGTGGAGATGTTGTAGGGCAGGTTGCCGATGATGCGCAGCCGTGCACCGCGCGCGCGCGCGAGCGCTGCGAAGTCGAACTCCAGCACGTCCGCCTGGTGCAACTGGCAGCGCGGGAAGTCGGCGAACAGCGGGGCGAGCAGCTGCGCCAGGTCGCGGTCGATCTCGATCGCATCGAGCGTGCAGTCGCGGCGCTCGGCCAGGTGCCGCGTGAGGGCGCCACGTCCGGGCCCGATCTCCACGAGGTGCTGCCCGGCACGCGGGGCGAGCGCCTCCATGATGCGCTCGAGCACCGCCGGGTCGTGCAGGAAATGCTGGCCGAAGCGCTTGCGCCGCGGCGCGGCCGCTCCCGCGGGCCGCATCAGTGCCGCTGCACGGCCAGGCGGCCCGCCAGCTGTACCGCCGCCAGCAGGCTGCGGGGATCGGCACGGCCGCTGCCGGCGAGGTCGAGCGCGGTGCCGTGGTCGGGCGAGGTGCGCACGATCGGCAGGCCGAGGGTGACGTTCACCGCATGCTCGAAGCCTGCGTGCTTGACCACCGGCAGTCCCTGATCGTGGTACATCGCCAGCACCGCATCGAAGCGCGCCAGAACCTGCGGCAGGAAGACCGTGTCGGCCGGCAGCGGGCCGCTGGCGCGGATGCCGCGCGACTGCAGGCGCGCGATGGCCGGACCGATGACGCGGATCTCCTCGTCGCCGAGATAGCCGCCCTCACCGGCGTGCGGGTTCAGGCCGCACACCGCGATGCGCGGCTCGGCAATACCGAAGCCGCGGCGCAGCTCATCGGCGAGGGTCGTGGCCGTGGCACACAAGGAGTCGATGCCGAGGGCGGCGCTGACCTCCCGCAGCGGAAGGTGCGTGGTGGCGAGCGCCACGCGCAGCTCGCCGGTGGCGAGCAGCATCACCGGCACCGCACCGAGACGCTCGGCCAGGTACTCGGTGTGGCCGGTGAAGGCGATCCCGGCCTCGTTGATGACGCTCTTCTGCACGGGGGCGGTCACCATGGCATCGAACTCCCCGGCGAGCGTCGCGGCGATGGCGCGGTCGATCAGCCGCAGCACGTAGGCGGAATTGCGCGGGTCGAGCTTGCCCGGCTCGCTCGGGACGGCGAGGGGCTCGTGGGCGACGCTGAGGCAGCCCGGGCCGCTGCGCGCGCCGGGCACGTAGGGGGTGAGCGTGACGGCAAGCCCGAGCTTCGCGGCACGTTCCTGCAGCATGTCACGGTCGGCCAGGCACACCAGCTCGCACGGCAGAACCTGCCCGGCCAGTGCCAGGCACAGTTCCGGGCCGACGCCGGCCGGCTCGCCCGAGGTCAGTGCGATGCGCGGGATCTTAGGACTTGAACTCGACGTAGGCTTCGTCCCGCATGCGGCGCAGCCACAGCTCGGTTTCCTCGTCCGCCTTGCTGGCGCGGATCGCTTCCATGGCCTGGCGGCGCTTGAGCTCGTCGGTGTTGTCGTAGCGGCGGTGGCCCAGCACCTGCACGATGTGCCAGCCGTACTGGGTGTGGAAGGGCATGCTGATCTCGTTGTCCTTCAGCGAGGCCAGCACCTGCTCGAACTCGGGCACGAAGCTGCCCGGCCCGGCCCAGCCCAGGTCACCGCCTTCGGAGGCGGACCCCGGATCCTCGGAATTGGTCTGCGCGATGCCGGAGAAGTCCTCGCCCTTGAGGATGCGGTCGCGCAGCGCGTTCAGCTTCTGCTGCACCAGGGCATCGTCGGCCAGCTCGTTGGTCTTCATGAGGATGTGGCGGGCATGGATCTGGTCCTCGACCGCCTGCTGGCTGCCGCCGCGCACTTCATTGAGCTTAACGATGTGGAAGCCGGTCGGCGTGCGCAGCGGTTCACTGACGTCGCCCGGCTTGAGCCTGCCCACCACGTCGGTGAGGAAGGTGGGCAGCTCGCTGCCCTTGCGCCAGCCCAGGGCACCGCCGTCGAAGGCGGTCTGACTGTTTGAATAGGTGACCGCGAGCTTGGCGAAGTCCTCGCCGCTCTTGGCGCGCTCGTAGACCTCCGTGGCGCGCCTCTGTGCGGCCTCCAGCTGCGCGGTCGTCGCCTCCTGCCCGACGGCGATGAGGATGTGCGAGACGTTGTACTCGTTGCGCTCGGATGGGGTCTTCGCCTGCTTCTCGAGGAACTGGTCGATCTCGCGCGGCGTGATGCTGATGTGCTGCAGCACATCGCGCTGGCGCAGCAGGTTCAATGTGATCTCGCGCCGGATCTCCTCGCGGTAGCTCGCATAGTCGATGCCCTGCTTGGCCAGTTCCTCGGGCAGCTGCGAGAGGGTGAGGCCGTTGCGCTTGGCGACATCGCTGAGTGCCGCATTCACCTGCTCGTCGGAGATCTTCACGCCGGCATGGGTGGCGCGCTGCACCTGGATCTCCTGCAGCACGAGGCGCTCGAGCACCTGCTGGCGCAGCACGTTCTGCGGCGGCAGCTCGAGCTTCTGCTGGCGCAGCCGCTCGGTCACGGCGGCGACCTGGGCATCCAGGTCGCTGTTGAGGACCACGCCGTCGTTGACCACGGCAACCACGCGGTCGAGAAGCTCGCCCTGGGCCGACAGCTCGCGGGTCTGGGCCAGAGCCGCCGGTGCCGCGGCGAGCAGGAGGAGGCCGGCCAGGGCCGGGCCGGTGAGGGTGGAAAGGGTCCAGAACCGCATGCTCGCAATATCCTCAGTAAACGTTCTTCAGGGGTGCCTGGATCCGGGAACTGGGAGCCTCCGCAGGCAGATAGCCCCGGATTTCCTCGGTGAGGAAGGCGTCCGATGCCGATCCGACACCGGCGAGGCCGGCGAGTTCCAGCTGCAGCCAGATCCCGGTGTCCTGGCTGCCATCGTGGTTGCTGACGAAGCGCCGGGCACCCAGGCGCATCCGCCAGCAGCACGCACGGTACTCGAACCCGAAGAAACGCTCCAGTTCCGTGTCGTCCCGCAGCGAAACGACCTCGCGGGCGAAGAGGTTTACCCGGCCCTTGACCGGCCAGGTGCCTGACACCTCGACCTGGTCGAACCCCTGCTCGTAGCCGGGCTGGCCGAACTGCCCCTCGACGAACTGGAAGCGCTCGTAGCGGTAGCCGAGGTTGATCACCTTGTCCGGGGCGGGCTTGTACTGGAGGTTGACCGTGGTGCGCTCGCTCCGCTCGTTGTGGGGGTCCCACTCGGCGGCCAGCTCCGCACTCCAGTCGTCGTAGGCGGTCAGTGAGAGCTGGCCCACCAGGTTCGAGGTGTTCCCGCTCGGGGGCGCCTCGCCCGGCAGCAGCACGCGCGGGGTCTGGAAGTAGTAGGTCTGCCCGAGGGTGACGGCCAGGAACTGGCGCCCGTTGCCCGCGTCCAGCAAGCGGCTGGTGACCCCGACACTCAGTTGGTTGGCGTCGCTGACCCGGTCGGCGCCGACGTAGCGGTTCAGGCGAAACAGCTGGATGGGGTTCAGGTCCGGCAGCGCGGTGTCGAACACCGGCAGCTGGTCCTGGTTGCGGTAGGGCACGTAGAGGTACAGCAGGCGCGGCTCGAGGGTGAGCTTGCGCTGGTCGCGCGAGCCGCTGTTGCGCTCGAAGACCAGCCCGGTATCGAAGCTGGCGACCGGCAGTGTGCGCGAAGGCGAGCGGTTGGTGAGCCCCGGGCCGAGATTGTCGAGTTCGTACTGCGTCAGGCGCCAGGCGAGGCCGGGGCGCAGGTAATAGCCGGCCCCGGTCACATCGAGCGTGGCGCGCGGCATCAGGTCCATGCGCCAGCCCTCGCTGTCGGGCGCTTCGATCTCGCGGCGGAAGTTGACCACCTCCGAATCGAAGCCGTAGCGGGCGACGATGTTCTCGCCGTAGCTCCAGTCCGAGTCGATCACCACGCGCGGCACGCGCGCGTAGGGCCGCTGGTAGAGCTGCACGTTCTGGATGTCGATGGTCTGGTACTGCTGGGCCTGCGCGTCGGCGCGCCAATGCTCGTCACGGTAGGAGAAGATGACGGAGCGGTCGAGGAAGGCCGTGCTGGCCCCTTCCGGGCCCTGCGAGAAGTCCTCGAAGTAGTGGGTGTCGCTGACGTTTTCCGCGTGCGCCGTCATGCGGAAGTCGTAGGGCATCTCCCAGACGTCGAACAGGCGCACGCGGCTGCGGCTCTGGCCGCAGTCTTCCTCGCCCAACGCGTTGGTGGTGCAGAAGTTGCTGTCGCGCGGCAGGAAGTTCCAGTCCACCTCGCCGTGCTGGCTGGCGGTGAGGAAGCGCACATCCCCGCCCAGGTCGATGCCGCGGCGCGTGTACGCGGTCGGCTCGAAGGTGAAGTCGTAGTTCGGTGCGAGGTTGAAGTAGTAGGGCACCGACAGCTGCAGGCCCCCGGAGGAGGTGTTGCCGATGCTCGGAAACAGAAAGCCGCTCTTGCGCTCGTTGGAGAGCGGGAAGGAGATCCACGGCAGGTACATCACCGGCACGCCCATGAAGTCGATCTTGGCGCCGCGGCCGGTGCCGATCTTGCTGTTGGTGTCGAGGCTGATGTCGCTGGCGCGCAGCTCCCAGGAGTTGTCGCCCACGGGGCAGTTGGTGAAGGTCACGTTCCTCAGGTCGAGCACGCCCTTGGGCGTGAGGCGCATCTCCTGCGCCGTGCCGCGCGCGCCGCGCTGCTTCAGATCGAAGTTCGCGGACGTGAACTCGCCACCCGCGGCGGCCGAATACTTGCCCGCGCTGCCGGTGACGTGTACCAGCGGGTCCTGGTAGTCGATGTGCTCCTTGGTCTCGATCGAGCCGAGGTCATGGTCGTACTCGATCTGGTTCGCCTGGATGTGCCGGTCGCCCTGGCGCACGTCGACGTGGCCGGACAGGGTGCCACGGCCGTCGGCGCCGATGCTGGCGCGGTCACTGCTGACCTCGACCGGCTGATCCTCGGACCGGGTGGCGCCGGGCGTGCTCTGCGGCGCAGCGCGCACCGCGGCCGCGCCCTGCGGGGCGCTGCCCACGACCAGCCGCTCCGTGGGGCACGTCGGCTCGTCCGCCCAAGCCACGGAAACCACCGCGCCGAGCAAGACAGTGACTGACCAGAATGTGCTCGAACGCGGCATGAAGGCCGGCATTATAATGGCGCGCCGCCGCAACGCGGGCTGAAAACCTCCATACGAGCACATGTTTGAAACCGACGCGCGAGTCGCGCTGATCCGGGACTGGGTGTCGCGCGAGCTGCGCCTGCCACTCGAGCGCATCGAGTCGGCCTCGAGCGATGCCAGCTTCCGCCGCTACTTCCGCGCCTTCTGCGGCACGACGAGCTACGTCGTCATGGACGCGCCGCCCGAGAAGGAGGACGTGCGTCCGTACCTGAAGGTCTCCTCCCTGCTCGAGTCGCTGAGCGTGCACGTGCCGCACGTGTACCACGCCGACGTCGCGCGCGGCCTGTTGCTGCTCGAGGACCTCGGCTCCACCCCTTACCTGCAGCGCCTGCTGGCGGGCGATGACGCGGACAAGCTCTACGGGGACGCGCTGGAGACGCTCGCGCTGGTGCAGGTGCGCGGTGCCGCGGCTGCCGCCGAGCTTGCCCCCTACGGCCGCACGGAGCTCAAGCGCGAGATGGCGCTGATGCCCGAATGGTTCCTGGGGCGTCACCTCGGCCTTGCCGGCGATGCGGCCCAACCGGGGCTGCTGCACGATGCCGAGGAGTTCCTGGTCGCCGAGGCACTCGCCCAGCCGCAGGTGTTCGTGCACCGCGACTACCACGCCCGCAATCTCATGGTCATGCCGCTGCGCAACCCCGGCGTGATCGACTTCCAGGACGCGCTGCGCGGCCCGGTCGGCTACGACCTGGTGTCGCTGCTGAAGGACTGCTACATCGCCTGGCCGCGCGAGCGCGTCGTGCACTGGGTGAGCGAGTACCGGCGCCGGCTGCGCGAGCGCGGCGCCGATGGCGGCGCCGATGAGGCGCAGTTCCTGCGCTGGTTCGACCTCATCGGCGTGCAGCGGCACATCAAGGTGCTCGGCATCTTCTGCCGCCTGTGGTACCGCGACGGCAAGGCGGGCTACCTGGCCGACCTGCCGCGCACGCTCGCGTACGTGCGCGATGCCTGTGGCCGCTATGCGGAGCTGTCCGCGCTGGCCGGCTTCCTGGAGCGGCACGTGGCGCCCGGGCTTGCCGCCGCCAACGCCCGCGAGCTGACGGCCGCGGCGCGGCGCGAGCCGGCGCGCGCATGAGGGCCATGGTGCTGGCCGCGGGGCGCGGCGAGCGCATGCGCCCGCTCACGGATGCGATCCCGAAGCCGCTCATCGAAGTCGCCGGCCGACCGCTGATCGTCTGGCACCTGCAGGCCCTGGCGCGTGCCGGCGTCCGCGACGTCGTCATCAACCTCTCATGGCTCGGCGATCAGCTGCGCGCGGCCCTGGGCGACGGCGCGGCCTTCGGCGTGCGCATCGCCTACAGCGAGGAGGGTCCGGTGGCACTGGAGACCGGCGGGGGCATCTTTCGCGCCCTGCCGCTGCTCGGGCCGGAACCGTTCCTCGTGGTGAGCGGCGATGTCTTCACCGACATCGATCTGGGGCGGGTGCAGCTCGAGCCGGATGCGCTGGCGCATCTGGTGCTGGTGCCCAACCCCGCGCACCATCCTAACGGTGACTTCGGCCTGGAGGGCGACCGGGTGGTGGCTCGCGACCATGCGCGCCTGACCTACGGGAACGTCGGCATCTACCGACCCGCCTTCTTCGCCGGCTGTGCGGATGGACGCTTTCCGCTCATCGAGCCGCTGCGCCGCGCGATCGCGCGCGGCCTGGTGCGGGGCGAGCTCCACCGGGGGGAGTGGTCGGACGTGGGCACCCCCGCCCGGCTCGCGGAGCTGGAGACCCGGCTCGCTGCGGTACAATGAGCGGGCATGCCGCCGCTCAAGGACATCCCGGTCGTTACCGAAGCCGCCGTCGCGCGTAGCGGTGACAAATACCTGACGCCACAAGGCTTTACGGCCGTGCGGGACGGCATCAAGGCGCGCGCCGGCGCCAGTCCCCGGCCCCGGATCGCCAAGCCGCCGTGGCTGCGGGTGCGGGCCCCGGGCGGGGGTGGCTTCCAGCAAGTGCGCGAACTGGTCAAGCAGCACCGCCTGGCCACGGTGTGCGAGGAAGCCAAGTGTCCCAACATCGCCGAGTGCTGGAACGCCGGCACCGCGACCATCATGCTCATGGGCGCGGTGTGCACGCGTGCCTGCCGGTTCTGCTCGGTCGACACCGGCAACCCGCACGGCTGGCTGGATGCCGAGGAACCGGCCAACGCCGCGCGCACCGTCAGACTGATGGGGCTCAAGTACGTGGTGCTCACCTCCGTCGATCGTGACGACCTGGCCGATGGCGGAGCCGCTCACTACGCGGCCTGCGTGCGCGCCATCAAGCAGGCCTGCCCGGAGACGGCCGTCGAGGCGCTCACCCCGGATTTCCAGGGCAGGCTGGCGGACGTGGCCACCGTGGTGGACTCCGGCATCGAGGTGTTCGCGCAGAACATCGAGACGGTGCGGCGCCTGACGCACCCGGTGCGCGACCCCCGCGCGGGCTACGAGCAGACCCTGTCCGTGCTGGCCGGCGCCAAGGCGCACGGGCCCGCCGTGCTCACCAAGAGCAGCCTCATGCTCGGCCTCGGCGAAACCGACGCGGAGATCGAGGCGACCCTCACCGACCTGCGCGCCGCGCACGTCGACATCGTCACGCTCGGGCAGTACCTGCAGCCGACGGCGCACCACCTGGCCATCGAGCGCTTCGTGACGCCCGGCGAGTTCGATGCCTATCGCGCCCGCGCGCTCGAGCTTGGCTTTCTCGAGTGCGTCTCCGGGCCGCTGGTGCGCTCCAGCTACCGTGCCGAGCAGGCGCTCAACCGCAACAACGCCGGCCTGGACAACTCCTCCTCATGAGCCCGACGGTGGCCGCGCTGCCGCTGCCGGGCCCGCCATCGCTGCCCGGTGCGCTCGTGCGGCAGCTCGGGCTGGCCGACTACGCGCATACGCTGCAGGCCATGCAGCGCTTCACCGCCGAGCGCGGCCCGCAGACGCCCGACGAGATCTGGTTCCTCGAGCACGCCCCGGTGTTCACCCTGGGGATGAATGCCAGCCGCGCCCACCTGCTCGATCCCGGGGACATCCCGGTGGTGCAGGTGGATCGCGGCGGCCAGGTGACCTACCACGGCCCGGGCCAGCTGGTGGTCTACCCACTCGTGGATCTCAGGCGCGCCGGCCTCGGCATCCGCGATTTCGTGACCGCGCTCGAGCGCGCGGTGATCGAGCTCGCAGCCCACAGTGGCATCACCGCGACCTGCCGGCGTGATGCGCCGGGGGTCTACGTGGCGGAGGCCAAGCTGGCGAGCGTCGGCGTGCGCGTGCGCCGCAGCGGCGCCTACCATGGCCTTGCCCTCAACGTCGCGTTGGACCTGGCGCCGTTCGCGCGCATCAACCCCTGCGGCTACCAGGGACTGCGCATGACGCAGCTGTCGGCTCTTGGCGGGCCGGCCACCGTGCCGTCCGCCGCGGCGGCGCTCGAGCCGCTGCTGCTGCGGGCGCTGGGCCTCACGCGCGCATAACCGCGCTGTAACCGGGGCGCGACTGACTTCGTACGCCCGGGCCGCTAGCATCCTGCGCATGAAAACAACGCACTTGCTGCGCCTGCTTGGCGCGATCCTCGCCGTCGCCACGCTGGCCAGCCTCGCCGCGTGCCAGCGCTCCAGCCCCCACACCGCAGGGCGCGTCACGCTGCTCAATGTCTCCTACGACCCGACGCGCGAGCTGTACGTGGACTTCAACAAGTCCTTCGCCGCGTACTGGAAGGCCAAGACCGGTCAGGAGGTGCGCATCGACCAGTCGCATGGCGGCTCGGGCAAGCAGGCCCGCTCGGTCATCGACGGTCTGCAGGCGGACGTGGTGACGCTGGCTCTGGCCGCCGACATCGACGCCATCGCCGCCAAGGGCAAGCTGCTGCCGCTGAACTGGCAGAGCCTGCTGCCGGACAACAGCTCACCCTACACCTCGACCATCGTGCTGCTGGTGCGCAAGGGCAACCCCAAGGGCATCCACGACTGGGGCGACCTGGTGCGGCCCGGCGTCGCGGTCATCACCCCCAATCCCAAGACTTCCGGCGGCGCGCGCTGGAACTACCTGGCCGCCTGGTCATGGGCGCGCGCGCAACCCGGCGGCAGCGACGCCAGCGCGCGCGAGTTCGTGACCCGGCTGTATGGCAACGTGCCGGTGCTGGACACCGGCGCGCGCGGCGCGACCACGACCTTCGTCCAGCGTGGCCTGGGGGACGTGCTGATCGCCTGGGAAAACGAGGCGATGCTCGCGCTGCGCGAGATCGGTGCCGACAAGATCGAGATCGTCGTGCCCTCGGTCAGCATCCTGGCCGAGCCGCCGGTCGCGGTGGTGGACAAGGTGGCCCTCGCCCATGGCACGCGCGATGTGGCGGCCGCGTACCTGAACTACCTGTACAGCAAGGAAGCGCAGGAGATCATCGCCAAGAACTTCTACCGGCCGCGCGATGCGGAGGTGGCCGCCCGGTACAGCGCGCAGTTCCCGCAGCTGAAGCTGACGAGCATCGCCGACTTCGGCGGCTGGCAGAAAGCGCACGAAACGCACTTCGCCGACGGCGGGGTGTTCGACCAGATCGCGAGCGCGGTCCCTACGGCACGGTAGCTCAGTCGACCACGAGCTTGTAGCCGGCCGCCGCCGTGCGCAGCAGCGCCGGCGCCGCAGGATCGGTCTCGATCTTCTGCCGCAGCCGGTGCACGAGCTGCTTGAGCAGTTGGCGGTCTCCGCCGCTGCGGTGGCCCCACACCTGCACCAGCAGCCGCTCGGAGTTGACACTGTGGCCGGCGTTGGCGAGCAGCATCTGCAGCAGGCGCAGCTCCAGCTTGGTCAGGCGCACCGGTGCACCCTCGCCGATGGTGACCGTGAACTCCTCGAGGTCCAGGCGGATACGCCCGGCGGCCAGGGGCGCGTTGTTCTCCACGCCGGCGCGCCGCAGCAGCGCCTTCAGGCGCGCGAGCAGGGTGCGCGGGCTGAAGGGCTTGTTGAGGTAATCGTCCGCGCCGAGGCCGAGGGCGCGCACCAGGTCCTCCTCCTCGCCGCGCACCGTGAGCATCATCACCGGCACCTGCGAGCGCCGGCGGATGGCCTCGCAGACCTGGAAGCCGTTCAGGCCGGGCATGTTGATATCCAGCAGCACCAGGTCCGGCGACTCGTGCTCGAACAGCTGCACGGCCGCCGGGCCGTCGGCGGCCTTAAGCACCAGGTATCCGGCCTGGCCGAGCGTGAAGGCGATCAGCTCGCGCAGGTCGGCATCGTCGTCGGCGATCAGGACTTTCACTCGACCCTCTCCAGCGGCAGCGTGAAGGCGAAGCGCGTGCGCCCGGCGTGGGTGCGCTCGAAACTCACCGCGCCGCCGTGCCGGTCGATGATGGAGCGCACCAGCCACAGCCCGAGACCGAGTCCGGCCGGCTCGGGCTCCTGGGCGCCGCGCCGGAATCGCGCGAACAGCTCGCCCTGGTCCGCGGCCGGCCCCGGCCCTTCATCCTCGACCCAGGCCCGCAGCACGGGACCCTCGGCGCGGGCGCCGATGCGCACGCCGCTGCCCTCGGGGGCGAACTTGTTGGCGTTGGCGAGGAGATTGACGAACACCTGGGTGAGGCGGGTCTTGTCGGCGGTCACCTGCGGCAGGTCCGGCGGCAGCTCCACCAGCAACTGCTGGCCGCGCTGCGCGAGCAGCGAGCCGACCAGCGCCTGTGCATCCTCGATGATCTCGGCGATGCTGACGCTCTGGCGACGGATGGCCAGCTGGCCGGACTCGATGCGCACGCTCTCGAGCAGGTTGTCGATGAGCTGCGTCAGGCGCAGCGTGCCGCGCTCGAGCGAGGACACCAGCGTGCGCAGCTGCGCCGGGCTCATGCTGTCGAGCCCGGACAGCAGCAGCTCGATCGAGGCCAGCTGCGCGGCGAGCGGGGTGCGGAACTCGTGGCTGATGTTGGCGAGGATCGAGTCGCGCGCGCGGCGCACCGCCTCGAGCTCGGTCTCGTCGCGGATCACCTGCACCTGCATGCCATCGGCCTGTGCGGCACTGGTGATGACGGTGACGCGCGGCTCGCCGTGCGCGGCGCGCAGCATCTCGATGCTCTTGGTGCTGCCTTCCGCGCGTGCCTGCAGGATCGGGCAGCGCACTTCGCAGGGCCGGCGGCCGTTTTCCTCCTGGGGCCTGAGCACGTCGCCGCAGAACCGGCCGACGGCTTCCTCGGGGGTGACACCCAGCAGGCGCGCGGCCTGCGGGTTCAGGTAGCGGATCACGCGGTTCTTGTCGACCGCATACACCCCCTCGACGATGCCGCTCAGGACCGCCTGGGCCTCGGCCTCGCGGCGCCGCAGGGTGCCGGTGAGCTCGATGAGGTTGCGGCGCATCTCCTCCATCGTGCTGGCGAGGACCCCGATCTCGGCGGCGCCACCGGAAGGAATGGAAGCGGAGAAGTCCCCGGCGCTCAGCCGTCTGGCCGCGGCCGTGAGGGCGCGCACCGGACCTGCCACCCGCTGGCCGAGCAGCACGCCGGCGCCGACCGCCAGCACGGCGAGCAGCAGGGCCGCGATGAGCAGTTTGCGCTCCAGGTGCCGGGTCGGCGCATCCACCGCGCCGACCGGCAGGCGCGCCTCGATGAGCGCGATCGCCTCGCCGCTGGAGGCGAACACCGGTGCGCTGGCCGCGTAGGTCTCCTGGGCGTCGATGCGCATCACGGCGGAGCGCCCGTCGGCCAGGGCCGCCGCATACAGGGGCGTGAAGGCGTTGACCGCGCCGGCGGTGTAGGCACGGTAGTCGACGAGGTTGATCTGGGCGCCGACCTGCTGGCTGAGCGCCTGGGCCAGCTTCGCATCCAGCCGGCGCACCACGTACACCGCCAGGGCCCCGTCGCTCAGGGCGGCGCGTGCCCCGAGCAGCGGCACGTGCTCGGTCTGCGACAGGGCGAGGAAGCTACCCCCCTGCTCGGCGCCGGCGGTGACGATCTGCTCCCAGTCGAGCGGCGGCCCGGAGACGGCCATCACCGTCCGGCCGGAGATCACCGCACAGGCATCGACGTTGCCCACGTCGCACCAGTGGCGCAGGAACGGCGGCAGGGCCTCGTTCTGTCCCTGCGCGAGCAGGCGCTGCAGGGTGGGGCGGTCCGCCAGGGCGCGGGCGGTCGCGTGCGCGTCCTCGCCGATGCGCCGCAGGTCCTCGCGCGCCGTGGTGACCGCCAGCTGCACGCGCGCCTTGCCCTGCTCGTCGGCCAGCTGGTGCAGCATGCCGCTCGCGTACCAGGCGATGCCGCCGCCGACCAGCAGCACGATGGCGCTCTGGATGGCGATCAGCCACCAGCCCACGCCGGTGCGCGCCGGGTCGGGCAGGTGCGCACGGAGCCAGGTTGTCAGGGAGCCGAACACGCTCAGCGCCGCCGGTATCCGGTGCGCTCGACCAGGGTCTTGATCACAAGCGTCACGGCGGCGAGCAGCGTGAGGAGGGAGGCGACCGCGAAGGCGCCGACGAAATTGTACTCGTTGTAGAGGATCTCGATGTGCAGGGGCATGGTGTTGGTGAGTCCGCGGATGTGACCGGAAACCACCGATACCGCACCGAACTCGCCCATGGCGCGCGCGTTGCACAGCACCATGCCGTACACCAGGCCCCAGCGCACTTTCGGCAGCGTGACGCGGAAGAAGGTCATCCAGCCCCCGGCCCCCAGGGTGATCGCCGCCTCCTCCTCGTTGTTGCCCAGCTGCTGCATGAGCGGGATCAGCTCGCGCGCCACGTACGGGAAGGTGACGAACATGGTGGCCAGCATGATGCCCGGCAGCGCGAAGATGATGCTCAGGTTGTGCTCCTGCAGCCAGACCCCGAACCAGCCGTGCAGACCGAACAGCAGCACGAAGATCATGCCGGAGATCACCGGCGAGATCGCCAGCGGCAGGTCGATCAGCGTTATCAGCACGCTCTTGCCCCGGAACTCGAACTTGGCGATCGCCCAGGCGGCCGCCAGGCCGAAGACGGTATTGACCGGCACCACGACCGCGGCCGTGATGAGGGTGAGGCGGATCGCCGCCAGCGTGTCCGGGTCGGCAAAGGCGTGCAGGTAGGCCTCGATCCCCCGCGACAGCGCCATGATGAACACGGTCGCCAGCGGCGCCAGCAGCACCGCGGCGATGAACAGCAGCGAGATGCAGATGAACAGCCAGCGCACGATGGCATTCGCCCAGGTGCGCTGTCCGGGGCGGCTGCTGTCGCCGACCAGGCTGCCGGTGATGGGAATGCCTGCCATCAGCGTGCGATGCGGATCTGCAGCCGCCGCCCCCAGGCCTGGATCAGGTTGATGGCCAGCAGCATGACGAAGGAGATGACCAGCATCACCAGGCCCAGCGCCGCGGCACCGCGGTAGTCGAACTGTTCCAGGTGGATGACGATCAGGAGCGGGGTGATCTCGGTCTTCATCGGCAGGTTGCCGGCGATGAAGATCACCGAGCCGTACTCCCCGACCGCGCGCGCGAAGGACAGGGTAAACCCGGTCAGCAGCGCCGGCAGGACGGTCGGCAGGATGATGCGGCGGAAGGCGTAGAAGCGGCCGGCGCCGAGGGTCTCGGCCGCTTCCTCCATCTCGCGCTGCACCTCGAGCAGCGCCGGCTGCACGGCGCGCACGGTGAAGGGCATGCTGATGAGCGTCAGCGCCAGGGTCACGCCCAGCCAGGTGTAGGCGACCTTGATGCCCAGTGGCTCGAGGTACTGGCCGATCCAGCCGTTCTGCGCGAACACCGTGGTGAGGGCGATGCCCGAGACCGCCGTGGGCAGCGCGAAGGGCATGTCGATCAGCGCATCGATGAGCTTGCGGCCCGGGAACTCGTAGCGCACCAGCGTCCACGCGATGATGAAGCCGAACACCAGGTTGATCGATGCCGCCAGCAGCGAGGCGCCGAAGGACAGGCGGTAGGAGCCGAGTGCGCGCGGGCTGAGCACGGTGTGCCAGAAGTCGGCCCAGTGCATGGAGGTGGCTTCCAGCACCAGGGCGGCCAGCGGCAGCAGCACGATGGTGCTCAGGAACACCGTCGTGAACCCGAAGGTGAGCCCGAAGCCGGGCAGGATGCTGGGCTGACGGAAGCTCACGCGCGACCCCGGCGCACGATCAGCACCGGCCATGGGCCCTGCAGCAGGGCCTGGAAGCGGGTCGTGAAGTCCGCCAGCGCGGTGACCCCGAGGATGAGCATCTGTCCCGGCGCCTCGGCCAGCCGCAGCGCCAGCTGCCGCTCGCCCTCCCCGTAGTGCAGCTCGGTGCGCATGTCCAGGCCGTGCGCCGCCTGCGCCTCCGAGCGCGCATCCAGCAGTTCACGCATGCCCTGGCCGTGCCCGGTTCCCGCGGCATCGCCCGGTACGATCCCCACGTAGACTGCCTCGGCGGGCACGTGCCGCAGGACGCTGGCGGAGATGGCGAGCGTGGCGCTGCGCGCCGCCTCGCCGACCCAGTGGATCAGCACCCGGTGCGGCACCTGGGCCTGCGGGGGCAGCGCCAGCAGGTCGCGGGCGCCACGGCGCAGCAGCCACTCCGCCTCCTGCGCGCACAGCTCTCCCGAGGAGATCACCGTGGTGCCGACGAAGGTGTCGCGGCCCTGGCAGGGGGCATCGGCCAGCCCGAGCTGCGGCTCGATCCGCGTGCCGATGCGCGTCTTCATGCGGGCGACCAGCTCGGCCAGCAAGGGCTGGTGCGTGAGCGCCTCCGCGCGGGCCGCGCTGCTGGCGCAGGCGGTGAAGCTCGACAGCGGCGTGGGCAGCACGTGCACGCGCCGCACCCCGACGGCGACCTGCTGGCCGGGGCGCACCTCGAAGCCGCGCTGCTCGTGCTGCGTGCGCGTCACCTGGAGCGTCGGCGTGCTGTCGGCCTCGCCGGAGGACAGCAGCGGGGTATGCTCCTGGTGCTTCTCCAGGCGCACGCGCAGCCGCTCGAGCGCCCCGGTGAAGACCACTTCGTCCACGGTGCCGCTGGCGAGGTAACCCGAGGACAGGGCCGCACGCGTGGCCGCCAGCTCCACTTCCTCCGGACGCACCACGGTGACCACCTCGTTCTCGCGCTCGCCGCCGGCGCGCTCCGCGGCGGCCACGGTGGTGGCGCCGATCTGGATGCCATCGGGCGTGCGGCGGGCCAGGAACAGGTTGGCGGCGCCCAGGAACGTGGCCACGAAGCGCGTGGCTGGGCTCGAGTACAGCTCGTGCGGTGCACCCATCTCCAGCAGGCGCCCCAGGTGCATGATGCCGATGCGATCGGCCATGGCGAAGGCTTCCTCCTGGTCGTGGGTGACCAGCACCGTGGTGATGCCCAGTTCGCGCTGCACCTGGCGGATCGTGCGCCGCAGCTCCTCGCGGATCTTGGCATCGAGCGCCCCGAAGGGCTCATCGAGCAGCAGCACTTCGGGCTTGTGTGCCAGAGCCCGCGCCACGGCGACGCGCTGCTGCTGGCCGCCTGACAGCTGTGCCGGCAGCCGCTCGTCCATGCCCTCCAGCGCCACCAGCCGCAGCAGTTCCCGGCGGCGCTCGCGCCGCGCCTTGGCGCGCATGCGCCGCACGCGCAGGGCGAACTCGATGTTGTCGGCCACCGTCATGTGCTGGAACAGAGCGTAGTTCTGGAACACCAGGCCCACCCCGCGCTTGCGTGCGGCTACGTGGGTGACGTCGCGGCCGTGCAGGGCGATGCGGCCGTGGTCGACGCCGGACAGCCCGGCGATCGCGCGCAGCAGGGTGCTCTTGCCGCTGCCGCTCGGGCCGAGCAGGACGAAGAACTCGCCATCGCCGATGTCCAGGGAGACGTCGTTGACGACCGGCAGGCCGGCGTAGTGCTTGGTCACCTGGTCGAGGACGATGGACATGGCCGCCGATGCTACCGGGGCGGCGTGCGCAGCGTCAGTTCGGATGCGGTCGGGGGCCGGTCACAAACCGGTTACAGGCTCCCGTTCCTAGAGGAGCATCATGACCCCGTCGCAGGCCTGAAGCTCGGCGATGAGCGCCTCGATCTGCGCGCGGCTCTCGGCCACCAGGACGTAGGAGATGGAGACGTACTTGCCGTTGGCGCTGGGGCGCTCGGTGACCCGCTCGGCATCCAGGGCGGGCGCATGGCGCAGGACGATCGAGTGCACGCGCGCGCGAAAGCCGTCCTCCGGCCGGCCGACCACCTTCACCGGGTAGTCGGTCGGGAAGCTGAGCGGCGAGGGCGGCCCTACCACGGGGTGCCCGCCAGCTCCTGCTTGTAGGCCTGCAGCTGCCCGTACACCCGGCGCCACAGCTCACCGGGGCGGCCCGTGCCGACCGGGTGGCCATCGAGTGCGGTCACGGCCTGCACCTCGCGCGTCGCGGCGGAGATCCACACTTCCTGCGCCCCGCGCAGCTGCGCCTCGCTGATGCTCGCGGTCCGGCAGGGCACGCCGCAGCGCTCGGCCATCTCCTCGACGACGCCGCGCGTCGTCCCGGGGAGGATGCGGCGCGAGTTCGGCGGCATCAGCACCTCCCCGTCGAGCACGACGTGCACTGCCGCGGAGGAGGCCTCCATCAGCTCGCCGTCGCGCAGCAGGATGGTCTCGGCGCACCCGGCGTCGACGGCCAGCTGCCGCAGCAGCACGTTGGCGAGCAGGGACACCGACTTGATGTCGCAGCGGGCCCAGCGGGTGTCCTCGGCGGTCACGCAGGCGACGCCCCTCTCGAGGGTCTCGGCGGTGGTGGTCGGCAGCGGCGCGCAGAAGGCGAACACGGTGCGCGCCACCACCGGCAGCGGTGCGTGGTTGCGACCATTTTCCGCCCCGCGCGTCACCTGCCAGTAGACGTACTGGTCACCGCCGCCGTTGCGCTCGACCAGCGTGCCGATGATCACCCGCCACTCGTCATCGCTGTGCGGGTCCTCCATGCGAATGCCCTCGAGGCTACGCCGCAGGCGGGCGCTGTGGGCGGCGAAGCGGAACGGCCGCCCGCCGTACACCGGCACCAGCTCGTAGACCCCGTCGGCATAGAGGAAGCCGCGGTCGAACGGGGAAACGCGCGCCTCTTCCAGGGGAAGGTAGGCGCCGTTCAGGTAGCACACCGGCAGCGGGGCAGCCATGGTTCAGCCCGCGCTCAGCGGTGGAACCACAGCCGGATCGTATCGATCAGGCGTGTCCACCAGCCCCCGAGCACCACGTCCTGAAACGGGACGAGCGGCGCGCGCGCGATCACCGTGCCGGTGCTGTCCGTGACCGTGAACTCCCCGACCGGCTGGTTCGCCGCCAGCGGTGCGATCAGGGGCTCCTTGGCGAGCGTGGCCGCGGTCTTCAGGCTCGCCGACTGGCCGCGGGAGATGGTCGCGTAGACGTCGAAGGGCACGCCGACCGCGGCGAACTCGCTCGCCGACTTGTAGACACGCGGCTTGAGCACCGTGTCCCCGGCGGCCTTGATCTTGATGGTCTCGAAGTAGGTGTAGCCGTAGTTGAGCAGCGCGGCGCTGGCATCCTCGCGCGCCTTGATGCTCGGCGAGCCCATGACGACCGAGATCAGGCGCATGCCGTTGCGATTCGCGGACGTGGCCAGGCAATAGCCGGCGCTTTCGGTGTGGCCGGTCTTCAGGCCATCCACGGACGGATCCTTGCCGAGCAGGCCGTTGCGGTTCTCCTGGTGGATGTTGTTCCAGAGGAACTCGCGCAGGCTGAACAGCGAGTAGTACTGCGGGAACTGGCGGATGAGCGCCGCCGAGAGTACGGCGATGTCGTGCGCCGTGGAATAGTGGTTGGGCGAGGGCAGGCCGTCGGCATTCTCGAAGTTGCTGCCCTTCATGCCGAGGCGCCTGGCGTACTCGTTCATCATCTGCGCGAAGGCCGCCTCGGTGCCGCCGACGCGCTCGGCGAGCGCGATGGTGGCATCGTTGCCGGACTGCACGATCATCCCCTTGATGAGGATGTCGACCGGTATCTGAGTGCCGACCTGCACGAAGGTGCGCGAGCCTTCGGCACGCCAGGCGTGCTCGGAGATGGTCACCATGTCGGTGAGCTTCAGGCGGTTCTCCTGCAGCGCGCTGAAGACCACGTAGGCGGTCATCAGCTTGGTGAGGCTGGCAGGCTCGGAGCGCTCGTCGGCCTGCGATGCGACGATGATGCGGCCACTGGAGAAGTCCATCAGCAGGTAGGAGCGCGCGTCGATCGGCGGCAGCTGCGGGATGAGCGAACCATCCGGGGCGCGCGTGGGCGGCGGCGGTGCCGCCGGGGCTGCCGGGGCCGCCGCGGTCTTCGCAGGCTTGGCCGCCACGTGCTTCCTGGCGGTGGCCTTGGTGTGGTGGGTCGAGGCCGGTGCGGAGCTGGTGACGAGCGCGAAAGCTGCGGCGAAGAGGAGGCCGAACAATGGGCGAAGCACGGTGCAGGATTCCTTCGAGTGGCCGGTCAAACCTAAGATTTTAACCCAAGCATGAGCGCCGCGGCCGACGATGCCGTGGCTCAATCGGTCGCCAGGCGCGCGTCGGGCATGCCGAGCGCGGCCAGCCGCGCGGCGAGCTGGTCAAAGTCGGCGACGCTTGCCACCGGACCCACCCGCAGGCGGTACAGGCGCGAGTGTCCCGGCACCGGCGGCAGCACGAATGCGCTGGCGAGCCCTGCGCCGTGCAGCTTCTCGAGCCCCCGCTGGGCGTTCTGCACCTCGGCGAAGGCCCCGGCCTGCACGTACAGCGCTGGCGGCGGGGAGGCCGCGCTGCGCGAGAGCTCATCCGGAACCCCCGGGGTGAGGGCACGCACTTCGACCAGGGTGGTTCCCTCGCGCAGCATGTCGAGCTTGGCGGCGGCGGTGTAGGACAGGTCGATGAGGCGGTTGGCGACGAAGGGGCCGCGGTCGTTGATGCGCACCACGATGCTGCGGCCGTTCTTAAGATTCGTGACGCGGGCGTAGCTCGGCAGCGGCAGCGTCTTGTGGGCCGCCGTCATGCCGTACATGTCGTAGGGCTCGCCGCTGGAGGTATTGCCGCCCTGGAACGTCGGCCCGTACCAGGAGGCCACCCCGCGCTCCAGGTAGCCACCCGCCGTGGGCAGCACGAAATAGCGCTGGCCGTAGACATCGTAGAAGGGCGGATTGCCGTGGGCGCTGCGCGGCTCGGCCCTGGGCACCGCATCCGGGATGGCATCGACGTTGAGCGGCGGTCCCGGGGTGGCGGCCGGCGGGTTTCGCGGCGCGGCAGGTCCGCTGATGAGCACCGCAGGCTCGCTGGCCGGCCGGTGGCCGAGCGAGCAGCCGGCCAGGCCCAGGGCGCAGCACGCAGCCGTTGCGGTGCGCGCGAACCTCACGAGGTCGTGGGTGCGGCGCCGTTCGCCGTCGCCGCTGGCGCTGCAGGCGGGGGAGTCGGCTCCGCGGGGGCAGGCGATGCGGCCGGGTTGTGCAGCTGCTGCACCACCGCCTGGGCCAGGTCGTGCACCGCCATGGCATAGCGCGGGCTGGTGTTGTAGCGCGTGATGACGAAGAAGTTGTGGAAGCCGACGCGGTAGGCCGGGCCGTCCTCCTGTTCGGCGGAGATGAGCAGCGCCGGGGTTTCCGGCGGCACGTCGACCTCGGTGCGGATGCCGCGGGCGGCGAGGGTGGCGACGGTCTCCTTGGGCTCCAGGTTGCGCGGGTCGACCTCGATGGGCGCCTCGGGGGCGATGCTGGCCTCGGCCAGCACCGGGGCGCCCGGTCGCCAGCCGGACTCGTGCAGGTAGTTGGCGACGCTGGCGATGACGTCGTCCCAGTCAGCCCACAGGTCGCGCACGTGGTCGCCATTGGCATCGATGGCGTAGTGGCGATAGCTCGAGGGCATGAACTGGGGCGCCCCCATGGCGCCCGCATAGGAACCGGTGAGGGTGAGCGGGTCGAGCTTGTTCTCCCGGGCAAGGATCAGGAATTGCTCCAGTTCCTTGGTGAAATACACGTGCCGCGGCGGGTAGTCGAAGGCGAGCGTTGCCAGGGCATCGAGCACGCGGTAGTGCCCGGTGATGCGACCGTACTTGGTCTCCACCCCGAGGATGCCGACGATGTATTCCGGTGCGACCTGGTACTGCGCGGCGCTGCGCTCGAGCGCATCCTTGTGCTCGTTCCAGAATTGCACGCCCTGGGCGATGCGCTCGGCGGTCACGAAGTTCTCGCGGTACTGCCACCAGGGCGAGACCTTCTCCGCCGGGCGCTCCATGGCGGCGATGATCTTCGGTTGCGGCTGCGCCGCCTTCAGCAGCCTGCGCAGCTCCTTCTTGCTCATGCCATTGCGCGCCGCGACGTCGGTGATGAAGGAGGCGATCTCGGGTCGCCTGAGGTCGAAGGAATCGGCGGTGACGGGTTGCGCCAGCGCCGGGATGCACAGCAGCCCGGCCAGCAGCAGGAGGCGGGTGGGTTTCAACTAGGATCCAATGAGTTTGCGCCGCGAATACAGCGCCATGAGAATACCGAAGCCGGCCAGCAGCGTCACGACGGAACTGCCCCCGTAGCTGACCAGCGGCAGCGGCACGCCGACGACCGGCAGGAGTCCGGTGACCATGCCTGCGTTGATGAACACGTACACGAAGAAGGTGAGCGCGATGCTGCCGGCGAGCAGCCGCGCGAACGTCTCCTGCGTCTGCGTGGCGAGGAAGATGGCGCGGCTGACGACGAAGACGTACAGCAGCAGCAGCAGCAGCAGGCCGAGCAGGCCGAACTCCTCGCCGATGACCGCGAAGATGAAGTCGGTCGAGCGCTCGGGCAGGAACTCCAGCTGTGCCTGGCTGCCGTTCATCCAGCCCTTGCCGAACACCCCGCCCGAGCCGATCGCGATCTGCGACTGGATGATGTGGTAGCCCGCGCCGAGCGGATCGGTCTGCGGGTCGAGGAAGGTCAGCACGCGCTTGCGCTGGTAGTCGTGCATGAAGCCCCAGCCGGCCCAGGCACCCAGCGCGCCGAGGACGACCAGGCCGGCCATCACCTGCACGCGCAGGCCGGCCAGGATGATGACCAGCGCACCGCCGGCGGCGATCAGCGCGGCCGTGCCCAGATCCGGCTGCACGGCGGTGAGGCCGACGGGGACCAGGATCAGGCCCGCCAGCGCCGCGAGCGAGGGCCAACTGGGCGGCAGTGGCCGCTCGTGCAGGTACCAGGCGCACATCATCGGCACGGCGAGCTTCATCAGCTCGGACGGCTGGAAGCGGAACAGCTTCAGGTCCAGCCAGCGCTGCGCGCCCATGCCGATGTGGCCGATGGCCGCGACCACCAGCAGCAGCAGGCACCCGGCCGCGTACAGCCAGGGCGTCAGGCGCCGCAGGAAATTGGGGTTGATCTGCGCCAGGAGCAGCATCGCCACCGTGCCGATCGCCAGGCGCGCCACCGTGCGGTAGATGGTCGGCATGTTCTGCCCCGAGGCGCTGTACAGCACGATCAGTCCGTAGGCGGCGATCAGCGCCAGTCCGATGACCAGCGGTCCGTCGATCTTCAGGGCAAAGAGCACCCGCGCGGCGCCGGTGAGCGTGCGCCGCGTGCGTGAGCCGGAGGTGACCTCTTCGTAGATCATGTCGGCGGCTTCACCTTGCCGTCCGCATCCAGCAGGTAGGCATCCAGGACCTTGCGGGCGATGGGCGCGGCGGCGCTGGCCCCGGCGCCGCCGTTCTCCTGGATCACGGCGATGGCGATGCGCGGCTCGTCCGCGGGCGCGAACGCGATGAACCAGGAATGATCGCGCAGGCGCTCGTTGATCGCGCTGGCGTTGTAGCGCTCGTTCTGCGCCACCGTGAATACCTGGGCGGTGCCGGTCTTGCCGGCGAACGTGTAGGGGGCATGCAGGCCGATGGCCGCCGCGGTGCCGTGCTGCGTCACCCCGACCATGCCGTGGACCACGCGCGCCCAGTCCTCCGCGCTCACGCCCTGGACCTCGCCCTCCTGCTGCGGCGCCACCTCGTGCAGCTTGCCCTCCCCATCGCGGTAGGCGGAGACGAGGCGCGGCTTCCACACCTTCCCGCGCGTGGCGATGATCCCGGCGTAGTGCGCCAGCTGCAGCGGCGTGACGTTGAGGTAGCCCTGGCCGATGCCGAAGTTGACGGTCTCGCCCGGGAACCAGATCTGATCCGCGGGCTTGGAAAACGCCTTGGTCTTCCACTCGCGCGAGGGCAGCAGGCCCGGGCGCTCGCCGCTGATGTCGATGCCGGTGAGCTTGCCGAAGCCGAATGGCGCCAGGAAGGTGGCGATGCGGTCGATGCCGAGCACGTCGGCGAGCCCATAGAAGTACACGTCGCAGGAGTGCGCGATCGCGTCGTCGAGGTCGACGTAGCCGTGCTTCTCGTTGTGGTACTCGCGGAAAATGTGAGCGCTGCCAGGCAGATGGAAGGAGCCGGCACAGTACTTGCGCGCGGCCGGGTCGACCACATGGTAGGTCAGGCCGGCGAGGGCCATGGCCGGCTTGATGGTGGAGCCGGGCGGATACGTGCCGCGCAGGGCGCGGTTGAGCAGGGGCTTGTCGATGTCATTGTTGAGCCCGTTGTACTCGCGCGCGGTGATGCCACGGCCGAACAGCGTCGGGTCGAAGCCGGGCATGCTCACCAGCGCCAGCACGTCGCCGTTGTTCGGGTTGAGGGCCACGACCGCGCCGCGGTGGCCGGCCAGGGCCGCCTCGGCCACGCGCTGGATCTTCAGGTCGATCGACAGCACCAGGTCGTCGCCCGGGTTGGGGGACTTCACCTTGAGGTCCGGGACGAAGGCGCCCTGGCGCTCGACCGAGCGGCCCTGTGCATTGACGAGCACTTCGCGGTAGCCGTTGGTGCCGTGCAGCTCCTTCTCGTAGGCGCTTTCCACCCCAAGCTTGCCCATGAGCGAGGTGCCCGCGTAGGCGGCACGGTCGATGCGCTTGAGGTCGGACTCGCTGATGGCGCCGACGTAGCCCAGCGCGTGCACGGCCAGGCCGCCGTTGGGGTAGAAGCGGGTCTGGCGGGTCTTGATGTCCAGCCCCGGGAACTCGAAGCGGCGCACCGAGAAGCGTGCGACGTCCTCGTCCGACATGCGCAGGCGGATCGGGACGCTGTCGAAGCGGCGGCTGGAGTCGATGGTCCGCTCCAGCTCGTTGACGTCCTCGGAGCGCACCAGCCCGATCTCGACCAGGCTGGCGAGCGTCTTGGGGACGTCCGTCACCTCCTCGGGCACCAGTTCCAGCTGGTAGGCCGGCTGGTTGCCGGCGATGAGTTCGCCGTGCCGGTCGACGATCAGGCCGCGCGCCGCGGGGATCGGCTCGTTGCGCACGCGATTGCCCTGGCTGAGCTCGGCGTACTTGTCGTGGTTGATCACCTGCAGCGAGTACAGGCGCACGATCAGGCCCACCGTCGCCAGGGCCATGAGGGCCCCGGCCACCAGCGCACGCTGGTCGAACATGCGCTGCTCGCGCCAGTGGTCCTTGATGCGCACTGCCGGCATCGCCGCCTACCGCCCGTGCCGCACGGCCGGGCTCACGCGCGCCGGCCTGCGCCGTAGCCGAGGATCGCGGCCGCCGGCGGCCAGATGAGGGCGCCCGTGAAGGGATGAATCCAGCGTGCGTAGCTGGAGACCGGGCGCCCGGTCCAGCCGTCGATGATGACCAGCACGAGTTCGTAGGAGATCAGGGCCGCAAAGACGATCAGTGCCTGCTGCAGCGCCGGCTTGGAGCGGATGCGCTGGTGCTCGCGCACGGCGATGTAGGTGACGATGCTCAGCGCCAGAGCATGCTCGCCCAGCAGCGGACCCTGGAAGACATCGAGCATGAGCCCGGCAAAGAACCCGAGCGCCACCCCGCCGCTGCGCGGCGCGTTGATCGACCAGTACAGAACCGTCAGCACCAGGAAGGCGGGTCGTGCCACGTCCAGCCACGGCGGTAGCGGCAGCGCGGTCAGTGCCAGGGCGACCACGGCGCTGAGGAACAGCCGGACGCGCGATTCGGCGATCATGGCTGGTGTCCGGCCGGCGGCGGCGCGGCGGTGCCCGGTGCAGGGGCGCTGGACGGTGCGGCGGCCGCAGCCGGGGCGGCGACCGCAGCGGCCGCGGCCGGGGCTGGGTGCACGACGCGCTGGGGCTGGTGGGAGGGGTCACCACTCTTCAGATCGCCGCCCGGTCCCTTAGTTTCGGCGGCGCCCGGTGCGGCCGGATGGTTGCCACGGAACCACACCAGCACCACCTCGCTGTCGGAGTCGATCTGCGCCAGGGGCTGGGCGCGCACCTGCGCCAGCGGCTGCACGGCATCGCGGTGCACGGCGACGACGCGCGCCACCGGGTAGCCCTCCGGGAACACCCCGCCCAGGCCTGAGGTCACGAGGGTGTCGCCGACCTTGATGTCGGCGTTCGCCGGAAGGTAGGGCAGCGCCAGCGAGGCACCGGAGCCGACCGCAATGGTGCGCAGCCCGGTGCGATCGATGCGAACCGGCACCGCATGCTCCGGGTCGGTGATCAGGATGACCTCGGCGCTCCACGGCCCGACGTGGATGGTCTGGCCGATCAGTCCGTGGGCATCGAGGACCGCCTGGTTCTTGAAGACCCCGTTGCTGGCGCCGCGGTTGAGGACCATCTGCTGGCGCAGCCCGCTCTGCTGGATGCTGACGATCTCCGCGGGCAGCCACTTCTCGGCCACCGGCGGCAGTGCTTCGCGCAACCCGCGCAGCTCGGCATTCTCGCGCGCCAGGGCCTCGAAGCGCATGGAACGCAGCTCCAGGTCCCGCTGCTGGGCGTTCAGGCGGGCATTCTCGGCCCGCAGGGCCTGACGGTCCTGGACGCTCGTCTTAAGCCAGCGCCAGGCGGCCGGCGGGGAGCTCACCAGCAGCTGCACCGGGTAGGCCGCCGCCTGCAGCACGTAGCGCACGTGCTCGAGGTAATGCTGGCGCTGGTCGAGGTACATCGTGACCACCGACAGCACCGCGTAGAGGGTGAACTTGAAGCCGGGCGAGCCGCTCCGCCCGTAGAGCGGTCTGTCGGCTCCTGTCCCGAACGCAGCCACTCAGTCCTGCGCGTCCCTTGCGCTACTCAAGGCCAAAGTGGCCCGGGCCGAGCTCGTCCATCAGCTCCAGGATGCGGCCGCCGCCGCGCGCCACGCAGGTCAGCGGATCGTCCGCCACCACCACGGGCAGTCCGGTCTCCTCGGTGAGCAGCTTGTCGATGTCGCGCAGGAGCGCGCCGCCGCCGGTCAGCACGATGCCGCGCTCGGCCACATCCGCGCCCAGCTCGGGCGGGGTCTGCTCCAGGGCCTGCTTCACTGCGCTGACGATGCTCTGCAGCGGCTCCTGCAGCGCCTCGAGGATCTCGTTGCTGTTCAGGGTGAAGCTTCGCGGCACGCCCTCGGACAGGTTGCGGCCCTTGACCGACAGCTCGCGCACCTGCTGGCCCGGGTAGGCGGAGCCGATCTCGATCTTGATGCGCTCGGCGGTGGCCTCGCCGATCAGGATGCCGTAGTTGCGGCGCACGTAGTTCATGATCGCCTCGTCGAAGCGGTCGCCGCCGATGCGCGCGGAGTTGGCATAGACGACGCCATTCAGCGACAGCACGGCCACCTCGGAGGTGCCGCCACCGATGTCCAGCACCATCGAGCCGCGCGCCTCGTTCACCGGCAGGCCGGCACCCACCGCCGCGGCCATCGGCTCGCTGACGATGGCGACGTGGCGCGCGCCGGCGCCCTCGGCGGACTCGCGGATCGCACGGCGCTCCACCTGGGTCGAGCCGAAGGGCACGCATACCAGCACCCTTGGCGAGGGTTTGAGCATGCGGTTGCCGTGCACCTTGTTGATGAAGTACTGCAGCATCTTCTCGGTGTAGGTGAAGTCGGCGATGACGCCGTCCTTCATCGGGCGCACCGCGGTGATGTGGCCGGGCGTGCGGCCCAGCATGCTCTTGGCCTCGGTACCGACCGCCACGATGACCTTGCCGCCACGCGTCGGCTCGGTCTGCACGGCGACCACCGAGGGCTCGTTGAGGACGATGCCCCGGTCGCGCACGTAAATGAGCGTATTGGCAGTGCCCAGGTCGATCGAAAGATCGCTGGAGAAATATCCGCGCAGGCGTTTGAGCATTGAAGGCCCGAAAAAAGTGTGGGCGGGAGACCCGAGAAGTGGCGCGTAATCTAGCAACCGACAGGACATTCGTAAAGGCAACAGGTATGATTTTGCGCTGGTTTTCTCAGTTCACCACGCACACCGCGAACCCCTATGGCCCTCACCCGCGAGCAGATCGCGAGCATCGCCGCTTTGGCGCGCCTCGACCTGAGCTCTTCCGAGATCCTCGTCTACCAGAACAGCCTGTCGAGCATCCTCGATTTCATCGGAGCCCTCGACGCGGCGGATACCGCCGACGTCACCCCCATGGCGCACCCGCTGCCCGGGATGTCCCAGCGCCTGCGCCCGGACGTGGTGACCGAGGCCGACCACCACGAGCAGTACCAGCAAAATGCGACGCAGGTCGCAGCCGGGCTGTACCTGGTGCCCAAGGTCATCGAGTGAGGCGGCGATGACCGACCTGCACACGAGCACGCTCACCGAGCTGGCCGCAGGACTGCGGGCGCGGCGCTTTTCGAGCGTCGAGCTGGTGCGTGCCTGCCTGGACCGGATCGAGGCCAGCCAGGGCACCCTCAATGCCTTCATCTCGGTGACCCGCGACAGCGCCCTGCGCGAGGCCGCGGCCGCCGACGCCGCCCTGGCCGCGGGCGGCGGTGGCCCGCTGACCGGCGTGCCGATCGCCCACAAGGACCTGTTCTGCACCCAGGGCGTGCGTACCAGCTGCGGCTCGCGCATGCTGGACAACTTCGTCTCGCCCTACGACGCCACCGTCGTCGCCCGCCTGAAGGCGGCCGGGGCGGTCATGGTGGGCAAGACGAACATGGACGAGTTTGCGATGGGCTCCTCCAACGAAACCAGCTACTACGGCCCGGTCCGCAATCCCTGGGACACGAGCTTGGTTCCGGGTGGCTCCTCGGGCGGATCGGCCGCCGCGGTGGCGGCGCGCCTGGTGCCGGCGGCCACCGCCACCGACACCGGCGGCTCGATCCGCCAGCCGGCCGCGCTGTGCGGTATCACCGGCATCAAGCCCACCTACGGACGCGTTTCGCGCTACGGCATGGTCGCCTTCGCCTCGAGCCTCGACCAGGGCGGCGTACTCGCCACCACGGCCGCGGACGCGGCGCTGGTGCTGCGGGAGATGGCTGGTTTCGACGTGAACGACTCCACCAGCGTGGACGTTCCCGTGCCTGACTACGTCGCCGCGCTGGAGCAGCCGCTGGGCGGGCTCAAGGTGGGCGTTCTCAAGGAGTTCTTCGACAAGGGGCTCGACCCGAAGAACGAGGAGCGCGTCCGCGAATCGCTGCGCGTCTACGAGCGCCTGGGCGCGACGCTCACCGAGGTGAGCCTGCCCAACCTGCCCTTGTCGGTCCCGGTTTACTACGTGGTCGCCCCGGCCGAGTGCTCCTCGAACCTGGCGCGCTTCGATGGCGTGCGTTTCGGGCATCGCTGCGAGAACCCGCGCGACCTGCAGGACCTGTACCGGCGCTCACGTGCCGAGGGCTTCGGCGCCGAGGTCAAGCGCCGCATCATGACTGGTACCTACGTGCTGTCGGCCGGCTACTACGATGCCTACTACCTCAAGGCCCAGCGCGTGCGGCAGCTGATCAATGCCGACTTCGTGCGCGCCTTCCAGAGCGTCGACGTGCTGATCGGGCCGACCACGCCGACGCCGGCGTTCGCCCTGGGCGCCAAGACAGCGGATCCGGTGACCATGTACCTGAACGACATCTACACCATCGGCGCGAACCTGGCGGGTCTGCCCGCCGTATCGCTGCCGTGCGGCTTCGTTGACGGGCTGCCCGTCGGGCTGCAGATCGTCGGGCCGCACTTCAGCGAGGCACGCGTACTGCAGGCTGCGCACGCCTACCAGCGCGCCACCGACTGGCACGCCCGCGTGCCGCGGGGGTACGCATGAGCGGCTGGGAGACCGTCATCGGTCTTGAGATCCACGCGCAGCTGGCGACGAAATCGAAGATCTTCTCCGGCTCGGCCACCGCCTATGGGGCGCCGCCGAATGCCCAGGCGAACCTGGTGGACCTGGGCTACCCGGGAGTGCTGCCGGTGCTCAATGCCGAGGCGGTGCGCATGGCCGTGAAGTTCGGCCTGGCCATGGGTGCGCGCATCGCGACTCACTCGGTGTTTGCGCGCAAGAACTACTTCTATCCGGACCTTCCCAAGGGCTACCAGATCAGCCAGTACGAGCTGCCGATCGTCGCCCACGGGTCGCTCGAGATCCTGCTCGAGGATGGCAGCGCCAAGCGCATCGGCGTCACGCGCGCCCATCTGGAGGAGGATGCCGGCAAGTCGTTGCACGAAGGGCTGCCGGGGTTCACCGGCATCGACCTCAACCGCGCCGGCACCCCGTTGCTGGAGATCGTCTCCGAGCCGGACATGCGCTCGGCCAAGGAGGCGGTCGCCTACATGAAGAAGGTGCACACGCTGGTGCGTTATCTGGAGATCTGCGACGGCAACATGCAGGAAGGCTCGTTCCGCTGCGACGCCAACGTCTCCGTGCGCAAGGCCGGCGCCGAAAAGTTCGGCACGCGCGCGGAGATCAAGAACATCAACTCGTTCCGCTTCGTGGAACGGGCCATCAACTACGAGGTCGAGCGTCAGATCGAGCTCATCGAGTCCGGTGGCAAGGTGGTGCAGGAAACGCGGCTCTACGACCCGGACAAGGGCGAGACGCGCTCCATGCGCTCCAAGGAAGAGGCCAACGACTACCGCTATTTCCCGGACCCGGACCTGCTGCCGGTCGAGCTCGACGCCGCCTTCATCGATGAGGTGCGCAAGAGCCTGCCGGAACTGCCGGACCAGAAGGCCAGCCGCTTCGCCAGGGACTATGGCCTGTCGGCCTACGATGCCGGGGTGCTGACCGCCAGCCGCGAGCTCTCCGTCTACTACGAGGACGTGGTGCGTGCGGTGCCGCACGAAGCGAAGCTGTCGGCCAACTGGGTGAACGGTGAGCTGGCCGCCGCGCTCAACAAGGAGAACCTGGAGATCACCGCTTCCCGCGTGCCTGCAGAGCGGCTGGCCGGGCTCGTCGCGCGCATTTCCGACCAGACCATCTCCGGCAAGATCGCCAAGGAAGTGTTCGAGTCGATGTGGGCCGATGGCGCGAGCGCCGACCAGGTCATCGAGTCGAAGGGTCTGCGCCAGATCACCGACACCTCGGCCATCGAGAAGGTCATCGACGACGTATTGGCCAAGAATCCCGGCCAGCTGGCGGATTACCGGTCCGGCAAGGACAAGTTGTTCGGTTTCTTCGTCGGCCAGGTCATGAAGGCCACCGGCGGCAAGGCGAATCCGGCCCAGTTGAACCAGCTGCTGAAGAAAAAGCTCGGCAGCTGATTCGCTGCGTCCGTGCGCGGCGACAAGGGTTGAAGCCCGGGGGCCGAGCCCCATTGAGCTGGCCATGAAAACTGAATCAGCACCCGCGGGCGACCAGGTACGCCGGTTTATCTTCGAGGGCAGGCCCGTGCGCGGGCACTGGGCGCACCTGGAGGGCGCATGGAAGAACCTGCGCGCGCACCGCCAGTACCCGCCCCTGGTGGACGCGCTGCTCGGCGAGGCGGTTGCCGCCTGCGTGCTGCTGGCCGCAACGCTCAAGTTCCGCGGCACCCTGACCCTGCAGCTCCAGGGCGACGGCATCGTCAACCTCTTGGTTGCGCAGTGCACCGACGACAATCGCATGCGCGCGGTGGCGCGCTTCGACGAACAGGCGTTGGCCTCCCTGGCCGTCTACCCATCGCCGGGAGAGATCTTCCGACAGCTGACCGGCAGTGCCGGACGCATCACCGTCACCGTCGAGTCGGATGAGAAGAGTGCGCGCTACCAGGGCGTGGTGCCACTGACCGGGGGTTCCCTGGCTCAGTCGCTCGAGGCCTATTTCGCCACGTCCGAACAGCTGCCGACACGGGTTGTGCTGGCTGCCGATGCGGCCCATGCGGCGGGAATGCTGGTGCAGAAGCTGCCCGAGCAAGAGGACCTGGACAGCGAGGCCTGGCGGGAGGCGCAGTGGGGCATGCAACGGCTGACGCCCCAGATGCTGCTCGGCCGCAGCGTGGAAGCGAATCTCAGCGCCATCTTCCCCGGTCATGACGTACGGGTCTTCCGGGCTGCAGACGTCTGCTTCGAGTGCCGCTGCAACCCGTCGCGGGTGGCCGGTGTGCTGCGGGCACTCGGCCCGGAGGAGATCCGCGAGGTCCTGCGCGAACAGGGGTCGGTCACCGTCACCTGCGAGTTCTGCCAGCGCCCCTATTCCTTTGATTCCATCGACATCGAAGCCCTATTTGCCGACAGCGCAGGCGATCCGACCGTCATCCATTGAAATTGTCTCTTTAGAGAGACAATATAGCGGAAATTTCCGCTAATTAGGCCCAAAGAAATAGATCCATGGTTCTGTTAAAGCCCGCTCACTCAAGATTTAAAGAAATGTACAATTCTTGAATGAAGCTCCTGTCTCACGAGCAACTCGGCCAGTGGCTACGCGCAGCGGGTGATCCCAGCCGGCTGCGCCTGCTGGCCCTGTGCAGTGAAGGTGCTCTGGCGGTTTCGGAGCTGGCGGCTGGCTTGAAGCAAAGTGAGCCCCGGACCTCGCGCCACCTGAAGATCCTGCGCGAGGCCGGGCTGCTCGAACGCTCACGCCACGGCCAGCGCGTCCAGTACCGCATCAGCGGCGAGCCTGCCGCGGCGAGCTTTGTCCGTGGTCTGCTGGGGCTGCTCGATCGTGCCGATCCGCTGCTGGTGCAGGACCGCACCAGCGCGCGCGAGACGGCACGCTCGGTGGCGGGGCCTCTCGCCGAATCGCGCCTGGGCCGCGCGCTGGCGGGGTTGCTGACCGCAGAGCCGCCGCAGGGTCCGACCGGCCCGGCGCTGCTTCTGGGGCTGGCACATCCGGAACTGATGGCGAGTGCGGCGCGCACTTTCGCCGGCTGCACGGCGGTTGCCCCCTCGCGTCTGGCCACGCAGTGGGCGCGCGCCTTCGCTGCGCGCAGCGAAATCCCCTGCCGGGTCATCCAGGCCGAGGCGGCGGGCGGATTGAGCGTCGCAGATCTTGTCCGGGCCGGCGGATCGTTCGCCGGCATCATCGTGGACATGCCCCGCGGGGCCACCGCGGTGCTGCCGCAACTGCTGCAGCAGGCGCGCGCTGCCTTGCTGCCGGGCGGCCGCCTGTGGCTGTTCGAGCGGTACGAATCCCTGGACACCGCCGGCGATCGCATCGTCGAGCACCCACTGTCGCGCCTGCGCCGCCTGCTCGGCGATGCCGGCCTGCAGTGCGAAAAGATCGTCCCGGTCGAGGCGGACTCCGAACACTTCCTCGCGGCACGCGCAGCAGCCGTACGGGCTGCGCCGGCCCGTCTCGGCGGTGGGGATGCCGCTTGAGCAAGCCACCCATCCGCGTGTCCTTCGAGTTCTTCCCGCCGGCGGATGCGGCCATGGAGGGGACCCTCTGGGCCTCCATCGAGCGCCTCGCGCCGCTTTCGCCGCGCTTCGTGTCCGTGACCTATGGGGCCGATGGGTCGACTCGCGAGCGCACGCACGCCGTGGTCGAGCGTATCCAGCGCGACACAATGCTGACGGGCGCGCCGCACCTGACCTGCATCGGCGCCGGCCGCGACGAGATTCTCGATATCGCACGGTGCTACTGGGACAGCGGCATCCGCCATCTCGTCGCGCTGCGCGGTGACCTGCCGCAGTCCGGCGGGGCGCAGGCGCACAAGCCGGGCGGCTTTACTCGCGCCGCCGAGCTCGTCGCGGGCCTGGCCTCCGTGGCCCCCTTCGACATCTCGGTCGCCGCGTACCCCGAGGTGCATCCGGAGGCGCAGTCAGCGCAGGCGGACCTGGACAATCTCAAGCGCAAGATCGACGCGGGCGCCAGCCGGGCCATCACGCAGTTCTTCTACGACACGAACATCTTCCTGCGCTTCCGGGACCGTTGTGCGGCCGCCGGCATCGAGGCTCCCATCGTCCCGGGGATCCTCCCTATCACGCGCTTCCCCCAGGTGTTGCGCTTCGCGGCGCGCTGCGGCGCCTCCATACCACCGTGGCTGCACGAGCGCTTTTCCGGGCTCGACGACGATGCCGAGACGCGGCGCCTGATCTCCGCCAGCGTGGCCATCGAGCAGGTGCAATCCTTGGCCGCCCACGGCGTGAGCGACTTCCATTTCTATACGCTCAACCGCGCCGAGCTCACCTACGCCATCTGCCATGCGCTCGGCCTGCGTCCGCGGCCGGAAGTGCGCGCCTTGCCGGGCCAAGAGCTGCACGCATGAGCACTGCCTGCAATCACCCGCAACACGCGCACGGTGGTCCGCGCGCCGACCACGACAAGGGCACGGCACCGCGGGCACGCGCCAGCGCAGCTCCCTACGCCATCGCTCCCGTGGACGAGGTGCAGCGGCGCACGCGCATCGAACGGCTCAAGCGCCTGCTCGATGAGCGCATCGTGGTCCTCGACGGTGCCATGGGCACGATGATCCAGCAGCACAAGCTCGACGAGGCCGGCTTTCGCGGCGAGCGCCTGCGTACGCACGGACGCGACCTGCGCGGCAACAACGACGTGCTCACGCTGACGCGGCCGCAGGTCGTCGCCGACATTCACCGCGCCTACTTCGAGGCCGGTGCCGACATCGTCGAGACCAACACTTTCAATTCCAACTGCGTGTCCCAGGCCGACTACGGCCTGGAGGCGCTCGTGCCGGAGCTGAATTACCGCGCAGCGCAGCTGGCGCGCCGCGTCGCCGACGAGTTCGCCGAGCGTAGCGGTGCGCCGCGCTTCGTGGCTGGGGCGCTCGGGCCCACCAACCGCATGACCTCGCTGTCCCCGGACGTCAACGATCCCGGCTTCCGCAGCGTCACATTCGATCAGCTCGTGGCCGCCTACCTCGAGGCGGCGCGTGGCCTGCTGCTCGGCGGAGTGGACTTCCTGCTCATCGAGACCGTGATCGACACGCTCAATGCCAAGGCGGCCATCTTTGCCGCACTGACACTCTTTGACGAGACCGGAGTGACGCTGCCGCTGGCAATCTCCGGAACGATCACCGATGCCTCGGGCCGGGTGCTCTCCGGTCAGACGCCGGAGGCGTTCTGGAACTCGGTGCGCCATGCCCAGCCGCTGTTCATCGGACTCAATTGCGCCTTGGGAGGGCGGCAGTTGCGCCCGTATATCGAGGAGCTGTCGACCGTAGCCGATACCTACGTGTGCGCCTATCCGAACGCCGGCCTGCCGAACGCCTTCGGCGAATACGACGAGGGGGCCACCGAGACCGCGCAGATCCTGCGCGAGTTCGGCGAGTCGGGCCTGGTCAACATCGTCGGGGGCTGCTGCGGCACCACGCCAGAGCACATTCGCCTCGTTGCCGACGGCGTGCGCGGCCGCAAGCCACGCCAGCGACCGCCGTCAGTGGCCAAGTGCCGCCTCGCCGGCCTCGAGCCGCTGAACATCGATGACAGCAGCCTTTTCGTGAACGTGGGCGAGCGCACCAACGTCACCGGCTCTGCGAAGTTCCGCAAGTTGATCGAGGCCGGCGACTACACCGCGGCGCTGGACATCGCCCGACAGCAGGTCACCAGCGGCGCGCAGGTGATCGACGTCAACATGGACGAGGGCATGCTCGATTCGCACGCGGCGATGGTGCGCTTCCTGAACCTGGTCGCCGCAGAGCCGGACATCGCACGCGTGCCGGTGATGATCGATTCCTCCAAGTGGGATGTCATCGAGGCCGGGCTGAAGTGCGTGCAGGGCAAGGCGATCGTGAACTCGATCAGCCTGAAGGAGGGCGAGGAGACCTTCATCCGGCACGCCCGCCTGGTGCGCCGCTACGGCGCCGCCGCGGTGGTCATGGCCTTCGACGAGCAGGGACAGGCCGATAGCGAGGAGCGCCGCGTGCAGATCTGCGCGCGCGCCTACCGCATTCTTACCGAACAGGTGGGCTTCGCGGCCGAGGACATCATCTTCGACCCGAACATCTTCGCCATCGCAACCGGCATCGAGGAGCACAACGCCTTCGGCGTGGCCTTCATCGAGGCGACCCGCAGGATCAAGCAGGAACTTCCGCACGCCCTGGTGAGTGGCGGGGTGAGCAACGTGTCCTTCTCGTTCCGCGGCAACGACCCGGTGCGCGAGGCGATGCACTCGGTGTTTCTCTATCATGCCATCGCTGCCGGCATGGACATGGGCATCGTCAACGCCGGCCAGCTCGCGATCTACGAGCAGATCCAGCCGCAGCTGCGCGAGGCCTGCGAGGACGTGGTGCTCAACCGCCGTCCGGATGCCACCGAGCGGCTGCTGGAAATCGCCGCGCGCTTCAAGGGCGAGGGCGGCGCACGCCGCACCGAGGACCTGGAGTGGCGCGCGCTGCCGGTGTCCAAGCGCATCGAGCACGCGCTCATCAAGGGGATCGACGACTTCATCATCGAGGACACGGAGGCGGCGCGGCAGTCTTACGCGCACCCGCTGGAGGTGATCGAGGGGCCGCTCATGGACGGCATGAATGCCGTGGGCGACCTGTTCGGCGCGGGCAAGATGTTCCTGCCTCAGGTGGTCAAGAGCGCGCGCGTCATGAAGCGCGCGGTCGCGCACCTGGTGCCGTTCATCGAGGCAGGCAAGGATGCCACCTCCCGCCGCGCCAAGGGCCGCATCGTCATGGCGACGGTCAAGGGCGACGTCCACGACATCGGCAAGAACATCGTCGGCGTGGTCCTGCAATGCAACAACTTCGAGGTCATCGACCTAGGGGTGATGGTCTCGTGCGAGAAGATCCTGGAGACCGCGCGCCGCGAGAACGTAGATTTCATCGGCCTTTCCGGGCTGATCACGCCTTCGCTCGATGAGATGGTGCACGTCGCCAAGGAGATGAAGCGGCAGGGGTTCGAGCTGCCACTGCTGATCGGTGGGGCGACGACATCTCCCGCCCACACTTCCGTGAAGATAGCGCCCCAGTACGTGTCCGAAGTGGTCTACGTCAAGGACGCCTCGCGGGCGGTCGGCGTGTGCCAGACCCTCACGCAACCGGACCAGCGCAGCGCGTTCGCCGCCAAGATCGCCGAGGAGCACCAGCGCCGCCGCGAACAGCACGCCGCCAAGACGGTGAAGGTGCCGGAGCTGACGATCGCGGCCGCGCGTGCCAACCACCGCCGCATCGACTGGGCAGCCTACCGGCCACCGGCACCGCGGCTTCCCGGAATCCACACCTTTGAGGACGTCCCGCTCGCGGAGCTGCTCGGCTACATCGACTGGATGCCCTTCTTCAATGCCTGGGAGTTCGCCGGGAAGTTTCCGGACATCCTGACCGATCCGGTCGTCGGCGAGGCCGCCAGCAACCTGTACGCGGATGCCCGCCGCATGCTCAAAACACTGGTCGCCGAGCGCTGGCTGCGCGTGCGGGCAGTCGTGGGGCTGTTCCCCGCCAACGCGGTCGGCGACGACGTCGAGCTGTATGCCGACGAGTCGCGGCGGAAGGTGCTGGCGACGCTCAACTTTCTGCGCCAGCAGAAAGGCAAGCCCGACGGGCTGCCGCACGAATGCCTGGCGGACTACGTGGCACCCAAGGCCAGCGGTGTCGTCGACTACTTCGGGGCCTTCGCCGTCACTGCGGGCATCGGGATCGAGGAGCACGTGCAGCGCTTCGAGAAGGCGCACGACGATTACTCCAGCATCATCCTCAAGGCGCTCGCCGATCGTCTGGCCGAGGCCGCCGCGGAGTATTTCCACGAGCGGGTGCGGCGCGAGCTGTGGGGCTACGGGGCCAACGAGACCCTGACCAACGAGCAGCTGGTGCGCGAGGAGTACCGCGGCATCCGCCCGGCACCTGGCTACCCCGCCTGCCCGGACCACACCGAGAAGCGCAAGCTGTGGGAACTGCTGGCAGTGGAGCGCAACGCCGGGATCCGCCTCACCGAGTCCTTCGCGATGTACCCGACGGCGGCCGTCAGTGGCTGGTACATCGGCCATCCCGACTCGCACTACTTCGCGCTCGGCAAGATCGACCGTGACCAGGTGCAGGATTACGCGCGCCGCAAGGGCTGTACCCTCGAGGAGGCCCAGCGCTGGCTCGCGCCGAACCTGGGCTACGATCCCTAACCGCTCTCTTTGCAGCGCCCCATCAGCGTGCCTCGCGCCGCTCGGACTCGAGCGCTCGCAGGTACGAGGGTCCGCCCAGCACGCGCATCTGCACGAGAATCTGGTCGCGCCGCATCAGCACGTAGCGGGACGGGCGGTCGGCGTGCATCTGCACCGGATTCGGCAGCACCGCGGCCAGCAGCGCCGCCTGCGAGGAAGTGATGGCGCGCGCCGGCACGTGCCAGAAGCGCTGTGCGGCGGCCTGCACGCCGTAGACGCCGTCGCCGAACTGCGCGATGTTCAGGTAGATCTCGAGGATGCGTTCCTTCGGCCAGAGCGCCTCTATCAGCACCGTGAAGTAAGCCTCGACGCCCTTGCGCACGAAGCTGTGTCCGGACCACAGGAAGAGGTTCTTGGCCACCTGCTGCGAGATGGTGCTCGCGCCGCGCAGATGCTTGCCGTGCTCGCTGGCGCGCACGGCGGCGCGGATCGAATTGAAATCGAAGCCGTCGTGGAAGGGGAAGAGCTGGTCCTCCGAGGCGACCACGGCGATCGCCGCATGGGGCGAGATCTGCTCGAGGCTCACCCACTGGTAGTCGGTGCGGTAGTCATGCCTCTGCGCCAGCCATGCCTGCAGGTGCGCCTCGGCCATCATCGCGCTGCTGAGCGGGTGCAGCCAGCGCAACAGGGCAACGGCGAGGACGCTGAGCAGGATCCAGCCGAGCACGATCGTGCCCAGCCACTTGAGGAGTCGCCGCCCGATGCGGCCGCGCTGCTGGCGCTGCGCGGCGCCAGCGTGCCTGCGGCGCGGACCGGTGGGCGGCGCCACTGCGCTCGCGGGCCGGCTAGGCCGGCTCGACGCGCCGTGCCGAGATGATGACCACGTCCTCCGTGGGCACGCCCTGGTGGCCCTTCTTGTTGCCGGTGCTCACCTTGGCGATCTTGTCGATGACCTCCATGCCGTCGGCGACCTTGCCGAAAACCGCGTAGCCGTAGTCACGCGAGCCGTGGTCGAGGAAGGCGTTGTCGACCAGGTTGACGAAGAACTGCGAGGTGGCGCTGTTGATGTCGCTGGTGCGCGCCATCGACAGGTAGCCGCGTCCGTTCTTCAGCCCGTTCTTGGCCTCGTTGGTGATGGGCGCTCGCGTCTTCTTGTTGGCAAGATCCGGGGTCAGGCCGCCGCCCTGGATGACGAATCCGGGCACCACGCGATGGAAGATGGTGCCGTCGTAAAAACCATCGTCGACGTAGCGCTGGAAGTTCTCCACGCTCACCGGGGCCTCCTTCGGAAAGAGCTCCACCGTGAAAGCGCCATGCGTGGTCTCGAATCTGATCATCGTTGTCCTTCCGTGATGCGCTCGCGCCCGGCGAGATCGGGGTGCGAGCGTACGTGACGAAAGCCTGCAAGGACAAGCGCAGCGCGCACCTGTGATCCCTGCTCCGCGCCATGCTCGAGCAGCAGCCAGCCACCCGCCGCCAGGTGCCCCCCTGCCGCGCCTGCCAGCAGGCGCAGGCTGGCCATCGCATCCGGCCCGGGTGTCAGCGCCAACTGCGGCTCATGCTGCAGCTGCGCCAGCGCAGGGTCGGACGCCCCGACGTAGGGCGGGTTGCTGACCACCAGGTCGAAGGTTTCTCCGGAAAGTGCGCCAAACCAGTCCCCCAGCCTGAAGTTGACCCGCGACAGTCCCAGGCGTACGGCGTTGGCACGCGCAACGCCGAGCGCTCCGGCCGAGATGTCCGTGGCCGTCACCTGCCACTGCGGCCGCTCGCTGGCCAGTGCCAGGGCGATGGCGCCCGAACCGGTGCCGAGGTCGGCTACCCGTGCCGCGCCGGTGGGGCCCAGCGCCAGGGCGCGCTCGACCAGCAACTCGGTTTCCGGGCGTGGCACCAGCACCGCGGAGCTGACCGCCAGCTCAAGTGACCAGAACTCGCGCCGCCCGAGCAGATACGCCAGGGGCTCGCCGGCGGCGCGGCGCTCCAGCAGGCCCTGATAAAGGCGCACTTGCTCGTCGCTGCAGGGAGCTTCGGGGTGTGATAGGAGCCGGCTGCGCTCGACCCCGAGCACGTGCGCCAGCAGCAGTTGTGCGTCGAGGCGGGCGTCCGGGCGGGATTCGGGGTGGCCGGGCTGCGGGCCGACTCCCAGGCGCTCGATTCCACGTGTCAGGAGCGCGCCGCAGGTAGTCATGTCGTCAGCTTCGCCACGGCGCTAATATATTCGAATGTCAGCACCTCTATATCCGCCGCAACGGCCCCTGTCGGTCGGGGAGATACTGGATCTCACGTTCCGCATCTACCGGGTGACACTCATGAAGTGCCTGCCGGTGGCTGCGCTGGCCATCCTGGTATCCCAGCTGCCGGCTCTGTACCTGATCCTGACCGGCCGCGGCCTGGCTGCCAGATTCGCGACCGTCATGTCTGAGCCGGGCTACCGGGCCATCTACTTCGTCAGCGTGGTGCTCAGCCTGAGCCTCAATGCCGCGATCCTGCTGCGGCAATACCACCTGAGCTCCGGCGCGCAGGCGGGTGGGGAGTTGCCGGCCGCGCTGCGGCGTCTGCTCGCGCTCATTCTCTTCACCATCCTGGTCATCCTGTCGATGCTCGCCTGCCTGGTGCCGGCGGCGCTGCTGCTGGTCAGCCGGTCCTACTGGCCGGTGGTGGCTCTGGTGTGCGGGGTGCTCGTGAGCTTTGTCTTGGTGCGCCTGTCGAGCGCGTATGCGGTGCTGGTCGTGACGGGCAGCTCGGCGCCGGCAAGTCTGCGCCGCAGCTGGAGCCTGACGCAGGGCAGCTTCTGGCGGCTGACGGGCATCTACACCGTGGCCATCGTGATCCTTATGGTCTTCTATTTCCTGGTCGGCACCGCGGCGGGCTTCGTATTCGCTCTCACGGCGACGCGTGCGGACATCATCGTCATCACCGCCGCCTATGCCGTCGTTGCGGTGGCGCTGGGGGCCTTCGCCGTCCCTTTCTACATGGCGGTGCAGCTGGCGGTGCTGGGCGACCTCACGACCCGCAGGGAAGGAGCTGATCTCGCACAGCGGATCGCTGCCCCGGCCTAGCCGGTGTTGCGCTGGGCCGCAGGGCTGCTGTTCCTCCTCTCGGGCGCGGTTCAGGCGCATGAGTTGCTCGATCGGCTCGATGGCTGTATCCAGCGCCTGGATCCACAGCTGGACGTAGGCTACGAGCGCATCGCCGCGCGCTGCCCGGAACTGGTGCCGGCCCTGACACAGAGTCCCTGGTCAGCCTGGCTTCCGGCCGACTGGTCCCATCCCCACAACCAACTCACGGCTGACGGCCTGTCGGAGCTGCGCACCTTGCTGGCCCGGGCGATGTCGCCGCAGGTCACCGGTCGGCCGATGAGAACCGAGCGGGTCGCGGCACTTCTGACGCGCATTGCACAACCGGACGAGGACCGCTCGGGCTGGTGGCAGAAGTTCAAGGCATGGCTTCGCCAGATCATGGGTGTCCCCGAGGCTCCGGAGCGTGAGCCTGCGTGGTTGCGCAAACTCGATCTGTCGGGGGGCGTAATCAAGGTCCTCGGTTGGAGCCTGCTCGGCATCGTCGTGGCGATGGCGGCGGGGATTCTCCTCAACGAGCTGCGGGTGGCGGGCCTGCTCAGGCGCCGCGTGGCGGCGCGCCGCGACAGGCGCGGCCCCGCGCGCAACGTGCCGCTGTCGCTGGCCTCGGTCGACGCAACCGCGCCGCAAGAGCAGCCGGCGCTGCTGCTGGAGCTCATCACGCAATGCCTCACCGACCAGGGGCTGTTGCCGCCGGCCCGCGCCCTGACGACCCGGGAGCTGCTGAACCGGGTCCGCCTGCCCGCGGACTCCCAGCGCGCCGAGCTGGAGGAACTGGCACGCACCTCGGAGCAGCTGCGCTACTCGCCGCGCGAGCTGGCCGTGGACCGCCTCGCCGCCGTCATCGCCTCCGGTCGCCGGGTTCTGGCACAGCTCGAGGGCGCCGGCGCGGAGACGGTCCATGCGTGAGCGGCTGACCACCCTGGCGTGTGCGCTGGGGGCGCTGCTGGTGTTCGGCACCCTGTTCCTGCGCACGGGCGTTCCCGGCGAACGCGATGTACCGGCACCGACGACCATCGAGGCGAAGGGCAACGGGCTGCTTGGCCTGGTGACGTGGCTGAGGGAGGAGGGCATCCGCCCGGTGTCCCTGCGCGAACGCTTCGGCGCTCTCGCGCGGCGTCACGACATTCCGGCCACCGGCAATCTTCTGGTCGTGACGCTGCCGGCGGTCAGGCCGTACCGCACGGAGGAGGCTTCCGCGCTGGACAAGTGGGTGCGCGCGGGCAATACCGTGCTGCTGCTTGCCGCGCTCTCGGACCGTCCCGACTGGGCGAACGGGGTAGGGGGCGTCAACACTTACGTGTCGCTGCTCAGCGGCCTCGACACGATGGACGCTGACGGGGATGAGCCGGAAGTGCCGGCCGGAAAAGAGGCTGGCGCGAGCGGCCCGGCCGACGCCGACAGCAAGCGGCGCGAGTGGTTCCAGAAGCACGCACGCGACCTGATCGAGCTTCCCGAGCCGCAGCGCGTGGCTCTGCTCCCCAACCGGCCACACCCCTACCTGGAGGGCGTCCGGCAGGCCGTCGCGCTTTCGGACTACCCCCCGACCCCCAGGGTGGTGAAGGTGCCCCGCGATGGCTTCGTGCTGGCGCTTGCCCACGAGGCCAAAGGGCAGCAGGGCGTGCTGTGGGTGCGCCCGCTGGGGGAGGGCACCGTCATCGTGAGTGGTCTTGCGTCGCTCTTCACCAACCGCGCGCTGGGCCTCGCGGACAACGCACGCCTGTTCGCCAACATCGTGGCCCACATGGTCCATCGCGGGGCGGCGGTGATCTTCGACGACGAGCACCAGGGCCTTTCGGTCGTCTATGACCCGGACAAGTTCTACCGGGACGGGCGGCTGTACGGGACGCTTGCCATCATCGCACTGGCCTGGCTCGTCTGGGTCCTCGGTGGGACCCAGCTGCAGGCCGCGCCGCTTCGTTCCAGCACACCGCGTGAGACCGAGCTGGTGCGCGCCACCGGGCTGTACCTTGCGCGCGTCTTGCGACCCGCCGCCGCCGCCCGGCGCCTGATCGACAATTTCCTGCTAGGTTCGACCCCGTATGCGCGCGCGGGGCATGCCGGGCAGGAGCCGTGGCAGCGGCTCGAGACGCACCCGCGCCTGGCGCGGGCCGACATCGCCCAGCTCAGGGCCTGGCACGAGCAGGCAGGGACCGGGGCGAAGGTGCCGTTGATTCCGCTGCGCAACCTGATCGTTCGCATCGAAAGGCAACTGAACGCATGAGCACTCCCATCCAAGAGCTGGAGAGCCAGCTGGCGCGCGAACTCGGTCGCGTCATCATCGGCGCAGACGCCTGGTTGCCTGCGCTGCTGATTGCGCTCGTGGGGCGCGGCCACATTCTGGTGCAGGGGGTCCCGGGCCTGGGAAAGACCCTGCTGGCTAAGTCGCTGGCGCGTGCGCTGGGTGGGGAGTTCAAGCGCATCCAGGGGACGGCCGACCTGATGCCGAGCGACATCACCGGGGTGAGCGTGTTCGACGAGGCCACCAGGTCCTTTACGTTCCGGCCCGGCCCCGTGTTCGCGGACGTCGTGCTCGTGGACGAGATCAACCGTACCGGACCCAAGACGCAGTCGGCACTGCTCGAGGCCATGGAGGAGCGGCAGGTGAGCGTCGACCGCGCCAGCCGCGAGCTCCCCCCGGACTTCCTCCTGATCGCGACGCAGAACCCGCGCGAGTTTGAGGGCACTTATCCGCTGCCGGAGTCGCAGCTCGATCGCTTCATGCTGCGCATCGACATGGAATACCCCGCGCGCGAGGCGGAGGCCGAGATCCTCACCCGATACGGTGGCACGGAGCAGGTGTCGCAGGCGGCGCTGCAGAGCGTGGCGACCCTCGACCGGAACCTGCTGGTTCAGGCACGCGCAGAGGCCGGGCGCGTGCATGTCTCCGAGGCGCTCGGCGCCTACGTGCTCGACCTGGCACGCACCTCGCGCGGGCACGCGCAGCTGGCACTTGGCCTCTCGACCCGCGGCGCATTGGCGCTGCTGCGCGCCGCGCGCATCATCGCGGCGCTGCGCGGCGGTGAGTTCGTGACGCCGGACGACGTGAAGCGGACCGCTGGCTGGGTCATGGCGCATCGCCTGGCACTCACCGCCGAGGCATCGCTGGAGGGTGTCACCGACGTGGACGTGGTGAGCAGCATCCTCGGGCAGACTCCAGTGCCGCGCTGAAGCGATGCACCTGGCGGGGCGCGGATATCTCTTCGTGCTGCTGAGCGCGGTGCTCGGCATCCTGGGGGTGTGGTCCGACGGTGGGATATTCGCGCACCTGTGGGCCATACCCGCGGGGCTGCTGCTGCTGGGTCTGGCCATCGAAGGCACGCTCCTGCGCCGGCAGCCCGCGCGCGCTGCAATCGCCACCGCCGCGCGCGCCTTCCTGGGGCGTCCGACCCCGGCGGCCTTCGCATTCACGAACGTTTCCGCGCGTCCCGTGTCCGTGCGGTACTCGCCGATGTTGCCGCTGGGATTCGAGCCGCTCGAGCACACGCGCCAGGTGCTGTTGCCGGCGGCGGGAAGCACCGAGGACTGGGTCACGATCACGCCGGTGCGGCTGGGCGCTCAGCGCTGGCCCAGTCTGCCGGCGCGCATCCTCGGTCCCTTCTCGCTCGCGTGGTGGTCGAGCACGCTGACGACGGAGCATGCCAGCATGGTGGTGCCGGATGCGCTGCGCGGCTCACTGCGGCGGCGCGCAATGGCGGGTGGCGGGCGCGCGCGACCTGCCGCCGGAGCCGGCGCCGAGCTGCACCAACTGCGCGCTTACGTGCCCGGCGATCCGCTCGGCCGGGTCGACTGGAAGGCGAGCGCCCGGTTGCGCACCCTGATCACGCGCGAGTACACCGAGGACCAGCACCTGGACGTGCTGGTGGCGATCGACGCCGGCCGCCTGAGCAGGGTGCGCAGCGGTGAACTCGACCGTTTCGGCGTGTACTGCAATCTCGCCGCGCGCCTGGCAGAGGTGGCGACGCATCAGGACGACCGCGTGGGCCTGCTCGTGTACGCCGACCGGGTACTGGCCAGCTGCGCTCCGGGACGCGGGGTCAACGGCGTCCTTCAGGTGCGCACGGCGCTGGAGCGGGCGGCGCCGCGCGCCGCGGAGTCGGACCCGACCGGCGCTGCGGTGGCCATCCGCCGCCTCCTCAAGCACCGCGCCCTCGTGATCATCCTCACCGACCTCGACGATGCCAACGTCGCCGAGCAGCTGGCGCGTGCCGTGCGGCTGCTCGCGCCGCCACACCTGGTCGTGGTCGGCGGCGTGCTGAGCAGCGAGATCCCCGCGCTCGCCCGCGCGGCCGCCGGTGACTGGCGGGACCCGTGGATATCGCTGGCCGCCCAGGAGCATCAGAAGCGCGCCACTGCCCAGCGCGCCCTGCTGCAGCACCTGGGGGTGCCGGTGGTGGGCGCCCCGGCGCCGCGACTCGAGGAGGCGGTCTTCGAGCGCTACGAGCAGCTGCGCCGGGCTCGCCGCGTCTAGCCCGGAGCGGGGAAGGCGCGGCGGCGCCTGAACGGCCGGCCGGAGAGCAGCAGCAGCATGAGCAGCCAGTACCCGACGCCGATGCCGATGCGCGCGGCGGTCGGAATGTGCGGGTTGGGCGAGACGTAGCCCTCCAGCAACCCCGCGCCCACCAGCAGGGCCGCACAGGCGATCAGCACGCGGGCCGACCGCAGCGCGGCAGTGCTGAAGGAGTGCATGCGCCCGGCGCTGCCGGGGCGGATCACCGCCTCGCCGACGGCTGCGCCCGCGGCCGCGGACAGGCACATGACCGACAGCTCCACGCAGCCGTGCGCCACGACGAAGCGCCCCAGCGCGCCGGCCAGGCCGTGCGCGCCCACGAAGGCGAAGACCGCCCCCAGCATGAGGCCGTTCAGTCCCAGGATGTAGAGCGTGCCGAGCCCGAAAAGCAGGCCGGCGCAGTACGCAAACAGGCTCACCGTGATGTTGTTGGCGAGGATCTGCACGGAAAGCACCGAGGAGGGCACGACGTTCAGCAGGCCGTCGGTCCAGAGCTTGCCGCGCTCGACGCTGGCGATGAGGTCCGGGGAGGCGAACAGGCCGATGAGGTCCGGATAGCGGTGCACGAGTGCGTAGCCGCCGGCCGCTGCAAGCAGGAATATCGGCACAGTCCAGTACAGGTACGGCAGGAGCCAGCGCACCGCGGCGGGCAGGTCCTCGCCGAGGAACGTACGCACCTCGCTGGCGGCGTGATGGGCACCCTCGTGCAGCGCCGAGTGCGCGCGTGCGTACAGGGCCTCGAGGTATTCGCGCGTGCGCGTCGCGGGGAGCAGGTCGCGCACGCGGGCAAGGTCGTGGGCCAGCATGCGGTAGTCGTCCGCCGCGCGGGCTGCATCGGCGGCATCGTCGCTCGGCTCACCTGCCAGGCGATCCATCCGCGCCTGCGCCTGGTGCCACAGTCCCGCGCGCTCCAGGAGTGCAGTGCCGAGGGCATGGCGGCGGAGTGCGTCGTTCATGGCCGTTCAGGCACGGTTGGCAAGCTTCTCGAGCTGCACACGCAGGTCATCCTCCCCCGAAGCATCCGCCTGGACCGGTTCCAGGCCGGCGCGCACGAGCAAGCGCCGCGCCAGCGTCGCCCGCGCCGTACTTTCCAGCGAGTCCCAGCGCCGCAGCAACTCGAACACCAGCTCCGCAGTATGCGTGTCCAGCGCCGCGGCGCCCGCCGCGCGGCGCACCAGCGGCGGTGCCACGACGCCCTGCCGGTAGACGAGCAGGGTGCCGGCGGCCATGTCGCCCCAGCGCAGGTGGTCGCGTGACACGGCGGCCACGATCAGGCCGAGTCCATAGAACACGGGGAGCGAGTCGATGAGCCTGAAGACGTTGCGGACCAGGAGCGCGCCCACGCCCGGTGCAGCACCCGAGCGCGTCACGATGCGCACGCCGGCTGCGCGCTTGCCCGGGGTGCTGCCATGCATGAGCACCTCAAGCACCGGGTGGTACAGGAAGTACAACGCCAGCGCCGGCATGACCACGACCACGAACCAGCTCGCGCTGGGCTTCGGCGGCGCATGCAAGGACAGCTCGCCGTTGTAAAGCAGTGCGCAAATGACATACCAGGCCGCGCCCAGGATCAGGCGCGCGTGCCAGTCGATGACGAATGCGTAGGCCCGGGCCCCCGGACCGGCCACCGGCAGCGCGACGTCGATGCCAGTGTCGCTGTCGACCAGCAGTCCGGCGTCGGGCAGGGCGCTCATGCTTCCTCTGCGAGCAGCTCGGCCTGGTGCTCCTGCTGCAGCGGCTGGATGAGCTCGTCGAGGCGCCCGTCCATCACCTGTTGGAGCTTGTAGAGCGTCAGGTTGATGCGGTGGTCGGTGACCCGCCCCTGCGGGAAGTTGTAGGTGCGAATGCGCTCCGACCGATCCCCGGAACCGACCTGCAGGCGACGCGACTGTGCCTGTGCCGACTGCTGCTTCTCCTGCTCTGCAGCGAGCAGCCGTGCCTTCAGCAGGGCCATCGCGCGCGAGCGGTTCTTGTGCTGCGAGCGCTCGTCCTGGCATTCGACCACGATGCCGCTGGGGATGTGCGTGATGCGTACCGCCGAGTCGGTCTTGTTGACGTGCTGGCCCCCGGCACCGGAGGAGCGGTAGGTGTCGGTGCGCAGGTCCGCGGGGTTGATGTCGATCTCGACCTCGTCGAGCTCCGGGAGGATCGCAACCGTGCAGGCGGAGGTGTGAATGCGGCCCTGGGCCTCCGTCGCCGGCACGCGCTGCACGCGGTGCGTGCCGGACTCGAACTTCAGCAGCGAGAAGGCGCCCCTGCCCACGATGCGGCTGATGATTTCCTTGTAGCCGCCATGCTCGCCGGGGCTTTCGCTGATGACTTCGACCGCAAAGCCCTTCGATTCGGCATAGCGCGCGTACATGCGGTGCAGGTCCCCGGCGAAGATCGCCGCCTCGTCTCCGCCGGTGCCGGCGCGCACCTCGAGGAAGATGTTCTTGTCGTCGCGGGGGTCCTTGGGCAGCAGCAGCTTGCGCAGTTCGTCCGCCTCGTCGCCCAGTTCCTGCTGCAGCCGGGCGGCCTCCGCATCGCCAAGCTCGCGCATGCCCGCGTCGGCATCGTTCTGCAGGTCGCGCGAGGCGGCCAGCTCCTCCTCGAGCCCGCGGTAGCGGGCGAAGCGGTCGGCCAGCGGCTGCAGCCGCGAGTACTCGATCGACAAATCGCGGAATTGCTGGGAGTTCCCGGCGACCTCCGGAGAACCGAGCAGGTGACCGACCTCCTCGAAGCGCTCGACGAGCTTCTGCAGTCGTTGTTGGATGGATTCCTTCATGGGCTGGGGGCGCGGATTCTCCGGGATGTCGGCGGTTCGTGACAAGTTGCGCGGTGCGCGCATATTGTGCAGGGTCTATAGTGTCTCCTGTGAGTACTATCAATCGCTTGCGTAACTTATTGATGCCTGCCGGGGTCGCTGCCCTGGCGGTGCTGCTGGCCGCCTGCGCCGCCACCCCTTCCACGAACCCCCAGGAGCCAGCCGCTGCGGGGCAACCCTCCAAAGCCGGCGCCGAGGCGGCCGAGGCTGCCCTCAAGCGGGGCGACTGTCGCGAGGCATCCGAGGCCTATGCGCGCCTTGCAGCCAAGGGCGATGCCGCCACGGCACGCCGGGCCACCCAGGTAGCGGTCGCCTGTGAGCATCTGCCGGCCGCCTGGCAGTCGGCGACGCGCTGGCGCACCCTGGCGCCGGACGATCGGGAGGCCAACGCACTCTATGCCGCCGTTGCCCTGAAGTTGTATCGGACCGCCGACGCGCGCGGGGCCATCGCCGACTTCTGGCGTGTCGAGGGGCAGAAGAACGCGGCGCCCGCCCAGACGCGGTCGCCGGGCACCGCCGCCAGTCCCCCGGCGGCACCTGCGCCGGCGCCGCTGGCACCGACCAAGGCCGCCGCGCGCACGGCTCGCAGCATGGCGGAGCTGAGCGCGTTGCTCGTGGAGGAGTCGGAGGCCTCTGCAGTGCTCATCGCCATGAGCGGCGTGCTGGAGCCGGCGGCCAACTCGCCCGAGACCTTCACCCTGCTCGGTGAGCTGGCGCTGTCCGCCTACGATGGCGAACGTGCTGCCGGCTATGCGCACAAGGCACTCGGCTACGATCCGAAGGACCTCGCGGCGCTGCGCGTGCTCGCGCGTGCCTACGTCATGCGCGGTGACGGTTCCAGGGCGCTCGCCACGGCGCGCCTGGCCAAGTCGAATGATCCTCGCGTGGGGGGGCTCGCCCTCGCGGAAGTGCTGGCATCGCTCGATCGCAGCGAAGAGGCCCACCAGGAACTCGAGCGCCTGCGCGGCAGCGGCACGTCGCAGGTGGAAATCGACCGGCGTCTGGCCCTGCTGGCCTTCAACTCCGGCGACTACAAGGAGGCGCGCCAGCGTTTCAACGACCTGCTGAGCACGGGCGACGGCAACGACGCGATACAGCTCTACCTCGCCGACATCGCCGCACGCGAGGGCGATACCGACACCGCGCTCGCCGGCTACCGGCGGCTGTATGACTCCTCGGTCGCTGTGACGGCCCGTTCGCGCGCCGCCGCCCTGCTGCTGGAGCGCAACTCGCGGGTCGAGGCACTGGCGCTGCTCGATGACTACGCGGCGGATCATCCGGAGGATGAGCTCGACATCACCCTCGTCAAGGCGCACTTGCTGGCCGACAACGGTGACGGTGACGGCGGCCTGGCGCTCTTGAGTTCCGCGCTCGAACGCCACCCGCAGCATCCCTCGATCGAGTACGACCGGGCGGTGATCCTCGAGCAGTCCGGCCACGTGCGCGAATCGGTGGAGGCGCTGCGGCACATCCTCGAGAAGCGTCCCGAGGATCCGACGCTGCTCAATGCACTCGGCTACACCATGGCGGACCACTCCCTCGAGCTGACCAATGCCGAGGCGCTGATCCGCCGTGCCCTCACCGTCATGCCGGATAATCCGGCAGCGCTCGACAGCCTCGGGTGGGTGCGCTTCCGTTCCGGTGACCTCACGAGTGCCTCGAGCACGCTCGAGCGTGCCTACTCGCTGGGCCACGACGGCGAGATCGCCGCGCACTGGGGCGAGGTTTTGTGGGCCAGCGGCCGTCAGAGCGAAGCGCGCCAGGTGTGGGCGGCGGCGCTGGCGCGCGACCCGGAATCCAAGCCGCTGAAGGCGACGATCAAGCGCCTCCTGCCGGATGCGAAGTAGTCCGGCGCGCGCCTGCGCGGCGCTGGCAGTCCTTTTGGGCGTCGCCGGCTGCCACACCTTGCCACTGGCGCCGGTGGCCTCCGCGCCCTGGGATGTGCGGCGCGCGATGCTGCAGGCGCAGGGGCACTTTGCGGTGAAGGGGCGCGTGGCGGTGGCGACGGGCAGCACCGGTTTCAACGCCAACCTGCGCTGGTCGCAGGTGGCCGATGATGCTCACGTGACCATCGAAGGCCCGCTCGGCATCGGGGCGGTGCAGGTCAATGCAAGCGGTACGGCGCTCGAGGTCATCAACGCCAAGAGCGAGCACATCAGCGATGAAATGGCGCGCGCGGAGTTGCGCACGCGCCTGGGCTTCGACGCGCCAATCGGCAGCCTGCGCTACTGGATACTCGGCGTACCACGCCCCGGCAGCGAGGCGCAGGAGACGCTCGATGCGGCGCAACAACGCCTCTCCGACCTCGACCAGGATGGCTGGCACGTCGCCTACGGCAGCTACACGCAGGTGAACGGGCAGGCGCTGCCGGCACGGCTGACGTTGGAGCACGAGTCGGTGCGCGTGCGGCTGGTCGTGGACGACTGGCAGCTGTGAGGGCCGGTGCGCCGGTCACGCCCGCAGAGACGCACTGGCCGGCTCCGGCGAAGCTGAATCTCTTCCTCCACGTGGTCGGGCGGCGTGCCGACGGCTACCACGAGCTGCAGACGCTGTTCCAGCTGATCGACCTTGCCGACACGGTCGGCATCACCCTGCGCGACGACGGCCGGATCGAGCGTCCCGGGGGCACCTATGGGGTCGCCGCCGAGGACGACCTCGCGGTCCGGGCTGCCCGGGCGCTGCAGGCGGCGACCGGCTGCCGGGCCGGCGCGGACCTCCGGATCGCCAAGCGGATCCCGCTCGGCGGGGGCCTGGGCGGGGGCAGCTCGGATGCCGCGACCGTGCTTCTGGCACTTAACAGTCTGTGGGACTGCGGGCTGTCGGTGGCAGAGCTGGCCGCCCTGGGGCTGCCGCTGGGTGCGGATGTCCCTGTTTTCGTTAAAGGTTTCTCGGCGTGGGCAGAGGGGGTGGGGGAGCAGCTGACCCCCGTGGAGCTGCCCGAGGCCTGGTACGTCATCGTCCATCCGGGAGTCACGGTGAGCACCGCCGGGATCTTCCAGAGCACTGAATTGACACGAAATTCTCCCCTGATCACAATACGCGCCTTTTTTGACTCGGGCGGACGGAACGACTGCGAGCCGGTGGTGCGCTCGCGGGTGCCCGAGGTGGCCGATGCGCTGAACTGGCTCGCGCAGTACGCCCCGGCGCGCCTCACCGGAACTGGGGCGTGTGTGTTTGCCGCGTGCGCCTCGGCCATCGATGCCGAGCGCCTCGCGGCGCGCGTCCCGCAGCGCTGGACGAGCTACGTGACGCGCGGCCTGAACAGGTCTCCGCTGCACGAGCTGCTCTGGCCCGCGCGGCGCGGCTGATGCGGCTGTAAGATGCGCGCCCGCGCGTTCTTTCCGCGCGTGCGGAACGGATGCTGGGGTGTCGCCAAGTGGTAAGGCAGCGGGTTTTGATCCCGCCATTCGGAGGTTCGAATCCTTCCACCCCAGCCATTAACCGGGCCCGCACCCGGCCCGGGTGAGTGGAAGTTGCGCGCATAGACTATGAGTACGGACGACACACTGGCCCTGTTTGCGGGAAACGCCAACCCGGCGCTCGCGCATGACATCGCGCGCAAGCTGCAGACGCCGCTGGGTCGGGCCTCGGTGGGCCGCTTCAGCGACGGCGAAATCAACGTTGAGCTGATGGAGAACGTGCGCGGTCGCGACGTGTTCATCCTGCAGCCGACCTGCCCGCCGGCCAACGACAGCCTGATGGAGCTGCTGGTGATGGTGGATGCCTGCCGCCGCGCCTCGGCCGCGCGGATCACCGCGGTGGTGCCGTACTTCGGCTACTCGCGCCAGGATCGCCGCCCGCGCGCGACGCGCTCGGCCATCACCTCGAAGCTGGTGGCCAACATGCTCTCCGGGGCCGGGGTGGACCGCCTGCTGACCGTCGACCTGCACTCGGACCAGATTGAGGGCTTCTTCGACATCCCGGTGGACAACGTGTACGCCTCGCCGGTGCTGCTCGGTGATGCCTGGAAGCAGTCGTACCGCGACCTGATCGTGGTGTCCCCCGATGTGGGTGGTGTTGGCCGTGCCCGCGCCTTCGCGAAGCGCCTCGACGACACGGAGCTGGCGATCATCGACAAGCGCCGGCCGCGACCGAACGAGTCGAAGGTGATGAACATCATCGGCGAGGTCGAGGGCAAGACCTGCATGCTGGTGGACGACATGGTCGATACCGCCGGCACGCTCTGCCAGGCGGCGCAGGCGCTGCGTGACGAGGGTGCACTGAAGGTCGTGGCCTACATCACGCACCCGATATTGTCCGGGGCGGCGCTCGAGCGCATCTCAAAGTCCGCGCTCGATGAGCTGGTCGTGACGGACACGATTCCGTTGAGTGCGGCGGCGAAGGCGGTCGGCCGCATCCGCCAGCTGTCGGTCTCCTCCCTGCTGGCGGAGACCATCCGCCGCATCCGTGACGAGGAGTCGGTGAGCTCGCTGTACGTCGACTGACGGCGGCGATCGGTTTTTTGAGTGTGCCGGTTTGGTCGCGATCCGGCACTTGTTTGTAACTACTGGAGACGATAATGCGTATTTCATACACCTTCAGCGCGGAAAGCCGTGCGACGCAAGGCAAAGGTGCGAGCCGCCGCCTGCGTCACACCGGCAAAGTTCCCGCAGTCTTGTACGGCGCCCACAAAGACGCCGAAAACCTGGTCCTCGATCAGCAGAACCTGCTGACCATGATCGGCGACGAGCGCTTCTATTCCTCGATCGTGCGCCTCAAGGTCGGCGAGAACACGCACGAGGCCATCGTCAAGGATGTACAGATGCATCCGGCGAAGAACCTCGTCGTGCACGTCGACCTGCAGCGCGTCGTCGAGAACGAGAAGATCCGCATCCACCTGCCGATCCACTTCAAGGGCGAGAGCATCTCCCCGGGCGTGAAGACCCAGGGTGGCGTGGTCTCGCACCGGCTCACGGACGTGGAGGTCAGCTGCCTGCCGAAGGACCTGCCCGAGTTCCTGGAGCTGGACCTCTCGGGCATGAGCCTGAACGAGACCAAGTTCCTGGCGGACATCCCCCTGCCCCCGGGCGTGACGATCCTCGAGCTGCAGCGCCGCAATGCGGCGGTGGTCTCGATCCACGCCCCGCGTGCCGAGGAGCCGGAGCCGGTGGCCGCAGAGGCTGCCGCGGCACCCGCCGAGGGCGCAGCGCCTGCCGCGGCCGGGGCGGCGGCCGCCCCCGGTGCGCCGGCAGCCGCCGGCGAGGCCAAGAAGGGCGAGGAGAAGAAGGAAGCCGCGCCCGCTGCCAAGAAGGAGGGCGGCAAGAAGTAGCCGCCCGCGGCCCTTCGGCCAGGACCGCTTCACCGGCCGCTGCGGGAGCATGCTCCTTCAGCGGCTGGTGGCGTTTCGGGGTAAGTGAATAGCATGGCAGGTGAAGCAATCAAGCTGATCGTCGGGCTCGGTAACCCCGGTACCGAGTACGCACGCACGCGCCACAACGCCGGCTTCCAGTTCGTGGACGAGCTGGCACGGCGCTGCGACACGAATTTCCGCACCGATTCGCGCCACAAGGCCGAGCTGGCGCGGGCGCAGATCGGCTCTGCCGACCTGTGGCTGCTCAAGCCCATGTGCTACATGAACCACAGCGGCGATGCCGTGCGCAGCATCGCCACCTTCTACAAGGTGCCGGTGCAGTCGATCCTGGTGGCCTACGACGATCTGGACTTCGCGGCCGGGGTCGTGCGCCTGAAGCAGGGAGGTGGTGCGGCCGGCCACAACGGCATGCGCGATGTGATTGCGCAGATGGGCGATGCATTCTGGCGGCTGCGCATCGGGATCGGCCACCCGGGAGATCGCTCGCTGGTACTCGACTACGTGCTCGGTCGGCCGCCGGCTGCCGAGGCGCAGCTCATCCGGGATGCGCTGCTGGCGGCCGCCGACTGCGTGCCCGTACTGCTCGCCGATGGCGCGCAGGCGGCCATGATGCGGCTGCACAGCCGCGAGGGCGCGCAGGCGCCCGCCAATTAGGGGAAAGACGCACTCCATGCCAATCCGTTGCGGAATCGTCGGCCTGCCCAACGTCGGCAAGTCGACCCTGTTCAACGCGCTGACGCGGGCGCAGATCGCCGCTGAGAACTACCCGTTCTGCACCATCGACCCCAACGTCGGTGTGGTACCGGTGCCAGACCCGCGCCTTGAGCAGCTGGCCGCCATCGCGCACTCGGAGAAGGTCATCCCGACCACGGTGGAGTTCGTCGACATCGCCGGCCTGGTGGCCGGCGCCTCGCAGGGCGAGGGTCTTGGCAACCAGTTCCTGGCGCACATCCGCGAGGTGGATGCCATCGCGCACGTAGTGCGCTGCTTCGAGAGCGCCGACGTCATCCATGTCGCCGGCCGCATCGATCCGCTCTCGGACGTCGACGTCATCGACACCGAGCTGGCGCTCGCCGACATGGCGACCCTGGAGAAGGGACTGGACCGCGCCGCCAAGGCGGCGAAGGGCGGGGACAAGGATGCGCTCCGCCGCCGCGCCTTGTTTGAGCGGGTCAAAGTGCAGCTCGATGCGGTGAAGCCGGTGCGTGCACTCAAGCTGACCGCGGAGGAGCAGCGGGACCTGCGCGAGCTGCAGCTGCTGACCGCCAAGCCGGTCATGTACGTCGCGAATGTCGCCGAGAACGGCTTCAAGGACAACCCGCTGCTGAGCGCGGTCGAGAAGCGCGCGGCCGAGGACGGCGCGGTGGTCGTGGCCGTGTGCGCGGCCATCGAGGCGGAGATCGCGCAGCTGGACGAAGCCGAGCGCAGTGAATTCCTGGCCGAACTCGGCCAGAGCGAGCCGGGACTCAACCGGGTGATTCGCGCCGCCTACAAGCTCCTCGGCCTGCAGACCTACTTCACGGCCGGTCCGAAGGAAACCCGCGCCTGGACGGTCCGGGTAGGTGCGACGGCGCCGCAGGCCGCCGGCGCCATCCATACCGATTTCGAGCGCGGCTTCATCCGTGCCGAGGTCATTGCCTTCAATGACTATCTGGCCGGCAAGGGGGAGGCGGGTGCAAAGGAGGCCGGCAAGTTGCGGCTCGAGGGGAAGGACTATGTCGTCCACGAGGGCGATGTCATGCACTTCCGGTTCAATGTTTGAGGAGCGGCCCGGCCTATCGGGCTGCATTCCGAGGCTTTAGGTCCCGGTTTGACACCCCCTCAGGGGGTGGGGACAATGCGCGCCCCGCCGTGGAAAGGTAGCTCAGCTGGTTAGAGCACGGCACTCATAATGCCGGGGTCGAGGGTTCGAGTCCCTCCCTTTCCACCAATGATCTCAGGCACTTGCGCAGCGCCCCCGGCTCTCACGATCGAGAGTGCGGGAGATTTGCGGGAGGCCAGGTCCGACACTTTCTCGGCAAGCGCAATCAGCGTTTCGATGTCCGCTGCCGAGTAGTGAGTCGTGACGTGCGCGGCCTTGTGGCCGAGCAGCGTCTTGCGGTCCTCAAAGCTCACGCCGGCAGCGCGTAGGCGATACCCAAACGTGTGCTTGAGATCGTGCACCCGGATCCGCCGAAATCCCTCGGGACACGTCTGTCCCAATTCCTCCTGGTATCTCGCCGCGGCGCGCCTGCGCCCCGCCTTCCAGCCGGAATTGTTCATCCTCGCTTGAGGATGACGCCGGCCATCGCGTCCCTCAGTGGTGAAAACGAATGTCGCATGTTCTCCTCGGCAAGCGTCAATCACTGCCTTCGCCGTGCGATTCAGTACTACGTACCGCGTTGCACCGTTCTTCACGTGATCCGCTGGAATGACGAAGACCGATGTTTCAAGTTCAGGGATCCGCACTTCCCATTCCCATCGCAAGCCACAGACCTCATGCTCCCGGGTTCCGGTGTTGACCTTGAAGAGCGCCATCCTCGCCAAGTGCCCCGACAGTTCCGAAAACAGAAGGCGCTGCTCCTCCATCGAAAGAGGGTAGGGGTGGCGCTTGTTCGGGTGCCGTTGCATCTGGATCAGTGGCGCCGTTTCAAGCCAGGGTCGGTCAGACTCATCCCGCCAGAGGCGCGCGCACAGATTCAAGATCCGGCGCACGACTGCGAGATCGCGGTTTACAGTCCCGGGACTCACGCCAGCCTTGGCCCTGTCCTGAATGTAAGGTTGCATAGTGCCCCCATGAACTCTCTGCAGCTGAAGCTCCCCGATGTACGGGTCTACCGCTGAAAGAGCTCTGGCGTCGCGATCGAGACTTCGCTTGTGCTGGTTCTCCTCCAGGAACCGTGTGGCAGCTTCCCGAAAAATCCGCGGGGTACGCACCCCAAAAAAATGTGACGCACGGATCTCCTCGATGCGCCGCGCCAGGATCAGCGCGGCTTTCTTGAGATCGCGTGTGCCAGTGCTTTCGCAAATGCGCGTTCCGAAGATGTCTTTGTCGATGTGCCAGACCGCACCGCGCAGGGTGAGGCCGGGCGGCTTACTGTGTGCCATGACTCGCTCCTTTCGGTTTGAGCCAAGTGGCGCCCGTTGCGTCGAACATAGTCCTCCACCCATGCCTCGAGTTCAAGGCGATCAAAGGCAATGCCCTGTGCGCCGATTGGGACTGTCGTTACTCCCGGGCGCACTTCGCGGTTAAAGCGGTTCTTGTCCATCCCCAGGTATCGCGGTGCGTCCCGAAGCCGGATTAGTCGAGGAGCCAAGGGTTCGCGATGCATCCGTGCAAAGAGCCCGGAGCCTTGAAAGCTGGCTTGTCTCGCGGTTCTCATTGGCGTCCAGTGCGTGCTTCGGCGGCGGTCCCAGGGAACCGAGCTTGCTCCGGTCAATTCCTAGCTGGAACAGGCCCGCCGGTCGAGTTGACCTCGTTACACCTGTTGCAGGTTCTCCTGTCACTGTCCATGCGTGTCGCGATGCAACCGTTTGCAACATGCCAAGGCGCGCAGCCTCTCGGAAATATCGGATGCAAAGGCCACCGGCATCTACACACAGCTCAACGTCGATGCAACTCGCCACCACCCGCCCGAGGGCTTTTCGGGGACATCGCATCGAGCGGTGCCCAATTTTCCTTGCCCGCCCGGGTCTGATGAACCCGCTCTTCGAAGGGACCCAGACGCCTCTGGCGAAGCGCTGAGGTGACCCGCAAGACCAGGTAGGGCGGAGGGCGTCCTGATGTCTCTTCGCCCGCACGCCGGACCCAACGTCTTCACGACAGTCGCCAAATGCGTGTGACAAAGAGCGCCAAAGCAGAGGCAATACAGGATAGGCAGGGGGCTGCCGTTGTCACACAATGACTCTTGCGACACGGACGGTTCTCACGGGTCGCGTATACAGTGCCTACCCGATTGGCGGGCTGAATAGACCAGACCAGTCCGGCTGCTAGAGCGATTCGCAGCCAGATCGGTGGCGGATAGAACCAGAGATGGCGAGACGGCTTGCCAGGCCATATCGCGGTGGCTGGCTGGCGAGCTGATGTCCCCGTAGGATCACACCATGGCTGGCCCCTCACTTCTTGGCATCGTAAACCCCAAGCTACTTGAATGGGCGCGAACGGCGTGTGCGCTCGACATCCCGGCAGCAGCACACAAGATCGGGGTGAAGCCGGAAAAGGTCGCCGCGTGGGAGAAAGGCACAGCCGCACCCTCGATCGCTCAACTGCGCAAGCTTGCGGACGTTTACCGCAGAGCAGTGAGTTTCTTTTTCCTAAACGAGAAGCCGCGGGCCGCGAAAGCTCCGACCGACTTCCGGCGGTTTGAAGTGCGTAGGGCCGAGCGCTCCACTCCCGAACTGCTAAATGCGATACGGGAGGCCCAGGCAAAGCGTGATGCGGCGCTTGAGATCTTCAAAGACATGGAGGACACGCCGCCAGAGTTCGACCTTACACTCAGGTCGGAAGGTGACCCGGAACGCGCAGCGGCCAAGCTGGTGGACCAGCTGGGCATCACTCTGTCCGAGAGAGCGAATTGGAACGATTACCGTGCGCTCCGAGCCTGGAAGGCCGCAGCGGAGGCGCACGGCGTGCTGGTCATGCAGGTGAGCCGCATCCCGCTCGATGAAATGCGCGGGTGCTCACTTGCCATGTTTCCACTGCCCGTCATCCTGCTAAACAGCACCGATAGCGTTCTCGGCCGCGTATTCACTCTTCTCCACGAACTCACTCACCTAGCGCGTCACGAGTCCGCCCTATGCGACACGGAAGAATCCACGCGGCAGGGCGACGTCGAGAGCACGGAGGCATTCTGCAATCATGTCGCCGGCGCGATGCTGATACCACAAGAGGCGCTGCTGGCCGAACCGCTTGTGCAGAGTGCAAACCGACGCACCGAATGGAGTAACGATTTCCTCAAGCGTATGCGGAATCGTTTCCGGGCCAGCCGCGAAGTCGTTCTTAGAAGGCTGCTGATACTCGGGAAGACGTCGCGGGAATCCTATCGGAAGAAGCGAGAGGAGTTCCAAGACGAGTACGCGCTGCTTCGTAGCGAACAAGATGGAGGGTTCGTTCCTTTCCCTCGCAAAGTGGTGTTGGGAAACGGGCGACTCCTCACTGGACTCGTCCTAGATGCTTACGATTCACGCATGATTACCGGCAGTGAACTCTCTCGAATTCTAGGGACAAAGCTCGACCACCTCACGGCGATTGTTTCGGAGATGCGGGGACCGGACATCGCTTGAATGAAATACAGTCTCGACACTAGCGCGCTGATTGAGCCATGGGTTCGCCTATATCCGCCTGACGTCTTCCCCCAGGTGTGGGAGGCCCTCGAGGGTTTGATCGCGACTGGTGCGGTGCGCGCATCCATCGAAGTAAGGCGAGAATTGGAGCGGCAGAGTGATGCGCTTTCCGATTGGACCCATAGGGTCGATGGACTATTCGTGGAGGTCGACGAGCCGCAGGCCCGAAAGGTCAAGGAGATTGTCAATGCATACCCGGATCTGGTGAAGCCGAATTCCACAAAATCGCAGGCGGATCCTTTCGTCATAGCGCTGGCCGAGCTGGGCGGAGCCGGCGTGAAAGTCGTGGCCTACGAAGGACGAGCGAAGGCCAATGCGGCGCCGCGGATTCCCAATGTGTGCGCGGCACGTAGGATTGAGGTAGTGAGTATGGTCGATGTTCTTCGAGCAGAAGGATTTACGTTCTCGGCCGGCGGTTGACGCTCCCAACGACAGTTCCGCACGAAGGATGCGTAAGAACCTCATGGCCGACAGAACCAGTCCGCAAACAGATACTGCAGGTGCCCGACCGCTTCAGGAGCGGCTTCGTAGATGGCGGCCCCAGATTGTGGGCGTCTGCGCGGGTCTAGGCGCGGTCATGTTCCTCAGTGCTCTGTCCTCGTGGAGCTATTGGGTCGCGCTTCCCGTTATGGGACTCGTGCTCGTCGCGATATTAATTGGAATCCCCCTTCTTCTATTCATCCGACTCCGCGCCTCAAAAAAGTATATCGGGGTGGGATCGGGGGTAATTCTTGGAATGATCTTGGCGGTGGTGCCGCCCGGCGCCTACGCCACACGTTCCGTGAGCACTTGGTCAGCCTTTTTAGCGTACAAGTCCACACTGGATCACAATGCTAGCGAATTGAAGTCCCAGGGGGATCAGTCACCCTTCGTAAAAGTAACGGCGAACACCGTAATGCTGATGGCAGACGGGTACGCTTACGATGCGCGCGAGCGATCATCAGCTGAGGTCGCAACGCTAGTTGATGGCTGCGCCGATGTTAGGCATTTGTATGGCCCTTACTACGCGTGGGTCGCAATATGCTAGGGAAGACGCTGACAGACGTACTTGCGGTACAACCCCCGGCTCTCACGATCGAGAGTGCGGGAGATTTCAAGCGGCGACACTGCGTCGTGATCCGTGCTGGTTTCCTTGCGCTCGGTCTCTTCCTCTGCGTAAGCGCTTGGGCGGGCGAATGCACGAGAGAGGAGGCAATTGATGCCGACGTCGCCCTTAAGCGCGTGGACTCCTGGCAGAGCGTCTCTTCCGCTTTTGGGCGCTTTTCCAAGTGCGACGATGGCCAAATTGCAGAACAGTTCTCTGCCCGCATTTCTCGACTTCTCGCCGACCATTGGGAACAGGTCCCTGAACTCGTTGCGCTAAGCCGGACTACACCGGGTCTCGAGAATTTCGTCGTAAGACACCTGGATGAAACCATTGATGTTTCGGATGTCCGGAAGATCGAGAAGCTGGCTTGGAACTATTGCCCGAAGGGAGCGGAGGAGCTCTGCAAGAGACTTAAGACGCAAGTTATTCAGCCAGACCCCGTTTACCGCGAGACTGAGGTGAGACAATCTCGCCCTCGATTGAACGGGGAGGTCTTTGATCCGCAGGAATCTGACCCGGCGTTAAGGAAAAAATTTGCCTTGGCGGATCGTAAGGCGGAGCGTGTAGTAGGAAACGTACAGCGCGAATCGAACTTCATCTTGCATTTCTGGGATGCGAAGAAGCGGATTTTGAGAGACCAGTTCGGCATTCAATGGAAGACACCAGCCGAGCTCAATCCACGGATAAAATACGACGGCTATGGGCCGAAGATAACGGCGGCGGAAGAGCACGCACTTCGCGCACTAGTCGCTCCGCGATTGTCGACTGGCAGTGAAGAGGTGCGAGGCATCGATCGGAGCTTCGAGGGACTCGCAGAAGTCTGGACCAGCGATAGCCAGACCCGGGAGATCGGCCTGTATACCTTCGAGGGCCATGATGATCAATGGACCTTTAGAGAAGGGGGAAAGTCTGAACCAAAGCACTCCATCGCGAAATGATCGCCAACGCCAGCGGCATGGGCTGGCAGGCGCGGTCGAGATCCCGGAAGAACGTTGGTACTAGCGTTGTACAAGAATCAGCAACACTGATTCAGCCGGTGCGCGTCCGTAGAGCTGATGACTGACGCTCACTTGGGTGTCCCCGACCGGAGTCGGCCTTGCGCGTAGAGCCCGGTTGAACATGCGATCGCATCAGCGCACGCATTGATGCGGGAGATTTGCGGGAGGCGGCACTGCTCAGTCGTGCTTCGCGGGGCTAATTGCAACGGGCGCCGCTTGGCAAACTGTTGAATTGCTTATCGATCTTTCCTGCTTATCGCACTCATAATGCCGGGGTCGAGGGTTCGAGTCCCTCCCTTTCCACCAATCATTTCAGGCACTGTCGGTACCGTCTTTGGGCCCAGGTGGAGGTAGGAAGAGGCGGTCGGGAGGTCACCCGAGGTCCCAAAGCCAAGACCTCTTTCCCGCCTACGTTTCAGATCGGGCGTCACACGACAGTCGCCACTTCCCTGTTACATCCGGCAGCAAAATTGGAGGAAGAAGAATGCAGAAAGACAGCCGGTGGCTCGTGGTTGTTGCAATGCTGGAAGGCGGGCACAAAGTACGTGCCACTCTCCTTGATGACAGCAAATAAGGAATTGTCCGTAGGACTCCCGAAGTTGCTGATGCGCGATATTGCGCAGGTGGCCGATGCCCGTGCCGAAGTCTCGGGGCGTGCGAACGTCTGATTTTTCAGGTCAAAGGGCCCGTTCGCCAAGTAGCCCTGAGGTGCCAGGCGCGCCGCGGTCTTGCGGGAAGCCCCTATTGATCCTCGAGTTTGGTCGAGCTAGTTTTTAGGGCATTAGTCGAGGAAGTTCCCATGAACACACCAACCCTTCGGTTTGTCGGTCGGGGCGCGATTGCCGTTATGCTCTTGGGGGTAGCGTCAGTTTGGTCTGCAGATCCCCCGCCGAGCGCGTCAACGCCGCAAGCGGCGCCCTCGAAGGAGACGCGCGAGAAGATGGCTACCCTTCACGAGCACATGGCCGCCTGTCTGCGCTCGGACAAGAGCATTAGCGACTGCCATAGTGAGATGATGAAGAGCTGCCGAGAGATGATGGGCCCTCAGGGATGTCAGATGATGGGGAAGGGACACGGCGGGATGATGCAGACACCGCCTGCGAGTACCACTAGCGCGAAATAATTTTGTACTCAGCCCGAGCTTCACCCGATCGGCTGTCGCACACCGCCCCTGTGGTGCACGGAGTCGGACGATAGATCGTGATCTCAAAGGGGCACGAGAGTAGGCCCTAATTAGCCGAGAGATTAAGCATATCCACGGATTTCGGTCTCGATCCGGATCTGCAAAATTGCCAACTTGAAGGGCAATCCGTCGGGTCGACTATGCTCGCGAACGATTCCCCCTGCTACGACGCTGTCAGTCAGGCGCTTCACTGGGTGACCGCAGTGTTGATCATTGTCCTGCTGCTCACGGGCAAGGTGGGCGACGTCGATGCGGATGAGCCCACCAGCGCCTTGTTCATATGGCACGGCTCTCTGGGGATACTGGTCCTGCTGGTCGCCGCAGTACGAATCATTTGGCTGTTTGTCCACCCCGCGCCGCCTCTACCGGAAGGAATGAAGCATGTCAGCCGAGTGCTCGCCCGCAGCATGCACGTAGCACTGTATGGACTGCTCTTCGCGCTGCCGTTATCGGGATGGCTGGCATCTTCCGCCGAAGGAGCTTCCGTCAGCTTTTTTGGAATCGCGTCGCTTCCCGCGTGGCACATGCAGATCCCACGTCAAGAGACATCGTCGACCGCGACCGGAAGCGAAGCAGCGGGAACGCAGGAGGCTGGCGAATCAAAGAAGGAGTTGTTCGAGGATGTCCACGAAGTGCTCGGAAACGTTCTCCTGGCCCTTGCGGGCCTTCACATCCTTGCCGCATTTAAACATCAGCTCATTGACCGCGATGGGCTGTTGTCGCGCATGCTGCCGAGAGCAGGCTGGCTCCGTACCGGGCGGCCGGTTCAATCCGTGCGCATGCCTCGTGCCCCCTAACGAAACATAGTCGTTCTCGCTCCGGCGTAAGCAAACCGGGGCCGGAGTCCGATGCTCTCATGCTGACCGCAACCCAGGTTCTACTGTCTATCGCGTCGGGCATGATCGTCGGTCTGTCACTGGGCGTCGTCGGCGGGGGTGGTTCGATCCTGGCCGTTCCGCTCATGATGTATGTGATAGGCGTGCCCTCGCCACACGTGGCTATAGGGACCAGCGCTGTCGCCGTGGCCGTGAATGCCCTGATCAACCTTGTCGGCCACGCACGCGATCGAAATATCAAATGGCCCTGCGCCACCGTATTTGCATTGGCAGGCATGGCCGGTGCGGCATTGGGAGCAGAAATCGGCAAGAGTGTTGACGGAGCGAAATTGTTGGCAGGGTTCGGAGTCGTCATGCTCGCGATCGCAGTTCTCATGCTGCGGCCACGACGCAGCGGCCACAATCCGGACGTCCGCCTCGATCGCGATTCACTCCCGCATCTCTTGCCACCCTTGGCAGGAACCGGGTTTGGCGTGGGTGCATTGTCCGGATTCTTTGGGATCGGCGGCGGCTTCCTAATTGTCCCGGGTTTGGTAAGCGCGACCTCCATGCCGCTACTCAATGCGATCGGCTCGTCGCTGGTCTCTGTATTTGCCTTCGGCGCTACGGCAGCGGTCAGCTATACGATTTCCCACTTAGTGGACTGGCCTGTGGCACTTCTCTTCATCCTGGGCGGGGTCGGCGGTGGCTTGGCCGGAGTACGGCTGGCGAGCAGACTTGCTGCGCACAGGCGCGCCCTGATGGTTATCTTCAGCGCGGTCGTGGGTCTGGTTGGCCTCTACATTACTTGGAAGGGCATATGGATTTTCGTCCAGTGAGACTGGACGTGGCGAGGCTGCTTTTGTGCTGGAGGTTTGCGGGAATCGCTGGTGCTCAGCTGTGCTTCGTGGTACCAATTCTTATGGGTGGCCCTCGGCAAGCGATTGCATTTACTACTTCCTGCTTCCCGGTACCGCTCTCATAATGCCGGGGCCGAGGGTTCGAGTCCCTCCCTTTCCACCAATTCAACCACTTGCACGCCACTTCTTTTCGCCTTCGGCGGGTGTGCCGGATTTCGTGCGGGAATCATGCCTAACGGGTGATGGCGGCACTCCCCGCGCGCGATGGATTCCCTCGCTTCTCGCAAGATTCCGGGGTCGTCGCCCATGCCAAACACAGTTGCCTATGCTCGACGACGTCCACAGCGTGCCCGACTTTTACGATCCGGGACCGGCGGGCAGATCTTGCGTGCCATCGGCGTGCTGTTTGTAGCGTGTTCGTGGATGCCAGCAAGATCGACCCACAGCATCTCGAAGCGTGAACCCCGAGGTTCCTACGCTCGAAGCCAGCATCCCGGTTCGCCCAATACGGCAACTTGACGGACAATTGAGAATGGCCCGTCGCCATGGGAGCAGCGAACGCCGGCGGAGTAGGTTTCCACCTCCGCGCCGTCTTCTAAGCAACGCATACAGGCCAGCGTGTCCGTACTTGCCAATTTGATGCATCGCACTGTGACGCAGGTATCTAAGCACTTAACCACGCACTCGCATTTCGGTTTCTCCTGATTGTCTGTAGGCGCAGATGCAGCAGACTGTTAAGCATTCTTCACAAGAGAAGAAGGAATGCAGTTATGAAAAGAATGCTGATTACCGGTGTCCTGGCAACGTCAATAGTCGCTGGCAGCGCGCTCGCGCAGACCACTGCGGAAGTGACGGTCACCTCAACGAAAATCGTGGAGAAGGCGGCCGGGAAGACCGCGAGTGGCGTACCAATCGTCGATGTCTCGCTCAGTTATGGTGTGAGTGCCGTGGGGCTTGACCTCACGTCATCCAAAGGAAGAGCGGAGTTTGAAAAGCGTGTGAGCGATGCGGCGATGGAAGCCTGTCAGGACCTCGGCAAGCGCTACCCGGCTGCGATGGATACTGATGCGGCGTGCGCAAAGTCGGCGACCGACAAGGCCATGGCCCAGGTTCACAAGGTCGAAGACGCTGCGACAAAGAAGTAGAGAACGTACTCGAGTTTTAGATCGAGCCGTCCGCAAGGCTGGGGCTGAAGAAGCCCAAGGGTTTGGCCGACGCCAGCGCAAATCGAGCCGTGAGGCGCGCAGGTGGGAAGTACGGCCGTTAGGCTCGACTCGTGGGGGAGCGCGGGCGGACGCGCTCCGAGTCTCCCGTGCTCACGAGGTGAGTCCTTGCAGTCAAGCACGCAGGTGTTGCCGGCCAAGTTCGAATGTGTAGCGGTATGCCTGGCGCGTAAGCTTTTAAGAGGCAGCGAAATGTAGGTGCGTCCAGCCGCACGGACTTTGATTCTGGATACGAGGGTGCTATGGACGCGGCCGAATTTCCGGTAATTCGAAAACTCGGTCGGCACGCTCCCGCGATAAGCCCGAATATGGGTTCGTACACGCAGGAGCGGGATCGATTTGCATGGGAGCCGGCGCGTACCGCCCTGCGCACAGGTTCGCGCTCCGGCGTCAACATAGCTGGCGTCGCGCTCGATCGTCACGTTGCCGCAGGACTGGGCGATCATCTGGCCGTTCGCTACATTGATCGCGACTGGGTGCGAACCGATTTCACCTACGATTCGCTGCTGCGGGCGGCCAATCGCTGCGCAAACGCCTTGCGGGGAATCGGGCTCACGACGGGCGAACGTGTATTCAGTCTTCTAGGGCGCGGGCCGGCGTTACACATTGCCGCGCTCGGTGCACTGAAGGCTGGGATGATCTTTTGCCCGCTGTTCTCGGCTTTCGGACCCGAGCCAGTGCGCACGCGGCTTGAGCTGGGAGAAGCCGCCGTTCTGATCACCAGCGACGTTCTGTACGTGCGCAAAGTTGCGTTGATCCGAGCTGAGTTGCCGAAGCTCAGGCACATCCTGATCGTTCGCGGTCCGGGGGCTAGTGTGCCAGCAGACACACACGACTTCGGGGCGATGCTCGCCGGCGCCTCGGAAGAGTTTGCTACGGTTGCAATGCAAGACGACGATATTGCCTTGCTTCACTTCACCAGCGGCACGACCGGAAAACCCAAGGGAGTGCTGCACGCACACGGTGCGGTTGTCGCTCATTACCTTACCGCGCGGCTCGCTCTCGATCTGCAGGCAGAGGATCGCTACTGGTGCACCGCAGACCCCGGGTGGGTGACCGGCATGGCGTATGGCGTGATCGCGCCGCTGACCTGTGGCGTGAGTTCCCTCGTGGACCAGGAAGAGTTCGATCCCGAGCGCTGGTATCGCGTGCTGGCGGAAGAGAACATTACTGTCTGGTACACCGCGCCAACCGCGATTCGCATGCTGATGAAGGCGGGCGCCGAGCTGGCAAGGGCACGCTCGTACCCCGGTCTGCGTTTCCTCGGGAGCGTGGGTGAACCGCTGAATCCGGAAGCGGTGATCTGGGGCCTCGAGGTCTTCGGCCAGCCGTTTCACGACAACTGGTGGCAGACCGAGACCGGCGCAATCATGGTCGCGAACTTCGCGAGTGTCGATATCAAGCCGGGGTCCATGGGGCTGCCGTTCCCCGGCATCGATGCGGCGATCGTACGGCGGACCGCGGACGGAGCGGCGGAGGTAATCCTCGAGCCGAGCACTGTGGGCGAACTCGCGCTCAAGCGCGGTTGGCCGTCCATGTTCCGGGGCTACCTGAACAACGAGGCAAAGTACCGTGAGTGCTTTGCAGGCGAGTGGTACTTCTCGGGCGATCTGGCCAAGCGTGACGCCGAAGGATACTTCTGGTTCGTGGGACGTGGGGATGATGTCATCAAGTCGGCCGGTCACCTCATCAGCCCGTTTGAAGTCGAAAGCACGCTGCTATCCCATCCGGCCGTCGCTCAGGCAGGCGCGATTGGTGTGCCCGATCCGGTATCGGGTGCGAGCGTGAAGGCATTCGTTGAACTGAGACCGGGCTTCGAACCCAGCCGGCAGCTCAGGCAGGAGCTACTCGCGCACGCGCGCCGCCGCTTGGGAGCCGCGGTGGCGCCTCGGGAGGTTGCTTTCCTCGAAACCTTGCCGCGCACCCGCAGTGGCAAGATCATGCGCCGCGTGCTGCGTGCCAGGGAACTCGGGCTGCCAGAAGGTGATCTGTCGACGCTCGAAGGGGGCGCCTGATGGAGCCCGTAGTTGCGCACGACATCGGTCGTGGGCACGCGTTGCACCTTCTCGCGCAGATGCTGCGCATCCGGCAGTTTGAGGATCGCTGCGCCCGGCTTTACACGGAGCAGAAGATTCGGGGCTTCCTGCACCTCTACAACGGCGAGGAGGCCGTCGCTGTGGGCGTCATGCAGGCGCTGGGTGTCGCGGACTCGGTCGTGGCGACCTATCGCGAGCACGGCCACGCGCTCGCGCGCGGTGTGCCGATGAACGCGTTGATGGCTGAAATGTACGGTCGGCGCACGGGCTCGAGCGGCGGGCGCGGCGGCTCCATGCACGTCTTCGATGTCAGCCGGCATTTCTATGGCGGCAATGCGATAGTCGGCGGGGGTTTACCGATCGCAGCGGGGCTCGCGCTCGCACAGAGGTTGCGCGGTCTCGATGGCGTGGCGGCATGCTTTTTCGGCGAAGGCGCGGTTGCTGAGGGCGAGTTTCACGAAACGCTGAATCTCGCTGCGCTATGGCACCTCCCGGTTCTGTTCATATGCGAGAACAACCTCTATGCCATGGGTACGGCGCTCGCGCGCTCGGAGGCGATTACGGATATTCGCGCGAAGGCCGCCGCCTACGGGCAGCCGGCCGTCGCGGTCGATGGAATGGATGTGATCGCAGTGGAGGCGGCAGCACAGCGCGCGGTCAAGGCAATGCGAGGCGGTGGCGGATCGCACTTCTTGGAGTGCCGTACGTACCGTTTCCGCGCGCACTCGATGTTCGATGCGCAGCTCTACCGGGACAAGGCGGAAGTCGAGGAGTGGCGCAAGCGCGGACCGCTCATCACCTTCACCACCCGCTGCAAGGCGCAGGGGTTGATTGCGGAAGAAGACTTCCTGCGACTTGAGCGCCAGGCAGACGCTGAAGTCGATGCGGCGGTCATGTTCGCCGAGGGCTCCGATTGGGAGCCGGTAGCTGATCTTGAGCGCTACGTGTACGCGGAGCCCCGGGCATGAGTGCCTCCGTGAGCCGTACGACCTACCGCGAGGCCCTGCGCGGGGCCCTGCGCGAGGCTCTCACGGCGGACCCGCGCGTGTTTCTCATGGGTGAGGACATCGGGCGGTACGGGGGTTGCTACGCCGTGACTAAGTCGCTCTTGGCCGAATTCGGCGAGGAACGCATTCGGGATACACCGCTCTCGGAGTCGGCGTTCGTCGGCGCCGGCATCGGCGCCGCGCTCGGCGGCATGCGCCCGATCGTCGAGATCATGACGGTCAACTTCAGTCTGTTGGCGCTCGATCAGATTCTCAACAACGCTGCGACGCTGTGCCACATGTCGGCCGGCCAATGTCCCGTGCCGCTGGTGATCCGCATGGCAACCGGCGCCGGCCGCCAGCTCGCGGCTCAGCATTCGCACAGCCTCGAGGGCTGGTACGCGCACATTCCAGGGCTGCGGATCGTCGCGCCCGCCACGATCGATGACGCCCGCGGAATGCTGCGCGCGGCGCTGCTCTGCCCCGATCCGGTACTGATGTTCGAGCACATCGGGCTATTTAACATGGAAGGTGACCTAACCGAGGCCGCCGGCGTTGCCGATATCGAGCGTGCCGCGATTCGGCGCACCGGCCGCGATATCACCGTACTTACCTATGGCGCGAGTCTCTACAGGTGCCTCGAGGCTGCTACTGAGCTGTCCGCGGCCGGGATTGAGCTGGAGGTCGTGGACCTGCGAACGCTCAGGCCGCTGGATGACGCGACCATAATCAAATCGGTGCGCCGCACCCGCCGCGCGCTCATGGTCGATGAAGGCTGGAAGAGCGGCGGCCTCTCGGCCGAGCTTGGCATGCGAGTCGTCGAACAGGCGTTCTTCGACCTGGACGCACCGGTGATGCGTGTCTGCACGGCAGAGGTGCCTATTCCTTACCCGAAGCACCTCGAGGACGCGGCGCTGCCCAGCGTCGGGAGAATCGTCGCGGCCGCGCATGCCATGGTGGCGCATGAGCCGTGAGTTCCGCATGCCTTCGCTCGGCGCCGACATGGAGGCGGGCACACTGGTCGAATGGCGTGTAGTGCCGGGCGCGCGCGTGCGGCGCGGGGATGTCGTCGCGCTGGTCGAAACCGAGAAGGGCATCATCGATATCGAGTCCTATGAAGACGGCATCGTTGAGAGGCTGACGGTAGCGCCCGGAGCGCGCGTGCCGGTGGGTACGCCTCTGGCCCTTTTCCAGGGCGAGGCCGCGGCACCTGCCCCTGAGATGCCGCGGCCGGCCGCGACCGCGGCAGCCGCAAGTTCCGGGACAGTGCCCGCCGCGCACGGCATCGCCGTGCCCGGGCTCGGCTCCCCACGGGATGCCGGAAAGACAGTCGCACGGGCGGCCCCCAGCGCCCAAAGGCTGCGCGCCTCGCCTGCCGCACGCGTCCGCGCGGCAGCGCTGGGCGTCGACCTTGGCAGGATCCAGGGCAGCGGTCCACAGGGCGTTGTCACGCTTCAAGATGTCGAGCGTATCGGCGGTCGTGAACCAGCTCCGCGGGTTGCAACGCCAGAGCCGCCGGGCGGCGCGCGCGCCGGCATGCGCAATGCGATTGCGGCGGCGATGGGCCGTAGCAAGCGCGAGATCCCCCATTACTACCTGCAGCTTGCGATGGATATGCAGCCGGCGGTGAACTGGCTTACAGCCTTCAACCAAGAGCGGCCCGTTCCCGAGCGGCTGCTGATCGCCGTCTTGCTGATCAAGGCGGCGGCACTTGCTGCAGCCGAGAAGCCGGGCTTCAGCGGGTACTTCCGGCCGGCGGGATTCGAGCCGGCGGCCCAGGTGCACATGGGCGTGGCGATTGCCGTGCGGGGCGGGGGGCTGGTCGCGCCGGCGATCTTCGAGGCCGACCGAAAGTCGCTCGCGACGATCATGCACGAGCTGCAAGACCTCGTCGGGCGGGTTCGCGCAGGTCACATGCGCAGCAGCGAGATTTCGTCCGCGACGCTCACGGTGACGAGCCTGGGCGAGGAAGGCGTGGACGTCCTCTATCCGGTTATCTATCCGCCGCAAGTGGCCATCGTCGGGTTCGGCTCGGTGCTCGAGCGGCCCTGGGCTGTGAACGGGCGGCTCGAAGCGCGGCCGGTACTGAACATCACGCTGGCGGCAGATCACCGTGTAACCGATGGACGCCAGGGCGCACAGTTTCTCGCACGCATTCGCGACCACCTTGCAAGACCAGGTGAACTATGAATGACTTTTCAGCTGCGCCCAATGCTGCACTCGACGCGCGTGTCTTGGACCTGCTGGTGGGGGTGGCTCCCGATATCGACCCGGCCGCGGTTCGCGCCGACCTCGACTTCCGCGATCAATTCGACTTCGACTCCATGGACCTCTTCAACTTTGCGGTGGCGATCCACGCGGCCTTTGGCATCGAAATTCCAGAGCGCGATTACCGCCAGTTGACGGGTCTTGCCAAGTGCGTAGCCTATCTTCGTTCCAGGCTTCCCCAACTTTGATAAAGGCGGCGGGGCGTGCAATGAAGCCTGGCAGGAGCCCGCCGATAGCCGATGAACAAGTGAGTTCGAACTACCTGTCCTGGGTCGACGAGAGCACGACACTCGCGCAGCTCTGGGAGGCGCGGGTACGACTGACACCCTCGAGCGAGGCGTACCGGGCATTCGACGTGACCCTGGGCACGTGGCGCTCGCACTCATGGTCGGACATGCACTCGCGCGTTCTTGTATGGCGCAAGGCCCTGCGTGCAGAGGGATTCCCCAGGGGGACGCGCATCGGCGTGCTGATTCCCAATGGTATCCCACACGTTTGCGCAGATCAGGCGGCGCTGGCGGAAGGGCACGTACCCGTGCCGCTGCACCTCGTCGATAATCCCGAGAGCCTGGCTTACATTCTTGCGGACGCGGAAGTGTCGTTGCTCTTGGTGGACAAACGCGAGAGCTGGGAGGCACTGGCCGCTCATCGTGCGCGCTTTCCGGCGTTGAAACGCGTGGTCTACCTGGAAGGGGCTGCGGAAACAGCGCCGCGAGGTGTCGCGCGCGGAATCGATCAATGGCTGGCAGCGGAACAGGCCAGCCAGTCGGCGGGGGAGGAACGTGCGGCCGATCCGACCGCCACACGAGATCTCGCGGCCATTGTGTATACCTCAGGCACTACGGGACGGCCAAAGGGGGTGATGTTGTCGCACGGCAACGTGCTCGCCAACGTTTCCGCCGTTCTGCATGCGGTGCGGGTCCATGAGGGTGACCTGTTCCTGTCGTTTCTCCCACTCTCGCATACTTTTGAGCGCACCGTCGGCTACTACCTGCCGATTGCCGCGGGTGCCACCGTCGCCTTCGCGCGCTCGGTGCCGCTGCTGATGGAGGACCTCGATCGCGTACGCCCGACCATTCTGGTGTCCGTTCCGCGGATCTACGAGCGCGTGTACGCGGCGCTGCGCGACCAAGTGCAGGGCCGCCCGGCGATGCGCAGGCTTCTTGACCTGACCGTCGCTATCGGCTGGCGACAGTTCGAGCACTTGCAGGGGCGCGCGCAGCGACCTGCTGCTGTAAGCCGCTTTGCGGGCGACTTGCTGGATCACTGGATCGGACGGCGCTTTCGCGCGCGCTTTGGCGGACGGCTGCGCGCAGCGGTCACAGGCGGGGCGCCGCTTTCACTGCAGGTCGCCCGCCCGTTTCTGGCGCTCGGCGTGCCGCTGCTGCAGGGCTATGGCATGACCGAAAGCGCTCCCGTCGTTGCGTGCAACACGCTGGCTGACAACGATCCTGCAACCGTCGGGCGACCGCTCGCGCAGGTAGAGGTCCGCATCGGCGAGCAGGACGAGCTCTTGGTCCGAGGCAAGAACGTGATGATGGGCTACTGGCGCCGTCCGGAGGACACGGCACGGGTGCTCGAAGCGGACGGCTGGCTGCATACGGGTGATCAGGCCGTCCTCGAGGCCGGGCGCATTCGTATCAAGGGACGGCTGAAGGACATTATCGTCACCTCTACGGGCGAGAAGATTGCGCCCGCCGACCTCGAGGCTGCGATATTGAACGACCCGTTGTTCGAGCAGGCGATGGTGGTTGGCGAGCAGCGGCCCTACCTGGTGGCGCTGCTGGTGGTGAGCGGGAAACGCTGGACGGAGGCCGGGCGGAGCCTCGGGCTGGACCTTAAGGTCTCGAGCCTGCAGTCGGAAACAGCCCGGCAGTGGGCCCTGGAGCGCATTGGACGCGCAGTGCGGGAGTTTCCCAGCTACGCGCGGCCTCGTGCGGTTTACCTGACGTCGGAGGCGTGGTCGCTCGGGAATGGCCTGCTCACGCCCACCCTCAAGCCCAAGCGCGTCGCGATCGAGGCCCGGTTTGCCGACGTACTCGCGGAACTCTACCGTGGACACGCCTCCGGTGCGGCGCCGCTCTGACCGCCATCGTCTCGCAGACTCGCTACCGGCCGACTCCGTGCATCAGTGATGCCAGGGCGAGCATCTCCTCCGAGCTCGGCCTGGAGGCCGCGCAACTGCCACCCGCTGCCTCGGATTCCGGGAACATGCGGAAGTTCTCGCTCATGATTGCCTGGCCAAGCCCGGGGGCACAGGCTTCGATGAGTTGCGCGAGCAGGCCGAGCCGGCTGGTGAGCCGCTGCGGGCGGCGCGTGATTGCCTGGCACACGATGTCTGCGGCTTCCTCTGGCTGGATGAGCGGAAACTGCTCATAGAGCTTGGTGGGAGCCACCATCGGCGTGCGCACCAGCGGCATGTTCACGACCGTGAAGCGGACACCCTTGTCGCTGAATTCGGCCGCTGCGGTTCGGCAGAACGCCTCGAGGGCGGCCTTCGAGGCATTGTAGGCCGCAAAACGCGCCGCATTGCTGAGCGCCCCGATGGAGGAGATGCCGATCACGTGGCCGCCGCCGTGGCTGACCATCGCCGGCAGCAGCCCGAGCGTGACGCGCACGGCGGCGAAATAGTTGACACGCATGAGGCGCTCGTAGTCGTGGAAGCGCCCGTAGGTGTGCTCGATGGCGCGGCGGATGGAGTGCCCGGCATTGTTGATAAGGACGTCCACGTGACCATGCTCGGCAAGCAGCCGCGTGACGAAGGCATCGCAGGCCTCCGGGTCGGCCAGATCGCAGCTGTAGGTGTCGACGTTGCCGCCCTCCGAGGTCAGCTGCTCGCGCACCGCCGCAAGGCGAGAGGTGTCGCGGGCCACGATGAGGACGTGTGCGCCGGCCTGCGCAAGCTTCCGCGCAGTCGCGCGGCCGATGCCGGAGGAGCCTCCGGTGACGAGTACCTTCTGGCCGCGCACGCGGGCCGCGAGGTCACCGGGCTTCGTCAGGTCCGGATCGAGCTGGCGCTCCCAATAGTCCCACAGTCGCCAGGCGTAGTCTTCCAGGGGTGGAACCTGGATGTTGGCGGCGACGAGGAGCTGCTGTGCCCGGCGGGCATCGAAGCGAGTCGGATAGTTGAGCAATGTCAGGAGCGAGGGCTCGACGCCCAGCTCGCGCAGCACCTGCGCGCCGATCCGCCGCCAGGGTTCGAGCGTCTTGCCCGCCGCGCGCGCCAGCGCCGGGAGGGTCGCGATCGCTTGCGGATCCAGACGCAAATTCATCATCGGCGCGTGCGCAGCCTTCGCGAAGATGTTGATGACATCGCCAATGCGCCGGTCGCGCGGGTCGGTCAAATGGAAGCAGCCGCCGTCGTGTCCCGGGACATGCGCCAGGTGCGCGAGTGCACGCGCCACGAAGTCAACGGGCACTAGGTTGACGTGGCCGCCTTCGAAGCCGATCAGAGGTAGCCAGCTCGGCAGGGCATCACGCACTTTCTGGATCAACCTAAAAAGGTAGTAGGGGCCGTCGACCTTGTCCATCTCCCCCGTTGCCGAGTGGCCCACGACCATTCCCGGGCGGTAGACACGCCAGGGGATGTGAGTGGTGCCGCGCACCATTGCCTCGGACTCGTGTTTGGTCCTGAAATAGGGGTGATCGAGTCCCTGCGCCTCCGCGAACATGTCCTCCGTGAAGGTGCCGGCATAGCGGCCGGCGGCGGCGATCGAGCTCACCAGGTGAAAGCAACCCGCCTGCACATCCCGCGCGCAGTCGAGCGCGTTGCGCGTGCCGAGCACATTGGCGCGCTCGAGGTCCGCGGCCGCAGCCCCGAGATCATAGAGGGCGCCCAGATGGAAGAAGTGCCGGATTTGCCCGCGCAGCCGACGCCGGTCGGTCTCCGCGATACCGAGGCGCTCGTCCTGCAAGTCACCTTCTACGGGAATGATGAGCTTGGCGCGCTCGCGGCAACTTGCCAGCAGGCGCTCAAGCCGCGGGCGGGATCCGGGGCGGACTAGAACGTAAATGGGCTCGCCGCGGCTGGTGAGCTCGCTGGCCAGGTTGCGGCCGATAAAGCCAGTCGCCCCCGTGATGAAATAAGCCATGGCAACCCCAGCGACCGGATAGTTCGTTAACTTACCGCCGCCCCGCGGTCGTTCGCATCGTGGTAAACCGAGACGCGCGAGCCCCTAGGAATGGGGGATATTGCAAAGAATGCGAGCATTGGGACGCATCTCGAGTATCGATCGGGCGTGGCTGTTGATGGACCGGCCGACGCACCCGATGGTGGTCGTGGGACTGATCGTTTTCGAGTCTGCTCTCGACCTCGCTCGCCTGCGCGAGCGCATCGCCGCTCGCTTCCTTGCGTTCGAGCGGTTTCGTTGCTGTCCAGCCAGCGATGCCGCGGGTGCGACCTGGATCGAGGCGGGTGGCTTTGATATCCAAGATCACGTGCTGTGCACCCGACTGGCTCCCGGGGCCGGACAAAGCGAGCTGGAGGCACTGGTTGGTGAGGTGGCCAGCACGCCCTTCAGTCCCGGGCGGCCATTGTGGACCTTCCACTTGGTGGAGAACTACCAGGCCGGCAGCGCCGTCATCGTACGCATTCACCATTGCTACGCGGATGGCATTGCCCTGATTCAGGTGCTCCTCGCCCTCACGGATGAGTCGCCCGCAGGCGCCGGTGCCGGCCACCCGGTTCAGCGCGCTGGGAAGTCCGACGAGGGGCTTGCGGACTCCATGCTCGGACTGCTGCCTGAACTGGCCGCGCTAACGCTGCGCGGTGGCGCGCAGCTTATTGAAAAAGGGATCCACTATGCACTGCATCCCCTCGAGGCTTCATCGCTTGCGCGTGACGCGCTCGGCATAGTGGGGGAATTGGCGCATATCACCGCGCTTTCCGATGATCCCCGCACGCACCTGAAGCAGCCTCTCGTGGGCATACGGCGCGCAGCGTGGGCGGACCCACTCTCGCTTGAAGAGCTCCACACGATAGGGCACGTGCTGGGCTGCACGGTCAACGACGTGCTGGTATCAACGCTTGCGGGAGCCTTGGGAAGTTATCTGGAAAGTCAGGGAGACAAGATCGCCGGTCTGACGATACGCGCCACCGTTCCGGTTAACCTACGCACTTCTGGGACCCCCCCGGCCACGCTCGGGAACTGCTTCGGGCTGGTATTCGTCGAGCTCCCTATTGGCATCCGCCATCCGCTCGAGCGGCTCTACACCGTGCGCCGCACCATGCAAGCGTTGAAGAGCTCGCCGCAGGCGCAGGTTACGCTGGGGTTGCTGACGGCGCTCGGAAGCCTACCCGCGGCGGTCGAGGACCAGGCGATGGCGCTCTTCAGCGCGAAGGCGAGCCTGGTCGCCTCGAACCTTCCCGGTCCCCGCGAGCCCCTGCACCTCGCCGGAGCCCGCGTCGCTCAGTTGCTTTTTTGGGTGCCTTCGGCAGGCGAAATCGGTACCGGTGTCAGCATGATCTCCTACCGGGGTCAGGTGCAGGTCGGCATCATCGTCGACCGGGGGTTGATTCCGAGGCCGGCGCAGCTGGTCGGGCTGATTGGCGCGGAATTCGAAAAACTCGTCCTGCTCGTCTTGCTCGGGGGCGCATCGCTAAACGCCTGATCGGCCAAGGCCACGCTCAATCTTTGACGCCACCCTGTGCGCGCTGCACGTCCAAGCGCTCCATCGCATCGAGAGGCTGGCATGCGGCTGCCTGCCGATACAGCGCCCGGGCCTCGTCCCGATAGCGCGTACGATCCAGCAGCAACAGACCGTTTGCGTACTCGATCCGCACGATGGGCGAGTCTGGCGCGAGACTTACGGCTCGACGGAAGTGATCCAGCGCGGCGGACGCTGATACTCCAAAGGTGAGAGAGGCCGCTAGCGAACCGAGCTTGCCGAGAATCTCTGCATGGTACAGGCCGAGCGCCACGTGAGCTTCGGCATGGCGTGACTCCAATTCGATGGCGCGATCCAAATGGGTGCGAACGCGGCCGGCAAAGCCCTGCGCGATCGCGCGGGCGATGGAGATGTGCTGCCCGTACCGGCCAAGTACGAGCGCTAGCGTGTAGTGTGTATTCGCACTGTCATCGAGGACGCGCACGGCGGCTTCGCCGCGCGCAATCGCTGCCTCGAGCGTCTGCTGGGCAGTGGCGTCCCTTGAGTGCAGGGCGTGGATCGCGGCCGCCTTGTTGGCCACGGACGCTCCCAGCACGTCCAGCTCGCTTCCACGCTTGATCGCACTGCGAAAGTCGCCGGCATGGAACTCGCCCCAAGCCGCCTGCAGTCCTTCCGCAACCGCTCCCGCCTGCCCGTGCGCCGCGATCCAGGTGCCAAGCCCGGGATGCGCGCTACCGCGACGCGCAATCAGCCGAGCATCCGGCCACGGTTCCCGATCGCCCCGATGCAGCTTCTCCCATGCCCGTCGCAGCATGTCGCGTGAAAACGCCGATGGCAGTGACCCCGCAGGCCGCGCTGTTCTTCTCGGACCCATGGCGTGACTCCGATACGGCAAGTACGCATCCCCGTACGCCGCACTTCTTCCTATAGTACCAATCGGGTTGTCGTGCCCTAAAGGGTAAACGTATGCGGCATCGCCGCTAAGGGAACTATATGGCTAGCAAGATGAAATCCCGCCGCCGCCGGGCCGTGCGCCGCGGCGCTGCTGCCCCTGATCGACTCATCGGCGTGGTGCACCAGGTGTGGCTTGCCGGGCTCGGCGCAGTTTCGAAAGCGAAACGCGGTACCCCCCAGCTGCTGCAGGACCTAATCGCCGAAGGCGCTAGGGTCGATTCTCAGACGCGGGGTGCCGCGGAAAAGATGGTCCGTGGAGCGCTGGGAGAGATGCAGGAGACGATTAACACCGGCCTTGCCCAAGTGCGCGGTCAGGCTGCCGGGTCCTTCGAGAATCTGGAGAAGATCTTCCAGACACGCGTCCACCGAGTACTCGCCCAGTTGGGAGTGCCTAGCGCCGAGGATGTTGAAGCGTTGGGCAAGCGGGTGGATGCACTGAACAGCAGCATCGAAAGGCTTGGGCACGGCCGCAAGGGGGATGGCTCGCGCTCACGGGCTGCCGTACACAGGGCGTCGTCACGGGCCGCCGCGCCCTAGCGGGAAATGCTCACGATAGAGCCCGCACGACGGCACCGTGTGGGTACAGGCAAGCTCGCGATTGCGCTGGCAGGCGGGGGTCCACTCGGGGCTTTCTACGAGCTTGGTGCATTGCACGCGCTGGGCGAGGCGGTGCGTGGGCGCGAACTGACGGATTTCGACGTCTACGTGGGTGTGAGTTCCGGCGCGCTCGTGGCGGCAGCGCTGGCCAATGGCCTGGACACGATCAGGCTGGGTTCGACCTACATCCGCGACGAGGAGACGCTGATCCCGTTCTCGCCGGGTATCCCCCTACAGCCGGCAGTGGGTGAGTTTGCGCGCCGGGTGGCCTCGCTGCCCGGCGCACTGGCGAGCATCGGGCGACAATACGCGCGCAACCCCGTGCGTAACGCCTGGCCGGCCGCGGTCTCTTCGCTGGAAAGGATCCTGCCCACAGCGGTGTTCGACAATGCCCCACTGGAGCGCTACCTGCGCGCAGCCTTCAGTTCGAGGCGCTGCACGGACGACTTCCGCAAGCTGCGTTCCCGGCTGTACGTGGTAGCGACGAATCTCAACACCGGAGAGTCCGTGAACTTCGGCGATGCGCGACACAACCGCGTGCCGATTTCGCGGGCGGTGGTCGCCAGTGCCGCTTTGCCCGCCCTGTACCCACCCGTCGAAATTGACGGACAACAGTACGTGGACGGGACGCTGATTCGCACGATGCATGCGTCTCTCGCCCTGGAAGCCGGCTGCGACCTGGTAATTTGCATCAATCCGCTCGTGCCGTTCGATGTGTCCCGCTCGCGCACGCGTCGGCACATCAACCTCGCGGAGGAAGGGTTGCCGACAATCTTGGGACAGAGCTTGCGCGCCTTGATTCACTCACGCATGCAGGTCGGCATGGCAAGCTATCGGGCACGGTACCCGCAGGCGGACACGCTGCTGCTTGAGCCGGACCGCCACGATGCGACACTGTTCTTCGCCAACGTGTTTCGGTACTCGGGCAGGCATCGCCTAGTGGAGCATGCCTACCAAAAGACCCGCAGCGATCTGTTGCTCCAGGCTGATGCACTTAGCGCGTTGTGCAAGCGTCGCAACCTACACTTTGATGTTGATATCCTGCGCGACAGGCGTCGCACGTTTTCCACCGCGGCGCGGGAGCGTAGCGCGCGCGGCCGCCGGGCCACGAGGCAACTGCGTGAAGCTCTGCGGCGGCTCGAGGGCATGCTGCCGGCGGCAAGAGCTGCCGGGTAGTTCGTATCGTGGCAGCTTGCTTCTGGCGTCTGGTGCTATGCAGCGAGCTGATATGTGCGGTGGCCGTTGCCGCATTGCTCGCCGCGGTGCTACCACTTTCGCTAGCCGGCGCGTATACAGTAGGCGCGGCCATATTCGTATGCGCGCCCGGCGCATTCGTTGGTCTCGCGCGCGCCGTAGCGCGTCCGGCGGCGGGTGTACGCACCGCGTGGGACGGCGGTCATTCACTGCGGGCACTGCTGTCGGAATGCGCCGCTTTCAACCTCGCCGCTTGCGCAATGAGTCTGCAGGGTCGTGCGCCCGGGAAGGTCGGAGTCCCGGCCGCGGGCTCCGCGCCTTCGCGGCCGGTGTTGTTGATCCACGGGATCGTCTGCAATGGAGCCGTCTGGAACCCGCTGCGCAAGCGCTTGTCGCGCGTCGGATTCGCGCCGATACGAGCGATCAACCTGGAACCCATGCTTGGCGACCTCGATTCGCACGCCATGACCGTAGCGAGCGAGCTTCGCGCCATGCAGCAGCACGCTCTCGGGGCGCGCGTCACCATTGTTGCCCATAGCATGGGGGGCTTGGTGGCGCGCGCGGCGCTGCGCCTAGTCGGCACGGAGGTCGTCGATCGCATCGTTACGGTGGCCTCCCCCCATCACGGCACCTTGCTGGCCCGATACCTGGGCGCTACGCCCTTGAAACAACTGCGCCCGGATTGCGCGTGGTTGCGGGCCTTGAACGGCGAGCAGGAAGGGCGCTTCGCGGTCCCGCTGACGAGCATCTACAGTCTGGAAGACGCGCTGGTCGCACCGCCACGCAGTGCGGCGTTGCGGGGCGCGGAACTGCGGGAGCTGCGCGGTGTCGGGCACCTCGGAATACTGCGTGCACGTCGCGGTCTCGAATGCATCATGCAGGCGCTGCAGCTCCCATGACGGGCACAGGTACGCAGGTCAATGCCGAGCAGCTTCTGGCACGCAAGCGCGCACTCGACGCGTGCGTGTCCGCCACGCCGCAGTTCGCGGCGCGCCTGGGTGAGCTGCGCACATGGCAGGGCATGCGCCTCGCGCGAACTTACCGCGATCTGCGGCGCGAGCCGCGTTATGCGGCTGCGGTGGAATTCTTCCTATGCGAGCTCTACGGGGCGCAGGACTTCAGGCAGCGTGACCGGGACGTGACTCGCGCATGGAGTGCCTTCAGGCGTGCGCTGCCGCGCGCCGCGGTCGACATACTTACGCGCGCGATCGAACTGGAAGTGCTGACCACCGAGCTTGATCACGCCATGGCTGCCAGGTTGTCGGGGACTCCCATAACCGGGGTACGATATGCCAATGCCTACCGTGCGGTAGGGCAGGGTGCCTTGCGGCGGCGCCAGATTCAGCTGGCGATCGCCGTTGGCGAGGCTTTGGACCGCATCGTGCGTTACCGTTGGGTCGGCATCGCGCTGCGCGCCGCGCACGTTCCGGCGCGCGCTGCCGGTTTTGGCGCCCTGCAGGACTTTCTCGAGCGCGGCTTCGCGAGCTTTCGTCGCGTGCATGGCGCGCAAGCGCTGTTGACGGCGATTCGCGAGCGTGAGACTCAGTTGATGGATGCGCTGTTTGGCGGTGCTGCCGATCCGTTCGATCTAGAAGACACGGGGACTATGCCCTCAGAATGAACCAGCCAGCATATGACTACGTCATCGTGGGCGCAGGGTCGGCCGGATGCGTGCTCGCCAACCGCCTATCGGCCCGCTCCGGGCTCAAAGTGTTGCTGCTGGAGGCGGGTGGTCCGGACGTCAGCCCCTTCATCCACATGCCTGCCGGTTTGGCACGTCTGGTCGGTAACCATAAGATCAACTGGGGCTATTACACCGAGCCGCAGGTACAGCTCGGGGGCCGCACACTGTACTGGCCGCGCGGGCGAGTGCTCGGCGGCAGCAGCTCGATCAACGCCATGTGCTACACACGCGGCCACCACCTTGATTATGAAGAGTGGGCCGCGCTCGCGGGGCCGGAATGGAACTACGCAGCTGTCTTGCCCTATTTCCTCCGCGCCGAGAACCAGGCCCGCGGGGCGAGCAAGTACCACGGCGTGGGTGGTCCGCTCTGCGTGGAAGATCTTAAGTACCGGAATCCACTGAGCGATGTGTTCGTTGACGCCGCGGCGGAGTGCGGCCTGATGCGCAACTCGGACTTCAATGGCCCCGCCCAAGAGGGGGTAGGCTTTTACCAGGTGACCCAGAGGAACGGTCGCCGCTGCAGCGCGGCGGCCGCCTACCTCAAGCCGGCGCTGCGCCGCCCTAACCTTGAAGTCCGAACCCATTGTCTGGCGACGCGCGTGGTGTTCTCCGCCGGCCGCGCCGTGGCAGTCGAATATCGGCGCGGTAGCGGCCACCCGCAGCTGGCCCGCGCGGAACGCGAGGTCCTGCTCGCGGCCGGCACACTCGGCTCCGCGCAGTTGCTGCTGCTCTCGGGGATCGGACCGCCCGACCAACTGCGCGGGCTTGGCATCCCGATCACTGCGGAAGTTGCAGAAGTGGGCCGCAATCTGCATGACCACCTGGACTTCTGCACGCTCTACAAGAGCACTCGGCCGATTACCTACGACTTCAGCCGCTGGCAGGAATTGGCGGTCGGCCTGCGGTATCTTCTCACGCACAACGGTCCGGGCGTCAGCAATATCGCTGAAGCCGGCGCTTTCGTGCAAACCGTGCGCGCACCCGATGCACGACCCGACGTGCAGTTGCACTTTGTGCCGGCACAGCTCGACGACCACGGCCGCAAGCGCCTCGAGGGCCACGGATTCACGATACACGCGTGCGCGCTGCGGCCCTACAGTCGCGGGCGGATCGAGTTGCGCTCGGCGAACGCGGAGGACGCGCCGCGGATCCACGCCGATTATCTGAGCGACGCGCGAGACCTGGATGTGCTTCTGGAAGGGGTCGAGCTCTCGCGCGCAATTGCGCGCGCGGCAGCGTTTGGGCCTTATCGCGGACGGGAGGTATTTCCCGGAGAAGCGGCGACCACGCGGGGTGAGGTCGAGCAGGTGGTGAGGCGGAAGGCCGAGACGATCTACCACCCAGTGGGCACCTGCCGGATGGGCAGCGATTCCGCGGCCGTCGTCGACGTTGAGCTGCGCGTCCGCGGCACGGAGGGACTGCGGGTTGCCGATGCTTCCGTGATGCCACGTCTGATAGGCGGCAATACCAACGCGCCGACCATCATGATCGCCGAGAAAGCCGCAGATTGCATCCTGCGCGCCGCCTCTGCGCCGCCCGCACGCTAACCTCCCGCTCGAGCGGTCGCCTACGCCTAGCTCGCCGATTCAGCCGGCGGCGGTAAAATTATGCCGCTTGAGCCGGCTGTTGCGGTTCGAGCGCGCGTCGCAGAATCTTGCCGACGTTAGTCTTGGGCAGCGATTCGCGGAACTCCAGGTGCCGCGGTATCTTGTATGGCGTCAACCGCTGCGCGCAGTGCTCGCGCAAAGCCTCGAACGTGATCGACTGTCCCTGGCGCAGTACGACAAATATTTTGACCGCCTGGCCGGAGCGCTCGTCACTGACCCCGATGCAGCCGCATTCCAGTACGGCCGGATGTTCACCGACCACGCTCTCGATCTCGTTGGGAAACACCTTGAAGCCCGAGACGATGATCAGATCTTTCTTGCGGTCGACGATTTTCAAGAAGCCGTCGGCCTCGGCCACCGCGATGTCGCCGGTGCGCAGCCATCCATCGGGAGTCAGGGCCTTGGCAGTTTCCTCGGGGTGCCGCCAGTATCCGCGCATTACTTGCGGGCCGCGCACGCAAAGCTCGCCCGGCTCGCCCGGTGGCGCTTCGGTGTCACCGTCGCGGATGCCGATCTCGGTGGACGGCAGCGGCAGGCCTACCGTGCCAATTCTTGGGGCCTCGTAGGAGTTGCATGCGACCACTGGCGAGGCTTCCGTGAGTCCATAGCCTTCGACCAGTGGTCGGCCGGTGACGGCGCGCCACTTTTGCGCAACGGTGGGATGCAGCGCCATACCGCCAGCGGCACCGAGCTTGAGGTTAGAGAAGTCCAGCCGCGCGAAGCCCGGATGGCTCAGCAGGGAATTGTAGAGCGTATTAACGCCGGTGATCATCGTGAAGCGCCACTTGCGCAGTTCATGCACAAACTGCGTCGTGTCACGCGGGTTGGTGATGAGCACGAGGAGCCCCCCCTGCTGCATGAAGACCAGGCAGTTACAGGTCAGGCAGAAGACATGGTACAGAGGCAGCGGAGTAATCATCACTTCGCGACCCGGCTGTATGAGATTCTTCCAGAATGCGCCAACCTGCAGCAGGTTTGCGACCATGTTCCGGTGCGTCAGTATCGCGCCTTTGGCGAGACCGGTCGTGCCTCCGGTGTACTGCAGAAACGCGATGTCCTGCGGGCCGATGGCTGCAGGCCGAAAATCGCTGCGTGCTCCGACTGCTAAGGCTTGCCTGAAGGGGACCGCATCAGGAAGATCATACGGCGGCACCATATGCTTGACTCGACGGACGAGGAAGTTGACTGCGGTCCGCTTGGGGAACGGAGTCAGATCGCCCACCGCGGTCGTGACGATGTGCTGGATCTGGGTGTCGGGCCGTACTTGCGCGAGTACGTGAGCAAAGTTCTCCAGAATCACGATTGCGCTTGCACCGGAGTCGACCAACTGGTGGCGCAGCTCACGTGGTGTGTATAGAGGATTGGTATTGACGACGGTCAAGCCCGCCCGCAACGCTCCGAACAGCGCCACTGGATACTGGAGCAGGTTGGGCATCATCAGCGCAATGCGATCGCCGCTCACCAAGCCGCATGCCATCAGGTACGCGCCGAACTGCCGTGATAGCCGTTCAAGATCGCGATAGGTAAGCGTCACGCCCAGATTGTGATAGCCGGGCCGGTCGGCGAACCGTCGGCAACTCTCCTCGAAAACATCTACCAGCGACTCATAGGAATCGGCGTCAATTTCAGCGGGCGTCCCTGACGGGTAGGCATTCAGCCATATTCTGTCCATGTCTTCTATCCGCTCGAGAATCTCATTTCTTATACCCCTGCGCGCCCAGGTTCACGATCCGCAATGGTGCTTATCTTCTCCTTGTGGCTTGTACGAATTGCCCCGCGGCTCGAACCAGCACATCGTTTTAAGTATCGCGTGGGGCATATGCTCGCGGGGCAGGAGCGGGGCAGGAGAGGGAACATGAAGCAACGAAGGACTTCATCGCGTCTTTGCAAGGGCACGATCGCTATGCTGTGTGGCTTGGTTTCCGCCGGAGCTTTCGCCTCGGGGTTTCAGCTGCAGGAACAATCGGCGAGCGGATTGGGTGTCGCCTATTCGGGACTGGCGGCGGCTTCCCAGGATGCGAGCATAGTCTTCTGGAACCCTGCGGGGATGTCCTCGTTGCCGGGCTCCGATATCGCCGTGGTAGCGAATTACCTCGTGCCAAGCTTCAGGTTCAAGAGCTCGGGCTCTACCTACGACGGATTCGGCGACGGCGGTAACGCCGGAGTCTCGACGCTGGTGCCGGCGCTGTACGTTAAAACCTCTCTTACCCCGTCGGTAGCGGTGGGATTGGCGGTCAACTCCCCGTTTGGTCTGAGCACCGATTGGAACAGCCAGTGGGCGGGGATGTTCTACGCGGTCAAGTCCAAGGTCGAGACCCTGAATGTCAATCCAGCGATCTCGTACAAGGTGAATGACGTGCTGTCGCTCGGTGCCGGCGTCAGCTACCAGCGCCTCAAGGCCACGCTCACTCAGGCCGTCACTCCGTTGATACCGACCGCACAGGGCAGGCTCGACGGCAGCGATTGGGCCTGGGGCTGGAACCTGGGAGTGCTGCTCGACTTCGGTCAGGGAACTCGCGTCGGTGCAACCTACCGTTCAGCTGCCAACAACAGCATTCGCGGCGATCTGAGCTTCAACACCGCTAGCCTTGCCCCCTTAAACGCAACCGCGCAAGCTTCGCTGAAGTTGCCGCAGACTGCCTCTTTGGGCGTCGCGCAGCAGTTCGGGTCCAAGCTGCGGGCACTCATTGACTATAGCTGGACCGGCTGGAACTCAATTTCCTCCTTGGCAGTTATCGCCACAAGCGGGCCATTGGCCGGACAGCCTGTGGTTGATGACGCCTTGAATTTCAAAAGCAGCTGGCGCGTGGGACTCGGCCTGGAATACCGGCTCGTTCCGGCCTGGTTGCTGCGTGGCGGGCTCGCCTACGATCGCTCCCCCGTGGAGGATGCGTTTCGCACGCCACGTCTGCCGGACAACGATCGCAAATGGCTCGCCGTGGGTGCGAGATGGGAGCCGAGCAGTGATTGGTCAGTGGATCTCGGCTACGCGTACCTGTGGGTAAAGGATGGGCCGAGCGAACTGACCTCGCCGGGTCCGGTCCCGGGAGCTTTGCTCGGCACCTACACTTCCAACACCAGTATCCTGGGGGTTCAGGCATCCTTTCACTTCTGAGTCAGTGATTGCTGATGGCCGTGCGGCAGTGCCGGCCCCGAGAAGCCGTCCCGGCAGCGTGGAGGCGGCTACTCAGTTGTTCTGACCGGTGCCCGCCACAGCGGGATGTCGGGCTCGCCACGTTCGTCACTCACGTACGGCACCGCTGCTTTAGGACACTCCGCAATTCTACGTAGTGAGCATGGCTATTCGCGCTGGCAAAGTGGGTGCGGGGAGTAAGTAGTAGCAGTAAGTGACGACAGCATTCGAGGTCAAAATCGGCGTGCCAGAGACGAATGAACCCGCAGGCGACTGAGATCGAGCCGAAGATCAATGGTGTGCTCAGGGCCATGTGCGTCGCCATCGGCTGTGCAACTGCACTGATCGGGGGTGCCGCTCTTCTCGGGGAATTTCTGCACCAGGGCCAGGTAGGGCATACGGCCGTGCGGCTGACTGTCATAAAGCCGAACGTTGCGGCGGCGATCTTGGCGCTCGGCATCGCGCTGGCATTGACGGTAAGCGAACTAGGACTGCGCGCGATCCCTGACCTCATTGCGTCGCTCGTGCTCACCGTGGGTCTGGTGACTCTTTCCGAGTACGCCCTGAACTGGGACGCGGGGATAGACCGAGCGCTGTTGAGTGACTCGACGTCACCCGCCGCCCTTACAGCGAGACCGGCGCTGGCTGCGGCCCTCATGATCACCATGGTCTCCGCAGCGCTGCTGGGTGCCCAACGGCCGCGGTTACGGCTGCTCAAGACGTGCGCCGGGGTCGCATCGGTGCTGGTGGCCTGGGTGACGCTCATCGCCTACCTGTTCGGTGCGCAGCAGCTGCACGAGGGCGCGTCATTCAGTCCGGCGACCCTGCCTACAGCGGCGATCATGCTGTTCATCGGCATCGGCGTGCTTGCAGCAGAGCCGGTGTCCTGGCCAATCAATACCGTGCTCGCACGCAGCACCGGCAGTATTGTGTGCCGCTGGCTGTTACCACCGGCAATACTTGCGCCGCCACTCCTTGGCTGGCTTTTGAGCCGCCAGGCCCCGTTCGACCTGTTCCCAGAGGCGCTCGACTGGGCGCTGTATGCGGCAGCGTCTTCCATCGGATCTGTGTGGCTGATTCTGCAGTTGGCACAGCGCATCACGCTGATCGACGCTGCACGCACTGCCGCCACCGAGCTATCCCAGCACGATCCGCTGACCGGACTCGCCAACCGCCGTGCATTCGACGCATTCCTGCTGGAGAACTTCAATCTCGCACGACGTCACGGCCATGCGCTCTCGCTCGTGCTTCTCGATATCGACTTGTTCAAGTCATACAACGATGCCTACGGGCACCCGGCGGGCGATGAGTTACTGAAGTCCCTGGGCGCGCTTCTCGCCTCCTTGGTGCGAGAGACCGACCTAGTGGCCAGGATCGGTGGAGAGGAGTTCGCTCTGGTGCTGCCGGAGACCGGCTTCGCCGGGGCGGTGGTCCTTGCAGAGTGCATCCGCATGGAGGTCGAGCGCTCGAGTGCCTTCAGGCGCAAGGTCACGGTGAGCGCTGGGCTCGTTGCCATGGCGCAAAACACCGGCAGCATTGCCGCGCTCGTGCAGGAATGCGATGCCGCGCTGTACCGCGCCAAGGAGGCCGGTCGCAACCAAGTCTGGGCAGCGGGCGAATCCGGTTATGGCCAGCTTAGCGCCGCGCCGTTCCCGCATTCCTGAAAGCGGGCATCCAAAACCCAATAGATCGGCAAATCCGCTTCGCGCAGCGCCAGCTTGCTCGGGAGATCAGACGTCAGGGTTTAGAGCGTCGGACCGAGCAACGTTCGTAATGCGACGATGAGCTCGAAATACCGCCCAGACGCTGACAAGAGCGATAATGGGTATAGAGACGCCGACGACGACCTCTACATCCAAGCGGATGCCTATTTCCTTCGCCGCTTTGGCCAAGTAGCCCACCAGCCCGGCTCCATAATAAACAATAGCGGAGACAGACAAGCCCTCGATTGCTCGTTGGAGGTGAAACTGAATCTCGGCCCGTCGGTTCAGCGCCGACAGAAGAAATTGATTCTGTGCTTCGCGCGCGATGGCCACTCGCGTCGCAAGCTGACCGGACACCTGGCCGACGCGCTCCGAAAGCGCTCGCAGACGCCCCTCCGTACTTGAGATGGTGGCGATCGCGGGGCTCAGGCGCCGCGACATGAATTCCTCGATCGTCTGCAGCCCGGCGATGCGCTCTTCCCGGAGCTCTGCGATACGCCTTGTGATGAGCGCATAATAGGCTCGCGAGGCGGCACAGCGTGTCTCGGTGCGGGCAAGAGCGCTTTCAATGTCCGCGGCTAGCTGTGTCAAGAGCTGCATATTGGACTCGTCGCTCCCGGTTCCGCGCGCAATGTTATCCGCGAGATCCGCCAGGGCCTGCTCCCACTTTGCGAGATGCGCACCTAAGCCCTTGGCGAGCGGAAAGGCCAAGAGCGCGAGAATCCGATAGGTTTCGATCTCGAACAGTCTCTGCAGCATTCGGCCGGCCTGACGCGGTGTTAGCGACCGGTCGATCATGACAAAGCGAGCAAACCCATCCGCATGAATCCAAAAATCGGTGAATGCCGCGCCGGCACCGCCTCCGATCACGGCACCCACCGGTAAGCGTTCGTCAAAGTAGCCAGCCACTTCCTCCGGAGAAGGAAGTTCTTCATTGCCCTTAATCACCTCGGCATGGGCAGCGTACAGGGTTTCTCCCGGGATCCCGCGCAACCATCCTGGGGGCAAGTTCCGAATCGGAGGCTGGCTGAAGGCTTCGGGGCCCAATCCAGACAGCGAGAACGTATAGCTTGAGAATTCTCCGTGCCGCTCCCACCGCAAGCGAAACTCACCGACCCCTGCGCTGAAGTGTGAGGCGTGTGCCGGGGGCGGTGAGACTTGCCAGGTTGCGCAAAGTGCCCGCAAGTGCGCGAGTTCCGCTTCTCGGGCCGCAGGACTCACCAACACCGCGACTTGCGTCATACGTGCGGGGGTTTCGATTGCCTGAGGCGGCCGGGCATGAACTTCGAGCGCGAGTTCCGTACGGTTCGAGATACTTGGGGGCAAGATGCCCGCGTTCAGGCCGCTATTGGGCATGGCCGCGGACAGGTGCAGTTCGGTGTCAGGGCCGGTGTCGGTACGTTCGCGCATGCTCACCTTATGCTCCCGAGAATGTGAGTCGGGCGGGCACCAAGCGGGAGGCTTCCGCGTCTCGCCGTGCTCCTCCGAACATCACGTCATAACGGCCCTCAGCGAGCGTCTTCTTCGGCAGCTCCGTCCGCACCGTGTTCGTATAGTGTCCCAATTCGAGCTGCAGCGCTGCTTAAACCTAGGGGCTCGGCAGCGACGCCGCCTGCGCCAAGGCGCGGGTCGAGTCCGAGGACTGATTGCCATCCAGTGACTCGCCAACGCACGCCTTCCAGTTCCGACTCTCAAGTCGTTCGATGAGAGCGTTATCGAGGCGAAACAGGTAAAGCCATCCGTTGTCGACCAACTGACGGACCGTCTTATGCTTCGCGATGACCGCCTCAATCATCGCGCGCGGCGCTTCGATGAAGACGGACAACCTCAGCGGTGTGTGCATCGACTTGTTCCCATCGTGAACGGACTGCCGCGACAGGCCGATCCGCAGATCCCCGGTGTTGCCTTCAAACACCCCGATGCGTCCGCATGCGACGTTATGCAGCACTTTGTTACCACTGCCAAAATGTTCGGGGTCTACGGTGGAGGCAAAATATTGGAGGTTGATCCAGTGAGCCACAATCATGGGCGCAGTCATGATGAGCTCAAGCACCGCTCCATCGGGATCGTCCGCCCACATATAGTCATGGAGAAACACTCGCCCTTCAAGATTCATGCCACGGGTACGCGAGCGTGGTGCCACGATGAACCCCGCGTTGTTGGCCAGCCCCCACTCCGGGCGCGTCTGTGCCCAGTCTCGGGCGCGCATCTGGTAGCGCTTCAGGAGAGATTTGGGCTGCTGTGAGCGGTCTGGAAAGCCGAGCAGGGGGGCGCGCTCGAGCCGGGTGCGGTGACCCGCCTCGGTAAGCTGCCTGCGTAAGCGCGCAAGGTCCGCTTGATGGCTTGCGGGTGCGGCATGCGTGTCCAACAACCGAATCTCGTCAGTCGTCGTGTTGTGGAGCGCAGCGACCGCAAGGGTACTCGCCGGAATCTCGATCCCCCGTGCGGACAGGGCCGCTCGCAGAGAGACATCGTTCAGCATAGATGCCAGAAGGCGCGCGTTGATCTCGCCGGTTTGCCCACCACAGGCACCGCAGTCCAGCCCGGCCGACTGGGGGTTATTGGCCGATTGGCTGCCGTGCCCCACGAGGACCAGCAGGCGAGCAAATCCATGGGTCAGGGTCATCGCACGCAGGATGCCCGTAACGAGATCGGCGCTCTGCGCGAGCATGTTGGGACCGTGGTCGCACAAGTGTGGCCGCAGCCTGTGGGCATCGGCGCCGCTAAGTCCCCACGAGTCCGCGGTCGTTGGGCGGCTGCCAAAATGCCGCCCCAGGAGTGCGCCAAAATATCCCAGGCCGATGGTTTCAACCAGCGAGAAGGCGCCGGATGGCAGCCGGAAAAAAGGTTGCCAGGCAGCCTGCACGTCAAGCGCGTGCTTGCGGCGAGCGGCGATCAGCTGGTCCTCCAGGAGACTTCCCGCCGAGCCCGTGACCTCCCACCGGGGCGCCAAAAGGCCCGGAACCTGTGGCCGGGAGGCGCTCGTTCCGAGCGGCGTATAACGGATCGGCAGACCAAAGAACCCGGCGAATCCACGGGTCTCAACGTTCGGAGCGACGGCTTCCAGCGATCGCCGGAACCGCTCGGAGCGCACATCGATGCAAAAGACGAGATGTGCCGAAGCCGGGTCGATGTGTCCGGCGCATCCCAAGGTACTAGGCGCTTGCAGCTGACAGAGCAAGGCATCCTGATAGCTGATCTCTTGAGCGCGCTGCCAGAGAGCCTCGGTGGTCTGTGCCGACGATGGCGTCAGCGCGGCGGTCCGACGCCACTCCTGCCACAGTCTGCACGCCGCTCCGGCTTCGCGCCGGTCCTCCTGAAGCAGCGCTTCCCAGCTGACACGGATCGCCAGCAATTCGTTGAGGTGAGTGTCGCGGGTGTTATCAAGCCGGGCTTCCCATCCCAGATAGGCACACCATGACGCCCAGCCGTTGATGCGCAACAGACACAGTTGGAGTACATCTAAGACATGTTCGGGCGGAACCTCGAGACGAGCCAGCGCCCACGCTATCGCCGCAGGGGCGCTCGTAGGTAACCCCCGCGCGCGGGCGCGGATTTGCGGCGCATGCATCAACGGCTCGAGAGCGTGATCGACTTGCAGGCCACTACGCCAATCGGCATAGAGGCCGGGTTTTGAGGGCCGGCGCCAGTCGGCTTGATGACGATCAAAGTACTGGGAGCAGAATTGGCTGATCTGCTGGGTGATCGTGTCGCGCCAGGGCGGTGCCTTGTCTTGAGGTGAACCCTCGTCAAGCAAGTCCGACAGCAACCTCATACCCGCTGACGGTGCTTCCGGTTTGTGTAGACACGCGATGGCATCATCGATGGTCATTGTGCTGCCATGCTCTGCGATCGCCTGCGCCAATGCTCGACTCGTAATAGTCCCCGACCGCCAGTGGCGCAGGTACTCCAAGCGGGGAAGGGACATGCGCGAGCCCAACAGGTTCCGCAAGCTTGCCGCTACGCAGTCAAAGCGCCGGTCCACAAGCCCCCAAAATGGATTAACGGCAATCTGGCGCTCAAGCGGCCAACTGGGGGCGATCACCCGGCAGGCCAGATCGATGGCTGAGTCGAGCGCATGCTGCTCCATGCCTGCAGGCGATCGCACGCTACTCATCGGCAGACGCTCCTTGCAGCAGCACACGCTCGGTAAAACCGCCGGAGCGTTGGGGTCGCGTGCGAACGGGCCAAAGGCGGAAAGTTAGACGGGTAAATCGTTCGTCGAGGTAAAAGCCTGCATAGACCCACCGATGAGCCGTCGCGACCGCCGCGGAGCTCGGATTGTGCGCGAGCCAAACGAGCGCTGCGTATAAGCCGACAGCGCAGGTGAAAGCCCAGGCGGTCAGCGCTGCGGATGGCGGCCGAGTCAACGCCGAGGGGTCGGAAGTAAGCCAATGCCAGCCGAGCGACAGTTGTGCGAGGCACAGAAGCGCGACGCAACGAGGCAGCCAAGATCTACGCGTCGACGTGGCCGACCAAAGTAACGTTGCCAGGCCGCAGGCGAGGAAAATCGAGGCGATCCATGGCACGCGGGGAAGTGCGACAACGTTGTGCCAGAGGGAAGCGGAGGCTTCGATAACGAGGTATGCCAGGGGTAGCGCTATCAGACGCCGTCGCAGGTCCACTCTCGATGCGCCCAGGGCATCACTCACCATCATTGCGCGGCGGAGGCTGTTTGCAACCGTCTCTCCCGCGGTCAGGAACGCATGTGCCTTGTAGAGCGAGTGTGCGAGGAGATGCAGGAGCGCGAGACTATAGAGGCCCAGCCCGCACTCCAGCATCATGAGCCCCATCTGTGAGCACGTCGACCAGGCAAGACGTACCTTGATAGTCACGCGGGTCAGCGTGACCAGGCCTGCCAGCACGGCCGTCAGGCCGCCGATCACGACCAGCAGGGTTTGCGCGCTGAGGGAGCCGGAGATCAACGGCGCTAGACGGATCAGGACGTAACCGCCAAGATTGACCACGCCGGCATGGAGGAGGGCTGAGACTGGCGTAGGAGCTTCCATGACCTGGATGAGCCAGCCATGCAGTGGAAGCTGCGCGCACTTAAGAAGCGCTGCGAGGGCGATCAGGGACGCGGCCACTTGAGCGGTCGCAGGAAGGGCGGAGACCGCGGTCGCATGCCGCGCTAGTTCACTCATCTGCAGAGTGCCCCAGGTCCGGTACAGGAGAACCGCAGCAACTATCAGGCAGGCCTCAGCAAGGCGGCTGGCAAGGAATTTCTTGTGGGCAACGACCAGTGCCGCAGGTCTGGCAGGATAGAACGTGAGTAGTTGATGCACGCCCGCACTGCTGGCCGCCCAGGCCGCGATCACGAGGGCGAAGTTTGGGCTCCAAATCACGATACTGACCGAGGCCAAGGTCGCAAGATATGAGATGACGTAGCGGCTCTGACCCGGCTCGCCTTCGAGGTAGCGCCGCGAGTAGTCACCGATGATCCAGCCCAACAGGGTGACTAGTACACTAACCAAGGGCGGCGCGGATAGCTGAACACAGAAGCCCTGCATACCCCGGTGCCATAGCAGCGCGCTACCTGCCAGCACCGCGATCGCCAGCGCGCCCCGCGTTGCCATGGCAAGAATAGACCACGTGTAGTTTCGGCTCGTGGACGCCAGTAGGGCACCGAGCAGGTACAGGCCCGGCACTGCCCAGGACAGCCACGCGACAATCACATCCGACCGCAAAGTGACCACCTCATCCATTGCGGTCAGTATCCAATGGAGGCGAGCCAAGATAAATTAGAATGATGTGAACAATCGGTTCTATATTAAAGAACATGAAAAATCTCAATTTCAGACATCTGTTCTACTTCTGGCAGGTGGCGAAGCTCGGACACCTGACGCGAGCTGCAAGGCAATTGCATGTTTCGCAGTCCGCCTTATCGGCGCAGATACGTCAGCTTGAGGGTTACCTCGGGAAGCCCCTGTTCGATCGCGCCGGCCGTACGCTCGTCCTGACAGAGTTTGGTACGACGGTGCTCGACTATGCCGATGGGATCTTTGGGCTGGGGCAAGAACTCATGGCAGCAGTCCGAGGCGGCGAAGGTCAGCTCGTACAACGGCTGCGCGTGGGTGCGGTCGCTACTCTTTCCCGGAACTTTCTAGAAAACCTACTGCGCCCCGTGCTCGGCCAGCTGCAAATTCGCCTGAGCCTTGAGTCTGGAACCCTGGAAGAGTTGCTGGGGCGCCTGCATGTCCACAACCTCGACGTTGTGTTTTCCAATCGCCCGGTGGTTGCCGAAGTCGGCCGGCCGTGGCGTTGCGTCCGCATTGACCGTCAGTCGGTGTGCATGGTGGGACCTCCCAGGTCCGGTTCGAAGCCCTTCCGGTTACCAAGCGATGCGGCCGGACAGCGGTTCGTGGTTCCCGGTTCCAGCAGCGACATCCGCAGCCAATTCGATCTGTGGTGCGAAAAGCGCGGTCTTAAGGTCGAGATTGCGGCCGAGGTTGATGACATGGCCATGCTGCGATTGCTGGCCAGGGATTCCGGCGCGATTACGGTGGTTCCAGAAGTGGTGGTTCAGGACGAACTACGGGATGGCCGTCTGAAACGCTATTGTGTCGTGCCCGGGGTATTTGAGTACTTCTACGCAATCACCGGGCAACGACGAATGCCGCCCGCGATACTTAAGAAGCTCCTCTAATGGTCGCGCCGACACCCCATCAGCGTCGAGAGCGGCGCCGTGCCGACCGGCCAGAATTCTGCGCCGGCAACGAGTTCGTCATGGGTCCCACCTTGGTAACAATCGCATCGAGGGTTGGCGGCTCGCCACGCGCGTGTGTATCGATGGCGACCCGCATGGATGCGAGATGCTCGGGCGTGGTCCCACAGCATCCCCCGATGATGCGCGCACCGGAGTCTATTGCCAGGCGCGCGTAGTGGGCCATCAATTCCGGCGTTCCCGAGTAAATCACCTCGGTACCTTCAAAGTGTGGCACGCCACAGTTGCCCTTGATAATCAGGGGAAAGGGCGCGTCACGCATCTGCAGCACGCTGACGAGAATGTCAGGGGCGCCCACGCCGCAATTGGCGCCGAGCGCAAGCGGTGGCACTGGCTGTCCGCTGAGCGAGTCGGCCGCGGCGCGTGGCAGGAGACCCATCATGGTGCGACCCGCCGTATCGAATGAGTAGGTGAGTACGTAAGGAAGCCCTGCATGGGTGGCTGCCTCGGCAGCGGCATTGGCTTCCTCGGGCGCGGACATGGTCTCGATCCAGACAACGTCTGCGCCGCCATCCTTGAGTCCACGGATCTGCTGCCCGAAGGAGGCGAGCGCGGCTTCGCGCGTAAGTGCGCCGAGAGGCTCGAAAAGCTCCCCGGTAGGCCCGACCGAGCCGGCGACCACGACCGGCCGCCTCGCGCCAGCGGCGACTGTGCCGGCAAGTTCCGCGGCCAACTTGGCAAGTTCGTAGGCCCGGTCCTGCGCGCCGTGCAGCTTCAACCGGTGCGGATTGCAGCCGAAGGTATTGGTGAGAATGATGTCGGCGCCGGCATCGACGAAGCGCTGGTGCAGCCCCTTCACTTCCGCAGGGCGGTCCGCGTTCCAGAATTCCGGGGGGTCTCCGGAGCCCAGTCCGGCCTGGAAGTAGTTGGTGCCCGTGGCACCGTCGGCCAGCAGCACTGGGGCGCGGGAGAGAAGGTCGCTGAGCGTGGTTCGCATTGCGAAAATGATAGCGCACCTGTGCGGACCCGCCCGAAGGTGACGTCGTCGGGCGTCTCGTCTAGGCTGTCCGGCAGCCACACCAGAACGGTAAGACGGGGAAACATAATGAAGAAGCTCGGTGCAGCGGCGGCGATCGGGGTGGTGCTCATGACACTGGCGGCGATCGCGCCGGCCGACGTGGGCTCGCGGCGGCTAGCAAGCTTCGACATCGAGGCGCACCGCGGCGGGCGTGCCCTGCGACCAGAGAACACGCTGCAGTCGTTTGCCAATGCGCTCTCCATGGGCGTCGACACCCTCGAGCTGGACATGGGAGTCACCAAGGATGGTGTGGTCGTGGTCTCGCACGAGCGCGGCCTCAACCCGGACCTCGCCCGTGGACCGGACGGGCGCTATCTGACGAAGGGCATTCCGTACGTCCAGTTGACGCTGGCGGAGGTCAAGAAATACGACGTCGGGCAGATTCGTCCCGGGAGCGACTACGCGGCGCGCTTTCCCGATCAGCTGGCGGTTCCGGGGACCCGCATACCCACCCTTGCGGAGGTCTTCGACCTGGTACGACGCTCGAAAGACCCCCACGTGCGGCTGAACATCGAGACCAAAATCGACCCAACCCACCCCGATGAGTCCCTCGACCCGCAGCACTTTGTGGACGCCGTGCTCGGGGTGCTGCGGCGCGAGCACTTCATGGATCGGGTCATGATCGAATCCTTCGACTGGCGCACCCTGCAGCTGCTGCAGAAACAGGCGCCGCAGATTCCGACCGTGTACCTCACGCAGGTCGAGCAGCCGGAGGAGAACCTTTACCTGGACAGGCCCTCGCCCTGGACCGCGGGCTTCGATCCCGTCAAGTACGGGCGCTCGGTTCCGCGTGCGGTGAAGGCGGCCGGCGGCCGCATCTGGTCGCCGCTCTACACCGACATCGACCAGCGGGCCGTCGATGAGGCGCACGCCCTGGGGCTGACGATCGTGGCCTGGACCGTGAACGATCCGGAGGCCATGGGGCGACTTATCGACATGGGGGTCGACGGCATCATTTCCGACCGGCCGGACCTGCTGCGCAAAGTGGCCGCAGCCAAAGGGCTGCCGCTACCCGCGCCACACCCGGTCAAGCCCTAGGCGGTCCAGCTCCGCGGCTATTGCCGCAGCAGGGTCATCTGCCAGATTTCCTTGCCGGTCGCCATGGTCAGGGGTCGCAGCGCGATCAGGCCGCTCTTGCCGATGGCGCGCTCCAGCTGCGCGAGCTCGGCAAGGCGTTCGCGGGTCTCCTCGTCGATGGGCGGCTCGGGCAGGCCGCTCTCGCGAAGCAGAAGCACCCCCTTGGCGCGTACCGCCAGTTCGCCGTGTACGCGCAGGTAGCACAGCATGTCCGCCAGCTGCTCGCCACGAAAGCGGTCACGCAGAGCCTGCAGGTACCGTCCCGACTTGCTGGCAAGGAACTCACCCGCACTGATCGACTGCAGCAGTTCGACGTCCGACTCGAGATCGGCCTCGATCCAGTCGCGCAGAATCTGCTCGCTGTGGTCGAACACGAGGTAGATCACGAAGGGCAGCACCAGCAGCGTTGCGAGCGTCGCCAGCGCCGGTCGGACGAGCAGGTAGTTGAAGCCCGTGTGCAGTGCAACCGCAGCAAAGAACCCCGGCAGCAGCAGGTACAGTCCGCCCGCTGGCCGGCGCTCGTAGAGCGTGTTCGAGATCATCGCCAGCACCGCCGCGGTGCCGCCATGCATGATCGCCGTGCCGAAGCCGCGGATCACCTGCACCGGGAGGGCGGTATCCGGCCGCGACATCAGGTAGTACAGGTTCTCGACCAGCGCGAAGCCGGTGCCTATCGCGAAGCCGGCGATCGCCGCATCCACCGGCAGACCGACGCGCCGGGTGCGGATCAGGAAGAACATCAGGGCCGCCTTGAGCCCTTCCTCGATCCAGGGGGAGACCCAGCGTGAGTAGGCGGCAAAGCTACCCGCGTAGTGCGCGTAGGCCAAGTTGTTCAGCAGGTAGCTCATGCCGGCGGCGATGGCGCCGGCCGCCACCAGCGCCAGCATCATTCGCATCCTGAGCAGCTTGTACCCGTCCAGCTGCACCAGGCCGACGAGGAACAGCAGCACCGGCAGCAGAGCGAGCGAGCCACGCATCAGCATGTCCGTGCTCACGAAAGCCCCCGGTAATCCCGCACAGTCATTACAGCACCTGTAGCGACAGCATGAATTCGGTCGTAGCTCCGGTGCCGCCGAAGCCTCGTGCGAGTCCCGCGGATAGCATCATGGGCCATCGATACATCACGTGCAGCTGCAAGTCCAGCTGCGCGCCCACGTCGTAGGCGTGCGCACGGTGGCTGGCATCGTTCAGGTCGGTCCCCAGCGCTGTGGTAAAGAGTTGCGTCCGAACCCAGCTGGCGTAGAACCCAGGGCTGCCCATTGCCTCGAAGCGCAGCGGCGGCAGGATCCATTCGAGCTGGCCCCTTAAGACTGACTTACCCTGCAGAGCGTCGATCTCGAACCCGGGCAGGGCTCCCAGCTCGCGGTAGCGCTGTACCGCGCCGTTGGCGCCGCTGTCGACCCAGTTATTGCCAAATCCACCCAGGTAGAAGTTCGAGAGGGGGTTGTCGCGCGCCCCGGCGGACACCCCGGCGCCGGTGCGCAGCCAGATCGAGGAATGGTTGAGCGGCAACGGGAACCCGATATCGAAGCTACCCCGGATGGAAGGGATGAAATCGCCCGCTGATGAATAGGTGTGCGCCTTCAGCGACCAGCTGTGGCCGGTTTCGGGGTCCACGGCGCCGGGGGAGAGGCGCGTGTCGACCGAGCTGAAACCGAAGTCCGAGGTAAGCAGGGTCGCGGTCGGCGAGAGCACGTTCTGGAAGCCGGGCAGGGTGACCAGGTCGCCGTAGTAGGCGAGCTTCGCCGTGAAATCCATTGTCTGCGGCGGGTCGTAGACAAAGTAGTGGTCGTAGCTGACGAAGGCGTTGTAGCCGGCGAGGCTGCGCTTGGTCGGGCCGAACAGGTCATAGAAGTCGTCACGGTTCCAGGCCGCCCCGGCCGTCCACTGGCCGGTATGCGCGGTGAGCATCGCGTGCAGGCGCTCCTTGGAGGCAATGCTGCCGTCCGGGCTGTACGTCGCGTCCATGTTGATCCAGGCAATTCCGACCGGATCGCTGAGGCGGGCATTGAGGCCCACCGCGATGGCGTCGAAATAGCCCTGGACGATTGGGATCACCGTGTCGGACTTCAGCTCCCGCAAGGGATGGTAGCGACCCTGGCTGCGCACCTGGGACTCGTACGGTACGGTGGAGGGGACCTCCGCAACCCATTTCTGCACCTCGGGGTAGCGCTCCGCCACCTGTTCGCCGAGGAAGGTGACCGCGCTCAGGTCCTCCGTAGGCCGGGCATCGATCAGCGTCGGCACGAACCCCTTGGCGCTGTAGCGCAGGACGATCAGCTGCGAGTCATCGAGTGGGAGTGGGCGGAAGAAGCCGAGCGCGGCGTTGCTGACCGCGTCCAGTTTCTCGGTGGCCAACTCGTAGCGGTAAATGTTCGATACGCCGGTGTAGAAGCTGCTGCCGTAGAGGTAGCGGCCGTCGGGAGAGAAGACGAAGCTTTCGGGCACGGCCGAACCCATCGTCAGGCGGTGCAGCGGCCGCATCTCTCCCTGCAAGAGGTCGTCGGTGCGCAACACGCGAACCTCAGTCACCGTGGGCGCCCCGACGCGCGGGCCCGGACCGGACACCGAAATCGATGCCAGCGTGCCGTCAGGAGAAAGGTCGAGGTCGAAGGCCTCCTCGTTGGCGGCGAAGGTGTACAGCCGGTCCCAGTCGTTGTACGGGTAGGGAATGCGTACCAGCGCGTTCCGGCCGCCGGAGACGCGCAGTCCCCAGAGCGAGCGGTCGACGGGATTGAAGACGATGTCGCCGATGCGACTCTCGCGGATCAGCATGCGCACCTTGCCGGACTTCAGGTCGAGCGCCTCGAGGTTGCGGTAGTTCGTGTTGTTGGTGGTGAAAAAGACCGTATCGCCCTTGGGATCGTAGGCAAGCGCGGTGACGATGTAACCCCGCGAGCCCTTGATCTCGGCCAAAGGGGTGACGCTGCCATCCTTCCGCGAGATCGCCACCACGCGTGCCACCTGCCCCGGGTAGCGCACGGCCGTATAAAGGCGCGCCCCATCCTTCGAGACGAAGCTGCGTGAGACGGCACCGAGGTCCCCGCGCGTGATGTCGTGGAATTCGGTGAGCGGATGCTCCCGGACGGATTGCAGGTTTTTGCGCTGGTACTCGTGCTCGAACTCGATCCAGCGATGCCAGGACTCGTCGAGGGAAAGTCCGAATACCTTCTGAAATTGGTCGGAGTAGTAGCGGTGGCTACCCGCGTCGCGGCGCCACCAGGCGAGCAGGCTGTCCGGACCGTACGTGTAAGCGAGATAATCCATAAAGCGCGTGCCGTAGAGGTACGCGTTCGCGCCGGTCTGAAAGTCGACTTCGGTACCTTTCGATACCAGTCCAAGCGGGTCGTAGAACTTCGCACCGTCCTGGACCATCGCCCGGAAGACCATTTCATCATAACCTCCTTGCGCACGGCCGACTCCGCCGGTCATCCACGTCTCCATGAAGACGGCGCTGCCCTCTGAGTACCAGCGCGGCACCGTGTAGCGCGGGACGGTCAGGTAGTTGTAGAGCAGCGTTTCCGGGTGCGCAGAGCTCACCTCTACCTTGCCATGGAAGAATCTGCGGTAGCGTTCATCGTCGGGAGCGGCGCGATCGTAGGTGGCGAGATGGGTCAGCTCGTGGACTGCGACTGCCTCGAACCGATCGGCCGAGGTGAAGGTTTCGTACGGGTAATACGACGGCGCGATGTCGAAGTCGATCAGGTTATTGGGCGCCGGGTAGACCGCTGCGTTCCAGAGGTCCCTGACATCCAGTAAAAACACGGTTGTCCCGTCGGTGGGCACGTAGCCCCAGACTCTCTTGTGGTCGCTGAGGCCGCTGAGGAAGCTCTGCGCGACGTGGGGGACGATGGCGGTTTCGCGCGGCTCGTAATAGACCACGCGCAGGTCGTCCGTCGCGACGTAGGCGCGATCGGCCGCGGTTACAGGCTCAGCAGCGACTGCCAGTGTCGTCGCCAGCGCGGCCAGAGCCCACTCGCGGCGAATTATTCTTGTTTTCTTGTTCAACCGACATAAGCGGACGGCCCGGTGCTTTCACCGGGCCGTCCGCAGTGTGCCAACCCCTATATCAGGGGGCTCCTCGTTCGCGCCAGGCGCTCTCGAGAACCCCGGTCAGCGCAACAATCCAGGCGTCAGCCCCCGCCCATCATCATCCCATCGACTTTGGCGCGGTCGCCGGCCTTGTCGCCAGCGCGGTCGCCGGCCTTGTCGCCAGCGCGGTCACCGGCCTTGTCGCCAGCGCGGTCACCGGCCTTGTCGCCAGCGCGGTCACCGGCCTTGTCGCCGGCGCGGTCACCGGCCTTGTCGCCGGCGCGGTCGCCGGC
>JAFEFN010000005.1 GCA_018240525.1 Pseudomonadota bacterium
CACACGCTTCGCGCGAAAAAGCAGCTTCTGAGATGGACCCGCCGTTCCGAGCGCTCCAGGCGCAGAGCGGCGCGCTAGTTGACTCTCTGGACTTGCATCCCGGTGAGACCATTGCCGACGTCGGCACCGGTGTTGGCCACCTTCTGCCTTTTGTCCTGAAACACATTGGCAGCAAAGGTACGGTTTTCGCGGAGGACATCTATCCGGAGTTCATTGACAAGACGAACGAGCGAATTGCCGCAGAGGGCTGGCACAACGTGCATACAGTGCTCGGTACGGAGCGCGACCCCAGACTTCCCAAAAACACCCTCGACGGGGCAATTTTGCTAGACACCTACCACCATCTCGACTACCCCGGAGCAATGACGCAGGGCTTATGGCGGGCACTCAAGCCCGGCGGGAGGCTCTTTGTCATAGACTACTATCGCTATCGGCCAAACCCGGCCGCCCCTCCGGAGGCAGTTCTCAATCACATCCGCCTGGACCGTGACGACGTCGTGAAGGAGGTCGAGGCCGAAGGATTTCACCTCACGAGGCAGTTCGACCACATGCCCTTCATGTATGTACTGGTGTTCAAAAAGATAAGGAAACCCTCTGCGAGCATCCACTAGACGGTTAGGATAGCCGACGCTAGCGACGTGTCGGCGCCACCCCGGTACTACCGAGTCGCATCGCTTATGCAGGTGAAGGGCGTCCGGAGCCGGCGAGACCTGGGACCGTTCGAATCTTGTTGTCAGTCAATACACGTGTGCTCGGTCTTTCCTTTCCCCCGGGGAGCAGATGAGTTGTAGGGGGCTGCTGGGCACAATTCGAGATGAACGCCGAACCGGAAAAGTTGGGACAGCAGGCTAGGTGTGCGGTTGGCGGCCACCGGGGAACCGCGGTCGGTAATCTTGTCCATACGCAACCCCATCGCCCTATAGAGGGTCGCCAAGATGTGTCACGCAGTTGGCACGCAGGCACGTGCAAGCGTTTGATTCGATTGGCACCGGATGGACGTGATTTGCTATATATGTCATTGATTTATATAGGTTCGTCCGGTCTTGCCAAGGTCGGGGTCGCGAGTTCGAGTCTCGTTTCCCGCTCCACTCCCCCTGCCGCGGTCGCTACCGCGGCGTCGACGGCAGCGACTGTATCTCGTTGCGGACCCGGCTCACCCCTGCGGTGGTGCGCGCAATCTGCACGGCACGGTCGGCCTTGGCCTGCGTATACGTGCGCCCGGTGAGATGGGCGGTGCCGTCGCTGTCGACCGCGACGCCGATGTCCGCGATCTCGAGGTCATTTTCCGCGACCCGCCGCTGGTGCACCGCATCGGCCACGGAACGGGCTTGCTCGGCGCTCAATGGCGCCTGCGGACCGCTGGTGGCGCACGAGGCCGTGAAGATCAGCAACAGGCACAGCAACCGTGCCGGGGTCCGTCGCGGGGCGGCCATAGAATCACCTTCCGTTGGGTGGCTGCCGGGGACGTGCATGCCGGTGGGCAGGGCGAGCGCAAGGGAGCAGCCACGTGTCTGATGCGGATCTCATCTGGAACGGCAACTGGGCCTGGAGCCTGCCGCTGATCGTGCTGACCGTGGTGCTGCACGTGATCTGCCTCGGGGTGATCAATACCGGGGTGGTGCGCGCGCTGCAGTCAGTGACCAGCCGGCGCCATTTTATCACTGCATTCGCGCTGGTCATGGGCGTGACCACCCTGCTGTCCACGATCCTGTTCGGCCTGGAAGCCGCGATCTGGGCATTCGCCTACCTGCGGCTCGGGGCCATCGCAGACGCCGCCTCGGCCATGATCTACTCGCTAAGCGCCATGACCGCCTACGGGCATGCCGAGCTGTATCTGGCCAGGCACTGGCAACTGATGGGCGCACTCGAGGCGCTCAATGGCCTGCTGCTCTTCGGACTGACGACCGCGTTCCTGTACGGCCACATCCAGAGAGTGTGGCTGACACAGGACAGTCGCTGGACGGTCAAGAACGGCCCCTGAGCCGCGCGTTTCCCCGTCCTGGGCCCGCCTGCCGACGTGCGCCGCGCAGCGCGGCGGCGGGGCTCAGCGGAATAGGAGGGGCGCCGCTTTCTGCAGGGTCATCCACACCCCCCAGACCATGGGAATCCCGACCGCGAGCCAGGCACCGGCCACCAGCCAGGAGGGCGAGGGCGCGCTGCTGCCGGTGGCAAGATCCGCGTGCGCCGGCGCGGCGGCGCTCGCCGCGTCCAGCCGCGCCAATTCATCCGGGCTCATGAAGTGCTTCTGCGCCACCGGCCTGATCAGCACGTTGCAGACAAAACCGAGCGCGAGCAGGCCCGCGCAGACGTACATGATCTCGTTGTAGACGTGTGCCTTGGGTACCCCCGCCTTCAGCTGCGCCTCGCGGAAGTAGCCGAGCAGGAAGGGCCCGAGCACACCGGCCACCGACCAGGCGGTGAGCAGGCGCCCGTGAATGGCGCCGACCATCTTGGTGCCGAACAGGTCCGAGAGGTAGGCGGGGACGGTGGAAAATCCGCCGCCGTACATCGACAGGATGACGCCGAAGAACAGCACGAACAGCGTGAAGTTCCCGGTGGCGGCCGTCCAGGGGATGGAGGAGTAGAGGATGATGCCCAGGACGAAGAACACCATGTAGGTGCCCTTGCGGCCGATCCGGTCGGACAGCGAGGCCCAGAAGATGCGTCCGAGGATGTTGAACAGCGACAGCAGGCCGGTGAAGGCGGCCGCGAGGGTGGCGATCTTGGCCAGCTGCGCGGTATCCAGCTGGTCGAAGCTGGCATCGACACCGATGAGGTGACCGCCGAAGACCTCCTGCAGCAGCGGGGACGCCAGGCTCAGGATGCCGATGCCGGCCGAGACATTGAGCATCAGCACCAGCCAGACGAGCCAGAACTGCGGGGTCCGCGAGGCGACGTTCAGGTGCATCTGCCCGCGTGTGACCAGAACCTTGCGGGTGGTCTCGGGGTTCCACCCGGCCGGCTTCCAGTTATCGGGCGCCAGCCGGTAGCCGAGGGCACCGCAGATCATGAAGAGGAAGTAGACGACCCCCAGGACGATGAAAGTCTCGACGACGCCGGTGGAGGCCACGGTGGCGAAGTGCTTCATGAGCTTGTCGGCCAGCGGTGCACCGATCATCGCGCCACCGCCGAAGCCCATGATCGCGAGCCCCGTGGCCATCCCGCGCCGGTCGGGAAACCACTTGATGAGGGTTGACACCGGCGAGATGTAACCCAGGCCGAGGCCAATGCCGCCGATCACGCCCGAGCCCAGCCACAGCATCCACAGCTGGTGCAGGTGGATGCCGAGGGCGGAGATCAGGAACCCGCCGGCCCAGCAGAACGCGGCAACGACACCGGCGCGGCGCGGCCCGACCCGCTCGAGCCAGCCGCCCCAGACCGCAGCCGCGGAGCCGAGGAAGACGAAGAACAGGCCGAACATCCAGGCCTGCAGCTGGGGCACCTTCCAGTCGCAGGTCGTGGTGGTCAGGTAATAGAAGATCGAGGGATCGCCGGGGCAGGCAAGCGACTTGGTGATGCCGATGGCCTTGGACAGCGGCAGCCAGAACACCGAGAACCCGTAGGCCATGCCGATGCACAGGTGGATGGCCAGTGCGCAGGGCGGTACCAGCCAGCGGTTGAACCCGGGACGGGCGATGGTGCGCGAGCGGTCGAGAAAGCCGGCGGAGGGGGCAGCGCTGGAAGGCATTCTTGGCTCCTCTCGTTGTTCTAAGGCGGTACTGTGCCAAGGAATCCGCGGAGCATCGCCGGGACCGCGATCGACCTCCGAATCGACGCAGTGTCGTCTTTTTGCTACCCTTAAATCTACCGCAACTGAAGCCCTCGGACGCTCGTCGGCCAGCCGGTGCTCTTCCTCTAGATTGAGCACGCGTTCCCGGCGCTTCAAAATCACCTTTTGGCTAGGTGGCAGAGTGGTCATGCAGCGGCCTGCAAAGCCGTCTACGCCGGTTCGATTCCGACCCTAGCCTTATCCGCCCGTTAAAGACGTCCGTTCAGAGACGTCTGTTTTTGTCTCTCGCCGTGCTGAAATCCCTTTAATTATAGGCTTTCTGGTGTACCGTGCTGTCTGACCGTGTCTGACGGTGCCGTGATTGGACCCGGGGTACCCGGCGGGGGTACCTTCCGCGTACTGGGGTACCGGGGCGCGAAATGACACTGTTGAACGACGCAAAGGTCCGCAACGCCAGGCCCCGCGATCGGGCTTACAAACTCTTCGATGAGCGGGGGTTATTCTTCCTCGTGAAGCCGAATGGGGCACGCCTGTGGCGACTGCGTTACCGGATCGGAGACCGCGAGAAACTGATCTCGTTGGGCATTTACCCGGACGTACCCCTCAAGCGTGCGCGGGAAAAGCGGGACGAGGCTCGGCGCCTGATTGCGGATGAGGTTGATCCTAGCGTCGAGCGAAAGGCGCGGCACGAGGCGATGCGCGTGACGTTCGAAGGTGTGGCTCAGGAGTGGCTTGAGCTACAGAGCAATACCCTGTCCCCGGAGACCATCTCGATACTGGGTGCCCGCCTGAATAGCGGGCTCTATCCCTATCTAGGCTCACGTCCGATCGGATCAATCACTGCGTTAGAGGTTCTCGGTGCGCTGCGTCGGATCGAAGCCCGAGGGCATGTGGCGCTACAGCGTGTTGGCAATCCGACTCTTAGTTACCGTGGAGAGGACGGCAGAGAGGCGCTCCGGGTCTTTCTGTCCTAACCTGTCACGTGGTTCACCGAAGCGTCTTGACCCGATCGAACACCTCCTTGAATAAGGTTGGCTTCCCGGCTGCGCTTGTGAGGGTTGCGTAGCAGGTCATCTTGTCTTGTGTAACCAGCACACACATCTTGTCTTCGGTAGATCCGTCCGGATATTTGAGTACCGATCGAGTAATGCCGTCTGCCGTCGCGGTCATCGTGCCGTAGATGCTCATCTCCCCAGGTAGCTCTCTTTCTTTTCCATCTACCTTCCCCGAGTATGAAAAGCTGTCGGTCTTCCCGTTGGCGGCGACTCCTGTCCAGGTGAAATCAAGAATCGAATCTGATCTACGAACTAGGACAGTTTCTTGGTAGCTTGGGTCGGGCATGTTAATTGATTCCGCAAGGTTCTTTTTCCACTGGCCGACATGGAGCGCGTTGTCCGCTGCAGCTAAGGTTGTCCAACTGCCAAGCACCATAAGAAGAAACCATCGGTTGATCATGACCGCTTACACCCTTTGCTTCTTAGTTTGGTTGTTGTGAACCCATCATCAACGCGACTGAGGCGCGTGTGTTAGTCTTACTTGCTCACGAGCGTCATGGTCGACGAACGCTATCGACCGAAAATGCCAATAGCGCATTTCCTGGATGCGTGAGCAGGCTTCCCCCTGAATTTACATACAGGAAGCCGCCACTCACTATTTGCGCGTTGCCATTTATCGCCCCGCCGCGGGCCGTACCCCCATTGACAGCTTCGAAGGTCCTTCCCGTGTCGAAGTCCCAAAGGATTGCGCCGCTATCTGCGGAATGGGCTCTTATATGACCATCTAGTGCGCCTGAGAACACTACGCCCGGAATGGCAGTTGTCGCGCCAGGTTGCGCGCTACTGCAGTCCGCAGCACCCCAACTGCAGATCGGTGGCGGCGGCTTGGAGCGCCAAAGCCTTCGCCCATCAGAAAGGTTTATGGCACTGAGTCCCCCGGGGGAATACGGTGACCTCGCTGTTCTATCGGCAACGGACACGTAAACCGTGTGAGTGTCGGCCGCCAGCCCGTACATCACACCGCCAAGTAATCCTCCTGCGCCAACGCGTGTCTCCCAGACAACGCGCCCATCTCGATCCGGATCAAGTGCGTAGAGGACTCCAGACTTCTGGCCGATCACCAGTAGGTCCTTGTCGGCGGAGGGAGTCAAAACTGGTGAACTTCCAAACTCCATCCTTTCGGGAACCTTCTGACCGTATTCGGTTTGCTTTACCTCCGGTACTTCGCAGTACTTTGGTTCCCCGTTGTGACACTTGGTGTAAGGATCGTCAGCGGGCGTCGGCTGCACTTCCCACAGACGATGGCCGGTACGGAGGTCCAAGGCAACGATTGCGTTTGTGGCTCCCGCTTCTGAATTGTTGTAGCCGTTGCCAGTGGCTACGTAGACAAGATTTCGCTTCGGGTCGATGGTTGGAGCGGCCCAAATGGCAGCGCCTGAGGGGCCAAACATCGGTGTGCCGGCAGAGTTCTTCTCTTTAAGTTGCGATGCGGGCTTCGGGATCATATATGCGATCCACTTTGTGGCCCCGGTCGAAGCATCAATGGCAGCTAGCTGTCCCCTGAATTTGCAGCACTCAAACGTCGGGTCATAGGCAGAGCCCTCATCCATCGATGATACTGGCACGTACAGCGTGCCTTCGTAGAGAACAGGAGACCCCACAATGCGGGCAGTAGGGCTTGCGTCAATCTGGGTCTTCCACTTCCTGCTACCAGTTTGCGCATCCAATGCGTAGGCGGCAGCGCGTTCGTCTCCGAAAAACACGTTAGCCGGAGCGTTAGGGGTGCCAGTACTTCCAACGAAGACGGCTGTTCTTACCGGGGCGTCCGCTTTCGCATTCCAACGGGTACAGCCCGTTTCCGCGTCGAGGGCAAGTACATCTCCAAGAGCAGTTGTGATGTACAAGACGCCCGCGACTACCACTGGCGAGCCGTAAGCGTTGCCGCCGGGATACGCGAACGCCCAACGCAGCTTCAGGTTCTTGATCCGGTCGGGCGTGATGCCGGGTGAGGACTGAAACCGACTGTTTTGAATGTCCTTTCCAGCGCCGTTCCAATCCGCCGATCGCGGACCCGATCGGCCTCGGCCTTCAGCGCAGCGATTGGCGTTCACGTCGGGATCCGCCGCAGTGCCGGGTTCCCTGTGTGTCAGATGAGTTGCAATTGCCCGGATTTGCTCCGCGCCCAAGCCGGCAGCCATCGGCCGCATCTTCCCAACCGTCAGAGCATTGATGACAGCCTCTGGAGATTTGTAGCCCAGAACGAATACGGGCGGAACATTTCCGTGAGGGTGTTCGTGGCACGCCGCGCACCGCTCGGCGAACAGTTTGCTGCCTTCGGGTGATTCTGCGGTCAACGTTGGAAACTCCGCAGCTTGGTCTTCGCCCGCAGGTTGCGAGTAGGCGGCTGAACACCAAGCTACAGCCAAGAGTACATAGCTCACGACGCTCGTGAATGTACGGCGACCTAAGGACCTGTAGTGAACGCCGATGACGGTGTCAGCGAAGTAGTTCATTGCGGCACTCAGCAGCTATTGCGGAAGCTTGCGAAAAAAACCGCTGATCAACGTACGAAGCGCGCGACGCTGCCTGCTTGGTGTCCAGTAATCCGGCTCGATGCCGGCGTCGTAGATAATTCCGTCAAGCGCGGCAATGATAGTCCCCGCGGCCTCGATCGCCCCGCTTGGCGGATGGCCGGCCTCAATTAGCATGGCCGCCAGTTGCCGGCGGCCGACTGTGTAAGTGAGTGCGTTAGCGGCAGCCAGTTTCTTGTTTCCGATTGCCATCGCGGTAAAAGCTAGCCAGATCTTCTGGTCCAGGCTCTTAGCAGCGTTTGTGGGTAGCACCTGCATCAAGAACTCTAGTGAAATTCCTTTTTTCTGCGCCCGCACCGTGCTTCGGCCTGTCTGACTTTTCGACTCCTCCCAGGCGGCCGTAATCAAGTCTTCCTTGGAGGAAAACCAATGGTTGATTAGCCCTATGGTGCAACCCGCATGCCGGGCAACCGTGCGCATTGAGAGTGCATCGATTCCATTCCGTGCCAGTACGTGCAATGCGCTTCTCACGATGCGCTTTCTCTGTTGGGCCGCGTCTCGCTGCAATGGCATAAGGGTTCCAAAGGAATGGTGGCGTGACGCCAGTATGCCCTTTTCGCACGCGGTCGTTAAATCTCATATCCCCACAGCTGCGTAATAAGGCGGCGCCTATTGAAGCGCTTGCCGGTAAACATATCAACTGATATCGTGCTACGTATCAAGTGATACGGCATAGCTAAGATAGACTAGCCACGGTAGGGCGCCAGTTGAGCTTGTGCGTTTGGTGCGGATGAGGGGGTGGGTCATGAGAACTATGCAGAGTCATGTTTTACCGTTTGGCTCTCTGCTGATGGCGTTCTTCTTGTCTTTTGTCACCGACGCTTCCCATGCACAGCAGGTACAGAGCGGCCCCGGATTGAGCGGAGCGCAACTTGAGGAGGTCGTTGTGACAGCTCGGCGGCACGAGGAGTCCGCGCAAACGGTGCCCGTTGCTGTTACCGCGCTAAGTGGCGAGGAGCTGCAGGAACGCCATATCACGGATCCGCAAGGGTTGCAGGGCCAAGTGCCTTCGCTATCTGTAAGTCCGTATGGACAGAGTCGCGAGACTGCGATGTTCGTGATTCGCGGGCAGAGTCAACAGTTTACGGCCCCCTCCGCCGTTGTGCAGTACTTTGGAGAGGTGCCCCTGATCCCGGGGACGGTCAGTTCCATGCAGGGTGCGCCAGGCCAGTTTTTCGACCTGGCGAACATTCAGGTACTGCGCGGACCACAAGGCACGCTGTTCGGCCGAAACAGCACGGGGGGAGCAATACTCATCGAGCCGGCAAAGCCGACCGCACAGTTCACGGGCAACATCCAGGTGCAAGCGGGAAACTACGGTGACAAGGAGGCGGAGGGCGCGGTGAACGTGCCCCTGACTGATCAGCTATACGTCCGAGTCGCCGGTCAGTTCGTCGATCGTAGCGGGTTCACACGTGACACAGTCACCGGAGTTGACTACGACAACCGGCACGTTGCTGCCGGGCGTTTCGGACTAATGTGGAAACCCAATGACAAGGTAGACAACTATCTTCTAATCGCCGCTTCGAAGAGCGAAACGCACGGGAGCGGGTGGATTCTAAGCGAATACAACATTCCCTACATCGAAGGGGTTTTTCAGCCATACGGAGGGTGTGCAGGAGTGGGGCTCGGCGCGAACTGTTCGGTTCTCACTGAATTGCAGGCGGCACAGCAGGCAGCGGGGGTTAGAAACGTCTCACTTGGCCCGTTTCCTCCACCCATTGACACGAAAATGGAGGGGTGGAGCGCCACCGACACATTTCAGTGGCAGATTGCTGAAAAGGTCGCGATTCGGAACATAGCCAGCTACAGCAGCCTCGATGGACTCGGTCCCTTCGATGGCGACGGAAGTCCTATTCCCTGGTACCAGTCAAATCTTCCTCTCACAGGAGATACGGACAGAGTTCGCCAAGTGACGGAGGAGCTCCAGCTCCAAGGCACCGCTGTACAGGACAGCCTGGAATATACGGCGGGAATGTACTACGAGGATGTGCGCACGCCCGGGGACGTGAACTTCGTAAACATCGACTTGTTTACCGTTGGGGGAACGTCATATCACTACCGCACGAACGCCAAGGCGATTTATGCGCAGACTGTTTACGATTTCCGCTCCGTCTCTGAAGCTTTGTCTGGGCTCAAACTGACGCTGGGAGGGCGCTATACCTGGGACAGTGTAGATGCCGCCGCAGGTAGCTTTGCGCTAGGGCCTGACTACAAGACCATGCTCGGCTGCACTAACGGAGTCGACGTGGCCAATCCGACGAACTACTCTGACTGCAATGTTCCTGGGTCGACAAAATCTAGCGCGCCCAACTGGACTGTAGGGCTCGACTACACGGTGCGCGATGCGGTCCTGCTCTATGGGAAGGTCAGCCGCGGATACAAGCGGGGTGGGTTTAACTACTATGCAGTCAACCCTGACCATTTGACCTTTCAGCCCGAATATGTGACCACCTACGAGGCCGGCTTCAAATCGACTTTCAGAATGGGAGACATTCCGGCGCGGTTCAATGCGGACTATTTCTACACCGACTACACGGACGTCCAGGTCACCGCGGGTGATTACAATCCTCTTACGTTCGCATCTGGGGCTGCCGTGTATAACGCAGCAGCGGCGCGAATTCATGGTGTCGAGGTTGAGGGCGCGATAAGCCCCCTCAAGCTCCTGGAACTTTCATTTACATACTCGCATCTGCAAGGCGAGTACAAGAACTTTTCCATCAATAATGCATTCGGACAGTTTGATTGTAGCGGCGAATTTGTGGTGGGCACGGTCAATTTGAGTTGCATGCCATTTTCCTATCTTCCTGACAACCAGTTCAGCGTTACGGCGCGGTTCATGCTTCCTCTGCCGGCGACGATTGGGCAGGTTTCCGTTACCGCGAACTATGCCTATACAGGTCAGCAGTGGGAGACAACAACCCAGCTTCCGCAGTATGAGTCCGGCTCCAATTTCCCGGCGTTCGGCCTGCTCAACCTGACGGCGAATTGGAGTGACATTTTCAGAAGCGGAGTCGATGTCGGCCTATTCGTTACGAACGCAACAGATGAGACCTACAAGATCACCAATACCGGAGTCTTTCAGACGGTTGGCGTAGCGGCCAATATGTACGGGGAGCCACGAATGTATGGAGCGCGCATTAACTATCACTGGTGAGGCGATGCGTACGGGCAATAGCTCTTCACGGCGGTGCGCGCGCAATCGCAATTGCGCATGCGTGCGCTGCACCGGAGTAGAGCATCACGTCAGTCTTGGCCCTGAGCGGAAGCGAAAGCGCCGTATCGAGGGCGGAGTTCGGGTGACACCGCAACGCTATCGGACCGGTGGCCTTGTCTGGTTGGCAGTCTCAGCGGTTGCAATGATTGCGCATTCGTCGGTTAGCGCAGGCGCACCAGTTGCTCAGGAATCGCCACCGAAAACCACTAGCGATGTCCAATCATCAACCGAAGAAGCCGAGTTCGGTCGCCCGCCGCGCGATGTAACGAGTGAGAAAGGTGAGAAACTCTACCTCGCTCGGTGTTCAGTATGTCATGACCATGCGCGCGGCAACATTCCGATACGTCTGACGCTTGACCTAAAGTCGCCGGAAGCGGTGGTGGCCGCCCTCACAACGGGACCAATGCAGCCCATGGCGAGTGGGTTAACGGCAGATGACAAGCGCGAAATCGCGCTGTTCTTGACCGGCAAGAGGTTCGGTTCCGAGCCGTCGCCGGAGGCCAATCGGTGCTTATCAGGGCATTCGACACTACGACTCAGCGGTTCGGATTGGAGTTGGTGGGGTAAAGACCCGCTCAACTCTCTGCATCAGCCACTGCCAGGCTTTGGCACTGCAGACGTGAGTCGGATGAAGCTTCAGTGGGCATTCGCTTATCCCGGCGGGGCCGCGGTTGCAGCCCCCGTAGCAGTTGGAGATCATTTATTTGTCACCACAGCCTTGGGGCTTTTCGCTCTGGACTCCCGCAAAGGCTGCACCATATGGTTTAGCAAGGCGGGCGCGGGCGCGAAGATGGTGACTGTGGGTGGTCTGAGCACCGCGCCGACGCGACTCCTTCTGTTTTTCGGCGACGCAAGTGCTCGAGTTTCGGCGCTTGATGCTGTTACCGGGGAAGCGCTGTGGAGCGTTCGGGTGGACGAACATCCAAACGCACGCGTAACCGGACCCGTTTCGTTCTTCGAAGACCGCATCTACGTTCCGGTTTCTTCTATGGAGGATCCGCTGTCATTTGATCCGACGTACGAATGCTGCACCTTTCGCGGCAGCATCGTGTCGCTCGATGCGAAATCGGGTGCGCAAATCTGGAAGACCTTTACAATTGCTCATGCGCCCCGACCCTTGCACCGTCATACCTCTGCAGGCGTTGAGTTGCACGGCCCCGCAGGCGCAGCGGTGTACGCCCCATTGACTATCGATGCGAAACGGAAGCTGATTTTTGCCACCACTGCGGAGTCGTATCTTCGCGATGGAGTCGCGGGGAGCAATTCCATCATTGCACTGAATCTACTGAACGGAGAGCAGCGATGGAGCTTGCAGCCGATTCCCAAGGACAATGCTTCGCACTGCGCGCAGCAGGATGAGGAGGATGGCTGCTCCAACTCATCTGCTTTGTTTGAATTTGCGGCGCCGGCGGTGTTGGTTCGAAAGGTGAATGGTGCTGACGTTCTTCTGGTGGGGCAAAAATCCGGCGTGCTATACGGAATTGATGCGGACCGTGGATCAGTCAAGTGGGAGACACGATTAGGGGAGGGTGGCTCGCTCGGCGGAATCGAGTATGGCGTCACGGTCAACGCTGGCACGGCATATGTCCCCGTCTCGGACTCGGAGGTAAAGCCGCCGTTTCGCCCGGGGGGCTTGGTGGCGGTGGATGCTGCGAGCGGAAAAGTGGTTTGGCGTGTCGAGCCTCCAAGCCCTGTCTGCAGTTGGGGAGTCGAGAACTGCAGTTCGGCGCAGGCGGCCGCGGCAGTTTCGGTGCCGGGAATTGTCTTCTCGGGCTCCTGGGATGGACACTTGCGCGCATACCGGATGCGGGACGGCAAGACGGTATGGGATGTTGATACCGGAGGCACCTTTGATGCCGTCAACGGCGTGCAAGCCAAGGGCGGAGCCATAAACGGGTACGCAGTAACAGTTGCGGGCGGATGGGTCTATGTGACTTCCGGGGCTGCATCCATTAAGCGTCCAGGAAACGTCCTGTTGGCATTTCGGGCGGAGCCGTAGCATCTCCATCTGAGACTATCCGGCAATTTCCGGACATGCCGCCGTTCATTCCGTGCATATTCGGTGCAGCGACCTGTCTTTTGGCCCACTACGGCGCTTTCTGAGACTCTTTTCCCCTCTGTCCGTTCACGGCTGGAGAGATTCGAACCCGTGTTACAGCCTCGAGAGGCTGCGTACGCCCAAGTGCTGCAATGGGTACGGCAGCGGACTCTTAGTGTGCTGTCGGCATTCCAAGCTCGCTGCGGGTATTTCTTGGGGTACTGAGAGACGGTTTTGCAATTGCCTCCCAGTCTTGTTGCCGAGTTACGTGCGCTTTTGGATTCCGACCCGTGCGTGCGTTCTAAGCGCTTTCAGCCGCGACAAACAGAAGAGGCTTGCCGGGGCCTCGACGACGACCAGCACCTCCAATTGCCCGCCCGTCAACCCTAAGAGTTGAAGGGGAAGTGAACTGGGCCCTGATCCGGTACGCTGTGGAGAATGACCCACATTCCGTACCGCTGGTTACTCGTTGCTTCAGGCGGCCTGATCGGCTGCGTTGCCATGGGCACGTTCTTCTCTCTCCCCGTCCTTCTGCTTGCGATCGTTCGCGACACCGGCTGGTCTAGTGCGAGTGTCTCGGTGGCCATGACCCTAGGCTTTCTCGCCCTGGCCGTGGGCAGCTTGACCTGGGGTGCATTGACCGACCGCTACGGCCCGCGCGTCGTCGTCGTACTGGGCTCTCTGATCATTCCCTCCTGCGCCGCGCTCGCCGCCCACGCACACGCAGTCCTAACGTTCCAACTCCTCTTCGGTATAGGCGTAGGTCTCGGCACGGCCGCGATCTTCGCCCCCCTGATGGCCACGGTGACCGGCTGGTTCGACACGCACCGCAGTCTCGCAGTCTCCCTCGTGTCGGCGGGTATTGGTTTGGCCCCCATGACCCTGTCTCCGCTCGCCGCCAAACTTCTGGCGACAACCCACGACTGGCGCTACACGCTACAACTGCTGGCCGCTCTCGCCATCACACTGATGCTTCCGTTGTCGCTGACAGTCAGGCGGCCACCCATGCCGGACACCGCGGGCCAGCAAATCAATCAACCGATGCAGACCGCGCGCACCGGCGAAGTCCTCCGCTCCCCGCTCTTCATCATTCTGCTGCTCACCAACTTCTTCTGCTGCGCCACGCACTCAGGCCCCATTATTCATACGATCAGTTACGCCCTAACATGCGGCCTTCCGCTCACAGCCGCCGTGTCGATCTACAGCATGGAAGGCCTGGCCGGCTTGGGCGGACGGCTTGTGTTCGGTTTAGCAGGTGATCGATTCGGTGCTAAGCGCGTGCTCGTCGCAGGCTTACTCGCTCAAGCCATCGGAACACTCGGATACCTCGCAGCCACCAGTCTTTGGGGTTTTTACGCCGCCGGGGCTACGTTTGGCTTCATCTACGCCGGCGTCATGCCCCTCTACGCCGTCCTCGCGCGCGAGAACTTCCCTATGCGCATGATGGGCACCGTGATCGGCGGCACGACGATGGCCGGCAGCCTAGGCATGGCAACCGGCCCGATCGCCGGCGGCCTGATCTTCCAAACCACCGGCACCTACCGCGGTCTCTACCTGAGCGCCTTCGTACTGGGCCTCACCGCCACCCTCATCGCACTCCTGTTCCGACCTGCTCCTCCACCGCCATCGCATCCCGCACCCACTATGGCGTAGGCAAATCCCGCCGTAGTGGACATAACAACCATAGCCCCTCACATCGAGAACGGGCTCACTGCCTAGGTGGCTACAAAATCCAACGGCAGGTCACGGTGCCTAAGGCTGAAATCCCAGCTCTCGCTGGTGACGGATGGCTAGAATGCGCACCTCATCCTGAGCAATCACAAATCGATATAGTGCGATGTAACCCGTTTGTCCGTAGGAAATGACGAGCTCTCGCAGTTCTCCTTCGATGCGCCGGCCGATCAGCGGATGCGCCGCAAGGTTGTCAACGGCCGATTGGATGGCCGTTACTGCGTCCGCGGCCGCGGTTGGATTTTGATCGCGTAAGAACTGAAATGCGCGCTCAATGTGAATCAGTGAACGCGCCGAATAGACTACCTGCGCCATGGTTTTGGTCGTGGCACTGACGCGTCAGTCGCGAGCCGCTTCATCCATGCATGAACATCCTCGGCGCGATAGACCTCGCCGGTCTTGTCGATCTCCGAGTCGGCGGCGAGCGCATCTTTGACAAGGCTGCGCATCTGCTCTTCGTAGCTGGCGTGCCGTTCGACAGCTTCTACGATCAGGCTATGAGCCGAACGTCCCGTTTGCTTGGCCAGACTGCCGAGCCGTGCACGCAGTTTTGGTGGTAGTCGGATAGTCGTTGTCGCTGCCATTGTTGCGCTCCTTTTCGGGAGATATAGCACAAATATAGCACACTGAACCGCTAGAAATGGAACACCCGAAAATATCCCGCGCTCCGCGATCACTCTGCCTGGGGTACCGCCCGGGGTAAGGCTGATCTTACGTACCTGGAACTCCAAATGGCTCAAGGGGTTACCAAAGCCATGAGCTTCCGACCCTAGCCTTTTCCGGAATCTAATTGGCCCGTTCAGGGCCATCCTTCCCGATCCCAAATCGTTCAAAATGCCAGGAGATTTAGGCTTTCCGCGTACATCGCTGTCCCCGGCTGTTGAACGGAGCCGCGATTGGACCCGGGGTAGATTCCGGGGTAGGTTCCGGGCCACTGGGGTAGATCGGTTGTTTATGGCACTTCTCAGCGAAGCCTTAATTCGGGGCGCTAAACCCCGGGATCGGGCCTACAAGCTGTTCGACGAGCGCGGCCTGTTCCTCTTGGTGATGCCAACAGGCAGTCGCCTGTGGCGGTTGCGCTATGAGATGGGCAGGCGCGAGAAATCGATCTCGCTGGGTTCGTATCCCGATGTGCCGCTCAAGCGGGCCCGGGAGAAGCGGGACGAGGCGCGGCGCCTACTGGCAGACGAAGTCGATCCGAGCGCCGACCGCAAGGCCAGGAGGGCGGCGCTGCGGGTGACTTTCGAAGGGGTGGCACTCCGATGCGCGATGTCTATGCTTGTAGTTCGAATAGAAAATGAACCGCTGGGTAGGGCCCGTACTTTTGCACTATCGGATCTAGGTACTTCGGATCTCGCGCGACGAGCCGGTAGCCGAATTCAGTGAGTACTCTGGAGAAATCTTGGCAATCGTAAGTCAACATGGTGATGCCATCCGAGGCCACATCGTTTGGTACCACCATAAGGTGTGGAACAGCGTGGTCGCGGAGCAAAGTAATCCACCAAACGATGGCTTCCACGGAACATTCAGAAAAGCTGTAGATGTTGATGGCCAAATCCACTGACTGCCGACCCAGCGCCTTCCGGATCTCGTGCAACGGAACTACGTGTGCACGTGAGTCAACACCTCGAAATCGAAGGTAGTACTCGCAAATAAACGTCGAGACTGCCACGGCATCTGTGCACAAATATCGTTCTATCGAGGGCAAAGCTGTTAGGGATCGATATGCTAGGCGCCCGTAACCTGCCCCGATGTCCAGTACGGAAACGCCCGTTCGCTGACTGATGCCAAGGTGTCGCTCGAGGAAGTTTAGCTCGGCGACCGAGTCAAGCAAATCGCGAGTTACCAGCCGACCCTCGATCATCTCGGATAAGCTGACCCCGAATGCCTGATCCTCACTGAGGCGGTCAAATAAGCCAAGTCGGTCCATTGTCTTCAGATAGTAGTAGGCCAGAGAGAAGGTCATTTCGTTCATGTTCAGACCGCTTCTCTGGTACAAGTAGTTCAGGGTGGCGCGAAAGCACTGCAGGTTAATGGTGCGGACATGTTCTGCGGTCCAAGCCCCGGGCGACGTGATCGGCCCCTCGAGCTGTGCATACGCTTCCTCGAGCTCCTGCAAACGTGGATTACCCTTGGTTAGATAAGTGTCTGCGCCCAACGCAGGCACCGGCGACGCTTCCTGCTGTGCGCGGGCAGTGGGTTTCTGCCAGTCGTAAAGGCAAGCGTTGGAAACAATACTGTAGTCATAGCGTTCAACGACCCTTTGTGCCAAAGTCCGCACGAACTTTCGGTAGCGCATTGTGCTGAGCCTCCTTTCTGGGCTTGCCTCGTTTCCTGTAGATCTTTTTCTTGATGCATTCCTTCTTCAAACTGCTGAAGAATGACTCCGCAACCGCGTTGTCCCAGCAGTTGCCGCGACGGCTCATGCGCGGCCTAAGTCGATTAGTTCGACAGAAACGCTGCCAATCATAGCTCCCATACAGTTCAATCTCGATGCGCACCCGGGCGTTCAGTTGTACGCCATTCACACCAATGCCGAAGTGGAGCGAATGATCGGCCGGGCCCGCAATACGACACTAACACCGGAGGCTGCGGACCTTGCATTCCTCGGGCTAACGCCTACGGTCATCCGATCGTCCGCACCGGCGGGGAAGGCGGCGGGGCCTGAGAGCGAGAAGAAGCCAGCGAAGTCGTAAATGCGTGCCGACATCTATAGCCTACTCGGCATCGGCGAACTGGCCGAATCATTAATCGTACATGGGCGCGCCGGCGCACGTGATGCGCACATGTGCTCACTTAAGCGCGCGTGCTCGATAAAGTCCGGGTGTATCTTGCCGTGATGCGATCCTCTCCTACCCAGTCTACGAGGCGGCGGCGCTGGCTCTGGGCCGCTGCGGTGCTGGTTACGCTTGCCGCTGCGGTCTTGGCGTGGACTGAGCGACGGCTTGCAGGAGCGTACGCGCCGTCGCGGCCGCCGGCGAATGCTGGCCTGGTCGAGCCTGGCTTTGCGCCCACCGTTGAAGACAAAACGCCGGCTCCCGGGCAAGCGCCCGAAGGCATGGTGTGGATACCGGGAGGTGAATTCTCCATGGGCGCGCAGGAGTCGCCCGACCTGAATGAGGTTGGAATGCAAGCGACACGCGACTCGCGACCCATCCATCGCGTGTACGTGCATGGCTTTTTCATGGACAAGACCGACGTGACCAACGCGGAGTTCGCGAAATTTGTCGAGGCGACGGGGTACATCACCGTGGCGGAACGCAAACCTCGTGCGGAGGATTTTCCGGGTGCCCCCCCGGAGAACCTTGTGGCAGGTGCGGTGGTGTTCACACCGACAGATCGCCCGGTACCGTTAGACGATCATTTCCAATGGTGGTCGTACGTCCCAGGTGCTAACTGGCGCCATCCGCAAGGCCCGGCCAGTAACATCAGAGGGCGCGGTGCTTATCCCGTCGTCGACATAGCCTACGAAGACGCCGAAGCCTACGCGAGGTGGGCCGGGAAGCGGTTGCCGACGGAAGCGGAATGGGAGTTTGCGGCGCGGGGCGGCCTTTCGGGCAAGCGTTACGCTTGGGGAGATGAGTTTCGGCCGCAAGAGCGCTGGATGGCTAACACGCATCAGGGTCATTTTCCCGATCACGACTCCGGGGAAGACGGATTTCTCGGTATAGCGCCTGTGGCGCAGTTTCCGGCCAACGGTTACGGGCTCTTCGATATGGCCGGCAACGTGTGGCAGTGGACCAGCGACTGGTATCGCCCCGATTACTACTCCACGTTAGCGGCTGCAGGGGGCGTCGCCCGCAACCCCGGAGGGCCTGAGTCGGCGTTTGATCCTGCAGAGCCGGGCCAGGCAAAGAAGGTCCATCGCGGTGGCTCGTTTCTGTGCACTGATCAGTACTGTTCGCGCTACATGGTGGGGACCCGCGGCAAGGGCGAGGTAACCACGGGGACGAATCATTTGGGATTTCGCGGCGTGCGTGACCCGACGCAGGATGCACCGTAGCAGCGCGGATCTGCACGTCCTCACAAAGCCACAAGAGAAGACCCGCGGTTGATCCGTGGCAATCGACACCCCTCACATCTATATCGGTGCGGGCGCCGCGATGAGTCTGGCTGTATGCGATTTCCCTCTATTGCTTGGGGTGCGCCATTTCGTGTTCCGGGGCCGGCTCGGCGGCCGGAAGGCATCTGTCATTACCAGTCGACACGATGGCGGGTGTCGTCGTGGTCATTTGTTCTTGGTCGATCACGCGACCTGAGCCGCATCAGTCGTCCCTCACCACGCCGAGCCGGCTGACGCGGCTCCGGCGGAATCGAATTTGCGGCGTTGCAGCACTCAGACATTCGACATCCGTTCGTTCCGCGCGGCAAGCGAGGTGAGCCGCCGCGACCGGCGGTGGGCCGCGCCCGCGAGTGAGTGGAAAGTACTGATTGGCAGGATCGTAGGCTCGAGCGTTAATTCGCTTGTTGTTCCGAACTATGGCTCATTTTCGTGCGAGGGCCTTTCGTCAAACAAATCGGGAGAGCCAACAGGTGAAAAGACTCTTCAACTTCGTCTTCGGAAGCTTGCTGGCGGGCGTGTTGATTTTGGCTCCGGTCTACTTAGCCATCTTGCTTCTGCTCAAAGCAGCCGGCTCGCTGATACGTCTCGTGAAACCCGTTGCCGAGCTGCTGCCCGACCGGGTGGCGCGCGAGGATGCGCTTGCTCTAATTCTCGTGTTGTTACTGTGCTTTCTCGCCGGGCTGACGGTTCGCACCCGGTGGGGTCGAGCGATGTGGGAGCGATCGGAGTCCGTGCTTCAGAAGATCCCTGGCTACTCAATCTTCCGAGGTTTCATGCAACGCCTCGCGGGCGACTCTCGGGAGGATTCCTGGAAGCCGGCGCTGGCGGAGATTGAAGAGGCGCTGGTGCCGGCGTTCATCATTGAGGCGCTCGCCGACGGGCGTTTCACGGTTTTCGTCCCGGCGGTGCCGGCGCCTTTCACTGGGGCACTCTATATTCTGGACGCTGCTCGGGTTCATCCGGTGGACGTGCCATTCACGCATGCGATCCGCGCGGTATCGCGCTGGGGATCGGGTTGCAAGGATTTGGTTGCGGCGATGGAACGAAGAGAGATATCGCCGCAAAAGGCGGCGTGATGACGAGGGAGTTTCGCCACAGAGAAATCAGGAATTGATACCGCGGCCCCCAGATTAATCAAATGATCCCACATCAACCATCATCAAGGAGATGACTCATGCAACGGTTCCTTATGCTACTGGCCCTGGCGACGCTCGCATTCGCCGGGTCGCTCGCGTCAGCTGACGAGTACTCTGATACGGTCGGCATATTCAAGAAAGCCGGCGAGAGCGCGAAGTTCTTCGATAACAGCTACGGCTATGCCGTCTTCCCCAACATCGCCAAGGGGGGGCTGGGGGTGGGGGCAGCACACGGCAATGGCCGGGTCTACGAACAAGCCAAGTACGGCGGTGACACCTCGATGACACAGGTGAGCTTCGGTTTGCAGGCCGGGGGACAGGCATACCGCCAGATCGTTTTCTTTGAGGACAAGCGCGCTTTTGACGAATTCACCAAGGGCAATTTCGAGTTCGGCGCTGGTGTAAGTGCTGTGGCGATCACCGCCGGAGTGTCGGGTTCCACAGGCACGACCGGGTCTTCGACGAGCGCCAGCGGCGGGCAGCAGGATGCCGGCACCCGTGGCAAGTACAACAAAGGAATGGCGATATTCACGGTCGCAAAAGGTGGGCTGATGTACGAAGCCTCCGTTGCCGGCCAGAAGTTTTCTTACAAGGCGCTTGCAGCAAGCAAGTAAGGGGCCCGTTTGAGGTTTGGATGCCTCACGGGTCTGGCTGGCACGTGCAGGGCGGTCCGGCAGTCTGGAGCGCAGCGACCGATCACGCGGCGAGCAGCTGAAGCGCGTAGTGCCGAGCGGCAAAGACCCGGCCTCGGCCCCGCCGGAGGAACGGGCGGGGCGCCCGGCCGGTGAGGTTGCGCGAATTCGTGGAGTATCACTGCCGAGGCAATTTAATCTGTATAGTGATTGGATCCCGCCTGAGCGGCCCAGTTAGTCGCGAGGAATCAACCGTATGAAGCGAACTATCGTGGCTGGCAGTGTCATGGTAGCCCTAACGACCGCTGCGGTCGGCGCCGCGCTGACCGCGCAGGACCGTTATGCGGCCAAGGTCCCCAACGGCTTGGCGATGTCGGAGTTCAAGGGATTCGAGAACTGGCCGGTGATTGCCCTCAGCGAGAATAACGGCCTGTTGGCTGTGATCGTAGGCAACCCGGCGATGATCGGTGCCGCCAAGGCAGGCGCACCGGGCAACGGGAAGTCATTTCCTGACGGTGCCAAGATGGCGAAGATTCACTGGAATCCCCGGAAGAATGAAGCAGCGCCCGGGGCACCGACGGTTCCAGGAACGTTGCACGACGTGGACTTCATGGTGAAGGACAGCAAGCGGTTCGCCGATAGCGGTGGCTGGGGCTACGCGGAGTTTGAATACGACGGGGCAACCGAGACGTTCAGGCCTGGAACGACGACTGACAGCCCTCCGCAGGCGAACGATGCGAAGTGTGGTTTCGCGTGCCACACCATCGCGAAGAATCGCGACTATGTCTTCACGGACTACGGGAAGCGCTGACCGAGAGCAGGCCATACCGGCAGCAGCCCTAGGACCCTGAGCGCAAGCGGAGCGCTGGATTGAGGGCGCTTGGGTCCGGCGTACCGTTCGGGGTGACTCTCAAAGGGCCTGTTTTTCAGGCTTAACCGGGTCCTTCCGGGTCCAGGACCGTGTCCGCAGGACTTCGTCTCCTGCAGTGCCCTGAGGATTCCCACCCGTCAGTCGATGATGAGTTCGTCATACTTGAACGGACCGCCGGTGACGGGGCGCAGAGAATTCGGACACTTGCCATCCAGGTCAAGCACGCCATATTCCCTGGCCTGTTCGGCGCCGATGATGGTGCGGCCCGACAGCGCCATCATGTCCGGATCGTTGTGGATCGCCACGATAATGCGTCCCGTGAAGTCCGGCGTTTCCATATACGGCAGCAGAAAATCGAACTGGCCCGGCTTTTCCGCCATGGAAGCCGCCGACCGCGCAGTCTTGAGCAAGCCCATCCAGATGCTGACCGACGCCACACCGTAGGGGCGCAGGTCCACTGCCATGTCGGCCGACATCTTGTCGGTGCCCGCTTTCTGCGCGCCGTAGGCGGGGCCGTGGGCGTAGTTCACGGCGCCCGGCGCGGAGGTGAAGACCAGCAGCCCGCCGGGCTTGGCGATGAGCAGGGGTGCCGCCGCGTGGGCCGCGATGTAGCTCGAGCGAAGGCCGACGGTGATGATGTCGGCCATGCCCACCGGCCGAGTCCAAAATCCGCCGCGCTGGATCAGATCACTGCTGATGGCCGCGGCGTTGTTGACAAGAATGTCCAACCGGCCTTCATCGCGCGCAACGGTCGCAAACAGGCCGCGCACCGCTTCGTCGTCGGCGTGATCGCAGGCGTACGCAACGCCACGCCCGCCGGCGGCGCTCACCTGCGCCGCCGTTTCATGAATCGTACCGCCGAGCGGCGATGCATCGGGCGTCTGGCTGCGCCCGGTGACGTAGACGGTATATCCCGCCGCCCCCAGTGCCCGCGCGATGCCCTGACCTGCACCCCGGCTCGCGCCGGTCACCACTGCGACACCGTTCTTCATGAACCTCCCCTTCGTTACGATCCGACGGCTGGGCCGCACGAACGCATCGAGTCGCTCATGCAGCGCATGAGACGCGTATTGAGCCCGTGTTGCGCACCGGCTGGGCGAAGTTCTCGCGCGAGGTTCGTGACACGGCCTTATCAGTCGACGATGAAGAGCTTGGCGCCCACGCGGGTCGATGATCGATGGGACTCCGCGTGGTCGGCTACCTGGTAACTCACCCCCGGTGTGAGCGTGAAGCTTCGGCCATCCGCAAGCTCAGTCTCCAGTTCGCCGGCGAGACAGAGCAAGATATGTCCCTTGTCACACCAGTGGTTGGCGAGGTATCCCGGCGAGTACTCGACCATCCGAACGCGCACGGCGCCGAATTGCTGTGTGCGCCAGGAGGCCGTTCCCGCGGTCCCGTGATGAATTGTCGGTGCGATCGCCGACCAATCGGTGAGCCCAAAAGGAATATCGTCTATGCGCATGGATAACGATTCCTCCCACCGGAAAATTCCCAGCCGGGGATGATGCATGATAATTGCCGGGTGCGAGGGCGCAACATCACCCGGGAAAAAGGCGTGATCAGTGTGACGGTAATGTACCCCAATACCCCGGGCGCCCGATTCGACCACGCGTACTATCGCGATAAGCACATGCCGCTGGTTCAGGCGCGCAGGGGCGCTGCCTGCAAGAGCTACGGCGTCGATAGGGGATCGGCGGCGGCGCGCCCGATTCCCCGGCACCGTACGTGGCGATGTGCCACATTTTCTGCGAGTCGGTGGATGCCTTCCCGCGTGGCTTCGGGCCCCACGCGCAGGAGGTCATGGCAGACATCCCCCGCTACACGGGTGTCTCCCCGGTGATCCAGGTCAGCGAAGTCGTGGTCGCTGACGCGTGCGCGCCGGCCGCGCGCACCCACGGAACCTCCCGGCGCGCGGCGCCGGGGCGCACGGTCCCTGAGGCATCCTGACAGTGTTGGTTCCGACGGAAGCCTTCCCGGATCCCGCTCAGCTAGAGCAGGCGCTTGCAGTCGGCGGCGAGTCGTAGAGCATGGGAGTCAGGGGCAACGCATCCGAGGGGACGCAACATGGGCGATCAAGTTCTGAGCAGGCGCGAGTTTGCCCTGCGTTGCGCAGCGGCGGGCGTGAGTTACGCCGCGGCGGGGGCACTGCTCACGCGCACCGCCGGCGCGCAGGCACCGGCGATGCAGGCTGCCGCAAGGCCCGGCCGGCGCAGCGTGAAGCTCCCGGACGGCACCACGGTCTCGGCGCTGGGCCAGGGCTGCTGGCACCTCGGGCAGGGGCGCCATCCGCCGCAGGTCGAGGAGGAGGCCCTGCGCACCGGCATCTCCCTCGGCATGGACCTGCTCGATACCTCGGGTAACTACGGCCACGGACGTTCCGAGCAGCTGCTCAGCCACGTGCTCGCCGGGCAGCGCGACCGCATCTACCTGGTCTCCAAGGTGGAGGGTGACGAAGTCGCCGGGGATGGGATCGCCCGTGCCTGCGCCGCCAGCCTCGGCCGTCTCGGCACCGACTACCTGGATCTGTACCTGCTGCACTGGCCCGTCCCGAGCAGCCAGTTCCCCGGGGTGGTCGCCGCCTTCGAGCAGCTGCGCGCGGCCCGCAAGATCCGCGCGTGGGGGGTCTCCAACTTCAGCGTCGCGCAGATGCAAGACCTGCTCAAGGTGCCCAACGGCGCGCGCTGCGCCACGAACCAGGTGGCCTACAGCATCAACAACCGCGGCATCGAGCGCGACCTGCTGCCCTGGTCCCGGCAGCACGCCATCCCGGTCATGGCCTACTCGCCCCTCGGCGGCGACCGGAACCTCGTGGTCAATGACCGCACGCTCGCGAGCATCGGCAGCGCGCATGGCTGCACGGCCGCGGCGGTGGCCCTGGCCTGGGTCATGCGCGGCGGCGACGTGATTGCCATCCCGGAGTCCGGCTCGCCCGCCCATACCAGGGAGAATGCGGCGGCATTGTCGCTGGAGCTCAGTCCCGCCGAGCTGCAGACGCTGGAGGCTGCATTCCACTGATGCCTCATCCCGCGCCGGCCCGCGGGCGCTGCGTCACTTGCGGTTGGGATTGCCGGAACCCATGACCGTGAGCATCGACCCGGTGTTCTCCTCGAGCACCGGGGCATCCAGGATCAGCAGGGTCGTGCCCGGTGCGAGCAGCGCGTAGAGCTTGCGGGTGAAGCCCGCGGCGGCATGGACCCGCTGCACGACGGCCAGGGTACTGTCGCGGCCCCCGCCATCCGCATAGCCCGGAATCGGGATCGCCATCCAGTCATGCGCCGCGACGCCGGGGACCAGCAGGCTCTCGGCCGGCAGCATCCCTGCCTTGACGATGAAGGCATGCGTGCCCAGCGGCTTGCCGGGGTCATCGACGCTCAGCGCCGCCCGGCCGATCTCGATCCCGTTGCGGATCACGATGGCCGTGCGGTCCGTGCCGCTCACCAGGATCGACAGCGGTCCGTCACTGGACTTCTCCGGCTCCCACCGAAACGACTCCCCGGAGGGCAGGCGCGGATCGCTGTCGTCCCGGCCGGTCGTCGCATCGATGGGTGCGAGCAGCGGGGGGTGCACGACATCCTCGGGTGCGGTCACCTTGCTGACGATCACCACGGTCATGCCCATGTGCGAGGCCCCGAACAGGTCCTCGGCGAAGGCGGACGGCAGGTGCACGCAACCGTGCGAGGACGGATAGCCCGGGATGCCGCCGGCGTGCAGCGCGACACCGTCCCAGGTGAGGCGCTCCTGGTAGGGCATGGCCGCATCGTTATAAAGAGAGGAGTGGTGGTTGCGGTCCTTCTGCATGATCGTGAAGATCCCGGTGGGCGTCGCATGGCCGGGCTTGCCGGTGCTCACCGTGGTGAAGCCGATGGAGATGCCGTTGCGATACACGTAGGCGCGCTGCTCGGTCAGGCTGACCAGCACGACGATCGGTCCCTCGGGCGCAAGGCCGGGTGACCAGACGAACTGCCCGGGCTTCAGGGCATCCGGCGCGGTGTCCGCGGGGCTGGAGTTCCTGGCGCCCCAGAAGGGCAGCGCGATCGCAGCGCCCGAGCTGGCCAGCAGGCTCACAATCAGGATCCAGCGTCTCATGCCGAGGCGTCCTCGAGTGGGTCGGTTCGTGCGGGGGCGGAAACAACACTAGCACCTGGATGATGACAGTGCGTCGGGACCGCGCCGGGCCCGTGAGCCCGCACCGACTGCGCCACCCGCATTGCGGGGCCGGTGGATGCGCCTGTACGCTGCCGTGCAGCCGCCCGCGAGGCCGATACGCACGCACGACAGGACAGGGCATGACGAACCGTACGTTCGCACGACGCGACTTCATCGGCCTGGCAGGCGCCGGGATGGCGTGCGCCAGCGTGCCCCGCTGGCTGCGGGCGGCCACGGCCGGGGCCGGTGCCGCGGACCTCATCCTGCTGAACGCCCATGTCTACACGGTGGATGACCGCCAGCCGACCGCGCAGGCGCTCGCGGTCAGGGACGGACGCTTCCTCGCGGTCGGCAGCAATGCCGACATGCACGCCCTGGCCGGGAAGGGCACGCAGCGGATCGATGCGGCGCAGATGACCGTGGTGCCGGGCTTCAACGACAGCCATAACCATGCCCCGGGCAACGAGCTGCTGTACGAAGTGCTGGTGGGCAACCCCTACGAGGTGGAGTTCGTCACGATCGACAGCATCGTGGAGAAGCTGCGCGCGCGGGCCGCCAGCACACCGGCCGACACCTGGGTGGAGGGCTATTTCTTCGACGACACCAAGGTGAAGGACAACCGGCCCCTGACGGTGCAGGATCTGGACCGGGTTTCCACCGCGCTCCCGGTGGTCGTGATCCACCGCGGCGGCCACACCGCCTTCTACAACAGCCGGGCCCTGCAGATGGCGGGGATCACGCGCGACACCGCCGATCCCCCGGGCGGGACCTACGACCGCGATGCGCAGGGCAATCTCAACGGCCGGGTGACCGACAATGCCCGCACGCGCATCGATGCGGTCGGCAAGCGCCGCAGCTACTCGGCGGCGCAGTCGCTGCAGCGCGACCGCGACGGCCTCGCGTACATGTCCAGGCAGTTCGTGCGCTTCGGCCTCACGAGCGTGTGCCACGAGTCGGGCAACCTGCTCGCCCTGCAGCAGGTACGCGATGCCGGAAACCTGCTGCACCGGGTCAGCTACGAGGCCGATGGCGCGCAGCTCGAGGCCATGATCTCCGGCGGCATCGCCACGGGGCTGGGCGATGGCTGGCTGCGCTTCGGCGCCACCTGCGAGCACATTGCCGATGGCTCCTTCTCCGAGCGCACCATGGCCTTGAGCGTGCCCTACCCGGGACGCAAGGACGGCTACACGGGCAATGTCACCGAAACGCAGGAGCAACTCGACGCCTGGTGCGAGCGCGTGCACCGCGCGGGCATCCAGATGAACTGCCATGCCAACGGGGACGTCGCCATCGACCACGTGCTCAGCGCCTACGAGCGGGCGCTGAAGCTCGAGCCACGCCCCGGGGCGCGCCCCAAGATCACGCACTGCACGCTCGTGAACGATGCCCTGCTGCGCCGGATCAAGGCGCTCGATGCGGTGCCGGCACCCTTCACCTCCTATGCGTACTACAACCCCGACAAGTTCCACTTCTACGGCGAAGAGCTGATGAAGCACTGCATGGCGTACCGCTCGTTCCTGGACGCCGGGATACCCGCCGCCGCCGGTTCCGATTTCGATCCCGGGCCGTTCTCACCCCTGATGGGCATGCAGGGCATGGTCACGCGCACCGGCTGGAACGGCGAGGCCTGGGGCGTGAACCAGCGCATCACCGTGGCCGAGGCGCTGCGGGTGAACACGCTGCACGGCGCGTACGCGACCCACGAGGAGGGCGTCAAGGGCTCCATCACGCCGGGCAAGTACGCCGACTTCGTCATCCTCGACCAGGACCCGCACACCATCGATCCGGCCCGGATCAAGGACACCAGGGTGGTGCGCACCGTGGTCGCCGGGGTGACGCATTACCAGGCCTGAGGAGGCGGCGCAGCGCTGCATCCCCCTGTCCGACGGCACCCCCGCCCCGAGGCGGCAGCGCGTTCGCGCCCGTCCCGGTACCCGGGGCTGCGGCCTGCCTATGCAGGCAGCCGCGGCGGCGCGGCAGCCGGGGCTGTCTCAGGGTAAGCTTCGGGCCCCGGCCGGTGGCCGGGCCGCCGGGGCGGCAGCCCGGCCGATTCCCTTTCCATGACAGCTGAGGTTGAGCACGCACCATGCGCGAGTATCTGGACTTCTATATCGACGGTGCCTGGGTGAAGCCTGCGAAGCCTGCCACCCTGGACGTGATGAACCCGGCGACCGAGCAGGTCGCCGGCAGGATCTCCCTGGGGTCGGGGGAGGACGTCGACCGGGCCGTCAAGGCCGCGCGCCGTGCCTTCCCGGCCTGGGCGGCCACCAGCCGCGAGGAGCGCATCGCGGTGCTGCAGCGGGTGATCGCCGAGTACGGGCGACGCCAGGAGGAGATGGCGCTGGCGATCACCGAGGAGATGGGTGCGCCCAGGACCCTGGCGCTGCGCGCCCAGGCCGCGAGCGGCCTGGGGCACCTGCAGACCGCGGTCGAGGTGCTGAAGAACTTCGCCTTCGAGGTGCAGCACGGTTCCACGCGCATCGTGAAGGAGCCGATCGGGGTGTGCGGACTGATCACGCCGTGGAACTGGCCGATGAACCAGATCGCCTGCAAGGTCGCCCCGGCGCTGGCCACCGGCTGCACGGTCATCCTCAAGCCCTCGGAGGTGGCGCCGTTCTCCGGCTACCTGTTCGCGCAGATCATGCACGCCGCGGGCGTGCCGGCCGGGGTGTTCAACCTGGTCAACGGCGACGGTCCGACGGTGGGCGCCGCCCTTGCCGCCCATCCGGACGTGGACATGATGTCGTTCACCGGTTCGACGCGCGCCGGCGTGGAGGTCGCCAAGGCGGCGGCCCCCGGGGTCAAGCGCGTGGCGCAGGAGCTGGGGGGCAAGTCGCCCAACATCATCCTGCCGGACGCCGACCTGGAGAAGGCGGTGAGCGCCAGCGTCAAGAACGTCATGGGCAACTCCGGCCAGTCCTGCAACGCGCCCACACGCATGCTGGTGCCGCAGCAGTCGATGGGAAAGGTCATGGAGATCGCCAAGCGCACGGCCGAGAGCATCCGCGTGGGCGATCCGGCGGCCGACCCGGACATGGGCCCGGTGGTCTCGATGGTGCAGTGGAAGAAGATCCAGGAGCTGATCGCGGCCGGGATCGCCGAAGGGGCGACGCTGGTCACCGGCGGCGTCGGCCGCCCGCAGGGCCTCGACAAGGGCTACTACGTGCGGCCCACGGTGTTCGCGAACGCGAACAACTCCATGCGCATCGCGCGCGAGGAGATCTTCGGTCCGGTGCTCACGATCATCGGCTACCAGAACCTCGAGGAAGCGCTCGAGGTGGCCAACGACACCGAGTACGGGCTGGCCGCGTACCTGTGGGGCCAGGACAAGATCGCCCTGCATACGCTGGCCGCGAAGCTGCGCGCCGGGCGCGTCGGCATCAACGGCGCCGGTGGCGACCTGATGGCGCCCTTCGGCGGCTACAAGAAGAGTGGCAACGGGCGCGAGTGGGGCCCTTACGGCTTCCACGAGTTCCTCGAGGTCAAGGCGGTCCTCGGCTACTAGCCGCGGCCGCCCGCCGGGCGCCGTGGCTGCGCCGATTCGCGACGGCCAAGGTGCAGCTGCGTTCCTTGGCTGATCGCGGCGGATCTGGGATAGCATGCGCACCCCAAGCCCCTCGGCCGTTTTCGCGGAGTGCCCTTGGCAGACAGCCATCCGGATCTGGTTCGGCAGCAGCGCGCGGCCCTGGCCGTGCATCTGCACGCGGCGCGTGCGCGGATCCTGGCCGCCTGGCGCGAGCGGGTCGCACGCGATCCGCGCCTGACCACCGCATCCTCGATATCACTCGGGCAATTCACCGACGACATCCCGCAGGTGCTCGACGCTTTCGAGCGCGCGGTGCGCGCCGATGACGCCGCGCTCGAGCGGCAGGCCCGTGGCGAACAGCGCGCCAGCGTCTCCGAGCACGGACTGCAGCGCTGGCAGCAGGGCTATGACCTGCAGGAAACCATCCGCGAGTGGAGCCACCTGCAGAACTGCCTGTCCAGCGAGCTGGAGGACTACGCGGAGACCCATGCGCACCTGGCCCCCGAGACCCTGCGGCACGCGCGCGCAGCGTTGGTCAATCTGTGCGGCGAGGGTGCCAGCGAGAGCGTCGCCCGCTATGCACGGCTCCAGCAGGCCGAGGCGGCCGGCCGCATCAGTGACCTGCAGCTGGTCGCCGAGCAGCTGCGCGCCCTGGAGCGTGACCGGGCCGACGTGCTGCGCCAGGCGGCGCACGACCTGCGCGGTTCGGTGGCCGTCATCACCAACGCCTCGGCGGTGCTGGCCAGGACCAGCTCGGACCAGACGCGCCTTGATTCGCAGAGGATCCTCGACCGGGCGGTCTCCGCCGCACGCGCTCTTCTGGGGGACCTGATCGAGCTCACCCGGCTCGAGGCCGGTCACGAGCAGCTGCAGGACGTGCCCTTCGATGCCAGCCAGGTGCTGCGCGAGCTGGGCGAGCCGCTGCGGGCGATGGCCGCTTCGCGCGGCCTGTTCCTGAAACTCGACGGACCGCCGTCGCTGCCGGTGCGTGGCGATCCTGTGAAGATCCAGCGCATCGCGCAGAACCTGCTGTTGAACGCGATCGGCGCGACGACCCGCGGCGGTGTGACCGTCACCTGGGCCGCGCCGGTGAGGGGCAATCGCTGGACGCTGTGCATCGCCGACACCGGGCCGGGCCTGGTCGGCGCGCATGCCACCCCGCTGACCGTGGCGCTGAGCGAGGCCTCGGATAACGCGTCGCCGCCGGCGGCGGCCGCGCCCGGGAGCGTGCCGCCCGTGGGACCCCTGACGGCTTCCGGCGAAGGCATCGGTCTTTCGATCGTGAAGCGCCTGTGCGAGCTGCTGGGCGCGGCCATCGAGGTGGACACCGAGCAGGGCCGCGGCACGACGTTCCGGCTGCGCTTTCCCGTCGAGCCTGCCTCCCCCGGGCCGGGCGGCGACACGCGCGCGCCGGGCTGAGCGCTCCCGCGCGCGGCTATGCGCCCGGCGGTGGCATGGCTGCCGCGGCGCGCACCCTGAGGGCCTCCTCGTTGCTGGCGATGGCGTAGATCGCCACCGCCGAGTCCTGGGCGTGCAGGGCGGCTTCGGCGCCGCGCGCCCGCGCGTTGCGCGCCGGATCGACCCGCACCCCGAAGGCCTCCAGCCCGGCCAGGGCCGCAGGGGCGCGAGCGGGCTGAGCGCCTCGAGCGCGGCCAGGCTGGCCGGATCCAGGCGCGTGACCCCCCGGAAGCCGGTACCGCCGTGCACCACCCGGTGGATGACCGCCTGCGGGGAGGGCGCGCGCTGGCGCAGGCCCTCCAGCAGCGCCCGCGGATCCGCGGCCGCCTCGTGCCGCTCGGCCCAGCAGGACTGCAGGCCGCCCTCGGGAGGGATCTGGAAAATCCCGAGCTTGACGGAGGTGCTGCCGGTGTTGACGGTGACGAACGACATGGGACTGCGGCTACGGCGACGCTCGCGGACTGTACGCAGGTGCGTGCAGCATAGGAACTGTGTCCTTCGGTTGCCATCATTCGGGCGCATCATCGAGCCGACACGGCAATGAGGAGTGCGGGCCCATGAGCGAGGTGGATGCGGCGACGCTTGCGGCGATGGACGCCTACTGGCGGGCCTCGAACTACCTCTCGGTCGGCCAGATCTACCTGCTCGACAACCCGCTGCTGCGCGAACCGCTCACCCCCGCGCACATCAAGCCGCGGCTGCTGGGCCACTGGGGCACCACGCCGGGCCAGAACTTCATCTACACCCACCTGAACCGCCTGATCCGCGCGCGCGACCTCGACATGATCTACGTGGCCGGGCCCGGCCACGGCGGCCCGGCGCTGGTCGCCCAGACCTACCTGGAGGGCAGCTATTCGGAGTTCTATCCCCACGTCGGCCTGGACGAGGCGGGCCTGCGGCGCCTGTTCCGGCAATTCTCGTTTCCCGGGGGCATCCCCAGCCACGCGGCGCCCGAGACCCCGGGCTCGATCCACGAAGGGGGCGAACTGGGCTATTCACTCAGCCACGCCTTCGGTGCGGTGTTCGACAACCCCTCGCTGGTGGTCGCCTGCGTCATCGGCGACGGGGAAGCCGAGACCGGCCCGCTGGCCGCCTCCTGGCACGCCAACAAGTTCCTGAACCCGGTGACCGACGGGGCGGTGCTGCCGATCCTGCACCTGAACGGCTTCAAGATCGCCAACCCGACGCTGCTGGCGCGCATCCCGCGCTCGGATCTGGACAGCCTGCTGCGCGGCTACGGCTATGAGCCCTACGTGGTGGAGGCCAGCGAGCCGGCCACCGCGCACCGCCTGATGGCGCACACGCTGGACCGCATCTTCGATGCTATCCGCGACATCCAGCAGCAGGCGCGCCGCGGCGGGGTGGGCGGCCTGCCGCGCTGGCCGGCGCTGGTGCTGCGCACCCCCAAGGGCTGGACGGGCCCGAAGTTCGTCGACGGCAAACCGGTCGAGGGCACGTGGCGCGCGCACCAGGTGCCGCTCGAGGAGGTGCGGAGCAACCCGCTGCACCGGCAGCAGCTGGAGGAGTGGATGCGCAGCTACCGCCCGCAGGAGCTCTTCGATCGCGCCGGCCGGCTCGACCCGCGCCTCGCGGCGCTCGCGCCGCAGGGCGAGCGGCGCATGGGCGCGAACCCCAACGCCAACGGCGGGCTGGTGCTGCGCAACCTGGAGGTGCCGGACTTCCGCGCGCACGCCGTCGCCGTGCCCGCGCCCGGGGCGGCGGAGGCCGAGGACACCCGCGTGCTCGGCCAGTTCCTGCGCGAGGTGGTGCGGCGCAACGCCGCGCCGCGCTGCTTCCGGCTCTTCGGCCCGGACGAAACCAACTCCAACCGCCTGAATGCGGTCTTCGAGGTCACCGAGCGCCAGTGGGAGGCGCCGATCAGCGAGGTGGACGAGCACCTCGCCCCGCAGGGGTCGGTCATGGAGGTGCTGAGCGAGCACCTGTGCCAGGGCTGGCTCGAGGGCTACCTGCTCACCGGCCGGCACGGCCTGTTCAATTCCTACGAGGCCTTCATCCACATCGTCGACTCGATGTTCAACCAGCACGCCAAGTGGCTGAAGGTGACGCGCGGCATCCCCTGGCGGCGGCCGATCGCCTCGCTGAACTACCTGCTCAGCTCGCACGTGTGGCGCCAGGATCACAACGGCTTCACCCACCAGGACCCGGGCTTCATCGACCACGTCGTCAACAAGAAGGCGGACGTGATCCGCGTGTACCTGCCGCCGGATGCCAACTGCCTGCTGTCGGTGGCGGACCACTGCCTGCGCAGCTGCAACTACGTCAACGTGATCGTCGCCGGCAAGCACAGTGCGCCCCAGTGGCTGGCGCTCGAGGCGGCGGTGCGTCACTGCGCCGCCGGCATCGGCATCTGGGACTGGGCCAGCACCGATGCCGGCGCCGACCCGGACCTGGTGATGGCCTGCGCGGGGGATGTGCCGACGCTCGAGACGCTCGCGGCCGTGCAGCTGCTGCTCGGTTTCTTCCCGCGGCTTAAGATCCGCGTCATCAACGTCGTGGACCTGATGAAGCTGCAGCCGGCGAGCGAGCACCCGCACGGGCTGGCGGACGAGGACTTCGACCTGCTGTTCACGCGCGACCGCCCCATCATCTTCGCCTTCCACGGCTATCCGTGGCTGATCCACCGCCTCACCTACCGCCGTGCTAACCACGGCAACCTGCACGTGCGCGGCTACAAGGAGGAGGGCACCATCACCACCCCGTTCGACATGGCGGTGCTGAACGACCTGGACCGCTATCACCTCGCCGCCGACGCCATCCACCGCCTGCCGCAGCTCGCACCGCAGTCCGCCTATGCCCTGGAGGCGCTGAACGCCCGCCTGCTCGCGCACCGCGAGTACATCGTGCAGCACGGCGAGGACCTGCCCGAGATCCGCCAATGGCGCTGGCGGCCGCCCGCCGATGCGCGGCAGGCCCCCGGCACGGGCGCGGCCTAGAGTCCGGGCGCATGGGGCACGGCGAGGCTCACGGACGGTGCTGAAGGAGGGCCCGGGCGGGGGCTGCGCGGCCGTGTGGCCCGCCGCGCGCCGCGCCGCATTCCTCCTCGGGCTGCCGGCGCTGCTGGCCCTGGCGGGGGTCGACCCGGCTCGCGATCGCCTGCGCGCCATCGTCCAAGGACAGTGCGTGCCGCACTGGCTCGCGACGCGTTCCCCGGCCCCGTGCGCCCGCGTCGGCGGGGAGGATCCGGCGCCCAGCTATGCGGTGCTGCACGACCGCAAGGGGGGCGCGCACTTCCTCCTGATCCCGACGCGCACGCTCCTCGGCATGGAAAGCCCGGAGGCCCGGGACGGGCAGGCCGTGAACTATTTCGCCGCCGCCTGACGCGCACGCGGGGTGCTGGAGGCGGTGGTGGGGCATGCGGTGCCCCGCGGGGCGATCGGCCTGGCGATCAATCCGGTTCGCGCCCGCAGCCAGGACCAGCTGCACATCCACATCGCCTGCCTCGGGCGCGGGGTGCACGCCGCGCTTGCCGCCGGCGTGCCGGCCCTCGCGCCCGGCTGGGGCACGCTCACGATCGAGGGCCGCCCGTACCGGGCGACGCGCATCCTCGGCAGCGAGCTCGACGGCCACAACCCGATTCGCATGCTGGCCGACGCGCTCGTCCCGGGGACGGACCTGGCCCGCTTCACGCTCCTGGTGGCGGGCATGGACTTCGCCGAAGGCCCGGGCTGGACGGTGCTCGCCGCCGCCGATGCGCCCGGCGCGGAGCGGCTGCTCGACCCGGGCTGCGCGCTCGCCGGCGCGCCCTAGCCGGTCATCACCGGTGAGGGGGCGACCTGCGGGTTCTTGTGGTGCTCGGCCCCGAGCAGCATGTACATCGCCGGCACCACGAACAGGGTGAAGAGCGTGCCGATGGCGATGCCGGTGAAGATCACCAGGCCCATGTGGTTGCGGCCCACCGCGCCGGCGCCGGTGGCGATCAGCAGCGGCACCACGCCGAACACCATGGCGGCGGTGGTCATGAGGATCGGGCGCAGGCGGATGGTCGCGGCCGCCTCGATCGCCTCGCGCTTGGTCCTGCCCTCGAGCTGCTGCTCGTTGGCGAACTGCACGATGAGGATGCCGTGCTTGGCGATGAGGCCGACCAGGGTGACCAGGCCCACCTGCGTGTAGACGTTCAGCGTGGCGAAGCCCAGGAACAGGAACACCACCGCACCGAAGATCGCCATCGGCACGGACATCATCACCACGAGCGGGTCGCGGAAGCTTTCGAACTGGGCGGCGAGCACCAGGAAGATGATGACGATCGCGAAGCCCAGCGTCGCGACGAAGCCGCCCGACTCCTGCATGAACTGGCGCGACTCCCCGCCGTAGTCGATGGTGTAGCCCTGCGGCAGGGTCTCGGCGGCGATCTTGCGCAGCGTGTCCAGCGCCTCGCCCTGCGTGCCCCCGTAGACGCCCTGGATGGTGGCCGAGTTCAGGCGCTGGAAGTGCGTGACCGACTCGGGCACCGTGCGCGTCCGGAAGCTGACCACGGTGGAGGCGGGCACGACGGTGCCGGTGGCCGTCGGGATGTAGTAGTTGCCGACCTGGCCGGGGTTGAGGCGGTCCTGCTGCAGCACCTGGGGGATCACCTTGTAGGAGCGCCCCGCGATGCTGAAGTAGTTGACGTAGCCGCCGCCGAGCATGCTGCTCAGGGCCGCCCCCAGGTCCTTCATGGTGATGCCGAGGAGGGCCACCTTGTCGCGGTCGACTTCCATCGTCGCCTGCGGCTTGTCGAGGCGCAGGTTGTCGTCGATCACGTAGAACTTGCCGGTCGCCTGCGCCTTGGCGAGCACCGCCTGCGAGACCTCGTACAGCTCGTTGAACGGCGCGGAGCTCTGGATCACCAGCTGCACCGGGTAGCCGCCGCCGGAGCCGGGCAGGGAGGGCGGGTTGATCCAGAAGACGTTGGCGCCGGCGATCTGGCTGGCACGCTGCTGCAGGTCCAGCTGGATCTCCTTGGCGCCGCGCTTACGCTGCGCGTAGTCCTTGAGGATGATGCCGCCGAAGCCGGTGTTGCTCGCCCCGGTGCCGCCGCCGGCGAACTGGAAGGCATTGGCGTACTCGGGGATGGCGCTCAGCCCCTGGAAGGCCTGGCGCTGGTAGCCGGCCATCTGGTCGATGGAGGCGTTCGGGGCGCCGGTGGCGATGTAGAACATGAAGCCCTGGTCCTCCGCCGGGGCGAGCTCGCTCTTGGCCATGACGCCCATGAGCGGCAGGCCCATCATGACGATGATCAGGAGGATGACGATCCCGCCGAAGGCCACCACCAGCTTCCAGGAGTCCAGCATCGCCCCGAGCACGCGGTGGTAGAGCCGGGTGAAGCGCTCGAAGTTGCGGTCGAGGAGCAGCACCATGCGGTTGCTGCCGCCGTGCTCCATCTTGAAGAAGCGCGCGCACATCATCGGCGACAGCGTGAGGGCGATGAGCGCCGAGACGGCCACCGCGCCGGCGAGGGTGAAGGCGAACTCGGAGAACAGCGAGCCGGTCAGCCCGCCGCGGAAGCCGATCGGGACGTACACGGCGATCAGCACCACCGAGATGGCGATGATGGGACCGGCCAGCTCGCGCGCGGCGAACACCGCGGCCTCGCGCGGCGGCTGGCCGAGCTTCATGTGGCGGTCGACGTTCTCGACCACGATGATGGCATCGTCCACGACCAGGCCGATGGCCAGCACCAGCGCGAGCAGCGTCAGCAGGTTGATCGAGTAACCGAGCGTCAGCATGATGAAGAACGCGCCGATCAGCGACAGCGGCATCGCGATGACCGGGATCAGCACCGAGCGCAGGCTGCCGAGGAACAGGAAGATCACGATCGTGACGATGATCAGCGTTTCGAGCAGCGTCTTGACCACGTCGCGGATGGCGGCGTTGATGTAGCCGGTGGCGTCGTAGCCGATCTCGGCATGCAGCCCGGCGGGCAGCTGCGACTGGATCTCCGGGAAGAGCTTGCGGATCTTGTCCATCACCGTGAGGATGTTGGCGTCCGGGGCGACGTTGATGGCGATGAACATCGAGCGCTTGCCCTTGAAGGCGACGTCGGACTCGTAGTCCTCCGCGCCCAGCACGACCGTGCCCAGGTCCTTCAGCCGCACCAGCCCGCCGCCCTTGTGCTTGACCACCAGCTCCCTGAACTCCTCGGCCGAGTGCAGGTCGGTGTCGGCGGTCAGGTCGACCGCGACCGCCTGGCCCTTGGTGGTGCCGAGCGCCGAGAGGTAGTTGTTGGCCTGCAGCGCGGCGGAGACGTCCGCGGCGGTGACGTTGTTGGCGGCCAGCTTGGCCGGGTCCAGCCAGGCGCGCAGCGCGTACTGGCGGGCGCCGAGCAGCTGTGCACGCTGCACGCCGGGGACCGCCTGCAGCTTCGGCTGCACGACGCGGATGACATAGTCGGTGATCTGGTTGGTGGGCAGCGTGTCGCTGTTGAAGCCCATGTACATACCGGCGGTCTGCTCGCCGACCTGCACGGTGATCACCGGCTGCTGGGTGCCCTGCGGCAGCTGGTTCAGGACCGCGTTGACCTTGCTGCTGATCTCGGACTGGGCACGGTTGGAGTCGTAGTTCAGGCGCAGGTAGGCGGTCACCGTGGAAACGCCGCTGACGCTGGCGGAGGTCAGGTAGTCGATGCCCTGGGCCTCGGCGACCGAGGACTCGATCGGCGTGGTGATGAAGCCGGCCACCAGCTCCGCGCTCGCCCCGTAGTACTGGGTGGTGATGGTGACGGTGGCGTTCTCGGTCTTCGGGAACTGCCGCACGGGCAGCTCGACCACGGCGCGCAGGCCGAGCACCAGGACCAGCAGGCTCACCACGGTGGCGAGCACCGGGCGGCGTATGAAGATGTCCGTGAATTTCATCGACTGTCCTTGGTCGCGCCGGGGGCATCGTCGCGCCCCGGCCGCACGCTTACTTCACCTGCAGCTTCGGGTCCGGGTCGTTGGCGGGCTGCACGGCGTTGTTGACCGTGACCTGGGCGCCGTTGCGCAGCTTGATCTGGCCGCTGGTGACGATCTCGTCCCCTTCCTTGACGCCCGTGAGGATGGCGACCTGGTCCCCGCGCGTGGCACCGGTGGTGACGAAGACCTGATGCGCCACCAGGGCGTCCGCGGGCGGTGGCGGCACGGCCGGCGGCTTGCCCCCTTCCGCAGGCGGCGGCGGTCCGGCCTTGCCGATGACATACACGGTGGACCCGTAGGGGTTGTAGGCCACGGCGGTCTGCGGCAGCGTGAGGTAGCGCACCGGTGCCCCGACCTCGATGCGCACGTTGGCGAACATGCCCGGCAGCAGCTTGTGCTCCGGGTTCTTCAGCATCGCGCGCACGCGCACGTTGCGGGTGTCCGGATCGACCTGCGGGTCGAGCGCCACGATCTGGCCCTCGAAGCTCTTGCCGGGGAGGGCGTCGGAGCTGACCAGCGTCTTCTGCCCGACCTGCAGCTCGCTCACCGCCTGCTGCGGCAGCGAGAAGTCCACGAAGATCGGGTCGAGCTGCTGCAGCGTCACGATCTTGGTGCCGGCGGAGAGGTACTGGCCGAGGTCCACGGCGCGGATGCCGAGCTGGCCGGCAAAGGGCGCGCGCACGAACTTCTTGTCCAGCAGGGCCTGCTGCTGCACCACCTGCGCCTTCGCGCTGCGCAGGTTCGCGGCATCCGCGTCCAGGGTCGCCTGGCTGATCGCCTGCGCCTCGAACTGCGCCTGGTCGCGCCGCGCGGTGACCTCGGCCAGCACGGCGTTCGCCTTCAGGGACTCCAGCTTCGCCGCCTCGTCCGCCGAGCGCAGCCGCACCAGCAGCTGTCCGGCCCGGGCGTAGTCCCCGGAGCGGAACTCGATCGCATCGACCGTGCCGTCGACCTCGGCGCTCAAGTCCGCGCCGCGCTCGGCGCGCAGGCTGCCCACCGCGCTCAGCTGCGGCAGCCAGTCCTGGTACTGCGCCTTGGCGGTGCTGACCGTGAACTTCGGGGCCCCCTGCGCCTTGAAGCCCTGCACCATCTTGTAGGTGCTGTAGCCCTTGACGCCGCCGATCAGCACCACCAGGCCCACGACGGCCAGAACCAGTATCACCGAGCGTTTCATCCGTTCTCCATCTGACATCCGGCGCGGCGCGCGCCTCAGCGGGCCACCGTCGGGTTCGGGGCGCTGCGATTCCACCAGCCGCCGCCCAGGGCCTGGAACAGCGCGGCGGTGTCGGCGTAGCGCGCCGCCTGGGCGCGCAGCTGCGCGATCCGCGTCTGGTTGTAGGTGCGCTGGATGACCAGCAGCTCGAGCGGGCTGATCGAGCCGGCCTCGTAGCGCACGCGCGAGACCCGCAGCGTGTCCTCGGCCGCCTGCGTGGCCGCATCCAGCTGCTGCAGGGTGGTGGCATCGGCATCGAGCGCATAGAGCGCGTCGGCCACGTTGCTCAGGGCCGTCAGCACCGTGCCGCGGTAGGCGGCGAGGGCCTGGTCGTAGGCGGCCACCGCCGCGCGCTTGCGGTGCAGCAGCTCGCCGCCGTGAAATATCGGCTGCGTGATGCCCGCGCCCACGTTCCACACGTTGCTGCCGGACTTGAAGAGGTCGGAGAACTGCGTGCTGGTGCCGCCGTAGGCACCCGTGAGGGTGATCTGCGGCAGCAGGTTGGAGGTGGCGACGCCGATCTCCGCGCTCGCCTGGTGCAGCAGCGCCTGCTGGGCGCGCACGTCGGGACGCTGTTCGACGAGCCTGGCCGGCAGGCTCACCGGCAGGTCCTCGGGCAGCTTCAAATCATCGAGCACGAACTGCGCCGGCAGCGCCTGGTCGGGCGACTGCCCGAGCAGCACCGCGAGCAGATCGCGGTTCTGCTGCAGCTGCTTGCGCAGTGGCTGCAGCGCGGCGATCTCGTTGGCCAGCTGGGTCTGCTGGGTGAGCACGTCCAGGCGCGAGACGGCGCCCAGGGCGAGCTGGCGCTCCACGGTCTCCAGCTGGCGGCGATCGGCGGCGATGATCTCCTCGGTCGCCTGGATCTGCGCGCGCAGCGAGGCCTCCTGGATGGCGGTGGTGACCACGTTGGTGGACAGGGAAAGATAGGTCGCCTCGAGCTGGAAGTTCTGGTACTCCGCCTGCGCCTCCTGCGCCTCGATGCCGCGCCGCACGCCGCCCCACAGGTCCAGGGTGTAACTGACGTTCACCGAGGCGTTGAACAGGCTGTAGATCACCGCGCCGGCCTCGGGCTGGCCGAAGGCCGCGCCGGAGATCTTCTGGCGCGCGGCCGAGCCTGTGGCATCGATCGCCGGCAGCAGCCCGCCGCGCTGCGCGAGCACGTTCTCGTGCGCCTGGCGCAGGGCGGCCTGCGCGGCGGCCACGTCCGGGCTGCCCCGCATGGCCTGGTCCACCAGCGCGTTCAGCTTCTCGCTGCGGAACAGCGTCCACCACTGCGCGGGGATGTCCGCCCCGTAGGCCCAGGTCTGCGCCGCGCCGGCCGGTCCCTCGCTCGCGGTGGTACGGGGCGGCAGTTCCTCGGGGGTGTAGCGCTGCGCGGGCGGGGCCGCCGGCGGCTTGAAGTTCGGGCCCACGGCACAGCCGCCCAGCACGGCCGCGGCGGCCATGGCGAGGGCCAGGCCGCGGCGGGCGGGCTCACGATGTTGCACAGGCGCCTTCATGACCTTCGATCCAAATTCCTCTCTGCGCGGCCCTCGGCTGGCCGGCCTTCCTCTTCCGATACCGTGAGTGGAGCGACGCGGGGCGCTGCTCCCGGGCAAGCGCGCCGGACACCGGGCCCCGCCGCAGGTGGCCCGCCGGGTGTCACATCCGCGGCACTGTACCAAGAACCCACCCGCGCCGCGCCGGCACCCGCCGAGGCCGCGGGCCGACACCGGATCCACGCCGGCATCTTCAACCATCCGGCCGCGAGGGGGCACTGCGACCAATCGGGGGGCGGGCATCCCCCTTAGGGGCCGTTGACAAGCGCGCGGGCGGCGGGCACCGCCGCGGGCGCACGCCAAGGTGGCCCCGCGCAGGGGCGGCGCCGGCGAGGGGAGGGCTACTGGCGGTTGAGCGAGAGCACCAGCGCCAGGGTGTGGGTGCCGGAGGTGCCGGTCACGGCCACGACGAACTGGGTGGGCACCGCGCCGCTGTTGTAGGTGGCCAGCCCGGAGAACTGCACGCCGTTCAGGGCCGCGGCCGCGCCGGTGCAGCTGGCATAGCTGTAGGCCACCGTGTAGGCGTTGTAGTTCGTGTCGATGAGCGAGACCTGGCCGTTGAGCACGCACCCGCTCGTCGCGTCCTGCGAAGTGATCGCGCCGCTGCCGGAGATCGACACGGTGTCCCCGCTGGTCGGCTCGGTGTAGTTGCCGCTGATCGTCGCCAGGGAGGACGGCTGGTTGTACAGGGCGTTGAAGGAGAGGTTCAGCGTGCCGCTGCTGGCGGTGCCGAGGTCGGTGGTGAAGCTGTAGTTGAGCGTCAGCGTCGAGCGCTGGGCGAGCACGCCGCTCAAGGATCCCGTCCCGTGCGTCGACCCATCCGTGAAGGCGGTGCCGTACTGCGCAAAGCCGTCGAAGGCGCCGGCCACCGTATCGTTGGTCGAGCCGAGCACGCCCACGAACTGCGCGAGGTCGGAGCGGATGAAGTGGAAGTTCCCCTTCTCGTCGACGATGCCCGTGACCTGAAGCCCGCTGCCCGTGTCACTGCCCTGCCAGATTCCGCCGACCGAGGTCTGCGCCGGGACCAGGGTGCCAGGCTCGGTGCCGCCGCACCCGGCGGCGAGCCCCGCCAGCAAGGCGGCGCAGGCCATTGCCACGAAACGCAAGCGCATTGCAGGTCCTTTCCCCGCCGGCCCCTGGGGCGCCGGCACGAAGCCGATGGCCGGAAAGTATAGGCCATTCGCTACGCATCCCACGCCGGCCGCGGGGCGCGGGGCGCGCGGGGCGTTCCGTCGCCATCTTAAGTTCACTCCCCCTGCGCGGTCCTCGAGGCAGCAGGGTGCGGTACCTCCCCGGAGCGCGCGGCGCGCTCGCGCACCCTGCCGAGGCGCCCGCGCACCGCCTCCAGGGATTTCGACTCCACCGGGCCGAGGAATGCGAGCAATGCGCCGGAATCCCGGCCGTGCTCGGCGGCCACCTTCAGTGCCACCAGCGCCGGGATGGCGATGACGATGCCCGCCACCCCCCAGAACCAGCCGGCGAACCAGACGGCGAGGAACACCAGGATGGGGTTCAGTTCGAGGCGACGACCGACCAGCAGTGGCTGCACCACCTGGCCTTCCAGGGTGGCCAGGGCCAGGTAGCTGCCGGTGACCGACAGCACGCGCGTGAGCTCCTCGAAGCTGATGAAGGCGACGATGGTGAGCACCGCGAGCGTGGTGGCGGAGCCCACGTACGGCACGAAATTCAGCAGCGCCGCGAGCGCCCCCCACAGCACGGGGTTCGGCAGCCCGAGGCCGAGCATCGCCAGCCCGGTCGCAACTCCGAGCCCGAGGTTGATGAGTGCGATGGTGCCGTAGTAGCGGCCGAGTTCGCGGCGGATGGCCTCGATCACGCGCAGCGCATGCGCGGCCGGCAGGTTCGCCGACATCGAGGCCGCCATGCGGGCCAGCATCGGGGGTCCGCCGGAGAGCAGGAAGATGGTGAGGATGACGCACGCGGCGGCGCTCGTGAGCGTCGCGCCGGTGGCCGTCAGCAGCGCCGCATCGAAGATCGGCGCTGCGGGCGCCGGTGCGGCCGCCGCGGCGGGCGCCTTGGCGAGCGAGCCGGCCTGCGCGGTCACCGCCTGCAGGCGCTTCACGATGCCCTCGGCCGGGCGGATGCGGCGCTCGATGGTCTGCAGGACCCGGGGGGCGCTCGACAGCCAGTGCTGGGCCGGGGTGAGCAGTGCGTTGCCCGCCGTGCCGAGCGCGCCGAGCAGCACGGACAGGATCACGACCGCACTCAGCGCACGCGGGATCCGGTGCCGGTGCAGCCATTCCACGGTGCTGGAGAGAATGAGCGCGAAGAGCGCGGCGAGCGCGATGGGCACGAACGCCTGGCGGGCGAGGTAGAGCACCGTGCCGACCCCGAGGACCGCCAGGACCCACAGCGCGCGGCCCCGCCCCGGCGGCCGCCTCACGCGGTCCGCCCTGGATCGGGAATTGCAGGTGCGCACATCAACATCGGCACCGCTCACTCCCGGCTGCCCCACCGCACCGTCAGCGTACCGGCCCCCGCGCCCGTGCCCATCGCGACGCGGCCGCCGAGCGGTGTCGGTGCCGTCTCACCCGGAAGCGGGCCCCTCGATCCGGTGCCGGCATTAAAAAGCCAGCTGGCCGGTGGCTGCCGGACCAGCTGGTAACTTGGGGGAAAACGAATGCAGCTATTGCTCGTCGGCGTCCTTGTCCAGCTCGTCTTTGGCATCGCCATAGGTTGCGCGGGCCTTCCCGGCCACTTCTTCCATACGACCCTTGTCGATCAGCTTGCCGTCCTTGAGCACCTTGCCGAGGGTGGCCTTCGTCTTACCGGAGAGCTCCTCGGCGCGACCCTTCGCCTGGTCCTTGTTCATGGCGTTCCTTGCTATGCACGTGGTCCGATCACGCCCCGCCATGGTGGCGCAGGTTCGCGCGCACGTCCGTCACCGCGCAGCCTGTGCTCCTGTAGGCGGCTGGCTACGCAGGCTACCGGCCCATCTTCTGGGTGAAATAGAGGCCCGGCACTCCGCGGGGATTGAGCCCGATGGAGACCATGTTGCGATCCGCCTGCCACAGGCGCACCAGCGGCAGGCCTTCGCGGTGGTAGTTGCGCGCGAGGCTCACCAGGGCGGGGCTGATCGGCGCGCTGCCGTCCTGCCAGTGCAGCCCGCGCGGGTTGTGCAGGCCCGGGGTCGGTTCCTCGCGTTCAGTCGCCGGATCGCCGCGCGCGACGTGAAGATCGACCCCCGCCGGGCGCGGCGTATCCAGGGGCTGCGGAGGCCCCGCCATAGCCAGATGCGGGCGCACCGCGGCGAGGCTCAATCCCGGTGCGGCCAGCAGGCCCTCGGGGCGCGCCGTTCCGAGCGGGTGTGCCACCCCCACCGGCGGCGCGGCACTGCACAGGGCGGGACAGAGGGTGAGCGTCCCCGTCAGTGCGCTGAGGATCTTGGTGGCGGTGTTCATTGGCGCAGTCCCCCGAAATCCGTGGGGCGATTCTGCGCATCCGGCCGCGCGGGCTCTGCGGGCCGGGGTGCCCTCAGGCTGTGGGCGAGGGCCGACCGGGGACCGGACACCGCGGACGCCCTGTCAGACCGGCGCCGCGGAAAGGAGGACAGGGTGTAGGAACCTGTAGGCGTGCGACGACGCCCCGCGCGGGCCGCCTCACCGCCCGCTTTCGCTGCGGCGCAGCACCTGGCCGGGGTGAGTTCCGGTGGGCTCTCCGGCCTGGATCACCCACTCCCCGGAGACCATCACCTCCGGGATGCCCACCGGTGCGGCCTGCGGCTGTTCGATGGTGGCGCGATCCAGGACCGTCGCGGGGTCGAAGAGCACGAGGTCTGCGACGTAACCGCCGGCGATGCGGCCGCGGTCGGCCAGCCCGAGCCGCTGGGCCGGCAGCGCCGTCATCTTGCGGATCGCCAGCGGCAGGGGCAGCACCTTCTCCTCGCGAACGTAGCGCCCGAGGATGCGCGGGAAGGTGCCGGCCCCGCGCGGATGCGCGCCGTGCAGCTCGCCGTCGCTGCAGAACATGATCTCGGGCTGGGCGATGAACCAGCGCAGGTCGTCCTCGCTGATCGAGGCGGCGACGATCTCCTCCATGGCGTCCGCTCCCGGCTCGATTTCCGCCTCGGTGGCGCGCACGATCTTCATGAACGCCTCCACCGGCGTCACGCCCCAGCCGCGCGCGATCTGCCCGAGGGTCTGGCCGGCCAGGGCGGGCTCGGGCGTGTAGCGCACCAGGCGGATCGCCTCCGGCCCGCCGTTGTCCCCGATCGCCTTCGCCACGCGCGCCGGATTGAAGTAGTCCCGCTCCGGGATCGTCACGCGGATGGTCGAGTGCCAGTAGGTGTACGGGTACACGTCGGCGGTGAGATCGATGTGCTCCGCGCGGGCGGTGGCAAAGTACTTCGGCATGCGCGTGGCGGCCTGGTGCCACACCCCCGTGCTGCCGAGCTTGATGTGGGTGATCTCCACCGGAATGTGCGCCTCGCGGCCGATGCGCAGGATCTCGTCGTAGGAATCGAACACGCGGTCGGCCTCATCGCGCACGTGGCTGATGTAGAAGCCGCCCGTGGCCGCGGCCACCTGCGACAGCCCCACCACCTCCTCGGTGCTGGAGAAGTGCGACGCCTCGTACTCGAGGCCCGTGGACAGGCCGAACGCCCCGGCCGAGAGCTCGCGGGCGAGCAGGGCCTGCATCTTCTCCAGCTCCGCCGGCGTGGAGGCGCGGTACAGGTCCTTGCCCATCACCTGCTCGCGCAGCGTCGCCTGACCGACCATGCTGGCCACGTTGATCGCCGCGGGTGTGCGCTGCAGGCTCGCGAAGTACTCCGCCAGGGGGTACTGCGAGTCCCCGTCCTGGCCGACGAGGATCGTGGTCACGCCCTGGCGCGCGATCGTGGCGGCGTTCAGGTCCTGCAGCAGCCCGCGGTCGCCGTGGCTGTGCATGTCGATGAAGCCCGGGGCGAGCGCGAGGCCATGCTCCGCGCGGACCTGCTCGCCGGCCCGCGGCGCCAGGTGCGGGCCGACCTGGGCGATGCGCGTGCCCTGGATGCGCACGTCGGCGCGGTACGGGGCCCCGCCGCCGCCGTCGTACACCCGGACATCCTGCAACAGCACGTCCGCGGCCAGCACGCGCGAACTGGCCAGGATCCCGATCGCCATGAACCGGCGGTAACGCTGCATCATGTCGCGCATGGGAGCACAGAGCGGGTGGGGTTGCCTAGCCGGGCGCGGCGCGGGCCGACGCCGCGCTCAGCTCAGCTCGCGCGCCTCGAAGAACAGCCAGAACAGCAGCGCGCCCACGATGCTGACCGAGGCCGACAACAGGAAGGCGGCCGAGTAGGTGCCGGTCAGATCGATCAGCCAGCCGGTGATCGCGACGCCGACGATGCCCGGGATGGTGGCGAACGTGTTGCTGAAGCCGTAGAGCACGGCACCGTGGCGGGGCGCGACGTCCAGGAACCCGGGTGCGAACCCCGACCAGGTGCAGCCGAGCGCCCCGGTCGCCGCGCACAGCAGCACGAGCGCGGTGCCGGGCGTGTGCACGTCGCGCAGCAGCAGCAGGAAGCTCGCCGAGACGAGCAGGCCGCCCGACTGCATGAGCTTGCGCGTGAGCCCGATGCCGACCCCGCGCGCGATCATGCGGTCCGAGGTGGTGCCGGCCAGGTTGCCGGCCAGGAACATGACCAGCCAGGGCGCCGCGGAGGCCAGCGCCGAGTCCCCGATGCTCAGGCCCTGGACCTGGCGGAAGTAGCTGGGCAGCCACGAGAGCAGCATGTACAGCCCCCAGGTCGAGGCCACGTGCGCGATGACGATGCCGGCCACCGGGCGCCGCAGCAGGAGCCGGCCGATCGCGATTTTCCCGGCCGCCGGCGGCGCCCGCGCGCTCAGCAGGCGCAGTTCCGCTTCGCTGACGCGCGGATCGGTGGCCGGGCCGTTGTGCACCTGGCGATACCACAGCAGCACCCAGGCGAGCCCGGCGATGCCGAAGACGTAGAAGGCGCTGGGCCAGCCGAAGCGGGTCACCAGGAAGCCGGTGCCGACAAAGCCGATCACCGTGCCCACCGGGATCCCGCCGAGCAGGCGCGCCGTGGCTCGGGCGCGCTCGGAGGGCGGCACCCAGCGCGCGAACATCTCGTAGGCGCCCGGGAACATGGCCGCTTCCCCGAGGCCCATGCCGATGCGGGCCGCGACGAGCGCCGGCAGCGAGACCAGCGCCGCTGCCGGGGTGAGGAAGGTGAAGAGCGACCAGGCGAGCACCGACCAGCCGAGCACCGTCTTGCCCCCGAAGCGCGCGGACAGCACGCCCCCCAGGTACATGAAGAGGAGGTAGCCGACAAAGAAGGCCGACAGGACCTCGCCCTTCTGCGTCTCGGTCCAGCCGAAGCGCTCCTTCATCGCCACGACCGCCACGGAGATGTTGACCCGGTCGGTGTAGGCGATCACGCAGGCAAGGAAGGCAAGGCCGATGACCACGTGGCGCCGTGGCGGTCCGGAATCGGGTCGGTGCATGCGTGCGCGGGGCGTTGGGACGATGCGGCAGTGTGCCGGCAATCGTCCCGCCGCGCCATGGATCAGGGCGAGTCGATGTCAATGACCACCTTGCCCCGCGCGTGGCCCTGCTGCACGTAGCCGAGCGCCTCCGGCGTCTGCGCCAGCGGGTAGCGCCGGTCGATGACCGGAGTGAGCCTGCCGTCCTCCATCATGGTACGCAGCACCTCGAGGTCCTGCTGCCTCAGCTCGGCCATCATGAAGCTCGTCTTGTGGTGCACGAACGGCGAGGTGACGGCAGCCTGCAGCGCGGTCGTCAGGGGCCCGAGCCACGCGCCGCCGCTCGGGCCGCCCACGACCACGATGCGGCCTCCGGGCGCGAGCACGCGCCGGTACTGCGCCAGGGGATGGCTGCCGACGTTGTCGACGATGAGGTCGTAGCGCACGCTGCCCCCGGTGAAATCCTCCTGCGTGTAATCGATGACTTGGTCGGCGCCGAGGGACTTCACCATCGCCACGTTGCGCGTGCTGCACACGCCCGTGACCTGCGCGCCCATGTCCTTCGCGATCTGCACGGCGAAGGTGCCGACGCCACCGGAGGCGCCGTTGATAAGCACCTTCTGCCCGCGGCGCAGCTGCCCTTTGTCGCGCAGCGCCTGCAGCGCCGTCACCGCGGCGATCGGCACGGCGGCGGCCTGCTCGAAGCTCATGTTGGCGGGCTTCAGGGCCATCGACCCTTCCGCGCGCGGGGTCGCGTACTCGGCGAAGGCCCCGTCGGCACCGCCGAACACTTCGTCGCCGGGCTTGAAGCGCGTGACACCCTTGCCGACCGCCTCGACCGTGCCGGCGAAGTCGACTCCCAGCCGGATGTCGTCGGGGGCGCCGAACCCTACCATGGGGCGCATGATGTAGGGCTTGCCTTCCATGTAGTGCCAGTCGAGCGGGTTGACGGAGGCGGCGTGGATGCGCACCAGCACGCGCCCCTCGGGCGGGGTGGGCTTGGCGATCTGCTCGAGCCTCACGACCGCCGGAGAGCCGTAGCAGCGGTACACGACTGCGGACATCGCGGTCGTCCCCGCCGGGAGCGCCGCCGGTGCCGCGGGGCAGGGCGAGTCATGGCTGGCGAGGATCGCGAGCGCCGCGACGGCGATGGCACCCACCACGCCCACGCCCGCGAGAATCTTCTTTACCGTTGTCACGGTGTGGCTCCTGCGATCTCCGTGATTCCCCTGCAGCGACAGGGTACGCGCGCGCGTGCCGGCGCGCACTCCACCCATCGACCGGCCGGTTCGCTCTAGCGCAGACGGCCACCCGTCAGGGCATTTGACGATAAGCGGAAAATTCCCTGTCCCCTAACCCCGTTGCGGGCGCCGGCGCGCTTCACCCTGCAGTTCTCTCACTGACCTGGAGCTGCAATGAAAGCGATCCTGTGCGTGGCCGCCCTGGCCCTGCTGACGGCGAGCTGCGAGGCCTGCGCGGTGGGCTCACTCGCGGGCGTGTCCGTCATCGACCGCGATACCGGTGAAGTGCTGCCGATGCACTACGCGCGGGGCGAGTACTGGGTGGCCGGGCGCCCGGGGGCGCGCTACGCGGTGCAGCTGCGCAACCGCCTCGGCGGCCGCATCCTGGCCGTGACCTCCGTCGACGGGGTGAACGTCATCTCCGGCGCCACCGCCGGCTGGGACCAGGCCGGTTACGTGCTCGCCGGCGGGGAGAGCTACCAGGTCACCGGCTGGCGCAAGAGCGACAGCGAGGTGGCTGCCTTCACCTTCACGGCCCTGCCCGATTCCTATGCAGCGCGCACCGGCCGCCCGGCCAACGTCGGGGTGATCGGCGTGGCGGTCTTCCGCGAACGCCTGCCCGAGCCGCCGCCGTGCTGCGCCGAGCGCGACATGGCGCGCGCCGAGGCCGGCGCGACCGCCGATGAACTCCCGCGCGCCCCCGCCCCGGCGGAATCACGGCGCGCGGAGGCGCCAGCCCTGGCGCGGAGCCTGAATGCGCCGGCGATGAAGCTCGGGACCGGGCACGGCGCGCGCGAAGGCTCGTACGTGCAGGAGACGCAGTTCGAGCGCCTGCAGAGCGAGCCGAACGAGGTCATCCGCATCCGCTACGACAGCCTCGACAACCTCGTCGCGATGGGCATCGTGCGCCGGCCGCGCCCGCCGCTGCCCGCAGCCAATCCCTTCCCCGGCTCGGTGGCGCAGCAGTTCGTGCCGGACCCGCCCGGCTGAACGCACCTGCAGCTGCCATAATGGGCCGGATGCTCGATCCGGCCGATACCGACGAAGTGCTGCTGAAGCGTTACGCGCGCGGCGACGGTCCGGCATTCGCGATCCTCTACCGCCGCCACGAGGCGCGGATCTGGCGCTACCTGCTTCGCAACGTCGCCAGCCGCGCGATCGCCGAGGAGCTGACACAGGAAGTGTGGTTTGCCGTGGCCCGCGAGGCGGAGCGCTACCAGCCGACCGCCCGCTTCACGACCTGGCTGTTCACCATCGCCCACAACCGCATGGTGGACGCGGCGCGCCGCGTGCGGCGCCAGGTGAGCCTGGATGAGCTCGGGCACGAGTCGGCGCCCGTGATCGAGCAGCTGACGCTCGCCCCGGCCGCCGGGCCGCTCGCCGCGAGCGCCGCGAGCGAGGAGGGCGCGGCACTGGCGCAGGCGCTGGCGCAGCTGCCGGCCGAGCAGCGCGAGGCTTTCCTGCTGCACATCGAGGGCGAGCTCACGGTGGAGGAGGTGGCGCGCCTCACCGCCGCCAGCTTCGAGACCGCGAAGAGTCGGATACGCTATGCCCGCGCGAAGCTGCGCGAGCTGCTGAGCGAGTTCGCATGAACCCGATGCCACCGGACCACGAGGAAACCGACGAGGCGGACGCGCTGTACCGGCGCCTGTCGGCGGCCGATCCGAGCCGCCCGGACCGGCGCGTCCACCAGGCCATCCTCGAGCACGCGATCCGCCGCTGCGCCGAGCGCAGCGAGGGTGACGCCCGGCCGGCCAGCTACAGCTGGCAGCACACCGGCCGCCGCTGGTTCCGTCCCACCGCCTTCGGCGCGCTGGCGGCCGCGCTCCTCGCGGTGTTCCTGCTCGGGCCGCGCACCCCGCGGCTGACCGGCGCGCCGCCCGCGCCCGAGTACGACACGCGCGCCGCCTCCGCCGCGGGTGACGATGGGGCGGTCATGGCCGAGCTCGGCACGGGCGAGAAGCTCGCCGAGTCCCCGCCGCCGCCGCCATCCATGCTCAGGCCACCGTCCGCGCCGCGCGAGGCGCGAGCATCCGCCCCGCGCGCGCTCGAGCCGAAGCGGGAAGCGCCCGCACCGGCGCAGGAGAGCCCCGAGCCGGAGCTCGCCCGCGCCAAGGCCGGCGCACAGGCGAGCGTGACCAATCGCGTGACCGCCGCCGCTACCGCCGCCGCGGACAGCGATGCCCCGGCGGCGGCGCCACGCGGCGGCGCCGCAGGCGCGGCGGCACAGCTGCGCGGCGCCGCCGCGAGCGGCGACCTGGGGATGCTGCGCGAGCTGCACGCCGGCGGGGCGGACCTGAACGGGCAGGACGCCGCGGGCCGCACGGCGCTCATGATCGCCACGCTGCACGGCCACTCCGCCGCGGTCGCAGCGCTGCTCGCGTACGGGGCCGATCCCAACATCGTCGATGCCAGCGGCGAGTCGCCGCTGGATGCGGCGCTCGCGGCCGATGAGAGCGAGATCATCTCGGCCCTGAAGCGCCATGGCGCCCGCTGAGACGCGGCCGGGCGAGGGCACGCTGCCGCTGCAGGGACGTCGTATGGTGATCACCGGCGCCGCGCGCGGTCTCGGGCGCGCGCTCGCCCTGGTCGCCGCCGCTGCGGGGGCCCGCGTGGTGCTCACCGCGCGCACGCTGCCGGCGCTGGCCGCCGCGGCCGGCGCCGTCGAGGCGCGCAGCGGCCGCACGCCCGAGGCCTACGCGTGCGATCTGGGCGAGCCGGGGTCGGTGCAGGCCGCCTGCCGGCAGATCCTGGCCGCCGACCCCGTGGTCGATGTCCTGATCAACAACGGCGCGCCCTGGCTGCCCGGTGCCCTGGAGGCCCTGGACGACGGGCAGATCGCGGCCACCATTGCCGCGGCGGTGACCGGCACGGTGCTCATCACCAAGGGGCTGCTGCCCGGGTTGCGCCGCTCGGCGGCGGCTGACGTGCTCTCGGTGGTGTCGACGGCGGCGCTGAGCGGCCGCGCGGGCGACACCGCCTCGGCACCGTTCGCCGCGGCCAAGCACGCCCAGGCCGGCTTCAGCGCGCGGCTGGGCGCGGAGCTGCGCGGCGCGGGCATCCGCTTCTCCGCGGTCTACCCGCCCGATTTCGACGACAGCGACCCGCTGGATGCGCAGTGGGACGAGGTGCGGGGTGCGGGCCGGCGGCTGAGCAACCGCGAGGTGGTGGCGGCGATACTCTTCGCCATCGGTGCGCCGCGGGTGTGCGCCTACCCGGTGATCGAGCTGGAGAACCTGTCCGCCCCCTAGCTGCGCAGGCGCAGCCCCTGCGGGTCGTACAGCGGCTGCAGGCGCACGGTCGCGGTGCGCAGGTTGCCGAGGATGTCGATCTCGAAGCGCGCCCCGTCGCGGGCGAGCGCGGCCGGTACGTAGCCGGCCGCCAGGCTCTTGCCGATGCAGTGCCCGAAGGCGCCCGAGGTCACGTAACCGACGGCCGCGCCGTCTTTCATGATCGACTCGTAGCCGACGACATCCGCGTCCGCATCGGCGACTTCCATGACGACGAAGCGCCGCTTCGGGCCGCTGGCGCGCTCGGTGAGCGCCGCGGCGCGGCCGGTGAAGGAGGGCTTGTCGAAGTCGATGAAGCGGTCGAGGCCGGTCTCGCCGGGGGTGTAGTCGGGCCGGAAGTCCTTGTTGAAGGAGCCGTAGCCCTTCTCCAGGCGCAGCGATGACAGGGCGCGCCCGCCAAAGTGCACCAGCCCCAGCCCGCCGCCGGCCTCCCACAGGTCATCGTAGAGGGAGAGGAAGTAGTCCGGCGTGGTCCAGATCTCGTAGCCGAGCTCCCCGGTGAACCCCGCGCGCGTGAGGATGCACGGGGCGTAGCCGACCGCCGTCTGCGCCACCTGGAAGAACTTGAAGGCCCCGGCCGAGAGGTCCAGCCGCACCAGCCGCTGCACCAGCTCGCGGGCGCGCGGACCGGCGATCGAGACCCCGGCGAGCGTGGAGGCGGCCGAGCGCACGTGCACGTCCGCGGGCGGCTCGCTCGCCTCGAACCAGCGCATGTGGAACTCCTCGGCGAACCCAGAGCCGACGATCAGGAAGCGCTCCGTGCCGAGGCAGGCGATCGAGAGGTCACCGACGATGCGGCCGGCGGCGTTGAGCATGGGGGCGAGGGTGAGGCGGCCGGGTCGGGGGATGCGGCAGGCGAAGACGCGGTCGAGCCAGCCGCGCGCGCCGCGGCCGCTGACCTCGTACTTGCCGTAGTTGGTCGTCTCGTAGAGCCCGACGCTGGCGCGCACGGCCTGGCATTCCGCGCGCACGACCGGGAAGGCCTCCGAGCGGCGGTAGGTCGGAGTCTCGGTCCGCGCCACGCCCGGGGGCGCGAACCACAGCGCGTGCTCCAGGCCGAAGTTGGCACCCATCACCGCCCCGGCGGCGAGCAGCCGGTCGTAGATCGGCGAGCGGCGCACCGGGCGCGCGGCGGGCAGTTCCTCGTTGGGGTAGGCCAGGCGGAAGCGGCGCGCGTAGTTCTCCGGCACCTTGATCGAGGTGTACTTGGGCGTCGCGAACGCGCCGAAGCGCGCCACGTCCATGGACAGGATGTCCTGCCCCGGGTCGCCCTCGGCCATCCAGCGCGACAGCACCAGGCCGATGCCCCCGCCCTGGCTGAAGCCGGCCATGACCGCGCACGCGACCCAGTAGTTCTTCAGGCCGCGCACCGGGCCGACCAGCGGGTTGCCGTCCGGGGCGAAGGTGAACGGGCCGTTGACCGCCTTGCGGATCCCGGCGCGGCCGAGCGCGGGGAAGTGGCTGAAGCCCACCTCGAAGTAGGGCGCGAGGCGTTCGGTGTCCTCCGGCAGCAGCTGCATGGCGAAGTCATCGGGGGTCTTCAGCGGGGACCAGACGATGCCGTGCGGCTCGTAGGTGCCGATGAGGGCGCCGCGGCGCTCCTGGCGCATGTAGATCTCGCCGGAGTAGTCGGTGGTGTTGACGATCTCCTTGCTGCGGCCGGCCAGCTCGGGCAGGTCCTCGGTGATGAGGTAGTGGTGCTCCATGGCCAGCACCGGCAGCTCGATGCCCACCAGGTGGCCCACCTCGCGCGCCCAGAGTCCCGCGCAGTTGACCACGTGCTCGGCGTGCACCGTGCCCTTGTCCGTGCGCACCTCCCAGGTGCCATCGGGGCGCGGCGTGAGGGCGAGCACGCGCGTGAAGCGCTCCACGCTCGCGCCGAGCTTGCGCGCCGCCTTGACGTAGGCCTGCGTGGTGCCGGAGGGGTCGCAGTGCCCGCCATCGGCGCGCCACAGCGCGCCGATGAAGTGCTGCGGGTCGATCAGCGGGTTGTACTCGAGCGCCTGCTCCAGGGAGACCATCTCGGTCTCCATCCCCAGGTAGCGGGCCCGCGAGCAGATCAGCCGCAGGCTGTCGAGCTCGCCCTGGTTGGCCGCGAGCATCAGGCCCCCGTTCGGGTGCAGCCCGCAGGACTGCCCGGAGAGCGCCTCGATCTCCCGGTACAGGTCGATGGTGTACTTCTGCAGGCGCGAGATGTTGGCCTCGCCGTTGAAGGTGTGCATGCCGCCGGCGGCGTGCCAGGTGGAGCCGGAGGTGAGCTCGCTCTTCTCCAAGAGCAGCACGTCCGTCCAGCCGATCTTCGCCAGGTGGTACAGGACGCTGGCGCCGACCACGCCGCCACCGATCACCACCGCGCGGGCGGAGCTCTTCATCGTTCCTTCGCTCACGGATACCTCGTTGCCGTCTCGCCCGAGAATAACGCTTCGATGTCCAAGGTCCCGGGCTCCCCGAAGGGCCGGGCGGTGGCTTCGAGCCACTCGCCCAGGTGCTGCGCGGTGCTCGAGGGGGACAGGAGCAGCAGCCCGCCGGGGAGCGCCGCCAGGGTGACGGGCACCTGCGCCAGCAGCGTGGATGCGGCCATGCCGGGCCGGAACACCTGCGGGTGCAGGTCCAGGCGGCAGCCGCGCGCGAGCATCTCGCGCGCGGGCCGGCCGCTCAGCAGCAACACCGACAGCGCCGAGGACATGTCGATGGCGGCCGCAAGCCCGCCGCATCCCTCCTGCCAGGCGTGCGCGCGCGCCGCCGCCTCCGGGCCCTCCGCCGGCTGCAGCAACAGCCAGCGCTGCGGTCGCACGCACAGCGACACCCGCGGCGCGGACGCGCGCACCTCCCCGGGGCCGGGCAGCGCCTCGCCGAGCCGGTGTGCGCACTGCGCGAGTGCACTCCCCGCGCCGCGCAGCGCGGCGATCTCCAGCACCTGCGCCGGCCAGCGGCCCTGCCGGACCCCCGCGTCCGGGCTAGGCGCGGACACGGGTGTTCTCCGGGTCGAGCATGTGGGGACTGACGATCCGGACCGGCACGCTCTCGGCATGCACCGGGGAGCTCGCGCGCAGCGTCTCACCGATGCGGCCGCGGCCGCCGCTCAGGAGCGCCAGACCCAGCCAGCGACCATCGGCCGTGGCGGGTGTGGAGGAGGTGATGTAACCGAGGCCCGGGCCCACCGCCGTTCCCTCCAGCAGGTGCATGCCGTTGCGCAACCGCGCATCCGAGAGGCAGCGCACGCCGACCAGCTGCAGGCGCTCTTCGGCCTGCAGCCCGGGACGTGCGGCGAGATGACGGCCGACGAAGTCGCCGTGCGCCTTGAGCATGCGGGCGAAGCCGAGATCGGCGGGAGTGGTGTTGCCGTTCAGCTCCGCACCGGTGATGTGGCCCTTCTCGATGCGCAGCGTGTTCAGGGCATCCAGGCCGTAGGGTCGCAGCTGACAGGGCTGGCCGGCGGCCAGCAGCGCGCACCAGGCCGTCTCGGCCTGCCGTGCGGGCACGGCCAGCTCGTAGGCGAGTTCGCCGGAGAAGGAGATGCGGAAGATCCGGCCGGGGATGCCGGCCAGCTCCATGGCGGCGGCGGCCATGAACGGGAAGCCCGCGTTGCTGAGCTCGATGCCGCTGACCGCGGCGGCCACCACCTCGCGTGCGCGCGGACCGGCCACGGCGAACTGCGCCCACTGGTCGGTGACGTCGCTGAGCACCACGTCCAGGCCGGGGCAGTTCGCCTGCAGCTGGAACTCCATGTGCTCGAGCACGGCGCTCGCATTGGCGGTGGTGGTCGTGACCAGGAACTGGTCGGCGGCCAGCCGCGAAGTCGTCCCGTCGTCCATCATCATGCCGTCCTCGCGCAGCATGATCCCGTAGCGCGCGCGCCCCACCGCGAGCGTCGAGAAGGTGTTCGCGTAGATGAAGTCCAGGAAGCGCGCCGCATCCGGCCCGCGGACCTCGAGCTTGCCGAGCGTCGACACATCGGTGATGCCGACCGCACGGCGCACGTGGCGCGCCTCGGCGAGCACCGGCTCCCACCCGGCCGCATCGCCGTACACCAGCGGGCGCAGCCACAGGCCGGTCGAGACGAACGTGGCCCCGGCGCGCTCGTGCCAGGCGTGCAGCGGCAGGCGCCGCTTGGGCTTGTAGTGTTCGCGCACTTCCGGGCCGGCAAGGGCGGCAAAGGGAACCGCCTGCGCGTACGGGCGCGGCTTGAGCTGCCCGACGGCCGAGATGTGCACGCCGCGCGCGGCCGCGAGGACCCCGGCGCCGAGAAGCCCGCCGATGCGCCCCTGGTCGGTGGCCATCCCGTGCGTGGTGTAGCGCTTCATGTGCTCGAGGTGCTCGTAGCCTTCGCGGTGCGCCAGGTGCACATCGCTCACCGTGACATCGTTCTGCAGGTCGACGAAGGCCTTGCCGCGCGGGCCCTTCGAGGCATCCCACAGCGCCAGGAGGGGCGTCTGCCGCTCATCGGGCGGGAAGGGTTGGGCGTCCGCCGTGGGCGGCGCGCCGGCCTGCAGCTCGAGCGCGAGCAGGCGCGCGGCGCGCACGCCGTCGGCCGCGCACGCGGCCAGGCCGCCCTCACCGCGCGCCGCGCCGGCCAGCGCGCCGAGCCCCGGGGAGAGCGCCGGGACGAAGCCGGCGATGGCCGCCTCCCAGTGCAGCGGTGCGCCCAGCTGGGTGGCCAATGCCGCATTCGGGGTGTGGCCGCCGGAGACCAGCAATGCATCGGCCACGAGGTGCCGCCGCGGGCCGCCGGAGACCTGCGCGAAGCCGACGGCCCGCACGCGCGCGCGGCCGCGCACCGTCTCGACCACGCTGTCGCGGAAGACGGGCACGCCGGCGGCGGCCGCACGGTCGGCGGCGAGGGAGACGGCGCGCCGGTCCACCACGCCGACCACGCGCACCCCCGCGGCCCGCAGCGCAAAGAGCGCCTCGTAGGCCTCGTCGTTGTTCACGAAGAAGGCGCAGCGCTCGCCGACGGCGACGCCGTAGCGGCGCAGGTAGGCGAGCGCCGCCCCGGCGAGCATGACGCCCGGCCGGTCGTTGTTCGCGAAGGCGATGAGCCGCTCGGTGGCGCCGCAGGCGAAGAGCACGCGCCGCGCGCGGATGACCCGCAGGCGTTCGCGCTGCCCCCCGAAGCGCGCGGACTCATCGGCCTCCAGCCGCTCGAGCGCGCCGAAGACGCCCTGTCCGTAGGCCCCCAGGATGCAGGTACGCGTGAGCGCGCGCAGCTGCGGCAGGCGCTGCAGCACGCCGAGGGCGTGCGCGCGCCAGGCATGCCAGCGCGGATCGAGCAAGGTGCCGCCGCCGAGCACGCTGTCCTGCTCGCTCAGCAGCACCCGAAGTCCGAGTCCCGCGAGGTGCAGGGCGGCGGCCAGCCCGGCGGACCCGGCACCCACCACCAGCACGTCCGCGTGGTCGTGGACGATCTCGGCCGGCTCGGCATGGCGGCCGACGATCGCCTCCAGCCGCCCGAGGCCCGCGGCGCGCCGGATCAGCGGCTCGAACAGCCGCTCCCAGGCCCAGCCGGGGCGCATGAAGGTCTTGTAGTAGAAGCCGGCCGGCAGGAAGGCCGAGAGCGCGCCGTTGAGCGCGAGCACATCGCAGCGCAGCGACGGCCAGCGGTTCTGGCTCTCGGCCCGGAGTCCCTCGCTCAGCGGCAGCGTGGTCGCCAGGCGGTTCGGCTCGCGCCCCGCGGCGGTGAGCAGGTCCACCAGGGCGCACGGCTCCTCGGGCCCGGCGGTGACGATGCCGCGGGGACGGTGGTACTTGAAGCTGCGGCCGGCGAGCAGGCGCCCGCTGGCGAGGAGGGCGGAGGCCAGGGTATCCCCGGCCAGGCCGCTCAGCTGCCGGCCGTCGAAGCGGAAGCTCACCGGACGGCGCGGATCGGTGAGCAGTCCCTGGGCGATGCGTGCCGGGCCGGGCATCAGCGCGCCGGCTCCGCCGCGGCGGCCACCGCGACCGCGCGGATCTCGTGGGTGAGGGTGTGGCGCTCGAGGCGCAGCAGCTGCCGGCAGCCGCCGACGTGCAGCCACCATTCGGCATGCCAGCCGAGCGGGTTGGCGCGCTCGTACACGTAGCGGAAGAACTCGGACGCATCGGCCTGCGCGGCCGGGCGCGCCACGCTCGCATCGCCGCGATAGCGGAACTCGATCTCGTCACGGACACCGCAGAACGGGCAGGGAATGCGCAGCATCGCGGTCAGTGCGCGTACGGGAAGGGACCGACGCCGCGCTCATCGAGGGTGCGGCCGGCGGCGAAGCGCTCGAGGCCGAGGTGGGCGGCGAGCGGGTGCGGGTTTCCGGTGGCGATCAGGTGCGCGGTGGTCATGCCCCCGGCCGGGATGGCCTTGAAGCCCCCGTAACACCAGCCCCCGTTGAGAACGAGGCCCGCGACGGGCGTCCGGGAGATGATCGGCGAGCCGTCCATGCTCATGTCCATGATGCCGCCCCACTGGCGCAGCACCTGCAGGCGCGCCAGGCCCGGCAGCAGCGTCACCGCCGCCGCCGCCACTTCCTCGGCCATCGGCAGCGTGCCGCGCTGTGCGTAGGTGTTGTAGCCGTCGATCGCGCCGCCGAACACCAGGCCGCCCTTGTCCGACTGGCTGACGTAGAAGTGTCCGGCGCCGTAGGTGAGCACCACGTCGAGCACCGGCTTGATGGCCTCGCTCACCCAGGCCTGCAGCACGTGCGTCTCGATCGGCAGGCGCACGTCGGCCATCGCCGCCAGGCGCGAGGAGAAGCCGGCCACGGCCAGGCACACCGTGTCCGCGCCGATGAAGCCGCGCGCGGTCTCCACCCCGGTGATGCGCCCGTCCGCCCGGCGCAGCCCGGTCACCTCGCACTGCTCGATGATGTCCACGCCGCGCTCGGAGGCACCCCGCGCATAGCCCCAGGCGACCGCGTCGTGCCGCACCGTGCCGCCGCGGGGCTGCAGGAAGCCGCCGAGCACCGGGTAGCGGCCGTTGTCCAGGTCCACCAGCGGCACCAGCGCGCGGACGCCCTCGCGGGTGACCGGCTCGGCATCCACGCCGAGCAGGCGCATCTGGTTGGCGCGCCGCGTGAACAGGTCGCGCTGCGCCTCGGTGTGGAAGAGGTTGAGCGTGCCGCGCTGGCTCACCATGGCGTTGAAGTTCAGCTGCTGCTCGAAGCTCTCCCACAGCCGCAGCGAGTACTCGTAGAAGCGGATGTTGGGCGGCTGGAAGTAGTTCGAGCGCACGATGGTCGTATTGCGCCCGACGTTGCCCAGGCCGATCGGCCCCTTCTCGAGGACCGCCACGTCGGTGATGCCGAACTCGCGCGCGAGGTAGTAGGCGGTGGCCAGCCCGTGCCCGCCGCCCCCGACGATCACCACCTTGTAGCGCGGCCGGGGTGCCGCCTTGACCCAGGCGGGCCGCCAGCCGCGCTGTCCACGCAGGCCCTCGCGCAGCAGGCGCCAGAACGAGTAGTGGCCGCTGCGGGTGCGCACGGGGGCGGCGGCGGGGAGCGGGACGACCGGATCCATGGGTTGTCCCATCATAATGGGCCGCGCCTGCCGCCACACGCTTGACGCGCCCGGCGGCAGCCGCCAACGTGGCGCATCGCCGGCGGGCGCGGGCGGTGTCGGCTTCGAGGGGCTTCGGTGGCGAGAACGTACAAGCTGCTGTGCGCTGCGCTGGTGCTGTCACTGCTGTGGTGCGCGCCGGCCTCCGCCGTCGTCGTGGTCTCCTCCAAGCTCGACAGCGAGGCCACCACGCTCAGCCAGATGGTGCGGCTCATGCTCGACGCCAACGGCATCGCCACCATCGACCGCACGCGCATCGGGGCGACCCCGGTGGTACGGCGGGCGCTGCTGGCAGGCGAGATCGACCTGTACGTCGAGTACACGGGCAATGCCGGATTCTTCTTCAACGACTCCGCGGACCCGGCGTGGAAGAGCCTCGATGCGGGCTACGCGCGCGCCGCGAAGCTCGACTACGAGGCCAACCACATCGTCTGGCTGACCCCGGCGCACGCCAGCAACGCCTGGGCGCTCGCGGTGCGCCGCGACGTCGCGCAGGCGAACGGCCTTAAGACCATGAGCGACCTGGCGCGCTGGGTGAACGGGGGCGGCGGGATCGTGCTCGCCTGCTCGGCGGAGTTCGCCAATGCCGGCACGCTGCGCTCGCTCGAGCACACCTACGGGTTCGTGCTCAAGCCCGCGCAGATGATCGTGCTGGCCGGCGGGGAGACTTCCGCGACCATCGGCGCGGCCGCGGCCGGCACCAACGGCACGAACACCGCGATGGTGTACAGCACCGACGGCGGCATCGTCGCGGCCAACCTGGTGCTGCTCGAGGACGACCGGCACGACCAGCCGATCTATGCCCCGACGCCGGTGATCCGCGAGGCGGTGCTGAAGCAGAACCCGCGCATCGCCGACATCGTCAGGCCGCTGATGGAGAGCCTCACGACCGAGGTGCTGCAACGGCTGAACGCGCGCGTGCAGATCGACGGCGAGTCGGACCAGGAGGTGGCCGAGGACTACCTGAAGCAGAAGGGCTTCCTGCGCCGATGACGGAGGCGACCCTGCCACGCACCGCAAGGTTCGACCGCCTGGGCACGCTCCTCGGGGTCACCGGCGTCGCCGCGCTCGCCGGACTGTCCTTCGTGCTGGTCAAGGCGAACCGCATCGTGCCCGGCATCCCGCGCAGCCTGCTCGAGGCGGCGCCGCCGCTCGCCGGCTGGGCCTGTCTTGCGTGCCTCGCCCTGGCGGCCACGGCCGCGCTGTTCGTCTTCAACGCGCGCCTGCGCCTGGGCGCCGCGCTGCTCGGGATCGGCGCGCTGCTGCTGGCGCTGGGCGCGGCGGGGGATGCGCTGACGCCGCTGGGCAACCGCGTGGTGCGCATCTCGGCCGGACCTGCCTTCTGGGTCGTGCTGGTGTGCCTGGGCCTCATGGCCACCGATGCCATCACGCGCATGCGCCCCGGGCCGGCGCGCCGCGTGCTGTGGCTGGCGGGGTTCATCGCCGTCGCGGTGCTGGCGCTGAAGAGCGGCCGCTTCGACCACCTCTCGGTGATGCGCGAGTACGCGGTGAACGCCGAGCGCTTCTCGCGCGAGCTTCTGCGGCACGTGCTGCTCGCCGCCGGCTCGCTGGGGGCTGCGGCGCTGGCGGGGCTGCCGCTCGGCATCGCCTGCTACCGCGTGCCGCGCATCCGCGAGGCGATCCTGGGGGCGCTCAACGTCATCCAGACCATCCCCGCCATCGCGCTGTTCGGCATTCTCATGGCCCCGCTCGGCGCGCTGGCCGCCGCGGTGCCGCTGGCCGGGCGCCTGGGCATCCGCGGCATCGGGGCGGCACCGGCGGTCGTGGCGCTCTTTCTGTACTCGCTGCTGCCGATCGTGGCTAACACCGTGCAGGGGCTGCGGCGGGTCTCGCGCCAGGCGGTGGAGGCGGCCCGGGGCATGGGCATGACGCCCGGGCAGGTGCTGCTGCGCGTGGAGATGCCGCTGGCGCTGCCGGTCATCGTCACCGGCGTGCGCGTGGTGCTGGTGCAGAACATCGGCATGGTGACGGTGGCCGCGCTCATCGGCGGCGGGGGACTCGGCACCTTCGTGTTCCAGGGGATCGGGCAGACGGCGATCGATCTGGTGCTGCTGGGTGCGATCCCGATCGTCGCGCTCGCGTTTTCCGCGGCGGTGGTGCTCGATGCGCTGGTCGAGGTCATGGACAGGGTGAAGCAATGATCACGGTGGAGAACCTCAGCAAGGTCTACGACGGCACGACGGTGGTCGATGCGGTCTCCATGGTCATCGAGAAGAACACCACCACGGTGATCGTGGGCACCTCGGGCTCGGGCAAGTCGACGCTGCTGCGCATGATCAACCGCCTGGTCGAGCCCACCGGCGGCCGCGTGCTGATCGAGGGGCGCGACACGCGCGAGGAACCTGCGCACCTGCTGCGCCGGCGCATCGGCTATGCGATCCAGGGCCACGGCCTGTTCCCGCACCGCACGGTGGCCGAGAACATCGGCACGGTGCCGCAGCTGCTCGGCTGGAGCGCCGCGCGCATCCAGGCGCGCGTCGAGGAGCTGCTGCAGGTCTTCCAGCTCGACCCGAAGGCATATGCCGATGCCATGCCGCACGAGCTGTCCGGCGGCCAGCAGCAGCGGGTCGGCGTGGCGCGCGCCCTGGCGGCCGAGCCTGCGGTCCTGCTCATGGATGAACCCTTCGGTGCGCTCGACCCGATCATCCGCGCCAAGGCGCAGGAGGACCTCCTGGAGATCCGGCGGCGCTTCGGCACCACCATCGTGCTGGTCACCCACGACATGGACGAGGCCTTCCACCTGGGGGATCGCGTCGCGGTGATGAGCGGCGGCCGGCTGCTGCAATACGACCGGCCCGCGCGGCTGCTGACGCAGCCGGCCGACCCGTTCGTGGCGCGCATGACCGGCATGGGCGACCGCGCGATGCGCCTGTTGTCCCTGACCACGGCGGGCGAGGCGGCCCTGCCGGGACGCGGCAGCGGCCCGGCGGTGACCGCCTCGGCCTCGCTGCGCGAGGCGCTGTCGGAACTGGTCTGGCAGGGCGCCGACTCCGCGCAGGTGGTCGATGCGGATGGCACCGCGCGCGGGCACCTGACGCTGGATGCGATCCTGCGCCACGGGCGCCCCTCCTGATGCGCCCCGCAACGCTGCTGCGCTGTGCCGCGCTGGCTCTGCTGGTGAGCTTCCTGCTCGCCCCGCAGCGCTTCGCGCCGCTCTTCGCCCCGCTCACCCAGTACGGCGCGCCGCCGATCTACGACCAGGGGAACCTGCTCAGCCTCGCGCTTGCCCACCTGGGGACGGTGTGCCTGGCCGCCGCGGCCAGCACCCTGCTCGCCGTCACGCTCGGGATCCTGGTGACGCGGGAGAGCGGCCGGGAGTTCCTGCCCCTGTCGCGCACGCTCGTGAACATCGGCCAGACCTTCCCCCCGGTCGCCGTGCTCGCGGTGACGGTGCCCCTGGTCGGGTTCGGGGAGCGACCCACCCTGATCGCGCTCTTTGCCTACGGGTTGCTGCCGATTTTCGAGAACACCATCGTGGGCCTGCAGACCTGCCCGCCGGCAGTGCTGGAGGCGGCCAGCGGCATGGGGATGAGTGCGCGGCAGCGCCTGTTCAAGGTCGAGCTTCCGCTGGCTATGCCATTGATTCTAGAGGGAGTTAGGCTCTCCCTGGTCATCAACGTCGGCACCGCCACCATCGGCTCGACGGTTGCGGCCAAGGGCCTGGGGGAGGTCATCATCGCCGGCCTGCTGTCCAACAACACCGCCTTCATCCTGCAGGGGGGGCTGGTCACCGGCCTGATGGCGATCCTTCTTTATGACGGCATGGCGGCGTTCGAGAGGAGGCTGCTGCGCAGCGTGCGGATCGAGTGAGACTTCGCTCCCGGAAAGCGGCGGACGGCCCGCAGCGGGAACGTTTTTTTGGATATAATTGTCCAAGCTAAGCCGACGCCAGGAACGGTGGAACCCCTCCCGACTCCGTGGCGGCGGATAAGGGACTTTGTCTGACGCCTCCGCCGATCGCAACGACTGCAGCGCTCGATGCGCCCACTCCCTCACGGGCGCACTCGAAACGTCGTTCCTTTGAAATCCCCACCCTGCTGCTCATCTTCGCCACCTGGTCGGCGTGGCTGGGCGTCACGGCCGCCTACGGGCACTGGAAGCTGTGGGTGGTCGCGCCGCTGACGGCGCTCCTGATCAGTCTCTTCAGCTCGCTGCAGCACGAGATCGTGCACGGGCACCCGACACGCTGGCACGCACTCAACCGCGCCCTGGGCATGGTGCCACTGACCCTGTGGCTGCCCTACGACCGCTACCGCACGCTGCACCGCCAGCACCACATCGATGCGCGCCTGACCGACCCGCTGGACGACCCGGAGTCCTTCTACTGGCGGGCGGAGGACTGGGCACAGCTGAACCCGGTGATGCGCGGCTTCCTGCACGTGCAGCAGACCCTCGCCGGGCGGATCCTGGTGGGTGCGTTCTGGCGCATCGGCGCCTTCGTGTACACCGAGGCGCGCGCTTTCGTGCGCAACGAACCGGGCATCCGCAGCGCCTGGCTGCAGCACCTGGTGCTGTGCGTGCCGATCGTCGCCTGGCTCAAGCTGGTCTGCGGGATGCCGGTGTGGGTGTACTTCCTGGGCATGGTGGTTCCGGCCAACGGCATCCAGCTGATCCGTTCCTTCGCCGAGCACCGCGCGCGCGATGCGGTGCGCGAGCGCATCGCCATCGTGGAGGACTCGTGGATCCTGGGGCCCATGTTCCTCTTCAACAACCTGCATTCGCTGCACCACGAGGACCCGCTCATCCCCTGGTACGAGTACCCGGCGCGCTACCGCATGGCGCGCGAGCGGCTGCTCAGGAGCAACGGCGGGCTGGTGTACCGGACCTACTTCGATGTGATGCGCCGCTACCTGTTCACCCCGCACGACCGCCTGCTGCATCCGACCGGGCGGGCGCCGGTCCCGCCGCTGTGACTTAGCGCCGGCTCAGGCCGGCACCGCAAAGCCGGCGGCGATCGCCTCGCGCTCCCACGCCAGCAGCGGCGCGAACGAGGCCTCGGTGACGCTCTGGAACCCCTCGAGGAGCAGCGGCTCGGCGGCGGCCGCGAACCAGGGCTGCCGCGCGGCCGCCACGAAGGCTTCGCGCAGGCGCTGCACCATCTGCGCCGGGGCGCCGGCGGCGATGACGAACGGCGGCATCGGCGTCAGGGGCGTGGCGCTGAGCACGCGGATCCCCGCGGTCAGCTGCGGGGCATGGCGCGCGATCAGCAGGTGCCAGTACGCATCGAGCGGGCCGACATCGAGGCGTCCCTCGCGCACGCCGTCGAGGATGTTGCGGGCAGTGACGAGGTTGCCCGTCATCTGGCCGTAGAGCGCCGGACGCGCCGGCGTGCGGTAGGCCAACAGCTCGTGGCGGAACGCGTTGAAGCCGGACTGGGAGTGGCTCACCGTCCAGCCGGCCCGCCCGCCGAAGGTGTCCTCCAGCGTGCGGTACGGTGCCTCGGCGCGCACGATGAGGTCGGAGCGGTACACCGCGCGGCCCTGCGCCCAGTCCGCGCGCGGGACTGGCGCCGCCAGCGGCACCACCGGGGCCATCTTCAGGGCTACCGGGTAGCCGCACATGAGCACCGCGCCCAGGTCCGGCCGCGACCACAGCGCCTCCAGCGGCTGGGGGGCCGGATAGGGCACGTAGGTGAGCGCCACGCCCGCCGCCGCGGCGATGTGGCCCAGCAGCTCGCGCCAGGCGCTCTCGACCGCCGGCGTCACCGCGTACATGCGCGCGTTGGCGATCCAGTCGGTCAGGCGGCGCTTCCCAGCTCGAGCGAGCGGCGGGCGACGTAGTCGGCAATCGCCTCCTTCACCGCCGGGTCCAGGGGCGGGGGCACGTAGTCGGCGAGCAGCTTCTTCCACACCCCCGTCGCCCGGTCGGTCGCGTTGCGCGCCCCGGCCTCGGACCAGTTCTCGTAGTTGGACCAGTCCGAGAGCAGCGGCCGGTAGAAGGCGTGCTCGTAGCGGGCGAGGGTGTGCGCGGAGCCGAAGAAGTGCCCGCCCGCGGCGATGTCCTTGATGGCCTCCACCGCCAGGTCATCGTCGGTGAAGCTCACCGGTTTCAGGATCTCGGCCCAGTTGCGCAGCAGTTCGGCGTCCACGACGATCTTCTCGAGCGAGGCGGACAGCCCGCCCTCGAGCCAGCCGGCGGCGTGGTTGATGAGGTGGCTGTGGCTGAGGATGGCCGCCTGCAGCGAGAACGCCGTCTCGTAGGTGGACTGCGCATCCACCATGGGCGAGGCGTTCACGGCGCTGGTGCGCACCGGGATCTTCAGGCGGCGCCCGATCTGCGCCCCGGCGATGACCGCGTGCACGTACTCCGGGGTGCCGAAGGCCGGCGAACCGGTGCGCATGTCGACGTTGGAGGTGAAGCCGCCCATGACGCAGGGGGCTCCCGGACGGATGAGCTGGCACAGGGCGATGATCCCCAGGGCCTCGGCGGTCTGCTGCACCAGTGCGCCGGCCAGGGTGACCGGTGCCATGGCCCCCATGAGGGTGAACGGGGTGATCACGACCGCCTGGCCGTGCCGCGCCATGATCATGATGTTGTCGAGGATCTCCTCGTCCACGCGCCGCGGTGAGTTGACGTTGGTGACGGTCATCAGGGTCGGGCGGACGGCCAGCTCCTCGATGGAGCAGCCATGCTCGATGGCCGACATCGCCAGGGCATCGCTGGCCTGCACGCCGCCGACCCCGCGCGCGGCCCACACCGTGTCCGCGCACTCGATGTGGGCCTGGTAGGCGGCCAGGTGGCGGAAGGCCACCGGCACGTTGACCGGCTCGACGACGATGCCGCCCTGCCAGTGCAGGATGCCGAGGCTGTGGGTCAGCTTGAGGATGTTGCGGAACGCCTCGATGTCTCCGTAGCGGCGCCCGCCCTCGAGGTCGCGGATGTTCGGCGCCCCGTTCACGGGGCCGAAGTTCACCACGTTGCCGCCGACGTGCAGGTCGCGCGCGCCGTTGCGGGCGTGCAGCACGAATTGCGCCGGCGCGGTGGCGAGGCAGGCCTGCACCAGGTCGCGGCCGAGGCGCACGACCTGCGTGGCTTCATCGACGCTGGCGCCAGCTTTCCGGTAGATCTCGCGCGCCGTGGCGCTGCGGATCTCGAGGCCGGCTTCCTCGAGGATGCGGTAGGCCGCCTCGAGGATGCGCTCGACCTGCTCCGCCGAGAGAATCTCCAGGGGGGGCCAGCGATTCTCCAGGCGCGGGATCGGGGCCAAGCTCGGCCCCGTGGTGCGTGGCGCGCGCCCGCCGCCGCGGCGGCGCGCCGGAGCCGGAGCATCTGTCATCGACTGGCCTCACGCGATCGTTGCCGGAAAGCGCCACGATGCTACGGAGGCGGCTGGGCGTTGTCGAATCGCCCCCGTACGCTCAGGGGCGGGGCATCCTTGCCCCGCCCTCGATGCCCTAGCGCACGGATGCGTCGCTGTCCGCCTGCGCGAAGCGTCCCTGCGGGTCGGAGAACACGACCTCCACGCGGCGGTTCTGCTGGCGCCCCGCGGCCGTGGCGTTGGTCGCCACCGGCATGTCCTCGCCCTTGCCGACCGCGTGCAGGTTCTGCGCCGGCACGCCGCGTTCGATCAGCGCGGTGGCCACCGCATCCGCGCGCCGCTGCGAGAGCTCCTCGTTGGTGGCCACGGAACCTGTGCTGTCGGTGTGGCCCTCGATGATCAGCCGGGTCTGTGGGTTTGCCTGCAGGTAGGCGGCCAGCCGGTCAAGCGTCGCCATCGCCCCGGGCTTCAGGTTCGCCTTGCCGGTGTCGAACAGCATGTCACCCATGGTCACCACCATGCCGCGCTCGGTCTGCTTCGCCTGCAGCTGCGCCAACTGCGCCTGCGCGGCCGCCAGCTGCTCCTTCGCATTGTTCGCCTCGCGCGCACGCGCCTCCAGCAGGGCGTGGGCACGAGCCTCGCCCGCCTGCGCGATCTGCTGCCGCGCGACCGCCTCCTCGACGCGCGCCTGGCCGGCCTGGGCATGGCGCTCGGCCAGATAGGCAAGGTGATCCACCTCGCTCAGCGGCTCGTTATGCTGCTGGGCCGCTTCGGCCTGCGCCAAGCGGTTCCGGGCGGCTTCCAGGTCCTTGGCGGCGGCTTGCTGCGCCATCGGTTGCTGCGCGAGCACCTCGATCTGCGCACGGGCCCGGTCGAGCTGGTCACTGTGCGGGGGAGTGGAGGCGCAGGCGGCCAGCAGTGCCGCGAGGGTGCCGGTGAAGGGGATCTTTCGGTTCATTGCTGCTCCTGTGCGCGCGGCTATTGCGGCTGCCGCGGGGTGGGGGTCGGCAGCGGTGCCGTGGTGTCCGCATCCGCCGCACGGTCCGCTTCCTGGCGGACCGTCGAATTGCTGCGGTCAATCTCGTGCGCAGCCTTCCCGGCCTCGCCCGCACCGGCCCGGGCCATGGCGAGGTCCGCATCCGCGCCAGCCGACTCGGCGTAGGCGCGGGCCGCGTCGTACTGGCGGGCGACATTGGCCGTCTCGGCCGCGGTCAGCTCCTCGTGCGCCCGCTGCAGGTCCGGTGCCGCATATTGCTGGGCGTTGGCCTTCTCGGCCTGCTCCACCAGCGTGTGCGCCCGCGTGATCTCGTCGTTCGCCGGCGGCCCCTGCGAGGCGCAGCCGACGCAGGCGAGCGCCAGCGCGAGGCCCGGAATGACCATGCGAGTGCGTGCAGACATGAGGATCTTCCTGTCGTTGTAACCGGGCATCATCATCCCGTCACGCTTGCCCGCGAGGTGTAAGTCGGGAACGGATGCGAGGGCAGGGCGCGAAGGTCGTCGCAGCGTAGGCTCCGTCCGACCCTCGAGGCGCTGCCGCCACCGCGGACGCCTGGCGTACACTGCCGTGGGGAAATGGCCACGCATGTTCCGATGAACGTCACCGCAGCCGAGGTCGAAGCGTACGAGCGCGATGGCGCGGTGGTCCTGCGCGGGCTGCTGAGGCGCGCGGAACTGGATGAATTGCGCGCCGGCATCGACGCCAACCTCGCCGCGCCCAGCGCGCGCGCGAAGCTTGCGAGCACGCGCGACGATCCAGGCCGCTTCATCGAGGACTTCTGCTGCTGGCAGGAGAACGAGCACTACCGGCGCGTGATCTTCAACTCGCGGCTGGGCGAGGTCGGGGCGGCGCTGATGCGCAGCCGGACCGCGCGCCTGCACCACGACCACATGCTCACGAAGGAGCCGGGCACGCGCACGCGCACGCCCTGGCACCAGGACCAGCCGTACTACAACATCACCGGCCGCCAGAACTGCAGCTACTGGATCCCGGTGGACCCGGTCAGCAGAGAATCAACGCTGGAGCTGGTGGCGGGCTCGCACCGCGGACCGTGGCTCATGCCGCGCACGTTCATGGACGCGCAGGCGAAGTGGTTCCCCGAGGGTACGCTTGCCGAGCGGCCGGACATCGACGCGCACCGCGCGGATCACCGCGTCCTGGGCTGGGCGCTGGAGCCAGGCGATGCGGTCTGCTTCCACATGCTCACGCTGCATGGCTCGGCAGGTGTGCCCGGCGAGGGAAGGCGGCGGGTCTTCTCGGTGCGCCTGGTCGGTGATGACATCCGCCACGCACCGCGCCCGTGGAGGACCTCACCGGAGTTTCCGGGGCTCACCGCGCAGCTGCCGGAGGGGGCTCCCCTCGAGCATCCGCTGTTCCCGCTGCTGTGGGCGGACGGCGCGCCGGTGCGCGTTCAGAACCCGACGTAACCGTGGGTGATCGCGAAGGCGACCACGCCGGTCGCCGAGCGCACCCCGAGCTTGCGCATGAGGTTGGTGCGGTGGCGCTCGACCGTCTTGTGGCTTAAGGACAGCAGCTGTGCCATCTCGCGCGTGCGGTAGCCCTCGGCAATGAGCGTGACCACCTCCTGCTCACGCGCGGTGAGCAGGCCAGCGCTTTCCGTGCGGCGCGTGCGGGGCGTCACCCGCGCCGAGCCGGACGGCGGCTCGAGCACGGTCCTGCTGATGTAGTGGCGGCGCTCGGCCAGGGCATGCAGGGCATTGAAGAGCTCGGCGCGCTGGTCGTTGCGCAGCACGTAGCCGTCGGCGCCGGCGCGGCGCGCCGCCTCGATCGCCTGGCCTTCGCCGCTGACCGACAGCACCAGCACGGTCGCCTCGGGCCAGCGCTTTTTAACGTGGGCGATGGTCTGGGGGCCGCTCTTCATGGCGAGCGCGAAGTCCATGATCACCACCTGGGGGCGCAGGTCGCCGCGCGCCCGCAACGCGGCGCGCGCGCTGGAGAAGGTGGCGTCGAGGTGCAGCGCCTCGTCCTGCTGCAGCAGGGCGCACAGGCCGTCCCGGGCGATGCCTTCGCCATCGATGACCAGAATATGAGTCTTGCGACGCATGCGGCCCCCCCGGGGAACGAATATACGCCACAACCCGGCCACGGCAACCTGCCGCGGGGCCGTCGTCGATCCTTCAGAGCTTCTCGCGCAGGCGCTGGAAGCGCGGGTCATCCCGCAGGCTGTCGTAGTCCGGATCGTGGTCCACCCACTCCGCCTTGCCCCACCCGCGACCGAACACGCGCTCCAGGATCTGCAGGGCTTCCTCCTTCAGGCCCTGCCGGGCGCGGATGCAGGCCGCGTTCACCAGCGCGCCGACATCCTCGGGGTACAGGTCCACGGCGCGCTGCGACCATTCCAGCGCCGTGGCCACCTCCTGGGCCTCGTACAGCGCGATGGCGCCGATGGACAGTGCGCGCACGTCGCGGGGGTTGAGGGCGAGCGCGCGCCGCGCGCGGATCGCGCCCTCCTGGTTCAGGGCGGCCGCCTCGCCGGCCCGTCCGAGCATGCGCAGTGACTGCGCCGCCAGGATTGCGCTCTGGAAGTCCTCGCGCCGCACTTGCGACGCCTTGCAGAACAGGTCGACGGACTCGGCGACGTTGCCGCGGGCAAAACAGCTGCGGCCGAAGAAGTAGTAGGCATCGAACAGGTTCGGGTTGATCTCGATGGCGGTCTGGAAGTGCGTGCGCGCCTCATCGTGCCGGCGCTGCAGCGAGCAGGCGAGGCCCCGGGCGACGTGCGAGTCTGCCAGCTCCGGGGCCAGGTGCATCGCCCGCTGCGCGGCCTGGTCGGCGCGGGCGAGGTTATCCGCCTCGCTCCCCCACCATTCGAACAGCCAGGCATGCACGAAGGCCAGTCCGGCCCACGCGGGCGCGTAGGCGGGGTCCACGGCGAGTGCCTGTTCAAACATCTGCGCGCTGTGCAGCAGTTCGGAGCGCTCGAGCCCGCTCAGGCCCTGCCTTCCACGCAGGTAGTACTCGTAGGTGGCGATGGCGGTGGGCGGCCGGCGCAGCGCCTCGCGCTCGCGCCCGGACAGATCAGCCCCGCGCAGGATGCCGGCCACGGTCTCTGCGATCTCGTCCTGGATGGCGAAGAGGTTGCCGAGTTCACGCTCGAAGCGCCGGCTCCACTTGTGAAAGCCGCTGGCCACCTCGACGAGCTGCACCGTGATGCGCACGCGCTCGCCGAGCCGGCGCACGCTGCCCGTCAGCAGCGAGTCGACACCCAGCTTCCGGCCGATCCGGCGCGGATCGCTGCCCGCATGCATCCGGAAGGCCGCGCTGCGCGCGGTGACACGGACGCCATCGACGTGCGTCAGCGCATTGAGCAACTCCTCGGCCAGACCCTCGCAGAAGTAGGCCTGGTCGTGCTCGGCACTGAGGTCCTTGAAAGGCAGCACGGCGATGCTGGCCGCCTCGGCGGCGGTGGCAGCCGGGAGCGCCGGTGGCGGCGAGCCGATGAACTGGTAACCCACCCGGTGCCGCGTCTGGATGTAGCGCGGCCGCTGCGGGTCGTCCTCGAGTGCCTTGCGCAGCTCCTGGATGCAGCTCACCAGGGCGTCGTCGCCGACGACCGTGCGCCCCCACACCGAACTGAACAGCTCCTGCTTGGTGACCGGCTCGCCGGCACGGGCCACCAGCCGGGCGAGTACGTGGGCCGCCTTGCGGGTCAGCCGGACCTCCCTGTCACCGCTCCACAGTCGCGCCGTGGAGGGTTCGAAGTGGAAGGGGCCGAAGCTCACGCGCGCGTTCATCGCAGTTCTTCGCGTTCCGGCCGTTGCGCTCGTTCCCGGGAAAATCCCGGCGTTCCCCCGGGACTTCCGGTCGCGGGAATCTGTAGTCTTTTGCCATATCGCCACGGGGCCGGCAAGCGCGCCGGCCCGGGCGAGCCGCCGGTGCATCCGCCGCGGCCATTACCTTTTCGGAGTCCACGATTCATGAAACGCCTACTGATTCTCCTCTATGGTCTTGCCAGCTACCTGGTGTTCTTCGCGACCTTCCTGTACGCGGTCGGCTTCATCGGCAACTTCGGGGTGCCCAAGGCCATCGACTCCCCGGCGCAGGTGCCCTTCGGCGCCGCGCTCCTGACCAACCTCGGGCTGCTGCTGCTCTTCGCCATCCAGCACAGCGTCATGGCGCGGCCGGCCTTCAAGCGCAGGTGGACGCGGCTGATCCCCGTCGAGGCCGAACGCAGCACCTACGTGCTGCTGTCGAGCCTGGCGCTGATCGCCCTGTTTGCGTGGTGGCAGCCGATGGGCGGGGTGATCTGGAGCGTGGAGTCCCCGGTCGGCAGAGCAGTTCTGTGGGGGCTGTACGCCTTCGGCCTGGGACTGGTGCTCTTGTCGACGTTCCTGATCAACCATTTCGACCTGTTCGGCCTGCGACAGGTCTGGCTGCAGCTGATCGGCCGACCGTACACACCGGTCACCTTCCGCACGCCGTGGATCTACCAGCACGTGCGCCATCCCTTGTACGTCGGCTGGCTGTTCACCTTCTGGTCCACGCCGGTCATGACCGCGGCGCACCTGGTACTGGCGCTGGCCACGACCGCCTACATGCTGATTGCCATCCAGTTCGAGGAGCACGACCTGGTGGCCGAGCATCCCGAGTATGCCGAGTACCGCCGCACGGTCCCGATGCTGATTCCCTTCACGCGCCGGCGGACCCCGGCGGCGCGCCTCGCGCTGCGCGGCTAGCGCCGCGAGCGTGCAGGCGGTGCGCCCGCGGGCACCGCCTGCACCGTGGCACCGGGAGCAGCGGTGCGCCGTGGCCCTTGCGGTGGGCGGCAGAAGCGGCCGGCGATCGACGGCCGGGCTTCGGGTGCGACGTGCGCGGGCCGGCGTCCGTGCCGCGGGTTTCGCCGGCAGCACCCGGCACCCTCGACCGGGACGCGTCGGCTCGCACGGGGGCGCCATCGAGGGCCCACCGCTGAGTGCCCGGGGCCGGAGTCGAACCGGCATGGCCTTGCGGCCGAGGGGTTTTAAGCCCCTTGCGTCTACCCGTTTCGCCACCCGGGCACGGGTGCGAGTGGGATTCTACAGAAGCGCCCGGCGGCGACGCATACCGGCGACACTGCGCCGGTTGTGGCGCTAAGCCGCTGAGTTTGCGAGACTTGCGCGCCTGAAGGCCCGTGTCGGCCGACGCGAGTGAACGCACCCTTTCAGCATGCCCTCCCGGTCCCTCGAGATCGACAACCTGCACGTGTGGCGCGGGGAACGTCACGTCCTGCACGGCGTGCGATTCACCCTCGCTTCCGGGCAGTGCATGAAGCTCACCGGGCCGAACGGGGCGGGTAAGACGAGCCTGTTGCGCACGATCGCCGGTCTCATGCTGCCGGAGGAGGGGCAGGTTCGCTGGGATGGGACGGACGTGCGCCAGGACCTGCGCGCCTTCCATGCCCGCATGACGTACGTCGGCCACGAGCCACCGCTGAAGGCCGACCTCACCGCGTACGAGAACCTGCACTACTGGATCGGTTCGCGGCGCTCCCTGACGCTGAGCATGATCGAGGCGGCCCTCGCCCGGGTCGGGGTGGCGGCAGTCGCCGGGCGCATGGTGCGCACTCTCAGTGCCGGCCAGCGCCGCCGCGTCGCCCTGGCGGGGCTGATGCTCTCGGCCGTGCCGCTGTGGCTGCTGGACGAGCCGGCCACCAACCTCGACGCGGAAGGGCAGCAGCTGGTGGCGACCCTGATCGGCGAGCAGCTCGGGCGCGGCGGACTGGTCGTGGCCGCCGTGCACCATGAACTGCGGGTCGGCGGGCCCGTGACGGAACTGGCCCTTGGATCATGAGCGAGTTGCCGGCCAGCATCCCTGCTGTCGCAGGCCGCGAACCGGGGCTGAGCCCCGCCGCGCTGCGCGTGTCGAGCCTCACGGCGGCGCGCATGGCATTGCGGCGCGACCTGACGCTGGCGTTCCGGCAGCGGGCGCAGCTGGTGCAGCCGCTGGCCTTCTTCGCCATGGTCACGCTGCTGTTCCCGCTCGGCGTCTCCCCGGAGCTGGGCCGCCTGCGGGAGATTGCCCCCGGGGTGCTGTGGAGCGCGGAGCTTCTGGCCTCCCTGCTCGCACTCGAGTTCCTGTTCCGCGACGATGCACAGGACGGCACGCTCGAGCAGTACGCTCTCTCCGGCCAGTCCCTGACCGCGTTGCTCTTTGCCAAGACCTGCGCCCACTGGTTCCTCACCGGGTTGCCGCTTGCGCTCATGGCGCCGGTGGCGGCGCTGTCGCTGGGCGCGCCGGTGGGCGCCGTGCCCGGGATCCTGCTGAGCGTGGCCCTGGGCAGCGTCACGCTGAGCCTGATCGGCGCGATCGGTGCCTCGCTGACACTGGGGATCAAGCGCGGCGGGGCGCTGCTGTCGCTGCTGACCCTGCCCTTGTCGCTGCCCGTCCTCATCTTCGGCGCGCGTGCGACCCAGCTCGCGATCCTCGGGGCTCCGCTCATGGCACCCTTGGAACTGCTGGGGGCGCTGGCCGTCCTTGGAATCACCCTGGCGCCGCTGGCCGCGGCGGCCGGGGTGCGCATCAGCCTTGAATAGGAACCGTGCATGACCTGGACCTGGTTTCACCGGCTCGGCTCGCCGCCGCATGTGTTCGCGCTCGCGCGCCGGCTGACCCCCTGGCTGGGCTGGCCGGCGGCGCTGCTGATCCTCGGGGGCCTGTGGGGCGGGCTGGTGCTGGCGCCACCGGATTACCAGCAGGGCGATGGCTTTCGCATCATCTACGTACATGCCCCCAGCGCGTGGCTGTCCCTCATGGTGTATACGAGCATGGCGATCGCGGCGGCGGTCGGGCTCATCTGGCGCATCAAGGTGGCGCACGCGGTGGCCGCCAGCTGTGCGCCCATCGGTGCCTCGTTCACACTGGCGGCACTGGTGACCGGCGCCCTGTGGGGGCAGCCGATGTGGGGAACGTTCTGGCAGTGGGATCCGCGGCTGACCTCGGAACTCATCCTGTTCTTCTTATATCTGGGGTATATGGGGCTGCGTGCAGGGATCGAGGATACCCAGCGGGCGGACCGGGCAAGTGGAGTGCTGGCGGTGGTAGGCGTGGTCAACGTTCCGATCATTCATTACTCGGTCACCTGGTGGAATTCGCTCCACCAGGCGCCCTCGGTCATGCGGCTCGCCCGGCCGACGCTGCCGGGATCGATGCTGGCGCCGCTGCTGATGATGCTGCTCGGGTTCACGCTGCTCTTCGGCGCGCTGGTGCTCGTGCGCCTGCGTGCGGAAATCCTGGCGCGCGAGCGCACCAGCGGCTGGATCCGCGAGGCGGTGGGGGCATGAAGGAGTTCCTCGACATGGGCGGCTACGCCGCCTTCGTCTGGCCCTCGTACGCGATCACCCTGGCGGTCATCGCGCTCAACGTCTACTGGGCGCGCCGGCGGCTCACCCAGGCGCGGGCCGCCGCGCGGCGCCGCATCGCCATGCACGAGGAGGGCGCGTGACACCGACCCGACGCCGCCGCCTGTACCTCGTGCTCGGCATCCTCGCGGGGGTGAGCATCGCCGGTGCCCTGGCGCTCAACGCGTTCAAGCGCAACGTGACCTTCTACTTCGACCCGACCGCGGTGAGCCGCGGCGAGGTGAGCCCCGGGCAGCCCTTCCGCCTGGGCGGCATGGTGACCGAGGGCAGCGTCCGCCGCGCGCCCGGCAGCCTCGAGGTGCAGTTCGTCGTCACCGACTTCAACCACCAGGTGCCGGTCAGCTACACCGGCGTACTGCCGGACCTGTTCCGCGAGGGCACCGGTGTGGTGGCGCACGGCTCGCTGCGCGCCGACGGCACGTTCGTGGCGGATGAAGTGCTCGCCAAGCACGACGAGAAATACATGCCGCCGCAGGTCGCCAAATCCCTGAAGCGCCGGCACGGCGAGTCGCGCACCGAGGCCCCCGCGGGGAGCGGGGCAACGCCGGCCTCCACGCCGCCAGCCGCCGAGGGCTCCTGACATGCTCCCGGAACTGGGCCATTTCGCACTCATCCTGGGGCTGCTGCTGGCAGGGCTGCAGGCCTTCTTCGGCATCGCCGGGCCGGCGCGCGGCCGCGACCGCTGGAGTGCGGCGGTCACCGCCGCGTTGGCCGGGCAGGCCGTGATGGTGGCCACCGCGGTCGGCTGCCTCATCGCCTGTTTCGTCGGCAACGACTTCTCGGTGCAGTACGTGGCCGAGAATTCCAACTCGGCGCTGCCGCTGTTCTACCGGGTGACGGCGCTGTGGGGCGCGCACGAGGGTTCGCTGCTGCTGTGGATCCTGCTGCTCGGCGCCTGGAGTGTGGCCGTGTGGTTCGGCTCCAGGCGGCTGCCGCCGCGCTTCTCGGCGCGCGTGCTGGGCGTGCTCGGCCTCGTGAGCTTCGGGTTCCTGCTCTTTACCCTGGCCACCTCCAACCCCTTCCTGCGCCTGGATCCGCCGGCACCGGACGGGCGTGACCTGAACCCGATCCTTCAGGACCCGGGCCTCGCCATCCACCCGCCGATCCTCTACACCGGCTACGTCGGCTTTGCGGTGGCCTTCGCCTTCGCGTGTGCCGCGATGCTCGAAGGGCGGCTGGACCAGACCTGGGCGCGCTGGACGCGCCCCTGGACCACCTCGGCCTGGGCCTTCCTCACCTGCGGCATCGCGCTCGGCAGCTTCTGGGCCTACTACGAGCTCGGCTGGGGCGGCTTCTGGTTCTGGGACCCGGTCGAGAACGCCTCCTTCATGCCCTGGCTGGTGGGCACCGCGCTGGTGCATTCGCTGGCGGCGACCGACAAGCGCGGCCTGTTCAAGAGCTGGACGCTGCTGCTGGCGATCCTCACCTTCTCGCTGAGCATGCTCGGCACCTTCCTCGTGCGCTCGGGCGTGCTGGTCTCGGTGCACTCCTTCGCGGCCGACCCCAGCCGCGGCATCTTCATCCTGGCCTTCCTCGTGCTGATGATCGGCGGCTCGCTCGCGCTGTACGCCTGGCGGGCGCCGCTGCTGAAGTCCAGCGCCGGCTTCGAGCTCGGGGCGCGCGAGTCCTTCCTGCTGTTCAACAACGTGCTGCTGGTGATCGCCGCGGCCACCGTGTTCGCCGGGACGCTCGCGCCGCTGATCTCCGATTCCCTCGGGCTCGGCACGGTCTCGGTCGGGCCGCCGTACTTCAACCCGACCTTCATGCTGTCCATGCTGCCGCTCGCCGCGCTGCTATGCGTCGGCATCCACGCCAACTGGAAGCGCGGGCGGCTCGCCGATGCGCAGCGCACCATCCTCTTCACGCTGCTCGCCGCGGCGGTGCTCGGCTGCGGCGTCACCTTCGGTGTGTACACGCACGGGAAGGTGCTCACCCCGGTGGCGGCCACCATCGGCATCTGGATCATCCTGTCCTCGCTCGTCGAGCCGCTCTACCGCCTGCGGCGCCACCTGAGCCTGCCGCGCGCGCTGCTCGGCATGAGCATCGCCCACATCGGCCTCGGGGTCGCGGTCCTGGCGCTGACCACCGTGCAGTCCTTCACCGTCGAGCGCGACGTGTCGCTCTCGCTCGGGGAGAGCGCCACGGTCGGCGGCTACACGCTGCGCTTCGACGGGGTGAAGCCGGTCGAGGGGCCGAACTTCGAGGGGGTCGGGGGCACGTTCACGGTCAGCCGTGGCGGCCGGCCGGTGGCGGTGATGGTGCCGCAGAAGCGCCAGTTCTGGGTCCAGCACCAGGTCACCTCGGAAACCGCCATCCGCCTGGACCGCGGCAACAACCTGCTGCTCGCCCTGGGCGAGGACCTGGGGGCCGGACGCTGGAGCGTGCGCGTGCAGGTGCGCCCCCTGGTGAGCCTCGTATGGCTCGCCGCCCTGATCATGGCCATCGGCGCCGCACTGGCCGCGAGCGACCGGCGCTACCGCGCCGCCCGGGTGAGCGAGCCTGCGGCCGGGGCGGCGACGGAGCCTGCCGCGTGAACCGCTTCTACCTCCCGATCCTGACCTTCGCGCTGCTGACGGTGGTGCTGGCCGTGGGCATCCGCCATTCACCCGACAAGGGCATCATCGTCTCGCCGCTGCTCAACAAGCCGGCGCCGCAGTTCGCGCTCCCGAACCTCGCCGACCCGGCGCAGGTGGTGGACTCCCGTGCCTTCAAGGGCCGCTGGTACCTGCTCAACGTCTGGGGGACCTGGTGCGTCGAGTGCCGCGCCGAGCATGCGATGCTGCTGAAGGTGCGCGCCTCGGGGCGCGTCGCGCTGATCGGGCTGGACTGGAAGGACAATGACGCCGATGCCCAGGCCTGGCTCGCCCAGCTGGGCAACCCGTACGAGATCGTCGCGGTGGATCGCACCGGGCGGGCGGCGATCGACTGGGGCGTGTACGGTGCGCCGGAGACCTTCCTCGTCAACCCGGCAGGCCTGGTCATCTACAAGCACGTCGGCGCGCTCGATGAGGCCACGTGGAGCGGCGAGATCCTGCCGCGCCTGCCGGCGGCCGCGGGGCCGGGCTGATGCGCTTCAGGGCATCGCTGCTGGCCGTGTTCCTGGCGGGCGCCGCCGCCGTTCAGGCCCTGGACACCACCCAGCTCGCCGATCCGGCGCTGCAGGCCCGCTACGTGTCCCTCACGCACGAGCTGCGCTGCATGCAGTGCCAGAACGAATCGATCGCCGACTCGCCCGTGGACCTGGCCGCGGACCTGCGCGCCCAGGTGCGCGAACAGCTGCTCGCGGGCAAGTCCGACGAGGAGATCCGCAACTGGATGTCGGCGCGCTACGGCGAGTTCATCCTCTTCCGCCCGCGGTTCGCCCCGCGCACCGCCTGGCTGTGGCTGGCCCCGCTGGTGCTGCTCGTGCTCGGCGCCGCGGTGAGCTGGCGCATCGTGCGGCAGCGCGGCGCGCTGCTGGCCGGCGATCCTGACACCCCCGACGAGGACCTGCGGCCCTGATGAGCGTATTCGTACTGTTGGTGGCCGCCGTCACGGTGGCGGTGGTCGTCCTGGTCACGTTGCCCCTGGTGCGCGCCGGCAGCGAGCCGCCGGCACGCTGGGCGGCGCTCGCCGTCGCGGCGGTGCTGGTCGTGGGCGGCTCGGCGCTGTACGTGACCTGGAGCAACTGGAAGTGGCGCGCCACACCGGAGGCGGACTCCCCGCAGACCATGGTGGCGCGGCTGGCCCGCGAGCAGGAGAAGCATCCGCAGAACCTCGCCGGCTGGCTGATGCTCGGGCGCTCGTACCTGGTCTTGCAGGAGTACCCGCTGGCGCTGCGTGCCTACGAGCGTGCCGACCGGCTCAGCGGCGGCAAGGACGTGGATGCGCTGCTGGGACAGGCCGAGGCGCTCTCGCTCATCGACGAGTCCGAACTGAGCGGGCGGGCCGGCCGGCTGATCGAGCAGGCGCTGCTGCTGGCGCCGGACTCCGGCCAGGCCCTGTTCTTCGGTGGCGCGGTGGCGGCGCGGCGCGGGGACCTGCCCGTGGCCCGCGAGCGCTTCGCCAGGCTCCTGGCCATGAACCCGCCGGCGACCGTCCGCCCGATCATCGAGCAGCAGATCAGCGTCATCGACGAGAAGCTCGCCGGCGGCGCGCCGGCGGCCCCCGCGGCCCCCGCGGCACCCGATCCGGCCGCCGCCGTGCGCGTAACCGTCTCCCTGGGTGCCCGTCTGTCGGCGGATACCTCCGGTGCGCTGTTTGTATTCGTCAGGAAACCGGGGGAGCGCGGGCCGCCCCTGGCCGCCAAGCGGCTCGACGGGCACTTCCCCCAGTCGGTCACCCTGACACCGGCCGATGCCCTGATCCCGGGGCGCACCTTCGCGGCCGGCCAGGAGGTGCAGGTGCTCGCCCGGCTGGCCCGCTCGGGCAACCCGGTGGGCGCCAAGGGGGACCCTTTCGGGCAGGTGAGCTACCGGGTGGGCAAGGACGGGGTGGTGAACCTCGTCATCGACCAACTCACTCCCTAACATCGCCCGCCCGCGCGCACCGCTGCTTTCCGGGTCCTCCCGACCCGGTGTCAGATTTCGCTTATATGTTTCCGTCAAGTACAGGGCGTATGCTTGTTTCCAAGGTACTTGTGCGCCGTCAGTGCGTGAGTGCCGGGAACAAGTCAGCTCAACGCATTGCGGTTACAGGAGCAATTCGATGACACAAGGATCCGTAGTCGATGAAGGGCAGGGGCGCACCTCGCACCGCGGGTTTGCCTCGATGAACGCGGAACGCCAGCGGCGCATCGCGAGCATGGGGGGCAAGGCCGTGCCGAACGAGAAGCGCAGCTTCTCGCAGAACCGACGACTGGCGGCCGAGGCCGGCCGCAAGGGCGGCCAGAGCGTCCCGGGTGCGAAGCGCAGCTTCTCCCAGGATCGCAACCTCGCCGCGGTCGCCGGTCGCAAGGGCGGCCAGAGCGTCCCGGACGAGAAGCGCAGCTTCTCGCAGCATCCGGAGCTGGCGGCCGAGGCCGGCCGCAAGGGCGGGCAGGCGAGTCACGGCGGCCGCTGAGGCCGCCCGCGCTCCACGGGCCTGGGGTGCCGCGGTCGGCAGGACCGCGGCCCGGGCCCGGTTTTATCTCAGCCTTTGAGGGTGACCATCCAGGCACCCGCGGCGATCAGGGCGATCCCGACCCAGTTCACCGCCGCCAGCTTCTCGCCGAGAAAGCCCACCCCGAACAGCGCGGCGAGCACCACGCTGAGCTTGTCGAGCGGCGCGACGCGCGCCACGTCCCCGACCTGCAGGGCGCGGAAGTAGCACCACCAGGAAGCCCCGGTTGCGAGTCCCGACAGCGCCAGGAACAGGTAGCTGCGCGCGGAGGTCGTCGGCAGTGCCTGGAACTGCCGGGTGAGCCCCACGAGCGCGAGCAGCGCGGCGAGGATCACCAGCGTGCGGATGAGCATCGCGACATCCGCGCTCACGTTCTCCACGCCGATCTTGGCCAGCACCGAGGTGATGGCCGCGAATGCAGCCGCTGCCAGGGCCCAGATCTGCCAGGACGCCATCCGCGCAGTGTCACACAGCCCCGGCGCCGCTCCCAGCACGCACGGGCATTGACCGCCGCGCCGGCGCGTACTACTTTCCCGCTGGCTAGGGGAGCCCCGGCAGGGGGCTGAGAGGCCGGCAGGCGCAGGAGGTGCGCGGCGCCGGCGACCCTTGAACCTGATCCAGGTCATGCTGGCGTAGGGAAGTTTCACCGCGCATTGCCTTCCGCACCCTCCGGGTCGCCCGCGCGGTCTTTCCCCCATCGGCACGCACCGGATCCCACGACTGCTTTTCGTCCCAGGAGATCCCTCATGAATGCGCAGCTGATGCAGGTGGTTGCCGAGTCCTTCCCCGCCTCGCGCAAGGTCTACCACGGTGGCACCTTGCACCCGGACATCCAGGTGCCCATGCGCGAGATCGACCTGCACCCCGCCGCCGGCGAGGCGCCGGTCACGGTGTACGACTCCTCCGGTCCGTATACCGATCCTGCGGTGCGCATCGACATCGAGCAGGGCCTGCCGCGCCTGCGCGCCGCCTGGATCAGCGCGCGCGCGGATGTCGAGGCCTACCCGGGGCGGGCGGTGCAGCTCGCCGACAACGGCCTGAGCGGCGGGGGCAAACCCGCGCCGGAATTCCCGCAGCGGCGCCCCCCGCTGCGCGCGCGCGGGGATGCGGCGGTGACGCAGCTCGCCTACGCGCGCGCCGGCATCATCACCCCGGAGATGGAGTTCGTGGCGATCCGCGAGAACATCGGGCGCGCGGCCGGGGCGGGCGGGGCGCGCGACGGGGAGTCCTGGGGCGCGAGCATCCCCGAGTTCGTCACGCCCGAGTTCGTGCGCGCGGAAGTGGCCGCCGGGCGGGCGATCATCCCGGCGAACATCAACCATCCGGAGGCCGAGCCGATGATCATCGGCCGCAACTTCCTGGTGAAGATCAACGCCAACATCGGCAACTCCGCGGTGACCTCCTCGACGGCCGAGGAGGTGGACAAGATGGTCTGGGCGATCCGCTGGGGCGCCGACACGGTGATGGACCTCTCCACGGGGCGCAACATCCACAACATCCGCGAGTGGATCGTGCGCAACTCGCCCGTGCCGATCGGCACGGTGCCGATCTACCAGGCACTGGAAAAGGTCGGCGGCGTGGCCGAGGACCTCACCTGGGAGGTCTTCCGCGACACCCTCATCGAGCAGGCCGAGCAGGGCGTGGACTACTTCACCATCCACGCCGGCGTGCGCCTCGCCTACATCCCGCTGACCGTCAACCGCGTGACCGGCATCGTCTCGCGCGGCGGCTCGATCATGGCAAAGTGGTGTCTGGCTCACCACCGCGAGAGCTTCCTCTACGAGCACTTCGAGGACATCTGCCGCATCTGCCGTGCCTACGACGTCAGCTTTTCCCTCGGCGATGGCCTGCGGCCGGGCTCGATCGCCGACGCCAACGACGCCGCCCAGTTCGCCGAGCTGGAGACCCTGGGCGAGCTCACCCGCATCGCCTGGCGCCACGGCTGCCAGGTGATGATCGAGGGCCCGGGGCACGTCGCCATGCACAAGATCAAGGCGAACATGGACAAGCAGCTGGCCAGCTGCGGCGAGGCGCCGTTCTACACCCTGGGGCCGCTCACCACCGACATCGCCCCGGGGTACGACCACATCACCTCGGCGATCGGCGCGGCGATGATCGGCTGGTTCGGCACGGCGATGCTGTGCTACGTGACGCCCAAGGAGCACCTGGGCCTGCCGGACCGCAACGACGTCAAGACCGGGGTGATCACCTACAAGATCGCCGCGCACGCGGCGGATCTGGCCAAGGGGCACCCCGGGGCCCAGGCGCGCGACGATGCGCTCTCGCGCGCCCGCTTCGACTTCCGCTGGCAGGACCAGTTCAACCTCTCGCTGGATCCGGACACCGCGGTGGCCTTCCACGATGCCACGCTGCCCAAGGAGGGCCACAAGGTGGCGCACTTCTGCTCGATGTGCGGGCCGAAGTTCTGCTCCATGCGCATCTCGCACGAGGTGCGCGCGGAGGCGCGCAACCAGGGCATGGAGGAGATGTCGGCGAAGTTCCGCGCCGGCGGCGCCGAGATCTACGTGCCGGCGCCGGCGCTGAAGAGCCGGGCCGGCTGAGGCCGATGGGCTGCATCGTCATCGGCGCCGGCATCGCGGGCCTCACCTGCGCGCTCGAGCTGGCGGCGCGCGGGGCCGCGGTCGAGGTGTACGAGCGCAGCCCCCGACTGGGGGCGCAGGCCTGCTCCTGGTTCGCCGGCGGCATGCTGGCCCCGTGGTGCGAGCGGGAGAATTCCGAGCCGCTGATCGCGCAGCTGGGCGCGGAGAGCATCCCCTGGTGGCAGGCGCACTTCGCCGGCACGGTGCTGCGCGGCACGCTCGTGGTCGCGCACCCGCGCGACACCGCGGAGCTCGCCCAGTTCGCTCGGCGCACCGAGCAGTTCGCGACCCTCTCCGGCGAGGCGATCGGCGCGCTGGAACCGGAGCTGGCCGGCCGCTTCGAGCGGGCGCTGTACTTTGCGGGCGAGGCTCACCTCGACCCGCGCGCCGCCCTGGCCGCACTCGCCGAGCGACTCGCGGCGCTCGAGGTCCCCATCCGCCTCGGCCGCACGCCGGGCGCGGCGCAGCTGGCCCGTGCCCACGCCGTGCTCGACTGCACCGGCATGGCCGCGGCGCCCGTCCTGCCGGAGCTGCGCGGCGTGAAGGGGGAGATGCTGCTGCTGCACCTCCCGGAGCTGGCGCTGCAGCGCCCGGTGCGCGTGTTGCACCCGCGGCTGCCGGTCTACGTGGTGCCGCGCGGCGGCCACACCTTCATGGTGGGCGCGACGCTGCTGGAGAGCGATGACAGCGAGCGCATCAGCGCCCGCTCCATGCTCGAGCTGCTCTCGGCCGCCTATGCGCTCCATCCGGCCTTCGGCGAGGCGCACATCCTCGAGATCGGCACGGCCGTGCGCGCGGCCTTCCCAGACAACCTGCCGCGGCTCACCGTGCGCGGCAACACGCTCTTCGTCAACGGGCTGTACCGGCATGGTTTCCTGCTCGGCCCGGCGCTGGCGCGCCGCGCGGCCGCGGTGGTGCTCGACGGTGCCCATTTCCCGGAGGTGATGGATGAGGATCCTCGTCAACGGCGCCTGGCGTGAACTCACCGCGACGCAGCTGGCGGCCGCGCTCGAGGAGCTCGGCTACGCGGACCGCACGGTCTCGACCGCGGTGAACGGCGAGTTCGTGGCCTGCGGCGTGCGCGCCGCCACCGCGCTCGCGGCCGGGGACCGCATCGAGGTCCTGGCGCCGATGCAGGGGGGCTGATGCTCGAGTTGTACGGCACCGCGCTGCGCTCGCGCCTGCTGCTCGGCACCGCGCGCTACGCATCCCCGGCGGTGCTCAGTGCCGCGGTACGCGCCGCGGGCGCCGAGATCGTCACCGTGTCGCTGCGGCGCGAGGGCGGCGGCGAGCGCTCCGGCCAGGGGTTCTGGGCGCTCATCCGCGAGCTCGGCGTGCGCGTGCTGCCCAACACCGCCGGCTGCCACTCGGTGAAGGAGGCGGTGACCACCGCGCACATGGCGCGCGAGGTGTTCGGGACGCCGTGGATCAAGCTCGAGGTGATCGGCGAGGACGATACGCTGCAGCCGGACGTCTACGGGCTCGCCGAGGCCGCGGCGATCCTGTGCGCGGAGGGTTTCGAGGTGTTTCCCTATACGACCGAGGACCTGGTCGTGGCCGAGCGGCTGCTGCGCGCCGGCTGCCGCGTGCTGATGCCCTGGGGCTCGCCCATCGGCTCGGGCCGGGGCCTGAACAACCTCTTCGGGCTGAAGGCGATGCGGGCGCACTTTGCCGGCGTCCCCCTCATCGTCGATGCCGGCATCGGCGTCCCGTCGCACGCCGCGCAGGCGCTGGAACTGGGTTTCGATGCGGTGCTCATCAACACCGCGGTCGCCCTGGCGCGCGACCCGGTGCAGATGGCCGGCGCCTTCGCACGGGCGGTCGAGGCCGGACGTGCCGCGTGCGAGGCAGGTCCCATCGAGCCGCGCGACCTGGCCCAGCCGTCGACGCCGGTGATCGGCACGGCGTTTCGCGGATGAGCCTGCCGCGCGTGTATCCGGTCGTGGACAGCGCCGCGTGGGTGCGGCGGCTGGCACCGGCCGGCATCCGCCTGGTGCAGCTGCGCATCAAGGACCGCCCCGAAGAGCTCACCGCGGAAATCGCCGCCGCCCGCGACCTGTGCCGGGCCGCCGGCATCCAGCTGGTCGTGAACGACCACTGGCAGCAGGCCCTCGCGCTCGGCTGCGACTTCGTGCACCTGGGCCAGGAAGACCTCGACGGCACGGACCTCGCGGCCCTGCGGCGCGCCGGGGTCCGCCTGGGCCTGAGCACCCACAGCGAGGCGGAGCTCGAGCGCGCCCTTGCGGTGCAGCCGGACTACGTCGCGCTCGGACCGGTGTACCCCACGACCCTCAAGGTCATGCCGTGGAAGCCGCAGGGACTCGGCCGGGTGCGGCAGTGGAAGCAACGCATCGGCGCGCTGCCCCTGGTGGCGATCGGCGGCATCACGCTCGAGCGCCTACCGGAGGTGTTCGCCGCCGGGGCCGACGTGGCCGCGGTGGTGAGCGACATCATCAGGGCGGCGGACCCGGAAGTGCGCACGCGGCACTGGCTGCATGCGGCCGCCGCCTGAGGCCATGACCGACCGCTACGCACGCCAGTCGGTCCTGCCGCAGGTCGGTGCGGAGGGCCAGGCACGCCTCGCCGCCGCGCACGTGCTGGTCGTCGGGGCAGGGGGCCTCGGTTGCGCGGTACTGCCGTACCTTGCGGCCGCCGGTGTCGGCCACCTCGCGGTCGTGGACCCCGACTGCGTCGAGGAGAGCAACCTGCACCGGCAGCCGCTCTACCGCATGGCGGACATCGGCAGGCCCAAGGTCCTCGCGGCGCGCGCAGCCCTGGAGCAACTGAACCCGCAGGTGCGCATCGACGCGCACCCCGGCCGCATCACCCCGGCCAATGCCCCGGCGCTCGTGGCCGGTGCGGGCATCGTGCTGGATGCGGCCGACAGCCTGGCGGTCACCTACATCCTCAGCGATGCCTGCCAGGCCGCGGGCGTGCCGCTGGTCAGCGCTTCGGTCCTGGGTCTGTCGGGCTACGTGGGCGCCTTCTGCGCCACCGCGCCCAGCTACCGCGCGGTGTTCCCGGAGATGCCGCGCACGGCCGGCTCCTGCGCCCAGTCCGGCGTGCTCGGCACGGCGGTCGGCGTCATCGGGACGCTGCAGGCGCACATGACGCTCGCGTTGCTGCTGCAGCTGCGGCCCTCGGTGCTCGGCCGGCTGGTGTCGGTGGACTTCCAGGCGCTGCACTTCGGGGGCTTCTCCTTCGCGGGCGCACCGGAGCCGGCGGGCGCAGCCCTGTCGTTCATCGCCCCGGCGCAGGTGCGCCCGTCGGACACCGTGATCGACCTGCGATCGCGCGCGGAGGCCCCGGTGTCCCCCTTTGCCGATGCGCTGCGGATGGAGGTGGACACGCTCGAAGGGGCCGACCCGGAGCTGCCGCGGGGCCCGCGCATCGTCCTGTGCTGCCGCTCCGGCGTGCGCGCCTGGCGCGCCGCGCGGGCGCTGCAGGGCTACGGCCACCACGATCTGGCGCTGGTCGCCCTCGGGGAGTGAGCACCGTCCTCGTCATCGCCGGGTCCGACTCCAGCGGTGGCGCGGGGATCGCACGCGACCTGCAGACCCTGCACGAACACCGCGTGCACGGGGTCTACGCACTGACGGCCGTCACCGCGCAGACCGACGCGCGCGTCCTGGCGAGCTACCTGGTCCCGGCCTCGACGGTGCGCGCGCAGATCGACGCGGCCTTCGAGTCCGGCCCCGTGCAGGCGGTGAAGATCGGCATGCTCGGCAGCGAGGAGATCGTGCTGACGGTGGCCGAGGCGCTGCAGCGCTACCCGGCCGCGCCGGTGGTGCTGGATCCGGTGCTGGCCTCGACCTCGGGCGCCGCGTTGCTGGACCAGCCGGGGCTGCGTGCGCTGCGCGAGGTGCTGTTGCCGCTGGTGCATCTGCTCACGCCCAACATTCCGGAGGCCGCGCTGCTGTTGGGGACCGAACCGGCCGACGATGCGGCGATCCTGCAGGCGCAGGCGCAGGCGCTGCGCGCCCGGGGCCCGCGGGCGGTGCTCCTCAAGGGCGGGCACGGTGCCGGCGCAGACTCCGTCGACTTCCTCGCGCTCGCCGATGGCGTGCGGGCGCTGCGGTCCGCGCGCCTGGCCGGGAGCCGTCGGGGCACCGGCTGCGCGCTGGCCTCGAGCATCGCCGCATCCGTGGCCCGCGGGCTCACGCTGGAGGCTGCGTGCCGGCAGGCCAAGGATTACGTGACGGCGCTGCTGCGCACCTGAGACGCGCCGTCTCTCACCCGCGACAGGCGTGCGCGGCTTTCCGGCCGCGGCGTCAACGGATTTCCCGCTCACCCGCTATGGGGAGCACTTGCCCACGGGCACGGAACCTAAGGAAATCCAACATGCGCGGTAATATGTTGCAGAGCACCGTCCGCGGCGCTCTTCTGGCCGGGATGACGATCGGGCTGGTCGCCTGCGGTGGCGGCGGCTCCGGCAGCACCGGCATGGCGGGCACCAGCGCCGTCTCGATGCCCCTGAGCATCAGCGACGCCTCCTCCGATGACTGGGCCACGGTCGGGGTGCGGGTGCTGAGCATCGCACTCGTGCCGCAGGATGGCGGCTCCGCCGTCACCGTCTGGACCGCGCCCACGCCCGCGCCGTTCGTCAATCTCGAGCAACTCGACCAGCTGAGCGAGTTGCTCGGCAACGTCAGCGTCCCGGCCGGCAGCTACTCGGGCGCGCTACTCACGCTCGCCGCCAATCCGGGCGACGTCCTCCTCACCGTCAGCAACAACCCCGAGAGCGGCTTCCCGGTCGCCGCCGGCACCAGTATTCCGGCCGCGCAGATCCAGATCCAGGGCGCGCAGGGCAGCAGCGGCAACCGCACGGTACCGGTTCACGTGGACTTCGACGCCCCGCTGGTCGCGAGCGCGACGCAAAGCAACGCGCTCGACCTGGAGTTCGACCTCGCGCACCCGGCCTTCATCATCGGCCACACCCCCCCGGCCGCCGCCGGCAGCACGCTGTGGGCGGTGAACTTCAACGGGCCGGTGCGCCACCGCGCGGTGCGCGAGATCGCCGGACTGCTGCTGCGGCACACCTACGGCACCGTCAGCAGTGTCGCGAGCGACAACCTGTCGTTCGCGATGTCGAAGGACTTTCCGGTCCTGCCGGTGACCGATCCGGAGACCGCCCAGGTCAGTGACCAGGCCCTGCAGATCATGGTCGACTCCGCCAATGGCACGATCTTCTACGACCTCGACGCCGGCACGCGCGCGGTCGTCAGGGATTTTTCCGCCCAGGCCGCCGCCCTCGACGGCCGTTACGTGCGCGTCGCCGCCCGCTACCAGCAGGACGGCTCGCTGGTCGCCGTGCGGGTCTGGGCGAGCGCGCAGTTCGCCAAGGTGTGGCTGAGCCCGGAGGGTCACGTGCTGCACGTGGATCCGAGCACCAATGTGGTCACCGTTGCGGACGAATCGGGCCACCCGGTGCCGGTGAGCGTCAACGAGAACACGCAGTTCTATTTCCGCACGCCGCAGGATGCGCAGGCCGATGCCACGCCGATCGCCACCGGCACGGGCTTCCTGGCCGCGGACAACCTGGCGCGCGGCTTCAAGGTGCACGTGAGCGCGGTGGATCCGCTGGCGACGCCCATGGTCGCGCAGAGCATCGACATCGAAACCGCGGCCTACTCCGGCGCGATCTCCGCGGCCAACGACAGCGGCTTCACCTATACGCACCATTTCGCCCGCGCCAGCGATGACTACGCGGTGACCTTAAGCTACATCGCCCCGGCCACCCCGAACGGCACCGATGCCAGCGGCAATGCGGTCACCGGCTTCAAGTGGTGGAACTTCACCTTCCCGACGCTCGCCGAGACCGGTGCCAACGCGGTGGCCGATTTCGTCGGCGCCACCGGCGGTGCCGTCAGCTTCGGTGGCACGGTCGGCGCGCTGCAGGCCTGGGGCGTGAGCCGCGCGACCTGGGCCGATCCTGCCAACCCCGGCGGCTGGTCGGCCCGGAACGCGATCCTGCTGCCGACGCCGGTGCCGCTGGGCGCGGTCTCCAGCCCCCTCGCCAACGGCGCGTTCGGCATCGTCGTGGCAGGCGGCGCGCAGCCGGTGAGCGTCGCGCTGAGCACCGCCAGCGGCGCGGCGACCCTGGCCTATCAGATCGACCGCAGCGGCGGCGTGGTCACGATCAGTCCCGAGGATGTCAGCACCGCCGGCGGGCTGGCGGCGGTCACGGCCGGCCTCGCCGTCGGTGCGCCGGTCAAGGTGTTCGGCGTGCCCCAGGCGGACGGAACGCTCAAGGCCTACGTGATCGTCTACTACACGGGCACGCTGCCGCTGCTGCAGTAAAGCCAACATCGCAATACCGGCAGGGCGCCGCGAGCCTTCGCGGCGCCCTTGGCGCGGGCGCACGGGATGCAGCGCTGCGGTAGCCGTTCACCGCTATGATGTGCGGATGCCAGCCGACAACAGCGCCCAGAACGAACTGAAGGCCATCGCGCACCGCGCGATGCTCGACAAGGGTCTCGACCCGGATTTCTCGCCCCAGGTCGCCGACCAGGTGCGGCGCGTTACCGGCCCGGCCGCAATCGCCGGCGCGGACATCCGCGACCTGCGCCAGCTGCTGTGGTGTTCGATCGACAACGATGATTCGCGCGACCTCGACCAACTCTCGGTGGCGCAGCCGCTGCCCGGCGGCGCCGTCAGGGTGCTCGTGGCGATCGCGGACGTGGATGCCATCGTGGCACCGGGCACGCCGGTGGATGAGCATGCCCGCAACAACACCACCTCGGTCTACACCCCGCCGCAGATCTTCCCGATGCTGCCGGAGCGGCTGTCGACCGACCTCACCAGCCTCGCCGACGGGCAGGCGCGCCTGAGCATCGTGATCGACATGACGGTCGATGCGGACGGCGCCCTCTCGGCGCCCTCGATCTACCGGGCAAGCGTGGTCAATCGCGCCAAGCTGGCCTACAACAGCGTCGCGGCCTGGCTCGACGGCAAGGCGGCGCCGCCCGCGCCGGTCACGGCGGTTGCCGGCATGGACGAGCAGCTGCGGCTGCAGGACCGCGTGGCGCAGGCGCTGAAGCGCGTGCGCGAAGGGCAGGGTGCGCTGGGCCTGACGACCCTGGAGGGCCAGGCAGTCTACGAGGGTGGCAAGCTTGCCGACCTCAAGCCCGACGAGGACAACCGCGCCAAGGAGCTCATCGAGTACTTCATGATTGCCGCCAACGGCATCGTGGCGCAGTTCCTCGAAGCGCACCAGCGCTCCTCGCTGCGCCGCGTGCTGCGCACGCCGGAGCGCTGGAACCGCATCGTCGAGCTGGCACGGGCGCTGGGTGCGGCGCTGCCTGCGCAGCCGGATGCGAAGGCCCTCAGCGAGTTTCTGGTGCGCCAGCGCGCCAAGGCGCCGGCCCGCTTTCCCGACCTGTCGCTGTCGGTCGTCAAGCTGCTGGGCGCGGGCGAGTACGCCCTCAAACGCCCCGGGCAGGCGGCCGAGGGCCACTTCGGCCTGGCCGTCGATGACTACACGCACGCCACCGCCCCGAACCGGCGCTTCCCGGACCTGATCACCCAGCGCCTGGTGAAGGCGGTGCTCACGAACCGGCCCGCGCCCTACGAGGATGATGAACTGCGGCGCCTCGCCGCGCACTGCAGCGACCAGGAGAAGAACGCGAACAAGGTGGAGCGCCGGGTGCGCAAGTCCGCCGCCGCGATGCTGCTGGAGTCGCGCATCGGGCAGCGCTTCGATGCCATCGTCACGGGTGCCTCGGACAAGGGCACCTGGGTGCGCATCATGCAGCCCTTGGCCGAGGGACGGCTGATGCGCGGCTTCAAGGGACTGGACGTGGGCGATGCGGTGCGCGTGCAACTGGTCCACACGGACGTGCAGCGCGGCTTCATCGACTTCAATCGGGTCGATTAGCTCTAAATTACAACGGCTTATAGATATTAGTTAAGGTCATTTCCGGAAGACGGTCCGCGGCTCCGCGCGGCGGGCCGGCCTCCGGCGGGCGCCGTTCGCTGCAGCGTGCGGCAACGGCGCCGATCGCCGACACGTTGCCCTGCGCCGCCTCGTGGTCTTAGATGGCCGTGCCACACAGCCGTACTTCCCGCGCCGGAGGCTGTCAGACACGGAAGTCGTAGCCTCCGGCGTGGCGAAGTCGCACCGCTCCCCGGCCTTCCGACCCCTGCAGCCCGCCGGGCGGGCCGCAACCGCCTGTCGTGCGCCCGGCCGGCTTGCTATGGTGAGGGGCGGGCGGCCCGCCCGATCCGCGGCGGGCCCACACGAACAACGACAATACAGCGGGGAGCATCCATGTCACTTAGCAAGCGCGCGTTCGCGGAGTTTTTGGGCACGTTCTGGCTGGTCCTCGGCGGCTGCGGCAGCGCCGTCCTGGCCGCGAAGTTTCCCCAGGTCGGCATCGGCCTAGTCGGCGTCGCCTTCGCATTCGGCCTGACCGTGCTCACCATGGCGTACGGCATCGGGCACATCTCCGGGTGTCACCTGAATCCGGCCGTGACCTTCGGGCTGCTCGTCGGCGGGCGCTTCAAAGCGGCGGACGTGCCGGCCTACGTCATCGCCCAGGTGCTCGGCGCGCTCGTGGCCGCGCTGCTGCTGTACTACATCGCCAGTGGCGCACCGGGCTGGGATCCGGCGGGCGGGCTCGCCGCCAACGGCTACGCGGAGCACTCCCCGGGCGGCTACACCATCAATTCCGCCGTGGCCATCGAGGTCGTCATGACCTTCATGTTCCTGATCATCATCCTCGGGTCGACCGATGGGCGCGCGCCGGCAGGCTTCGCGCCCATCGCGATCGGCCTGGGACTGACGCTCATCCACCTGATCAGCATCCCGGTGACCAACACCTCGGTGAACCCGGCGCGCAGCACCGGGCCGGCCCTGGTGATGGGGGGCTGGGCGCTCTCGCAGCTGTGGCTCTTCTGGGTGGCACCGCTGCTCGGTGCCGGGCTTGCGGGCCTCACGTACCGCTGGCTGGCAGGCGAGGGCAAGGCGGGCGCGTGAGGCGGCGCCCGGTGCGCCTCAGTACTCCAGGTGCAGCCGCACGGACCAGAAGCGCACCGGGCCGCGGTCCCGATTCATTCCCGGGTTCTGCACGTACTGAAAGTCCGGGCTGAGCTGCAGCCGGATCGGCGTGGAGAACGGCGCCCACGACCATTGCGCGCGATAGTACGCTTCGAGGAGCTGCTCGTGGCCGTAGTTCAGGGTGCCGTCCCCCAGCATGAACCCGCTGCCGCCTGCGGCGAGGTAGTCGCGGTGCGCCGCGGAGAGACCTGCGCTTGAAACGCCGACCCCCAGGCGGTCGTCGGCCCGGCGCCAGTGCAGACCAGACAGCTGCCCGCCGAAGCTGACGACGCGATCTTCCTCCGTGAACGCGAAGTCCTCCGTGGCGGCATCGTTCCAGCCCAGGCGCACGAACAGCCCCGTGTCGCCGGCATCCGCGAGGGGCTGCTCGAGGTTCACGCCGAAGCCGTACTTGTGGCGCCCGTCGTGGCCGGTGTCGCTGACCACCGGTGGCAGCCCCGTCCCGGCCGCCGCGGCGATCGCCTCGCGGTAGTCGCCCATGCGGGCGGTGTTGCGGAACACCAGCAGCCGCACGACCGTGGAGTCCTCGACGGGGCTGAGGGTGAGTTCCAGGTTCTCGCCACGCGCGAGGTTGAGCGTCTCCAGCGTCTGCCCGTTGGCGTGGGTCGGCATCTTGAAGAGGGCGTAGCGCAGGGCCCAGCTCGGACTGATGTAGCTGAGGATGAAGCCGTCGCTGAAGCCGACCGTGTTGGCCGCGTAGTCCCAGGCGGTGTTCTGCCACAGCGCGGCGTTCATGAACTGTGTGCGCGTCGCGTTCGCGTAGCGGTTCTTGTCCAGGTCATCCGAGATGGCCAGGCGCCCGGCCTTCAGTTCCAGCCGGCGCGCGGCCTCCGTGCCGGCGATCTGGTCCTGCGCCCGCTCGAGGCGCACCAGTTGCGGCCCCAGAGGCAGCATGAGGCGCACGTAGGAGCGGGCGATGTAGAAGGCCTTCTTGAGCCCCGCGGCACCCTCGCGGATGACGTCCCCATTTGTGAGGCTGCCCACGCCGGTGCCGTTGCTGACCCCGGCACCCATGAACTTCTCGGTATCCAGGTACAGCTGCAGCCAGGTGAGCGGCGCCCAGCCGCCGTAGAAGCCGATCGTGTGGCTGTCCTGGTGGTCGCCCTGTGGCAGCAGGCTGAGCTTGCCCTGGTAGGGCGAGGTGAGCTCGCTCTGCTGCTGGTCGACGAAGGTGTACTGGGCCCCCACCAGGGCGGGCCAGCGGCTGTCGGGGGCCGGCTCGCCCGTGAGCTCCTGCGGCTGCGGATCGGCCAGGCACGCGCAGGCGCATCCGGCGAGCAGCACCGCCAGCAGGCACGTCCTGAATGTCATCGGCAGCTTGCGCACGCGCCGGCTCCCTGGAAATCTGCGCCGACGCGCTGGTGCGCGCGTCCCGGCCCGTTCGCGGGCAGCGACGCTGGCCGCCTGCGGGGCGAGAGTCTACGATACCCCCACCCCTATGCACGAGTAATTTGGAGGTCCGTCAGTGACACACGCGATCAAGGATAAGACCCGTCTGTTACAGCGGGTGCGCAGGCTGCGCGGGCAGGTCGACGCGATCGAGCGGGCGCTGGAGAAGGAGGCCGACTGCGCCAAGGTCATGCAGCTGACCGTCTCGGCGCGCGGGGCGACCAACAGCCTCATCGCGGAGCTGCTGATCGACCACATCCGCCTGCACGTCTCGGACCCGAAGAGCGACCAGGACCGCGACCGCGCGCGGGCCTCCAAGCACCTGATCGAGGTGGTGCACGCCTACCTGCGGTAGGCGCGGCGGCTAGGAATCCGCGGGCGGCTGCCAGTGCCCGCCGAGCGCCTTGATCAGCAAGACCGTGGCATTGGCGCGGCGGACCTCGATGTCCACCGCCTGCAGCTGTGCTTGCAGCGCCGCGTTCTCTGTGGTGACCACCTCGAGGTAGGTGACGATCCCGCCCTTGTAGCGCAGGTTCGCCTGGTCGGCCGCGCCCTGGGTCGCCTTGACCGCGGCCGCCTCGCTCACGCTCTCCAGCTGCAGCTGCCGCAGCGCCGCCAGGTTGTCCTCGACGTCCTGGTAGGCGGTGAGGACGGTGTTGCGGTAGTTGGCCACCTGCTCCTCGTAGGCCGCGTGCGCCTGCGCGGACTGCGCGCGGTGCCGGCCGGCGTCGAACAGCGTCAACAGCGCCTGCGGGCCGATCGACCAGAACTGGCTGGGTGCCTGCATCCAGTTGGAGCTCTGCGTGCTCTCCAGGCCGGCGGAGGCGAGCAGGTTGAAGGTGGGGAAGTAGGCCGCGCGCGCCACGCCGATGGTGGCATTGGCCGCCGCGACGCGCCGCTCCGCGGCGGCCACGTCCGGGCGCCGCTCGAGCAGCTGCGACGGCAGGCCCGGGTCGATCGGGGGCAGTTGCGCAAGGTTCGAGCCGGGGCGCACCGGGATGCTGAACCCCGATGCCTCGCGACCGACCAGCACGGCGATGGCATGCTCGGCCTGGGCGCGGTGCAGCCGCGTGTCCTCGGCCTCGGTGCGCGCGGTCTGCAGCTGCGCCTCGGCCTGGTGGACGTCCGAGATCGGCGCCGCTCCGCCCCGGTAGAGGTTGGTGGTCAGCTGCAGCGCCCGCGCATAGTCGGCGACGGTCTCATCCAGCAGGCGCTGCTGCATGTCCAGGCCGCGCAGCATGAAGTAGTCGTTGGCCAGCTCGGCGTGCACCGACAGGTCGAGCGCGGCGACATCCCCCGCGGTGGCCTGCTCGGTGTAGCGCGCGTTGGCGACCGTGTTGCGCACGCGCCCGAAGAGGTCCAGCTCGTAGCTGAGGTCCGCGCCGGCGGTATACAGGTTGCCGGTGGCCGTACGGCCGGCCACGTAGGACGGGACGTTCTCCGAGCTGCGCGCGCGGGTGGCACTCACGTTCGCCGTCACCGTCGGGAACCAGCTCGCGCGGGCCTCGCGGGTCACGGCGCGCGCCTGCTCGAGCCGCGCCAGCGATGCCTTGAGGCTCTGGTTCGAGGCCGTGACCTGCTCTTCCAGGTCGTCCAGGTCCGCATCGCGGAACTGCGTCCACCAGGGCCCGCGCGGCACGGTGTCGGACGGGTTCGCGACCTGCCAGTCGCCATGCTCCTTGTAGTCCGCGGCGGGCGTGCGCATCGCCGGGCGCTCATAGTGCGGGCTGAGCGAGCAGGCGCTCAGTGCCGTCGCGGCCAGCAGGGCGGTGCCGATGCAGCGCATCAGGACTTCTTGGCCGGTGCGGCCACCACCGGGGCGGCCACGCGCACCTGCATGCCGTCGCTGATCGAGTCGGGCGGGTTGAGCACCAGGGTGTCCCCGAGCGAGACCCCCCTGAGCACCTCGACCTCCTTGCCGAAGTCGCGGCCCTGGGTGATGGTCTTCAGGCGCACGCGGTGCTGCTCATCGAGCGTGGCCACCTGCAGGCCCTCGGCACGGAACAGCACGGCGTTCACCGGGATGCGCAGCGTGTTGTTGTCCGCGACGAGATCGAAGGCCACCTGGCCATAGGAGCCGGGCAGCAGTTCCCCCTTGGCGTTGTCGATCTGCAGTTCGACCTGCAGGGTGCGCGAGGCGGCATCGAGCGCGTTCGCCGTGTTCTCCACCGTGGCCGTGAAGGTCCTGCCGGGGTGGTCGGCGAGCACCAGCGCCGCCTCAAGGCCGCGGCGGATCGAGCCGGCGTAGGGCTGCGGGATCGAGACGTAGATTCGCAGCCGGTGCGTGTCGGCCACGCGGAACAGCGGCACGGCCGGGTTCTGGCCGGCGGTGATCAGGGCACCCACATCGGTATTGCGCTGCGTGACGATGCCGTCGAAGGGTGCGACGACGCGCTTGAAGGACTCCAGCTGCTGCAGGCGCGCGAGGTTGGCCGCGGCGGACTGGCGGGCCGCGAGCTTCGCGGCCGCATCGCCGGCGCGCTGGTCCGCGTCCTGCTGCGAGACCGACTCGGTGGCGAGCAGGCCCTTCCAGCGCTCGTTGGTGGTGCGGGCGAGCTGGTAGTTGGCCTCCGCCGTCGCCAGGTCCGCCTCCGCCTGGCGCAGCTCCTGATCGATCTCGGGGGTTTCGATCTCCGCCAGCAGCTGGCCCTTTTTGACCGGTGCGCCGATGTCCGTGTACCACATCTTCAGGTAGCCGTTGGTGCGCGCGTAGATGGGCGCCTCGTAGAAGGCCTGCACGTTGCCGGGCAGCTCGAGCCTGTTGCTGGCCGGTCCCTGCACCGGCTTGCCGGTCAGCACCGTCACCAGGGCCGCCGCGGCCGCCTCGCGCTCGAGCGCATTGCGGGCGCTGATGCGGCTGACGATGCCCCAGACGGCCAGCACCAGCGCCACCGCGATGAGAAGGTAGGTGTTGCGCCGCGTCCGGGGGTCGGGCGCCTGCTGCGGCTGCGGGAGTGGGGCGGGATCGGACATCAATTGCTCCGGCGGCCGTGAATGAGTGAGAAGACCGTGGGCACGAAGAACAGGGTCGCAACCGTGGCGAACACCAGCCCACCGATCACCGCGCGCCCGAGCGGCGCATTCTGCTCCCCGCCTTCACCCAGGCCGAGCGCCATCGGCACCATGCCGATGATCATGGCAAGGGCGGTCATCAGCACCGGCCGGAAGCGCTGCGTGCCGGCCTGCAGCGCCGCGTGGAAGGCATCGTCGCCGTGGTTCATGCGCTCGCGCGCGAAGCTGATGACGAGCACGCTGTTGGCCGTGGCGACGCCCATGCACATGATGGCCCCGGTGAGTGCGGGGACGCTCACCGGGGTATGCGTGAGGAACAGCATCCACACGATGCCGCCGAGCGCTGCGGGCAAGGCGGTGATGATGATGAACGGGTCCATCCAGGACTGGAAGTTCACCACGATCAGCAGGTAGACCAGGATGACCGCGCCCGCCAGGCCGATGAGCAGGCCCCTGAACGAGTCCCCCATGGTCTTGATCTGCCCGCGCACGGTGACCTGCGACCCCTTGGGGAGCGCCTGGTGCGTCTCGGCGACGATCTTGTTGATCTCCCCGGAGATGAAGCCGAGGTCGGTGCGGTCGGCGTCGCCGAAGATGTCGATGACGGGGGTGGCGTCGTAGTGGCTGACCACCGCCGGGGTGACGGTACGGCGGAAGCTCGCGAGGTTGGCGAGCAGCTGGGCGTTGTGCGTCGTGGCCGAGCCCCCGGTGACCGGTGTCGTGGCCAGGTCGGTGAGCGAGGCCAGGCGGAACTGCGGGGTCTGCGCCACCACCGGGTACTGCGTTCCGGTCCGGGGGTCGATCCAATAGGACAGGGTGTTCTGGGAGCTGCCGGACAGGGACACCAGGATGTCGGAGGCCACGTCGGTCTCGGTCAGCCCGAGCAGGGCCGCCTTGCTGCGGTCGACATCGACGTTCAGCGTCGGGTAGTCGAAGGCCTGCTGGATGCGCAGGTCCACCACACCGGGGATCCTGTGCATGCGCTGCAGGAAGTCATTGGCGTAGGCGCGGTTCTCCTCGACCCTGAAGCCGGAGATCTGCACATCGAGCGGCGCAGGCAGGCCGAAGTTCAGGATCTGGCTGACGATGTCCGCGGGCAGGAAGGCGAAGCTGGTCGAAGGAAACTGCGCCGGCAGCCGCGCGCGCAGCTCGCGCACATACTTCGCCGTGGCCTTGTGGCCTTCGCGCAGGCTGACGAGGATGTCCGCGTCCCCGGGGCCGACCGGCGCCGAAGTGGAGTAGGCGAGGTTGATGCCGCTGTACGGGACGCCGATGTTGTCGACGATCGTGTCGATCTCATCGGCCGGGATCATCGCGCGGATCGCGGCCTCGACGCGATCGCACAGCGTCGCGGTCTCCTCGATGCGTACTCCGGTGGCGGCACGCAGATGCAGCTTGATCTGGCCCGCATCCACGGTGGGAAAGAAGTCCTGCCCGAGTCCCGGCAGGTAGCGCCCGAACGGGAAGGCCAGCAGGGCGGTGAGCGCCATGGCCCCCAGGAACGGCACCGCGAAGTGCCGCCCCGCCGTGAGCGCCCGCTCGAGCAGGTGCACGTAATGTCCACGCATGCCGCTGAACCAGTGCTCGAAGCGCTGCTGCGTGCGCCTGAAGAAACCGTCACCTGCATGCGTCTCCTGCGGCAGGTGCCGGTGCAGCCAGTACTTGGCCAGGGTCGGCACCAGGGTCCGCGACAGGACGTAGGAGGCGAGCATCGCGAACACCACCGCCTCGGCCAGCGGCACGAACAGGAAGCGCGCGATGCCCACCAGCATGAACATCGGCACGAAGACGATGCAGATGGCGAGCGTCGACACGAGCGCGGGCAGGGCGATCTCGTGCGCGCCGTTGAGGATGGCCTCCTCGACGTCCTCGCCGTGCTCGAGGTGGTAGTTGATGTTCTCGATGGTGACCGTGGCATCGTCCACCAGGATGCCCACCGCCAGCGCCAGGCCGCCGAGGGTCATGATGTTGATGGTCTCGCCGAGGGCCGAGAGGCAGATGATGCTGGCCAGGATGGACAGCGGGATCGAGATGGCGATGATCAGCGTGCTGCGTACGCTGCCCAGGAACAGCAGGATCATGAGGGCGGTCAGCGCCGCGGCGATCACCGCCTCGCGCACCACGCCTTCGACCGCTCCGCGCACGAAGATCGACTGGTCGCCCACCAGGTCGATGTTGAAGCCCGGCGGCAGCTGCGCCTGGATGCGCGGCAGGCGCTCCTTGATGCCGCGGATGATGTCGAGCGTGGAGGAGCTGCCGGTCTTGAGCACGCTCATCAGTACGCCGCGCTTGCCGTCGCGGCGCACGATGTTCGTCTGCGGCGGGTAGCCGTCGCGCACGTGTGCCACGTCGCGCACGTAGATGACGGTGCCATTACGGGTGGTGACCGGCATGGCGTTCAGTTCATCGATCGTGCGCGGGTTGGAGTTGACCGAGACGAAGTACTCGCGATCGCCGATCTTCTGCGTGCCTGCCGGCAGGATCGAGTTCTGCGTGCTGATTGCCGCGGTGATGTCGTTGCCCGACAAGCCCTGGGCACGCAGCGCGTCCGGGTTCAGGTCGACCTGCACCTGGCGCTGCAGGCCGCCGTAGGGGTAGGGTATTGAGGCGCCCTGCACGGTCGAAAGCCCGGTGCGCAGGATGCTGTTGCCGAGGTCGAACAGCTGCGCCTCCGAGAGCGTGTCGCTGGAGAGGGCTAGCTGCACGATCGGCACCGAGGAGGCGTTGTAGGCCAGGATGAAGGGCGGCGTGGTGCCCGGCGGCGCCTGGCGCAGCCCGGTCTGCGACACGCCGGTGATCTGCGCGAACGACATCTCCTCGTTCACGTTCGGCTGGAAGAAGTACTTCACCACCGAGGTACCGCTCAGGGACTGCGACTCGGTGTGCTCGACGTCGTTCACGGTGGTCTGCGCGGTGCGCTCGCTCGCCAGCACCAGGCGCGTCGCCGTCTCATCCGGTGACAGCCCGGTGTACCGCCAGATGGCCGCGACCACCGGGATGCGGATGTCGGGGAAGATGTCGGTGGGCGTGCGCAGGATCGAGAACACGCCCAGGAGCGCGATCAGGATGGCCAGGACGATGAAGGTGTACGGGCGCCGCAGCGCCAGTTGGACGATCCACATGAGGACCCCAACGCTAGCCTAGGCAGGAAAGGGGGCGATTACGCCGGCCGGGGGTTCGGTTACAGGTGAAATGCGCAGCGCAAGCATGCCGCGACATGGCCCGGGGAAATTGTCAGCCACCGAAGAGGTGGCCCCGCCGGCCACCGTCCGCCGGCCACCATGCGCACAGGACTCGCCTCAGTACACGACCTCGACCGGCACCGCCACGCGGTAGCCCACGCCGCGCTCCGTGACGATGATCTTCGGCTCCGCGGGCGTGGCCTCGATCTTGCGGCGCAGCCGCAGGATCTGCACGTCGATGGCGCGGTCGTACACCTCGTTGTCGTAGCGGCGGCTGAGCTCGATCAGCTGATCACGGCTGACCACGCGGTTGGCCGTGGCGAGCAGGGCGGCCAGCAGGTTGAACTCGCCGTTGCTCAGGACCACCTCCGGGCCCCCGGTGGCGGTGAGGCGGCGGGTGCGCAGGTTCAGCTCCCAACCCGGGATGCGGTACGCTCGGCACACGGGTGCGCCGTGGCTCTCCTGGCCGGCGTGGGTGCGCCGCAGGACGGTGCGGATGCGCGCCAGCAGCTCCCGCGGGCTGAACGGCTTGGTGAGGTAGTCGTCCGCGCCGAGCTCCAGGCCCATCACGCGGTCTGCCTCCTCGGCCCGGCCGGTGAGGATGATCACGGGGACCTGGGACTCCGCGCGCAGCTGGCGCAGCAGGTGCATCCCGTCCTCACCCGGCAGGCGCAGGTCCAGCAGGATCAGATCCACGACGCCGGCACGAAAGGTGGCCAGCAGCTGCGCGCCGCTGCCGGCCGCGGAGACGCGGAAGTCGTTCTGCCCCAGATAGTCCTCGACCAGCTGGCACACGCCCGGATCGTCGTCGACCACGAGCACGTGCGGCCTCGGCACGGCGTTCATGCGGGCGGCCTTTCGTGATGCGCGTCCTGCTGGTGGAGCGTGATAGTCTGCAGCGGGAGCTGATCAGCGAATGGCTGCGCGAAAGCGGCGTGCAGATCCTCACCGAGGCGACGGCCCACGGCGCGGAAGTCGATGCGATCCTGATCGATGTGACTTGTCAGCAGCAGGCCCATGAGACACTTGCGTCGTGGAGGAGTGCGCACCCGCGCGCGGCGATCGTCCTGGCGTCCGGGCGCTTTTCCCGAAGCGACATGGCCAATGATGCCATGGCCGCACGCCTGGGAGTGACGCGCATCCTCGCGAAGCCCTTTACGCGCAAGGACTTATGGGCAGCCCTGAACCTGCGAACAACCTGTCCGAGCTCGCCCGGCCGCCCCGTCTAGCCGCCGCCGGAACGCGCGAGCGCGCACGCGGTCGGGCGCTGCGGCTGCGCTTCATCCTGGTGGTGGTGGCGGTGTGCGGGGCGGTGTGGCTCTCGGCCCTGTTCGATGCCATGCGCGACCGCCGCCTGACCCTGGCCGAGGCGGAGCGGCAGAACGACAACGTCGCCGGCGCGCTCGCCGAGCAGGCGGCGCGCGCGCTGCAGGCCACGGACCTGATCCTCAAGCAGGCTGCACTCCTGGATCCGGATGTCCCCGGCGCGCCGGCTGACCGCGCCGCGCTGCCGGACCTGCTGCGCCGGCACATGAGCGGCGTGCCGCAGGTGCGGAACCTGTTCCTGTTCGATCCGGCCCGCGAGCTGCACGTGAGTACCGCCGGGGCGAACGGCACGAGCCCCGACCTGAGCGACCGCACGTACTACATCGCACAGCGCGACAACCCGGACCAGGGCCTGTTCGTGAGCGAACCGTTCATCAGCCGCGTCACCGGGGATCCTACCTTCGTGCTCAGCCGCCGGCTGCCGGGGCAGAGCTTCCGCGGGGTGGCCGGCGCATCGGTGGACGTGGCGTACATCCGCCACTTCTACCAGGCGCTCGACCTGGGTGCCGGCAGCACCATCGAGCTGCTGCGCGATGACGGCCGGGCCCTGGTCAGCCGTGAGCACACCGCGCTTGGCACGGCGCCCTCGCCGTGGCGCGGCGCCCTGGCGTGGCTGGGCGACCGGCGCGAGGGTCACGCGCTGGTGGACTTCCCGGGACTTGGGCGCACGCTGGTCAGCCTGCGGCGGGTCGCCGGATACCCGGCCATCGTGGCGGTCGGTCGCAGCGAGACCGGCGTGCTGGCCGGCTGGCGCGCGAAGACCTGGAGCAACGTGCTGCGGACCTTCGTCATCACCAGCCTCGCCGCGCTGCTGCTGGTGGCGTTCCTGCGCCAGCTCGGCCGCCACGAGCGGATCACCACGCAGCTGTACCAGTCGCAGAAGCTCGAGGCATTGGGCACCCTGGCCGGCGGCATCGCCCACGACTTCAACAACATCCTCGGTGCGGTGCTCGGCTATGGCGAGCTCGCGCTCGAACAGAGCGCCCCGGGCACCCCGCTGCGGCGCTATGTCGAGAACATCGTGCTGGCCGCCAACCGCGCGCGCGAGCTGGTGGCACGGATCCTCGCCTTCAGTCGCCCCGGCATTGCCAGTGCCCGTGCCCTGGTGCTGCAGGACATCCTCGGCGACGTGCGCAACCTCAGCAGCGCGTCGCTGCCGGCCGCGGTGCACGTGGACATGCAGATGCCCGCCGCGCCGGTCGTCATCTCCGGCGACAGCGCCCAGCTGCACCAGATGTTCGCGAACCTGCTCACCAATGCAGTCCAGGCGATGGGTGGGGCGGGCACGGTGCGCGTGCTGCTGCGCGAGCTCGACGTGGGCAGCGCGCGCGACTGCACCGTGGGGCGACTGCGTCCCGCGCGCTACGCGCGCGTGCAGATCATCGACGCCGGCATCGGCATGACCCCCGCCCAGGTGGAGCGCATCTTCGACCCGTTCTTCACCACCAAGCCGGTGGGCGAGGGCACCGGGCTCGGGCTCTCGCTCGTGCACGGCATCGTCCTCGATCATGCCGCCGCCCTGGAGGTGGAGAGCCGCAGTGGCCAGGGGACGACCTTCAGCGTGTACCTGCCAGTGACCGATGGGGAACCGGCCCCGGCGCCGGCAGCCACGCGCCCACCCGCAGGCGCCGGGCAGACGATCCTGGTCGTGGACGACGAGGAGAGCCTGGTGCACCTGGCCGAAGAAGTGCTGGCCTCCTTGGGCTACGAGCCGGTCGGCTGCGTCGGCGCCGAGGAGGCACTGAAGGTTTTTCGCGCCGAGCCGGCACGGTTCGATGCCGTGCTCAGTGATGTCATCATGCCCGAGATGCCGGGAACGGCGCTGGTCGCGGAGCTGCGCCGCATCCGCCCGGGCCTGCCCGCCATCCTCATGAGTGGCTACGGTGGTCCGGACCTGCAGTCCCAGGCGGCCGCCGCCGGGGTGCACGCACTCCTGAGCAAGCCCCTGCGCACCGCGGAACTGGCGCAGCACCTCGCAAGCCTCTTTGCGAACGGTGCACCTGCAGAAGCCGGCCGATCCGCCGCTCCGGCACCGAGCGCTACGCCGCAGGCGTGACGGATGCACCGCCCAGGCGGGCTTCCGACATGCGGTCCGCGAAGAACCCGCACCTCACGAGCGGCAGCGGGCGAAGCATGGTTCGTCCTGGAGCGTGGCGCGCGAGCGCGTGCATCGCGCGTGATGACGGGCATCCGTTCCGCCGCGGCCTGATCGGCGGACACCGGCAGCGCGTGGCGCGGACGCGCGCCCCGGTGTAGGCTTTGCGCAATGGAGGGATCACGCATGTCACGAGTCGCTCGTTCGATCGTTCTGGTTACCGCGGTGCTGGCGCTCAGCGCCTGCTCCTCGACCACCTTCACGTCCACCTGGAAGGCGCCGGGCGTCTCACCGGTCAGCCCGGTGGGCAAGACCATCGCAACGGTGTTCGTGACCCGGGACGAGGGCAAGCGCCGCGCGGCCGAGGACGCCATGGCGCGTGACCTGACCGAGCGCGGCGCGCATGGGGTGCCCGCGTACACGATCCTGCCCGAGAACGTGCGCGCGGACGCGGAGAAGGCGCGGGTGATGCTGAAGGATGCGGGCGTCAACGCCGTGGTGATCTCGCGGGTCGTGGGCAAGGACCAGCAGCTCAACTACACGCCGGGCACCTCGTTCCCGACCTACTATGGCGGCTTCGGCCCGTACTGGGGGCATGGCTGGGGCGCGGCCTACGACCCGGGCTACCTGACCACCGACACCTATGTCTCGGTCGAGACGACCCTGTACACGGTACCGGGTGACAAGCTGCTGTGGGCGAGCACCAGCCGAACGGCCAACCCGAGCAACATCGACTCCCTGGTCAACGAGGTGGCGGACGCCACCGCCAAGGAAATGAAGAAGCAGGGCTTCCTCGCCCCCTGAGCGGATCTGCGGCCGGCTGCCCGGGCGGCGGCCGGCCCTTTCAACGCCACCCGGCGGCCTCGTAGGAGAGCAGGCGCTGCTGGGTGTCGAAGGCGGAATGGGGTGTGTCACCCGGGGACCCGGGCGAACACCGGCTTCTCCCGCACTTCACGCCGGACCGGCTGACCGGTCCGCGCCGGCACGGAGCATCGTGCGATTGTGCCTGCGCGGCGCCCGCCGCCCCCGCCAGCAGCGAGCGCATGCCAGTCCCGCGCGTCCGGTCGACACGGTATGGGATGGTCCTGTGCACGTGCTGACCCTCCTCCGATCCGCCGACCATAGTCCTATGGGCGGCAACGTGTTGGATTCAATCTTTACAGGTTGTCAGGGGCTCGCTTTGTCTTTGGTCTCCGGCAGGAACAGCCAGCCCACGATCAGCGTCATCAGCGCGACAATGATGGGGTAGCGCAGGCCGTAGTAGATGTCGCCGGTCAGGGCGACCAATGCAAAGGCAACGGTCGGCAGGAAGCCCCCGAACCAGCCATTGCCGATGTGGTACGGCAGTGACATGGAGGTATAGCGGATGTTGGCGGGGAACAGCTCGATCAGCCATGCGGCGATCGGGCCGTAGACCATGGTCACGTAGATCACCAGGACCCACAGCAGCACGAACACCATGAAGTAGTTGATCTGGGCCGGGTCGGCCTTGGCCGGGTAGCCGGCATCCTTGAGCGCTCCGCTCAGGGTCTTGCCGAACTTCTCGTTGGCGGCCTTGAAGTCCGCCGGCGTCATGGTCCCACCCTCGACCGACTCGACCGGCGTCGCATTGCCGATGCGGATCTGCGCTACCGAGCCGGCCGGGCCGGCCTCGTTGGCATACGGGACGCCGGCCTTGGCGAGCGCGGCCTTGGCGATGTCGCACGAGCGCACGAATTTCTTCTTGCCGACGGGATCGAACTGGAAGCTGCAGGCCTCGGGGTCCGCCACGACGGTGACCGGGGACTGACTGGCAGCCGCTTCGATCGCCGGGTTGGCGAAGTGTGTGACGCCCTTGAAAATCGGTACGTAGGTCAACGCCGCCAGCAGGCACCCGGCAAGCACCACCTTCTTGCGACCGATCCGGTCCGAGAGGCTGCCGAAGACCAGGAAGAAGGGCGTCGCCACGAGCAGCGCGGCGGCCACCAGCAGGTTGGCCGGCTGGGGGTCCACTTTCAACACCTGGGTCAGGAAGAACAGGGCGTAGAACTGGCCGCAGTACCAGACGACCGCCTGGCCGGCCGTCGCGCCGAGCAGTGCCAGGATGACCAGGCGCATGTTGGGCCAGCGCGCAAACGACTCGGTCAGCGGCGCCTTGGAGCGCGTGCCGCGGGCCTTCATCTCGATGAACACGGGCGACTCCGCCAGCTGCAGGCGGATGTACACCGAGAAGGCCAGCAGGATGAAGGACAGCAGGAAGGGGATGCGCCAGCCCCAGGTGTCGAAATCCGCCTTGAGCACCATGCGGCAGACCAGGATGACGACCAGGCTCAGGAACAGCCCAAGCGTTGCCGTCGTCTGGATCCAGCTGGTGTACAGGCCGCGCTTGCCCGGCGGCGCATGCTCGCCGACATAGGTGGCCGCTCCACCGTACTCCCCGCCCAGGGCCAGGCCCTGCAGCAGCCGCAGCACGATGAGTGAAATCGGCGCCAGGACCCCGACCGATGCGTAGCTCGGCAGCAGCCCCACCAACGCGGTGGCCAGGCCCATGATGACGATGGTGATGAGGAAAGTATGCTTGCGGCCGGCCAGGTCCCCCAGGCGGCCGAAGACCAGTGCCCCGAAGGGGCGCACGGCGAACCCGGCCGCGAAGGCGAGGAGGGCGAAGATGAATCCGGTGGTCTCGTTGACCCCGGAGAAGAACTGCTTGGAGATGATGGCAGCCAGCGAGCCGTAGAGATAGAAGTCGTACCACTCGAATACCGTGCCCAGGCTCGAGGCGAATATGACGCGGCGATGCGCGGCATCGATGCCCGGGCCGCTTGCAGTCAGGGTGCTGGTTGCCACTGAGTTAGGCTCCTCTCGTGCATTTGTGGTCGCGGAATAGCGCCGGATTGTCGTTGTTAAGCTAGGCGCTCTGTCTCCCTTGGAAGCGGTCGGAGTATTCCACAGGTGTCGCCGGACACGAAAGTCCGGCACTTGGGACGACCTTCACGAAAGCGTCACAAACGGCAGTCGCAGCGCGGGCAGCGCGGCGAGGCTCTGGAGCGAGCGGCTCATGGCCGGAGGATGCGCGAGTGCCCGGCGCGCCGCAGGCGCGCTACTGCATCTGCGGCCCGGCAGCCGGTATCGGTGCGAGAGGCTTGTTCGAGAGCAGTGCGTTCAGCTGCGGCAGCAACTCGTCCACGGCACCCTCACCGAAGCCTTCGTGCACGGCAACGATGGTGCCTGTCCGATCGATCACCACCATATGCGGGATGGCCGATACGCCATACCGGGCGGCGATGCTGCTGTTGGGATCGGCGAGCATCGCGATGTTCCAGCCGGCTTCCTTCGCCTTCCGGCGCAGGTAACGCTGCGTTTCATCGGTGTCGCGATAGCTGACCGCCAGTACCACGAGTCGGTCGTTGCCGACGTGCTCTTGGATGCTCTCGAGATTGGGCAGTTCCTGCCGGCACGGTGCGCACCAGGTGGCCCAGAACGTGAGGATCACGATCTTGCCGTGCTGGTCGCTGAGCCGGGTCTTGCTGCCGTCCAGGAAGCTGTAGGCGGTGAAATCCGGCGCCGGGCTGCCCACTGCCGGGCCCTTGGCCTGCGCCGCCGCCAGGCACGACAGCAGCGCGATCAGCCCGAAGGCTCGCAGGCGGTGGATGTCGGGTCGCACCGGCACATGATAGCGTGCCGCGACACCTCGCAGTTACGCGCGTGCCCGGAAGGTTCGCGCGCGTGGCAGGGGCGGGACTTCCAGCGGCGTGCGCTGGGGGTCCTCCTGCGGGGGCGCAGGCGGAGTCTCGCCGGGCGCGCCCAGCGGGAACTCGGGCGGCTCGTTCGCCGGCACTTCCCAGCAGGTGTGCCCGCCACTCGGCCGTGCCGGCACGAGCTCATCGAACAACACCGGGGTGAGCCAATAACCGCCCGGCAGAACTTCCCGCGTCGCATCTGAATGAGGCACTTCCGGCTTCCTTGCGGATCTGAACTGAGTCTTCATGTTCTAGAAGACCTTCCTTCGCCGCCGTGGGCAGTCGGTCTCAGGCGGTGTCAGCTGTGTCCTACGCCAAGCGGCGCGGGCACCCGTCCTACAGGAAGCAGCGGCGTTTCCTCTACGGCGGCCCGCACCATCGGCGCTTTCCGCGAACTACGATGGGGTGGATGTGGCGGAGTACAGTGTCGGGGAGGGCCAGCGCAGGGGGGTGCGACGCAAAGCGATGCCAGGGGCGAAACGTACGGCAAGATCTGCAGCGAACGGGCCGCGCGCAGCGGCGGGTTCGCGTATGCCCGAAGGGGCCCGGCGAGCGGCGCTGCCGGCGAGCTTCGCTCCCGAACTTGCCACGCTGGTGGATGCCATCCCCGGCAATCCCGCGGACTGGCGCTACGAGATCAAGTTTGACGGCTATCGGCTGCTGGTGCGCACGGACGGGCGGAGGCTGCGCCTGCTCACACGCACCGGACTTGACTGGAGTGCGCGCTTTCCCGCGCTCGTCGGGGAACTGATGCGGCTGGGGCTGCCCGCCGGCTGGTACGACGGCGAAGTGGTGGCACTCAATGACAAGGGCATTCCGGATTTTGCGCGCCTGCAGGCCTCGTTCGAGGAGTCACAGGCGCGCGATGCCGTGCTGTACCTCTTCGACCTGCCATTCCACGCCGGCTACGACCTGCGCGCCACGCCGCTGAGCGCGCGCCGCGAGCTGCTGCGCGCGCTACTCGCGGCGCGCAAGTCCGCCACCGTCCGCTTCAGCGAGGAGTTCAAGGAGGATCCCCGCACGATCCTCGCCTCGGCCTGCGCTCTGGGCCTCGAAGGGGTGATCGCCAAGCGTCCGGGCTCGACCTACCAGTCACGGCGCACCACCGACTGGATCAAGCTCAAGTGCGGCAAACGACAGGAATTCGTGGTGGGCGGCTACACCGATCCGGAGGGCTCGCGGCAGGTGCTCGGCTCGCTGTTACTGGGCGTCTACGACCCGGCAGGCAAGCTGGCCTACGCGGGCAACGTCGGCACCGGTTTCGATGGTGCGGCCCTGCGCAGCCTCGCCGGGCCTCTCAAGCGCTATGCGGCAGCGCGCTCGCCGTTCGCCTCCGCAAAGATCCCCGGCAGACCCCACTGGGTGCAACCGCGTCTCGTCGCCGAGGTGTCCTTCACCGAGTGGACCCGCGATGGCAGGCTGCGGCACCCGGTCTTCCACGGACTGCGCATGGACAAGGATCCCAAGACGATCGTGCGCGAGAAGGCTCAGGCGGCGGAAGCGGTGTCCCCCACCCGGAACGTTGCGGCCACGCAGAGCGCGGGTGCCGCTGCGGTGCGGGTGACACACGGCGAGCGGCTGATCGACGCTTCCTCGGGTGCAACGAAGGCCAGTCTGTTCGACTATTACCAGGCGGTGGCCGAGCTGATGATGCCGCACCTTGCGCAGAGGCCCGTGGCCCTGCTGCGCGCGCCCGCGGGGCTGCAGGGCGCTCAGTTCTTCCAGAAGCATGCGGCCGCGACACGCCTGGCCGGGATCTCCCAGCTGGATGCGGGGCTGGATCCGGGCAATCCGCCGATGCTCCGGATCGACAGCGGTCTGGGCATTCTCGCGGCCGCGCAGTGGAACGTCGTCGAGTTCCACACCCAGAACGCGACGGCCGCCGATTATGAACATCCGGACCGGATCGTCTTCGACCTGGATCCGGGCGAGCGTGTCAGCTGGCAGCACATGCGCGAGGGTGCCCGGTTGCTCAACTCGCTGCTGGAGGAACTCGGCCTCACGGGCTTCCTCAAGACCAGCGGCGGCAAGGGGCTGCACGTGGTCGTCCCGCTGGAACCCCGCCTGGGATGGGCCGAGGTCCGGCGCTTCGCGGGCGAGGTGACTGCCCACATGGCACGCACGCTCCCCGACCGCTTCGTCGCGAAGTCCGGCGCCCGCAATCGCGTTGGCAGGATATTCATCGACTATCTGCGCAACGGCCGCGGCTCGACCACCGTGGCCGCCTGGTCGGCGCGCGCCCGTCCCGGCCTCGGAATCTCGGTTCCCCTTGGCTGGGCGGAGCTGGATGAGGTGAGGTCCGCCGACCAGTGGACGATCGCAAATGCGCACGAGCGTCTGGCGGTCGGCAACGGGCCATGGGCAGCCTACCGCAAGTGTGCACGGGGGCTTGCGCGTGCGCAGGCCAGGTTGCAGCGTCCGGCGTCGCGCACCTAGCATCCCGGTGGGGCCGCGAGGTGCCGTAGCTATCGCTGTCCTACCTAGGCTGCAGGGGGAGGGCGGCGTGCTGCCGTCGGAATCCGTCAACTACCTCAGGTCGACGGATGAATCGTCAGCAGTTCTTCCATGAACGCGCCATAGCCGAGCGAGCGATCCACGAAGTGAATCTCGAGGATCCAGTGGCGCGGCGAGCCGTTGCGCAACGGTTCGCGCAGCAGCGTGGGATTGCCGCTGCGGATGGACAAGCGTTTCACAGGTCCGCTCTCGGACTCGTGCGGGAAGCGGTCGACGGGATGGCCGGCGGTCTTGGCGCCAAAGGTCCAGCCCCGCGGCGGCGCCAGGGCGGCCACGTAGTCGTAGAGCTCGCCGGCCGTGAGCGACGGTGTCGACTCGTAGTGCGCCTGACCCAGGCGGAAGGCCTCGGTGATGTCGGCCACCAGCTGGTGTTTGCGCGGGTCGCTGCCGAGCGCGTAGCTACGCCCGAGATCCGCTTCCCACTTGTTGAAGACCGGACCGAAGTCGAGATAGACGATATCGTCCGCCCTGAGGTGCCGGTCGGGCGCTTCGTCGTAGTAGCCCAGGAGCGTGTTCGGGCCGCTGCGCACGACTTTCTTGTGCCAGTGCCTCTTCACCCCGAACATGTCGCGCGCCAAGGCGTGCACGCCATCGCTGATTTCGGACTCGAGAGCGCCCGGGGTGATCAGGCCCTGCTTCACCACTTCGGCAAACAGCGCTTCGGCCCTGAGTTGTGCATCCCATAGAGACTGTTCGCGGGGCCCGAGCATGCGTCACTCCGGTCGGCGGTGCCCGCAGGGCACCGAGATTCAGTGCTCAGGGTACACGAGCACTGGTGTCGGGGTGTACAGCGTGGGGAACAGACGCTGGAGGTTGGCGACCTTGGGCAGATCGTTGATGGCGATGTAGGGGTTGTGGGGATTGCGCGTGAGGAAGTCCTGGTGGTACGACTCGGCCGGGAAAAAGGGTTTGCCAGTCTCCACGCGCGTGACGATCGGGCGCGGGAAGGCATGCGCGGCATCCAGCTGGAGGATGTATGCGCGGGCAGCTTCCGCCTGCTGGGGATTCTGCGCGAACACTTCCGAGCGATACTGCGTGCCGGTATCCGGTCCCTGGCGGTTGAGCTCCGTCGGGTCGTGCGCCACCGAAAAGTACACCTGCAACAACTGCGCGAAGCTGATCTGGCGCGGGTCATACTGGATGCGCACCGACTCGGCGTGTCCGGTATCGCCATCGGAGACCCGCTCGTACTGTGCGGTGTCACGAGCGCCGCCGGCATAACCGGACTCGACACGCGTCACCCCCCTGAGGTGCTGGAACACGCCCTGCACGCCCCAGAAGCATCCGCCGGCGAGGACGGCGACCCCTGGATCGGGGCCTGCCGCCTGCGCTGCCGCGGCGGGAGCGGGCAGCACGCGGGCCTCTTCGGCACGAGCGCGTGATCCGGCGACGAGCGTGAACAGCGCCACGGCGGCGCCGGCCAGCAGCACGGCCGGCAGCAGCTTCCGGGCGGGTGAACGAGCCCCACTGGCAATGGTCGTGCTACTCATGAAGTGTGTCTTCCATCAACCGAAGGTAAAGGCGTACACCTCGACACCGGGGTCGAGGAACTGGATCTCGAAGGTGCGATCCTGGATCGTCCCACGCTGCCGCAACAGCTGGTACAGGCGCTGCTCGCTCACGACCCCGTTTCCCGCCGCGTCCGTATCACTGCCGTGACTGTCAGCCGGCGCCCGTCCGTCGACCGTGACGCGAAAACGCACGGGCTTGCCCGAGGCGGACGGACCGAGCACCAGGTGCAGGTCGCGGGCATGGAAACGGTAGACGACGCTGCCGCCGGGGCCCTCCAGGCGTGCCTGCTCGGGTGCGATGGTCCAGCGTCCCTTGAGGCCCCAGGCATTGAGCGTGAGGGCACCGAGGGTGTAGAGGTGCGCGGTGTCGGCCACCACGCCACCGGCCGAGGCGAAGCGTTCCAGGCGCTCGTAACCGAGGTAGGTTTCCGGCGAGGCCACATTGGCAAGGTCGGCCGGCGCCAACGCTCCCTTACCCTCGACCGCGACCGACCCTTGCGCCATCCCGGAGCGCCCCGCCTCGCCGAGCAACTGCCGGATCACCTGCTCGGACTCCTCGTACTCGCCCTCGCCGAAGTGGTGATGGCGGATGCGGCCCTGCGCATCGATGAAGTAGTGCGCCGGCCAGTACTGGTTGCCGAAGGCACGCCAGATGGCATAGCCATTGTCGATGGCGACCGGGTAGCCGATGCCCAGGTCGGTGACCGCCTTGCGCACGTTGCCGAGGTCCTTCTCGAAGGCGAATTCGGGCGCGTGCACGCCGATCACGACCAGTCCCTGCGGACCGTAGCGGCGGGCCCAGGCCTCGACGTAGGGCAGGGCACGCAGGCAGTTGATGCACGAGTACGTCCAGAAGTCGACCAGCACCACCTTGCCCCTCAGTGCCTGAGCGGTCAGGGGCGGCGAGTTGAGCCAGGCCACCGCCCCATCGAGCGCGGGCATGGCGCCCTCATCCGGCAATGCCGTGGCCGCGACTGGCACTACCGCGGCACCCGTAGTCTGCGGCGCCGGAGGATGCACGCGGTCGAGCAGTCCCTGCTCGAGTGACGTCGTACGCGCCAGCGACAGTCTGGCCAGGAATCCGGTATCGGCACCCGAGACGATGGCAGCGACTGCAATCAGCACCGCTGCGCCGAGCGCGCGACGGGCCCACTCGCCGAAGCCGAGCGAGCGCTTCATGGCCGCGAACACCCGGCCGCCGACCAGCAATGCCACGGCAAGGACGGTGGCCGAGCCTGCCGCGTAGGCCAACAGGAGAAGGGTCGTGCCGGCACCGGCGCCCCGGAGTGCAGCGCCGCTCAGGATCAGGCCCAGCACGGGGCCGGCGCAGGGTGCCCACAGCAGGCCGGTGGCGACCCCCAGCAGCAGCGATGGGCCAATGCCCGCGCCATCACCGGCCGCGGAGCTCACTCGGTTGCCCAGCGTGACCAGTGGCTGCATCAGCCGATTGCCCAGGGCCGGAGATAGCAAGGAGAGCCCGAAGGCCGCCAGCAGCACCAGCGCGATGATCCGGCCGTACTGGTTGGCGGCCACGGCCCAGCCACCCGCCACGGAAGCCAGTGTCGCCACCACGGCAAACACCAGGGCCATGGAGACCAGCAGTGGCAGGCCGTTCGTAAGGAACGGACGATCGGCGCGTGCGAATACGAACGGCAGGACCGGCAACACGCACGGACTCAGGATCGTGAGCACGCCAGCAGCGAAGGCAACGAGCAGCAACAGCACGATGGCGATACTTGTCAGGTGTGCGCGGGCTTGAACTTCAGTGCCACGCCGTTGATGCAGTAGCGTTGTCCGGTCGGCTGAGGGCCATCGTCAAAGACGTGCCCCAGGTGGCCGCCACAGCGGTGGCAGTGAACTTCGATGCCGAACATGCGACTGCCGCCGGGGCTCTGCTCGATGCCGCCCTTCAGCGGTGCCCAGAAGCTCGGCCAGCCAGTGCCGCTGTCGTACTTGTTCGCCGAGGAGAAGGTGTCGAGGTCGCATCCGGCGCAGGCAAAGGTGCCGCTGCGCTTTTCATTCAGCAGCGGGCTGGTGAAGGGCGCTTCCGTACCCGCCTCGCGCAGTACCCGATACTGCTCGGGCGTGAGCAGCTTCTGCCACTCTTCGTTCGTGTGGGTCACTTCGAAAGCTCCGTGGCTGGCAGCCTGCGAGAGGCTGCGGTACGAGACGCTGAGCGCAAGACATGCGGGCACGGCGCCCATAATCAATGCGCGCCTGGAAATGCTCATAGCTCCTCCTGAGCGGGGCGAGATTGCCGTCGGTTCGCTGCAGTAGACCGTGGCAGCAGCCGAATTGTCACCATCGGATGATTCCCGTGCGGTCAGGAAATCACAGTCTCTTACTAGGCGCGGGCGCACCATCTTCGATCGAGTAATGTGGCCGTGGAAGCGCTGTTCAAGGAGGAGCGGGCACAGGGGAACGCATCCGCCGCGTCCCACTCCACGGCCGAGAGGTGGCCGGGACGTAGCTAGCGCATCTGCCCCAGCACGATCTCAAGGTTGGGAGCTCCCACCACGATGAGGCCGCCGCGTGGGCTGTCTATATCGGCAATGATCATCAACGAGATTGCCACCAGGGTAGGCAATATGAGCAGGAGCGGTGAATGCCTCTGCAAGGAAGGAGCGCTGGAGACGATCATCACGCTGGCCACCAGCGCTATGAACAACAGCAGCGCCCACGCCTCGACGGGAACCCGATTGAGCCAGGCCCCCTGCGTATAGCCCTCGGAGTTCAGGACATCGTTCATTCCCGCGACCACCAGCGCCGTGGTCGGCGTAGGTTGCGCGACTGCCGCCTTAACGACGGCGGACCAGAGTTCCTGCTGCAGGCCGCGACGGATCGCGGCGGATTTCTCGAGCTCACCGAGAGTCAGCGGCCGGTAGTAAAAAATCCGTGCGCGGGTGTACTCCTTGAGCAGCTGGCGAATCGTGGCGGCTTCGGCGGCCGGGAGAAGATCCGCGCGCGAATACTCGGTGCCGATCGCGTTGGCCTCGGCTTCCTCGAGACCCTTGCGCAGGTCGTATCGGCTGATTGCCATCGAGAAGGTAAAGCCGATGATCAGGCCGAGGAGGGTGAGCACGGCAGTCGTCAGTACGCGAACGTCCTCCTTGGCCGCCGTATGGCGAGCTTCGCTGGTGCGAACGAACCAGCCGGTTGCCAGCGCCGCGCCCCACAACAGGAGGAACACCAGACCTCCGAAGATCGCCGGATGCTCGAACAGCGTCTGCATCGATGGCATTTTGCCCGCCCTCCAGGGAGGCAGTTTAAAGGAGGAGCGCGTCGTACTCAGCGCCCCGGTGACTGCAGGGCGGGATCCCCAAAACTTCCGCACGCCGTGCGCACCGAAGCGCGGCCGGAAGCAACCCGCAGGTACCTCCCGCCGGCGCTCGTAAAACCAGGCTGGATAACGCTAACCCTCTGATAATTGGCACTTTGACGCAGCAATGGAACAGCTTCCCTTCAGCGCGAGTGTCGCACGTGTCCGAAGACGACCCGCCGCCATCCGGCGCCAATGGTCACCCGTTACCATTTCGGAGAACGGGCCACGCGAGGAGTTATCAATGAACACGAGTCAAGCGACCCGCGATTTACTGGTATTGCCGGCGCTCGCCCTGCGCCATGGCCGATTCGGACTGCGGCCGCAGCTGCAGTGAACCACTCTGACAAGACCCATGCCCACCTCGAATGGCCCATCCGTGTTGAGACAGATTCCCATCGGAGTCTGGATTCTCGGTTTTGTCAGCCTGCTGATGGACGTGTCGTCGGAGATGATTCACAGCGTCCTGCCGATGTTCCTGGTGGGCGCGCTGGGAGCCAGCGCTTTCACGGTGGGCCTGATCGAAGGGGCGGGCGAATCCATCGCACTGATCGTGAAGATCTTTTCCGGGACGTTAAGCGACTATCTCGGCAAGCGTAAGGGGCTGGCCGTACTCGGATATGCCCTCGGTGCGCTATCGAAACCGCTATTTGCCATTGCACCGACAGCCGGGTTCGTGCTGGCCGCGCGGCTGATGGATCGCGTGGGGAAGGGCATTCGGGGTGCGCCGCGCGACGCTTTGGTCGCCGACATTGCGCCGCCGAACCTGCGTGGAGCCTCCTTCGGCTTGCGGCAATCCCTTGATACGGTGGGGGCGTTCCTCGGCCCGCTGCTGACCGTCGGATTGATTCTGCTGTGGGGCAGCAACTTCCGGGCGGTATTTTGGGTCGCCGTGATTCCGGGGCTGGCCTCGGCTGCGCTCCTGACATTCGGACTGCGTGAACCGGCGCACCGTGGCACTGAGAAGCGCTCGAATCCTCTGCGGCGGGAGAATCTCCTGCGCCTCGGCCCCTCGTACAGGTGGGTGGTCGGTGTCGGGGCAGTGTTTACCCTGGCGCGATTCAGCGAGGCGTTCCTGGTGTTGCGCGCTCAGCAAAGTGGGGTTCCGGTTGCCTGGGTACCGCTGGTGATGGTGGCGATGAACCTCGTCTATGCGCTCACCGCGTATCCATTCGGCAAGCTCGCAGATCGCATGAGCCACCGGAAACTTCTAGCACTGGGTCTGACCGTGTTGATCGCGGCTGACCTGGTACTGGCGAGTGAGGCTCACTGGGGCGTCCTGATTGCGGGTGTGGCGCTATGGGGGATGCACATGGGGATCACGCAGGGGCTACTCGCTACGATGGTTGCCGAAACGGCACCTGCGGATCTGCGCGGTACCGCCTATGGCTTCTTCAATCTGATGAGCGGTATTGCCATGCTGGTCTCCAGCGTCGTTGCCGGTCTCCTGTGGGACCGACTCGGGCCGTCGGCGACCTTCTACGCGGGAGCGATCTTCTCAGCGATGGCGCTCATCAGCCTCGCGCGAAAACCATGAGTCAACCGGAACAGGGCCCCGACTGCTGCCAAAGGTGAGCCCTGCGGACTCAAGCGCGATCATCTTCGCGTGGCGGTGACGCATTGTTCATGAGATCAAACATCATGTACTGTCGCTGCATATTTTGACATAATATACATTATGCGAAGTATGAGAGGCAGCGTTGACCGTGCTGTCGGATCTCAGATATCGCGAGACAGTGTCAACGAATCTGAGGCGCCTATTTCCTTGGCAAACCGCGACTTACAGTTCGCCGGCGAACACGTTCGCTTTGGCGGTTAGGAAAGCCTCAGTCAAAGTCGCACGATTACTGAGACGAAACGCTGCCTAAGACGGCATCCGCGTCGGTGAGCAATTCGATCCGGTGCGCGAGAGATACAGGTAAGTTTGACCATTCCCGGAGTCTCCAGGGAGCGGTCGCGAAGGTAGCGTCACATCTACGCTGATTTGCGTCGAAGTCTCGAGATTGGTGAGATTAGCCCCTCCGCACCTCACGGATCGGCATTCAATCAAATAGCTCAAGAGCTCCGCGCCCCGGTCGCATTTATCTTGAAATACGACAGTCTGTTAGTGGTCCGCGGGCTCAGTTTTAGGCCGACCAGCCACGCAGCGCTTTTTTTTCCTGTCGCAGATAACAAAGTACGTTGCCGGCTGGCCGCAGCCGTTGATCGTGATTGAGTACACAGCCTGTCGCGGCGGCTCGTACCAGCCGGTGGTTTGTCCTTCCTCGAGAGTTTCCTTCTTGGTCACTTCAGGCGTGCCCGCCGAACAGCTCAAGTCCGTCGCGGCCTTCTCATTCGCCACCTTCTTTGCCTCGGGTTCCCATTCATCGGCCAGCTGCTTGGGCGCCGCTGTGGCGGCCGGGACTGTCCCGGTCTTGCAGCCCTTCGGTCTCGTGTCGCATGCCACCAGGTACAACTTGCTCTTGCCGCAGCCTGTCACTTCAAGGGTGTACACGGCCTGGTGTGGCGGCTCGTACCATCCGGTCGTCTGGCCTTCTTCGATGGTCTGTTGTCGGCTGACTGCAGCGGTTGCATTGTCACAGCTGATGTCCTTAGCGCCCTGTAGCTGTGCCGCGCGAATCGCATCCGGCCTCAGCTCATCAGCCAGCTCTGGACGCGACCGACTCGATACGACCGGAACCGGACCCGCCGTGCAGGTTCCGACCTTGTTGCAATTCACCAGATACGAGGTACGTTTCCCGCATCCTGCGACGTCTATCGTGAATTCAGCCCCACTCGGCGCCCCGCCCCAGCCTGTGGTCGGGGGCGGAGCAATGGAGTGCTTGCTGACAATCGTGGCTGTCGTCGTCGGACATCCAATCTCAGCGGTGCCGCGCTGATTTGCGGCTTGTACGGCATTGGGCGCAACGCGTTCGGACAGCTCTGTCGTGGCACAGTCCGAAAGTACCGCACCGAACAGGAAAATCGTGAGGGCAGCAATCCATTTCACGCTGCGAATATAATCCGCGCATTGCGACTGGCACTATAACCCCTAAGGGCATGCCTCCCGCTGTGCGACGCCAGTCCATGCTGCGTTGCAGAATCTCCCATTCTGGCCCATCAAAGCGTCACAGCAGCGCTTTTTACCGGGTGATTACCAGTCGTGAATTGCTTCAATCAAGGCGATCAGTGCAGCAGCGCCGACCTCGCGCTGCAGAGCCAGCTACTGCGTCGCGGCATACAGCCGGCGCGCAATGCCGGCGATCAGAGCGTCCGCGGCCTTTTCGTCCGCGAGACCGCGCGTGAGTACCACCAGCACGAACGGTCGTGGCGCATAGACGATCGCGGCATCGTGACGGATCTTGGTGATCTCGCCGGTCTTGTGGGCGACCGTGATGCCGGGCGGAAGCCCCGCCGGGATTCGCTCGTTCACGGTTTGGCGCTCCAGGATCGCGATCATCTGCCGGGAAGCGTCGGGATCGACCGCGTGGCCCTCCGCCAGGGCTTCCAGCAGTACGAGCAGCGCACGGGCGGTCGTGGTGTTGTTCAATCCCTTTTCGAAGGCCTTGGAGTCCTCGAGAGGCCGGCGCACGTTCATGCCGTCAGCCCCGAGGGCTCGTACCTCCGCGCGGATGTTGTCGACGCCGAGCCTGCCCATCAGCAGGTTGGTCGCAAGGTTACTGCTGACCGTGATCATGAGCTCGCTGAGCTCGGCCAGCGTGCGGGTCTCGCCCAGAGCGCGGTAGAGGTCGGTCTCCGAGTCATCCGCCGGGTCCAGGGTGTATACAGAGCCGTCGACCATGCTGTGGAACTCATTCTTAAGAGTGAGGGGCTCGTCGAGCCTCACGGCACCGGCCCGCACCTGGCGATAGAGCTCGATCAGGACGGCCAACTTCATGGTGCTGGCAGCGTGGAACGGCTCGTCGGCGCGCAGGAACCACTGCGACCGGCCATCAAGCGTCCGGAACGCGACCGCGACATCCGCTCCGCTTTTGGCAATGTCGGACTGTATGTCGGAAGCTGCCCCCGTGAGCCGGGCATCGCCTGCCTGGGCGGCAGATGCCCCCACCCAGCCGAGCAGCAGGAGCGCGCCTGCCGCCACCCTGCCCGCGCCTGTATGCTCCACAAGGTTCCCCGCCCGGGGGCTGCGTCGGCTCAATCAATCACCTCCATTGCGATCCGCTGCGAGCACCGGCGGCGCGAGTCGGCACTCCTCGCACCCTCTCCCACGCCCTACTCACCCGCACCGTCGAGCTGCGATCCCGCGATGGTGCGCGCCATGACGGTCTTCCCTCCAACCGTGTCCACCAGCATCCAGCCCAGCCGGGCATAGAAGGATTCGCGGCCCACCGTAAGCAGATAGAGGGTCCGGATCCCAAGAGAGCCTGCCTCGTCCACGATCGCCGCCACGAGTGCCGCTCCGATACCCTGGCGCCTGAACCTCGGGACTACGTACACGGCCGCCAGCCACGGTGACAACCCGGCCCAGTGCTCCGTGCCGACGTCGCGAGCAATCAAAGTAGCCGTCCCGGCGGCGCAGGAATCCAGCGTTGCGACCAGCGTCATGGGAATGCGGCCGGGTATCAGGTGAGGCTGCAGAAGCGAGGTGACCTTCGCAAGGCTGGCATCGCCGGACTCCCGCCACCATTCCTCGTAGATCCAGCCTGCGACCGATGGAAGCAGGTCAGGCCGAAGCGCCAGCGGTTCGATCTTGAGCACTGACTTTCGCGGAAGGCGATACCGGCCGCCCCGAGACCGGGACGGCCGGGCGCCCTTCTCTACCGGGCAGCCTGTTCGATGATGGCCGCAACCTCCGCCGGGTGCGAGATGTACACCGCGTGGCTGGCGGCGATCTCCGTGACCTTGGAACCCGAGCGCTTGTACATCGAGCGCTCCAGATCCGGGTTGATCGCCCGGTCGTGGGTCGCCACGATGGCGAAGCTAGGCTTGCTCTTCCAGGCCGGGGTTGCTGCCGGGGCGCCGGCCGACTTCACCGACAGGCCCACCTGCGACACCGCCATGAAGGCCGCCTGGGTCGCGGGCAGGTCCGCACAGAAGTCGCTGTGGAACGCAGCCTGGTCCAGGTACAGGAAGCCATCCGCGGACGGTTTCGGTGCTGCACCGGCGGGTGGCTTGCTGGCCGCAAGGGAGCCAAGGCTTTCGCCGGTGTCCGGCTGGAAGGCCGCGACGTATACCAGCGACTTCACGTGCGTGTTGTTGCCCGCGGCGGTGATGATGATGCCGCCGTAACTGTGCCCCACCAGTACTACCGGACCACCCATAGCATCGATGGTGCGGTTGGTGTCCGCGACATCATCTTCCAGCGAGGTCTCCGGAGGCTGGGCCACGCTGACCGTGAATCCGTCGCGCTTGAGGATATCCGCAATCGGCCGCCAGCCCGAACCGTCGGCGAACGCACCGTGCACCAGCACGATGTTCTTCACCGAGGCGGCCGGTGGTGCGGCCGTGGCAACCGCCGCGAGCGTGGCTGCCACCCCTGCGGCAGCAAAAGAAAGGCATTTCTTCATGTCAGGTCCCTTGATTGTTCGTTCGTGGATGGGAAAGCTGGAGCGAGGCCGCGACCACACAGGCAGCCGGCGCACCGCCGCGGGAATGTAGCACCTCCACGATGCGCGGAGCCTGCGCCACGACGCTCCATCATCGCGCGATCCGCGCGATGCAGGTGCGGTCCGGTGTCGCGCAGATGCAATCAATGATTGCGCCGCAGACTGCGTTGCAGGAAATGACGTCTCCGTGATGTGCATGAGAACCTGATGCGCTTTAAGTCGCAGCCGCAGACTCGCCGTGCGCGGAACGGCCGTCGCGCCACCGTCTGGCATCAGCTCCAGCGCGGTGCGTCAGCGAATACCCAGCGTCGACCGCATGAATCCGCGGTCACTGCGGGATTGCGAATCCGCGCTGCCGCGCGGCCGCCACGGAGTCAGCTCCGGAAACCGCCCGTGCGTGGTCCACGAGGCTGTCGGGCCCCGCGATGCAGCGAACCGGCGCTTCAATGGCGGGCGTCAGCACCGTGATCGGCCCGTGCGCCTGCGGCATTGGAATGAAAATCGGCACGTACCCTCCTCCGACCGGACGGGCGTACGCGGCGGCGCCCGGGGATGATCGCGCCGCACGGTCCGCTGCGAGTACCGGTTCGCCGATGTAGCGCAAGCGCACGAAGTAGGGTTGCTTCACCTGCGCACACAGCTGCGCCGCACGCGCCGCCCACGCCGCGCCGAGCAGTTCCATGGAATGCTCACGCGTACCGAAGAACCCCAGGTACCAGGAATCATCCGACAGCTTGATCTCCTGATAGCCGGAGGATCCGGAAATCGGTGCAAAGTTCGGAAGATCCGGCCTCTGGGCCTTTTCAGTCATGGTTTTCGGAGCCGGCGGGTTTGCCTCAGCGACCCCCAGAGCCGCCACCACTATCGCAAGACTCACTCCCCACCACCTCGTAGCAGCGCTCATGCGGCACCCGCCGTGCTGGCCTTGACCCACTCCCGCAACTTGTTAAGGACCGGGTATAGCGCCTCCTTGTCGAAGCTCCACCAGACCAGGCGGGTGTGATCGAGTTTCAACAGCACCTGGCCCGTGCCGCCGTCTTGCACGGACAGCGTCGTCAGGGTGTTGGCATCGCCATTGTTCGTGAAGCTGGCACTGACCACGAGCACGCGTGCCACTGTCTCCGAATAGTGCTTGATCGTCTGGGAGTCGAGCGGGTCCGCCGTGGAGAATTTCTGGTCCTGGGCCATTGCCCGGAACTCTTCGGTCGTGTAGACGTGCGTGATGCCGGCCTGAGCCAGCGCATCACGTATCATGAAAGAGAAGTTCGCGGGCCTGAAGCTGGACTCCGACAACAGCAGCACGGCGGGAAAGGACTTCGGATCGGTGGTCGTCACGAAGGTCTGCACGCCACCGGGATCGACGTTCGTGGAAGTGGGGTACAGCGCGGTCTTGGGGTCGACTTGGAGAGGCTGATAAGTCGTTGCGCATGCGTTGAGCATGGCGACCGCGACCGCCGGGATCAGAAAGCGCCAATTGGCCATACACCCCCCGAGCTCATGCCCGAGCTATCCTAACAGTGCGCGGTTGTGGAGCAAGCTCCAGCCACGGATTCAAACATCGAGAATACGGCCAGGGCGTCACGCCGTGAGCGGTACGCCTTACCTAACCGACGAGTGGGGTATTGAAATGCGCAAAGTAGCGATGGTGACGGGTGCGACACGGGGGATTGGCAAGGCCTGCGCGCTGAGCCTCGCCAAAGCCGGATATGACATCGCCGTTACCGGCCGCACGCTCCGCGAAGGCGATGGCAAGGTGCCCTCCGCCAGTGCCAAGGACCCGAGGGAACTCGCGGTCCCCGGCAGCATCGAAACCACGGTGACGGCAGTGCGCGCGCTCGGACGCGAGGCACTGGGCCTGCAGCTGGATATCCTCTCACGTGCCTCGATCGACCAGGTGCTGGATCAGGTTCTGCAGCAGTGGGGCCGTGTCGACGTGCTCGTCAACAACGCGATCTACCAGGGGCCCGGGCTCATGTATCGCTTCACCGAGTTCACGCAGGAACAACTGGACGCCTGCCTTCTCGGCATTCTCGTCAACCAGGTCCATATCACGAGGCGCCTGTTGCCCGTGATGGTCCAGCAAGGCGGCGGCACGGTCGTCTGCATCGGCTCCGTGGCCGGTGTCGGACCGCCTCCAGTCCCACCGGCCAAGGGGGGCTGGGGCTTCCTGTATGGCGCGAGCAAGAGCGGGTTCCATCGCATGGCGGAGTACCTGCACCTGGAGCACAAGGATGATGGCATCCGCTCCTTCCTGGTCGAGCCGCAGATGACGGTGACGGACACCATGGCCCGGGTATTCGGTGAGGGTGTTCGCTCACTCGTGGCTGCCGGTCGCGCCTTCACGCCCGAAATCACCGGCGAAGTAGTGGCCTGGCTGGTGAGCCATCCGGAGGCGGATGCCTATGCCGGGCGCCTCCTGAGCACGCCGACGTTCTTCAAGGACAACGGCATCACCCCGGGCGCCTAGTGCGTCCGGGCCGGTGTGCACGAACCGCTACTCAAAATAGATCGAGATCCCGATGCCGCCCTGCAGGTCGGGGGCATGCCTGCTCACACCCGCATCCAGTGAGGCGTCCAGCTGGATGTTCTTGCGGATCATCCACGCCAGCCCTCCGCCGGCGACGGTGGCGTCAGACTCGCCCTGGGCGTGGTCATAGCCGACTTCCACATAACCACTGAGATCCTGTGTCAGGGCCAGGTTGAAATTGGGCGACACCCGGTATCCGAGCCGCCCATCGGAGTAGTTCAGCGCCACGTAGAAGCCGAGCGAATAGGTGTCGTTGAGGTCGTAGCTCAGGGCGTTGGCGAGGTGGAACTGCTCGGTGCCCGCGGTCAACGCGCTCGCGCCCGTGGCAAAAGTCACCCCGGCGAGTGCGGCCCAGCCCAGGCGCTCCGAGCCGGTGGGCAATGCCACCTTCACCGAGAGGGTCAGGTCGCCCACCCCGGTGGCGTGCCGGGATGCCCCGTTGTCGGTGCTCTCCTCATAGTTGAATACGGGTGCGGCGAGCTGCAGCTCCACATCGCCGCCCAGGCCGATGCGAAGATTGGCATCGAGCGGATAGCTGGTGCTGGAGCTCCCGCGGTCCGAGACATGGGAAAAATCCGGCACGCCCAGCTCGATCGCAAACGCGCCACGCGGGATCACCGTCGTCGCTATGGAGATCCCCGGCCGGTCAAAGCCGGGATCATCGGCGAAGGCCGGCGCGGCCGCCACGCACAGCGCGAGGCCGGACGCGCCCCGGACAGCCTTTTTCACGGCGTCCTGCCATGAAGGGGACACCACGTGAAAACGCCGACCCGGCCGCCGGTGAGCTGCCAACATCGGCCGCACCCTACACCAGATGAGGCAGGCCTCGCGATACCCGCCCTGCCCGCCCCGCCCGGCCGGCACCCTGACTAGTAGGGCTTCTCGCCAGGCTGCAGGGTGAAGGGCGAGGACGGGGCATACACCCCGTTCACGGTGGTGCCGCCATTGTGGATCGCAGGGAACAGCGGCTGCATGGAGGCCGGGAAGATGAGCTTTGGCTTGGTCAGCTCGTTCAGCTGCGCCACCTCCGCGGGCTGCAGCCTCAGGTCCAGTGCCTGCAGGTTGTCCTCGAGCTGCTTGAGCGTGCGCGCGCCGATGATGGTGGAGGTGACCCCCGGCTGCACCTGCAGCCACGCGAGTGCCACGCGCGCCACCGTGGTGTCGTGGGCCCTGGCGATCTTTTCCAGCTCGTCGATCAGGACGAAGGTCTTCTCGTTCAGCAGGTGCCCCATGAAGGCGCCGCGGCCGCCATCCTGCGGCTGGGCGTTCTTGCGCGTGTACTTGCCGCTCAGCAACCCGCTCTTGAGCGGGGACCAGGGGGTGACCCCGAGCCCGAGTTCCTGGGCCATGGGAATCAGCTCCTGCTCCACCGTGCGTTCCAGCAGCGAGTACTCGATCTGCAGCCCGATGAAGGCCGACCAGCCGCGGAAGCGGGCAATGACATTGGCCTCGGCGATCTTCCACGCGGGCGTGTCCGATACCCCCAAGTAGCGCACCTTGCCGCTGCGCACCAGGTCCTCGAGCGTCGCCATCGTCTCCTCGATCGGGGTATGCGCATCCCAGTTATGCAGCCAGTACAGGTCGATGTAGTCGGTCTGCAACCGGCGCAGGGACTGCTCGCAGGCGGCGATGACCGACTTGCGCCCGGAACCGCCCCCGTTCGGGTCGCCCGGGTAGTTGTTGCCGCTGAACTTCGTGGCGATGACGAGGCGGTCGCGCCGCTCCTTGTGCCGCCCGATGTGGTCGCCGAGGATCTTCTCGGAGTGGCTCTTCGTGTAGAAATTCGCGGTGTCGATGAAGTTGCCGCCGAGCTCGATGTAGCGATCGATGATCTGCTCGGACTCCTTGACGTCGGTTCCCCAGCCCAGGTCTGTGCCAAAGGTCATGGCGCCCAGGCAGTACGGACTCACCCGCAGCCCCGAGCGTCCCAGCGTGACGTAATGATCAAGTGGCATGCATCTTCCCTCGAATGGTTGAAAGCGACGGGCCATGGACCGCGCGCTCGATCGAGTATGCGTGGCGCTCGATGACATCCGCTAGAGGCACCAGAATGGGTAGGCGGCCGTCGCCCCCTCCCCCGCAACGTTCGCGCGCGTGGCCGGTGGTGACCCCCTGTTGTTTCCATCGGCTGCAGATCGACGTACATTCCCGGGCCCAACGGCCCAGCTCGCGTTGCCCGTCAGCGCGGGTCCGGCTCGAGACCGGGGCCCCGCTGACTCACCAGAAGGACTGGCATGACACGACTCGACCGCGCCCTGCTTGAGAAGGGCGCGTACCCCCATCGGTGCACGATCGACACGCGCGTTTCGGACCTCGACCATCTCGGACACGTCAATAACGTGGCCGCCGGGGACCTCCTCCAGGAGGCGCGGTACCGCTTCCTGACGCAAGCGGGGTTCATGATCACTGCCGCGCAGCGGCCCCAGCTGGTGGTGGCGGCGGCCTTGATCGAGTACGCGGCCGATCTGTTCGCTTCAGAGCCCGTTCAGGTCTGGACGGGCATCCTTGCCGTCGGCCGCTCTTCCTTCCGCATGGGGCAGGTCGCCCGCCAGGGTGCGCGCACCGGCCTGTATGCCGAAATCGTCGAAGTGGCCCGGGACGGCACCGGAGCGACGCCGATCCCCGACAGCTGGCGCGGCAAGCTGGAATCGCTTTTGATCGTCGTACCGTCGGCCTAAAGCCACAGCGAGCGCTGCGGTGGCGAATCCTTCGGAACGGTGATTGCCGGACCGCCAGATGGTAGCTTTGGTGAGCGGCTAGCCGCCGCAGCTGATCCTGAACTGCATGGATAAGGATTGCCTGGAGAGGATCCAGCGGACAGCCCGTCGATGGGCCTGCGCGCCCGGTTGGCCGGCAGGCGCCCTCGCGCACCGTGGCCGCGCGGTGAAGCACCCATGAGCCCGCCCGCCCCTTCGGCCGGTGGGATGCCCCTGCTCAGGATCTACGGGCGCGTGCTCAGGCTCCTCGGTCCGGAGAAGTGGCTGGCCACCGCGTTGGCGGTGGCCAACGTCTCCCTGGCCGGAGTCTTCCTGCTGGAGCCGTGGCTGTTCGGTCGCGTGGTCGATGCGCTGGCGGCCAAGGTCTCGGGCGCCGCGTGGGGCTACATCGCCTGGTGGACCGGGGTCGGCTTCTTTGGCGTCGCTGCCAATGCCCTGGTGGCCCTGTACTCGGACCGCCTGGCGCACCGGCGACAGCTGGAGGCCATCGCCGATTTCTTCGAACACGCGCTCGCCCTGCCGCTGGCGTTCCACGACAAGCAGCACACCGGTCGCCTGCTGCGCACCCTGCACACCGGCAGCAGCAACCTCTTCTACCTGTGGCTGGCCTTCTTCCGCAGCCACCTGAGCACCCTGATTGCGGTCCTGGTGATGATCCCGCTGGCGTTGCGGATCAACTGGAAGCTCGCGCTGGTCATGATCCTGCTCATGGGCACCTTCGTGCTCTTCAACACCGTGGTGGTGCGGATCACGGGCAGCGCCCAGCGGCGCGTGGAACAGCTCAACCAGCTGATCTCCGAGCGCGCCGGCGACGTGTTCGGCAACGTGCTCGTGGTGCAGAGCTTCTCGCGCATCGTGAGCGAAGTCGCCGCACTGCGGCAGCTCGTCGGCAAGGTCCTGGCAGCGCAGTACCCGGTGCTGCGCGGCTGGGCCTGGGTCGCGGTCGCCAACCGTGCTGCGAGCACGCTGACCGTCATCGGCATCTTCGCCCTGGGTGTCCAGCTGCATGGCAAGGGGGAGATCAGCGTCGGTGAGATCGTCAGCTTCGTGGGCTTCGCGATGATGATGATCGGCCGCATGGAGCAGCTGGCCGGGTTCATCTCCGAGCTGTTCTTCCAGGGACCCGCCCTGTCCAACTTCTTCGACGTACTCGATGCGCGCGCCGCCACGCAGGATCTGCCCAACGCGCCCCCGCTGCGCGAGGTGCGCGGCGAGGTGGCCTTCGAGAACGTCACCTTCGGCTACGAGACCGGCACCCCGGTCATCAGGAACCTGAGCTTCCGCATACCGCCCGGCAGCACGGTCGCGATCGTCGGGCCCACCGGCGCCGGCAAGACCACGGCGCTCTCGCTCCTCTACCGCGCCTACGACCCGACCAGCGGCCGCATCACGATCGACGGCACCGACATCCGCACGGTCAGCCTGAGTTCCCTGCGCGACCACATCGCGGTCGTGTTCCAGAATCCCGGCCTGCTCTACCGCACGATCGCGGAGAACCTGCGCATCGGCAAGCCGGATGCCACCGATGCCGAACTCGAGGCGGCCGCCGTGGCAGCCGAGGCGCACCACTTCGTGCGCCTCAAGCCCGGTGGCTACGGCGCGATGGTCTCGGAGGACGGCAAGTCCCTGTCCGGCGGCGAGCGGCAGCGGCTGTCCATTGCGCGGGCCATGCTCAAGGATGCCCCGATCCTCATCCTCGATGAGGCCACCAGTGCGCTCGACAACCTCACCGAGGCGCGCGTGCAGCGTGCCCTGTCGAACCTGGTGACCGGCCGCACGACCTTCGTCATCGCCCACCGGCTCTCGACGGTGCGCTCGGCCGACATCATCCTGGTGCTCAAGGACGGCAGGCTGATCGAGCAGGGGCGCTATGAGGAACTGGTGCGCCTGGGCGGGGTGTTCGCCGAGCTGGAGTCGCAGGGCAGGTTCGTGGCGGATGCGAAGGAGCCCGCGCCCGCCGCGCCGAAGGTTGAACTGGCACTTGCGGCACATTAGGCCTGCGCCGCATGGGCCGCACGGCGGGCCCTCCCCGAACACCGACCTCGTTCCCGGGCGAGGGGCCCTGCGGGCGCGGCATGAACCCCGCGGCGACCGGCTTCCACCTACGGAACTCCGGCGGCGAAGTCCTCTCTAGTACGGGACCGTCCGGTGGCAGAAAGGGTGCGGGTTCCCATGCGACGATGTGTGCGGATGATCGCCCTGTGCGGCATTCTCCTGCCCGTGCTCGCCCGGGGAGGAAGCCCGTGGCTCGAGGAACCCGGTGCCCAGGGCCGGCTCGCCGCGGGCGAGATCCTGGTGCGCGTGGACCCGGACGGCAAGCACGTGGCCGCCGCGGTCCGCATCCACGCCCCGGCCGAGGTGGTGTGGCGGGTGATCACCGACTGTGAGAACGCTCCGCGCTTCATGCCCGGCATGAAGGCCTGCCGCCGCCTCGCGGCAGCCCCGGATGGCTCCTGGGAGACCATCGAGCGCGAGTTCAAGTACTCCTGGCTGATGCCCTCGGCGCACGACATCGTCAGGACCGAGTACCACCCGCCCGAGCGCATCGACTTCCAGCAGGTCAGTGGCGACTTCCGGGATGAGCGCGGCGCCTGGGTGCTCAGTGCGGCACCGGCCTCAGCGACCACGGTGCTCGAATACGATTTCTACATCGATCTGGGGTTCTGGCTGCCGCATTCGCTCATCCAGCATTCCCTGCGCAGCGAGTTGCCGGCGGCGATGAAGGCCGTCCGCCAGCGCGCGGAAGCCACCCACCCCCAGCGCGCAGAACCCTGAACGCCGCCCCGGCCGGCGGTTGACGCCCCTTTTGGGGGCGTTATGTGCAGCCCGCCCCACCGTCCACCACCCCCTGCGGACCGTCCGTCGGCTGCCCGGCCGAGTGTGATGCATTCCCGGTTTGGCCACGTTCTGGCTCCAGTACATTGCCGCCCCATGAATCGGCAAAAAGGTTTCACGCTCACGGAGATGATGGTCGTCTCGGCCATCGTCGCCATCCTGCTGGCGATCGGCGTGCCCTCGTACCGCTACGTGGGCAACCAGAACCGCATGTCCGGGGAGATCAACAGCCTCTCCGGCGACCTGCAGTTCGCCCGCTCCGAGGCGCTACGCGAGGGTCAGCCGGTCACCGTCTGCGTGTCGACCAGCGGCACCGGCTGCACCGGCGGCACCACCTGGTCCGCAGGCTGGATCGTGTATTCGAATCCCACCTCGGCCGCCAATCCGCTGTCCATCGCCAACGTGCTGAGGATCAAGACCGCCTTCAGCGTGCCGATGGTGCCGGACACGATGAGCGCCAACAACGGCGTGAGCAGCGTGACCTTCAACCGCGAGGGCTTCGCCTCCACGGCCGCGGGCTTCAACACCACCAAGTTCACCCTCACCGAACAGACCGGCAGCAACAGCTACACCCGCTGCCTGTTGCTCGGACCGGTCGGCTCGCTGACCACCCAAACCCGCGCAATCACCCCGGCGACCTGCTGATGAACACACCCATCACCTGCAAGGGCACGCGCGGCTTCAGCCTCGTGGAAGTCATGGTGGCGCTGGTCGTCATCTGCGTCGGCCTCCTCGGCATCGCCAAGATGCAGGCGCTGTCGATGTCCAGCTCGAGCGTCTCGCGCCAGCGCTCGCTGGCGGCGATCGAGGCGGCGGGCATCGCCTCGGCCATGCGTGCCAACCGCAACTACTGGGCCACCGGCCCGGCGGCGGCCCCCGGATTCTTCGTGACCTACTCGGCCGCCACCGCGCTCTTCACCTCCAGCGATGCCGCGCTGGCCGCCGCCGCCAACGCCCCGGGGGCCGCGACCTCCTGCAACGGCGTGGCGGGCGTGGCGGCCAAGTGTCCGCTCGCGGTCAACCTGGCGGCCGCCGACCTGGCGGCCTGGGTGGCCTCGGTGAACGGCGTGCTGCCCAACTCCACCTCGACGATCAACTGCGGCGTGCCGCTCGGCACCCTGCTCCCGCCGAGCTGCACCGTGTTCATGACCTGGAACGAGACCTCGGTGGCGATGACCAGCAACGAGGCCACCCAGGAAGCCGCCGCGCAGGGCGCGGCCTCGTTCGAGAAGCCCCAATACCAGCTGTACGTGGAACCATGAACGCCCGACATCCCACCTTCCTCCCGCAGCGCTCGCGCGGCTTCACGCTGGTCGAGCTGATGGTCACCATCGCCATCGCCCTGTTCCTGATGGGGGGGCTGGCGCGCATCGTCCAGAACATGCGCGCCTCCTACGGCAACCAGCAGAACATGGCGCAGCTGCAGGACGTGCAGCGCTTCGCCATGACGGTCCTCACAGACGTGGTGCAGTCGGCCGGCTACTTCCCCACCCCGAATGCACAGACCCTGCAGACGGCCCTGCCGGCCGCCGCCCCCTTCGTGGTCGGCCAGTCCCTCTACGGAGTCGTGGCCGCGGGCGCGCCGGACACCCTGCAGGTGCGCTACCGCACCGTGGCCAACGACGGGGTCATCCTCTGCGACGGCAGCGCCAACACCGCGACCGCCGCCCCGGGCAAGACCTTCACGAACGTCTTCACGGTCGTGCCCCCGGTCGGGACGACGCCCGGGCGGCTGTGGTGCACGGTCAACAACGGCGGACCGGCTGCACCCGGGGTGACCCTCGCCGAGGGCGTGACCAACATGGTGGTGTGGTACGGGGTCAAGCGCACGACGCCGGTGACCGTGGACTACAACGTCGACACCTACCTGCGCGCCAACAACATGTCGGCGACCGACTGGCAGAACGTCACCTCGGTCAAGGTGGTCCTCACCTTCACCAACCCGCTGTTCGGCCAGGGCACGCAGCCGGCCACCCTCAACTTCGAGCGCGTCATCCCGGTCATGGGACGCGCGGGCATCCACTCATGAGAACGTACCCTGGCAATTCGGGCGCCCAGCGCGGCATGGCGCTGCTGTCGAGCCTGCTGCTGCTGATGGTCATCACCCTGATGGCGCTGGCCATGTTCAAGGGCACCGGCACGCAGGAAAAGATCGCCGGCAACCTGCGCGAGAAGGACCGCGCGCTGCACTCGGCCGAGTCGGCCCAGCAGTACGGGGAGTGGTGGCTCCTGCAGGGCAGCAACGTGGCCGTGGGTCCGGTCACCTGCAACCCGGGCGACGTGGAGGTGGCGGTGAACTCCAACTCCACCATCGGCCAGATCTGCGCGATCGGCCAGACCGTGCAGGCCATGTTCGGGGCGACCAACTACCTGGACCCCAACAACTGGACCGCCCGCATCGAGTACCAGCCCCAGGGCATGGTGTTCAGCGGCCACGGCGCCAACAACGACATCGCTTACGCCCGCACCCCGGCGTTCTTCGTCTCCGACCTGGGCCTGGCCGCCGATGGCGCCGGCGAGGCCTACCAGATCGCCGCCTACGGGTACGGCGGATCTCTCAGTTCTGTTGCAATCGTCGAAAGCGTTTACGAGGTCCAGCAGGGCGTCGTCAACAGAGGTGGCTTGTGATGAATCTCAACAAATGGACTTCCCTGGTCAGCCTCGCGGCCCTCGCCGTGATCGCCGTGCCGCGCGCCGCGCTGGCACAGAGCGTGGCCGAGGACTTCACCGGCTCGACCACGACCAACAGCTGGTACTCCTTCAACGGCGCCTGCCTCACCGCCGGCACCGGGCCTGCCACCTCCCCGGGCTCGCCCCCCGGCTGCACCTACATCCGCAACAACCCCAAGCCGCTGGGCTACGGCGCCGAGACCCTGGTGGGCGGCTATGCGGGCGTGGCCGGCGGCACCACCCAGACCCTGCCCGACCCGGTCGGCAACGGCGCGCTGCGCTTCACCAACGGCTACCCGAACGGCAACAACGAGAGCGGCGCCATCGTCTCCTCCACCCCCTTCCCCACCGGGCAGGGCGTCTCGATCACCTTCAAGACCGTCACCTACCGGGGTGACTCCGGCTCGATCGGCAATGGCTTCACCTTCAACGACGGGGCGGACGGCATCAGCTTCTTCCTGATGGACGCCACCCAGTCGCCGAACATCGGCTCCTACGGTGGTAGCTTGGGCTACTCCTGCTCGAACTCGAACTCGCCCTACACCGGCATGGTCGGCGCCTACGTCGGCCTGGGCATCGACGAGTACGGCAACTTCCTCAACGGCGTGAACCTCATGCCCGGCTACACCGGCAGCAACTCGGCCGGCGGCGACAACAGCGCGCTCGGCTACGGCCGGCACCCGAACCGCATCGGCATGCGCGGCGCGGGCAACGTCGCCTGGCCCTGGCTGTACTCCAACTACTACCTGAGCGCCTACCCGGCCACGATCTTCACCACCGCGCAGCAGAATGCGGCGGTGCAGGCGACCTGCAAGACCGGCATCGTCGCCGACCCGGTCAACCCGTCCAACGCGCTGCTGGTGGGCGGGGCCAAGGTCTCCGTGCTCGACTACGCCCCCATCCCCAATGCGTACGTGGAGCTGCCCTCGAGCACCAAGATCGCCAACGAGTCGGCCATCAGCCGCAAGGACGGCGTGCCGATCTTCTACTCGCTGCGCATCACCGGGGACGGCCGCCTGAGCCTCTCGTACAGCATCAACGGCGGCGCCTACCAGAAGGTCATCACCGGGCAGAGCATCACCGCCTCCAACGGCCCGCTGCCGGCGAACTTCCTGTTCGGCTTCGCCGGCTCGACCGGTGGCAGCACCAACATCCACGAGATCCTGTGCTTCAAGGCCGACCCCGCCACCACCGCCTCGGGCTCCGCCGGCGCGAGCGAGAAGCAGTCGGCGAAGCTGGAGACCGGCGCGCAGGCCTACTTCGCCTTCTACAACCCCAGCACCTGGAGCGGCCGCGTGACCGCCAGCGGCCTGGGCCTGGACACCTACGGCAACGTCATCATCGCGGCCACCCCGAACTGGGATGCGGCCTGCACGCTCTCGGGCATCGCTGCGACCAGCACCTGCCCGACCACGGGCGTGGCCGGACCGGTGGCGGCCTACCCGACCGCACCCAACCGCAACATCCTCTCCTGGAGCGGCACGAGCGGCATCCCGTTCCTCTACGGGAGCCTCACCTCCTCGCCCTCGGGCGGCCAGCAGGCGGTCATCAACTCCGGCGACGTGAGCCCGCTGCCGGCCTGTAACGCGAGCACGGCCTACACGACCGACCAGCGGGTCAACTACCTGCGCGGCGACCAGAGCTGCGAGCTCAACTCCAGCGGCGTCGGTCGCTTCCGCGCCCGCACCGACCTGCTGGGCGACATCGTCGACTCGAGCCCGACCTGGGTCGGCCCGCCGATCGCCCCCTATGCGGTCACCTGGGTGGACCGGCTGCGCACTGCGACCATGCCGGAGGCTGCCGGCACCGCGCAGACCTATGCCTCGTACATCAACGCCGCCCAGACGCGCATGAACGTCGTCTACGTCGGCGCCAACGACGGCCTGCTGCACGGCTTCCGCAGCGGCTACTACGATGCCAACGGCAACTTCGTGGCCACGGGCAACGACGGCGCCGAAGTGCTCGCCTACCTGCCCGGCTCGCTGATGGGCAGCATCCACCAGAGCACGACCAACCTGGACTTCCCCAACATCCAGTACGGCCACAACTTCTACGTGGACGCCACCCCCGGCACGGGCGACGTGTTCTACGGCGGCACCTGGCACACCTGGCTGGTCGGCGGCCTCGGCATCGGCGGCCAGGCCATCTACGCGCTCGATGTGAGCACGCCCTCGGGCTTCGCGCAGACCTCGGCGGCCGCCAGCGCGATCGTCAAGGGGGAGTGGAACAACACCAGCATCACCTGCGTGAACAGCTCCACCTGCGGCACGAACCTCGGCTACACCTTCGGCACGCCGCAGCTGCGGCGCCTGCACGATGGCAAGTGGGCGGCGATCTTCGGCAACGGCTTCAACAGCAGCAGCGGCGATGGCGGCATCTTCATCATGACGATCGACCCCACCACCGCGGCCCTGAGCTTCTACTACCTGAGCACCGGCACGACCGGCGGCAGCAACGGCATCGCCTTCGCCTCGCCGGCGGACCTGGACGGTGACCACATCACCGACTACGTCTACGCCGGTGACCTGCAGGGCAGCGTGTGGCGCTTTGACCTCACGTCCGCCTCCGAAAGCACCTGGACCTCGACGGCCCCGGTCAAGCTGTACAAGGGCAGCGCCGCGCAACCGATCACGACCGCGCTCGTGCTCGCCTCGGGCGCGGCCAGCACCGGCTCGCTGCAGCAGCTGATGGTGCTGTTCGGCACCGGCCAGAAGGTCAACCTCACGGCCACCACGCCGACCACGTACAGCAGCGGCACTCAGACCCTGTACGGGGTCTGGGACTGGAACATGGCCAGCTGGAACAGCCAGTCGGCGGCGACCTACGCCAGCCTGACGACGACGCAGGCCGGCACCCTCGGGCTGACCGCCTCGAACGTGCAGAAGACGAACCTGCAGGGCCAGACCGTGACCATCAACGCGACGACGCTCAACCGCGACATCGCCAACAACGCGACGCCCTGCTGGGCCAACACCGCCGGCTGCACCACCTCGAGCACCGCCAAGTTCGGCTGGTACATCGACCTGCCGGGCACCCAGGAGCAGGTGATCTACAGCCCCGAGCTCGTGGCGCAGGCGCTCACGGTCAACACCATCGTGCCGGCGCTCAATGCCCCGACCTCGTGCAACAACCTCGCCGACACCGGCTACACCTACGTGGTGTCCGCGCTCACCGGCGCGGCCTTCACCCAGGTGTTCCTGCCGCCGAGCGAGGCCGCCAACCCGAACGTCAACACCAACCCGCGCTACACCGACACGAACGCGATCGCGATGCAGACCAACGCGACCGGCAGCTCCTTCATCACCGGCAACAACGCCGGCACGAAGTTCCTCGTGTACGAGACCAACCAGACACAGGTCAACGGCGCGGGCATCCTGGGCGGCACGCTCGGCCTGAACCTGCCCACCAACACCACCGGCAAGCGTGTCAGCTGGATCCAGCGGCGCTGATCAAAGGAAACCGAGGCACCCTATGACCCCGCGCACCCTGCAGCGACTGACCCGCGGCTTCACGCTGGTGGAACTGATGATCGTCGTGGTCATCGCCAGCATCCTGCTGTCGGTGGCCGTGCCCTCCTACATCACCTCGATGCGCAAGTCGCGGCGCTCGGATGCCAAGACGGCGCTGCTGGACCTGGCTGGGCGCGAGGAGCGCTACCTCAGCACCAATCCGGCGGGCTACTCGAACACGCCGGCCGACCTGGGCCTGGCGGGGATCGGCGTCGCCAACCCGATCGGCACCAGCCAGTACTATTACATCTCCGCTATCTGCGTCACCGCCGCGGGTGCGGCCAGCGCCTGTCCGCCGAGCACGCTCTCGGGGCCCTCCTTCCTGATCACCGTGCTGCCGATGGCCGGGACCACCCAGGCGGGCGACACGCAGTGCACCAGCTTCTCGGTGGACTCGGGCGGTCGGCAGTTCTCCACCGGCACCCTGGCCACCGCGCAGTGCTGGTCGAACTGAGCCCGGCCGCAGGGCGTCTTTCAGCTTCTTAATCAGCCGTTTAAGACGACAACCTCACGTAATACGGAGCCCGCCCGCGGCGGCGAGCGCTGCCGGCGGCGGCACGCACCGTGACTTGCGCGCACGCGCGGCCGGTGATTTGACATTTTTATTCCCTAGAGTCTGAGCTATATTTCCCTCCTAGCCGCTTGAGCGCGCTTGGATTCTCTCACCCGGACAACAAGAACTAGCCACGCCGCTCCACGCAGGCGTTACCGAGGTAGACGATGGCTCACACATGGCAGCAACTGGAAGGCGCCGCACTGGTGCTGGCGCGCTCCCACCCGATCAAGGATCGACTCGCCGAGGCTTACCGCGACTACCTCTCGCGCATCGACGTGGAGGAGCTGCCCGAGTTGCTGCGCGAGGAGTTCCGCGCCTGCCTGGAGTCCCTCACCCGCGAGCGCCCGCAGCGCGGCGAGGATGCCGTGCGCGCCACGGTGCGCAAGATGTCCAACCCCGAGGCCGATGCGGTGGCCGGCACGCTGGTGAAGCTCTACGGAGCGCTGGTGCGCGAGTCGCTGCGCCCGGCCGAACCGGCGCAGCTCACCCCGGTACCGGCGGTGGCCGCCGCGGCCGGACGGGGCAAGAAGGCCGTGCCGCAGGTGGTTTCCCTCTACGCCCACGAGGGGTGAGCGCAGCGGGCGCAGCCCTCAGTCGAGCTTGAACTCGATGGTGTCCCAGCGCCCGGTCTTCTCGTGGCGCGCATGCACGCGGATCGCATCCACCAGCGCGCGCTGATCCCAGTCCACCACCTCGGTCGCCAGGTCCAGGATGGCCTTGGGCGCAGCCTTGCCGCTGCCGAAGGGCTTCATGAGGATGACCGGCTTCTTGCCCGACTGGGCGAACAGCAGCTGAAAGGTCAAAAGATCCTTGTCCGTCTCGTACAGGCTCGAGAGCGCGATCACCGCCTCGACCGGGCCGATCTGCCGCCGCAGCTCCTCGCGCACGGCTTCCCGGTCGGCACCGGGGCGGGCATCGGGCGCGCTGTAGTTCTTGTAGAAGAAGTTCTGCGCGCTCTCCAGGTACTCGAAGACGCGCAGGTAGTCGTCGCTGGCGGCCCAGGCGTGCGTGATGAACAGGCGGACGGGATTGGCTTGCGACACGCGGCCAAGTTTCTCACAAAGAGGGCACGCCGGCACATGCGCCGGCCACCCGGCGCCGGCGCCGGCGGCTGACACAGCCGCGCGGCCGGCACGATAGAATGTGGCCTCAAGATGGCCGCTGGAAACACCGCGCCCGTGCGACTGCTGGTCTACAACATCCGCTACGCCACCGGCACCGGGGCGGCCTTCCACCTGCCCCTGCCCGGGGCAGGCTACCTGCGCAGCAACCGCAAGGTCCTGGACGGCATCACCGAGTTCATCCGCGCCGAGAGCCCGGACGTGGTCGGCCTGATCGAGGTGGACACCGGCTCGATCCGCACCGGCAAGCTGAACCAGGCCGACTACATCGCCAAGCACCTCGGCCACTACTCGACCTTCCAGACCAAGTACGGGGCCGATTCGCTCAACCAGTTCATGCCCATCGTGCGCAAGCAGGGCAACGCCTTCCTGTCGGGCCCGAGCGCGCATGCCGAGCGCTTCCACTACTTCGACACCGGCATCAAGCGGCTGATCATCGAGCTGGAGCTCGCCGAGGTGTGCGTGTTCCTGGTGCACCTGTCGCTGAAGTTCCGGCACCGCCAGTACCAGCTGCGCTACCTGCACGACCTGATCCAGAAATCCACCAAGCCGGTGGTGGTGGCCGGTGACTTCAACACCTTCTGGGGCACCCACGAGATCTACCTGTTCATGCGCGCGGCCGGGCTGCGCAGCGCCAACGCCGCCGGCCTGCCCTCCTTCCCGGCGCGCACCCCGCGCGTCGAGCTCGACTTCATCCTGGTGAGCTCGGGGATCGAGGTCAAAAACTTCCGCGTGCCCGACGTGCGCTTCTCCGACCACCGCCCGATCGTGTGCGACCTGGAGATCGGCGCGGCCGCCGCGCGCCGCGTCTCGGTCGCCTGACACCGCGCCCGCCTCCCGAATCCCCGCTTCACCGAAGGCCACACCATGAACGCGCCCGCCCCCACCGCCTGGTCCCTCGAGCGTGACGCCGAGGGCATCGCCTGGCTGAGCTTCGACAAGCCGGGCACCTCGGCCAACGTGCTCTCCGCGGGCGTGCTGGCCGAGCTCGACGGCCTGCTCGGCGGGATCGAGCGCGAGCTGCCCCGGGGCCTGGTGATCCTCTCGGCCAAGAAGAGCGGCTTCATCGCCGGGGCCGACATCAAGGAGTTCACGCAGCTGACCGACGAGGCGACCGGCTACACCCTGACCCGGCGCGGCCAGAAGGTGTTCGATCGCCTCGAGGCGCTGCGCTGCCCCACCGTGGCGGCGATCCACGGCTTTGCCCTGGGCGGCGGCCTGGAGCTCGCCCTCGCCTGCCACTACCGCATCGGGGTGGGCGATGAGCGCCTGTCGCTGGGCCTGCCGGAAGTGCAGCTCGGCCTGCACCCCGGATTCGGGGGCACGGTGCGCACCGTGCGCCTGGTGGGGGTGCGCCCGGCGATGCAGATGATGCTCACCGGCAAGCCGGTGCGCGCGGACCAGGCGCTGAAGATCGGCCTGGTCGACCGCCTGGTGCCGGAGCCCGAGCTGCGGGCGGCCGCGCGCGCGTGCGTGCTGCACCCACCGGCACGGCGCCGCGCGCCTTTGGCCGAGCGGGTGCTGAGCAACGCCCTGGTGCGCCCGTTCATCAAGGGCACGCTGGTGGCGCAGGTCGCCAAGCGTGCCCCGCGCGCCCACTACCCGGCCCCCTACGCGATGATCGACCTGTGGGCCCGGTACGGGGCGCACGGGGATGCCTCCTTCGATGGCGAGGCGCGCTCGATGTCGCGCCTGTTCCTCGATCCCACCTCGCGCAACCTCGTCCGGGTGTTCCTGCTCACCGACCGGCTCAAGGCCCAGGGCGGCAAGGCCGCCAGGGACTTAAAGCGCGTCCACGTGGTCGGCGCGGGCGTCATGGGCGGGGACATCGCCGCGGTCGCCGCCTGGCGCGGCTTCGAGGTGACCCTGCAGGACCGCGCGCTGGAATACGTGGAGCCGGCCCTCAAGCGGGCGCGCGAGCTCTTCGACAAGCGCATCCGCGATCCGCAGCAGCGCGCGCAGGCCCTGCAGCGCCTGCGTGCCGATGTCGCAGGCGATGCGGTGCCCGAGGCGGACGTGGTGATCGAGGCGATCTTCGAGAACCTCGAGGCCAAGCAGGAGCTGTATGCGCGCCTCGAGCCGCGCATGAAGCCGGCCGCGCTCCTGGCCACCAACACCTCGAGCATCATGCTCGAGCCGCTCGCCGCGAAGCTGGCCCGTCCCGGCCGCCTGGTCGGGCTGCACTTCTTCAACCCGGTGCCGCAGATGCCGCTGGTCGAGGTGATCCACGCGGCGGGGACCGAGCCGGACGGGGTGCAGCTGGCCACCGGATTCGCCCGGCGCCTCGACAAGCTGCCGATCGCCTGCCGCAGCGCCCCCGGCTTCATGGTCAACCGCGTGCTCACCCCCTACATGTTCGAGGCCATGCTGGCCGCGACCGAGGGCGTGCCGCTCGCCGCGATCGACCGCGCGGCGGTGGACTTCGGCATGCCGATGGGGCCGATCGAGCTGATCGACGTGGTCGGCCTGGACGTCGCCGCGCACGTGGGCGAGATCATCGCCACGCAGCTGCAGCGCCCGGTCACCCAGATCCCGAGGCTCACCGAGCTGCTCGCCGCCAAGAAATTCGGCCGCAAGAGCGGCGCCGGCTTCTACCCGTGGCAGGACGGAAAACCGGTGAAGCCGCCCGCCGCCGCGCCCGCCCCGCCCGACCTTGTGGATAGACTTATTCTCGTCATGGTGAACGAGTGCGTGGCCTGCCTGCGCGAGGGGATCGTGGCGGATGCGGACCTGGTCGATGCGGCCGTGATCTTCGGGGCCGGCTTTGCGCCGTTCCGTGGCGGACCTCTCACTTATGCACGCACGCGGGGAATTCCCGAAGTCGTGGCCTGTCTCACGGGGCTGGCCGCGCGCCACGGTCCGCGCTTCACGCCGGATGCGGGATGGAGCGCACTGGCGGGCACGGGAAAAGCGTGACGGGTGCCCGGCGCATCCAACACCCTGTGCTACCATCTGGAAGGCCTCGCGGCGCAGCCGGCTTCGTGCCTACTGCGTTGATTCAGGCACCTTTTTCGCGGTTGATCTTTTTCCGGTAATTCTTGGGAAGACATGGCCGAGGAGCAGTCCGCCAGCGCCCAGCTACTTAAGACTTTCGCGCCGATGGATGGCATGAAGCGCGAGAACGTGGCTGCGCTCGCCAAAAAAGTGAGCGTCAAGACGCTCTCCGCCGGCCGTCCGCTGATCTCCCAGGGCGACAGCGACAAGCGCACGGTCTGGCTGGTCAGCGGCCAGGTCGAAGTCACCGAGGATGGCCGCAAGGTCGCGACCATCACCGCCGGCACCCCCCAGGCGCGCAACCCGCTGTATCCGAGCCTGCCGCGGCGCGTCACGGTGCGCTGCGTGGACGATGTGAGTTTCCTGTCCATCGACAGCGACCTGCTCGATGTGATGATCACCTGGGACCAGACCGGCAGCTATGAGGTCGAGGAGCTGCAGGCGCAGCTGCAGCGCGCCGGGACCGACGACTGGATGACGACGCTGCTGCAGACCAACGCCTTCCAGACCATCCCGCCGGCGAACATCCAGGCGATCTTCCAGCGCCTGCAGCGCGTGCCCTGCAAGAAGGGCGAGGTCATCATCAAGCAGGGGGACGAGGGCGACTACTTCTACATCATCGTGCAGGGCAAGTGCGCGGTGACGCGCGAGACCCCGCTCAGCCGCGAGGGCATCAAGCTCGCCGAGCTGCAGGTCGGGGATACCTTCGGCGAGGAGTCCCTCATCGCCGAGGCCAAGCGCAACGCCACGGTGACCATGGTCACCGACGGGGTGCTCATGCGCCTGAAGAAGCAGGACTTCCGCGAGCTGATGAACGAGCCGCTGCTGCAGTGGGTCACCCCCGAGCAGACGGCCAAGATCGTGGCCCGCGGCGGGCGCTGGCTGGATGTGCGCCTGCCGAGCGAGCACCAGAACCTCGGCATCGAGGGCGCGCTCAACGTGCCGCTGTACCTCATCCGCCTGAAGCTCTCGACGCTCGATCGCAGCAAGCCCTACATCGTCTACTGCGACACGGGCCGGCGCAGCTCCGCCGCGGCCTACATCCTGGTGGAGCGCGGGTTCGAGGCCTACGTGTTGCGCAACGGACTGGGCAATGGTGCCGGCCTGCAACTGGTGCGCGGCGCCGGGGCCGACAAGCCCTAGAATCCGCCGCGCCGGGCCGATCGCGCAGATCGGCGCCGTTGCACCAGCAGCACCCCCAGTCCTGCCAGCGTGCACAGCGCCAGCGTACCCGGTTCGGGAACCGCCACGGAGGCGGGAATCCCCTGTCCCTGCGCATTCACGTTCAGGAACCCGAAGGCACCGGAAATGGAAAACTCCTGTCCGGCGGAAAAGAAAGCCGCGGTGCCCAGGAAGGCGGTCCAGTCCGGCGGGGCCAGCGCGTACTGGGTAAAGAAGTCCGCCCCTCCGCCGCCGTTGGGGAGACGGGCACCGCCAAAATAGCTAGCCCCCGGTCCATAGGGGAACGGCGTGGCGCCGCCGAACGCAAAGGTGCCCGAGGACAGGGACTCGATCACTTTCCCGTCAGCCGTAAGGGTCATGTTGCTGGCGCTGAAGCTCTCGTCGATCCGGCCGAGTACCGACCCTCCGTTAATCCCCGGCACGGCTGACCAGGACCCCTGCGCCGTGCTGGGGTCAACAAAGAAGCTCTCCGTGAGCGTCGTGGGCATCGCCCCGGGTCCGTTCCAGATGTTGTCCGGCCAGCTACCCGGTCCCCCGCCATTGGGCACGACGGTGAAGTTGAACTGCATCTCCACCAGCGACGTTGCCGCACACGGCGTGGGTGAGCAGTTGCTTTGTGCGACCGCGCAGAAGCTGACAGCCCATAACGGGATGGCGGTGACAACCCAGACGAGCGTGCGCATTGGCGTTCCCCTTCACACGGGTGCCCCGGTGGCCGTGTGCAGAAGAGTTGGTTGTTGAGCGCACGCTACGCCGCACAGATCGCGGCTGCAATTTCCCATGTGGGCAGGCCGCGGGCCTGCTCAGCCCAAGCTACATCGTGTGATGTGCCCTCCCCGCGCAATCAATTAGTTACGTGCGAATGTACCCCCGACGTAACCACGGGGGTGCCCGGCCCCCGATCCTGCCCGCACCGGACGCCCCGGCGCCCGTAACCGCAAGGGAAAGGCTCCGCGCCGCACGCGTTTCCGTCACCGTTTCGACCCGCTCCCCGGCGTCGCCATGGATCGCCGAGCAGGCGCCACCGTAGGCATCCGTGGGTGGCATCGCACACCCGTCTGCGCCCTGCACCGCCGGGGCATCCGCGCTGTCCGGGGTGCCCGTCCGTGGTGGCACGCACACGTGCAGTCGCTGAGGTCCATGGACGCAGCGTGCGCCCCGCGGCGCCATGCGCGCCACACGCATTACCGGTGCGTACATCCAGATACGCGCACTTACGGCGCCGACCAACGGTGTTCTAGGTTTCGTTGGCAAAACCGAATTGCGCCGGGCACTTTGACTATCAGCGGCTCGTCGATGCCTCGGTCCATCAACCAGACGAGCCGGTATTCGTGCTGCGGGGCGAACGACACATGCTTCACGAAATACGGGCAATAGCTCACGGCCGCATCGAGGTACCGTGATCGACGTATGCGGTTCTCCGGTGTGTCGGTCAGCATTTCTAGCGGGATTTCACCCAGGTCCCGCCGGAACCACGAGCCGTAGATGCACGGCCCTTCCAAACCTTCCACAAATCCGGAGAGCTGTTGCGCCACCGCGCGGGCGAAGGAAGTCGTGTCTTGGATGGCGATGCAGCTTTCGGCCTGGAACTGGGCGGCGGCCTCCTGCGTGTCAATCGTGCCGCCACAGAGGACATACGCATTACGGCCGAAGTCTAATTGCGCTGTTATCTGCTCCATCTCACCGGTACTGCGACGAAAATGGTGCCAAACTCTCGGCGCCCCTTCTTGCTTATCCAGGCGCTGCTCGTCCTCGTGCTGGTGGAACTTCTTGAAGCAACTCAGCTGAAGCGTTCCGTCGGCGAAGAACTCATCGACGTGTTTCCGAGCGATGAAGCGATACATGGTGGGTTGCACCACGCGCCACGGTGAATCGAACGGTACCGTTATCATGGCGGCCTCAGGCGGTCTTGGGGGTTACCTTCGCCGCCGCTTCGAACTCAGTTAAGGAAGCAGTCAACGCCGCTCGGTTCCGCGGAGGGGTCGAGTCCCTGCACTCGGCCATCTTCCGTGCATTCGTTAGCCAGGTCGGCCTGCTCCATGCCGGTCTTCACCCGGATGCAATTCGCGAAGTCCCCGGCGACCGCGCATTGCTGGCGCGCCTCGCCGTACTGCTTGCAGATGCGCTTTATCGCGCACTGTTGCTTAGTGCGCTCCTTGGCAACGCTTTCCCGGGAAGCACGAGCGGCTGCCTCTTCCTGCGTTTCGGGCGGCACCACGGCCGCGAAAACTAAGATACCCAGGATCATCAACACAGGTATCGCGAGGACGACCAGCACGCGCCAGTGCTCAGTGAATAGAACCCGGAATGCTTTGCGCAAACCCACAGGCGTTAGCTTAGCGCCTTACCGGATCTTCTGTGGTCTTGCGCCCTATTCGGGTTCCCAGGGCGGGACGTCGGTGCCGACACCCAGCACCCATACAACTTTCCCTTGGTGCTTAACACCCAGACGCCATCGGGCGAACGCGTGCGCGAGGTCGCCTGCGGGCCACGTGGTGATGTGGCCGTTGATGAGGTCCAGCACTGGCCACTCATTTGGCGCCTGAGCGATGCGAACGCGGAGGTAAACACTCACGCCGTTGTAATAGGCTTCGCCGGTGGAATTCAGACCCGGCGCGCCGAGTTGGCTGGGCATCGATAGATCAGGCTCGAACATCAGATCATTACCAAGCAGCAGAACTTGCTGCTGGTGATAGCTCGACAGCTCAAACGCACCCTCGTTGAACGAGGTCAGCATAAGACGGTGCGGCGCCAACTCAGGGCGGCATACGATGGCAACTTTTCCGTCAACATGGCCAAGCGAGCCAACCGCGTCTGGGCGATTGAGTTGGGTCGTAGCGAACTGCAGCCCACGAATTTCGACCATAGGCACACCTCTGTGGCTGGGACTCACTCCCTTCTGTGCCCAGTTGGCATTCCCTCCCACCCTAACGCGGCTTTTTGCGCTGGATGCGGCTTAGTAGCTTTGGGCCATGGTGGAGAATTGCCGGTCCAAAATTTCTAACCTCCGTCACCTCAGACCGGGGCAGACCGACGGCGAACATCGGGCGATCGGGCCGTATCTCGAGACTCCTTATCTCCTCGGGTAACGGCTTCCTGCCGGTGCATATGTCCGCCACGAACCCCCCAAGGAACACGCGCACACCTTGGCTACCGTTAGCGTAGTACCGCGAGACCGGGGTCGTTACAAACGGCGCCTCTTCAGGACTGGTGTGACCGCGTGTGAGGCGGCTCATTGCGACTCCGAACTCGTTCTCTGGCCCCGGTTCGCGTGCCCGCAGTAATTCCTTTGCGCGCTGCTCACGCTTACCCAGCGAAACCTTCTTGAACGCCGCGTGCGTCGCGACTGAGGCACGCCAAGCGACGGCGATCATAAAGAGCTTCAGCTTTCGATAGTCGACTGACGCTGCCTCAAAGTACTGCACGTCACCCATGACCACGCGCTTGAATGCCGTGTACCGGTCCGCGATCAGCAAGCGGATTGCATAATCATCCCACTCCCAAAACAGATCTTCGCACTCACGGCACAGAATGCCGGAGTCATACGGCCCGATCGGAGTCTTCTTGGGATGGGTAGCGACGTTGCTGGAAACGAGGAAAAGCATCGCGTCGTCATCGCTTTTAATCTCCCGATAGAAGGCTTCGGGAACGATGTGCGCATCAATCAGCGGGCGCTCTTGATCACAGAACCTGCACAGGCCAATCATCGTAGTCGTCCCTCTTGCACGCCGTCCGGAGCCTACCCCGGCGCGGATCAGGAGCGCGGCGCAACTGCAATGTGCTGATGAGGCCGCGCCTGACGAGCGAGGCAGTTGCTACTTTGGCGCTGGCACAAGTCCCTTTGCATTAGGATCCCCGCAGCGGAAGGTAAGAGTTGCTGCGCCGGGTCTAGCGAAGCCGGCGTCGGCTTGGTCGAGTTTTATCGTTTCCACCGGCTTGTTCTGTTTTGCGCAAAACTCATTTGCTTCCTTGTACGCCTCTGCCGTAGCCGCTGCGGGCGGTCCATACCCGACCTCTGAGTGTCGCGCCACAATCATGTAGGTGCCGGGATCGGTCTGCACGACTCCGCTACTGGAGCAGCCCACTAACCAGAAAACGGCGAGCGCGACTAATCTAGACTTGTTCACCGTGACCACCTCGATTGTCGGTGAAAGTGTCATTGCTTGGTCGCCGGCCCTTTGCACGGCCAAAGATCCCTAAGCGCAAGGACCACGCCCAGCGAGTACGCCTTGGTCCATTGTTCAGGATGCTTCTGTGCCCAGTTGATAAAGGCCTGGATCGACACAGGAAGACCTGGCCCTTGGTGGGGCGGCGGGCCTTGCGGACCGCGTCCTCGGTCAGGCGCGCCCTCACGGCTTCACCGGCGGGGCTTCGGCCCTGTCCACGGCCTCGACGTACGCCTTGAAGTCATCGAAGCGCTCGTCGTCCGTCAGGATCTCGTCGTGGTCCTCGTGCTCGCAGGCGGCCTCGTAGTACTCGGCCACGAGGCTGGCGAATTCGGGCATGTGCTCGGCCACACGGGTGGCGAGGGTGTCGCGGTCTTTCGGGGTCATCATTGCGTGGTCCCTTTCCGGTGAGGTGGATCAACGGAAGGAATCATCTTGTGTACTTGGCCTTGTAGCACTGTGTAACCACTCCGGGGATTTTGGCCGCTAAATCACCCCGGCGATGATGACAGCAACGGACGCGGATGTCCCGTAACTGCTTGAAGGATCGAGCGAAATCGAATCGAAGCGATTGGGGACGAATCAGGCCGAATCGGCCTGTCGTCACATCGTGTGGGTGGCCTTGTCGCCCGAGAGGGCGCCGGCCAGGTAGGTCTCGATCTTCTTCTGCGTCTGACCGCGGTCCTGCTCGGAGAACTGCACGCCGATGCCGGCGGTGCGCTTGCCCTGGTTGCCCTGGGCACCCTTGGGCGTCAGCCAGATGACGCGCCCGGCCACGGGCAGCTTCTCGTCCTCGCCCATGAGGTTCAGCAGCATGAACACCTCGTCGCCGAGGCGGTAGTTGCTGTTGGTGGGAATGAACAGCCCGCCGTTCTTCACGAACGGCATGTAGGCCAGGTACAGGGCACTCTTGTCCTTGATCGTCAGGGTGAGCAGCCCCGGTTTGCCGCCTGGTCGCACGCTTCGTTCCCCGTCTGGCACTGCGGCCATCCCTTGGTTCCTCAGATGAAAAGCCACTATCGCGCCAGTTGCCTGAGCAAGGCCTCCAGCGCCAATCCCCGGTTCAGCGGCACGTCGAGGGTGGCGCGCAGCTCGCGTGCCTCCTCAACCAGCCCAAACAGCTCGCGTATATTCAAGACCGGACGGGCCCCTGACAAGTAGGGGCCAGCGCCCACTTCTGTCATAAATGCCCCCTCGCTCCCGGCCCGGCGGATGCGTTCTGTGAGCCAATTCTCAATGCAGCGCAGGCGCAGGGCCACCTCATCGCGCGCCCAGCGCTCGGCCAGCGACACGACATCTCCCCCCGCCTCGCTCAGGCTCTGCAGGCCCTGCACCACCTCGGTGCCGACCGCGGCCAGCTCCGCCGGATCGCCCGTGGCGGCGAGCAAGGGCGCCTCGCCCAGGACATCCAGCACGCGGCCCCAGTCACCGGGGCCGCGCACGGCGGCGAGCCAGGCCAGGCTCTGCGCACGCGCCGGCGCCGGCACGCGCAGTCGCTGGCAGCGGCTGAGGACGGTGGCCGGCAGGCGCGACGGCTGCGTCACCACCAGCACCAGGAGCGTGCGGGGCGGGGGCTCCTCGAGCGTCTTAAGGAGCGCGTTGGCGGCGAAGCGGTTCATGGCATCCGCGGGACTGACGAGCGCGACCTTGTAGCCACCGCCGTGCGCGGTGAGGGCGAGCTCGGCGGACAGGTCGCGCACCTGCTCGATGCGGATCTGGCGCGAGTCCTCCTCCAGGCCCAGGTACAGCAGGTCCGGATGCGCCCGCGCCAGGGCGCGGCGGCACCCGCGGCAGCTGCCGCAGGGCGCCCGGTCCGGGTGTTCGCACAGCACCAGCTGCGCGGCCCAGAATCCCAGCCACTCCCCGCCGGCGCCCGGCGCCTCGTGCACCAGCAGCCCGTGCGGGAGCCGCCCGGCCGCGTAGGCCGCGCGCAGCGTCGCCTGCTGCGGGGCGAGCCAGGCCGGTGACGGCAGCGCGGGGGTCGCGCCGCTCACGCGCCCACCCCGGACCGCAGGGCGCCGATCGCGGCGATGACCTGGGCGCGCACGGCCGCGGGCGGCTGCGCGCCATCGATCATCCGTACCCGTGCCGGTTCGGCCCGCGCGATGGCAAGGTAGCCCTCGCGCACGCGCTCGTGGAAGGCCACCGTCTCGGCCTCGAAGCGATCATGGCCGGCGCCGTGGCGCGCGCGCGCACGGGCGAGGCCGGCCGCCACGGGCAGGTCGAGCAGCAAGGTGCAGTCGGGCACGAGCGCGCCCTGGACGGCACGCGCGAGCTGCTCGATGAGCGCGGCATCGACACCCCGACCGGCGCCCTGATAGGCGCGCGTGGCGTCGGTGAAGCGGTCGCACACCACCCAGGTGCCCCGCGCCAGCGCCGGAGCGATGAGGTTGTGCACGTGCAGGGCGCGCGCCGCGAACATGACCAGCGTCTCGGTCACCGGGGTGAGCGGCTCGGCGCCGCGCTCGAGGACGATCTGGCGCAGCCGCTCGGCGAGCGGGGTGCCGCCCGGCTCGCGGGTCGGGAGCACCGTGTGACCCTGCCCCTCGAGCCACGCACACAGCTCGCGCGCCACGGTGGACTTGCCGGCGCCCTCGATGCCCTCGAGCGTGATGAAGCAGCCGCGCCTCATCGACGGCGCCCCGGGGGCGCGGCGGACCCGGCCCCTTGCGCCGCGTGCGGCGGGGCGCGCAGGTGCTTCAGGTAGGCCTGCACCGCCGCGTTGTGCTCCTCGAGGGTCCGGGAGAAATGATGCGCGCCATCGCCCAGCCCGGTCGCCACGAAGTACAGCGCCCCGGACTCCTCCGGGTGCACCGCCGCCACCAGCGACTCGCGTCCCGGCAGGCAGATCGGCCCGGGCGGCAGGCCCTCGCGCGTGTAGGTGTTGTAGGGATTGTCGGCCTGCAGGTCGCGGGTGTGGATCGTGCCATCGTAGGCGGCGCCCAGGCCGTAGATCACCGTCGGGTCCGACTGCAGACGCATCCCCTTGCGCAGCCGCTCGATGAAGACGCCGGCGATCAGCGCCCGCTCGCTCTTGAGCGCCGCCTCCTTCTCCACCATCGAGGCCAGGATGAGTGCCTGCGCGGGGTCGCTGAACGGCAGGCCCGGCGCCCGGGACTCCCACGCGCTATCCAGCGCGCGCTGCATCGCATCGTAGGCGAGTGTCAGGACGGCCGCATCGCTGCTGCGGGCCGCAAAGCGGTAGGTGTCGGGGAAGAAGCGCCCCTCGGGCAGCTCCCCGGGGTGGCCGAGCGCGGCCATCACCTCCCCGGGCGTGCGGCCGCGCAGGGTGTGCGCGACGGCCGGGTGGGCATCGAGCAGGGCGATGAACTCGGCGAAGGTGGCGCCCTCCACGACGGTGAGCTGCTCGAGCACCACCCTGCCCTCGGCAAAGAGCTGCAGGATCGCTTCGGGGCTCGCGTGCGCCGGGATCTCGTACACGCCCGACTCGACGCGCACCTGCTGGTTCTTCAGCTTCAGGTACCAGCTGATGGCGCGCGCATTCGCGACCACGCCCTGCGCCTGCAGGCGCGCGAGCACGCTGCGCAGGCTCGAGCCCGGCGCCACCTCGATGCGCGCGGCCTGTGCCGCGGGACCCGGGGCGCGGTACTGCTGCACCAGGTAGTGGTAGCCGAGCAGCAGCGCGCCGGCGCCCAGCAATACCAGGACGAGGAGCGTGCCGATGAGTCCGCGCCCGCGTGCCGGGATCCTCATGCCGCCCCCGCGCGCGCGAGTGCGGCCTGCAGCCTCCGGCCGACCGCGGCGCCGGTCAGGGTGCGCGCCTCGATCACGCCCACCCGGCGGATCCCGGTCAGCGAGTTAGTCAGGAACATCTCCTCGGCGGCATCGACGTCGCCCTGGACCAGCACCCGCTCCTCGAGGGCGAGTCCGCAGTCGCGCGCCACCTCCATCACCACCTCGCGCATGATCCCCTCGACCCCGCACAGATCGAGCCTCGGGGTCTGCACCGTCATCCCACGCACCAGAAAGACATTGCTCATGGTGCCCGAAATCAGGGCCCCGCCGCGACTGAAGAGCAGGGCCTCGGCGATCTGCGGGTCATCCCACTCGGCCCGCGCCAGCACCTGCTCCAGGCGGTTCAGGTGCTTGATGCCGGCGGTGGCCGGGTTCTCGGCCAGGCGCAGCCGCGCGATCCGCACGCGCACCCCGGCGGCCGGATCCGCCGCCGGGCCCTCCCATGGGTAGCGCAGCACGACGCGCGTCGGGACCTGCCCGGCGCCATAGCCGTAGCCGCGCGCCAGCGCCGGGCCGCGGGTCAGGATGAGCTTGAGGATGCAGCGCCCCTGCCCGGCGGCGAGCACGGACAGCTCCCGCGCCAGTGCCTGGGGATCCGGTGCGGCGATGGCGAGGCGCCCGCAGCCGCGCGCCAGGCGGGCGAGGTGCCGGGCGAGCAGGCGCACCTCTCCCCCGGTGCAGGCCATGGTCTCGAAGAGCCCGTCGCCGTAGTGCAGGCCGCGCTCGAGTGCGGAGACCGCATCGGCCGGTGCGCCGTTGACCCAGATGAGGTTCGCGGCCTGCGACGGCATCCTCAGGCTCCGAGCGCCGCGAGGAGCCCGCGCGCCTTGGCGCGCGTTTCCTCCAGCTCCCGTTCCGGCTCGGAGTCGGCGACGATGCCGGCACCGGCGCGGAAACCCAGGCGATCCCCGCGCAGGGTCATGGTGCGGATGAGGATGTTCAGGTCCAGCCGGCCATCGCGGGTGAGGTAGCCGAGCGAGCCGGTGTAGGCCCCGCGTCCCTCGCCCTCCAGCTCGGCGATGATCTGCATGCAGCGGAACTTGGGCACGCCGGTGATCGTGCCCCCCGGGAACACCGCGCGCAACGCGCCGACGGGGGTGACATCGGCGCGCAGCACGCCGCTCACGTTGGAGACGATGTGGTGCACGTGCGTGTAGGACTCGATGCTCATGAGCTCATCGACGCGCACCGTGCCCGGCTCGCACACGCGCCCCAGGTCGTTGCGCTCAAGATCGATGAGCATGATGTGCTCGGCGCGCTCCTTGGGGTGCGCGGCCAGCTCGCGCATCTCGCGCGGGTCGTCACCGGGGCGGCGGCTGCGCGGGCGCGTGCCGGCGATCGGGCGGGTGTCGATGTGCCGACCGTTCACCCGCACCAGCCGCTCGGGCGAGGAGCTCACGATCGCCACCCCGTCCCACTGCACCAGCGCGGCGAACGGGGCGGGGTTGGCCGCGCGCAGGCGCTGGTAGAGCGCGGCGGCAGCCGGCACCGAGCCTGCCGGCTCGATGCGCACCTCCCAGGGCCGCGACAGGTTGGCCTGGTAGATGTCGCCGGCGCGCACGTACTCCTTGGCCGCCCGCACGCGCGTGAGGTACGCCTGCGGCTCCTCCTCGGTGACCGCACCGATGCGCAGGGCATCCACGCCGCCGGCGCCGCCGGCGCGGGCATCCGCTTCCAGCTGTGCCAGGGCCGCCTCCTGCCCGGGCTCGGCCACCGCCAGGACGCGCCCGTTCTGCAGCTCGTGCACGAGGGCGCACGGGGTGCGCAGCGCGAAGGCCTGCCAGGGCAGCGGGGTGCGCGGCAGCCTAAGGTGCGGCTCGATCTGCCCGACCAGCTCGTAGCCGAGGAAGAGCGCCCAGCCGCCCGCGAAGGGGCTCGTGCCCTCGCCGGCCGCAGGCGCGCGCTCGGCCAGCCACCAGTTCTCCAGCGCCTCGAGGAAGGTGGCCCCGCGCACCGGCGTCCCCCAGGCCTGCAGCCGCCCCTCCGGCGAGAGCCACAGGGCGGCGCTGGGGGCGCCCAGGAGCACGCTGGCCGCGCTCAGCGGGCCGGCGGCGGCGCTGTCGAGCAGGAAGGGGTAGCGGTGCGGCAGGCGCGCCGCCAGGTGCTGCAGCACCGCGGGCGACACGTCGAGTTCACGAACCAGGGGAGCGCGCGTGGCGGTGCGCCTTGCGGCTGCGGGTCAGGCGCTGAAGCGCCGGAAGATCAGCGAGCCGTTGGTGCCGCCGAAGCCGAAGGAGTTGGACAGGGCCACGTCGATCTTCATCCGGCGTGCCGTGTTGGGCACGTAGTCGAGGTCGCACTCCGGATCGGGCGTGTGGTAGTTGATGGTCGGCGGGGCCACCCCGTCGCGGATGGCGAGCACCGAGAAGATCGCCTCGACCACGCCGGCCGCCCCGAGCAGGTGCCCGGTCATGGACTTGGTCGAGCTCACCGCGAGGCTGGCCGCGTGCGCACCGAAGGCGCGCTTCATCGCCTGGGTCTCGGCCTTGTCACCGAGCGGCGTCGAGGTGGCGTGCGCATTGATGTACTGGACCGTGCCCGGATCGAGCGCGGCATCGTGCAGGGCATTGGCCATCGCCAGGCGCGCACCCTCCCCGTCCTCGGGCGGCGCGGTGATGTGGTGCGCATCGCCGCTCATGCCGAAGCCGACGAGTTCCGCGTAGATCCGGGCGCCGCGCTTGCGGGCGTGCTCGAGCTCCTCGAGCATCATCGCGCCGCCGCCATCGGCGAGCACGAAGCCGTCGCGATCCTTGTCCCACGGCCGGCTCGCCTCGGTCGGCGCCTCGTTGCGGGTCGACAGCGCCTTCGCCTGGCCGAAGCCGCCCAGGCCGGTGCGCGTGGTCGCCATCTCCCCGCCGCCGGCGATGATGACATCGGCATCCCCGTACTGGATGGTGCGCATGCCCAGGCCGATGGCGTGGGTGGAGGTGGTGCAGGCGGTCACGACGCCGAGATTCGGGCCGCGCAGGTTGTACTTGATCGACAGGTGCCCGGCGATCATGTTGATGATCGCCGCGGGAATGAAGAACGGCGAGATCTTGCGCGGGCTGTTGGCCTTGAGGTACTCGTGGTAGTCCTCCTCGATCGTCCACAGCCCGCCGATCCCCGCCCCGCACACCGCGCCGCAGCGCGCCGGATCGGTCTTGCCGAAGTCGATGCCGCTGTCGGTGACCGCCTGCATGCCGGCCGCGACGCCGTAGTGCATGAACTCGTCCATGCGGCGCGCTTCCTTGGGCGCGATGTACTGCCCCACGTCGAAGTCCTTCACCTGGCCGCCGAAGCGCACCGGGAAGTTCGACACGTCGAAGCGCGTCACCGGGCCGATGCCGCTCCTGCCGTTGAGCACGGCGTCCCACGCCGTGTCGACGGTGCTGCCGACCGGGGACACGATCCCCAGCCCGGTCACGACCACGCGGCGCTTACTCACGCAACATCCGTATAGCGTCTGTCAGGGGAATGGAAGCGTCAGGACTTGGCGCGACGCTCGTTGATGTAGTCGATCGCCTGGTGCACCGTGGTGATCTTCTCGGCGTCCTCGTCCGGGATCTCGATCTCGAACTCTTCTTCGAGGGCCATGACCAGCTCGACCGTGTCGAGTGAATCGGCTCCCAGGTCATCCACGAACGAGGCATCGTTCGTGACCTGTTCCTGTTTGACGCCCAGCTGTTCGGCAACGATGGCCTTAACCTGCTGCTCGACTGTGCTCATTAGCGGTAGGTCCTTTGTAATGCTTGAAAGGTCTGCCTGCGCGCACCTGACCATCAGGGGCGCTGCGGGCGCGGTATTGTAGGTTAACACCCCCCCGTCTGCCACCCACCCCTGCGGTGCGCGAGTGTTTGTTTTTACTGACGAAAGTGCGTGCCCGGGTTCCCACCGGCCTGGAACGGGTCCGGGGCCTGTGGCGCCGGTCCAACGCCAAGACGGGGTCAGGGCATGAACATGCCGCCGTTCACGTGCAGGGTCTCGCCGGTGATGTAGGCCGCCTGCGGGGAGGCCAGGAACAACACCGCGGCGGCCACGTCGGCGGCGGTGCCCAGCCGTCCCATGGGGATCTGTGACAGGAGCGCGGCGCGCTGCGCCTCGCCCAGCCCCCGCGTCATGTCGGTGTCGATGAAGCCGGGGGCCACGGCGTTGACCGTGATCGCCCGCGTGGCGAGTTCCTTGGCGAGGGACTTGGTGAAGCCCAGGAGGCCTGCCTTCGCGGCCGCGTAGTTCACCTGCCCGGCATTGCCGGTCACGCCCACGATCGAGGTGATGTTGATGATGCGGCCGCGGCGCTCCTTCATCATGCGCTTCACGCACGCCTTGGACAGGCGGAACACGGCCGTGAGGTTGGTCGCGATCACCGCGTCCCAGTCCTCCGGCTTCATGCGCAGCAGCAGCGTGTCGCGGGTGATGGCGGCGTTGTTGACCAGGATGCTCGGGGACTCCCCGGCGGCCTCCAGCTGCTCGAGCAGGGCATCGATCGAGCCGGGGTTGCCCGCATCCAGGACCGCCCCGTGGCCGTTGCATCCGTGCGACGCGAGCGCCTGCGTGAACTTCTGCGCCCCTTCCGCGCTGGTGGCGGTGCCGATCACCTTCGCACCGGCCTCGCCGAGGGCCAGGGCAATGGCGAGGCCGATGCCCCGCGAGGCGCCCGTGACCAGCGCCACCTCGTTCGTCAGCATGCTCATCCGGCCCCCCGTGTCGTTGCCAGTGCCGCATCCAGGGCGGCAAGATCCTCGAGCGCGGGGTATTCCAGTCCCTCGCGCTTCTCGATGCGGCGGTTGAGGCCGGTGAGCACCTTGCCCGGCCCGCACTCGATCACCTGCGACACCCCCGTGGCGGTGATGGCCCGCAGCGTCTGCGACCAGCGCACCGGACTGGACAGCTGGCGCACCAGCAGCGCGCGGATCTCGTCCGGCTGCGCGTGCTCGGCGGCATCCACCGCGCTCAGGAAGCGCACGTGCGGGGTGCGCACGGTGAGGGCGCGCAGCTTCTCGGCCAGCCGCGCCGCGGCCGCCTTCATGAGCGTGGTGTGCGAGGGGACGCTGACCGGGAGCAGCACCGCGCGCTTGGCCCCGCGCGCCTTGGCCGCCTCGATCGCCCGCTGCACCGCCGCGGTCTCTCCGGCGATCACCACCTGGCCCGGGGAATTGAAGTTGGCAGGCTCCACCACGCCACCGTGCGCCGCCTCGGCGCAGGCGGCCTCGATCTCGGCATCCTCCAGGCCGAGGATCGCGGCCATCGCGCCCGTCCCGGCCGGCACGGCCTCCTGCATGATCTGGCCGCGCAAGCGCACCAGCTCGATGGCCGGGGCAAAATCCAGCGCCTCGGCGCACACCAGCGCGGTGAACTCGCCCAGGCTGTGGCCGGAGACCAGCTGCGGCAGGCCGCCGCCGCGGCCGCGCCAGACCCGCCAGGTCGCGACACCGGCGGCGAGCATCGCCGGCTGGGTGCGCTCGGTCTGGTTGAGCGCGCTCTCCGGTCCGTTCTGGGTGAGCTGCCACAGATCGTAGCCGAGCACGGCCGAGGCCTCCGCGAAGGTCTGCTGCACGACCGGCTCCGCCGCGGCGAGCGCGGCCAGCATCCCGACCGACTGCGAACCCTGGCCCGGAAAGACGAAAGCGAAGGACATGCGTACCCCGACTGTCAGCGCCGCGTGCGGCGCGCGGATTATAGCGGCAGGCGCCGGGGCGGCAGCCAGGCGGCCACGGCCAGCCCGCCCAGGACCCCGAACAGGTGCGCATCCACGACGACATCGGCGCTGCCGGACAGGGGCAGCGGCCCGACGAGCTGCTCCCAGAGGAGCTTGCCGGCGAGGAAGGCGGCCAGCAGGAGGCCGTCGGGCTGGCGCTGGCGCAGGTGCGCCAGCGTGCCGGCGGCCATGACCCCGTGCAGCACGCCCGAGGAACCGACGTACCACTGCAGGGTCGAATCCCACAGCCACAGCCCCGCATCGATGGCGAGGATCGCGCCCAGCAGGATCAGGAGCCAGCGCCGCGGGGAGTAAGCGCGGGCGAACAGCCCCCACATGAGCGCAAGCCCGAGGCCGTTGAGGATCGCATGCCGCAGGTTGAGGTGGACCCAGTGCCCGGTGAGCAGGCGCCACCACTGCCCCGCCGCCAGCGCGCCGCGGTCGTAGCGCAGCGCCAGCCGGCCGGCCTCGCCGGCCAGGGCCGGCAACAGAAGCAGCACCAGGGCCGCCAGCAGCGTCGCGCCGTAGCGTGCGTCGCAATTGAGAGACTTCAGCGCGGCGCGGCCGTGGTTCACAGGCCCGCGGGGTGCCATTTGTTATGATCGCGCGGCTTTTCCACGGCTCTCACAGCGGCCCGCCGGCGGCCCACGGAAACAACAGCCTATGACCCACATTGCAGCGCAGGTTAGCAGAGGCACCGCTTCGCGGTACGCGCGTGGCTTCACCCTGATCGAGATCATGGTGGTGGTCATCATCATCGGCCTGCTCGCCGCGGTCATCGTGCCGACGGTGATCAACAAGGTCGACGAGGCGCGCGTGGTCAAGGCCAAGCAGGACATCCAGAGCCTGGAGACGGCGCTGACCATGTTCCGGCTCGACAACTCCAAGTACCCCACCACCGAGCAGGGCCTGAGCGCGCTGGTGAGCCAGCCGACCGACCCGACCATCAAGCACTGGAAGCCCGGCGGGTACCTGCAGCGCATCAGCAAGGACCCCTGGGGGAACGAGTACCAGTACGTGAACCCCGGCACGCACGGCAAGGAGTACGACCTGTACACCCTCGGCGCCGACAATGCCCCCGGCGGTGAGGGTATCGATGCCGACATCGGAAACTGGAACATCGGCGATTGACCGCCGCGGGCGCCTGCGCCCGGGACCCGGCGCGCACGCCGGGTTCACGCTGGTGGAGATCCTGGTGGTGGTCGCCATCATCGGGGTGCTGGCCGCGGCCATGCTGCTCTCGGTGAGCCTCACCGGACAGGACCGGGAACTGGAACGCGAGAGCACGCGCCTGGTGGACCTGCTGCGCTACGCGCGCGAGCAGGCGGAGCTGCAGACACGCGAGTACGGGGTCATGTTCCAGGACGAGGGCTACGAGTTCCTGGTCTACGACCCGCACCGCGGCCTGTGGCGCGACGTGTTCGAGGACGATGCCCTCGGGGCGCGCAAGCTGCCCGAGGGCCTGACCGCGGCGCTCACCGTGGACGCGCGGCCCATCGTGCTCAAGCGCCCCGACGATGCCAAGGACAAGACCCCCCAGGTCATGATCTTCTCCAGCGGCGAGCTGAGCACCTTCACCGTGACCCTGCTGCGCGACAACGGGGCGCGCAGCATCACCATCGCCCCGACCGAGAAGGATGACATCGACCAGCAGCCGATGGTGGCGGCCCGCAAATGAGCCGCGCGCGCGGCTTCACCCTGATCGAGGTGCTGGTGGCGCTCGCCATCGTGGCCTTCGGCATGGCCGCGGTCATGGGCGCCATCAACTCCTCGGCCAACACCATCGGCTACCTGCGCGACAAGACCTTCGCCAACTGGGTGGCCCTGAACAAGATCGCGAGCGTGCGCATCTCGGGCCAGCCGCCGGCCAAGGGCAACAGCAACGGCGAGATCGACTTCGGCGACCGCAAGTGGCACTGGCGCATGGAGGTGGTGGCGACGGACGTGCCGGGCCTGCTGCGCATGGACGTGCGCGTGCGGCCCGCGGAGGTGAAGGCCGACGAGGACTCCGGCTGGTTCACCACCGTCAGCGGCATCTACGGCAGCGCGGTCGCCCAGACCGACGGGGTGACGCCCAACTGGGGCTCGCAGAACCCGGGGCTCGGCGGCGCCACCGGCGCCCCCCAGAACGGCCTGCAGAACCCGCAGACCCCTGCGCCCACCACGGCCCCGCCGACCACGGGGGCGGGCACGGGCAGTCAATGAGGATGCGCGCGCGCGGGTTCACGCTGATCGAGCTGCTGGTGGCGCTGTTCATCGCCGCGCTCATCTTTGCCCTGGGGTACGGGGCCATCAACCAGGCGCTGCGCAGCCACGACCGGCTGAAGGAGCAGCAGGCGAGCATCATCGCGCTGCAGAGCGCGGTGCGCCTCATGGAACAGGACTTCGTGCAGGCCGCGCCGCGGCCGGTGCGCCAGCCGATCGGCTCGGGCGACCAGGGCGCCTTCCTCGGTGCCCCCCCGGACACCCAGCCGGTGGTGACGCTCACGCGCGCCGGCTGGTCGAACCCGGCCGGCGTGCAGCGCCCGGGCCTGCAGCGCGTGGCGTACTTCCTCGAGAACAAGACGCTGCGGCGCGAGTACTGGAACGTGCTCGATCCGACGCAGACCAGCACCACGGTCAAGCGCGACCTGATGCAGAACGTGAAGGCGTTCACGCTGCGCTACCTGGACATCAACCGGCAGTGGCAGCCGCAGTGGCCGCCGGCGAGCGGCTGCCCGACCTGCACGACCGAGGGCCAGGCGCTGCTGTCGCGGCCGCTGGCGGTGGAGATCACCGTCGACACCGAGGACTGGGGCAAGATCGTGCGCATCATCGAGGTGCCCGGGTGAGCGCGCCGCTGCGCGCCCGCCGCCGCCGCGGCCCGCCCCGCCGTCAGCGCGGCGTCGCGCTGCTGGTGGCGGTGCTGCTGGTGGCGCTGGGCACGATCATCGCCGCGGCGGTCGCCTACGAGAACGCGATGACCGCGCGGCGCGGCGCGGCGACCTACGCCTTCGACCAGTCGGTGCTCATCGCCCAGGGCGCCGAGGCGCTCGCCGCCTACGGGGTGCGGCAGCTGGTGCAGCAGGACGCCAAGCACTACGTCTACCTCGGCCAGGGCTGGGACAAGCCCTACGGGCCGATGGAGATCGTCCCCGGGGTGATGCTCACGGCGTACCTCGAGGACCTGCAGGGGCGCTTCAACGTCAACAACCTGGTGGATGCGACCGGGCGGGTTAACGCGACGCAGCTGGCCACCTTCAAGGCGCTGCTGGCCGCGGTGGGGCTGGAGGAGAAATGGGCGGGCCTGCTCACCGACTGGATCGACGCGGACACCGTGCCGGGCATCCCCGACGGCGCCGAGGACAGCACCTACCTCGGGCAGACCCCGCCGTACCTGACGGCCAACCGCTACATCACCAGCACCAGCGAGCTCATGGCGCTGCCCGGCTTCGACCGCGCGCACTACAACCTGATCGCCCCCTACATCGTCGCCCTGCCGCACGGCACGCGCCTGAACACCTGCACCGCTTCGGGCGTCGTGCTCGATGCCTACATCGGCGCCGGGCACGTCGAGTTCGGCGGCACCAACGCGGACACCCTGACGCGCAACCGCGCCAACGCCGGCGGCTGCTTTCCGACCGTGCAGGACTATGCGAAGTCCTTCACCGCCGGCGGCAATCCCTGGACGACCCCCGCCGCACCCGGCGCCACCGGCACGCGCACCGGCATCGCCCAGACGCCCACCGGCGGGCTGAACGCGGGCGGCGCTGCCGGCAACGGCCCCGGCGCCCCGGTCGCGCAGGGCGTGCAGGCCCTCGTGGGCCAGAACACGAACTACTTCCGCCTCACCAGCGACATCACTATTGGCAGCACGGAATTCAACTTGTACAGTCTTCTGTACATGGACACCGGCTATGCTGTGCGCCCCATCCAGCGCAGCTTCACGCCCGACTGACCCTGCCCCGGACGGACCCATGCCCACCCTGCCGCACACACCCCCTGGAGGCGCACATGGCTGAGACGCTGCTGCTGCGCCTGCCGCGCACGGCCGAGCAGCCCGCGCACTGGCTGGTGGTGGACGCCCAGGGCGCACCGGCCGGCCCGCCGCAGAGCGGGCCCCTGACCCTTGCCGCCCCACGCGCCGCCAGCCGCCGCGTCGCCGTGCTCGTGCCGGGCACGGACGTGCTGCTCGCTGAGCCGGAGCTGCCGGCGAAGGCCGGGGCGAAACTGGCGACGCTGGTGCCGTACGCGCTCGAGGAGTACCTGGCCGATCCCATCGAGGAGCTGCACTTCGCCCTGGCGAAGCGCCCCGCGGAGAACGGCCGCACGCGCGTGGCGGTGGTTGCGCGCGCGCTCGTGAACGAGTGGCTCGTGCAGCTGCGCGCCGCGGGCCTGGACCCCGATGCCCTCTACGCCGACAGCGACCTGCTGCCGCAGAACCCCGGGCAGGCCGTGGCGCTGCTCGAGGAGGACACCGTGTTCGTGCGCCCGCCGCAGGGCATGCCCGTCACCCTGCCCGCCGATGCGCTCGAGCAGGCGCTGCACATCGCGCACGGCAGCACCGATGCGGCCACCCCCGGCAGCGGTCTGATCCTGTACACCGGAGCGGCCGAGTGGCAGCAGCACTCGGGGCAGGTCGAGGCGGTGCGCGCCAGCTTCGACGGCATCAAGGTGCAGCTGCTCACCGGCGGACCGCTCGCGCTGTTCGCGCAGCAGCTGCCGCAGGAGAGCGCGATCAACCTGCTGCAGGGGGAGTACGCACCGGCCAAGTCGCGCGGCCTGGGCCTGAAGAGCTGGCGCGTCGCGGCGATGCTGCTCGCGGGCCTGCTGGCGCTGCACATCGGCGGCAAGGTCGTGCAGCTGCGCGTGCTCAAGGCGCGCGAGCACCAGCTCGATGCCAGCATCCGCAGCGTCGCCCGCAGCGTCGGGGAGACCAGCCTGGTCGACATCCGCAGGCACATGGAGGCGCGCGTGAGCGCCGTGCGCGGGGCCGGCGGCGGCCTGCTGCCGGCGCTGCAGGCACTCGCCGAGGCGCGCACCACCACCCCCGGCACGAGCGTCAAGGCGCTCAACTTCCACAACGGCTCGCTCGAGATGACGCTCGGCGCCCCGGATGCCTCGAGCCTGGCGCACCTGAGCCAGACGCTGCGCGCGAACGGCTGGACGGCGGACCTGGGCGGCGGCACCAACACCGCCGATGGCTACCAGGGCCACATCCAGGTCCATGGCAACGGGGGCTGACATGGCGAGCCTGTCACTCGATGCCCTCACCGACAAGTACTTCGCGCTGTCCGCGCGCGAGCGGCGCATGGTGCTCGTCGCGGCGGTGGCGCTCGCCGGCATCCTCCTCTTCAGCGTGCTGCTGCCGCTGGACCACGCGGTGGCCAAGGCGCGCGTGCGCCTGGAGCAGAAGCGCGCGGACCTGAGCTGGATGCAGACGGTCGCCGTCCCGGTCCTGCGCAACGCGCCCGCCCCGGCCGCCAACGGCGAGTCGCTGCTCGTGGTGGTCGACCGCACCGCGCGCGAGTCCAGGCTCGACACGGCGATGCGCGGCAGCGAGCAGGGCAGCGGCGGCAGCCTGTCGCTGCGCATGGAACGGGCGCCCTTCGATGACCTGATCGGCTGGCTGGCGCGCCTGGCGCAGCAGAACAACGTCATCATCGACTCGGCCACGATCGAGAAGACCGGGGACACCGGCCTGGTGAACGCGGCCATCGTCCTGCGCCCCGGAATGACGTGACGCGCGGCCTGTGGATCACCGGCGCCGCGCTGCTCGCCTTCGCGGTGATCCTCGTGGTGCGCCTGCCCGCCAGCTGGGTGGTGCCCGCACCGGGCAAGGCTCCCGCCGGTTGCATGAGCGCCGAGGGGACGCTCTGGAGCGGCAGCTGCAGCGGGCTCATCGTCGCCGGCCGCCCGCTCGGGGATCTCACCTGGCAGCTGCACCCGCTGCGCCTGCTCGCCGGGCGGCTGGCCGCGCACGTGACGCTCGCCGGTCCGGCGCTGCAGGGCAGCGCCGATGCCGAGGCCGGGCTGCGCGGTCACCTCGTGGCGCGCAACCTCGATGCCCGGCTGCCGCTCGACCCGCAGCTGCTGCCCGGCCTGCCGGGTGGCGTGCGCGGCGAGGCGCAGCTGGCGCTGCCGCTGGCGGAAGTCCAGGGCGGCATCCTCACCGCGCTGCAGGGGCGCATCGAGCTGCACGACCTGGTCTCGCCCGATGGGCCGACGCACCTGGGCAGCTACGTCGTCGACTTTCCCGCCGCCACCACCGGGGATATCGCCGGGCGCGTGCGCGATCTGGACGGCCCGCTCTCGGTGGACGGGATGCTCAGGCTCACCCGCCAGGGCGGCTTCGACATCCAGGGGACCGTCGCGCCCCGGCCGGGCGCGCCCGCGGAGCTGACCGCCAACCTGAACTTCCTCGGCAGGCCCGATGCGGCCGGCCGGCGGGAGTTTTCGCTGACCGGCACCTACTAGACCGGCCCGACCGCGACCTCGCGGAAGGCACCCAGCAGCGGGAAGTACAGGCCGGCGCGCACCGGCTCCGGGCCCAGCCCGCGCAGCAGCTCCCCGTAGCCGGCCAGCTGGCCGCGGTAGCGCTCCACCTCCGAGTCCAGGAACGCCTCGACGCCACCGCCCTCGTGGCGGCTGGTCTTGTAGTCGATGACCCAGCGCGTGCCCTGCTCGTCGATGAAGGTGCGGTCGATGACGAACGCACGCAGGCGGCCGGCGGCGAGACCGCTGAGCGCCAGCTCCGACTGCGCCTCGCGGTGGCCGGCATCGAGAATCCAGCGGCCGCGCGCATCGCCCAGGGTCTTAACGAGCGCCCGCAGGATGAGCGCGGCCGCGGCCGGCCGCTCGCGCTCCGGCACGCCGTGGCGCTGCAGCTGCGCCAGGACCGCCGGCTGCTCCGCGGCGATGTCCGCCTGTGCGGGCAGCACCGGGGACTGCGCCCAGCGGGCGAGGTAGGCATGCACGAGCGTGCCCACCTGGCGCTGGGTCTCGCCCACCCAGCTGAACTCGGGCGGCTCGAGCGTGCGCTCGCCGACCGGCAGGTGCGGCCACGGCGCGGCCGCGGGCAGCTGCGGCGCGGACCAGTCGGCCTTCAGGCGCCGCAGTGCGCCGCGCGCGCTCCCGGCCATCGCCTGCGGCGCACCGGCCGGCCGCTCGAAGCGTGCCCCCAGCGCCGGCCACAGGCAGGCGAGCAGCGAGCGCGGCGCGATCCTGAGCTCCCCGTCCGCGCCCACCGCCGGTGCACCGGAGAGCCACAGGCTCGCGCGGGCGCGCGTGACCGCCACGTACAGCAGGCGCGTGCGTTCGTGTTCCTCGCGGACCTTCAGCAGGCCCTTCAGGAAGCGGTCGAGCTCCGCGTCGGTCTCCTCGGCGATTGCCGGCGCCGGTGCGATGAGCAGGTCGCTCCCCCCGGACTCGTTCGGCAGGTCGATCCAGCGCAGCAGGCGCCGTTCCCCGCCGCCGGGGTTGCGCTCGAGGCACGGCACGAACACGTGCTCGAACTGCAGTCCCTTGGCCCGGTGGATGGTCATCACCTGCACCGGATTGGCGTCCGCGGACACGGCGGGGCTGAACAGGCGCTGCAGCAGCGCCGGGGAATCCGCCGGCCCGCGCCACTCGCCGGCCGCGGCCCGCTCCGCCAGCGCGTCGAAGAAAGCGCGCGCATCGGCGAGTTCCTGCGGCGCGTAGGCATCCGCGGCCCCGAGCTGCACCCAGGTCGCCTCGAGCCAGTCGGCGACCGGGGCGCTGCCGCGCCGCGCCAGGGCGGCCGCCAGCACCGCGTGCACCCGGCCCAGGCGCGCCGCATCGCCCGCCTCGCAGCGGGCCAGCCGGCGGGCCTCGGCCATGGCATCGAAGACCGGGAGCGTCTCGCGTGGCCCGGAGAGCACGGTGAGCGCGTGCAGCGAGGCGCCGCACCAGGGCGCGCGCAGCACGGCAAGCCAGGCGCTGCGATCGGCCAGGTCATGCAGCGCAGCGGCGAGCTGCACCAGGTCCCGCACCACCACCCGCTCGCGCAGGGGGACCAGGTCGACGCCCACGCAGGCCACGCCCCGCGCCGCCAGCGCCGCGATGACCGGGGCGGCGTGGGCGTGCGCGGCCACGAGGATCGCGATCCGCGCGCGCGGGTCCTGCGCGCGCAGCTGCGCGATGCGCTCGGCCACGGCCTGCGCCTCGGCGGCGCGGTCGTCCGGGAACACGCGCAGCGTCACCGCCGCTGCCGCGTCCGCGGGAGCCGCGCGCGCGGCGACGCTCTCGTGGTAGGCCACCGCGCCGGCGCGCAGGTCATCGCGCGGCGGGAACACCTGGCCGAAGAGCCCGTTGGTGAACTCGACCAGCGCCGGGATCGAGCGGAAGTTGCGGCGCAGCCGCAGCGGCTGCAGCGCCACGCGGCCGATGCCCGCATCGCGGGCCGCGAGGAAGAGCCCCACCTCGGCCTCGCGGAACCGGTAGATCGACTGCATGGGATCGCCGACCACGAAGAGCGTGCGCCCGTCCCCCTCCTCCCACGCGGCCGTGAGCGACTCCAGCAGCTGGAACTGCGCGAGCGAGGTGTCCTGGAACTCGTCCACCAGGATGTGGCGCAGCGCCAGCCCGGTGCGCAGCGCAAGCTCGGTCGGCTCGCCGGCCTCGGCCAGCGCCGCTCGCGCCGCGCCCATGATGTACGTGTAGTCCACGCGGCCGGCGCGGGCGAACTCGGCGTGCAGCACCGCCGCGGCGCGCGAGAGCAGGCGCGACAGCGCGGCCAGGGCCGCCGCATCGTCCGCCGGCAGCACCGCCGGCGGCGCGCGGCGGGCCCACGCCAGCACTTCCGCGGCGCCCGGCTGCCCGCGCAGCTGTTCGATGAGTTCGCGCAGTTGCCCGCGCACGGGGGCAGCGGCGAACTCCCCGCCCAGGTGGCGTGCGCTGATCTGCACGCGCCAGCCGGCCTCGGTCTGCGTGATCTCTCCCAGGCGCTTCCAGCCGGGGAGCGAGCCGGCCGTGGCATCCAGCGCGCCGATGCCCGGCAGCCGTGCGGCGGATGCGCGCACCGGGCCCGGCAACCGCCGCATCGCCTGCGCCAGCTGCGCCTCGACGATCGCGGTGAGCCCGGCGCTCACCCGCTGGCACAGCTGTTCGGCCGGCTGCTCGAGCACGTACGGCAGCCAGTGGCCGCGCTCGGCCAGCATCTGCGCGAGCATGGCCTCGAGATTCGCCCAGTGGTTGTCGAAGCGCTCGAACAGCAGCTGCGCGTCCGCGCCCAGCGTGGCGTCGGTCTCGGCGCCGGCGAGCGTGGCGCGCGCCGCCTCGCGGTACATCGCTCCCGGGGACTCGGTGACCTCCAGGGCGCTGCCGGCGCCCGAGCCGATGGGCAGCTGCCCGGCCAGCCAGTAGTTGAAGGCGTCGATGGTCTGGATGCGCAGCGCCTGCGGCGCCTGGGTCAGGTCCCAGCCGCGGGCGCGGCCGTGCGCCAGGGCGGCCTGGGCGAGCGGGCGCAGGATCGCGGCATCCTCGCCGCCGAGCCGGTCCTGAAGTGCCTGCGTGATGCGGGCGTGCATCTCGGCGGCGGCCTTGCGCGTGAAGGTGATGGCGAGGATCTGTCCCGGCTCGTCCACCTCGCACAACAGGCGCAGGAAGCGCTGCGTCAGCACCGCGGTCTTGCCCGCCCCCGCCGGCGCCTCGAGCAGCACCGAGGCATGCGGGTCGGCGGCGGAGCTGCGCGCCAGGGCGTCCTCGTGCACCCGCGCCTCCCCCGGGACCGGTGCCGCGTCCTCACTCATCGTCGTTGCCCTGCAGCGCCGAGTCGGGCGGGACGCTGCGCTCGAGGATGCGACAGATGTCGGTGACGTGGCAGTGGGCGCAGGCCCTGGGCGCCGGGTCGACCTCGGCGTCGCCGGCGATGAAGGCCCGGATCAGCCGCTCGATCAGCTCCCGCCAGCCGGTCGCCTGAGCCGGCCAGTCGCCGCTGCGCGGCGGCTTGACCGTCGGTAGCAGCTGTTCCTGCGCGGCCAGTCCGCTGAAGCACACCTCGCGCGGGGTGATGTGCACGGTCGCGAGCGCCACCACGTCCTCGCCCAGGGCGGTGAGGTAGGCCAGCAGCTGCGGATGCGTCGGCCGCTCGCCGTACCAGTCCGGCGGCTCGGGCTTGCCGCTCTTGTAGTCGAGGATGACCCGGCCCTGCGGCAGCTGGTCCACGCGGTCCAGGCGCATGCGCAGGTGCGCGCCGGCCACCCGCAGGTCCGCTTCCAGCTCGGTGCCGGCGACGCGGAACGGTTCCCGCTCGCGCTCGAGTGCGCACAGCCTGCCGATGAGCCGCTGCGCGCGGCGGCACTCGCGCTCGAGCACCGGCGGCAGCTGCACGAACAGGTCGAACTGGCTCTCCGCGGTGCGCCGGCCGCGCCGGCGCCGGCCGGCCTGCACGGCCAGGAGCGTGCGTGCCGCCTCGGCCACGGCCTCGGCGATGCGCCGCTCGAGCTGCCCGGGGCTGAGCGCCCCCAGTGCGTCCGAGTCGCCCAGCCGCTCCCACAGGATCTGCAGCGCACTGTGGAGCAGGCGGCCGCGCTGGTCCATGGCGATACCGGGCACCAGTTCCTGGGGCGGCACGCTGCCCAGGCGCAGCTCCGCGTAGGCCCGGAACGGGCACTGGCTCTGGAGCGTGACCGCGCGGGTGCCTCCCGGGACGGTGTGCGCAAGATCCCAGGGATCCCCGCACCGGTCCTCGAGCGTCTCGATCATCGCCTCGCGGCGCAGCGCGCCCGGCAGCCATCGGTGCGCCGCCCCGCCGGGCAGGGGTGCCAGGGTCTCCAGCAGCGGGCTCGGCAGCAGGTCGAGGTCCTGCGCCATCGCCGGCACCGAGAGGACGAGCTGCGCTGCGCTGTGTCGCCAACAGGCCAGCAGGTGCGCCGCTTCCGCGGCACGCAGGGCGGCGCTCGCCTGCGGCACGCCCGCGGCACGCTGCGCGGCGAGCGGCAGGAAGGCATCCGGCTGCACCGGCTGCGGCAGCACCTGCGCGGACAGCCCGGCCACCCAGATGCCGTCGTACTGCACCACAGGATCCGCAAGATCCGCGGCGATGGTCACGCACGGATCGGTCTCCACCGGCGGGCAGGTGCTGCGGTGGGCGAACTCGGCCAGCAGCGACAGCGCCTGCCGGCCGCCCGGGCGGCCCAGGCAGGCCCCCAGGTCGCCGAACTCCTCGAGCAGTTCGTGCCAGCGCAGCAGCGTGTGCTGCGACTCCTCATCCGCCCGCGCGCCACCGGCCAGGCCCACCGCCCGCAGCGCCGCGGTCCAGCGTTCCGCCCAGGTGCGCGGGCTGGCCGCGGCCCCGCCGAGCTGGCCGCTGCCCAGCCGCAGCCGGTTGTCGAGGTCGTGGGCCGCGCTGCGCAGGCGCGGCGGCGCCAGCTGCAGCGCGCCCTGCAGGGCGCGCAGGTCCAGCGCACCGACGGGCCGCTCGCGGAGCGCGTGGGCCAGGGCGGCGCGTGCGCCGGCGGCCGGGCTGTGCCAGTGCGGCGCGCGCAGCCACCCGAGCAGCTCCTCGAACGGCAGCTCCTCCCCGGACAGCAGGCGCAGCGTGCACAGCGCGTGCGCAATCGCCGGGCGCGCGGTGAGCGCGACACCCTCCTCGAGCCCCGCCAGTCCCGGGGCGTGCGGCTGCGGGCCGAGGAGCGCGGCAGGATCGAGTGCCTCGCGCACCAGGGCGGCCAGGCGCTCGCGCGCGCCGGCCGGCCCGGGCAGCATCACGCGCAGTCGCGCCGCGGGGCTGCGTCGCAGTGCCTGCGCGCACCAGGCGGCGATGGCCTCCAGCTCCTCGCGGGCACCGGGGGGACGCAGCGCGTGCGCCGGGGCGCGCGCTGCGCCCACGGCCGGCTGCTCAAGGCCCGCCAGCGGCGGCGGGACGAGCGCGAAGCCGGCCAGCCACGGTGCCCGGCCCCCCGAGCGTGCGCGCTCGATGAGCGCCCGGGCGAGGGACTCGGCGCTCGCCGCGTGCAGCTCGCGGCAGCGCGCGGCGAACAGGCGCTGCGCCCCCGCGAGCAGGCTCGCTTCGGCGTCCCCCGGGATCTCGCGCAGCGTGATGTTGTAATCCAGGGCCAGCCCCGCCGCGCGGCGCAGGGCGTCCCCGAGGCGCGCGCTGTCCAGCAGCGCATGGCCGCGGGCGGCCTCCGCGGCGCACTGCCGCCACAGGTACCACTCCTCGGCGGCGGCGAGCAGCCGCGGCCACTGCGCCGGCGCGGCGGCGGCCGCCCGCTCGGTCTCGCGTCGCAGCCAGCCGGCCGGGGTGAGCACGTCGGCGCTGTTCCAGGCGTGATGGCCGCCGGTGAGCTGCGCGGCGGCGTGCGCCAGCCGCACGGCGCGCACGCGCGCGCGGTCCGGCACGATGAGCGTGCCGCCGCGCTGCAGGTGCCCGCCAAGCTCGGTGGGAAGGGTGAACAATGCGGCCGGTGCAGCGCTGTGCCGCGCGCGCCTACTTGAAGCGGGCGCTCACCACCTTGGCCCCCGGGCTGCCCGACTCGCTGCGCCGCGTGCTCGCGTACTCGGCGAGCAGGTCCTCGACGCGCGTGAACACCTCGCGCAGCGTGGCCGCATCGGGAAGGTTGGTGATGCGGAAGTGGTTGCGGTACGGGACGTTGAAGCTCACCCCGGGGGCGATGAGCACGTGCTTCTGCTCGAGCAGGTCGAGCGCGAACTGCTGGTCGTCGAACTGCGGCAGCGCCTCGGGGTCGACGCCGACGAAGGCGTACATGGCCCCGCCCGGCGGGGCGAGCCGCAGGAAGCGGCTCCTCGCCGTGGCCTCGAGGATCGCGGCGCGCGACTCGTAGAGCCGGCCGCCCGGGGCGATGAGCTCGCGCACGCTCTGGTGGCCGCCGAGCGCGGTCTGCACCGCCCACTGCGCCATGACGTTGCTGCACAGGCGCAGCGAGGACAGCAGCTCCAGCGCGTTCAGGTAGTCCCCGGCCGCATGCGTGCGGCCGGAGAAGCTCGCCCAGCCGACGCGGTAGCCGCAGGCGCGGTACACCTTCGACAGGCCCGAGAGCGTCGCGCACAGGGTGTCGTGCACCAGCGTGGCCATCGGCACGAACTCGGCGCCCTCATAGGTCATCTGGTCGTAGATCTCGTCGCTGAAGACCACGAGCCCCGCGCGCTCGGCCAGGCGCGCCAGCGCCTCGAGCACCGCGCGCGGGTAGACCGCGCCGGTCGGGTTGTTGGGATTGATGATGACGATCGCCCGGGTGCGGGCGGTCACGAGGCGCGCGATCTCCTCCGGGTCGGGGACGAAACCATTCTCCGGCCGGCACGGGTAGTGCACGGCGCGGCCGCGGTTGAGCGTGACCGCTGCGGTCCACAGCGGGTAGTCGGGGCTGGGCACCAGCACCTCGTCGCCGTCGTTGAGGAGTGCCCGCAGCGTCAGATCGATGAGCTCGCTCACGCCGTTGCCGATGAACACCTCCTCGGCGGTCACCCCCGGGATGCCGCGGCCCTGCTGCTGCATGACCACCGCCTCGCGCGCCGGGAAGATCCCCTTCTGGTGGCAGTAGCCCTCCGCCTCGCCGAGGTTCTCGATCATCGCCAGGCGCATCGTCTCGGGCGTGCGCAGCCCGAAGGCGCGCGGGTTGCCGATGTTCAGGGAAATGATCTCGTAGCCCTGCCGCTCGAGCTCGTGGGCGCGCCGTGCCAGGCGGCCGCGGATCTCGTAGCGCACGTGTCTGAGGCCCTCGCTGGGGCGGATGCTCTGCTCGCTCATAGGCCGGAAGGATAGCAGCTGGGCCTCCCCCTGCCGCGGGCGGCGGCGGATCCGTGATGCCTGCCGCGCCTCAGATCTCGCGCCAGCGCCGGCAGGCCACCGCCCCCTGCCCGGACGCCGCCTCCCACGCCGGGCGGGCCGCCGCGCACGCCGCCTGCGCGAACGGGCAGCGGGTGCGGTACACGCAGCCGCTCGGCGGGTCGCGTGGCGAGGGCGCCTCGCCAGCGCGCACCGCGCTCAGCCGCCCGGGCTGCAGGCGCGGGTCCGGCAGCGGGATCGCCGCCAGCAGCTCGCGCGTGTAGGGATGGCGGGGGGCGGCGAACAGCGCGCCCGCGGGGGCGAGCTCCATCATGCGCCCCAGGTACAGCACCAGCACCCGCTCGCACAGCCGCTGCACGATGCCGAGGTTGTGGCTGACGAACAGCAGCGCCAGCCCGGTCTCGCGCTTGAGAGCTGCGATCAGCTCCACCACCTGGGCCTGGCTGTGCACGTCGAGCGAACTCACCGGCTCATCGCACACCAGCAGTTTCGGGGCGAGCACCATCGCCCGGGCGATGCCGACCCGCTGTCCCTGCCCGCCGCTGAGCTCGTGCGGGTAGCGTTCCATGAGGCCCGCCTCCAGCCCGACGCGCGCGAGCATCGCCTGCGCGGCGGCGCGGCGCGCCGCCGCGCTCAGCGACGGCTCGTGCACGCGCAGCCCCTCGCCGACCAGTTCCGCCACGCGCATGCGCGGGTCGAGGCTGCCCAGGGGATCCTGGAAGATGATCTGCAGGTCGCGCCGCTGCGCGCGCAGCCGGGCGCGCGAGAGCGCGTCCAGGTCGCGGCCCATCCACACGACCCTGCCGGCGGTGTGCGGCACGAGCTTCAGGAGCGCGCGCGCAAGCGTCGACTTGCCGCTGCCGGATTCGCCGACCACGCCCAGCGACTCGCCGGCGTGCAGCGTGAGGCTCGCCTCGCTCAGGGCCGCCAGCGCCGCCCGCCGGCCCCAGCCGCCGGCGGGGACCGGGTAGCTCACGCTGAGCGCGCGCGCCTCGAGCGCCACCGGCGCCTCCCCGGAGGCCTGTGCCGGCACGGGCGCGGCGAGTGCGCGCGCCTCCTCCAGCAGCGCCCGCGTGTAGGCCTGCCGCGGGCTGGCAAACAGCTCGGTGGCCGGCGCGCACTCGATGAGGCGCCCCTGGCGCATCACGGCGACCGTGTCGGCCAGGCCGGCGACGGCGCCCAGGTCATGGCTGATGAGGATGAGTGCCAGGCCGGTCTCGCGCTTCAGCTCCTGCAACAGCGCCAGGATCTGCGCCTGCACGGTGACATCGAGGGCGGTGGTCGGCTCGTCGGCGATGAGCAGCTGCGGGTTGCCGGCGAGTGCGATCGCGATCATCGCCCGCTGGCGCATGCCGCCGGACAGCTCGTGCGGGTACTGCAGCAGGCGCTGCTCGGGATCGTTCACGTGCACCCGGCGCAGCAGCTCGAGCGCGCGCCGCCGCGCCTCGGCGGCAGGCTCGCCCAGGTGGCGCATGCGCACCTGCGCGATCTGCGTGCCGATGCGCAGGTGCGGGGTGAGGCTGGTCATCGGGTCCTGGAAGACCATGCCCACGCGGCGGCCGCGCACCGCATCGAGCTCCCGCGCCGGCAGGCCGAGCAGGTCCCGCCCCTGAAGCTGCGCGCGCCCGGCGGCGCGCCCGTTGGCGGCGAGCAGCCCGAGCGCGCCGAGGAACAGCTGGCTCTTGCCGGCCCCGGACTCGCCGACGACCCCCAGGCACTCCCCGGCCGCAACGCTCAGCGAGACCTCCGTCGCCGCCGGCACGCTGCCCGCCGCCGTGGCGAAGCGGACGCTGAAGTCGCTGAGGCGCAGCACCCGGTCGGCCACCGCCTCAGTACTCCCGCGGGTCGAGGGCATCGCGCAATCCATCGCCCAGCCGGTTCAGGCACAGCAGCAGCGCCACCAGCACGGCGGCCGGCCCGAGCAGCATCCACGGCGCGGACTCCATCTCCTGCGCGCCGCCGTAGACGAGGTTGCCGAGGCTCGCGTGCGGCTCCTGCACGCCCAGGCCCAGAAAGCTCAGGAAGCTCTCGAAGAGGATCATCTGCGGGATGGTGAGGGCGGCGTAGGCCAGCACCGTGCCCATGAGGTTCGGCACGATGTGGCGCGTGATGATCTGCCCGCCCGCGAGGCCCGTGGCGCGCGCCGCCACGATGAACTCGCGCCCGCGCAGGGCCAGGGTCTGGGCGCGCACGATGCGCGCGGTGGTGAGCCAGCCGACGCCGCCCAGGCCGACGAGCAGCACCCACAGGCTGCCGCGGGCAACGAGGCTGGTGAGGATGATGACGATGAACAGATACGGCAGCGCATAGAGCACGTCCACGACGCGCATCATCCAGCCATCGATGCGCCCGCCGGCAAAGCCGGCGATGCTCCCCCAGGCGATGCCGATGAGGAGACTCACGCCGCTGGCGATGAGGCTCAGCGCCAGCGACAGCCGCAGCCCGTACAGCGTGCGCACGTACAGGTCCCGGCCCAGCCGGTCGGTGCCGAGCCAGTGCCCGTGGCCAAGCTGCGGGGGCTGCGCGAGCTGGCTCCAGTCGAGGGCCTGCGGCTGCCAGGGGCTGAACCACGGGCCCAGCACGGCCAGCGCCACCAGGATCCCGAGCACGAGCAGCGCGGTGCGCGCCCCGGCGCGCCGCCACAGCCGCTGCCACGCCCGCGGCCTGTCGGGGCTGCCCTCAGGCATGGTGCACGGCCGGGTCGAGCGCCCCGTACAAGAGGTCGGCGAGGCAGTTGAGGACCAGCGTGAGCGTGCCGTAGACCACCACCATGCCGAGCACCAGCGGGTAGTCGCGGTCGATCGCGCCCTGCACCAGGTAGCGCCCGGTGCCGGGTAGTCCGAACACGCTCTCGACCACGAGCGAGCCGGTCACCACGAAGGCGATCGCCGGCCCGAGGTAGCTCACCACGGGCAGCAGCGCCGGTGGCAGCGCGTGGTGCCACAGCACGCTCGCGGCGCCGAGCCCGCGCGCGCGCGCGCTGCGCACGTAGGCGCTGCGCAGCGTCTCGATGAGGCTCGCGCGCATCAGGCGCGCCAGGTACGCCGCCATGGGCAGGCCCAGGGTGATCGCCGGCAGCACCAGGTAGCGCGGCATGCCGTGCTGCCAGCCGGCCACGGGCAGCCAGTGCAGGTGCAGCGCGAAGACCAGCGCGAGCAGCGGCCCCACCACGAAACTCGGCAGCGCCAGGGCGCAGGCCGCGAAGCCGCTGAGCAGGTGATCCGGCGCGCGGCCCTGCCAGAGCGCGGCGGCGATGCCGGCGGGGATCCCCACGGCCAGGGCGAGCAGCAGCGCGGCGAGGCCCAGCGTGAGGCTCACCGGCAGCCCCTGCGCGATCAGCTCGCGCACCGTGAAGTCGCGCTGGCGCAGCGAGGGCCCGAAGTCCCCGTGCAACAGGCCGCGCAGGTAGTGCGCGTACTGCACCGGCAGGCTCTGGTCGAGCCCGTAGGCGCGGTCCAGGTTGGCGCGCACCTGGGGACTGAGGCCCTGCTCCTGGTCGAACGGGCCGCCCGGGGCGAGGCGCAGGATGAGGAAGGACAGCGTGACGATGACGAGGAGCGTGGGCAGGAGTCCCAGGATCCGCCCGGTCAGGTAGCGCAGCATGCGGGACTTTAGGGAGGCGGTGCGCAATTCGTCAACGCCGCGGCACCTGCCGGCAACACCCGCCGGCGTGCTGCCGCTATACTGCGCCCCCTGTTGCCCGGCGGGCCGGGCCCCCTGAGAGTTCTGGAATGAAGCGCATCCTGGTCGGTATCAAGCGTGTCGTTGACTACAACGTGCGCATCCGGGTCAAGCCGGACAACACGGGCGTCATCACCGACGGGGTGAAGATGAGCGTCAACCCCTTCGACGAGATCGCCCTCGAGGAGGCGCTGCGCATCAAGGAGCGCGGCGGCGCCGAGGAAGTCGTGGTGGCCACCGTCGGCCCCGCGGACTGCCAGCAGCAGCTGCGCACCGCCCTCGCCATGGGCGCGGACCGCGCCCTGCACGTGGTCGCCGACGGCGTCATCGAGCCGCTCGCCGCCGCGCGCGCCCTGCTGAAGCTCATCGAGCGCGAGCAGCCCCTGCTGGTCATCCTCGGCAAGCAGGCGATCGACGATGACAACGGCCAGACCGGCCAGATGCTGGCCGCGCTGTGGAACCGCCCGCAGGCCACCTACGCCTCCAAGCTGGAACTCACCGACGCCGCGGCGCGCGTCACGCGCGAGGTGGACGCGGGCCTGGAGACCCTCGAGATCGACCTGCCGGCGGTCATCACCACGGACCTGCGCCTGAACGAGCCGCGCTACGTGAAGCTGCCGGACATCATGAAGGCGAAGAAGAAGCCGCTGGACAGCCTCACCCTCGCCGATCTCGGCGTCCAGGCGCCGCAGCAGCTGAAACTGGTCAAGTTCGAACCGCCGCCGCAGCGCCAGAAGGGCATCAAGGTCAAGGACGCCGCCGAACTGGTCGATGCGCTGAAGAAGAAGGGACTCCTGTGACCCAGATCCTCATCGTTGCCGAGCACGACGGCAAGAACCTCAACCTGTCCACCGCCAAGTGCGTCACCTGCGCCCGCGCCCTCCCCGGCGCGCAGATCACCGTCGCGGTGTTCGCCGTCGAGGGTGGCGCGGTGGCCGCGCAGGCGGCCAAGCTCACCGGCGTCGGCAAGGTGCTCCTCATCGAGAACCCGGCCAATGCGCACGCCCTGGCCGCGGTGCTCGCCCCGCAGGTCGCCGCGATCGCCGGCCCGTACCCGCTGGTGCTCGGGCCCTCCACCACCTTCGGCAAGGACCTCATGGCACGCGTCGCCGGCCTGCTGGGCGCGCCGCAGCTGAGCGACATCATGGCGATCGAGAGCGCCACGCGCTTCCGCCGGCCGATCTACGCGGGCAACGCCATCCTCACGGTGGACACCACCGGTGTACCTAAGCTCATCGGCACGGTGCGCGCCGCCTCCTTCGAGGCGAGCGCCGCCGGGGATGCCGCCGCGCCCGTCGAGAAGGTGGCGGTGGACGTGCCGCTGCCCACGCACACGCGCTTCGTGTCGGTCTCGGCCGCCAAGAGCGACCGCCCGGACCTGCAGACCGCCGCACGCGTGATCTCCGGCGGGCGCGCGCTCGCCAGCGCCGACGGCTTCAAGATCCTCTACAGCCTCGCCGCGAAGCTCAACGCCGCCGTGGGCGCCTCGCGCGCCGCGGTCGATGCCGGCTATGCGCCCAACGAGATGCAGGTCGGCCAGACCGGCAAGATCATCGCCCCGGAGCTGTACATGGCCGTCGGCATCTCCGGCGCCATCCAGCACCTGACCGGCATCAAGGACGCGCGCACGATCGTCGCCATCAACAAGGATGGCGAGGCGCCCATCTTCGAGGTGGCCGACATCGGCCTCGTGGGCGACCTGTTCCAGGTCATCCCCGAGATCGAGCGGCTGCTCGGCTAGCTAGAGCTCGCCGAGCACGTGCTCGGCCGCGGACACCTTGAACTGTCCGGGGGCCTCGACGTTCACGTGCGTCGCCACGCCGTCCTTGACGATGAGGGCGAAGCGCTGGCCGCGCATGCCCATGCCGTAGCCCTTGGCATCGAGCTCCAGGCCGAGCGCCTTGGCATAGTCGCCGTTGCCATCGGCGAGCATCATGATCTTGTCACCGACGCTCGAGGCCTTGCCCCAGGCGTTCATGACGAACACGTCGTTGACCGCCATGCAGGCAATGGTGTCCACGCCCTTGGCCTTGAAGGAATCGGCGAGCTCGACGAACCCGGGCAGGTGCTTGGCATCGCAAGTCGGCGTGAAGGCGCCCGGCACCGAGAACAGCACCACCTTCTTGCCCTTGAAGAGCTCCTCGGTGCCGATGTCCTTGGGGCCCTCCTTGGTCATGCGCTTGAGCGTGCCCGCGGGCATCCGGTCGCCAGCCTTGATCGTCATGTCGGTCTCCTTGCAGTGACTGTCCGCCGCCCGCGCTGCGGGCGGCCCTGATATGAGAAGGGCCGGGAGATTACTCTCGCCGGCCCTGCAATCTCAATCGCGCGGCGTGCGCCGCGGCACCTGAGCCTCAGCCCCGGGCGTGCAGCACCCACAGGCTCGCCAGCTGCTCGAGCGCCGGGTCGCCCTTGACCTGCTTGAAGGACTTGATGGCCTCGTCCTTCTTGCCCGCCTTGTACTGGGCAATGCCCAGCAGCAGGCGCGTGTTGGCCTCATTGCTCAGGCCGCCCTTGGAGATGCCCTTGGCGAGCAGGTCCGCGGCCTTCTCGTACTGGCCGTAGCCGTAGTAGCCGAGGCCCGCGGCCGCGCTCTTCACCCCGGTCGGGGCCTTGTCGGCATCCGCCTCGAGCTTCGGCAGGCTCGCCTGGTCGGTGGCGGACTGCTTCTTCACCGACTCGAGCAGGCGGGTGTTGCGGTCCTTGACGCGCTGCTCGGTGAACACGCTCTTCTCGAAGCCCTTCTCGAGCACGCGCTGCGCCTCGCCGGGGGAACCGGCATCCAATGCCAGCTGCGCCATCTCGTTGTAGTCGCCGGCTTCCTTGAGCACGTCGACGTCGAACATCAGGCGGTAGGTCTGCAGCGTGTTGGTGTCGTTGTTGGAGGTCGCGCGGCGCAGCGTGAACAGCAGCTGCTGCCAGTAGTCGGGCTTCGGGTAGTAGGCGACCAGGCGCTCCATGGTGTGCGTCTGGCACTCCTTGTCCTCGAGCTTGACGCACGAACCGAGCACCAGCTTCAGCTGGTCCTCCTTCGGGGTCTGGCCGGCCTTGATCTCCGACTCGACCAGCGCTTCCTCGGTCTTCTGCGCCTCCTTGTAGCTGCCCTTCAGGTAGTAGGCCTGGGCGACGACGTTCTTGTTGTCCTCCGTGGCGAACCCGCCCTTGATGGCGCGCTGGCCGAAGTCGATGGCCTTGTCGTAGTTCTTGATCTGGAAGTTCAGCGCCAGCAGGGCGCGGGTCAGCTGCGGCACCTCGCCCGGGGGCATGAAGCTGTTCTCCAGCTTGGTCTCGCAGTCCTTGGCCGCCTCGGCGTAGTTGCCGGCACCGATGTTGGCGGTGCAGCCGAACTCGGCGATGGTGAAGACGTCGAACGGGTTCTTCTCCGGCAGCGCGGCGGCCTCGTGGATCTTGGCGAGCGCTGCGGCGTACTGCTTGTTCTTCAGCGCTTCCTGCGCCGGCACGAGTAGCTTGGCGACCTTCTCGCTGTTGGTGTTCTTGCCCGCGGCAAGTACGGTGCCGCCGCTGACCAGGAGGGTGGCGCCGAGGATGGCGGACGCAACGAGTTTGACCTTCATGTATTGAACTTACCTTGCAACTGCTGAACGACGACTGAACTAATCCTGACCGAACTGCGCGACGTTGGTGAAGCCGATCTTCTGCATGTGGTTGCGCTGCGCGGCCGCCAAGACCTGGGCGACGACCCCGTAACGCGCGCGGCGATCGGGGCGCAGGTGGATCTCAGGCTGCGGCTCCTTGGATGCCTCGGTGTGGAAGTAGCCCTCGAGCTGGTCCATGCCGGTCACCGGGGTGCCGTTCCAGGCCACCGTGCCGTCGAAGTCGATCTCGAGGTCGATGACCTCCGGGGGCGTGTCCGGCGGCGGCGGCTGCGCGTTCGGGTTGGGCATGTCGAGCTTGACGGCATGCGTCATCACCGGGAGGGAGATGATCAGCGTGACCAGCAGCACCAGCATCACATCGATGAGCGGCGTGGTGTTGATCTCGCACATCACCCCGCCCGCACTGGAACCCACACTCATTGCCATGGAACGAAACTCCTGAAGACTTTGCCTTAGCGGTAGCCGCGCACGCCGTGGTCAGGCTCGGTGAGGAAGCCGACCTTCTGGATGCCGCCGCGCTGGATCATGTACATCACGCGGCCGACCGCCTCGTAGCGGGTGTCCTTGTCGCCGCGGATGTGGATCTCCGGCTGCGGCTTCTCCACCGCGGCAGCCTTCACATCGTTCAGCAGCGCCTCGGGGTTCGGTACCCGGGTGTCGTTCCAGTAGATGTTGCCGTCCTTGTCGACGGCGATGGTGATGTTCTCGGGCTTGGTCTGGGTCGGGATGTTGACCGCCTTGGGCAGGTCGACCTTCACCGTCTTGTTGATCACGGGAATCGTGATCAGGAAGATGATGAGCAACACCAGCATGACGTCCACCAGCGGCGTCGTGTTGATGGTCGAGATGGCACCCGATTCCTCGCCGCTGCCCGGTCCTACGCTCATTGCCATTTATCAGTCCTCACTAAGAAGCAAGGGGTTGCCAGGCCCGCAGCGAGCCCGGCCAACCCCCTGCTGCAGCCCTTACTTGCCGACCGCGGCAGCCTTGGCGGCCGCCGGACGCGCACCGCCCATGGCCGGGCCGTCGACACGCGCACCGCTGACCAGGTACGCATGCAGGTCGCTGGCGAAGTTGCGCAGCTTGTCCTGCAGGGACTTGTTGCGGCCGAGCAGCCAGTTGTAGCCCATGACCGCGGGCACGGCCACGAACAGACCGATGGCGGTCATGATGAGCGCCTCACCGACAGGGCCTGCCACCTTGTCGATGCTCGCCTGGCCGGCGACGCCGATGTTCACGAGGGCGTTCAGGATGCCCCACACCGTGCCGAACAGGCCGACGAACGGGGCGGTCGAGCCGACCGTCGCCAGAAGACCGAGGCCCTGGCCGAGCTTGCTGTTGACGGTGTCGACCGAACGCTGCAGCGACATGGTGATCCAGTCGTTCAGGTCGATGCGGTCGGTCAGCCGGCCATCATGGTGCGAAGCGGCACGCAAGCCGTCCTCGGCGATGAGGCGGAACTCGTCGCCCTTGGTCAGGCGCTCGACGCCGTCCTTCACCGAGGGGGCCGTCCAGAAGGACTTCTCCACGGTCTTGGCGGACTTCTTCAGCTTGCTCTGGTCCCACAGCTTCGTGAGCATGACGTACCAGGAGGCGAGCGACATGATCGCCAGAATGATGAGGGTCGAACGGGCAACGATGTCACCACCCGCCCACAGGGCACCGAGGCCGTATGGGTTGGAGTTGGCTACGGTAGAGGCGGCGGCTGCGGCTTGATTTTCCATGGTTTTCCTCAAATCGACAAAAATAAGGTCGCACGCCGTTTCAGGAGTGCGGCGTCTTGATCACCTGATCTGGAACCTGATTCCCAGCTTGCCGCAGGCGGAGACGGGCTTTCCGTCTTCAGTGGGCGCTGTGTACTTCCCGGAGGCGTCGGTGGTCAGCTTGATCGCCGCCTCGTCGAGCTTCGGGAATCCTGATGTCTTATCGAGCGTCGGCGCGGAGGTGAGCTTGCCGTCCGGACCGACACACACGTTGATCACGGCCATGCCCTGCTCTTCCAGGCGCTTGGAGGACGGCGGATAGTAGTCCTCGCTGTGCGGGAAGTTCTTGCCGGTTCCCGGACCTCGTTTAACCACCGCGTGGGCGGCCACCGGCGCGGCCACGTGCTGGGTCGTGGTATTCGTGATCGCGGTCGTGGCAGCCGCAACCGGCACCTCGACGATGGTATCGGTCGGCGGGATCTCCACCGGCGGACGCTCGAAGGTCGGCGGCGGCGGCGGCGGCGGCGGGGTGTTCTTGACTTCCTCGGGCTGGAAGACCGCCTGCACTGGCGGGGCGATGGCTTCGATCATGTGGTGGGCGAGACCGCTCACCAGGGCCCACACGATCAGCATATGCAGGAGCAGAATCGCTCCGACCACCACGCCCCTGCGTGTGAAGAATCCGGAATCCTGTTCGATGTAAGCGGCCATGTATTACTTGATCGTCGTGCTGTCCTAAACCCCGGACCTTTCGACTGCGCGGTGGACCTGAGCATCCACTGCTGCCTCAATCAAAGATCCGGACCCCGGATCCGGCGGCACTCAAGCCCGCAGGACCTTCCCCACCTCATCCACGAACCAGTCATCTTATCCGGCATTCGGTCCGGCGGGCCCATGATTATAGGAATCGGCCCCGGACGGAGTGCGCGGCTATCGCGCGCAGCGACGAATACACTTTTCGGACTTTAACCGCTGTGTTTCGGACTGACAACTGCGGCGAAGCCCTAAGAATCAGTCCGCTGCGCCGTTATCGGCTCAGTCACCGCTCCCTGCGAGGCGCTGCCGACCAGGGAGGCGTACTTGGCGAGCACGCCGCTCACCGCGTACGGCTTCGGTGCGCGCCAGGCGGCGCGCCGGCGCTTGAATTCTGCCGCCGAAAGCGCCGCGCGGATCTCGCGACGCCGCGCATCCACAATCACCCTGTCGCCCGTCTTCAACAATCCGATGGGGCCGCCGACGGCGGCCTCCGGAGAAATATGTCCGACGACGAAGCCGTGGCTGCCGCCGGAGAAGCGCCCGTCGGTGATCAGGGCCACCTGGTCCCCGAGACCGCGGCCCATGATCGCCCCGGTGGGGCTGAGCATCTCGCGCATGCCCGGCCCCCCGCGCGGGCCCTCGTTGCGGATGACCACGACGTCCCCGGGCCGCACGCGCCCGGCCAGGATCGCCTGCGTGGCGCGTTCCTCGCCCTCGAACACCCGCGCCACCCCCTCGAAGCGCTCGCCCTCCTTGCCGGTGAGCTTGGCCACCGCGCCCTCCGGGGCGAGGTTCCCGTAGAGCACCACCAGGTGGCTGTCCTTCTTCAGGGGATTCGAGAGCGGTCGGACAATGTCCTGCCCACTCATGTACATGGGCACGTTTTGCAGATTCTCCCTCAAAGTCCTGCCGGTCACGGTCAGGCAGTCCCCGTGCAGCAGGTCCGCGTCCAGCAGCATCTTCATGAGGGGCTGGATTCCCCCGATCGCGACCAGCTCGGACATGGAGTACCGGCCGCTCGGGCGCAGGTCCGCCAGCACCGGCACGTGCCGCCCGATACGCGTGAAATCGTCCAGTTTGAGCTTCACCCGCGCGGCATGGGCGATGGCGAGCAGGTGCAGCACCGCGTTGGTCGAGCCCCCCAGGGCGATGACCACGGTGATCGCGTTCTCGAAGGCCCGGCGGTCGAGGATGTCCCGCGGCTTCAGGCCCTCCTTCACCAGGCGCACCACCGCCTCCCCGGCGCGGCGCGCATCGGCGCGCTTGTCCTGCCCGACCGCCTCCTGGGCCGAGCTGCCCGGCAGGGACAGGCCCAGGGCCTCGATGGCCGAGGCCATGGTGTTGGCCGTGTACATCCCCCCGCAGCTGCCGGGCCCGGGAATGGCGGTGCGCTCGATCTCCAGCAGGCCCGCGTCCGAGAGCTTGCCCGCCGCGTGCGCCCCCACCGCCTCGAACACCGAGACCACGTCGCGCCGGTTCACCCCCGGGCGGATGGTGCCGCCGTAGACGAACACCGAGGGGCGGTTCAGGCGCGCCATGGCCATGGCGCAGCCGGGCATGTTCTTGTCACAGCCGCCGATGGCGACGAAGCCGTCCAAGCCGGCCGCCCCGGCGACCGCCTCGATCGAGTCGGCGATGATCTCGCGCGAGACCAGCGAGTAGCGCATCCCGGGCGTTCCCATGGAGATGCCATCCGAGACGGTGATGGTGTTGAAGAGCACGCTCTTGGCACCGGCCGCATCGACGCCCGCGCAGCTCTCCTTGGCCAGCTCGTTGATGTGCATGTTGCAGGGCGTCAGGTTCGCCCAGGTGGAGGCGACGCCGATCTGCGGCACCTTGAAGTCCGCATCCGCGAAGCCGACCGCGCGCAGCATGGCGCGCGAGGCCGCCTGCTTGTCCCCGTCCACGACCACCCGCGAGTAGGCGCGCGGGTCGACCGCCTTCTTCGTTGCCATCCGTTGTCAGTCCCTTCTATTCGCCGCGCGCCCGGCGCATGCGGTTAAAGCCCATCGCCCCGGCCACCGTCATCGCCAGCGGCAGGGCGAGTGCGTACTTCCCGGCACCGGCCCGCAGCCCCTCCATCCCCATGTAGGCGAGGACGCCCAGCGGCGGGGCGAGCCCGCCGCGCAGGCCGGTGAGGGTGACGTGCACGCCCATGTACTGCTGGGCGCGCCCGACGGAGGCGAAGTCATTGTGCCCGAGGTTCCAGCCTAGATTAGCACCGGCCTGCGCCGCGCCCAGCAGCACCGCGCCGGTCCACAGCACCGGCAGCGCGTGCGTGAAGACCCCGGCGGCGAGCACGAAGCTCGCCAGCACCAGCGCCCAGCCCTGCCGGGCCCGGTAGCGCACCACGTGCGAGCCGTCGAACAGGCGCGCCCAGCCGGGCAGGAACAGCGGCTGCGTGATCAGCGGCACGACCGCCAGCAGGCCGATCTGCGTGCCGCCCGTGAGGTGCATCTGCTCGGCGAAGATGAGCACCAGCTGCCCGGTGAGCATCAGGTTCCCGGCCCCGAAGATGCCCATCCACAGCATGTACTCGCGGTACTGCGGGTCCTGGCGCAGGATCAGGGTCAGCATCGCCAGGCTGAACGGCTCGCTGGCGGCCCCTTCCGCCCCTTCCGCGGCGAGCAGCTGGAACTCGCGCCGCACGCGCATCGAGCGGTACAGCCAGGCGCCGCTCAGGCCCGAGAGCGCGCCCAGGCCGTACAGCCAGCGCGCATCCACCACGCGCGCCTCGAGTGCCCAGCCCACCAGCGCCGCCGCCCCGGCGACCGCGATGGAGTTGACGATCACGATGCGCCCGGTGATGCGCGCGAGCACGTTGCGCGGGTAGTTCGCGGTCCACACCGCCGCGCGCACGGTGAGGATCGCCGCCCAGAGGATGCGGGCCACGATGATGGAGGCGACGGTGAACACCAGGCCGCGCGCACCCGAGGAGGCGAAGGCGACCGCACCGACCGCGAGCGCGAAGGCCGCCTGCAGGCCCACCAGCAGGCCCACGCGCGCGCGCCCGTGCGCCACGTTCGCCCACACGAAGGACAGCACGTTGGAGAAGGCCGGCGCGCCGCTCACCAGCGCCACGGCCAGATTCACGCTCACCCGCGAGGCGGACAGCGCGAAGTGCTGCTTCACCAGCACCGCGGCAGTCGCCCCCTCGACCAGCCCGAGGGTGAGCCCGAGCAGCGCCCACGGCAGGATCTCGCGGCGGAAGATGCCTTCGGCGAACGGACTGGGCTTGAGCGGGCGACCTGCGGCCACGGGGCGGCAAGCTTAAACGCACGCCGGCCCGCCGGACACTGCGCGTTGACAAGTTCCTCGCCGCTATGCTCCTATCCGGGGCATCAGGATTCGTTCGCACCCATGACCCAGACCGCATTCCAGACCCTGTCCCCCGCCGCGCCGCGCCGCGCGCCGGGTGGTCTGCTGCGGGTCATTCCCGTACTGCTGCTCCTTAGCCGGAGCGAGCGGTGCGGGGACGCGGACGCCTGACAAACACCAGGCACGAGCGAAAAGACACCAACAAAACCCCGCACCGGCCCGAAGCCGCTGCGGGGTTTTTTCTGTTTGCTAACCGCCCCGCGGGGCCCTTGAGGAGTGATCAGTGAAGCTGTATTCGAACAAAGACGTCGACAAGAAGGCCCTGAAGGGTGCCCGCATCGCCATCCTCGGCTACGGCAGCCAGGGGCGCGCCCATGCCCTGAACCTGCATGACTCGGGCTTCGACGTCGTGGTCGGCGTGCGCCGCGGCGGCCCCGGCTGGAAGAAGGCCCGCAAGGACGGGCTGGCGGTGGCCGAGCCGGCCGCGGCGGTCGCGGGCGCGGACCTGGTGGCCATGCTGCTGCCGGACACCGCGCAGAAGGCCTTCTACGAGACCATCAAGGGCGAGCTGAAGAAGGGCGCCACCCTGCTCTTCGCGCACGGCTTCAACGTGCACTTCAAGCAGATCAAGCCCCGGCGCGACCTCGACGTGGTGCTGATCGCCCCCAAGGGCCCCGGCGACCTGGTGCGGCGCCAGTACCAGCAGGGCCGCGGGGTGCCGTGCCTGCTGGCGGTGGCGCAGGATGCCACCGGCAAGGCGCACGCCCGGGCGCTCGCCTATGCCGGCGGCATCGGCGGCACGCGCGGCGGCGTGCTCGAGACCACCTTCGCCGAGGAGACCGAGACGGACCTGTTCGGCGAGCAGGCCGTGCTGTGCGGCGGCGCCACGGAGCTGGTGGTGAAGGGCTTCGAGACCCTGGTCGAGGCCGGTTACCAGCCCGAGGTCGCCTACTACGAGTGCCTGCACGAGCTGAAGCTGATCGTCGACCTGCTGCACGAGGGCGGCATCACCAAGATGCACCAGTTCATCAGCGAGACCGCCAAGTACGGCGACCTCACCCGCGGGCCGCGCGTGGTCGATGCGCGCACCAAGAAGGAGATGAAGAAGATCCTCACGGAGGTGCAGAACGGCACCTTCGCGCGGCAGTGGATCCGCGAGAACGAGCAGGCCAAGAAGAAGAACTACAACAAGCTGCTCAAGGCCGACATGAACCGCCAGATCGAGAAGGTCGGCGCGCGGCTGCGCGCGCGCATGCCGTGGCTGCAGGAGAAGCGCTGAACCGTGCGCCGCGGCGCCGAGCCGCCGCGGCATCCACTTTCCACCGAAGGATGTGCCCCATGGTCGCCCAACCCGACCGCGTGATGATCTTCGATACCACCTTGCGTGACGGCGAGCAGTCCCCCGGCTGCAGCATGACCCGGCCCGAGAAGCTGCGCGTCGCGCGCGCCCTGGCCGAGCTCGGCGTCGATGTCATCGAGGCCGGCTTCCCGGCCGCCTCCAAGGGCGACTTCGACAGCGTCAGCGCCGTCGCCCGGGAGGTGCACGGGCCGATCATCTGCGGCCTGGCGCGCTGCAATGCCGGCGACATCGAGCTCGCCGCGAAGGCGGTGGCCGCCGCCGAGCGCCGCCGCGTGCACGTCTTCCTCGCCACCAGCGCGATCCACCGCCAGTACAAGCTCAACATGGCGCAGGACGAGATCCTGCGCCTGGCCGCCGAGGGCGTGGCCCGGGCGCGCGCGCTGTGCGAGGACGTGGAGTTTTCCCCGGAGGACGCCTCGCGCACCGAGATCGAGTTCCTGGCGCAGGTGGTCGAGGTGGCCATCGCCGCGGGAGCCACCACGGTGAACATCCCCGACACGGTCGGCTACACGGTGCCGGATGAGTTCGCGGAACTGTTCCGCTACCTGCGCAAGAACGTGCGCGGCATCGACAACGTGCGCCTGTCGGTGCACTGCCACGATGACCTCGGCATGGCCGTCGCCAACAGCCTGACCGCCGTGGTCGCCGGCGCCCGCCAGATCGAGTGCACCATCAACGGCATCGGCGAGCGCGCCGGCAACTGCTCGCTCGAGGAGGTGGTGATGGCGCTGAAGACCCGCGCCGCCTTCTTCAACCTCGCCACGAACATCAACACGCAGCGCCTCTACCCGACCTCGCGCCTGCTCTCGAGCATCACCGGCATGCCGATCGCGCGCAACAAGGCCGTGGTGGGCGAGAACGCCTTCGCGCACGAGAGCGGCATCCACCAGCACGGCATGCTCAAGCACCACTCCACCTACGAGATCATGCGGCCCGAGGATGTCGGCCTGCAGCGCTCGCACCTGGTGCTGGGCAAGCACTCCGGCCGGCACGCCTTCCGCGACCGCGTCCAGGCCCTGGGCTTCGAGCTGGACGAGGCGGACCTCAACCGCGCCTTCGAGGAGTTCAAGGCGCTCGCCGACAAGAAGAAGGAGCTCTTCGACGGCGACATCGAGGCCATCGTGCTGTCCGCGGAAGGCTCGGCCGCCGGCCCCTGGCACCTGAAGTCCCTCGCCGTCGAGGCCGGCAGCGCCGGCCCCGCCCGCGCCACCGTGCAGCTCGAGCACAGCGACGGCCGCAGCACCGAGCACAGCGCCAGCGGGGACGGGCCGGTCGATGCGGCCTTCAAGGCCATCGAGGCGGCCAGCGGCATCCGCGTGGCGCTGCGCAAGTTCGAGGTGCATTCGGTCTCGGAGGGCGAGGATGCCCAGGGCGAAGCGCGCATCTACGTGGAGTACAATCAGCGCACGTACCGCGGCGCGAGCGTCAGCACGAACATCGTCGAGTCCGCCACCCGCGCCTTCCTCGAGGTCATCAACCGCATCGAGCAGGCGCAGGCAGGCGCGCGCTCGCGCGAGGAACGCATCGCCGCCACCCCGGCTTAAGGAACCGCCATGCCCATCCCGGCCACGCAATTCATCTGGTTCAACGGCAAGCTCGTCCCGTGGGAGAAGGCCACGGTGCACGTGCTCAGCCACGCCCTGCACTACGGCTCCTCGGTGTTCGAGGGCGTGCGCGCCTACCCGACGCCGAAGGGCGTGGCGGTCTTCCGCCTGCGCGACCACACGCGGCGCCTGTTCGACTCGGCCAAGATCTACCGCATCCACCTGCCCTTCTCGGTCGAGCAGATCAACGAGGCGTGCCGGCAGGTGATCTCCGCCAACGCCCTGAGCCAGGGGGCCTACATCCGCCCGGTGGCCTTTCGCGGCTACGGGGAGATCGGCGTCACGCCCAAGCACGAGCCACCCACGGAAGTGGCGGTGGCCGCCTGGGAGTGGGGCAAGTACCTGGGCGCGGAGGCCGAGGAGCTCGGCGTCGATGCCTGCATCGCCTCCTGGCAGCGCGTCGCCCCCAACACGATCCCCGCGCTCGCCAAGGCCGGCGGCAACTACCTGTCCAGCCAGCTGATCGGCGGGGAGGCCCGCCGCCTGGGCTTCGCCGAGGGCATCGGCCTGTCCTCCGACGGCACCCTGAGCGAGGGCTCCGGGGAGAACCTGTTCCTGGTCAAGGACGGGGTGCTGCTCACCCCCGGGCTGTCGCACTCGGTGCTCGGCGGGCTCACCCGCGACTCGGTCATGCGCCTGGCGCGCGAGCGCGGCATCGAGGTGCGCGAGGCGGCGCTGCCGCGCGAGCTGCTGTACATCGCCGACGAGGCCTTCTTCACCGGCACCGCCGTGGAGATCACCCCGATCCGCTCGGTCGACCGCCTGCCGATCGGCAACGGCAAGCGCGGCCCGATCACCGAGACGCTGCAGAACGCCTTCTTCGGCCTGTTCTCGGGCAAGACCCCCGACAAGTGGGGCTGGCTCGACTACGTCGACATGTCCGCGCCGCGCGCGGCCGCCGCCGGCTGACGCGAAAGACCCCGCATCGATGGCCCCACGCACGCTGTTCGAGAAAGTCTGGTCCGCCCACGAGGTCAGCGCGGAAACCGCCGACACCCCGGCGGTGCTCTACATCGACCTGCACCTGATCCACGAGGTCACCTCCCCGCAGGCCTTCCAGGTGCTGCGCGAGCGGGGCCTGCCCGTGCGCCGCACCGACCGCACGCTGGGCACGATGGACCACTCGACCCCGACGCTCACGAGCCAGGTGTTCGGCGGCGCGCCGATCGCGGTCGACTCGGCCGCCCGCCAGGTCGCCGCGCTCGAGCGCAACTGCACCGAGTTCGGCGTGGAGCTGCTCGCGCTGCGCCACGCCCAGCGCGGGATCGTGCACGTCATCGGTCCGGAGCTCGGCCTGTCCCAGCCGGGCAAGACCATCGTCTGCGGCGACAGCCACACCAGCACCCACGGGGCGCTCGGGGCGCTCGCCTTCGGCATCGGCACGACCGAGGTCGGGCACGTGCTCGCCACGCAGTGCCTGCTGCAGCGCAAGCCGCGCACCCTGGCCATCAACGTCGAGGGCGCCCTGGGCCGGGGCGTCACCGCCAAGGACCTGATCCTCGGCATCATCGGCCAGATCGGCGTGGCCGGCGGCACCGGGCAGGTCATCGAGTACCGCGGCTCGACGATCCGCGGCCTCGCCATGGAGGGGCGGCTGACGGTGTGCAACATGTCCATCGAGGCCGGCGCACGCGCCGGCATGATCGCCCCCGACGAGACCACCTACCGCTACCTTCAGGGCCGGCCGCGCGCCCCGCGGGGCGCGGACTGGGAGGCCGCGCTCGAGCGCTGGCGCGCGCTGCCGAGCGATCCGGGCGCGCACTTCGACCGCGAGGTGCACGTGAATGCCACCCGGATCGAGCCGATGATCACCTACGGGACCAACCCCGGCATGGTGATCCCGATCTCGGCCGCGATCCCGCAGCGCCCGGGCGATGCGGCGTTCGCCCGCGCGCTCGACTACATGGGGTTCACCGCCGGGGAGCCCATCAAGGACCGCAAGGTGAACGTGGTGTTCGTGGGCAGCTGCACCAACGCGCGGCTGTCGGACCTGCGCGCGGCGGCGGGCGTGCTGCGCGGCAAGCGCATCGCCCGCGGCATCACCATGCTGGTGGTCCCCGGCTCGCAGGACGTCAAGCGCCAGGCCGAGACCGAGGGCCTGGACCGCATCTTCACCGAGGCCGGCGCGCAGTGGCGCGAGTCGGGCTGCTCGATGTGCCTGGGGATGAACGGGGACCTGGTGCCGCGCGGGGAGTACTCGGTCAGCACCAGCAACCGCAACTTCGAGGGCCGCCAGGGCGCCGGCGCCCGCACGCTCCTGGCCAGCCCGCTGACCGCGGCGGCCTGCGCCCTCACCGGGCGCGTCACCGACCCGCGCGAGGTGCTCTAGCCATGGAGGCGCTCACCACCCTCACCTCGCGCACGCTCATCATGCCGGCGGCGAACATCGACACCGACCAGATCATCCCGGCGCGCTTCCTGACCACCACCACCCGCGCGGGCCTGGGGAGCCGCCTGTTCGCCGACTGGCGCTACGCGGCCGACGGCAGCCCGCGGCCGGAGTTCATCCTCAACCGCCCCGAGGCGGCCGGCGCGCGCATCCTGGTGGCGGGACGCAACTTCGGCTGCGGCTCCTCGCGCGAGCATGCGCCCTGGGCGCTGCTCGACTACGGCATCCGTGCGGTCGTGAGCACCGAGCTCGCCGACATCTTCTGCACCAACGCGCTGAAGAACGGCCTGCTGCCGGTCATCGTCGACGAGGCCACCAGTGCCTGGCTGCTCGCCCACCCGGGCGTGGAGGTGACCCTCGACGTCGCCGCCATGACGCTCGCGCTGCCCGACCGGCGCACGGTGCGCTTCCCGCTCGAGCCCTTCGCCCGGCACTGCCTGTTGCAGGGCATCGACGAGCTCGGCTTCCTGCTCGAGCAGCGGCCGGCCATCGAGGCCTTCGAGCGCCGCGCATGAAGGCGCACATCGCGGTCCTCCCCGGTGACGGCATCGGGCCGGAGGTCATTGCGCAGGCCAGTGCCTGCCTGGCCGGCATCGCGCAGCGCTTCGGCCACCAGTTCACCCTCACCCCCTACCCCTTCGGCGGCGCCGCGATCGATGCGCACGCCGATCCGCTGCCGGAGGCCACGCTCGCCGCCTGCCGCAGCGCCGATGCGATCCTGCTGGGCGCCATCGGCGGCCCGAAGTGGTCGGGGCCGGCCGCGCCCCGGCGCCCCGAGGAGGGGCTGCTGCGCCTGCGCCGCGAGCTCGGGGCCTTCGCCAACCTGCGCCCGGTGAGCGTGCTGGCCGCGCTCGCCGATGCCTCCACCCTCAAGCGCGAGGTCATCGAGGGGGTCGACCTGGTGTTCGTGCGCGAGCTCACCGGGGGGATCTACTTCGGCGAGAAGCGCCGCGATGCGCGCGGCGCCTCGGACCTGTGCACCTACACGGTGGCCGAGATCGAGCGCATCGTGCGCGTGGCGGCCCAGCTGGCGCGCACGCGCCGGCGCCGCCTCACCTCGATCGACAAGGCGAACGTGCTGGAAACCTCACGGCTGTGGCGCGAGGTCACCCAGCGCGTCCTCGACCAGGAGTTCAAGGACGTCGCCCTCGAGCACATGCTGGTGGACTCGGCCGCGATGCACCTGATCCGCCGGCCGCGCGACTTCGACGTGCTGGTCACCGAGAACATGTTCGGCGACATCCTCACCGACGAGGCCTCCATGCTGGCAGGCTCGCTCGGCCTGCTGCCCTCGGCCTCCCTCGGTGACGGCCGCCACGGGATCTACGAGCCGATCCACGGCTCGGCCCCGGACATCGCCGGCCGCGGCATCGCCAACCCCTGCGGGGCGATCCTGTCCGCGGCGATGCTGCTGCGCCATTCGCTGCGCCTGGAGACCGAGGCGGCGCACCTGGAGGCCTGCGTGGTCGCGACCCTGGAGGCGGGGGTGCGCACCGCGGATCTCTCGCCCGCCGGGCGCGCGGCCACGACCGCCGAGGCGGGCGCAGCGGTGCTCAGCAGGCTGCAGCAGCGCGGCTAGGGGCTGCCTCGGCCAGGCAGCGGCTCACCCGCTCCAGGCCGCGGGCCAGGTCCTCGCGCAGGTCCTCGAGCCCCTCGATGCCCACCGACAGGCGGATGAGCCCGTCGGTGAGCCCGGCACGCGCGCGCGCCGCCGGGTCCATCGCCGCGTGCGTCATCGTGGCCGGGTGCGCCACCAGGCTCTCGACCCCGCCCAGGCTCTCGGCGAGGGAGAAGCACTCCAGCCCCGAGACGAACTCGCGCACCGCGGGGTGGCCGCCGTCCAGCTCGAGGGTGATGACCGCGCCGAAGCCCTTCTGCTGGCGCCGCGCCAGCTCGTGCCCCGGGTGCCCCGGCAAGCCCGGGTACCACACGCGGTTCACCGGCTCGGCCCCGTCCAGCCACTCGGCGAGTGCCTGGGCATTGCGGCCGTGGTGCTCCAGGCGCGCGTGCAGGGTGCGGATGCCCCGCAGCGTGAGGTAGCTGTCGAAGGGGGCGCCGGTCAATCCCAGGCAGTTGGCCCACCAGGTGAGCTGCTCGTGCAGGGCCGCATCCCGGGCCACCACCGCCCCGCCGACCACGTCCGAGTGCCCGTTCAGGTACTTGGTGGTGGAGTGCACCACGAGGTCTGCCCCGAGGGTGAGCGGCAGCTGCCAGCCCGGGGAGAGGAAGGTGTTGTCCACGACGGTGATCGCCCCGGCGGCGCGCCCGAGCGCCGCGCACGCGGCGATGTCGGTGATGCGCAGCAGCGGGTTGCTCGGGGTCTCGATCCACAGCAGGTCTGCCGGGGTGGCCAGGGCGGCGCGCAGGGCGGCCGCATCGCCGAAGTCCACGAATTCCACGCGGCGCTCGCCGCGGCGGCGCCAGGCGTCGAACAGGCGGTAGGTGCCGCCGTAGCAGTCGTGCGGGGCGACGATGCGGCCGCCGGCCGGCACCAGGTAGCCGGTGACCGTGACCGCGGCCATGCCGCTGGCGGTGACCACCGCCCCGGCCCCCTGCTCGAGGTCGGCCAGCGCGTTCGCCAGCAGGTCGCGCGTCGGGTTGCCCGAGCGGGTGTAGTCGTACTGGCGCTTCTCGCCAAAGCCCTTGAAGGCGAAGGTGGAGGTCAGGTGCAGCGGCGGCACGACGCAACCGGTCGGGTCGTCGCACTCGATGCCGGCACGCACCGCCCGCGTGGTCTCGCTCAGCGAGGTGTTGGCGGCCACGGGGGGCAGACGGCTGGGGGACTTGCTCACGGACTCACTCCACTCATGACTGGCACGGTCTCACCGGTCATCCTGAGGGAGCGCACCGGCCGCGAAGGACTCGCCGCCGATATGTCGCGTCCATCCTCCCGGCACCGGAAGGCCACGCAGACCGCTCATCTGTCGACGCTGGCAGCGTCGCAGGACGTAGCACCTTTCCAGGGTGGTTAGTCCTGGCGGTTGCCCCGGCGTCTTTGGGCCTGAACCCTCAGCCGGTCTCGATGAGTGGCGGTGAGTGTAGGGGTCGGACCGGGGCGATGCAAGCACCGGGAGCGCCCGCGCCGCCGCGGCCGGGGACGGCCGTGACGGGCGTCGCCCTCAGCTGGCGTGCGGGGTGGCCCCGCCGGAGCGGCGGTCGGCCTCGGCAGCCTCGGCATTCTTGCCGCGGGCGCGCAGGGACTCGGCGATCAGGTGCCAGGCGGAGGACTGCGCGGCCGGGTCCCCGGTGGCCAGGGCCAGCGCCTTGCGGCCCATGGCCTCGGCCTGCGCGGGGTTGTTCTCCCCCAGGCGGATGCGGCCGAGCTCGGTCCACAGCAGCGGATTGTCCGGCTCGATGCGCAGCGCCCGCTCGAGCGTCGCCGCGGCGCCCGCATAATCGCCGCTGCCCGACTGCTGGTGCGCCTGCGTGACGAGGGCCTGGGAGGCGCTGCTCAGGCGAAACTGCTTCGGGGGCGGCGTGTAGGGTTTCTCCCCCGGCGGCACGGGGATCGCCTCGGACGGGCTCGCAGGCGTTCCCGGTGCCGGGGTCCCGGGCTTTCCCGGCGCCGGGTGGCCGGCGGCCGGGGGCGGGAAGCTCGGCGGCGAGCGCGTCAGGGCGCAGCCGGAAAGCAGCAGCAGGGCAAGGCAGCCGGCGCGAAGGCGGGTGGGCATGCGCGGATGATATCGCGCGGCGGCCCGCGCCGGCCCCTCAGTGGCAGCCGGGTTTGAGCGGGACCTGCGTGCCGGCCGGCACGGCCACGGCCACCAGGTCCTCCGCGCAGCCGGGCTCCCCGCGCAGGCCGCTCGCAAACTCCAGCGGCACCTCCTGCAGCCCCTCCGGCATCGGCGCCTCCCAGGCGCGCGTGCCCAGGTTGGCCATGATGCGCGCCCACACCGGCAAGGCGCCGGCGGAGCCGGTGAAGCCGGTGGGCTCGTTGTCGTCGTAGCCGACCCACACCACCACCAGGTGGGCACCGGAGAAGCCGGCGAACCAGCTGTCACGGTAGTCCTGGGAGGTGCCGGACTTGCCGGCCACGGTGAGGCCCGCCGGCAGCAGCGCGCGCGCCGGCCGGCCGGTGCCGTGCTCCATCACCTGCACCATCATGCGGTCGAGCTGGTAGACGTTCTCGGGGCTCGCCACCGGGGTGACCTCGAGCGGGAAGGCCTTGACCGCCTTGCCGTCGGCGCTGATGACCGCGCGCACCGCGCGCAGCGGGTTGCGGAAGCCGCCGTTGGCGATGCCGTTGAAGAGCTGCGCGGCCTCCAGGGGCGAGACCTCGACCGCCCCCAGCAGCATCGCCGGCACCTGCACCGGCGGCTGCGGCAGGCCGAAGCGCAGCAGCGTCTGCGCCACCTTGGGCAGGCCCACGTCGAGCCCGACGCCGACGGTGGCGAGGTTGAGCGACTCGGACAGCGCGCGCACCACCGGCACCGGGCCGTGCGTCTCGTGCGTGAAGTTCTCCGGCCGCCAGTGCTTGCCGTTCTCGAGCTTCACGTCCACCGGCTCATCCTGCACCACGGTGGCGGCGGTGTAGCGACCGCTCTCGAGCGCGGCCAGGTAGACGAACGGCTTGACCAGCGAGCCCATCGAGCGGTGCGCATCGAGCGCACGGTCGAAGCCGTCGTAACCGACCTCGCGCCCGCCCACGATGGCGATGACATCGCCGCTTTGCGGTGCGGTCACCACCACCGCGCCCTCGAGCGACTCCTTGGTCTTCCGGTGCAGCTTGTCGAGCCGGTTCAGCTCCTGGTCCAGCGCCCGCTCGCTCTCCTCCTGCGCGCGCGGCTCGAGGCTGGTGTAGATGCGCAGGCCCGCCTCGGTGAGGTCCGCCTCGCGGTAGTCGCGCCGCAGCGTGCGGCGCACGAAGTCCAGGTACGCGGGGAAATACGCCCCGGACGGACGGCTGGAGACCCCGAGCGGCCGGTGCGCGGCGGCGGCGGCCTCGGCCGGCTTGATGACCCCCTGCTCCGCCATCACCTTCAGCACCAGGTCGCGCCGCGCACGCGCACGCTCGGGGTGGCGGCGCGGGTCGTAGTAGGAGGGTCCGCGCACGATCGCCACCAGCAGGGCGACCTCGGAAAGGTCGAGCTCGGCGAGCGGCTTGCCGAAGTAGAACTGGCTGGCGAGCCCGAAGCCATGGATGGCGCGGTCGCCATCCTGGCCGAGGAAGATCTCGTTGATGTAGGCGTTCATGAGGTCCGCCTTGGTGAAGTGCGCATCCAGCGCCAGCGCCATGAACGCCTCGCGCAGCTTGCGCGAGACGGTCTGGCGCGAGTCGAGGAAGTAGCTGCGCACCAGCTGCTGCGTGAGCGTGCTCGCGCCCTGCTCGATCTGCCCGGCCCGCGCGTTCACCCACATCGCCCGCAGGATGCCGGCGGGATCCACGCCGTGGTGGGTGTCGAACTTGCGGTCCTCCACCGCCTTGAGCGCCGCGGGCAGGAGCGCCGGCACCTCCTCGGGGCTCACCACGATGCGGTCCTCGCCGTGGCTCGGGAAGATGCTGCCGATCAGCAGCGGCTCCAGGCGCAGCACCGGGACCTCCTGGCCGCCCGCATCGCGCAGGCCCTCGAGGCCCTTCGGCCCGGTGCTCACCTCGAGCACCCGCGCCGGCCGCACCTCGTCGGCGAAGCGCGCCGGGCGCAGCGCCACCGCCAGGTGGCTGCCGTTCCAGCGGTAGGTGCCCGGGCGGCTCGTGTCATCGGCCCGGCGGTAGTGCAGCCGCTGCAGCTCGTGCTCGAGTTCGGCGGGGCTCAGCTCCAGGCCGGCGTACAGCTCCAGGGGCGCGGCGTACACCTGCGCGGGCAGCGTCCAGCGCCGCCCCTCGAACTGGTGCACCACCAGCCGGTCCAGGTACCAGACGTAGCCGATGCCCGCCAGGAGCAGCACCCCGGCGCCGAAGAGGAGCGGGCGCCTGATCTTCAGAGGAACAGCTCCGGTGCCGGCTCGCGCAGGTTGTAGTGCGAGCTCATGGCATGCCCGTAGGCCCCGGCGGTGGCGATGAGGAGCACGTCGTCCTCGCGCGTGACCGGCAGCAGGCGGTCGTGGCCGAGCACGTCGGCCGACTCGCAGATCGGGCCGACGACGCTCACCAGCTCGGTCGCCGGGTCGTTGGCGCGCGTGAGGTTGGCGATCTCGTGGTAGGCGCCGTAGAGGGCCGGGCGGATGAGCGAGTTCATGCCGGTGGCCACGCCGACGAAGCGCACGCCCCCCTTGGACTTCAGCTGCGTGACCCGCGCCAACAGCACCCCGGCGGTGGCGACGAGGTAGCGCCCCGGCTCAAGCCACACCTCCAGGTGCGGGTGCTCGGCGCGCACCGCCATGAGCAGCGTGTCCAGCTTCGCCAGGCTCACGGCCGGCTGGTCCGGCCGCTCGGGCACGCCCAGGCCGCCGCCGACGTCGATCACCTTCAGGTCCTCGAAGCCGCGCGCGGCCCCCGCCAGCACCCGCGCGGTGTGCTCCCAGCTGGTGACATCGAACACCCCGCTGCCCACGTGCGCCTGCAGGCCGGTGATGCGCGCGCCGGCCGCCTGGGCGAGACCTGCGATCATGCGCACTTCCGAGAGCGGCACGCCGAACTTGGAGCGGCTGCCGGCGGTGCGCACGTGGTCGTGGTGGCCGCGGCCGACGCCGGTGTCGATGCGCACGAAGATGTCGTGCCCGGAAAACAGCTGCGGCCAGCGCTCGAGCACGTAGGCGTTGTCGACCGTGACGCGCACGCCGGCGGTGAGCGCCCAGGCGTACTCCTCGCGCGCGGCGAAGTTGGGCGTGTAGAGGATGCGCGAGCGCTCGATGTCCGGGAACAGCTCGAGCAGGCGCTCGACCTCGGGCCGGGAGACGCACTCGAACTCGACGCCCTCGGCGCGCAGGGTGGCGAGCAGCTGCGGGTGCGGGTTGGCCTTCATCGAGTAGTGCACGCGCGAGATCGACTGCAGGCCGCGCAGCGCGCGCGCCGCGGCGCGCACTTCCTCGAGCGCATACACGTAGGCACTGCTGTGGGCGCCGAAGAGCGCGAGCAGCTCGCCGCGGCGGCGGCTCCACCAGGGCGCCGCGGCGGCGGCGGCGGCATCGGGCTTGGCGAACAGCTGGCTCCAGGTGGGCCCGAGCACCCGATCCCCGGCGACCGGGCGGATCAGCAGCTCGTGCAGCTGCTCGACCAGCCGGCTGCCCTGGCCCTCGTCGACCACGAAGGTGAAGTTCAGGTCGTTGGCCGCCTGGCTCACCAGGTGGATCTTCTGCTCCTCGAAGAACTCGAAGGCGCCGCCGAGCTGGTGCAGGATGGCGCGGATGTTGCGCCCGACCAGGCTCACCGAGGCGCACGGGCCGATCACCTGCACGCGGCACAGGCGCGAGAGCTCGGCGACCAGGTCCGCCACGCGCGCGTTGTCGAGCGAGTTGGCGGCCGGGTCGAGGGAGACGGTGACGTTGGTCTCCGAGGTGGACACCAGGTCCACCGACATGCCGTGGTGCTTGAACACCTGGAAGGCATCGGCCAGGAAGCCGACCTGGTGCCACATCCCGGGGCTCTCCATGGAGATGAGCGTCAGTCCCTTCTTGGTGCACACCGCCTTGACCTGCGCACCGCCCTCGGCCCCTTCCGGGCCGAGCACCGTGCCTTCGAGCTGCGGCGCCTGCGTCGCGTAGACGTGCAGCGGGATGCGGTACTGGCGCGCCGGCAGGATGCAGCGCGGGTGCAGCACCTTCGCGCCGCTGGTGGCGATCTCCTGCGCCTCGTCGTAGTGCAGCGCGCGCAGCAGGCGTGCGCTCGGGGTGAAGCGCGGGTCGGCGCTGAACAGGCCCGGCACGTCGGTCCAGATCTCGAGCCTCTGCGCCTGCAGCTTGGCGGCCAGGTAGGCGGCGGAGGTGTCCGAGCCGCCGCGCCCCAGGAGCACGGTGTTGCCCTCCTCGTCGCTGGCGATGAAGCCCTGCGTGACCACGATGCCGGGCAGCCCCTGCAGATGGGCCGCGAGCAGCGCATCGGGGGCGAAGTTGCAGGTGGCGGACAGCAGGCTCGCGCGCGCCTGCGGCCCCCCCGCGCTGCGCTCGGCGCGCAGCATGGTGCGGGCGTCGGCCCAGCTCACCTCCAGGCCCTGCGCACGCAGGAAGCGCACGCCGATCTGGGTGGCCATGAGCTCCCCTGTGGCCATGACGCGGGCGCGGGTGCGCTCGCTCACCTCGCCCACCAGGGCGACCCCGGCGGCGATCTCGCGCAGCTCGGCGAGGTAGCGCTCCACCTCCTCCCCGAGGGGCACCCCGAGCTCGCTCGCAAGGCGGCGGTGGCGCTCCTCGATCGCCCGCAGCTCCACCTCCTGGGCCTGGCCGATGGCCGCATCGAGCAGCCGCTCGAGCCGGTCGGTGATGCCCGAGAGCGCCGAGTGCACCACCAGCACGCGCGCCCCGGCGGCGAGCCGGGCGGCGGCGATGGCGGCGATGTTGGTCCAGTTCGGAAGGCTCGAGACGCTGGTGCCGCCGAACTTGAGGACGATCCACACGGGGGGCGGGCTCACTGTCTGTCTCCGGTGCCGCGGGAGCGTGCGGCGGCCTTAAAGGCGCGAGGCCTGTCCGTGGCGGAAGCGCGGGCGCGGGCGGGCACGCCCGGGCCTAAAGCTCGTCGTCGAAGTCTTTGAGGTCTTTCTCGAGTTTCTTGTCCGCAAGGACTTCCTCGAGCTTGCTCCAGGCCGCCTTGCCCCGCTTGCCCTGCGTGCGCACGCGCTTGTCCACGCGGTCGAGCAAACGGTCGTAATCGGTGCCGTCTTCGGGCTGACCGTTCAGGAATTCATCGTCGAGGTCGAAGCTCTCGTTGTCTCGTTCCGACATCTGGGGGCGTAAATCCCGAGTTAATTCAAGGAGTAACGTGCCAAAACGGCAAGCACAAGGCTGCGAACTATAGCGGATTGGCGCCGGCGATCAACTTTTAACCACTTGTCACGTTCCAGCACCCCGGGCGCCCGCCCCCAGCCCGGGGCCGGGCCGGGCGGGGAGCCCTCCGGGAGGGGGCCGGCCGGGGCGCGCGGCGCACGCTCAGGGCTGGTCGGTGCGGTCGCGGACGATGACGGGGGCCCCGCGGCTGAGCCCCAGGCCCTCCGCGGCGCTGTTCTCCGCGCGGGCGATCTCGATCACGCCGAAGGAGTTCACGAGCGCCAGGTACTCCCCGGGGCGGGTGTCCGCATAGGTGCGCAGCAGCGCGAACGCGTGGTTCCCGGCGTGGATCAGCGGCAGGCGAAAGCGCTCGATGAGCGTGGCATCGATGTTGGTGATCAGGTTGCCGAAATGGTCGATGGTGATGACCACGCCGGCCACGCTGCGCGGCTCGACCGCCGGTTCATCCACCCAGGAAGGGACCAGGGTCGCGGTCACCTCGCCCAGCTCCTCGGGACGGATGCGGCCGGCGGCCAGCTCTGCGGCCACCGGGGCGAACACGTCGCGGCCGTGGAAGGTGTTGCTGGGGCGCGGCAGGCCGAGGCGTGCCAGCCCGCCGGAGCTGATGCGCACGATCAGGCTGTCGCGGGCGCGCGCCACGACCGGGGCCAGGAGGCCGTTGTCCGGGGCGACGAAGAAGTGGCCGTCGGCCTGCACCACGAGGTTGTTGCGCGAGGTGCCGACCCCGGGATCCACCACCGCCACGTGCACGGTGCCGGGCGGGAAGTAGCGGTACGCGCGCGAGATCCAGAAGCCCGCCTCGGCCGGCCAGTGCGCCACGATCTCGTGCGTGAGATCGACCACGTGCGCCGCGGGCGTGCGCCCCCAGATGACGCCCTTCATGACGCCTACGAACGGACCCTCGGCGCCGAAGTCCGTGGTGAGGGTGATGATCCGGGCCTGGCTCACGCCCGCCCCTGCATGCACCGCAGCATGCACCGCCTTGCCGCCGGTGGCGCTCACCGGCGGGGCGCCGCCTTGCGCTTCGCTTCGAGCCACTGCTGCAGCTTGTCGAAGGGCTCGATGAACTTCGCCACCCCCTCGCGCTCGAGCTGCGCGGCCACGGCCTCCAGGTCCACGCCGAGGCGCTCGAAGGACTCGCGCTGGTCGGCGGCCTCGGCGATGTGGCGCTCGAGGCGCAACTCCGGGCGCCCGATGCGGCGGTAGGTGTCGAGGGTCTCCAGCGGCATGGTGTTGACCGTGTCGGGCACCACGAGCTCCTCGACATACTTCACCGGGCTGTAGCTCGGGTCCTTGGTCGAGGTCGAGGCCCACAGCAGGCGCTGCGGCCGCGCACCGAGCGCGAGCAGGGACTGCCACTGCGGGCGGGCCAGCGTCTCCTCGTAGATCTCGTAGGCGCGGCAGGCGCTGGCGATCGCCGCCTTGCCGCGCAGCGACTTCGCCGCCGGCTGTCCTGCGGACACCAGCGCATCCAGCTGCTTGTCCACGGCGGTGTCGATGCGGCTGAGGAAGAAGCTCGCCACCGAGGCGATGCCGGTCACCGGCTGTCCCTGCGCGACGCGCGCGCTCAGGCCGTCCATGTAGGCGCGGGCGACCGCGCGATAGCGCTCCGGAGAAAACAGCAGCGTCACGTTCACGTTGATGCCGGCGCCGATCAGCTCGCGGATCACCGGCAGTCCCGCCTCGGTCCCGGGGATCTTGATCAGCGCATTCGGCAGCTGCAGCCGTCCCCACAGGCGCTTCGCCTCGGCAAGACTCGCCGCGGTGTCGTAGGCGAGGTGCGGGGAGACCTCCATGCTCACGAAACCGTCGGCGCCGCCGGTGGCATCGTAGAGCGGTCGCAGCAATGCAGCCGCATCCTTCAGGTCCCTGAGCGCGAGGTCCTCGTAGACGCCGACGCTGCTCGGCACCGTCGGCAGCAGCTTGGCGATGGGGCCCGCGTAGCGCGCATCGGTGGTGATGGAGTTGGCGAAGATGGAGGGGTTGGAAGTCAGGCCGGCGATGCCGTCGTCGTTGATCAACCTCGCCAGGCTGCCGTCCTCGAGCATGCTGCGGTTGATGTCATCCAGCCAGGCACTCTCGCCAAGCTTACGCAGTTCCCGCAGCGGGTTGGGTGCGCGGTTGCTCATGCCCGGCAGCGTAGCGCAGCACATCGTGCGAGTCTCGCGGTTTTGCGCCGGATGTGCGTAAATCAAGGGCCGCAAGCACCAACCGCGAGGAGTCTGTCATGGTGGACAAGATCGACACAGGCCGGCTCGCCGATGACCTGCGCGCCCTGGTCGCCGACGCCGAGGCGCTGCTCAAGGCAAGCCTGAACATCGACGGGGCGGCACTCAACGAGCGCGCGCAGGCCGGCGTGCGCGAGCTGCGCGCACGGCTGAACAGCCTGCAGGACCAGCTCGGCGAGCGCGCCGGCGAGGTGGATGACTACGTGCGCGAGAACCCGTGGCAGACGCTCGCGGTGGTCGGCGGGGTGGCGCTGCTGCTCGGGCTCATCCTCGGCCGCAGGCAGTGACCGACACGCCCGCCATGACGCAGGCGGAGCCGGAGCCGGCGCCGGCGGCGGCGCGACGCGGCCTCCTGGCCGCAACGCTCGAGGCGCTGCGCACGCGGCTGGACCTCGCGGCCGTGGAACTGGAGATCCAGGTGCTGCTGCTCATCCGCCTGCTGGCGTGGCTGTTCGCGGCCGTCATCTGCGTGCTCCTGGGCGTGGCCTTCGGCATCGTCGCCCTCATCGTGGCGTTGTGGGACACCCATCGCACGCTCGGTCTGCTGGTCGGGGGCGGCAGTTTCCTGGTGCTGGCGGTGCTCTTGGCGTGGCTCGGGCTGCGCAGCATGCGCGGCCGCCCCGGCCCCTTTGCCGACTCGCTGGCGCAGCTGCAGGCAGACGAGCGGCGCGCCGGAGGGGAGACATGAGCCGCATGGAGGAACTTGAGTCCCGGCGCCGCGTGCTGATCGCCCGCTGCGAGCTGCAGCGCACGGAGATGGCGCTGCGCGCGCAGGAGTTCCGGCAGGACCCGGTGCGGCACGTGCTCGCCGGCGTGCTCGGAAAGGAGGCGCCTTCCGGCGGCGCCGCCTTCCGGCACCCGCTCGCCTGGGCCGCGGCGCTCGCCGCGCTCTTCCTGCTGCGCCGCCCGCGGCAGCTGCTGACGCTGCTCGGCTGGGCGCGGGGGGCGATGGGCGTGGCCACCCAGGCCTCGATCGCCCTGCGGCTGCTCGGTCAGCTGCGCGGCACGTTCGGCCGCGGCGCATCCGGCCGGGCGACGCGCGCGGGCTGAGGCCTCAGTCCGAGGCGGCCTGCGTGAGCGGCGGGCCGTCGCTGCGCAGCGCGGCCGGCCGCTCCGGGGTGGCGGCGACGCCGACCGGCGTCGGCATGCCGGTGGCATTCTTCAGGGTGGCCCGCGCCAGCTGCCACTGGATCTTCGCGTGCTTGTCGCCGCCGGAGCGCTCGATCATCTTCGACAGGGCCTTCAGGTCCGGCTCGGGCTGGGGCGCATCGTTCTCCCCTTCCTGGCCTTCCTCGTCGACCGGCGGATGCACCTCCAGCAGCAGCTGCCCGTGTGACCAGGCCACCTTCACCGGCTCGTTGATGAGGCGCACCTTGGTGCCGACGGGGACCGTGGCGAACACCGCCGCCACGTCCTCCGGGTACATGCGGATGCAGCCGTGCGTCACCGACATGCCCACCGCCGTGGGATTGTTGGTGCCGTGGATCATGTAGGAGCCGCCACCGGCGGCCAGGCGCATGGCGAATTCACCGAGCGGGTTGTCCGGACCTGCGGGCACGACCTTGGGCAGCGGGTCGTTGTTGGCCAGGTGCTCCTTGCGCACCGACTCGGGCGGATACCAGGCCGGGTTCTTGATCTTGGCGATGATGCGCGTCTCGCCCAGCGGCGTGCGCCAGTCCATCTTGCCGATGCTCACCGGGTAGGTGATGACGACGGGCTTATCCTTGCCCTGCGGCTTGGGATAGTAGTAGAGCCGGTGCTCGGGCAGGTTGACGATGATCCCCTCGCGCGGCCCCGGCGGCAGGATGCGCCGCCCGGGCAGCACGATGTCCTTGTCGGCACCCGGGATCCACACATCCACCCCGGGGTTGGCGCGGATGATCTCGTAGTAGCCGAGGCTGTACCGATGGGCGAGATCCGGCAGGGTGTCCTCGTACACGGTGCGCACGCTCAGGTCGGTGCCGACCACCGCCGAGCCGTCGCGCGGCAGTGCGAACACCGCCGCGGTGGCCGGTGCGAGGCACTGCACGGCGAGCGCCAGCGTGCCACTGATCAGAAGCCCTGGGGTGCGCCCGTGTCTCATAGAAGCTGCGTTGCCATCCGTTGGTCGAGGCCGCCGGCTGCCTGCCGCGACGCCCCTTCGCACCTATTGTAGGGGTTCTATTAATATCGCGCGCGGTGAGCCGAAGTCCCAAGCCCCCGCGCAGCTTCTTCCTCCAGGGCACCCTGGCGGTCGCCCGCGGGCTCATCGGCATGCACCTGGTGCATCGCACGGGAGGAGCGTTGCATCGCGGGCGCATCGTGGAGACCGAGGCCTACCAGGGACCGCGTGACCTGGCCGCGCACTCCTCGCGCGGCCGCACGCCGCGCACCGAGGTCATGTTCGGACCGCCCGGGCACGCCTACGTCTACTTCATCTACGGCATGTGGAACTGCCTGAATGTCGTGACCGCGCGGGCCGGCCGCCCGCACGCGGTGCTGCTGCGCGCGCTCGAGCCGCTGAGCGACCCGGCCGCGCGCACCTGGGGGCCGGGACTGCTGTGCCAGGCATTCCGGATCGGCCGCGAGCTGAACGGTGCCGACCTGCGCGGTCCGCGGCTGTGGCTGGAGCGGGCGCCGGGGCGGGCGCGCACGCCGCGCATAGCGCGCGCGATGCGCATCGGGGTGGACTATGCGGGGGACTGGGCCCTGAAGCCGTGGCGCTTCTACGATGCTGACTCCCCCTACGTATCGACCGCCCCGGCGGCGGCGCGCGCCGCGCGGCGTGCGCCGCAGGCGCGCCCTGTTGAATAATGCGCCTCGTCCGAACCGACGGTTCCCCGGGGGTCCTTTGAGCAGAGTCTGGTGTTTCCTGTTCGCTGCCCTGCTCTGCGGCTGCGCCGCGGAGGCCGGCAAGCCGGCGGCCCCCGCCGTTGCGGCACGCGCCGCGCTGTACCCCTCGACGTACCAGGTCCCGGCCAGCCCGCCGACCCTCATCCGCGACGCCACCCTCCTCACCGGTACCGGCGCGCGCCTCGAGCATGCGGACGTACTGATGAGCGAGGGGAAGATCGCGCAGGTGGGCGCCGGGCTGACCGCGCCGGCCGGTGCGGTGGTCATCGAGGCGACCGGCCGCTGGGTGACGCCGGGCATCATCGACGTGCACTCGCACCTGGGCGTGTACGCCAGCCCGGGCGTCGAAGCCGCCGCCGACGGCAACGAGGCCACCTCGCCCAGCACCGCCAACGTATGGGCCGAGCACTCGGTGTGGCCCCAGGACCCCGGCTTTGCCACGGCGCTCGCCGGCGGTGTGACCTCGATGCAGATCCTGCCCGGCTCGGCCAACCTGATCGGCGGCCGCTCGGTGATCCTGAAGAACGTGCCGAGCGTCACCTACCAGGGCATGAAATTCCCCGGCGCGCCGCAGGGACTGAAGATGGCCTGCGGGCAGAACCCCAAGAGCGTCTACGGCGAGCGCAATCAGTTTCCCTCCACGCGCATGGGCAACATGGCCGGCTACCGCGCGCAGTGGGTCGAGGCGGACGAGTACCGTCGCGAGCAGCAGGAGTACGCGCGCAAGGTGCGGGCCGGGACCAAGGATGCCAAGCCCCCCAAGCGCGACCTGCGCCTGGATACCCTCGCCGCCGCGCTCGATGGCGAACTCATCGTGCACATGCACTGCTACCGCGCGGACGAGATGGCCGCGGTGCTCGACATGAGCAAGGAGTTCGGCTACCACGTCGCCGCCTTCCACCACGCGGTCGAGGCCTACAAGATCTCCGACCTGCTGGCCGAGCAGGGCGTGTGCGCGGCCATGTGGGCCGACTGGTGGGGCTTCAAGATGGAGTCCTACGACGGCATCCCGGAGAACATCGCCCTGGTCGATGCCGCCCCCGGCGGCTGCGCGATCGTGCACTCAGACTCAGAGGAAGGCATCCAGCGCCTGAATCAGGAGGCCGCCAAGGCGATGGCCTGGGGCACGCGCGCGGGGCTCACGATCCCGCCCGAGCACGCCATCACCTGGATCACCGCCAACCCGGCCCGCGCCATCGGCGTGTTGTCCAAGACCGGCACGCTCGAGCCGGGAAAGATGGCCGACGTGGTGCTCTGGAACGGCACGCCGTTCAGTTCCTATGCGCAGGCGGACCTGGTGTACATCGACGGGGCGCTGCGCTTTGACCGCGCGCACCCGCCGGCGACCCCCCGCTCGGACTTCCTGCTCGGGCAGCCCGCGTACTCCGGGGTGAGTCCATGAGCGCGCGCAGCCTGCTGCTCGCCGCCCTCGCCTGCGGCAGCGCCGCGGCGCCTGCGCAGACCTTCCTCATCCGCGACGCGACGGTGCACACCGCCGCCGCGGCGGGCGTCCTCGGGCACACCGACATCCTGGTCCGCGACGGCCGCATCGCCGCGCTCGGCCCGCACCTGTCCGCCCCCGGGGCGACGGTGATCGAGGCCGGCGGGCGGCCGGTCACCCCGGGGCTCTTCGGGGGCATCGGCCACATGGGCATGGCGGAGATCGGCCAGGAACCCAGCGTCGCGGACTACGCGGTGAAGCTCGGCCAGATGCGCCCGGAGTTCGACATCTCGCTGGCCTTCGACCCGGACTCCACCGCCCTCGGCGTGAACCGCACGCGGGGCGTGACCTTCGTGCAGCTGGCACCGTCCGCCGAGCACGGCCGCCCGGGCGAGAGCGGCTCCATCGTGTCGGGCCAGGGGGCCCTCGCGCGCCTGGACGGCACGCTGGCCGGCGAGCGTGCGCTCTTCGTCGAGACCGGCGGCGGCGCCACCGCGCTCGCCGGCGGCAGCCGCGCCGCGCAGTTCATGCTGCTCGACCAGGCGATCACCGAGGTGAAGCGGCCGCAGCTGCTGCTGGCCAACGACACCCGGCTGCTCACCCCGGCGGGGCGCAGCGCCCTCGCCGCTTACCTCAACGGCGGCGGCCGCATCGTCTTCGATGCCAACCGCGCGGCGGACATCCGCCGCGTCATCGCGCTGGCCCGGCGCGAGCACCTGCACGCGGTGGTCCGCGGCGGCGCCGAGGCCTGGCGGGTCGCCGCGGAACTGGCCGCCGCCGCGATCCCGGTGGTGCTGGATCCCTACACCGACCTGCCGGACACCTTCGACTCGGTGGGCGCGACGCTGGAGAACGCGGCCCGGTTGCAGCGCGCCGGCGTGCAGATCGCCTTCAGCTTCGACGCCCCGGACCCGCACAGCATGTTCAAGCTGCGCCAGGGCGCCGGCATCGCCGTCGCCCACGGCCTGCCCCACGAGGCGGCGCTGGCGGCCCTGACGTGCAACCCGGCGCAGATCTTCGGCGTGGCCGACCGCAACGGCTCGATCGAGCGCGGCCGCCCGGCGGACCTGGTGCTCTGGAGCGGCGACCCGCTGGAGGTCACGAGCCTTGCCGACGAGGTCTTCATCCAGGGGGTGCGCCAGAGCATGCGGTCGCGCCAGACGGAACTTCGCGACCGCTACCTGCCCAAAGTACTCAGTCACACTGCACGCTGATGAAAAGGAGCCGCATGAGTCTTCGCACCTGCGTCATGACGCTGGCCATGGGCCTGCTCGCCATCGCCTCCGGCGCCGCCATCGCGGCCGCCCCGGTGGAGGGCACCGACTACCGGGTCCTGAAGGCCCCGGGACCGCCCGCCGCGGCCGCCAGGATCGAGGTGGTGGAATTCTTTTCCTATGCCTGCCCGCACTGCGCGCACTTCTACCCCATGGTCGCCGAGTGGCTGGCCCGTGAGCCGAAAGACGTGCAGTTCAGGCGCGTGCCGGTGGGCTTCGAGCGGCCGCAATGGGTCAACCTCGCGCGGGCCTTCTATGCGCTGCAGGTGAGCGGCGACTTCGACAAGCTCGACGGCAAGCTGTTCAAGGCAATCCACGAGGAGAGCCTTCCCCTGTTCGACCAGGGCTCGATCGCCGACTGGGTCGGCAGGAACGGCGGCGATGCGGACAAGTTTGCCCTCGCCTACGGCTCCTTCGGCGTCAACAACCAGACCGTGCAGGCCGACGCCCTGCAGCAGAGCTGGGAAATCGACAGCGTGCCGAATCTGGTCGTGGACGGTAAGTACGTCGTCATGGCGGACGCGTCCGTGGGGGAGACCCAGTACCTGCACGACCTGCTGACCCACGCCGATGCGGTGATCGCGATGGTGCGCACCGAGCGCCACATGCCCGCGCCCGCCGCCGCGCCGGCGGCGAAGCCGAAGGCGAAGAAGTCCTAGGCCTCGGCGGCCGCGGTGAGCGCCAGCAGCGCGCTGCCCTCGGGCACGCGCTCACCCCGGGCGAAGTGGATGGCGGACACTTCGCCTGCGTGCGGGGCGGTGATGGCGTGTTCCATCTTCATCGCCTCGATCACCATCAGCACCTCGCCGGCTCTGACCTGCTGGCCGAGCGTGACCGGGACGGACACCACCACCCCCGGCAGCGGGCTGGTGAGCCCGCCCTGCGCGGCAGAGGCGCTGAACTCGCGCGTGCGCGGGTCATCCAGCGTGAGCTCGCAGACCTCGGCATCGCGCCACAGATAGGTGCGCGCGCCCGCCCGGAAGTAGCGCGCCTGCCGGTAGTCGCTCCCGAGGCGCGCGCCCACCCTTCCGCCGCCCACCTCGAGGTCGGCGATCTCGAAGCTCGCACCCTCGCAGCGCGCACGCACCACCTGACCGCGCTCGTACTGCAGCTCCACCCGATGCCCGTCGGTGCCGCGGACGAAGCGCAGCGGCACGACCGCCGCGCGGTTGGGCGTGAAGGCATCCGCCACGGCCCACGGGCTGACCGGCGCCGCCGGATCGGCCGGCACCGCCAGGTGCGCCAGCGCCGCCAGCACCACCGATTCGCGCGTGCACGGCGCGGCGGCGGCGAATTCCGCGGCGCCCTGGTCGAGCATCGCGATGTCGTGGCGCACCTCGAGGAAGCGCGCCGAGCTGAGCACGCGCGCCAGCCAGTGCTCGTTGGTGTGCACGCCGGCGCTGTAGGTGTGCTCGAGCGCGCGCGCGAGCCGGGCGGCGGCCGCGCCGCGCTCCGGCGCCCAGGCGATCACCTTGCCGAGCAGCGAGTCGTAGCTGTCGGGCACGGTGTCGCCGGTGCCGAAGCCCGCGTCGACGCGCACGTGCTGCATGCGCGGCCACTCCAGCAGCGCCAGCTTGCCGGCGCTCGGCAGGAAGCCACGGGACGGATCCTCGGCGCAGACGCGGGCCTCGATGGCGTGACCCTCGAGGCGCACCTGCTCCTGCGCAAGCGGCAGCGCCTCGCCCGAGGCGACGCGCAGCTGCCATTCGACCAGGTCGAGCCCGGTGACGGCCTCGGTCACCGTATGCTCGACCTGCAGGCGCGTGTTCATCTCCATGAAGTAGAACTCGGCGCCGTCGAAGAGAAACTCGACGGTGCCGGCACCGACGTAGCCGATCTCGCGCGCCACGACGAGGGCCGCCTCGCGCATGCGCGTGCGCACACCGTCCGGGACCTGCGGCGCCGGGGCTTCCTCGATGAGCTTCTGGTGGCGCCGCTGCGTCGAGCAGTCACGGTCGCCCAGGTGCACGAAGTGGCCCAGGGCATCGGCGAACACCTGCACCTCCAGGTGGCGCGGCGCGGGCAGGTAGCGCTCCAGCAGCAGCGCCCCATCCCCGAAGGCGCTCTCGGCCAGGCGCCGCGCGGCGGTGAGGGCGGCCTCGATCTGGGACGGCTCGCGGATGATCTGCATGCCCTTGCCGCCCCCGCCGGCGGCGGGCTTCACGATCAGCGGCAGGCCGGCGGCGCGGGCGTGGGCGGCCAGGTGGGCGAGGTCCTGCTGCTCGCCGGCGTAGCCTGGCAGCACCGGCACGCCGCGGGCCTGCATGCGCTGCTTGGCGAGGATCTTCGAGCCCATCGCCTCGATGCTCGCCGCCGGCGGCCCGACGAACAGCAGGCCCGCCTGTTCGCAGGCGCGGGCAAAGCCTGCGTTCTCGGACAGGAAGCCGTAGCCGGGATGGATGGCCTCGGCGCCGCTGGCGCGCGCGGCGGCGATGATGCGCGCGCCGTCGAGGTAGCTGTCGCGGGCCGCGGCGGGCCCGATGCGGACGGCCTCGTCCGCGGCGCGCACGTGGCGCGCCCCGGCGTCCGCATCGGAGAACACCGCGACCGTGCGCACGCCGAGGCGCCGCGCGGTGCGGAAGATGCGGCAGGCGATCTCGCCGCGGTTGGCCACCAGCAGGGACTTGATCACGTCCTGTCCTAGTCCTACATGCGGAAGATGCCGAAGCGCGTCGGCTCGTGCGGCGCGTGGGCGGCCGCGGCCAGGGACAGCGCCAGTACGCGCCGCGTGTCGGCCGGGTCGATCACGCCATCGTCCCACAGCCGCGCCGAGGAATAGTAAGGGTGGCCCTGGCGCTCGTATTGCTCGCGGATCGGCTGCTTGAAGAGCTCCTCCTCCGCGTCCGGCCACTGCCGGCCGCCGCCCCTGAGCTGCTCGCGCTTCACCGTGGCGAGCACGCTGGCCGCCTGCTCCCCGCCCATGACCGAGATGCGGGCGTTCGGCCACTGGTAGAGGAAGCGCGGGGAGTAGGCGCGGCCGCACATCGCGTAGTTGCCCGCGCCATAGGAGCCGCCGATGACGACGGTGAGCTTGGGCACCGCGGCACAGGCCACGGCGGTCACCAGCTTCGCGCCGTCCTTGGCGATGCCGCCCGCCTCGGCGCGCCGACCGACCATGAAGCCGGTGATGTTCTGCAGGAACAGCAGTGGGATCTGCTCGCGCGCGCACAGCTCGATGAAGTGCGCGCCCTTGAGCGCGCTCTCGGAGAAGAGCACGCCGTTGTTGGCGAGGATGCCCACCGGGTAGCCGGCCAGGTGCGCAAAGCCGCACACCAGGGTGCTCCCGTACAGCTCCTTGAACTCGTCGAGCTCGGAGTCATCGACCAGGCGGGCGATGACCTCGCGCACGTCGTAGGGCTTGCGCAGGTTCGCCGGCACCACCCCGTACAGCTCGCGCGCCTCGTAGCGCGGTTCCGCCGCCGCGCGCGGCGGGGCGGTGTGCGGCCCGGGGCGCAGCCGCGCGACGATCCGGCGCGCGATGGCCAGGGCATGCGTGTCGTTCTCCGCGTAGTGGTCGCAGACCCCGGAGTCGCGGCAGTGCACCTCCGCCCCGCCGAGAGACTCCGCATCGATGTCCTCGCCCGTGGCGGCCTTCACCAGGGGCGGCCCGCCGAGGAACACGCGGCCCTGGTTCCTGACGATCACGTTCTCGTCCGACATCGCCGGCACGTAGGCGCCGCCGGCGGTGCACGAGCCGTGCACCACCGAGATCTGCGCCACCCCCATCGCCGAGAGCGTCGCCTGGTTGTAGAAGATGCGCCCGAAGTTGTCCCGGTCCGGGAACACCTCGTCCTGTGCCGGCAGGAATGCCCCGCCGCTTTCGACCAGGTACACGCACGGCAGCCGGTTGTCGCGGGCGATCTCCTGCGCCCGCAGGTGCTTCTTCACGGTCATCGGGTAGTAGGTGCCCCCCTTGACCGTCGGGTCGTTGGCGACGATGACGCATTCGCGCCCGGCCACCCGGCCGATGCCGGTGAGGATGCCGGCCGCGGCGATGTCCCCGCCGTACAGCCCGTGCGCGGCCAGCTGCGAGAACTCCAGGAACGGGCTGCCCGTGTCCAGCAGGACCCCGATGCGCTCGCGGGCGGTGAGCTTGCCGGCCGCACGGTGCTTCTGGTTGGCCGCCTCCGTGCCTCCCCGGGCGATCCGCTCGACCTCGCGGCCCAGGTTCCCCACCAGCTCGCCCATGGCCCGGGCGTTGTCCTGGAAGTCCTGCGATTGCACGTCGACCCGGGAATGAAGGCGGGGCATGGCCACTTGTCACTTTTGCCGGATTGTCCGACAATGATACGAGCATCGCGCAAAGGATGGCAAGACCATGAACCCCCTCGCCTGCACCGACAGCGACTTTGGCCTGAGTCCCGAGCTCGAGGAAATCCGCCGCCAGGTGCGTCGCTTCGCCAGCGAGGCGATCGCCCCGCGCGCCGCGGAGATCGACCGCAGCAACCAGTTCCCGCGCGAGCTGTGGCCCGCCCTGGGCGAGCAGGGCCTGCTCGGGGTCACCGTGCCCGAGCGCTTCGGCGGCGCCGCGCTCGGCTACCTCGCGCACACGGTCATCATGGAGGAGATCTCGCGCGCCTCCGGGGCCGTCGGCCTCTCCTATGGAGCCCATTCCAACCTGTGCGTCAACCAGCTCGCCCTGAACGGCACCGATGAGCAGCGCGCGCGCTACCTGCCGCGACTGCTGAGCGGCGAGCACGTCGGCGCGCTCGCCATGTCCGAGCCCGGCGCCGGCTCCGACGTCGTCTCCATGCAGCTGCGCGCGGAGCGGCGCGGCGGCCACTACCTGCTCACCGGCCGCAAGATGTGGATCACCAACGGGCCGGATGCGGATGTTTTCGTCGTCTACGCCAAGTCCGACGCCGCTGCCGGCCCGCGTGGCATCACCGCCTTCATCGTCGAGCGCGGCATGCCTGGCTTTAGCACGGCGCAGAAGCTGGACAAGCTCGGCATGCGCGGCTCGGGCACCTGCGAACTGGTGTTCGAGCAGTGCGCGGTGCCGGCCGCCAACGTGCTCGGCGCCGAGCACGGCGGGGTGCGCGTGCTCATGAGCGGCCTGGACTACGAGCGCGTGGTGCTCGCCGGCGGACCGCTCGGGCTCATGGCCGCGGCCCTGGACGTCGTGCTGCCCTACGTGCGCGAGCGCCGCCAGTTCGGCCAGCCGATCGGCACCTTCGAGCTGATGCAGGGCAAGATCGCGGACATGTACGCCGCCCTGAACGCCTCGCGCTCGTACGTGTACTGCGTGGCGCGCGCCTGCGACACCGGCACGGTGAGCCGGCGCGACGCGGCCGCGTGCATCCTGTTCGCCGCCGAGCGCGCCACGCAGGCCTCGCTCGAGGCCATCCAGGCCCTGGGCGGTAACGGCTACATCAACGACTACAGCACGGGCCGGCTGCTGCGCGATGCCAAGCTCTACGAGATCGGGGCCGGCACGCAGGAGATCCGCCGCATGCTGATCGGCCGCGAGCTGTTCGAGGCGGCCGCGTGAGCGTCGAGTTCGACCAGATCCCCTTCGAGCCGGCGTACCGCAAGGTCGCCGACGCCATCGGCGAGCGCATCCTGACGCGCGTGCTGCGCGAGGGCGAACGCCTGCCGCCGGAGACCGAGCTCGCCCGCCAGTTCGGCGTGCACCGCTCCACCGTGCGCGAGGCGCTGCGCGAGCTGCAGAGCCGCGGCCTGCTCGAGCGCCGCACCGGCTCGAAGCGCATGTCCGTGAGCCGCCCGCCCCACGAGCGCATCGCCGCCGGCGTCAGCCAGGCGCTGCTGCTGCACGATGTGACGGTGCGCGAGGTGTGGCAGGCGCTGACCATCCTCGAGCCACCGATCGCCGGCAGCGCCGCGCTCGCCCGCAGCGCGCAGGACCTGCTCGCGCTGGATGCCGCGGCGGCGGCGTTCAGCGCCCGCCGGGCCGGCGCCGAGGAGGCCGTGCGCTGCACCACCGAGGTGTTCCGCTGCATCGCCCGCGCCACGCACAACACCGTGCTCGGCCTGGCCCAGGAGCCGCTGCTGCAGCTGCTGGAGCCCTCGCTGCGCGTGATCATCGACAAGGTGCCCCAGGCGCGCTCGCGCATCGCCCTGGCGCACGAGCAGCTGCGCACCTCGATCCACTCCGGGGACGAGTCGCAGGCGCGGCGCTGGATGGAGCGGCACATCGCCGACTTCAGGCGCGGCTACGAACTGGCCGGCATCGACCTGGGGCTCGTGCTGACCCTGTAACACCGGCGCGGCGCGGCCGGCATCCCCCGCTCATAACGGGTGCTTCTGTCACCATGACCCGAAGGTCCGACGCCGCCCGCTCCAGCGGCTAGGATGCCTGCCCGGATCGCAGGAGGCAGGCATGGCAAGCGTGGGAGTCGAGCGGGTGTTGTCGGTGCGGCACTGGACGCCGACGCAGTTCACCTTCACCACGACGCGCCATCCCGGGCTGCGCTTCGAGAACGGCCAGTTCCTGATGGTGGGCCTTGCCGGCGCCGGGCGGCCGCTGCTGCGCGCCTACAGCATCGCCAGCGCCAACCACGAGGAGCACCTCGAGTTCCTCAGCATCAAGGTGCCGGGCGGCCCGCTCACCTCGCGCCTGCAGCACATCCGCAGCGGCGACGAGGTGCTCATCAGCCGCAAGCCCACCGGCACGCTGCTGCTCGCGGACCTGAACCCCGGGCGGCGGCTGTTCCTGCTCGGTACCGGCACCGGCGCGGCGCCCTTCCTGGCGCTCATCAAGGACCCCGAGCTCTACGCGCGCTTCGAGCAGGTGGTGCTGGTGCACGGCGTGCGCTGGGCCGCCGAGAGCGCCGTGAGCGATAGCCAGGTGCAGGCACTGCGCGCGCACGAACTGCTGGGCGAGGCGGCGCGCGCCCAGCTCCTCTACTACCCGGCGGTCACCCGCGAGCCGCACCCGCACCGGGGCCGGCTGACCACGCTCCTGCGGAGCGGGCAGCTGCTCGCCGAGCTCGGCCTGCCGGCCCTCGATGCGGCGCAGGACCGGGCCATGGTGTGCGGAAGTCCCGCCATGCTCGCGGACACCTGCGCCCTGCTCGACGCCCACGGGCTGCGCCCCTCCCCCGGCATCGGCGAGCCGGGCGACTACCTCATCGAGCGCGCCTTCGTCAGCGGCTGAGGCACGCGCCTCAGTGGCCGCCCTCGACGATCAGCCCCGCATCGCCGAGCGCGCCGGCCAGCGCCGCCTCCAGCCGCTGCGCCTCGGCACGTCCCACGTACTGCAGGTGCAGCACCGGCCCGGTGAGCACCTCGAGGCCGCGCTTGAGCACGCTGCCGGCGGCGCGGATGCCGGCCTTGTGCTGGTCGAAGCGCTGCGCGGCCGGGTAGGAACTCATACCCACGTAGACCCCATACGGCCCGCGGCGGCGGTCCTCGAAGTCCAGCAGCACCAGGTACAGGTGCGTGCGGCCGCGGGTGCGGGCCTGGAAACCCTGCGCCACCTGGTAGGCGGCGGGCAGCCAGTCGATGTAGCGCATCGGCAGCCACTCGGGGATGGAGGCGGCGGCGCGCGCCCACAACTGCTCGAGCTTCTGCTCGATGCCCGCGGGGAACTCGCCCCGCATCCACAGCTCGTGCACGCAGTGCGCGCCCGCGGCGCCATCGGCCTGCGTGAGCGCCGCGGCGAACTGCGCCTCGAGCTGCGCGCGCGTGCGGGCGGCCAGCGGCCGCGCGCCCGGCGATGCTGCCGCGGGTGCGGGGCGCGCCCGCCCCTTCAGCGCGCGGCGGCGACCCGTGCGTTGCGGTGGGCGGCCAGCAGCCACACCAGGCCCCCGATGAGGATCGCGACCGGGACGATGAGCACGGCATGTGCCAGCGAGCCGAGCTGGTCGGACACGTAACCGATCAGCGGCGGGGACGGCACATCGCCCAGCAGGTGGATCGCCATCATGCTCAGTGCCACCGCGGAGGCGCGCTCCAGCGGGGAGACCACGTTGACGATCGCCGCATTGATGGGCCCGGTCGACATGAACATCAGCAGCTCCGCGACGATGAGCGCACCCATGTACACCGGGTGTGACTGCGCGGACAGCGCCACGTAGGCGGCCGGGGCGGCCAGCAGCGTGGCCGCGCCGGAGAACCACAGGTACGCCTGGCGCGAGTAGCGCAGCAGGAAGTCGGCGATCCATCCGCCCGCGAACGTGCCGATGAAGCCGGTGATCACCACGATCTCGCCGAAGCTCACCGAGGCCTGCTCCATCGGGATGCCGCGCACGCGCTCGAGGAAGGCCGGCATCCAGAAGGCCAGGCCGCCCAGGGCGAAGGTGTAGGCCGCATAGCCGAGCACGACGAGCATGTACGGCCCGCGCCTGAGCAGGCTCCAGTACCGGGCCAGCGGGCTGTGCGCGGGCACCGCGGCGGCGGCCGGCGCCCGGTCCTGCGCGCCGCGCGGCGGATCCTTCAGCCACAGCGCCGCCGCGGCCAGGAGCAGCCCCGGCGCCCCGGCGACGAAGAAGGCCGCACGCCATCCGTGCCGATGGCCGATCAGGCCCCCGAGGATGTAGCCCAGGGCCGAACCCACCGGGATGGCCATGTTGAGCACCGCGTAGACACGTGCCCGGTCGGGCGCCGGGAAGAGGTCCGCGAGCATCGCCGCCGCGATCGCCACGAAGGCGGCCTCGCCGATGCCCACCAGCGCGCGCGCCGCCAGCAGGTGGCCGTAGCCGTGCGCGAAGCCGGCCAGGCAGGTGGCGATGCTCCACAGTCCTACCCCGAGGGCGACCGCGTGCGTGCGCGAGCGCCGGTCGCCCCAGGCGCCGAACACCGGGGCGGCGAACACGTAGACGATCATGAAGGCGGTCACCAGCCAGCCGAGCTGCGCATCCGACAGCCCCATCTCGCCCTTGATCTGCTGCAGCAGCGGCGCGATGACGAAGCGGTCGAGGTAGTTCAGCAGGTTGATCGCGGTGAAGACCCCCAGCGTCCACAGCGCGGCGCGGCGCGGGATGGCGCGGGGGGAATCCGGGGCGGTCGCATCCGTGGGCACGGACGCGACTTTACCGTGCCCGCTCAGCCGGGCGCGAGCTTCAGCCGGGCGCGAGCTTCAGCCGCTCGAAGTACTGCCGCACCGGCTCGCGGTAGCCCTCGGAGCTGGTCACCGTCGTGCCCCCGGCCACCACCAGGATGAAGTCCCCGCGCGGCGTGCGGCTGATCTGCCTGACGTGCCGGGTGTTGACCAGACAGGAGCGGCTGATGCGCAGCATCGGCTGCCCCTGGAAGGACTTCTCCGCCTGCTGCAGCGTGCTGCGGGCGTGGAAGCTGTCGCGACCGATCACGAGGCGCACGTAGTTGCGGTCGGCCTCGACCAGCTCCACCTGGCTGACCTCCAGCATGTGCAGCCGCCCACCGTTCTCACCCAGCACCCGCGGCTGCGCCTCGGCCTGGCCGCGGGCCTGGCGCTCGAGCTGCTCCAGCAGGCTCGCCAGCGCTCCCTGCCGGTCGAAGCTGCCGGCGGACTCGTGGCGGCGCCGCACGCGCGCGAGCATGGCCTTGAAGCGCGCATCGTCAAAGGGCTTGAGCAGGTAGTCGACCGCGCTCACCTCGAAGGCCTCGAGCGCGTAGTGGTCGTAGGCGGTGACGAACACGATGAGCGGCAGCATGGCCGGGTCGAGCGAGCGTGCCAGCTCCATGCCGGTCATCGAGTCCATCTGGATGTCCAGAAACAGCAGCTGCGGCGGCCGCTGCCGGATGGCCGCGAGCGCGGCGCGCGGGTCGCCATATTCGCCGACCACCTGCAGGTCAGGCTCGCGCGCGCAGCACTCGCGCACGCTGCGCCGCGCCGCCGGCTCGTCATCGACAATCATCACGTCCATCACGGGGCGGACTCCGCCCGCGCCGGTTCCGGTCCGTCGCGCAAGAGCGGCATGCTGATCCGCGCCACCCACAGCTGGGTACCCTCCGGCGCGGCGCTGAAACGGGCGCGCTCGCCGAACTGCACCTGCAGCCGCTCGCGCACGTTGTGCAGGCCGATCCCCGCCGCCCCCGGCTCGCGGCCGGCAGCGATGGTGTTGCTGACCCGCAGCAGCAGGCTCTCTCCGGCCACCTCGTATTCCACGCGGATGATCACCGCCCCCTCGTGGCCGGCCAGGCCGTGCACCACCGCGTTCTCGACCAGCGGCTGCAGGATCAGGCTCGGCACCCACAGCGCGGGCACCCCGCCGCGCGGGGGCACGATGACGGTGAGCCGGTCGGCGAAGCGCTTCTGCTGCAGCTCCAGGTAGAGCGTGACGAACTGCAGCTCGTCGGCCAGCCGCGAGAACTCGCGCTCGCCGGCCGTGAGCAGCCGTCGCAGCAGGTCACCGAGCTGCACGACCATCGTCTGAGCGGCCGGCGGGTCCCAGGCAATCTGCCCGCGGATGGTGTGCAGCAGGTTGAACAGGGTGTGCGGGGACAGCTGCATGCGCAGCGTCGCCAGGTGCGCCTGCGTGAGCGCCCGTTCCAGCGCGCTCGAGCGCAGCTGCGCATCGCGCAGCTGCCGGAAGACCGCAACCCCGGTGACCAGGGCCAGCCCGAAGCAATAGGTCACCAGAGAGTTGGTGGCGCTGGCCAGCCAGATCGGGATCTCCGGTCCGGACATGAAGTCGCTCCACCCGGACATGTCGTGCATGTGCGGGCCGCCGGTGCCGAACCAGAGCGACGCCAGATGCTCGCACCCGGCCAGCGTCGGCGCGGGCAGCGCGGCGAACAGCACCGCGAGCCCGAGCTGGATCGGCAGTGCGCGCCACAGCGGCGACCAGCCGGTGCGCAGCGCGCGCCACATGCACAGGATGAACACGGGGTACAGGAACAGGTGCTGCAGCAGGCGCGCCTCGGTCGGCGCGAAGATGTGCTCGACCTTCATCGCCGACAGGCTCGCCTGCATGTTGTTGGCATACAGCAGGTTGGAAAGGGCCACGTAGGCCCAGAAGCCGGTCAGGATCCACAGGTACGGGCGGAAGCGCTCCGGTGCGCCCGCCACGCGCGACTGCGCGCTGCTGCTCGCGACCAGCTCCATCAGTCCCGGCCGATCCTGCTCCAGGGGCGTGGAACTCATGCCTGTACCGGCTCCTCTTGCTTGCGGGCCTCAGCGGGCCCGGGAACGCTAGCCTACCCTCACTGCGAGCGCATCGCGCGCCCACCCGCGCGCGTGCAGGGACGGACCCGTCGTCCGCCGGGACGAGTGCGCTCGCGTGCGCGCAGTCGGCCGCAGGGCCCGCCTCATGCGCACGCAACCCGCACCCGGCATGCACCCGCAGGTGCACACGCCGCGCGGGAACGCGCCGGTACGAACACGTCGGGCGCAGGGATCAGTCCGCCCTCCATCGCCTTCGCAGGCGCTGCCGCCGGGTATCTCATACGCACACCACGCAGATGCGTGTCCTGACCCACCACCGACCGGAGAGAGTGCACATGAAAACCCTGAACGTGATTCCGAGCCGCGCTGCCCTGTATGCCTTCCTCAGCGCCTGCGTCATCGTGAGCGCCGGTGCTGCCGCGCACGCCGGCGAAGCCTGCGCAGTTGCCGCACCGGCCCCGCATGCCGCCGGCACCGCGGTGACCGTACGCTTCGCGGACCTGGACGTGTCCACGCGCGACGGGGCCAGCGCCCTGTATGGCCGCATCACCCACGCGGCCCGCCAGGTCTGCGACAACGGTGACATCCGTGACCTGACGGCACGCGCGGCCGCGGCCAGCTGCGAGCGCGAGGCGGTGGCGCAGGCGGTACACACGGTCCACAGCCCCCAGCTGGCCGCGCTCATCGACGCGAAGCCGCCGCAGGGTTGAGGGGATGACGCTTGAGGCTGGGTGGGTGCCCGGGTGGCATCCACCCGGCCCTCGGAGGCTAACCGATGGTGGCCAGCTCCGCGGGCGTCAGCTGCATCGCCGCCGCCGCGAGGTTCTCCTGCAGGTGTCCGACGGAAGAGGTGCCGGGAATCGGCAGCATGGCCGGCGACTTGGCCAGCAGCCACGCGAGCGCCACCTGGAACACGCTGACCCCGCGCGCCTGCGCCACCGCCTCCACGCCGCGGCCGGGCTCGTCCTTCTCCAGCCGTGACGCCGAGCCGCTCGCGATCGGCGCCCACGGGATGAACGCCAGCTTTTGAGCCGTGCAGGCATCGAGCACGTCCTGCGACCGGCGGTCCGAGGCGTTGTAGCGGTTCTGCACCGACACCACCGGGACGATGCGCTGCGCCCGCGCGAGCTCGTCCACCTTGAAGTTGGATACCCCGATGTGGCGTATCTTGCCTTCCTTCTGCAGGCGCGCGAGCTCACCCACGGACTCCTCGAGCGGTACCCTCGAGTCGATGGCGTGCAACTGGTACAGATCGATGCGCTGCAGGCGCAGCCGCTTGAGGCTCCCCTCGCAGGCCGCGCGCAGGTGCTCCGGACGCCCGTCGGGCACCCAGCTGTTGGGCCCCGGGCGCGTCAGGCCGCCCTTGGTGGCGATGATCAGGCCGCGCGGGTACGGATACAGCGTGGAGGCGATGAGCTCCTCGTCCACGTTCGGGCCGTAGGCATCGGCGGTATCGATGAAGTTCACGCCGAGCTCGAGCGCGCGCAGCAGCACGCGCCTGGCCTCGGCCGGGTCCTTCGCCTCGCCCCAGATGCCATCACCGGTGAGCCGCATCGCGCCAAAGCCCATGCGGTTGACGGTGAGGTCGCCGCCCAGGCTGATCGTGCCCGCCGCCGCAGCCGGTGCCGCCGGCGTGGCGGACCGCGCCGGCGCGCGTGGAGTCAGAAGAGAGGCCATGCCAGCGATACCCCCCGCGAGAACCTGCCTGCGCGTCACGTCCGCGATCTTCATGCGCCGATCCTACAGCCGCGCCCGCGCGAACACCATGAACGAGGTCGGGTGCGCCCCGTAGCTCGCATCCAGCGCGGACGGGTACGCGTAGCCGCTCAGCAGCGCACCGATGCCGAAGCGGATGCCGGCAAAGCGGGCGACATCGTAGACCCCGCCGATCGAGAGCTTCTGGATGTTGAAGGTGCGCCCGTAGAGCGGCTCATCGGGCAGGAACAGCTCGTCCTTGGCGGTGTGCTCGTACCGGGCGAACACGGTCAGCGAGGCCGTCACCGCCGCGGCAGACTCCAGCAGCCACGCGTCGCTGGCCTCCCCTGACGAGGGATCGTTGCGGCCGAAGGCAAGCGTGGTCTGCCACCAGCGCGCCACGGGTGCGTTGTAGCTGGCCGAGAAGGTGGTCCGGCGCACGCTGACCTCGGGCTCGAGCTGCTCCGGGCTCGCGAGGCGCCCGAAGCTCCCCTGCAGCGACCACGCCGGCGATGGATTCCAGGACAGCCGCACCGCATAGGAGTCCAGTGCCCGCACTTCGATGTTGTAGCGGTTCTCGTCCGGCTCGCGCCCGTTGAAGGCGGACGCCTCGAGCTTGAGGCCCCCCAGGACGTAGCCGGCGGTGAGCACGCCCCAGCTGATGTGCGTGGAATCCAGCCAGTGATGTGAGAGCGGCGCCTCCGGGTTGTCCATTCCCGAGAACCGGTGCATGAAGGCGTTCGGGCCCAGCGCCGGCTCCCCCGGCAGTCCCGCATAAACGAAAGCCGAACTGTCGGCCCCGAGGTTGCGGCTGTAGGTCAGTGCCGCTTCCATCAGCAGGTCATGCGGGTGCTGCCGGTCGATGAGCGGATCGGTGCCATTGGCGGTCTCACCGGTCTGGAACAGCAAGGGGTAGCCGCTCTTGCCCATGAGTGGATCGGCCGAGACCATGAGCCGGGCACCGAAGGCGCCGTCCTCGAGCTCGCGCCGGGCCATGAGCATCAGCATGCTGGTCGAGAAGTTCTCGGTGGCACCGCGCGGCCCGCCCTGGTCGTCGTGGACGGCAGTGAGGTAGCCGTGCTCCATGGTCATCCACGCCTCGCCCATCTGGTGCGCGCCGTCCATCGGCGTGCTGTCCGGCTGCCAGCTGGTGCCGGAGCCCTCGCGCGTCATCGGGTAGCTGCCGTACAGCCCCGCCATCGGCATCGCCATGGCAGTCTGAGCAGCCTCCTGTGCGCCCGCCAGCGGTGCGGCGCCTGCGAGCAGAGCGATCAGTATGTACCGCAAGAAACAGCCTGCGCTTGACGTGATAACTTTCTGATTATACGGGGATCGCGAAGCCGCGGGCGGGCAATGCGTCCCACCCTGCGCGCACCGCCGCGACACGGCAGCCGCCGTGCTGTGCTTTCGAACGCGCACGAACACGCCTTGGTAAGATCCGGCACCGCCCCGGCGCTTGCTTGCCTTGGGACCGGCGCGCCGCATCTTTCGTGGAGGACGACTGCAGGTGGATCAGATCATTCCGCTCCCCGACCTGGTGAAGCACGTCGGCGAGGAAGTCGGCGTCTCCTCCTGGATCACGCTCGACCAGGCGCGCATCCAGGAGTTCGCTCACTGCACCGGGGACCACCAGTGGATCCACGTCGACCCTGAGCGCGCCGCCCGCGAGAGTCCCTTCGGCGGCGCCATCGCGCACGGCTTCCTGACGCTCTCGCTCATCGCACCCACGGCCTTCGAGCTGCTGGTCGCCCGGGTCTCGCCGAGCTCCGTCGTCAACTACGGGCTCGATGATGTGCGCTTCGTCACCCCGGTCCGGGCCGGGCAGCGCGTGCGCAACCACATCACGCTCGAATCGGTGAAGGCACGCGGGGGTGGGCGCTACTTCGTCACCACCGGCAACAGCTTCGAGATCGAGGGCGAGAAGCGCCCGGCGCTCACCGCCAGCGCCCTCGCCATCTTCATCGCCTGAGCGGAGCGCCTACTCGTTCGAGACCGCCAGCTGCACGGCCGGGGCCGGTGTCGCGGCCTCGCGCGGCCCGAAGCGCCGGATGAGCCAGGAGCGGAACAGCGAGATGGCGGTGTCCGACAGGCCCTCCGGGTGGGTGGTCAGGTAGTAGCCGTAGCCATCGTCCAGGGTCGCGGGGAAGGGCTTCACCAGCCGGCCCGCGTTGATGTGTTCCGCAAACAGGTTGGTATCGACCAGCGCGATGCCCTGGCCGCTCAGCGCGTACTGCACGGCCAGCACGGCGGTGTCGAACACCAGGCCGCGCTCGATGTTGACGCCCTTCAGTCCCTCCTGGCGCGCCAGCTGCGTCCACACGTGATGGCGCGGCAGGTCGGCGATGCGCACGTGCACGATCTCGTTCGCCTCGATGAAGCTGGCCAGGTCCTTGCCGCGGTGGCTGGCGGCGATGTTGGGATGGCACAGGATGCTCAGGCGCACGGGCCAGAGCAGGTCGGACACCAGGTCCGTGACCGTGGGCTTCGAGTACACCACCGCCACGTCGACGTCGCCGAGCGGCGGCCCGACCCCATAGGGGCTGATGAGGTCGATGTCCACCCCGGCGCTGTCGCGCCGGAAGTCCTGCAGGATCGGCACGGCCAGCTGCACCGCGAAGCTCGGGGGCATCTGCACGCGCAGCGTGCGCTGCAGGGGCGCCCCTTCGTTGCGGATGTCGTCGAGGGCGTATTCCAGGCGGTCGAAGGACTTGGCGACCGCCGGCAGCAGGTGCTGCCCGGCCTTGGTGAGGGTGAGTGCATGCGGTCGGCGGTCGAACAGCTGCACGCCGGTCAGCCGCTCGAGCGCGATGACGTGGCGCGACAACGCGCTCTGCGAGATCAGCAGTGCGTTGGCGGCGGCCGTGAAGCTGCCGTGCTTGGCGACGCCCTCGAATGCACGCAGCGCATTCAGCGGCAGCCAGCGGCGGTCCGTGGTCTTCTGCATGGGATCGATCCTTCGGCCACGCGACGGGCCGTCGCTGCCGATACTGACCTACTCGGCGTTCCTGCGCCACGTGTGGCCGCCGCCAATGCCTTTTTTCTATGTTGTTAGTGAATTTCTAGGCTTTCGGCACCTGCCGGAGTGTGGAACGCTCCAGCCCCCATCCTGGACGGCAGGCGCCATGCACAAGATCGCGGCGATCTCGATCACCCATCATCGCCTGCCGCTCGAGCCACCGTTCCGTGCCAGCTGGGACACCAAGCCACGCGTGCACTTCGACGCCACGCTCGTGCGGGTGAGCACCGACACCGGCCTGACCGGCTACGGCTCGGGCGACCTCATGCTCGGCTTCGCCGGGCACGAGGACCTCTTCGTCGGCACCGATCCGCTCGCCCTGGAACGCCACTTCCGCGTGCTCTCCAACATCGACTTCCACTACGGCCGCTGCTGGCCGCTGGACCTGGCGCTGTGGGACCTGGCCGGGAAGATCCTCGCTGCGCCCTGCTGGAAGCTGCTCGGGGGCCTGAGCTCGCGCGTGCGCACCTACGCCTCCTCGGGCACGCTGCGGGAGCCGGCCGCGCAGGCCGACGCCGCGGAGCGCTACCTCGCCGCGGGGTTTCCCGCCCTCAAGCTGCGCTTCCACCGCGGGGACTGGCGCGACGACGTGCGCGCGCTGGAGGCCGTGCGCGCACGCGTGGGCGAGCGGCTCGAACTGCTGGTGGACTGCAACCAGGGCTGGCGGCTGCCGTGGGACACCGACAGCGCCTGGACCCTGAAGGATGCGCTCGCCGTGGCGCGCGAGCTCGAGCGCCTCAAGGTCTACTGGATGGAGGAGCCCCTGCACCGCGCCGACCGCGACGGCATGCGCGCACTGCGCGCCGCCACGGACGTGCGCATCGCCGCCGGCGAGATGACCCGCCAGCTGCACGAACTGCGCGACCTGGTCACCGGCGGCTGCGTCGACGTCCTGCAGCCGGATGCCGCCCTGGTCGGCGGCATCACCGGCCTGCGCCGCCTGGCCACGCTGGCCCAGGAACATCACGTCACCTTCACGCCGCACACCTGGACCAACGGCATGGGCGTCACCGCCAATGCCCACCTGGTGGCGGGCCTGGCCGATGCGCCCTTCATGGAGTTCCCGTTCGACCCGCCCGAGTGGAGCCTGGAGCGTCGCGACTTCCTCATGGCCGAGCCGCTGCGCGCGGGCGGGGACGGGGCCATCCAGCTGAGCGAGGCGCCCGGCATGGGCTACGCGCCCGACGAGTCGCGGCTGCGGGCGACGCGGATGAGCTAGTCGCGGACCAGCTGCGGCAGCTCGCGCAGCGCCCCGAGGTGCCGCTCGTAGTGCTGCCAGCGCCCGGCGGAGCGCGAATTGATCTTCTGGCGCACCTGCCACTTGCTCGCCGTGATGACCACGCGCTCGGTCTTTTCGAACTCCAGCACCCGTTCGTCCCAGGGCAGCCCCAGGAACTCCAGCATGCGCCGCGACCAGCCCTCCTGGTCGGCGATGAGCTCTTCGTACGGAACGACCATCCAGTTGCGCGCCGGCAGCACCGCGCGCCAGTGCCGCGTGATGCGCACGTATTCCCCGTAGTAGTGCGCCATGTCCTCGAAGTCGTTCGCCCAGGGCCCGATGTTGAAGAAGTTCTGGAAGTAGATCGACAGCGCGGTATCGAACGGGTGCCGCTGCATGTGGATGAAGCGCGCATTCGGGAACACCGCGTGGATCAGTCCCGCGTACATGAAGTTGGCGGGCATCTTGTCGATGATGCGGGCCGCCCCGCCGGCGGCCGAGTTCATGCGCTCGAGGTAGGTGCGCGCCATCGCCGGCACCAGCTGCAGCGGCTGGCCACCCTGCTTCTCCGCGTCGCGCCAGTTCTCGTAGGCCGCGTTCCAGAAGCCGACCTCGCCGCACCCGTAGACCTGCGGATGCGAGGCGAGGATCTGCTCGGCCAGCGAGGTGCCCGAGCGCGGCATGCCGACGATGAAGACCGGCGCCTGCGACGGGGAGGCATCCGCGGCCGCCTTTTCCCACAGCTGCGCGTCAAAGCCCGCCATCAGCCGGTCGACGCGCGCCGTCAGCCCGGCGCGGTCGTAGCGCACCCCGAAGCGCTTGGTGAGCTCGTTCGCCTTGTGGTACTGGCCGAAGGCATCCTCGTACTGGCCGACATCGTCGAAGTACTTGCCCAGTGCATAGCGCAGGTTGATCTCCTGCGCGAGCGGCTGGGGCGTGGCCAGCAGCGAGACCGCGCCATGCAGCCAGCTGGCATCGGCAAGCTGCATGCGCCGGTGGGTGGCGATGCTCGCGAACGCATGGGCGTACCTGGGATTGAGCTCGATCGCCCGCCGGAACAGCTTTTCGGCCTCATCGAACTGCCCGCTGTCGGCGTGCAGTTCACCCATGAAGACGATCGCTTCCACGTAGTTGGGGTCGATCTTGAGCGCCGCCTCGCAGCTTTGCCGGGCCTCGGCCGGCTGGCGCCGCTGGCGCAGCGCGAAGGCGAGGCTCAGGTGGGCCGGGGCGTAGTCCGGCCGCAGCAGGATCGCCTGGCGGAAGCAGCTGGCCGCCTCGCGCACGCGCCGCACCTCGAAGAGCACGTTACCCAGGTTGCAGTGGTTTTCCGCGCTGCGCGGGTCGAGCTCGACCGCGCGGCGGTACAGCGGCAGCGCCGCACGACGGTCACCGAGCTCGCGCAGCGCGTTGCCGAGATTGTTGAGTGCCTCGATGAAATCGGGCTTGAGCCGCAGGGCCTCGCGGTAGCTGTCGGCCGCTTCCGTGCGCTTGCTCTGGGCCGCCAGCGCGAGCCCCAGGTTGTTGTGGGCAACCGCCAGTTGCGGGTCCAGGGTGACGGCGCGGCGCGCGAGGGATTCGGCCTCCTCGAGGCGGCCCAGCAGCATCAGGGCTTGACCGACGTTGGTGGAGATCTGCGCATCCATGGGCCGCAGCCGCCGCGCCCGCTCGTAGCACTCGAGCGCTCTTTGGTGGTCCCCCAGTTCGAGGTAGGCGTTGCCGAGGTTGTTGAGCGCCTCGACGTCCTGGGCATTCGTGCTCAGGACCTTCTGGTACAGCGGCACCGACTCGCGTACGCGGCCCAGGGCGCGCAGCGCATCGGCCGCATCGACCAGCGCCGCCGGATGGTCGGGCTCGAGCGCCAGTGCGGCCTGCAGGCTCGGCAGGGCTTCATCCCACATCGCCCGATCGTGCAGCGCCGCACCGAGGTTGCGCAGCGCCTCGGCGTCCGCCGGCATCAGCTCGGCCGCCCGGCGCAGCGCCTGCAGGGCATCCTTGCGCTGGTGGGCCTGCGCCACGCCGAGGATCTTCCACAGCAAGCCGGCATTGGGGTGGCGCTTGAGGGCCTCCCACGCCTGCGATTCGGCCTCCGCCGGGCGGTCCTGGTTCAGAAGCGTCGCCAGCGCGCCGATCAGCTGCGGTCTCACCGTCTGCACCGACGCTGCGGTGCTGGCGAGTCCGCCGTGGCAGTGCTTGAACTTGCGTCCACTGCCGCAGGCACACATCTCGTTGCGACTGGGTTTGACCGCCACCTCAGCTCCTGTAGTTGTCCACGGCGTCGCCGAGCGCGGCGCGCAGCGGCGCCAGCCACGGCTCGAAGTGGCGCCACTGGTCGATGCCCTCGCGGTTCAGAGGCCGGCGCACCTGCTCGGAGCTGGCCGTGCGCACGCTGCGCCGGGTCTTGTGGAACTCGATGCACTGCGGCTCGAAATCGAGCCCGCAGAACTCCAGGATGCGGCGCACGTGGGACTCGAGGTCCTCCACCAGGTCCTCGTGCTGCACCCGCAGCACCCATCCGGGCAGCACGCGGTCCCAGTGCCGCATGAGCTCGAGGTAGGTGCGGTAGTAGCGCGCGATGTCCTCGATGCTGTAGGTGAACTCCTGGCCGTTGGCGAAGAGCTGCTTGAGGTTGCCGAAGCAGCAGGCCATGGGCTCGCGCCGCGCATCGATCACCTTGGCGTGCGGCAGCATCAGGCGCACCAGGCCCAGGTGCCGGAAGTTGTTGGGCATCTTGTCGATGAAGAACGGCTTGCCGCTGCGGTAGACCTGCGCGCCGGCCAGGTAGCGCTCGCCAAGTCCGCGCACCTCCTCGGCCGACAACTCGGTGAGGATGCGCGGGTAGCGCGGGTTCCTGGGGTCCGGATCGCGGCCGCGCAGGGTGGCGACGATCTGCTGCACGGTCGGCAGCTCCTGCGTGCCCTCCACCTTCGAATGCGAGGCCAGGATCTGCTCGATGAGCGTCGAGCCCGAGCGCGGCAGGCCCACGATGAGGATCGGGTCGGGACTCGCCACCCCCCAGCCGGTGCGCGCGGCGAAGAACGCGGGCGTGCACACCTCGATCTGCTGCCGGGTATTGTTCTCGATGACCTCCGGCGCGTAGTTGCTCTCGGCGCGCTTGAGGGCATTGCCCTGCGCGTAGTAGCTAAACGAGTGCGCGTAGTCGCCCTCGTCCTCCAGCGCCTTGGCCAGGGCAAACAGGGCGTGCACGCGGTCGACCGAGGCGACCGCGGGGTCCGCGGTCAGCTCGCGCAGCCGGGCCTGCTCCTCGGGCGTGAAGCGGTAGGTCTTGAGGTTGGCCAGCGACCAGTACGCATCGCCGAAGTCGCGCCGGCTCTGCGCCGCGCGCCGGTAGGACTGGATGGCCTCCTCCTGCTGCCCGAGCGTCTTCTGCGCGTGCGCGATCGAGAGGTGCACGTCCGCATCGGCCGGCACCCCGGCAAGAAGCTCCCGGTACAGCGTGATGGCGCGCGCGTGCTCGCCCAGCCCCACGCAGGCGGTGGCATACAGGCCCTGCAGGCGCACGCGGCTCGCGGGGTCCTCGCGTATCAGCCGGTCGAGCTGCTCGCGCGCCTCCGCGTAGCGGTGCATCTCGATGAGCGTCTCCGCGTATTCGGCCCGCGCCAGGCGGTAGTCCGGGGCGAGCTCGAGCACCGCCGCCAGCAGCAGCTCGGCATCGTCGTACACCTTGCGGGCGATGCCGATGCGTGCCAGCAGGCGCATGGCCTCGATGTGGTCGCCGTGCTGGACCAGAAACGAGCGGATCAGCGGCTCGGCGCCGTTCAGGTCCCCGTCCATGAACAGCGCGGTGGCGATGACGACCTCCCGCGGCAGCTCGCGCAGGATCGCCACGTGGCTGGCCGCGGTGCGGGCGTTGGCCTCGTCGCCGGTCATGCGGTAGAGGCCCTCCAGCATCGCCCAGCTGGCGGGCAGCGCGTTGTTGCGGTTCACCGCCGCCAGGAAGGCCTCGATGGCCGGCTGGGCCTGGCGCATCGCCACGTAGCACTGGCCGCGCTCCTCGTAGAGGCGGCTGAAGCTCGGGTGACGCTTTTCCAGGTCCGCCAGCACCCCCAGGGCGGCATCGATGCGCCCGAGACGGCGCAGGGCAAAGGCGCAGAACAGCGGCGCATCGCGGCTGCCCGGATCGCGCTCGGCCAGCGCCTGCGCAGCCGCCAGCGCCTCCTGGAACTTCGACTGTCCCAGCAGGCCGCGGATGCGGGCGATCTCGGCCGCGCTGTCCGGCGGATTCGCAGGCGATTCCGATATGTCCATGCGCTCCATAGAAAAAGGGCGGACCGAACGGTCCGCCCTTGGATTCTACTGCAACCGGCGGGGCCGGTTGCCGCAGTGGTAGTGGCTAGAACTTGTAGCCGATACCGAAGGTGATGACCCGTGGCCGGACCGGAATCTCAGACTTGATGAACTGTCCGGAGCTGATATTGGTCACCGCATCCGAATTGCTCAGGTTCTCGCCGGTGATCGTCGCCGTCCACTTGTCCTTCGCCACACCGATGCCCGCATCGTAGGTGGTGTAGCCCGGGATTTCGTAGCGCAGCAGCGTCGTGGTCGGCGGGTTCTGCGCCGGATCGTCGCCGCTCGGGAAGCTCTGCGGCTGGTTGCTCTGCGAACCGATGTGGTTGGCACCGGCCCAGGCGAAGGCGTTGTACTCGCCCTGCATGGTCCAGTCATACCGTGCGCGTACGTTGAACATGATCGCCGGTGAGAACGGCGCCCGCGTACCCAGTACCCCGTACGGGTTGGTATACGGCTTTCCCTTGACCTGCGTGATGCACTCGCCCAGCGGCGTCGGGTTCGCCGGTGCGGGATTGTTGCTGGGGAGGCAGGGCGCGTTGGTCTGCTCGGAGGAGTTCCAGGCGCTGGATCCCTGGATGGTGAAACCCTCGAACAGGCGCGCCACCAACTGCAGCTCGATGCCCTTCACGCGGTAGGTGGGACCGTTGATATCGAAGGTGGTATTGCCCAGGTGCACGGGATCGAACAGCGGCAGCTGCACGTTCTTCCAGTCCATCTGGTAGGCGGACAGATTGACCTGCAGGCGGTGCTGCGCCCACTCGCTCTTCAAGCCGATTTCGTTGTTGATGAGTTCGTCCGACTCATACCCGGCGGGCTTCAGGAACTGATTGTTTCCCGAGGTGTAAGGCGCGACACCCTTCAGGAAGATCTGGCTGCCATCCACGCTGGTGTGAGTGCGGTTGAAGCCACCCGGACGGAATCCTTCCGAGTGGGTGTAGTAGGTCATGACATCCGGCGTGATGTGCCAGGTGACGTTGTAGCGCGGCTTCCAGCCCTGCTCGCTCTTGTTGAGGTTCATGCCGAAACCGCAATGCGTGCAGGTGCCGTTCGGAACGTTGAGCACCGTGGAGGTGGCGCTGTAGTACTCCGAACCGTGCTCGAACTCGTCGTACTTGTAGTGACGCGCACCGGCGGTGACGGTCAGGACCTTCGGAATGATGTCGAAGTCGGCGGATGCAAAGAATGCGGTCTGCTTGTAGCCGCGGATAACGTCCTCGCCAAAGGCGGTGTTGGTGTCGGTGCGATATCCCGGGTGCCAGGCAAAGTAGCCGGGGAAAACGGCGCCGACGGTGGTCACGCAGTCCGGGCCGCCAGCCTGGGAGATCGCCAGGTTCTGCTCATTACACTGCGGCATGCCCATGTAGTTGAAGTTCATGTCGTCGTAGATGTTGAACTTCTCGTAGAACACGCCCGCCAGGCCGCGCAGGCGATACTCCTCGTTGGTGCTGATGCGGAACTCGTGGCTGACGTGCGTGTTGCGCACCTGGTCGCGCCAGGCACCCACCGGCGAATAGCAGGTGGTGGGCTTGGCGGAGCGGAAGTAGAAGTAGCTGGCGCCTTTGCCGGAACAGGCGTAGTAGGCACCGTGGTTACTGCGCATGTAGTTCGAATAGTCCTGCTGACCATCGATGCTGCGGGTCATGTAGCTGCCGGTGTAGACCGCCTTCAGGTCCCAGGGCAGCTTGCCGTTGATGGTCCAGGCCGTGCTCGAGTACTTGTCCTTGTTGAAGGCCGGGGTGAATGCGGTCAGCTGGTCCCGCTGCAGCGCATTGCCGTTCGAGTCATACGGGTATTCGTAGAAATAACCGTTCGACTCGGAGTTCTGGTAGTTCTGCTGCAGCAGGATGTCCCAGTTCTCATTGAACTTGTACAGCAGCGAGAGCCGTGCGCCGCCGTAGTTCATGCTGTTCATGTTGCTGCCGGTGATGCCCGCATTGGTGGCAATCGGGCTGCCGGGGCGCGCCGGCGGCAGGCCAGTGCCGGCCCCCGGCGGGAATCCCGGATCCGAACCGTCACCGAGCGGCGGGATCGAGATCGTCCCGGGCACGTTGTCGATCCAGCCGCCCATGTGGTCGGTGAAGATCACCGCGCGCAGGGCCAGGTTGTCGCCGAACGGCAGGTTGAGGACAAAGTGACCGGCGGCATTCGGGTCACCGCCCGCGGTGATGCCGTAGCTCGCCTGCACCTCGCCCTCGGTCACGCCGAGCTTGGGCTTGTTGGTGATGTAGCGGATCGCGCCGGCCTGGGCGCCGCCACCGAACAGCGTGCCCTGCGGACCTTCGAGGATCTCGACGCGCTCCATGTCGACCAGGTACACGTCGTTGTTACGCGCCGGGAACTGCATCGACTGGTCGTCGAGGTAGAGCGCGACGTTGGGGAAAGGCGCCGTGGTCGACTGCGACTGGTTGCCCGAGCCCGAGCCACCGAGGCCGCGAATGAAGATGTTGCCGGTGCTGCCCGGGCCGTTGCCGCTGTAGGTCACGTTCGGCGTGTACTTGAGCAGGTCGTTGAAGCCGGTGACGTTCAGTGACTTCAGCGTCTCGCCGCTCATCGCCTGAATCGTGATCGGCACGTCCTGCAGATTCTCAGCACGGCGGTTGGCCGTGACGATGACCTCCTGCAGACCCCCGGCATCGCCAGCGGTCTCGCTGGCCTGGTCCGCCGGTGCGGCAAACACGATCATCGAAGCCGGAGCACCTAAAATTGCTCCAACAGCAGCAGAGATCTTCGGATTTAGCTTCATCGGGCTGTTCCCCTGAGAATTGGTTGTAGATCCGCCACGCGAACACACCCGGCGACCAGGCGGCTCCCCCATTAAACTTTGTATACCACGTCCATGACGGACGCATGAACAAATGCGTCTTCCGGACATGATGCAGCCGCACTCAAGCCCGCGTCTCCCCCGGCGTCACCAAGCCGTCATGCACGCTTCAAAGGCAGCATTTCACACCATTACGGGCATCAACAGACTAGAAATTGAATAGCCCCATCTGAAAAACCGATGCCGCCGGCCTCAAGGTCGGTGGCCGGGAGCCCCTGCAGCGGGCCGCGCGGTCCGCCGACGCGTTGAGCCTACGGAGGCGCGATCGTCGGGGGCGCGGCCCCGGTGAACCGCATTTGTTGCGTTCTGGCATCAGATTTGCCCGACACGGGCGCGGGAGTGGGGGCGCCACCGGCAGCCGAACGCAAGCGCAGGCTTCAGGGCCCTTGATCCTGCACCGATTCTCGGAGACTGTGTGCCCTGAGGGGGATCATGGCCGCAGCACAGAACCGGCTCACCGGGGAACTCATCTCCGAGTGCCTGGCGACTTTCATCATCCTGGGGCTGGGCGACTCCGCTGCCGCGATGTACGTCCTGTACGACCCCAGTCCCTACCAGCAGGCCTACTGGGGCGTCTGTATCGCCTGGGGCCTGGCCGTGACGCTTGCGATCTACGTCACCGGCGCGGTCTCCGGGACGCATGCGAACCCTGCGATTACGCTCGCTCTGACGCTTTACCGCAGATTCTCGCGCCGCAAAGTGCTGCCCTACATCGGTGCGCAGGTGGCGGGCGCCTTCCTCGGGGCAGCCCTGGTCTACTTCCTCTTCGGACCGGTCATCGACCACTACAACCTCGTGCACCACCTCAGCCGCGCCGGCGATGGCGGGGCCGCCGGCGTGTTCTTCACCCATCCGGGCCTCGCCATCACCCCGGCGCACGCCTTCGCCGACGAGATCGTGCTCACCGGCATCCTGGTGCTGGGCGTGTTCGCCATTACCGAGCAGTTCAACACCCTCGCCCCTTCGGCCAATACCGGCGCCCTCATCATCGGCCTGCTGGTGGCCACGATCGGCGCCTGCGCCGGTTACCTCGAGGCCTGGCCGATCAACCCCGCGCGCGACCTGGGTCCGCGGGTGTTCTGCTTCCTCGCCGGCTGGGGGCACCAGGCCTTCCCCGCACCGCAGAACTACTGGTGGGTGCCCATCGCCGGTCCGCTGCTGGGGGGTGTCGTCGGCGGGGGCCTGTACCAGCTGGCGATCCGCCCCTACCTTCCCGCCCGCGTCCGACCCAGCGCCGAGGACTCGCACCCGTGAACGCCAGCCACGTGCTCGCGATCGACCAGGGAACCACCTCCACGCGCGCCATCGTCTTCGATGCCCGCGCACGCACCGTCGCCCTCGCCCGCCGCGAATTTGCCCAGCACTACCCGGCCTCCGGTTGGGTCGAGCACGACGCGGAGGACATCTGGCGCGACACGGTCGAGGTGCTGCGCGAGGCCATCGAGCGGGTCGGCTGCGGACCGGAGGGAATCGCGGGCATTGGCATCACCAACCAGCGCGAGACCACCGTGGTGTGGGAGCGTGCGACCGGGCGCCCGCTATACCGTGCCATCGTCTGGCAGGACCGCCGCACCAGCGATGCCTGCGCCGCCCTGCGCGCGCAGGGCCTGGAGGAGCTGGTGCGCGCGCGCACCGGGCTGCTGCTGGACCCGTACTTTTCGGGCACCAAGGTTGCCTGGATCCTGGACCAGGTCCCCGGGGCCCGGGCGCGTGCGGAGCGCGGCGAGCTGGCCTTCGGCACCATCGATTGCTTTCTTTTGTGGCGCCTCACCGGGGGCCGCATCCATGCCACGGATGCGACCAACGCCTCACGCACCCTGCTGTTCGACATCCATCGCCAGGAGTGGGACGCGGAGCTGTGCCAGCTGCTGCGCGTTCCGCGGCCCATGCTGCCCCAGGTGCTCGACAACAGCGGCCTCTTCGGGGCCACCGAGCCGGGGCTGCTCGGAAGACCGGTGCCCATCACCGGCATGGCCGGTGACCAGCAGGCGGCGCTGTTCGGCCAGGCGTGCTTCAGCGCCGGCATGGCCAAGTCCACCTACGGCACCGGCTGCTTCCTGCTCCTGAACACGGGCGACACCCCGGTGGCCTCGCACAATCGCATGCTCACCACGGTCGCCTGCCGCCTCGGCGGCCGGGTGCGCTACGCGATGGAGGGGTCCATCTTCGTCGCCGGCGCCGCGGTGAAGTGGCTGCGCGACAGCCTCAAGGTCCTCGGCGCGGCCGCTGACAGCGCCACCGCCGCGGCCGCGGTGCCGGACGATCACGGGGTGTACGTGGTGCCGGCCTTCGTCGGCCTGGGAGCCCCCTACTGGGACCCCGATGCACGGGGACTGATCTGCGGTCTGACGCTGGACTCCGGCGGCGCCCACCTGATTCGGGCCGTGCTCGAATCCGTGGCGTACCAGACCCGGGACCTCACGCAGGCCATGGCACGCGACGGGGCGGCGCGCGCCTCGGCCATCCGCATCGACGGGGGCATGGCCGCCAACGACTGGTTCTGCCAGTTCCTGGCCGACATGCTCGATGCGCGCGTCGAGCGTCCCGCGGATCTGGAGACCACCGCGCTCGGCGCCGCGTTTCTGGCCGGGCTGGCGACCGGGGTGTGGAAGGACGAGGCGGCGCTCGCGGCCACCTGGCGCGCGGAGGCCTCGTTCACGCCGCGCATGCCGGCGCAGCGGCGGGAGAAGCTGGCCGCCGGCTGGCAGCAGGCCATCCGGCGCACCCTGCTGCGCCCGTAACGGCCCCGCCCCGCAGGCCGGCGATGCCTCTTTGAGATGGCGCTATTCCTTTTCTTTGATGGGATCCGGCTACGGACTATGGAAGCTTAACGGCCATGGCCATCACCGCCGCACAACGCGACCGGCGCGGCTGGGATGCCCTCGCGGCCGCCCAGCAGCCCGAGGGACGTGCCTTCATCAACGGGCGCCTGGTGGGCGCGCGCGACGGGCGTGTGTTCAAGGACATCAGTCCCATCGACGGGCAGGTCATTGCCTCGGTGGCACGCTGCGGCGCGGTGGACGTGGACACGGCAGTGCTCAGCGCCCGCAATACCTTCGAGCACGGCCTCTGGCGGCGCACCGAGCCGCGCGAACGCAAGCGCGTGCTGCGCCGGTTCGCGGAACTGATCCGCGCCGACGTCGATCACCTGGCGCTGCTGGAGAGCCGCGACGTCGGCAAGCCGATCGCCAACGCCGTGGCGGTCGATGTCGCCAACTGCGCCGACTGCATCGAGTACTACGCCGAGTTCGCCGACAAGCTGTACGACGAGGTCGCGCCGACCGGTCCGAACGACCTGGCGCTCATCCGCCGCGAACCACTGGGCGTCATCGGCGCGATCGTGCCGTGGAACTACCCGCTCATCATCAGCTGCTGGAAGGTCGGGCCGGCGCTGCTCATGGGCAACAGCATCGTGCTCAAGCCGGCCGAACAGTCACCGCTGTCCGGCATCCGCCTCGCCCAGCTCGCCTGCGAGGCCGGCGTCCCGCCCGGGGTGTTCAACGTGGTGCCCGGCCTGGGCGAGGAAGCCGGCCAGGCGCTGGCGCGCCACCCCGACGTCGACCTCATCGCCTTCACCGGTTCGACCGAAGTCGGCCGGCTGATGCTGCGCTACGCGGCCGATTCGAACCTCAAGCGCACCGCGCTGGAGCTGGGAGGCAAGACCCCGCAGGTAGTGTTTGCCGATGCCAACCTGGAGACCGCCGCGTACGACATCGCCTGGGGCATCTACTACAACAGCGGCGAGACTTGCCATGCAGGCTCGCGTCTGATCGTGCACGAGAGCGTGCGCGAGGAGCTGCTCGAGCGGATTGCCGGGGTCGCGGCCACCATCACCCTCGGGCATCCGCTGGACCCGGGCACTCAGATGGGTGCGGTCATCGATCACGGCCACATGGAGCGCGTGCTCGGCTTCATCGACAGCGGCGTCGCGGGCGGCGCCCGCGTGGTCCTCGGCGGCCACCGCGCCATGGAGGACAGCGGCGGCTTCTACATCGAGGCGACCATCCTCGATGGCGTGCGCCCGGCGATGAAGGTGGCGCGCGAGGAGATCTTCGGCCCGGTGCTGTCGGTCATGACGTTCAAGGACGAGCTCGCCGCGGTGCAGATGGCCAATGACACCCCGTACGGGCTGGCCGCGGCGGTGTGGACGGCGGACATCAACGTTGCGCACCGCCTCGCCGGCGCGCTGCGCGGGGGCACTGTCTGGGTGAACGCCTTCGACCGCTCGACCATGGCCACGCCGTTCGGCGGGTTCAAGCAGTCCGGCTTCGGGCGCGACCGCTCGCTGCACGCGATCGACAAGTACTGCGACCTGAAGACGGTCTGGACCGCCTACCGGTGAACGCGCCGCGACCTAGGTCTGCGGAGTGCCGGTCATCTCCAGGTGCAGCCGCTCGCCGGTATAGGGATGCTTCGCGATGAATGCCTCGTTCAGCTCCACGCCGAGCCCGGGCTCGGTCGGCGGGATGACGTAGCCCTGCTCCCAGCGCACGGGCCGCAGCAGGATATCGGCATGGAATCCCTGCCAGCGCTCGATGCTCTCGAGGATGAGGAAGTTCGGGCTGCAGGTGGCCAGCTGGATATTGGCCGCCCCCACGACCGGCCCGCAGTACAGGTGCGGCGCCAGCTGCACGTGCTGCACCTCGGCCATCGCGGCAATCTTCTTCGCCTCGAGGATGCCGCCGACGCGGCCGAGATTCATCTGCAGGATGGCCGCGGCGCCCGCGCGCAGCACCCGCGCAAAATCGTACTTGGTCGTCAGGCGCTCGCCGGCGGCGATCGGGATGCTGGTCGCGCGTGCCACCCGCGCCATCTCCTCCGGGGCATCCGGGGGCACCGGCTCCTCGAACCACAGCGGGTCGTAGGGCTCCAGGCGCCGCGCCAGCCGGATCGCGCCGGCGGCGGTCATCTGCCCGTGGGTGCCGAACAGCAGATCGGCGCGGGTGCCTACCGCCTCGCGCAGCAGCTTGACGAAGCGCTCGCACAGGTCCAAGGCCGGCAGGGACAGCTGCCGCCCGTCGAAGGCGGTATAGGGACCGGCCGGGTCGAACTTGATCGCGGTGAAGCCCTGCGCGAGGTACTCGACGGCGCGCTCCGCGGACAGTTCCGGATCCTGGTAGACGTCGGTCTTGTCCCCCGGCCGGGCGTAGATGTACGTGTAGGTGCGCAGGCGCTCGTGCACCTTGCCACCGAGCAGGTTGTAGACCGGCTGGCCGGCCTCCTTGCCGATGATGTCCCAGCAGGCCATCTCCAGCGCGCTCAGCACCCCCATCATCGAGAGGTCCGGGTGCTGGGTGAACCCTGCGGAGTAGACGCGGCGCCAGATCTTCTCGATGTGGTGCGGGTCCTCGCCCACGAAGTAGCGCCGGAACACGTCCTCCAGCATGCGGGCCACCAGGTGCGGATCGAAGGGCACGCTGTACGCCTCGCCGACACCGTGTACATTCCCGTCGGTGGTGAGCTTCACGAAGATGAAGTAGCGGCCACCGTTGCCGGGCGGCGGGTTACCCACCACGAATGTCTTGATGTCCGTGAGCTTCATAACACGCTTCGTATCACACTATGACCGATTATGACTACATCATCGTAGGCGCCGGCGCCGCCGGTTGCGTGCTGGCCAACCGGCTCAGCGCCAACAAGGGCACGCGCGTGCTGCTGCTCGAGGCCGGCGGCTCGGACCGCTCACCGTGGATCCAGGTGCCGATCGGCTACGGCCGTACCTTCAACGATCCGCGTTACAACTGGATGTACGAGGCACAGCCCGATCCGGGCCTGAACAACCGGGCCGGCTTCTGGCCACGCGGCAAGGTGCTCGGCGGCTCGAGCTCCATCAACGCGATGGTGTACGTGCGCGGCCAGCCGGCCGACTTCAACGACTGGGCCGCCGCGGGCAACCCCGGGTGGAGCTGGCCGGAGGTGCTGCCCTACTTCAAGAAGCTCGAGGATCACCCCTGGGGCGCCTCCGAATACCACGGCGCCGGGGGACCGGTCGGCATCAGCGATGTCTCGGGAAGCGTGCACCCGCTGTGCCACACCTTCCTCAGGGCCTGCGAGGAACTCGGCATCCCGCAGACGCGCGACTTCAACGGCGCCCAGCCGGAGGGGGCCGGGCTGTGGCAGGTCACGATCAAGGACGGCGTGCGCGTCTCGAGCGCCAGAGCCTATCTGCGCCCTGCCAGCGGTCGCGCCAACCTCGAGGTGCAGACCCACGCGCTGGCCACGCGCATCCTCTTCAGCGGCACCCGCGCCACCGGCGTCGAGTACCTGCGCGGCGGCAGCGCCCGGCAGGCGCGCGCGGCCGCGGAAGTCCTGGTGTGCGGCGGATCGATCAACTCGCCGCAGCTGCTGGAGCTGTCCGGCCTGGGCAACCCGCGGATCCTCGGCCAGTTCGGCATCCGTGTGGTGGCCGACCTGCCCGCCGTCGGCGAGGGGCTGCAGGATCATCTGGCGGTCTCGTATTTCTACCGCTCGCGCGTGCCGACCCTCAACAACCAGCTCGGCCCCTTCCTGGGCAAGGCGCGCGCGGCACTGCGCTATGCGTTCAACCGCACCGGCCCGCTGGCGATGAGCGTCAACCAGGCCGGCGCCTTCGTGCGCAGCCGACCGGGGCTTGCCGCACCCAACCTGCACATCTACTTCAACCCCGCCAGCTACAGCACCACGACGCTCGGCTCGCGGCGCCGCCTGCTGCAGCCGGATCCCTTCGCCGGCTATCTCATGTCGTTCAACACGTGCCGGCCGACCAGCCGCGGCTCGACCCACATCCGTTCGGGCGACCCCCAGGCGGCACCCTGCATCGCCCCCATCTCGCTGGCGACGGCCGCGGACGTGCAGGATGTGTTCGAGGGCGCGCGGCTGGTGCGCAAGATCGCCGCAGCCGGCCCGCTCGCCGCCGTCACCGAGAACGAGCGCGAGCCGGGGCTGAAGGTCATGTCGGAGGATGACGTGCTCGCCGACTTCCGCGCCCGCGCCGGCACCGTGTTCCATGCGAGCGGCACCTGCGCGATGGGCGCGGACCCGCGCACCGCGGTCCTGGACGCGCGCCTGCGCGTGCGCGGCGTGACGGGCCTGCGCGTGGTGGATGCCTCGGCCTTCCCGAACGTGACCTCGGGCAATACGAACGCACCGACCATGATGCTCGCGGAAAAAGCCGCCGACCTCATTCTTCAGGACAGCGGCGGCATTCAGGCGTAACCTGCCCGGACGATGCGAAGTGAGGCCGAATGAGTGACGCGCAGTCGAGCATAATCGCCCCCGCCACCACGGTCGCAGCGCCCGCTGCGCCGTCCGCCAGCTTCGCCACGCGCTGGTACGTGCTGATCATGATGGTGCTGGTGTACACCCTCAGCATCGCCGACCGCTACGTCGTCTCGACGATCCTCGACCCGATCAAGGCCGACCTGCACCTGAGCAATCTCGGCGTGGCATTCGCGACGGCCTGGCCGCTGGCGTTCTTCTACGTCTGCATGGGCTTCCCGCTGTCCTGGCTCATCGACCGCTACAGCCGCCGCAAGATCATCGCCGCCTGCCTGATGGCCTGGTCGGTGATGACCACCCTGTGCGGCCTGGCGCAGGGCACCATCCAGTTCGCGCTCACCCGGCTCGGGGTGGGCGTCGGCGAGGCCGGCGGCACCCCGGGCGCAAGCTCGCTGCTGTCGGACTACTTTCCCGCCTCGCGGCGCGCCATGGCGCTGACCGTGTTCTCGCTGGGGGCGCCGATCGGCGCCTGGATCGGCTACCAGGTCGCCGGCACGATCAACGACCACTACGGCTGGCGCGCGGTGTTCTTCGCCCTCGGCGTGCCCGGCGTCCTGGTCGGGGCGTCGATCTACCTCACGGTGCGCGAACCCAAGCGCGGCTGCCTGGACGCCGGCACGCAGGACCTGGCGCCGTCGGTGCGCGAGACGCTGAAGTTCTGGTGGTCGCAGCGCTCGGCGGTGCACCTGATGATCGGCAGCGCGGTATGCGCGCTGTGGGGCTGGGGGCTGATCTACTGGACGCAGGCCTTCGTGCAGCGCACCTACGCGCTGAGCCCCGGGGATGCCGCCTCGGTCACGGCGAACGCACACCTGGTGGGCGGCGCGCTGGCGACGGTGGCCACCGGCTGGCTGATGGCACGCCCGGCGATGGCGGACGCCAAGCACATCATGTGGCTTCTGGGCGCCGGCACCTTCATTGCCACCATCGCCTCGGGCGTGGCGTACTGGACGCACGACCTGCTCACCGCGCGCATCGCCTTCTGGGTCTTCATTCCCGCGATCTACTTCTACATCGGGCCCTGCTTCGGCCTGATCAACAACCTGGCGCCGTGCCGCATGCGCGCCATGTTCTGCGCCATGACGCTGTTCCTGGCGAACGTCGGCAACCTCATCATCACGCCCATCGTGATCGGCGGCCTGAACGACGTGTTCGCGGCGCACTTCTCGCAGGCGGAGGCCCTGCGCCTAGCGATGCTGTGCATCGTGCCGACCGGACTGTGGGCGGCGATTCACTACTTCATCGCCGCGCGCGATGTCGAGGCAGACCAGCGCCGCGCCCGCACCTTCCCCTTCTAGGCTCGGCCCCGGAGCGCGGCCCGACGTCTCCGCCGGCCACCACCCGACCTGGTCGTGTTCTTCGCGGCCCTGCCGATGGCGGCGGCATTGTGTTGGAGTAAGAATGCGTCGCGTGCCGCGGCGATGCGGGCCACGGCCAACAGGAGGCGGGGAAGGACATGTCGAGCTCGCTGATGAACCCGGTTCTTGCGCTGGTGACGCCGCAGATGCGGCAGGCACTGGCCGCGCGCCTCGGGGATACGCCGCGCATTGTGCAGAGCGGCCTGGGTGCGACGACCGCCGCGGTGCTGGGCGGCCTGGCAGCGCGGGCGCCGGAGAACGGCTTCCTCGGCCAAATCATGGACCTTGCACGGACCGCGCACAGCCAGGAGCTGCTGGGCACGCTTCCGGCTCTCGCTGCCGGCGGACCCCCGGCCGACGGTGGCGAGCTCGTCAACGCATTCCTCGCGCGGGTGTTCGGCAACGCGCAGGGACGGGCCAGCCACGCGCTCGCGCGCCAGACCGGGCTCGATGCGGACTCCGTCGACAGCCTCCTCGAGTTCTCCGCCTCCCTGGCCCTCGCCTCCCTCGGACGCGCCCAGGCCAACGGCGAGCTCGACGCCGGATCGCTCGGCCGCAGGCTCGGCGCGGAAGCCGCGAACCTTCAGGGCTACCTTCCCGCGAACCTGTTCGGCAGCCTCGGCGCCGCGGGCGGCGGGCCTGCCGGGGATGCGATCCGCGGAGGCGGTGCGGCCGGCGGCGGTGCCTCGCGCTGGATCGTGCCCCTGGCCATCCTGGGTGCGCTCATTCTCGTCTGGCTGGTGATGCGCTCCGTGACCGGCTCGCGCGACGGGGACTACACCTCGGCCGGCGCCCACGCCACTGGCGCCGCCGCCTCACCCTGGACCGGGCTCGGCCGCATGGTGGCCATCAAGCTGCCCGACGGCACCTCGCTGCGCTCGCCCGCGCACGGCGTCGAGGGGCGCCTGGTCGCCTACCTCAACGACAGCAGCGTCACGGTCGGAGATGAGACCTGGTTCGACTTCGACCGTCTGCTGTTCGATGCCGGGAATGCCGAGCTGCAACCCCAGTCGCAGGCACAGATCGGGAACATCGCCGCGATCCTCAGGGCCTATCCCAGGGTCAAGGTGCGCATCGGCGGCTTCACCGACAACGACGGGGAGCCGGCGCAGAACCTGAAGCTCTCGCAGGATCGGGCGGACAGCGTCGTCGCCGAACTCGCCCGGCTCGGCGTCGACCGGTCGCGCCTGGAGGCGAAGGGCTACGGCGACGATCAGCCGGTGGCCGACAACACCACCGAAGACGGCCGGCAGAAGAACCGCCGCATTTCGCTGCGCGTCCTGGAGAAGTAGCCCGCCACCTGCCACCGCGGCGACGCACGTTGCGTGGCAGCCCGGGCAGCGCGGGACGTCCTGTCCTACACTGCCTGCCAGGGATGCCTCCCGAAGGGCGCGTGCGTGCAATGACCGACCCAGACTCGACCCGCAGCCGGCGCGCGTTGTCCGGCACGCGCGCGGCGCGCAAGGCGCGGCGCGCGCAGGCCCCCGCGGCGCCGCCGTACATCACGCGCACGCTGCCCCCCTACGCCCTGCTCGGCGAAGAAGGGCTGCGCAGGATCGAGCAGCACGCCGACCAGCTGCTGCACGAGATCGGCATGGAGATCCGCGGCGACGCCGCCGCGGTTGCGCTCTGGGAGCGCGCCGGCGCCCGCATCGTCGATGGGGTCCGCGTGCACGTGCCACCCGGGCTCGCGCGGGAGATCGTGCGTGCCAGCGCACCCGGGGTGTTCACGCAGCATGCCCGCAACCCGGCGCGCAACGTGCGGATCGGCGGCGAACATACGGTGTTCGCGCCCGCCTACGGCTCGCCGTTCGTCACCGACATCGAGCGTGGCCGCCGCTACGGCACGCTCGCGGACTTCCAGAATTTCGTGCGCCTCGCCTACCTGGCGCCGTGGCTGCACCACTCCGGCGGCACGGTGTGCGAGCCGGTCGACGTGGCGGTCAACAAGCGCCACTTCGACATGCTCTACGCGCACATGCGCTACTCGGACAAGCCCTTCATGGGCTCGGTGACCACGGCCGCGCGCGCCGCGGACTCCATCCAGATGTGCCGCGTGCTGTTCGGCGAGGCCTTCGTCGACAGCCACTGCGTGATCCTGGGAAACGTCAACGTCAACTCGCCGCTGGTGCTCGACGGCGAGGCGAGCCGCGTCATCCGCACCTATGCGGCGGCCAACCAGGCGCCGGTGTGCGTACCCTTCATCCTCGGCGGGGCGATGGGGCCGGTCACCACCGCCGGTGCACTGGCCCAGTGCTTCGCCGAGGCCACTTTCTGCGTGGCGCTCGCGCAGCTGGAACGCCCCGGCTCGCCCGCCATCCTGGGCAATTTCCTCTCCTCCATGTCCCTGCGCAGCGGCGCGCCGACCTTCGGCACGCCCGAGCCGGCGCTCGCCTACCTCGCCATCGGCCAGCTCGCCCGGCGCCTGGGAGTGCCGCTGCGCTGCGGCGGCAACCTGTGCGCCTCCAAGGTCCCCGATGCGCAGGCGGCCAGCGAGAGTGCCAACTCGCTCTGGCCCGCCTTCCTCGCCGGCGCGAACTTCATCCTGCATGCGGCCGGGTGGCTGGAGTCCGGGCTCGCCATGTCGTACGAGAAGTTCGTCATGGATGTCGACCAGCTGGGCGCCTTCCACACCCTGGCGCGCGGACTGCCCCTGGACGAGAACGGCTTCGCGCTGGATGCCTTTCGCGAGATCGGTCCCGGCCGGCACTACCTGGGCGCGCAGCACACCCTCGCCAACTATGAAAGCGCCTTCTACGACTTCGAGCTCGCCGACAACAACTCCTTCGAGCAGTGGACGCAGGAGGGCTCGCGGGACCAGCTGCGCCGCGCCCAGCAGCGCTGGCGCGCACTGCTCGCGGCCTACGAGGCACCGCCGATGGATGCGGCCATCGATGCCGCGCTGTGCGACTACATCGCCCGCCGCAAGCAGGGCATGCCGGACGAGGTGGTCTGACCCTTCAGCCTGCGCTCGGGGCGGGCGCCGGTGCCGGCACGAGCACATCCGCCTTCAGCGAGGTTCCCCCCGGGGTGAGCTGGTGTGGCACGCAGGTCGAGTTGTACTCGACATTGCGCACCGTGAAGAGCGGCAGGATGCTTTGCTTGATCTGCTCGGTGAGCTCGCAGTCCCCGGCGGCCGCCAGTGACTGGGGCCGCGAGACGTCGACGTTGCGCCAGGCGACCGCCACGGGCGCAGCTCCCGCGGGCGTCTTCGGGCCGATCGGCTCCAGGACGCTCATCTTGGCGCTCACGCCCGGAAAGGGCGTCGGACGGCCGTAGCCGCCGCTGCACCCGATCGGGCTCACCTGCAGGTCCTGCTTGCGCGCCCCGAGCAGCAGCAGCACCTCCTTGATGCGGTCACTGAGGCCATCGCAGGAGTACTTGGCGGTGAAGCCCTGGTAGGTGAAGTGCAGCTCGCGCGGCACCCAGCTTGCCTGGGTGACCGACTCCTCGGCCTGCGCCCCCTGGCAAGCCATCAGCAGCAGCCATGCGCTGCACAGTGTCGTTGGTCTGATGGCGCGCATGATCTGCTCCTGCCCCTACGGGTCACATCCGCTACGCGCCATTGTAATCCGCAGCCTCGCCCTGTCGCTGACGAGGGCGATCTTGAACGTGGAGGCAGGCGTGTAGCGCTGCGCGCAGTGCTCGCCACTGCGCTGCAGGATGCTGCCGCTCGCCGGATCGGCCAGCAGGGTGCACAGGGGCGCGGCCTGCAGCGGAGCCGCACACCACAGCGCGACGAGGACCGCGGTCGCCGCTGCGGCCCGGCGCTGCCTCATCGCCGGTCCGTCCAAACCCGGACCCGGCGTGAACGGTCAGGAGGCGGCCGGGGCACCGCCGGCGCCCGGCAGGCGGCGCGCGATCCCATGCAGCGCACTCCCGAGGGCCACCAGCGAGGTGCCCTCGAAGATCAGGTCGACGCCGATCGCGAGCCCGATGAACCACAGGCTGGACAGCGGGAACTGCACCAGCAAGGTCACCCCCAGGGCGACGGAGATGAGCCCGGAGGCGACCGCCCAGCCCCAGCGCGGAAAGCGCAGCTTGCCTGCGCCGATGGCTCGGAAGGTGCCGCCCCCGATGAAGAGCAGCGCCAGCAGGAAGGTGATGCCCGCCGCACCGGCCACCGGAAAGCGCACCAGCATGAACCCGGTGAACAGGCGCAGCAGCGCGCTCAGCAGGTAGATCAGGAATCCGCTCCAGGTGCGGGTCTGGAAGGCGTGCACCAAGGCGAGGACGCCGCTGATCAGCAGCAGCCAGCCCAGGAGCACCACGCTGATCAGGGTTGCGGTCATCTCGCCGAGGATGCAGGCCGCACCGAGCACGATGAGCGCGATGCCGAGTGCGACGAACCAGCCCCAGGCGGCGTGCAGTTGCTCGAAGCCGGCGCGTATGGCGGTACCGAGTGAAGACGGGTGGGCGGACATGCTGGGCTCCTCTTCGGGTGGCGGGAGTTATCAGGCTCGCGCCGCAAGCATGCGGCCGCGCGGCCGCCGGCGCAACCGTCGCTTAGTTGATCTGGTAGGCGCCGTAGTGCAGCGCGAGCGAGGCGAGCAGCAGCGCAATTCCCAGGTAGTGCAGCGGCCGGGACACCGAGCGCCTCAGTGTCAAGGCGATGAGCACCGGCACGAACATGTTGTTCAGCAGCAGGAGCAGCGCGCCGCCCCTCATCCGCGCCAGGTTCGCGGGCCCGACGAAATAAAGGCCGAGGACCAGGTAGGCCAGCTGGAACAGCGCCACCAGCGTCCAGAAGTAGCGGCGCGTGTCGGCATAGTAGGCGCCCAGGTCGCAGCGGGGCCCGGGTTCATCGGGCAGCGCCGCGGCGGCGATGAGGAACAGCACGAACATCGCCGCGATCATCCACAGGTAGAAGAAGAAGTGGCGCGTGTCGGCAAAGTGGCGCACGCCCCACAGGTCGAACCACATGCCCACCGCCATGCACAGGGCGTACAGCGCCGCCAGCAGCGGGAGCGCATCCCAGCGCACCGGCGTGCGGCTGCGCACGAGGCGGTGGAAGCTGTTGGCGATGTCCGCCACCGCCAGGCCGATGAGCACCGCGAACAGGCCGAGGGAGTACTCGAAAGCGCGGACTTCCGGGGTCATGGATGCATTCAGCCAGAAGCGCGCGGGGTTTGCGAGCAGCGGCCGGCGTGGCCGGCGCGGCCAGGATAAGAGGACTGCCGCCCGCCTGCGCGCTACACTGCGCGGCCCCGTGGCACGCCGCCGCGGCCGCAACCCCCAGGAGTCCGGGTATCCATGTCACGCCTTCCTGCCCTCCTTGCCTTTGCCACCCTGGTACTGGGCGGCTGCTCCACGACCCACTTCACCTCCACCTGGCAGGATCCGGAGACGCGCGCCGGCGCGCTGCGCGGCAAGACCGTCGCCGCCATCTTCCTCAGCAAGGATGCGAACCTGCGCCGTGCCTCGGAGGTCTACATCGCCAACGACCTCACCAACCGCGGCGCCCGGGGCGTGACCTCTTACTCGATCCTGCCCAGCAGCAACACCGACGGGGAGGCGGCGCGCGAGATCCTCAAGAATGCGGGGGTCGATGCGGCCATCGTCATGCGCATTGCCGGCAAGGACCAGAAGGTGACCTACCACCCGGGCAGCACGAGCGCCTTCTACGGCGGCTTCGGGCCCTACTACAGCTACGGCTACTCGGCGCTCTACACGCCGGCATCGGTCTCGACCGATACCGTGATCGCCGTGGAGACCCTGATCTACCGCCTCTCGGACGACAAGCTGATGTGGGCCAGCATCAGCAACACCACCAACCCGGACAATCTGTCCATGCTGATCGATGAAACCGCGGACGTGATCAGCAAGCGCGTCGGCAAATAGCCCGGGGTGTCGGGGCCCCGGACAGACACCCCGCCCCCGCTCAGGGAACCCGTCGGCGACTTCCGCGCTCCAAGAGCGGGGCATCCGACCCCTGTTTTGAGGAATCCGGCGTGCGCCGGGCCGGCATTTCTGGCAAATTGTCACGGTGAACAAGGACCTACACAGCCTTTCGCGACCGCCGCTCACGCGCCGCAGCTTCCTGCGCGGGGCAGGCATGGCCGCGGTCGGGATCGGCGCGGCGCGGCGCACGCTCGCCGGGGGTGAGCGGCGCGAGCTGTGCTTCATCCACACGCATACCGGCGAGCACCTGACCGCGCTCTACTACGACGCCGGCGCCTATTGCCAGGCTGCACTTGCGCGCGTGAACGAACTGCTGCGTGATTTCCGCACGGAGACCGTGTTCCCCATCGACCCCCAGGCGCTCGACCGACTGTATGCCCTGCAGGTGGTCACCGGCCGCCGCGAACCCTTCGAGATTATTTCCGGCTACCGCTCGCCGGTGACCAATGCGGCGCTACGGCGCAACTCGCATGGCGTCGCCGAGCACAGCCTGCACATGCAGGGCCGCGCCATCGACGCGCGCCTGCAGGGCTACCCCACGAGCCAGCTCGCGGCGCTCGCGCGCGCGCAGATGAGCGGCGGGACCGGCTTTTACCGTGTCTCGGACTTCATACACGTGGACACCGGTGCCGTGCGCATCTGGGGTGACCCGATCTAGCCACCGGCTCGTCCGGATCGCGCAAGCCGCCTGCGAACGCGTACCATCGGTGCCACCTCAGGCGCGGACGCCGCACCCCGGAGATGTCACCTTGCCGAGTTCAGACCGGATCCGCCGCGCGGCACTGCCGTACCTCTCGCTCACGCTGGCACTCGTCGTCCTCTGTGCCGCCAGCCTTCCGGTGCAAGCCCAGCAGTCTCCCGAGAATGTCCTGCGCGGACTCGTCGCCTCCGGCACGGATCCACAACTGCGATGGCCGGATTTCTCGGACTATCGCAGCGACCTTGCCGCCTTCTACGACCCGACCGGCTATGCGCCGGCGTGGAGCCAGCACGGCAGGCCGACCGCACAGGCCGCGCAGCTGATCGCCAGCCTGCAGGATGCGGCCGCCAAGGGCCTGGATCCGGAGGACTACGACGGCTCGCGCTGGGCGGCGCGCACGGGTGCCCTCGGCGATCCTGCCCGGGCCGCGCACTTCGACCTGGCGCTGACCGTCGCGGCGATGCGCTATGCATCGAACCTCGAGCTCGGCCGCATCGATCCGAAGGACTTCAAGTTCAAGCTCTCGATCAAGAACGCCCAGGTGAACCTGCCGCAGTTTGTGCGCCGGCTGGCCGGCAGCGACGACCTCGCGGGACTTCTCGCACTGGCCGAGCCGCCCTTTCCAGGCTACCGGCTCACTCGGTCGGCGCTGCAGCACTACATGGCGCTGGCCCACGACGACCACTCGGATTCGCTGCCGGTGCCCGCCAAGACCGTCGCACCCGGCGGGGACTACCCGGGCACGAGGGCGCTCGCGCAGCGTCTACGCCTGCTCGGGGATCTCGCCGCGGACGCCCCGGTACCTGCAGACGGGAGCTACCAGGGGGAACTCGTGGAGGCCGTGAAGCGCTTCCAGGTCCGCCACGGCCTGGCCGCGGACGGACGGCTGGGTGCGCAGACGATCCGGCATATAAACGTCCCCCTTGCCGCCCGCGTGCAACAGCTGCGCCTCGCGCTGGAGCGCTGGCGCTGGGTGCAGCACGAGTTCCCCGAACCGCCGCTGGTGGTGAACATCCCTGAATTCCGGCTGCGCGCATTCGACGGCAACGCCGGTGTCGCGCTGAGCATGAACGTGATCGTCGGCAGGGCGATGCGTCACGAGACCCCGGTGTTCGATGAGTACATGCGCTACGTGGTGTTCCGACCGTACTGGAACGTGCCGCCGAGCATCCAGCGCGCGGAGATCGTGCCCGCCATTGCCCGCAACCGGGACTACATCGCGCAGAAGAACTACGAGGTGACAACCCACGGCGGCCAGGTCGTCACTTCCGGAAGGATCAGCGACGAAGTGCTCGCGCAGCTGCGCGCGGGCAAGCTTGCCGTGCGCCAGAAGCCGGGGCCGGGCAATGCGCTGGGACTGGTGAAGCTCATCTTCCCGAACCAGTTCAACGTCTACCTGCACAGCACGCCCTCCCCGCAGCTCTTCGCCCAGGCGCGGCGCGACTTCAGCCACGGCTGCATCCGGGTCGAGAAGCCGGAGGAACTGGTCGCATGGGTGCTGCGTGACAAGCCGGAATGGACGCTCGAAAAAGTGCGCGCCGCCATGCAGACCGGCCCGGACAACGTGCAGGTCAACCTGACCCAGCCCGTCCCGGTGCTGATCCTCTACGTCACGGCGGTGCCGGCAGCGGATGGCTCGGTGCTTTTCTTTGACGACATCTACGGGATGGACGCGGACCTGAAGAAGGCCCTGGCGAAGGGCTTTCCCTACCCGCGCTAGCGACGCGACGGCTGGAATGCGACGGAGCGCGCCGCCGCGGAGCCGCTCAGTGGGGCGCCACCGACATCAGCGCGGTACGGCAGATCGGCGTCAGCTCGGCGGCGTGTCCCTTGAGGCACGCCGCACCGCGTCCCCCGCCCACGCCAAGGCCCGCGCAGAGCCGCTCGAAGTCCGGGGCGCAGTCCCGGCGCAGCAACCGCGCCTTCTCCCCTTGTGTCATCGGCATGCCTGCCGCTGCGGCCGGCACGGCAGCCGCTGGCACGGGCGCCGGGGTCACCGCCGCTGCCATCGCAGGAGCGGCCACCGGCGCAGCCGCCGGCGTGACGGCAGCGAGGGCGGACTGGCAGCCCGGGGACACCTGCGCGCTGTGCTGCTCCAGGCACTGCAGGGAGGCCTGCGTGCCGGTAGGCACACTCGAGCACACCTTCATGTAGTCACCGCGGCATGCGCTCTTGATGGCGGAGCGCTGTGCATCGCTGACCTGCGCCATCGCAGGTGCGCAGGCACCGACGGCAAGCACGGCGAGCAGGGCGCGGTACCTGAAGATCTTCATGACACATCCTTTCCAGTCTTTTAGGAGTACCAGTGTTGGGTGCACGGCGGTGCTCCGTGCGAGTCCGATATAAGACGAGCCCGTGGCCGCAACGAGCGCGGCGACGCTGCGCAGGGCACGGCCACCAAGACGAGCGTTGCGGACCGCGCCGTACCTGTCCCTGATTGCAGCATCATCGTCCGTGCCTTTCTCGTTTCTTATGGTTGGGCGTCGGCGCGTGCCGCCGCTCGTCCGGCGCAGCGCAGGCCGGCACTTTAGGTAAGCCCTTCCACGCGGTCAATGTCGAGCCGGCCGGCCGCTCACAGCCGAGCAGTGTTCGGATTCGCCGGCCCCTGGCGAGCATCGCCCGCGGTACCGTTCACGCGGCGGCTGCATTACACTCGCGGATGCTGCCGGTCGATGCCGCGACGTCACCCAGCGGCCGCGGATAAAAAACAACGAATGACTGCAACCGGGGAATTTCTGCCGTGCGCTCCGCGTCCGCTTGCGCCCTTCGCAGCAGCGCGTCGAGGCGCTAGCCATCTTGCGTTGCTCGCGTGCACCGGGCTCGCGCTGAGTGGCTGCGAGGTCGGCCCGGACTTCGTGCGACCGGCGGCGCCGGTCTCCAGCCGCTGGATCAGCGAGCCGCCCGAGGCGGCCGCGGCGGCGCCCGCGCCGGTCGACACCGCCTCATGGTGGCACCTCTTCCACGATCCCACGCTCGATCACCTGGTCGAGCTGGCCTACCACAACAATCTGTCCCTGCAGGCAGCCGCCGTGCACATCCTGCAGGCGCAGGCGCAGCTGCGTGTCTCGATCGGCGAGCTGTTCCCGCAACAGCAGCTGCTGGCCGGCGGGGTGCAGCATGAGCGCCAGGCGCAGTCGACGCTGATCGCCCCGGGCCTGGATCCACTGCTCGACACGAGCCAGCTCGGCCTCAGCGTCAGCTGGGAACTGGACTTCTGGGGCAAGTACCGGCGCGGCATCGAGGCCGATCGGGCCGCGATGCTGGCTTCGGTGGCCGCCTACGACAGCGCTCTGGTGAGCCTGACCTCCGGGGTGGCCAGCACCTACCTGAACATCCTCACCTACCAGCAGCGCATCCGCGTGGCGCAGGACAACCTCGGGACGCAGCGCGAGAGCCTGCGCATTGCCCGCGTGCAGTTCGAGGCCGGCGAGACCAGCCAGCTCGATGTCCAGCAGGCCGTCACCCAGCTGGCGCAGACCCAGGCGCAGATCCCGGGACTGGAAAATTCCCTGCGGGCCTACAAGGACTCCCTCGCCGTGCTGCTCGGCATGACGCCGGATGCGATCGATGCCCTGCTGGTGGGCGGCCGTGCGGACATCCCCACCGCACCCGCCAGCGTCGCGACCGGCATGCCGAAGGACCTGCTGCGCCGCCGACCGGACGTGCGCCAGGCGGAACTCACCGCGGCGGCGCAGAGCGCCGGCATCGGCGTGGCCAAGGCCAACCTGTACCCATCGTTCTCGCTGAACGGCACCTTCGGCTTCATCGGCACGAGCCTGCGCGGCGGGGAGATCGGCGACCTGTTCAGCTGGCAGAACCGGTCCAGCACCGCCAGCGCCTCCTTCGTGTTCCCCATCTTCAACTACGGGCGCATCGTCAATTCGGTCCGCGTGCAGGACGCCGTGTTCCAGCAGGCCGTGCTCACCTACCAGAATACGGTGCTGCAGGCCCAGCAGGAGGTCGAGGATGCACGCTCCGCCTTCTCGGCGGCTCAGGCAGCACTGATGACGCTGACGGATGCGGCCGCCTCAGCGAGGAAGACCACCGAGCTGGCCATCGTTCGCTACAAGGAAGGCGCCAGCGATTACACGACCGTGCTGAGCGCCGAACAGGTGCAACTGCAGATCGAGGATTCCCTGGCGAGCGCCCAGGGGGCCGTGCCGCAGGCGCTGGTGAGCGTCTACCGTGCGCTCGGCGGCGGCTGGCAGTTGCGCGAAGGCCAGCAGCTGCTGCCCCAGGAGACGCGCGAACAGATGGAGCGGCGCACCAACTGGGGGCACCTCCCCGAGAGCGCACCGCAGCTACCGGTGATAGAGGAACCCCAGGGCAATGCACAGTAATCGCAGCGGCTACCCGGCTCTGCGCGCCTTCGCGGCGCTGCTGGCGGGCGCGGCACTCCTCGGCGGGTGCGGCAACAAGAACCAGTACCAGCCGCCGCCCGCCCCGCAGGTCACGGTGAGCAAGCCGCTGCTCATGCCGATTGCCGACTACCTGCAGGCGACCGGATCGGTGGCCGCTTTCCAGAGCGTGGACCTGGTCGCACGCGTCGAGGGTTACCTGCGCAGCGCCAACTTCACCGATGGCAGCCTCGTGAAGGCGGGCGACCTGCTGTTCGTCATCGAGCCGGAGCCTTACCAGGCCAAGCTCGCCGGCCAGCAGGCACAGCTGCTGGATGCGCAGACCGAGTACGACCGCCAGCTGCGCATGATCAAGGAGAACGCCACTTCCCAGGCCAACGTCGACAAGTGGCGCTCGCAGCGTGACCAGGCGCAGGCAGCGGTCACCCTCGCCAAGATCAACCTCGGCTATACGCGCATCACCGCGCCGTTCGCCGGGCGCATCGGGCGCCACCTCGTCGACCCTGGCAACCTCGTCGGCGGTGCCGGCGGGCCGACCAAGCTCGCCACGATCGAGCAGATCGACCCGGCGCTCGCCTACTTCAGCATCAACGAACGAGATGTGCTGCGCGTGCGCGCGGCGGCGCTCGCCCAGGGCGTGCCCATCAACGGCTCCGCGCCGCGCGTGCCGGTCTATGTCGGCCTGCAGACCGAAACGGACTATCCACACGATGCCACGCTGGATTTTGCCGGCACGGGCCTGGACACCGGCAGCGGCACGCTGCAGCTGCGCGCCGTGATCCCCAACCCGCAGCGCATCTTCCTGCCCGGCCTGTTCGTGCGCCTGCGCGTCCCGCTGTCCAAGCCGACCCCGCGCCTCATGGTGCCGGACCGCGTGGTGACGAACGACCAGGTGGGCAGCTACGTGCTCATCGTCGGCGCGGACCACAAGGTCCAGCAGCGACGCGTGCAGATCGGCACACTCGAAAACGGGCTGCGCGCGGTGACCTCGGGCCTCGAGGCGGACAGCGAGGTCGTGGTGGACGGCCTGCAGAACGCGGTGCCGGGCAATGTCGTCACCCCCGTGGTCGTCCCGCTCACGCCGCCGGACGTGCGCCCGGTACCGGCACCCTAGGGCCGCGCCGCCAAGTGATCGCCAAGTTCTTCATCGAGCGGCCGGTTCTCGCCAACGTCATCGCCATCCTGACGATGGTGCTCGGCTTCGTGGCGATGTACAGCCTGCCGGTCTCGCAGTACCCGCCCATCACCCCGCCGACCGTGCAGGTGACCACCCGCTACCCGGGCGCCAACGCACGCACGCTGATCAACACCGTGGCCCTGCCGATCGAGCAGCAGGTGAACGGTGTCGAGAACATGCTGTACATGCAGTCGAGCAGCACGAACGACGGCAACTACACGCTCACGGTCACCTTCAAGGTCGGCACCGACCTGGACTTTGCCCAGGTGCTGGTGCAGAACCGGGTGTCGGCGGCGCTCGCCTCCCTGCCGCCGGCCGTGCAGAACAACGGCGTCACCACCAAGAAGAAATCGACCGCGATCCTGCAGATCGTCACGCTCACCAGCACCGACCCGCACTTCGACAGCCTGTTCCTCAGCAACTACGCCTCGATCCGCATGCGCGACGTGCTCGCGCGGCTGCCCGGCGTCGGCGACGTCAACGTCTTCGGCATCGGCCAGTACAGCATGCGCATCTGGCTGAACCCGCAGCAGCTGCTGGCCCGCTCGCTCACCCCCAACGATGTCATCAACGCGATCCGCCAGCAGAACCAGGAGGTCGCCGCCGGCCAGATCGGCACCCCGCCCATGGCCTCGGGCCAGGATTTCCAGCTGACGGTGAACGTCGCCGGGGCACTCAACAGCATCGAGGAATTCGAGGACATCGTCGTCAAGACCGATACGGCCGCCGGGGGCAGCCGCTCGATCACCCGCGTGCGCGACGTGGCCCGCGTGGAGCTGGGCGCGCAGACCTACAGCCAGTCGTTCACCATGGACGGCAAGCCCGCCGCCGGCATCGCCATCTTCCAGCTGCCCGAGGCCAACGCGCTCGACGTCGCCCAGCAGGTGCAGGGCGCGCTCCTGGACCTCTCCAGGGAGTTCCCCGCCGGGCTGCACTACGCCATCCCCTTCGACACGACCAAGTTCGTGTCGGCATCGATCAAGGAGGTCTACAAGACCCTGATCGAGGCGGCCGTCCTGGTGCTGATAGTGATCCTGGTGTTCCTGCAGAACTGGCGGGCGACGCTGGTGCCGGCGACCACCGTGCCGGTGACCATCATCGGGGCCTTCGCGGCCATGGCGGCGATGGGCTTCTCGGTGAACCTGCTCACGCTGCTCTCGGTGGTGCTGGCCATCGGCATCGTGGTGGACGATGCCATCGTGGTCGTGGAAGGGGTCAGCCACAATCTCGAGCGCGGGCAGACCCCGCACGATGCCTCGGTGAATGCGATGAACGAGCTGCTCGGCCCGATCATCGGCATCACGCTGGTGCTGATGTCCGTGTTCCTGCCGGCCGCCTTCATGCCCGGCATCACCGGGCAGATGTACCGCCAGTTCGCGCTGGTGATCGCCGCCACGGCACTGATCAGCGCCATCAATGCGGCGACCCTGAAGCCCACCCAATGCGCGCTCTGGCTGCGGCAGGTCGATCCCAACGAGCGCAAGAACTGGCTGTTCCGCGGCTTCAACCGCCTCTACGAACCGCTGGAGAGCGCCTACGTGCGCCTCATGCACCGCATGGTGGACCACAGCGGCCGCATGGCTCTCCTGGCCGCCGTGTTCATCGCCTTCTCCGTGTACGCCCTCACGCGCATCCCCACCGGCTTCATCCCCATCGAGGACCAGGGTTACCTGCTGGTGGCGGTGCAGCTGCCGGATGCCGCCTCGCTCGAGCGCACCCAGGCGGTGCTCGGCAGGATCACGCAGACCGCTTTGCAGACCCCCGGGGTCGAGCACGCCATCACCATCGGCGGCGTCTCGGCCTTCGACAACAATGCCTCGCTCGCCAACGGCGGTGTCATCTACCTCACCCTGAAGGACTGGGACGAGCGCTACAAGACCAAGGACCAGACGCTCAAGGGACTCTACGCCACCCTGTCGAAGCGGCTCGCCGTCGAGTCGGCCAAGGTGCAGGTGATCCCGCCGCCGCCCATCCAGGGCATCGGCCTGTCGGGCGGCTTCCAGCTGCAGGTGGAGATGACCGACGGCAGCTTCGACTACCGCAAGCTGCAGCGCGTGACGGACCTGCTGGTCAGCGACGCCAACACGCAGACCGGGCTGGAGCGGGCTTTCACCCCCTTCCGGGCCGACGTGCCGCAGCTGTCCGCGGACATCGACCGCGCCAAGGCGCAGTCCCTCGGGGTGCCCATCGGCAACGTCTTCGACACGATCCAGAGCTATCTGGGTTCGACCTACACCAGCCAGATCACCAAGTTCGGGCGGGTGTTCCCGGTGTTCGTGCAGGCCGACGGCGCCTACCGCCTCACCCCGCAGGACCTGCGCCGCTACTACGTGCGCAGCCCGAACGGCAACATGATCCCCATCGGCACCCTCGCCGATGTCGACTACACCCAGGGACCGGCGCTCATCAGCCTGTACAACCTGTACCCGTCGAGCTCCATCAACGGCATGACCGCGGCGGGCTTCAGCTCCGGGCAGTCCCTGCAGACCATGGACGAGCTGGTGGCCAAAACGCTGCCGCCGGGCATGAAAAGCGCCTGGACCGCCATGTCGTACCAGGAAAAGCTCACCGGGAACTCGGCCTACCTCGTGTTCGCGATGGCGATGCTGCTGGTGTACCTGGTGCTCGCCGGCCAGTACGGCAGCTGGGTCACCCCCGCGGCCGTGATCTTCGCCGTGCCCCTGGCGCTGCTGGGCACCGGTGGCGCCCTCCTCGCCCTCGGCGTGGCCAACAACATCTACACGCAGATCGGCCTCGTCCTGCTGATCGCGCTGTCGGCCAAGAACGCCATCCTCATCGTCGAGGTGGCCCGCGAACTGCGGTCCGCCGGCCAGAGCATCACCGATGCGGCGGTGGAGGCGGCCCACAAGCGCTTCCGTCCCATCCTCATGACCTCCTTCGCTTTCATCCTCGGCGTCCTGCCGCTGGTGCTGGCCAAGGGTGCGGGTGCCTCGGCCCGCGCCTCCATCGGCATCGCGGTGTTCAGCGGCATGCTGGCCAGCACCTGCCTGGCCGTGCTGTTCGTGCCCTCGTTCTTCGTCATCCTGCAACGCTGGCAGGAGGGCCGCGCGGCACGGAAGGCCGCGCGGGCCGCCCCGGGGCAGCCATAGTGTGCGGTGAGGATCAGCGCCCCGCAGCGCGGCACCCGCCGTGCACTGCAGAGCCACGCGGGGTGCGCGCGTGCTAGTCCACCTCGTCGACGGTACCTACGAACTGTTTCGCCATTTCTATGGCCTGCGCCGCTTCAACAAGGGCATCGACAAGCCCTTCGGCGCCGTCGCGGGCGTACTGCATACGGTGCTGCAGATGATCGAGGAAGGCGCCACGCACCTCGGGGTCGCCACGGATCACGTGATCGAGTCGTTCCGGAACGAGCTGTGGCCCGGCTACAAGACCGGCGCGGGCATCGAGCCGGCGCTGTGGGCGCAGTTCCATCCACTGGAGGATGCGCTGCGCGCATTGGGGGTGGCCACCTGGGCGATGACCGACCTTGAAGCGGATGACGGGCTCGCCTCCGCCGCGCATCTGGCCGCGGCGGATGCCCGCACCCAGCAAGTATGCATCTGGAGCCCCGACAAGGACCTCGCACAGTGCGTCCGCGGAGACCGCGTGGTGCAGGTCGACCGGCGCAGCAAGGAAGTCCGCACCAGCAAGGAAGTGCGCGCCAAGTTCGGCATCGATCCTCCGTTCGTGCCCGACTTCCTGGCGCTCGTGGGCGACAGCGCCGATGGCTACCCGGGCATTCCCGGGATCGGCAAGGTGGGCGCGGCTCGCCTGATCAACCTCCACGGGCCGCTGGAGAGCTTTCCCGCCGCAGTGCTGGGCGAGCACCGCGAGCTCGCCCTGCTCTTCAAGCGCCTCGCCACGCTGCGCACCGACGCGCCGCTGTTCGCCTCGACTGAGGAGCTGCGCTGGACGGGACCTGCCGCTGCGTTCGCCAGCGTCACCGCCCGGCTGGGGGACCCGCGCCTGCTGGCCCGCAGCCAGAGAGCCCCGGTGCTGCCGGGGTGATTTCCGCCCCGCGACCCCTGGGCTGTCGGCCACGCCCCACCCTGTCTGGAGTGCCCGTCTGCCTACTGCGCGGGCACCGTCGCCTTAGGCTCAAGTCCCGCAAAGCAGGAGTTCCTCGATGATCGCGCATACCTCCCTGGCGGTGCATGACTATCCCCGGGCCAAGGATTTCTACACGAGGACGCTGTCACCGCTGGGCTATCGCAACAACATGGAGTACGGGGAGTCGGCCGGCTTCAACGATGGAGAGAACACGGACTTCTGGATCGCCAGTTCAACCTCCACGGTGCCGACCCACATCGCGTTTCGCGCCCGCAACCCGCAGCAGGTCGTCGCCTTCCACGAGGCTGCGCTCGCCGCGGGCGGCAGGGACAACGGTCCACCCGGCTATCGCGACTACTCACCCGGCTACTACGCAGCCTTCGCCCTGGATCCGGAAGGCAACAACATCGAAGCGGTATGGTACGACCCGGCACGCGAAAAGCAGTCTGCGAGTGGCGACACACCCGTCAGGTTGCAGGAAAAGGCTGACGTGACATGAAGCCGAGCGGTGGCTGCTTGCGCGGGCCCGCACCCCCACCATGGAGGCTCTCGCGCTGCAACGGAGGTGCCCATGATCGCGACAATCCTGCACTGGAGCGGGGCGGTATTGTGGTTGACAGCCATGTATGGCGCCCTCGAGGCCGAGGGACGCCCGATCGACCTGAGCAGCGCGAAATTCTAGGCCCTGCTCTCTCTCATTAGATAAGGCATTTCCCCGGACACCATCGGGTCGGTCGACCCGCCGGCCACCTCATGTCACCCCCGGCCGCCCCAGCGCTACGGTGCGGCGTGGGGAGAGACCAGACCCAGGTGCCAGGCAATGGCGATGAGCACGAACAGGGCGATCGAAAAGCCGATGCGCAGGGTCAGGGCATTGGCCATCTGCGAGGTCTCGGTCCCACTGCTGAGGTGGAACAGTGCCTTCCCCAGGCTTGCCACGATCCCCACGAAAAACAGGGCCACCAGAACCTTGAAGTCACTGTCCACGTGATCCGCCTGAGTTGTTGATCCGGGTGCGTTCCGCGGCCTGCTCGGCCCGGACGGTATGCACGACCGTCAGTGCGGCGAAACCCAGGAGAGTGACGAACGCAGCGGCGAGGATAACCAGCCCACCGGCCAACCGGTAGGCCTCGTACATGCCGCCCAGCACGCCCAGCGGCGTGGATACCAGCAGCAGGGGCTTGGCGATCCGCATGGCACCCACGATACCGGAGCGAGGCATGTGGTGCAGATGCAGAAATGCTGCAGATTTTGTGATACAGATGGCCACTGCCACGGATTCTGCACGGATGCCCGCCAGGACGACCAAACTCTACGAGGACCTCACCGACCAGGTCACCGCCCTGATTCGCGCCGGAACCCTGCGGTGCGGCGACCGCGCACCCTCGGTGCGGCAGCTGGCACGCGAGCGCGGCGCCAGTGCGGGCACCGTGGTGCACGCCTACGAGCTTCTGCAGGCGCGCGGCTACCTGAGGCCCCGGTCGCGCTCGGGGTTCTACGTCAGCGACGCTTGGCGCACCACCGATCAGCACCAGCACACCTCCCGTCCGTCACGGCGGCCGACCCGGCTGGATGTCAGCGAGTTGGTGTTCGAGGTCCTCGAGGCCATGCGCTCACCGGACCTCGCGCCGTTCGGCTCCGCCTTTCCCGGGCCGGATCTGTTTCCGCTGCGCCAGCTGGCCCAGCTGATCGGCGCGAGCACGCGCCGGCTCTCCGAGCGCAGCACGCTGGATGACCTCCCGCCGGGAAACGAGAAACTGCGGCGGCAGATTGCACGCCGCTACCTTGCCAGCGGTGCCCAGGTGGCGGTCGAGGAGATCGTCGTCACCTCCGGTGCACTCGAGGCACTGAACCTCTGCCTGCAGGTGGTGACCGAGCCCGGCGACATCGTCCTCATCGAGTCCCCCTCCTTCTACGGCTGCCTGCAGGCGATCGAGAGCCTCGGACGGCGCGCGCTGGAGGTCCCCACCCACCCCGGGACCGGCATCGACGTCGACGAGGTGGAACAACTCCTGAGCCGGCACCGGGTGCGCGCCTGCTGGTTCATGACGGCCTTCCAGAATCCCCTCGGCGCGACGATGCCCGCGGCGGCGCGGGAACGCCTGGTCCGGCTCCTCTCGCGTCGGGGAGTCCCGCTGATCGAGGACAGCGTGTATGCCGACCTGTACTTCGGTGCGCAGCGGCCGCACAGCGCGAAGTCCTTCGACACCGAGGGACTCGTGCTCGACTGCGGATCCTTCGCCAAGAACCTGGCGCCCGGGTACCGCCTGGGGTGGGTCGCGGCCGGCCGCTTCGCGCAGGCGGTGACGCGACGCAAGAGCATGAGTTCCGTGGGAACCGCGATCCCCATCCAGGCGGTGATCGGGGACTACCTGGGACGGGGCACTTTCGAGCGTCACCTGCGCCGCCTGCGGCGCGCATTGCAGGAGCGACAGTCGCACTTCCTCGCTGCGATGGAGCGCTACATGCCGGCAGCGATGAAGTGGAACCGGCCGAGTGGCGGCTATCTGCTCTGGGCCGAGCTTCCGCCGCACATCGACGCGATCAGGCTGCACCGGGAGGCGCTGGCGGAGGGCATCAGCCTCGCCCCCGGGCCCATCTTCTCCGCCAGCCACGCGTTCCATCACGCGATCCGCCTGAACTACGGACATCCCTGGACTGCAAAGACCGAGGCGGCCCTGAAGCGCCTCGGAAACCTGATCGCCCGCACGAGCGCAAGCCGCTGAGCCATTGAGATGGGCGCGCCGAGCGCGGTGCGAGGCGCCGATACCGAGGTGCCGGGCGCCGTCCGCGGGTAAGCTTGTGCGCCACGCGCCACGCAGCGCGGTCATCCACGAGGGAACGCATGGACTTAGGACTTCAGGGGCGCCGCGCCCTGGTCACGGGCGCCTCCCGCGGCATCGGCGCCGCCGTCGCCCTGGCACTGGCTGCCGAGGGTGCGCGCGTCCTGGCCGTGGCCCGCGACCAGGCCCGCCTCGACACGGTGGCCGCTGCGTGCCCTGCGGGTGCCGGATCGATCAGCGCGCGCACCGCGGACCTCGCGGAGCGCACGGCGATCGAGGGACTCGCCGGCGAGGCTGCAACGATCGATGTCCTGGTGTTGAACAGCGGCGGTCCGCCCCCGGGCCCCGTGAGTGAGGTGACCGACGGCACCTGGCAGGCGCAATTCGAGTCGATGTTCCTCAGCATGGTCCGGTTGACGCGGCTCGCCCTGCCCGGCATGCGCCAGCGCCGCTACGGCAGGATCCTGGCGGTCGTGTCCTCCGGGGTCGTGCAGCCGATCGCCAGCCTGGGGATCTCCAATGCGCTGCGCCTGGCAGTCGTCGGGTGGGCGAAGACCCTCGCGGGCGAAGTCGCAGCCGACGGGGTGACCGTCAACTGCATCGCACCGGGCCGCATCGCCACGGATCGGATCGGGGAACTGGATCGTGCCGCTGCCGCCAGGAGCGGCGTCAGCCTCGAGGAGGTTGAGCGACAGTCGCGCGCCGCCATTCCCGCCGGTCGGACCGGCGAGCCGGCCGAGTTCGCAGCGCTCGCCGCCTTTCTTGCCAGCAGCCGCGCCTCGTACATGACCGGCGGAGTCCTGCGCGTGGACGGCGGTATGATCCGGGGCCTTTAGCCCCGCGCGGCCGCTCAGCGGGCCGGATGCTGCGCGATCCAGTGCCGGGCAATGGCTTCGCGGCTGCACAGCCACACCGCCTCGTGGCTCTGGATGTGATCCAGCAGGCGCACCAGAGCTCCGAGCCTGCCCGGCCGGCCGATGACCCGGCCATGCAGCCCAATGGACATCATCCGCGGCCTGCCCTTGCTCCCGAGTCCGTACAGCCAGTCGAAGGCATCGCGGCAGTAGGTGAAGAACTCCTCGCCGGTCGCGAAGTCGCCGCCGCGCTGCAGACGGCTGTCGTTGCAGTCGAAGCTGTAGGGGATCACCAGGTGCGGGCGTCCGGCCGCGCTCACCCAGTACGGCAGGTCATCGTTGTAGGCGTCGCTGTCGTAGAGAAAGCCTCCCAGCTCCACCGCCAGACGGCGCGTGTTGGCTCCCGGACGCCCGGTGTACCAGCCCACCGGCGCTCGGCCGACCATGCGGGTGATGGTCTCGACGTTGCGGCGCATGTGCTCGCGCTCGATCTGCTCGGGCACGGACTGGTAGTCGATCCAGCGCTGTCCGTGGCAGGCCACCTCGAAGCCGCTGCGGGCCATCTCCGCGGCCGCCTCGGGGTTTCGCTCGAGGGCCATGCCGACGGCATACACGGTGGCGTTCACGCCGCGGCTGCGCAGCAAGCGCATGACCTCCCAGAAGCCCACGCGGCTGCCGTACTCGAAGTTCGACTCGACGTTGAGATCGCGCGCACCGACCCGCGGGCTCACGGCACCCAGGTCGGTGAGGACTGCCTCGGAGTGTTCGTCGCCATGCAGCACGCAGGATTCACCGCCCTCCTCGTAGTTGAGCACCACCGACACGGCAATGCGTGCGCCGCCGGGCCAGCGGGCATCCGGTGCACGCGGACCATAGCCCACCAGGTCGCGCGGATAATCCCCGCCCTTGCTCATGCGCCGCGCCTCGCAGGCTGTGCGGACACCCCGGGATGCGCGGTGATCCAGTCCATGTAGGCATGCAGGGCCTCGCGAAGCGGCCGCGGCCTCCAGCCGGTCTCGCAGGTGATGCGGGAGATGTCGTACGCCCCCCACATCCCGTCCTTGAGGCTCGGGTCCTGCAGGATATCGGCCTCGTCCGCGCCGGTGATGCGCCCGGTGAGGCCGGGGACCTTCTCGGCCGCCCAGCCGATCAGGTCGCGGATGCTGGCGGTGGCCCCGTAGGCCACGTTGTAGGCGCTGTAGCGCAGCCGCGGCGCACGCAGCAGGCAGATGATGCCGTGCGCCAGGTCCTCCACGTGCAGGTAGTCGCCGACGGCGTCGAGCGTGTTGACGCGTATCTCGCGCGCACCCTCCAGGGCCAGGTGCGCGATCCGGTTGGGGACGTGCCGGAAGTTGCGGCTCGCGGTCACGCGGTCCATCGTCCCGTATACCGACGAGGGGCGCACCGACGCCGTCGACAGTCCGAACAGGTCCCCGTAGCGCTCGGTGATGAGCTCGGAGGCGAGCTTGGAGATGCCATACAGACGCCGCGGCATGACGTAGCCGTCCTCGGGCAGCGGCTCGCCCGGACGATCCGGGCCGTTGTGCTTGTAGACCGCGCCGGAGCTGACGTAGATGAAGCGCTGCAGGTGCGGCTGGCTGCGCGCCCATTCGAGCACCGCAACGGTACCCATCACATTCACGTCCACGATCCGCGCCGGGCTCTCTGCCTCCGGCTCGCGTCGGGCTTCAGCCGCCGTCCCGCGCGACAGCGGCGTGACGGTGGCGCCATGGGCGATGTAGCGGATGTCGTGCCGCGCGAGCGCCGCCGCCCAGCCGGCCGGCTGGGTGACGTCCGCCACGATGACGCTGAGCCGATCCTTGACGGGGTCGAAGTAGCGCTGCGCCGCCGCATCAAGCGGTGCCGAGTCGAGGATGACCAGGCGCGCGGCCGGGTCCGAACCCAGCCACTCACGACCGAGCACGCTCATCACGAACCCGGTGCCGCCGGTTACCAGCAGTGTCATGCGTGGCTCCTGTGTGTCTGCCAGTTCAAATGGGAAAGTCCACGAGCAGCTTCGTCACGGCGCGCGTGCCGACGGCGAAGTCCTCGATGGACATCGCCTCCTCGGGATTGTGGCTACCGCTGGCGTTGCGCACGAAGATCATGCCGGTGGGTACGCCTTGCCCGGCGAACACCGCCGCGTCGTGACCTGCGCCGCTTGCCATGGCAAACGGCTCCTCCAGCACTCCCATGAGCGCCGCACTCAGCCTTTCGTCCATGATCGCCGGTGGCGAGTCGCTGGTGCCGCCGAGCTCGAAGCGGACGCGGTATGCGCCGGCGATGCGGGCCGCGGCGGCCCGTGCCTCGCGTGCGACCGCATCCATCGTCGCCACCGACAGGCTGCGCAGGTCGAGCACGAATCGGGTCTCGCCGGCGATCTTGCTCGGACCGTGCATGGCCGGATCGGTGAACAACTCACCCGCCGTGAGCACCAGGTCGGCCCCCGCCGCCTCTTCCTGCACCCAAAGCTGCTCCATGTGGTGCAGCAGGGCGACCGTCGCTGCGACCGCATCGTGTCGATAGCGCCGCTCCACGGCGCCCGAGTGTGCGTACTCGCCAATGCAGCGCGCATTGCGGAATCGCTTGCAGCCGCGGATGCCGGTGACCACGGCTGCGGGCAGGTTTCTCTCCACGAGCGTCGGCCCCTGCTCGATGTGCAGCTCGAGATACGCGCGGACCCGGCCAGGATCGAGCAGCCGACGCCGCTCCCGGATCGCCCCGGGATCGAAGCCCCCTTGCTCGAGCGCTGCCTGCAGCGTCTGGCCGTTGTCGGAGCGGCGCACGCCGAGGCACCCTGGGTCGAGCAGACCGAAGGCGCCCGCACTGCCCAGGTACGGCACGTCGAACCATGCAGACTCCTCGGCACGGATGCCCATCACCACGATGTCGCACGGCGGCGTGAATGAGGATTTGCGCAGGCCCGAGAGGATGCAAACGCCTGCCACCACGCCGGCCGCACCGTCGTAGTTGCCCCCCTGCGGAACGCTGTCGAGGTGTGAACCCAGGAAGATGCGCGCAGCGCTGCGGTCGCGGCCCGGCAGTGTCAGCAGCAAGTTGCCGATCGCATCGATCGCGACTTCCAGACCCACCGTCTGGGCGGCGGAACGCATGATGTCGTGCGCCGCCTGCTCGCCCGCGCCGTAACTGTCCCGCACGATCCCCCGGCCCGAGCGCGTGGCGCGGCCCAGCTCCGCGAACAGCGAGGCGGCGAGGTCGAGATCGGGTTGGATCGCGGGCGCCATCGGCATATCCTTGCAATACACCCGCTAGCGTACTGGGCGCGGACAGCCGCTGTCACCCGCCGGGCACCACGAAAGGTCTGCAACAACCGCATGTCGCCTCTGTTGAACGGGAAGATTGCGGTCGTCACCGGCGCCAGCTCCGGGATCGGGCGCGCCATCGCCACCAGCTTCGCAGCCGAAGGGGCACGCGTGGTCGTTGCCGACCTGACCCAGCAGCCGGTCGAGGGCGGCGCGCCCACGTGCGAGGTCATCGCCGGTGCCGGCGGAACGGCCACGTTCGTGCGAACGGACGTGGCGCTGTGGGACGAGGTCGACGCGCTGATCGGCGCGACGGTCGCGCAGCACGGGCGCCTCGACATCATGGTCAACAATGCCGCCACCTATTCAGGCACGGCGCTGCTGCAGACGAGCGAGGCCCAGTGGGATGGCGTACTGCGTGTGAACCTGACTGGCATCTTCAACGGCTGCAAGCGCGCCGTGCAGCAGATGCTGACGCAGGAACCGCGCAACGAGGTGCGCGGCCGGCTGATCAACCTCGGCTCGCAGCAGGGCATCGTGACCTGTCCCGGCGATGCCCCGTACGGGGTGAGCAAGGCCGGGGCAATCTACATAACCCGGCAGATCGCGGTGGACTACGCCAAGGACCTCATCGTGTGCAACTGCATCTCGCCCGGCAAGATCGTGACCGGGGCGCCGGGGCTCGCGCAGGATCCGGCGCGCCTGGAGAACGCCCGCCGCCGCACCCCGTGGCCGCGCTTTGGCCGGCCCCAGGACATCGCCAATGCCGCCGTGTTCCTGGCGAGCGACCGCGCGACCTTCATCACCGGATCCAACCTCGTCGTCGACGGCGGCTGGCTGGCCGGCTAGCGCCCGCCTCGCTCTCAGTGCGTCGGCAGCGAGTACAGCTTGCCCGGGTAAGGGGACTTGTCGACCGCATCGAGCGCGGCCACGTACAGCGTCTGGCCATCGGGGCTCAGCGCGAAGTTCGGGACCCCCGGGGACGGCAGCTTTAGGGTGCGCAGCAATTCCCCGGCGGCGTTGACCACGAAGATCGTGCCTGCCAGGGGCGCGTGCACGTCGCGCGGGTTCTGGCCGATGTAGATCTCCCCGGCCTTGCTGATCTTCACGCCATCCGGGTAGAGCGGGGTGACGTTGTGCGTGAGGTCATCGAGGTTCACGAACACGCGCCGGTCCGAGAGCGCGCCGTCGGCCGCGATCCTGAACTGGATCAGGCGGTGAACCTCCGTCTCGATGACGTACAGGATCTTGCCGTCGTTCGACACCGCGATGCCGTTGGCGCTGTGGACGTTGACCGCCTCCTGGGTAATGCTGCCGTTGGCCGCCAGGTAGAACACCTTGCCGTCGATGGCAGGCCCTGGGGCAGTGCCCGAACAGGTGAAATAGATCCCACCGTGCTGATCGGGCGCAAAATCGTTCGGGCCCACGAGGGCGTTGCCATCCTTGTCATGCGTGTACGGCGGCAGGTCCTTGCCGTCCCTCGCGATGTGCCCGAGGCTGTTGCTGTCGTAGCAGGTGACCAGGAATTCCCCCCGCGCCGTGGGAATGACGGCCGAGGGACCACAGCCCTTCTTGGTCCAGAAGACCGCGTTCTTGCGGCCGTCCCAGACGTCCACGGTGTTGCGATCGTATTCGACGTAGTACAGCCGCTCCTGGTACCAGACCGGCCCTTCGGCAAAGTGCACGTCTGGGTTCAGCACCTTCACATCCGCGGCGTGGGCGTGCGGCACCGCGGACAGCAGCACCACGAGCAGCGCGAGGATCTTCTTCATCGGTTTCTCCGCGCTCATCGGCCGGTGCGGCTCAGAGCACCGCACAGCCGGCACGCTCCTGGTCCGCGGCGACCGTCCGCTCCGCGAGTATGAAGTGCCAGACCGCCCAGAAGCCGGTCGGTGCGAGCACCAGCAGCGCCAGCCGCAGCGAGACGGCGTCAGCGCCCCGGGCACCGGCGAACCAGTCGCTGAGGAAGCCCACGAACTGCGGTGCCACCATCAGGTTGAAGATGTTCCCGACCAGCCCTGAAACCGCCGTGAACATCGAGCGCATGTGACTGGGCGCCAGGTTCAGCACCAACGCCATGCACGGGCCGATGAAGAAGTAGATCGCGGGGATGTAGAGCCAGAACATCACCTTGGCCAAGGCCAGGGACGGCGTCCAGTAGGCGATGAGCGACGGGATCGTGGCCAGGCCAATCACCCACGCCAGGGTTCTCAGGATCCGGCGCGGATCGCGCAGCGAAGGCCGACCCATGAACCACGCGGTGGCCGCGGTGGCGACGATCCCGCCGACGAGGTGGATATTGCCCGTGACCGCCCCGGCCTGAGCGACGTCGAGCCCGAAGGCGCGCAGCAGGTAGGTGGGCGTCCAGAACACCAGTCCCCATCCCCACAGGCAGCATACCCCGCTGCCCATGATCACGTGGAAGGCGGCCCGCTGGTGCCACACGAAGGCGAGCGTACGCAGCAGGTGCGGGCGCGCGTCCGCGTCGATCGTGTCCAGGCGACCGCGCTTGGGCTCGCGGATCGTGAGGAACACCAGTGCCCCTAGCACCACCCCGGGCACGCCCAGGGCGTAGAACGCGGCCCGCCAGCCATGGTCCTGCGCGACCCGGCCGGCCACGTCGGCGCCGAGCCATGCCCCGATCGGGGCACCCAGTGCGAAGATGCTGAGTGCCATGGGGCGGCGCGCGGCGGGAAAGCAGTCCGATACCAGGGAGGCCGAGGGCGGCGTGGCACCCGCTTCACCGAAGCCCACCCCGAAGCGACCCAGCAGGAACTGCAGGTAGGACTGTGCCATGCCGCAGAAGACCGTGAACGCAGACCAGATGATCAGGCCCGCAGCGACGATGTTGCGCCGATTCGAGCGGTCGGCCAGCCAGGCGATGGGGATCATGAACACCACGTAGAACAGCGCGAGCGGCACTCCCGTCAGCAGCGCCGCCCCCGAGTCGGTGAGCTTCAGCTCGAGGCGTATGGGCTCGAATACCGTGGTCACCACGTAGCGCGCCGCGATGTTGATCGCGTAGACCACGCACATCACGATGAGGACGTACCAGCGCTCGACCGATGAGACCGCGTGGGAACGCGGAACCGACAACGCCTCGATGCTCAAGCTGGAACACCCCGTCCTGTGAATTCATGGCGACGACCCGGGGCGCACCTGCGCGACCCGCGCCACGGCTCCCGCCCGGATCGAGTATTGACCAAAATTGCAAGCGCATGATAGTAGTAAATCCGTTCCGCAACAGTGCACTGTGGGAGCTCTGCACTGACTCGACGTCCTTGAGGGCCATCGCCTCGCCCCAGCATCGGTTCGGGGTCGGGCCGGCTCACTCATACATACATAAACGGGGTGTCCGCGAATGAAGCTCAATCAGAAGTGCGCCCGCGCCGTATCGGCCATCCTGGGTGCGCATGCCGGTGCGGCCGCGTACGCTGCGGAACCGGTCGACCAGTCGGTAGGCGCAAGCGGTATCCAGGAGGTGACGGTCACCGCGCAGCGGCGATCCGAGAACTCGCAGGACGTGCCGATCGCCATGCAGGCCTTCACCGGTGAGAGCCTCGCCGAGCTGAACGTCGCCACCTTCGACGACTTCATCAAGTACCTGCCGAACGTCACGGCCGCATCCAGCGGGCCGGGCCAGACGAACATCTACATGCGCGGCCTGAACTCGGGCAACCAGGGCATCCAGTCGGGCGGCTCGATCAACGGCTTCCCGAACGTCGCCATCTATCTGGACGACCAGTCCGGCCAGCTGCCGGGACGCAACCTCGATGTCTACGCCGCCGACCTGGAACGCATCGAGGTTCTGGAGGGCCCGCAGGGTACCTTGTTCGGTGCCGGCGCCCAGGCGGGCGTGATCCGCTACATCACGAACAAGCCGAAGATGAATGTCACCGAAGGCAGCGCCACGGCGGCCTATGGCGTCACCGCAGGCGGCGACCCCAATGCCGACATCACCGCGGTGCTGAACCTGCCCCTGATTCCGGACCACCTGGCGGTCCGGGGCGTCGTTTACAACGACCGGCGCGGCGGCTACATCAACAACGTGCCCGCGACCTTTACGCGCAAGCCCACCGATCTCGGCATCCACTACGCGAACTACCCGGATGGCTGCGTGCAGAGCCAGTACGCGGGCCCGACTGACACGGTGTGCCAGCCCCCGCCCGGCGGCTCCCAGGTCACCAATGCGGGGCTCACGGGCAATGGCATCAACCCGGTGACCTACAGCGGCGCCCGGGTATCGGCGCTCTGGGACATCAACGCCGACTGGAACGCGCTGATCACCCAGAGCTACCAGACCATCGATGCCCAGGGCGTGTTCTACCAGATGCCCTATGGTTCGGACGGCGAGCCCCTGCCCAGGCAGTCGGTCACGCTCTTCAGCCCCTCCTGGAGCAAGGACAAGTTCGTCAACACCGCGTGGACCTTGAACGGCAAGCTCGGTCCGCTGCATGCGGTGTACACCGGGTCGTACCTCGTGCGCACCATCGAGCAGTCCCAGGATTACACCAACTATGCGCGCGGCTTCTATGCCGGCTACTACCAGTGCCGCGGCGCCGAGCCGGGCAACGGGCTGCCCACGGCCACCTGCTACTCGCCCGCCACAACCTGGAACGAGACCGAGCGCTCCGCGCACCAAAGCCACGAGCTGCGCCTGAGCACGCCGGATGACTGGCGCCTGCGGGCGATCCTGGGCGGCTTCTGGGAGAAGCTGGACCTCGGGGACCAGCTGAACTGGCTCTACAAGACCGTGCCCTCCTGCACCGACACCGTCACGGTGGGTTGCTTCACCAACATCGGCACGGCACCCGGCTCGAGCGTGAACAACCCGGGGCTCCGCGGCGACAACGTCTCCTTCTTCAACGACGTGAAGCGCGGCTACACCCAACTGGCCTTCTTCACTTCGATCGACTTCGACATCATCCCCAAGGTGCTGACCGTCACCGGCGGCACGCGCTTCTACCACTTCGACAACACCGAGAAGGGCACCGTCGCCGGCAGCTTCGGTTGCTACGAGGCAGGCCCTGCGCCCTGCACCGCCGGGACCGTGAACATCGACGACGAGCACCTGCAGAACACCTATCACGGCTTCAAGAGCAAGGCGAGCCTCACGTGGCATTTCATGCCGAATGCACTCGCCTGGTATACGTGGTCGCAGGGCTTCCGGCCCGGCGCGTTCAACCGCAGCTCCGGCTGCTACGTGCCGAACGGGGAAGGCATCCCGCTGTACTGCTCACCGCTCGCATTCGCCTCGGATAACCTGACGAACAACGAGATCGGCTGGAAGACCGAGTTCCTCGATCATCGTCTGCAGTTCAACGGCGCCGTCTACCAGGAGAACTGGGACAACGTGCAGGTGGCGTTCTTCGACCCGGGCGTTCTGGGCAACGTCGGCTTCGGCACCAACGGCCCGAACTACCGCATCCGTGGCCTTGAGACCAGCCTGATTGCCCTCCTCTACCCCGGGCTCACGCTGCAGGGTGCCGCCTCCTGGAACAGCAGCACCCAGACCAACTCCCCGTACCTGATCGCCAACAACCCGGCGCTCAAGGAGGGCAATGCGACCTCGCAGGCCGAGTACGGACAGCCGATCCTGAGCATCGAGAACCCGTACGGCCCGCCCGGAGGCCCGAGTGCCAACTGCCCGCCGCTGCAGTGGAACATGCGTCTGCGCTATGAGTGGGCGATGGCGGCCTACCACACCTGGGTGCAGGGTGCGGTGTCGCACACGGCGCACTCCTACACGCAGTCGGCCTCCAACCCGAGCCTGGCGGAGGCCGGGGCCGTGACCACGACGCTGCTGCGGTTCGAAAATCCCGCCTACACCACGTTCGACGCATCGATCGGCGCTGCCAGGGATGCGTGGACCGCGGAGCTGTACGCGCAGAACCTCACGAACGTGAACAAGAGCACCTACACCTCGACCAACCAGTTCGTGCTCGCCGAGACGATCCTGCGGCCGCGCGTCATCGAGCTGCGACTCGGCTACAAGTTCTGATCATGAGGAACGTGCCGGCCGGCCGCATGGACGGCACCCGCAGCGACCGGCGGACCGCATGGCCATGAACTGCGGCGAAGCGGTGATGCAGCTGCTCGCGGACTACGGGGTGGATACCGTCTTCGGCATGGCCGGCACGATGACGGTGGAGCTGTATCGCGGTATCGGGCGTGCGGGCATCCGCCACGTGCAGTGCCGCAACGAGCAGGGCGCGAGCCTGATGGCCGACGGCTATGCCCGCGCCACCGGCAAGCCGGGCGTCTGCACGATCATCGCAGGTCCCGGGGTCACCAATGCCGCCACCGGGATCGCGCAGGCCTACTGTGATTCGCAGCCGATGCTGGTGCTCTCGGGGGCCTGCCTGACGCGCTCCCTGGGAAAGGGCTGGGGCGCAATCCACGAGCTCGATGACCAGGCGGGGGTGACCGCAGGGTTCACCGCATTGAGCGCCATGGTCCACTACCCGGAGGAGCTGCCCGAGCTGCTGGGCCGTGCCTTCGGGGTCTTTCGCAGCGGCAGACCCCGCCCAGTGCACCTGTCGCTGCCCCGGGACGTGCTGCCCGAGCCGGTCGACGCGCCGTGGAAGACACGGCGGACGCCTGCCCTGCCCGTGCCCGATCCAGCCTCCATCGAGGAGGCGGCCGACCGGCTGGCCCGGGCACGGCGGCCCCTGGTGCTCGTGGGCGGCGGCGCCGTGGGCACCGGCTCCGCGCTGCGCGAGATTGTCGAGCGCGTGGGTGCTCCGGTTCTCTCTACCAATGCCGGCAAGGGGATCCTGCCCGAGTCGCACCCGCTTTCCCTGGGCTGCTCGATCGTGCAGAAGGCGAGCCAGCAGGCGCTGGCCGAGGCGGACCTGGTCCTGCTGGTCGGCTCGCAGGTCGCTCCCGGCGACCACTTCCTGCACGACCTTCCCATTACCGGCGACATCATCCGCATCGACATCGACGCGCGGGAACTGACCTCCCGTTATGGCGCCGCCCTGCCCATCCTCGGGGATGCCCGCTCTGCCCTGCCCGCGCTGGCCTCCGCACTCAACCGGCACACGCCCGCGGCACAAGCCGCCACCGGACAGCGGCGGGCACTCGACATTCGCGCCGCCAATGCCGCGTCCATGACCGACCTGGAACGACGCCATGCGCGCGTATGGCAGATCCTGCGACCGGCCTTACCCGCTGACACCATCGTCATGGGCGACATGACCCAGCTGGTCTACACCGGCAGCTTCGCGATGCCGATGGAGCAGGAGCGATGCTGGTACTACTCCGGAACCTATTGCGCCCTGGGCGTGGCCCTGCCGATGGCCATCGGCGCGAAGCTCGGTGCGCCGCACCGCCCCGTGATAGCGGTGGCGGGCGATGGCGGGTTCATGTTCACGGTCAGCGAACTGGCGACGGCCGTGGAGGCAGGCATCGCGCTCCCCGTGATCGTCTGGAACAACGATGCACTGATGGCGATCGTCGAGCAGATGGATCAGCGGCAGATCCCGCGCATCGGTGTCGAGCCGAAGAGCCCGGACTTCCTCGGGCTGGCACGAAGCCTGGGATGCCATGCGACGCGCCCTGCCAGCGCTGCGCAGCTGGCGCAGGCGATGCGCACTGCCCTGTCCGCCGACCGGCCCACCCTGATCGAGCTGCACCAGGACAGCGGCTGGCTCAGCGCCTAGGTCGCGGCGGCGTAGGCACGCGGCCGACGCAGGGGGTTCTGGTCGTTGATCTCGTCGCGCGGCCGGTACGGCTCCTCGAGACAGGCGCGCTCCGTTGCATCCAGCTGCAAGCGCAGGGACGCGACCGCCACGTCCAGCTGCGCCGTCCGGGAGGCCCCCACGATCGGGACGCTGCGATTGGGATTGCCAACGACCCAGGCCATCGCCACCTCGGCCATGCTGACCCCGCGGCGCGCGGCCACCGAGCGCACGCGAGCGGCAATCTCGCGGTCAATGTCATCGCCGTAGAAGCCCTGGTAGACATCGTGGCTGGTGCGCGCCGTCTGCCCCTCGCGCGCCAGCATGCCGCGTGCCAGCGGACTGAAGGTCGTCACGGCGATCTCCTGGCTGCGGCAGTACGGGAACATCTCCCGCTCCTCTTCGCGGTAGAGCACGTTGTACTGGCACTGCATGTTCACGAACGGCGTCCAGCCGTTGCGGACCGCCGCACAGTTCATGAGAGCGAACTGCCAGGCATACATGGTCGAGGCGCCGAGGTAGCGCACCTTGCCCGCGCGCACCGTGTCGTGCAGCGCCGCCATGGTCTCCTCGATCGGCGTGTGCTCATCGAAAGCATGGATCACGTAAAGGTCGACGTAGTCGGTTCCCATCCTCTGCAGTGAGCGATCGATCGAAGCGGCGATGTGCTTGCGCGACAACCCGCGGTCCTCCGGGTCATCGCTCATCGGGTAAAAGACCTTCGTCGCCAGCACCAGCTGCTCGCGCGGACGCATCTTCAGCAGGTTGCGACCGACAACCTCCTCGTTGCGTCCGAGCGAGTACCAGTCGGCCATGTCGAAGAAGTTGATTCCCAAATCCAGAGCGTGGCGCAGGATAGGCACGGAGTCCGCCTCGTCCAGCACCCAGCCCTTCCAGGCGGAACTGCCCATCGACATCGTACCGAGGCACAGCGGCGAGACGTTGAGACCGGTCCGTCCGAGGCGGATGTAATCCATGGCAGGCCCGCGGGTTGAGTTGCAGCATTCTGGCACGGGTCCGCCGGCTCGGCAGCTGGCAACGACGCGCAGGGGCTCGTTGCAGCCCGGGGGCGGTGCCTGCATACTTTTCCCCTCGCTCCTGTACCGACGCGCGCGCCGCAGGTACCGGCCCTGTCGGTGAGGACATCTCGTGCATCCGCCAACCGCTGCCTCGAGTCTCTGTGCGGCCCTCGCCGGCAGCTCCCTCGCCTGTGGCCTGGCGCTGGCGAGTTCCCCTACGGTCATCGATGCGACAGCACACTATCCGGAAGGCCCCGTCTGGCATGACGGCCGGCTGTTCTACGTGGAATACGCTGCCAGCACCGTCAAGTCCTGGGATGGCAGGCGCGCAAGCGTGGTGTGGCGCAAGGAGGGCTGCGGCCCGAGCGGTCTCATCGCGCGCGGGGAGCACCTGCTGGTGGCCTGCTACGACGGCAACTACCTGCTGGAGCTGGACGCCTCCGGACACGAGGTACGCTCTCTCCGCACCGATGCCGCGCAGCGGCCGTTCATCGGGCCCAATGATTTCGCCGCGGACGACCGCGGCGGGACCTACTTCTCCGCCTCCGGCGTCTACGACCTGAAGGCGCCGGTCAGCGGCGCGCTGCTGTACCTTGGCGCAGACGGCACCATCACCCCGGTCGCCGACACCCTGCACTACCCCAACGGCCTCACCGTCAGCCGCGACCGCAAGCACCTGCTGGTCGCAGAGATGCTGGCGGGCCGGGTGCTGTCGTTCCCGATCCATGCGGACGGTCGGCTGGGCGCGCGCACGGTCTGGGCGCGACTGCAGGACCTGGCCCCGATGACGGGCCACGAGGATGCGTACAACGGGCCTGACGGCCTGAAGCTTGGCCCCGACGGCAACTACTACATCGCCCAGAACGGCTCCGGGCGGGTGCTGGTGGTCAGCGACGCGGCGAAGCTCGTGCGCGTCGTGAGCGTGCCGACGCCCTACGTGACCAACATGGCGTTCGATCCGCGTACCGCCGGGGCATTGTTCATCACCGGGGTCTTCGATGAGTGGAAGCCCCCGTTCGCCGGGGCCGTTTATCATGCGACGCCGTGAGGGTCCCTCACGTGCCCGATCCCAGGAATGCGCGAGGAGTGACTGAACGGTGAGCCCAAACCCGCCCCGCAAAGTGGCTGTCGTTGCCAATTGCCTCCTCAACCAGAACGCCAAGGTCTGCGAGGGCGCCCGCTATCCCGGCGTGGTGCGCCCCGTGGTCGAGGCCCTGCGCAACCGCGGCTACGAACTGCTGCAGCTCCCCTGCCCGGAGCTCGCCTTTGCCGGCGCGCGCCGCTGGTGGGCGGTCTACGAGCAGTACGACACGCCGGTCTACCGCAACCACTGCCGTAACCTCGCGCGGGCGATTGCGCCCTTGATCGAACAGCACCTGCGCAACGGTGACGAACTGATCCTCATCGGACTGGACGGCAGCCCCTCCACGGGCGTTCGATTCACCTCCAGCAAGCCTGACTGGGGTGGCCGGCCTGATCGCCCGCAGGATGACTGGGACATCGTCCCCGGCAGAGGCATCTGGATCGAGGAGCTCGAGGCGGAACTGGCGCGCCGCGGCCTGCCGCCCATACCGGCCACCGGCTGGGCCCTGGACATGGGACGTTTTGACGAGCCGGGCTCGCGCCGCGACCTCGAGGGATTTCTCGATGGCGAGGACCTCAAGCGCCGCGTCCGCGTGGACCCCACGACCCTCCCATGAGCGGCGATCTGCGCGGTTGGCGAATTGCCCTCGCGGCCGGGGGCCTGGTCAATCCAGGCGCGCAGGCGCCCGATCATGCCCGTGGGGCGATGGGCGTCATTGAGGAGTGCGGCTATGGCGTGCTCCAGCTTCCGCCACCCGGACCGCATGCACTGCTCCTCGCGGTCCTGTGCGACCAGGTCGCCGAGTATGCGCACCATGGGTACGCCGTCGTGGCCCTTGGCTTGCAGGGCGAGACCGGCCAGGGCTTGCACTGGAGGCGACTCGCTTCACTGTTGCGAGCGCGGAACGTGTCACTACCGCCGCGCCACGTGGTTCGCCTGGACGTAACCCCTGCCGTGTCGAAGCAGCGCCTTGCCCAGTTCCTGTCTTCGTTCGACCTGCCCGTCGCCGAACAGCAGCGCTGGCGGGTCTAGTAGCATTGCTCCACACGGGGGCGACTTCCTAAGAGAGCGGGACGCGGTGAAACCCAGGCGTACGGACGGGCCATCGGCCTCGGCGAGCATTTCGCAACGCATCCAGGAGCTCGGCGACTGGCGCGGCGCCACACTCGCGCGCGTGCGCGAGCTGATTCACGAAGCCGACCCGGACATCGTGGAAGAGTGGAAATGGATGGGCACGCCGGTGTGGTCGCACGATGGCATCGTTTGCACCGGGGAGTCCTACAAGCAGGTCGTCAAACTCACCTTCGCACGGGGCGCAGCGCTTGAGGATCCCAGGGGTCTCTTCAATGCGAGCCTGGAAGGCAATGCGCGGCGGGCGATTGATCTGCGCGAGGGCGAGTCCATCAACGCCACCGCCTTCAAACAGCTGATCCGCGCCGCCGTGGCCGGCAACCGCGCTGCGCTGGCACAACGGTCCGCTCGCAAAAAGAAATAGATCGCCCGTACCTTCCTGCGGTTTACGGCTTGCTGCGCACCGTCCCGCGGCGCTTGCCAGGTCCGCGCGCAGCACGGCCGCGATGGCAGACTTGAGCTCCTTGCGAGGGTGCCGGGTCGACAGAGGCGCCACTCGACGTTCGCTGCGGGCGCGCCTCCAGGAGTCATGGATCCAGGGCCCGATTCCAAGCTGCCACGCGCGCCCGGGCGTCTGCCAGCAGCTGGTCAAGGGCACGGCGGTCGTATAGCGTGCCGCGCAGGACAACGGCCCGTACCTCCCGCGTTGCCCGAATATCCTCCAAGGGGTTGCGGTCGAGGATCACGATGTCCGCCGCCTTCCCAGGGCTGATAGCGCCATACCGATCGAGCTTTCCGAACCACGCAGGGCCGGACCGGGTGGCCGCGGACAGCGCCTGGGCCGGGGCAAGGCCGTTGTCCACATAAAGCGCTAGCTCGTCGTGCAATCCGATGCCAGGGTAGTTAAAGGAGTTCAGGAACCCTGCGTCCGTACCCGCCAGGATCGTCACTCCGGCTTGCTGCAGAAGCGGTAGCACCGCGGCGAGTTGCTCGTAGTGCGCATGTCGTCGCGCAATACCGTCAGCATCAGCCTTCGCAGCGCGCTGTATCCGCCACTCATAGGTCTTGCGCAACTTCGGGCCGATGTAGGCAAGATACGGGTCACTCGCATGAGTGTCCTGATCAAGCCATGCGAGGATGCGCTCGCCATTGAGGGTCGGTGTGACGGACACTCCCCGCCGTGCCAGGTCCTGATACGCAGCCATCGCGGTGGCCTTATCGAAGTCGGCGTCGAGCCTCCTGTCAGCTTCCTCGCGCGTGATTCCTCCCGCTGCAAAGTCCGCCACTATCGCCGCCTCATTCCTGGCCCCCGCCTTCAGTGCGTAGTCGATGTGCTCGATCGAGCTGAGGCCGGCATCCAACGCCTGCTCAACGGTGATTGCCAGCGGAATGTGCCCAGAAACCTTGAAGCCCGCGGCGCGCGCCTGGGCGACGGCATAGAGGAACAATTGTGGCTCAAGCGTGCTGTCCGTGATCTTCACGAAGTCAACCTTCAGGCCCTTGAGCTTCGTGATGGCGGCATCCACGTCCGCTCGCGATCCGGCTTCAAGCGTGCCCTTCCAGACCGGCTTGAGGCCCTCGATCTTCGGCCCGGAGCTGTACAGCGTCGGCCCCAACAGCGCGCCGGAGGCGATCTCCCCGCGCCACCCCAGCACCTCCTCTGGGAGGTCACCTGAGCAATCCCGGATCGTGGTGATGCCATAAGCCACGTAGAGCGGCAGCAGCGCCCTATTCTCATCCACGAGATCCTTACCGCCCCCAAAGTGCACGTGCATGTCCCATAGCCCCGGGATCACGAACCGCCCCTGAGCATCGACGATCCCGGCCGCGCGCCACTTTGCCGCTATCGCGGCATCCTCGCCCACCGCAAGGATCGTGTTGCCGCGCGTGACGATGCCCTGGTCCCTGGACAGCTGCGCTCGCCCGACGTCAATCACCGTTGCGTGACGGATCATCAGATCAGCCACTTCTGCTGCAGCTGCGGGCTGCCCGATGAGCCACGCAAGCAGCAGGATGGTGGTGCGCTGGAAACTCATAAGTACGACCTTCCGGGTCAATGCGACGCCTGTACTATCGACCCATGGGCGCCCCGTTTGGCGGGAGCCCACCCGAAATTCTAGCCAATTCACCGATGGTGAAGCCGCAGATTGCCGTGCTCACCTGCCGGTGGCGCTCGGCTGCGCGGCGGAGCGGCTCCGCCTCGATGACTCTTGGCGTAGACCCGTCACGCCGGATACGATCCGGCAACGCAGCAACGCACGGCGGCTTGAAGGGCATGGCCATGAATCGACGCGATTTCGCGAAGGCGGGTGCCGCCGGAATGATCATGGCCAGCGCTGGTATCGCATTGAAGTGCGAGCCAGCCTGCGCCGCCACCGGAAGCGATTCCTCCAGGCTGTTCATGCCGCCGGACCGACTCTCAGCGGCTACCTTCGACCGGCTGCCGCTGACCTGGCACAAGGAGCGCTTTCGCAACCTGCAAGGCCGCCTGGAACAGGGCGGTTACGATGGCATCTTCCTGACTGATCAGTGGAACATCATCTACTTCACCGGATTGTTCCACACCCATACGGAGCGGCCCTTCTATGCCTTCATACCGACCAAGGGCGAGCACCCGATCTGGTTCTTCCCGGCCCTCGACCGGGACCTCGTGCACAGCTGGTGGTACGAAGATGGTGACATGTACTTCGATTACCCGAACGTCGCAGGTGCCATGCCCAACGAAGGCAAGGTCCTCAAGGGACCGGAGCAGGATCTTTGGCGATGGGCGTTTCTGGGTTTGAAGCGACGCGGGTTCGCCGACAAGAAGCTCGCTGCCGACACAGAGTTCACCCCTTCGCTGCAGAAGCATGCCGTGGATGAATTGGGCAAGCCGATGGATTCGGCAGCTGACCAGTGCATGTACCTGCGGATGCGCAAGACGCCCGAGGAGCTCTCGCTCTCACGGCGCGCCTATGCGTACTTCGACCGCATGCACGCGTTCGCGCGCGATCTGCTGCTTGCGAAGGGAACCGACCTTACCGACTACGAAATCGGCGCGGCGACCACGAAGTTCGGTGTGGACATGGTCATGGCGGACATCAAGCACGACGGGACACCCCACACTGCGGTCGGTATCACGATCGATGTGTCCTGCAGGGCTGGCAAGATCACTGGCTATCCCCATCCGAATCAGTTCCTCTACAACAAGGTTTCCAGGGGGCAGGCGTTGCAGGTGGAAGGGATGGTGCAGATCGGTGGCTGCGGCGGGGAGTTGTACCGGCCGTTCATGATCGCGCCGCGCACACCTCATATGGAAAAGCTGTGGACCGTAAACCGTGACTGCTGCCTGATGCAAAAGGACCTTTCACGCAGAGGCACGCAGTGCGCCGACGTGGCGTTTCCGATTCACGAATACCAGGTGGCACAGGGTGTCGAGAAATGGATCTACCACCGACCTGCTCACGGCGAGGGCATGGAGGGTCACCAATCGCCGTATCTGGCCCTGGGCGATCACACCGTCCTCGATACCGGCATGAGCTTCTCCGTGGAACCCGGTCTATTCGACCCGCAAAACGGCGTGGGCTCGAACTTCTCGGACCTCTTCGTAGTCGAGCCGAGCGGCCCTGCGCTGGGTATGTCCCGTGTCCCGTACAGCCAGGAATGGATGTGGATCAGCCTATGACCATGCTCGATAGGCGTGCAGGTGCCGGTTTATTCAGTCAACCACCCGTGAGGTGCGCGGCCGACTAGATGGTGAAATGCACGATCGCGCCGTTCCACATCGTGGTCGTGTCTTCATCGATGATTCTGAATCCGTGTCGCCGCACGAGTGCGCGCATTTCTTCGGGTGTGTTGTCCGAGAAACCCGAGCCCTGTGCCATTATCTTATTCTTGTCGGAATAGTGAATTACGGCGTTTCCGCCGGGCTTCAGGATTGGCCTGATATTGGCCAGATAGCTGCTGATCAGGCCCTGATTGATGTGGCCGAAGCAACCGAAGGAGAGTATGTAGTCGACCGACTGCGCCGGAACTCCGGGAAAGTCCGTCCCATTGTTTCTTATCGCGGTGACATGCTTGTAGCGGCGGAATGACCTACGGAACTCGACCAACAAATCCTCGTAGTAATCGACCGCATACACCCTGTTGAACCCCAGGAGCTGCCGGGTCCAGCGACCGCCGCCACAGCCGATATCCAGCGCGGTGTGCTCCGGCTTTATGAAGGGGAGCACGTATCGGTCGCGGATGAACCTCAGCGGGGTCCACACTTCCGGGTCCCCCCACTGGATGCCGTAAATGCCTCCTGCAGCCAATTCCCGACGTATGGCCCTCGCAATGCGCAGGGGCCACCATAACCCGCGAATTTCTCTCTTCAGCTGGTCTGTGTGCAGCGTTGAGCTGAGGTCGGAAAGGGCCAATTTTTAACTCCTACCGGGGATTTCCATGCTATTGGATGGGGGTTTCGCAACCTGTGACCTGGTGAACGGTTTAAAATATCCGCGCTCGTGATGGCCCAACGGTTGATTCAGCGCCGCTACGAGAGCTGCGTTGCTCGCGCGAGCCCTTGTTCGACAACTTCGACCCGATGCGGTTCCGGCGTGTGACCGGAAAAAGCGCCCATATCTGACGTCGTGCCTGAATCCAGCCCCAGTATCCGGCCCCCGGACCCGGTGGACACCACATGGCAGCACGTGCGCCAGTGGCGCGTGCAGATGCGCCGGTACCTTATCAGCGCGCGGCTCGCGCGCCCGTCACCTGAGCGTTCCAGGGAGGGTGAACAGATCAAGGCTGCGCTGGCCAGGCGTGTCGACCTGAATGCGTACACGACGCTCGGGATCTATTGGCCAGTGCGCGGGGAAATCGACGTGCGCGACCTGGCCCTTGCTCACCTTCGCCGCGGCGGGCGAATCGCGCTGCCAGTCGTGGTAACTCCGTTCGCCCCCGTTGAATTCTGGAATTGGCACGCCGATGCGCCGATGACCCGTGGCGTCTGGAACATTCCGATACCGGTCAAGCGCGAGGTATTACTCCCGGACGCACTTCTGGTTCCACTGGTAGGATTTGATTCCGGGCATTATCGGCTCGGATATGGCGGCGGCTACTACGACCGCACCCTTGCTGCCGCACCGCGACGCCCGTTCTGCGTAGGCTTGGGCTATCCCAGCTCGCGACTTGCCACGATATTTCCGCAAGCCCATGACATCCCCATGGACATGATCATCTCGGACCCAATCGAGGGCTGACACTGAGCAACGGCTTCTCTGGGCAGCGTTCCGCGCGTGCCGCTGCACCGCCGGGCCGCAATACCTCGACGGGCCCAGGATAGTGAACAGCACTAGGGAAGGTCTGCGCAGGGGGGCGCGCAGGTGTATTTCGGGAGTAAGAGCGCGGTCATGATCAGCTGCATGTCACGGGGCGAGCGGTTTTGCCGTTCTGGGAGTTCGCATGGGCCTGTTCCGG
>JAFEFN010000006.1 GCA_018240525.1 Pseudomonadota bacterium
ATTGGCTCCCCGGGTTGGAATCGAACCAACGACCAACGGATTAACAGTCCGACGCTCTACCGCTGAGCTACCGGGGAACGGGCGGGAAAATCGAAGGCCGCGGATTCTCCGGTAAGGGGCTGTTTGGAGTCAAGAAATCCTCGCGGCTTTCCTGAACGCAAGGTCTATCCCCTTACCGGTCGGCGGCGGCAATGCGTCGCGCCTGGGCGAGCCTTCGCTTCAGCTCGGGCACTGCCGGTGCAGTCTCGGGATTCTTTGCAAGCCGGTCTACCGCCTTGTCGATCGAATCGAGTCCGAGGGTCAGACCGGTGCGGGTGGTCGCCTGCGCCCATGCACTCTGGAACTTCGGATCGGCCTTCAGCTCGGTCTCGCCCAGCACCTCTGCCTTGCCGATGAGGTCCGACAGCACCGTCACCGCGCGCTTCGCGTTGGCAGGATCAGCCAAGCTCCCCTGGGTGAACTGGGCAACCTCCGGGAGGCTGGTCGCGAAATTGCGCAGCGCGGCTGCCTGCTGCGCATTGCGCGGGTGATCCTGGTGCATGAGGGCCTGGGCTGCGCCCATGATGGCAAAGGGCGCCATGGCGGCATGGTTGAGCAGAGAATTGCCCGAGATGACCCCGCCAGCGCCCAGGCCGACCAGGGCGAGCCCGCCGATGCCGTGCACCATGTGCAGCACCTTGCCTTCCAGCGCGAAGAACTCGCCCAGCAATGCCCGCACCGGCGAGAAAGCCAGGAGGCCCGCGACCACGAGTGCGACCGTGGCCTGGGGATTCAGCCCGTGCAGTTTCAGGTGCTGGTAGGCAACGAAGGCAATGGCGGCCCCGATCAGGCACGCGACGTGGAGCAGAAAGCGACCGACCACGGCGTGGCCGCGCGGGGCGGCTTCTTCCATGGTCGCGGCGGGGTGCAGGGCAGGGGATGTCATGGACTTTCCACTGCCTGCGGTGCGGGCGCCTACGCTGCGACGCGCTCGGTGAGCAGGCGCCCGATGCGCTCCATGGCCCGCTCGAGCGTTTCCATGCTGCACGCGAACGAGATGCGCATGTGACCCGGGGCGCCAAAGCCGGACCCCGGTACCACCGCGACGCCGGCATCATTGAGGAGCAGCTCTGCGAACTCGCCGTCGTTCTGGCAGCCAAGCGCCGCCATCGCGCGCGAGATGTCGGCAAACGCATAGAAGGTGCCGGTACCGGGCAGGCAGCTCACGCCGGGCAGGGAATTGAGCGCGTGCACGACGAAGTCATGCCGGGCCTTGAAGGCCTCGTTCATCTTCGCGACGCAGCTCTGGTCACCGTTCAAGGCCACCGTTGCCGCCTTCTGCGAGATGCTCGAGGCACTGGAGGTGGACTGGCTCTGGATCGTGCTCATCGCGGCAATGAGTTCCTTCGGGCCACCGCAATAGCCGATGCGCCAGCCGGTCATCGCGTAGGCCTTGGAGACTCCATTGATGGTGACGGTGCGCGGATACAGGGCCGGCACGGCACTGACCAGGCTCGTAAAGCCTTCGGGCTCCCAGAAGATCTTCTCGTACATGTCGTCCGTGCCGATGACGATGCGCGGGTGCTCGAGCAGGACATCACCCAGCGCCTGCAGCTCGGCACGCGTGTACGCGGCCCCCGTCGGGTTGCACGGGCTGTTGAGGAGGAACAGGCGCGTCTTGGGGGTGATCGCCGCCGCCAGCTGGCGCGCGGTGATCTTGTAGCCCTGCGACATGCCCGCGAACGGCATGACCGGCAGTCCGTCGGCGAGCATCACCATGTCCGGGTAGGAGACCCAGTAGGGCGCCGGAATGATGGCCTCGTCGCCCGGGTCCAGCAGTGCCATGCACAGGTTGTAGATCGTCTGCTTGGCACCCGAGGACACCAGGATCTGCGAGCGCTCGTACGCGAGCCCGTTGTCGCGCCGGAACTTGGCAATAATGGCATCCTTCAGCTCATCGATGCCGTCCACGCTGGTGTAGCGCGTGAAGCCGTTCCTGATCGCCTGATGCCCTGCCTCGGAGATGTGCTCCGGGGTGTCGAAGTCCGGCTCACCCGCGCCCAAGCCGATGACGTCCTTCCCCTGCGCCTTCAGGCGCGCGGCCCGGGCGGTGACCGCCATGGTGGGGGAGGGCTTCACGCGCTGGACGCGTCTGGAAACGGGCAGGTTCACTGAAATTCCCCGGGGTCGCTTGAGTTCTTCGCGGACCGCTATATTAAGCGATTGTGCGGTGCGCGGCCACGCACGGCAGTTCCCCCAAAAGATGAGAGTGCATGGATTCGCAGCCCTTCCAGCTAAAAAGCGACTACTCCCCGGCCGGTGACCAGCCGCAGGCCATCGACAAGCTCGTCGAGGGGCTGAACGAGGGGCTGGCGCACCAGACGCTCCTCGGGGTCACGGGGAGTGGAAAAACCTACTCAGCAGCGGCGGTGATCCAGCGGGTGCAGCGCCCGACGATGGTGCTCGCGCACAACAAGACCCTCGCCGCGCAGCTGTACGGGGAGTTCCGCGAGTTCTTCCCGAACAATGCGGTGGAGTACTTCGTCTCGTACTACGACTACTACCAGCCCGAGGCGTACGTTCCCTCTTCGGACACGTACATCGAGAAGGACTCCTCGGTGAACGAGCACATCGAGCAGATGCGCCTGTCGGCGACCAAGGCGCTGCTGGAGCGACCGGACTCGATCATCGTCGCCACCGTTTCCTCGATCTATGGCCTGGGAGATCCGCAGGCGTACCTGTCGATGGTGCTGCACCTGCGGCGCGGCGACCACATCGACCAGCGCGCGCTGCTGCGCCGTCTCGCCGACATGCAGTACACGCGCAACGAACTGGATCTGACCGCCGGCACCTACCGGGTGCGCGGGGACGTCATCGACATCTTCCCGGCCGAGTCCGCGCGTGAGGCGGTCAGGGTCGAGCTCTTCGACGAGACCATCGAGTCGATCACCCTGTTCGATCCGCTCACGGGGGCGGTCGATCGCAAGGTACCGCGCTACACGGTCTATCCGGGCACGCACTACGTGACCCCGCGCGACCGGCTCATCGGTGCGGTCGACCAGATTCGCGAGGACCTGCGCGTGCGGCTGCAGGAATTGCGCGCCGCCGGCAAGCTGGTCGAGGCGCAGCGCCTGGAGCAGCGCACCCGCTTCGACATGGAGATGATCAAGGAGGTCGGCTATTGCGCGGGCATCGAGAACTATTCGCGCTACCTGTCGGGACGCGAGCCCGGGGAGCCGCCGCCGTGCCTGTTCGACTACCTGCCGCGCAATGCCTTGCTGATCGTGGATGAGAGCCACCAGACGCTGCCGCAGCTGGGCGCCATGTACAAGGGCGACCGCTCGCGCAAGGAAGTGCTGGTGGAGTACGGCTTCCGGCTGCCTTCCGCGCTGGACAACCGGCCGCTGAAATTCGAGGAGTGGGAGAGCCTGGCGCCGCAGATGATCTTCGTCTCGGCCACGCCGGGGAAGTACGAGGCAGCCCATAGCGCCCAGGTGGCCGAGCAACTGGTGCGCCCGACCGGGCTGGTTGACCCGGAGGTCGAGGTGCGCCCGGTGGCCAGCCAGGTAGACGACGTGCTGTCCGAGATCAAAAAATGCGTCGCGAACGATGAGCGCGTGCTCATCACGACCCTTACCAAGCGCATGGCCGAGGACCTGACCGACTACCTAAACGAGCATGGGGTGCGCGTGCGCTACCTGCACGCGGACATCGAGACGGTGGAGCGCACCGAGATCATCCGCGACCTGCGCCTCGGCAAATTCGACGTGCTGGTCGGCATCAACCTGCTGCGCGAGGGCCTGGACATGCCCGAGGTGGCGCTCGTGGCCATCCTCGATGCCGACAAGGAGGGTTTCCTGCGCTCGGACAATTCGCTGATCCAGACCATCGGCCGTGCCGCGCGCAACATCCACGGGCGCGCCATCCTCTACGCGGACACCGTGACGGGTTCCATGCAGCGAGCACTGGATGAAACCGCGCGACGCCGTGCCAAGCAGCTGGCCTACAACGCCGAGCACGGCATCACGCCCCGAGGCATCCAGAAGTCCATCGTGGACATCATGGAAGGGGCACGCAGCGAGGCCCCCCAGCCGGCGGGCAAGAAGCGCCCGGGCCGGGCGTCCGTGCCCGCGGACCTGCGGCCCGAGCAGCTGGTAAAGGAGATCCGCCGCCTCGAGGCTGAGATGCTGAAACGGGCGCGGAACCTCGAGTTTGAGCAGGCAGCCGGCCTTCGCGACGAGATCGAGCGGCTCAAGCAGCTTGAACTGGGGTTCCCGGCACCGATCACCCGGGCGTAAGTACTTGGAATGTCACGGATTAGCTTGCGTGGGCCGGTCGGGTCTTGTATCGTTCGCGCCCCCTCGTCGCGCGAAGCGTCGAGTCAGGCGCGTAGCTCAGTGGTAGAGCATCACCTTGACATGGTGGTGGTCGGTGGTTCGATCCCACTCGCGCCTACCAGATGCAGGAAGAGGGCGCCCGCGGCTTGACGCCGCCGGCGCCCTCTTTTTTTCGGCGCCGCCCGGGGACCTCGCGCCACTTGTGAGAAGTCGACTATGCCCGTTGTCACCCTGCCCGATGGCAGCCAGCGCAGCTTCGATCACCCGGTCACGGTGGACGAGGTCGCGGCCGGGATTGGCGCGGGGCTGCGCAAGGCCGCTCTGGCCGGCCGCGTCGATGGCAAGCTGGTCGACACCTCCTATGTGATCGACCGGGACGCGAACCTGGCCATCGTCACCGACCGGGATCCGGAGGGGCTCGAGGTCATCCGGCACTCCACCGCGCACCTTCTGGCGCAGGCCGTGAAGCAGCTGTTCCCGGAGGCACAGGTGACCATAGGCCCGGTCATCGACGATGGCTTCTACTACGACTTTGCCTACAAGCGTCCCTTCACGCCCGAGGACCTGGCGGCCATCGAGAGGCGCATGGCCGAGCTGGCGAAGGCCGACGAGAAGGTCACGCGCCGGGTGATGCCGCGCGCTGCCGCGGTCGAGTTCTTCAGGAACCAGGGCGAGGTCTACAAGGCCGAGATCATCGCCAGCATCCCGGACAAGGAGGAGATCAGCCTCTACGGGCAGGGGGACTGGGTTGACCTGTGCCGGGGCCCGCACGTGCCGTCCACCGGCAAGCTCAAGGCGTTCAAGCTCACGAAGCTGGCCGGTGCGTACTGGCGCGGGGATTCGCGCAACGAGATGCTGCAGCGCATTTACGGCACGGCCTGGCCGGACAAGAAGCAGCTGGACGAGTACCTGCACCGCATCGAGGAAGCCGAGAAGCGCGATCACCGCCGCATCGGCAAGGAACTCGACCTCTTCCACCTGCAGGAAGAGGCCCCGGGCGCGGTCTTCTGGCACCCCAAGGGCTGGACGGTCTTCCAGAGTCTGATCGCCTACATGCGCGAGCGCCAGGGAGCGGCCGGCTACGAGGAGGTCAGTGCGCCGGAACTGATGGATTCGGCGCTCTGGGCCCAGTCGGGGCACCTGGAGAAGTTCGGCGAGAACATGTACCTCACCAAGACCCCGGATGAGCGCACCTACGCGATCAAGCCGATGAACTGCCCTGGGCACGTGCAGATCTTCAAGCACGGCCTGCGCAGCTACCGCGAGCTGCCGATCCGCCTGTCCGAGTTCGGCAAGGTGCACCGTTACGAGCCCTCCGGGGCCCTGCACGGCCTTATGCGTGTGCGCGCCTTCACCCAGGACGACGGGCACTGCTTCATTACCGAGGACCAGATCAGCGATGAGTGCGGGGCGATCACCCGGCTCATCCTCGATATCTACCGGGACTTCGGGTTCGAGGACGTGCGCATCAAGTTCGCCGACCGACCGCCCAAGCGGGTCGGGTCGGACCAGGTCTGGGACAAGGCCGAGGCCGCCCTGATGGCCGCCTCCCGGGCCGCCGGGATCGAATTCACCCTGAACAAGGGGGAGGGGGCCTTCTACGGCCCCAAGCTCGAGTTCGTCCTCCGCGACGCCATCGGGCGCGACTGGCAGTGCGGTACGCTCCAGGTCGACTTCACGATGCCCGAGCGCCTCGGGGCCTACTTCATCGACGAACACAGCGCCAAACGCACGCCCGTCATGCTGCACCGCGCGATGTTCGGCTCTCTGGAGCGGTTTTTAGCCATCCTGCTGGAACACCATGCCGGCAGGCTCCCGGCATGGCTGTCGCCGGTCCAGGCGGTGGTCATGGGGATCACCGACCGCCAGGACGAGTACGTAACAAAGATCACGGAATCCCTGAAAAATCAGGGATTTCGGGTCGAGCACGACTTGCGCAACGAGAAGGTCGGCTTTAAAATCCGCGAGCACACGCTCAAGCGTGTTCCGTATCTTTTGGTTGCGGGCGACAAGGAAGTGGCCGCACATCTACTTGCAGTGCGTACACGTAGCGGCAAGGACCTGGGCACGATGTCCCCGGAGACGTTCGCCGAACGCCTCCGCATCGAGCTCAAGAGCCGCGGACGCCAGGTATTGGAGGGATGACGAATCGCTAGTGCAACAAAGCGGGTTAGGCGCAACGAAGACATCAATGCGCCGCAGCTCCGCGTGATCGCGGCCGATGGGTCACAGGCTGGAGTGATGTCTCGCTATGACGCCCTGCAGATGGCGTTGGCAGCGGAACTGGACCTGGTTGAAGTATCGCCGACCGCCGAACCACCGGTCGTGCGCATCATGGACTACGGCAAGTTCCTGTTCGAGGCGAACAAGAAGGCCCACTCCGCCAAGCGCAAGCAAAAGCAGATTCAGGTCAAGGAAGTGAAGTTTCGTCCCGGCACGGGAGAGGGCGATTACCAGATCAAGCTGCGTAATCTGATCCGCTTCCTGGCCGAGGGTGATAAGGCCAAGGTAACCCTGAGGTTCCGCGGCCGTGAAATGGTGCACCAGGACATCGGGCGAAAGCTCCTTGACCGGGTCTCCGCCGATCTGGCCGCACACGCGGTGGTCGAGCAGAACCCGCTCATGGAGGGAAAGCAGATGGTCATGGTCTTTGCACCGAAAAAGAAGTAGCGCTCCGGCGGCACGGCCATAAGGCCGCGCGCAGGAGCGTTCGCCCGCAAGCGGAGTCACCGGCAACGGAACGGCTCCTGTGAACGGGGCTATCAAAACCAGGAGTTGATTCGATGCCCAAGTTGAAAACCAACCGGGCTGCGGCCAAGCGTTTTCGCAAGACAGCGAAAGGCTACAAGGGCTACGCAGCCAATCGTCGCCACAATCTCGGTCACAAGGCCCGCAAGGTCAAACGTCACGCGCGCTCGGGCGGCTCGAGCCTCGTGCACAAGACCGACGTCGGTCGTCTCGACCAGCTTCTTCCCAACCTCAAGTAACGGAGCACCACCACCATGGCACGAGTTAAGCGTGGCGTGACGGCGGGCCGCCGTCACAAGAAAGTCCTCACCAAGGCCAAGGGCTACTACAACGCCCGGCGCAAGACCTATCGCGCGGCCAAGCAGGCCGTGATCAAGGCCGGGCAGTATGCCTACCGTGATCGCCGTCAGAACAAGCGCGAGTTCCGCGCCCTGTGGATCACCCGCATCAATGCCGCCGCACGGCTGTACGGGCTGAGCTACAGCCGCATCATCAACGGCCTCATGAAGGCCGGCATCGAGGTCGACCGCAAGGTGCTGGCCGACATCGCCGTGCACGATGTGGCCGCCTTTGGTGCGCTCGCCCAGCAGGCAAAGACCGCCCTCGGTATTGCCTGATCGGGGCGGGTCTTGGCTGACCTAGCCTCCCTCACCGGCCAAGCGCTGGCTGAAGTGGCCGCGTGCGGCGACCTCGGCGCGCTCGAGGACGTCCGTGTCCGCTGGCTGGGCAAGAAGGGCGCCCTTACTGAGCAGCTGAAAGCGCTCGGCAGCCTGACGGCTGCCGAGCGCCCGGCTGCGGGTGCGCGCATCAACGAGGCGAAGCAGCAGGTGCACGCGGCCCTGGAGGCGCGCCGCAGCGTGCTGGCGGCGGCGGCCATCGAGGCGCAGCTCGCCGCCGGCCGCATCGACGTCACGCTACCGGGGCGCGGGGAGGAGGCCGGTGGCCTTCACCCAGTGACCAAGGCGCGGCTGCGCATCGAGACCATCTTCCGCCGCGCCGGCTTCGAGGTCGCCTCCGGCCCTGAGGTCGAGGACGATTTCCACAACTTCGAGGCGCTCAACATCCCCGCCAACCACCCGGCGCGGGCGATGCACGACACCTTTTACTTCGCCGATGGGCGTCTGCTGCGTACGCACACCTCGCCGGTGCAGATCCGTGCGCTCCTCGAGCGCGGGGCACCGCTGGCGATCATTGCCCCGGGGCGCGTGTACCGCGTCGACTCGGACATGACGCATTCGCCGATGTTCCACCAGCTCGAAGGACTGGTGGTGGGCGAGAACATCAGCTTCGCCAACATGAAGGCCGCGCTCCACGGATTCCTGCGCGCATTCTTCGAGGAAGACGTCGCGATCCGCCTGCGTCCCTCCTACTTTCCCTTCACCGAGCCGTCTGCCGAGGTGGACATGTCGTGCGTGTTCTGCGCCGGCAAGGGCTGCCGCACGTGCAAGCACACCGGCTGGCTGGAGATCTCCGGCTGCGGCATGGTGCACCCGAACGTGCTCACCGCCAGCGGCGTCGATGCCGAGAAGTTCACGGGCTACGCCTTCGGCGCCGGCATCGACCGCCTCGCGATGCTGCGCTACGGGGTGAACGACCTGCGGCTGTTCTTCGAGAACGACCTGCGGTTCTTAAGGCAATTCAGGACGCTGTCCGCATGAAGGTCCCCTACGCCTGGCTCAACGAGTGGGTGAAGGTGCCGTGGCCGGCGCCCGAGCTGGGGGCACGGCTCACCATGGCGGGGTTCGAACTCGAATCCCTGGCGCCTGCTGCCCCGGAGTTCAGCAAGGTCGTCGTCGCGCAGATACTGACGGCCGAGCCACATCCGCAGGCCGACAAGCTGCGGGTGTGCAAGGTCTCCATCGGCAGTGGCGACCCGTTCACCATCGTGTGCGGCGCGAGCAATGCGCGCGCCGGGCTGACCAGCGCGCTTGCGATGGTGGGCGCGCACCTGCCCGGTGGCCTGCACATCAAGGCTGCAAAGCTGCGCGGCGTGGAATCCCAGGGCATGCTGGCCTCGGGCAAGGAACTGGGGCTGTCGGAGAACTCCGAGGGCATCATTGAACTGCCAGCCGATGCACCGCTCGGCGCGTCACTGCGCGAATACCTCGTCTTGGATGACCCGGTGCTGGATCTGAACGTTACGCCCAACCGAGGTGACGCGATGTCGGTGCTGGGCATCGCGCGGGAGGTCGCCGCACTCTCCGGTACGCGCATCAGTGGCCCCGCGATCCCCGCGATCACTCCGGCGCACCCGGATCGACTGAAGGTGAGGCTGGAGGCCCCCGAGGGGTGTCCGCGATTCGCCGGCTGCATCGTACGCGGGGTCGACAATCGCGCGGAGACCCCGGTGTGGCTGCGCGAGCGCCTGCGCCGCTCGGGCCTGCGTTCCATCAGCCCCGTCGTCGACATCACCAATTACGTCATGCTCGAGACCGGCCAGCCGATGCATGCCTACGATCTGGCCAAGCTTGAGGGTTCACTCAGCGCGCGCTGGGCACGGGCTGGTGAACGCTTCGCGCTGCTGGACGGCAGGGAAGTCCGCACCGACGACGACATGCTGGTGATCGCCGACGAGGCCGGTCCGGTCGGCTTGGGCGGGATCATGGGAGGCGCGCGCACGGCCGTGAGCGAGGGCACCCGCGACGTCTACTTCGAGGCGGCCTTCTTTAGCCCCGGAGCCATCCTCGGCCGCGGCCGTCGCTTGGGCCTCGTGACGGACGCGCAGCAGCGCTTCGAGCGCGGCGTCGACCCGACGCAGCAGGGCAGGGCCATCGAGCGGGGGATCGCATTGTTGCAAGGGTTTGCGGGGGGAGCGGCAGGTCCGCTCGATGTGTACGCAGCCGAGGCCCACGTGCCCCAGCGAACGGCGGTGAGTGTGCGTTCGAGCCGGATCGCGCGTTTGCTTGGCACGCAGCCGGAGGCGGCCCGGGTGAGCGCCGTGCTCGAAGGCCTGGGAATGAGAGTGACGCCGGAAAGCGCTGGCTGGCGCGTCGTGCCGCCGCCGCATCGATTCGACATCGCCATCGAGGCAGACCTGATCGAGGAAGTGGCGCGCCTTATCGGCTTCGACGCGATTCCCGAGGCCGATGCCGTGCTGCCTCAGATCTTCCACCCGCTGCCCGAAGCGCATCCCGCCGAGAGCGCGCTGCTGGAGGCATTGGCCGCACGCGGCTACCAGGAGGCCATCACGCTGGCCTTCGTCGATCCGGCAGTGCAGGGCAAGCTGTTCCCGCAGACTCCGGCGTTGCCGCTCAGCAATCCGATCGCGAGTGATCTGGCGGTGATGCGCGTGTCGCTGTGGCCCGGCCTGCTGCGCGCGGTGCTGGAGAACCAACATCGCCAGCAGGGCCGCATTCGCCTGTTCGAACACGGCACCCGCTTTGCGGTCGAGGGCAGCGCGACACGCGAAGTCGATTCCCTGGCCGGTGTCGCCTACGGTGCGCGGCTGCCCGAGCAATGGGGCATCAGCAAGGCCGAACGCCACCCGGTCGACTTTTACGACGTCAAAGCGGACCTCTCGGCACTGCTCGCGGCCACCGGTGACGCGGCGTCCTTTTCGTTCGAGACCGGGTCCATCCCCGCCCTGCATCCGGGCCGTTGCGCCCGCGTGCTGCGACGCGGCGTACCGGTCGGTTGGATCGGCGAATTGCACCCCGCACTGGTCCGATCCATGGATTTTACATATGCGCCCGTGCTCTTCGAGCTCGATGTCGCGGGATTGGGCGTGCGACGAATCTCCTACCAGGAAATTTCGCGGTTCCCGCAGGTGCGGCGCGATCTTGCGGTCGTCGTGGACGAGTCGGTCGCTTTAAGTAGCTTGGCCGAGCGTGTAATCTTGGCTTCATCCAGCCTGCTGCGTGACTTCCGCGTTTTCGACGTCTATCGGGGCCCGGGCCTCGAAGAAGGTCGAAAAAGCATAGCTTTCGGCTTGATTTTTCAGGATATTTCTCGCAATCTTACCGCCGAAGATGTGGAGCGACTCATGAGCTCCGTGGTGGCCGATTTGCGCGAGAATTTGAACGCCACAATTCGAGAATAAAGAAATGGCCCTGACTAAAGCGGAGATGGCGGAAGCGTTGTTCAACCAACTCGGGCTCAACAAGCGCGAGGCGCGCGAACTGGTGGACCTGTTCTTCGAGGAGGTGCGCGCGGCGCTGTCGGCAGGAGAACAGGTGAAGCTCTCGGGATTTGGGAACTTCGACCTGCGCGACAAGAACCAGCGGCCGGGGCGTAACCCGAAGACCGGTGAAGAGATCCCGATCAGCGCGCGGCGCGTGGTGACCTTCCGTCCAGGACAAAAACTAAAGGCACGAGTCGAAGCCTATGTTGGAGCCAAAGAATAACGCTCAGTTGCCGGCGATTCCCGGCAAGCGCTATTTCACGATCGGCGAGGTAAGTGAGCTGTGCGGGGTCAAGCCGCACGTGCTGCGTTACTGGGAGCAGGAATTTCCGCAGCTGAAGCCGGTCAAGCGACGCGGCAACCGTCGGTATTATCAGCGGCAGGATGTCATCGTCATTCGCCAGATCCGCAGCCTCCTCTATGACCAGGGATTTACCATCGGCGGGGCGCGCAACAAGCTCGGTGGAGAGGAAGCGCGCACCGACGTGTCGCAGAGCCAGCAGATCGTGAAGCAGGTGCGCGGCGAGCTTGAGGAACTGATGAGAATGCTGCGGCGCTGAAGCCGCCGCTGCTGCTGAAATCGGCGTATGATAGGCGCGCGCCCGGATGGACCCCATCCGTGCGTCTAAGTAGTCACTAAGAACAATCACATCGGAACGTGGCGCAGTCTGGTAGCGCACTTGCATGGGGTGCAAGGGGTCCCGAGTTCAAATCTCGGCGTTCCGACCA
>JAFEFN010000007.1 GCA_018240525.1 Pseudomonadota bacterium
AGCGCGGTCACCGGCCTTGTCGCCAGCGCGGTCACCGGCCTTGTCGCCAGCGCGGTCACCGGCCTTGTCGCCGGCGCGGTCACCGGCCTTGTCGCCGGCGCGGTCGCCGGCCTTGTCGCCAGCGCCGTCCGCCCCGCTGCGATCGGTGCCTGCTCTATCGGCGCTGCCCGAGGAATCCGTATTGCCGGACTGGTCGGTCGTGGTGGTGCCGCCACCACCAGCGTTCGTCCCGTCCACGTAAGCCCGCTTCGCGGCCACGATGGTGCCGGACGCGTCCTTGGTCGACGGATAGTCGTGGTAACTCAGGTATGCAACCGCGGAAACCGCCAGGACAAGCCCACCGGCGACCCACACTGTCTTACTGGACATCGAAGTCTCCCCTTTAGTTGGTCGAATCAAGGATGCGTGTTCTGTCTATAACTACCGTGCGTCAGAAAAAAAGTTGGTCTGCGATCGAAAAACCCTTCCTCAGCGGTCTTCGGACGCCGTAAGCGTCGTGCGCCCGACCTCGCGTCCCGCCATCACGAAGGTCACATCCACCGTGCGGCGGCCGCCTGACCAGTATTCGGGCAGTGCGACCGTCCCCCTCCGGTCCGATCCAAGATCGAGTCCAGCTTTTCGTACGGTGTCGCCTTCGCTGGCTATGACCATGTCCACCGTGCCCTGTGCCGCGAGGTCGTAGGCCAGCACGAGCCATTTACCGTCGCGGTAAAGGCTCAGCCGGCCAGTGACCGGGCCGGAATCGAGGACGACAGCATCCGGCGCCGGCGAAGTCCGCCATGCGGCCATGGTGCCGAATGTCTCGTTGCTGCCAGTTCCCGGGGAGACGGTCTCGTACACGAGGGTGCCCGCGCCCACCGCCACGGCGATGAGCGCCGCGTAGCGCCAGCGCTGAGCCGGCCATCGGGACCTGTGGACCGGACCCATGGCGGAGGGCAGGGCCTGCAGTACGCGCGCGTGCAGATCCGCCGGGGGCTCCACGTCCGCCACCGACTCGAGCAGCGCCTGCACCCGCCGGAACTCCTCGCGCGCGGCCCGGACCTCCGGGTCGGCGAGCAGCCCGCGCGCGAGTTCAGCGCGCTGGCCTGCGTCGAGCTGGCCATCGAGCTCGGCCTGAATGAGCGGGATGTAGTCCTGATCCGCCATCAGAGGGCTCCGCGCCTGAGCAGGCGATCGCGGAGCAACTGGCGCGCGCTGTAGAGTCTTGATTTCACAGTCTTTTCCGGAACTTCCAAAATGTCGCTCATGTCCTGGTAGCTCAGGTCCATGAAGTGCCGAAGGACGATGACGCTGCGAAGTTCAGGGCTGATGCCCATGAGCGCCGCCTCGATCTCGCGCCGACCCTGGTCACCCTCCGCCTGGCGCTCCGGGCCGGGAGCTTCGTCCGGCTCCTCGCCGTCGATCCCCACGAACGTCCGGCGAGCACCCAAGGCATTGAGGGATTCGTTGACCGCGATGCGGTAAATCCAGCTGTAGAACTTGAAGCTCGGGTCATAGTCCGTCAGGTGCTCAAAGGCCTTGAGAAAGGTGGTCTGGGCGATGTCCAGCGCGTCCTGAGGGTTATGGAGCATGCGCAGCGCCACGTTAAAAACGGGCTTCTGATAGCGCACCACCAGGCCCTCAAAAGCATGGCGGTCTCCCCCTTGGCAGCGTTGCACGAGCGCCGAATCAGCCTCCTCTTTCACAAATACAGTTCGGAGCACAAAAGGTTGGAGCGGCTTAGGGGTGCCTGCCCCTCGCTAGCCCGGCGCAGCACTGATTTCGATGATCTGGTCGAAGCCCGCATAGCGGAAGATGTCGTGAATCTGTGGACGCACGTTGATCAGGCGCAGCGCGGTGCCTGCGCCTTTTAGCCGCTTCTGCGTCAGCAGAAAAACCCGCAACCCTGAGCTGGCGACGTATTCCAGCCGGCCGAGGTCGATGACTCGGGGCCGGTCGACCCGGCCGAGAAATTGCAGCGCTGCCTCGCATTGCGTCGCGTCGAGCCTCCCGGTCATGACGACCTCGCCCGAGGGGCTCAGCTGGATGTCGAACATGCGGTTATTCTTCTTATTGTGTGTGCAGTCGGGCTGGGTCACTGCCGCTCCAGCAGCCGACGGCCGGTTCGTCCGCGGCTCGAACCCCCTTTGTATGACAAAGGTACGCGAATTTGCAGCACCTTGCACGGCCCGCACGGCGCGACTTTATGTCTCACCTAACAGGTCCGCGCGCGCGGGAGGCCTCAGCCGGCGAGGGACTTGCTCATGGTGAGGCGGTTTTGAGCGCCGACACGGTCGTAGCTGACCGCATCCATCATGCGGCGCACGAAATAGACCCCGAGGCCGCCGATCCGTCGCTCGGCAAGGCCGGCGTCGAGGTCGGGGGTCGGTAGGCTGAGAGGGTTGAACGGCGGGCCATCATCCTCGACGGTCATCGTAAGCCCGCCGTCTGCGAGGAGCAGCGAGAGCTCGACGCGCGCGATCAGGTCCGGGTACGAGCCGTGCATGACGATGTTCATGAAGACCTCTTCGAGCGCGAGCTCAAAGTACAGTGCATGCGCCGAGGGCAGCTGCGCAGCTGACCAGAACTCCTGCAGGAACCGGGTCAGGACATCCAGATGGGCGGCGTCCCCCGGGACGACCGTGCGGTGCGCGTTCACGGGCCACTTGGCGGCGCCGCGGCCAGCGCCGCGGCGCGGTCCGGATGCACGGCGATAATGCGGCTGAAGCCGCTGAGGTCGAAGACTTCGCGCACCGCAGGCTTGAGCGCGCAGAGCGAGAAGGCAACGCCGCTGCGCTGTGCACCGCGCGCTGCGAGCAGGATTGCCCGCAGTCCCGCGCTCGAGACGTACTCGAGCCCGCTGCCGTCCAGGATGACCGTCCGCGGTGCGACGCCGCCCCTCCCGGCAAGCGCTTCAGTCAGCTGCTTCTCAAAGGCGGCCGCGGCACCGAAATCGAGACGGCCCTCGGGCAGCACCACCGTCGTGGTTCCGAGCGATTCAAGTTGGACGATCACTGGATGCCGGCTTTCTCGATGGCCTCGCGGCTGACGACCAAAAGCGTGATGTCGTCGGATTGTGGTGCCCCTGAGGCAAAGGCCGCCACACCCTGACAGATGTGTTCGATCAGGGCCGCTGGCGCACCCCCACCGTGCTCGCGAACCTCCGCGATGAGGCGCTCCTCGCCGTAGGGCTCGTCAGCGTCGTTGAACGCTTCGGTCACCCCATCTGTGTAGAGGATCAGCCGGTAACCGGCCTGCAGCTGTGCGGTGTGATCCGGAAAGTCCACCCCCGGCATGGCCCCGAGGACGAGTCCTCCGGCGCCGCGCAGAGCTTCCACCGATGCGTCCGCGCGCCGTAAGTAGGGTGGGTTGTGGCCGCCGTTGGCGTAACGCAGAACTCCACTCTCGGGGTCGAGCATGCAGTAGAACACCGTAACGAACAGGTCCAGGGGATTCTCTGCGCACAATACATCGTTAACGGCCGCGAGACACTCACCAGGAGTGGCATGAGCCGGTGCAAGATCGCGCAGGGTGGTGCGCGCCACTGCCATGAAGAATGCCGCGGGCACTCCCTTGCCCGAGACGTCCGCCATTACCAGTCCGATCTGGCCGCCGGGCAACTGGATGAAATCATAGAAGTCCCCGCCCATGGTCGTGGCTGGGATCATCCTTGCGGCTCCATCGAAACCCGACCTCGCCGGGAAAGCAGATGGAAGGATGGCAACCTGCAGCGCGCGCCCGACCTCGAGTTCAGCATTCAACTGACCTTGCGTCTGCTCTAGCAGAGCGTTTTTCTGCGATATCTCAAGAGTGCGCTCGGCGACCGTGCTCTCCAACTGATACGTGCGCAGCTTCAGCACCCGCAACAGCCGGAGCATCCGCACCAGACGCAGCCAGCGAGCGTCGATCCCGGCCAGGTAGAACGGCGCGATCGACAGGAAGTCGACGATTCCCTCGAAGCTGAGGAGAAACTTCAGTTTGTCCGGAGCCGCGATGATGCGCAGCAGGTACTCCACCGAGAACACGGCCACCACCGCAATTTCGCCCCACCGCAACGCGCCGGTGGCCCAGGCTGGCAGGCCCGCGGTGGCCTCGAGGCCGACGGAGGCCACGCTGAGCACGATCAGGATGAGTATCAGGGACTCGAACGGTCGCGAATAGCGGCCGCCATTCTCGACCAGCTGTGCGGCGGCGCGGTGCAGTGCGCCTCGCCAAGCCGGTCCGGTGCTTCCCGATGCGGCGATCAGATCCTCTCCAGTCCCTGTTGCGTGTGACGGCCCCGGCGGCTGATCCACAGGCAGCTGTCCCCGTTAGCCTGTCCGGGCCAGGCATGCACGCCAGCCCTCGCCCCTTCCCTCTGTTCTGCCACCGCTCCGGCGCACGAGGATTGTGGCCACGAGTCCCTAATTCTTTCGGTGCGAGTTATTGCGGGACTCGATCATGCCGGGTGCTTGCATGCGGTGCGATGATACCTGATTGCTGCCTGCGCGCGGCGCGCCGGACCAGAGTGAGGGCGGCAAACTGGAGTTGAGCTGCAGGCGTGGCTGGAAGAACTTCGTGGCGCCCTTCAGGTCGAAGCGGTCAAGCAAGCCGCAACCGTAGACGAACTCCAGACGCACGTTATCTGAGTGGTACCAGTTGGCCCTCGGCTTGATGCGTCAGAACTTGCCACCCCGTATGGTTCCTGAGTCGAAGTCTGCGCAGGAATAGCGCAGTGCGACTTCCCATGCTCCCGGGCCTCCTTCGAAGACGGGGCGGGCGGGCGAAACGGCCTCGAAGAACGCGCCCTCGGGCCTGGACCGGTACTGCAATTGTCGCTTCAAAAACGCGTCGCGGGTTCCTTCAGATCGATGAGGAATTCGCTGATCGAGCGGGTGCCGATCCCGTGCGGATACCTGGGGCCACCCCCGTGAAATGGGCGTATCGCGAATCGAACGCCCGGCCTTTGGCTGCCCGCGCCGCTGAGTCATCATCTGGATCCCGAGGTTCTCGACCCAGACAGCCCCGGCAGGCGCTGCGAGTCCGCGAAGCCGCCCGTCCTGATCGGCGCCGTCGGCTGAAGCGGCCGAACCAGGCCCGTAGCAGGCCGCCAAGAAGGAAGATCGTTTGAAGAGGGGCCTGACCGGCAGGTCCGCATTCAGCGAGTTACTTACGCACGCCTCTGTCTTAGTTGCTGCTTATGCGTGGAACGCCGGACGCCCCCCAGAGTCTTAAGGATCCTAGGGGCTTGCCCGGCATACGCGTAAGGCGCGGCTGGCGTCAGCTATCTCTTTGATTTTCATGGACTGACTGGCGTAGGTGCGCCTGTCGGGGCGCTGCCGCCCTCGCGGTGACTTGATCCCCTTGTGATTCTTGCTGCCACGCATGAAATAATCGCTGGCGCGACCCGTGCTGCTGCGCACCGTGGAACTTCATTGAGCATCCTGCACAAGCCTCTCACCCCCACCGTCTTCTTCTTCTGTCGCCTGGGCGACATGGTCATGCTGACCTCGTTGCTGAACCTGCTTCACAAGCGCTTCGGCTCGGCGGTGCAGGTCGTTGGCACCGGATCCTGGACCTCGGCGATCTACGAGGGCAATCCGGACGTCAGGCGCGTGTGGTCGTTCCACCGGCATCTGCCGTTCGTGTTCGAGCGCAGCTGGCCGCAGGTGCGGCGCGCGCTGCGTGAAACGCATCCCGCGCCGATCTACGTCTGCGAGCGCCATTATCGCCAGCTGCCACGCATCCGCCGCATGCTCAAGTGGAGCGGCATCGACCCGGCGCGCTGCGTGTTCCTCAGTGACGAGGCCAACACCGCGCCGGAGCACCTGGTCGACCGCCTGCGGCGGCAGGGCACGCGCACGCCTCCGGCCCTGCGAGCCGCGGATTACCCGGTGCCCGCAGCCGCCTCGGTCATTGGTCCGCGCCTGTACGTCACGCCGCTCGAGCGCCAGCGCTGCAAGGAGTGGCTGCTTGCGCAAGGCTGGTCGCGACGCGACCTGATCATCGTGCAACCGGGCAACCATCGCAGCATGGGACCGCGGCGCGATCGGTGGCGGCGCCTGAACACCGACGACAAGTGGTGGCCGCTCGAGCGCTGGGCGGCGCTGCTCCAGCGCATCCACGGGCACCACGACAACGCGCAGATTCTGCTGCGCGGCTCGGCCGAAGAAGTGCCCATGCTCGAGGAGATCCGCGCCGCCGCAGCGTTGCCGCGGCTGGCGGTGGTGGGCACGGACCTGCGGCGGCTGTTTGCGCTGTGCGAAGCGGCGCACAGCGTGATCTCCGTGGATACCGGGCCGGCGCATGCCGCCGCCGCCCTGAGCGTCCCGCTGGTGGTGCTCTATGGTGCCGAGTCACCGAGCTACTGGCTGCCACGCAGCCCTTATGGCTCGCCCGTGGTGAGTGTCGGCGGCCCGCCCGTGTCCAGTCGGGCCGACCAAGTCTCGGTGGATGACATGTTCGCCGCGTGGCGCATGGTGACCACGCAAGCGAAGCCTGAGCCGCGGCGGCTGAGCGAAACCGCATAGACCCTTCAGCGGTACGGGTCACCGCGCGAGAGATACCCCTGGACGTAATCGCCCACGCCCGCCTCGAGCGTGGTGAAGGGCTTCGAGTAGCCTGCCCGGCGCAGCCGCTCCATGCGCGCCTCGGTGAAGTACTGGTACTTGCCCGCCAGATTGGCGGGCATGTCGATGAACTCGATGCGTTCCGGCTGCTGCGCGGCACTGAATAGCGCCCGTGCCAGGTCCAGCCAGCTGCGGGCCTTGCCGGTGCCGACGTTGAACAGCCCCGAGACGTGTCGGTTCGCGAGCAGCCACAGCATCACGTCCACGCAGTCCTTCACGTAGATGAAGTCGCGCAGCTGCCCGCCGTCGGCATAGTCGGGGCGCCCGCTGCGGAACAGCCGCAAAGGCGCACCATCCCGCACCGACGCGAAGCTTCTGGCGATGACGCTCTGCATGGCGCCCTTGTGGTACTCGTTGGGGCCGTAGACGTTGAAGAACTTCAGTCCTGCGCACTGCGTGGGGAGGGCGCCACCGGATGCGCCGAGGCGCGTGATGCGACGGTCGACCACGTGCTTGCTCCAGCCGTAGGCATTGAGCGGCAGCAGCCTGGCCAGGCCCCGCGCGGAGGCATCGTCATCGAAGCCCGCGCTGCCGTCGCCATAGGTGGCGGCGGATGAGGCGTAGATGAGGCGCTTGCCATGCGCTGTGCACCAGGCCAGGAGGTCGAGCGTCGGGCGTACGTTCTGCCGCACCAGAAGGTCGATGTCGGTCTCGGTGGTCGAGCTGTTGGCGCCCATGTGCAGCACCGCCTCGACCTTGTCCCCGTGGCGTTCGAGCCAGGCGGGCAGGGCCTCGGGCAGGACCAGGTCCATGACATCGTGCTTGGCGAGGTTGCGCCAGCGTTCGTCCTGGCGGAGCCAGTCGACGACGACGACCTCGTTGCCGCGTGCGGCCAGCTCGGCGACCAGGTTAGAGCCGATGAACCCCGCGCCGCCTGTGACCACGTACATCAGGCGTCTTCCTCGAGCGCGGTGCCCGGGGCGCACGGCGCGCGAGCCTGCGCGATGATCCGCGCCGCCTCGGCAAGGTCCCGCGCGGTGTAGTCCGGCCGTGCCGGCCGGCCATCGCTCGCGGAGCCGGCGGCAGTCACCAGGATGGTGGTGGCGCCCACGCGGGTGCCGAGTTCGATGTCGCTGCTCTTGTCGCCGATGACCACGCCGGTGGAGGGCGCGAAGTCGAGTTCTGCCGCGGCCCTGAGCAGCAGTGCGGTGTTGGGCTTGCGGCACGCGCAACCCTGGCGCGGGTCATGGGGGCAGAAGTAAAGACCGGACAGGGGCGCGCCGGCCTCCTGCAACATTGCGACAAAACGGCGATTCACCGCTTCGAGCTGCGCGAGCGTAAACAGCCCGCGGCCCACGCCGGACTGGTTGCTGATGACGATGAGCGGGTGCCCGGCCGCGTGCAGCATCTGCAGTCCCTCGGCGGCACCGGGCAGGAAGCGCAGCCGTGCGGGGTCATGCAGGTACCCGTCGTCGACCACGATCGTGCCGTCACGGTCCAAAATGACGGGACACCCCATCGCTTGCGTGCTCACGCTTCCTTGGCCGCTGCAATGCGGCGTATGGTTTCGGTCGTGCTGTGCGCGGGCACCAGGTCGGCGAGCAGGACTCTGCCGCCACGGGCGAGCACCAAGTCGGCTCCAACGACCGTCTCGACCGTGTAGTCGGCGCCCTTCACGAGCACGTCCGGCTCGATCGCGGCGATCAGGTTGAGCGGGGTATCTTCCTCGAACACCACCACGGCATCCACGGCACGCAGCGAACTCAGGACCAGGGCGCGGCTTTCTGCGCTCTGGATCGGCCGGCTCGGCCCTTTGAGGCGGCGGATGGACTTGTCCGAGTTCAGTCCCACGATCAGGCGGTCGGCGGCGAGCTTCGCCTGCTTCAGCAGCGACACGTGACCTGGGTGCAGCATGTCGAAGCACCCGTTGGTGAAGGCGATACTCAGCCCCAGCCGGCGCCAGCGCGTCAGCAGGACCTGCACGCGCTCGAGCGTGTAGCTGGTGACGGAGTGATCGTCGGCCTCCGCGCCGCCGAGGCGGGCCAGGATCTCGTCGCGCGTCGCGGTCGCGGTGCCGTACTTGCCGACCACGATGCCCGCCGCGAGGTTGGCCACCCGGGCGGCGCTGCGCATGTCGGCGCCGCTCGCCAGGGCCACCGCCATGGCAGCTACCGCGGTGTCGCCGGCACCGGTGACGTCGTAGACCTCGTTGGCGACGGTGCGGATGTGCAGCGGCGCCGCGTGCTTCTGGATGATCGACATGCCGTCCTTGCCCCGGGTGGCGATCACGGTCTCGCAGATTCCGCGGCTGATGACGGCGGTGGCGGCCGCTTCGACCTGCTCGTCGGTCGTGCATTCACGACCACTGGCCAGCTGCAGCTCGTGCATGTTCGGCGTGAGGACGGTCGCGCCGGCGTACTTGGCAAAGGAGCGGCTCTTGGGATCCACCAGGACCTGCTTGCCCGCGGCGCTGGCAGCGGCGATCGCCTGGGCGGCGACCGCATCGCTCAGCGCCCCCTTGCCGTAGTCGGAAAGGATCACGATGTCCGTGGCGGCAAGCGCAGCCGAGAACTCCTTCAGAACGGCTGCGGCCACAGGCTCGCTGAGCGCCGCGGAAACCTCGCGGTCGGTGCGCAGGATCTGCTGCTGGTCGGCGATGTAACGCGTCTTGGTGGTCGTCGGCCGTGAGGCATCGACCGTGAGATGAGTGCGGAACGAGGTGGAGCCGGCGAGCAGCGCGCGCAGCTCCGTGGCGGCCTCGTCTTCACCGACCACCCCGATTAACACCACCTGCGCGCCGAGGGCTGCGACGTTGCGCGCCACGTTCGCCGCACCGCCGGGCATGTTGGCAGTACGCTGCAGGGCAATGACCGGTACCGGGGCCTCCGGCGAGACGCGTTCGACCGAGCCGTACAGAAACCGGTCCAGCATGACATCGCCGAGCACCGTGACCCGCGCCTCGGCAAAGCAGGCGAGCACGTCCAGCAACGCGACGTCGGACATCAGACCGACCCGGCTGGATCGAGCCGGGCCTCCAGGGCCTTGCACAGCATGTGCGTCACGAGCAGGTGCATCTCCTGAATGCGTCCGGTGATGCGCGATGGCGCGATGATCGCTACGTCACACAGCTCGCGCATCGGGCCGCCGTCGGCGCCGATCAGCCCGCTGGTGTGCAGGCCCATGCGACGCGCTTCGCGCAGCGCGGCCAGCACGTTCGGGCTGCGACCGGAGGTCGACAGGCCGACGGCGACATCGCCCGGCCTGCCGAGGGCGGCGATCTGACGACTGAAGACGTTCTCGAAGCCGAAGTCGTTGCCCGCCGCGGTCAGGATCAGCGTGTCCGCCGAGAGTGCGACGGCAGCCATCGCCGCACGGTTCTTCTCGTAGCGGACGACCAACTCGGCCGCAATGTGCTGGGCATTACCGGCACTGCCGCCGTTGCCGAACACCAGGAGCTTGTGTCCGCCCTGCAGTGCCGTGTGCCACAGCCCTAGGGTTGCGGCGAATGGCTCGGTCAGGCCGCCCATGAAGGCATCGAACGCGAGCCGGTGCTCTTCAGCTTCTCTCTGAAGGAAGGCGCGGACCCCGGGCTCCAGGCTCCCCTCACCACCGATCTTTGTCAGCAAGTCGACGAACTCCGAGCGCGGGCGGCCCAGGATCATCTGGGTCTTGGCAAGTCCCTGTGGACCACCGGTCCCGATTGTTTTACAAATAAATCAACCACTTGGTCGAAACCCGGCGGGGTCGTCATACCGCGGGGATCAGCCGGGTTGGACGTTCCACTGATCAATTCTAGCAGCAGCCTCTGCCAGCTCACCGCTGGGATGGCCGGAAGCTGCCGGGGACAGGGCGACCGGCCCGGGCAAACGCTACCGGCCACACAGTTCAGCGACCCGAAGCGGGACCGACAGCCCGGAGCGATCATAATGAGCCTAGGTCTTGGCAGTTTGCGGGAGTCTCCATGGTCGGCTTTGCGGTCCTTGGTCTGCTGATCGTTCTGCTGCTGTGCTACGGCGTCGTTCTTTACAACGGGCTCGTGCGGACGCGCAACGAGGTGAAGTTGTCCTGGTCGAATATCGACGTGCTTCTCGCGCAGCGCCACGACGAGCTCCCCAAGCTGATCGAGGTATGCCGCCGGTACATGCAGCACGAGAGTGAGACGCTGACACGCGTGACGCAGGCGCGCTCGGCCGTCGACAGCGCGCGCAGCGCCGGCGACGTCGCTTCGGTCAGCCGGGCGGAAGGTGCGCTGCGCACCGGGCTCAATGGCCTGTACGCGGTGGCGGAGAACTACCCGAACCTGAAGGCCGATGCGCTCTTCCAGAGCCTGCAGGCACGTATCAGCGCACTGGAGACGGCGATCGCCGACCGTCGCGAGGTCTACAACGACGCCGCGAACGCGCAGAACGTGCGCATCGAGACTTTTCCCGACAGCCTGGTCGCCGGCTTCTTCGACTTCCCGCCGGTGAAGCTGCTGAAATTCGCCGCCGCCGATACCGCAGACGTCGATGTGAAGGCGGCCTTCGGCGGTTGACGATGTTCGACGGCGTCCGGTTCTACTGGGCGCTGTGCGCCTGCTCCGCACTCGCCACCGGGTTCGCGGTCTACCGGCTGTTCGCAAGCCTCACCCGGGATCGCTTCGTTACCGACACGCCGCTGGTGCGCATCCGGTCAGCCGCCCAGGGTTACGCGCGCATAGAGGGCCGGGCGGGCGTCGATGGCGCGGAAGTCCTGGCGGCCCCCCTGAGCGGGCGTCCCTGCGTGTGGTGGGACTACAAGATCGCCGTCAAGGAAACCGACTCGCGCGGCAACACCTCCTGGGAGGTCTGCGAGCGGGCGACCAGCGTCGCCCCCTTCTCGCTCTCGGACAGCGACGGCACTTGCCTCATCGGGCCGGTGGGCGCAGAGGTGACACCCACCAGCACCGATACCTGGTATGGCGACTCCCAGCGCCCGGTGGCCGGACCCCCGCAGCTGGGCTTCATCGCTGAACTGGACCACACCTATCGCTATACCGAGCGCTTGCTCGCGCCGGGCGTGCGGCTGTCGGTCCTCGGTGAACTGCGCTCGCACGCCGAGGAGCGCGAGCTCGATGAGGATACGCGTACCCTGCTGGACAGCTGGAAGGCCGACCAGCCGCAGCTCTTGGCGCGCTTCGACGCCGACAGAAACGGACGCATCGATGCCCAGGAGTGGGAAACGGTGCGGGCCGCCGCCGCTGCGCAGGCGCAGAAACAGGCCGACAACTCGCGCATCCAGCGCACGAGCGTCGTGGCGCAGCCCACCCACGGGCAGCCCTTCCTCATCGCCCCGCTGGACGGGGCGCAGCTTGCCCACCGCGAACGGCGCAACGCCTGGCTGTTCCTGGTCGGCGCGGTGCTGCTGCTGGTGCTGACCGTGTGGTCGATAGACAAGCTGCGCGTGCTCGAGCACGCCGCTCTCGCCGCCTCGGGCTCGGCGAGCTACTAGGACGGCCCGCCCGCGGGTGGCGCCCGCTCCGGGACGAAGGCGATGCGCAGCTCCTTGAAGCCATCCATGAAGATCGAGCGCGCCTGGCGCGGCGCGGTGAGCAGGCGCGGCCGGTGGATGCGCCGCGCCATCTCCGCCAGCATGACCGTGAGGTTCAGTCGCGCCTGCTGGATGCCGAGGCAGAAGTGTGCGCCGCCCCCGAAGCTGCGGTAGTGGCGCCGGGTGTGTTCCACCGGGCGGCGGATGTCGAACTCGTCGGGACGCTCGAACAGCGCAGGGTCGCGGTTGGGTGAGCCGAGCACGCAGACCACCTTGGCGCGGTGGCTGATCCTCTGGCCGGCCAGCTCCAGGTCCTGCGTGGCCGTGCGCCGCAGGTAGATCACCGGATTGCGGAAGCGCAGGATCTCCTCGACCGCCCCGGCCACCAGGCCCGGGTCCTCCTGCAGCAGCGCGTACTGTTCGGGGTGGCGAATGAACTCGTACATCGCCCCGGCAAGCGTGTTGCGCGTGGTCTCCGTGCCGCCGACGATGAGGTTGTTGAAGAAGCGGCCGAAATCGACATCGGTGAGCTTGCGGCCCTCGGCCTCCGAGTTCAGCAGCGTCATCGTCAGGCTCTCGCGCGGCGCGCTGCGGTGGCTGGCCGCCAGCCGGGCGCCGTACTGCATGAGCATGCCGGAGGCAATGAAGCCGGCCTCCCGGTTCTCGGCGAATTCCGGGTCGTCGGCGAGGGCCAGCGTGTTGGTCAGCTCGGCGACGTGCGCAAAGTCCTCCGGCGGCACGCCCAGGACCGCGAAGATCACTCGCGTCGGCAGCTGCATGGCCACCTCCTGAACGAACTCGCACTCCCCGCGCGGCAGCACCTCATCGAGGATGCGGCCGGCAAGCGCACGCATCATCGGCTCGCGCTGCCGCATCGCGGCCTGGCGGAAGGCCGGCTCCACCAGGCTGCGGTACTGGCGATGGCGGGGCGGGTCCATGAACGTGAGGCTCTCCTGCTGCTCGGCCAGCAGTTGCGCGGGGAAGTCATCCAGCAGCGGTCCGTCGCTGCTGCTGAAGAGCGCGGGCGACTGCAGCACGTGGTCGATGTCGCGCTGGTGAAACAGCAGCCAGTGGCCGCCGGTGGCGAATTCGTCCTCTTCCCAGAGGATGCGGTGGGCGCCACGCAGCGCGTGGATCGTCTCGTGCGGCGTGCCGTGCGCGAACTTGTCGAAGTCGAGGAGCGGCTTGTGGGGACATGACGACACTGCAGATCTCCGCCGGAAGCGCAGCTGCGGCGAGTCTGGCCGCTGCTGTGAAATTGCTCAAGCTCGCCGCGCGGATGGAGCGCTGGCCCTGCCGCCAGCACCTACGCGCCAAGGACGCGCGGGACCACAGAACCTGCGGCGGACCGCTGTTTAGATGACCGCGCCCTTTGCGAGCTCGCCTAACGCGAGCTACCCGAGCGGTTCATGCCAAGTTCATCCGCCGCAGGCGGCGCGCCTAGGGGGAACGCAGGAACAGTCCGACCGTTAGGGCGATGCCAATCACCACCACGACCACGCGCAGCGCACGCTCGTTGACCTTTTGCAGCATCAGGCCGCCGACGATGCCACCGATGATCGCCCCGCTGCCGGCGATGCCGGCGGCGACCCAGCGCACTTCCGGCGAGAAGACAAAGATCGCCACGGCCGAGGCGTTCATGACGCCGGCGAGGACGTTCTTTGTGGCACCGGCGTTGCGCAGCACGAGGCCGGCAGCCGTGAGGGCCGCGAGCATCATGAAACCGATGCCACCGCCGAAATAGCCGCCGTAGATCGAGATGCACAGCTGCGCGATCGCCGCGCCGGTGCGGTTAAGGCGCGGCCGCGCTGCGCCCCGCGGGCCGAAGCTGCCCCACGCGAACACGATGGTGGCGAACAGCACCAGCCACGGCACCAGGCGCGCGAAGAATGTCGGCGGTGTCACCAGCAGCAGGACCGCGCCGAGGGCGCCGCCGACCAGACTGATGACGACCAGGAAGACGAACGACAGCCCGGCCGCACCCGCCACGTGCCGGCGCCCGGTCCAGCCAGTCGCCAGCTGGGCCGGGAACAGGGCGACCGTGGAGGTGATGTTGGCGGCCCGCGCATCCATGCCCGTCAGCATCAGCGAGGGCAGGGTGATGAACGAGCCACCCCCGGCGAGGGCATTCTGGATCCCGGCCCATAGTGCGGCCGCGAAAAGCACCAGGTAGGTCATGCATCCCTGCCCGGGCGGGGGCGACTAACCCTGGGTCCCGGCGCGGTGCCATTCGGCCAGCGTCGCAGCCTCCTTGGCAGGGTCGAGGCCGGCGCGCAGCTTCGCCTGCCTTTCCGGCGGCAGCGTCCGGAACCAGTCGAGGGTGTCCCGCACGGTCTGTGCCAGCGGGCGTGTGCGCAGCCCGGTCTTCTGTGCACGGGTTGTGCTGGTCAGGGAGGCACCCGCCTCGTCGCCCTTCATGGGCGACCATGGCGGCAGGTCGAGCTCCTCGGCCTTCCAGTGCGCGGCGAGGAAGTCCTCGGGCACCCAGGTCACCCTCGTCCCGGACTTCGGCGCGGCGGCCTGGCTGGCCTCGATCAGGCCGCCCATGGTGCAGGCGCCCGGGGCGGTCACGGCGTTGAAGTAGCCCACGGTGCGTCCCTCGACGAGCTTCATCATCCAGGCGGCAAGGTCGCGCACGTCGATGATCTGTATGGGATCCTCCGGCGTACCGGGCGCCAGCATCTCTCCGCCGCGCGCCGCCCGCACGGGCCAGTAGGTGAAGCGGTCGCTACGATCGAGCGGGCCGACGATGTAGCCGGGCCGTACCACGCTCATGCGGCCCCTGAACGCGGCCATCGAATACTGCTCGCACAGGGCCTTCATCGGCCCGTAGCTGGTTTCGGTGACCTCCTCGGTGTCGATGTCCTCGAGCTTGCCGGTCGGGGAGTCCTCGTCGTTCGGCTTGGCAAAGCTCGCATAGGCGGAGATGCTCGAGATGTAGAGGCCATAGCCAACCGACGGGGCGAGCAGCGCGGCGGACTCCTTGACGAACTTGGGGATGTAGCCGGTGTCATCGATCATCACGTCCCAGCGGCGCCCCTTGAGCGCCTCGAGCTGGCCCTTGCGGTCGCCGATGAGGGTCTCCACCCCGGCGACGCCGTCGGCCGCGCTCTTGCCCCGGTTGAAGTGTGTGACCGTCCAGCCCAGTCGCTGCGCTTCCCGGGTCAGGTGCGGCCCGATAAAGCCGGTGCCGCCCAGAATCAGCAGCGTCTTGGTGGGGGTCCCTGCCTGCGGGGCGGCCTGCAGCGTGCCGGCAGCCGCCGCGGCGGAGGCGAGCAGCAGAAAGTCACGACGGTTGGTCATGGGGGCTCCTTGCAGGCCTAGTGGGATGTGCCGACGACGTCCATGATGGGCGCGGCCGCCAGCGGCTGCGCCTTCGGGTAATCCTTGCCCAGCAGGGCCGCCAGGGTCGCGGCGATCTGCGCCTGGTGGACTTCAGCGACGTTGCTGCGCTCGCCGAGCGGTGCGGTGTCCGGCCCGATCACCGCGATCCAGACGTTCTCGGAACCCTTCTGCTCGATGCCATGCTCCTTCCAGTCCGTGGGGCCGCTGCCCCGCCCGTGGTCGCAGGTGATGATGAAGGTAGTCTGGTCCTTGTACTCAGCCATGCCCTGCAGCTTGTTCCAAAGTTCGGCCACGAACTGGTCGAAGCGGTGCGCGGCGTGCAGCAGCAGGTCGTAGCGACCGGCGTGCGCCCAGTCGTCGGTCTCGCCATAGCCGACGAACAGGACGTGCGGCTGCTGCGTGGCGAAGGAGTCCAGCAGGGGGATCTGGATGAACGCGTCGTAGTTGTCCTCGGCATCGAAGCGGGTCATGGTCTGGTACAGCCGGGTCAGCAGCTGCTGACGGGGATCCAGCGTGCCTGAGTAGGGCGGGTCCCAACCCGCATGGACCGGCAGCGCACTGCGCTTGACGTTGAAGATGTCCTTGAAGGTCTCCCAGGTGGCGTAGGCGGCGACCCGGCCATGTAGTTCCGGAAGGCCGTTCAGCCACTCGAAGACAGACGTATTCGGGTTCGGTCCGAACTCGTTGCTGTTGATGCGCGGGTCCGGGTGGCCGGTCAGCATCTCGTTGTAGCCGGGATAGGAGAAGGCGAGGCCGTTGGTCACCCGGGCGGTGCTGCCCTTGTTCTGGTTGCCGAAGATCTGGCCCTGCACCGCGACCGTCGACCACAAGAAGGGGAACAGTGCCTTGCGACGCTCGGCCGGATCGGCACGCCAGTACTTGGCCCGGAGCGATTTCTCCGAGTCCCAGATGCCGCCGTTCTTCTCGTTGAGAAGCTGCTCGTCCGCGCCGGTGAAGATCTCCTGCCAGCGCAGCCCGTCGCTGACGATCAGGACGACGTTGCGCGTCTTCAGGGGGGTGGAGGGCTGGGCCTGCGCCACGCAACATAGCGTTACGCACAGAAGCGACAGACCCATGCCGACATGGCGTGCGACCCGACGTGACATTCTCGTGCTCCCGGCTTGCTGGCGATGGCGGGCCGCATCGTGGCCGCCCCCTTGTCGCTTCATCGTGCCCGATCGTGCGTGAGAACACGAGTCCGGCACTGGCGGGCATCTGGTCAGCGAGCGGCCTCTTGCAATAACATCGCGCATCGCGCTTGAGCCTACAGCACCCACCACTGCCGTCCTGCCCGCGCCGGGGAGCGCGGCGCGGGTGAAGCGAGCTACTGCCATGTCCTGCATACGATCCTGGCGGGCCACGGGCGCGGCGCTCGCACTGCTCGCGGGTGCAGCGATGACCCCTGTCGGGGCGGCCGCGCCGGCGCCGCCGCCGCCCGCCACCCTGCAGGTCGGCCAAGCGAAGCTGCATCATTGCGCCACCGCCGCGCCCTGGTGCGGAACCCTCGAGCGGCCACTCGATCCCAGCGGGGTCGTGCCCGGCAAGATTGACGTGTACTTCGAGTACTACCCCCGAGCCGGCGCGGCGGCGCCGGCCGGTACGCTCGTCGCGACCGAAGGGGGTCCGGGCTTCCCGGCCACCGAGTCTCGCGAGGAGTACCTGGCGCTGTTCGAGCCGCTGCGTGCTACGCGCGACCTCGTCATCATGGACAACCGTGGCACGGGGCGTTCCGCTGCCATCGCGTGCACACCGCTGCAGGAAGCCCCGGTGCTGAGCGAGGCCAATATCGGTGCCTGCGGGCGCTCGCTTGGACCCTCGGCCTCGCTCTACGGCACGGCCCTGGCCGGCGACGACCTCGCCGCGATCCTCGAGGCGCTTGGCACCGGTCCCGTCGACCTGTACGGCGACTCCTACGGGACGTACTTTGCGCAGACCTTCGCGCTGCGGCACCCGACGCAGCTGCGCTCACTGGTACTCGACGGTGCCTACCCGCTGGATGGCCCGGACTACCCCTGGTATCCGCACTATGCGCCGGCCATGCGCGAGAAATTCAACCGCGCGTGCGAGCGCTCGCCCGGATGCAGCGGCATCCCCGGCAACTCCATGGAGCACATCGCCCCGGCCCTGAAACTGCTGCGCGAGAAGCCGTATACCGCGCACGTGCGCACCGCACCCGGCCGGGTCGTGACCTTCAGCGTCAGCGCCAGCCAGCTGGCGACGGTCATGTTCGGCAGCGCCCCGGCGCTGGCGAGCGTGCGCGAAACCGACGCGGCCGCGCGCGCATACGTCGGCGGGGATCGGGCGCCGCTGCTGCGGCTCATGGCGGAGTCCCTGACGGGAGTGGACTCGCGCAGCGCCGACTCGGGTTCGGCTCTGAAGTACAGCGCCGGCCTCGCGGCGGCGGTCAGCTGCGGCGACCCACCGCAGATCTTCGACATGTCGTTGCCGCCCAAGGAGCGCATGGTGGCGCGCGATGCCGCCATCGCCCGCCGCGAGTCCAGCGCACCGGAGACCTACGCGCCATTCACCATCGCCGAGTTCCGGCGCATCCCGCTGGACTACGCCTTCATCGACCAGTGTGCGCAGTGGCCGGTACCGCGCTCACCGCCGGTCGCGCCCGTGCCAGCCGACGATCCCTACCCGGAAATCCCGGTGCTGGTGGTGTCCGGCGATCTCGACAACATGACCCCGGTGGCCGACGGCGCTGCGGCTGCTGCGCGCTTCCCGCGCGCGCACCACGTGGTGCTCGCCAATGGCTTCCACGTCAATGCCCTGCCGCACTCGCGCAGCGAGTGCGGCGCGAAGCTGGTGCGGCGCTTCATCGAGAACCTGTCGACCGGGGATGACGGCTGCGCGGCGGAGGTTCCCCCGGTGCGCCTGGTGACGAAGTTCGCGCGCACCGCCGCCGAGCTGCCGCCCGCCCGTGGGATGGCGGACAACGCCGCCGGCGAGCCTGCGCTGCGGGTGGTCACGGCCGCACTGCTGACCAGCGAGGACGTGATCAGTCGTGCGCAGGCACAGGGGGCGGGCAGCGGCCTCGGCCTGCGCGGCGGCAGCTTCACGGTCGCGGATGCAGCCGGTGGCTACCGCATTGCGCTGGACGAGGTGCGCTGGACTGAGGACGTGTCCGTCTCGGGGACGGTCGACTGGGCCGGGCGCAGCGGGGCGGTTCGCGGGGTCGTGCGCATCAAGGGGCCCCGGGGAGCCAGCGGCCCGCTCGAGTTCGAATGGACGGAAGGGGGCGTCCAGCCGCGCGCGACGGTCTCCGGGAAGCTCGGCGGCGAGAGCGTCACCGCCGAAGCGCCGGCGCCCTGACAACTCGCCGCTAAGGGTCCCTCAAGGCTCGGCGACATGGCCGCCGATGCGCTCGAGCACGTAACGGCGGATGTCGAGATTGAAGTCTTCCATGGGGGCGTAGTAGCCGCGCTCGTGCACGCGCGCGCTGATGCCCTGCTGCACCGACTCGCAGATCGACCAGTCCTGCCGGTTCACCAGGTCCCAGAACTCCACGGTGTCCATGGCATCGAAATCCGGCTTGGCCAGCTCGAACGGTTCGAACAGGAAGTGGCACACGATGTCGGTGCGCGCCGGAGCCCGCGGCTGCAGGATGAAGACGGCCGCATGGTCGCAGGCCAGGCTGACGAACAGGTTGGGGTAGACCAGCTCGCCCTTGTGGCGCACCTGCTCGTCCGCATTGAGCCCCGGGAAGGCGCGGCGCTTGGTGGTGCCGGAGCTGGTAAAGGTGTAGGCGCCTTCGCGGTGCGGTATGCCGCGCATCCAGTCGAGACCCGATCCCCCGCGGTCCCGGAACGCCGGCACCACGGCGCACAGCTCCGGGTGCACGCCGGCGCAGTGATAGCACTCGTTGTAGTTCTCGCAGATCACCTTCCAGTTTGCCGCTACCTCGTAGCGGATGGTGTGACCGATGCGGAGGTCCGCGAGCGGGTAGCGCGCGACGCGCTCCGGGATCCCGGCGATCTGCTGGGCCAGGGTGCTGGCCTTGGCAGGCGTCAGGTTCAGGAAGATGAATCCACCCCAGGTCTCGAGCCCGACCGGGTAAAGAGCGAACAGCGACTTGTCGAAGCCGGCCTCACCGGCCAGGTACGGCGCCGCGATGAGGCGGCCGTCGAAGTCATAGGTCCACTGATGGTAGGGGCAGGTGATGCGCCCGGCGGCGATGCCGCCTGAGAGCGGCGGAGGGGTGCCCGGGCCGGCCTCGCGGCACAGCCGCGACCCGCGGTGCCGGCATACGTTGTAGAAGGCACGCAGCACGCCCTCGCGGTTGCGCACCAGCAAGATGCTCTCGCCGAGGATGTCCAGCACGCGGTAGGCGCCGGGCTCCTTCAGTTCCTCGTCACGGCCGACGCAGACCCACTCACGGCAGAAAATGCGTTCCTTCTCGACCGCGAACACGCTCTCCGAGCGGTACCAGGTGGAGGGCAGCGTGGGCTCGAGTCCCCCCAGGCGGGGTGCGAGGGGAGCGCTCATGCGAGGTCCGCCGTCTCCGCCGGCTCGGATGCGGCCGGGCGCCGGTTGAGCGGCGCGTCGCGGCGGTAGGCGATGCTCTCGGCGTCCGCGTCCATTTCCTCCGCATAACGCCGGCCGCTGTACACCGCGTGCACGATGGCGCCCGGGGCCAGGGCGTCGCCGATGCGGGTCACCGAGCGGATGCCGGCGCTCTTCAGGTCCGCCTCGCGCCGCCCGAGTTCCGAGTACAGGCCATCGGCTGCGAAGCGCGCGCCAACGATGACCAGCGAGCGGCACGGCAGCCGCCGCTCCGCGTTCGTGAACTGGTTGGACAGGGTGACCTCGCCCGGCGTGAACGCGGTGACGCGCGTCAGCGTATGCAGCGCGATGTCGTTCGCGGCCAGCATGCGGTGCACCTGGGGCTGCTCGTTGCTCATGATGGTCCAGGCCGAGGCGTGGCCGGCGGGCGTAACGTAGGTGACAGGCGCGGTCGATTTTGCCAGGTGCTCGGCGAGCACCCCGCCCATGTAGTAGTTGTCGTAGTCGTAGACCACTACCGGGCCTTCGATCGTCGTCCCCGCGGCGATGTCATCCGGGGTGTAAACCCCGGGCCCGTCCAGCATGCCGACTGGGATCTCGAGCGGCGAATACAGCAGGCGAGCCCAGCGCGAGCCGGTGGCGATGACCACGTGGGTGTTGCCGAGTTCGAGGATCTCCGCGGCGGAAAGGCGGTTGCCGCGGTAGATGCTCACGTTGTCGAGCTTCTGAATCTGGCCCCGGCGCCACTCGAGCACCCGTCCCCAGGCGGCCAGGCCGGGCAGGCGCGTCTCGAAGCGCAGGCGGCCGCCGATCTCGTCGGCGGCCTCGGCCACGTTCACCTGGTAGCCGCGCCGACCCAGCGACAGCGCGCACTCAAGACCCGCCGGTCCTGCGCCGACGATCAGGACGGAGGCGTCGCTGCCAGCGCGTGCGATGCGCTCGGGATGCCAGCCGCGGCGCCACTCCTCGCCGATGGTGGGGTTCTGCGTGCAGCGGACCGGCACGCCGTCGTGCCAGCTGGAAATGCAGATGTTGCAGCCGATGCACTCGCGGATGTCCTGTTCGCGGCCCTCGTCGATCTTGCGGGGCAGGAAGGGATCGGCGATCGAGGGGCGTGCGCCGCCGATCAGGTCGAGCACGCCACGCCTGATCTGCCCGACCATGGTGTCCGGCGAGGTGAAGCGCCCGACGCCCACCACCGGCTTGCTGGTGATCTTCTTGACGAACTCGATCACCGGCTCGTGCGTGCCCTCGGCCGAGAATCGCGACGGCGAACAGTCCGTGGGCGAGGAGTCCATCTTGACGTCCCATAGGTCCGGAACTTCTGCGAGCAGCTGCACCACCTCATGCGCCTCGGAGGCAGCCGCTACGCTTGGCCGCGCGCGCAGTTCCTCGAGGCTGATGCGCAGCGCGACCGCACAGGTGCCGCCGGCCGCTTCGTGCGTCACTTCCAGCAGCTGGCGCACGATGCGCACGCGATTGGCGACGCTGCCGCCGTATTCGTCCGTGCGTTGGTTCCACTCCGACAGCAAAAACTCGTAGGGCAGGTAGCCCATACCGGCATAGACATACAGGATGTCGAAGCCGGCGCGCCGCGCCCTGCGGGCCGCTTCCTTCTGCGATGCCAGCAGCTGGCGGATGTCGCGGGCGTCCATGGCACGAGGGCGCTGGTTACCCATGAAGTTCACGTGCGTCGCCATCCAGGAAGTCCCCGACGGCGACATCGGCGGCATGCGGCTGGTGCGGTTCATCACCGAGCCGCCCCCATGCCACAGCTCAATGCCGGCGAGCGCGCCCTGGCGGTGCACCGCTTCGGTCATGAGAGCATGCGAGCGGATGTCATCCTCGTCCCACAGGGTTGCGAAGGGCAGCGGCGCATCATCAGAGCTCGGATCGATGGAGACGTAGCCGGAGCACACCACGCCCCAGCCCCCCTCCGCCTTGGTCTCGCGGAACTTCGCGCGCATGTGCGGCATGGCGTTGGTCATGCCAGCCGCATGCGGCACCGCGTAGAAGCGGTTGCGCGCCGTGACCGGCCCGATTCTGACGGGCTCGAAGAGGATGTCGTACCGCGGGTTGCGCGCCATAGAGGGTCCACTGGGAAGGTGTGCCGGCCTTGTGGCGGCGCTTGCCCGGCGAGTCTGCCCGCGGGCGGGCGGATGTTCAATAACCTCGCGGTCGGCGCGATTCTACGCGCTTGGGGATGGTGTTTCGTGCACACTCGCGCTACCCATCCTGGAAGGAAGTGGTGCCAGTTGATCTCGCGAACCCGCATGCTGCTTGCCGCGCTGTCCTTCGCTGCACTGGTCTCGGTCGCGGCCAACGCCCAGGGGATCGCCCCGGACACGGCCGAGCCGGGCTCGGTCGAGGAGATCGCCAGTGACACCACGGAGGCGCGCTTCCTCTCGCCCTGGGTCTCCTATCTGCCGGCCTCGGAGACCGTCGTCTCGCCGCGCACCTTCCTGCATCGCATCCCTGGCGCGCCGGGCGAACTGGTCAAGTCTGGCCAGGCCTACGCCTACGCGCGCGCGCTGGCCGGTTCTTCGCCGCGCGTACGGGTCTTCACGATCGGCCGCTCGGAGGAGGGTCGCGAGATCATCCTGATTGCCATCGCGGACGAGAAGGGCATCCAGGACCTGGAGCATCTGCGGGCGGTGACTGCGGCGCTCGCCGATCCGCGTAAGACCGATGCGGCCACGGCCGAACAGCTGGTGGCCGCCGGTCGCCCGATCTACTACATCAATGCCGGGCTGCACTCGGATGAGTCCGGCTCGACCGAGTCGTCGCTCGAACTCGCCTACCGACTGGCGGTGTCCGAGCAGCCCATGATCCGGCGCATCCGCGAGAACGTAGTGGTCCTCATCAACCCGGTGGCCAATCCGGACGGCCGCGACAAGCAGGTCGAATGGTTCTATCGCTACCTCAAGGGCAAGACGGAGCTCGAAAAACTACCGCGCCAGGCCCCGCCGTACTGGTCGAAGTACGCCTACGTGGACATCAACCGCGACGCTCACCAGATCGTGCACGAGACCACCAAGGCGGTGTACCGCATGTTCTGGGACTGGCACCCCCAGATGGTCCACGACATGCACGAGTCGGTGGCGCTGCTCATCACCTGGAACGGCACCGGGCCGATCAACGAGCACGTCGACCCGATCACCTACGCGGAGCGTCTGGAACTGAGCTTCCACGAAGTGCAGACCATGACCAGCCTGGGCATGCCCGGGGTTTGGACCTGGAACTTCGGCGACGACTTTGCGCACCTGTACCTGGACGCGATCGGCACCAACCACAACTCCGACGGCCGCGGCTACGAGACCTTCGGCAATGGCACCGCAGAGACCTTGCGGCCCGATCAGCCCGGGCACGAGGTGTCAGTCGAATGGTTCCGGCCCCTGCCGCCACCGCCGCAGAAGAGCTTCCTCTGGTCGGCGCGCGACAACGTCAACTACAACGAGACGGCGCTGCTGGCCGCGCTGGACGACACCGCACAACAGTCGAAGGCCTTCCTGCGCAACTACTACCTGAAGGGGCTGCATTCTTATACGCGCGGAATGGAGCAGGCGCCGTACGGCATCGTCATACCCGACGGGCAGGGAGACCCGGAGCGGGTGGCGCAGATGGTGTCGCGCCTGCGCGCCCTCGGCATCGAGGTGCACCGTGCGACCGCTCCCTTCTCGATCAAGGAGGGCTCCTATCCGGCGGGTACCTACGTGGTCCGCCTCGACCAGCCGTACCGCGACTATGCGGTCGACCTGCTCACGCCGCAGGACTTCCCCAAGGACTACTTCGCCGAGGCCTACGATGATGTCTCCTGGGAGCTGCCCGCCCACTACCACCTGAACGTCGTGCCCAGCGCCGACCCCCAGGTCCGCTCGGCACCGCTTGCCCTGCTGACCGCGGATCCGCAGGTCAGTGGCCAGGTGGCCGGCGATGGTCCGGTGTTCCTGCTGCGAGATACCGGGCAGGAGGGCCTGCTCGAGGCGCGGTTCGCGCTGTCGAAGTTCAAGGTGCAGGTGGCCGAACGCGCATTCACCGTTGCCGGCACGGAGTATCCGGCCGGCTCGTGGATCCTGCCGGCGCAGGCGGGGCTGGCGAGCGCCGTTCACGCGCTCGCCGGTCGCCTCGGGCTGGACTTCCTCAGCACCGGCTCGCTCCCCGAAGTGAAGCGCCACGAGACGCCGGTACCGCGCCTGGGCCTGTGGGTCCCCTGGGCGGATACCGACACCATCGGCTGGGCCCGCTACACGCTGGACCAGCGGCACATCCCGTACGCGTACGTGCGCGACGAGGACGTGCGCGCCGGCAAGCTGAAGGAAAAGTACGACGTCCTGCTGTACGGGCACGTCGACCTCGAACTCGCCGAGCAGATCGAAGGGCTCTACAAGTCCTGGGGGCCGATGGCGTTCAAGAAGACCAGCGCGACCCCCAGCCTGGGCACGCCGGCCTCCTCGGATGACATCACCGGCGGCATCGGCTACAGCGGTCTCGCCGAGCTGCAGAAATTCGTCGACTCCGGCGGGCTGTTCATTACCCTCGGCAACGGCACCATGCTCGCGCTGGAGGGCGGCCTTGTGCGCGGGGTGCGCCGCGAATCCGGCGGGGTGCCGCGCACCTCCGGTGGCGGAGGCGCCTCGGCGGCGGCCTCGCAGAACGCCGAGACCAAGACCCCGGGGTCGCACGTGCGCGTGTCCTTCGCTCGCCCGGACCATCCCATCGCCTATGGGTACGCACCGCGCACGTACGTGTTCCGCCAGAATTTCGCGCTCTATTCCCTGCCGCGCACCTGGCTGCGCATGGCCTACTGCACGGTGTGCCTGGATGGTCCGGTCGACCTCAGCAGCATCGTGCTTGAGTGGGGTGACCGCGATGGCGCCCCCTTCGTGGTCAGCGGCCAGGCGTGGGGCGAGTCGAACCTCGTAGGGCACGGCGCGATCATGGATTTCCACGTCGGACGCGGGCATGTCATCACGTACAACTTCAACCCGCTGCACCGGGACCTGAACCGAGGAGACGAACGGTTGTTGTGGAACGCGCTCATCAACTGGCAGGCGATACTGGCGGCACCGTAGCCAGCCGGCCGGTTCAGTGCCCGACGGGCCTGGCCAGCGAGGCGCCCAGGTAGCAACCGAACTCCTTGACGAAGTCCACGGACACGCGTGCGTGGACCTTACCCTGACGGTCCAGCAGCTGTGCCTCGTCCTCGTGCGGCACGACCGCGCCGTGCCACACGTTGGGATGTATGTAGACCCCGCAGCTGCCATCGCACCAGAACGTGACGAACTGCTCGGGCGTCACGTCGTCACCGGGCAGTGCCAGCGGCACGACGAAACTCTGACCATTGATGGGGTAGAACAGCTGGCCGCCATCGGGATGATAGTTGGCGCGCCAGATCAGGGCCTTCTCGCGTGCCTTTCCCTTGCCGGCAGCGGTGGCCTGCTCCGGCCACGTGCTCCAGCCGAACAAATAGCTGTCGCCGACCGCGTTGTTGCGTGCATAGAGGGTCTCGCCACGCCACGAGAACTCGAAGATGCCCTCCGCAATGCCTCCCTGGTTGCCGGAGTTTGCATCGATGGGCCGCCGTCCCTGGGCTGGCCACGTGACGATCTCGATGGGGAAGCTCTTCGGGTCCTGGACCAGGCACCCGTAACCCTTGAGGGTCTCGGCATTCGCGGCTCGCAGGGGCGTGTCGTGAACGCGGCGCGCGCCGGTCGAAGGAGTGTAGGTGATGTGGCTTAGATCCATTCTGTGAGCTTCCTGTTCGAGCGCGTTACCTGGAGGCGAACGTTCCTGCGCACGTCCGCCGCCGTCAGCTTGCCGGGCGCGACAGGGCGGTAATCAGCGGGACGTAGTCGCTCATGGTGGCGGTCTTAAGACCAGCCACCTTGCCCTGATCGTCCCAGCGCCGCACCCGAACCGCCTCCTGGTGATACGGCTCGGCTTCAAAGCGCGCGACCTCGCGTTCGTTCATCGGCCCGCCCTGCAGCCCGAGCGTATGCACCGAGGCAGGGCTGAGCAGCCTGAAGTAGCCGGCGTCGGTCGCGCACAGGTAGCGCTTCGCAGGGACGTGCAGTCGGACAGCCTCGGAGACCTCGGGGCCAAAGCGCCGCGCCAGCCAGCGTGCACCCACCTCCTCGTGGCGCGCGTCCGAGCGCCAGTCCTCAATCGCGTCCGGAACGTCCTCGAGCAGGTGTCCGACGTCGTGCAGCAACGCGGCCAGCACGAGCGGCTCGGGCGCACGCTCAATCTGCGCAAAGTGTGCCGCCTGTAAGCCGTGCTCGGTCATCGACACCCGTTCGCCGAAATAGGCACCCGCGCCGCGGGCGGCGTACACCCGGAGTATTTCCTCTGCGAGAGTCATGGCGGATCCTTCCGGCCGGCCAGCTTGCGCCGCAGCAGCGCTGCTTCGCTGTAGACGCTGTCGCGCGAGAGGTAGCAGCCACGCAGGTGACGGGGATGCCGGGCCGATGAGAAGGCCGTGCGCCCGTGAAGGATGCGCTGGTTGTCGAAAACGACGAGCGTCCCCTCGCCGAGGCGGGTCGCCAGCTGGAAGCGTGGCTCGCGCATCAGCGCCGCGAAGTGCCGGTAGGCTGCGTAAAAGCTGCCCATGTCGGCGGCGGACAGTTTCAACGGTGCGATCGAGCGGTTGTTGTAATGGACCGCGGCGATCTGGCCGCTGACTGACAGCTGGATCAGCGGCCGCTCGGCATAGAGTTCCGCGTCACTCGAGCGGTACAGGAACGGTACCGGCGTGGCCGTGAGCGTGCGGAAGTGCTCCGGAGCGCTCGCGCGCAGGTGCTCTGCGAGGGCAAAGCCGTCGGCAAACAGGCTCGCACCCCCCTCGCGCGACGGCAGGAGCGCATGCAGCGCCTGGAAGCCCGGCACCGGATCGCGGTACGGGTTGTCCGTGTGCAGGCCGAGGCCCAGGTCCGAGTAGGCCAGATTCTCCGGTTGCGCCACCGAGCGGACGTCGAAAGTCAGACCGTAGTTGGTCTCCAGAACCCTCCCCACGAGCGGCAGCACGTCGAGGATCGCCGACTGTTCGGCCGGCACCTCGTTCATGAAGGCCATGCCTTGCCGCAGCAGCGCGGTGAGCCACTGCAGCCGCAACTCGGGTTCGGTCCTCAGCGCCGCGACACTCGCCCACGCGAAGTCACGGCGGGCATCCATGCCGGCGCCCTCGAGCCAGGTGCTCACGTGCAGTTCCGGACGCATGCTTTCGCGGCCGAAGGCGTGCGCTGCCAGCCACTGGACACTGAAGTTCGTGGGGCGCGGCTCACCCTGCCACTCGATGCGCACGCCACCGTCTTCCAGCGCGGCGGAGCGCAGTAGCGAACGCTCCGGCAGATCGACGATGTCGACGAGGCGCTGGCCGCTGTGCGGGTCGCGGTCCTCCGGTAGATTGTCGCGCAGCCATAAGCTGGCGAACTCGCTGCGCACGCCGTCGCTCCACTGAACGGTCAGCCGTTCTGGCGCGCACGATATGCCGGCGATGTCGGGTGATTTCATGAGTTTATTCTTGCAGCGCGGAGATTGAGGACGTGCAGCGCCCCGGCGCAGACCGCGGCCACCGCGCTGACCGCCGCGAGCACCAGGAAGACTCTCTCCCAGCCGAGGGCGCCTGCCAGGCGCGCCACGCTGTCGCCGGCGAGCACGCCGCCGAGGTAACCGATGCCGTCGATGATTCCTGAGGAAGCTGCACTCGCCTGCTTGCCGCCGAAATCCAGCGCAAACGCCCCGCCCAGGTAGGAATAGGGTCCGAGGAGGCAGAAGGCGACGACGCCGATGATGAGTACCGGGAGGGCCGTCGCGCTGCTGCCCGGATGCACGAAGGACAGCGCCGTGAGGGCGGCGGCGGTGGCGGCGAGACCGGTGAACATGAGCAACGAGCGGCCCCCCAGGCCCAGTTTGTCACTCACCCAGCCGGCTACCAGTACGGATACGGCGCCGACCGCCGGAAAGATGGCGCTCAAGGTCGCGGAACGGCTCATGCTGAACCCAAGATCGTGCAGGTAGTTGGGGTTCCAGGTGTTGAAGGTCTCGCGGATTATCGTGCACGCAAACGAGAGCAGGCAAACCAGCATGAAGGCGCGGCTGCGGAACAGCGGGACCAGCAGGGCGGTGATGCTCGCCGGTGCAGCCTCGGTCGCCGCGAAGAGATTCAGCGGATTGGGCTTGGCCTCCGGGTGTCCCTCGTCCGCGCGCGACTCACGCAGGAACAGCAGGTTTGCCAGCAGCGCCATGCCGGCGATCAGGCCCGCGAAAACGAAGAGGCCGCGCCACCCGTAGCCGCTCTCGATGAGCATTCCCATCTGCTGGCGCGCCAGGGCATCGCCCACCAGATAGCTGATGCTGAGGATGCCCACGACCGTGCCGTAGGAGGAGAAGTCGAACCACTTGGACGAGACCTTGATCAGGCCCGCCCAGCCGACCGATTGGGTGAGCCGGTTGGCGACCCAGGCGAGGGTGAACAGCGGCAAGGTGCCGCTGGCCGCGAACATCAGCGTGAACAGCGTGGCACCGCCGACGCCGATGAGAAAGTTGCGCCGGCCTCCCCAGTAGTCCCCCAGTCCCGTGAGGAACAGCTTGCCGATTGCATAGGCAAAGACACCCAGGGAGGTGATCGTCCCTATGTGCACGACGGCCTCTGCGTGTCCGACCCCGCGGCGCCCAAGTTCCTCCACCAGCAGGGGTGTCGCCACCGAGAGGTCGGCACGGCAGTAGTAGCAGGCGGCGTAGCCGACAAAGAGGAGAGCGATGGTGCGGAACTGAGCTAAGCGCAGCGAACTGCCCGTGGCGGCGAGTGCTTTGGCGTTGGCCGCTGTCAATGGTGATTCTCCGATGGTGGAACGGCGGGACTCAGATCGACCCAGACAGGGTCCGTGTAGGCCTTGCGGCCGGAGGCATCTTCGACCACGAGCGCGTACCAGGTCGGGTGGTCGGCGCGCTGCGAGAAGTCGGCATGCGCCTTCATAGGCGCACCCTCGAAGCGGTGGTCCTGCCGCGTGCCGTCACCGCCGACCAGTTCCGCCCGGCGCAGCCCGCTGACGGCGGCGAGATCAAAGCCCAGTGAAAATGGCTCGCCGGACTTCACCCGGAGAGTGCTGCCGAACATGACGGCAGGGAAGACCAGCGGTCCGTAGGTAACGTATGCATGCCCTTCCTTGACCGAACGCGCGAATGCCTGCGCGGAAATCGCACCGTCCACGTGCGCAAACGTGCGAATCCTGCCCGATTGCTCGTTCCACACGTCGTGGGTGTCACTGCCGCCGGCAAGGTAGTGCTGCGTGCGCGCGTTCCAGTATTCACCAAGCTTGGCGAACACCCGCTCATCGTCCTGGGCCTGACTGGAATTAAACTCCAGCACATCGAAGCCCTCGTTCATCCCGCCCGGGGCCACCTTGTTGGCGACACTCGTCAAGTAACCGAAGGGGATGAAAGGGTGGTTGACCTGCACGACCGCGGCGCCCATGCGGCGCGCCTCGGCGAGCACTTGTTCCACCGAGGCCGTGCTGGTGTCGACGGTCAGCCTGCTACCCGCGGCCAGCGGGTAGGCATTGAAATGGCCCCACGAAGGTGACAGTTCTATACCGGGAATGAAGGGTACATGGCGGTCCCTGGCGATTTGTGACAGGGGCTCGTGGTTGGTAGTCGAGTCGTGATCGCTGACAAAGAGTAAGTCGAGACCGGCGGCAAGCTGGGAGCGCGCCAGGTCGGCTGGCGGCGTGACGGCCTCAGCCTGATCGGCATGGTGGTGCAGGTCGGCAGAATACCAGCCATGCAGGCGCGGTTCGAACAGCACGCCGACCGGGACACGCGAATCGACGGTGTGGCCAGCCTCGACGCTCACGTCGACGAGCGCGTCCTGGGCGAGAAATCCGGCGCCGGCAGAGACGGCGAAGCGATACCTGCCCGGCGCAATCGGCACGGATGCACGGCCCTTGCGCTCGAGCTCCGAAAAGAAGGTCTTGCGGCCGAGGAACTCCACGACCGGCTTGTCGCCGGCCACAATCCCGATGCGCGCATCCAGGGGCGCCGCGTTACGCGCATCGACAATTGCGAATTCGATGCGGCCGGGCTCCTGCAGGTCGGAGAAATCGCGCTCCAGGGTGGAACCGTCAGCGACCTTCAGCGGCACTACACCGCTGCGGGAATAGTTGCGCCCCGTGGCGTACAGCGTGTAGCTGCCGGCGGGTAGCGTCATCGAATAGCTCCCGGCGCGGCCCAGCGTCCAGCCGTAGGGCTTGCCATCCTTCTCCACGACCACCACCGGCTCAGCGAGCGCTTTGCCGGCCGCGCTGCGGACCGTGCCGTGCACGCTGCCGGCCGGGAGTCTGCGCGCCTCGACTTCCGCGGCGATTGCGGGGGCCAGGTCCCCCGTCGCTCCCACCTGCAACCAGCCGGTGAACGTGCGGCTTTCCTTCGGCTTGAGCGAATGTTGCAGAAACATGTCGCGCGAGTTCGAGCCGATGTGGTCCAGGTACGGTGCGTGCAGCGTGATGGTCCAGCCCGAATCGTAGGCGCTGACGCGGTTGGCAAGCGCCGCGGTGGCTGCGCCTTCAGTGACGCCCGCGAGACCCGGGACGGAGAACAGGAAGCCGCTGCTGGGCCACAAGGTCAGCCCCGAGAGCAGCCCCGGGAGTTCGACATCGCCCTCGTTGGTCATCGTCGTGGTGATTTCCACGCGGTCCGACTGCTCGCGCAGGGTGTACGTGGTGTCGATGCGCGCCTTGCCCCAGTCACGCACGGCGCGGATGCGCACCTCGTGCGGTCCACGGTCGAGTACCTCGACGTGCTGGTAGGTGTTCGGCCATGCGGACCAGTTGTTCGGGATGAAATCGGCGAACACGACCCGGTCGCGCCCGATCTGGCCGTCGCTCACCGGCGCGACGTCCACGATTGCGCCACGCGGCACGCCATAGGGAGCCGGGGATTCGACCGCCAATGCGAACGCCAGCCGCTCGTTGACTACCGTTAGGTCGCCGGCCGCGCGGGCGTTGCCCGCCGGGATCGGCGTGCGGCCGGTGACGATGCGGACGTCTGCGCCGGCGCGGGCAAGCGGAAATAGCAGCGCTAGCGCCGCGAGCAGACTCAGCCTTAGCGACATCGGTACCGGCCTCACTTGGCGTCGAGGCTCTGTGCGGGGGGCACGAGCCGGTTGTCTGGGCGACGCCTCGGACCCGGCCGATACTAGCTGAGGCCGTGGTGCGAATCACGCGGCGCAGGCGCCACCGCGATCAGGCGGGTCACTCGGCTGGATTGGTCTTCGAAGGCTTACCAGCGGTGGTAAAAGCCGCCGCCGACGATCACGACCGGTGCCGGTGCGACCACCCCCACGTAGGCCCGCCGTGGCGGACCGAGGGGCGCGACTACGCAGCCGGACAGCGCGGTACCAAATGCGAGGGCGACCAGCAGCCTGACGATGAGTCTCATGTTCGATCCTTTCCCATCCACCTGGGAGTTCAACGCACGGTCGCCCGCGTGGCTGACATCTCGCGCCGCACCGCCAGCACGGCACCGAGGATTCAGGTGGCGTTCAGGAGCCGTGAGGCAGGCCGGTGCGGGTCGGCTCGAAAATGAACAGTCGCGACTCGCCGTCGGCGGTGAAGCGAACCATGCGCTCGAATCTGAAACCCAGCTGCTCGAGAATCCTGATGGAACCCGCGTTGTCGGGCGCCGTAATGGCCACGATCCGCCTGAGCCCGAACCTTTCCACTCCGAGGCGTAGCGAGGCGGTGGCTGCCTCCAGCGCGTAGCCGTGCCCGCGACCTATGGGCAGCATCGCAAATCCGATCTCCACGTCCGGGTGGGAATCGCGTCGCAGCAGGCCGCACATTCCGATGGGGCGCGCATCCTCCTTGCGTTCCACTGCGAACATGCCAAAACCGAACTGTGCGTAACTGGCGGCGGGACCCTCGATAATGTACCTGCCCGCGCTGGCCAGGTCATGCACGCCACGGTCGCCAACATTGGCGCGGAAGGCCGGGTCGGTCAGCAGCGCAAGGATAAATGGCGCATCGAGCGGATTGAGCAACCGCAGGCGGAGCCGCGCAGTTTCCGCGACCGTCACGGCGGCCCCGTTGACGGACGAGCGGGAGCATACAGTGCGGTGCGTTGTGTCGAGCTGTATGGATCGGGGCTCTGATACATGGGTGGATTATTGCGTAAGATGCGCAGACTTCCCACGACCGAGCGCTTCGCGATGATCACTCTTTACCACCGGCCTCAGACTCGTTCGTCGCGTTTCATTTTCCTGCTGGAGGAGCTGGGTGCACCCTATGAGGTACGCATCGTCAGTACCCGCTCACGCGATGGCACCGGGACCGTGGACCCCGCCAACCCGCATCCGCACGGCAAGGTGCCGGCGATATCGGATGATGGGGCGGTCGTCTTCGAATCCTCCGCAATTACCCTCTACCTGACCGATAAATTTCCCCAGAACCGCATCGGGCCCCTCGTCGGGGATCCGCTGCGCGGCGCGTACCTCTCGTGGCTGGCCTATTACGCTGGTGTGTTCGAACCGGCTCTGATCTCCAAGTTCATGAACGTCGAGGTGCCGCGTGTGACCGCAGGGTGGGTGGCTCTTGAGGAAGTCATGCCAACGATTCTCGCGCAACTAACGCGTGGCCAGTACTGGCTCGGTGACACCTTCACGGGCGTGGACGTGCTGTTCGGTACGACGTTTGCGCAATTCGCCCAGAGCGACATGTTCCCGAAAGCGCCGGTTCTCGAAGCCTACGTCAAACGGGTCGTGGCCCGGCCCGCGTTCGCGCGTGCCATGGCGAAGGACCGGCAGGGTACCGGCTAGGGACGCCCATGGCCGCGTGTGCACCGGTGCCCCACCCCGGCCACGGAGGCGCGGCCACTGGCACGGCAGCCGGCAGCCGCGGAACCGTGGTACGGCTCGGCTTCCGGGCGCCGTACGACTGGGCGCACATACTCGACTTTCTTGCCACGCGCGCCGTGCCGGGCGTCGAGCGGGCGGATGCGCGAGGTTACGCGCGCACCGTCGTGTCCGCCCGCGGGTACGGCGCGATCTGTGTCGATCTTCCTGCGGGGACGAGTGCGTTGGTCATGCGACTGACGGGAGCCGCGTGCGCCGACCGCAGGAACTTGTCGGCCACCGCACGGCGCGTCTTCGACCTTTCCGCTGATCCTGCGCGTATCCGCTCACGCCTGACCCGTGATTCTCTGCTCGGGCCGCTGGTGAGGGAGCGGCCCGGATTGCGCATCCCGGGTGTATGGGAGCCATTTGAGTGCGCGGTGCGCGCAGTTCTGGGTCAGCAGGTCAGCGTCGCCGCCGGACGTACGTTCGCCGCGCGCCTGGTCGTGCGTGCGGGGACGAGAATCCCGGGTGGCGTGGATGGCCTGACTCATGCATTCCCGACACCCGAACAACTGGCCGCCGCCACGCTTGAAGGCATTGGGCTGACGGCAACGCGCGCAGCCACGCTCCGGGCGCTTGCGCGCGCCACGCTCGATGGCACCGTCGATTTCTCACGACCGGCGTCGCAGTTGCGGTCGGCCCTCGCCACCGTGCCCGGCATCGGACCGTGGACGGTGGAGTACGTTCTGCTGCGCGCCCTCGGCGAGGCGGACGCACTTCCGGAAGCCGACCTTGTGCTGCGGCGCATGGCCGCACCGGACTCCACGGCACTCACCGGTCGCCAATTGGCGGAGCGGTCGAACCGGTGGCGGCCCTGGCGCGGCTACGCGGTCATGCACCTGTGGCGCGCGGCGCGGGTGGCACGTCCTTCCCGGCAGGCAAGCGTCCGACACGCGGTGCAGCGGTGACAGCAGCTGCAAGCACCCAGCCGGCTTGGTGGCACGAACTGTCAACGCCGATCGGCCCGCTCCTGCTAAAAAGCACCGAAGCCGGCCTGACGAACGTGTATTTCCAGTCCGGACCGCGACCGGTGCAGCCGCTGCCCCGCTGGCGGCGGGACGCCCAGCCGTTTGTCGAGGTCGAGCGGCAACTGACTGAGTACTTTGCCGGACGCCGGCGCGTGTTCACGCTGCGCCTCGCGCCGACGGGTACCGATTTCCAGCTTCTCGTCTGGCGTGCGCTGCAGAACATTTCTTTCGGGCAGACCACTTCCTACGGACAGATTGCCCGTGACCTCGGTCAGCGCAACGCAGCCCGCGCGGTCGGTCTGGCCAACGGCTCAAACCCGCTTCCAATCATCATCCCCTGCCACCGTGTCATCGGCGCGAATGGATCACTGACCGGCTTTGGCGGCGGCCTTGACATCAAGCGCGCGTTGCTGCGACTTGAGGGGGCGGAGTGCGTTAGCGACTTGTTCAGCGCGCGCGACGGCGAGCCCGCTTTAGACGATACTCAAGCGCAGGTATGCCCGAGGCCGTGAAGACCCGATGAACCAGCCAACCGAGTATTGGTTCAGAGCCAAGCGCTACGGGTGGGGTTGGGGGCTTCCGGCCTCCCGGGCGGGTTGGGCGTTCTTTTGCGCTTGGTTGGCAGTCCTCACTACAGGTGTGATCTGGCTCAGGCGACTGCATCCACTGGCGCCGGCGGCGCTTCTGGCCGTCATGACCGCGCTGCTGGTGTGGGTGTCTTATGCCAAAGGAGAGCCGCCATCCTGGCGTTGGGGAGAGCGTAAGTAGGCGATGGCGTAGCCGCGGAGGATCGCAAATGACCTCACCATCCACAGTGTCCGGCGCGCCGTTGTATATGGGCGTGCGCTGGCCAATCGTGCTGATCGCAGGCCTTCTGGCCGGTGCGCTCGACCTGACCTTCGCATTCATCTTCTACAGTTACCAGGGCGCAACGCCCGACAGCATTCTCCGGGGCATCGCCTCCGGGCTGGTCGGCCGCGAGGCCGCACATGCCAACGGCAACGGGCCGGTCGTTCTTGGCGCCTTCCTGCATTTCTTCATCTCGGTGTGTGCCGCGCTCGTCTTTTATCTGGCGAGTCGCAGACTCCCGCTGCTGGTGCGACGACCGCTGCTCAGCGGCGCAATCTTCGGTGTGCTGGTATACCTCTTCATGCACCTGGTCGTGATTCCCTTGTCGCGGATCCCATTCCGCGTGCCGTCGGTGCACAACGTGGTTGGCGAACTCGGCTCGCACATCTTTCTGTTCGGTATGATCATCGCCACGGGAGTCGCGCGCGCAAGGCGGGTCCTGTCCTGATGGCAGCGCCGGCTTCAGGAACGCCCGCTGTCTGGCCGCTTAACATCGAGGGCGCGATCGCCGTCGCGATAGTTTGATATTGAGTCCTTGACAGGAGTAGCAATGGATCGGCGCCAATTCTCGATTTCACTCGTAGCGGCGCTCGCGCCGCTCGCGGTTCGCGCCAAGGACGCCGAGAAATCCGTCAGCATGCGTGCGCGCGCTCTGTACAACGAGGCCCTCGTGCTGGACTGCAACTCTGGGCCGCCCATGTCGGACAGCCTGCCGTTGTCTGCGGCTGACCTGGAATTGGTGCGCGGCAGCGGGGTGACGGCGCTGAAGTGGTCGCTCGGCGGGATCAATAGCGGGTTCCGCGACACGGTTGCCGAGATCGCGCTGGTCCAGAGACTCATCGAGGTTCACCCTGACTACTTCCTGCAAGTGCGGATCGCCGCTGATCTGGAGCGCGCCAAGCGAGAGCAAAAGCTCGGGCTGATCTTGTCCTTCGAGAGCGCCGAGATGTTCGAAGGCAAACTGGACTCCATCGACCTGTTTCGCAATCTCGGCGTTCGGGTCATGCAGCTGTCGTACAACCGCAGGTCACCGTTCGCGGCAGGCGTGATGGAACCGCAGGGCGGGGGCCTGACCCCGCTCGGCCGCGAGGCGGTGGCCCGGATGAACAAGGTCGGGGTCGCTATAGACGTCAGTCACGCTAACCCGGCAACGACTGCCGATGTCCTGGCAGCGTCCGCCGTGCCGGTCGTGATGACTCACGCGGGCAGCGCCGCGGTGCATCCGCACCCGCGCAACAAGAGCGACGAGCAGCTTCGCGCCCTCGCCGCCAAGGGCGGGGTGGTGGGGATCTTCAATCTGCCCTATCTGAGTGCCTCGCCGCACCAGCCGAACGTCGATGACTACCTGCAGCACCTGGAACACGTGCTGCACCTCGTGGGCGAGGACCACGTGGGCATCGGCACCGACGTCGGCCTCGAGCCTTTTGACACCAGCCCTGTCGGCATGGCGCAATTCAAGAAGGAGGAGGATGAGCGGCACGCCGCGGGCCTGGCGGCCCCGGAAGAAGATCGGCCGACGTACGTCGAGGGGCTAAATACCCCGCGCAGAATGGAAGTCATCGCCGACCAGCTGCTGCAGCGTGGCTATTCCGAGGCGGCCACGCGCAAGATCCTGGGCGGGAATTTCGCACGCGTCTTCGGGCAGATCTGGAAGGCCGCCTAGCCGATGGCCTAGGGCCGCAGGGCCTCGATCATCAGACGGGCGAATTCCGGGCCCTTGCCGGCCTCTTCATGCTTGAAGTAGATGTACACGTCCGAGCACGCAGCGGCCCGTTCGCGGATGGTATTGGCCCACCGCACCAGGTCGGGCGCGGTATAGCCTTCGTCGCGGAGCCTGAAGTAGCCATATCCGGCGGTAATCTCGACCGGGGTGGTGAACTTCTCGCTGTCGGCCACGCACAGGGCAAGGTTGCGCGCTCTGAGCCGCGCAAAGACCTCCGCGTCCATCCAAGACGCATGCCGGAACTCGAACGCGGCGCAGGTTCCCTCCGGCAACTGCGCGAGAAACCCGTCCAGCACTGCTAGGTCCTTGCGGAAGTACGGCGGTAACTGGAACAGGATCGCGCCGAGCTTCGGGCCGAGGCCGGCGGCGGTTTTCATGAAGTACTGCAGCAGGTCCGCACAGTTGGCGAGCTTGGCGATGTGCGTGATGCGCTTGGGAGCCTTGAGCGTCAGGCGAAACCCCGGTGGCGTCTCCGCATCCCAGCCGGCAAGAATCTTCGGGTTCGGCGTCCGGTAGAACGTGTAGTTGATTTCCACCGTATTTAGCCGCTCGGCGTAGTACGGCAGCATCTTGGCCGCCGGCATCTTCAGGGGGTAGAAGCTGCCCTTCCATTCCGGGTAGTTGTAGCCGGAAGTACCGATCCAGAAATTCATGGAGCCGCTAGCGCAGTTCGCTACCGAGCAAGCGACGGTACTGGCCAAGATGGCGGATGGCGTGCTGCGGCTTGCCCATGGCCTCGTAGAGCCGCGCCATGTTGTAGTGGCAGTCGGCGAAGTCGGGATCTTCCTCGAGCGCTGCCTGGTAGGATTCCAGCGCCTTGCCCGTCTCGCCCAGGTCCTCCAGCAGGACACCGCGGTTAAACAGCAGCACCGGATCTGCGCCGACGGCCGCCAGCGCGCGCTCGTAGATGTCGGCTGCCTTCTGCAGCTCCCCCTGTTCGTGCAGCAGCCGGCCCCAGTTGCCCCAGGCGGCAGCATTGTCAGGCTCGTCTTCGACCGCGCGTGCATAGGCGGCCGCAGCGGCGCGGGTGTCGGTGGCCTCCAGGGTAAGGGCCTGCGCAAACCACGCCACGGGCTCGGTACCGTCGGTGGCGACAGGCTTGTGTTCAACCACGTGCAGCATGCCGTTCTCGAGCGTGACATCCAGCCCGAGTACGTACTGGCCACTCTCCGCCTGCCAGCGCGCATCGCCATCGCGTACGACCACGTGATCGCCCAGCGCGCTGATGGCCAGGCCCGACAGTGGCATCGACTCGGGCAGGGCGCGTCGCAGGCTTTCGAGGGAACGACGGATGCGGCGCGGTGGGATCTTCGCCTGCAGCAGCGCGCGGGCCGTGCGCAGCACGATCAAGTCCTGGAAGGAAAAGCGGTATTCGCGCCTTGGGCCGCGCTCCGGGCTGACGAACCCGGCCCGTATCAGGCCGCGGGTAGTGGCCGGCGAGAGCTGCAGGACCCTCTCGACGTCCCGCACGCTGTAGACAGGCATTGCAGTTCCGGGGCGCGCTAACGCGCCCTACGCATTGCGCTTCGCGGTCTTGCGCGGCGCCTTGGCTGCTTCCTCGACACGCTTGGCACCCTTGCGCGGGCCGAGGCGGCTCACCTGGGCGCGTGCGCTTTCAGTCTTCTCGAGGCTGGCGCGCAGCGCTTCCATCAGATCGATCACTTTGCCTTCGCCGCCGGCCGGTGCCGTTTCTGACACCGAGATCTCCTGGCCTTCGACCTTCTTTTGGATAGCAGCCTCGATGCGCGCGTGCAGCTCGTCTTTGTACGAGGCGGCGTCGAACTTCTTGGCCGTCTGCTGATCGATCAGCTGTTGGGCGAGCTTCAGTTCCGCAGGCTTGACTTCGGTCTTCGGCACCTCGACGTCGCTGGCGCGATGCACATCGGCCGCGAAGTGCAGCTGCTGCATGGCGAGCACATCGCCGATGGGGCGCAGGATGACCAGATACGCCTTGCCGCGCGCGGCCCAGTGGCCGACACCGCAACACTTGGCCTGCTTGAGCGCCTCGGTGAGCAAGGCGTACGGCTTCGCAGCGCCCTTGTCGGGTGCGAGGTAGTACGTCTTGTCGAAGTAGACGGGGTCGATCGACTCGATCGGTACGAACTCCGCGATGTCCACCGAGTGTGTACCGACTTCCTCCAGCGCCTTGATCTCCTCGGGCGTGAAGAGCACGTACTGGTCCTTCGCGAACTCATAGCCCTTGACCATGTCCGCGCGTTCGACCACGACGCCTTCTTTCTGGCAGAGGTACTGCTGTCGCAGTCGCGAGCCGCAGGTCTTGTGCAGGAGGTTGAACGAGATGGCGTTAGCGGACTGCGTCGCCGAGTACAGCTTCACCGGAATGGCGACCAAGCCGAATGAGACGGTCAGGGATCCAATGGAGCGCGCGGCCATACGTACACCTGCAACGACTAGCTACTTCTCACTCGAAAGACCAAAAGCCTTCGTAAGGCTCTGTTTTGACTCAAGTACATCATGCCACCGGTCGCCGCTCTTTGCCAACCGGGCTGGTACGTCCCGGAGTGTGAAGTCCATCGGATCTGCGGCCTCGAGTTCCTCCCAGCTCAGGGGCATCGAGACGGGGGCGCCGGGCACGCCCCGTGGCGAGTACGCCACATTTAGGGTCTTGCCCCGCACGTTCATGTTGTAGTCGATGAAGATCTTGTCGGTTCGCTTCTCGACCGCCCAGTCCATGGTGATCTCGCGGGGGTGTTCGCGCATCACATGCCGGCCGATCGTCTCGCAGATGTGACGCGCCTCGTCGAAGTTCACGGAGCGCTCGATGGGGACGAACACGTGCAGGCCCGTCTTGCCCGAGGTCTTGACGATGGCCTGGAGTGACATCTGCTGCAGCACGGCGCGCAGCCAGAATGCAACGCGCTTGCCCACCGCGAAGCCACGCTTGTTCAGCTCAGGCTCGGCGCCACGGGCCTCCTTGCCTGAGTAGATGTACGGGTCGATATCGAAGACGAGGTAGTCCGGGTAGTTGAGGATCGAAGACTCGAGCGCGGCAAGAGAGCTGGCGTAGTCGGTCTTGGCTTCCCGCGCCTCGGGCTCGGTGTGCGCGCGCGAGTGCCAGACGTGAAATTCGAGGGTGCCCACTTGGCCGAGCCAGAGCAGCGTTGGTAGGTTGTTGGCGAGCAGGTAGCGATGATGCTCGTCCTTGTGCTCGGAGAACACTGTCACCGATTCAACGAATGACGGCAATGCCTGCGACCAGTGTTTTTGAAAGAACCGCTCGCCATTGATGCCCTCCGGCATGCGGATCATGGTCAGCGGCCTGTCTTTCAAGTGCGGCAGCATGAAACGCCCTACCGACGCCAGGTAGCCGATCAGGTCGCGCTTGGTGATCGGCGGCTGACGTATCGCTGGATCGGCGGGCCAGTACACACGGTCGAGATTGGTGAGTTTGATGCGCGCGCCGCTCACGTTGAGTTCCAGCGTCCTGGCCGGTGTCTGCAGCTGCTCGAGCACCAGGTTCACTGCATCATCCGCGCGCGGCAGGGTACATGGCTGCGCTTTCCGCGCCCGGGAGGCCACCGCCTTCGCGCCCGAGGTGTTACGGTTCTTGCGTACTGCTGCGGCGTCCACATCTTCCCGTAGGCGCAGGAAGACCGGCGCGCGCAATGCCCCGGCAGCAGTCCACTCGCTGAAGGCGACTTCCGCGACGATCCGCGGTTTCAGCCAGGTAGTGGGCCGATGCAAGGGCGGCTCCTCGCTAAAGGGCGCGTTCTTGCAAACCAGTGGACCGGCGCGCTCACGCAGGTCGGCGATGATTGCCTCGTCCAGCCCCGACCCGACATGCCCCGCGTAGCGGAGCTTCTTGCCCTCCCAGTACCCCAGCAGCAGCGCTCCGAGCGGTTCGCGCGTTCCTCTACCACGGGTGAAGCCGCCGATCACGAACTCCGCGGACTGTCGTGCCTTGATTTTCAGCCACGTCGAGGATCGCACGCCCGGGAAGTAAGGACTGTCCAGCCGCTTGGCGACGATTCCCTCGAAGCCCAGCTGAAGCGCTGCACGGTACAGTTCCTCCGCACTGCTGGATACATGGACCAGCTGCAGGTGTCGCGAGGGAAGAAGACACTGTGACAGATAGCGCCGCCGATCCTCGTACGGGGAACTCCTCAGGTTGAGACCCGCCACATGTAGCAGATCGAAGCACACCAGGACGACCGGGTTCGCGCGTTGCGCGCGGGCGATCTCGGGGCCCGATTTCAGCTGTGCGCGGTTCTGCAACGCGTTGAAAGAAGGTCGGCCCTCGGCATCCAGTGCAACGATCTCGCCGTCCAGGACCATGGTGGCCAAGGGCTGCTGCACCAGGTCGGCCACGATCTCCGGGAAAGTCGTGGTGAGGTCGAGTCCGCGGCGCGATTGCAGACGCACGCTGCCGCGCTCCGCGAAGGCAATGACGCGGTACCCGTCAAGCTTTGGCTCGTAGCGCCACTCCGGGTTGGACTTTCCCAGCGGTGCGCTCTCGGCGAGCATGGGCTTGATGCGGCGCGGCAGCGACTCCGCGGCCCCGTGCGGCGCAAGACGCGCGGCGGGCAGGCGTTGAGAAATGCCGCGCGCGGCGACCGCTTCCAGAGCCGCGAAAGAAAGCACCGAGTGATGCCGGGCAAGGAGGTCGTTGGCGTGCGCGCTGCCATCCTTATGCTTGATCAGCAGCCACTGGTTCTTCTTGGCGGTTCGCACCAAGGCATAGGAGCCCTTGAGCTTCTCGCCACACAGCGTGAAGCTCAGCTTTCCCTCCGCCAGCTCCTTGCGCACGCGCTTTTCCGCGCTGGCGCGGTCGCCGAACGCGAGTTCACCGGCCTCATCGGGCGAGTAGATGCCGCAGTCCCAGACGATGACGCTGCCGGCACCGTACTGTCCAGCGGGGATGACCCCTTCGAAGGAGGCGTAATCGAAGGGGTGGTCTTCGACCTCGACCGCCATGCGCTTATCGGCCGGATCACTCGAGGGCCCCTTGGGAACGGCCCAGGACTTGAGAACCCCGTCGAGCTCCAGCCGGAAGTCGTAGTGCAGCGCGCGTGCGGCATGCTTCTGCACGACGAACAGCAGGGGACCGCTGCGCGGCGGCGGCGCTTGCGCCGGCGGCTCGGGCGTGCGCGCAAAGCTGCGCTTGGCAACGTAGCGTTCCAGTGCACGCTTGCTCACGTATGGGCCTTGATCCAGTGGGCGACGCCCCGCAGGACTTCACCGAGCACCTCGGCATCGTTGCGACCGCTGCGCACGGGCACGTGGAAAGAGTGGTCGGCCCCGACCACCCATTGCAGTTCGGCGCGCACGCCGAGTCGCGCAATCACCGGCTCCAGCAGCGCACGCTCCGCCAACGCATCCGCAGTGCCCTGTACGAAAAGCATGGGGAGCAGCACGTCGGAAAGGTGCTGGGCACGCACCTCGGCAGGCGAGCCGGCCGGGTGCAGCGGAAACCCCAAGAAGACGAGGCCCTTGACGGCGGGCAGCGGCTGCAGTGCCTGGGCCTGCGAGGTCATCCGTCCGCCAAAGGAGCGGCCGCCGGCGAAGAGTGTCAACTCCGGGCAGATGCGCGTCGCCTCGGTGACTGCTGCGCGCACGGTCGCATGGCACAGGGCAGGAGGGTCGGGGCGCCGTGACCCGCGCTGCATGTACGGAAACTGGAAGCGCAGGGTGGCGACGCCAAGGGTCGATAATCCCGTGGCGATCGCGTTCATGGAGCGGTGCTCCATGCCGGCGCCGGCCCCGTGTGCAAGCACGTAACAGGCGCACGCGGACGCCGGCCGCATGAGATGCGCCCCGACGCGGTGATCCTTATCGACCGTGATGCTCAGTAGCTCGTCCGCGCCTGAGCTTGCGGTGGCCACCAAACCCTCCTCCTGGCGTTGCTCCCGCCGATCGCGGCCATCGTACACAGCGGCGGCACGCGCCGCAGCGCTCTCTAGCGGTGGCCGAGCATGTCCGCGAGCATGCTGGCTATGCGATTGAGGTGGCGGTCGATGTGACGGACTCGCACCTCGAACACCGGCTCCATCGAAAGACCGGCAAGACAGCAGTGGGTGAAGGTAAGCGCTTCGCGCAGCCGGGCATCGGTAAGAGGCGAGTCGGGAAACAGATGCCGCACCACGCGCAGGTGGGCACGGCCTTGGCGCTGTTCCCAGGCCCGAGCCCGATGTGCACGCGCACCGCGGGTCGCGCGCAGGATTTCCAGAGACACGCGGTAGTGGTCCCCCTGGTAGTGGCGCCACATCCTGTCCACCAATTCTCTGGCACGCCGCCGCCGCGATCCGCCACCCAGGCCCGGCGCCGCCATGGCCTCGAGGTAGCGCCGGTACGCGAGCGCCAGGATGGCCTCCAGGATCTCCTCCTTCGATCCGAACTGGTGCTGGGCCGCACCCCAGGTGATGCCGGCGCGGCGCGCAATGTTGCTGGCCGTGGCTGCCGAGAAGCCGCGCTCGCGGATCAACCCGAGCGTGGCCTCGATCAGGCGGGTACGCGTGCGCTGGGTCTTCAGCGCCTGGAGGCCGGGGCTGGCGGGTGTCGGGCGGGCCATGCGGGGTTCCGCGGCTGGGTCACGAAAAATATACACGGCTGCGGAACTTTTGGGACTACACTCGAGCGATAAAAACATTACGGGCGCAATGTTTTGTGCCCGCGGAGCCGGTCATGACGACTGAAGAAAGCAATAAGCAGCGCGTGCGCGAGTTCTTCGCCGCCATGAACGCCGGTGACGTGGCGACCATCGTCGCCAGCTATGCCGAGGACGGTTACCTCAGGACGATGGGACGCACGCTCATTTCCGGGCAGTTTACGCGCGCACAGATCCAGGGGGCAGCCGGCCAGATTTACGAGGTGTTTCCGCAGGGAATCCAGTTCACCATCGATGCAATGACCGCGGAGGGTGACCGGGTTGCGGTGGAGGCGCACTCGCGTGGCCGCCATGTTTCCGGCAAGGTATACACCAACGAGTACCACTTCCTATTCGTGTTCCGGGACGGCAAGGTGGCCGCTCTCAAGGAATACATGGATACGGAGCGCGTTACCGATATCCTGTGCGGCGGGCAGCGCCCGCCGTCGGTCACCGATTCATGAGGTCACCGGTAGCCGCGCGTGCCGGCGTGGTGTTGACCTTTCCGCCGGGGGCGGCGCTGGTCGCCGGCAGCGGAAACATCGGCGCGGCCGTGGCCCGACGGCTCGCGCTGGCGGGCATGCCGGTGGTGTTCACCTACCATCGGAACGAGGAGCGTGCGCGGCTGCTGCAGCAGGAGATCACGGCGCTCGGTGGCGAGGTGCGGGGCCTGCAGCTGGATCTAGAGGACGAGGACGCCGTGCGGCGCGCCATCGTGGAGACTGCAGCGCGTCACGGCCGGCTGCATACGGTAGCCTATTGCGCCGGTCCGAACATCCCTTTCCTGAAGGTGCGCGAAATGCCACCGGCGACGCTCGCTTATCACCTGCGTGCGGACACCCTCGGCTGCTTCCGACTCTTTCACCACGCAATCCCGGTACTGGAGGCGGGCGGTGGCGGATCGCTGACCGCCTGCGTGAGCATGGCCAATCACAGAGCCCTGGAGACTGACGGTCTTTCGACGATTCCCAAGGCCGCCGTGGAGTCGCTCGTGCGGCAGGTCGCGGCGGAGGAGGCTGCGCACGGCATTCGTGCCAACGCGGTGCCGATCGGTTGGGTGGGAGGTTTCGCCACCAGCTTCGATGAGGCACGCGCCTACACCGCGGCCATGACGGGCCCGGAGGCGCCCGCCACGCGTGCCCTCATGGAAAGAATCATGTCCTGGATCCGCATGGGTCGACCGGGCTCGGGCGAAGAGGTCGCGAACATCGTGGCTTTCCTGGCTTCCGAGCAGGCCTCGTACGTGACGGGCTGCCTGATCGCGGCCGATGGCGGCGCGATACTCTAGTGGAATCCGGCATGGATGAACCGCTCCTCGATCCCTATGACCACCGGTTCCACTGGGATCCGTACCCGTACTATCGGGCGGCACGCGAGCGCGACCCGGTGTACTTCTATGCGCCGGGCGGGTTCTGGCTGCTTACCAAGTGGGATGACGTGAACCGCGCGTTCAAGGACCACAGGACCTTCATCAATACCGGCGCCGTGGCCCTGGAAAAGGATGCTAACGACAAGCTGCCCTATCCCATGTTCCTGGCGAGCGATGCGCCGGTACACACGCGTCAGCGCGCCGTGCTGGCGCCGCTGATGATGCCTGCGGCTCTGGGCAAGCTGGAAGCGTACACTCGGCAGCGCACGCTGCAGCTGATCGAGCCGCACCTGGCTACCGGACGGCTGGATTTCGTGGCCGACCTGGCCTGCTATCTGCCGATGGACGTGATTTCACAGCTGATCAGCGTGCCGATCGAGGACCGCGACAAGGTTCGCGGCTTGGCTGATGATCTGATCGCACGTGAGGACAGGCAGACCGATTTGTCCGAGCGCAACGTCGCCGGCTACATGGGTCTCGCGCAGTACTTCGAGGAACACAGCGCTCGTCACGCCCCTGCGGATAGTGAAGGATTGCTCGGAGCAATGCTGCAGGCGCAGCAACAGGGACAGATGAGTCACGCGGAAGTGGTGGGCAATCTCATCCTGCTCGCCATTGCCGGCAATGAGACCACCACCAAGCTGATCGGCAATATGGCGCACCGGCTGTGGGAGCATCCCGAGCAGCGGCGCATGCTGGTCGAAGACCCGAAGCTGATACCCAAGGCGATCGAAGAGGTGCTGCGCTTCGACGGCTCGTCGCACATCCTCACCCGGCGTGTCGCGGCTGACATCACGATCCGAGGCAAGCAGCTGAAGAAGGGTGACCGCGTGGGCCTGTGCGTGATCTCCGCCAACCGCGATCCGGACAAGTTTCCGAACGCGGAGGTCTTCGACATCACCCGCGGATCGCGCGACCACATGGCCTTCGGGTACGGGGTCCATGCGTGCTTGGGCGCTGCGCTGGCGCGGCTCGAGACTCGCGTGGTATTCGAGGAGATCATGCGCCTCCTTCCCGACTATGAGATAGAGGAGAGCGGGTTGAAGCGCGCCCACAACCCCAACGTCCGCGGATTCACGCACGTGCCCGCGCGGTTCGCGGTGCGCGGATGAACGCGCCCGCCAAGTCTGCGCGAACCGTTGTGGGAGAGGCGCGGCTGCTGATCGATGGCACGTTGACCGAGGCACGCTCCGGAGCACGTTACGAGAACATCAGTCCAGTCACCGAGGAGGTGATCGGAACGGTCGCCGACGCCGACGTCGACGACGCGGCGTCCGCCATCGCCGCGGCGCGACGTGCGTTTGACGAGTCCGCCTGGTCGGCCGACCGCGCTCTGCGCCATCGCTGCCTGTCGCAGCTGCGCGATGGGCTGCGCGCCGAGATCGATGATCTGTACGAGCAGATCATGGCCGAGGTCGGCGCCACCATGGCCATCACGGTCCACGGACCGCAAGGCAAGGGCCCTCTTGAGATCCTGGACTACTACCTTGATTTGATGGAGCGCTATCGCTGGGATGATGAACTGCCGGTCTCGCGGCACATGGGCGTGCCGAGCAAGCGCCTGCTGTGGCGCGAAGCCGCCGGCGTAGCCGCGGCGATCACCCCCTGGAACATTCCGTTCCACATCAACATGGCGAAGGTCGTGCCCGCCCTGGCGGCCGGTTGCACCGCGATCCTCAAGGCTGCGCCCGAGACGCCTTGGGCGGCGACCTTCATCGGGCGCATCGCCGCGGAGCACACGGACATCCCTGCGGGGGTCCTCAACGTTCTCACGTCCAGTGATCGCGGCCGCGTCGGGGAACTGCTGGCCGCGGACCCACGCGTCGACCTGGTGTCCTTCACCGGCTCGACCGCCACCGGCCGCCGCGTCATGACCGTCGCCGCAGGCACCGTGAAGCGTGTCTTTCTCGAATTGGGCGGAAAATCGGCCACCATCGTCCTCGACGACGCTGATTTCAGCACCGCGCTGCTGGCTGGCTTCGCCGTGTGCTACCACGCTGGCCAGGGGTGCGCGATCCCCACGCGCATGCTGCTCCCGCGGTCGCGCTATGCCGAGGGGATCGAGTTCTTGAAGACGGCGTTTGCCCGCTTCGAGTATGGCGATCCGCGCGGCGACGGCCAGATCATGGGGCCGTTGATCAGCGCTCGCCAGCTCGCACGGGTCCTCGAATACATCGAGATCGGCAAGCAGGAAGGGGCGCGCCTGGTATGCGGCGGCGGCCGGCCCGCACGCCTGTCGCGTGGCTACTACGTGGAGCCGACGATCTTCGCTGACGTCAGCAACCACATGAGAATCGCGCAGGAAGAGATCTTCGGTCCGGTGCTGGCGGTCATACCTTACGCAGACGACGACGATGCGGTACGCATTGCCAACGACTCGATCTACGGCCTGTCGGGGGCGATCATCGGGGGTCAGGCGAGAGCTCTGAAGATGGCGCGGCGCATCCGTACCGGGACACTGAACATCAACGGCGCAAACTTCTTTGCGCCCGACTCGCCCTTCGGTGGCTACAAGCAAAGCGGAATTGGCCGGGAGATGGGCGTTGCGGGACTGGAAGAGTACCTGCAGCTAAAGACCGTGGCCGTTCCGGGCTGAAACAACAGGAAGATCGCATGACCGCGTCGCACTTGCAGGGACAGGTGATCGCCGTCACCGGAGCATCCAAGGGCCTTGGGCTGGCCATCGCCAGCAGCCTCATCGCCAGGGGCGCGCGCGTCGCGCTGCTCGCCCGTCACGCGGCACCACTTGAAGCTGCGGCGAGCGCGCTGGGTAGCAGCGCCATGGCGCTGGTCGCGGACGTGCGCAGCAAGGCAGCAATGCAGGCGGCGCTATCCCAGATCGTGCAGCGCTGGGGGCGCCTGGACGGACTGGTGAACAATGTGGGCTTCCAGTTTGCGCGCAGGCTCGAGCTGATGCCCGAGCAGGAGGTGCGCGACCTACTGGACCTCAACTTTACCAGCGCGGTTTTTGCCAGTCAGGCCGCCATCCCGCTGCTGCGTGCCGCCGGCGGTGGAAGGATCATCAACATCTCTTCATCCACCGTGCGGCACGAGAACGAGTTCTCGCATCTGGGCATGTACTCGGCGAGCAAGGCAGCGCTCGAGCACTTCTCGCGCGAACTACGCCACGAGCTCAAGCCGGACGGGATCACGGTGACCGTGTTCAGCCCCGGGGCGGCCGCGACCGGCAGTGTCGCCAATTTCGATCCGCAGGCACTGCAGGAGGCGATGCAAGACTGGCTCACCAAGGGCCCGACATTCGATGGTGCCCTGCAGCCACACACCGTGGGTGACGCCGTCGCCGCGTGCTTCGAGATGCCGCGCGGAGTGTCCCTGGAATTTGTGGAACTCCGGCCGAGCACGCCGACGCCGAAGATGCTCGAGTCGGACTGGAAGCAGCCCTAGACGCTACGGCGGTGTCGGCCCTTCGGTGACGCGCACGAGGTCCTGGGGCCGGAGCCACTTCTTGAAGCTTGCCTGCACGGCTGCGGCATCCAGTCCGATGTAGTGTCGTGCGGCATTGGTCGGCTCGTCCAGCGGCAGCCCCAGATCCACGCGACTGAGCATGCCATGTGCAATCTCGCTGACTCCCGACTCGGCCAGCGGCAGCTGCCGCACCAAGCATGCCTTGGCGCGCGTGAGTTCATCGTCTCCCACCGGAGTGCTCTGCATCGCCACCAGCTCTCGCGACACCATGCTGGCCGCCTTGAGAACGTTCTCCGGGTCGCTCGCGTACTCGACCAGGTACACCCCGCGGGTCCTGCCCGCCTGCAAAACCGAGCCGACCGAGTAGACCAGGCCCGAGTTCTTGCGCAGGTCGATGCTCAGACGCGTTGCGTAGAAGCTACCGCCTAGCACGGCGTTGCCAAGCTCCAGAGGATAGAAGTCGGGATCGGCGCGCGTGATCGCCAGCGTCTGCGCGAGGATCACGCGGTCCTGGACGCGGCTGGAGTCGGGGACTGCGATCGTGCTCATCTGATTGGCGGGTGCTACCGGCAGGTCGATCTGCGGCGGGGGGCCTTCGGCGCGCCAGCCGCCGAAGTACTTCTCGACGGTGGTGCGGGCGGACTCGGGCGTGATCTTGCCGATCACGACCAGGGTCGCCATGTCGGGCCGGAACACCTGCTGGTAGTAGGTGCGCACCTGCGCTGGCGTGAGTGAGCGCACGCTCTCGGGCGTGGACATGCGCAGGCTCGGGTCGCCGGCGGGGTAAAGGGCGCTGCGCAGCGAGCGTTGTGTCAGGAATCCCGGGCTCGCGTTGCGCGCGGCGACGCCCATGGCTGCCTGGCCGCGAATGATCTGCATCGCCGCCTCCGGCAATGCCGGATGCAACTCATTGTCGGCCAGCAGTTCGGCGGCACGGTCGAAGTGTTCGCTCAGCGCCTGTGCCGAGAAGTCCGTGCCGGCCTTGGCACGCGCGCCGATGGCATCAAGTTGCTGCTGGAAGGCCAGCCGATCCAGCCTTTCGCTGCCGTAGCCAAGCAGTCGGTCGAGGACCGGGGCGATGCCCTCCTGGCCGGTCGCTTCCTGCATCTCCGGCCGGTTGCGGATGTGGCCGTAGATGCTCACGGTGTCGCTCACATCCTCGGTCTGCACGATCAGGGTGAGTCCGTTTGGCAGCCGGCTCACCACCGGGTGCAGCGTGGAGGGTGGCACGTCGAGTCGCCGCAGCGCCTTTTCCGCCCAGGGGGGCAGCTGCGTGGCATGTGTCTCGCCGAGGGCGATCGTCTCCTGGCCCCCGAATCCGCCGCGGGCCGGCACTGGCTGGCCCGAGCCGCGGGGTAGCATGATGCCGACGACCGCATGGCTGAGGTCGAGGTACTTGCGCGCCACTCGATTGACGTCGGCTACGGTGACCTTCTCGATACGCTCCAGGTCCTCATCGGGGGACTTAAGTCCATACAGTGCCAGTGCATCGGCCCAGATCGAGGCCAGCTCCGGAATCGAGTTGCGCTGGAACTGCGCCTCGCTCCGCTCCTGCAGCTTGGCGGCCTCCACTAGGTCTGCCGGTACGCCATCGCGCGCCACGCCCTGCAGGATGCCGCGAACCTGCGACTCGAGCGCCTTGGGATCATCCCCGGAGTTGAAGGACAGCGCCGCGTAGGCGAGGCCTGCTTCCGGGAGCGGATCCAAAGCGAACTCCGCGCCGGTGGCCTTGCCCTGGGGGACCAGGCCGTACAGGGCGAAGCGCTTGCTGGTGAGCACGTCCGCGAGCACCTCGAGCGCCGGGAAGTCGGCATCTCGCGGCCCGGGTATGCGAGTGGCGAGCATGAGCGTCCCGGCAGGCTGATCCGTGTCCACCGTAAAGGACGTCGGTTGCACCGGCCGGAGCTCAACGCGCGGCCTGGGCGGCAACTTCTTGGCGGGGATCTCCCCGAAAAGGCGCCGCACCTGGCTGAGCGTCGCCTCCGGGTCGACGTTGCCGGCGATGACGAGGATCGCGTTGTTCGGCGCGTACCAGGTGTCGTGGAAGCTCTTGAGCATCTGCGCCGTGGTCTTCTGGAAGGAAGGCCGCGTGCCGAGCGCATCATGAGCATACGGTGTGCCGGCGAACATGCGGGCGCGGATCTTCTCGAACAGCTTGTAGCCGGGCTCGGACAGGTCCTGGGCTACCTCCTGCTCGATCGCACCCCGCTCGTGTTCCCACTCCTTCGGCGAGGCGATGACTGCACGCATGCGCAGAGCCTCGATATTGAGCGCGATATCGAGATCCTCGGCCGGCACCGTGAACAGGTACTGGGTGAGGTCCTCGCGGGTGTTGGCGTTGAAGTCCCCACCGACGATGCTGCCGATGTCGGCGAGCTGATCCGCCGTCAGCCCGGGGCTGCCACGGAACATCATGTGCTCCATGGCGTGCGCCGTCCCCGGGAAGCCTGGCGGTGTCTCGTCGGAGCCGGCGAGATAATTCACGGAGGTCGCTACCACCGGCGCCAGCGAGTTGCGCACGATGACCACCCGTAACCCGTTGTCCAGGGTGGCCCGCAGTACGTCCCCGTCTGGGGGGGCCGGTGTCGCGGCCGCCAGCCAGGCAGGCAGCGCCCCGAGAAGGACGAGCAGGGCGAGGGCCCGCAGCGGGGTGCGGGCGAGGGCGGGATGCGGCATGCGGGCCTGGGTCGTAGGGATGGGTGGCCAGTATAAGCGATGGCCCTGCCGCCATTTTCTGCCACAAATCTTCCGGGCTTCTGCGGATTTCCTCCACGGCCCCGGCTGGCACCGGCGTTGAACTGGTAACCGTAGGCGGAGCGTGGCTCCGCGCCACAACGCACCAGGAGTCAAGCCATGAAAACGTTCATACCCGTCATCCGCACCGGCGCACTTGTATTGGGCCTTGCTGCCTGCATGGCCTCGCTGCCGGCACCTGCCGAGGAGGTCATTGTCCAGTCGCATGCGCAATCGCCGCCGTCCAAGCAAGCGACCGCCGGTGCCGTCACCGGGCTGGTGGTGGGTGCCGCTGCCGGCGGCCCCATCGGAGCTTTCGTCGGCATCACCGCGGGCGCCATGCTGGGCGAGCGCTACCACCGTCAGAAGGAGACTGCGGGGGCACTGGCGGCGACCCTGGGTGAAAGCGAGGCCGAGCGCGCGCGGCTCGCGCAGCATGTCACGGAGATGGACACCACGCTGGGTGCAGCTCAGGCGCGCGATGCCTTGCAGGCGAGGGCGCTGCAGCAGACCAACGAGCTCGGGATCGACGTGGCATTTCGGACCAACGACGATTCGGTGAGCCTGCAGGCACTGCCTCCGCTGATGAAGCTGGGCGCCCTGGCCGCAGCCATGCCGCAGGCGAAGGTGCACGTCGCAGGCTTCGCCGACCCGCGCGGCGCCGAGGACTACAACCAGGCGTTGTCGCTGCGCCGAGCGCAGGCGGTGGCCACGGTGCTCGCCAGCGCCGGGGTCTCTCCCGAGTGCATCCTCGTGGAGGCGCGCGGCGATGCCGACTCGAGCAGTGCCGCCGGGGACCTGGACGGTTACGCGCTCGACCGGCGTGTCAGCGTACGGCTGGAGCTGCCCGACGGCAGCCAGGTGGCGCGCCGTGAATAGCGCGCACAGCCGCTGGCAGCAGGGTGCGTCGCGGGCCAAGCCCGCGACGCGCCTTCGCGCTAGAATTGCCTGGCATGACTACCTGCGCGACGCCAGCATGAGTGCCTCAATCGTACGTCTCGATGGGGAGGTTGAAGCCGACACCTCCGAACCTGCCGGCGACCGGCTGATCGCGGGACATCCGCGCATGGAGGTGCGCAACTACTTCGCCGACGGCACCCAGCAGTTCTTCGCCGGGCGCTGGTCGGCGACCCGTGGCAAGTGGCGGATTCGCTATACGGAGAACGAGCTGTGCGTGATGACTGCCGGACGGGTGGTGCTGGAGAGCACCACCGGGCAGCGCTGCACGTTCGGGCCTGGAGATGCCTTCGTGGTACCCGCAGGCTTTGTCGGTACATGGGAGGTCATCGAGGACTGCGCGAAGATCTATGCGATCTTCGAGTCCAAGGACTGAGCGCACTGCGCACGAGCTGACATAACACGCGGTCGCCTTGACGGCGGTCGCAGATCCGCGACGCGTTGCTTCACCGCCGCGGGAGCCGATGTAAAGGTACGTCCCTTGGTCGTGACCCTGGGAGACGTGCCGTGGAAACCATTACTGTTTCGACCACGCGCAGCAGCGTGTTCAGTCTGTCGGAAATGGAACTGATGGTGGGCAGCGCCATCGTCATTGTCGTGCTGGCCTGGATGGTGCTCTCGCGGATGCGCCGGGATCGTCACCAGCCGCAGGTCTAACAGCCGAAATCCGGGGCCCGGCGTGAGCGCCGGGCCCGCTGCCTGCCTCGGCCGGCTGGATTACTGGCTGCGCAGAACTTCGGCCAGGGTGCCGAACATCTGCTCGATCTGCGCGGGCTCCACGATAAGCGGCGGGGACATCGCAATGATGTCCGCGGTCTGGCGCACCAGCACGCCGCGCTCGAAACACCGGGTGAAGACGTCATAGCCGCGCGCGCCCGGCTTGCCGGCAAGCGGCTCCAGTTCCACACCCACGATCAGTCCGTAGGTGCGTATGTCTATCACGTTCGGCAGCCCGCGCAGGGCGTGTGCGGCATCTTCCCAGTGCTTGGCGAGGCTCTTGGCGCGGGTCAGCAGGCCGTCGCGCTGGTAGATCCCGAGGGTGGCAAGACCGGCCGCGCAGGCGGCGGGATGAGCCGAGTAAGTGTATCCGTGGAACAGCTCGATCCCATCGGGGCCCTGCATGAAGGCATCGTAGATGGCCTTGGTGACCAGTACGGCGCCCATCGGGATGCAGCCGTTGGTCAGGCCCTTGGCGAGAGTGATGATGTCAGGCTTTACCCCGAATTCCTCGGCTGCAAACGCAGAGCCGGTACGTCCAAAGCCCGTAATCACCTCGTCGAAGATGAGGATGATGCCGTGCTTGTCGCATATCTCGCGCAGGCGCTTCAGATAGCCGCGCGGCGGCAGCAATACGCCCGTTGACCCAGCAATCGGCTCGACGATGACCGCGGCAATGTTGGAGGCATCGTGCAGGGTGACCAGCCGCTCGAGCTCGTCGGCGAGGTGCGCTCCGTGCTCGGGCAGTCCCCGCGAAAAGGCATTCCTGGCAAGGTCATGAGTGTGCGGCAGGTGATCGACACCCGGCACGAGAGTCGCGGACCAGGTCTTGCGGTTGGGTGCGATGCCGCCGACCGAGATGCCGCCAAACCCGACCCCGTGGTAGCCGCGTTCGCGGCCGATCAGGCGCGTGCGCGTGCCCTGGCCGCGAGCGCGATGGTAGGCGAGCGCGATCTTCAGAGCAGTGTCGACCGACTCTGAGCCGGAGTTCGTGAAGAACACGTGGTCGAGACCCTTCGGGGCGATGCCGACGAGCTCATTGGCGAGCGCGAACGCCTGCGGATGCGCCATCTGGAAGGGCGGCGCGTAGTCCATCGTCTCGAGCTGGGCAGAGACTGCCTCGGTGATCTCGCGTCGCCCATGCCCGGCATTCACGCACCACAGCCCGGCGACCGCATCAAGTACCTGCCGCCCGTCGGGCGTCCAGTAGTACATGCCGCTCGCCTTGGCGAGCAGACGCGGCTTTGCCTTGAACTGGCGGTTGTGGGTAAACGGAAGCCACAGGGCCTCCAGATCGCTGCGAGTGAGGGCGGCGGAGTTAGGCATGGCGGACCAGATTCCGGGGTTCGGGTGTGGGAGGAGCGATGATAAATAAACTGGACAATTTGGACTAGCAGAGGGATATTCGCCCCCTTCTTGTCTAGTATATTAAACGATATGAACATTGATGTGGGTGTGCGCTTGCGCAACATTCGGACCGCATTCGGCATCTCCCAACGCGAACTCGCCCGCCGCGCCGGGGTTACCAACGGGTTGATCTCGCTGATCGAGCAGAACCGAGTCAGTCCCTCGGTGAGCTCGCTGAAGAAGGTGCTCGACGGCGTCCCGATGTCGCTGGCGGAATTCTTCACCCTGGATCTGGGCGCGGCACCCCAGGCGTTCTTCGGAACCGACGAGCTGGTCGAACTCGGCAACGAGCAGGTCTCGCTGCGCCTGGTCGCCGCGCAACGGCCCGGGAGACAGATGAGCGTGCTGCACGAGCGCTACGCGCCGGGTGCTGCCACGGGGGAAGAGATGCTGGCGCACCGCGGGGAGGAAGCCGGCGTCGTCATCCGCGGGCGCATCGAGCTGACCGTGAGCGGGGCCACGCGCGTGCTGGGTCCCGGCGAGGCCTACTACTTTGCCAGCCAGCTGCCGCACCGCTTCCGCAACGCCGGACGTGAGGCGTGTGAGATCATCAGCGCCTGCACCCCGCCGACTTTCTGAGCAGCCCAGTCATGAACGCAAAGCCCGATACCGTCTCCTGGCACGAGCGCGCCCGCTCCCTCACTCCGCGCACGCAGGCCTTCATCGAGGGCCGCTACGTGGATGCCGCATCCGGCGCTACCTTCAACTCGGTGAACCCGGCGACCGGCAAGGTGCTGGCCCAGGTTGCCGCCGGCGACGAGGAAGACGTCAATCGCGCGGTAGCCTCGGCGCGCGCCGCATTTCGCAAGGGCGCATGGTCGAACCTGCCGCCGGCCCAGCGCAAGAAAGTGCTCGCGCGCTTCGCCGAGCTCATCCTCAAGCACACCGATGAGCTGGCGCTGCTGGAGACCCTGGACATGGGCAAGCCCATTTCCGACAGCCTGCAGATCGACATCCCGGGCGCTGCGCGCTGCATCCAGTGGTACGCAGAGGCCGTCGACAAGATCTACGACGAAGTGGCTCCCACCGGCCCGGGCGCTCTGGCGCTGATCACGCGCGAGCCCCTGGGAGTGGTCGGGGCGATCGTGCCGTGGAACTTCCCGCTGGTGATGGCAGCGTGGAAGATTGCCCCGGTGCTGGCGGCCGGAAACTCGCTGGTGCTCAAGCCGTCCGAAAAGTCCCCGCTCACCGCGCTGCGCGTTGCCGAGCTGGCCGTCGAGGCAGGCCTTCCGCCTGGCGTCCTGAATGTCGTCCCCGGTTACGGGCATACCGCCGGCAAGGCTTTGGCGCTGCACATGGACGTGGACTGCGTGACGTTCACCGGCTCCACCGCGACCGGCAAGACCATCATGCAGTACGCGGGGCAGTCGAACCTCAAGCGCGTATCGCTCGAGTGCGGCGGCAAGTCGCCGAACATCGTGCTCGCCGACTATCCGAACCTGGAGAAGGCCGCCACCGCAGCCGCATTCGCCATCTTTTTCAACCAGGGTGAGGTGTGCTCGGCCGGTTCGCGCCTGCTCCTGCAGGAGGGCATCAAGGATGTGGTGCTGCAGAAGGTGCAGGAGATCGGTCAGAAGATGCAGCCGGGTGACCCGCTCGAGCCCGCGACGCGCCTGGGCGCGATCGTAGATGAGACGCAGATGAAGCGTGTGCTCGGTTACATCGACGCCGGCCAGCGGGAGGGTGCCAGCGTGCTCCTCGGCGGCAAGCGCGTGCGCCAGGACAGCGGCGGCTATTTCGTCGAGCCCACCGTATTCGACAACGTCTCGCCGCGCATGAGCATTGCCCGCGAGGAAATCTTTGGCCCGGTGCTCTCGGCCATCACCTTCAAGACCCCCGAGGAGGCCGTAGAGATCGCCAACGACGTGGTCTATGGGCTGGCCTCGGCCGTGTGGACCCGCGACATCACCACAGCGCACCGCATGGCACGTGCCATCCGCGCCGGTACCGTGTACATCAACTGCTACGATGCCGACGACATCACGGTGCCGTTCGGAGGCTTCAAGCAGTCCGGGATGGGGCGCGACAAGTCGTTGCACGCCCTGGAGAAGTACACCGAGCTCAAGACCACCTGGCTCGAGCTCTCGTGAGGGTCCGGCGGGGCATAACGACGACGTGAGCGCCGCGACCCTGAGGTTCCTGGCCAGCGCGCCGCGCGGCTTCGGCGATCTGCTGGCCCAGGAGCTGTCTGCCTGCGGCGCGCTGGATGTGCGCGAGCGCTCCGCGGACGTGGCCTTCGGCGGCTCCCTGGAGGTCGCCTACCGTGCCTGCCTGTGGTCGCGTATCGCCAACCGCGTGTTCCTCGAGGTCGCGCAATTCGAGGCAGCAGACGCCGAGGCATTCCTGGCGGCGATCACGCGGCTCGACTGGTCGGCACACATCGCCCCCGGGTCGACGCTGGCCTGCGACTTCACCGGCCGTCACCCGTCCATCACCCATACTCACTTCGGGGCCCTGAAGCTCAAGGATGGCATCGTCGATTCCTTGCGTGCTTCACGCGGCGAACGACCGGACATCGCCCTCGAGCGGCCCGATGTACGCGTTCACGCCCACGCCCACGGTCCACGCGTGACCGTTTCGCTCGACCTGTCCGGAGAAAGCCTGCATCGGCGCGGCTACCGTGGCGCTGCCGGGGAGGCCCCGTTGAAGGAGAACGTGGCGGCGGGCGTGCTGATGCGCACGCAATGGCCGCAGCTGGCCGTGGCCGGCGCGGAGTTTCTCGACCCGCTCTGCGGCTCCGGGACCTTCTGCATCGAGGCTGCGCTCATGGCCACCGACCGCGCTCCGGGGCTGCAGCGCGAGTACTACGGGTTTCTGGGGTGGCGCGGGCATGACGCGCAGCTCTGGTCGCGCTTGCTTGAAGAGGCGCAGCGGCGCGCCATCGCGGGGGCCTCCTCCCCGGTCACGATTCGCGGACAGGACCGCGATTCCGCCGCGCTGCGCGCGGCCCGTGACAATGCGCAGCGTGCCGGCGTCGAGCGCTGGGTGAGCTTCCAGGTGGGGGAGCTTGCCGCGGCCGCGCCGTTGCCAGACCGACCCCAGGGGCGCGCAGGTCTGGTCTGCACCAATCCGCCCTACGGGGTGCGGCTCGAGGACGAGGAGGGTGCCCGGCGTGTCCATCGCGAGCTCGGCGCCGTGCTGCGCGAGCGCTTCCAGGGCTGGAGTGCCGCCATTCTGACCGGTGCGCCCGAACTGGGCCGCGAACTCGGACTGCGAGCCTATCGAACGCACGCGGTGTGGAATGGCGGCATTGAATGCCGCCTGCTGCGCATCAAGGTAGAGGCCGACAGTACGCGCGCCGCCGGCACGCTGGGCAAGGGAATCGCCCATCTCAAGGACAGCGCAGGCGCGCAGATGTTCGCCAACCGGCTGGCCAAGAATCTCAAGCACCTGCGCAGCTGGACGCAACGCGAGCAGGTGAGCTGCTATCGCATCTACGATGCGGACATGCCCGAGTATGCCTTCGCGATCGATGCGTATCGCACGCTCGAGCCGGATGCGCAGTGGCTGTACGTGCAGGAGTACGCGGCGCCGGCGGAGATCGAGCTCGAGTCGGTGCGCAAGCGACGCGGCGAAGTGCTCGCCTCGCTGCCGCAGGTGACCGGGGTGCCCGTCGAGCGTATCCAGGTGCGCACGCGGCGCCGCACGCGGCGCGGCGAGCAGTACGAAAAGCTGGACGCGCAGGGCGAGTTCTACCAGGTGCAGGAGGGCGGACTTAAGTTCCGCGTGAACTTCGCCGATTACCTGGATACCGGCATTTTCCTGGACCACCGCCTGACGCGGGCACGGCTGCGGCTGGCCGCGCGTGGCAGGCGCTTCCTCAACCTGTTCGCCTACACCGGCACCGCGACGGTGTATGCGGCAGACGGCGGGGCGCTCACCACGACCACCGTGGACATGTCGCGCACCTACCTGGACTGGGCGCAGCGCAACCTTTCCATCAACGGCTTCCACGGTGCCGCGCACAGCTTCCTGCAGGCCGACTGCGTCGAATGGCTGAGGCAGGCCAGTCCGGAGCGGAGCCAGTTCGACCTGGTGTTCCTCGACCCGCCGACATTCTCGAACTCCAAGCGCATGGAAGGGGTTCTGGACATCGAGCGCGACCACGCACAGCTCGTCACCGCCTGCGCGCGCCTCCTCGCCCCCGGGGGGCTCATCGTCTTTTCCACCAACGCGCAGAGGTTCCGGCTCGATGAGGCACTGTCGGAGCGCTTTGACGTGCGGGACATCTCGGCGGCGACCCTGCCGAAGGACTTCGAGCGCAACCCCCGCATCCACAAGTGCTTCGAAGTGCGCCTGCGCGCCTGAAGATCAGTCGCGATCGGGTGCGCCGAGTGGGAAATATGGCCTGAAGGGACGTGCCTCATCGACGGCGCGCGCGACCGAAGGACGGCTGAGCACGCGCGCCCGGTAGGCGCGCAGCCTGGCATGGGCAGGCGCAATCGGATGGGCCCAGTCGGCATAGAAGAGTGACGGCGCACCGGCGCAGTCGGCGAGGGTGAAGCTTTCCCCGGCGGCCCAGGTGCGCCCGGCCAAACGGCCGTCCAGCCACAGGTAGATTCGTTCCAGGGCGCCGCGCGCCTCGTCCACGCCATAGCTGTCATGGTCCTTTTCCGGGCGCAGCTGGTTGCCGACCATCTTCTGCATCGGCGTCATCACGTAGTTGTCGAAGATGCGATCGAGCATGCGCACCTCGATGCCGGCGTCGCCCTCGGGGATCAGGCGTACTTTGCCCGGATGGTGCAGTTGCAGGTACTCGATGATCGTGGTCGTCTCCACTACGGTGCGCTCGCCGTCCTGCAGCACGGGAAACTTCTTGAGTGGCCAGAGCGCCTCGAGCTCGGCATTAGCCTGAGCCTCCTCGAGGCTGCGGTACTCGAACGGGGTGGCGTTCTCGTACAGCGCGATGAGCACCTTCTGGCTATAGGAAGAGAACGGATGCGAGTAGAGCTTCATTGCGTATTTCTCCGGCGGCTGTCGCCCAGAGTCTAACGCGGCGCCCGCCTCGATCGACCGTCAGCGGACCTTCAGCTCTCCACGTGCGCCTTCAGGCGCAGCAGTACCTCGTCCCACTGCTGGGAAACGCGGCCGAGATATTCCTGCATCTCCTTCATCGGCTGTGGGTCGAGCTCGAAGAGGCTTTCGCGGCCATGACGTGCACCGCGCACCAGTCCTGCACCCTGCAGCACCCGCAGATGCTTGGTCACGGCCTGGCGCGTGAGCCGGGTGCCCGCCGTCAGGCGGGAGATCGACTGCGCCTCCCCGGTGGCGAGCGCCGTCACCAGCGCCAGACGTGTCTCGTCCCCCAGCGCTGCGAAGATGACCGCGTGGTGGCGCCGCCGCGCGGCGCTGTGCTCAGGATGGCCGCGCGACATGGCGTTCGATGTTCACGAGCTGCTGCCCCCAGCCGTCGGCGTTCATTCTCAAGGCCTCAGCGCGGCGTGCGGCCGGTATCTTGTCGAAGCCGCTCTCGCTGACGATGAGCAGGGTACCGCTCGCCGTGGGCTCCAGCCGGAGCTCCACCAAGGTAGGGGTCTCCTGCGAGTAATCGACCTTGGGGTCGACTGCATACGGGTGCCACGTGAAGCTGAGGCGTCTTTCGGGCTCGATCGTCTGCACGACGGCGCGCCAGGTGACGTGCTCGTAACCGCGGTGCGTGATCTGCCCGACGGCCTCCTTGCCGACCGCGAACGGCTCCTGCAGCCTGACCCCGAACCAGGCGCCAAATTCGCGGTAGTCGCTGATGGCACGCCACACCCGCGCCACGGGCGCCCGCAGTTCGACGCGCTTTTCGATGCGGTCGGTCATATTGCAACCTCCAGGTTGCATGATAAGGGGGCGGGTTTTGTTACGCAACCTTTGGGTTGCTATAAGCGTCAGACCGGAGCGAATAAAGCTCCTTTACACCGGCGTGCCGGCTGCGGTAGCGTCGAAGCTGATGTTCACCCTCACGAGCACCCACTCGATTAAGCCGCCCAAGACCCGCACGGGTCCTCGGGAGGGTTCTGCGCGCTGAACGTACCAGGCAGCGCGGAAGATTCCCGAGGCCCCGCCGCTCCCGCGACGGGGCCTCTTCGTTTTCGCATACCGGAGTAAAGCAATGTCCGCCGTCACCTCTGCTTCCGCCCCCGTCGTTGCCGTCGTGGGCGCCACCGGCGCCGTCGGTGTCGAGCTGATCCGCTGCCTGGAGCAGCGGCGCTTTCCGCTGGCGGAGCTGCGCTTGTTCGCCTCGGCGCGCTCGGCGGGCAAGAGCCTGCCGTTCCGTGGCAAGGCGCTTCAGGTGCAGGAGCTCACCGAGGCCAGCTTCACCGGCGTGGACATCGCGCTGTTTTCCGCCGGTGGCAGCACCTCGCGCCGCTTTGCACCGCTGGCGGTGCGGGCCGGCGCCACGGTGATCGACAACTCGTCCGCCTTCCGCATGGACCCGAAGATTCCCCTGGTCGTGCCGGAGATCAATCCACAGACCATCGGCGGCCGGGGCGGCATCATCGCCAACCCCAACTGCTGCGCCATCATTTCCATCACGCCGCTGTGGCCGGTGCACAAGGTTAACCGGATCGTGCGCCTGCAGCTGGCCACCTACCAGGCGGCCTCCGGCGCCGGCGCGGCCGCCATGGAGGAGCTGCGGGAGTCAACGCGTGCGTACCTTGACGGCAAGAGCTACGCCAACAAGGTGCTGCCGCATCCCTACGCCTTCAACCTGTTCAGCCACAACACCCGCGTGGATCCGGAAAGTGGCTACAACGAGGAGGAACTCAAGGTCATCCAGGAGACGCGCAAGATCTTCGGTGATCCCGACATCAGGGTCTCTGCGACCTGTGTGCGCGTGCCGGTGCTGCGGGCGCACGCCATGGCCATCACTTTCGAGTGCGAACGATCAATCACGCCGGCGCAGGTGCGCGAGCTGCTGCAGGGCGCGCCGGGCGTGAAGCTCGTGGACGATGTGGAGAAGAACTACTTCCCGATGCCGCAGGATGCCACCGGCAACGAGCCGATCCTGGTGGGCCGCATCCGCAGGGACATCAGCGACCCGAGTGGACGTTCCATCTCGCTGTTCGTGGCCGGGGACCAGTTGCTCAAGGGCGCAGCCCTCAACGCGGTGCAGATCGCCGAGCTCTTGTGAAGGGAACCAGGGCCGGCACTTCCGTGGCATAGCGCTCGTACTGGCCCGGGAAAAGCTCGCGCATAAAGACCTCCTCGATGCGCAGCTTGCGGACCCACGCCCCGAGGATCACCAGCACCCCCAGGAAGCCGCGCGGTTCACCGAGGGCGATCGCGTTGCCGGTAAGTGCCACGATGAGTCCGGCATAGATCGGGTGTCGCACCAGGGCGTAGGGGCCGGAGCGGATGAGTTGGTGCCCTTCCTTCTGCGTGACCGAGCCGCTCCAGTTGCGCCCCAGGTGCACGCGTGCCCAGACGGTGAAGGCAAGGCCGAGGGCGACTACCAGCGTCGCGCACAGGTAACGTGCGGGCAGATCGGGCAGGATCTGCCGCGTCATCCAGCCGGCGGGGAACTCCGGGGAGCACAGCAGGTAGACTCCCACCGTCAGCGGCAGCCAGTGCGAGATGCGGGAGCCGCCGGACTCGCTGCGCACCGTGCGCTTGACGCCCGCAGCGCTGACGAACCAGTAAAGCAGCCACAGCAGCCACAGGCCAAGAATCACCTGGCGGTAGTTCACCGGGTAGTGCATTGAGCTGGGCGCGGGCTACAGCAGGTCTTTGATGCGATAGTAGAGCATCGCCAGCACCAGCGCCGGGCGGCGCAGCGCCATCCCGCCAGGAAAGTCGGCGTGTGGGATGCGCGCAAAAACATCGAAGCGTTCGGCGGTGCCGCCGATGGCCTCGGCGACCAGCTTGCCGGCGATTCCGGTCAGGGCGATGCCGTGACCCGAGAAACCCTGCAGGAAGTAGATGTTCTGCGCCAGACGGCCGAAGTGCGGAGCACGGTTGAGGGTGATGTCGACGTCGCCCCCCCAGGCGTACTCGATGCGCACGTCCTGGAGCTGCGGAAACACCTTGAGCATGCGGGCGCGCGTGGCGCTCGGGGCGTCGAAGGACTTCAGTCCCGAGTAGTTCACTCGGCCGCCGAAGAGCAGGCGGTGGTCGGCCGAGCGGCGGTAGTAGTCGAGTACCCAGTTCATGTCGGCCACGGCGGCGTTGTTGGTGATGAGCTCGCTCGCCCGTGCCGCGCCCAGCGGCTCGGTCGCCACGATGTAGGTGGCCACCGCCATGATCTTGCGCGCCAGCGAGGGAGCCATGGGACCTAGGAAAACATTGCCGCACAGGACCAGGTGTCGTGCCCGCACCTCGCCTTCTGCCGTGGCGACGCGCAGCTTCCCATTGCCTGCCTGGGCGAAGGAGAGCGCCCGCGTGCCGCCATAGATCTGCACTCCCAGTGTCTGCGCGGCGGCGGCAAGCCCCAGCGTGTAATTCAACGGGTGCAGGTGAGCGCTGTTCGTGTCGTACAGGCCACCGACATAGCGATCCGTGGCGAGCATGGTGTGCAGCTCGTCCTTGGGTACGTAGCGGACGCTGTCGTAGCCGTAGACGTCGCGCAGTTCCTTGATCTCGGCGTGCAGGTCGCGATCGTGGCGCGGCTTCACCGCGGTCGTCAGGTGCCCGTCAACCCAATCGCAGTCGATCGAGAAGCGCCGGATCAGGGAGCGCATCAGCGCAAGACCCTCCACGGAGACCTCCCAGACCGAGCGTGCGGCGGTCGGGCCGATCAGACGGTCGAGCTTGGCCTGGCCGGAGGCGATTCCCTGGATGGCCTGGGCGCCGCTGCGGCCGGAGGCCCCCCAGCCGATGCGGTTGGCCTCCAGCAGGATGACGCGCATGCCGCGCTCGGCCAGGTGCAGCGCGGTCGAGCAGCCGGCAATGCCCCCGCCCACGACGCAGACGTCAGCTTCAGCGCTGCCCTCGAGCGGCCGGTGCTCGGGGGCGCTGTGGGCCGATGCGGCGTAATAGGAGGGGACGTAAGCGGACGGCATCGTGTGGACCTGCGGAAACGTGGGGTGTTTAGGATATTCTCACGCGCCAAGACCCTGCGCAGTGGCAGGATAACGAGCCGGCGGGCATGCCCGCAAATCGTTGCCTGCCGCCCCCTTGCGCCTTTAGGTGGCCTATTCGTGGCCTTCCGGGGGCTTATGTCAATATGCACAGGCCCGGGCTTCGGCTCCGCACCTGTGGTCTAATAGGCGGGAAATTCGGAGATTGAGCGGGGCAGACTGTCTAGAATAATAGACGCTGCGCCGTATGCGCCGCCATGGCACCCGGCCGTCCTCTTATTGGTATCCCCGCCGACCGTCGAATGGTTGGACCGCACCCATTTCACATGGTCGGGGAGAAGTACGCCCGCGCGGTGATCGATGCCGCCGGGGCGATGCCCCTCATCATCCCTTCGCTGGCCGAAGAGCTCGGCTTCGAGGAGTTGCTGCAGCGCATCGACGGGCTGCTCTTCACCGGCAGCCCCTCGAACGTGGAGCCGCGGCTGTACGAGGGCCCGCCGAGCGATCCGGGCACCCTGCACGACCCTGCGCGCGATGCGACGACCCTGCCGCTGATCCGCCGGGCGGTCGCCGCCGGAATCCCGGTACTCGGGATCTGCCGCGGCTTCCAGGAGATGAACGTGGCCTTCGGCGGCACGCTGCACCAGAAACTGCACGAGGTTCCCGGCCATCTGGATCACCGCGACGACACCAGCCAGCCGCTGGACGTCCAGTACGCCCCGGCACATGAGGTGACGCTGGAGGAGGGTGGGCTGCTGCGCGGGCTGTCCCCCCAGCCACGCATCACGGTGAACTCGCTGCACAACCAGGGGATCGACCGGCTTGGCGCGGCGCTGGCGGTCGAAGCGCGGGCCCCGGACGGGGTCATCGAGGCGTTCCGGGTGCGCGAAGCGCGCGGCTTCGCGGTCGCCGTGCAGTGGCATCCGGAGTGGAAGGTTATGGACAGCCCGTTTTCGCGGGCGCTCTTCGCCGCCTTCGGGCAGGCGAGCCGTGAGCGCGCACAGAGCAAGTGAGAGGCGAAGTTTATGGTTAGCGAGATCCGCCAGTTTCTACGTGATCACTCGATCTCCGAGGTCGAGGCGATCATTCCCGACATGGCCGGCATTGCCCGCGGCAAGATCATGCCTGCGGAGAAGTTCGCCGAGGACGAGGGCATGCGCCTGCCCGAGAGCGTCTTCCTGCAGACCGTCACGGGGGACTATCCAAGCCAGACCGGCGATGCCATGAGTCCGGCCGAGATCGACATCGTCCTCAAGGCGGACACCAAGACCGTGCGCCGTGTGCCGTGGGCAGCCGAGCCTACCGCACAGGTCATCCACGACTGCTTCTACTCCGATGGCCGGCGCGTCTCGATGGCGCCGCGCAACGTGCTGCGCCACATCCTGGAGATGTACGCCGCCCGCGGCTGGGAGCCGATCGTCGCGCCGGAGCTGGAGTTCTACCTGGTCGAGCAGAACCGCGATGCCGACTACCCTCTCAAGCCGCCGGTCGGCCGCTCCGGCCGCGCCGAACCCGGTCGCCAGTCCTACAGCATCGCGGCGGTGAACGAGTTCGATCCGCTGTTCGACGACATCTACCAGTTCTGCGAGGACCAGGACATCGAGATCGACACCCTCATCCACGAGGACGGTCCGGCGCAGATGGAAATCAACCTGATCCACGGCAACCCTCTGGATCTGGCGGACCAGGCGTTCCTTTTCAAGCGCACCGCGCGCGAGGCGGCGCTGCGTCACAAGATGTACGTCACCTTCATGGCCAAGCCGCACGCGAAGGAGCCCGGAAGCGCGATGCACATCCACCAGAGCGTGGTGGACACCAAGACCCGCAAGAACATCTTCAGCAATCCCGACGGTACCCCGTCCAAGCTGTTCTTCGCCCACATCGGCGGCTTACAGAAGTACCTGCCGGCTGCAATGGCGCTGTTCAGTCCCAACGTGAACTCCTACCGTCGCCTGACGCGCTACCTGTCTGCGCCCATCAATGCGCAGTGGGGCTACGACAACCGCACGGCGGGCCTGCGTGTGCCGATGTCGGATGCGCAGGCGCGCCGGGTCGAGAATCGCGTCGCCGGCGCGGACGCCAATCCCTACATCGCCCTGGCGGCATCGCTTGCCTGCGGGTACCTCGGCATGGTCGAGGAAGCGGTGCCGTCGGACCCGGTCGTCGGCAGTGCACACGACCTGCCCTTCGGGTTGCCGCGCTCGCTGGACGAGGCGCTGCGGTTGCTGCGCACGAGTGAGCCGCTGGTGAAGCTGCTCGGCGAGCCCTTCGTCGAGGCGTTCACCATCGTCAAGGAAGCAGAATACGAGGTATTCCTGCAGGTGATCAGTTCCTGGGAGCGAGAGCACCTGCTGCTGAACGTGTAGAGCGGCGAACGCGGACCCCCGGGCCGCCTTCTCAGGGCGGCCCGGGCTGTTATATAAGAAGAGGACGTGACCAGCGCCCCCCGAAGACCTCTCCTCAGTGCCTGCCTCGTCATGCTCGCGAGCGTGCTCGCCGGCTGCACGCGGCAGGTTGCGCATGTGGTCGACCTCTCCGACACCGACAAGGTGCTGAACGTCTACAACTGGTCCGACTACATCCAGCCCTCGGTGATCAGCGACTTCGAGAAAGAGACCGGCATCCACGTCAACTACGACGTCTACGACTCCAACGAAATTCTCGAAACCAAGTTGCTCACCGGGCACGCCGGCTACGACATCGTCGTGCCCTCGGGGGCCTTCCTCGAGCGCCAGATCCGGGCGGACATTTACCAGAAGCTCGACAAGTCGCAGCTTCCGAACCTCAAGAACATCGACCCGGACATCGCCCGCGGCACGGCGGTGTACGATCCCGGAAACCAGTATGCGGTCGACTACACGTGGATCACTTCGGGGGTCGGCTACAACGCCGCGGAGGTCAAGGCGCGCATGCCGGGCGCACCGGTGGACAGCTGGCGCATGATCTTCGACCCGACGGTAGTCTCGAAATTCGCCGACTGCGGCGTCTCGATCCTGGATGCGCCCTCGGAGGTCCTGGCGACGGTTATGATCTACCTGGGGCGCCCGCCGAACAGCGACGCGCCGGAGGACCTCAAGGCTGGCGAGGCGGTGCTCAAGGCCATCAGGCCCTACGTGCGTTTCATCGACTCCTCGCGCTACATCGACAACCTCGCCAACGGCGACGTCTGCCTGGTGATGGGCTGGTCCGGTGACATCAAGCAGGCGCACGACCGGGCAGCCGAGGCCAACAAGGGCATCGACATCGCCTACTCGATCCCGCATGAGGGTGCGATCGTGAACTTCGACGTGCTGGCCATCCCGATCGATGCGACGCACGTGAGGAACGCGCACCTGTTTCTCAATTACCTGCTGCGCCCCGAGGTGGCGGCGCGAAATTCCAACCTCACCAAGTACGCGAACGCGCTTCCGCCCGGGGCCCAGCCGCTCGATCCCATCGTGCGCGATGACCAGGGAGTCTTCCCGTCGGCTCAAGTGCGTGCCCGGCTGACCCCGGAGCGCGCGCGGCCCCCGGAGTTCCAGCGGTTGCTCACGCGTGCATGGACGCGGTTCAAGACCAGCAAATGAGCGCTCCATCTCAGGCTAATATGAGTGCAGGTGCACAGGTGAATTCACCGCAAATGGCAGCTACCGACCCCGACCAGGCCTACGTACGCATCGCCGGCGTCACCAAGAAGTTCGGCGACTTCGTCGCTGTCGATAACGTCTCGCTCGACATCCGACGCGGCGAGATCTTCTGCCTGCTCGGCGGTTCCGGATCGGGTAAGACAACCCTGCTGCGCATGCTGGCGGGCTTCGAGACCCCGACCGCGGGCACCATCCTCATCGACGGCGCGGACATGAGCACCACGCCTCCGTACGAGCGGCCCGTGAACATGATGTTCCAGTCGTATGCACTCTTTCCGCACATGACCGTGGAGAAGAACGTCGCTTTCGGGCTGGAGCAGGAGGGGGTCAGCAGCGCGGACGCCAAGCGCCAGGTGGCGGAGATCCTCGATATCGTTAAGATGACGGGTTTCGGGGCGCGCAAGCCACACCAGCTCTCCGGCGGTCAGCGTCAGCGCGTGGCCCTGGCGCGTGCTCTGGTCAAGAGGCCGAAGCTGCTGCTGCTGGACGAGCCGCTGGCCGCGCTCGATAAGAAGCTGCGCGAGCATACGCAGTTCGAGCTCCTCAGCATCCAGCAGCGCCTCGGCGTCACCTTCATCGTGGTCACGCATGACCAGGAGGAGGCCATGACGCTCGGGACACGCCTCGGGGTCATGAACCAGGGGCGCATCGTGCAGGTCGGATCGCCCTCGGACATCTACGAGTCGCCGGCCAACCGCTTCGTCGCCGACTTCATCGGCTCGGTCAACATGTTCGAGGGCCAGGTGCACCGTGGCGGCAGCGACGGGGTACGCATCGACTGCGCCGAGCTGCGCGGCACCGTGCACGCCGACCGTACCGTCGCTTGTGCGGAGGGGGCCACGGTGTGGACGGCGATACGGCCGGAGAAGATTACCATCAGCCGGCACTCGCCCGTCGCGGGCGCGCCCGCGGAGAACATGGTGCGCGGAACCGTGCGCGAGATCGCCTACATGGGCGACATGTCCATCTACCTGGTGCAGATCGAGTCGGGGAAGATGGTGCGCGTCACGCTGCCCAACATCATGCGCGGCGGCGAGCGGCCGATTGCGCGCGAGGAGGGCGTGTGGCTCTCCTGGCATGGCTCGAGCCCGGTCGTGCTGACAGAGTAGGGTGCGCGTGGCATGAGACTCACCCAGGCAGCAGGGCGGCGCCTCGTCGCCGGGATTCCCACCTTCTGGCTGCTGATGCTGTTCCTGATCCCGTTCCTGATCGTATTCAGGATCTCCTTCTCGGAGGTCCGGCTGGCGATCCCGCCGTATACCCCGCTGCTTACCTGGCACCACGGCTCCATCTGGCCGGCGCTGGAGCTGCATGGCTCGGCGTACGCGTTCCTGTTCACCGACTCCCTGTACGTGAGCTCGTACCTGTACTCGCTCAAGGTCGCGGCGATATCGACCCTGCTGTGCCTGCTCATCGGCTACCCGATGGCTTACGCGATAGCGCGCGCCGCGCCCTCTTCGCGCTCGATGCTGCTGATGCTGATCGTGCTCCCCTTCTGGACCTCCTTCCTGCTGCGCGTTTACGCCTGGATCGGGCTGCTCAAGAACAATGGCGTGATCAACAACGTGCTCATGTCGCTCGGGGTCATCGACCACCCGCTGGTGATGCTGCAGACCGACTTTGCCGTTTATGTGGGCATCGTCTACTCGTACCTGCCATTTATGATCCTGCCCCTCTACTCGAATCTGGAGAAGCACGACCCGGCACTGCTCGAGGCGGCGGCCGACCTGGGGGCGCGCCCGGTCAGTGCCTTCCTGCGCGTCACGCTGCCGCAGTCGCTGCCGGGTATCGTTGCCGGCTCGCTCCTGGTATTCATTCCCGCGGTCGGCGAGTACGTCATCCCGACGCTGCTCGGGCGCACCGACCAGCTGATGATAGGCCGCGTTCTGTCCGATGAATTCTTCGAGAACCGCGACTGGCCGGTGGCAAGTGCCGTCGCCATCCTCATCCTGCTACTGCTGGTGATCCCGATCATGCTTTTCCAGCGCATGCAGCGGCGGGAGCTGGAGGCCGGTCGATGAGGTCGCGCGGCTGGTTCCCGCGGATCGCGCTGGTGCTGGGGCTGATATTCCTCTACGTGCCCATCGTGTCGATGATCGTCTTCTCCTTCAACAACTCACGCCTCGTCACCGTGTGGGATGCCGCCAACTCTCCCACGCTCAAGTGGTACCATATCCTCGTGCACAACGGGCAGATCCTGAGCGCTGCGTGGCTCTCGATCCGCATTGCACTGATCGCGGCCACCGGGGCGGTGATCCTCGGTACGCTTGCGGGCATGGCGCTGGCGCGCTTCGCCGCCTTCCGCGGCCGCATGCTGCTGGCCGGCATGACCACCGCGCCGATCGTCATGCCCGAGGTCATCACCGGACTGTCGCTGTTGCTGCTGTTCGTGGCCATGGAGCAGCTGATCGGCTGGCCGCACGGGGTCGGCGCGGTGACCATCACGCTGGCGCACATCACCTTCTGCATGGCCTACGTGACCGTCGTGGTGCAATCGCGGCTGACCGGATTCGACGAGTCGCTGGAGGAGGCGGCCATGGACCTCGGCGCGCGGCCCGTGAAGGTTTTCTTCCGCATCACTCTGCCGCTGATACTACCCGCCATTGCCTCCGGCTGGCTGCTGGCCTTCACCCTGTCCTGGGACGACCTGGTGATCACCCAGTTCGTCGCCGGGCCCGGGTCCAGCACGCTGCCGATGGTGATCTTTTCTAAGGTGCGCTTCGGGGTCACGCCCGATATCAACGCGCTCGCTACGATCATGGTCTTGCTGGTGGCAACCGGCATCGCGATATCGACGGTGTGGATGCGCTACCGGGAAAAGCGCCGCGAGCGCGATGCCCAGCTGGCGGCGGCCGCCAACCTGTAGACTGCACGGGCGCCCCGCGGCGCGCAGCACCAGATACGGCCCGCATGATCAGCAAGCTGCCCCATGTCGGCACCACGATTTTCACGGTCGTTTCGCGCCGTGCGCGCGAGCTCGGCGCCCTCAACCTCGGGCAGGGCTTCCCCGACTACGACATCGACCCACGCCTGGCGGAGCTGGTGGCACAGGCGATGCGCACGGGCTTCAACCAGTACGCGCCCATGGAAGGCGCGATGAGTCTGCGCGAGGCGATCGCCAGCAAGCTTGAGCGGTACTATGGCCTGCGCCGTGACCCGCTGGCCGAGATCACGGTGACGCTGGGGGCCACCGAGGCGATCTTCTCGGCGATCCAGGCCGCCGTGGGCGCCGGCGACGAGGTCATTGCCTTCGACCCCGCCTACGATTCATACGAGCCGGCCGTGCGTCTGGCCGGTGCCCGTTGCATCCGCCTGCCGCTTACCCAGCCTGGCTTCCGTTACGACTGGGATCGGGTGCGCGCGACCCTCACTGCGCGCACGCGGTTGATCCTGTTCAACAGCCCGCACAACCCGGCCTGCACGACCGCCTCCGCAGCCGACCTGGAGGCGCTGGCGGACGTCACCCGCGACCGCGATATCCTAGTGCTCTCCGACGAGGTCTATGAACACGTGGTGTTCGACGGCGCACGGCATCACTCCGTGCTCTGCCATCCGGAGCTCGCGCAACGCAGCTTCGCGGTGTTCTCGTTCGGCAAGACCTTGCATGCCACCGGATTGCGCATCGGATACTGCGTGGCGCCGGCTGCTCTGACGCAGGAGCTGCGCAAGGTCCATCAGTTCAACACCTTCAGCATCGCCCACCCGCTGCAGGAGGCCATCGCCGGCTACCTGCGCGAGAAGCCCGACAGTGGCGCCGGGCTTGCGCCCTTCTTCCAGGCCAAGCGCGATCGGCTGCGCGCCGCGCTGGCGGGCTCGGCCTTCGCGCTGCCGCCGGCGCAGGGCACCTACTTCCAGCTGCTGGACTTCAGCGCGCTGTCCAAGGAGGGTGACCTCCGCTTCGCGGAGCGGCTGCTGACCGAGGCTGGCGTGGCAACGATCCCGCTGGCTCCGTTCTACGAATCTCCGCAGCCGCTGCCCTTCGTGCGCCTGTGCATCGCGAAGCAGGATGCGACGCTGGACGAGGCAGCGCGGCGCCTGAACCGGTTCGCGGGCGCGGTGGCCGCGTGAGCGCGCTGCGGGTAACGCTGGCGCAGCAGGCTCTGCTGTGGGGCGACCCGCAGGGGAACCGCCGCCACTTTGGCAGCCTGTTGCGCGAACTGGCGGGCCGGACCGACCTCGTGGTGCTGCCCGAGACCTTCACGACCGGGTTCAGCATGGAGGTCGAGCGTCTGGCCGAGCCGCCCGACGGGCCGAGCGTGCAATGGCTGCGCGAACAGGCAGCGGCCCTCGACGCCGCGATTGCCGGCAGCGTGATCACGCAGGACAGGGGGCGCTACTTCAACCGGCTCCTGTGGGTGACCCCCGACGGCCAGGTGCGTCACTACGACAAGCGCCATTTGTTCCGCATGGCCGGCGAGCACCAGCATTTCACACCCGGGCAGTCCGCATGGAGCATTCCCTGGCGCGGCCTGCGCGTATGCCCGCTGGTGTGCTACGACCTGCGCTTCCCGGTCTATAGCCGCCGCCGTGCCGAGCTTGACTACGAACTCCTCATTTACGTGGCCAACTGGCCGGCGCCGCGCGCCGAGGCTTGGCGAGCGCTGCTGCCGGCGCGCGCCATCGAAAACCAGGCCTACGTCGTGGGGGTGAACCGGGTCGGCACCGACGGCAAGGGCATTGCCTATGCTGGCGACAGCGTGGCTCACGATTTCAGGGGTCAGGCACTGGCACAGGCCGGCGGTGCCGCCGGCGTGATCACGGTCGAGATCGCGGCGGAACCCCTGCAGGCCTTCCGGGAGAAGTTCCCGGCGCACCTGGACGCCGACCGTTTCCACCTGGACCTGTGAGCTAGGCGTTGTGCCCATGAAGAAGCCCACCCGCGTAAATCATCCACCGACGGTCGAGGTGCCTACCGGCAATCACCCGCTGGTTGCGCCTATTTACCAGTCGGTCAAGTTCGAGTTTGACACGCTCGAGGAGACGGAACGCTTCCTGCGCGGTGAACGGCCGGGATTTTTCTACTCGCGCGCGTCTAACCCCACGACGCGGCAGCTCGAGAAGCTGCTGGCCGAGCTGCAGGGGAGGGAGGACTGCCTGGTCACCGCCTCCGGCGTGGGTGCCGTCGCGCAGACGCTGCTGGCGCTGACCAAGCAGGGCGATCACGTCCTGTGCTTCATCGAGATGTACAACCCAAGCCGCTATTTGATTCGCAGGCTGCTGGGCAGATTTGGCGTGAGCCACACGATGCTGTCCATCGAAGACTCCGCGGGCATCGAGCGGGTGCTGGCCACCCAGCCCACGCGTCTGGTGTTCTTCGAAAGCCCCACCAATCCGGTCACCAAGATCGCCGACCTAGCGGCCATCACGCGCATGGCGCGCGCTGCCGGGGCGCTGACCGTGCTGGACAACACCTTCGCCGGCTTCCACCAGCATGGCGAATTCGAGATCGACGTGTTCGTGCACAGTCTCACCAAGTACGCCTCCGGGGCAGGCGACGTCATGGGCGGTGCCGCGATCGCACGCGCCGAGCTGATCCGCGCGATGCGCACGGACTTCGGCGTGCTGGGGGGCACCCTCGATCCGCATGCCGCGTTCCTGATCCTGCGCGGCCTGAAGACTTATTTCGTGCGCTATAAGGCGCAATGCGCCGCCGCGGCGCGCATCGCCCAGCTGCTGCAGGCCCACCCGGCGGTGGCGCGCGTGCACTACCCCGGCCTGCCATCGCACCCGCAGCACGCGCTGGCCGCACGACAAATGCAGGACTTTGGCAGCATCGTGACGTTTGATTTGAAAGGGGGTGCGGATGCGGCGCGCCGCTGTGCCGATGCGCTGCAACTGTTCGCGCTCGCCGCCAGCTTGGGCTCGACCGAGTCGCTTGCGATCACCGCGCGCATGATGGGTGGGCGTGAGCTGAGCGCAGAACAGCAGCGCGCCTCGGGGATCACCGAGGGTACAATCCGTCTGTCGATCGGTCTGGAGGATCCCGAGGATCTGGCAGAGGACATCGCGCGCGCGCTGGACGCTGCCGCCAGTTGATTTGCTTCGTCATCAGACCGTAGCACTGAGCCGGTATACCTGCGCGCGCCGACACTTCTGCGGGTGCCGCGTGGAACCGGCGCGGCCGACGCAGGTCTGAACGGAAGAACAGGGACGTGCCAATCATGGAGAGGGATTCCTATGAGCATCGCGCTGCCCGAGATTCCTTACAACTTTGCGGACCTCGAACCCGTGGTGTCGCGCGATGCGCTGTTGTTCCACTTCCTGCACCACCAGCGCGTCTGTTTTGACCGCATGCAGCCGCTGATCCGCGGCACGCACCTGCAGGCGTTGTCGCTGGAGGATCTGGTGCGCGTCAGCGCCGGCGACCCCGCTCTGCGCGCGGTGCATCGCTGCGCGGCGGAAGTCTGGAACCACACGATTTACTGGCAGTCGATGCACCCGCGCGGCGGCGGCAGTCCCCGTGGGCCGGTGGCCGAGTGCCTCGAGCGGCGCTTCGGTTCCTACGAGCGTTTCGCACATCTGTTTCGCGAGGCCGCGCGGGCCCATTTCGGCAGCGGATGGGTCTGGCTGGTGTGGCGCAACGGCACCGTGCAGATCCGCACCAGCGCCAACGCTGGCACTCCGCTGGCGAAGGCCGACGCCGTGCTGCTGGGACTGGATCTGTGGGAGCACGCCTACTACCTGGACTACCAGAACCGGCGCGCCGCCTACGTCAGCGCCTTCCTCGAGGACCTGGTGAACTGGGACTTCGCCAACCGCGAACTCGCGCGGTTCGAGCTTGCCGCCAGGGCCAATGCGCGCGCGCCCGCTGCCGCAACGCCGGTGCCCGTACCGCTGCCCTTCGTACCGGAAGCACGGCCTGAACCGCTGGCGGCTGGCTAGAGGCTGCTGGCAATGCGCACCCGGTGGGGGTGGTAGGGCAGGACCTCGAGCAGCTCACCTTCGCGCAGTCGCTGCTGGACCGAGCGCCAGAAGGCCGCTGTCAGGATCTCGCCATGCACGCGCAGCAGCGCCTCTTTCTGCGCGTCGCTGAATGACAGGAAGTTGAGGAACGTCTCGGGAAAGACGTCGCTCTCGGCCACGTAGAACCAGGCCTCGCCGCGCATCTCGTCCTCCGGGTTGCTCGGCTGTGGCACGTCGCGGAACGTGCAGTCCGTCACCTGGCACAGCTCGTCGTAGTCGTAGAAGATGACGCGGCCGTGGCGCGTGACGCCGAAGTTCTTCAGCAGCAGGTCGCCGGGAAAGATGTTCGTGTATGCCAGGTCGCGGATGCACTGGCCGTAGTCGAGCACCGCACGCTCGGCCTTCTCGGGACTGGCACTGCGCAGGAAGATGTTCAGGGGCGTCATCCGCCGCTCGATGTACATGTGCTCGAACACCAAATCCTCGCCATCTTCGTGGACGGTCTGCCCCGTTTCACGCCTCAGTTCCTCGAGCAGGGCGGCGGAGAAACGTGCCCGTGGGAAGCGCAGGCGCCGGAATTCCTGCGCATCCACCAGTCGGCCGGCGCGGTCGTGGATGAACACCATCTGGTACTTGGCCAGCACCTCCTCGCGCAGCACCGTCTTGGGATAAGCGAAGCGGTCGCGGATGACCTTGAAGACCACGTCGAACGAGGGCAGCGTGAAGCACACCATCACCAGGCCGCGATCGCCGGCGGCGTGCTCGAACTGGTCGGCGGTGTGATCGAGGTGGTGCATGAGCTCGCGATAGCGCTCGGTCTTGCCCTGCTTGGCGCGCCCGAGCACCGTGAACAGCTCGCTCACCGGCTTGCGGGGCATAATCGACTTGAGGAATACCACCGCCTCGCCGACCCTTTCGAGGTCGACGTGGAAATACGAGCGCGTGAAGCTGAACACGATGCTGATGTCGTCCTCCGAGAGGATCACGGCGTCTACCAGCACCCCGCCATCGGTGTTCTTCAGCGCGATCACCAGGGGTAGGAGGAAGCCGCGGCCGACGATGCGGCCGACGATGTAGGCACGCGTGATCTGGTAGAAGACCGGGGACAGCACCTCGACGCGCTGCGCCTCGCGTCGCTCGCTGCCGCTATCGAGGACCGCGCGCACCTCGGCGGCGATGTGCGCGATGCTCTTGTCGAGGTCGCGCCAGGGCGAGCGGAAGCGTACATCCCCGAGCAGGTCTTCGAACAACAGTGACAGCGAGCCATGGTTGGCGTAGGAGTGCGTGCCGAGCGCCGAGTGGATGTTGGCCAGGGGGTCCAGATCGGTGGCGACGAACTCCAGATCCGCTGCGACCCCCACGGTCCCGAACATGCGCCGGCTGATGGAGCTGAAGAAGGTCTTGGTGAACTCCGGGTCGGACAGGGCGGTGATCTGCTCGGCGAACTCGCGGTGCACGCGCCGCCACAGGCTGCGATCGGGGACATCAACGCCCAGGCTCTGGCGCAGCTCGCCGATGGTCTGGTTCACGAAGCGGTCGTAGAGCTCGATGCGCTCGACGGCATCTTGCTGGCTGCCGCGTGCGTCGCGGTTGTCGAAGCGCGTCGGGGCTCGCCGGGTGATCGCGCGGAACTCGGCGTTGTAGCGCCCGAAGGCTGCCACGATCTGCCGTGCGCAGGCCTCGGCCGAGCACGCGGTGGAGGCGGTCGTACCGGCCATGGCGCCTTCCTAGTCGAACTCGGTGGGCAGCGCCGGCTCGAGCTGGTGGCGGTACAGCCGCTCGATCTGGCTGGCGAGGGTGCGCCCCGTGGACAGCTCCGGCAGCGCATCCAGAGGGAAGAAGTCAACGCCGTCGGTTTCCTGGCTGACGGCCGGGGCGCCGCCGGTGAGTTCGCACAGGAACAGCAGCTTGTAGATGTGGTGCAGGCCGGGCGGGTGCGGATGGCGGTTCTTGTCGACCAGCGCGGCGAGCTTCACCGCGCGCGCACGGTAGCCGGATTCCTCGAATATCTCGCGCACCACCGCCTCGGAGGGCGCATCGTTCACATCCACCCAGCCGCCGGGCAGCGTCCAGCGCCCGTCACTGCGCTCCCTGACCAGCAATACCTGGGCGTTCCGGAAGATTCCGCCGCGCACGTCCACCTTCGGGGTCGCATAGCCCTGCTGGTCCTTCCACAGGTCCGATATGGGGGACTCCGGCAGGCCGAGCTCCGTGCGCAGAACCTGGGTGGCCAGCTCCTGCAGCTGGAGGTAGCGCTCGCGGTCGAAGGGATCCTGCGTGAAGGCGAGCCCGTTCTGGGCGACGGCCTGGACCTTGCGTGCCCAGGAGAGGATCGAGTCAGTACGCGATGGCGTCACCGGCCGCGCTCCACGCTCCGGCCGGTCCGCGGGGACATCTGCCTGACGAAGCGGCCGCCCGCGCCGGGGCCATTCGCATCGGGGCGCGCGCCTGGGATCCGCCGCCCCACGGGCGTCAGAGGTTGCGGATCAGCGCATCGCCGAATGCGCTGGTGGAGACTTCCTGGGCACCGTCCATGAGCCTGGCGAAATCGTAGGTCACGATCTTCTGGCCGATGGTCTTGTCCATCGCCGAGATGATCGCGTCCGCCGCTTCGGACCAGCCCATGTAGCGCAGCATCATCTCCCCGGACAGGATCAGCGAACCCGGGTTGACCTTGTCCAGATTGGCGTACTTGGGTGCCGTACCGTGCGTGGCCTCGAATACCGCGTGGCCGGTCAGGTAGTTGATGTTGCCGCCGGGGGCGATGCCGATGCCGCCGACCTGCGCGGCGAGGGCGTCGGAGAGGTAGTCGCCGTTCAGGTTGAGGGTGGCGATCACGTCGAACTCGTCCGGACGGGTCAGCACCTGCTGCAGCGTGATGTCGGCGATGGCGTCCTTGACGATGATCCGGCCGGCCTTTTTGGCCGCATCCATCTCGGCATTCGCCTCCTTCTCGCCCTTGGCGGCCTTGGTCCGCTCCCACTGTTCCCAGGTGTAGGTCTGCCCGGCGAACTCGCGCTCGGCGAGCTGGTAGCCCCAGTTGCGGAAGGCACCCTCGGTGAACTTCTGGATGTTGCCCTTGTGGACGATGGTCATGCTCTTGCGCTTGTTGGTGATCGCGTACTCGATCGCCGCGCGGATCAGGCGCTCCGAGCCGTCCTTCGACACCGGCTTGATGCCGATGCCCGAACTTTCCGGAAAGCGGATCTTGGCGTAGGCCTTGGGGAAGGCCTGCTTGAACAGGTCCAGGAACTTCTGGTTGTCCGCGGTGCCCTGCTCGAACTCGATGCCGGCGTAGATGTCCTCGGTGTTCTCACGGAAGATCACCATGTCGACCTTCTCCGGGTGACGTACCGGGGAGGGCACCCCCTTGAACCAGCGCACCGGCCGCAGGCAGACGTACAGGTCGAGCATCTGCCGCAGGGCCACGTTGAGCGAGCGGATGCCGCCCCCGACCGGGGTGGTCAGCGGGCCCTTGATGGACACCAGGTACTCGCGGCAGGCCGTCACGGTCTCCTCGGGCAGCCAGCTGTTGAAGAGCTTGTTGGCCTTCTCGCCAGCATAGACCTCCATCCAGTGGATGCGGCGCTTGCCGCCGTAGGCCTTGGCCACCGCGGCGTCCATGACGCGCACCGAGGCACGCCAGATGTCCGCGCCGGTGCCGTCGCCTTCGATGAAGGGGACGATCGGGTTGGCAGGCACGGACAGAACGCCGTCCCTGATGGTGATCTTGGCGCCCTGGGCGGGCGGAATGGCCTTGGGGCTTGCGACCGTCGACATGGGATCACTCCTGAAGATTCACCGGCTGCACGACCGTCGCCGGGCGCGCAATGCTAGCACAGGGCCGTCCCCGGACCGCGGCGCGTACCCAGCCGGGGGGGGCCTGTGAGAGACTGCGCGGGGCCTGCGCCCATCCCGGGCCAGCAACTGAAAGCGCGCATGCCGAACGCCACGAGCCCGCCCCCCGCCGGACAGACCTCGCTCCTGCGCAAGCTGTGTGCTGTGCGTCCCGTAGACCTCACCCGCGCCGGGGACAAGCACCGGCTCAAACAGGTCCTCGGTGCCCGGACCCTCGTCGCCATCGGACTCGGCGCCACCATCGGCACCGGTATCTTCGTGCTCACCGGCACCGTGGCTGCCAGCAACGCCGGTCCGGCCATCACCCTGTCGCTGCTGATCGCCGCCTTCGGCGCCGGCCTGGCCGCGCTGTGCTATTCGGAGTTCGCCGCATTCCTGCCGGTCCCCGGCAGTGCCTACAGCTACACGTATGCGACGCTCGGCGAGGCGCTCGCCTGGTTCATCGGCTGGAACCTGCTGCTCGAGTACATGATCTCCGCTTCCGCGGTGGCGGTGAGCTGGTCTGCGTACGTGGTTAACCTGCTCGAGGCGGCCGGCATCCACCTGCCGGCCGCGCTCGTGAATGCGCCGCTCGGCCTGGATGCCCACGATCACGTTATCTCCACCCACGCGATCATGAACGTGCCGGCCATCCTGATCGTGGCCGCCATGACCTGGGTGCTGTACGTCGGGGTACGCGAATCCGCGCGCGCCAATGCCTTCATGGTCGGGCTCAAGGTCACCGTCATCGTCATCGTGATCGTCGCGGGGCTGCAGTTCATCGATACGGCCAACTGGAAGCCCTACGTCCCGGCGAACACCGGTACCTTCGGACACTTCGGCTGGAGCGGTGTCATGAAGGGGGCCGCCATCATGTTCTTTGCCTACGTGGGCTTCGATACCGCCTCGACGACCGCGCTGGAAACCCGCAATCCGCAGCGCGACCTGCCCATCGGCATCCTCGGCACGCTGGTGATCGCCACGCTGCTGTACGTCGCGATGGCGGCGGTGCTCACCGGCATGCTGCCGTTGCCAAAGCTGGATACGGCTGCTCCGGTGGCGGTGGCACTGGATTCGCACCCGCAGCTGTCCTGGCTGTCGTGGCCGGTCAAGATTGGCGTCATTGCCGGCATGACCTCGGTCATCCTCACCTCGCTGCTCGGCCAGCCGCGCATCCTTTTGTCGATGGCGGACGATGGCCTGCTGCCCCCGTTCATGAGCCGCTGCCATGAGCGCTACAAGACGCCGCACATCTCGACCGTGATCACCGGCGTGCTCGCGGCGGCGATCGCCGCGGTTTTCCCGCTGGACCTGCTCACCGATCTCATCTCGATCGGCATCCTGCTGGCATTCGCGGTGGTGTGCATCGGCGTGCTGGTCCTGCGCCGCACGCGCCCGGATGAGTTCCGGCCATTCCGCGTGCCGTGGGCACCCTTCACCTGCGTGCTGGGCGCGCTGGTGTGCGTCGGGATGACGTATTTCCTGTCCAACAGTACCTGGTTGCGGCTGCTGATCTGGACGATCATCGGCATGTCGATATACGCCTTTTACGGCTACCGTCACAGCCGCCTGCGCCAGTGATGCGGACGCTCGCGCGCACCCCCGCCGCCGATGGCTACCACATGCCCGCGGAGTTCGAGCCGCATGATGGCTGCTGGATGCTCTGGCCCGAGCGGCCGGACAACTGGCGCGAGGGCGCGCGCCCGGCGCAGCGCGCCTTCGCCGCGGTGGCCGCGGCCATCGCGCAGTTCGAGCCCGTTTCTATCGGCGTAAGCGGGCCCCGCTTCACGGAGGCGCGGGCGCTGCTGGATGCCAGGATCCGCCTGCTGGAGATGTCGCACGACGACAGCTGGATGCGCGACGTCGGGCCGACCTTCGTGGTGAACGGTCGCGGCGGGGTGCGCGGCGTCGATTGGCACTTCAACGCCTGGGGAGGCCTGAACGGCGGCCTGTACTTCCCCTGGGACCAGGACGAGCTGGTGGCCCGCAAGGTGCTGGAGGTGGAGGGGCGCGAGCGATACCGCGCGCCGCTGGTCCTGGAAGGTGGTGCCATCCACGTGGACGGGCAGGGCACGGCGCTGGTCACCGAGGAAACGCTCCTCAATCCGAACCGCAACCCGCAGCTGACGAGGGCGCAGGTCGAGCAGCATCTGCGCGCGTACCTCGGCGTGACCCAGGTCATCTGGCTCGGGCGCGGTGTGTACAACGACGAGACCGACGGCCACATCGACAACCTGGCGTGCTTCGTTCGGCCTGGCGAGGTCTGCCTTGCCTGGACCGACCGCGCACGCGACCCACAGCGCGCCATCTCGCAAGATGCCTGGGAGCGGCTGCACGATGCACGCGATGCGCGCGGCCGGCGCCTCAAGGTCACGCGGTTGCCGATGCCGGGCCCGCTCACGATGAGTGCGTCCGAAGCGGCCGGGCTGGCGCTGCGCGAGGGCACGAAGCCGCGCCCGGCGGGGGACCGCCTCGCCGCCAGCTATGTTAATTTCTACATCGCCAACGGCGGCATCGTGATGCCGCTCCTGGATGCGCGCACCGACCCGGCCGCGGCTCGGGTGCTCAAGCGCCTGTTCCCGGGCCGCCGGGTGGTCGGGGTGCCGGCACGGGAAATCCTGCTGGGCGGCGGGAATATCCACTGCATCACGCAGCAGGTGCCCCGTGGAACGCGACGCCGATCACCCTCTGTGCGCTGAGGCTCGGCCGTCCCGTGAGTCTTGGGCTATTGTTAGTGGCTATGCGTTCCTTCACGCGACATATCGTGCTTGCGGTCCTTCTGCTGCTGGGCACGGCCCTGCCTCAGCTGGCCGCGGCACAGGCAAGTGACGCGCAGCCCGCCGCCCAGCGCTTCATCGTCAAGCTGCGCCAGTCACCGGTGGGTGGTTCCCCGGAGCAGGTGCGCTCGCTGGCCACGCGCGAGGGCCTGCGCGTGCTCGGCGCGCGCCACGTGTACGCGGGCATGCACCTGCTGCAGGTTGAGGGGGGCATTTCCGAGACCCAGGCGCTGGCGCGCCTGCGCGCCGATCCGCAGGTCGAGTACGCGGTCGTGGATGAGCGGCGGCATGCGCTGGCCGCACCCGATGACCCGCTGTTCAGCGGCCAGTGGTACATGCAGAACACGCAAGCCTCGGCCGTGGACGCGGTCGATGCCTGGAACCTCTCCACCGGCAGCAAGGGCCTGGTGATCGCGGCACTCGACACCGGCGTGCGCTTCGAGCACCCGGACCTGCGCAACGCCACCGACAACCGCCTCCTGCCAGGCTACGACATGATCAGTTCCGTCCAGACCGCCAACGATGGCGACGGGCGCGACGCGGACGCCTCGGACCCGGGTGACTGGGTGTCCACCGAGGACACCAAGACCTCCCTGTTCAAGTCCTGCACGGTGTCCAACAGCTCCTGGCACGGCACGCGGGTTGCCGGGATCCTTGGGGCGATCACCAACAATGGCAGCGGCATCGCCGGCATGACGCAGAGCGGGTGGATCCTGCCGGTGCGCGTGCTCGGCAAATGCGGTGGCTATGACTCGGACATCATCGCCGCGATGGCCTGGGCCGCCGGGCTTCCCGTCGACGGCGTGCCCACGAATCCCTATCCGGCGCGCATCCTCAACCTCAGCCTGGGGTCGACCGGCAGCTGTCCGGCCAGTTACCAGCAGGTCGTCGACCAGCTGGTCGCACTGGGCGTCCTCGTCGTGGCATCTGCCGGCAACGAGGGTGGCCCGGTCGATGCACCGGGCAACTGCGCCGGCGTCGCCGCGGTGGCCGGGCTGCGACAGATCGGCACCAAGGTCGGCTACAGCAGCCTCGGGCCGGAGATCGCGCTGAGCGCCCCCGCAGGCAACTGCGTCAATACGGGCGCCGGCCAGCCCTGTCTCTTCTCCATAGACACCACCTCCAACACAGGGACCACGGTGCCGGTCGCCAGTACCTACACCGACCAATCCAACTTCAACATCGGTACCAGCTTCTCGGCACCGATCGTGAGCGGCATCGCCGGCCTCATGCTCTCGGTCAACGGCAACCTCACCGCGGACCAACTGATCGCACGGCTGCAGCTCGGTGCCACGACGCCGTTTCCGGTCAACCCGGGCGCGCCGATGTGCCACGTGCCCGCGAATGCGAGCGACCTGCAGACCGCCGAGTGCAACTGCACCACCGATGTGTGTGGTGCGGGCATGGCCAACGCCAACGGGGCGGTACTGCAGGCCCTGCGCCCGATTGCCGCCGTCACGCTGCCCTCGAGCGTGAACGCGGGCGGCACCGTCTCACTCGATGCCAGCGCAAGCGCCGCCGCCTGCGGTGCCACCGTGGTGCGGTATCACTGGAGCGCGGACGCCGGGCAGACCCCGGTGCCTGTCATCAAGAACCCCGACAGCGCCATCGCCAGCGTCACCGCGCCGGCGAGCGGCATGTACATGCTGAGCCTGACGGTGACGGATGACGCGGGTCGCGCCGACACCGCCGCGGTGATCGTGACCTCGAGCCACGCCACCTCGACCGCGCCCCCCAGCGCCGGCGACAGCGCCTGCCTCACGCCGGTGAATTTCACGGTCACCACCAAGCCGAGTTCGGGCGGTTCGGGCACGCCACCGGCGAGCGGGGGCGGAGGCGGGGGCGGCAGCCTGGACCTCGTCGGCCTGCTGTGCGGGCTGGGGCTGCTGCTGCGCAGGGGCGCGCGGCGCTAGGCGAGCTTCTGCGCGAGGTCCAGCCATTCGCGCTGGGCCCGCCGGTAGTGCCCCGGAGCGATCCTGGCCTGCGCCAGCAGTTCGCGGGCCACCTTCTGCGCTTCCTCGCGCTGACCCTGAGCCTGCAGCAGCTGCGCGTAGCGCACCGCCGCTTCCGCGCCGGGGTAGGAAGAGGCCACGATGCGGTATTCGTCCAGGGCGCGCGCGGGGTTGCCTTCCGCTTCCAGCGCCCGTGCAAACAGCAGATGCCCGGCCGGTGAACGAAAGTCCGGATTGAGGCGGATGAGCTCGTCGAGGGTGCTGCGCGCGGCGCTCGCATCGCCCTTGGCGAACTGCGCCTGGGCAAGTCCCAGCATCAGGTTCGGGTCATGCTCGTACAGGCCGCTGAGCGCCTGCCGGTATTGTGCGATGGCGTCGTCATAGCGTTCGTGGCGCACCAGCTCTTCGGCGTAGCGCTGCCGCGAGGCCACGTTCGCACCCACCTGCGCCTCGCTCTCGTAGCGGCGCAGATCGCGCTGCGGGTCCACCGCCTTGCGAAAGCTGCGCGCCGTGCGCTGCGCCGCGCGCCCCCGGGTGAACTCGGGCAGCACTTCCACGATCAGGTAGGCGACGATCCCGGGAATCGCAAGGCCCGGGATGATCAGGATCCAGATCCACAACGTGTTTCGGCCCGTCTTGATGACGTGCACGATAAAGGCGGCCTGGATCACCAGCGAAAGGATGAAAAACAGCATCTACGGTCCTATTGGCGGACGGGCAACCTGGCAGGGCTCACCGGCATTGCATCGGCTGCAGCGCAGCGAGTCACAGTGCCCATCTTACCTGCCCGGGGCGGCCGGCGACTGCAGCCCATGGTGCGCCGTGGCTAGTGCTTGCGCGGCGGGCCCGGCAGCGCGAAGGCGATGACGTAGTCGCCGCGGGTCGTGCCGAGGGCGCCATGACCGCCAGCGGCGATGACCACGTATTGGCGCTGCTCGGGGCCGGCGCGATAGGTCATGGGCGTCGCCTGCCCGCCGGCCGGCAACTTGTATTTCCACAGTTCGCGTCCGGTCTCGATGTCGAAGGCGCGCATGTAGTCATCCATGGCGGCCGCGACGAACACCACGTCGCCCGCGGTGGCGATGGGGCCACCCGCATTGGGCATGCCGAAGTCGCGCGCCGGGATGAACCAGGGCGTGCGGCCCTCGGTCGAGCCGAGCGGCACCTGCCAGGCGATGCGATTGCGGCGCAGGTCGACGCTGACGAGGGTTCCCCACGGCGGGGGCGTGCACGGCAGCCCCAGCGGCGAGAGCAGCGGTTCGCGGCGCATGCCGTACGGGGTGCCTGCCTGGCGGCCGAACTCCGCATGCGGGTACTTGCCCGAGTGCATCTGGGCCTCCAGCTCCTGCTGCGGCACCAGCGTGACCATCATGGGCATCTGGTTCACGGCGGCGATGACGCGCTGGCGCTGCTCGTCGAAGACGATGCCGCCCCAGTTCACCCCGCCGGCGTAGCCGGGATAGAGCAGCGTGCCGCGCGTGTCCGGCGGGGTGAAGATCCCCTCGTTGCGCAGCGATGCGATCAGCTCGCGGCACTTGCCGCGATCCCAGAACGTCAGCCCCCAGGCCTCTTCCGGTCGTACGGCTGCCTGCGGGACCAGCGCGGGCAGCGACGAGAACGGCTGCGTTGGCCAGGCCTTCTCCCCCGGCACGGTGCTGGCCGGCACGGGCTTTTCGGTGAGCGGAAAGAGTGCGCGACCCTGGGTGCGCTCGAACACGTACAGCATGCCGGTCTTGGTGGCCTGGATGACCCCGGGCACCGGGGCGCCCCCCACGTCGATATCGCCGAGTACGGGCTGCGCGGCCAGGTCGTAGTCCCACAGGTCGTGATGCACCAGCTGCTGGTGCCACACGGGCTTGCCGTTGCGCACGTCGAGCGCGAGCAGGGTGTTGGCAAAGCGGTCGGAGCCCAGGCGCTCGCCGCCGTAGAAATCCGGGCTGGCGGAGGCGGTGGACACAAACACCAGTCCGTGTTCTTCATCGACCGAGATCACGCCCCAGGCATTGCCGGCACCGGTGTTCGCTGCCTGCTCGGGGTTCCACTCCGCTGCGGCCGGGTGGGAGGGCGAATCCGGCAGCGGGTCGAACGACCAGACGAGCGAGCCGGTGTGCGCCTCGAAGGCGCGGATCACCCCCCGCTCGACGTTGGTCGCCCGGTTGTCGCCGATGGCCGAACCGACGATGACGATGTTGCCGTAGACGGTGGGCGGCGAGGTCACGAGGTAATCCCCCGGGTCGCGGATGCGTACGCCGCGGGTCAGGTCGATCTGCCCGTGCTCGCCGAAGTCTGCGCAGGGCAGGCCGGAATCGGCGTCCAGTGCCAGCAGGCGCGCGTCCAGGGTGCCGGTGAACACGCGCCGGCGGCACGGCCCGGGTGGCCGCGGATTGGGTTCCTCCCACAGGCTCACCCCGCGCGCACTGGCCTCCGAGTACGCATGGGCGCGGTCGATGTGGGGGTCGTAGCGCCAGCGCTGCATGCCCGTCTGCGGATCGAGCGCCAGCACGATGTTGGTCGCGGTCTCGAGGTAGAGCAGGCCGAAGGCCTGTACCGGCGTGGTCTCGAAGGTGAGCTTGCCCGCCCTGGCGAAGCCGGCGCCGAGCTCACCGGTGCGGTACGTCCAGGCGACACGCAGCGAGCCGACGTTGTTGCGGTTGATCTGGTCGAGGCTGGAAAAGCGCCGGCCGAAGCCGTCGCCACCGTAGTAACCCCAGTCGCTCGCCGAGCGGATCTGGGCATGCGCGGGCGGGACCGCGCACAGCCATGCACCGGCGAGCACCGCGCCGCGCAGTGCCGCTTGCCATGGTCTGTGAGCCGATGCCATCTGCTCATTATCCGCGAAGGCGCCGGTCGGTCGCGACCCCTTCGGCTATGGCGGCGCATGGTATTCTCCAGCCGTGAGTTCTTCACGGGCGATCACGCCCCGGCGCCAGGCAGCAGCTTTTCTCCTCGCGGTTCTCTGGCTCGCGTGCGCTACGGCCGTCGGCGCACAGTCTGCGCCGGAAAATCCCGCCACCGCGGCCACCCAACCCCAGCGTCCGCGCATCGGCCTGGTGCTCTCCGGCGGCGGCGCGCGCGGCGCAGCGCACGTAGGGGTGCTCAAGGTGCTCGAGGAGATGCACGTGCCGATCGATGCGATCGCCGGCACGAGCATGGGCGCGGTAGTCGGCGGACTGTACGCCAGCGGCCTGAGCGCCGGCGAGATCGAAAAGCTCATGACCTCCACGGACTGGCAGGAGGCCTTCCGCGGCTGGCCGGCGCGCGAGGACCTGTCACTGCGGCGCAAGCAGGAAGACGACACTTTCCTCGTGAAGTTCCCGCTTGGCCTGCATGGCGGCCACGTCATCCTGCCCAAGGGCCTGATCCAGGGGCAGAAGCTGACCGAGATCCTGCGGCGCCTCACGCTGCCGGTGGCGCGCACCAACCGCTTCGATGACCTGCCGACGCCATTTCGCGCCGTGGCGACCGATCTTGAGAACGGTGCCGCGGTGATCATGGACTCCGGCGACCTGACGAGCGCGATGCGTGCCAGCGTCTCCGCGCCGGGCGTCTTCGCGCCCTTCGAGCGTGACGGTCGGGCGCTCGTCGATGGCGGGCTGGTTGACAACGTGCCGGTGGATATTGCCCGCGCCATGCACGTGGACGTGCTCATTGTCGTGGACGTCGGCTTCCCGCTGCTGCAGCTGAAGCAGCTGTCCAGCGCCCCGCTGATCTCCAACCAGATGCTGGCCATCCTCATCCAGCGCAGCTCGCAGGCGCAGCTGGCGACGCTTACGCCGACCGACGTGCTCATCCAGCCGCCCCTCGGCAGCATCTCCTCGTTCGACTTCGGCGCCGTGCGCAAGGCCATGGCCACCGGCGAGGTCGCGGCGCGCACCCATGCCGGCCAGCTCGCCAACCTCGCCGTCGGCCTGCAGGAAATGCAGTCGTATGCGCAGCAGCGCGCTGCGCGGCGCGCGCCATCCCCGGTCATCGACTTCGTCAGGGTCGACCCGGAGTCGGAGAAGTACGTGCCGCCAGCGGCCGGGGAGTTGTTCAAGGCGCTCGAGGGCAAGCCGCTGGACGCGCAGGAAGCGCAGGAGGCGGTCACCGCCTTGTACGGACGGGGCCGCCTCGACCTGCTCGACTACCGGGTCATCGGCGACGGGGACCGTTACGGGCTGGCGCTGGACGCCCGCCCGGTCTGGCACGGCCCGGACTACATGCGTTTCGGGCTCAATCTCCAGGACGACCTGAAGGGCGGCGCGACCTACAACGCCGCGGTACGCTTCGTGGTCTCGGACATCACGCGCAACTCCGGGGAGTGGGTGACGGATCTGCAGATTGGCAGCTCGTCGCTCGCTTCCACCGAGCTGTTCCTGCCGCTGGCGCAGTACTCCGGCTGGTTCGTCATGCCGCACGTGCAGACACTGGCCCGCGATGCCTACGTGGTGCAGGACCAGGAGCTGCTCGCCGAGTACCGCATCCATACCTTCGACTACGGCGCCGACTTCGGCCGCCAGTTCGGAAACTGGGGCGAGCTGCGCACCGGCGTCTACCGGCAGGAGGGGCATTATTCGCTGAAGATCGGCGATCCGACCGACCCCAACGTCGTCAACCTCACGCAGGATCCCTTCGACACGACCAACATCTTCGTGCGGGCCACGTATGACCGGCTGGACGACATCAACTTTCCGCACCGCGGGCAGCAGGCGACGCTGCAGTGGACCGGCATACGCAACACCTCGGGCCCTGCGCAGACCGCCGATCAGGTGACGTTGAACTACATCGGCGCCCGTACCTTCGGCCGCAATACCTTGGTGCTGTCCGCCTCCGGCGGCATGACCCTGCAGGATCACGTCACCGACCTCAACTTGCAGTTCCCGCTGGGTGGATTTCTCAACCTGTCGGGCCTGCGCGCCAACTCGATCTTCGGTCCGCAGTTCGGCATCGCCCGGCTGATCTACTACCGACAGATCGGCCGCGGCGGACCCAGCTGGCTGGACGTACCGACCTACCTGGGGGCCTCACTGGAGGCAGGCAACGTCTGGGCGACGCGCAGCGAGGCGAGCTTCGGCAATACGCAGAAGAATGGCAGCGTGTTCATCGGAATGGATACGCTGCTCGGCCCGCTCTACATTGCCAGCGGCTTCGACACGCACGGCAACCAGCAGTTCTACCTCTTCCTCGGCCGCAGTTTCTAGGCGCTCTCAGGCATCCCCGGTGGGGACGATGGCGGCGGTCTCGGCCATGAGGATGACGGCGCGCTGCGGCGCGCGCGTGCGGTGCACGATGCCCTTGGGCACCACGAAGCCCTCACGCGGCTTGAGCTCCACTGACCGGTCCTCGAGGTCGATGAAGAACGTCCCCTCGAGCACGAAGAAGAACTCGTCGTCGTTGTCGTGCTTGTGCCAGTGATACTCCCCCTGCAGCACCCCGAGGCGGATGACCGAGTCGTTCACCCGGCACAGCGTCTGGTTGTACCAGGGGTGTTGGTTTCCGGCGACGAGGGCAGGCACGTCCACCACCTGCAGCGGCGGGAACTTCACGTCCAGGTAGGTCGCGTAAGGGTAGATCGACTCGCTCATGCTTCCTCCGGCTGTCAGGCGCCGCCGGCAGCGGGCGGCAGCTCAGAGCCCGCGGCTCTCGGCAAGCTTCTCGATCTTCTGAAACACCAGCGCCGGCCGGTCCGTGGCGCGGGAATACTCGTGGCGGCGGCTCATTTCCGCCATGGCCGCGTCCCGCTCCTCCGGGCTCGGGTACCAGTGCTGGCGCTGCCACTCGGGCCCGAGCAGCTTCCGGAAGGGATCCCCGGGAGGGAGGCTGACCCGGATGCCATAGGGTCGCAACTTCTCGAGGGGTGGGACACGCAGGTTCTGGGGCTGGCTGATGCTCATGGCAAAAGCTTAAGGTGGCGGGTGTTCGGGCGGCAAGCAGTGCCAGTGCCATCAAGGGCTTAGACGCGCTCGTGCCCGCCCTTGAGTCTGGCCTGCCGGATCCCCACACTCACCTGCCCGGAAAAGGAGAAGCGCCATGGCACTGTTCCGCAAGAGCTCGACGATGCCCACCAGGGACGAGGCCCTGTCCGGACGCAGCAGCCCGATGCCGGTGCCACAGACGCACTTCGTCAACGGCCACCGCATCGCCGCGCCGTTTCCCGCCGGACTCAAGGACGCGTACTTCGGGCTGGGCTGCTTCTGGGGTGCGGAGCGCATTTTCTGGACGCTGCCGGGCGTGTATTCCACCGCGGTCGGCTATGCGGGGGGATTCACGCCGAACCCCTCCTACGAGGAGGTGTGCACAGGCCAGACGGGTCACACCGAGATCGTGCGCGTGATCTATGACCCGAAGAAAGTCGACTACGAGGACCTGCTGAAAGTGTTCTGGGAGTCGCACGACCCGACCCAGGGTATGCGACAGGGGAATGACGTCGGAACGCAGTACCGCTCCGCCATCTACACCACCGACAAGGAGCAGGCTGGGCTGGCCGAGGCCTCGAAGCGCGCCTATCAGCAGCGCTTGACTGCGGCCGGCCTGGGGACGATCTCTACGGAGATCCGGGAGGCGCCGGAGTTCTTCTATGCGGAGGACTATCACCAGCAATATCTGGCGAAGAATCCGAACGGGTACTGCGGGATTGGAGGGTGTGGGGTGCCCTTCAAAATCGCGGAGTTACAGGTGGGTGAGAAGGCGTAGCGGAAGCTACACCGAGGGTTCCAGCAGGAAATCCGACGGTTAGCGGCGTCCACAGCCAAGACCCTGCGTGGTTCTGCAGAGAAATCCGGCATCTGTTCGGCTCTGACGTCTACCGGAATTCTACCGTCGACCGCTGCTCAGGATAGTCCGCGGCGAAACGAACGGATCGATCCATGAGCTATGACCTTCAAGTCTGGTCGGCTCGCCCGGTAGATGCGCCGGCAATGCTGCCAGTGCCAGAAGATTGGTCAGTTCAAGGGGAATCGTGGGTACACGAGCGCCGAGGCTGGCAAGTCAACGTGGGGCAATCAGTCAAGGTCTTGCCGGAAGACCTACCAGAAGGTGTTGAACGGACGCTTCCCGGAATCGACTATCTCACCGAATTGAATCTCTCGCCCATCAGCGCACCGGAGCCTGCCCGAAAGTTCCTATCTCGTGCGGCCGCGGCAATTGCGAAGGCGACCCATGGAGTAATCTTCGATCCCCAGACCGACCAACTGCTATTGCCATCCGGAATCAAGCGCTTTTCGCCCGCAGGCGCTTCCGAGAACGCAAGCGTCCTCGAAATGTCCTGGTGGTTTTTCGATGGACCGGTTGCGCGCGGCGAGTTCGGCCTATTACTCGATGTACTCGAAGCGACGCTGCCGGAAGCGCTGCCCAGACGCTACGGCAGCTTTGAGCCGCCCCAGCACGTCTATGCAGAAACAGGTCGCGAGCATTTCACTCGCTTCTTGGCAGAATACCTTAGGGGTCAGGTCGTCGTTTGGTACCCATCTTCACCGGTCGCCAACGTCCATCTTGGTCTCCCGGAGGTTATCGGCGCGTCAAAGCGTGGATTTCGCTCCGCGCGCTTTTCACTGGATGTCGACGTAGCGGCACTCCATCAGTCCGGGTGGCCTGCGGCGCTGAAGCGCCTGTGGATCGACCTTAGCCGCGTTCTGCGGCCGTTCTATGGGGATGTGAGAACCCTGGCCGGGTACCGGCGCAACCGCAGTCGATATTGGGTAACACAAGCAACACAGCGCCATCCCGTGATTTCCTGGTGGTGATGTGGATTGCCGCCCGGGCCCGTTCAGGCGATTGTTTTGGGGTCGCCTTACCGCAAGTTGTGGACTGACTTCGACATAGCGGCAGTCGAGCAGGATGGGTTGGCGTTCGTAAGTAATGAGGACTGGACGTCAGCGGCCAGCGCCTTCGATCGGACCGGCGAACCTCCGCAAGCGGCCAGAATTGTACGCACCGGATCGCTGACAGAAGTGGTCCCACGCGAATACCCAATGGACTGGCCGTTTGGGTCGCCAAGAGCGCCGTAAAGTGCGGCGTCGCGACAATTGTTCGCCGTGGGCGACTGTCCCGGGTTTATAGTAACGCTTGACGTTACTAACGCGACAGATTAGTATTCCAGAGTGATCAAATCCTTTCGAGGCAAGGGAACCGAGAGGGTCTGGAATCGCGAGTACTCCAAGCGTATTCCACGCGACATTCAAGAGCGGGCGCTGATGAAGCTGCAGCAGCTCAACGCGGCTGGAGATCTGAAGGACCTTTCGATTCCGAGCTCGAATCAGCTCGAGGCTCTGAAAGGCGATCGCAAGAGCGAGTACAGCATTCGGATCAACAGGCAGTGGCGGATCTGCTTCAGGTGGCGAGACGGTCACGCCTTTGATGTCGAGATCGTCGATTATCACTAGACTGGAATAGGGTTATGGCGGCACGAAAGATCAAGCTCGCTCACCCGGGCAAGATTCTTCGGGAGGAGTTCATGGAGTCTGTCGGCCTAAGTGCATATGCACTGGCTAAGGCTCTGGGCGTTCCGCTGCCTCGCGTTAACGACATCGTGCGCGAGAAGCGCTCAATCTCGCCAGAAATGGCGGTGTTGCTCTCGGCCTATTTCGGTACTTCCGATGGGTATTGGATCAATCTGCAGTCGCACTTTGACTTGGAAATGGCGAAGGACAAAGTGGGCAAGCAAGCAGCCCGGATCAGCCCGCATCCCCATGGTGCCGACGGTACCCTGCAGCCTGTGTGACGGGTTGCTGGTCTACCGCTGGATCGGCGTCAACGTCTACGGGAAGTCGACCGGCAGAGCACCGGCGATGGCGTAACGTCGGGGATTCCGTGGTAATTCCAACCTTCGGGGAGACTATCACCAGCAGTACCTCGCGAAGAATCCGAACGGGTACTGCGGGATTGGAGGGTGCGGAGTGCCCTTCAAAATCGCGGAGTTACCGGTGGGGGAGAAGGCGTAGTCGGAGCTACACCGAAGGTTCGGCCAGGAAGTCACACGGGTAGCGGTGTCATGAGCCAAGACCCCGCGTATTTCCGCAGAAAAGTCCGGCATGGGATCGGCGCTGAGGTCTACCGGAAGTCTACCGTCGACCGCGGCTCAGGCTAGTCCGCGGCGAACCGCGGTCTGTGCTCGGGAAGCGGTTACGGAGCCCGATCCGGCTCCAAACTATACAAACGCGACAGGAATACCGGCTGGAATCCATCCTTCGAGCGAGTAATCCTTGCGGGATGGCAGGCAGCTGAGTACCGGCGAATGCCTCAACTCTCTCGCGTAGCGGCGGTGTAAGGCTGGATGCCAGCCCGGGCGCCCAACAATACAATTGGTGCCCATACAGCCGGTCAGCTCATTTTGGTGATCCGGCGCCAGCGCGTCCTGCTTGATGAACATTTGGCACGGCTCTATGGCGTGGAGACCCGCAGTCTCCTGCAGGCCGTCAAACGCAATCTAGAGCGCTTTCCGCCGGACTTCATGTTTGAGCTATCTGCGGCGGAGTGGTCGGCTTTGAGATCACAAATTGTGACCTCAAAGGGTGGTCGTGGCGGTCGACGCTATGCGCCGTACGCGTTCACGGAGCAGGGAGTAGCCATGCTGTCATCGGTGCTCAACAGCGACCGCGCCATCGCTGTGAACATTGAGATAATGCGATCGTTCGTGCGAATCCGCAGGTTGCTTGATGCCGATAAGACTCTGGCGCGCAAGTTCGAGCGGCTCGAGCGAAAGCTTGCGTCCCACGACCAGGCAATTGTGGGCATCCTTGCAGCGATTCGGCAATTGATGACACCGCCGGACCCGAAGCGGCGTGGGATTGGATTCACGGCCGATTGGCGAGACTGATCAGTTTGGCGCTGACAAGACTCCAGCGATTGACGTCAAAGCGATAAGGTAGGCTCCAGAGAGCAAATTGCTCGACGACGGGTGCGTGCATGTTTTGGAAGAGAAAAGCCCCTGTAGAAACGTGCGCTGACGCGCTCTACGCATCCCTAAAGAAAGCCATCACGCAGGGCGGCCGCATTCGCGTGGAAGACTTGGTTTCGGCGGCCGCGGCGATCGTTGGGGAGGCGGCAATTGCAAAGGCGGGTGACTACGACCCGCGCAAACACAATCACCCTCCCGGTGCGCAGGTGTTCTCAACCACGATCAACCAACTGATATGCGACGACAAGAGTTTCCATGAGGCGCCGCCCAGCTCCATTGTCGGTGATCTCCGTGAAAGGTTGACCGCATGCGGCTTTTCGGAGCCTGATTTTCCTCGACTGGAAGACGTTTTTAGGCACTTCGCAGAAGACATTGGAAAGAAGGAAGACTGGGGGCAGGTTCCCCTCTCAATCGCGCCACAACATCATCCCTTTGCGCAGCCACTACGCATTGCGTACGAGGCGCGATCCATGGTGGATGCGTCGCTGTCACCGCTTGGAGATGACGCGAGCAAGAGACTGCGCGCCACCACGGCCGTACTGGCCAGAGCCCTTTGCGAGACCCGCGACGCGCTCACGCGGATCGTCTCAACAACCCTTGCAATCGAAACTGTAAACGGAATGGCGAAGACGGCACCGATGACGGCGGCTGCCATGGCCAAAATGTTGGAGGCTGGAAGGACCAAGGCTGACTAATTTGTGCACAGGCGTCTCGGTCTACCGACCACTGGCCCGCAATGTCTACCGGAAGTCGACCGGTCGAGACCTAGCGAGGCCGTAACCGCGGAGATTCTGTGGGATTTTCAGCCTCCGGGCGTAGTATCACCAGCAGTACCTCGCCAAGAACCCCGATGGCTACTGCGGCATCGGCGGATGCGGGGTGCCGTTCAAGATCGCGGAGGTGGCAGGCGATTCACTGGTCTAGGTGATGGCTCGATCATCGCTGCACCGTTCGACTGGAGGAAAGGCAGGCGAGCAATGGCGCGCAACACTACTCGCGCGCTCGGGGAGCTGATGCGGAAGACAAGATTGCCTTCGCCCCCGCGAGTTCTTCCGTTCGGCTCATTGCGGCCGTCGAGGGCTCCCGTACACGGGAAAGGCGTTTGCCGCACCGTAACCCTGGATGGGCTCGACGTGCTTGAGCGTCTCCATGTCAGTGTCTGAAATGTCAAAGTCGAGAGCAGCATTCGCCCGCATATGACTTGGAGTCGCGGTCTTCGGAAGCGGGAGAAGACCCAGCTGCAGGCAATAGCGAATGGAAAGCTGGGCTGGTGAGACCCCGTAGCTCATCGCCATCGATGCGAGGCGCGCGTTCTTCAGGATCTCGCCATGGCCCACTGGTGAATAGGCCTCGACCAAGATCCCGTTGCCTTGCGCGTACTCGATCAAATCGAACGGTGTGTTGCCGACGTGTGCGAGGATCTGGTTCACCATCGGGGCGACGGATCCGTTCTTGAGGAGGTTGTCGATGTCCTCCCGTTCGAAGTTCGATACCCCAATCGCGCGCAGTTTGCCGTCGCGGTAGGCTTCTTCGAGGGCACGCCAGGCTTCCGAATTCCCCTCGAAGAAATGCTCGCCCTGGCGGAACTGTGACCAAGGCTGGGGGCTATGGATGATCATCAGGTCGATGTAGTCGAGTGCAAGCGTCTGCAGTGAGCGATCAATGAGCGCCTTGGCCTCCTTATGGTTCTTGCACTCCGCGGCGAGTTTGGTGGTGACGAAGACATCATTGCGCGACACACCGCTGTCGCGGATGCCCGCGCCGACGCCGCGCTCGTTGGCATAAGCCTGAGCCGTGTCGAAATGACGGTAGCCCAGCGCAACGGCGTCCCGTACGGCTTTCACAACCGCGTCATCGCTGATCATCCAGGTGCCGAGCCCCAATTTTGGAATCGTCACGCCGTTGGCCAGCTTATAGGTCTCGTTCAGTATCATGTGCCTACCCTCCGTCGTCTGCGGATTAGCGCTGGGCGTTACAGATCGCCAGGGCCGTATCCGGGCTTCTTGAACAGTTGATCCTGCTTTTCGGCAATGTCAGGTTGGTACACCTGCTGGAGCCAATCCCGGGGGTTCACGTCTTCCATCGCTACCGAGACGGACGCCTCGGGATACCCGAGCGTCGACGTGACAGCTTCGGTGATGGCAGCGGAGAGACGCGATTTGTCGCGGTGGGAGCGGCCCGAATAAAGCTTGACGATGACATGTGGCATGGCTCTTTCCTGCTCCTGTCTGGCGTCGCTGCGGTGACTCACGCGAAATGCCGTACAGCGGCACCTCTCGCTCGCGAGTGCCGGTACTCAGTGTTGGCGGTCGGTGCCGAGATATTGCGCATCGGTGACCTGTTCCATCCAGGCGACGTTCCTGCCGTCCAATGCTTCCTGGATGGCGATGTGCGTCATCGCCGTGGTCGCCGTCGCGCCATGCCAGTGCTTGTGCCCGGGCGGGCACCAGATCACGTCCCCGGCGCAGATCTCGACCCGGGATCCGCCTTCACACTGTGTCCAGCCCGCTCCCGAAGTGACGATCAGTGTCTGGCCGAGCGGGTGGGTATGCCAGGCGGTTCTCGAACCCGGTTCGAAGGTCACGATGGCGCCGGTGAGTCGCGACGGCTCGCTGCGCTGGAACATCGAGTCGATGCGCACGGCGCCGGTGAACCAATCTGCGGGGCCCTTGATCGATGGCTGCGTGCCATTACGCGTGATCTGCATTGGAATACCTCGCTCCGCGTGCCCTCGACGTGCTTTGCCGTATTGGTCGGCAGGGGCCAAGGTACTGTGCCATTCGTGGGGGCACTAGCGGGTCGGCGCTTCATGAACTGTTGAGCGCCACTCAGCAATGTGTTGTCATCCGGACCAGGACGGAAATCGACATGCGGCCGCGATGATCCATAGGGCCGCACCAATTGGGTTCACTGATCGTGCCGAAAAACCGTGCTGATCTGGCAGAGTTCTCCTACTTTGTCGCCATCGCTGAATATCGCAGTTTCCGCCGTGCAGCAACCGAACTGGGCGTGACCCCATCTGCACTGAGCCACGCGATGAACGCCTTGGAATCGCGGCTGGGCGTCCGTTTGTTGAATCGAACCACCCGCAGCGTGAGGCTCACGGCAGCGGGCGAAGAGCTCAGGGACACGATAGCAGGACCGCTCGAGCAGATCGGGCAAGCCGCCGAGAACCTCAACCGCTTTCGTGAGCAGCCGGCCGGTCGCGTCAGGCTCAGCGTCGTTGAAGATGCGGTTTCGCTATTGTTGGCGCCGGTGTTGCGCGTGTTTTCCGAGCGGTATCCCGAGGTGGAAGTCGACATCAGCGTCAACAATCGGTTGATCGACGTGATCGGTTGTGGCTTCGACGCCGGCATCCGCTATGGTGGGACGGTCCCGGAAGACATGATCGCGCAGCGGCTGTCCGCCGATATGCGGTGGATAGCCGTGGCATCCCCGGACTATCTGCGCCGATTCGGCCGACCATCTCATCCGGAGGACCTCCGGAGCCATCGGTGCGTACGCATCCGCCTGGGGAACGACCAGATCTACCAGTGGGAATTCGAGCGCGCAGGCCAAAGTGTTGCGGTTACCACCCCTGGCCAGATAACCGTGGATGAAAGCCACGCTGCGGTCAGCTTCGGTCTTGGCGGCATTGGCATCGTCTACGGCTTGGAATCCGTCCTCAAACCGTACATCGACAATGGTGAGCTGGAGATGGTGCTAGCGGATTGGGCTGCCGTGGGTGGCGGCTTCCATGTCTATTATTCCAGCAGGCGTCATGTCCCGACTGGTTTGCGTCTGCTGATTGATCTCATACGTGAGCTTCGTCCCTTGGGGCTTTGAACCATGGCACTGCGTGGTGGACGCAGTGCCCTTGTATGCTTTCGCGACAATGCTGGTATCCGATCCAATCGTTGGATCAATTCCGCAAATGCATTGGGTGCCCGCTGCTTGCGGGAATGTGCCTGCAAGGGACTACGATCGGAACGACGTTGAGGTCTACCGAAAGTCGACCGGACGGAGTATACGGAGGCACTAAATGCGTAGTTTTCGTGGCATTTCCGCCTCCCGGGCGCACTCTCACCAGCAGTACCTCGCGAAGAATCCGAACGGGTACTGCGGGATCGGAGGGTGTGGGGTGCCCCTCAAAATCGAAGAGTTACCGATGGGGGAGAAAGCGTAGTCGAATGGTTAGCTTGGTTTTTATCAGGAAGCCACGCGGGTACCAGATCGATGTGCGTCGTTCTACAAGAAAACGCCGGATGTTTTCGGCGCTGAGGTCTGCTGCCAGCGAAGTGGCGAGAATGATTGAGGGCTTCGATGCCTACTGGGGTACCTTCGACGTGGATCCCGATCGGTCGCAGGTCGTGCACCACGTGCAGGGCGCGCTTGAGCCGGGCGTGGTCGGCAGGGACAGGATCCGCACTGTGACGCCAGATCGGGGCCTGCTGACGCTTGTCGTACCGCCGAAGGAATGCTGGTGAGATTTCGTGCAGGCGCACCCACTGCGCACCGGGCGAGAGGATCGAAGCCGCCTCACTGGCGCCGCCGCTGACGAGCCGCCGACACGCGCGGGAGTGCCGATCCGCGGAAGTTCCTGCGATGGCAGTGGTAGCTGTCTACATGGCGGTGTACGTCGTGTAAATGCAGCGCACAGAATGTCTCCGCCGCCACGCGCCTTTGCGGAATGCGGCGCTCAACTGGGGCTCCAAGCGGCAGCCTCCACCGAGTTGCCCGCACTGCGGTCATGCAGGTCAGGCGCACCGGACGCGGCTGGTTGAGAAGCGGCAGAGCTTGGGCCCGGCGTGGTCTGGCCCGGACTTCGGTCGGTCGGAGAGTGGTAGCCACGTTAAGTGCCCACTCTATCCATTCCCGAATAGTTCGCCGGTTGCATCGGCTCGCTCGCTGGCAAGCGTGCGAATGTGCGCGACGTAGTCGCGGATCCAGTTGGCCTCCAGCGGTGGGCCTCTGACGCGAGTCGCCGACGATGCTCACGCCACCCTGCTGAAGAACTCGTTGGTGCTATTCGCGGCTTCGAGACCCAATAGCAGGCATTTGTTGCGGTCAATGCGTATCGACGCGCTTATTGCGGGCGCCTATGTTTGTTATGTGCGGCGGCTTGCTAGGAGTGGGGAAATGTCCCGAGTCCAGAATAGTTTCGGCTGACGACCTGCCGGGCTTACTCGAAAAGCGCAAGATCTTCATGGCGGCCGGGTGTGTAGATATCCTTGCAGCACGAAAGGGTCGGTTATGCCAGCGGTGGGACTCAACCCGTCGACCCGGTTCGTCGTCGCGCTCGCGTCGCTACTCCTGACGTTCTTACCATCGACACTGCTGGCCGCATCGCGGCTCCAACCACGCTCCGACAAGGATGCCGGCATCCACCGGCTCGCACAGGTGCAGCGCATCGCGTCCCGACTGGACGTACTGCAGATGGGCCAACACCGGCAGTTGCTGCTGGACGCCGGAATTGCTGACGCCGACCTCGGTGACAACCGCGTCGTGTCCGCGCGTGTGTACTGCTGTGGCGGTCCGAATGAGGAGGGCGAGGCGATCTGGGCCTGGGTGCCGCCGTCCATCGACACGGTCGTGGGCGACGTTATCGAAGTGCGCATGGGGGACCCAAAAGCGAAGCACGGTACGGTGGCGCTGATAAACATGGTGCTTGATGTGCGTGCCACGCCAGGCGAGATACCTGGCAAGTGCCACTGGGATCCGCCGGACGAAGGGAAGTGGGCCCGCAACCTATACTGTGAAGGCATCGAACAGGAGGGTTGGGTGCACCGTGGCTTGGTCTACAACATGTGGATGAAGCCGCGCGACGATGCCGCTACAGAAACGCAGCTAGCGGCCAAGGCTGCGGCGCCCGTGCCAGTGCCTATCGCGAGTGGTGGCGGCGACAGCCTTGCGTCGGGTGCCGCGCTGTTTGCCGCGGGCGACGCGGCTGGTGCGCTGGCGGCCTGGGAGCCACTGGCACAAAACGGAAACCAGACGGCCGAGGTGCTCTTGTTAACGCTCTATTCCAGCGGTGCAGGCGTGACACGCGATATGGTTCGCGCTTGGGATCTGCGTGAGCAGCTGACCGGGCACCACGAAGCAATCGACTACGACTTTGCGCTGTCTGTCTGGCAGCCGCGGGCCGATGCTGGCGAAGCCGCGGGCCAGTACGCCGTCGGTGCGCTCCGCATGGAGCGCGGGCAGGACACGTCTGAGGTGGGCGAGGCGGTACGGTGGCTCACGAAGGCGGCTGACCAGAGCTACGGAGTGGCCGAGTGGACCCTCGGCGAGTGCTATGCCGAAGGCACCGGCGTCAAACGGGACGAACAGCGGGCAGTGCAGCTGTTCAGGCGCGGCGCAGAGCATGGGAGTGCCCAGGCGGCGTTTTCCCTCGGCGCCGCCTACGAACATGGGCGGGGCGTCCGCAAGAGCGATGCGGACGCGGTGCACTGGTACCAGGTGGCCGCCGAAGGCGGTGAGGGTGAGGCAGCGCTGAATTACGCGAACATGCTGGATGCCGGCCGCGGCGTGCCACGGAATTCGGCGCTCGCCGCCGAGTGGTATCGCAAAGGTGCGGCGCTCGGCAGCGCGAGTGCGGCGAACAATCTTGGGATGTCCTATGCGATGGGACGCGGTGTCCCGCGGGACATGGTGCAAGCGTACGAGTGGTTCTGCGCGGCCATGTCGCGACCGACGCGCCTGCAGAACTTTGAACAAGGCGATGCAAACTTGCGGCGCGCGGCCGGTTCGGTATCCGCGCGAGGGCGGATAGAGGCCAATTTAGCGTTGGCGCGCATGAGTGCGGAGGGCCAGGGGCTGCCGCAGGACGACGTGCACGCGTGGTTCTGGTACGAACTCGTGACCTCGAGCGCGGAGTTCAAGTCTTCGATGGCGAGTACGCCCGACGGGCAGGCGGTGCTGCAGGCGCAGTCACGGACAGCGTCGCGGCTGCGGCCGGCAAGCCTTACTCGGGCGCAAGCGATGGCGCGCGCCTGGGCATATCGGTAATCGACCTAACGATCGCTGCGCGCGACCGTCGGCGTGGGCGCAAGCCCGCAGGGCATGGGCTGACCCACTGTCCTGAGTCCCAGCAGTCCGATCTCTATCTCCCTGACTCTGATCCTCCAAGCCGGCGCTCAGTGGGGCGGCGGCCATGGCAATCGTAAAGAACTTCCACGGCGACTCGCGATATACCATACACCTTCCGGCAAGTCCGGCTTTATCGACCAGACGGGGCGTGTCGTGATCGAGGCGGTGTATGGCCGGACGTTCAATTTCGAAGATGGCCTCGCGCGAGTGACGCAAGGAGACCGCGTCAGCTATGTGAATGACACCGGGCAAGCCGTGTACTCTATGCTATTCCGGTAGCGAAGATTCGCGACCGCCCGAGTCGGGTCATCTTCGGACATTGCTCTAATCGGGCCGAGGATTGGTCCACTGTTAGCTCGACGGCAACGTCTACCGAAAGTCGACGTAGAGCCGGCCGCGTTCCAACAGCAGTGCCTCGCTGCTCGCGACCGCGCACGGGAAGTGGCTAGCCGATGCAGTCCGAGCAGGCGGTTGGAGACCGCTCTCGATCGGAGCCGCCGGATTGGCCGCCCGAGAGCGGTGATTGCAGATTCGGTAAGCTGACGCCGGGAATGGGATGGGGCAGGGCATGGCAAACGACCCATACGCGCCGTCTTGGCACTGCCCGCACTGCGACTCCGTCAACTTCAGTTTCAAGAGACCTGCTCGGGAGGGGATCGAATGCCTATTATTCTCGATCGTCGAGGATTCATTGTGGCCGCGGGTGCGGGCATCGTGGCCACATCGATTTCCGAATCGACGACCGCTGACACGCTGCAGGCGTCACCGGGCTTCGACCAGAGGGAAACTGCATTGGCGACTGTGAAGGCATGCGTTTTCGACACCTTCGGTACCGTTGTCGACTGGCGTAGTTCGGTTATTGCCGAGGCTACGGAGTGGGGAAAGGCCCGCGGGCTAAACATCAACTGGGTGGAGTTCACCGATCGGTGGCGTCTTGGGTATATGCCGGCGATGGATAAAGTGCGTAGGGGCGAGATTCCGTGGACACCCCTCGACGACTTACAACGGATGATTCTTGAGGACTTGCTTAAGCAGTATCGGATTGAGGGTCTGAGCGAACAAGAGAAGATCCACTGGGCGCATGTGTGGCGACGGCTCAAGCCCTGGCCGGATTCTGTCGAGGGACTGACCCGGTTGAAGAGGAAGTACATCATCTCGCCAATGTCGAATGGCAATGTCGCGCTGATGACGCACCTGGCCAAGTTTGCCGGGTTGCCGTGGGATCTGGTCCTGGGATCTGATCTCGTGCAGCACTACAAACCGGATCGCGAGATGTACCTTTCGGCCCCGTTCTATCTGGATCTCAAGCCGGAAGAAGTGATGATGTGTGCGGCCCACGTCGGTGATTTGCGAGCGGCCCGGAATTGTGGTTTGCGTACGGCCTTTATTTACCGCCCACACGAGTACGGCGATGGCCTCCTTGGCGTGCCGGACAAAGCAAGTTTGGGTGACTTCGACGTCGTTTCGGAGAGCATCACGGACCTGGCTCAACATCTAGGCGTGTAAGCAGCGCTTGACTGTCCGCAACGAGCGAAACGTCGCCAGAGAAGCGCGAGGCTCCTCTTGGCCGAGAGCAGCAGAATTCGGGTCTACCGCTGGATCGACGCCAACGTCTGCTGGATCGTGTCTCCCCAAGAAATAGCAGCCTGCCGTGAATGACCCCATGCAAGTGAGCTTGACGGCTGGGCCGGGCCTCACGATGGAGGATGTGCGGCGGATACGGCAGCAGTATGGCTGGAATGCCGTGGAGCAGACGGCACCGGCACTCTGGCGGAGACTCATCGGGAAGTTCTGGGCTCCGGTTCCCTGGATGCTCGAAGCGGCCATCTTGCTTCAATTCATGCTGCACGAGTACCTGGAGGCGCTGGTCATTGCCGTCCTGCTGGTGTTCAATGCAGCCCTCGGGTGGTTTCAGGAGCAGCGCGCCCAGGCGACGCTCGATACCCTGAAGTCGCGGCTCGCGCTGCTCGCTGTGGTCCGGCGCGATAGCCTCTGGCAAACCCTGGCAGCAAGTGAACTCGTGCCAGGCGACATATTGAAACTCACGCTTGGCGGCATCGTTCCGGCAGATGTCCGTCTTCTCGACGGGAGCGTCCTCCTCGACCAGTCCATGCTGACCGGGGAGTCGTTGCCCGTCGAAGGAGGGCCGGGCAACAGCTCCTTCGCTGGTGCATTGGTGCGTCGAGGCGAAGCGATTGCCGAAGTCACCGCGACAGGCACGCGAACTAAGTTCGGCAAAACCGCAGAGCTCGTGCGGGTCGCCCACGGTCGTAGTTCTCAGCAGCAGGCGGTCTTGTGGGTAGTTCGCAATCTCGCTGCATTCAGCGGCATCTTAGTATTGGTGCAATTGACTTATGCCGCGGTCCACGGAATGCCGGGCATGGAAACAATTCCTCTAGTTCTGACGGCAGTGCTGGCGGCGATTCCAGTCGCACTACCTGCAACATTCACGCTAGCCTCAGCTGTTGCCGCCCGGGGGCTCGCGAAGATCGGCGTACTGCCGACGCGATTGTCAGCGGTGGATGAGGCGGCGACCTTGGACGTGCTTTGTTCGGACAAGACCGGCACGTTGACGCAGAACGCCCTTGCAGTCACCGCGGTTCATGCCGTCCCGGGGTGGAACGAGGGGGTCGTGCTCGGATTTGCGGCGCTCGCCAGCGCTGAGAGCGGAACTGATCCAGTGGATGCAGCGATTCGTGCCGCCGCATTGCGCTCACCTGCGGAACGACTTCCAACGCGTACGCGCTTCGTACCGTTCGATCCCGCTCAAAAAATGTCGGAGGCCGACGTGCGCGACGCCGACGGGCGACGATTGCGTATCCTCAAAGGTGCGTTCGCTCGTATTGCGCAGGTTGCAGAGCCTATGCCAGACGTTGCTGCGGCTGCGCTGTCAGCCTTCGAGAAGCAGGGATTCCGCGTACTCGCCGTTGCCGCCGGTGCCGAAGCGCCGCTTGCTTGGGTTGGCCTGATTGCACTCAGTGATCCGCCGCGGCCAGATGCGAGGCAATTGATCGAAGAACTCAAGCAGCTCGGGGTCCGGACCGTGATGGCCACCGGCGATGCTGCACCCACCGCGAGCGTGATAGCGCGAGCCGTGGGGCTCGATGGACCGCTCTGTCCCGCCGGTCCTGTTCCTGAACGCATCGAACCCGGCCAGTTCTCGGTGTTTGCGGGAATCTTTCCGGAAGACAAATTTCGTCTTGTGCGGGCATTTCAGGCCAGCGGACACACCGTCGGTATGTGTGGTGACGGCGCGAATGATGCACCCGCGTTACGGCAGGCGCAGATGGGCATCGCAGTGTCGACTGCGACAGATGTGGCGAAGTCGGCTGCAGGCATCGTGTTGACTCAGCCCGGACTTGGCGGGATCGTCCAGGCGGTTCGTGCTGGGCGCGTAACTTATGAGCGCATCCTGACCTACACGCTTCGCTCGGTCACCGCCAAGATGAGTCAGATGCTGTTTCTTACTATCGGCCTCTTGATCACCGGTCATGCCGTCCTCACGCCCATGCTTATGGTCTTAATCATGATCGGAGGGGACTTTCTCGCGATGTCCGCAACGACGGATCACGTGCGCCCCTCCCTGAAGCCCAACGTCTGGCGCATCGGGCAAGTAACGGTAGCGGCGGCCGTTCTTGGTATTTGCGGTCTGCTTTTCTGCGTTGCGATACTCCTCGCAGGCATACAGTTTGGCTTGGCTACGGGTCACGGGCTGCGTACCCTCGCCGCAGTTGCGCTAGTCTGCAGCAGCCAGGCGACTTTCTATGTCGTACGCGACCGCCAGCGATTATGGAGCTCGCGGCCGAGCTCTTGGGTTCTGGTCTCTTCGGTATTCGATGTGTCAATCATCGCACTATTCGCCGGCAACGGATTTCTGATGCATCGCCTCCCGTGGTCCATCATTGGAATGGTTGTTCTAGCGGCTGCACTCTTCATGCTGCTGCTAGATGCCGTCAAGTCGCTACTGTTTCGAAGATTGCAAGTCGCGTAAGCTCTGAAAGGCGACAGGCACCAGCACTCTCGATCACGAGCAGCGCTTGGGCAGGCACGTCCCCTTCATGGAACCTGAGCCGCCTTTAGAACTCAAAAGCCGCGCTGCCGCTGCATCGCCACACAGTAGGGAACCGTAATGAAACGCGTATTACTATCGGCCGCAATCGCTTTCTCGCTGAACGTGCCGGCATTTGCCGCGGCGCAGACAACGCCAGAGCAGTCGGGCAGCGCACAGTCGGTGTACATCGAGGACCTGACTTGGCCGGAGGTGAGAGCGGCGGTCGCCGCCGGCAAGACGACGGCGATCATCTATGCCGGTAGCACCGAACAGAATGGTCCGCATATGGCGCTCGGCAAACACAACTTCGTCGCACATTACACTGCTGGTGAGATTGCTACGAAGCTCGGCAACGCTCTTGTCTATCCGACCATGCCGTTTGCGCCGACCGGCTCCCGCGAGCTGCGCACCGGACACATGAGGTTTGCCGGAAGCGTATCGATTGATACGGAGACCTTTCAGGCCGTGATGCGTCAGGTCGCGCAGAGCGCCTTGGCAGCCGGGTTCAAGAACGTGTTTCTCATGGGAGACCACGGCGGCGGACAGGATGCCTTGCGCGCCGTGGCCAAGGATCTCGAAGAGGAGTACTACAAGGTTGACGCGACCGCGCACGTCTACTACGTGCCGGACCTCTACTATAAAGAAAAGGGACAGATGAAAGCTTACCTTGCCGAGCGAGGCATCCCGTACGACTCACATGCTGGAACGGACGACACTTCCGAAGTCATGTTTCTCGACGAGAAGAAGTGGATCCGTCGCGACAAGCTTGCGCCGAGTACGGCTCAAGAGGAGCCCACGACTGGCGTGGAGGGGGATCCGGCCAAAGCTACGCCGGAGCTCGGTAAGATGTTTATTGGCTGGAAGATCGACGACGCCGTGAATCAGATTCACGAGCTACTGGCGCATAAGAATTAATGTTCGTCTCTGGCACGGGATCCCCCGCGGGTTACGGCCCGCCAACGCCCGGCTTACTTACCGGTGCACTTGCAAGTGCATGGTCACCGTAGCGATTCCGTCTCTACACGGACGACTATCATCGATGATTATTGGGTGAATAAAACCGCATAGGTTGCTCGGGGGATCGCGTTCGACTCACAAGAAATCTTGGATGACGGCAACCGTCGGCTCGTCTACCGTGCCAGTCCATACTGGCAGACCTCCATCGGTCGAATTTCAGCCACTATTTTGGACAGTTCTTGAGTTCGACCCTGTAATAGTGACCCTCGGTGTTCCCGACATTCTCGCCGGCGTGGGTCACCGCGTCACTCCACTCCACATCACCTTGCGCCACGCTGCGCGTGGTGGCCGGTGCGTTGGGATATGTATTCCTGTATGTTGCGTCGGCGAGTGCAAACACGACGCCCTCAGGGTGACTATGCATTGGTTCCTTGTCTCCGGGCTTGGAGCGGAACTCCAGCACGCGCACGCGGGCATTGTCGAGCCGGACTTTATAGTACTGCGGTGAGAGCTGGACGGGGTCAACCGTTGAAGCGGCGTGTACCGCAACGATCGCTCCGGTACCGACAACGCCAAGAAGTATGCCGAACGCCACATCGAGATATCTCGCCATATTGGTCTCCTGTGGTTGTCAGTCAATAACCTTGAGGAACAGCCGATGAAGGCACGATTAAAGGCTCTGCTGCTGACAGTTGCTTGCATCGGAAACAGCTATGCATCGACGGCAGAGACTCCCGACTCGATCGTAAGGGTGCAGCGCGCCGAGTACAACGCCGCGATTGCGGCTCACGATCCAGTGCGCCTGCGCACGTTTCTCGTCGATGACTATCATCTCATTTCCGGATCGTCTGGTAATGTCGATAGCGGCGGCGATGCCGCAACGCGCGGGTACGCGGACGAGGAATTCAAGGACCCGACTTTCGTCACGTACCGGCGGACGCCTACGACCATTGTGAAGGCTGTGTCCGGGAAGCGCGTTGCGGAGACTGGGCAATTTGAGGGCATCTGGCAAAAGCCTGATGGCATCATGCGAAAGACAGGCATCTATCTTGCGATGTGGGTCCCGTCGGCGGGCACGTGGCGCCTGAAATCGGAGTCATTCGTGACATTGGCATGCACGGGTAGCGCGGCGTGCAACAAGGTGGACTAAACCGGCGATGTGCCCTCAACGAACCATTTGCTGCATCGCTTGATGTTCGGGGTCGACCGGCCGAGATCCCCCGTCCAGGTAAACGGGGGCTTTCCGTCGCATCAAGCCTTGGGGCGTACTATCACCATCAGTACCTGGAGAAGAATCCGAAGGGATACTGCAGTATCGGGGTGCGGGGTGCCCTTCTAAGCCGGAGGTGTTGCATGAGGATGGCCACAGCGAAGGTGCTGGTAGTTTCACTGGCGCTCGCCGGCTGCGCGACCACGCAGACGACCCAACCGGGGGCGGTCGACATCCACCGCAAGCAGACGATGTTGGTATCGGAGGCTTCCGTGGAGCATGGCGCTCAACAGAGCTATCTCGGGGAACTGGAGAAGGCCGGTGCGAGCGGGAAACTCAACGCCGACCCGGCCCTCACCGCACGGATTCGCCGCATTACCGACCGCCTCATTCCCGTCACGGCGACCTTTCGCCCGGACGCCCTCGAGTGGAAGTGGGAAGTCAACACGCTCAGCACGCCCGAGGTGAATGCCTACTGCATGCCGGGCGGGAAGATCATGGTGTACAGCGGCTTGGTGGACAAACTTCAACTCGACGATGCGGAGATCGCCACCGTCCTGGGGCACGAGATGTCACACGCCTTGCGTGAGCACACCCGCGAACGCGTCTCCAAGGCCTACGAGCAGCAAGTCGCCCTGGTGGGGCTCGCGGTGCTGACCGGCGCCGGGCCTGACACCATCGCACTGGCGGATCAGGTGGCATCGGTGACCTTTGAGCTGCCGCACGACCGCGAACAGGAATCCGAAGCGGATGTCATGGGACTTGAGCTGATGGCACGGGCGGGCTACGACCCTCATAAGGCCATCAGTCTCTGGAAAAAGATGATGGCGGTGGAGAAGAGTGAGCCGCCGCAATACCTGAGCACCCACCCCGCTTCTGCGAATCGCATTGCGGAACTCGAGCGCCACCTGCCCCAGGTTCTGCCACTGTATGCGGCGGCCGAGCGGAAAGACCTACCCGCACACTGACTGAAGGGCCCCTGCACGGGTGCCGTGAGCGACGCTACCTGGAGAACACGACCCCGTGCGCGATGGCGGACCCCGTCCAGCCGTGCGGCCAGCTGCGGTTTTCGAAGTCGAATCCGGGCTTGCCGGCCTCGTCCTTGAAGGCGGTGTCGACCGAGAGCGCGCCGGTTGCCGGGCTGAACTGCAGCATGAACAGCCGGTTCTCTTCATACCCGGTGACCGCCAGCCGACCCGTCCGGGCGTCGTAGCCGGTCCAGTGCGGCCGAATCAACGGGTCGAGCACGAGGCGGCTGACCTCGACGGGATGCGCGCCGTCCTTGATGTCGATCACGACGATCGCGTGCAGGATCGGCACGCTCTGGATCAGGTAGTGCGAAACGATGCTCGGCACGCCGCAAAAGGAGCCGGGGAACTGCCAGACGAGCTTCGACCGCGGGTGCTCGCTGGCGATGTCGGTGATCCGCTCGATGCCGCAGCCGGTCGTCTGGATGTAGACGGCGCCGTCGGCGCCGCGGCGCGCCTCCTCCGGGTTGATCTCGCCGTAGCGGCCTGCGGGGGCGTCGAGGTCATTCGTCGACAGGCGCTTGAGGTCGGAAAGCCTGAACACCTGGTAGGTGTGTCCGGTCGCGTCCTCGTCACGCATCGAAGAGTTCGTGACGATGACCCGGTCGATGTCGGGCAAGGGCAGCAGGCTGTAGGCCATCAGCAGATCGTCCGATCGCGCCGGGTCGGCAGTCGAGACCGAACGGACCGCACGGCCGTCGTTGTCGATCTCGACCAAGCCCCCGTGGATGCCGTGCGTTGCCGGGTTGCCCACCGCCATGGAGTGCTCCGCCCCTGGATCCGGACCATGGTCCATGTGTCCCTCGACCTGGAAGCTGGCCAGGACATGGCCGTTGGGCAGGCGGAGGAACGAATGCGGGTGGCTGAAGCCGTCCAGTTCGCCGAAGGTGGCGTGCACCTTGGGATGCAGCGGATCGCTGAGGTCGAGGATGGCCGTCTGGCCGGCCCGGTGGTCGTTGGCAAACAGGAGCGTCCCATCCGGCATCCAGTACTCGGTGTGATGCACCTGGTGGGTGCGGATTCCGGAGGCGGCGGTGGCGACCAGTTTTCCGTATGCGGGCGATGCCGGGTCCGCATCGATGACCGCGATAAAGTCCTCGCCATGCCCCGCAGGGTCACCCGCCCAGGCAAAGAGATAATGTCCCTGAGGGGCAGAGGTGGCCGCTCCCGCGGCGAACAACAGTGCCGCCGCGGCGGCGCGCGCCAGATCCTGCATCATTGTGTCTCCCCCAGCGTGCTTGAACTTAGGTTGTCTGCATGGAGAGCCTAGCACGGACGCCTGCGGGCCAACGCCGCGCTCAGGCGGTGATCGCGATCCGCTCAACCGCGGCCGAACTGTTGTCATCGGCGCCGATGGTCAGGTACAGGTGACGAGCCGCGACCGTCAGGGACAACCTCATGCGCCGTGACAGGCGGGAGGCAACGTGGGCGAGCCAGGTGCTGTCGAACGCGTAGAGCTCCAGGTTCTCGCTGCGGTGGATGTGCTCGGCGGCATAGCGTTCAGCCAGCAGGCCGGCATTGCGGTGCGCGTAGACCGCCACGCGTGGCGCCGCCTTGCTCGCCCGGTGCAGGCGCGCCGGCTCCGGTGCGCCCACCTCGATCCACGCGCGCAGTGCGCCGGTGAGGTCGCGCACGGTGATCGCCGGCTCGTCCGGATCCGACAGTCCTTTCGAGAAAGCGATGCCCTCGGTGTATTCGAGGCAGTACGCCAGCATGCGCGCCAGCAGGTATTCGGCGGTTTCGGATGGGTGGCGAGCAGCGCGCACTTCGAAGTTCGCGTAGACGTTGCGGTCCGAGTCGGCAAGCTCGATCTCGAACACGTACAGGGTGGCGCTCAGCGCCATGGCGCACCTCGGCAAGTTCTGGCGCGGCGGTGCCGCGCGGCAGGGGGCTCAGCCCTTGGGCAGGACGATAGGCCGCTCGCGCAATAGCAGCACCCAGTCCCCACTTTCCATCAGCGCCTCGCGACCGAGCTCGCGGATCAGGGAACGCTCGCTGTGTGCGCGGTGCGGTGCGGATGGGGCGTCCTCCAGGTGCGAGATGACCTTTTCCGCGCGGCCGAAGACGGTGGCGAACCGTGCGTACTGGTGCGCCTGCGAGCGCAGGCCGAAGCGCTCGCCGTAGGTCTCCCACAGGGCCGCGGCAATCGGGGCGAAGCCCATCGTCAGCACGATCCAGTGGTGCCACTTGCCCATCGACTCGAGTCGATGCCAGAACACGACCAGGCTGGCGGTGGCCGTCAGGCCGACGAGCAGGGAGATCGAGGACAGCACCTCCAGGTGGTGGATGCGTGTCATCTGCCGCTTGGCACGGTTGCGGAAGTAGTCCGCCTGGCCGCGCACCCAGTGTGCCAGCACCAGGTCCGGCCGCGGCTTCAGCGGCGGGGGCAGCACGTTGGTGCCGCGCAGCGCCTCGCGGATCCAGCGCAGCTCGTCCAGCTGCTTGCGCAGGTAACTGGCCGAGACGTTGTCCGCGAGCCCCGCAAGTCGCCAGTAGAACTGCACGCGCAGCCCCTCGGCGAGCGCACGGTAGTCGAGATATCGTCCCTGGGCATCCTGCTTTCGCTGCCACAGGTACAACAGCACGATGGCGGTGAAGATGCCGAGGTAGAGTTCGGGCATCGCCCGCACGGCCCAGATCTCCGAATACACCTCGAAGGTGAGGGCGAGTCCCACGGCCAGGGAAAGCACCCAGCGCAGTACCCAGTGGGTCACCCTCTGGTGGCGCCGCGCGAGCACGTCGGCGCAGGCGAATGTGGCGGCCATGGCGCGATCGGCGGAGGGCCGCTCCCCGAGGCCCGGTACCAGCGAGGCCGCCGACTCGGCCACCGCAGCGGAATTGCGGATGTGGACCGCCTCGGCGTTGAAGCGGTCGATGCGCAGGCACACGGTGCGCAGCAGTTCCGGGTTGGCCTCTTTCGGGTACACCCACTTGCCCGGCACGTCCACGTTGACGGTGCTGGCCGCGCTGGAGGTGCGGCGGGTATGCACCCAGTACACCGGCCCGTCGTAGTCGACATCCAGTCCGCGCGTGGCCGTGTGGGTGCGTCCCTCGAGCTTGAAGCGCACCACCTCCGCGGTACCGGCAAAGGACTCGTTGCGCACACCGTCCCAGAGCGCCAGCAGGATGTGGCAGCGCCCGGACACGTACAGCCCCACCTCCCGATAGCACAGCTCGCGCAGGTCCGCCGGGGTGGTGCCGGCCGGCACGCTCGGCTCGAGCACGAACACGTTTTCCGGCGGGATCCGCCCGAGCAAGCCGCGAAACTCCTCGACGGTCTCGGGAAAGTCGCGCTCGTATTCGGTCGCCTCCATCGGCAGGCATACCAGCAGTTCGCAGCCATGCGCCAGGCCCACTTCCGCGGCCAACCGGTCAGCGCCCTCGGCGAGCGCAGACACCATGCGCAGCGGCGTCGCCGGGTAGTGGGTGCGCAGGTAGTCGAGCAGCTCGGCGATCCGCGCGCCGTACAGCGGGTAGTCCGCCGGATCGAGATTGCGATGGCCGGTGACGCCGATGACCAGCGGCACCAGCCCCGCTGAGGGGTGGTCAGCCTCGACGCGTGCGGATGAGTCGTTCAATGGCCCTGCCGTCCGAGTGAGTGGCACGCATCGAGGAACTGCCGGCGTGCCGGAGGGGCGTCGATCTCACCGGCTAGGTGGGTGACCAGTGGCTCCCAGCCCGAAAAGCGGGTTGCCGCGCGCCGCACCAGGTGCTGCGCCAGCGGGCCGATGTGTTGCGCCAGCTGCCGCTCGAGGGAGGCGAGTTGCTCGGGAGGGAAGCTGGCCGGCGCACCCGCAGCGGCAACGGCGCCCGGGGCCGGCATCGCAGGCAAGGCTTGCTGGGTGGCGGTGGTCGCCGCAGCATCCTGCGCGGTCGCGGGTGCGCAGTTGAGCAGTGCGCTGACGTGTCGGCACACCCGTTCGTAGTGCGGCTCGAAGGGCGGCGGGAAGGCGTCGAGCCAGTGCTGCGAACTCAGGAAGTATTCCAGGCTCTTCGACGGGATGATGTCCTCGATGCGAAACGGCAGTATCGGCAGCTCCTTGTGCACCGCGCGTTCCACCTCGCGACGCACCTGCGGGGAGGCGTTGCTGTGCGAAGAGAAGACCAGCACCATCAGACGTGCCGTCGAGATGGCCTCGATGATCTCCGCCGCCCAGTCGGCGGCCGGGGAGATGTCGCGTGGCGCTATCCACGCGCTCACGCCCGCCGCCTCCAGGCGCGCGACCAGCTCGAAGGCGCAATCCCGGTCGGGCAACGAGTAGCTGACGAAGACGCTGCGCCCCATCATTTCTCCAGCATCGTCAGCGCCTTGTCGAGGCTGGTGCGCATGCGGTTGAAGGCGCGTCCCAGGTGGGTCAGTTCGCTGCCGCCATGCTCGGGGAATTCCCCAGCGGTCATGTCGCCGAGGCTCACCTGCTCGGCGATGGCCGCCATGCGCCGCACCGGACGGACGACCAGGTAGTAGAGGATGAGGTTCACGATCAGCAGCGTGGCGATCAGGATTGCCCCGACCGAGCCCATGACGCCGTGGAAGATGCGTGTGGCGTTCGCCGTCGCGGTCGCCAGCGGCACGGACACCACCTGCGCACCGATGATTTCCTGTGGCTGCCAGCCGAAGCCGTTGTTGCTGCCGTAGCGCTGGATCAGGGTGGCCGGAGCGGCCTGTGGGAGGCTGTGGCAGACCAGGCACTGAGCCTCGGCGTGGATTGGCCGGGCCAGGTACAGCGACCTGCCGGTCGGGGTGTCGCGCTCGCCGACGATTTCGGCGCGGCGCTCGTCGTTGCGGAACTGCTGGATCAGGTCCGACTCCCAGTCCATCGCCCGGTCCTCCAGGTTCGTCGGGTTGAGCGTCGCCTCCTTGTAGGAATACTCAGGGTGCTTCTCGTGCAGGTGCAGGAAGTTCTTCGTGGCGGCGTAGGAGGGCACGCTCTGCGGCAGGAACTGTTTCTCCATCTGCGCATTGAGCAGGGGTACGATCTCCGCGGCAGTATAGGCCCGCATCGACAGAGCGCTGTCCATCATCAGCCCCGCCTCACGCAAGGTCTCCTGCTTGGCATTCTCCTGCAGCATGGTCCAACAGGCCTCTCCGACCGCGAAGGCGGCAACCACGAAAGCCACCGTCAGGACCAGGTTGATTCGGACCAGAAGATTCATAGAGTTATGAGTGGGAACGTCCGACGAGGCGCAGTGTGCCAGAGATTCTGCGCGGGTCGCAATTCGCCGGGTGCCCAGCGCGCAAGGCGTGCGCGCGACCTGCTTACAGCGCGCCGAAGACCTTCTTGATGATCGAGTTCGCCTGTCCCATCGGATCCTCGCGGATCTGGTGCTCTTCCTCGGCGATGCGGCTGAACAGGCCGTCCAGTGCCTTCGCGGTCACGTAGTCGTTGAGGCTGGCGTCCTGGGCCGGCAGCAGGCCGAGCTGCGCGGCCTGACCGGCATATTCGTCATATTTCTTGGCCAGTCCCAGTTTCGCCGTCTCGGCCGCGACGATCGGCTTGAATTTCGCCGTAAGGTCCGCGCTGGTGGCTTTGCGGAAGTACGCCGTGCCGGCGCCATCACCCCCGGTCAGGATGTCCTTGGCATCTGCAACCGTCATGTGCTGCAGCGCCTGCTTGAACACCGGCTTCGCCTGCGCGACCGCCGCTTCGGCGGCATGGTTCATCGTCTCTTTGAGCTGGTCGGCCTGGGAGCCCATGCCGAGCATGCGCAGGGGCTTCTCGGCCTTGTCCAGCGGATGCGGCAGCGGGATCGCCACCTTCGGGTCATGCAGGAAGCCGCCGGGCGCCCCCAGCTGCGCCACCGCGGTGTCGATCCCCTGCGCCAGCGCGGCATGCAGGCCGGCCGCGGCATCCTTGGAACTCAGTGCGGAGAGGGGCTCGTCAGCGGCGAGTGCCGCGCCCCAGGCCAGCAATACCATGGGCAAGAGGCCGCGCGCGCAGCGGCGTGAAGCAGCTCGAAACATCGGAAGAACCCCGGACTCGTTACGACTGCGCTGAGTGTAGGCCCTCGAGCCCTCCGAGCGCTCGAGATCCGTGCGGGCGTGTCTGGACCGTGGGTACGCAAACCGCGGATGTTTCGCCTGAGGAAATGGCGAGACGCGTGGGGCCACGCCGGCTGAATCTTGCGGCGTGCCGCGGGCCGCAGTTGCCTTGGGCGTGGACTGCACCGCATGATGTCGGAAAGCCCGTCCACGGGATTGCCGGGGAGAAGGGCGCGGTCCCGCGGCCGCGCATCGTCCATGGTCTTCAACTCACTCACCTTCCTGGTGTTCTTCGCCTGCGTCCTCGCCCTGCACTCGTTGCCTCTGTCCTGGAAGAGCCGCAAGGTCAACCTGCTTCTGGCGAGCTACCTGTTCTACTCGGCGTGGAACCCGCCGTTCGTGATCCTGCTGTGGGTCTCCACCGTGGTCGACTGGTACGCAGCGCAGGGACTGGTGAAGGCACGCCGCCAGGCCGCGCGCCATTCCTGGATGCTGCTGTCGGTGATCGCCAACCTCGGCATGCTCTTTTACTTCAAGTACGGGCAGTTCCTCCTCGATAGCTTCAGCTCGCTGATGGCTGCGGTCGGCGTGGCCTACCACCCCGCGCACTACGACATCGTGCTGCCGGTCGGTATCTCCTTCTACACCTTCGCCACCATGTCCTACACGCTCGACGTGTACCTGCGCCGCGCGGTCCCGGCCGAGAACTTCCTGGACTACGCGCTGTTCGTGACCTTCTTCCCGCACCTGGTTGCCGGTCCCATCATGCGACCGACCGAACTTGTGCCGCAGTTCGCCACGCCACGGCGCGCCAGCTCGCAGCAGCTGCGCTTCGGCCTGGCGCTCATGACCGTCGGCCTCTTCAACAAGGTCGTGCTCGCCGACAGCTTTCTGGCGCCGGCGGCCGAGCGTGTCTTCGACGCCACCCGGGTGCCGGGCGCGCTCGATGCGTGGATGGGGACGCTCGCCTTCAGCGGCCAGATCTTCTGTGACTTTGCCGGCTACTCCACCACGGCCATCGGCGCGGCGCTGTGCCTGGGGTTCGCCATGCCGGACAACTTCCGCTTCCCCTATGCCGCGGTGGGCTTCTCGGACTTCTGGCGGCGCTGGCACATCACGCTGTCCTCCTGGCTGCGCGACTACCTGTATATCCCGCTCGGGGGCAACCGCCACGGCCCCGCCCGCACCTATGCGGCGCTCATGACGACGATGCTGCTGGGTGGGCTGTGGCACGGGGCCAACTGGACCTTCGTCGCCTGGGGTGGCATCCATGGCCTGTACCTGTCGGGTGAGCGTGTGCTGCGGGCGCGCTTTGCGAACTACCGGCCCGGCCCGCTCGCGCTCGTGGGGCTCGCAGCCTTGACCTACCTGCTCGTGAACGTCACCTGGGTGTTCTTCAGAGCCAAGAGCTTCTCGCGCGCCTGGGACGTGCTGGGCGGCATGGCGGGCCAGCATCCGGGCGTGCGCCCGATCCTCTCGACCTTCTACCTCAGTACGGTGGCGCTGATCATCGCGGGCATCCTGGTCACGCACTGGTACATGCGCGCGCGCACGCTCGAATCGGTCGTGGCGCGCCTGTCGCCGGTGCTCATCGGCACGCTCTGGGGTGTGATGCTCTTTGCAATCGTGGCCGCGCAGGGGGACGGAAGTGCGTTCATTTACTTCCAGTTCTGACCTGCGCGCCGACGCCTACGCGCGCCAGACCGCCTCCGACCGGCCGGGCGTCGCGCAGCCGGTGCCGCTGCGCCCGGTACCGGCGCAGCCCTGGGGGGCCATCCTGCTCGGCGCGCTGGGCGTGCTTGCCGTGCTGCTGGGCGCGTGGGAAGCCTACTGGCGCGCCTTCGGCGTACACCCCGGCACGCGCAACACCTACGGGCTGTGGTCTATGCAGCGGCGGCGCATCGATGCCGGCGAGGGCGACGCGACCGTCGTGCTCGGCTCCTCGCGCCTGTACTACGACGTGCAGCTGCCGGTGTGGCAGCGCCTGTCCGGACAGGCGCCCATCCAGCTCTCCTACGAGGGGACCTCGCCGATGACGGCGATCGAGGACCTCGCGGCCGACCCGAACTTCACCGGACACCTGGTCGTGGGCGTGGCCCCGGATCTTTTCTTCCAGGGCGGTGGTCGGGGCGACGGGGCCGCAAAGTACTTCCACAAGGAATCCCCGGCGCAGCGGGTCGGCCAATGGCTGTCGATGTACCTGGTCGAGCCGTTGTTTGCCTTCGATGACCCGGATTTCGCGCTGGCGACGGTGCTCAAGCGCCAGGCCTGGCCGCCACGCCCGGGCCGCTACTGGTCGATGGACGTGCGCAAGCTGGCGGAAAACGACACCAGCCGCAACGCGCACCTGTGGTCCAAGTTGAGCACCGACCCGCAGTACCGTGAGCTCGCGCGCAGCATCTGGCGCGAGGACTTCATGGCCCTCCCGGGCGATCCGACGCCGGAGGAGGAGATGAAGGGGGCGCGGGAACAGATCCAGCGCATGGTGAAGGCGATGGCGCTGCTGCGCGCCCACGGCGCCCAGGTGCTGTTCGTGCGCGCGCCCAGCGAGGGGCCGTACCTGGCCTACGAGGACAAGCATTTTCCGCGGGCGCGCACCTGGGACGCGCTGCTCGCGGCCGCGCATGCTCCGGGCATCTACTTCCAGGATTACCCGCAGTTGCAGGGCTACTACCTGCCCGAGTGGTCGCACATGACCCAGCCCGAAGGCGAGCGCTTCACGGCCGCCTTGTACCGGATCATCGAGAAGGACTTCTGGCCTGCCGGCGCGGAGCGCGCCCGTCCCGACCCGTAGGGCGCTCAGGAGGGGTTCCTCACCCAGCCGCGTGGCTTTTGGTTGAAGCCCAGCTGCACGTCGACCGTTTTCTTGCCACAGCGGCAGCGCAGCCGTCCCACCACGTTCGCGATCGGCTCGTCCCATCCTCCGGCGCAATGCCGCGCCAGGAAGGCGGGCGACATCTCGCGCGAGTGCTTGCACACCCGGCAGGTGACCACGATCACGTAGTCACCGAAGTGATCGCGCAGGCGCTGGATGGAGTTCCACGGAAGCATCGGCGCGGAGTGTCTCGCCGCCGATTTCCCCCCGTCCACACAGTGCTAGAGTGTCCTCGGTACTGTTCGTAGGGCTAAGTCCATGTGTGGCAAGTACATCCTCGCGCAGGCCGCCAAGGCGGAACTGGCGATGGGAATCCGGCGTGGCCGCTGGGAGTACCCGGTGAGCTACCGCGTGCTGCCGAGCGAGCAGGTACCGGTGGTCACGCTCGCCTCCGGCGAGCGCGAGGCGGCGATGATGCGCTGGGGGCTGATCCCGCACTGGGCAGGCGGCGTGCCGTTGAAGGCCTCGACCATCAACGCCACCGTCGAGCGCATCGACAGCGCGCCGAGCTACCGCGATCCGTGGCGGCGCGCTCAGCGCTGCATCTTCGTGATGGCCGGATTCTACGAACCTCACGTCAATGCAGACGGTTCGCGCGATCCTTATTTCCTGCAGCTCACCGACCGTGAGGTGTTCGGCGTGGCGGGCTTGTGGGAACGCTCGCAGCGCGCCGACGGGTCCTACGTGTTCTCCGCCGCGCTCGTCACGCTGCCCGCCAACAAGCTGCTTGCCGAGGTGCATAACGACAAGCAGCGCATGCCGGCGATCCTGGCACAGGCCGACCACGACGCCTGGCTGGGCCGGGATGCGCAGGCGGCGCGCGCCACGCTCCGGCCCTACCCGGACGAGCTCATGCGCGCTCACCTCGTCAGCCGGCGTGTCAACAGCCCCAAGCTCCCCAACGACGCCAGCCTCATCGTGCCCGTGCACAAACCCGAGGAATTGCCGCTGCTGCCCGAGCTCTGAGGGCGCCGCGCAGCCATTGCCCGATGGTGACCTGCGTCCCAATGTTCTAGGATGGCTCCGGAGAACAAGAGCAAGACGCGGGATCATGGGCCGTTACCGACGCTACCTGATCGCACTCGCCGCCACCGTGCTGCTCCTCGGCGCCTACGCCTTGGCGGGGTTCTGGGGGGTGCCGCATTTCGCACGCTCGCAACTCGCGGACTTCACCAGGACCCACTGGCAGCGCGAGGTGCAGGTGGGCGAGATCCACTTCAATCCGTTCACCCTGAACCTCGAGGTCACGCAGTTCGCGCTGCCCGATGCCGACGGCAAGACGCTGATCGCCTTCGACCACCTCGCGGTGGATTTGCAGTGGGCGAGCCTCTGGCGTCGCGGGCCGAGCTTCGGGTCGATCCTGCTCAGCAAGCCCTACGTGCGCGCGGTCATCCGCAAGGACGGCGAGCTGAACCTCGCCGACCTCGGCAAGGGCTTCCCGGCGCAACCGTCGAAGCCGCCGGAGGAGCGGCCCGAGCCGCTGCGCCTGTACATCGGCCGCCTGGCCGTGACCGAGGGCGCGAGCGACTTCGAGGACCGCACCCACCCTACGCCCTTTGCCGCGCAGTTCACGCCGATCGCCTTCGAGCTGCGCGACTTCAGCACGGTCGCCGGCAAGGGCAATGACTACCACCTGGATGCGTCCTCGCCGCAGGGGGCGCGCCTGGACTGGACCGGGACGCTCGAGCTGACCCCGCTGTCCTCGCGCGGAGCCTTCCAGATCAGCGAGGTCAAGGCCCGCGAGCTGTGGTCCTACGTGCGCGACTCGGTGCCCTTCGAGATCACCTCGGGCGTGCTCGCCGTGAAGGGCACTTACGAGCTGGCCACCGCCGGCGGCCCGACGAGCGTGAAGGTGGATGTGCAAAACAGCACCCTGACGCAGTTCGGCGTGCGGCCCAAGGGTGCGCCGCAGGACTACGTCGACCTCGCCCGGCTCGAGGTGACCGGCACGCACGTCGATGTCGAGCACCACAGCGTCCAGATCGAGAAGGTGCAGCTCAGCGGCGGCGACCTCAAGGTGTGGAGGGACGAGCAGGGGCGCCTGAACCTGCTCGAGCTCGCGCCGCCCGCTGCAGTGGGGGCACCGCCGCAGGCTGCGCCGGCGGGCGCGGCAGCCGCATCCCCCGCGGCAGCGGCGCGGGCGCAGACCTCGGGCGCCAATCCGGCGCCCTGGACAGTGCAGGCGCCGGACATCGCGCTCGAGGGCTTCAAGATCGCCGCCGAGGACCGCGGCGTGAAGCCGGTGTTCTCCACCGTGATCGACCCGTTGAACGTCCACGTCGCGGGGTTCAGCAGCGCGGGGAAAGACCCGCTCGACATCACGGCCGATTCCAGGATCAACGGGACCGGCAGGCTGCAGGCGAAGGCGAAGCTCACACCCTCCAGCGGCGATCTCACCGCGCACGTGGATGCCGAGGCCATCGGCCTGACGGTGCTGCAGCCCTACCTGAACACCTACACGTCCATGTCGCTGCTCAAGGGTGCGCTGGGGGCGAAGCTCGACCTCGTGCACCGGGCCGATGGCTATTTGTCGGTGAGGGGGAACGCCGACGTCGCCGGCCTGAAGACCGTCGACAACGTGCAGCGGCGCAACTTCATCAGCTGGAAGGCGCTGAAAGTCACCGACATCGACTACAAGTCTGCGCCGCAGTCGCTCAGGATCGGCAACGTCACCGCCGTCGAGCCGTACGCACGGCTCATCATCTTTCCGGACCAGGTGATGAACGTCACCGAGGTGCTGACCCCGTACGGCACCAAGCCCAAGCACGAGGCGCCGCCACCGCCGGGCAAGCCGGGCGCGGTTCCCGCGGCCGCGCAGACCACGCCACCGGCACCGAAGCGTAAGGGTGCCAAGCCGAACACGGCGGTGGTGGCGGCCAAGTCGCCGACCCCTTTCCCGGTTTCCGTCGGCACGGTCCGCCTGGTCAATGCCGACCTGGATTACACGGACCTGTGGATCCAGCCGAGCTTCAGCGTCGGCATCAAGCCCCTGAACGGCACGATCACCGGGTTGTCCTCGGACCCGAAGTCGCGTGCCAAGATCCGGCTCGATGGCCAGGTCGAGCGCTACTCTCCGGCGCACATCGCCGGTGAAGCGAACCTGTTGTCGGCGGACCTGTATACCGACATCACCATGTCCTTCAAGGACATCGACCTTACGATCGTCAACCCTTATTCGGGGCGCTTCATCGGCTACAAGATCGACAAGGGCAAGCTGTCGGTCGATGTCACCTACGTGGTCGAGGACCGCAAGCTCGATGCGAAGCAGCACTTCGTGGTCGACCAGCTCGAGCTGGGTGACAAGGTCGACAGCCCCGATGCCGTGCACCTGCCCATGAAGCTCGCGGTCTCGCTGCTGAAGGACAAGGATGGCGTGATCGACCTCGACCTGCCGATGAACGGCTCGCTCGATGACCCGAAGTTCCGCATCGGGCCGATCATCTGGAAGGTCTTCGTCAACCTCATCGTCAAGGTCGTCACGGCGCCCTTTGCGCTGCTCGGCCACCTGTTCGGCGGCGGCGAGCACGTGAACATCATCGAGTTCCCCGCCGGCAGCGCCGAGCTCGACAAGCCTTCGAAGGATCAGCTGGCTTCCATCGCCAAGGGCCTCAAGGAACGCCCCAACCTCAAGCTCGATGTGCCGATCGTGTACTCGGCTGGGCTGGATCGCGCGCAGCTTGCCGAGGCGCGCGTGCATGCGCAGCTGGCGGCACGCGTGGCCAATACGCGCCAGGGCCGCAAGCATCCCGACACCGCGCTCGAGATGGCGCTGGCCGATCCGAAGGAGCACTTCCAGTTGCTGCTCGAGCAGTACAAGGAAGCCGCCGGCAAGGAGGCCGCGCTGCCGGGGGCCGCCGCCGCGCTGCTCGCCGCGAAGCAGAAGGAGCCGGCGGACTACGATCCGGCGATCGCGGAACTCACCCAGGCGCTGGCCGCGACGGTCGTGGTGCCCGAGGATGATCTGGTCAACCTCGGCAAGGAGCGCGCCAAGGCCATCCAGGATGCCCTCCTGTCGGATGGCCAGATCGATCCCGGCCGGGTGTTCATCGTCGGCGGTACCCCCAAGCCGGACGACGGCCCGAAGGTGAAGGTCGAGTTGGCCCTCAAGTGAGGGCGCGCCTAGACCCCCCAGCGGGGGACGAGATAGGCGTACGCGAGCACGATCAGCCCCACCACGCCGGCCAGGAAGATGCTGTGCCTGAGCGTGAAGCGGAACAGCTTCGCTTCCTCCGCGGCCGGCATGCCGGTGGCGGCCGCCGCCACCGAGATGCTCTGCAGGCTGATCATCTTGCCCATGACGCCGCCGGAGGAGTTCGAGGCGGCCATCAGCGCCGGTGACAGCCCCAGGTTGTGGGCCGTCACCACCTGCAGGTTGCCGAACAGCGCGTTGGTCGAGGTGTCGCTGCCGGTGAGGAACGTGCCGAGCCAGCCGAGGTAGGCGCTGAAGAACGGGAAGGCGATCCCCGTGGTTGCAAAGGCCAGGCCGAGGGTGGCGGTCGCGCCCGAATAGTTCATGAGGTAGGCCAGCGCCAGCACCGCCGCCATCGTCAGGATCGACAGCGACAGGTCCCGCGCCGTGCGCACGACGGTGCCGACCACCTTGCCGGCCGGGATGCGCAGGGCGATGGCCGCGCACACCATCGCGAAGAACACCGCCGATCCGGAGGCCGACAGCAGGTTCAGGTTGAACTTCGCAGGATAAGGCCCCGCCTTGGCGACCGCCGGCGGCAGGCGCTGGATCTGCCCGTCGAGCCCGTGCCACAGGAAGGACACGCTGGCCTTGTCGAGGATCGCCTTGAACGGGCCATAGCCCCACAGCAGCACGAGGATGACCAGCAAGATGTAGGGCGACCAAGCGCGCAGCACCGTGCCGGTGGGCATCCCGGTATCGGGCTCGACCGCGGCGACGGCGCGCTGGTCGGCCGGGCGCCACACGCGCAGCAGCACCAGGAGTCCCGTGATGGCCGCGATCGAGGCGAGGATGTCGGTGAGATAGGGACCCACGTAGTTGGAGATCAGGAACTGCGTGGCCGCGAAGCACACCCCGGCCACCGCTGCCGCGGGCCACACCGCCGCGAGGGCCTTGCGGCCGCCCAGCACCAGCATGAGGTACGCCGGCAGGAACAGGGCGATCGGCGCGCAGATGCGCCCGACGCCCGAGCTGAGCACGCCGAGCGGCAGGCTGGTCACGCCGGCGAGCGTCACGATGGGCGTGGCGATGGCACCGAAGGCCACCGGTGCGGTGTTGGCGATGAGGCAGATCGCGGCGGCGTAGAACGGCGAGAAGCCGAGGCCGGCCAGCATGGCACTGGCCACCGCCACCGGGGTGCCGAAGCCGGAGGCGCCCTCGATGAACGCGCCGAAGGCAAAGGCGATGAGCAACGCCTGCAGGCGACGGTCCTGGGTGAGCCCGCCGATGGACCTGCGGATGATGTCGAACTGGCCGTTTTCGACGGTCAGGCGATACAGCGCGATGGCCCAGAACACCACCCAGGCGATCGGGAACAGCCCGAACGCGGCACCATAGACGGTGGAACTCACCACCAGGTGCCAGGGCATGTGGTAGACGAAACCGGCGACCCCGATCGCGGCGGCGACGCCGGCCAGGGCGGCCTTCCAGGCGGCGGTGCGCAGCCCCGCGAGCATCAGCAGCATGACGAAGATCGGCAATGCCGCGCAGGCGGCCGAAAGCGCAAGGCTTCCGGAAACAGGCGCGTAGACCTGGCTCCACATGGTGCAGCCTCCCTTTAGCGGCGTTGATCTTGCGCCAGCGGCGGCAACTGGTCCAATGCCGGCTTTGGCCGGCGCTTCTCATCCAACAGTCCCCAGTACGCCTCGGAGGGATGCGCGCCGGGCACGCCGGTGGCGTCCTGCGCGCGCCACGGTGCGTCGAAGGCGACGAAGTAGGCGAAGGCATGTTGCGGGGATGGCGGCAGCAGGTGGCGCAGCTCGCCGTAGAACGCCGCCTGCCGTGCCGCGCTGTAGCCCTCGGCGGCCGGTGCGGTCGGCTCGCCGGTCTCCTTCACCAGCAACGGGCCGCAGTAGCGCGCCTCGAGCTGCCCGACGACGTTCACCACGAACTGCGCGGCGGTCCTCTCGGTGGCCTCGCGGAACCAGGGCTGGAACACCGGGTGCACGTTCGCCAGCAGGAAGTCGAGGCTGCCGAGCAGCGGCTGCGCCGCGGGTGTCTCGTAGATGTGGAAGGGCTCGCTCGTCGACAGTGGCAGCGACGGCGCCTCCCCGTGCACGCGCTGCACGATCGCCGCCAGCTGCGTCGCGTCGCTGCGGTGACTGAAGATCATCTCGTTGCCGAGCGAGAGGCCGACCACGAGCCTGGGGAACCGCCGTGCGGCCTCGAGCGCGGCGGAGACTTCCGCGGGTGCGAAGGGATTCCACACGCCGATGATCAGTGCGCGGTAGTTGAGCGAGGCGGCGAGTGGTGCGACCTGCTCGAGTCCGTGAATCGCATCGTAGGTGATGAGCGCATCGAAGTGCCGCCGCAGCAGCGTCAGGTCCGCGCGCATCCCCTCGGGGGTCGCAGGGGTGACGCGGCCGTCGATGACCACGAGCGAGGTCGGCTGGTAGGCCACGAACCGCGCCTGTGCCAGTGCATCGCGCAGCCGGGCGAGCGTGGGCGCCGCGGTCGGGCTGCGCAGGCACCGGGCGGCGGGCTCGGCCGCGCGGGTTCCCGCTGCGAGCGCGACACCCACCAGCAGGAAGAGGATGAACCGCATCAAGGTAGGCTGGCTCCCGTCACCCGGATTGTGCCACAGTCGCGCGCCCGTCCCGGCCCAGCCACATCTTGCACAGGAAAGTCTCACGATGCAGAACCAACACGCACGCGCCGCCGCCTTCGGCGCCCTGCACGAGGCTCCTGGCAGCTTCGTGATACCCAACGTCTGGGACGGCGGGTCGGCGGCCATCATGGCGGAGCTCGGCTTCAAGGCGGTGGCGACCTCGAGCGCGGCCTGTGCGGCCACCCTCGGCCGCCTGGACGGCCAGATCACGCGCGAGGAGGCGCTTGCGCACGCGCGCCAGGTCGTGGCCGCCAGCCGGCTGCCGGTGGCCGCGGACCTGGAGAACGGTTTCGGTGCCTCGCCGCAGGCTGCGGCCGAGACGATTCGCCTGGCCGGCGCGGCCGGACTGGTCGGCGGCTCGATCGAGGATGCCAGCGGCGATGAGCGCGCGCCGATCTACGACTTCAACCATGCGGTGGAGCGCATCGCCGCGGCGGTCGAGGCCGCGCGCCACCTGCCGTTCCCGTTCGTGCTGACCGCGCGCGCCGAGAATTTCATCCACGGACGCAACGATCTGGACGACACCGTCCGACGGCTCCAGGCCTTCGAGCGCGCGGGCGCCGACGTGCTGTTCGCGCCCTGCCTGCCGGACATCGCCGCCGTGCGCACCGTGTGCGCCGCGCTCAGACGGCCCGTGAACTTCATGGTCGGCGTGCCCGGGGCGTCCTTCTCGGTTGCCGAGCTCACGGCCGCCGGCGTGAAGCGCATCAGCCTGTCCACCACGCTGTACCGGGCGGCGATGACCGGCGTCATGGTGGCCGCGCGCGAGGTGAAGGAGTCCGGAACCTTCGGCTACCTGGACTCGATCATGCGCGGCGCCGAGCTGGGCAAGTACCTGCGCGGCGGGGCCTGAGCGGACGGTTCACTCCGGTACGCGTTCCCCGGGTTGCGCGCGGCGCAGCCATGCCTGGAACTCCCCGGCGCGTGCCTCGCCCTCGGCGGGCGCCCACGGCGCGAACTCGCTCGCCGTCGCCGGGTCGTACGGACCTTCCTTGACCTCGAAGAAGGCGGCGCCCGTGCGGCCGGGGAGCAGGGTATGCCAGGTGCGCGGCGGGGTCTCGTAGGCGAAGCCCTCGTGGCCGGCGCCGATGCCGTAGCGCGCCGTCACCACGCCCTCGTCGTCGAAGGTGAGCACGTCCACGGCGCCGCGCACCAGCAGCGCCAGCTCGCTGCGCGCGTTGTGCCGATGGGGACGGAAGTAGGAGTCGCCTCCGGCGACGACGAGGAAGCGTTGCACCAGGTCCGCAGGTCCCGCGTGGATGGTGTGGTGCGCGCGTCCGCGGGGGCTGGCGGCGGCCTTGGCCGCCAGCTCATCGAGCAGTGTGCCGGACAGGATCTTCATGGCGCGAGGATATCAAGCCGCGCGCGGGGCAGGCCGCTGGTGCAGGTTCGGCAGCAGGCCGGCCAGCAGGCCGAGGAGCGGCAGGAACGCGCACAGCTGGTAGACCGCGACGATGCCGATGTGGTCCGCTAGCCCGCCGAGTGCGGCCGCCCCGATGCTGCCCATGCCGAATGCCAGGCCGAAGACCAGACCGGAGACCGTGCCGGTGCGCCCCGGCATCAGCTCCTGCGCGTAGACCACCATGGCCGGAAAGGCGGAAGCCAGGATGAAGCCGATGGGCACCGTGAGCACGGAAGTCCAGAACAGGTTCACGTGCGGCAGCAGCAGCGTGAACGGCAGCACCCCGAGGATGGATCCCCAGATGACGTACTTGCTGCCCAAACGATCCCCCAGCGGGCCGCCGAAGAAGCCGCCGGCGGCCACTGCCGCGAGGAACAGGAACAGGTGCAGCTGCGCATCCCGGACCGACAGGTGGAAGTGCTCGATGAGGTAGAACGTGAAGTAGCTGGTGAAGCTGGCGAGGTAGAAGTACTTGGAGAACAGCAGCGCCAGGAGCACCGCCAGCGCCAGGGCGATGCGGCGGCGCGGCAGTGCCTCGCGCCTGGCTCCGGCCGGGTGCAGGCGCTGCAGGCCGTGGGTGCGGTACCAGTGGCCGACGTTGATGAGGACCACGATCCCGAGCAGCGCCACCGCCGAGAACCATACGACGCTCGTCTGCCCGTGCGGCAGCACGATGAAGGCTGCCAGCAACGGACCGGCGGAGGAGCCGAGGTTGCCGCCCACCTGGAAGATCGACTGCGCCAGGCCGTGCCGGCCGCCCGAGGCCATGCGCGCCACGCGCGAGGACTCCGGGTGAAACACCGAGGAGCCGGTACCGATCAGCGCGGCCGCCACCAGCAGCAGCGCATAGTTGGCGGCATAGGCGAGCAGCAGCAGCCCGATGAGCGTGAAGCCCATGCCGGCCGCGAGGGAGTAGGGCCGCGGCTTGCGGTCGGCGTAGGCGCCGATCACGGGCTGCAGCAGCGAGGCGGTGAACTGGAAGGTGAAGGTCAGCAGCCCGATCTGCGTGAAACTCAGCGCGTAGGAGTCCTTGAGCATCGGGTACAGCGCCGGGAGGAGCGACTGCATCAGATCGTTCAGCAGGTGGCAGAAGCTGATGGCGAGCAGCACGCCGATGGCGGTCTGGCCGGCGGCGCGCACCGGCGCCACGGCGGAGGCGGTCTGGTTCAAGCGAAGGCGTCCACGTGTCTTGGCGGTAAGGTCTATTGAACCGCAGCCGGCCCCCGAGGCCCATCCCTCCTAAGTGGCGCACCCGAAAGAAAAACGCGGTGCACCCGGGGGGTGCACCGCGTTCCCCGCGCGAGGCGGTGCGCGTCGCCTAGAACGACTGCGAGAAGCGCAGGCCGATGGTGCGCGGCGTCACGATGCTCGCCATGGGCTTGGATCCGCAGATGGAGAAGTTCGGGTTCAGGCTGTACGAGGCAACGATCGTACATTCCGAAAACCGATAGGTCTCCGCCCGCTTGTCGAGGGCATTGCTGGCGAACAGCTCCGCCGAGAAGTTGCTCTTGTTCATTCCCACGGCCAGGTCGAGGATGCCGTAGGCGGGGACCGAGCCGATCAGGTCGTTCTGGTACGGCGCCAGCTCCGAGCGCGTCTCGCTGGTGTAGCTGTAGGCGGCCTGGCCGTACGCCTGCATGTCGTGGCTGCCGACGCCGAAGGTGTAGCGCGCGGTGGCGTTGCCCTTGAACTTGGGCACGATCGGCAGCTGCGTGCCGCTCGGCGTCGCGTCGTAGACCGGGCAGGTCGCCGGCGGCAGCGGCACGCCCGTCGCCGGGTCCACGTCGTAGCAGAACGCCTGCGTCATCTTCGGATCCAGCTCCGTGGCCGCGATGTGCAGGTTCAGGCCCTGCACCGGGGTCCACTCCAGCTCCTGCTCGGCGCCCTTGATGCGCGCGGTGCCGGCATTGCGGACGGTCGTGAACGAGTTGTACCCGAGGAAGCCGAACTGGATGTTCTTCCAGTCCTCGACGAAGAACGCACCGTTGAAGCGCAGGTGGTTGTTCAGCCAGCTCGTCTTGTAGCCGAGCTCGTAGTTCGTCAGGTAGTCCGGGTCGTAGGTCGCCAGCGGCGGGTTGGGCGCCGGCTGGATGCGACGGTTGACGCCACCGGGCCGGAAGCCCCGTGAGAAGGTCCCGTATACCATCGCATCGTCGGTGATCTTGTAGGTCAGGTTGAACTTCGGGGTCGAGCCGTTTTTCTTCACTTCCTGCGCCAGATCCACGCAGGGCCCGCCGAGGATTCCCGGCTTCACGCAGGTCGGGGGATTGGCCTGCGAATTGTTCTGCTTCTCGCCGGTGCCGCTGGAGTAGTTCTGGTTGGCGCCGAAGCCGAAGAAGCCGTCCAGGGAGTTATCGTACCGGAAGAAGCGGTAGCCCACCGTGGCCGTCAGCTTCGGTGCGATGTCGAAGCTCAGCTCGCCGAATGCCGCGTAGTCGCGGTCGACGCGGATCTGGTCGGTGAGCCACCAGGTCTGCGGCCACCCGGTCACCGAGTCCTCCGTCGGCAGGGCATCGATGCGGTAGTTCTGCAGGATGTAGTGCTGCTGGCGCTGGTAGAACAGGCCGCCGATGAAGCGCAGCCGGTTTTCCTTCGGGGTCGCTACGCGCAGCTCCTGGCTTAACTTGCGGTACTGGTCCGTGCCGAGGATGTACTGGGAGATGTTCACCGGGCCCTGGCCCGGAGCCAGGTGCAGGCCGGACTCGAGGTAGCCCATGTACGTGGTGTTGTGGTCGTACAGCAGCGTGTAGTCGCTGTAGTCGGTCGAGGTGTGGTCGTCGCGCTTGAGGTAGCCGGCGGCATAGGTAATGTCGAGGTTGCTCAGGTGCCCCTCGACCGTCAGCGCGGCCTGCCACCACTGGTCGGAGCTGTAGTCCGGGTAGTAGCGCTGCACGGAAAGCCCGCCCGCCAGGGCGGGGTCGACGAACGTCGTGCCATCGACCCGCTCGCTCTGGCCCATCAGGGTCGGCGTGATCGTCCAGCTCTCTCCCAGCTCGAGTTTCAGCGCGCCGCGGCCGCCATAGGTCTCGGTCGGGTTGAAGCGCTGCTTGGCCTGGGTCGGCGAGGTCTCGCAGCCCGGCGACGGCGGCGTGAAGTTCGAGACGCAGCCGAAGCTCGGGAACACGTTCGTTCCCGGGATGTTGTCGATGTAGCCCCCGGTGCGCTGCGCCCAGCCGACCAGGCGTACGGCTGCGATGGGCGAGAGCGGGATGTTCACGAAGCCCTCGGCGACATAGCCGCCCTGGCCGCGCACCGTGTTGCCCTCGAGGGAGTAGCCGGACTTGAACCCGGTGAGGTCGGGCTTGTTGGTGATGATGCGCAGCGTGCCCGCCTCGGAGCTGGCGCCGTACAGGGTGCCCTGGGGTCCGGCGAGTGCCTCGACGCGCTCGATGTCGTAGACGTGGATGTCGAGGGCACCCTGGATCGTGGTGATGGGCTGCTCGTCCAGGTACACGCCCACGCTCGGCAGCGGGCCGGAGTGATTGCCGTTGTCGCCGCTGGAGACGCCGCGCATGTACACGCGCGAGAAGCCGGGTCCGGTGCTCTGGTAGGCGACGCTCGGCAGGTACTTCACGTAGTCGCTGAAGTCCTGGACGTTGAGCTGCTCGAGCCGCTCGGTGCCCAGCGCGGTGATCGAGACGGGGACGTCCTGCAGATTCTCGGTGCGCTTTTCCGCGGTGACGACGACTTCCTGCAGTCCCCCCGTGCTCTCGGGGGCATCCGCCGCATGGGCGTGCGGGACGGCGGCGCAAATCGCCGCGGCGATGGGCGCGCGCCTGAGGAGCGCGGTGGCGGGTGCCGGGGCCGGGCGGTCGGCGCCGGTGGCTTTGAGCTTGCGAAGTCGGCTGCGCTGCATGAGATCTCCCCTTGACTACACGGTGGCTGCAGGGCTCACCCGTGATGATGATTGTCGACGAAATCGGGTGTCCGCGGATAGGCTTCGAGCACCGCTCCGAGCGCATCCTTCAGCGGCCCGAGCCAGGGCTCGTAGTGCCGCCACTGATCCATGCCGCCGCGGTAGATCGGCGAGCGCACCTGCTCGGAGCTGGCCGTGCGCACCGCGCGCTCGTTCTCATAGAAGCGCAGGCACCCCGGCTCGAAGGGCAGGCCGCAGTACTCGAGCAGCCGGCGTACCTCCGCCTCGGTGTCGTCCACCAGGCACTCGTAGATCACCCGGTGGATGCGTCCGGGCAGCACGCGGTCGAAGTGCGCCATGAGCTCGACGTAACCGCGGTAGTAGCTGCCGAGGTCGGCAAGGTCGTAGGTGAAATTCTGGCCGCGCGCGAAGTGCTGCTTGAAGCCGGACATGCAGCAGCCGAGCGGATGGCGGCGCGCATCGATGATGCGCGCGTTGGGTAGAATGAGGTGGATGAGCCCGACATGCATGAAGTTGTTGGGCAGCTTGTCGATGAAGTAGGGCTTGTCGGTCTTGCGCTGGATGCGCGTGCGGGCGAGGTACTCTTCGCCCATGGCGCGCAGCTGCCCCTCTGGCAGGCGGCCAAGCGCCTCCGGGTAGCGCACTGAAGGGTCTGCCGTGCGTGCGACGACGCTCTGCGCCAGCGCCGGCAGGTCGGGCAGTTCCATCGTCCCCTCCACCTGCGAGTGGCTGGAGAGGATCTGCTCGATGAGGGTCGAGCCGGCGCGCGGCAGGCCCACGATGAAGATCGGATCGCGGGCCGCTACGCCCTGACCGGCGGTTGCCGCCAGCCGCTGCGGCGTGAAGAAGGCCCGCGAGTTCTGCACGTGTTCCGGGAGTCGCTGCGCATCGTAGGGGATCTGGCCGCGGCGGATCGCGTTGCCCTGGCGGTAGTGCTCGAACGATGCGCCGTAGTCGCCGGCATCCTCCAGTGCCTTGCCGAGCGCGAAATGCAGGTGCACCCGGTTGTCCGAACTGAGGTCCCGGCGCTCCAGCTGGCTGCGCATGCGCGCCATCTCCCCCGGCTCGAAGCGATAGGTCTTGAGGTTCGCAAGACTCCACCAGACCTCGCCCAGCCCCGGATCCAGCTCGATGGCCCGCCGGTAGGCGCGGATGCCCTCGGCGGACTGGCCGGCAGTCTTCAGGGCGTGCCCGTAACTGAGCCAGATGCGTGCCTGGCGCGGATAGCTCCGGAGGATTTCGGTGTAGATGCCGATCGCGCGGTCGTATTCCCCGATCCCGGCCAGCACCGCCGCATGCAGCGTGCGGTAGTTGGGGTTGTGCCCCTCGGCCTGCAGCAGTCGCTCAACCTGCGCCAGCGCCTCGGCATGCTTGCCCTGGCGGTGCAGGGCAACGGCATAGTTGTGGCGAGCGCCGGCGAAGCCGGGTGCCAGCGCCAGGCATCGCTCCAGCAGGGATTCCGCGTCGCGGTAACGGCCGATGCGACCGGCCACCTCGGCCAGCATGCGCAGGGCCGCCACATCGGTCGGATGCTCGATCAGGTGCCGGCGCAGGAGCGCTTCGGCCTCGGGGATCCGGTTCTCACACAGCGCGGCACCGGCGGCCATCAGCCGAGGGTCGCGTGTCGAGGTCTTCAGCAGCCGCGCGCGCGCCGCCTCGGCGCCCGGCTCATCGCCTATGGCGGCGAGATGATCGGCCAGGGCGCGCCATGCGTCGGGCGTCTCCGGGCTCAGCTGGGTCGCCTGCCGCAGCGCGGCCACCGCTTCCTCGCCGCGACCCAGGACCCCGAGCGTCAGACCCAGCTGGTAATGCAGGTCGGACCAGCGCGCGTGCTGCCTGAGCATCGGCCGCAGCAGCGCGAGGGCATCGGCGGCGTCGCCCGCCGCCCGGCGTGCCACGGCCAGTATCACCGTGGCCTGCGGGTGGCCGGGTGCGACCCTGAGGATCTCCGTCGCCTGCTCGGCGGCGAGAAGGGGTTGGTGTTCGAGCAGGCGCGCGGCGTGGGCCAGCGCGACCTCGATCGACCCGACAGGTTCTGCGGCGACGCTCCCACCCATGTACCAAATCTACCACGATCGCCTACCGACCGGGCCACGCATTGCCGGCCGTTGCAGTCTTTCGACCTCAATGTAAGAGTCCGACGATGATTTCACGCAGCATCCGGAGTGTCAGTCATGCGCAACAGTCGCCCCGCCGAGGGATGCTGCTCGCGAGCGCCGCGCTCACCTGCATCTGCCTCGCCGGCGTGTTCGCCTGCGGTGCCGGCGAGGGTTACGCCGCCCCCGAGCAGCTGGCACAGCCGCCCTTGGGCACCGTTCGTCTCTACCGCCCGCCGGGTGCCGTGCGACGCATCGCCCTGTTGATCTCCGGGGATGGGGGCTGGGGGACGGGCACGGACGCGATCGCGCGCGACCTCGCGCGCGAGGACAGCCTTGTGGCGGGCATCGATGGTGCGCAGTTCCTGCGCGGCCTCGAGCATGGCCCGGGCGGTTGTGCAGCGGTCGCCGCGCCACTGGCGGCGTTGGCGCAGGACGTCACACAGCGCCAGCACCTCCCGCCGGCCCTGCCCGTCATCCTGGTCGGCCATTCCGCGGGCGCGAGCCTGGTCTACGTGGCGCTGAGCCAGGCGCCTGCCGGGCGCTTCGCCGGGGCGTTGACGCTGTCCTTCTGCACGGAGCTCGACCTGCGGCGTCCGCTGTGCGCGGCGCCGGCGCTGAAGGGTGTGCCGGTGCGGAACGGCTTCGAGCTGGCTCCGGGCGGGCCGCTGAGCGCCCCCTGGGTCGCCGTGCATGGACTGGAGGACCGGGTCTGTCCGGCCGCCGCCGGCGAGGACTTCGCACGCGCGGTTCCCGGGGCGAGCTTCATCGGCATCCCCGGCGTGGACCACAACTACCGTGAGCGTGCGCGCTGGTGGCCGAGCTTTCTTTCCGGCTACCGCCAGCTGGCCGGGCATCCCTGAATCCAACCCCGGCCGCTGGCGATGGCTCGGTCGCTGCACTAAGGTGACCCGCGTGGACATCCGAGAGGCTTCAGGCACCTACGAGCGCTGGCTCGCCCGTCACGTGCCGGTGCGGCGCGGTGACCTCGACCTGAAGCACCGCCTGATGACGGCAAACGCGTTCTCGTTCTTCCGCGCGACCTTCTACCGCTGGGCCCAACTGTGGCCGGAAGTCTGCCCGGAGTCCGCCGGCGCGCCGGCGCTGCTGGCGGTCGGGGACCTGCACCTGGAGAATTTCGGGACCTGGCGCGATGCCGAAGGACGGCTGATCTGGGGCATCAACGACTTCGACGAGGCCGCGGTGCTGCCGTACACGCAGGACCTGGTGCGCCTGGCGTGCAGTGCGCACCTGGCGATCCGGGAGTCGCGGCTGAAGCTCTCGGTGCGCTCCGCCTGCGAAGCGATCACCGAGGGCTACGCCGAGTCGCTGCGCGGCGGCGGCGGGGCCGCGGTGCTGGCCGAGCGCTACCGCTGGCTGCGAGAGCTTGCCATCGCACGCCTGAAGGACCAGCGACCGTACTGGGAAGGGATGCGCGCGCTGCGCACCGCCAGCGGTCATGCGCAGCCGCGCGTGCGCCGGCTGCTGCAGGCGGCCCTGCCCGAGCGCGGGCTCGAGGTGCGCTTCGCGCACCGCCACGCGGGCCTGGGCAGCATGGGCCGACTGCGGCTGGTCGCACTGGCCAACTGGCGCGGCGGCATGGTTGCGCGCGAGGCCAAGCCGCTCGCGCCGTCGGCATGGCTCTGGGCCCACCCGGGCAAGAACAGCGCCCTGCGCTACGGCCAGATCGTGCAGAACGCCGTGCGCGTGGCTGATCCGTTCCTGGCGCTACACGGCCAGTGGCTGGTCCGGCGCCTCGCCCCGGACTGCAGCCGGATCGAACTCGCCAGCCTGCCGCGCGGGCATGACGAGGCGCGCCTGCTGTGGATGATGGGGTGGGAGACGGCCAACATCCACCTGGGCACCCCGCGGCAGCGCCGTGCGGTGCTCGCCGACCTCGGCCGCCGCAAGGGCGCATGGCTGGCCAAGGCAGCCGTGCGGACGGGAGACATGGTGGAGCGGGACTGGCGCCGTTGGTGCAAGATCGCCGCCCGGGAAGACTGAGCCCACACCGCGGCCGCAGTGCCTATGAAAGACCTGACGCAAGGCCCCATTCCCCGCCACCTGGTGAGCATGGCCGTGCCGATCGCGATCGGCATGGTGTTCCAGACGCTGTACTACCTGGTCGACCTGTACTTCGTGTCGCGATTGGGCGATGCGGCGATTGCCGGGGTGAGCAGCGCGGGCACGGTGAGCTTCGTGATCCTGGCGCTCACCCAGATGCTGGGCGTGGGAACGGTGGCGCTGGTCTCGCACGCTGCCGGTGCCAAGGACAAGGCTGCGGCCAATCTCATCTTCAACCAGTCGGTGCTACTGTCGGGTATCTGCGGCGTCTTGACGCTCCTGGCCGGCTTCCTCGCCGGCGCCTCGTTCGTGCGCCACGTGGCCGCCGACCCGGCCGCGGCCGCGGCCGGCATCGCCTATCTCTACTGGTACACCCCGGGGCTGGCGCTGCAGTTCGCCTTGGTGGCGATGGCCTCGGCGCTGCGCGGCACCGGCATCGTGCGCCCGGCCATGCTGGTGCAGATGCTGACCGTGCTGCTGAACGCGCTTCTGGCGCCGATCCTGATCGCCGGCTGGCTGACGCACCGGCCGCTCGGCACCGCCGGGGCGGGGCTTGCCACCAGCATCTCGGTCTTCTTCGGGGTCGTGCTGCTCTGGGTGTACTTCGTGCGCCTGGAGCACTACGTGGGCCTGGACGCCAGGCTCTGGCGCCCGTCAGCGCCGGTCATCCGCCGCCTCCTCAACGTCGGGCTGCCCGCGGGGGGCGAGTTCTTCATGATGTTCATCATCATGTCGGTCATCTACTGGGCCATCCGCGGCTTCGGGCCGCCGGCGCAGGCGGGGTTCGGCATCGGCTCACGCGTGATGCAGGCCATGTTCCTGCCCGTGATGGCCCTGGCGTTCGCCGTGGCGCCGGTCGCCGGCCAGAACATGGGGGCACGCCAGTACGGCAGGGTCCGGGAGAGCTTCCGCAAGTCGACGCTGCTGAGCTGCGTGCTCATGTTCGCGCTCACCCTGCTATGCCAGTGGCGCCCGCAAGTGTTCGTGCGCCTGTTCACCGACCAGGCCGACGTCATCGACGTCGGTGCCACGTACCTGCGGGTGATTTCGTGGAACTACGTGGCGACCGGGATCATCTTCAGCTGCTCGGGCCTGTTCCAGGCCCTCGGCAATACCGTGCCGTCGCTCCTGAGTTCGGCTTCGCGGCTCATCACCTACGTGCTGCCCGTGGTCTGGCTGTCCCGGCAGCCGGGCTTCGAGATCATCCAGGTGTGGCACCTGTCGGTGGCGACGGTGGCCCTGCAGGCGCTGACCAGCTACCTGCTGCTGCGGCGGGAGTTCCGGCTGAAGCTGCCGGCAGCCGCCGCGGGAACCCCTGCGGCGGCTGCGGTATCGGCGAAGGCCCCGGACGGGGCCCTCTGAAGGCAGGAAACTACTTCGTCTTCGGCTCGGTGCCCGGCTGCGGGTCGGCGAGCGGGAACGACTGTACCGCCGCGGCCGGTGCGGGGGCCGGTGCCGGCGCCGCCGTCGTGGCCGCCTCCGGCATCGGGCCGGTCACGACCAGGTTGTTGCCGGCCGAGGCCGTGCGCTGCATGCCGGTGCTGGTGCTCACCGCGGCCAGGAAGCGCTGCGCGGAGCTGTTGGCGGTGGTGACCGCCCCGGAGATGATCTCCTGCGAGCGGATGCCGGCCTTCTTGTAGAACTCGGCATTGGCATCATCGTCGATGCGCAGCACCGTGCCGTCCAGGGCGATGCCGGCGAACAGCCCCTTGCTGCGCGAATACGAGTAGACCTCGGCCTTGAAGCTCGGGTCGGTGGCGGCCGAGGCGTTGCGTCCGACCGGGCCTGCGGCCACGGAGGCATCGGCCCCCAGGGTCATCTTGCCCCCGTTGATGCCCTCCACGCCGCGCTGCGTGGTGAACACCAGGACGATGTCACTCTGCTGCACGCCCCACTGCCAGCCGAAGCTGCCGCCGGCCAGGGTGATGAACACCGGGTCGCTGAAACGGCCGTCCGGCTGGCGCACCACCAGCGCACCATGCCCGTAGCGGCCGCCGGCGAAGAAGGCGAGCTTGGTGGTCGCCGGGATGACGGCGATGCCATAGGCACGTTCCAGCAGGCGGTCCGGGATGGCCTGGTCGCGCGTCTCGCGCAGCTCCTCGAGGACTTCGCTGGCGACCAGCAGCCGTCCCTCGAGACGCGCCTGGGCATGGGCGATGGAGGCGCTGAAGCCGAGGACGACTCCCGCGATCAACGTGAACACGGATGTAGAGATGCGCATCTGGAGGGTTCCCCTTTTCGCGAACTGTCGCTGCCCGCCGACACCAGCGGCGGGAGCAGTCAACGATTGGGCGAGTATGTTAACCCAGCTGCGGCCCGCTGGTTAATTTTTATACAGGTCAATTTTTGTACAGCCGGCGCGCCGGCGCGGCGCTGCCGTGAGGTTCAGTACCAGATCGAGAAGAACAGCGTCCACACGTTCGCATTCAGCTTGTACAGCGGCTCGTTGCCGGCGCCGTACTCCGGGGCGAGCAATGCGTTGCGGAAGTTGCGGTAGTCGATCATCAGGTGCTGGTAGTGGAAGTTGAGCGAGCTCTTGCTCACCCAGGGCGCCCAGGACAGGCGCCGGAACTGGTAGGCGCCGCCGCCACCGATCGTCCAGTCATAGAAGGAGGCGAGTTCGCGGTCGCGGGCCATGAAGTTCTGGTAGTCCGCGCGCGGGAACAGGTCGCTGTAGAAGTCGGCCTCGTTCTGCGTGTAGTAGCGCAGCAGCACGTCGAAGGTGAACTGGTGCCATGGCTGGGTGTAGTCCGCCTCGAGGGTGTGGCCACGGATGCCCCAGGTGTCCTGGAAGTAGCGATACTCGCCGGTGACCGCGGCACGCCAGGACAGGTAGTGCTTCACGCTGACCGAGGCGGCGTGGCTGGTACGGGTGTTCGGGTAGACCTGGTCGGCCAGCGTGTAGCCATTGCCCTCGCCGGGCGACAGGTAGCGGATCTTGCGGTAGGGGTTGGCGAGGTAGCCCTGGTCGGTCAGCAGCTCGTAGTTGAAGTTCGCGATGGTGTTGCGGGTCAGGATCTGGCTGATCTCCAGCGAGTAGCCCCGGTGGTCGGCATGCTCGTGGAAGGTCGGGTCGTTGATGATGTCGCCGCCCGAGGTTTTGATGTCGCGGAACACCTGGTCCCAGCCCTGGCGGTAGCCCAGGGTGACGGTGGTCAGGTCCCCGAACATGTCCTGGCTGACCGAGACGAAGGCGGTATTGGCCTTGTAGTCCGGCTCGTTGCTGTAGATGTAGCCGGCGCTGTAGGTGGACTTGCCGTGCAGGTACTCGACGCCGCCGCTGTACTGCCTGCGGGTCTCCTTGTACGGGCTCGCCGACAGCTTCACGTCGATCGAGGCGCTGGAGATCATGTCCTCGTAGTAGTTCGCCGTGAAGGACAGGTTGTCCCCGACCTTCTTGCGCACCAGCACCGAGGGGCCGTCCACGGTGATGTCACCGCCGCTGTAGCTGTGCCACATGGCATCGGCCCGGTCCTCGGGCAGCACGCCGCCGATCACGGGCGCCGTGATCAGGCACAGCGCCAGCAGCGTCCTGGCGAAGGAGCTCAGGCGCAGCCAGCGGTGCGCGCCCCTGATGCCCGTCAGTTGCATCCGCAGCCGCCGCCGACCGCGCCCGTGGCGCCGCGCGAGCCCTCGCGGCTCTCCCAGACATGCTCGAAGTAGACGCTCGAGACCGGGTCGCGGTTCTGCGCCATGACCGGGTCGGCGAAGTGCTCGCGCTCGTAAGGCTTCACCCACGGGGTGAGGGGCAGGGTGGGCATGGCCGAGCAGCCGCCCAGCGCCAGCACCGCGAGCGCGGTGAGTCCTGCCGCCACCCGGCGCCCCGCGCCGCCCACCGTGCCATTCCCGCGTGTTCGCATCGGTCCTACTCGCGCACCAGGGTGCGGATGCTGTCCAGGTACTCGTTCTCGTCGCCCGGCTTGTAGCCATGGTGCAGCAGGCGCACGTTGCCCGCGCGATCGATGATGACGGTGCTCGGCATGCCGGTCACATCGTAGAGCTTGCTGACCTTGCTGTCCTTGTCGAAGAGAATCGGGAAGCTCACCGGGGTCTGCTTGAGCCAGTCCACCGCGGCATTGGAGTCCGGCTCCACGTTCACGCCCAGCATGGTGAAGCCCAGCTTGTTGTACTTCTTATATATGCCCTCGAGCAGCGGCATCTCTTGCCGGCACGGACCGCACCAGCTGGCCCAGAAGTTGAGCATGACGACCTGCCCCTTGTACTGCGCCAGGCTGACGTCCTTGCCACCCTGCGAGGCGAGGCTGAACTGCGGCGCCGGGGCGCCGACCGGGCCGGCGAGCGCGGGCAGCGCGAGCGCCAGGGCTGCGACTGCGGCGGCGATGTGATTCCTCATGGTGCGTCCCTCTACTTTAGAAGAAGACGGTCGTCGCAAGCCGCGCCTCGATGTTGTTGGTGAGCTTGGAGCTGCCGAGCAGGTCGGAGTTGAACACCCGATCCTGCACCGTGATGTGCACGGCCAGCCAGTCCGTCGGTACGACGCGGTAGCCGGCCCCAAAGTTCACCGTGAACTTCGTGTCCCCGGCGAACTCGGTAGCACCGATTCCGCCGAGGAGATAAAAAGCGCTCGTCATGGCGCGACCGCGACCGAGATAGGCCTCGCCAGGCAGGAAGTTGTAGCCGAGAGACAAATCGTAATACGTGAAACGCCTCTCAGACTCGGTAAGCAGCTGGATGCCGCCGTTCAGGGTTTCGAAGCTCGTCTTGCCGGCCTTGGAACGGCCCCACTCGCCCTGGAAGAAGAAGTCCTCGGTGATGTGGTACGCGGCCAGCAGACCGTAGGAGGGATTGGTGCCAAAGTCCTCGATGGAGAGCACGCCGTAGTCCAGGCCCACCTCGATGTTGCGGCTGCGCACCTTGGGCACCTTGATGGTGCGGCGCGACACCTCCGGCTCCACCACGCGCGGCGGGGCAGCATTGTCTTCGGCAAGCGCCTGGGCCTCGGTGGGTTCGTTGCTCGGCGGCGAGCCGTGATGGAACCAGCCGCGCACCGTGGCGCAGCCGGGCAGCGTGGCCAGCAGCGCCGTCAGAAGAAAAACGCGAAGCCCAGTTTCCATTCGTCCTCTTCCTGATTCGCGTTGCGCGTCGTGAAAATGTAGTGCGTCTTGTACTCGGCGCGCAGGAAGAACCGGCGCGTCAGGTAGTAGCGTACACCGAGGCCGGCGTAGGCCGTGTCCTCGGTGCGATCGGCAGCCTGCACCAGCGTGGCCTTCGGCGAGATGCGCACCAGTCCCAGTCCCAGCGTCACGAAGGGCGAGGCGCGCCACTCGGGCGCAAAAACGTGAATCAGGCCGATATCAGCGGTGAAGCCGTTCGAGTAGGTGCCCAGATACTGGCCGAGGGTGCCCTCCAGGCCGAGCTGTGAGTTGAAGTACACGGAGGCGTAACCGGACACCTCGGTCGCCCCGCCGTACGTGCCGGTGAACATGCCCATTTCGAAGTTGTGGCTGGTGAAGCCGGCGCGGTCGCCGAGCGGGAACACGAAGCGCGTGCCATCCGCCAGCACCGTCCTCTGCATGTCCTTCTGCGAGGCCCAGCCCTCGACGCCCTGCTCGGTGCGCACCTTGAACCAGTCGGTGCGGCGAAACAGCACGTCGACGCTGGCATCGCGCGGCACCACGTGGAAGACGGGGTAGCCCCGCCCGGGCCCGGTGTGCAACTCGAGGTACGGCTCGGTCACGAACAGCTGCAGGTACTCGCTCGCGGCGCCCACCCTCGGGGTGAACAGGGCTGCCAGCAACAGTAGGCTCGCGAGCGCAAGCTGATGCGCGCTCCTGGTCAATGCCGTCCTTCGCTCAATTTACCGGTACCGCCGGATCAAAGGGATTATTGAAGTACTGCGCGCCGATATCCAGCCACTCGGACACCAGCCGCAGCTCCGCCGGGGTCAGCCAGCCGGCGTGCGTGGTGGGCGAGCCAGCCGCAAACCTGCTCATGAACTGCGCCGAGAGTCCGCCATTCGCGCTTCCCGCGTTCAGGTAGGGGCCGACCGGGACCACCTGGGTCGCGTTCGGGTCCGTCGGTGTCGGCGCCATGATAACGATATTGTGGGGGAACAGTAGCTGGCGGTACGAGGTCAGCTGCTGCGGGTCATCGTCCGAAGCCGAGCTGGTCAGGTCGAGATTGCCCGCCGGCATCTGCGCGGCGCCGGCAGCATTCTTCGGGCTGTGGCAGCCGCCCTGGGTGCAGGTGTGGTCCGAGACCACCAGGCCCGTCACCGGATCGGTGGTCTGTCGCGTCAGGTCCCATACCGGCTGCAGGTGCTGCGGGTAGTTGATGACGATGCGGCAGGTCGCCGACCAGGCCGTCACGCAGGTCGCGCTGGTGGGGAAGGCGGTCATGAACTGCGTGGCATCGTCATAGCGCAGGTTGATGGGCGCCCCCGGGGTCGCCTGCGCCGGGTCCGTCCACACATCCGTGTACACGACGTTCACCCCCGGCACCATCTGCTTGCAGGCCGGGGTGTCGCTGGTGCAGCTCACGCGCATACGCGCCTGCGCCATGGTCTCGCCCTGGTTGGGGATGAAGGCGCCCGGGCCGGCGGCGATCGTGGCAGGGAAGGGCGTTCCGCTCGCGGCGGCGCCTGCCCAGGCCGGGTTGAAGAGGCCCTGCCGGCCGTGCGAAACCGGCTTCTGCGCGGTCGCGTTCTGGTGGCAGCCGTTGCAGGTCAGGATCTCGCCGGGGCGCACCTGCAGCCAGGCGCGCTGCTCGTTGGAGATGCGCCGGCCGTTGGCATCGAGCACCGCCAGGCGGAAGGCGACGTTCGCGGGTACCTCCGCGCGCACCGAGCCATCGGGCTCGACCGGCACGTAGCCCAGGATCTCGAGCATGTAGTTGGTGGTACCGAAGGCGGAGCCGGACAAATTGACGACGGTCTTGTCCGGGATCGACACCGCCTTCTCCAGGCGCAGGAAGCGCGCCGGGCGGGCGCCCGGGGCCGTCTTGGACGAGTCGGCGACCGTGGCGATGTTCGGGCTGGCCGTGTCCACGCCGTCGATGTCATAGACGCTGCGGATGTCGATGACACCGACTCCCGCATCGACCAGGTTCTGGTCCAGGTCCACGCCCGGTACCTTGTCGAGGATGATGTTCGGCAGCTTGTAAGGCTGCGCCACCGCCACGTCGGTGATCATGGTGCCCTCGACCGGGGTCATGATCGGCAGCAGCGTGTTTTGCGCCGGATCGTACATCCACACGCTGTACAGCGGCGGTGCGGTGACCGGGTTGGCGGTGTTGAGGGTGGTCGAGTTGCACGGGACGATGGCCGGCGGCGTCTGCGTGCTGTCCAGCAGGCGGCACTGGGTCCAGCTCACCAGGATGCGGTTGGTGCCGTCGTGCAGCGGGTAGGCCGAGTTGTAGCGGCCGCCCTGCGATGGCCCGGGGATGGTCGTGACATCGTTGCTGGTCGCGGCGGTCTGCGCAGGTCCCGTGCCACCGGCATTGCTCAGCAGCGGCTGCGTGTTCTCCACGTACTTGGCGCCGTCGATGATGATGAGCGCGCCGCCATCGTCGACGTCGGTGTACTGCCGCGCGATGGTGAGGATGCGACCGTCGTCCATCTGCCTGGGGTGCACGAACTCCACCACCGTGTTGTTGGTGCCGGTCATGTGGCTGTTCGTGCCGTAGTACAGCTGCAGGTCCGTGCCGTCCGGGTTGGAGGTGTACAGGCTCATGCCGTCCCTGCCGAGCGCGTTGTCCCAGCGGCTCCACAGCACGCGGCCGTTGGCGAGCACGGTGGCGTCGCGGTCGTGACTCTGATTGAAGGAGACCTGGTGCAGGCCGGTGCCGTCGGCATTGACGACCTCCAGCACGAAGCCCGGCTCCTGGCGCGCCTCGTCCTGCGCGGAGAACTGCGGCTTGCCCTCGTCGAGCAGGATGCCCTGCGACTGGTTCTGGCGCGTGGTGCTGAAGATGATGCGACCGTCCGGCAGGAAGTGCGGCGAGACGTCGTTGACGGTCGCCGGGTCGGGGTCGTTCGCCGGGTTGATGACCGGGTGCAGGTCGTCGCTGGCGATGATGTACTCGTAGATGCGCCACGACGGCGGCATCGTGACGTCCGGCTTGGCCGGCAGCGGGCCGCGCATCGCGAACACCACCGCCTTGCCGTCCGGGGAGGTGTCGACGTCCTTAACGTCCCAGATGTCCGTGCCGGTGATGCGCGTGGTGATGTTGGTCTCGGTGGCGCTGGGCGAGGCGCTGGCGCGCATGAACAGGTCCGCGGTCGGCGTGCTCGCCACGGCGTCGTTCATGATGCGCAGGTCATCCTGCATGAGCGTGCCGTCGGCCTGCAGGGGCACCTGGCGCTTCACGTAGAAGATCGGGTAGTCGACCGTGGCGGGATCGCTGCTCTGGCCACCGCCGCCAAAGCCGACCGTGCCGCCGCCGCTGCAGGCGCCGAGTGCGAGCGCGCCCGCGGCCAACGCTGCCGCCACACCCAACCTGCGGGCGTGCCTCGCCCTCTTAATAAGAATCCGCCAGCCGCACTGCGCGTGCATTTCCATCTCCGTCATCACGCGGATGCTTCCTCGCGTGTGAATGTAACGTAATTCAGGGCCATTTCGATGACTTATCGTCATACCGACGATTCCATCACGGCGTAGCAGCGGGCCCCGCGGTTTTCATTGCACCCGTGGGTGCCCGCTCGATCGCACTACTAGGTAGACGTTCGAGGTGTACCACGCCGTGACCGGAATCCCAGTTTGCCGCGCATTGAGCAGCGCGGGATAAGAACTCATCAAACTGTCGGCCAATGGCGACGTCAGTTGATTGAGACATTCGGGGCGGGAGATTTTTGACCCTATAGTCCGGTCCGCATACCGGGCGAGTTTGTTGGGAGTTGGTTAGCCCATGAATGTCAGAAACAAACAGGCACAGGTCGGTTCGCGCCGCGCGCGGCGCGCCCTGGCGGCATCGATGTTGTTCGTGCTCGCCACGGCCGCGCATGCCGGCGCGCCTGAGCAGGCGAAGCGCATCTACGAGCGCATCGCGGGCGAGCCGCCGCCGCCTGCCGTGCTTACGCAGATGACCGCCGCGATCAACGGCCAGCCTGGCCAGGCTGGCCTGGTGGCCGCCGCCGCGATCGCCACGCAGGCTTCCGGTTTCTACAACGTGACCCTGAAGAACATGGTCATCCCGTGGACCAACCGCGACCAGACGGTGTTTGCACCGCTGAACGACTACGCCGCCACCGTCATCGGCATGGTGCGCGACGATGCAGACTTCAGCACCGCGCTGTCGGCGGACGTCCTCTATACGGTGAACTCCGGCGGACTGCCTGCGGTCTCCGCCGCCAACAACGACCACTACGCCGCGGCCGAGACCAACGGCGTTGACCTGATGAGCACCCTCAAGAAGACCACCCAGTCCGCCACGTACGGGCTGCCGGCCGAGGCGGTCGCGGGACTCATGACCACGCGCGGCGCCGCCTCCGCGTTCTTCATCAACGGCACGAACCGGGCCATGTTCCGCTTCACGCTCATGAACCACCTGTGCCACGACATGGAGCAGGTGATGGACACGACGCGGCCGACCGACCGCGTGCGCCAGGACGTGGCCCGTTCCCCCGGTGGCGACAGCCGCATCTTCCTGAACCAGTGCGCGGGCTGCCACAGTGGCATGGATCCGATGGCGCAGGCCTTCGCGTACTACAACTTCGATGCCAACGCCGGTCAGCTGGTCTACACCGCCGGCGTGGTGCAGCCGAAGTACACGATCAACGCCAGCAATTTCCCCTTCGGCTTCGTGACGCCCGACAACAGCTGGTCCAACCGCTGGCGTGCCGGGCCGAATGCCTCCTTCGGCTGGGGGTCCGGCCCGGGAAGCGGCACCGGAGCCGCCTCGCTCGGCCAGGAGCTCGCCTCGAGCGACATGTTCGCGCAGTGCCAGGTGACCAAGGTCTTCCAGGCGGTTTGCTTCCGTGCACCGAACAGCTCGACCGATCAGGCGACGGTCTCCAGCATCAAGGCCAGCTTCAAGGCCAATGGCTACAAACTCAAACAGGTGTTCCAGCAGAGCGCTGCCGCCTGTGCGGGTAGCTGAGCGAGCGCAGCCATGAACGACACTGAACAGGGCTTCCTTATGCGTGCCAGCCACACACTTGCCCGTTTTGCAGCGCTCGCGCTGCTTGCCACGCTCGCCGCCTGCAGCGGGGGCGGCGCGGCGACGACGGTCAACCAGCAGTCCACGCCGCCGACCGACACGGCCAATGCCTACACCGGTCCGGCGCCGGCCAATGCCGACGTACAGGCCTTCAAGATCAACCTGTGGCAGAACATCCGCGCGGCCAACCGCTGCGGCGGCTGCCACCACGAGGGTGGCCAGTCCCCGCAGTTCGCGCGCTCGGACGACGTCAACCTTGCCTACCAGGCGGCGCTGCCGCTGGTGAACCTGTCCGCCCCGGACCAGTCGCTCATGGTCCAGAAGGTGGGCGGGGGCCATAACTGCTGGGTGGCCGACCCGTCGGCGTGCGCCTCGACGCTGCTGGTGTGGATCCAGGCCTGGATCGGCGCCGGCTCCTCCTCGACCACCAGCATTCAGCTGACGGCGCCGGTGGACCAGGCTGCCGGCGGCGGCAAGCAGTTCCCGGCCGATCCGACCATGGGCAACCCGAGCTTCCAGAGCACGGTGTACCCGCTGCTGACCGCGTACTGCTCGGGCTGCCACAGCTCCAGCTCGGCGACTCCGCAGCAGCCCTACTTCGCCAGCGCCAACATCAACGAGGCCTATGCTGCGGCGCAGTCGAAGATCAACCTTTCGCAGCCGGACCAGTCCCGCTTCTACGAGCGTCTGAACGTCGAGTTCCACCACTGCTGGGTGACGCCGTCCTCGGGGGGTGCGCCTGACTGCCCGGGCAGCTCGGCGGCGATGCTCGCGGCCATCACGGCCTTCGCCAATGGCATCCCGGTGACGCCGATCGACCCGAGCCTGCTCGTGTCGCGCGCGCTCACCCTCACCCAGGGCACGATCGCCGAGGGTGGCAACCGTTACGAGGCCAACCTCGTCGCCAAGTACATGTTCCAGACCGGCAGCGGCAACACCGCCTACGACACCAGTGGCGTGACACCTGCGGCCGACCTTGCGCTGTCGGGCAACGTCAGCTGGGCCGGTGGCTGGGGCATCACACTCGGTGCCGGCGGCAAGGCGCAGGCCACCACCAGCGCCAGCCAGAAGATCGCCACGATGCTGCAGGCCTCGGGCGAGTACTCCATCGAGGCGTGGGTGGCCCCGGCCAACGTGACGCAGACCAAGGCCTTTATCGTCAGCTACTCCGGCAGCAACACCACGCGTGATGCGACGCTGGCGCAGGAAGCCATGCAGTACGAGGGCTTCGCCCGCAGCAGCGTGACCGACACGAACGGCAGCCCGCCGCTGCTCACCACGACCAACGGCGGCGCCGCCCAGGCGGCCCTGCAGCACGTCGTGCTCACCTACGATCCGGTCAACGGCCAGAAGATCTACGTGAATGGCCTGCCCACCGGCGATGCCGACCCGTCCAAGGGCGGTTCGCTCGCCAACTGGGACACGACCTTCGCGCTGGTACTGGGCAACGAAACCACCGGGCAGCGCCAGTGGCTGGGCACGATCAAGTTCGTCGCCATCCACAGCCGCGCGCTCACCCAGGACCAGATCCAGCAGAACTTCGCCGCCGGGGTGGGCGAGAAGTACTACATGCTCTTCAACATCACGGCCCTGTCGGGGGTGCCGCAGTCGTACATCCTCTTCCAGGCCTCCCAGTACGACAGCTACAGCTACCTGTTCTACCAGCCGAAGTTCATCTCGCTCGACCCGACCGCGACGGTTCCGGCGAACCTCAAGATCAGCGGGATGCGCATGGGTGTGAACGGCGCGCTGGCCCCGGCCGGCCAGTCGTTCGCGACGCTCAACGCGACCGTCGGCGGCTCGAACTACACCCCCGCCAACGGACAGCTGCTGTCGCCGCTGGGCACGGTCGTGCCGGCCGCCCTGGGGCCCGACAACGACCTGTTCTTCCTGGCCTTCGACCAAGTCGGCTCGAACGTGCACGCTTACGTCGAGCCGGTCGTGGTGGTCGCGCCGCCCGCGCCGGACAACACCCCGCAGCCGGACTTCGGCGTGGCGACCTTCGAGCGCATCAATCACTCGCTGTCGCGCATCACCGGGGTGCCGATCACCAACAGCGCGGTGATGACGCTGTACAACAACGAGCAGCAGTCCCTGCCCTCGACCCCGCAGATCGCCGCCTTCCTGCCCTCGCACCAGACGGCGATCTCGCAGCTGGCCGGCGCCTACTGCACGCAGATGGTGAACAGCGCGAGCCTGCTGCACACCTTCTTCAACGGCGCCCTGGACGGCAGCACCGCAGCCAGCGCCTCGAGCTACTTCGCCTCGAGCACCGCCCGCGGCAACGTCGCCACCGCACTGGCGACCAACGCAGTCGGCAGCAACGTCTCCCCGGCGAGCGCCGCGGCGGTGACGGCCGAGGTGAATGCACTGTTGCAGCGCGCCCCCACCCTCAAGAGCGGCATGACCGTCGCCGACGACACCATCGCGGCCTGTACCGCGGTGCTCGGCAGCGCCGTCGTGACCCTGCAGTGACCGGGACCCGGAGTAACCGACCATGCTGATCCGCAAGAAACCTGCCCGGCCCCACGCCCTCGGTGAGCCGATGCTGCACGAGGACCACCCGTTGCCGGTGACCCGCCGCCAGCTGCTGTCCGCCGGCCTGATCTCCGCGCCCGCGGTGGTCATGGCGCCGGCCTGGCTCGGTGCGCTGCTGCGCTCGGGCACCGCCAATGCCGCCAACCCGACGCTGTCGCCGGACATCGCGGCACTGCTCTCTCAGGGCCAGTGCAACGTGCCGACCCAGGCCACCGGCGTGCCGTTCATCTGCTTCGACCTCGCCGGCGGTGCCAATCTCGTCGGCTCCGAGGTGCTGGTGGGCGTGCAGGGAGGCCAGAGCAACTTCCTGTCTACCGCCGGGTTCGGCAAGCTCGGCGTTCCGGGCAACCAGGTTCCCGGGGCGAACAGCGCCTTTGTCGATTCCTCGCTGGGCCTGCTGTGGCACTCCGACGGCGCCATCAAGCGCGGCATCATGACCAAGGCCACCACGGCGGCCACGGCCGCCGGCACCAATGGTGCGGTGTTCTGTGCCATGTCGCAGAACGACACGCAGAACAACCCCCACAACCCGATGTACGGGATCGCCAAGGCCGGGGCCCAGGGCCTGCTGCTCACGCTGACGGGCACCCAGTCCTCGGTGTCGGGCGGCAACTCGCAGGCGCCGATGGCGCTGATCGACCCGGCCCTGCAGCCGACCACCATCAGCCAGCCCTCCGATGCCACCGCCCTGGTGGATACCGGCGGGGCCACCGCCGACCCGGTCGCGGTGGCGGTGCTCGAGTCGCAGACACGCATCAGCGGCGGCAGCACCCCCTACGTGGCCGGCGACACCTCCACCATCACCGGCGCCCTCACGGCGCCGAGCGGCTCGACCCCGGGGGTCTCGATCTACACCGACCCGACGACCGACACGCAACTGAAGAACCAGGTGCGCTGCGCCTACGTGAAGTCCGCCAACACGGCCGCCGTGTTCGGCAACCCGGCGGCGCTGGACCCGACCCAGGATCCGCTGATCATCGGCGGCACCTCCCCGATCTTCACCGCCAGCGACTTCCAGGATGGCGACATCCGCAAGACCGCCACCGTCATGAAGCTGGTGCTCGACGGCTACGCCGGCGCCGGCACCATCAGCCTGGGCGGCTACGACTACCACGACAGCACCCGCGCGACCGGCGAGATGCGCAATTTCAAGGCCGGGCAGATGATCGGCGCGGTGCTGGAGTACGCCCAGCGCAAGCAGACCCCGGTGATGATCTACGTATTCAGCGACGGCTCGCTGAGCTCGACCGGGATGCCCGACAACAGCGTCGACGGCCGCGGCAAGTACGGCTGGCAGGGTGACAACTCTTCGGTGTCCTCGACCTTCTTCCTCGCCTACAGCCCCAAGGGCCGGCCGACGCTGCGCAACGGTACCGCCGGGCAGCAGATCGGCTACTTCACCGCTGACGGGTCGGTGGTGGGCACCTCGAGCCCGGTTGCCAACTCGGTCAACAGCCTGGTCCAGGCCGTTATCCTCAATTACATGGGGCTGATGGGCACGGACGCGCAGTTCCCCACCCTGATGCAGTCATTGGGGATCAGCCAGGGACTCGGCTCGGCGGCCTCGCTCGCCAGCCTGACCGCGTTCAACGCCATCGTTTGACGCACTGCGCGTGCCACCGCGCTCGCGGTGGCACCGCAGTGGCCTGTCGCGTTCCGCCGACGCCGCAGTGCCGACCGGGCACGGGCGCAGCCCTCATTTCGCAGCCCGCTTCGTTGACAGTGTTAACTGCGCTGTGCAATTTTCCACGCGGGCGCAGGTCGCACCCGCCGCGAAGGATCGTTATTGAGCTTGCAACGGCAGGATGGCCCGATGAGGCGTCTGTGGACGCTCGCCGGTGCACGGTTGCGCCCGTGCGCGGTCGTGCTCGTTGCCGTCGGCGCGCCCGCCGCGGTAGCCGAGCAGCCCTACCGGCTGATCGGGCAGGCCGCACCTGAGGTCGCCCTGCACGCGGTGTCCGGGATCAACGTGCGCGTGTCCGAGCACCGCGGCGAGGTCGTCGTGCTGAGCTTCTGGAGCAGTCGCTGCACGCCGTGCCGCTCGCAGCTGGCGAGCCTGAACCGCAGCTTCGCCACCTACCGGTCGGCGGGGCTCGTCATCTACGGGGTCGGCGTCGATGATGACCCGAAGAAGGCGCTCGACTTCGCCCGCTCGGTCAACGTCGGATTCCCGATGCTGCTCGACCCCGAGAAGGGCGCGGCACGCAGTTACGAGGTCGATGACCTGCCCTGGACGGTGCTGGTCGACCGCGGTGGCACGGTGCGCTACGTGCTGCGCGAGGACAGCCAGGCGAACCAGACTCTTTATCTGCAGGAGCTGCGCGCCCTGCTGAACGAATGATCGGAACCATCATGTTACAGAGCACTCCTGCCGGTCGCCCGGGCGACGGCCACCCGCGCCGCCGCCTGTTCGCCGGCCTGTGCGCGGCACTCCTGCTCGGGGCCGCCAGCCTGGCCGCCGCTGCACCGGATGCCAAGCCGGTCGTGGGCGGGCCGCCACCGCCAGCCCAGGTGCCGGCGGCGGCGGCGGCCGCGCCCGCACCGGCGGCTGCCGCGGGCGAAGCTGGCGCCGATACCCGCGCCCTCGACCAGGAGATCCAGAGCCTCAAGAAGGACGCCGTCGATCTGAACAAGGACCTGTTCATCCTCGAGGAGGAGCTGCTGTTCCCGGCCAACACCCAGGTCGCGGTGTTCCTCTCGATGGACGTGGGCGAGTTCTTCGCGCTCGACTCGGTGCAGCTGAAGATCGACCAGAAGGAAGTCATCAACTACCTGTACACCCCGCGCGAGGTCGAGGCCCTGCTCAAGGGCGGCGTCCAGCGCCTGTACGTCGGCAACCTCAAGGTGGGCACGCACGAGCTGGTGGCCTTCTTCAACGGCAAGGGCCCCAACGACCGGCCCTACAAGCGCGGCGCCTCGCTGCACTTCGAGAAGGCGGTCGGGGCCAAGTACCTGGAGCTGAAGATCAATGACCGGCAGAGAAAGCTCGAGCCGGAGTTCGAAATCAAGGACTGGGAATAGCCTTTGAGCCGGCCGGTCTCCATGCGCGCCTGCCTCGCGGCGTGTGTGCTCGCGGTGCTCGCCGCGATGCCCGCGTCCGCGCGGCGCCATGACCCGGAGAAGATCCCGGTCACGCGCATCCGCGACCTGCACTACGGCGACGTCCTCTTCTACTACTTCCAGCGCAAGGACTTCGAGGCGCTGACGCACCTGCTCGCCTACGAGCACTGGTCGCGCATGCCGCACCACGAGGACGAGGCGCGCCTGCTGGCCGGGGGCATGTACCTGGACCTGGGCATGCACAACGAGGCGGGCGAGATCTTCGAGAGCGTGCTCACCCGCGATGTGCCCACCGGGGTGCGCAACCGCGCCTGGTTCTACCTCGCGAACGTCTGGTATGCGCGCGGCTACCTGGACAAGGCGGAAGCGGCGCTGCGCAAGATTCAGGGGCGCATGTCCCCGGACCTCGAGGCGCAGAAGGAACTGCTGTACGGCAACGTGCTCATGCGCGAGGGCCGTTTCGACGAGGCCATCCAGCTGCTGTCGGGCTGGCGCGGCGAGCAGCCTTGGTCGGCCTATGCGCGCTTCAACCTGGGCGTGGCGCTGGTGCGCGCCAAGCGCCTGAACGATGCCGATCCCTTCCTGAGCGGCGTCGGCAACATGCTGCCGTCCACGACCGAGCTGGCCGCGCTGCGCGACCGCGCCAACCTCGCCCTCGGCTATGCCTACCTGCAGGCCGAGGAGCCGGCGCGGGCGCGCGCGCCGCTCAGCCGCGTGCGCCTGAACGGCCCGTACTCGGACAAGGCGCTGCTGGGCCTGGGTTGGGCGGACTCCGCGCTGGGGGACTACCAGGGCGCGCTCACCCCGTGGATGGAGCTGCGCGGCCGCAACGTGCTGGACTCGGCGGTGCAGGAGGCGTATCTGGCCGTGCCGTACGCCTTCAGCAAGCTCAACGCCAATGCGCAGTCGGCCGAGTACTACGAGAGCGCGGTCAATTCCTTCGAGTCGGAGAACGGCCGCCTGGATGGGGCCATCGCCAGCATCGAAAAGGGCGACATGCTCAGCCGCGTGCTCGGCAAGGACGAGGTGCAGGACCAGGAGGGGTCGCACTACGGCTGGTTCTGGCAGCTGAAGAACCTGCCCGATGCCCCCGAGTCGCGCTATCTGTACGCGGTGCTGGCCGGCCACGACTTCCAGGAGGGGCTGAAGAACTACCGCGACATGGTGTACCTGAGCGGCACGCTGGAAAAGTGGGACGGCGACATGGTCGCCTTCGAGGACATGATCACCACGCGCGAGGCGGCCTTCGCCGAGCGCCTGCCGCGCGCCGATGCGCTGCTCGCCTCGGACGCGGTCGGCAAGCTGCAGCAGCGCGACGTGGCGCTGGAGAACCAGCTGCGCGCCATCGAGGCGCAGCACGACGTCGCCGCCCTGGGCACCGCGACCGAGCGCGAGCAGTGGGCGCGCATCCAGCGCATCGAGGCTGCCCTGAACGCTCCCCCCGAGGGGGGGAGCTTCGATGAGCGTTTCCGCAGTGCATTCGGTGTTGCGCCGCCCAGCGAACAGTGGCAGCGGCTGCAGGGTACCCAGGCGGCCCTCGCGGGCGCCGCGGGCGCCGCCGGCACCGCCGACACCCCCGAGACCGCGGAACTGCGCGCGCGCCTCGCCCTGGTCAAGGGCGTGCTGCAATACCGCCTCAACGAGGCCTACGGCGCGCGGCTGTGGCAGGAGCACCGCAGCCTCAAGGACCTGAGCCTGGCGCTCAACGAGGCGCAGAGCCGCTGGATCCGCGTGGAGCGCGCCCGCAAGAACATGCCCGCCAACACCGGCGAGTTCGCCGGCCGCGTGGCGCACCTCAAGAAGCGCATCGAGGCGCTGCAGGTGCGCCTGGTGGCCACCGAACAGAAGCAGAGCGAGTACCTGGCCAAGGTCGCCGTGGATGAGCTCGAGCAGCAGAAGGACCGCCTCGCCGCCTACCAGGTGCAGGCGCGCTTCGCGCTGGCCACCATGTACGACCGCGCGGCCAACGACGAGTCGAGCCGCCCGCAGAAGCCGGCCGCGCCCGTGCAGAAGGGGGCCGAGAGTGACGAGCCGCAGGATGCGGAGCCGCCCAAGTGAGCCGCGCGCCGCTCATCCTGGTACTGGCCGCCTGCGCGCTGCCCGCGGTGGCGCAGAACGCGCCGACCATCGGCGATCTCTCCAAGCAGAAGGTCGAGATCCACAAGGACACGCCGGCGGCGGCCAGCAGCACCAAGGCGATGGAGAACTATCGCCACTTTCTCGAGCTGCAGAACACCGACCCGAAGCTGCGCGCGGAGGCCATGCGCCGGCTCGGCGACCTGAACCTCGACGCCGGCGAGATGAGCCGCTTGGCCGAGGAGGTGACCGCCCCGGACCTGCAGGGGGCCGAGGCCGTCAAGCTGTACACGACCCTCCTCAAGGCCTACCCCGACTACGCGCGCAACGACCAGGTGCTGTACCAGCTGGCGCGCGCCTACGAGACCTCCGGGCGCAACGAGGATGCGCTGGCCACGCTCGACCGCATCGTGGCGCAGTACCCGCATAGTGCGCACATTGACGAAGTGCAGTTCCGGCGCGGCGAGCTGCTGTTCTCCGCCAAGCGTTACCGGGAGGCCGAGAAGGCCTACGCCGAGGTCATCGCCCGGGGCGGCACCTCGGCCTTCTACCAGCAGAGCCTGTACAAGCACGGCTGGTCGCTGTTCAAGCAGTCCCTGACGCTCGAGAGCCTGCCCTCCTTCAGCGGCGTGCTCGACCGCGAGCTCGGGGCCACCCCGGGCGGCAAGGCGGTGCCGCTGGAGAAGCTCAAGCGCGCGGACCGCGAGCTGGTCGAGGATACGTTGCGCGTCATGAGCATCGCCTTCTCCTACAACGAGGGCGCGAAATCGATCGAGCAGTACATGGACCAGCACGGCAACCGCCCGTATGCCTGGCTGCTGTACGCGCGCCTCGGCGACAACTACGTCGAGAACCAGCGCTACCAGGACGCCGCCACGGTCTATCGGGCCTACGTCGCGCGCGACCCCTACAGCGACCACGCCCCCGAGCTGGACATGGCCGCGATCGAGGCCTACGGCAAGGGCGGCTTCAGCGACCTGGTGCTCGAGGGCAAGCACGAGTTCGTCGAGCACTACAACTTCGACTCGCCCTACTGGAAGACCCGCAGCCGCGCCGAGCACCCCAAGGTGGTGCAGGAGCTGAAGGTCAACATGAAGGACGTCGCCACCTACTTCCATGCCACCGCGCAGAAGAGCAAGCGCGTGGCCGACTACCAGGAGGCGGCGCGCTGGTACCGCGACTACCTCAAGTCCTTCCCCGACGATGCGGACTCGGCCGAGACCAACTACCTCCTGGCTGAGACGCTGTTCGAGAGCCACCAGTACGGCGAGGCGGCCACCGAGTACGAGCACACCGCCTACAACTACCCGAAGAACGCCAAGTCCGCGACGGCCGCCTACGCCGGCCTGGTCTCGTACCAGAAGGCGGAAGAAAGCCTCGCCGGCGCGGAGAAGGCGGCGCTGCACAAGCGCTCCACCGATGCCGGCGTGAAGTTCGCGCAGACCTTCCCCGAGCACCCCGACAGCGCCGGCGTGCTCACGCGCGCCGCCGAGGAGATCTTCGCCAGCGGCGACCTGCTGCGCACCCTCGCGGTCAGCCAGTCGATCCTGGCGCGCCAGCCGCCGGTGGACACCGCCAAGCAGCGCATCGCCTGGACCCTGATTGGCCAGTCCTATTTCGACGAGGGGGACTTCGGCAAGGCCGAGCCCGCGTTCATCCAGGCGCGCGCCCTTGCCGGCGCCGACGAGAAGATGCGCGCCGACCTCAACGAGCGGGTGGCCGCCAGCGCCTACAAGCAGGGCGAGGCGAAGCAGAAGGCCGGTGATGCGGCCGGGGCGGTCGATGACTACCTGCGCGTGGCCACCGCCGCGCCCGGCGCCAAGATCGTCGCCAACGCCCAGTACGATGCGGCGACGCAGCTGATCAACCTCGAGCAATGGCCACGCGCCATCAATGTGCTGGAGGACTTCCGGCGCCAGTTCCCGCAGAGCCCGCTGCAGCCGGAGGTCACGCGCAAGCTCGCCGTGGCCTACTCCTCGGCCAACCGCCCCGGCGAGGCGGCGGTGGAGTTCGAGAAGATCGCCGCGGCCCCCAACGCGGACCCTGCCGTGCAGCGCGAGGCACTGGTGCAGTCGGCCGATCTCTACGCCAAGGCCGGCAATCCCACCAAGGCCTCCTCGATGCTCGAGAAGTTCGTGGCCACGGGACCGCCGCTCGCCGATGCGCAGGAATCGCGGCAGCACCTGGCCGAGTATGCGGAGAAGGCCGGCGACACCACCCGGCGCGACCACTGGTACCACGAGATCATCAACGCCGATGCGCAGGCCGGTGCGCAGCGCACCCAGCGCTCGCACTACCTCGCCGCGAAGGCGCAGTTGGCGCTGGCCCAGCCGGCGCGTGATGCCTTCCGCGGCGTGCAGCTCGCCGCGCCGCTGAAGAAGAGCCTCATCGTCAAGCGCAATGCGCTGGAGACGGCGATGGATGGCTACAAGCGCGCCGCCGACTACCAGGTGGCCGAGGTCACCACCGCGGCGACCTACGAGATGGCCGACCTCTACCGGGTGCTGGCCAAGGACGTGCTCGCCTCCGAGCGGCCCAAGACGCTCAAGGGCGACGAACTCGAGGAATACAACTCCCTGCTCGAGGAACAGGTCTTCCCGTTCGAGGAGCAGGCGATCAAGGTGCACGAGCTCAACGCGGCGCGTGCCAAGGAAGGGGTGTACGACGAGTGGGTGCAGAAGAGCTTCAAGGCCCTCGCCGAGCTCAAGCCCGCACGCTACGGCAAGACGGAGCAGACGCAGGATGTCGTCGCCAACCTTGAATAGGCCTGCCGGCAGCGGGTACGCGCCGCGATGGCTCGCGCTGGCGGCCGTCGGGCTGCTCGCCGCCTGCAGCAGCAGCCCGCCGCCGCGCAAGCAGCCGCCCGCGCCGGTGGTGCTGGCGCCACCGGCCTCCGGCCCCGCGGCCACCCCGGCGGCAGTCGCCGGCGCTGCTGCCGCGGGCGACGGGGCAGCCGCGCCCGCGGCCCGCCCGGAAGTCCCGATCGCGGCGCACGCCGATTTCACCCGCGCGGTGAACCTCATGCGGGCCGGCAACACCGTGGCGGCGGAACAGGCGTTCAAGCAGATCGCCCTGCAGTACCCGCAGTTCGCCGCTCCGCTGGTGAACGTGGGCCTGATCCAGCGCAAGCAGGGTCAGCTGGACAAGGCCGAGACCTCGATGAAGAGCGCGGTGGCGAGCGAAAGCGGCAGCGCGGTCGCGTGGACCGAGCTGGGCGTGACGCAGCGGATGCGCGGCGAGTTCCACGACGCGGCCGCCTCCTACCAGAAGGCGATCGATGCGGACCCCCTCTATGCACCGGCCTGGCGCAACCTCGGCGTGCTGCAGGACCTCTATCTGGGAGATGCTGCGCATGCGCTGGCCTCGTTCGAGGAGTACAAGAAGCTCACCGGCGAGGAGAAGCCGGTCAACGGCTGGATCGCGGACCTGCGGCAACGCTTGGGCATGCCGCCGGTGAAGAAGCCGGAGGCCTCCGCCCCGGCCGCGGAGGCGCCCGCCGCGCCTGCGGCAGCGCCCGAGGGCGGCGCGCCGGCGCCGGAAGCTGCGCCGCCAACCCCCGCGCCGCCGCCGCAAGAGGCGACGGCGCCGAAGGCAGGAGTGTGAACATGGCACACAGGGACAGGTGCACCGGGCTTGCGGTCGTGTTGGCCGGCACGCTGCTGTGGGCGACCACGCTCGCCTCCGCGCAGCAGCCTCCGGCCGCCCCGAGAGCGACCCCACGACCGGACCAGTTGGAGCCGGCGGTGGATACCAGCACGCCGGCGGAGCCGGCGGCCAATACCCCGGCGGCCGCCCCGGCACCGGACCCGACGTCCGCTCCGGCGCCGGCTGCAGCCGCTGCCGCCGGCAAGACGCCCGCACCGGCTCCCCAGGCCAAGGGCACCCCCACGCGCAAGGGCACGGGCAACGACCGGCTGAACCTGGATACGACGGATGTTCGTGGCAACCACGAGCTGCCCAAAGTCATGTATATCGTTCCATGGAAGCATTCGGACCTGGGCGATCTGGTCGGCCGCCCCCCGAACAGCCTCCTGGATGAGGTGTTGCAACCCCTGGACAGGGACGTATTCAAGCGGGAAACCCGCTATTACGACGCCCTGCGGCCTGACCAGGCCGGGGCAAAAGCAGACGCGGTGCAGGGTTCGGACTTGAAGCCCTGAAATAACCGCGGTGCAGCATCAGGTCTGAGAGCTGGGTCGCAGCTTTTTGGCCTTATGTCATTCAGTTTTAAGCAGTAATTGCGCTTGTGTGGACGTCTTTTTGAGCGGGAGTGTCAGATGGGCCTCTGGAATGCCATTGTTCGATTTTTCCAAGGCGGTGGGGAATTCATGTTCCCGATCGCCGTCGTGTTCGTGGTGGGACTTGCGATCGCCATCGAACGTTACATCTACCTGACCATGACCGCGGCGCGTAACCGCGGGCTGTGGAACGAGATCGTGCCGCTGCTCGGGCAGGGCAACTTCCGCCAGGTCGCGCAGGCGACGGCGAAGTCCGACTCGGCCATCGGTCATATCCTCAACTACGGCCTGGCACGCATCCAGTCCGCCCGCCGTCGCGATGACATCGAGAAGGCGATGGAGGAGAGCCTCATGGAGGTCGTGCCGCGCCTCGAGAAGCGCACGCACTACCTGGCGACCTTCGCCAACCTGGCGACCCTGCTGGGCCTGCTGGGAACGGTCATGGGCCTCATCCGCGCCTTCCAGGCGGTGGCCACGGTGAACCCGGCGGAGAAAGCCAACCTGCTCTCCGCCTCCATCTCGGTGGCCATGAACTGCACGGCCTTCGGCCTCATGACCGCGGTGCCGCTGCTGTTCATCCACGCCTTCCTGCAGACCAAGACGACGGAGCTGATCGACAGCCTGGAGATGGCCTCGGTGAAGTTCCTGAACGCGATTACCGAGCGCCAGACGCCCGCCACCGCGGCGGCCTGAGCTCCCGGTTTTCGAGCGTTCCGTTAAGGACTGAAGGTCGCCGATGCGTCGTTCGTACCAATCCCGCAAGCTGGCGCGGCACTCGCGCAAGCCGGCCGAGCTGCTGCTCGTGCCGATGATCGACATCTTCACGGTGCTCGTGACGTTCCTGCTGATGACCGCGGTGTTCTCCCGCACCGTGATCCTGCAGCTGAACCTGCCGGCCGCCCAGACGGAGTTCAAGGAGCCGCCCCCGGGCCTGGTGCTGGAGGTGCTGGTGCGCAAGGACATGCTGGTGGTGGCGGACCGCAACACCGGCCCGCTGGCGCCCATCCCCGACACGGACAAGGGCCACGACTACGAGGCACTGACTGACTACCTCAAGCGCGTGAAGGCCAAGTTCCCCGAGAAGACCGAGGCCACGATCCTGCTGGAGCCCGACACCCCCTACGATCAGGTCGTGCAGGTGATGGACCACGTGCGCGTGTTCGAGCAGGGCGAGGGCGCCAACGTCGTCCAGGCGGAGCTGTTCCCCGACATTTCCATGGGCGATGCGCCGGCGGCGGATGCCGCGGGCGGCGCCGCGCCGGCCGTCCCGCCGGCCGCCGCACCCGGAGGTCATCCGTGAGCACCTCCAACCGCGCGCAGCGCATGGCGCAGCACCACATGCGCAACCGCGCCGATGCGCACCTGAACCTGATCCCGCTGATCGACATCCTCTCGGTGATGGTGGCGTTCCTGCTGGTCTACTCGACCGAGGTCGAGGTGATCCAGAACGCCAAGGGCATCGAGATCCCGCAGTCGATCGCGCAGACCGCCCCGAAGGAGTCGGTGGTGGTGATGATCACCAAGACCGACGTGTTCGTGCAGGGGGAGTTCGTCACCTCGATCGCGGACATCAGGAAGGCCAACACGCCGCAGATCGAGCCGCTGCTGGCGGCCCTCAAGCGGCCGCTGCTGGTCGGCAAGGCGATGACCGAGCGCGACCTCGCCAACCGCGAGATCACGGTGATGGCCGACAAGGTCATCCCCTACGACGTGATCAAGCGCGTCATGGCCACCTGCACGGCAGCCGACTACGGCAAGATCTCCCTCGCGGTCATCCAGAAGGAAAAGCCGGTTTCCGGCTTTAAGCCCGGATGAGCACCGGTCTCGCCCCCTATTACCGCGAGTTCGAGTTGCCCTGGGAGGGCGACGAGGAGGCCAGCGCGCGCTTCCGCAAGATCCTGCGCGCGATGCTGATCCTGCTGTTGCTGCTCACCGTCCTGTTCCTGGTGTTGCCCAAGCCGCTGGCGCCCACCACGCCCGACATCCCGCAGCGCCTCGCGAAGGTGATGCTGGAGGAGCAGGCCAAGCCGCCACCGCCGCCGCCCCCGGCGCCGAAGGTGGAGGAGAAGCCGAAGATCGAGCCGAAGGTCGTCCCGGTGGCTCCGCCGGTCGACCAGAAGCAGAAGGCGAAGGAGAAGGCACAGAAGCAGCTCAACCAGGTGAAGGATGAGCTCGCCGACCTGCGCGAGATGATGGACACCAAGCCCCTGGAGGTGAAGAACCTCTCGGGCGCCGTCGGCGCGGATGCGCACGCGGAGCGTTCGCTGATCACCTCCAAGGTCGGGGTGGGCAGCGGTGGCATCACCTCTGCGGATACCAGCCGCGGCTTCGGCGGCGGCGCCGGCTCGCTCACCGGCCACGAGACCACCGCCGTGACCTCGGGAGTGGCCCGCTCGGGGCTGAACTCGCGGCCGCCGGCCGTCAGCGGTGGCGGCGGCAAGGCGGCACGCTCGCGCGAGGAGATCGAGCTGGTCTTCGACCGCAACAAGGGCCGCCTCGACAGCCTGTACGCGCGCGCGCAGCGCGAGAACGCGGAGCTGCAGGGCAAGCTTGTGCTTGAGCTGACCATTACGCCGGCGGGTGACGTCAGCGCCTGCCGTGTCATCTCCAGCGAACTGAAGGATGCGGCGCTGGAGGCGAAGATCGTCGCGCTGGTGCGCACCTACAAGTTCGAGGCCAAGGACGTCGATACCATCACGGTAACGAAGCCCCTTGAATTCTTCCCCGCATAGTGCTGAGGTAACACGCAGGGGCAGACCATGAATCTGAATTCCGAAATCCAGTTCTACGCAGAGCTGCGACTGGTGGACAAGGCGCGGCTGCTGAACCTGTTCCTGCGCGAGCTCGCCGAAGAGGCCCGCGGCACCTACGGCGCCGGCGCCGAGCAGGTGCACGACGCGGCCCACCTGCGCTTCGTCAACGAGATCTTCCACCGCGTCACCCGCGTCATCGAGCAGCTGCTGGCCGAGGAGGCCACCCGCCCGGCCGATGACGTCGTGCTGCGCATGCTGCTGGCGCCGCGGGCCGACAAGATCGCCGAGCGGCTGGTCTTCAACGCCTACGCCCGCGCGATCCAGGGCTTCGAGAGCTACGACACCACCGTGTTGATGGGCTAACCGCCCGCCGGGCCTGCTACGCTTCGGCGCGGAACCCCGCCCGAGGCATCCCGCATGAAGAATCCTGCCCTGCGCCTGCTGGTCAGTTGCGTGCCCTCACTCCTGTGCCTGCCGGCCGCCGTGGCCGGTACGGTGCTGCTGCGACCGATGCAGGTGTGGACCGCCGGGGAGCCGCTGCACGCGGGCTGGGTGGTGCTGGTCGAGGGCGAGCGCATCGCCGCGGTCGGGCCCGCCGGGAGCGTCGCGGTCCCTGCGGGCGCCGAGGTGATCGACCTGCCCGGCGCCACCGTGCTGCCCGGGCTCATCGATGCGCACTCGCACCTGCTGCTGCATCCCTACAACGAGACGCCCTGGAATGACCAGGTCCTGAAGGAGCCGGTGCCGTACCGCACGCTGCGCGCCGGTGTGCAGGCGCGCGCCACCCTTATGGCGGGGTTCACGACGCTGCGCGACCTGGGCACCGAGGGCGCCGACTATGCCGACCTGTCCGTGCGCCGCGCGATCGAGGAAGGCCTCATCGAGGGGCCGCGCCTGTTCGTGGCCACGCGCGCGATCGTCGCCACCGGCAGCTACGGCCCGGCGCCGCGTGCGCTGCGCCCGGACGTGTGCTGCACACCGCAGGGTGCGCAGGAGGTCAGCGGGGTGGATGCGGTGATCGCGGCGACGCGCGAACAGGCCGGGCGCGGCGCAGACTGGATCAAGGTGTACGCCGACTACCGCTGGGGCCCGGGCGGCACCCAGCAGCCGACCTTCTCGGTCGAGGAACTCAAGGCGCTGGTGGACACCGCGCACACCTCCGGACGGCCCGTGGCCGCCCATGCCGCGACCGCCGAGGGCATGCGCCGCGCGGTGCTGGCGGGCGTGGACAGCATCGAGCACGGTTACGGCGGGACGCCGGAGGTCTTCAAGCTCATGGCCGCGCGCGGGGTGGCGTTCCTGCCGACGCTCGAGGCCGAGGCCGCCTACGCGCAGTACTTCGAGCACTACGTGCCGGGAGCCGAACCCACCCCGGGCATGAAGCAGGCGGCGACCGCCTTCAGGACAGCGCTCCAGAACGGCGTGACGATCGGCTGCGGCAGTGACGTCGGGGTATTCGCCCATGGCAGCAACTACCAGGAGCTGGTGTGGATGGTGCGGGATGGCATGACGCCGGTGCAGGCACTGACCGCCGCCACCGCCACCGACGCGAAGATCCTGCGGCGCGAGGCGGACCTGGGTGCCTTGCGCGCGCACCTGCTGGCCGATGTCATCGCGGTCGAGGGCGACCCGACCCGCGACATCGGCGCCACCGCGCACGTCGTGTTCGTCATGAAGGGCGGCCGGGTGTACCGCCGCCCCGAACCGGCGCGCCCCTAGCCCGCCGCGGCGGCGGCCATGCGCGCGAGGGCCGGTCCGGTGAGGCGGAAGGTGGTCCACTCGTCCAGGCGCTGGGCGCCCAGGCCGAGGTAGAACCCGATCGAGGGCTCGTTCCAGTCCAGCACCGCCCAGTCCAGCCGCGCGCAGCCGCGCTCGAGGGCGGTGCGCGCCAGCCAGGCCAGCAGCCGCTTGCCCAGGCCCCGGCCGCGCGCCTCGGGGCGCACGAACAGGTCCTCCAGGTAGATTCCCGGCTTGCCCAGGAAGGTCGAGAAGTTGTGGAAGAACAGCGCGAAGCCGAGCGGCACCCCGTCGACGCAGGCGAACACGACCTCGGCGTAGGGACGCGGTCCGCCGAGCGCGGCCGCCAGGTCCGCCTCGGTGGCGACCACCTCCTGCTCGAGGCGCTCGTAAACGGCCAGCGCGCGGATGAACTCCAGCACCAGGCCCATCTCGTGCGCCGCGGCGGGGCGGATGGTGATGGTGCCCTCGCTCATCCGGTGCTCTGCAGCCCCTCGGCGATGCCGCCGATGCTCGCCAGCAGCGCCGCGAACAGCTCGCCGTCCTCGCGGCCGCCATCGCGCCAGCGGCGCAGCAGGTCGACCTGCATCAGGTTCATGGGATCCACGTACGGGTTGCGCAGGCGGATGGAGCGCTGCATGGTGGTGTCCGAGTCCAGCAGTGCACCGCTGTCCTTGATCGCCAGCACCTGCTCGCAGGCGAGGCGGTATTCGGCGCGGATCGTGGCCGGGTAGTCGCCGCGGCTCTGCGCCGTGGCCAGCGCGTCGTAGTAGGCGGCGATGTCCAGGTCGGCGCGCGCGAGCATGGTCTCGATGTCATCGATCAGGTTGCGCAGGAAGAACCACTCTGCGTGCAGCTCGCGCAGCCGCGCCAGGCCGAACTGCGCGACCGCGGCGGCCAGTCCGCGGCCGGCGCCGTACCAGCCCGGCAGCATGTAGCGCGCCTGCGTCCAGGCGAAAACCCAGGGCACGGGCAGCAGCTCCGCCAGGCCAGGATGTTCGGCGCGGTGCACCGAGCGCGCACCGATCTGCATGCGCTCGATGACGTCGATCGGCGTGACCGCCTGGAAGAACTCGTAGAACGGCGCCGCACCGAAGACCAGCTCGCGGTAGCTGCTGCGGCTCTCGCGCGCGATCAGCGCGGCCACCTCCAGGTGTGCCTGCGGCTCGATTGCACGGGGGTCGCGATGCGTGGCCGCGGTGGCAAGGCTGAGGGAGTTGAAGGCGCGTTCCAGGGTGCGCATGGCGATCGGCCGCAGGCCGTACCCTTGCTTCACGGTCGCGCCCTGTTCGCGGATGCGCAGCACGCCGTTGACGGTCGCCGGTGGGGCGGCCCTGACGATCGCCTCGATGCGGCCGCCGCCACGGGCGACGCTCCCGCCGCGCGCGTGGAACAGCACGGGCTGCTCGCCGGCGGCGGCGAGCACGGCGGCCAGCTCGCCCTGCGCCTGGTGGATCAGGAACCGCGAGGCACAGGGACCGGACTCCTTGTTGCTGTCCGAGTAGCCGATGAGCGCGCACTGCCGGCGCCCGCGTGCCTCGAGGTGGCGGCGGTACAGCGGGTCGGCGAGCAGCTCCCGCAGGGTCGCGCCGCAGCTGCGCAGCGATTCCTCGGTCTCGAACTGCGGGGCGATGTCGAGGGCGACCTCGCCGGTCTTCTTGTCGTAGGCGGCCGCCCAGCGTGCCAGCAGCAGGGCCGCCAGCATGTCGTCGGCGCCGCTCGCGCCGCTGATGATGAAGTAGCCGATGGCGGCCGCCCCGTAGCGGTGCCGGCCCTGCATGATCGCCTCGAACACGGCGAGCGTGCGCTTGCCGAGGGCGTCCAGATCGGTCACCGGGCCGCGGTCCTTCTCGAGCGCCTCGGCCAGGATGTCGCGCCGCTCGCTGCGGCTGCGCTGCGGCCAGCCGGCATCGCCCAGGCCCTGCGCGAGCACCTGGTGCAGCACCGCGGCCTGCTGGCGCACGTCGAGCGTCGCCAGGTGGAAGCCGAAGGTGTCGATCCGGCGCAGCAGGCGCTCGACCTGGAACAGGCCCGCATTGCTGCCACGGTGCGCCTTGAGGCTGCTGGCGACCAGCGCGATGTCGTCGCGGAACTGGCGCGCGCCCTCGTAGCCACGGGCGCGGCCTTCGTACACGGCGCGCAGCCGCTCGCTGACCTGTGCCAGGAACACCCGGTAGGGCATGCGGTCGTGCCGGGCCGGGGTGATCGCCTGCGCCCCGGGCAGGAGCAGCGTGTACTGCTCGATGCGCTTGGCCAGCTCTGCGGAGATCGACACGCGGCTGGCGCTCTGCGACAGCCGCTGCGCCAGCTCCTGGCACTCGGTGAAGTAGGTGTTGACCAGCACGCGGTTCTGGCGCGCCAGGGTGTCGCGGATGGTCTTGGCATGCACGTCGGGGTTGCCGTCCATGTCGCCACCCGCCCAGGAGCCGAAATGCAGGATCGAGGGCACGCGCACCGCGCCGGCTTGCCCGCCGTAGACTTTCTCCAGCGCCTGGGCGATCTCCTCGTAGAATGCCGGCACCACGCGGTAGAGCACATCCAGCAGGTAGAAGAGGATCTGCTCGCGCTCGTCGGCCACGGTGAGCCGCTCGCGCGGCAGCTCCTCGGTCTGCCAGGCCGTGGTGAGCTCCATGCGCACGCTGTCCCAGATCGAGCGCGCCTCGTTCGGGGTCAGCGAGGGGTCGAGCCGCTCGAGCAGGCGCTGTGCGATGCGCTGCTGCTTGCGCAGCAGCGTGCGCCGGCTGGCCTCGGTCAGGTGCGGGGCGAACACCGGCTCGATGGACAGGCCGCCCAGCAGGTCGATCACCTGGGTGGCGCTCAGCCCCTGCGCCTTGAGCGTGGCGATCGCATCCTCCACGCCACCGGGCTGCGGCCGCTGGCTCTCCTTGAGGAAGTAGTCGCGCCGCCTGCGGATGCGGTGCACCTTCTCGGCGATGTTGACCGCCTGGAACCAGGTCGAGAACGCGCGCACGAGGTCGCGGGTGAGCGCAGGCGGGCGGCCGCGCACCAGCGCCTCCAGCTGCGCGCGTGCCTGCACCTCGCCGTTGCGCGCGCCGATGGCGGCGACGCGCTCGGCCTCGACCTGCTCGAACAGCGCGCGGCCGCCCTGCTCGAGCAGCACCTCGCCGACCAGGGCGCCGAGGGCGTGCACGTCATCGCGCAGCGGCTCGTGCTTGGGCGGGAAGTGGATGTCGGAGCGCAGCATCTACTCGTGCCAGGCGTTGGCCGTGCCCGCGATCGCGCGACGCGCGGGCACCACGCAGAAGCGCTGGCCGGTGGGGGCCTGCATGACGACCCAGTCGTGCACGGCGCTCACGCGGCGCGCGCCGAGCTTCTCCAGGCGGCGCACCTCGGCGGCGACGTCGGTGGACTCGATGTCCAGGTGCACGCGGCTCTCGTGGCGGACCTGCTGCACTTCGATGTCCAGCGGGCTGCCCTCAAGCCGGCGGTAGAGCGCCTGGCCGGCCTCCGCCGAGGCTTCGACCCTCAGTCCGAGCGCTGCCCCCCAGAAGGCGGCCGCCGCCTCCAGGTCCTCAGTGTTGCAGTCGATGATGAATCCGGATAGGCGGCTGTGGTGCATGTCGGGGGTCCTGCGCGCGCCGGTCAGGTCGGCGCTGGTCATGTTATTGGCGGTCATTTTACCGCCCTGGCGGGCCCGGCGGGGCCTGCGTGCGCCTAGCCGGCGAGCAGCACCGCCTCGGCACGCTCCAGCTCCTCGGGCTGGCCGTAGATGACGACGATGTCGCCGTCGCGCAGCACGGTGTCGGGCGCCGGCTCGCGCCCCAGGATCCCCAGGCGGCGCACGCCGGTGAAGGTGACCGCCACGCCGCGGTTGCGCACCTCCTGGAGCGTGCGGCCGACCGACCATGCACCCGGCGGGACCACCACCGACTTGATCTCCTCGCGGTGCTCGCTGGTCTCGTCGACCGGGCGTGAGGCGCTGCTGCGCACGATCGTGTGCAGCACCGTGTAGCGGTTGTTGCGGATCTCGCCGAGCGTGCGCACCACGCGCGAGACCGGGACGTGCAGCAGCATGAGCACGTGCGAGACCAGCATGAGGCTGGCCTCGAAGGTCTCCGGCACGACGTCCGTGGCGCCCGCGTCCTGCAGTTCCTTGAGGCGCGCATCGTCGCTCGTGCGCACCAGTACCGGCACCTCGGGGCGCAGCGCCCGGATGCTGCGCAGGATGCCCAGCGCCGTCGCCGGATCGGAGAAGCTGATGACGACGGCGCTGGCGGCAGCGAGTCCTGCCTTGCCGAGCATCTCCTCGTCGGCCGAATCGCCGAACAGCACCGGGTCGCCGAGCTGGCGCGCGGCGCGGATGCGCGCCGGGTCCAGGTCGAGCGCGATGTACTCGAAGCCGTGCGACTCGAGCACGCGCGCCACGTTCTGGCCGACGCGGCCGAAGCCGCACAGGATGACGTGGTCGCGCAGCGCGATGCCCCGGGTGGCATCGTCCTCGCGCTCGCTGGCGGTGCGCATCGGGCCGTGCTCGCGCAGCAGGAAGCGCGCCACGCGCTTGTTGTTGTTGAGGATGAGCGGGCTGACGACCATGGACACCACCATGGCCACCAGCAGCGGGCTGCCGATCTGCTCCGGCACCAGCCCCGCCTGCAGCAGGATCGTGCCGAGCGCCACCCCGAACTCCCCGCCGATCGACATCACGATGCCGGTGCGCAGCGCCTTGAAGCGCGAGTGCACGAAAGGGTAGGTCACCATGGCTGCGAGCAGCGCCTTCAGCATCACCATCATCACCAGCATGCTCAGCACCGCCAGCAGCTGCGCCGGTCGGAACAGCAGGTGCAGGTCCAGGAGCATGCCGACGGAGATGAAGAACAGGCCGAGCAGGATGTCGCGGAAGGGCCTGATGACCGTCTCGATCTGGTGGCGGTACTCGGTCTCCGCCAGCATCATCCCCGCCAGGAACGCACCGAGTGCGAAGGATAGCCCGGCGGTGTGCGACACCCAGGCGGAGCTGAGGACCACCAGCAGCACGGTGAGCGTGAACAGCTCCCGCAGGCGGCTGTGCGCGATCACGTGGAACAGCGGGCGCAGCAGCCAGCGCCCGGCGGCGAGCACGGCGATGATCGAGAGCACGCCGCCGAGCACCGGGATCACGCTGGCGCCCAGGCTCAGCGGGGCCGTGCCGGCAGCGAGCAGCGCGGCCAGGGCGAGGAAGGGCACGAACGCGAGGTCCTGGAACAGCAGCATGCTGAAAGCGAGCCGCCCGTGCGTGCGGTTCAGCTCCGAGCGCTCGGTCAGCTGCTGCAGCAGGATGGCGGTGGAACTCATGGAGACCGCGCCGCCGAGCACGGCGGCCACCAGCCACGGCAACCCGAGCAGCCGGCCGATGAGGGCGAACACGGTGGTGGTGAGGGCCACCTGCGCACCGCCGAGCACGAAGACCTCGCCGCGCATCGCGATCATGCGCGGCAGCGAGAATTCGAGCCCGAGGGTGAAGAGCAGGAAGGCGACGCCCAGCTCGGCCAGCAGGCGCGTGGCGCCGGAGTCCGGAACGATGCCCAGGGCGTGCGGCCCGAGCGACAGCCCGACCAGGAGATAGGCGGCGCTGGTGGGCAGGCGCAGGCGACGCGCAATCGTCACGAGGAAGACCGATCCGGCCAGCAGGATCAGGCACTGGGACAGCGGGCTGAACATGGCCCCAAGTTAGACCGGGCCAATGCGAGCGTGCAACGTCCGCCGCCGCCCGCGCGGCGGGAGGCGCCGGGGTTCAGCCTTTCCCGAGCATCCGGCCGGCGCCACGCGACCAGGCCGTCACCGCCTGCGGTACCGGTGTGTCCGTCGGCAGGCGCGGGTCCGGCTGCGCAGGCAACGCCATGAGGGCCAGGGGGAGGACCCCGGCCCAGCAGGGCAGTGCATAGTCCGCCTCGGCATCCACCGGCGGCCCACGCCGGATCTTGGCGGAGACTTCGGTGATCGGCAGAGACAGCACGCTGGTGGCGTTGAGTTCCTTGCGGTTCGGGCCACGCACCTCGGCCGCGCGTCCGGGCAGCACGCGGTTGACCAGCGCGGTCAAGGCGGCGCGCTTCTGGTCCTCATCGGTGACCAGCGCGGCCCGGCCGAGCACCAGCACCGAGCGGTAGTTCATCGAGTGGTGGAAGGCAGAGCGTGCCAGGACCAGCCCGTCCAGCAGCGTGACGGTGAGACACACCTCGATGCCCCGGCTGAGGTTCTTCAGCATGCGGCTGGCGACCGAGCCATGGACGTAGAGCGTCTCACCGACGCGGGCGTGGATGGTGGGCACGACGTAGGGCTGCTTGTCCGCCACGAAGCCCACGTGGCAGTACAAGGCCTCGTCGAGGATCGCGTCGATGACCGCGCGGTCGTAGCTGCCGCGGTCGCGGAGCCGTGCGAGCCGGGTGCGCTGCGTGGGCTTGATCAGATGCCGGTCTGCCAGGTGCTCGGCAGGCCGGCCTTGCCGATGGCATCCTCGATCGCCAGGCACGCCTCGCGCGCCTCGGGCTGCGCCCGCAGGCTGCGGGCGATCGAATTGAGGAACTGGGAGATCAGGGAGGCGTTCGGGTGCGGCACATGCAGTTGCTCCTCGACACGGTCGATGGCCTCGGTGAGGTCGTCCTGGTCGCAGCCGCGGAAGCTCATGCGGGTGACGGCGTGCTGCACGGTCATCAGAGCCTGGTGAATCGCCGCCTGCTGCGCACCGTCCATCGATGGAATGTGAACCGCTTCGGGCGTCGCTGCAAGGGCGGACCGGCAGGAAATGAAAAGGCCCCGCCGTCGCCGGCGGGGCCCTCCAAACGCAACCTCGACCTTACTTGGCCGGGGCGGTGTCGTCGCTCTTCGGCGCGCTGCTGCTGCTCTTGTGGGAGCTCTTGTGCGAGCTGTGGTGCGAGCTGTGGTGCGAGCTCTTGTGGGTGCTGCTCTTGGTGGACGGGGTCGTGGCCGGGGCCGTCTCGTCGGCGGCGAAGGCCGGCGCGGCGACCAGGGCGGTGGCGATGACGGGGACGAGGTACTTGAACATCGATGTAGTCTCCACAGGATGACTGAAGGTTGGTTGATTGCAGCCCAGGCGGATGCCTGACCGGCTCATGGGCGTCGGCGCACCGCGCCATCGCTCATCAGCCGGGCAGGCTCACGGGCCCGGGGCGCGCGTATTATGGGACCAAACATCCCCTCGGGACGGCGTATGACTGCAACGTAATGTTGGCGGCAGGAACGCGCCTATCTATCTGAAAAATAAGGTAAAAACCAAGTCTCCCGGAGTGGCAGGTCAGTCGCCGGCGAACGTGACGAGCTTTCGCACCGCCGTGCCCAGGCGCTCCAGTCGCCCCGAGCCTCCCAGGTCCGGCAGGTCGACGATGAAGCAGGCAGCCACCACCTCGGCGCCCTGCTGGCGAAGCAGCTGAACCGCTGCGCAGGCGGTGCCGCCCGTGGCGATCAGGTCATCGACCAGCAGGATGCGCTCGCCCGGCTGCACCGCGTCACGGTGCATCTCCATGTGATCGATCCCGTACTCGAGCGAGTAGGCGATGCTCACCGTCTGGTGTGGCAGCTTGCCCTTCTTGCGTACCGGTACGAAGCCGGCGGTGAGCTGGTGGGCCACCGCCCCTCCCAGGATGAAGCCGCGTGCCTCGATGCCGGCCACCCGGTCGATGCGCTCGCCGGCCCAGGGAGCGACCAGCTGCTCGATCGCCCCGCGAAACACGCGCGCGTTGCCGAGCAGCGTCGTGATGTCGCGGAACATGATCCCGGGCTTGGGGTAGTCGGGGATGGCGCGGATGGCCGCGCGGATCTCTGCAGTCGTCACCGTGTCCATGTGCGCATCTTACGTCTCAGCGCCTCTGCCAAACGAGCGTGCGGTTGTTCGCCGGCATCGCGTGGTCGGCGACCAGGTGCAGTCCCTGCGCGAGCGCGAGCTGCGTGACCGCCTCGAAGTCGCGAACGGCGCTGTCCGGGTCGCGTGCGCGCAGCCAGGCATCGAAGGCCTCGTTGCTGGGGCTGGTGTGCCGTCCGCCGTAACGGAACGGGCCGTACACGCACAGGATCCCCGCCGGCGGCAGCAGCGCGCCGAAGCCGCGGAAGAAGTCTCCGACCGCAGCCCAGGACATGATGTGCAGCGTGTTGGCGCTGAAGCCGGCATCCACGCCGGCGACCGGCCAGGGCTCGTCGCGCACGTCCAGTGGCAGCGGCGCGCGCAGGTTGGGCAGGCCCGATGCACGCACCCGCCCGAGCAGGCCGCCCTCGAGCGGTGGCACTTCGCTCGGCTGCCAGGTCAGCTGCGGCAGGTGCGCGGCGAAGTGCACGGCGTGCTGGCCGGTGCCGCTGCCGACTTCGAGCACGCCACGGCACGAGGCGAAGGCCGTGCGCAGCACGCCCAGGATCGGTTCCTTGTTGCGCTCGCAGGCATCGGAAAGGGCGGTCACCGGCTGAAGTCTGCGACAATGCGCGCATGCAAGCCATAGACCTCTTGCGGCAACGCAAGTCCGCCGTGAAGCTCACCGACCCGGCCCCCGACGGGCGGGCGCTCGAACTGATGCTCGCCGCCGCGGTGCACGCCCCCGACCACGGCAAGCTGCGGCCGTGGCGCTTCGTGGTCATTCCCCGCGAGGCCCGCGCCGGCTTCGGGGAGCTGCTAGCCGCGCAGCTGCAGCGTACGCATGCCGCGAGCAGCCCGGAGACCCTCGCGCGCGAGCGGCAGAAGGCCTTCCGCGCCCCGCTGATCCTCGTGGTCGCGGCACACACGACCCCCGGGGTGAAGATCCCGGTCATCGAGCAGGTGCTTTCGGCCGGGGCGGCGGCGCACTCGATCCTGCTGGCGGCGGTGGCCCTGGGCTTCAACGGGGTGTGGAAGACCGGCGCGCCCGCCTACGACGAGACGGTGAGGGCCGCCCTGGGGCTGGGTGCGGACGATGTCATCGTCGGCTTCCTCTACCTGGGCACGGAGGTGGCGGCAGCCGCTCAGGCTGCGCCGCGGGAATGGCGCGACCTGGTACATCACTGGCTGCCACCGGGCTGAAGCGACCGGCCGAGTTCTTTCCGCGATGAGCCGAGGCCTGCGGCACGGGCCGGGAACGGGCCGGCCCGCGCAGCGCATCGGGCGCTGCCTTATCATTTGTGACCACGTTTTCCCCCTCAGGGCCTACTCATGAGATCAACGTTCCTCCTCGCCGTGACCCTCGTGCTTTCCGCGTGCGCTTCCAGTACGAAAGAGAAGCCTGTGGCTCCGGCCGTGGCCCCCGCAGCGGCCGTCCCGGCGGCGCCCGTCGCCCCGCCGGCACCCAAAGCCGAGATCGGCGACTTTGGCATCGATCTCACCGCCCGCGACCTGAGCGTCAAGCCCGGCGATGACTTCTTTGCCTACGCCAGCGGCACCTGGGACAAGAATTTCGCCATCCCGGCGGACAAGTCCTCCTTCGGCCCCTTCGACAAGCTCGACGAGCTGTCCAAGGTGCGCTCGCGCACCATCATCGAGAAGGCCGCCGCGAGCCATGCCGCCACCGGCACGCCCGACCAGCAGATCGGCGATTTCTACGCCGCCTACATGGACGAGGCGGGGATCGAGGCGCGCGGCCTGGCGCCGGCGCAGCCCGCCCTGGACAAGATCGCCGCAGCCAAGACCCGCGCGGACATCGCGCGCCTGTACGGCACCATCGGCTACGCCTCGCTGTTCGACGTGCAGCTCAACGCCGACAACAAGAACCCGGACAAGTACGCGGTCGTCATCGGCGAGTCGGGCCTCGGCCTGCCCGATCGCGACTACTACCTGAAGGACGATCCGCAGCTGAAGGCGCTGCGCGAGAAATACGTCGCCTACGTGGCGCAGATGCTCACCCTGGGCGGCAGCCCCGACCCGCACAACCAGGCGCGCGAGGTCATGGCATTCGAAACGGCGGTGGCGCAGGTCCAGTGGCCGCTGGAGAAGCGCCGCGACGCGGAAGCGACCTACAACCCGCGCAGCAAGAAGCAGCTGCTCGCCTACGCACCCGGCTTTCCCTGGCAGGTGTTCCTCGATGCGCAGCAGCTGGGCTCTCGCCAGGACCTGGTGCTCGGCGAGATCACCGCCATCAAGGACCTGGCCGCGCTGTACGCGCGCACGCCGGTGCCGACCCTCAAGGCGGTCCTCACGTTCCACTACCTGAACAGCAACGCCTCGGTGCTGCCCCAGCGCTTCGACCAGGCGCGCTTTGCCTTCTACGGCACGACCATGCGCGGCCAGCCGCAGCAGCGCGATCGCTGGAAGCGGGGCGTGGACGCGGTGGACAACGCCATCGGCGAGTCGGTCGGCCGCCTGTATGTCGCCGAGTACTTCCCGCCCGAATCGAAGACCAAGATGCAGCACCTGGTGGCGAACCTGCTGGAGGCGCTGAGCCAGCGCATCGATGCCAACCAGTGGATGGGGCCGGAGACCAAGACGCGCGCGCACGAGAAGGTCGCCGCCTTCACCCCGAAGATCGGCTACCCGGACAAGTGGAAGGACTACTCCACCCTGGTCATCAAGCGCGACGATCCGCTCGGCAACAACGAGCGCGCGCAGCAGTGGTGGTGGGACTACCAGGTGGCGCGCCTGGACAAGCCGGTGGACCGCTCCGAGTGGGGCATGACGCCGCAGACGATCAATGCCTACTACAACCCCTCCAACAACGAGATCGTCTTCCCGGCCGCCATCCTGCAGCCGCCGTTCTTCGACCCGAACGCCGACCCGGCGGTGAACTACGGCGCCATCGGTGCGGTGATCGGCCATGAGATCGGCCACGGCTTCGATGACCAGGGGCGCAAGTTCGGCCCCACCGGCGTCATGGCCGACTGGTGGACCGCGAAGGATGCCGAGGCCTTCACCGCGCGCACGGCGCAGCTCATCAAGGAGTTCTCCGCCTTCGAGGCGCTCCCCGGCCTGTACCTGAAGGGTGACGCCACGATCGGAGAGAACATCGGCGACCTGGGCGGGCTCAACATGGCGCACGAGGCCTACCTGATCTCGCTCAAGGGCCAACCGGCGCCGGTGATCGACGGGCTGACCGGCGACCAGCGCTTCTTCCTCGCCTACGCGCAGGTATGGCGCGAGAAGTATCGCGAGGGCACGCTGCGCGAGATCGTGATGGCTGACGTGCACAGCCCGTCGCGCTTCCGCGTCAACGGCCCGCTGCCCAATCTCGACGTGTGGTACAGCGCCTTCGACGTCAAGCCGGGCGACAAGCTGTACATCGCCCCGGCGGACCGCGTGCGCATCTGGTGAGCCTGCGCGCCAGCGGCGGCGCATCGGCGCCGCCGCTGGCCTGCTTCACAGGGCGGGCTTGACGATCGCGAGCACCACGATGGCGATCAGGAACAGCCCCGGTACCTCGTTGAACATGCGGTACCAGCGTGCGCTGCGCGCCCCCGTGCCCACCCGCAGCGCCAGCATCAGCCGGTAGCACCAGGCGTGGTAGCCGACCAGGCCGGCGACCAGCAGCAGCTTCACTCGCAGCCAGGGCAGCGCCAGGTAGCCCGGTGAGCTGATCACCATGGCCAGGCCCAGCAGCACGGCCAGCACCGCGCCGATGCTCATGATGGCGAACAGGCGCCGTTCCATCACGCGGAAGCGCGCGATGCCGGCCGCTTCGCTGATTCCGACGTGGTAGATGAACAAACGCGGCAGGTAGAACAGACCCGCGAACCAGGTGACCACGAACACCACGTGGAAGGCCTTGAGCCACAACATCGCTCGATTGTAACCACGCGGACACCGCCTGTGCCGTGCTGGTAGCATCCGCGGCTGGTTTTTCTGACCGGCGAGCCACGATGTCCACGAAGCCTGCTGCCAGCTCCGGAGCCGTCCTCAGCAACATTGAGATCGCGCAGCAGGCCAAGATGCGCCCGGTCGTGCCGCTCGGCCTGGAGCGGCTGGGCATCCCCGCCGAGAGCCTGGAGCCCTACGGGCACTACAAGGCCAAGGTGTCCCTGGACTTCCTGGCCGGTCTTATGGACCGGCCCGACGGCAAGCTGATCCTCATGACGGCCATCTCGCCGACACCGGCGGGGGAGGGCAAGACCACGACCACGGTGGGGCTGGGCGATGGCCTGAACCTGCTCGGCAAGAAAGCGATGGTGTGCCTGCGCGAGCCGGCGCTCGGCCCGGTGTTCGGCGTGAAGGGTGGCGCGGCCGGCGGCGGCTACGCGCAGGTGGTGCCCATGGAGGACATCAACCTGCATTTCACCGGCGACTTCGCCGCCATCGCCCTGGCGAACAACCTGCTCGCCGCCATCATCGACAACCACATCTACCACGGCAACGCGCTCGGCTTCGACGTGCGCCGCATCACCTGGCGGCGCGTCGTGGACGTCAACGACCGCGCCCTGCGCCAGATCGTGGTGGGCCTGGGCGGCACCGCCAACGGCGTGCCGCGCGAGGACGGCTTCGACATCGTGGTGGCCTCCGAGGTCATGGCGATCCTGTGCCTGGCCAGCAGCCTGGTGGACCTGAAGGAGCGCCTCGGGCGCATCGTGGTCGGCTACCGCGCCGACGGCCAGCCGATCCTGGCCCGTGACCTGAAGGCCCACGGGGCCATGACCGTGCTGCTCAAGACCGCACTCGCGCCGAACCTGGTGCAGACGCTGGAGAACAACCCCGCGTTCATCCATGGCGGACCGTTCGCCAACATCGCGCACGGCTGCAACTCGGTCATCGCCACGCGCGCGGCGCTGAAGCTCGCCGACTACGTCGTCACCGAGGCGGGCTTCGGCGCCGACCTGGGCGCGGAGAAGTTCGTCGACATCAAGTGCCGCAAGGCCGGCCTGCGCCCGAGCGCGGCGGTGATCGTGGCCACCGTGCGCGCGCTGAAGTATCACGGGGGGGTGGCGCTGCCGGACCTGAAGAAGGAGGACCTGGCGGCGCTCGGCCGCGGCATGGTCAACCTCGAACGCCACATCGACAACGTGCGCAACGTCTACGGATTGCCCTGCGCGGTCGCCATCAACCGGCGCGCCGAGGACACCGAGGCCGAGATCGCCGCCCTGATCGAGCGGCTGTCGCCGCTCGGCGTGCGCGTGGTCCCGGCGACCCACTTCGCCGAGGGCGGCCGCGGGGCGCTCGAGCTCGCGCGCGAGGTGGTGCGCATGTGCGAGGAGCCGAGCCGCTTCAAGTTCGTGTACGAGGATGCGGCGACGCTGTGGGACAAGATGAAGGCCATCGCCACGCGCGTGTACCGCGCCGGCGACATCACCGCCGATGCGAAGGTGCGCGCGCGCATTCAGCAGCTGCAGGACAGCGGTTACGGCCACTACCCAGTATGCGTGGCCAAGACGCAGTACTCCTTCTCCACCGATCCGAAGCGTCTCGGAGCACCCGCAGACCACGTGGTCAACATCCGCGAGGTGCGCCTGGCGGCCGGCGCCGAATTCATCATCATGATCTGCGGCGATATCATGACGATGCCGGGTCTGCCGAAGGTGCCGGCGGCCGATTCGATAGACGTGGACGCGGCCGGGCGCATCACGGGGCTGTTCTAGCGTCGCGGGGAAGTGGTCAAAGGCGCCGATTCGCGCCAGAATCGGCGCGGATGGCCACTTCCAGACGCACCCCGAAGCACATCCTGGTGATCGACGTCGGCGGCACGCACGTTAAGCTGCGGCTCGATGCCCGTGGCCCGGTGCGTAAGTTCCCCTCCGGCCCCACGATGACGCCGCCGCAGATGATGGAGCAGGTCGGCACCCTCACCCGGCGGCTGAAGTTCGACGCCGTCTCCATCGGCTATCCCGGCGTGGTCGCCGGTGGCCGCATCGCCGCGGACCCGCACAACCTGGGCCCAGGCTGGGTCGGCTTCGACTTCGCGCGCGCCTTCGCCAGGCCCGTGCGGCTGATCAATGACGCCGCGATGCAGGCGATCGGCAGCTACGAGGGCGGGCGCATGCTGTTCATCGGCCTCGGCACGGGGATGGGCGCGACGCTGGTCATCGACGGCGTGGTCGAGCCGACCGAACTCGGACACATGCCGTACAAGAACGGCAAGAGCTTCGAGGACTACGTTGGCGAGCGCGGTCGCAGGAAGCGCGGCGACAAGAAGTGGCGCAAGGACGCCATCGAGATCATTGAGCACCTGAAGGCGGCGCTCGGCGTGGACTACGTGGTGCTCGGCGGCGGCAACGCGCGCCGCCTGAAGAAGCTGCCGGACAGAGTGCGGCTGGGCAGGAACAGCAATGCCTTCGTCGGGGGCGTGCGCCTGTGGCAGTCCACCGAGGGCCGCCTCACGGGGCTGCGGCCGGCACGTCGCGGCGGCGGCTGATGGCCGCGGCGCCGGGTGCTCCCGGACTTGCGCCCACCTGGTGCAGCAGCGCGAAGGAGATCGTCGGCTGCTCGCTGGGAGCCTCGCGGCTGTGGTTCACCATCGGCGGCGGGATCATCAACGAGGTGTACTACCCGCGCGTCGACCTGCCGCAGATCCGCGACCTCGGCTTCATCGTCGCCGACGGCGCGGGGTTCTGGGTGGAGGTCAAGCGGCTGTGGCAGCACACGGTCGAGCTGGCCGCCCCGGGCTGCCCGGCGGCACGCATCGTGCACCGGCACGAGCGCTTCCAGCTCACCCTGAGGGTGACGCCCAGCGAGCACCGTGACGTGCTGCTCATCGAGGTCGATCTCGGCGGCGATCCCACGCTGCGGCCCTACGCCCTGCTGGCTCCGCACCTGGGCGGCACCGGTGCGAACAACGTGGCGCGCGTGATCGACTACCGCAACCGGCGGGTGCTGGCGGCCGAGCAGGGCGACTTCGCTCTCGCCCTGCTGGCCGCGAAGGAACAAGAGGATGCCTGGGGCGTGGTGAGCGCCGGCAACGTCGGCAGCAGCGACGGGTGGCAGGACTTTGCGCACAACGGCGCGCTGACCTGGTCCTACGATTCGGCGGGCCCCGGCAACGTGGCGCTGATCGGCCAGCTGCCGCGCCAGGCGGTGCTCGCCCTTGGCTTCGGTGCCGACACCGAGGCGGCGGCGACGCTCGCGCGCTCCGCGCTCAGCGAGCCGTTTGCGGCGGCCTGGGAGCGCCAGATTTCCGCCTGGACGCACTGGCATTCGCTGGCCATCCCGGAGGCCTCGCTCGCCGCATCGTTGCCGGCGGAATGCGCCGCGCAGGTGCACCTCTCGACCATGGTGCTGCGGGTACACCAGGACAAGACCTTCCCCGGTGCGATGGTGGCGAGCCTGAGCGTGCCGTGGGGCAATACGCGCGAGGAACGCGAGGGCTATCACCTGGTGTGGCCGCGCGACCTGTGCGAGAGCGCCGGCTCACTGCTGGCCGTGGGCGCCACGCGCGAGGCGCACAGCACGCTCTGCTACCTGCTGGCGACGCAGTCCGCCGACGGTCACTGGAACCAGAACCAGTGGTTGAGCGGCAAGGGTCACTGGCAGGGCGTGCAACTCGACGAAACCGCCTTCCCGGTGCTGCTCGCCGCAGCGCTCGACGAGCGAGCCGCCCTCAACGGCACGCGCATCGACGGCATGGTGCGCCGCGCACTCGGGTTCCTCGTCCGCCAGGGGCCGGTGAGCGACCAGGATCGCTGGGAAGAAGATGCCGGTCTGAACACCTTCACCCTTGCCGCCTGCATCGCCGCCCTGGTCGCCGGGGCGCGCTTCCTGGCGGATGACGCGCGCGAGCTCGTCCTGGCCGTGGCCGATTACTGGAACGCGCAGCTGGAGGAGTGGACCAGTGTGCGCGATACCCCGCTGGCGCGGCGGTACGGGGTGCCCGGCTACTACGTGCGCGTCGCCCCCGCCGGCGCGGTCAGCGATGACCGCTGTCCACCCGATGGCGTACTGCCCATCCGCAACCTGCAGGTCGATCCCGGGTTGCCGGCGAGCGCCCAGGTGGCCCTGGATTTCCTGCAGCTGGTGCGCTTCGGGCTGCGCCGCGCGCAGGACCCGCTCATCGTGGGCACGGTCAAAGTGGCCGATGCTCTGCTCAAGGTCGAAACCCCTTCCGGGCCGTGCTGGCACCGCTACAACGAGGATGGCTACGGCGAGCATGACGATGGCAGCGCCTACGATGGCACCGGGCGTGGCCGGGCATGGCCGCTGCTCACCGGCGAGCGCGGTCACTATGAGCTGTGCGCGGGGCGTGACGTGCTGCCGTACCTGCAGACCATGACGCGCATGGCCTCCTCCGGCGGCATGCTGCCGGAGCAGGTCTGGGACGCCGCGCCGATCGCCGGCCGCGGCCTGGTCCCGGGCCGACCCACCGGCGCGGCCATGCCGCTGGTATGGGCGCACGCCGAGTACCTGAAGCTTGCCGCCTCGCGGGTGCTGAAGCGGCCGTTCGACCGGCCGGAGTCGGTGTGGGAGCGCTACCAGGGACAGCGCCCGCGACTGACGCGCGTGGTCTGGACCGAACAGGCGCCGGCATCCCGGATGCCCGCGGGTTGTGAGCTCGTCCTCGCGCTGCGCGAGGCCGGCGAGGTGCGCTGGAGTCTCGATGACTGGCAGGGCACCCAGGAGCGTGCCACCACCGCCAATTCCCTTGGCCTGCACACCGTGCAGCTGGACACAGGGCAGTTGGCGGCGGGTCGCGTGGTGAACTTTACCTTCCGGCGCGGTGCGACCTGGGTGGGCACGAACTTCCAGGTGCGCATCACCCCGCCGGTGGCGAGCTGAGGCGGGCGCGCATGCCATTCACACTGGCGCACCCGGCCGCGGTCCTGCCTCTGCGCGGCGCGCGCTTCCTGCGCACCGCGCCGCTCATCCTTGGCGCCGTGACCCCCGACGTGCCTTATTACGTGCCCGGGAACCTCGGGCGCTTCATGCCCGAGACACACGACTTCGAGGGCTCCTACACCACCTGCCTGGTGATCGGCTACGCACTGCTCGCCGCGCTCTTCGTGCTGCAGCGCCCCCTGACTGCACTGCTGTCGCCGCGTGCGCGCTGGCTGTGCCTGCATGCGCTCGCTCCTTACCGGCACAGCGTGCGGGAGTGGCTCTGGGCAGCCCTCGCCGTCATCGTGGGCGTATGGCTGCACCTGCTATGGGACTCGATCACGCACCTGGATGGCTGGGCCGTGCGGCGCGTGGCCGCCCTGAGCGCACCCGTGACGATCGCGGGGCACACCGGCCCCATGTGCACGCTGCTGCAGTACCTGAGTTCGGTGTTCGGGCTGACCGTGATGGCCGTGTGGTACATGCGCCTGCGCACCCCGCCGGAGATGCCGCACGATCCGCGGGCGCCGCGCTCGGCGGTCGGACCCATCCTGGTGCTGATCGGCGCCGCGGCGGTATTGATCGGGGGGGTGCAGTCGGTCGAGTTCTACCGTCACTACCCCGCCTTCTACCGAAGCTTCAGCATCCTGCTTACCCACAGCCTGGCCTGGTTTGCCGCGCTGTACTTGCTGGCCGGCGCCATCGTCACGATGGAGCGCCACGACGAGACGCCACCTGCCTAGGTAAGGAACCCCCACAGGAACAGCAGCGCGCCGGCAACACCGGCGATCGACCCCAGCACCGGGAAGAACCGTCGCTTGGAGAGAAAGTAGAGCGAGGACAGCACGAGGCCCAGTTCCAGGAAGCCCTCGCTCATGTCCAGGCGCAGCGCGCGGTGCTCCTGGTGCACGCATTCGGCATCGCGCGCCTTGGCCTTGTCCATGATTTCCTCGGACTCGTGCGCGTAGCGGTCACGGTCCGTGCGGAACTTCGCGATCATCGCCTGCACTCGGGCGGGGTCGTTGTTCAGGCCCTCGGCCAGCTGTGCGGCCACGTCGTTGAGGTGCTCGCGACCCTTCTTTGCCTGGTAAAAGGCCCACTCGTCGTTGGCCTCGGTGCGGGTGATGATCGCCGCCGAGTGCGCCCGGTGCGCGCTGATGGTCGCCAGCGCCAGCACGATACCGATGATGCCAACAGTGACACCCACTGCACGGCCGAAATCATCGATCTCGTGTCCGTGCCCGGTATGGATCTCCACCTCTGCCATGCAGCGCTCTCCCCGTCGAACGATTGCGGCGGATCTTACGCAATCAGGGCGTCGCTTGCAGGCGCCGGCCAGTCTCAGCGGCGGGCGGGGCGGCCGAGTTCCAGTGCCCAGTACACACCGGCCGCGTCACGCGGGTTGACCGCGAAGGCGACGCCCATCTCCGTGTACGCCGGCCACATGAGGTTCTCGCAGTGGCCCGGGCTGTGCAGCCAGCCCTCGACGACATCGCCGGCGTCCATCACGCCGCTGGCGAGGTTCTCGCCGGTCTCCGTCCAGCGGTAGCCGGCACGGCTGACGCGCTGCTGCGGCGTGCTGCCGTCGCGGCCGGTGTGGTCCATGTAGCGCTGGCGCGCCATGTCCTGGGCGTAGGCGAGGGCGGCTTTCTCCAGGAGCGGGCTGTGGCGCAGCGGCGCGGCCGCCGCGAAGGACTGCGAGCCACAAAGGCGCGCGTGGGCGCGCGCCTCGTTCACCAGGGCAAGGACGCGCGCGCTGATCGCGGCACGATCGGCGCCCCGCGGCGGGGTGAATGGTTCGGCGAGCGCGATCCACACCTGCTCGCCGCGCCGCCACGCACCCAGCTCGGCAAAGGCGGGGTTGGTGGCCTGCGCGCAGAACTGACTGGCGATGATGTGGCTTATGTCCCCGCTGGCCGGAACGCCGGATACGCTCACGGAGAAGGAGCTGACCGCGTGGTAGCCGGCCTGCTGCTCGGCCTCGCGCAGCGGCAGCCCGGTCGCGACGTAGCGCGCCACCTCATCCAGGCGGGCATTCGACCGCAGCGGCGGCACGTGCCGTGCGTGCGCGGGGCAGCCCTGGCTGCGCACGCTGTTGACGGCGTCGATGATGTCAGCGCGCGCCGACGATGCGGTAAGCAACACCCCGACCAATACCATGCGGCAGAGGTGGCGTCCGGCGGCCACCTCGGTCATTGTTGGGCCATGGATGGGCCAGCAGCGCATGAACGACAATCTAGCACCGGTGCGCCGTGGCGTCCGGGAAACGAGTTCCGTTTCCTGCATGAGAACGGGGAATTCTTCGCGCGGATGCTGTCGGCGATCGATGCCGCCGCCCAATACGTGCTGCTCGAGATGTATCTCGTCAACTCAGGCGTGATCACGACGCGCTTCTGCAATGCGCTGGTGGCGGCCGGCGCACGCGGCGTGCGCGTCTGCGTGCTGTTCGACGGCTTCGGGGCGCTGGGATTGCGCAATGCGGACCGCCGGCGCCTGGTGGCGGCCGGCGTCGAGCTGCGCTTCTTCAACCCGGTGCGCCTGCATAGGTTCCTGGCGAACAACCTGCTGCGCAACCACCGCAAGCTGCTGCTCATCGACGGCTGCGTCGCCTTCGTCGGCGGCGCTGGCCTCACCGATGACTTCGCCCCGGGGGCGCGCCGGGGCGCGTGGCGCGAACTCATGGTTGAGATCGCCGGTCCGGTGGTGGCGGACTGGCAGCGCGCCTTCGCAGTGACCTGGGCGCGCTTCGGCCCGGTCCTGGAGGTGGCCGAACCCGCACCGGAAGGCGCGCCCCAGGGGGCACTGGGGCGTATCTCGCTGAGCGAGGCGCGCGGGCGTTCGGACCTGGCCAGCGACGTCTTGCGGCGGATCGAGACCGCACGCGACCGCGCCTGGATCATGAGCGCGTACTTCGTGCCCTCGCGGCGCTTCCGCACGGCGCTGCGGCGCGCGGCGCGCCGCGGCGTGGACGTGCGGCTGCTCCTGCCGGGGCCCCGCACCGACCACCCCTGGGTGCGCCATGCCGCCCGGCGCTTCTACGCGAAACTGCTGCGCAACGCGGTCAAGATCTGGGAGTACCAGCCGAGCATGCTGCACGCCAAGATGGTGTTGTGCGATGACTGGGTGTCGGTGGGCTCGGCCAACCTCGATCGCTGGAGCTTCCGCTGGAATCTGGAGGCCAACCAGGAGATTGATAGCACGCGCGTGGCGGATGCAGCCCGTGCGTTGTTCGAGCGCGACTTCCTGGCGTCGCGCAGCGTCAGCCGCCGTCACTGGGGCCGGCGTCACTGGCTGGACCGCGTACGGGAGAACATCGCCGGCCGGCTCGATCGCCTGCTCGACAGCTGGCGCCGGCCTTAGGTACTCACGGGCCGGTGGCGCGCACCGAGAACAGCTCGGTGGAGCGCACGAAGGACAACAGGAACGGCTCCATGACCTGCAGCTGCGTGCGGTAGGCGCGTACCGCGGCCAGCTTGCGGTCCTCTTCGGCGGGCAGCAGTGCGAACGGCAGCGGATGAAGCGGCGCCGCACGCGGCGCTGGCACCAATGGCACCCCCCGCAGCAGGCCTCGCGGGCTCGGCCAGCCCTCGCCGCCGTGCACGATCCAGTAGCGCATCGTGTACTGCGCGTGCGTCCGCGCGGACAGGGATTGCATGGCGAGCCCGGCGGCGCGGTGATCGTCATGTCCATCCAGCGGGCTGGGGGCAAGAACGAGGGTCGGCCGCACGCGCTCGATCACGGACTGCAGGTCCTGCGCGAGGCTCTCGCCGGTGTAGGGATGGCCCGGGAACAGCGCATCGGCGTAGGGCACCGTGGTGGTGCGCGTGTAGCGCGAGGCATAGGGATGCGTGCGGTACTCGCCGAGCAGCTCGAGCAGGCCGCCGTCCGGATAGCCCAGGAACAGCTGGCCCGCGGCCGGCACGCCGAGCGCGGCGGTCGCCGTGCGTGCCTCTTGCATGCGCTCTTCGCCGTAGGCGCGCATCTTCGCCGCATCGAACAGGGTCTTCTCTACCAGCAGCATGCCGAGCGCCGAGCCATCGCCGCTGGTCACCCAGACGATGCTGACGCGGCCGCCGGCACCGAGCACCCGCTGGATCACGCCAGCGCAGCACAGGGTCTCATCATCCGGGTGGGGCGAGACCACCAGCAGCGAGGTGCCGGCATCGAGGGTGGGCAGCGCCTCGGGGGCGGCTCGCGCGCCGGCACTCGCAGCCAGGAGGACAAGACCAAGCGGGATGAGCGTGCGCGGCAACATCGGTAATACGGCGAGTGTCGCACGCCGGGGCGTGTTTTCGTTAGAGTGAGCCACGCACGGGCGAACTGCATCGCCGAGGAAAGACACAGCCCCATGACCGTCACACCGCCGCTGGCCTACCGCGACCCGAGCTTCATTGACTCCGAGGAGGGCCGGCCGATCCGCATCGTCTCCGAGTACCTTGCGCCCATGAAGATCTTCTGCGAGCAGGGCGTCAGCGCCACCGTGGTGTTTTTCGGGTCGGCGCGCTTGAGTTCCGGTGGCCCGCTCGGGCGCTACTACGACGAAGCCACCGAGCTGGCGCGCCTGGTGACCGAATGGAGCGCCACGCTCACCGGGCAGAAGCTGCTCGTCTGTTCCGGGGGAGGCCCCGGCATCATGGAGGCGGCCAATCGCGGCGCCCGCCTCGCCGGCGGCCGCAGCGTCGGCCTCAACATCGGCCTGCCGCACGAGCAGGTTCCGAACCCGTACACCACGCCGGAGTTGTCCTTCGAGTTCCACTACTTCTTCATGCGCAAGCTGTGGTTCGCCCACCTGGCGCGCGCGCTGATCGCCTTCCCGGGCGGCTTCGGCACCATTGACGAGCTGTTCGAGATCCTGACATTGGCACAGACGCGCAAACTCGACCGCTCCATCCCGGTCTTCCTGTACGGACCGCAGTACTGGCGGGAGGTGATCAACTTCGATGCGCTCGTCCGCCACGGCACCATCGGTGCCGAGGACCTGAAGCTGTTCGAGTTCGTCGACCACCCGGTCGCGGCGCTGGAACGGCTGAAGGCGTGCATGAGCCTGGACCACTTGACTGCCGCAAAGCCATCCTTCGCCCGCTCACGCTGCGGCCCTGCGCCCTGAGCTCCCGGTGGCGGTTGGACGTGCGCGGGCCACGGCCTGTCGCGCGCGGGGGTCGCGCGCAGCCGGCCCCGCCTACAATGACGGCCATCGTGTCCGAATCCGCGGAGCAGATATGAATCTTCTTGCGAAGGCCCTCTGGGGCGCGCTCGCCTGCCTTGCCTGCGCAATGGCCAGTGCGCAGGACGCAGCCTGGATCACGCGCAGCAACCAGTACGCGCAAAAGCTTCTGGAACTGCAGGCCAGGTACGTGCCCGAGGAGGGTTCGGCGCGCGGCCTGGAGCGCTACGACGGGCAGGTGCTGGACATGAAGCCCGGCTTGGTGGCGCGTCAGTCCGCCGACCTGCGCGCACTGGAGGCGCAGTACGAACAGCTGCTCAAGAACGAGGCGGACGCGCGCGTGCGCGAGGACCTCGAGATCCTGATGAAGGCGGCGCGTGACCAGCGCGTCAGCAATGAGCTGAACGACCGGCTGATGCTGCCGTACTTCGACCTGCCGCAGACCATGTACGGGGGCTTCCAGCAGCTGCTGGACAAGCGCACCGCCGCGACGCGTTACCCTGCGGCTCTGGTACGCCTGCACCGCTACGTCGGCGCGGAGGCCGGCTACCAGCCGATGACACAGCTGGTGCGCGAGCGCATCACCGAGCGCCTGGCCGACCCGAAGCTCACCTTCCCATGGTCGGTCGAACTGGAGCAGGCGCTGAAGAACCAGGGCCAGTACCTGGCCGGCATCCAGGACCTGTTCAAGCAAAGCGGGCTGAAGGGCTGGCAGAAGGACTTCGCCGCGCTGTCCGCGCAGATCGATGCCCACGGGAAGTGGCTGCGGGATACGCTGCTGCCGCGCGCCCGCAGCAGCAACCTGCTGCCGCCGGAGATCTATGCGGACAACCTCAAGCAGTTCGGGGTGAGCACGGACCCACGCGAGCTCATGGAGCGCGCGCTGTTCAGCTACGCACAGACACGCGACGAGATGCAGATGCTCGCGGCCGCGATCGCGAAGCAGCGCGGCTGGCAGTCGACGGACTATCGCGACGTGCTGCGTGCGCTGAAGAAGGAGCGCATTCCCGATGACAAGCTCCTCGAGGTCTACCGAGCGCGCCTGGCCGCCATCGAGACCATCATCCGCGAGCACCGGCTGGTTTCGCTGCCTCAGCGGGCCGCGGTGATCCGGCTGGCGACCGCGGCAGAGTCGGCACAGACGCCGGCGCCGCACCTGAGCCTGCCGCGCCTGATCGGCAATACCGGCGAGCCGGCCGAGTTTGTGATCCCCACGCGCAATCCCAACGCCGACTCCAAGGCGCAGATGGACGACTTCAATTTCGATGCCATCACCTGGGACCTGACGGCGCACGAGGCCCGGCCGGGTCACGAGCTGCAGTTCGCCTCCATGCTCGAGGCTGGGGTGTCCACTGCCCGCGCGGTCTTTGCCTTCAACAGCGCCAACGTGGAAGGCTGGGGCCTGTATTCAGAGGCATTGATCCGTCCCTACCTGTCGCCCGAGGCGCAGCTGGCGGCGCTGCAGGGACGACTGACGCGGGCGGCCCGCGCCTTCCTGGACCCCATGATCAACCTCGGCATGCTCAAGCCCGAACAGGCCAAGGCGATCCTCATGAACGACGTCGTGCTCTCCGAGCCGCTTGCCAAGGAGGAGATCGACCGCTACACCTTCGATGCGCCCGGACAGGCGACCTCGTATTTCTACGGCTTCGTCCGCCTGGAGACGCTGCGCGCGAAGACCGAGATGGCCCTGGGGAGCAAGTTCGACGCGCTGTCCTTCCACGATTTCCTGCTCAAGCAGGGACTGCTGCCTCCCGATTTGCTCGAGGCCGCCGTGATGAAGGATTACGTGAAGCCGCGCCTCGGCGCGGGCTAGGGAGGTTCAGGCGACCTCGATGCCCGGGTCGACCTCTGCGGCCCAGCGCAGCATGCCGCCGTCGAGGTTGGCCGGTGAGTGCACACCGGCGCGCAGCGCGAGTGCGCAGGCGGACATGCTGCGCATCCCGCCGCGGCAGATGAACACTGGCGCGGAGTCCGGCGCCAGCGTGCCGAGATAGGCGGGCAGGCGCCCGAGCGGCACGTGCACGGCATCCTTTAGGTGCCCGGCCTCGAACTCGTAGTCCTCGCGCACGTCGACCAGCAGCGGCGGACTCGCGCCACCTTGCAGCATTTCAGCGAGCTCGGTCGGGGAGAGGTGTCGCACTGCCGCGGAAACAGGGTCGCTCATCGGTGGTTCATCCTTAAGTTCGGTGATGGAGGGTGAGTTCCCGCAGACCGTACAGTCGCTGCGGCGTGCCACGCGGAACTCCGCGAAGCGCATCTCGAGGGCATCGTAGGTGAGCAGCCTTCCGGTGAGGGGGACCCCTGTGCCCGTGATCAGCTTCAGTGCCTCGGTCGCCTGCAGTGTCCCCAGAACACCCGGCAGTACACCCAGAACGCCGGCGGTGGCACAGTTGGCGACGATAGCACCCTGGCCATGCGGAAAGGCGCATCGGTAGCAGGGACCCGCACCGGGAATGTAGGTCAGCAGTTGCCCTTCGAAACGGTGGATCGCCGCGGACACCAGCGCCCGGTGGCCAAGGACACAGGCATCGTTCACGAGGTAGCGCGTGGCCAGGCGATCCGAACCGTCGAGGACCAGGTCGTACTGCGCGACCAGCGCTGCGGCGTTCGTGGCCGTCAGCTCCAGCGGATGGGCAATGACGCGAATGTCCGGGTTCAGCGCCGCCAGCCGTGCCGCGCCGGCCACCGCCTTGGGCAGTCCGACGGCGGATGTGTCGAATAGTATCTGCCGCTGCAGGTTGGAAAGCTCGACCTCGTCGCAGTCGAGCAGGCCGAGCGTCCCGCATCCCGCGGCCGCCAGGTACAGGGCGGCGGGCGAGCCCAGGCCGCCCGCGCCGACCACCAACACGCGCGCTGCCTTGAGCTTTTCCTGCCCGGCAGGACCGATCTCGGCAAGCGAAAGGTGACGCTGGTAACGCGTCCGCTCCGCGGCGGACAGGCTCACCGCGGCCCCCGCGGCCACGGGCCCGACGGCATGGGGTCCTTTTTTACATACGCCGCGCATCCCATACCCTGAGCATCCACGCCCGTGCGCGCGGCTGTCAACGCGGCACTGTCGTCGCCAACCCGGCGGAGCGTATGCTTTCGCGCCCCGCTCACCGCGGTTCCAGAGGATCTGCAATGCCCGGCCCTGTCCATCCGCTGCGCTACGTGTATGCACTGGTGATGCTCGGATTCACCGCCGCCGCTCAGGCGCGGCCGCCGGTCGCCCAACCCGTTCCCGTGGCGCACACCGGCGATGCGCGATTCGCCACGGTCGAGCATCAGTACGTCACCTACGTGCTCGCACAGTTCCCCGTGGTCGCCACCTACCTGGGCGGTTCGGCCTTCGACCCCAGTCTCGCGGCGGTTGATGGCACGTTGCGCGACTACTCTGCCGATGGCCTGCAGAGGGAGGACGCGCGCCTGGCCGAATATCGCGCCAGCTTCGCAAGCATTGCCCCGGCGACGCTCTCGGCCCGGCGACGCATCGACCGCGCCGTGGCGCTCGCGCAGATCGCCTTCCTGCTGCGCGAGCACCAGGTGCGGCGCCACCAGCAGATCAGCCTGGATTCCTATGTCGACGAGCCGTTTCGTGGCGTGGACTGGCAGATCCAGGGAATGACGAGCACCGGGGCCGCCACCTACGGCACGGAGGCGGAGTGGCAGGCGGTGGTGGCGCGAGTGCGGGCCATCCCGGGCTACCTGGCCACCGCCGAGCGCCAGCTGGCCGCGGGAGTCCAGGCCCACCATACCCCCGACTGGCGCGTGCTGCGCGACTTCGGTCTGCAGAGCCCGCTGGCGGATGCGGAATACTTCCAGACGACGCTGCCGCAGCTGGCGGCCACGGATGAGGCGCCCGGCCCCGCGCGCGAGGCGCTGCTGCGCGAGCTGAACGGCGCGGGCGCAGAGGCTGCGGCGGCCTACCGGCACTTGCGCGACTATGTCGCGGCGACCTTCTTCACCGACCCCCAGGCTGAGGGTGGCGCGGGGGTGAAGGCGGAGTACCGCGCGGATCGTTTCGCCCTCGGCGAGGGCGAGTACGACTGGGCGCTGCACAACAACCTGCGGATCAACAGCAGCGCCGCGCAGCTCTACGCCGGCTCCTGGCCGGTCGTCGAGGCGACGCGCGCGCAGATGGTCAAGCTGGCGCAGGAGATCGCCGCTGCCCATAACTGGCCCACCAGCGGCGGCGACTTCGTGCACCAGGTGTTCGAGCAGCTCAGCCAGAACGCGCCGCACACCGATGCGGAAATGGTCGAGGGCTATCGCAAGACCGGCCAGCGACTGGTGGCGTATGCGCGCGAGACCGGCCTCTTCGACGTGCCCGCGGACTACCGCCTCGATGTGTCGGTGACGCCGCCACCGCTGCGCTCCTCGGTCGAGGGCGCCGCCTACTACACCGCGCCGCCGTTCAAGAAGAGCGGTGTCGGACGCTTCTACGTCACGCCCACCGACGATGACATCGCGGAGCTGCGACAGGAGCACAACTATGCGGCGATGCCGGATCTGGCCGCGCACGAGGGGTTCCCGGGCCACGACTGGCACTACAAGGTCATGACGCAGTACCGCGACCAGATCGCGGCGGTGCGCTGGCTCACGCCCGGGGCCGTCGAGGACTCCTCGTCGATGTGGCAGGACTCGATGGCCGCCGAGGGCTGGGGACTGTATTCCGAGTCGCTGCTGGCTGAACCGCAGCCGAAGGCGCCGCACGGCCTGTATAGCCCCGAGGAGCGGCTCTACCAGCTGCGCGGCCAGCTGTATCGCGACCTGCGGGTACGCATCGATACCGGGCTGCATACTGGCAAGCTCTCCTTCGAGGACGCGGTCACCCTGTTCTCCCAGGTGGTCGACTTCCAGGCAGGGTCGTGCCAGGACCCTCAGGCGCTGAAGTCCGATGCGAAGGCGGCCAGCTGCAAGCAGGCGCGTGGGGCCATCGCGCGCTACGCCCGCTGGCCGACCCAGGCGATCACGTATCGGCTGGGCAAGGAAGCCATTCTGGCGCTGCGCAAGCGCGCGCAGGACAGCGAGGGCGCGCAGTTTTCCCCCAAGCGCTTCCACCTGGAGTTCATGAAGCAGGGCACGATCCCGGCCGGGTACTTCGGCGAGGAGCTGCTGCGCTCGCTGCGCGCCCCGCGGGCGCCGTGACGGCTCAGTCAGCCGTGACCTGACAGATGAACAGGTAGGCGGGCAGCACGTTCAGCGGCTGGAACTGCCGCCCAACGTAGCCGAATACCCGCTGCAGCTCCGCCATGATGCGCTTGGAGAACTGGTAGAGCAGGAATGCCCCGCCCGGTTCCAGCACCTCCACCGTCTTGCGCAGGATCGTGTCGCGCTCGCCGGCGGCGATGGTGCTGAAGGGGATCCCCGAGATGATGTAGTCGGCCCGCGTGACCCCGAGACGCCGCAGGACGCAGTCGACCTCGGCGGCGGATCCCTGGACCAGGTGCAGCCGCGGGTCGCTGATGGTCGCGCGCAGGTAGCGCACGAACTCCGGGTTCATCTCGATGGCGATGAGTACGGCATCGCTGCGCATCTGTCGCAGCACTTCGGTGGTGAAGTTGCCCACCCCGGGGCCGTACTCCACGATGACCCTTGCCCGGTTCCAGTTGATCGGTTCGAGCAGCTGGCGGATGAGGAAGCGCGAACTCGGCACGATCGAGCCGAGCATGCGCGGGTGGCGGAAGAAGTTGCGTGCGAACAGCAGTGCATCGCCGCTGCGGGCAGGCTCTGTGACGGTTGTTTCATCGGGCACGGTGTACCTCGGTTTAGCGGCGCTGTCTGGCAGTCCTATAGCAACTCCCACAATCCGACACCATCAGTCAACCGCCCGAACGCCGCGCCTCGTAGCCAAGCTTGAGCAACTCCGCCACCAGCCGGTCGCGGTGTTCCCCCTGGATCTCGATGGTGCCGTCCCGGACCGCGCCGCCGGCGCCGCACAGCTTCTTCAGGCGGGTTGCCAGTTGGTCGAGCGCCTCGCCCTGCAGCGGCAGGCCGGTGATCACCGACACGCCCTTGCCGCTGCGGCCGGCCACCTCGCGACCGACGCGTACCCGCGCCTCCCGGGCCGGCTGCGCGGCATTAAGTCCGCCGTGCCCGACGACCGGGCGTAGCGGCTTGCTCATGACGACGCCGCGGTAGGTGTGCTTGGGCTTCACGCGTAGTGTTACCGGTGGCAGGCGACTACAATCCTGCCGAACTTACATCCGGCTCCGCAACCCCTTGCCTGCCCTAAAGAGGCCGTCCCATGACCCCACGGTCGCGTCTGCACGTTCCTTCACCGCCCGCCCGCCCCGGACAGGAGCCGGATTTCAGCTATCTCGCCCTGTCGGCCCCGGGCGCGGCGCACCGCCCGGAGGTGACCGTCGCCGCCGCCGACACCGAGAACCTCTCCAAGGAGCTGGTGCGCGTGCTGGGCGACGACCACGTGGCGGTCGGCCCCTGGAACCCGCACCTGGAGCCTCCGGAGTTGCAGGTCGGCCTGCGGCACATGCTGCTCACCCGCCTGTTCGATGACCGCATGCAGAGGATCCAGCGCCAGGGCCGCATCTCTTTCTACATCAAGTCCACCGGCGAGGAAGCCGTCGCGGTCGCCGCCGGTATGGCGCTGCAGCCGGGCGACATGCTCTTCCCGTCGTACCGGCAGCAGGGGCTGCAGGTGGTGCGCGGCCGCAACCTGGTCGACCTGATGTGCCAGTGCCTGTCCAACACCCACGACATGTGCAAGGGCCGCCAGATGCCGATCATGTACCACTGGGGCAGCGGCAACATCTTTTCTATATCCGGGAATCTTGCGACGCAGTACCCGCAAGCGGTCGGCTGGGCGATGGCGGCGGCGATCAAGGGCGAGGACCACATCGCGGCGAGCTGGATTGGCGAGGGTTCGAGCGCGGAGGCCGATTTCCACCACGCCATGACCTTCGCGGCGGTCTACCAGGCACCGGTGATCCTCAACCTGGTCAACAACCAGTGGGCGATATCGACCTTCCAGGGCGTTGCCGGCGGGGAGCGCCGCACCTTTGCACAGCGCGGGCCCGGCTATGGCATCCCCGGCATCCGCGTCGATGGCAACGACTTCCTCGCCGTGTACGCGGTCACCGAGTGGGCCGCGCAGCGTGCCCGCCAGGGCGTCGGCCCGACGCTCATCGAGCACGTCACCTACCGTGCCGCCGCGCACTCCACCAGCGACGATCCGTCCCGGTACCGCCCCAAGGAGGAGTGGAAGGCGTGGCCGCTCGGCGACCCGATCGCGCGTCTGAAGGGGCACCTCATCGCCCTCGGCGAGTGGTCCGAGGAGCGTCACGCACGCCTGGAGAAGGAGCTCGAGGTGCAGGTGAATGCGAGCTGGAAGGAGGCGGAAAGCTACGGCACGCTGTCGGGCGGTCCGGCGCTCGATCCTCTGACGATGTTCGAGGATGTGTTCAAGGACATGCCGCAGCACCTGGTGCAGCAGCGCGAGGAGATGCGGGCGCTGCTGGAGGCCGGCACGATCGATGTCTCGCCCGTGCCGCTGGCGCAGAAGGCCTGAATCCATGGCACGCATGAACATGGTGCAGGCCCTGAACTCTGCAATGGACGTGATGCTGGCGCGCGATCCGCGCGTGGTCATCCTCGGCGAGGACGTCGGTTATTTCGGCGGCGTGTTCCGCGCCACCGAGGGACTGCAACGCAAGCACGGCGAGCACCGGGTGTTCGACACCCCGATCTCCGAGGGCGGCATCATCGCCGCGGCGATCGGCATGGGCGTCAATGGCCTGAAGCCGGTCGCCGAGATCCAGTTCGCCGACTACATCTATCCGGGCTTTGACCAGGTGGTGAGCGAGCTGGCGCGCCTGCGCTACCGCACCGCCGGGGAGTTCACCGCTCCGGTGACGATCCGCACGCCCTGCGGCGGCGGCATCCGGGGAGGCCAGACGCACTCGCAGAGTCCCGAGGCGATCTTCACGCACGTTTCGGGCATCAAGGTCGTGATGCCCTCGAATCCCTACGATGCCAAGGGATTGCTGATCAGCGCGATCGAGGGCGAGGATCCGGTGGTGTTCTTCGAGCCGAAGCGCATTTACAACGGCCCTTTCGACGGCGATCCGCACAAGCCGGCGGTGCCCTGGAGCACCCATCCGCAGGGCGAGGTGCCCGAGGGACACTTCACCGTGCCGCTGAGCAAGGCGGCCATCGTCCGGCCGGGCACCGTGGCTACCATACTGACCTACGGCACCATGGTGCACGTGTCGGAGGCCGCCGTGCGGCTGGCCGGCATCGATGCCGAGATCATCGACGTGCGCACCATGGCACCGCTGGATATCGACACCGTCTGCACCTCGGTGTGCAGGACGGGGCGCTGTGTCGTCGTGCACGAGGCCACGCTGTTCGGCGGCTACGGTGCGGAACTGGTGGCGAGGGTGCAGGAGCACTGCTTCTGGAACCTCGAGGCGCCGATCCAGCGCGTGGGCGGCTGGGACACTCCCTACCCGCACGCCTTCGAGTGGGAGTACTTTCCCGGCCCCGCGCGCGTTGCCGCGGCCCTGACGAAGGTGATGGAGGCTTCGTGAGCAGATACGTCTTCAAGCTGCCGGATCTTGGTGAGGGCACTGTCCAGGCGGAGATCGTCGGCTGGCGCGTCAAGCCGGGCGATACCGTGACTGAGGACGAGGTCATCGTCGAGGTGATGACCGAGAAGGCGGCCGTGGAGGTGCCGGCGCCCGTGAGCGGCCGCGTGCTCTCCACCACCGGTCAGCCCGGCGACATGGTGCCGGTCGGCGCCGAGCTGATCGTGCTCGACACGGGTGCGTCTGCGGGCACGCCCGCCGCTCCTGCCGCGGAGCCTGCCGCGCCGGCGGCCGGCCAGCCGCCGCCGCAGGCCGCCCGCTCCGCCAATGGCGCAGGGCCGGCGCGTGCCGCCTCGCCCGGCCGCATCGCCACCTCGCCGGCCATCCGTCGCCGCGCGCACGAGGCGGGTATCGATCTGCAGCAGGTGCCAGGCTCGGGACCGAACGGGCGCATCGTCACCGCCGACCTCGAGGCCTTTGCCGCCCGTCGCGGCCCGGAGTCCACGCCGCTGCGGGCCCCCGCCCGGACCGCCGGCGCCGGCGCGAGTGCCCGGGCTGCCGGCGCCACCGAGGAGATCAAGGTCATTGGCCTGCGCCGCGTCATCGCCCAGAGGCTGAGCGAGTCCAAGCGCACCATCCCGCACTTCGCCTACGTCGAGGAGCTGGACATCACCGAGCTTGAGTCACTGCGCCGCCACCTGAACCGCAAGCCACTGGCCGGCGAAGGTTCGCTGACGTACCTGCCATTCCTCGCCCTGGCACTGGTGCGGGTGCTGCGGGACTTCCCGCAGTGCAACGCCCACTACGATGCCGAGCGCGGCGTGATCGTGCGCCACGCGGCGGTGCACCTTGGCGTAGCGACGCAGACCCCGGACGGGCTGAAGGTGCCGGTGGTGCACAACGCCCAGGATCTGGGCCTGTGGCAGCTCGCCGCCCAGATGCGCCGGGTTGCAGAGGCGGCCCGCAGCAACAAGGCGACGCGCGAGGAGCTGAGCGGCTCGACCATCACCATCACCAGCCTGGGCAAGCTCGGCGGCATCGCCAGCACGCCGATCATCAACGCTCCGGAGGTTGCGATCATCGGCGTCAATCGCGCGGTCGAGCGCCCGCTGGTCATCGGCGGCGCGATCGCCGTGCGCCTGACCATGAACCTGTCTTCGTCCTTCGATCACCGCTTCGTGGATGGCTACGACGCGGCGGCCATGATCCAGGCACTGAAGGAATGCCTGGAGCATCCGGCGACGATCTTCATCGACGGTTAGCCCTGCGACGCTGAGCGCACCTTAGGGCGCGTGGGCGGTTGCGCCGCGGTACTTCAGCTCGCCCGCATCGACCCGCATCCCCAGCCGGTTCTGGGGCGGCGGCAGCGGGCAAGTGGCGAAGTCGTTGAGTGCGCAGGGCGGGTTGTAGGCCTTGTTGAAGTCGAGCACCGTGCTGCCCGCCACGGGCATCGGCGCGTACATGAAGCGCCCGCCGCCGTAGGTCTCATGGCCGCTGGTGGCATCCTGGAACATCACGAACAGCTGCGTATCGCCCGGATTCTCCAGCACCGCATCCAGGCGCCACTCGTGGCCAGCCTTGCTGAACACCAGTGCGCCCGGGGCGAGGGCATCGTCCTCCATGCCGAGGATGTTGATGATCTTGATGTGGCGCGCAGGCTCGTAAGGCTCGAAGCGCGCCGTGACTCTCCAGTCGGTGCTGACCGGGAAATACTCGAGCCCCTTGAAGTCGATGCGGCGCGGGCTGTTGAGGTCGCGGACCCGCACCCCCAGCCTCCCGGCGCGCTCGATCACGAAGAAACGCAGCGGGCCGCTGGAAACGACCGTGGGCTCGCCCGCCGCATCGGACACCAGCTCGATCTCGCTGACCGGCGCGCCGTGGTGCGTGATGCCGGCGCCGGGGCGTGCCATGAACTGCACCTTGTGCTCGTGCACGACAAAGGTGCCGGCTTCCTCCGCCAGGCTCGGATTGTCGAGCACGAGAGCGTTGCCGTCGCCACGGCCGAAGGTGTTGGCCCCATCCTTGAGCCACAGCAGCCCGACCAGCGACAGCCAGCCGGTGTCCCCGGTGAGCCACTGCAACCGCGCCGCTCGCCACTGCAGCACCTCCGCCTGCTCGGCCGCGAACGCCGCGTCCGGCACGGAGGCGCCTCCAGGGCGCACCGCCGCCACGCTGAGCGCCAGCCATGCCAGTGCAGCCCCCGCGGCGGCAATGCCGGGACGGTTCCGGCGCATCACCGCGAGCCTACCGCATCAGCTGTCACGGCCGAGGATCTCCTCGCGCACGTCCGCGATCTCGCGTGCCCGGGAGGGGCGGGCGCCCTCGCAGCGCTCGGCGCGCGGGCAGCGGTTGCTGCGCGGGCAGATGATGCGCGCCGGCTGCGCGAGCGCATCTGTGATCCAGGCGATGTTCAGCACGTGGGCCACCGCCTCGAGCACCTGCGCGGCGGCCTTGGGGATGCGCGCCTCGCCGTGGCGATGCAGGCACTCGCGGAAGATGGAATCCACGACCGTGGCACTTTCCACCCCGTTGGTGGCCAATGCCGGGGCAAGGTCGACGCCCACCGACAGCACGTGCGGGTTGCCGGCCATGTCATGCACTCGGATCGAGTGGCAGCAGTACAGCAGCGAGCGCTCGCCATCGCGCAGGACCGAGATCTGCGAGCCGCCGCCGACCTGGCTGTCGATCATGCGAAACACCGCCCAGTTCGGGCACGGGTCGCTCACCTGCGCAAGATTTCCCCACGGCAAGGGAATGCCGTTGCCGCGATAGACGGCCCGCAGGTAGCCGGGTGGGTAGGCATCAAAGAAATGCCAGTAGGGGTACGGGGAGACCTTGGTCATGCGGCGCATGATCACTGCGGGGGTCAGTTCGAGCTTGGCGCCGGCCTCGACGCGGTGCCGCTCGCGCGCCAGGAAGCGCCGGAACGGCACGCGCGGCGCGAGCAGCGCACCGGCAAAGAAGCTGCACTCGAAGTCGCGCCACGCGTGCAGCACGTCCTGCGCGCTCATGCCGATCGCGCTCGAGCCGCTCTCCGGGCTGCCGCCCATCTCCCCGCCGGTGGCATGCGGTGACTTCAGGCCATCGCCGCCGTGCAGGACCTTGTGGCCGATGTGCGCGGCCAGGTCGAACTTCAGCCGCGCGGGGTCGGCCTGCAGCGCCCGGTTGGCATAGACGATGCGGGGGGCCGCGAAGAAGGAGCGCACCATGCTGCGCAGTTCGCGATCCTTGTCGCGCGCCAGCACCGGCTTGCGGTCGAACCAGCGGATCTCCAGGCCATGGCGCTTGCACAGCCGCATCAGATCGTCCACCGACAGCGGGAAGCGCCGCTCGCTGATGCCGTCGGCAGCGCGCTCGAGGTCCGGGAAGTCGTTGCGCGACATCTCCTGGTGCGAGCGGATGAGCAGGTGGGCGAACTGGCGCCCGGTGGTGCCGGTCTGCACCAGCAGCTCGGGGATGGCCGCCTGCAGGAGGTTCTTGGAAAACAGGAACGCGGGCTCGAGCGGCACCCGGGTGGTCGCGCTGCCCGGTGGCGCGGGCTGCAGCGCAAGGTCGGCGGATTCGTCCAGGAACCAGGTGACGGGCCGCTGGAACACTGCGGCCAGCAGTTCCAGCAGCTCGGGGGAGGGCGTGCGCTTGCCGCTCTCGATCATGCTCAGGTAGGAGACCGAGGGGGCGCGTTCGGTGTCGCGCTGGATGCAGCGCACCGAGAGTTCCTCGAGCGTCAGCCCGTTGCGCTTGCGCAGGGCACGCAGCTTGGCCCCGAGGAAGTGCCCCTTGCGCATCAGTTCCTGCATCACTCGAGCCCCTGCCTGGCGGATCGTGTGAAATTAACAGTGTTAAGTTTCTATAGTCAAATTTCCGTGCCATCGGCCTTAATATCCCCGGCATGAACGCCGCCGAACATGGCCGGGTGCACGCCCGCGACGCTTCGGAGCCGAAGGTCGAGATCACCGGCGGGCGCATCGAGCGCTCGGAGGAGGTCCTGACCCCGCTGGCCCTGCAACTGCTGGCCAGCCTGCACCGCCGCTTCAACCCCCGCCGCCTCGAGCTGCTGCAGGCCCGCGCCCGGCGCCAGCAGCGCCTGGACGCTGGCGAGCTGCCGGACTTCCTGCCTGCCACCGCCGCGGTGCGCGCCGGCGACTGGCGCATCGCCCCGGTCCCCAGGGACCTGCTCGACCGCCGCGTGGAGATCACCGGTCCGGTCGAGCGCAAGATGATCATCAATGCCCTCAACGCCCCGGTGAAGGCGTTCATGGCCGACTTCGAGGATTCGCTGTCGCCGACCTGGGAGAACGTCCTGCGCGGCCAGCTGAACCTGGCCGATGCCATCCGCCGCACCATCAGCTTCGAGGATCCTGTCACCGGCAGGCTGTACCGCCTCAACGAGCGCACGGCGACCCTCATCGTGCGGCCACGCGGCTGGCACCTGCCCGAGAAGCACGTGCGCATCAACGGTGAGATGGTCTCCGCTGCGCTGTTCGATTTCGCGCTGTTCATCGCCAACAACCACCAGGCGCTGGCCAAGGCGGGCACCGGGCCCTACTTCTACCTGCCGAAGATGGAGAGCCACCTCGAGGCGCGGCTGTGGAACGAGGTGTTCGTGGCCTCCCAGGAGGCGCTCGGCATTCCGCGGGGAACGATCAAGGCCACCGTGCTGATCGAGACCATCCTCGCCGCGTTCGAGATGGATGAGATCCTCTACGAGCTGCGGGAGCACTCGGCCGGACTGAACTGCGGCCGCTGGGATTACATCTTCAGCTTCATCAAGAAGTTCCGGAACCGTGCGGACTTCGTCATGCCCGACCGGGCCTCGGTGACGATGGACAAGCACTTTCTGAAGTCCTACGTGGAGCTGCTGATCAAGACCTGCCACCGCCGCGGCGCCCATGCCATGGGCGGCATGGCCGCGCAGATCCCGATCCGGGATGACCCGGCGGCCAACGAGGCCGCGATGGCCCGGGTGCGCGCCGACAAGCTGCGCGAGGCCCGCGCCGGGCATGACGGCACCTGGGTCGCGCACCCCGGCCTGGCGCCGATCGCCATGGAGGCATTCGACTCGGTGCTCCAGGGCCGGCCTAACCAGCTCGACGTGGCCCGCGCGGACGTCAACGTCAGCGCCGCGGACCTGGTGCAGCTGCCGCCCGGACAGATCACCGAAGGCGGCCTGCGCGCCTGCATCCGGGTGGGCGTGCAGTACCTGGAGGCGTGGCTGCGCGGCAACGGCTGCGTGCCGCTGTACCACCTGATGGAGGATGCGGCCACCGCCGAGATCTGCCGCGCACAGCTGTGGCAGTGGCTACACCACGGCGCGCGCACCGAGGATGGCCAGCCGGTCACGCTCGCGCGCTTCGACCGGCTGATGATGGCCGAGCTCGATCGCATCCATGCCGAGGTCGGCGCCGCCCGCCTCACCGAGGGCGTGTTTCCCAGCGCCGCGCGTCTGTTCGAGCAGATGACCAAGAGCGACACCTTCGATGAGTTCCTGACGCTCCCGGCCTACGAGCTGCTGAGCTGATCCTTACGAGTTTCGACAAGAGGCGAGATCCATGACAGTCAAATCCCTTCCCACGGCCGATGAGCTGCGCCGCAGCTGGAACGAGAGCCCGCGCTGGCGCGGCGTGCAGCGCGGTTACGACGCCGCCGACGTGGTGCGCCTGCGCGGCACCGTGCCCGTGGAGCACTCGATCGCGCGCCTCACGGCCGAGAAGCTGTGGCGCTACATCAACGAGAAGCCGTTCGTGAACGCACTGGGGGCACTGACCGGCAACCAGGCCATGCAGCAGGTCAAGGCGGGACTGGACGCCATCTACCTCTCCGGCTGGCAGGTCGCGGGCGATGCCAACCTGTCCGGGCAGATGTACCCGGACCAGTCGCTCTACCCGGCGGACTCGGTGCCCGCGGTCGTGCGTCGCATCAACAACACGCTGCGCCGCGCCGACGAGATCCACCATGCCGAGGGGGACGACAGCATCGACTGGCTCAAGCCCATCGTGGCGGACGCCGAGGCCGGCTTTGGCGGCGTGCTCAATGCCTTCGAGCTGATGAAGCAGATGATCGAGGCGGGCGCCGCCGGCGTGCATTTCGAAGACCAGCTCTCTTCGGCCAAGAAGTGCGGCCACATGGGTGGCAAGGTGCTGGTGAGCACGCAGGAGGCGATTTCCAAGCTCGTGGCCGCCCGCCTGGCCGCGGACGTGTGCAACGTGCCCACGATCCTCGTGGCGCGCACCGATGCGGAGGGCGCCAACCTTCTGACCTCGGACGTCGACGAGCGCGACCGTGCCTTCATCGACGCGGCGAAGGGGCGCACCTCCGAGGGCTTCTTCTACGTCAAGGCCGGGCTGAAGCAGGCCATCGCCCGCGGGCTGGCCTATGCGCCTTACGCCGACCTGGTGTGGTGCGAGACGGCCAAGCCGGATCTCGAGGAGGCGCGCGAGTTCGCCGAGGGCATCCACGCCAAGTTCCCCGGCAAGCTGCTGGCCTACAACTGCTCGCCCTCGTTCAACTGGAAGCGCAAGCTCGATGACGGACAGATCGCCCGGTTCCAGAAGGAGCTGGGTGCCATGGGCTACAAGTTCCAGTTCATCACCCTCGCCGGGTTCCATGCGCTGAACTACTCGATGTTCGAGCTGGCGCGGGGCTACAAGGCGCAGCAGATGAGCGCCTACGTGAGCCTGCAGCAGGCGGAGTTTGCGGCCGAATCCAGCGGCTACACCGCCACCAAGCACCAGCGCGAGGTCGGCGCCGGCTACTTCGACGCGGTCACCCAGACCGTCGCCGGTGGCACCTCCTCGATCACCGCCCTCACCGGCAGCACCGAGGAGCAGCAGTTCGAGAAGGTCTCCTAGCCCCCTTCCGGTCGCGGGCACGCGCAGGCGTGCCCGCGACGCGGTAGGCTTGGCGGCACGGAAGGCCGCTGCAGCGGCCACGACGAGGGGGCCGCAATGCGCCGCACCGCCATCTGGCGCACGCTGTATTTCCAGGTTCTGGTCGCCATCGCCCTGGGCATCCTGCTCGGGGCCTGCTGGCCGGAGTTCGCGCAGAAGCTCAAGCCCCTGGGCGACGGCTTCATCAAGCTCATCCGGCTGCTGATCGCCCCGATCATCTTCTGCACCGTCGTCGCAGGCATCGCGGGCATGGCGAAGCTGCGTGACGTTGGCAAGGCCGGCGGCCTGGCGTTGCTGTACTTCGAGGTGCTGAGTACGGTGGCCCTGGTCATCGGCCTGGTGGTGGTGAATTTGGTCAAGCCGGGGGCCGGTATCAACGCGGATCCGGCCGCGCTCGATACCAATTCCATCCGCCAGTACGTCGACCCTCAGGCGATGCCGGGAGTGACCGAGTTCATCCTCAACATCATCCCGGCGACCTTCTTCGGCGCCTTCGCCAACGGCGACGTGCTGCAGGTGCTGCTGCTGGCGGTATTGTTCGGCTTCGCGCTGCACGCCGTCGGCGGCCGCGACAACCCGGTCTACGGCCTGGTGGAGCGCTTCGGCCAGGTGCTGTTCGTCATCGTCGGCTACGTCATGCGTCTGGCGCCGCTGGGCGCGCTGGGGGCGATGGCCTTCACGGTGGGCAAGTACGGGACGAAGTCACTGCTCGGACTGGCGCAGCTGATGGGCTGCTTCTACCTGACCTGCATCCTGTTCGTGCTGTGCGTGCTCGGTCTGATCGCGCGGCTGCACGGCTTCTCGATCCTCGCCTTCATCCGCTACATCCGCGAGGAGCTGTTCATCGTCCTGGGTACTTCCTCCTCAGAGTCGGTGCTGCCGCGCATGCTGGGCAAGCTGCAGGACCTGGGGGTGCGCAAGCCGATCGTCGGCCTGGTCATCCCGGCGGGATATTCCTTCAACCTCGATGGCACCGCCATCTACCTGACGATGGCGGCGATCTTCATCGCACAGGCCACCAATACCCCACTCACCCTGGGTCACCAGCTGACCCTCCTGGCGGTACTGCTGCTGACTTCCAAGGGCGCGGCCGCCGTGACCGGCAGCGGCTTCATCGTGCTCGCGGCGTCCCTGTCGGCGGTCGGGCACGTGCCCGTGGCGGGGGTGGCGCTCATACTCGGTGTGGATCGCTTCATGTCAGAGGCGCGCGCACTGACCAACCTCGTCGGCAACGGCGTGGCGACGATCGTGGTCGCCCGGTGGTGCGGCGAGCTGGACCAGCAGCGCCTGAGGACGGTACTCGCCGCTGGCCACGGAGGGGAGTTGCCCGCGCGCGAGGGCGGCGCGGGCGCAGCTTCCGACGCGCTCAGAAGTTGAGGGTGGCTTCCAGGGCCAGCACCGACGGGTCCCCCTGGGGGCCGTCGAAGCGCTCGTAATCCAGGCGCGCGGCGAAGTGCTCCCACTTGTATTGCAGGCCCGCCCCCCAGGCGACGCCGGTGCGGTCGTTGTTCGTGTTCAGCGCGGACTCGTTGCACCCCGGGGCACCGCCACAGAGGTTGTATTCGGTGGTATCGGCCTTGACGCGCGCGGCACCGAGCTTGGCGTAGATGTCGATAAACGGCATGGGCAGGTAGCCCACCGCGTACACCGCGGTTGCGTTGGCCTTGGTGTCCACGTGCGCGGTGCCCGCGAAGGTGTCGACGCCCTTGCTTCCGAGGTCGGTGTACTCCGCCTCGACGCCGAGGATGCTGAGGGGCCGCCAGCCGGCCAGCACCTTCCAGGCGGTTGCGTGGCTGTCGATCTGGTAGTAGTCCTGGACCAGTGCGGAGCGGCCGACCCCGGCGCCGGCGTAGAAGCCCAGCAGGTCAATGGCGAATACCGGGGCACTCAGGGCGAGTGCACCGCACAGGAAAATTACGCGCATCCGTCGCAGCATGCTCAGTTACCTCATTGCGGATAGTTACTTGGAAGTGGGCATCGCGAACTCGGCGCCCTTGGGGGTGCTTTCCGGCCAGCGCTGCATGATGGACTTCTGCCGCGTGTAGAACCGCACGCCTTCCTCGCCGTAGGCGTGCGTGTCGCCGAACAGGCTGCCCTTCCATCCCCCGAAGCCGTGCCAGGCCATGGGCACCGGGATCGGCACGTTGATGCCGACCATGCCGACCTCGATGCGCCGCCCGAACTCGCGGGCAATGTGGCCGTCGCGCGTGTAACAGGCCACGCCGTTGGCCATCGGGTGTGCGTTCACCAGCTCGACCGCCGCGGCAAAGTCCGGCACGCGCACGCACGAGAGCACCGGGCCGAAGATCTCCTCGCGGTAAATGCGCATCTGCGGGGTCACCTGGTCGAACAGCGTCGCACCGATGAAGAAGCCACCCTCGTGCCCCGGTACCGTGAAGGGCGCGCCGCCCTTGGGGTGCAGGCGACCGTCGACCAGCAGCTTCGCGCCGCTGGCGACGCCGTCCTCGATGTAGCCGCGAATGCGCTCCAGGGCCTGCGCGGTGATGACCGGCCCCATCTCGCTCTCGGCCTGCATGCCATTGCCGGTACGCAGTTTCCGGGCGCGCTCGGCCAGCAGCGGCAGCATGCGCTCCGCGGTATCCCCGACCAGCACGGCGACCGAGATCGCCATGCAGCGCTCGCCGGCCGAGCCGTAGGCGGCGCCGATCAGGGCATCGACGGCCTGTTCGATATCGGCATCGGGCATGACGACCATGTGGTTCTTGGCACCGCCGAGTGCCTGCACGCGCTTGCCGTGCTGCGCGCCGCGCTGGTAGATGTAGTGCGCAATCGGGGTCGAGCCGACGAAGCTGAGGGCACGGACCTCGGGGTGATCGAGCAGGCCATCGACGGCGAGCTTGTCTCCCTGCAGCACGTTGAACACCCCTGCCGGCAACCCGGCCCGATCCAGCAGCCGTGCCATGTAGACCGCCGCGGAAGGGTCGCGTTCGCTGGGCTTGAGCACGAAAGTGTTGCCGCAGGCGATGGCCAGCGGGAACATCCAGCACGGCACCATGCACGGGAAATTGAAGGGTGTGATGCCGGCAACCACGCCCAGCGGCTGGCGGAGCGTCCAGTTGTCGATGCCGGTGGACACCTGGTCGGTGAAGTCGCCCTTGAGCAACTGGGCGATTCCGCAGGCGAACTCGACGATCTCGATGCCGCGAGTGACCTCGCCCTGCGCGTCGCTGAACACCTTGCCGTGCTCGCTGGTGATCAGCGCGGCGAGAGCGTCGCGCTCCGCATTCAGCAGGCCGAGGAAGTTGTTCAACACGCGCGCGCGGCGCACCGGCGGGGTCTGCGACCAACCCGGCAGGGCGGCGCGCGCGCTGGCCACTGCGGCCTCGACGTCCGCGGCGGTTGCCATGGCCACCTCGCGCATGACCGCACCGGTGGCCGGATCGAAGACCGGGAGCCGTGAGCCCTTGCCGGTGACGGTGCGCCCGCCGATCCAATGCGGAACTATTCCGGCGGCTCCCGCGGGGAGGATCGCATCGGAGATCTCATTCGGGAGCTTGGAGACTGCCATGGCACGCACTCGTGAAGGGCTGCGAGGGAAGGGCGTGGATGATAGACCACTTCCGCCGCCACCCGCATACTTCGCCACGACCTATGGCCGTGCAGCTACTTTTCCCTACCCGCATCTACGAGGCGCGACTCTCCCATGCGGGCTGGCGTGGCCTGAACGCACGGCTGCAGCGCGAGTGCCGGCAGATGCGCGAGGACGATCTGGCCGGGAGACGCTGGTCCCGGCGCAACTATCCGGGCGGGTACACCTCCTACGGCTCTGCCCACCGCATGCACCGCTTGTCGCCGAGCTTCGCGGCGCTCGAGCGCATTCTGGACCGCCACGTGGGGAAGTTCGCCCGTGAACTTGAGTTCGACCTGGACGGGCGCAACCTGGCGATGACCGACTGCTGGGTGAACATCATGGGCCAGGGCGCCGCACACAGCCTGCACCTGCACCCGCTCTCCAGCATCAGCGGAACGTACTATGTTGCCGTGCCGCGCGGTGCGCCGGGCCTGAAGTTCGAGGATCCGCGCCTGGAGCGCTTCATGGCTGCGCCGCCGCGCTCGAGCCGCGCGAGCCGCTCCAATCAACCCTGGGTCACCCTGCCGGCGCAGGCCGGGCAACTGCTGCTCTTTGAAAGCTGGCTGCGCCACGAGGTGGCACCGCAGGCCTCCGCGGGCGAGCGCATCAGCATCAGCTTCAATTACAGCTGGTTCTGAGGTCGCGGCCGCCGGGCGTGAATTCTTGTAAGTATAGGATTTTAATCAATATATAGCGCTGCTGCGAAGTTCAGCATCCGTTCAGTGCGCTGCGCTCAACGTGTAGGCCATGGAGGTCCCACGTATGCGCAACATCATCAGAAGCCTGATTCCCGCTCTGGCCCTCGCGGCGCTGCCGGTCCTTCCGGTCACCGCCAACGCCGGCATCGAGTTCGGCCTTTCGGTGAGCTTCGCGCCGCCGCCGCTGCCCGTGTATGAGCAGCCGCCCCTTCCGGGGCCGGGCTACCTGTGGGTGCCCGGCTACTGGGGCTGGAACGGATACGACTACTACTGGGTGCCCGGCACCTGGGCCCTGGCGCCCGTGACAGGCTATCTCTGGACGCCCGGATTCTGGGGCTGGGGCGATGGCGTGTATGTCTGGCACGCCGGCTACTGGGGCCCTCACGTCGGCTTCTACGGCGGCATCAACTACGGCTTCGGCTACACCGGTGTCGGGTACGAGGGCGGTTACTGGCGCGGCGGTGACTTTTGTTACAACCGCGCGGTCAACAACGTCAACAACGTGTACGTCACCAACGTGTACAACCGCACCGTGGTGAACAACGTCTCGATCAACCACACGAGCTTCAATGGTGGCGTGGGTGGCGTGATGGCGCGGCCGACCAGGACCGATCTGCTGGCCGCCCACGAGCGCCACATCGGGCCGAGCAGCCTGCAGCGCGAGCAGGAAAGCTTCGCCCGCCGCGATGACTCGCTGCGTGCCTCCGTTAACCACGGCCGGCCGCCGATCGCTGCCACGCCGCGGCCGGCAGCCTTCAATGCACGTGAGGTCGTTGCGGCACGAGGCGCCCCCTCGCCGCGCCTGCTGCAGACATCGGCACAGTACGGGGATCGTCCGATGCAGGCCGAGCGCGGGAATGGCTTCCAGTACCGCAACGATCGTGCTGTACCGCAAGGGCAGGTGAGCGCGCAGTACCGCCCTGAGCGCCCGGTACCTTCACGCCAGGCGAACGCGCCACAGTTCCGCGCGGAGCGGCCGGTGCAGGCCAGCCAGGTGAATGCGCCGCAGTATCGCAGCCAGCGCCCGGTGCAGGCCGGGCCGGTGAACACCCCGCCTGTCTATCGCGGGCAGACGGCGGTGCAACCGCTGCAGGTACGGGCGCCGCAGCCCCAGTATGAGCGCCCGGCGCCGGTGTATCAGCCGAGGCCTCCGCAGTACTCCGTCAGCCGCGCTCCGCAGACGGCGCCCGCTCACCCGGTCAATGCCCCGAGGCCTGCGATGCCGAACGGCCCGTCGCGTCCCCCGATGCAGGTCGGCCAGGCCGGCAACACGCACCAGAACCACGGTCATTGAGGGTATCCCGATGAACGAGACGGCAAGCGACGGCGCTTGCCGTCTCTCTTTTGGGCAGCAGCCGCGTACCCGCAGAGCGCGCAGATGACGCCGGCCGTCAGCAGCCTCGCATCGAAGCTGTGATTGATGGCTGCCGGGTCCTGCCAGGCAAGCTCGACCCGGCGGTGGGTCCGCAGCAGGTGCGCTGAGCGGACCGACTGAGGTGCGGTACGGGCGCTGCCCTACAGCACGCGCCGCAGCCACGCGGCGATGTCGGCGACTTCTGGCGGGTTCACCGAGTGAGGCATGCTGTAGGTATGCCACTCCACCGCATACCCGGCCGCCTGCAGCTGCCGCTTCGCGTCTTCGCCGAGCTGCGGGGCGACCACCGGATCCTGGTTGCCGTGACCCAGGAAGATCGGCGTCGCCTGGTTGGCGGCGCTGCGCTCCGCGGCGAGGCGCTGTCCGCCCAGCAGCAGGTAACAAGACAGGCCCATGATCCCGGCGAGCTTTTCCGGATAGCGGGGTCCGGCGTACAGCGCCATGGCGCCCCCCTGCGAGAACCCGGCCAGCACGATGCGGCCGGTGGGGACGCCGCGCTCGTTTTCGCGCCGGATCAGAGCGCCGATGGCTTCCTGTGAGGCGCGTATGCCGGTTTCATCCTCCGCCGTCCGCCGATCGAGCGCGGCGATGTCGTACCAGGCACGCATCCGATATCCGCCGTTGAGCGTCACCGGTCGCACGGGCGCGTGCGGGAATACGAAGCGCAGCGCCCGCTCGTCCGGACGCACCAGCTCCGGCACGATCGGCTCAAAGTCATGGCCGTCCGCACCCAGGCCGTGCAGCCAGATGACGCAGCCGGTGGGTGCACGACCTGTCTCGACCTCGACTGCATCGCCCGGCACGCCCATTTATCCTTCTCCGTTTCCCGACATGCATGGTAGTGCAGTAGCGGTGGTGACGTCAGAGAGGAACGAATAATGGCACGGCAGCGCCGCGGTGCCACCCGGCGCGCCCGCCCGCGCGCCCGCGTCCAGCCGCGGCGCGGGCGCGGCACGCGCACGAAGGCGCCGATGGCGGCGAGCCTGGTACTGTACGGGCTCGTGGCGCTGATTGCGGTCGCCGCGGCAGATCTCGCGTACCAGGTCGTGCGCAAGCCGACGGAGCTGTTCTTCCCGCTGAGCGGGGTGCTTTACAAGACGCCCGCCGCGACCTGGCGCGCGTATGGCCCGCTGTTCAGGCGCAACTCGACCGAGCTCATCGATGCGCCGCTGCTGGCCGCGCTGGCACAGGTGGAGGGCTCGGGGAACCCCCTGGTGCGCACGTACTGGCGCTGGTCCTGGTCGGCGCACCTGCTCGATATCTACCGACCCGCCTCGAGCGCGGTCGGGATGTACCAGATCACCGACTCCACCTTCGCCGAGGCCAGCCCCTACTGCATCCACCACCACCAGCTGGTGCACGCCGGGCCTTGGGATGACTGGCACTCCTGCTGGTTCAACCGGCTGTATCTGCGCATCGTTCCGGCGGATGCGGTGGAGCTGACTGCGGCGTACCTGGAACTGAAGGTGTCGGCGATCCTCGCGCATGCCGGTCGCCACACCCCGATGCAGGTACGGCACCTGGCGGCGGTGGTGCACCTGTGTGGCGCGGGGGCCGCGGCGGCCTACGCGCACCGCGGCTTCCAGTTCAGCGCCGGACAGCGGTGCGGGGATCATGACCCGCGTGAGTACCTCGCCAGGGTCGACGCGGCGCGCGCCGAGTTCCTCAGGCTGGCCGAGGACGATGCCCCTTAGTGATGGTGGCCGCCCGGACCGTGTACATGCCCGTGCGAGAGTTCCTCGGCCGTGGCTGGACGCACCTCGGCGACCTCGACCTCGAAGTTGAGGTGCTGCCCGGCCAGTGGGTGGTTGCCGTCGAGGGTTACCATGTCGCCCGACACGTGGCTCACGGTGACCGCGCGCACGCCTCCCTGGGTCTGCGCCTGCAGGCGCATGCCGACCGTGATCTTGGGAATTCCCTTGAGCGCGCGCCGCGGCACCTTCTGGATCAGTGCCTTGTCGTACTCGCCGTAGCCGTCGGCCGGGGGGATCTTCACCTGCAGCTTGTCGCCGGGATTCTTGCCGGTGAGTTCACGCTCGAGGCCGGTGATCAGGTTGCCGTGGCCGTGCAGATAGGTCAGTGGCTCGCCCTCCGCAGAGCTGTCGAGCACTTCGCCCGCATCGTTCTTGAGGGTGTAGTGGATGCTGACGACCTGGTCCTGCTCGATGCTCATGTGATCCTTGTAAAGCCGGTTGGAGCGCCGGTGACTGCCCGGGGCGCTGGAACGTGACTGCGGCCGTTTTTGGCACGCAACGGATGGAACGCAAGGATAACATTGCGGGCGGCTGCGACCCAACGTGCGGACACCGCGGCGACAGGAAGCGGAGCTGCGCGTGAGATACACCACCTTGGCGACCTGCATCGCGTTGCTGTCGGCCACCCGCCTGGCCGCCGGCGCCCAGCCGGCCCTTAACCCCGCGAGGTCATCCATGGCCGACAACCCCTTTGCCCGTGCCAGCACGCTGGCCTTCGAGCTGCCGCCGTTTGATCGGATCCACGATGCCGACTACCTGCCTGCGTACGAGGCGGGCATGGCCGAGCAGATGCGTGAGGTCGCCGCCATCGCGCACGATCCGCATGCGCCCACGTTCGAGAACACGATCGTCGCGCTGGAACGCTCAGGCCAGCTGCTGCACAGGGTGGAGGCAGTGTTCGGACGGCTGAACGCGTGCAACACGAACCCCGTGATGCAGGCCTTGGATACCGAGCTGGCCCCCCGGCTGGCGGCGCATGCCGACGCCGTCCAGCTGGACCCCGCGCTGTGGGCGCGAGTGGACGCACTGTACGGCAAGCGTGCCTCACTGCACCTGGGACCCGAGCAGCTGCAGCTGCTGGAGCGCTACCACACCGAGATGGTGCGCGACGGCGCTCGATTGACTGGGGCGCAGAAGGTGCAGCTGCGCGAGCTGAACGCACAGATGTCGCGGCTGCGCACGCGCTTCAAGCAGAACGTGCTCAGGGCCACGGCCGATGCCGCCGTGGTCGTGGACAGCGTGGCGGAACTGGATGGACTCTCCGCGACGCAGATCGGGGCAGCGCGGCAGGCCGCGGCTGCCCGCGGCCTGGAAGGTAAGTGGGTGATCGCGCTGCAGAATACGACCAACCAGCCGGTTCTGGCCCACCTCAACAACCGCGCGCTGCGCGAGCGCATCTACAGAGCCTCGGTCAACCGCGGCACGGGCGGTGCCACGGACAACAGCGACGTCATCGCGCAGCTGGTGAGGCTGCGCGCCGAGCGTGCGGCGCTCCTCGGCTATCCGGACCATGCCGCCTACCAGCTGGCGGACGAGTCGGCCGGCACTGCGCAGGCCGTGCAGGCGATGATCAGCCAGGTGGCGCCGGCGGCTCTGGCACGGGCCCGCGCGGAAGCGACCGACATTCAGGCCCTCATCGACGCGCAGGCGAAAGCGGCCGGGACTCCCACCTTTGCCCCGGAGCCATGGGACTGGCTCTTCTACGCCGAGCAGGTGCGCGCGCAGCGCTACAGCTTCGACCAGACCGCCGTGGCTCCGTACCTCGAGCTCGATCGTGTATTGCGCGATGGCGTGTTCTACGCGGCGACCCAGCTCTACGGCATCACATTCACGGAGCGACATGATCTGCCGGTATACCAGCCGGACGTGCGCGTATTCGAGGTCCGCGACACGGATGGCGCGCCACTGGCCTTGTTTCTGGCGGACTACTTTGCGCGCGACAACAAGCAGGGCGGCGCATGGATGGCCTCGTACGTGCTGCAGTCGCGTCTGCTCGGGCGCAAGCCGGTGGTGGCGAATCACCTGAACATCGCCAAGCCGCCGCCCGGCCAGCCGGTGTTGCTGACCTTCGAGGAAGTGACGACGATGTTCCACGAGTTCGGCCATGCGTTGCACGCCATGCTCTCGGACGTGCAGTACCCGAAGCTCTCCGGCACGCAGGTGCCGCGTGACTTCGTCGAGTATCCCTCGCAATACAACGAGATGTGGGCCCGCGAGCCGGCGGTGGTCGCCCACTATGCGCACCATTACCAGAGCGGCGAGCCGATGCCCGCGGCCCTGCTGGCCAAGGTGCTCGAGGCACAGCACTTCAACCAGGGTTACGCAACGACCGAGTACCTGGCCGCGGCGCAGCTGGACCAGTCCTGGCATGCGCTCGGCGCCGCCGAGTCGCCTCCGGGACCGGGCGTTGCCGAGTTCGAGAGGTCGGCCCTGCACAGGAGCGGACTCGACTATGCGCCGGTGCCGCCCCGATATCACTCGAGTTACTTTTCCCACATCTTCTCGAACGACTACTCGGCCGGCTATTACGCCTACCTGTGGAGCGAGGTGCTGGCGCGCGACACCGGGGAGTGGTTCCACGCGCATGGCGGCCTGACGCGGGCGAACGGGCAGGCCCTGCGTACGCGTGTGCTGTCACGCGGGCGCAGCGAGGACCCGCAGGTGCTGTTCCGCAACTTCTACGGCGGCGATCCCAGGATCGGTCCGCTGCTCGAGTATCGGGGCCTGGCGGGCGGTGGCTAGCCGGGAACGAGGGCGACCGCATCGCGGCGCGCGCGGTCGGTGGCGGCGATCAGGCGCGTGAAGTTCTCCAGCAGGGGCAGCTCGAGTCGCAGCTCGCGAGCCTTGCTGCAGGCGTAGCCCAGGGTCTCGTTCACCTCGAGCGGCCGACCGGCCTCGATGTCCTGCAACGACGACATCCGGTGTGCCGGCGCGTTCAGACGATATTGCGCGCCGGCGGCGGTGACGATGGCGACCGCCTCGGCCTCGCTGCCCGCGCAGATGCTGGCCGTGGGCAGGATCGCCCGGTCACTGACCGGGATCTCCAGCGCGCGCGCGAGCTGGCCCATCTCGCGCACGAGGCGCACCAGCAGCAGCGCGGAATCCGGGTCGGCGAGGAATTTCCAGGTCACGGCGCGGGTGCTGACCGACAGTGCCATGAGCCCGACCCACGAGCAGAACTTGGACCACTCCAGCACCAGGATCTCCGGCGTGGCTGCCGCGCGCACCCCCGCGCTGTCCAGGGCGGTCGCGATCCGGCGGGCACGCGTGCTGTCCCCGCCACCCAGTTCCCCGACGAAGATGTTCACGTTGCGGGTGAAAAGCACCGCCCCGTCCGGCAGCACCTCGCCGCTGGTGTCGGCGAGTGCCCCGAGCACGCGCTCGCGGCCGAAGGTCTGCGCCAGGATCTCATTCTTGAGGGGGCCGTTCTGGATGGACAGGGTGACGCCGAAGCGCGCCTGCGCCAGCGCCTGCAGGGCCTGCGCGGTCCCCGGGGTCTTGGTGGCGACGATGAGCGTCTCGGCTCCGGCAAACTCCGAGGCGTCCGGCACCGTGGTCACTGCGGTGTTGAATTCCGCCAGACCGCGCACCGTGATGCCATGGCGTTCGAGGTGCGCCGCACGCGAGCCACGCGCCAGCATCGCCACCGAATGACCGGCACGCGCCAGGTGGCCGCCGACGATCGAGCCCATCGCCCCCGCGCCCAGCACGGCAAATTCGAACTGCGCCATCTCGCGTCTCGCCGGCGCTTACAGCGCCTCGGCGATGTCCTGCATCAGTCCCCGGTCCTGCGGCGTCGTGCCCGGCGGGTAGCGGTGCAGCACCTTGCCGTCGCGCCCGATGAGGAATTTTTCGAAATTCCAGGTGATATCGCCCGGGAAGCCGTTGGCCTCGGACGTCAGGAACCGGTAGACCGCGCTGCGCCCGTCGCCGTTGACGTCGAGCTTCTCGCTCAGCGGGAAGCTCACCCCGTAGGTGGTGCGGCAGAAGCTGACGATCTCCTCGGCACTGCCGGGCTCCTGCCCCGCAAACTGGTTGCAGGGGAAGCCCACGACCGAGAAATTCTGGTCGGCCAGATCACGTTGCAGCTCCTCGAGCCCTTCGTACTGCGGCGTCAGGCCGCAGCGACTGGCGACGTTGACCGCCAGGGTCACCTTGCCGCGCAGGCCACCGAGCAGGTCCGGGGTGCCGTCGATCTTCTTCACCGCAATGTCGTAGAAGCTGCCCATGTACTGCCCTTCGTGCCGGAGGTGAAGATGTACGATACACCCGTCTGGGCTTACCATCCGCACCCCGGTTGCACGCAGGAGAAGGTCAATGGCCTCACAGCTGAGCAAGGCGGAGTCGACCCAGGTCGTCGAGATCCTCAACCGCATCCTGGAGCTCGAGCTGTCCGGGCTGGTGCGGTACCTGCACTACAGTTTCATGGTGTTCGGGCACAACCGCATCCCGATCGTCGCCTGGCTGCGCAGCCAGGCGGTCGAGTCGCAGGCACACGCGGTACGCGCCGGCGAACTCATCACGGCGCTCGGCGGCCACCCCTCCCTGAAGATCGGTGCGCTGCTGGAGACCCACAAGCACAACGTGGATGAGATCCTGCGCGAGGCCCTCGCGCACGAGGAGGAGGGCGTGGCGCAGTACCACAAACTTCTCGAGCTGGTCGCAGGGCGCAACGTCATGCTGGAGGAGTACGCACGCACCCAGATCGCCGCAGAGGACATGCACCTCGCCGACCTGGGCAAGATGCTGCGCAAGCCGGGCTCCATCGCCTGAGCGGCGCGCCGCCCTCTCCCGAAAGATGGAGGCGCGGCGGGCGGGGCAGGGCGCGTGTCGTGTTCGCGTGATTCCGTGTCGGAACGTGCGGTGCTTCACATCAAAGCAATGCGCGCTGCGTAGACTGCGCGCCCCTGACAAACCACATGGAATCCACGGTCATGGAATTGATCATCTGCTCGCTGGCTGTGGCCGGACTTCTGCTCGTGGGACACCTGGGCGTCCTGGTCCGCAATCGCCTGCTGTCTGCCTTCGGGATCGCCCCCTAGCCGCACCGTTCTCGCCGCCGGCCGCCGGGGTTATGCTGCGGCGGTGAGGATCTACGCGGTAACCAATATCAAGGGTGGCGTCGGCAAGACCACCACCGCGGTGAACCTCGCCTACCTGTGCGCGGCCGGCGGTGTGCGCACGCTCCTGTGGGATTTGGATTCCCAGGGGGGCGCGACCTACCTGCTGCACGGGGAGCCCAAGGAGAGCGCCAGTGCAAAGCGCCTGGTGGCCGGCAAGCGCGAGCTGCCGGAGCTGGTGGCGCCGACCGCGCATGCCGGGCTGGACCTGCTGCCCGCCGACTTCTCCTACCGCAACTTCGCGGTGCGGCTGGCCGAGCGGCGCCACCCGGCCGAGCGGCTGCTGAAGATGAGCCGTTCGTTGCGCGAGACGTATGGCGCCTTGTTCCTGGACTGCCCGGCGGGCATCTCCCTGCTCTCGGAGAGCGTGCTGCGCGCGGCCGACGTGGTCATCGTGCCGCTGGTGCCGACGCCGCTGTCGCTGCGCATGCTGCGCGAGCTGTACCGGTTCGTGGCCGAGGAGGGCTGGACGGACCTGCGGCTGCTCCCCTTCTTTTCGATGGTCGATGCTCGTCGCGCCCTGCACCGGGAGCTGATGGACGCCGCGCGCGCAGAGTTCCCGCAGATCCTCGCCACGGAGGTTCCCTATCGCAGCGAGATCGAGCGCATGAGCGTGCGACGGGCGCCGCTGCCGGCCGGCGCTGCGAACAACGCGGCGGCACGCCTCTACCAGCAGCTGTGGCGCGAGGTCGGCGCGGCGCAGGATCCGCCGGCGACAGTGGTGGCAGAAGTGCGCGAAATGTTCCCGGGACAGACGGTCCTCGACACCCCCGCCGGGCAGATGTAACAACGTGTGCATGCGCCGCGGGGCGCGATTATGCCCTCGCGCTGTTGGGTGTCGGCCCGGTGCGCCCGCGCGCGTTTGCGGACTCAGGTCAGGCCGCTTATGTCTCCTACGTCGTTGATCTGCGACGGCGGCGACGAGTACCAACTCACGCTAAGATAGTTGGCTACAGCAGGGATCATCCGTGCGCGGCCGCGCGCGGATCCCACAAGGAATACGGGGAACACGTCGGGCCCATGTTGACTGCGATAGCGAGACTTGCGCGCCACCGTGCCGTGGCCGCTCGATGGCTGTTCCTTGGCATGATTCTCGGGCTTCCCGCCTGCGGCGGTGGCGGCGGCGGCGGGTCCGACCCGCCACCCCCGCCCCCACCGGTGCTGGCGGTCGCGACCGAGGCGCTGCCGGATGCCCAGGTGGGCACGGCCTACAGTTCGACGCTGACAGCCACCGGCGGAACACTTCCCTATAGCTGGAGCATCAGCAGCGGCGCCTTGCCCCCGGGATTGTCCCTGGATGGCTCGACGGGCGCGATCAGCGGTACGCCGACCACCGCCATCACGGCCGCGCCGCTGACGGTGACGGTGCACGACGCGGGCAACCCGGCACAGAGCAGCAGCGGCAACCTCACCCTGAACGTCATCCCTTCGGGGATCCTGGTGCTCACCAACTACCTGCCGGACGGCCAGGTCGGTACCAGCTACAGCGCGGCGCTCAGCGCCAAGGGCGGCGTCACTCCCTACACCTGGCAGCTCACCAGTGGCACCTTGCCTGCGGGCCTGCAGCTCGATGGCGCCGCGGGCATGATCACGGGCACGCCCACCAGCAACGTCAAGGCCACGCCGCTTGCGTTCAAGGTCACCGACAGTTCGAGCCCGACAGGCTCGGCAATGACCGCCGGACTCGCCCTGACGATCTCCGCGCCGCCGCTGCTCATCAGCACGACGCTGCTGCCGGATGGGCAGACCGGCACCCCCTACAACACCACGCTCGCCGCCACCGGCGGCACCGGCGCGGTCAGCTGGGCCGTCACGACCGGCACCCTGCCGGCCGGACTGCACCTGAATGCGGCCACGGGCCTGATCTCGGGCACCCCGACCGCCTCGGGTCCTGCGGTGCCGCTGACCGTCACCGCCTCCGATTCCGGATCGCCGGTCCAGAAGGTGAGTGCCGCGTACACGCTGACCGTCAACCCTTCCGGCATTTCGGTGGACGTGACGCCGCGGCGCGCGGCGCTCACCGTGACGCAGGCGCTGACCCTGTCCGCGGTCACCAATGATCCCGGCGGAGTGACCTGGAGCGTCAGCCCGGCCGGCGGCAGCTTCAGTCCTGCGGCCAGCACGAACGGCGCCAATGTGACCTTCACCGCACCGGGCAGTGCCGGTGTCTACACCGTCACGGCGACCAGCGTCACCGACACCACCCGCAGCGCCTCGATCCCGGTGGCCGTGACGGACCTTGCCGGCGTGTACACCTACCACAACGACCTGGCCCGCACGGGTGCCAACACGCGCGAATTCGCCCTGACCGCCGCCAGCGTCAACGTCAGCACGTTCGGCAAGCTGTTCTCGTGCACGGTCGACGGGGCCATCTACGCCCAGCCGCTGTGGGTGGCGAACCTGACCGTCAACGGTTCGCCCCACAACGTCGTCTTCGTGGCCACCGCGCACGACAGCCTGTATGCCTTCGACGCCGATGCCGCCAGCTGCAACCTGCTGTGGGCGGTGAGCCTCATCGATGCGGCGCACGGGGGCAGCGGCACGGAGACCACCGTGCCCGCGGGGCCCTCCGGCACGGGCAACCTCGTCGGCGCGGGCTACGGCGACATCTCGCCCGAGGTCGGGGTCATCGGCACGCCGGTGATCGACCCGGCGACCAGCACGCTCTACGTCATCTCCAAGTCGGTGAGCGCCGACCAGACCGTGTTCTACCAGCGCCTGCACGCCATCGACCTTGCGACCGGGTCCGAGAAGTCGGCCGGATCGCCGCTCACCATCTCCGCAACGTTCTCCAACAACCTCGGCGGGACGGTGAGCTTCAGCCCCCGCATGCAGAACCAGCGCGCCGGCCTGGCGCTGTCGGGCGGCAAGATCTGGGCGGCCTGGGGGGCGCACGAGGACGTCGATCCCTGGTTCGGCTGGGTGATGGGCTTCACCTACAGCAACGGCAACTTCGCGCAGGTGGCGGTATTCAACACCGCCCCGAACGCCGGTCGCGCGGGCATCTGGATGAGCGGCGGGGCGCCGTCCTTCGATGCCAGCGGCAACCTGTACGTCATCACCGGCAACGGCACCGCCCAGACCACGAGTGCGCCCCCGTTTGACTACGGGGACTCGTTCCTGCAGCTCAACCCCGCCTCGGGCAACATGAACGTGAATTCCTACTTCACGCCGGCGAATGCCTCCACGCTGGCCACCAACGACGGCGACTTCGGCGCCGGCGGTGCGGCGCTGCTGCTGAACCTCGCCGCCGGCTCGCCGGCCCACCTGGCCATCGGCGCTGGCAAGGACGGCGCGCTCTACGTGCTGAACGGCGACAACCTGGGCGGCACCGGGCAGCCCTACCAGTCGATCACCATCGGCGCCTCGAACTTCTCCACGGGCGCCTTCTGGAACAATACGCTGTACATCTCGCCGGTGAACACGCCGCTGCTGGCGTATACGTTCGACCCGACGGCGAAGCTGTTCAGTCCGACGCTGGCCATGCAGTCGGACCCGAACTTCAAGTTCGGCTTCCCGGGGGCGACGGCATCGATTTCCGCCAGCAGCGCGAGCACCGATGGCATCGTCTGGGCGATCAACTCCAGCGCCTACTGCACGGCGCAGTCAGGCGCCTGCGGGCCCGCCCAGCTGTTCGCGTTCTCGGCCGCTGCGCTGGGCACGACGCTGTGGAACAGCACCACCATCGGCTCGGACGCGGCGGGGAACGCGGTGAAGTTCACGGTGCCGACGGTGGCGAACGGCAAGGTGTACGTCGGGACGCGCGGGGACAATCGCGGCGACCCCTCAGGATCGACCGCCAAGGCCGGCGAACTGGACGTCTACGGCCTGAAGCCCAACTAGCGCACTTCAGGAAACCGTGCCCGCCCCGAGCGCCGCGGGCGCCGGGATCTCCTCGACGGCATAGCCGGCGGCGATCCAGGCGTCCAGCCCGCCATACAGGGGCCGCACGCGCCGGAACCCATGGCTCATCAGCAGCCGCGCGGCCTGCGCCGCGGAGGCCTCGTTGGGGCAGGTGCAGTACAGGATGATGTCGCGGTCGCGCGGCAGCCGGGCCATCTGCTCACCGACCTGCTGCACCGGCAGATGCAAGGCACCGGGGATGCGGCGCAGCTCCATCGACTGGGCGGTCGGTGAGCGCACGTCGAGCACCACCGGTGCGGCGCCGGACTTCATGTGCTCGTAGAGCTCGTCCACGCTGATGCGCGCCATGTTGAGCGCGGTGTAGAAGCGCCAGCGCTGCCACCACTTGTAGGCGATGTAGCACAGCAGCAGCCCCAGGATGACTGCGAGCGCCGCACCGCCCAGGGCCGCCACGTGCGGCAGCAGCTGCTCGATCTGCCGGCGCAGCAGCACGCCGCCGAGCAAGGCGGCGCCCACCCATAGCAGCGCGCTCAGGCAGCTGAAGAACACGAAGCGCGCCGACCCCATGCCGGTCGCCCCCGCCAGCGGCGGAGCCACCAGGGACAGCCCAGGAATGAACTTCGCGAAGATGAGCAGCTTGGAACCCCAGCGCTCGAACTTCCCCTGCGTGTCGTTGACGCAGGTGTCCGGGGTGAGCGAGATGCGGCACAAAAGCTTCAGCACGCGGCTGCCGAACAACCGCCCGGCGACGTACCAGCTGCTGTCGGCCAACACGCAGGCGCACACCGCCAGCCCGTAGACGCCCGCGGCGGAGAGACGGCCGTCGGCGGCCAGCGCACCGCCGACCACCAGGGTGGGCACGGCCGGCAGCGGCAGGCCGAGCTGGTCGCACAGCACGTTGACGAAGATGACGCCCAGGCCGATGGGGTTGTCCACCCGCGGATCTTGCCCCGCCCGGGCCGGACGGGACAAGAATCATCCGGTCAGTTCAGCCGGGATACTTTGTGAAGAGGGCGGCGACCGCCTCGTTGATGCGCTTGTCCGCCTCACCGCCGTCCACCCCGTTCAGGCTCTGGTCGACGGAGGCGTGCCACATCGGCTGGCGGCTCTTCGCATCGTACAGGTCGATGGCAATGATCCCTTCGCGGTAGACGTACGGGCCGTACCAGCCCCAGCCGTAACCCCAGCCGTAGCCGTAGGGCCACGCGCCGTCCACGATGTAATTCTCACCGATGCCGTAGCCGACCAGGCAGTCGGCCTCGCTGCCCGGGGCCTGTACGGGTGCGGACAGGTGGGCGGCGATCGCCGTGCGCAGCCGCTCCTCGTTCAGGGGGTTGGCGATGCTGTTGCGCAGGGGGCTCGAGCCGCGGAACGAGCCTGCCCAGGCATAACTGCCACAATGGACGCTCTTGATCAGGGCGTGGTTCACGTCGGACTTCACCGAGAGCGCGCAGCCACACAGCAGCAGGGCGAGCAAGGCGGTGATGCGGGTGCGGATGGCGGACTGGCTCATGGGCGGACCTCTGCGGCACGCATGCCGGAGAATGCGCGGGCCTGCATGTTAACGCGTCGTGCCGACTGCGGTTGACCCAGGCCGCCCGGATGCCCCGCGCCCTAGAACGGGTCGCCCAGGACGATGCGCCACCCGCTCAGGCTGCCGGCATCGCGCCAGCCAATGCCGATCCGGGGCACGGGAAGGCCCCAGATCTGCGGGGTGGGGTTGGTGCCGAACATCAGGCCCGCCTCGTACTGCAGGGTGCGCGTGCTGATCCCGGTCGCCGGGCCGGAGGGGGAGTCGGAGTAGATGTCGATCATGCCGTACACCCCGATTTCCGCCCGCCGGTCGTGGAAGGGCGCGCCGACCACGTGGCGCAGCTCCACGCCGTTGCGCCAGCGGGTGAAGGCATCGTCCGGGAGTGGCACCGTGGTGCCGTCGGACAGGGTGGTCGACTCGTGCGTGTAGTGCACGCCCGCCCGCAGCAGCTCCGAGCGCCACATGCCGGCGCCGTCGAAGATGCTGAAGCGGTGGTCACTGCGCAGGCCGATGCTGTAGATGATCGCGTTCAGTGCCGTGGTGGAGCTGTAGGTGCCGCCGGCCTTGACGTAGGGGTAGACGTGCCAGTCCTCTTTGATCCAGAAATCCAGTTGCACACCCGGCTCGAAGCTCAGGGCCCCGACGTTGCGGGGGAGCTGGAATTCCAGCAGGTCGCTCGACTTGTAGTTGAAGAACCCCACCGTCACCGGGAAGATCAGCTTGATGCCGGGGCGCGCGCCGGGGTAGGGCGTATCGCGCAGCGAGTGGTTCGGCGTCAGCTGGTAAACTTGCAGCGTATGGCCGTGCAGCTCGTAGATGCCCGAGCCCAGCTCGGTGGCGAAGGCGAAGTTGGCGTAGGAAGCGTCGCTGTCGGCGCCGCTGGCGGTGGCGGCCCTGAGCAGTGCCGCGGCGCACAGCGCTGTCAACTTGGGTAGGCGCAAGGGTTCGTTCCAGTGAAGGGGAAGTCTAGCAGGTAGGCAAGCCACGCAGCGGCGGGACTCGACCGGCGCGCGTGCGAACAAGGACGGCAGCACCGCGCGCATGCGCTGACAGGAGTCACCATGAACCCCACATCCGCTTCCGGCACGCCCGCCCCGCGCCGGCAGCTGCATTACCTGGGACCGCACACCGGCACCGCGCCGATGGATGTCACGCTGGTGCTGCGGCGCGCGCACCAGGTCAGCCCGGCGATGCCCGCATGGCCTGCCCGGCCCGCGCTCACGCGCGGGGACTTCGCCCGCCAGTGCGGGGCAGATCCCGGCGATCTGGAGCGGCTGCGGCAATTCGCCCATCGCCACGGGCTGTCCGAGACCGGCGCAGATCCCGGGCGGCGGGTCCTGCACCTGCGCGGCACGCCGCAGCAGCTGGAACGTGCCTTCGGCGTCAGCCTCGGCAGCTACGGCCGCAACGACGGCCCGCCGGCGTACGTCGGCTGCACGCACCCGGGGGCGCTGCCGCCGGAGGCGATCGCCGTGCTCGGGCTGGACACCCGGCCCGTGGCGCAGACTCACTTCCGCAGGCCGCGCGCGACCCCGTCGATCACCTATACCCCGCCGCAGCTTGGCGCCCTGTACGCTTTTCCCGCGGGCACCGATGGCGCGGGACAGACGGTCGGCATCATCGAACTCGGCGGCGGTTTCCGTGCGCAGGACCTGACGCAGTACTTCCGCGGCCTGGGACTTACGCGGCCGCCGAGCGTCATCGCGGTCAGCGTTGCCGGCGGCAAGAACGAGCCCGGCGGCGATGCCGACGGGGAGGTCATGCTGGACATCGAGGTCATCGGGGCGCTCGCCCCCGCGGCTAGCATCGTCGTGTATTTCGCACCCAACACCGACCGGGGCTTCTACGAGGCGATCTCGCAGGCCGCGCACGATGCGTCGCACCGCCCCGGGGTGATCTCGATCAGCTGGGGCGGCCCGGAAGACAGCTGGAGCGACTCGGCGCGCACGGCGATGAGCAGCGCGCTCGAGGACGCCGCGGCGCTCGGCGTGAGCGTCACGGTCGCCTGCGGCGACAGCGGCTCCGGCGACGGTGAGTCCGACGGCCAGCCGCACGTGGATTTCCCCGCATCGAGCCCGTATGCGCTGGCCTGCGGCGGCACGCGCCTCACCGCCGCCAACGGCGTGATCAGCGCGGAAGTGGTCTGGAACGAGAGCGCCGCCGGGGAGGGTGCGACCGGGGGCGGGGTGAGCGCCAAGTTCGCGCAGCCGAGCTGGCAGCAGGCGGCCCGGGTGCCGAAGAATCCCGCGGGCGGCGCCGGGCGCGGCGTGCCCGATGTCGCCGGCAACGCGGACCCGATGACCGGCTACCAGGTCCTCGTGGACGGACGGCCCCAGGTGATCGGCGGCACGAGCGCGGTGGCGCCGCTGTGGGCCGCGCTACTGGCGCGCTGCAACCAGAAACTGGCCCGGCCGGTGGGGGACGTGCACGCGGCGCTGTACCAGCTCGGCACGCGCGCGTGCCGCGACATCGTCAGCGGCAACAACGGGGCGTACGCGGCGAGGCCCGGCTGGGATGCCTGCACCGGGCTCGGTTCGCCCAACGGCGAGGCGCTGCTCGCGGGCCTGGCGGCGCTGAAAGCCGGGTAGCCTTCAACGCCGCCGCCATTCCCTTAGGTTCAGTGCACCGAGCGGCGCACACGGCGCAGCCGCGTGGCCGCCGCCGCCGACAGCGCGAGCAGGGCGATCAGGTCGACCACGCCACCGCCGCCACCCCCGCCACCCCCGCCGCCGCTGGTCACGGTGAGCGTCTGGCTCTCCTGCGCACTGCTGCTGCTGCCGCCGCCGCCGTTGACGCAGGTGATGGTGTACGTATAGCTGCCGGCCGCGGACGGGGTGACCTGCAGCGAGCCGCTGGTGGCCACGGTCCCCGGGTTCGGCCAGCTGCCCGAGGTCGTGCAGCTGGTCGCGTTGGTGCTGCTCCAGGTGAGCATCGATGAGGCTCCGAGGCTGACCGTCGTCGGGGCCAGGCCGAGGTTGACGGTGACCGCCCCGCCGCCGCCGGACCCGGCGGCCGTGATCGCCGCACCTGCCTGGATGAACCCGTAGCCGGACACGGCGGCGCTGTTGGAGTCCTTCAGCGCCGCGGTCGTGGTGCGCATGGCCGAGTAGATCTGCGCCGGCGTGAGCGCCGGATTGTTCTGCAGCATCAGTGCGGCGACGGCCGCGACGTGCGGGGTGGCCGCCGAGGTGCCGAAGAACTGCGGGTAGTTCCCCTGGTTGGTGCAGTTCGGATCGGTGTCGGTGGTGGTGAACCCCAGGAAGGTGTTGCTGCCGCCATCGGGTCCTGCGATATCGGGCTTCTGGCGCATCTGCGGCGTGGCCAGCGGCGCGCCGTTCGTGTCGAAGAGGATCGGGTCCCCGCCCGTGGCCGAGTAGCTGTTGAGATAGTTCGCGTTGGCACCGCAGTTGACGGTGTTGTACCAGTAGGCCGCGCCCACGGCCATCGCACCGCTCGCCGAGGGGTGGCCCTGCAAGGTCCCCCCGGTGGCCGCAACCGTGCCGCTGTAGGTGACCCCGGCGCCGTTGTCGTCGATGGCCACCTTGACGCGCGTGGGGGTGCGCCCGGCCACGTGTCCCACCTGGATCTTGATGGTCTGCTGCGTACTGCAGCTGTGCGCGGTGTAGCCCGTCGGACAGTTGTTCAGGTTCGGGGTGGCGTTGGCCGGATAGCCGATGATCAGGATCTGGTACGGATCCACGCCGGTATTGTTCGCTCCGGTGCAGATCTGGGTGCCGTTGGTGAGGTTGCCGATGTTGCCGCTGTCGGGCGCGTCGGGATTCTGCGGACCCCATACCAGGCCGTTGTGATCGCTCGTGAGGCACAGGTCCATCCGGCTGGTGGCGCCGCCGCTGGTCGGCGCGCCGGTCACGAAGGGGTCGTCCCACTGCAGGATCACCGCCAGGTATTCGCCCGGCACCAGCGCCGGTACGACGACGTCCAGCGTGTTCACGGTGGTCGCGCCGGTGGCATCGAAGTTCAGCAGCATCTCCCCGGACGGGCTGGTCGAGGCGGTCGGGAACGACGGGGTAGTGTTGTCGTAGCCGTTGCTGCCGCTGTTGCCGGCGGCCGAGAAGTAGGCGACGCCCTGCGCGTTCACCGCGTTGACGGCCTGCGCCACGAGGCCATCCTGGAAGAACGGCTCGTCGAAGTAGCCCACGTCGTCGGCGATCACCATGGCGCCGGCGTTGGCAAGGTCGTGGATGCCCTGCGCGAAGTCAGCCTCGCTGACCGAGGCGGTGCGGAAGGCGAGGCCCGCGCCCGGCGCGACGTCGTGCACGATCTGCAGCATCGCGCGCCCCTCGTCGCTGTCGGGCAGGAAGTAGGGTGCGAAGCCCAGGCAGGTCCCGGCGGTCGTGCCGGCACCGCCCTCCTTGAGGACGCTGACGCCGCTGGGCAGGTCACCGCTCGAGACATCGGTCGTCGCGCTGGCGGTGAAGCCATTGGAGGCGTAGCCACTGTCGCCGCTGGCGGGAACGCCGGACCCCGCCTGGGCGTAGACGTCGTAGCAGTCGTAGCTGTCGGAGAGGATGCCGACGGTGACCCCGGTTCCGGTCAGCCCGGTGCTGGTGCGCGCCGCCGCGCTGCCCTGGGCAATATCGCCCTGGCTGGTGACCGCCCCGGACCGCGCCCGCCACATCGCGGCGCGCACCGAGGTGAGCTGCGGCAGCGCCGCCGCATCATTGAGAGAGGCCACCGGCAGCCATCCGCCGACATCGTTCAGGTACACGGTCGCATGCTGCATGCCCAGGCGGGTCAGCGCCGCCTTGAGCTGTTGCGGATCCCCGCGTGTCACCGCATCCACGGCCACGTAGGCGGTGCCTGTCTCGGGCGACACCATGAAATGGGCCGCGGGGTTCAGCGCGCGCAGGTCCGCAAGCGCGGTGCCCTGACGGATCAGGGTGGTATGGCGCGCCAGGTCCGCGAGCGCGGCATCGAACTTGCCACCCACGCCGCTGCGCACCTGTGCGGCGCTGCGGCCGCCGAAGGCCACGAGCCGCGCGGTCGGTGCGCCCCGGACGGGGGCCGCTGCCGTGTGGGGGCTGTGCACGGCAGAGGTCGCGGCCGAAGTGCCGACGATCGCGGCGACCGTCAACAGGCTGACCGCGAGGCGAGTGGATGTAATCCGTTTCATTGCAGGCTCCGTTTGTCACGTGCGCGCCGTCAACAGCGCGAAAGGATTCCCCAGGATGTTACTTAATACCGCAGCGCTCGCGGCGGCCGCGTGCCGCGCTGAAGTGCGCCGTTCCCCGTGATCCGAGCATGGACCGGCGCGGGTGCATTGATGAGACGAATCTTAAGACATCGCCCGGCCGGGTGCTCGGGATTTGCCGTCTTTACCAGCGCTTTATAACACTTCCGGACAACTGCGCCCCGGCGGCGCGCACCGTCCGCCCTGTCGCCAATCAGGAACGACTCGTACGTCCGGGCTGCAGGAGGCCAGCGAGCCTCGCCACCTCGTCGAAGCCGGCGAGGAGTGCTTCGGGTGCGCCGCCGCCTGAGCGAATGCGCCCGTCATAACCGTAACTGACCGCGACCGCGCGGCAGCCGGCGGCGCGTGCCGCCTGAAGGTCGACGGTGGAGTCCCCCACGTACAGCATCTGCGGCGGCTCGATGCCCAGGCGGCCGCAGGCCCGCAGCAGCATTGCAGGACCGGGCTTGCGATCCTCGCGCGTGCGCGTGCCAATCGTGAACTCGAAATAGCCCTCGAGGGCGGCCTCGCGCATCAGCGGCTGCGCGAGGGTCTCGTCCTTGTTGGTGATACAGCACAAGGACAGACCGGCGTCCGCAAGGGTGCGCAGCGTGGGGATCACCTCCGGGTAGATGCGGCTGCGGCTGAACAAGCGCCGCGCATACATGCCCTTGAACAGCGTCAGTGCCTCGCGCACCGAGGGCTCGGGCGCATGCGGCCTGCGGCCGGCGGCGAGCGCACGCTCCACGAGGGATTCGGCACCGTCGCCCACCAGCGTGCGGATCATCTCTTCGCTCAGCTGCGCGTGATGCAGCCGGGCGAGCATGCCGTTGAGGGCGGTGCCGAGGTCCGGCAGCGTGTCGATGAGCGTGCCATCCAGGTCGAAGCCGACCGCGCGGATTTCCGCCAGGGACTCGGTCACTCAGGCCGCCTTTGCAGGCAGGGTGCGTGCGGCGCGGCGCTCAGGACGTCGCAGCCACGGGGGCCTTGCGCCGCTGCGCCAGTGCATAGACGCCGATGCCGATCCACACGACGTTCATGACCGCCGAGGGGAAGGCGTGGTTCCAGCCGCTGTTGATGACGAACCCTGCGGCACCGAGGATGTTCATGAGGTGATAGGCGGCCGAGTCCGAGCGCATCCTGCCCGCGGACAGCAGGGCGTAGGCGCCGAGGATGAGTGCTGCGCCGGTCCAGCCGATGACTTCGATGGTGAACTTCATAGATCCTCTGCGCCAGGGTCGCAGCACAGGCGGCCTCCGCCGGCCGTGCTCCGCTCAAGGGGCAACTATACCGTGCGTGGTATGCCCGCTGTTCCCAATGCGCACTCGAGTGCCCGATCCCAGCCGGTCGCCTCGGCAGCCGCGCGGTAGGTGCTCTGCAGGAATGCCAGCAGCAGTGCATCCGGATCCGAGGCACCGCGGACGACTTCGTAGGGCAGCAGGAACTCGCCCAGCTGGGTGTCGAAGACCGCCTCGCGCGGTTCCACCTGCGAGCGCCGGAAGCCATCGGTGGTCGGGTATGCGTACGAATAGAAGCAGGGATAGTCGACGCCGCCACCGCCGGGCCAGAACCCGGCACTGCTCACCTCGTGGGAGTACGCCTCGCGCATGACGGCCGGGGAGACTCCCGGCACCTTGCCGGGAAAGGGTGGCGCGCTGCGGCCGGAAAAGCGCGTGACGGCCAGATCGAAGCTTCCCCAGAAAAAGTGCACCGGGCTGGATTTGCCGAGGAAGCCGGTGCGGAACTGCTTGAAGACCCGATCGACCCGCAGGAGCACCTGCCAGAGACGCTGTGCCTGCTCCCCGTTGTAGTCCCGGCGGGCGGTGTCCTGGCTGAAGCGCGCGGCACCGGCGATCTCGCAGGGCAACTCGTCCACGCTCACCGGCACGCCGAGGGTGGTCAGGGTCTGCATCACCGCGGCGTAGAACTCGGCGACCGATTGTGCACGCAGGCGCACATCGCCGCTCCTGCCGGTGCTGGTCTGCACATGCAGCGCCTGGCGCCGGAAGTCGAACTCGAGTTCGAAGAAGGACTCGTCGTGCGCGATCAGCGAGCTCGTCAGGCCCCGCGCGGTCAGGTACAGCGGCACGTGCCAGCTGTGATTGAGCCAGGGGGTGCGGCGGAGCCGGATCTTCCCCACCACCTGGCTCCACAGGCGCAGCGCCTCGAAGGTTTCGCATCCCTCGGAGTAGGAAAGCTCGGGCCAGCCGGTCGTCATGGGCTAAATGTTCGCCTTTGCAATCCCCCCTTATCAATAGAGCACCGGTGCTCCTCCTGCTGAGGCGGCCGAGACTCTGACGGGGCCGCCACGGTGCCTCACCGGAGGGCTGTGGGGCGGAAGGTACCGCCCTAAAGTTAGCCAGCCCGAAGTACCTGTCCTGAATGGTGATTTATGGAATTCCTGCTCATCGATGTCGGCGCAACGCTGGTGCTGCTGGTCGGCTACCTGTCGGTCGTCTTCTGGAGCGATCTCGCCCGCTCGGTCTAGCCCCCGGGAGAGGCCTGGCGTGAGCCAGGCCGGCGAGCCGACGCAGGAGCCACCCCGCCCCGTCCCCCCTGCCCGCCGCATATCGCCCCACCGCCGATTTCCGCTAGGCTTGCTGGAGTGCGGCAGGTTGCATGCCTGCGTCAGGCCAAGCGAACGACGGGACGACATGCCACAGATCTACAGCCGGGGATGCCCCTGATGGCACGCCCGCTGCGACCGACACTGATCCGCTTCGGCCGCTTCGGCGACATGGTGATGCTGACCGCACTGGCCACCGCACTGCATCACCGCTTCGGCGCCCCGTGCCAAGTCGTGGGAGCCGGTCCGTGGAATCGCGACGTCTTCCGCGCGCACCCCGACGTCAGCCGCGCCTGGTCGCTCCCGCGCCACCTGCCGTTCGCGCTGACGCCGGCGTGGCCGCAGGTGCTGGTGGCGTTGCACCGCACGCACCCCGCGCCGATTTACGTGTGCGAACCGCACGATCGCCAGCTTGCGCGGGTGAAGCGGCTGCTCAGGAGCGGCGGCATCGCCACCTCCCGCTGCCTCTTCATCACCGAGCTGCCCCCCCTTCCGGCTGAACACTGCATCGATCGGCTTCTGCGCTTCGGCAGCCAGACGCCGGCCTCGGTCCGTGCGCTGACTTCCGCAGGTCCCGCGCTGGATTCCCGGCCCTATGCTCCGTGCCTGCGGGTACTGCCCGAGGAGCGGGCCGCCCGCGATGCCTGGCTGGCAGGCAAGGGCTGGCTCGCAGACGAACTCGTCCTCGTCCAGGCCGGAAATTTCCGCAGCATGAGCGGCAACCACGAAAGCGCGCAGCGCAAGGCCGCCGACGACAAGGCCTGGCCGGCGGCCCGGTGGGCGGCACTGCTTAGGGAGGTGCAGGCGCGCCTGCCGCGCGCCCGCATACTCCTGTGCGGGGCCGCAAGCGAGGTGCCGATGCTCGAAGAGCTGCGCATGCAGGTCGGGCTGGAGCGCGTGGCCGTGGTCGCCCCGCCGCTGCGTGCGCTCTTCGCCCTGTGCGAGGCGGCGCACAGCATGATCTCCGTCGATACCGGGCCTGCGCACGCAGCGGCCGCGTTGGGCGTGCCGCTGGTCGTGCTGTACGGCGCCGAATCGCCGGCGTACTGGTTGCCGCGCGGGCCTGCCAGCACACCCGTGACCGGGCTCGGCGGGCCGCCGCGCTCGACGCGGGTCGATCAGCTTTCCGTCGGGGAGGTGTTCGATGCCTGGAGCGCACTGCCGGCCCGGCACGATCGCGAGGTTGCCACGGAGGCGCCCGCGCTCGCAGCCCGCACGGCGCACTCAGCCTGAGGACGGTGGGACGCCGGGTCAGCCCGCCGCGACGGGCGCTACAACCACTTGTGCAGCAGCCAGCCGAGCATTGCGCAGGCCACACACGCGATCAGCGGATCGATGCTCGCGTCTAAGCGCTGTCCCCAGCTGCGCGGCAGCGCGATCTTGAGAGCCCCGCGGCAGTGCTGGGCACGCTGTCGCGAGATGCGTTTCTCCTCAGCGCGCATGCGGGCATCCTGCCGGGTGGCTCCCATCGCAGCCCCGAAGGCCATGCCGACGCGCTTGAGGTCCATGGCACCGATACTGCCGCTTAGCGTGTGTGGCAAACGCTCGACCGCATCACGGAAAGATCGCGGCATCCGATCGCGATCGCACCGCGCATCCAGTGCATCCTGGACTGCGCAGTTCAGGTGTTACTTAATGCGCGTCGCGGGCCATGGCGAGCGGGCATGAAAGTAACCGATCATCACGAGCGCCCGGTGCTGGCACGGGGCTTGCCGAGTTGTGCTCGCCTACCGCCATGAGCCACGGGCGCAAACCGGGGCTGCGGCCGAGCGTCGCAACGGCCGCGACCGCCGCCGCCTCGTGCATTCGCCTGGCGGCCCGCACCGGCAGCGCTCCGGCACCGGCCGCAGCGAGGCGGGCATGACAGATCCGGTCGCGGTCGTCCGCAGTCTGGTGGCGCGCATCAATGGCAGCGACTGGGCCGGGGTGCATGCGCTGCTGCACGCGAACTTTCGCCGCCACAGCATGGCCGCCGGTGGCCGTGGCGAGGAGACCGCAGAGGAATTCGTGTGCTTCCTGCAGGAAGAACACGTTGCATACCCCGATGCGCACGAGGTTCTGCTGGATGCGTTCGCGGCCGGCGCTCAGGTGGCTGCCCGGCATCAGTTCACCGGCACGCAGCTAGGACCCCTCGGTGCCCATCCGCCCACCGGCAGGACGGTCCGCTCCACTTACCTTGCCATCTACCGCATCGAGGATGGCCGAATCCGCGAAGCGTGGGCGGAATGGGACAATCTTGCCGACCTGCGCCAGCTCGGGCACCTGCCGGAGGCGGGCTGAGCGCCACGGCGGATAGCTGACCTTCGCGCTGCGCTGCCGACGGGCAACGTGCCTAGAATCCCAGCTGCGCGAGCGCCTGCACAAGGCGCGTGCGCATGGCCTCGTGCCGGATGGGAAAGGCGCGCACGAAGTCCTGGCGGGTGAGCCGGCCGTTGCGCTCGCGGACGTTGGCGGCCCAGGCGGCGGCACGCGGCTGATCGCCCTTCAGACCGTGTGCGGCGCTTGCGATCATGGCGATGAGCACGTGCGCGCCCGGAGAGCGTGCCGCGCGCTCCGCCCAGGCCGCCGCCTCGGCATCCTCCTCGACGGCGATGTGGGTCAGGGCCCGAGTGCCCAGCATGGCGTAGTGCAGCGGGTCCAGCGGGCTGAGCCGCATCGCCAGATCCAGGTTCCGGCGGCTCGCCGCGGGCTGTCCGACCATGACCTCGCTCCAGGCGCGCGCGTAGATACCCTGCGCGTAGTGCGGGCTGATGCTGGTGGCGCGCTCGAGCCAGACCAGGCTGCTGTCCAGGTCCCCGTCCAGCCAGAACGTGCGACCCATCGTGAAGTTCACGAACGGATCCATGGGATCGAGTTCCAGTCCGCGCTCGGCGAAGCGACGCGCGGCCTTCGCATGCATGGCCGTGTCGTCGGAGTAGCGCATGAAGGCAGTCTGGAAATGCATGAAGGACAGGCCGGCATGGGCGCGCGCAAAGTGCGGGTCCAGGGTGATCGCCCGCTCAAACAGGGCGGTCGCAGCGGCGTTGTCGACCTGGTTGAAGCGGTACATATGCTGCATGCCCAGGTGATAGGCCGCCCAGGCATCCAGGCTGTCGGTCACCCGCGTGCGCGCGATCCCCGCCTCGTGGATGGGTATGCGGATGTCGAGTGCGACCAGCACGTTGGAGCGGATCTGCTCGCGCATGCGGTGGATCTCGGCCAGGCTGCCCTCGAAGCGCTCCGCCCACACGATGCCGCCGTCGGCAGTGTCGACCAGCTCGACGGTGACCACCAGCGCCCGATCGGTGACCTCGACGCTGCCGCCCAGGATGTAGCGCACCTGCAGCATGCGCCCGGCATCCTGCGCGGCGGCCTCGGTGCTGCTGAGGCGAAAGGAAGAACCGCGGGCGGTGACCAGCAGCCAGCGCAGGCAGGACAGCTCGGTGATCAGTTCCGCGGGAATCGCGATTGCGAGGGGCGCCAGGCGACCGCCGTTGCCGACTTGCCGGAAAGGCAGCACGGCGATGGATGGCCTGCCGTCGCGCGCGGCATCCAGTTCGGCACGGTTGTCGGCCGGGGACACGCCAGCGTCGCCGGCCGTGCCTGCCGCTGCCCGCGAACTCCCCGAGACCCTCACCTCGGCGACGAACCGGAAGCCCTTGCCGTGGATTGTCTTGATGAAGTGCTGGGACTTGCCGTCGTCCCCCAGCGCCTGGCGGGCTGACTTGATCCGGCTGGACACGGCGGCATCCGAGACGACGCGCCCGTCCCAGACCTTCTCGATGATCTCGTCCTTGGAGACCAGCCGGTCGCGGTTTTCGACGAGCAGGGCGAGCAGCGCGAACACCTGGGGCTCGAGCGCGCAGTCCTTCCCGCCTGACCGCAGCTCGTAGGCCCCGAGATCGAGCTCATGCACACCGAACCGGTAGATCATCGGCGCAGAATAACCCCCGGCCCGGCAACAACCTAGGCGTCTACAGAAAGTCTCCAGGGGATCTGCAAGCTTCGGGCGAGGGCTCATGAGAGCGTACACGCACCGGACCGCGGAATAACCTGCGGCCGACGCACAGCAAGGAGATTTCAATGCCTCTCGTGACGATCGACCTGATCAAAGATGTGTTCTCCCCGAATCAGAAGAAGGAACTGATCGCCAAGGTCACCGAAGCGATGGTGGCGGTGGAGGGCGAGAACATGCGTCCGGTCACCTGGGTACGGATCAACGAGTTCGAGAGTGGCGACTGGGCCATCGGCGGCAAGGCACTGCGGACCGCTGACGTGCAAGCGTTGGCTGCGGGCAAGGCAGCCTGACCGGCAGGGGACGGCGCCGCGGGCGCCGTCCCCTCACTGCGGTTTGATGTCTTGCCCGTGAAACGGGCGGCGTGCGCGGCTCTAGCCCGCGACAGGAGACGGCATGGCTTCTCGATCGCCCTGTTACGCCGGATGACGCCTGCCGCGCCCTGGATCGAGGGGCTGCGGTTCGTCCTTTGGGCTGCTGGTCATTACAGGGGGCTGCGGCGGCTCGTCGGGCCTTTCCAACCCACGCAGATCGCGCGACTGTCCCGGCAGCCGCGCTTGGGCGCATGATGCTGGCCAGCACGCTGCATGTGGGTGGCTCGCTGCTCACGGCTGCTGATCGCCTCCACTCCGGGAGTCCAGTCATGACCGGCTACCAAGTCAGCTTTTACACCACTCTGAGCCGCCGGGTGCACGGCAGGCTAGCGCGCGATTGGCTCGTTGATCTGGCGCGCGAGCTAGGCATCCAGGGCGCGACCGTACTCGCCGGCGTGGAGGGATATGGTCACCACGGACGCATCCATGCTGCGCACTTTTTCGAGCTCGCCGATGAGCCGATCGTCCTGATCATGGTGGTCAGCGAGGAGCACAAGGACCTCCTGTTCTCGCGCTTGCGCGCGGCCGCCTGCAACTTCTTCTACACCGTTCAGGCCGTGGAGTTCGGCATGACCGGCGGCCCGGCCACGGGCTAGACGCCCGACCGAGGGCTCAGCCGCCCGCGCTCAGCTCGTACACCGAATCGGACAGCGGGGTGCCCCGTTCCGCGGGCGCAGGCAGCATGTCGGCCTCCACCAGCGCGAAGGGTATCGTCGCGGCGTCGTTCATGTGCGCGAAGAACGCGCCGATATCGACGGGCTTCCCCGCCAGCTGCTGTGCGCGGGAGTAGTCGCTGATCAGTCGCTCGAACTGCATCTTGCCGGTGATGTAGCTGCTGCCGTACCCGGGCTGGCGCAGGTAGAGCAGTTGTTCGAAGGCCACCAGCGGACTGGCCGGATCTGACCAGCCCCGCGGGGTCCACTGGGCGTGGAAGCGCCCGGCCTGCTCCAGGGTCATCTCGTTGGACTGCACGTACAGCGATGCCAGGCCCCGCGCGGCGCGGTTGGCCAGCATGATCCACACGATCTCGCGCCCCCGCGGATGCTTGTCGTACAGGCCGGCCTGCATCAACGTCTCCTCCATGGCCGTCGCCAGGCCCTCGGAGCGGCTATCGAACATGTTGGACAGTGCCGGCAGGCGCCGGATCGCGCTGTGGTTCGGCTCTTCCTTCATGCGCGCCAGCTCGATCCAGTGGTAGTCGTGGCTGAACAGACCCAGCGGCTCGCGCGCGATCGTCTGCTCGAAGAAATTGCGCTTCCCGGGCGGAACGAACTGCGGCACCTGCTGCGCCAGCGCGTCGCGGAAGTACGGACGATCCGGCACGATCCCCGAGCGGACGAGAAATTCGGTGAATTCCGCCATCCGCGCCTCCACCAGCGCGCGCCAGGCGTCCGGCGTATCAGCCGGCAGCAGCGGTGGCAGGTCGCGATTGTGCAATTCCTCGAGCGCCAGGCCCGCCCGGGCACGCTCCAGTTCGCGGCGCAACAGCGTGACCTGCTGGTCCCAGTCGTAGGGCACCAGGTGCACGTTCTGCTCGTACCAGGTGTAGTTCTCCTTGCCAACTCCGGAGGGGCCCGTCTTCTTCGGTGCCTCGGACTCGATCCAGGCGATGAAGGCGTCCGTCGCCTGCCGTGCCCGTGTCACGGCCGAGTGCAGTGTCTTGTCCGCACCGGCGAGGCTTGCATGCTTGGGGCCTTCCAGCGTACGCATGACGAGCGTCCCGGCCGCAAGTCTCGCCAGCACCTCGCTCTGCTCGTGCCAGGTGCCCGTGCTGTACACCCACAGGTCGTGCGCGTTGCTGTCGCGCAGGTTGAGCCTGGCCTGCTCCAGCAGCGCGGGAATAGCACCCAGCTGGCACGCGAGGCGGCGCTGGTCCGCCTTTGGGAGCGGATAGGAATATTGAAACAGGTCGATCGCCGGGGCCGCGGTCACGCCTTCATGCTGTGGCACGTCGCTGCGCTCGCCGAAAACGGTGGCATAGAAAGAGGGATCGCGCGCCCAGGGTTGGCGGACCCGGAGGTCGAAGTCCAGGCCGCTCATTTCCGCCTCGATGAGGCGCCGGTCAACCCGCTGAGCCGCAGTCCAGCCCTGGGTGGTCAGCGCGCGCACTTTGTCGCGGTAGCCCGGCAGGCCAGCCGCCTTCGCCGCCATCGCCACTGCGCTGTAGTCCGGGACGCAGTCATGGATCGCGGGGGCTTCGAACCTGCGCCAGTCCTGGGCCAGCTGCACGAGCGAGTCGTAGCCGCTGATGTCGGCGGTCGCGGCGCCCGTCATCAGGATGCCGATGAGGCCGAGCCATGAGCGCATGGGTGTTTCCTTGTTGTACCGGCGGAGCCAGCCTCTCAGAGGCGGGCCGCGGCAAGAATAGCAGCCCGCGGCACGGATCTGGCGATGGCCTCAGAAGGTGGCGCGGGCCGCCATGAAGAAGCCGCGGCCCAGGACGTCGTACGTGGGGAACGTATTGAGGTTGCCAGCCTGGTAAGAGGCCTCCTGCGGAATCAGCGGCGGGTCCTTGTCGAATACGTTGGTGACCCCCAGGCGGAACTGAAAGTGTGCGCCCGCCTGCCATACGCCCGTCAGGTCAAGGTAACTGACGCTGCCGAGGTGCCTCAGCAGCGGATCGTAGAATCCGGCCTCCTGACCCAGCAGCAGCTCCTGCGTGGAGTTGTTGTCGTACTGGGTGGCGCCGATGAAGCGCCACTGCGCCGAAAGCTGCAGGTGCGACGGCATCTCCCACGTCACCCGGAGGATGTGCCGCCAGCGTGCATTCACAGAGCCGTTGAGGCAGGTATTGCCGAACAGACCCGCGCAGTCGTAGCTCGGTGCGCTGCGGTAGGGCGTGGTGGTGTTGTGCTCCAGCCAGTTGCCGTTCAGGCCGGCCACCAGTGCACCCCAGCGTCCCAGCGCCATGCGGTAGTTGCCCTGCACGTCGATGCCGGAGACCAGCGCGGTGCCGGTGTTGACCGCCGAGCGCAGGATATAGCCCCCGCCCGCCGGGTTCGCAGCGCTCAGGGCGCCGGCAGACGTGCGCACGATCTGGCTGCACAACGCCGGGTCGCCGGTGAGCAGGCAGCGCTGCAGCGTGACCAGCTCGGGCACGGTACCGATGGTACCCTCGAGGTGAATGCGGAAGTAATCGACGCTCGCGCTGAATCCGGGCAGCGCAGTCGGCGTGATAGTCACGCCCAGGGACCAGGTGTCGGCGGTCTCGGGCGCCAGCGCCGCATTTCCCCCAGTGACGACTCCGCAATTATTCCCACATTGCAGGACCGTGTTGGTCCCGCCGTAGGCCGGACCGAATCCGTTGCCATACTGTGCGGCAGTCACCCCGGTATGCATGCACGCGGCCAGGCTGGCGGCTGCATGGGTGGCGCCCCCGTCAGTCGGGGCGCACGGGTCGTACTCGATCGCGTCTGACACGTCGTACGTGTGCGGGGTGTAGAGCTCGACGAGATTCGGCGCGCGCACCACCCGGTCGTAGGAGCTGCGCAACCGCACGTCGGCAATGGGTGCGAACTGCACATCGAAGCGGTAGGTGTTGGTAGAGCCCGCTGTCGAATAGGCCGAGTAACGATAGCCGGCACCCGCGGTGAGATCCTTCAGGTACGCGCGGTCCTGGGCGATGGGCACGCGGACCTCCAGGAAGGCCTCGTTGACCGAGACCTGTCGGTCGATGGCGGGGGGCGGCGGCCCGAAGGCTGACAGCGTGTCCGTCTGTTCCAGGAAGTCCGCGGAAAAATTCAGGGTCTGCGCGCGATGCTCGATGCCGAGATTCAGCGCCGTGCCCTCGTGTGCCCACGGCGAGATCAGCCCGTAATGCCCCAGCTGCCCGGTCACGTCGGCATGCAAGATCTGCTCGGAGTTGGACCCGCTCTCGGTTCCCTGCACGTTCAGGTAGGCAAGCTGCTGTGGGGTGACTGCCCCGCTCTGGAAGATGTCGTACGGGACACAGTCGCCCCCGATGATGCAGCGCGGCTGGCCCGAGGCATCCGTGGTGACCTGGAGCGCGCTGTCGACCGAGACGATGTTGAGGTAGTTCTGGTGCGTTTCGTGCAGCGTGGTCCGGTAGTACTGTCCGTAGGCATCGTAGGCCCACGCCGCGCCCAGCTCGCCGTCCACGCCGAGCACGGCGCGGTAGTTGCGGTGTTCGAAAGTAGACGCGCGGCCCGATCCTTCGATGTTGCGACGGCCGATGTCGAGGTGCGCGCTCACGCTGCCGGGATTGGCACGGTCCGCCGCGATCTCGGCCGGCGTACACAGGATGCCTGCTTCCTGGGCGCTGAGCAGCGGGTTGCTGCAGTTCACCCGGTAGGTGCCATCCGGTGTCAGCGGGTTGTTGCTCAGGAACAGCCCATCGGGACCTAGCTGATGTGCGGTCTCGTCCTGCATGAAGCTGAACTCCATGTAGGGCCGCGCCGCCGAACTGACTTCCCAATGCGCCAGCGCACCGGTCTGGTAGCGCTTATCCTGACGCTGCAGGGTGTAGTAGCTGCCGGGGTTGGAACGTGGCGGTGGCACCGACCCGGCGGCCGGCCACGGAACGAACTCATGGCCGACGACCGCATAGCGTCCGCTGTTGGTGACGAAGAGATTCGATTGCGGAGTCAGGATGCACGTCAGCCCGGGCTCGTCAGGGACCCCGTCGAGCACATTGCTGCTCACGGCTGTGCAGGCCGAGTAATCCCGGTCCCAGCCGTATACCGGATCCTGGGACTGATAGACGAAATAGCCCGTGAGATGGCCCCTGCCGCCGGCGAGCTCGGTCCCGGCAAGCACCGAGACGGCACGCCGGAAGCCATCGATCTGCGTGCCTGTGGGCGCGGGGATGTCCGCGGCGCGTTCTACGCCCTGGATGTAGTCGTTGTGCTGCGTGTGCTGAGCGAATCCATACTGGCCATCGACCTGAATGCCCTGCAGCTCGTCCTTGAGGATGAAGTTGACCACGCCGGCAATCGCATCGGAGCCGTAGGTCGCCGATGCGCCGCCGGTCAGCACCTCGATGCGCTCGACCATCGCCAGAGGGATCTGGTCCAGGTCCGGCGCCTGGTTGGGGTTGGTCGTGTTGGGGTCGCCGACGCCAAGGCGCCGCCCGTTGATGAGCACGACCGTGCGCTGTGGGCCCAACCCCCGCAGGTCGGCGGTGGCGAAGCCGCCGGCAGAATTCCTGGGATTGGGAAACGTGCCTTGGTCCGCACCTGCGCTGATCGTCATCTGCGGAAGGTTGCTGAGGACGTCACTGGCATCGGCGTGCCCGAGCAGTTCGATGTCCTGCGCGGTCACTACCTGCATTGGGCTGCTGGCCGAGATGTTCGGCGGAATCGGGATCCGCGATCCGGTGATCATCACTTCCGGCAACGGGAGCGGGGGCTCGGCTGATGTGGATGCCTGCGATGGCGGCGGAGCAGCGAAGATCCGCACGCTGTGTGCCGTGAGGAGTGCAAACTGCAGGCCCGTTCCCTGCAGCAGCCGGCTGAGCGCCTCCGTGGCACTGAGTCCCGCGGCGGCACCGGGGGATTTTCGACCTTCCACGTCCCCTGACACGTAGGCGAGGTCCAGTCCGGTCTGGCGCGTAAGCTCGCTCAGCGCCGAGGCCAGAGGCTGCGCGGGGATTTCCCGGGTGAGCCGTGCGTTCGCGGTGTCCTGCGCCAGCGCTGCGGACATGCACCAGAGCGACAGCGGAATGCCGGCAAGCAGCCCACGGAGGGCATTCGCCGCGCGGGAGGCGGCCCGAGCGAAGGGATGCAAGCGAACCGTGCTCGGCTTAATGAGCCCGACTTTCCGGTACGCACACTACGCAATCTGACATGCGCAAGCGCTCAACCTAACTGCCTGCCGCAGCATAGCTTATTTCCGCGAGACGCGGATCTGCGAGGCGGTGACCTCCACCCGGACGCCGTCCAGGCTGCGCAGAAATGCCACGATCTCCTCGGGGTCATCTGTCGAGAAGACGCCACTGACCTTCAGATCTCGCAGCGCCGGAGAGGTGATCTCGATCGGCTTGGGGGCATAGCGGTTGAATTCGGCCGCAACCAGGCCCAGCGGTTCGTGGTCGAAGCTGATTTGGCGACGGAGCCACGCAGTGGTGTGCTCGGGGTCGACGTTGGCGAGGGCAGGCGGCCAGTGATCCGCCTCGACGCGCACCTGCTGGTTAGCTGCCAGGATCACCGGTGCCCACACACGCGGTTGCGCCGAGCCGTGGGATTGCATCTGCTCGGCGGTCGGCGCGACGGACACTTTTCCCTCGCTCACCGTCACAACCGTTGAGTCTGTGTACAGCCGAACGTCAAAGCGGGTCCCGAGGTCGATGACTTCCGCCCGTCCGGCGAGCACCCGGAAGCTTCGCTGCGGTTCGTGAACAACCTCCAGGGCCGCTTCGCCGGCGTCGAGAATGATCAGGCGCTGGTTAGCGTCGTAGTGTGCGGTAACCTCGCTGTCCGTGTTCAGGTGCAATACGGAGTTGTCGGGCAGGGTGAACGTGCGCACTTCCCCATGCCCGGTCCGGAAGTTCAGCGCCTGCGCCGGCGGTCCCGACATTTCCCGGTGGCCACCCCAGAGTCTGGGCCACTGCTGCAGTCCCCCGATCGCCGCTGCGAGTACCAAAGCGGCAAGCGCTGCAGTCTGCCAGCGCCGCTGTGGTCGGCGGCCATCCGGTACCGGGAGAGGGAACCAGGCCGACCGGGCAGGGCTTTGATCTTCACCGCGGGCGCGCGCCAGTAGGCTGTCCACGGAAAATTCCGGGGTGGCGGCCAAGCTTTGCAGGTCGCGCGCGACCGCAGCAACTCCAAGGAATTCTTCCACGTGCGCCGGCGAACCCTGCAGCCAGGTCACGAAGGTGGCGGACTGTCCGGGATCCAGGGGCGCCTGGTCGTTCAGTGCGAACCACTCGCTCGCCTGCTGCGCGATCGCGGTGCGGACTTGTTCGTCCTTGGTCATGAGTTCATCCCAGTCGCGCCATGCGGCGCCGGCAATGAGTCAGGGCCTGGGTCACGTACTTCCTTGCCATCTGGGGGGAAACGCCGAGCTTGCTCGCTACTTCCCGGTACGACAGTTCATGCGTAAAGCGCAGTAGAACCGCGGCCTGGCATTTCGGGCTCAGTTGCCTGAGCACCGCTTGGAGCCGTGCGCCGCGCTGCGCCAGATCGAGTTCCCCGTCGAAGCCGGGCAATACGCCGAGCTGCTCTTCTGGCGGCTCGTCCTCGATGTCGACGCGGGTCCCACGCCGTCGGTCTAGCACGGCATGTTCCTTTACGAGGTTATTCGCGACCGTATACAGATACAGGACCGGGTCGCGGATGGCCGTCTGATCGCGGATGCGTAGCATCCGCAGGTACACCTCCTGGGCAAGGTCCGCGGCATCGGACTTGCCGCGCAGGCGACGCTGGAAGAACGCCTGCAGGGCACCGCGGTGCTCGGTGAACAGACGTTCGACCAGGGTTGGCTTTGGGTCCGCCGCAGACACGGTAAGGAGATCCTCCTTACGAATATGAGTCCCACGGACTCAAAATGACAACCAGAACGTGGCCACGAAGGCGAGACCGCGGGACCTGTGCCGCCCGGCATCCGCCGTGGCGCTCCCAGTTGGGGGCACCACGGCGGATGCCGGGTCCGCGGCCGCCTTTAGTCCGGCTTGACCCGTTTGGCCATCACCGTCCCGGTCCCGCCGGCAACCTTGACGCTTTCGTCAAACGGATTCGCGGGGCTGACGGAGTAGACGCCCGCGGTGTAGGTCCCCGTGAATGAATTTCCCGTCGCGTCCAGGTGGACGATCGCGTGGAAGTGGACACGGACACCGAATCCTGCGCCCGGGGCGATCCACCCCATGGCAATGTGGTTCAGCGTATAGGTGGACGGCCCGACCTTGCGCCACGCGCCCTGGCAGACATCCCCGGTCTGCGGGTCCTGCGCGCCCGAGAACATCAGCTCGGTCCCATCAGAGTGCCACGCTTGCGTTCCCCAGTCGGGTGCAAAGCCTGTCATGCGGAACTGCCAGAGACCGACGATGGACGGTCCCTCGTCCTCGTCGATGACCGGCAGCAGCGCCGCTCCTGCCTCAGGCTGGTACACGGCCGGAACGAATTGCCCAGTGCCTGCAGCCCCCGCCAGTTTCTTCGGCACCAGGCTGTCGAGGTTCATGCATGCCGCGCCCGCCTGCATGCAGGCGGTGAGCCCGAGGACCGCCAACGCGCTCGCTAGCTTCCCGCCCCCTAGCCACCTCATTGCTGAATTGATCATGACGACTGTCCCTCTGGTTGATTTTTGTGTTGCTCGCGGACGCGACCGGTAGCCGGTTTCTGCGCGTCTTACCCATACGAGTGTCGTCGGCTCGGATTGACAACCTCGGGTTGCGGACCGCCCCTGGGCAGAGAGGGGGCAAACGCGTGCGGATGAAATCAGTGGTGTTTATTTCGCTGCACCGCCACTCGTTGGTGTGAAGAGGGGATTTCCGGGCACTGACCTGCGGGCAGCGACGGGAACCCGCGCAGGTATCAACAACAAGGTTCTGGGAGGGCAGGTACCGGTATGAACACGTCTCGCAGTCGGGCTTCCAGGTTCGTCGTCGTGCTCGCGCTGATCGCATCGGCGGGAGCGGGTGTCCAGGCATGGGCCGCGGGTCCTGCCCCGACGCTGCGCGCTGCCCCGAGCGGCGTGCACGGGTTTCCATTCCGCACCTCCACGCTGAACCTGGCCGGTGCCGGTTACGTCGAACAGGAATTCCTGTTGTCGGGCACGGCGCAGGCTTACGTGCCGGTTGCCCCGCTGGGGTCGGATGGGCGCTGGAACGTCACCGCCAATCCTGGCGTGACTGCACCCTACGTCACGCGGATCTTGGTGCGCAGGCCGACCGACCCCGCACGGTTCAATGGAACGGTGGTGGTCGAATGGAACAACGCAAGCGGCGGCTCCGACACGCAGTCGGACTGGCTCTACATGCACGAAGAAATCCTGCGGCAAGGCTACGCATATATCGGCGTGACGGCTCAGTACGTGGGCGTGCAGACTCTGCTGGCGTGGGAGGGCGGGCCCGGCTCGCGCTATGCGAGCTTGTTTCATCCCGGCGATTCTTTCGCCTACGACATCTTTTCCCAGGCCGGCGCGGTCGTGCTGCACGGACGCCCGGGCGACCCACGTGCGCTGGGAGAGTTGACGGGCCGCGTCAGTGCGGTGCTGGCAACCGGCTTCTCTCAGTCGGCGGCCTGGCTCACTACCTACTTCAATGCCATCCACCGGCTGGGGCCGGTGTACAACGCGTTCCTGATACACGACGCGGGCTTCGACGCACCCCTATCCCTGGACGTGGCCTCGTTCGCCACCGGTGACCCACCGCCGGGTGGCGTGCCGGCGACGCCGTTCATCGACACGCCTTATCCGTTGCAGCTGCGAGACGATCAAAGCCAGCCAGCCCTCATCGTGCTGTCGGAATTCGGGTTATCGGACGACGGCAACGCAGCGGCCCGTACGTTCCACCTGCAACCTGACTCAGGCCACATCCGCGTCTGGGAGTTTGCCGGTGCGCCGCATCTGGAAAGCGGATGGTTCCGCGATCTCGTTGCGGACGACCGCAAGACGTACCCGGGCACCGCGCTCGATCCGTGCGACGGGCCGCCGGGTATCCCGAGCATCGTGCACGCCCCGGGCGTGCGCGCAGCGGTCACTGCACTGAGCCTGTGGGCCCGCGGGGCCTCCGCGCCGCGTCCAGCGCCGCGTATGAGCCTGCAGGTGCCCAGCCCGCCCGACGACTTCGACCAATCAGTGGTCTTCAACCGCGACGCCAAGACGCAGCTGGTCCGCGGCGGCATTCGCCTGCCCGCGGTGACCGTGCCGGTCGCGACCCTCAACGGCAATCGCGAGGATTTCGACTGGTCGATCCTCGGGCCCGGCGGCCAGTGTGTCTTCGTTGGCGTCTACGACCCGTGGGATCACGATTCGGATCTGTGGGACGGGCAGGCGGGAGTCGACCCATCGACTACGCCCGAGCCGGACCTCCAGGTGCTCTATCCGACGCACCAGAACTACGTCGAGCGCGTGTCGGCGTCCGCCCTGCAGTCGGTGGTGAATGGGTACCTTCGACCCGCAGATGGCGTGCAGCTGGCACTGGATGCCGTACACGCGGCCGTGCCGTAGGAAGCTTGCGCGGGCAGCGCCGTGGCCTGGTCGTGGCGCTGCCCGGCGTCTTCAGACCCGCGCGGGCACGCTTGGGTCCGGGCCGCGCCGACTCAGGGTGTCACGTCCTTGCCGCGAACGAGATCCAGCCGATCCCGCAGCTCGTCGGCCCAGCTGCGCATCATGCGATCGGCCGCAGCCCGGTTGGTCACGCTGCTGGAACGCTGCCCGTAACGATTCGGATCCACCCGGCCGTCGAGGACGCGCGCCAGCAGCGTGTTCGACGTCGAGTCGATCAGCTCCAGATACAGGGTCATTGCACCGGACGATTCGACGTACACGGAGCTGCTGCCCGGAGCCATGATGTCCGGCGCGTTCACCTGGATGTTGATCAGCCCGGGTCGCAGCACCAGCGCGTCCGGGCCCGCCGAGTCGGTCACCTGGTAACGGCCGCCCTTCTGGATCTCCTCCGTGAAGATCTTCCTGAACTGACTTTGCAGCCCCGCCTTCGCGCGCTCGAGATCGCTGTCCTTGATCTTGCGCGACGGGTCGCGCTGGTCGCGGTTGTATCTCTTGACCCAGTCCTTCGAGAACTCGACGTAGCAGTCGAGGATGGCGACCTTCTTGTATTGCGTGAATGTCGCGCCCGGCCTGACGTAGGCGAGCCTCTGGTTCGTCTGCTTATAAAGGTGCAGGCCGTCGGAGGTGACCTCGGGCGGTGGCTCCGCGGCCCACAGGCGCGCTGGAAACAAAGCGGTGGCCACGCACAACGCGGCGGCGGCGAAGAGTACGAGCCTGGCGGCCGGCGATCTGGTCAGTGAATTGTCCACAGGACCCCCATTGAAAGTTCAGACGCTACCGGAGACGGCGCATCGGTAGCCGGTCTAAAAATTCTAATGGATTCAATGGTCGGGGTGACAGGATTTGAACCTGCGACACCTACGTCCCGAACGTAGTGCTCTACCAGGCTGAGCTACACCCCGAGTCGGCGGACCCGGCGCTCCGGAAACGGGTCGGCGGCGGGCCGCGCAGTGTACTCAAAGCGGCCCGCCGCGTCCAAATTCCCGTGTCCTGGGCGGCCTTTAGCTGCCGGACTTCTGCAGGACCACCTTGCCCAGGTGCATGACGAACAGCGGGTGCTCGGTCGCATGGATGTCCTCGAGCACGTTGCCGGGGACGGCGACGATGTCGGCCACCTTGCCGACCTCGAGCGTACCGACCTCGGCATCGAGTCCGAGCAGCTTGGCCGCATCGCGCGTCCCGGCCAGCAGCGCCGCCTTCGTCGTCATGCCCGCCCCGGTCATGAGGGCGAATTCCATGCCGTTCATGCCGTGCGGGAAGACGCCCGAGTCGGTGCCGAAGGCAATCGGGACCCCCACGCGCAGCGCGGTCTTGAACATCTTGTCGGCGGCGGCCGAGGCGGCGCGCGCCTTGGCGGCGATCTGTGGCGGGAACGTGTCCACCTGCTTCATCACCCACCAGATCGCCATGCGGGTCGGTACGAGATAGACCCCCTTGGCCTTCATCATCTTCAGGGTGTCTTCGGTGAGGAAGCTGCCGTGCTCGATGGAATCGACGCCAGCGGCGATCGCCAGGCGTGCCGCGGTGTCCCCATGGCAGTGCGCCGCCACCTTGCGGCCCCGGTTGTGGGCCTCGGTCACGATGGCCGCAAGCTCATCCGGGGTGAGCTGCGGATCGTCGACGCGGTCGGACTCGGACAGCACGCCGCCGCTGGCGGAGATCTTGATGACGTCCGCGCCCCACTTCATCTGGTAGCGAACCGCTTCGCGGCACTGGTCCGCTCCGGTGCAGATGCCCTCGATCGGCCCCTCGGGCTTCACCCGCTCGGGCGGGATCGCGAAGTCGTCGAAGTGGCCGCCGGGCGAGCCGATGCCGTGCGCGGCGGTGATCATGCGCGGTCCCTCGGTGACCCCGGCGTTGATGGCATTGCGCAGGCTGATGTCCACGAAGTCATCCGCGCCGACGTTGCGGATGGTGGTGAACCCGGCCTCGAGCGTGCGGCGCGCGTACATCGCTCCGTACAGCGCCTGTTCGGCCGGGAAGCGCATGATGCGGTGGTACACCCCGAGGTAGTAGCTCGGCTCGAACTCGGCCGTGACGTGCGTGTGCGCGTCGATGAACCCGGGCAGGAGTGTCGCGTTGCCCAGGTCGATCACGCGCGCGCCCGCCGGTACCGCGCCGCCGACCGAGACGATCTTGCCGCCGCTGACGATCACCACGGCCCCGTCCTTGAGGTTGCCGCTGCTGGAGTCGAATACGTGCGCGGCCTTCAGCGCGATGGTTTCAGGGGCATCGGCGGCGAACACCGCTGATGAGGTCGCCGAGAGCACGATGGCCGCGGATGCGAGGGCTATGTGGATTGAGGTTTTCATGGTTCGGTTCCAGGAGGACAAGCCGCGCAGTGTAGGGGTGCGTTGCCCCGGCAGGCAATTGCGTGCGGGCCCGCTGTATGGTTATTCGCGCGAGAGGTAACGGCCGGCACCTGCGGCTATTCGTGTTGGCGGGCCAGCCGGGTTCGGGAACCCCCGCTGATGCTTAAGGAACCTCAGGTGGTGTGCTCGACCGCGAAGCGGGCGAGCGCGGCAAGCCCGCTGCGGTATTTCGAGTCGGGCAAGGCTTCCAGCGCCCGCAGCGCCAGCGCGCACTGCTCGCGCGCCAGCGCCAGCGTGTAGTCCAGTCCGCCGGTGGCGTCGATGGCGGCGATCACCGGTTCCAGCTGCGCCAGCCCGCCGCGGCGGATTGCCTCGCGAATCGCCTCGCGCTGCGACTCGCTGCCGTGCCTCAGCGCATGGATCACCGGCAGCGTCGGCTTGCCCTCGGCCAGGTCATCGCCGAGGTTCTTGCCGCGCTCGCTCGGGTTGGAGCGGTAGTCGAGGACATCGTCGACCAGCTGGTAGGCGGTGCCGAGGTGGCGGCCGTAGTCGGCGAGCGCCTGGCGCACCGCGGGGGTGACGCCGGACAGGACTGCCGCGACTTCCGCACCCGCCTCGAACAGCTTGGCGGTCTTGCGGTAGATCACTTCCAGGTAGCGCTGCTCGGTGGTGTCCGGGTCGCGGGCGTTCATCAGCTGCAGCACCTCACCCTCGGCGATCACGTTGGTGGCAAGGGCCATGATCTCCATGACCGGCTGCTGGGCGATCGCCGCCATCATCTGGAAGGCCCGCGAGTAGACGAAGTCCCCGACCAGCACGCTCGCCTGATTGCCGAACACGCGGTTGGCCGTGTCGCGACCGCGTCGCAGCGAGGAGCCGTCCACGACGTCATCGTGAAGGAGGGTGGCCGTGTGCACGAACTCGATGAAGGCGGCGGCCTCGATGTGCGCCTGGCCCTGGATCCCGGCGGCCCGCGCGCACAGCACCACCAGCATTGGACGCAGGCGCTTGCCGCCCCCGGAGATGATGTGCTCGGCGATCTGGTCCACCAGGGGAACCGCGCTTTTCAGGCGCGCACGGATCACCGAGTTGACGGACTCGAGGTCTGCCTGCACCAGGGCGCGAATCTCTTGCAGGGTCATTCGTGGGCAGTCAGGTTCAAGGGCAGATCGGGCCTCCGGGAAGGGCCCCGCATCCTAGCCGACCCCGCCGCTTTGGAGAAATGCCGGCTGGCCGGCCCCAGGACCCCCCGAATCCCTCCTAAGTCCCTGTCCATGCTCGGGAAAAGGCTGTTTGACCCGGACCGGGTGCGCCAGTAGAATGCGCGGCCTTTCCGTCACCAGCCTCCTTATATACGACCATGTACGCAGTCATCGCCACCGGCGGCAAACAGTATCGAGTGATGAAGGACGGCGTGCTGCGCGTGGAGAAGCTCGACGCGGAGCCGGGCGCTACCGTCGAGTTCGGCGAGGTGCTCCTCGTGGGCGAGGGTGCCGAGGTCAAGATCGGCAAGCCGATGCTCAAGGGCGGCAAGGTCCTGGCGACGGTCGTGCGCCACGGGCAGGGACCGAAGGTCTCGGTCGTGAAGTTCAAGCGCCGCGCACACTACCTGCGCCAGAAGAACCACCGTCAGTTGTTCACTGAGGTGAAGGTCACGGACATCAGCGCAGGCTGATCATTTCAAAGGACTCTTGCAGACATGGCACATAAAAAGGCAGGCGGCAGTACCAAGAACGGCCGCGATTCGCACTCCAAACGACTGGGCGTGAAGCGCTTCGGTGGCGAGCAGGTGCTGGCCGGCAACATCCTCATCCGCCAGCGCGGCACGCCGGTGCGCGCCGGCGAGGGTGTCGGCATGGGCACCGACCACACGCTGTTCGCCAAGGTCAGCGGCCGGGTGCAGTTCAGCACCAAGGGCGCCGAGCAGCGCACCTACGTGAGCGTCGTGCCCGATAAGGCCTAACACCGGCCGCGCACCGCAGCTTTCGCGAAAACCCCGGCCCGAGCCGGGGTTTTTGTTTGCAGCGACCGTTTGCGCTAGGGTCATGTCATGAAGTTTGTCGACGAGGCAAGAACGAAGGTGCAGGCCGGCAGCGGCGGGCGCGGCAGCGCCAGCTTCCGGCGCGAGAAGTTCGTGCCTTTCGGCGGCCCGGACGGCGGGGACGGCGGCAAGGGCGGGGACGTGTACCTGCGGGCGAAGAGCGGCATCAACACCCTGGCCGACTTTCGCATCGAGCGCACCTACAAAGCCGGTCACGGCGAGCCCGGCGGTTCCAACGACTGCACCGGCCATGGCGGCGCGGATGTCTACGTGCCGGTGCCGATCGGCACGGTGGTGCGGGATGCGGACACCGAGGAGGTCCTGGGCGACCTCACGCGGGACGGGCAGGAACTCCTGGTCGCGCGCGGCGGCAAGGGCGGCTGGGGCAACCAGCGCTTCAAGTCCAGCACCAACCGCACGCCGCGCCAGTTCGGCCCGGGGCTCCCGGGGGAGAAGCGTTCGCTCGCGTTCGAACTGAAGGTGATCGCAGACGTCGGGCTGCTGGGGCTGCCCAATGCCGGCAAGTCGACACTGATCCGCGCGGTCTCGGCCGCCCGTCCCAAGGTCGCGGACTATCCCTTCACGACGCTGTACCCGAACCTGGGCGTGGTGGACGTGGGTCAGCACCGCAGCTTCGTCATGGCCGACATTCCCGGGCTCATCGAGGGCGCCGCGGAGGGGGCGGGCCTCGGCATCCGCTTCCTCAAGCACCTGCAGCGCACGCGCGTGCTGCTGCACCTGGTGGACATCGCCCCGCCGGACCCGGAAGCGGACCCGGTCCGGGACGCACGCGCGATCGTCGCGGAGCTGAAGAAGTTCAGCCAGGAACTCGCTGCCAAGCCGCGCTGGCTGGTGATCAACAAGGCAGACCTGCTGCCCCGGGCGGAGGCGGAAAAGAAGGCGCGCGCCATCGTGCGCGCCCTGCGCCACCGGGGGCCCCATTTCCTGATCTCGGGGGCGACCGGGGAGGGCACCGCGGAGCTGTGCCAGGCGGTGATGGGCTTCCTCGAGGAGTCCGAGCGCAGCGCGCGCGCAGAGGCCACGGCCGGCGTGGCGGCATCAGGGTCGGAGCAGGTTTCCTAAGGCCGATGCCGAGGCCGCCGGGCGGCGGCCTCGCCGCGGCTTACTGCATCGCGCGGATGCGCGCGGACAGCCGGCTCTTGTGACGGGCGGCCTTGTTGCGGTGAATGATCTGCTTGCTCACCAGGGAATCGATCACCGGGACCGCCTTCTGGTAGCTCTTCTTCGCGGCTTCCTTGTCCCCGCCGGCCACCGCGGTCGTCACCTCGCGCACGGCCGTGCGCATGCGCGAACGCAGTGCCACGTTGCGGGTACGGTGCTTCTCGGCCTGGCGGGCAGCCTTCTCGGCGGACTTGGTATTAGCCACGAAATCTCCGGTATATCCAAACACCCCGGTTCGCGGGGGCCGGTAGTTTCCGTATCGGACCCCGGCTTGTCAACGCGCGGATGCTTTACGGAAGCCCGCGCCGCCCCCACACTTCCCTGCACGGGTCGCCGCAGGTCCCGGCCAGGGCGTCCCGATTACTTTATTAATATTAATCAATAGCTTATAGAATGCGTCTCATACGCGGATTCGCCGGGATGCGCGGACTCGGCCGCAGCTGCGTGACCATCGGATCCTTCGACGGTCTGCACCTGGGCCATCAGGCGCTGCTCGGGCGCCTGGCGCAGCACGGCGCCGCGGAGGGGCTGCCCACGGTGCTGCTGACCTTCGAGCCCCTGCCGCGCGAGTACCTGCAGCCGCAGGACCCGCCGGCAAGGCTCACCTCGCTCCGCGAGCGCTGCCACATCCTTGCGCCCGGGCCGCTGGATTACCTGTGCGTGCTGCGCTTCGGCGAGGCATTGCGTAATCTTTCGGCCGGCGATTTCGCGGCGCTCCTCGCAGGCGAGCTCGGGGCCCGCACGGTCGTGGTCGGGCATGACTTCCGCTTCGGCCGCAACGGGGCGGCCACGGCCGAGGTGCTGGCCGCCGCGGGCCGGCGCCTCGGTTTCGACGTCGACGTGCTGGCGCCGGTGCAGTCGGGCGGGGAGCGCATCAGCAGCAGTGCCGTGCGTGCCGCCCTGGCGGGCGGCGACTTCGCGGCGGCGCGCCGCGCGCTCGGGCGAGGCTGGTCGATGTGCGGCCGGGTGGTGCCCGGTGAGCGGCTCGGCCGCACGCTGGGCTTTCCGACGGCGAACCTCGCGCTGGAGCGCGTGCGCGCGCCGGTGCACGGCGTGTTCGCCGTGCGCGTCCGTGGCGCCGCCCCGGGGACGCGCCCCGGGGTGGCGAGCCTGGGCACCCGGCCGACGGTGGCCGGCACGCGGCCGCTGCTGGAAGCGCACGTGTTTGATTTTGACGGCGACCTGTACGGTCGCCAGATCGAAGTGGAATTCGCAGCGAAGCTGCGCGATGAGCAACACTTCGCCTCCCTCGAGGCGCTGACCGAGCAGATGCACCGCGACGCCAGCCAGGCCCGGCGCATCCTCGCTGACACTGAATAGGATATGGCCGACTACAAACATACGATCAACCTGCCGCAGACGGACTTCCCGATGAAGGCAGACCTGTCACAGCGGGAACCCGCCGCGGTGCGCGCCTGGGACGAGCGCGGCACCTATGCGAAGCTGCGCGAGCTGGCCCGCGGACGGCCGCGCTTCGTGCTGCACGATGGCCCGCCGTATGCGAACGGCTCCATTCATCTTGGCCACGCGGTCAACAAGATCCTCAAGGACATCGTCGTCAAGTCCCGCTCGCTGGACGGCTTCGATTCGCCGTACATCCCCGGCTGGGACTGCCACGGCCTGCCGATCGAACTGCAGGTCGAGAAGAAACACGGGCGGCCGGGCCAGAAGCTCGACGCACGTGCTTTCCGCGCCGCCTGCCGTGCCTACGCGCAGGAGCAGATCGACCTGCAGCGTCTGGACTTCAAGCGCCTGGGGATCCTCGGCGACTGGGAGCGGCCGTACCTGACCATGGCGCCGGGCTACGAGGCGCAGCAGCTGCGCGCCTTCGGCCACATCATCAGGAACGGCCACCTCTACAAGGGCGTGAAGCCCGTGCACTGGTGCCTCGACTGCCGCTCGGCGCTGGCCGAGGCGGAAGTGGAGTACGAGGACAAGACCTCGACCGCGATCGACGTCGGCTTCCGCGTGGTGGACAACCAGGACCTGGCGCGGCGCATGCAGCTCGGCGGCCCGGCGCTGGGCCCGACCCCGGTCGACCTGGTCATCTGGACCACGACGCCCTGGACGCTGCCGGCGAATCAGGCCGTGACCCTGCGCGGAGAGTTCTCCTATGTCCTGGCCGAGGCGCACACGGCAGCCGGGAGCCGGCGCTTCATCGTCGCCGCCGACCTGCTGGCGGACTGCACGCAGCGCTTCGGCATGCGTGATGCGCGGGTGCTGGGCAGCTGCGAGGGCCGCGCCCTCGAGGGCCTGAGTCTGCGCCACCCCCTCGAGGAGCGCACGGTGCCGGTGATCCTCGGCGAGCACGTCACGCTCGATGCCGGCACCGGGGCGGTGCACACCGCTCCGGGTCACGGCCTCGAGGACTTCGCGGTCGGCAAGGTCTACGGGCTGGCGGTGGTCAACCCGGTCGGCAACGACGGCCGCTTCCTCGCCGGGACGCCCCTCGTGGCCGGCCTGCGGGTGGAGGAGGCGAATCCTGTGCTGGTGGCAGCGCTCGCCGCCAACGGCCAGCTGCTGCACCAGGAGCCGCTGCGCCACTCCTACCCGCACTGCTGGCGGCACAAGACCCCGGTGATCTTCCGCGCCACGCCGCAGTGGTTCATCAGCATGGAGGCCGCCGCGCTGCGCGAGCACACCCTGCGCGACATCAAGGGCGTGCAGTTCACGCCTGCCTGGGGCGAGCAGCGCATCGCCGGCATGATCGAGACGCGCCCGGACTGGTGCATCTCGCGCCAGCGCACCTGGGGCGTGCCCATCCCGCTGTTCGTCCACAAGCACACAGGCGAGCTGCACCCGCGCACCCAGGAGCTCATCCTCGAGGTCGCAGCCCTGGTCGAGCAGGAGGGCATCGATGCCTGGTTTGCGCGCAGCGCGCAGGATTTCCTCGGTGCGGAAGCCGACGCGTACGACAAGGTCACCGACGTCATGGACGTGTGGGCCGACTCGGGCATGTCCTTCGAGTGCGTCGGCACGGCGCGCCCGGAGATCGCCGCGCCGGTGGAGCTGTACCTCGAGGGCTCCGACCAGCACCGCGGCTGGTTCCACAGCTCGCTGCTCATGTCCGAAGCGCTCTACGAGCGCGCGCCCTACAAGGCCGTCCTCACCCATGGCTTCACGGTGGACGAGAACGGCCGCAAGATGTCCAAGTCCCTCGGCAACGTCATCCTGCCGCAGAAGGTCGTGAACAGCCTCGGCGCGGACGTGCTGCGCCTGTGGATCGCGGCGACCGACTATGCCAACGAGATCTCCGTCTCGGACGAGATCTTAAAGCGCATGGCCGACTCCTACCGGCGCATGCGCAACACGCTGCGCTTCCTGCTCGGCAACCTGCACGGCTTCGACCCGGCGCGTGATGCCCTCGACCCGCCTCAGATGGTGGCGCTGGACCGCTGGGTGCTCGCGCGCACCCAGGCCCTGCAGGCGGAAGTCACCGAGGCCTACCGTCGCTACGCCTTCCACCTCATCTACCAGAAGGTGCATAACTTCTGCAGCGTCGACCTCGGCGGGTTCTACCTGGACGTGATCAAGGACCGCATGTACACCACGCCCGCGGCCGGCGCGGCGCGCCGCTCGGCGCAGACCGCGATGTACCACATCGCCGAGTGCATGGTGCGCTGGCTGGCGCCGATCCTGTCCTTCACCGCCGAGGAGGCCTGGCGCTACCTGCCCGGCAGCCGCGGTGACTCGGTGTTCCATGAGCTCTGGCACGTGCCCCCGGCGCTGCCCGCGGAAACGATCGACTGGGACGCGCTCGTGAGGTTGCGCAGCGACGTCACGCGCGAGCTGGAGAAGCTGCGCGACGCGGGCACCATCGGGGCGCCACTGGATGCGAAGGTCGATGTCTACTGCAACTCCCGCGAATACCCGCGCTTCTCCGCCCTGGGCAAGGAGCTGCGCTTCCTGCTGATCACCTCGCACGCGCACGTGCACGAGGTGAGCGCCGCACCCCCAGGGGCGGTGCCGGCCCTCAATACCGGCAGCGACGGGGTGTGGATCGCGGTCGCCGCCACCGAGGACCCCAAGTGCGTGCGCTGCTGGCACCGCCGCGCGGACGTGGGCAGCGATGCGCGCCATCCGCAGCTGTGCGGCCGGTGTGCCGGCAATGTCGAGGGCCCGGGGGAAGCGAGGCAGTACGTATGAGCGCCGGCCCCGGTGCCGCCGGGTCGGTGCGCGCCGCGGCGAGCGGCTGGCGCTGGCTGCCGCTGACCGTCGCCGTCATCGCCCTCGACCAGCTGGCGAAGAGCTGGATCGTGCACCACTTCACCCTGTTCGAGCGTGTGCGGGTGCTGCCGGTGCTGGACATCATCCTCACCTACAACACCGGGGCCGCCTTCAGCTTCCTCTCCGAGGCCTCCGGCTGGCAGCGGTGGCTCTTCGTCGCCCTGGCCGTGGGGATCAGCGGACTGCTCATCGCATGGATGCGCCGGCTGCGCGCCGGCAGCCAGGACCTGCTCGCCTGCGGGCTGGCGCTGATCGTCGGCGGGGCGCTGGGCAACCTCATCGACCGGGTGCTGCACGGGCGCGTGGTGGACTTCATCCTCGCGCACTGGGGTGCGCACATGTTTCCGGCCTTCAACGTGGCGGACTCCGCCATCACCGTGGGTGCGGGCCTGGTGATACTCGATGCGCTGCTCGAGAGCCGCGCGCGCTCCGGGGTGCCGCGGTGAAGGTCCTGCTCGCCAACCCGCGCGGCTTCTGCGCCGGCGTCGACCGCGCCATCGACATCGTGGAGCGTGCGGTGGAGTTCTTCGGGCCGCCGATCTACGTGCGGCACGAGGTGGTGCACAACCGCCACGTCGTCGAGCGCCTGCGCGATCTCGGCGCGGTGTTCGTGGACGAGCTGGCCGAGGTACCCGACGGGGCGACCGTGATCTTCTCGGCGCACGGGGTGTCGAGTGCGGTGGAGGAGGAGGCACGCGGCAGGGCGCTGACGGTCTTCAACGCCACCTGCCCGCTGGTCACCAAGGTGCACATGGAGGTGCAGCGCTATGCCCGCGAGGGTCGCGACGTGCTCCTCATCGGCCACGCCGGGCATCCGGAGGTCGAGGGCACCATGGGGCGTTTCGATGCGCGCGCCGGCGGCAAGATCCACCTGGTGGAGAGCGTGGCCGACGTGGCCGGACTGCAGGTGCGCGATCCGCAGCGCCTGGCCTTCGTCACCCAGACGACCCTGTCGGTGGATGACACGGCCGAGGTGGTCGCGGCACTGCGCGCACGCTTCCCGACCCTGGCCGCTCCGCGGCGCGAGGACATCTGCTACGCCACCCAGAACCGCCAGGACGCGGTGAAGCAGCTGCTCGGGCAGTGCGACGTGCTGCTCGTGGTCGGCTCGCGCACCAGCTCCAACTCCAACCGGCTGCGCGAGCTCGCCGACCGGGTCGGGGTTCCGGGCTACCTCGTCGATGGACCGGGGGACCTCAGGGCCGAGTGGTTTGCCGGCAAGCAGGCGGTCGGGGTCACCGCCGGGGCCTCCGCCCCGGAGCTGCTGGTGCGCCAGGTGGTCGAGCAGCTGCGCGCCTGGGGCGGGGAGGCGCCGGCCGAGCTCGCCGGGCGGGAGGAGCACGTCGTGTTCACGCTGCCACGCGAGCTGCGGCGCCCCTCAGAAAAACCCGTGTAGCTCGATGAAGTACAGCTTCAGGTGCTGGGCATCGGCCTGCGGGATGCCGTCGTTGTAGCGAAAGCCGCCGCGGATCTGCAGGAACTGGATCGGCGTGTACTCGTACACCAGGCTGTAGCGGGTCTGCTGGTCGTTGGCGACGTGGCGGTTCGGGTCCAGGTACTCCGCGGTCAGCTTGATGTTGTGGCCCCGCGCGGGTGAGTAATTCGCCTCGATGAGGCCGGCGAGCTGCTTCTGGCCATCCGGCGGCACGCTCTTGTCGTCGATGACTTCCGCCTGGCCGAGCCAGGCGATCGGCCCGGTCTTCAGCCCGGCGAACGCCGCGTAGGCGGTGCGGCTGCCGCTCGGGTCCGAGTCGTTGATGTTGGCGGCGAGCCCGAGCCGCCAGCGAGCCTCCACGTACGAGGCCTGCAGGCTGGTCTGCTTGCCGTTGCCGTTGGTGCTGCCGCCGGCGGTGCCGTTGCTCACGGCCAGCTGGGCATCCCAGTGGCCCTTTTCCCAGCCGAACTCCACGCCCTTGTCCGGGGTGGCCATGCTGATGCCACTGGTGGTGAGCACGAACGCGCTCTGGTCCTGCAGGCGCAGCCCGAACGGCAGGTACATCTGCCCGGCCTTCACGTACCAGCTGTGGTCGGCCGACCAGAACATGCCCCAGGCTTCGCGGTTGAGTGCCCCGCCGGGGGCCACCTGCTCGTCGACGTAGACCAGCAGCCGCTCCGGGATCACGTTCGCCGACAGGTACACCCGGGTCTGCTCCAGGTCGAAGGAGTTGGTGGTGGCGGTGTGCGGCACCTGCTGCACGGTGCCCTGGAAGCGCAGGTCGCCGCCCAGGGAGATGAAGCGGTTCAGCTGGCCCGTCCAGGTGTCGGTGCCGGTGTCCAGGTGCTGCGCGGGCAGCTGCGACTGCGCAAAGACCTCGCCGAAGACGGTGCGTTGACCGCCGCCGCTCGGGTTGACGTGGCACTGGCCGCACTTGAGGCCGTTGGCGACCGCGAGATAGGGCTCGGCGTGCGCCGTGGCGGCCAGCAGCAGGCCCAGCAGGCCGAGCAGGGGCCTCGTGTGGCGCAGGCTCACGGGCGGTCCTCGACCGTGAACTCGCTGCTCTGCGCCTGCTGCAGGGCGCGCGCATCCACGTCCGCCGGGACCAGGCCGCCACCGGCGCCGATGCTGAGGCGGTACTGTCCGGGCGCCAGTCCCTGGCGCGGCGTGACGAGCACGGTCGAGGGATTGCCGCGCGCCAGGCTCAGCGTCACACCGCCGGGGACCTCCTGCAGCCCCTCGGGCAGCACGCGCTCGAGGCGCAGGGTGGATTCATTCATGAGGCTCATGTCAGGTTCACTGCTGAATGCGACGACGATCGGCCGGCTGCCCGCGTGCACGCGGGCACCGTCGGCCGGCGAGAGCGTCGTCACCGCGAAGGAGGCGGAGGTGCCCGAGGCGCTCGGCGACTGCGCCCCGTTCGTGATCCACTGCCGGATGACCGCGATCGTGGACTGCGGCAGGTACGGTCCGCCGAAGGGCATGCGCGCGCCGGTGATGCCGGCGCTGCCCTCGAGCTTCTGGACGAGGTAGCTGCTGTCCGGATCACCCGGGTTCACGCGCTGGAGCGAGGGCTGCTCGGCGCTCGCCACGCCCACCAGCAGCGCGTAGCTGTGCGCCTCGTCCAGCTGCAGCCCTTCCGGAGCCGAGGCCCCGCTGTGGCAGTGCACGCAGATCGGCGTGAAGACATTTTCCTGGATGGACTTGAAGTCCGCGGTCAGCGTGGTCGGAGGGGCACCGCCGCCCGCACCGACCGGGTTACCGTTGGCATCCAGACCCTGGCCATTGCCGGCGCAAGCGCCCAGCAGGCTCGCCAGCACCGGGGCGGCGATTGCGCCGGCCCGGCTGAGCTTGATCGTGTTTGGTGTTGGCACGCGCGTAGGTGCGGGCGTGCCGGGGGAAAAGTTTCCGTTCCCGCGGGATTTTTTTATCGGCCGCGGCTCGAACCCGCCGGCGCGCCGGCCACACTTACCCCGTGCGCCCGCCGCGACTGCGTGAGGCTGCGAGCGGAAGCTCCGCGGGGCGTGCGCTGCGCTGGTACAGCGGTTTCTTCAGCTTCCAGCGCTTGTGCGACCAGGGCCAGTCGGCCGGCGCGGCGCGGATCTGCGCCTCGACCTGGCGCACGTAGCGCTCGGTGAGCTCGCCCGGGGCGAGGCTCTCGCCCGGCTCGCACAGGGGCGCCAGGTCCATCTCATAGTAGCCGCGCGCCAGGCGGCGGAAGCGCATGAAGTAGACCGGGAGGTGGCTGGCGCGCGAGATCTCCTCCGGACCCATGTAGAAGGCGGTGTCGCGGTTGAGGAAGCGCGTCCAGTGCTTAAACTCGCTGGTGGTCGGCTCCTGGTCGGCGACCATGGCGACACAGCGCACCACGTCGCGGCGCATGATGATGTCGGCGAGCAGCTGCTTGGCGGGGATCATGCGGCTGCCGAAGCGGCCGCGGATCTTCTTCATCTCGCGCTCCGCCAGAGGGTCGGTGAAGGGCTTGTAGGCCGCATCCACCGGGTAGCCCAGTTCCAGCGACAGCGCGAGCAGCATCCATTCCCAGTTGCACTGGTGGGCCGCCACCAGCATCACCGACTGCCCCTGGGCGAGGACCCGCCGGGCGAGCTCGAGGTTGTGCACGCGCACGCGCCGGCGCAGCTCGGCCGCGGACATGGAGGCGGACTTGACCACCTCCGCCAGCATGTCCGCGAAGCCGCGGTAGTAGTCGCGCATCGTGGCGCGCAGCTGCGCCTCGGTGAACTCGGGGAAGGCGCGCGTGAGGTTCTCGCGCACCACCTGTGGGCGGTAGGGAAAGAATCGGTAGGCGAGGATGCCGACGAGGCTCGAGACCAGGTACAGCACCCGCAGCGGCAGCCGCGACAGCGCCCGTCCCCACCAGGCGACCGCCGGCGGGTCGTAGCTGGCGGCTACTTCGGGTTGTGCATCAGGTTCCCGATCCTCGGTCGCCATGGCGCATGGTTCAGTTGACGGGGTGCGGCTGTGGCCGGGCAGTCGCGGGCCGAGAGTTGAGCACGCGCCCGAATTTCGGCGCCAGCCACTGCTCGATGTCGTCGATCACCGTGAACAGCGCCGGCACGATCACCAGCGTGAGGGCGGTCGAGGTGATGAGCCCGCCGATCACCGCGATCGCCATCGGCTTGCGCAGCGAGGAGTCACCGCCGAGGCCCACGGCCACCGGCAGCATGCCGGCGATCATCGCCACGGTGGTCATGACGATCGGTCGCGCGCGCTTGTGGGTGGCCTCGATGATGGCGGTCAGGCGGTCCCGGCCTGCGCGCATCTCCTCGATGGCGAAGTCCACCAGCAGGATGGCGTTCTTGGCGACGATGCCCATCAGCATAAGCAGCCCGATCATAGCGCCCAGCGACATCGGATTGCCCGTGATCAAAAGCGCAGCCACCGCTCCGCCAAAGGAGAGAAGCAGCGAGGAGAGGATCGTGATCGGCTGGAACACCCGCGCAAACAGCAGCACCAGCACCGCAAACACCATCAGGATGCCGGTGATCATGGCCAGGAAGAAGTTGGCCATGAGCTCGAGCATGTACTTGGCCTGGCCGACATCGACCTGGTGCACGCCCTGGGGCAGGTTCTTAAGCGCGGGCAGCGCGTTGACCTTGTCCATGGCGGTGCCGAGCTGCACGCCGTTGAGGTCGGCCACGATCGACAGGCGCCGCGCCTGGTTGTAGCGGCGCACGCGGGTCGGCCCCTCGCCGAAGCTGATGTCGGCCACCGCCTTCAGGGGCACCGCGGCGCCGCTCGCGGTCGGCACCGGCAGGTTCTCCAGCGTCGACAGGTCCTTGCGGCTGTCCTCGCTCAGGGAGACGCGGATCGGTACCTGCCGGTCGGACAGGGAGAACTTGGCGCTGTTCTGGTCCAGGTCGCCCATGGTGGCGATGCGGATGGTGTCGCTGAGCGCGGCCACGGTGACGCCGAGCTGCGAGGCCAGGTCCAGGTGCGGCCGCACCAGGATCTCCGGCCGGGGCATGTCCCCGTCGATCCCGGCATCGCGCAGCTGGGGCAGCGCGCGCATCTCCTTGACCACCTGGCGGGCGCTCTGCTCGACGAGCTGCGGGTTGTCACCGGTGATGTAGATGTTGATGTCGCGGCCGTTGCCGCCGCGGTTGAAGTGGATGCGTGCGTCCGGGATCTTGGCCAGCTCGGTGGTCATCCGGTCCTCGAACTGGCGCTTGGTCTCCTTGCGCTTGTCCGGCTGCACCAGGTTCACCAGCATCTCCCCGTTGCGCACCTCGCCGAAGTCGTCGCTGCCGATGGTCTCCACCACCGACTCGACTTCCGGCTGGCGCGCCAGGATGCGATAGGCGGCGGCCGAGACGCTCGCGGTGTCCTGCAGGCGCGCGCCGGCCGGCAGCTCGATCTGCACCTGCGTGAAGCTGTCGTCGTCGTCGCCGAAGAAGGCCTTCGGGACGATCACCAGCCCGATGATCGAGATCACGAAGAAGGCCAGGCCGCCGCCCAGGGTCTTCCAGCGGTGCGCCGTCACCCAGCGCAGCAGGCGCTGGTAGCGGGCCATCAGCGGGCCATCCTCGTGGCTGGCGATCTTGTCGGACTTGAGCGTATAGGCGGCGATCACCGGGGTGATCAGGCGCGCCACCAGCAGCGAGAAGAACACCGCGGTGGCGACCGTGAGGCCGAACTGCTTGAAGAACTGGCCGGTGAGACCGCCCATGAAGCTCACCGGCAGGAACACGGCGATGATGGTGGCCGAGCAGGCCACGACCGCAAGGCCGATCTCGTCGGCCGCGTCGAGGGCGGCCTGCAGACCGCTCTTGCCCATGCGCATGTGGCGCACGATGTTCTCGATCTCGACGATGGCATCGTCGACCAGCACGCCGGCCACCAGCGAGATGGCCAGCAGGCTGATCGAGTTCAGCGTGAAGCCGAGCCACTGCATCACCACGAACGTCGGGATCGCCGACAGCGGGATGGCGAGCGCCGAGATCAGCGTCGCGCGCGTGTCGCGCAGGAACAGGAACACCACGAACACGGCCAGGATCGAGCCCTCGTACAGGGCGCTCATGGCCGAGTGATACATCTGCTCGGTGTAGGTGACCGTGGTGAACACCTGGTTAATGGTCACCTGCGGGTTTTCCTTGCGGATCTTGGCGATCTCCTCGTCCACCCCCTTCATCACCGAGACGTCCGAGGTGCCCTTGGACTTGAACAGGCTGAAGGTCGTGGCGGGCCGTCCGTTCAGGCGTGCCAGCGTGCGGATCTCCCCGACGCTGTCGCGCACCGTGGCCAGGTCCGAGAGTCGGGCGAAGCGCCCGCCCGGCAGCATGATCTGCGTGTCGCCCAGGCCCTGGGCGCTGCGCGCCTCGCCGAGCACGCGGATCGCCTGCTCGCCGCCGCCCACCTGGGCGCGCCCGCCCGGGGAGTCCAGGTTCAGCTGGCGCAGCTGCTGGTTGACCTGCGCGGCGGTGACGCCGAGGGCCTGCATGCGCGCGGGGTCGAGCTCCACGCGGATCTCGCGGCTGACGCCGCCGCCGCGCGAGACCTGCGAGATGCCCTCGACGCCGAGCAGCCGCTTGCTGATGACGTTGTCGACGAACCAGGACAGGTCTTCGTCGGAGAGCGCGCTCGAGCTCACCGCGAAGGCGGCCAGCTGGTTCGCCTCGGAGTCCATGCGCGTGACGGTCGGCTCCTGGATGCCGGCGGGCAGGTCGACGCGCACCTTGGAGACCGCGTCGCGCACGTCCGCCACCGCCCGGTCGATGGGCGTGCCGATGGCGAACTCGATGAACACGCGCGACTGGCCCTCGATGGCCAGCGAGGTGATGTTGTCGATGTTGCCGATGCCGGCGACCGCGGCCTCGATCTTCTGCATGATCTGGGTCTCGATCTCCTGCGGCGAGGCGCCCGGCTGCGCCACGACGACGACGACCCCGGGGAAGGAGATGTCGGGGTTGAGCGTGCGCGGCATGCGGAAGAAGGCGACCAGCCCCATGAACAGGAGGACGACGAACAGCACCACGGGGGTGACCGGGTGGCGGATCGCCCAGGCGGACATGTTCTTCATGGGATGTCCTTACTTCATGGCGGCGGCGGGCGCCGGCGCGATACGGACCTCTTCGCCATCCCGCAGGAAGCCACCGGCGGTGGCCACCACGCGTTCGTTGCCGGTGAGGCCGGAACTGATCGTCGTACCGGCATCGGTGATACCGGACACCTTGACCTCGCGGCGCTCGACCTTGTTCGCGGCGTTCACGAGCAGCACGTAGCTGCCGTTGGCATCGGCCATGACCGCTGTCTGCGGCAGTACCGGGCGTTGCGCCTTGTCGACCGAGACCTCGGCGCGCGCGAAGGCGCCCGGGCGCAGCGCCGGATCGGGCTTGAGCTGGATGCGGATGTCGCCCAGGCGCGTGGCCGGGTCGATGACCGCGCCCAGCAGGCGCACGGTGCCCTCGTAGGGCTTGCCGGCACCGGTCAGGTACACGGTGGCCGCCTGCCCGGTCCTCACCACCGCAAGGTCCTGCTCGGCAATCTGGCCGCGCATCTCGACCTCGCCGCCGCTGGCGATGCGGAATAGCGGCTCGCCGCCCGGGTTGGCGATCTGGCCGACCTCGGCGTGGCGCGTGAGCACCAGCCCGTCCACCGGTGCCACGAGACGGGTCCGGGCCAGGCGCGCCTGGGCCTCGGCCAGCTGCGCGGCGACCACCTTGACGTTGGCGGCGTCGGTGACCGAGGTGGCGCGACGGCGCTCGATGTCCTCGGCCGAGAGGGCGCCTGCGGCCGCGACACCCTGCGCGCGCCGGTACTCGGCGGCGGACAGCGCAGCCTGCGCGCGCGCCTGTTCGAGCGCGGCTGCCAGGCGGTTGACCTGCTGCACCAGCACCGAGTCATCGATGCGCGCCAGCAGCTGTCCACGTTTGACCTTATCGCCGGCCTCGACGAACACCCCCGTGATCCGGCCCGTCTCGCCCTCGTTCGCGATCGGCATGTCGTAGCGGGCGGCGATCGCGCCGGTGAAGGAGACGCTCGAGGTCACTGACTGCAGCGCGGGGACGATCACGGTGATCAGTGGCTCATCGCCCCGGTCGGCGAGGGTCGTGGCCGCCGGCTTGGAGTGACCGAACAGCTTCCAGGCGCCCACCACGAGCACGAGCAAGACCAGCACCACCGCGCCGGTGAGCAGCCAACGGCGGGTCCCGGTCGGTTCGCCCACCGCCGACGGGTCGATGGGCGGGCTCCCGCTGGTTACGCGCTCCGTGAGGCGGTCGCGCTCGCGCCCGATCCATGAGACGGGCTCCGGCGGGCGCTCGTCAGGCTCGTGAATGGGGTCGAGATTTGTGGCCACGAAGCAATTCCTTTTAGCAGGGCCGGCGATGCCGGCCTGAGGCGATTGCGAGCGAGTCTAATCGCGTTATATGCAATGGTCCGCCCGGTTTCGCCCAGTCGACGACTCCGGGCGACGGGCTGAACCGGGCGTTCCCAGCGCCCTCCCGGGCGGACCCTCCAGGGGTTGCAGGCCAGGCCGTACGCGCTCAGGCGGATAGCGCACAAGCGCGCCTAAGCCACTGATATTCCGAGGGGCGCGCATCATACCAGATGAAGGTGGTTTTTCATCGCCCTGCGCTCCGCTGCCGTCTGACGGCCCCGCTTTGCGGGTCCGAGGACCCACATGGGTCGGACCGTACCTGCGGCCCACGGTTCGCACCGCGAGCACCTCGTTTGATGGGAGTCGCCGGAGGAGGGTTTACAGGCACGGCTGAAATATCCGGCAACGGCGGCCCGTACCCCTGTAGGAGATCCGGGGTGCGAGTTATCGGCCGGTGACCAAGAAAGCCACCGGGGGGCGGCATGACACGGCCCAAAAATGGTGCCGCCTGTAGGATTCGAACCTACGACCTACGCATTACGAATGCGCCGCTCTACCAACTGAGCTAAGGCGGCACCGCGATTCCGCAGTACTGAGGACCGAGGAGGCGTTGCGCGGCACGGGCCACGAAAGGCCGCGCATTCTACATTCTTTTCCCGCGGTAATCGCCAACCGGTGCCGGGCAGACAACCCCAGGCACTCCCGCTGCCGGGAGTGCCTGGATCTGCCGGAGAAACAGGCGGCGGGCGGCCGCCAAGAAGACTAGCTCTTGCGGCGCAGCCGGATGACCAGGTCGATTCCGGCGACTTCCATGCCGGGCGGTGGCGGCGGCATGTTGCGGAACTCGACCGCGGAGACGGGCACGTCGATCAGGGCTCCGCTGGTCATGTCGTGGAAGTGGTAGTGGGCCTCGACGTTGGAGTCGAACCAGGCCCGGGTGCCGTCCACCGAGAGCTGGCGGATCAGGCCGCGGCCGGCGAACAGGTTCAGGGTGTTGTAGACAGTCGCCTTGGAGACGCGGGCGCCCTCGGCGCGCAGGCTCGCGAGGATCTGCTCGGCGGACAGGTGTTGGTTACGGCACAGAAGGAGGGAGGCAATGCGCACGCGCTGGGCGGTCGGGCGGATGCCGCAATCGCTCAGGCGCTGTTCCGCGCTCGACTCGAGGGTGGCAGGGGGGGTGCTGGTATCCATAGGGCGCGCATTATACGGAGACAAAAGCCAAATAAAACGCCTGTATAGAAAAAAACACCCTGTCAGGGTTTCCCCTGACACAATTGTGCGCTAGGCGCACAGATCAGGGCGATCCCAGGTTCCGGGCCAGGAATTCCTCTAGTTTCGTGTAGAGCGTGAGGCGCATCGATGGCTCGGAGAGCTGGTGCTCGCCGCCCTTGATTATCACCAGTTCGTTCGGCACGTTGTAGCGCTGCAGTGCCTTGGCCATCGCCTCGCTCTCCCCGACCCGCACGGTGTAGTCCTGCGAGCCGTGCACCAGAAGCACCGGCACCTTGATGCGGTCGGCGTGCAGCGCCGGGGACTGTTCGGCGAGCTTGGTTTTGTCGGTGCCCGTGGTATTGCGCGCCAGTTCGTAGCCGCCGTAGAAGTTCGCGTCATCGTTCGCCATGCGCGCCAGGTCCGACACCCCGGCGATGCTGACCGCGCAGCGGTACAGCTGCGGTTCCTTCACCACGCCGATGAGCGCCGCGTAACCCCCGTAGCTCCAGCCGACGATGCACATGCGCGCAGGATCGGCGATGCCCTGGCTCGCCAGCCAGCGTGCCCCGGTGGTGATGTCATCGTGCATGACCGTTCCCCAGCCATGCCAGCCGGCTCGCAGCCATTCCTCGCCGTAGCCGGTCGAGCCGCGGAAATTCAGCTGCAGCACGGCGTAGCCGCGGTTGGCGAGAAGCTGGACGATCGCATCGTAGCCCCAGTCATCGCGCGCGTATGGTCCGCCATGCGGGAAGACCACCGCGGCCAGCGTCTTTCCCTCACTGCCGAGCGGCAGAGTGAGGTAGCCGGGGATCTTGATCCCGCCAGGCCCGGGGACGGTGATGGGTCGGGTGGGCGCGAGCTGTGCCTGCGCCAGCGCCGCGCTGGGCCCGCCGATGCGGCTCAGCGCGTGCTTGGCTAAATCGAAGAGGTAGTAGGTCGGTGGCACGACATCGCTGTAGACGAGGATGACGAGCACGCGGCCGTCGCGTGAGGCGCTCACTACTCTGTGCGTGGTCTCGGGCACCGCCTTGTCCATGGCCTGGTCGATGGCCTTGGCTTCCGGGTCGATGAACTCCACGTGCGGCCGGTCGGTCTGGTAACTGAACCCGACCATGTGCCCGTCGCCGGGCCAGGTGACGATGCCATCGACGTCAACGTCCGGTCGCGAGAACACCAGCTGGAAGTCCTTGTTCTCATCCAGGTCCATCTGCCAGACCGCGGCGCGCTTCTCGTGGGGCGCGGACACGAAGAGCTGGTTGGGCAGCGGCCCGAAGGCGAGTGGCTCGAAGCGTGCGCCTTCGAAGCGCTTGAACTTCTCGAGCGTGCGCCAGGGGTCCTTCGCGCCATTGCGGGCCATGTAGACGCTGGTCTGGTCACGCCACCCGGCGCCGAAGCGCACGACGCCGTCGCGGTCCGGCATCCACTCCATCACCGGCTCCCGTGCCGGCACGACCGAGTGGTACAGGCCGGTGTCGACGTCCAGCAGGTACACGGACGGGTAGTGGCTGTCGGCGCTCGACATCTCCAGCAGCACGTGCTGCGGGTCATCCGGCAGCATGTCGATGATGCGGTCCTGGAACTGCGTTCGTTCGGCAGTCTGCGCGTCGCTCTGGAAGAGCACCTTGGTGTGGCTGCCGTCCGAGTTCATCACGACCAGTCGCGAAGTCGGGTAGCTCCAGAAGTCATGCTCGAGCCCCTGGAAGTGGCACAGCAGGCGCGTATTGGTCTTGAAGTCGCAGCTTTCAACGTGGTAGCCGCCACTGCTGCCACGCAGGAGCGGGTGCGCGGGCACATTCTTGTCAAGATCGCGCACCGCGACGAAGCGCTCCCCGGAGACGGTGGCGATCATCACCAGCTGTTTGCCGTCGGGGGATATCTTGACTTGCTCGACCTCCGTCCCGTTGGCGAAGGTTTCCGCCGGGATACGCGGGGCGGCCGCCCGTGTCGTCAGGCACGGCAGGCTGAGCAGGCAGGCGAGCAGGGTGCGTGCGGCCGGTCCGTGGAACCTCATATGCACCGCCAGGAAGTGTTGGGTCCGCGGGAGTGTAGCGCAGACCCGCTTGCGCACGGGCGGGTGTCAGGAGTTATGTCGCGGCGAGCTTGCCTTGCAGATGCACGGCCAGCTCGGCGATGGTGGGGAAGTCGAACAACTCGGTGAGGTCGATCTTGCCGGGAAACTCCCGGTCGATCTGTTCGTGGATCTCGATGAGCTTGAGCGAGCTCGCGCCGATCTCGAACAGGTTGTCGTTGACGCCGATGTTCTTGCCCGCCAGCGCCGCGTCGCAGATGGACTTGAGCTTTTCCTCGATCGTGCCACGCGCGCTCACCTGCGGTCCGCGCTGCGCCGCCTGCAGGGCCGACAGCTGCGCCAGCTCGGCATCGAACTCCCCATCGAGGTAGGCCTCCTCGAGTGCATGACGCTGGATCTTGCCGCTGGTCGTCTTGGGGATGCGCTTGACCGGTACGACCGCGCCGACCTCGAGGCCAGTCTGCTCGTTCACCACGCGCGCCGCCTGGGTGGCGAGTGGCACGAAGTCGGCCAGCTCGCCGCGGTGCAGGACGAACAGCACCAGCTGTTCGGTGTCGGCACCGCGGGCGCGCACGCCGGCCGCCACGACCTTGCCCAGTTCCAGGCCCGCGACGCGTTGGGCCACCGCCTCCAGGTCGTGCGGGTAGTAGTTCTGGCCGTTGACGAAGATGATCTCCTTGGCACGGCCGGAGACGTACAGGTCGCCCTCGTGGATCAGCCCCAGGTCGCCGGTGCGCAGCCAGCCATCGGCGGTGAAGGCGGCCGCATCCGCCGCGGTGTCTTCGAAGTAGCCGCGGGTGACATTGGCGCCGCGGATGTGGATGTTGCCGATGCGCCCGGGCGGCAGCTCGCGGTCCTCGTCGTCGGTGATGCGCAGCTGGCAGTCGCGGATCGCCTTGCCCTCCGACACCAGCACCACTGCGTCCCGGTCGCCGGCGGACACCGCTTCCACCGGCGCGGCGACGCTCATGCGGTGCCGGTTGAGCGCGACCGTTCGCATGGCTGCCCCGACCGGCGGGAAGCTCACCGCCAGGGAGGCTTCGGCCATGCCGTACACCGGGAACATCGCCTCGCGCTTCAGCCCAAAGGGGGCGAGGCGGTCGAGGAACTCGTTGCACAGCTCCACGGAGATCGGTTCGGCGCCGTTGAAGATCATGCGCACCCGGGACAGGTCGAGGTTCTCCGGGGTGCGATCGCCCAGTACCTTCAGGTAGTGGCGGTAGCCGAAGTTCGGCGAGGAGATGACCGTGGCGCCGATGCGGCTGGCGATGCTCAGCCACAGCAACGGGCGGCGCACGAACAGCTCGGTCGGCATCAGGTGGGTGTGCAGGCGGCAGGCGAACAGCATGATGTGGAAGCCGATCAGGCCCATGTCATGCGTGAGCGGCATCCAGGACAGGCTGACCTCGTCCTCGGAAAACCCCGCCAGCTCGGTGGCCGCACGCGCATTGGCGAGGATGTTGCCGTGCGTGAGCACCACGCCCTTCGGCTCGCTGGTCGAGCCGGAGGAGAACTGGATGAAGGCGACGTCCTGCGCGCTCGCCCTCTGAATGCTGCCGGCGCGGGAGATGTCGTCCAGGTCATCGACCAGGAAGGTGCGCGCGCGCAGGGCATCGAACAGTGCCTGCTCGCCCGCCTGGGCGGCGAAGGCGCCGATGCGCTCGAGGGAGCGCTTCTCGGTGTAGAAGTAAGGCTTGCCGAGGCGGCGCGCGATGCGCAGGAGCTTGTGGCGGTGCTCGTCGCTGATGCCTAAGGCCACCGGCACCGGCACGATGCCGCCGAGGATGGCCGCCCAGAAGACGTCGATGAACTGCTCGTTGTTGGACAGGAAAAGGATCAGCTTGTCGCCACGCCGCGCACCGAGCTTCTGCAGGTGGTAGAGGATGCCGGTGGCGCGCTCGTAGAGCTCGGCACAGGAGACCGCGCGCGAGTCGTTCTCGCCTTCCACGTAGGTGACGTTGCGGGGGAAGTTCCGGTTCGCCTCCAGCAGCTCGATGAGGGTGTCTGCCTTGGGAATCATCGTCGTTCCAGCTTCATGTGCAGTGGGTAGCGCGTGCGCAGGTTGATCTGTGCCTCCAGCTCCAGTGGCTGGTCGGGGACGTACCGCAGGCGGTAGTGGCGCGCGAGCTTGTAGAGGTGCATGAGCATCTCGTACATCGCCATGGTCTCGCCGATGCAGTGGCGCGGGCCGGCCGCGAAGGGCATGAACGCAAACCGCGGGCGCGTGCCCTCCTGGTCCGGAGCGAAGCGCTCGGGCCTGAACGCCTCCGGATCGGTCCAGAAATCCGGGTGGCGGTGCAGCAGGTACAGCGGCAGCAGGACGTTGCTGCCGGCGGGCACGGCGTAACCACCGAGTTCGTCCGCCTCGAGCGCGCGCCGCGACAGCAGCCACCCCGGCGGGTACAGGCGCAGCGCCTCGTTGATGACCTGCTGGGTGTAGGCGAGGGACTCCATGTCCGCGAGGCTCGGGGCGGTGACTTCGGCGGCCGCGTCGATCTCGGCGTGCAGCCGCGACTCGACCTCCGGGTGCTGCGAGATGAGGTACCAGGTCCAGTTCAGCGCGCTCGCCGTGGTCTCGTGGCCGGCCACGATGAGCGTCAGCACCTCGTCGATGAGGTCGCGCTCGGGCATCGGCTCGCCGCTGTCCTTGTCGCGCGCCGCCAGCAGCATGGCGAGGAAGTCGAAGTGCTTCTCGCCGCTGCCGCGGCGGCGCTCGATGAGCGCCGCGATCAGCTTGGTGAGGGAGCGGAATTTGAAGGCAAACTGCAGGTTGCGGCCGGTGTCCTTGGTCACCACCTCGAAGGGGTTGCCGCCCGCCTCGGCACTCAGCCGGTCGAGGTCCGTGCCGATGATCGAGCGCAGCACGATCTGCAGGGTGAGCTCGCTCATCTCGTCGGTGAGGTTCACCGGCTCGCCGCGGCGGCTGATCTGTTCCCAGCGGGCGATGAAGCGGTCGTTTGCCTGGCCGATCAACTGCGCGAACCGCGTGACGACGCGCCGGTGGAAGAACGGCTGCATCATGTAGCGCTGGCGCTTCCACATCTCGCCCTCGCTGGTCATGAGCCCCTTGCCGAGCAGGATCTTGACCCGGTCCAGCCCGATGCCCTTGATGTAGTTGCGGTGGTTGGAGACCAGCACGCGCTTCACGTCATCCGGGTGGTGGATGACATAGGTATAAGATCCGCGGGCGGGAACGTACACGCGATACGTATCCCCCAGGGTCCGGAACAGGCCGATCATCCGCTCCAGGGAATCATCCGTGGAGCCGACGTCGAACGGCTCGTCGGGCTCGGGAGGGTGGGTGTTCGCGGGGGCGGCGGCGCTCATGCAAGCTGTTGAAAGCCAAACCTTAATCTTATATCACACGGACCTGCGCGATCATTGGCCGGAAGGGGGAGGGAGGGCCTTGGCCGCCAAGCTCCCGTACCTGAAGCGCCTCGCGGTCGGCTCCGGCTCGCAGGCCGCGCGCGCAAGCCTGGCGGGCATCGCCCTCGCGCTGCGCGCGCTCGGCGCGGTGCTCGGGCGGCCGGTCTCCCCGGGCGAACTGGTGTTCGTGCCGGACGGCAAGCCGCGCCTGGGGCAGGGCGCGACGGCGGCAGACTTCAGCATCGCGCACTCGGGCAGCTTCGTGGGGTGCGCGGCAGTGCGCGGCGCCGAGGTTGGTTTCGACCTGGAGCAGGGCACGGATGAGCGTCTGGACAACTGGGTGGCCCGCGAGGCCACCGTCAAGGCAGCGGGGATCGGCATGCGGGCAGTGGACGAGGTGATCCTGGAGGGGAGCGATGCGTGGTGCCGCGGCCGGCGCTGGCATGGCCATGCGCTGCAGGCCTTCCCCGGCGCCACCGCCCGCCTCATGACCAGCGTGGCGCTCTGCTCCGTGCAGCTGCAGTCGCTGCCGCTGGCGGACCTGTTCGCATGAGCGACGAGGAGCAGGGCGCACTCCGCAACACCATCTACAAGACCAGCACGCGTTCGGGGCGGCGCATGACCCCGGGGCGGCGGCTGCTGTACCGCGTGGCCATCCCGGTCATGCTGCTGACCTTCAAGCTGTGGTTCCTGATGACGCGCCTGGTGCGTGTGATCGGCACCGAGCATCTGGAGGCGGCGCTGGCACGCGCGCCGTCCCTGGTGCCCTGCTACTGGCACCAGCACCAGCTGTACTGCGGGCGGTTCCTGCTCGACCAGCACGCCCGCGGCCTCACCGTCGGCTGGCTGATCAGCCCCTCGGTCGATGGCGAGCTCGGCGCCATGCTGGTGCGCCGCCTGGGGGGTGCGGTGATCCGCGGCTCCTCCTCGCACACCGGCGCGCGCGCCCTGCGCGATTACTACACCGCGCTCACCAAGGACAACGTCTCGCCCATCCTCACCCCGGACGGTCCGCGCGGGCCGCGCTTCAAGTTCAAGCCCGGGGCGCTGCTGCTCGCGCAGATGTCCGGCCGCCCCATCCTGCCGATGGCCTACGCCGCCTCGCGCGCCTGGCTGGTGAAGTGGGACAAGTTCGTGATCCCCAAGCCGTTCGCGCGCGTGGTGGTCAGCATCGGCGAGCCGGTCTACGTGCCGCGGGTGATCGATGCGGCCGGCTTCGAGGCGCTGCAACTGCAGATGGAGCAGCGCCTCAAGGCGCTCTACGAGCAGGCGCGCGCCGCGCTGGACTGAAAAAGCCAGCCGGGGCGGCAGATTCTGTTAACACCACGAAAGCGAGTTCAAACAGGGCCTTAGCTTGTGTTCCTGTTTTTCTGTGCGAGAATCGCCCGCAAGCCCCTCATTAAGTAGTGACGGCAGGGCTTCAACACCGTGACGGGGTGTAACGTCCGGGTTGAATCAAAAGGTTACGCTGCGCCAGGGAATAGCGGGAGGCGACGGCACATGACGACCCCGCCGCCGGACAAACCGGCGGACTTCACGGCTTCGGACATCCTGTCCGCGGACGCCTGGACGGGGCGTGCGCCGAAACCCGTTCTGGGCATCGACGTCGTGTGCACCAAGATCGCCGTCGACTTCCAGAACATGCGCAAGCAGAACCTGGAAGAGACCGTTCGCCGCAACCTGGAGCTGCTGCGCACCGCGACCGGCTCGGACTGTGCCTTCCTCGCGCCGGTCACTCCCGATGAGACGATCTTCACCGAGGTGCGCCTCGCCAAGGGCGCCTTCGCGCAGTGCCGCCCGGAGGCACTGGCCGGCACGGCGCTCGAGTCCTTCCCCTGGCTGCAAGGGCGCACCGAGCACCTGCGCCTCTCGGAGCTGCGCGACACTGCCAGCCCGCGCAAGGAGCAGGCCGCCGAGGCGGCGCGCCTTGCGGAGCTGCACATCGGCTCGATGCTGCTCGTGGCGCTGGTCGTGCAGGGCAAGTTCGCCGGCTTCCTCGGCCTGGCGCACACCATGCCGCGCGGCCCCTGGGACGTGAACCAGCAGCTGCTGATGAAGCTCATCGGCACGAGCCTGGCCACGGGCCTGGAGCGCATCCGCATCGAGTCGCGCCTCTCCAAGCTCGAGGAGCGCACCAACCTGTTCCAGGCCGCGGCCAACGACGGACTGTGGGACTTCGACGTCGAGACCAACGAGGTCTACTTCTCGCCGCGCTGGAAGGCGATGCTCGGCTATGGCGACGAGGACATGCACGGTTCGCCGGACTGGCGCAGCCTGGTGCACCCGGATGACCTGGCGCGCGTGCAGGCCCTCATCCGCGACCACGTCGCCGGCAAGAGCAACATCTTCGAGAGCACGCACCGCATGCGCCACCGCAACGGTGAGTGGCGCTGGGTGATCAGCCGCGCCACGGCGCGCGTGGACAAGCACGGCCGGCTGCTGCGCCTGGTCGGCGTCGAGCTCGACATCACCGAGCGCAAGCTGTACGAGGAGGCGCTGTTCCGCGAGAAGGAAAGCGCTCAGATCACCCTGCAGTCGATCGGCGACGGGGTGATCACCACGGACGCCAATTCCACCATCGACTACATCAACCCGGTGGCCGAGGAGCTCACCGGCTGGCGCCTCGAGGACGCCATGGGTCGCCCGGTCGAGGAGATCTTCCGCGCCTTCCACGAGGAGACCTGCGAGCCGCTCGAGAACCCGCTGTCGGTGGCCATCCGCCGCATCCGCCCGATCAAGTCGGTGCGCCCGATGCTGCTGATCCGGCGCGACGGCAACGAGCTGTACGTGGAGTCCACGGCCGCCCCCATCCGCGATGGCCACGGGCACGTCGCCGGCGGCGTGCTGGTGTTCCACGACGTCTCCGAGTCGCGCGAGCTCAACCGCCGCCTGTCCTACCATGCCAGCCACGACCTGCTCACCGGCCTCGTCAACCGGCGCGAGTTCGAGAGCCGCATGGAGCGGGCGCTGAAGAGCGCCAAGGCGCGCGAGGCCTCCTACGCGCTGTGCTACCTCGACATCGACCAGTTCAAGATCGTCAACGACACCTGCGGCCACAGCGCCGGGGATGCGCTGCTCGGCCAGGTGGGCGCGCTCCTGAAGTCCAAGGTGCGCTGGCGCGATACGCTCTCGCGCCTCGGCGGCGACGAGTTCGGCATCCTCCTGGAGAGCTGCTCGCTGGATGAGGCGATGCGCACGGCGGAAACCCTGCGCGAGGGCGTGCGCAACTTCCGCTTCACCTGGGAGGACCGAGTGTTCCGCCTCGGCGCGAGCATCGGCGTAGTGCCGATCACCGCCGACAACGAGGACGTCGGCTCGATCATCTCGGCGGCGGACTCGGCCTGCCAGGCCGCCAAGGAGGGCGGGCGCAACCGCGTGCACAGCTTCGCCGAGAACGACATCGAACTCATGCGCCGCCGCCGCGAGATGCAGTGGGCGGCGCGCATCAACGCGGCCCTGGAAGAGGGGCGCTTCGAGCTGTTCCGCATGGCCATCCAGCCGCTGCAGCGCACCGAGGTCGGCGCGCACTACGAGCTGCTGCTGAGGCTGAAGGACGAGACCGGCCGCATCGTCGCGCCGAATGACTTCATCGCCGCCGCCGAGCGCTACGGCATCACGCCGGCGATCGACCGCTGGGTGATCGAGAATGCCTTCCGCTGGCTGGTGTCCGAGGCGGATGAGCGCCAGAACCTGCTGCGCTGCTCCATCAACCTCTCCGGGCAGAGCCTGGGCGATGACAAGTTCCTGCCCTTCGTCATCGACCAGTTCCACAGAAGCGGCCTGGATGCCTCCAAGATCTGCTTCGAGATCACCGAGACGGCGGCAGTGGCGAGCTTCAGCCAGGCCAACCGCTTCATCCAGGCGCTCAAGGAGCTGGGCTGCAAGTTCGCGCTGGATGACTTCGGCACCGGGCTGTCCTCGTTCGGCTACCTCAAGCACTTCCCGGTCGATTACCTGAAGATCGACGGCAGCTTCGTGCGCGAGATCCTGCGCGACCCGATCGACCGGGAGATGGTGCGCTCGATCAACGAGATCGGGCACCTGACCGGCAAGCAGACCATCGCCGAGTTTGCCGAGAACGCCGAGATCATCCAGATGCTCACCAGCCTCGGCGTCGACTACGCGCAGGGCTACGGGGTCGCCCAGCCGCAGCGCGTGCTCAAGTCCGCCGTCGCCTAGGACCCACTCACGAGCACGGTAGAGCCGCTGAACTCCAGCCGCATGGACAGGTCCACCGCCTGCACGTGCTTGGTGAGCGAGCCAACCGAGATGTAATCCACGCCGGTGGCAGCCACCCCGCGCACCAGCTCCAGCGACATGCTGCCGGAGGCCTCGAGCTTCACGGTGCGCGCCGCCTGGTTGCGCAGCGCCACCGCGGCGCGCATGTCCGCGTGCGTGAAGTTGTCCAGCAAGACGATGTCGGGGGAGGCGGGGAGCGCCTCGGCCAGCTGCTTGAGCGACTCGACCTCCACTTCCACGGTGATGCCGGGGTTGAGCGTGCGGGCGGTGACGATCGCGCGCGTGATGGAGCCGGCCGCGACGATGTGGTTTTCCTTGATGAGTACGCGGTCGAACAGGCCCATGCGGTGGTTGGTAGCGCCGCCGCACACCACGGCGTACTTCTGCGCGGTGCGCAGTCCGGGCAGCGTCTTGCGGGTATCGAGGATCTGGCAGTGGGTGCCGGCCACCGCGTCGGCGAAGGTGCGCGCCACGGTGGCGACCCCGGAGAGCAGCTGCAGGAAATTGAGCGCGGTGCGCTCGCCGGTGAGGATGGCGCGCGCCGGGCCGGCGACCTCGAACAGGACCTGCTCGGCGCTGATGGCGGCGCCATCCTGGGCGTACCAGGTCACCCGCACCGCCGGGTCCAGCTGCCGGAAAACCTCGTTGACCCAGGCCGTGCCGCACAGCACGGCGTCCTCGCGGGTGATGACCCGGCCGCTGACCTGCTGGCTGGCGGGAACCAGGGCGGCGCTCACGTCGCCGCTGCCGAGGTCCTCGCGCAGCGCTGCGCCGACCTGATTGGCAAGATCGGCAGGCAGCGCCGGCATCGCCGGTTACTTGATGAAGGGCAGACCGTGGCTCGCGGCCCCCATGCACATGAGCATCGGGATCGAGAGCACGAAGTTGACGCGCGAGGCCATGCCGGCGGCCTTGCGGGCCTTGGCCTTCTCCTCGTCGGTGGCGGGCTTCAGGCCGAGGATCTTCTTCTGGTTCGGCCAGATGATGCCCCACACGTTGAGCAGCATGATCGTGCCGAGCCAGGCGCCGACGCCGATCACGACCTGGCCCTGGGCGAAGCCGAAGGCACCGAGCCGTCCGGACTCGGCCAGCAGCCAGAAGCCGCCGATCCAGGTGGCCACCGCACCCCAGCGGAACCAGAACAGCGCCCGGGGTGCCACGTACTTGGTGACGCCGGCGCCGCCCGGGCCGCCCTTGTCCGCCGCCGCATCGGCCAGCGCCGGGGTCTGGGCGACGTTGAAGTAATAGAGGAGACCGATCCAGAACACGCCCGCGACGATGTGGAACCAGCGCGCCAGGCCGAGCGAGTACAGGTGCGAACCTCCCAGAGCGAAGGTCAGGATCAGTGCCAGCACAATGCCCAGAATGAGGGAGTGACGGTGGTTATTCAGGGGGTTCATGGCGTTAAGTCTCCAAGTTCTTGTTTTGTGCGGGTCTGGGGGATCTCGCGCGTTTGAAGAATAGGCGAGGCACCCCCATAATTCAACGCGCACTCGGCAACACCTCGATGCGGTAAGGGATTGTGAACGCGGCTGAACGGAAGCTCGCGGCGCGCGGGCAGCGCCCGCCGTCCCCCTGCATCAACGTCTGCACGCTGGACGCGCAGGGGCGCTGCATCGGATGCCTGCGCAGCGGGGACGAGATCGGCCGCTGGCTGGCCATGAGTGCGGATGAACAGTGGCGGCTGCTCGAGGAGCTTGAGCGGCGCCGGAACCTACAAGGCAGGTAACGCGATGGACGTAGTGCAGAAGATCAAGTCGGAACTGGACTCGGCCCCGGTGGTGCTGTTCATGAAGGGCACGCCGGACTTCCCGCAGTGCGGCTTCTCGGCGCAGACCGTGGCGGCGCTGCGTGCCGTGGGGGCCCGCTTCAAGCACGTGAACATCTTCGAGGAGCCGGAGTTGCGCGAGGCGCTCAAGCGCTACTCGAACTGGCCGACCTACCCGCAGCTGTACGTCAAGGGCGAGCTGGTCGGTGGCTGCGACATCGCCCTGCAGATGTACCAGAGCGGCGAGCTCAAGCAGCTGCTCGCCGAGGCCGGCGCGGTCGCCAAGGCGGCCAGCTAGCCTAGCCCGCCGGCGGCGGCCCGGCCGGGAGCTCCTCCGGCTCGCCCGTCCCGTCGCTGACCCAGCCGAAGGAGCGCGCGCGCTCGTCGGCGAGCGCGTGGCTGTCGCGCAGACGGTTGCACACCATGCAGAAGATGTCCGCGCTGCGCTCCGCATCGTAGCGCGCGCTGTGTGCGCTGCCCGAATCCCACTCCAGTCCCGCGACCCGCACCGCCTTGGCGAGCACGGTCTGCCCGAGTGCCGCACCGGCCAGCGTGGCGGTGTCGAAGCACGAGAACGGGTGGAACGGGTTGCGCTTCACTTCCGCCCGGGTCACCGCGGCGTTGATGAACCCCAGGTCGAACGCGGCGTTGTGGCCGACCAGGATCGCGCGCCGGCAGGAGTAGGCGCGCACGGCGTGGCGCACCTCGCGAAAGACGCGCTGCAGTGCATCGCGCTCGGGCAGGGCGGGCCGCAGCGGGTGGTGCGGGTCGATGCCCGTGACGGCCAGCGCCACCGGGTCCAGCCGTCCGCCCTCGAAGGGTTTCACGTGGAAGGTGTGCGTCGCGCCGCGGTGCAGCGTCCCGTCCGCATCCATGTCGATGAGCACCGCGGCGATCTCCAGCAGCGCATCGGTCGCGCAGAAGAAGCCGCCGGTCTCGACGTCGATGGCCACCGGCAGGTAGCCGCGGAAGCGGCGCGCCATGAGGCTGGCGGCGGGCGCGGCCGGCATGCTGGCAGGCTCCGGTGCCTCGGCGTTGCTCACGCGGCAGCGGCCCCGCTCAGCCGCCAATGGATGCGCTCCCCGGCGCGCAGCGGCACCAGCTCATCGGGGCCGAAGGGGTAGCACGCGGGGACCTCCCAGCTCTCCCTGGCGAGGGTGATGGTGCCGGTGTTGCGCGGCAGGCGGTAGAAGTCCGCGCCGTGGAAGGCGGCGAAGCCCTCGAGCTTCTCGAGCGCGCCGGCCTCTTCGAAGGCTTCGGCGTACAGCTCGATGCCGGCATGCGCCGAGAAGATCCCCGCGCAGCCGCAGGCGATCTCCTTGGTCCGCCGGCCGTGCGGGGCACTGTCGGTGCCCAGGAAGAGGCGCCGGCTGCCCCCGGCGACCGCCGCCAGCAGCGCGGCGCGGTGCCGCTCGGCCTTGAGCACCGGCAGGCAGTAGTGGTGCGGCCGGATGCCGCCGGCGAAGAGCGCGTTGCGGTTCATGAGCAGGTGCTGGGGCGTCACGGTCGCCGCGATGCCCTCGCGCGCGCCGAGCACGAACTGCACCGCCGTGATGGTGCTGATGTGCTCGAGCACGATGCGCAGGCGCGGGTGGCGCTGCGCCAGCGGCGCCAGCACCTGCTCGATGAAGCGCGGCTCGCGCTCGAACACGTCCACCGCAGGATCGGTCAGCTCGCCGTGCACCTGCAGCACCAGGTCCAGCTCCTCCATGCGCGCGAGCACCGCATCCAGCCGGCGCACGTCCGTGACGCCGGCGTCCGAGTGCGTGGTCGCGCCCGCCGGATAGATCTTGGCGCCGTGCACGAAGCCGCTGCCCTTGGCGCGCGAGATCTCCTCGGGGTCGGTGCGGTCGGTGAGGTACAGGCTCATCAGCGGCTCGAAGCGCGCCCCGGGCGGCAGGGCCGCGAGGATGCGGCCGCGGTACGCCTCGGCCAGCGCCGTCGTGGTGATCGGCGGCTTCAGGTTCGGCATGATGATGGCGCGCGCGAAGCGCGCGGCCGTGAACGGGATTACCGCCGCGAGCGCCGCCCCGTCGCGCACGTGCAGGTGCCAGTCATCCGGGCGTGTCAGGCGCAGGACGGTCACTTGGCTTCCAACGCCTTGCGCAGTCCGGGGCCGAGCAGCAGCTCGAGCGCGAGGCGCGCGCCGAAGCCGGTGACCTCGGTCGCCACGTGCGCCAGGCCGCCGGTGCGCGTGGAGGCCGACAGGTCGACGTGCGCCCAGGGGATCTCTGCGGGCACGAAGCGCGACAGGAAGCGCGTGGCCAGGATGTGGTCCCCCTTGCCGTCGACCGTGCACTGGATGATGTCGGCCACCTTGCTCTCGAGGTCCGCGTCGAAGTCTTCCTCGAACGGAAAGGCCCAGACGCGCTCGCCACTGGCGCGGCCCGCCTCGTAGAGCGCCTGGGCGAGCGCCGGCCGGTTGGCGAACACGCCGCTCATGCGCTCGGTGAGGGCGTGCACGCACGCCCCGGTGAGGGTGGCGAAGTCCATCATGAAGCGCGGCTGCGTCCGCGCCGCCAGCGCCAGGGTGTCCGCGAGTACCATGCGGCCTTCCGCATCGGTATGGACGACCTGGATGGTGACGCCGTTGGCCGCGCGTACCACCTCCTGCGGGCGGTAGGCATGCGGGCCGATATTGTTCTCGGTGATCGCGAGCCACGCATCGGCGGCCAGCGGCGCGCGCAGTTCCGCGAGGGCCACGAGCGTGGCCAGCGCCACGGCGCTGCCGGACATGTCGGTGTGCATCTCGAGCATCGAGCGGTGCGGCTTCAGGTTCACGCCGCCGGTGTCGAACAGGATGCCCTTGCCGATGAGCGCCACGTCGGCGCGCCCGCCGCGCGCCCGGCGCGCCGGGCGGTACTGCAGGTGGGCGATGCCCGCGTCCCGGCTGTGATTGCCCTGGGCGACGGCGAGGAAGGCGCCGGCCCCGGCACGCTTCAGGGCACGCTCGTCGAGCCAGGTGAGCTTCAGGTCGTGCGCGCGCGCCAGGCGCGCGATGGCCTGGCGGTAGCCGCGCGCATCGAGCACGTTCGGCGGCAGGGCGGTCAGCCAGCGCGTGAGGTTGGTGCCGCGTGCCACCGCCGTGGCGCGCCGGGTGTCCACGGAATGCTCGCCGAGCAGCACCAGCTTCTGCAGGCGGCCCTCCGGGTGCGCCGGGGCGCGGATGCTCGGCAACTCGAAGGCGCAGGCCAGGCTCGCCGCGATGAGTGCCTCGAGCAGGCCAGTGGCGGCGGTGCCCTTGCCGGTGCTGCACAGGCCCATGCTGCGCGGGTGGCGCGCGGCGGCTTCCTTGAGCATGCGCGCCGCCAGGGTGAGTCGCTCGAACGCGCTGGCCTCGGCCTTCGCATAGCCGAGCACCATCAGGGTGTCCCGCGCATTGCCGAGCGAGCCTGAGCGCACCGTGCCGGCACGCGCCGGTGCGCGCGCGTGCAGCTGCTGCCAGCGCGTGCTGCGCGGCAGTGCCCGCAGCGCGCCGGCGGCGAGCGGCAGCGTCACAATGGCCAGCACGACGTCGAGCTTGTCGGCGGCACCGGCAGCGGCGGAGGACAGCGCAGGTGCGGGCTCGGTGGGCAGAACGAGGTTGCGACGAACCGCCGAGGGACTGGGACTCACTTGCTTTACCTGCCGCTGCTCGCCATCATTGCCCATTCTAACGCGACCCGGCAGGTGCGCGCGCGAGCCCGGCCGCGGACGCGACGGTACAGTGCTCAGGTCGCACGGATCGCGTCCAGACAGCGCCATATGACCGAACTCCCCAAGATGGAAGACCTGGATCCCGTCGAGACACGCGAGTGGCTCGAGTCGATCGATTCGGTCCTGAAGACGCACGGGCCGGAGCGCGCCCACTACCTGCTCGAACGGCTCATCGACTACACGCGCCGCAGCGGCACCTACCTGCCGTTCAAGCCGAACACCGCCTACGTCAACAGCATTCCCACGGGACGTGAGCCGGAGTACCCGGGCAACCGTGCCCTCGAGCGCCGCATCGAGGCCTACATCCGCTGGAACGCGCTGGCGATGGTGCTCGCGGCGAACAAGGCCTCGTCCGAGTATGGCGGCCACCTGGCCAGCTACGCCTCCTCTGCGACCCTGTACGAGGTCGGCTTCAACCACGTCTGGCGCGCCCCCTCGGGGGAACATCCCGGGGACATGGTTTTCATCCAGGGCCATTCCTCGCCGGGCATCTACGCACGCGCCTACCTCGAGGGCCGCCTCAGCGAGAAGCAGCTGCAGCTGTTCCGCCAGGAAGCCGGGGCGCCGGGCGTCGGCCTGTCCTCCTATCCACACCCCTGGCTGATGCCCGACTTCTGGCAGTTCCCGACCGTCTCCATGGGACTCGGCCCGATGATGGCGATCTTCCAGGCGCGCTTCACGCGCTACCTGGAGCACCGCGGGCTGGTCAAGCCCTCGGACCAGAAGATCTGGGCGTTCCTCGGCGACGGGGAGATGGACGAGCCGGAATCGATGGGCGCACTGACCATGCCGGTGCGCGAGCGCCTCGATAACCTCATCTTCGTGATCAACTGCAACCTGCAGCGCCTCGATGGTCCGGTGCGCGGCAACGGCAAGATCATCCAGGAGCTGGAGTCCGCCTTCCTCGGCGCCGGTTGGAACGTCATCAAGGTGCTGTGGGGCTCACGCTGGGACCCGCTGCTGGCGCGCGACCACAAAGGACTGCTGCGCCGCGTGATGGAGGAGTCCGTCGACGGCGAATACCAGAACTACAAGGCCAAGGGCGGCGCGTACACGCGCGAGAACTTCTTCGGGAAATTCCCGGAGCTGAAGGCCATGGTCGCCAACATGTCGGACGAGGAGATCTGGCGCCTCAACCGCGGCGGCCACGATCCGCGCAAGGTCTACGCCGCCTACGCAGCGGCGATGGCCCATACCGGCCAGCCCACCGTGATCCTCGCCAAGACCGTCAAGGGCTTCGGCCTCGGCAAGGGCGGCGAGGGCCAGATGGTCGCGCACCAGCAGAAGAAGCTCTCGGAGGAGGACCTGCGGGTGTTCCGCGACCGCTTCCACATCCCGGTCGCGGACGAGGACCTCGGCGGCCTGCCGTTCCGGCGCCCGGAGGAGGCCACCGACGAGACCCGCTACCTGAAGGCGCGCCGTGCCGCGCTCGGGGGCTACCTGCCCAGCCGCCGCCGCTCGGCGCCCGCCCTGACCATCCCGCCCCTCGAGGCCTTCGCACCGGTGCTCGAGGGCACCGGCGAGCGCGAGATCTCGACCACCATGGCCTTCGTCCGGCTGCTGACGGTGCTGCTCAAGGACAAGAACATCGGCAAGAACATCGTGCCGATCGTGCCGGACGAGGCGCGCACTTTCGGCATGGAGGGCCTGTTCCGCCAGATCGGCATCTACTCCTCCGTGGGGCAGCTGTACACGCCGCAGGATGCCGAGACCCTCATGTCCTACCGCGAGGACAAGAAGGGCCAGATGCTCGAGGAGGGCATCAACGAGGCGGGCGCGCTGTGCTCGTGGATCGCCGCCGGCACCGCCTACAGCAACCACGGCATCAACATGGTGCCGTTCTACATCTTCTACTCGATGTTCGGACTGCAGCGCGTCGGGGACTTCATCTGGGCCGCGGGTGACATCCAGGCGCGCGGCTTCCTCCTCGGCGCCACCGCCGGGCGCACCACCCTCGCCGGCGAGGGGCTACAGCACCAGGACGGCCACAGCCAGTTGGTGGCGAGCACGGTACCCAACCTCGTCGCCTACGACCCGGCCTACGCCTACGAGCTCGCCGTGATCATCCATGACGGCATGCGGCGCATGTTCGCCGAGCAGGAAAGCGTCTTCTACTACATCACGGTGATGAACGAGAACTACGCGCAGCCTGCGCTGCCGCCCGGCAGCGAGCAGGGCATCCTGCGCGGCGGCTACCTGCTGCAGCAGGGCGGCCGTGGCAAGCTGCGGGCGACGCTCCTGGGCTCGGGCACGATCCTGCGCGAGGCGCTCGCCGCGGCGAAGATCCTCGAGAACGACTACAAGATCCCGGCCGACGTGGTCTCGGTCACCAGCTTCAGCGAGCTGCGCCGCGAGGCGATGGAGTGCGAGCGCTGGAACCTGCTGCACCCGGGGGATGCGCCGCGCGTGCCCTACGTGAGCGGCCTGCTGAAGCAGCGCGAGGGCCCGGTGATCGCCGCGACGGACTACATGCGCGCGGTGCCGGACCAGATCCGCCAGTGGGTGAGCGGTCGCTACGTATGCCTGGGCACCGACGGCTTCGGTCGCTCCGACTCGCGCGCCGCGCTGCGCCGCCACTTCGAGGTCGACCGCAACTACATCGCCGTCGCCGCCCTGAAGGCACTGGCCGACGAGGGCCGGGTCGACCAGGCGACCGTCGGCCAGGCCATCAAGGCCCTGGGCGTCGACCCCGACAAGCCGGTCCCCTGGAAAGTCTGAAGCGCACGGTGGCATGACGGTGGCAACCACGGAAGTGCGCGTGCCGGACCTCGGCGGCTTCAAGGACGTCGCGGTCATCGACGTGTTGGTGAAGCCGGGCGAGGCCATCGCCCTCGACAGCCCGCTGGTGACGCTCGAGTCGGACAAGGCGGCGATGGACGTGCCCTCGACCGTCGCCGGCGTCATCGAAAAGATCCATGTCGAGAAGGGCGGCAAGGTCTCCGCCGGGGACTTGGTTGCCACCGTCACGACCGACGGCGCTGCGGCGAGCGCCGCACCGGCTGCGGAACCGGCCCCGCCGCTAAAACCCTCGGCCGCGGCGGCGGCCGCCCCGGCGCCGGTCACGACTGCTGTGGTGGCCGAGGCACCCGGCGCGGCGACGCCCGCGGCTGCAGCCGTGCCCCTCGGTGCGGCACAGCCGGTGCCCGGGGCGCGCACCGATCTTGCGCCGATCGACGAACCGGGATTCTCGCGCGCCCACGCCGGCCCTTCGGCGCGGCGTTTCGCCCGCGAGCTCGGCGTGGACCTCGCGCGCGTCAGCGGCCACGGCTTCAAGGGTCGCATCACCCACGATGACATCAAGGCCTTCGTGAAGGGCGCGCTCGCCGGCGGCGCGCCGGCCGCGGCGGCGACCCCCGCCGCGGACGTAGCGGCGCTGCCGGCGCTGCCGGCCGTGAACGTGGCGCAGTTTGGCACGGTGGAAACGCAGCCGCTGTCGCGCATCCAGCGCATCTCCGGTCCGCGCCTGCACGCCAGCTGGGTCAACATCCCGCACGTCACGCAGTTCGACGAGGCCGACATCACCGAGCTCGAGCAGCTGCGTGCGAGCCTGAAGGACAAGGCACAGGCGGCGGGCGTCAAACTCACGCCGCTCGCCTTCGTCATGCGCGCCTGCGTCAAGGCGCTGCAGGAGTTCCCGCGCTTCAACGCCATCCTCGACCCCTCCGGCGCCAACCTGATCGTGCGTCGCTACGTGAACATCGGCTTTGCGGCCGACACGCCGCAGGGGCTGATCGTACCGGTGGTGCGCGACGCGGACCGCAAGGACGTCTACGAGCTCGCCCGTCAGCTGGGGGCGTTGTCGGAGAAGGCCCGCGCCGGCAAGCTGCCGCCCACCGACATGCAGGGCGCCGGCTTCACCATCTCCAGCCTGGGCGGCATCGGCGGCACCGCATTCACGCCCATCATCAACGCGCCGGAGGTGGCAATCCTGGGCGTGTCGCGCTCGACGATGCGCGCGGTCTACCACGAGGGTGGCTTCGTGCCACGTCTCATGCTGCCGCTGTCACTGTCCTATGATCACCGGGTCATCGACGGTGCGATGGCCGCGCGCTTCACGACCTTCCTCGCGCAGACACTGGCCGCGCCCCGCGCCCTCATCGAGGCGGTCCCGTGAGCACCGACCTGCGGGTGCCGGATCTCGGCAGCTTCAGCAACGTTGACGTGGTCGATGTCCTCGTGAAGCCCGGCGATGCCGTCGAGCCGGACACCCCGCTGGTCACGCTCGAGACCGACAAGGCCTCGCTGGACGTGCCATCGACCGGTGCCGGCAGGATCACCGAGGTGCTGGTCAAGCGTGGCGACAAGGTCTCCAAGGGCTCGGTGATCGCCCGCATGGAGGCCAGCGCCGCGGGTGCGCCCGCGCCGGCAGCCACCGCAGCACCGGCGCCCCCGGCCGCACCGGCGGCGCCGGTGAGCGCGCCGCCACCCCCGGGATCGGGCGATACCGTGCGCATGCCGACAGCCTCCGCCGTGCGCGGTGCCGCGAACGAGCCGGCCGGCCGCAGCACGCAGCTGCTGGTCCTCGGCTCCGGCCCCGGCGGCTACACCGCCGCGTTCCGCGCCGCGGATCTGGGCCTCAAGGTGACGCTCGTGGAGCGCGACGAGACCCTGGGCGGGGTGTGCCTCAACGTGGGCTGCATCCCTTCCAAGGCGCTGCTGCACGCGGCCAAGGTGATCGAGGACGCGCAGGAGATGAGCGCGCGCGGCATATCCTTCGGGGTCCCGCAGATCGAGCTGCCGAAGCTGCGCGCCTGGAAGAACTCGGTGGTCGGAAAGCTCACCGGCGGGCTCAAGGTGCTGGCGCGGCAGCGGAAGGTCGAGGTCTTGCGCGGCAGCGGCCGCTTCATCGGCCCGAACGTCCTGGAGGTCACCGGCGCGGGCGGCCCGGAGCGCGTCCGCTTCGAACAGTGCATCATCGCCGCCGGATCCGAGGCGGTGCGCCTGCCCGGACTGCCCGATGACCCGCGCATCATCGACTCGACCGGGGCGCTGGAGCTGCCGGAGGTCAAGGGCGGGCTCCTGGTCATCGGCGGCGGGATCATCGGGCTCGAGATGGCCTGCGTGTTCGATGCCCTGGGTGCGCGCGTGAGCGTGGTCGAGCTCACCCCGCAGCTCATGCCTGGCTGTGATCCGGACCTCGTGCGTCCGCTCGAGAAGCGCATCCGCGCGCGCTACGAGCAGATCCTGACCGGCACCCGGGTCACCGGCATCGAGGCGCAGCCGGGCGGTCTGAAGGTGAGCTTCGCGGGCGAGAAGGCGCCGGCCTCGCAGACCTTCGACCGCGTGCTGGTCGCGGTCGGACGCGTGCCGAACGGCAAGGCCCTCGGGGCGGAGCAGGCCGGGGTCACGGTGAGCGACCGCGGCTTCATCGGGACCGACAAGCAGATGCGCACCAACGTGCCGCACATCTTCGCCATCGGCGACATCGCAGGCGCCCCGCTGCTCGCGCACAAGGCCATGCACGAGGGCAAGGTCGCCGCGGAAGTGGCAGCCGGCCACAAGAGCGCCTTCGATGCACGCGTCATCCCCTCGGTGGCCTACACCGACCCGGAGATCGCCTGGGTCGGGCTCACCGAGACCGATGCGAAAGCCAGGAACATCCCCTTCAGGAAGGGCGCATTCCCCTGGGTGGCGAGCGGTCGCTCGCTCGCGCTCGGGCGCGAGGACGGTTTCACCAAGCTGCTGTTCGACCCGGACAGCCATCGCGTGCTGGGCGCCGGGATCGTCGGCACCAACGCCGGGGAGCTGATCAGCGAGGTGGCACTGGCCATCGAAACCGGCTGCGATGCCGCCGACATCGGCCTGACCGTACATCCGCATCCGACACTGAGCGAGACGGTGGCCAACGCCGCCGATGCCTTCGAGGGCACGCTCACCGACCTGTACATCCCCAGGAAGTGAACGGCGCTCTCCGGCTGCGGCGCAGTCAAAGCCGCCGCAGCCGCTCCAGGTAGGCGAGCTCATCGGGCGCGCGGCCACTGCGCTGTGCTTCCCACAGCGCCTCCGCCAGCGGCTCGATCATGCGGTGTTCCGCCTCATGCGCACCGCCGGCGCGCGCTGCGAGCGCGCGGTGGATCTGCGCGATGCCGGCCGGGCGGTCGGTGCCGACCTGCTCGCGGATGGCCAGGTGCAGGCCCATGTGCAGGAAGGGGTTCGCGCGGCCTCCCTCGGGCGTGAATTCCGCCTGCAGCGGGTCGCCCGACTCGAGCCACGCGATGTACTCCGGATGCTCGGCAATCACCGCGGCCAGCTGGCGCTCGAGGGGCTCGAGCGGCTCCTGCGCGCCGAACTTGCGCCAGGCCTCGAGGTAGCGGCGGCGCATCTGCTCGCGGCCCTCGCCTGCGAAGAAGGCCATCTAGTGCTCCGCGCGCCGCTTCATGCGCGGCGCCGCGTGGCCTTGCGCACCAGTGCGCCGACTCGGCCGGCCTTCTTGGCGGCAGGCTTCGGCTTGGTCTTCTGCTTGTATTCGCACAGGTCGCGGATCAGGCAGGTGGGGCAGGCGGGACTACGCGCCGTGCATACGTAGCGGCCGTGCAGCAGCAGCCAGTGGTGCGCATCCTTGCGGTACTGCGGCGGCGTGCCGCGGACCAGCGCGTCCTCGACCTCGCGCGGGTTCTTGCCCGGGGCGAGTCCGGTGCGGTTGGCGACCCGGAAGATGTGGGTATCGACCGCGATCTCGACTTCGCCGAACACCATGTTGAGGATGATGCTCGCGGTCTTGCGGCCGACACCGGGCAGGGCCTCGAGCGCCTCGCGTTGTCCGGGGACCTCACCGCCGTGCAGGTCGATCAGCTGCTGGCACAGGGCAATCAGGTTCTTCGCCTTGGTGTTGTAAAGCCCGACGGTGCGGATGTACTCCTTCACCCCCTCGGCGCCCAGGGCCGCGATCGCCTGCGGCGTGTTGGCCACGGGAAACAGCACCCGCGTGGCCGCATTCACGCTCTTGTCCGTGGTGTGGGCCGAGAGCATCACCGCGACCAAGAGCTCGAACGGCGAGTCATGCAGCAGCTCGGTGGTGGGGGCCGGATTGGCCGCCTGCAGGCGGCGGAAGAGGGCGTTGCGGGTGGCAGAGTGCACGACGGACCAGTGGGTATCAGCGGATGTTGAGCACGATCTTGCCCGGCACGTGCCCGGCCTCCAGGCGCTGTTGCGCCTGCGCGGCCTGGGCGAGCGGGAACTCCGCCCCGATGGGCACCTGCAGGTGCGACTCCTCGATCGCCTGGTTCAGGCGCGCGAACTCCTGGGCGCCGGGCTCGGCGTCGTAGGCGATGAGCGTGACGCCCTCGCGGGGCTTGGGGACCGGATGCACCCCGTGCGGATAGGCCGCGGCCCCGCCCGGGCGCACGGCGGCCATGAGCTGGGCCTGCACCGCCTCACCGCCGGCCAGTACCAGCAGGGCATCGGCGCCGCCGGGGGCGAAGGCGTGCGCGGCAGCGACCAGGTCGCCATGGCGCCCGTCGACCACCGTATCCGCACCGAGTGACTTCACGAGGCCGATCTCGTCCTCGCTCGAGACGGTGGCGAGAATGTGCGCGCCCCGCAGCCTGGCGAACTGCACCGCAAGAGTGCCGACCCCGCCGGCTGCCCCGTGGATGATGACCGTCTGGCCCTTCTTCAGGTGCAGCGCGTCGTCGATGCCCTGGATCGCCGTCAGCGCGGTCGTGGCGATCGCGCCCGCCTGCTTCAGCGTCAGGCCCGGCGGCACCGGTCCGACGCGTGACGCGGGCACGGCCACGTACTCGGCGTAGAAGCCCCCCTGGGAATTGTCCCAGCTGTACGAGTACACCTTGTCGCCGACTTTGAAGTCATGGACGTCCTTGCCGACCGCGGCGACCAAGCCCGCGCCGTCCGTGCCCAGGACGAGCGGAAAACGGTTGTGCTTGATCATGTCCGGGTGCTCGCGCAGCGACACGTCCCAGCTGGCCACGCCGGCGGCCTGCACCGCGATCAGGACTTCATCGGCGGCGGGGGTGGGGACGGGCAGCGCGCGCACGACGATCGCCGTGGCATCGCCGGCGTGGTCGATGGCGGCGGCCTGCATGGCGGCCGGCAGGGGTGCGGCGCCCAGCAGGCGGCCGAGTGTGAGAGCGAGCAGCGCGAACCCCGTGCCTTTGACCATGATCGTCCCCCCTGTGCGGTGCGGCCCATTGCCGAGAGGCGGTCATTTTGCATCAGCCGCGGGCGGGCCGTCGGGGCGGCGGTGGGGCGCTCGTGAGCGGGTCCCCCCTGCGGCCGGCGCCCGCCCGCGGCCGTTCCCGGCAACTACCCGGTCGTGTCGTCGTGCTTGCGGGCCCGGATCAGTGCGGCGCGCTGCTCGGCGCGGCCGGCCAGGCGTGCAGTGTGGGCGGCATGGCGCGCGCGATTTTCGGGGGCGCTGGGCGCCGGCGCCGCCTGCGCAAGGCCCGCCCGCGGCACCATCGTGATGCAGTCCACCGGGCAGGGGGCCACGCACAGCTCGCAGCCGGTGCACAGCGCGAGCAGCACGGTGTGCATCTGCTTCTGTGCGCCCAGGATGGCGTCGACCGGGCAGGGTGGGAGGCACTTGGCGCACCCGATGCAGGCAGCTTCGTCGATCTGGGCGACCAGGGGCGGCCCCTCGCAGCCGTTGGCCGGGTTGAGCGGCCGCGCGGCCTGGCCGGTGAGGCGGGCGAGCGCGCCGATGGCCTCGGCGCCGCCCGGCGGACACTGGTTGATCGCGGCCTTCCCGTCCGCAATCGCCTGTGCGTACGGGCGGCATCCCTGATAGCCGCAGCGCGTGCACTGGGTCTGTGGCAGCAGCGCGTCGATCTGGTCCACGGCGGCCATGAGGCACCCGGTGCTAGCTGATCCGCATCCCCGGCACGGCACCGGAGTCCGGCGACAGCAGGTACAGCCCCGGGGACTCGTTGCTGGCCGCCAGCACCATGCCTTCGGAGGTGCCGAACTTCATCTTGCGCGGGGCGAGGTTGGCGACCACGACCGTCAGGCGGCCCTTGAGCTTCTCCGGGTCGTAGGCGGCCTTGATGCCCGCGAAGACCGTGCGCTGCCCGCTGCCGAGGTCGACGGTGAGCTTCAGCAGCTTGTCCGAGCCGTCCACGAAGGCCGCCTCGACGATGCGCGCCACGCGCAGATCGATGCGCCTGAACTCCTCGATCGAGATCGTGCCGGGCAGGTCCGCGACGGCCGGCGCTGCCTTGGCAGCTGCCGTGCCGGCAGGCTTCACCGCCGCCGCCGGGGCAGCCACGCTCGCGAACAGCGCGTCGAGCTGTTTCGGGTCCACGCGCTGCATCAGGTGCCGGTAGGAGCCGATGCCCTGGGGCAGCACGGCGGCGTCAGCCCACATGAATGACGAGTCCAGGCCGAACAGTTCCCTGGCGGCGCGCGCGCTGAGCTCCGGCAGCACCGGCGCGAGCAGCACCGCGAGCACCTTGAACCCGTACAGGGCGCGCGAGCACACTTCCTGCAGTTCCTGCGCCCGCGCCGGATCCTTGGCGAGCACCCACGGCTGGCGGGCATCGAAGGCCTGGTTGATGCGGTCCGCATAGGCCATGAGCTCGCGGATCGCCCGGCCGTACTCGCGCGCCTCGTAGTGCGCCTGCACGGTGCTGCTCAGCGCCGCCGCCTCCGCCTGCACCGAGGAGGCATCCGCGGCGAAGCGCGTCTTGCCTGCGAACTGGCGGGTGAGGAAGGCGCTGGCGCGGCTGGCGATGTTCACGAACTTGCCGACCAGGTCGCTGTTGACGCGCAGCGTGAAGTCCTCGGGGTTGAAGTCCATGTCCTCGACGCTGCCGTTGAGCTTGGCGGCGATGTAGTAGCGCAGCCACTCGGGGTTCATGCCCACCTCGAGGTAGCGCAGCGGGCTCAGGCCCGTGCCGCGGGACTTGGACATCTTCTCCCCGGACAGGTTGATGAAGCCGTGCACGTAGACGTGGTCGGGCACCTTGAACGGGGGGCCGGCGAACTTCAGCATCGCCGGCCAGAACAGGGTGTGGAAGTAGATGATGTCCTTGCCGATGATGTGGATCTGCTCGGTGTCGGGGGCGCCGAGGAACTCCTCGAAGGAGCGCAGCTCGCCCTTGGCGCGCGGCTTGCCGGACTCGAAGTAGTTCTTGAGCGCGGCCAGGTAGCCGATCGGGGCGTCCAGCCAGACGTAGAAGTACTTGCCGGGCGCATCCGGGATGGGGATGCCGAAGTAGGGCGCATCGCGCGAGATGTCCCAGTCGGCGAGCGCCTTGTCGCCGCTGCCCGAGAGCCACTCGCGCGCCTTGTTGATGACCTGCGGCTGCAGGCGACCCGGGGCATCCAGCCACTGCTCGAGGAAGGCGACGCAGCGCGGATCGGAGAGCCTGAAGAAGAAGTGGTCGGACGAGCGCAGCTCGGGCTTCGCGCCCGAGAGGGTCGAGTAGGGATTGATCAGGTCGGTCGGGACGTAGACGCTGCTGCACACCTCGCAGGCATCCCCGTACTGGTCCTTGGAGTGGCACACCGGGCACTCGCCCTTGATGTAGCGGTCCGCGAGGAACATGCCCTTCACCGGGTCGAAGAACTGCTCGACCGACTTCACGTAGATCAGGCCTGCGGCCTTGAGGCGCGCGTACACCTCCTGCGACAGCTCGGTGTTCTCGGGCGAGTCGGTCGTGTACCAGTGGTCGAAGCTCAGGTGGAATCCCGACAGGTACTGGGCGCGGCCGGCGCCGATGCGCCCCACCAGCTGCTGCGGGGTGATGCCCTCGGCCTCGGCCTTGAGCATGATCGGCGCGCCGTGTGCATCGTCGGCGCCGACAAAGTGCACCTGGTGGCCCTGCATGCGCTGGAAGCGTGCCCAGATGTCGGCCTGGATGTACTCCATGATGTGGCCGATGTGGAACGGGCCGTTGGCGTACGGCAGCGCGGTGGTCAGGAAGATCTTGCGGGTCATCCGCCGTAGTTTACACGGCCCGGGCCCCGCGGCCGGCGGCTCAACCCTGCTCGCGCACCTCTTCGAAGCGGGCCTTGTTGATGGCCTTCTTGAAGGCCTCCTTGCCGGTGATCTGGCGCGAGTCGAGCAGCTGCTGGATGGCGCTGTCCATGGTGCGCATGCCGAACTGGCCGCCCGACTGCATCGTGTTCTCCAGCTGGTCGAGCTTGCCCTGGCGGATCAGGTTGGAGGCGGCCGGCGTGTTCACCAGGATCTCGAGCGCCGCGATGCGGCCGCCCTTGTCGGCCCGCTGCAGCAGCTGCTGCGAGACCACCCCGCGCAGCGAGGTCGAGAGCATGGTGCGCACGTGCGACTGCTTGTCGGAGGGGAAGGCGTTGACCATGCGGTCGACCGTGGCGGCCGCGCCGTTGGTGTGCAGCGTGCCCATGACCAGGATGCCCATCTCGGCCGCGGTCACCGCGATGCTCATGGTCTCCAGATCGCGCAGCTCGCCGACCAGGATGACGTCCGGGTCCTCGCGCAGGGCCGAGTGCAAGGCCGCGGCGAAGCTCGGCGCGTGCACGCCGATCTCGCGCTGGCTGATGAGGCAGCTCTTGCGCTCGTGCACGAACTCGATGGGGTCCTCGATGGTGAGGATGTGCCCCTTCACCCGGCGGTTGATGTCGTCGATCATCGCCGCGAGCGTGGTGGACTTGCCCGAGCCGGTCTTGCCGGTCACGAGGATGAGTCCGCTGTTGGCGCGCGAGAGCTGCCGCACCGCCTCCGGCAGCTTCAGCTCGTCCATGGTGAGCGCCTTGCTCGGGATGGCGCGGAACACCGCGCCCATGCCATTCACCTGGCGCATCACGTTCACGCGGAAGCGGCCGCGCTCGGGCAGGCTGTAGGCGAAGTCGGCGCCGTCCTTGGCCTCGAAGCGGTCCAGGGCGGGCTTGGGCATGATCTCGTACAGCGCCTGCTTCACCGCCTCGGCCGCCAGGCGCTCCTGGCGCAGCGGCGAGATGTCCCCGTACAGGCGGATGCGCGGCGGGTCCCCGGCGATGAAGTGCAGGTCCGAGCCGCGCTTGTCCAGGATCTCGTTCAGGTAGGAGTCGATCTGTGCCATGGCGGTTGCGTCAGCCGGTCACGGCCTTGTTGGTGGCGGTCGAGGCGGCCGCCGCCGGCTGGCTGCCGGTGATGTCCAGTTTCGGCAGCATGCTGGTGTCGGTGACGAAGCGCTGGAAGGGGCGCTTCTCGCTCGCATACCCATAGGCATCGTCCGGGTCGACCTGGCGCGCGTTGATGGCCGCCAGCAGCGCCTGGTCCATCAGCTGCATCCCCAGGTCGCGGCCCATCTGCAGCTGCGTGGGGATCTGGTGGGTCTGCTCGCTCTGGATGAGCTTGGCGATGGCCTTGGTCATGATGAGCGTTTCGCAGACCGCCTTGCGGCCGTGGCCGTCGGCGGTCTTGACCAGCACCTGGGTGACCACGGCCAGCAGGCTCGCGGCGAGGAAGCTCTTGGTCTGCTCGCGCTCCTGCACCGGCAGGGCATCGATGACGCGGTCGATAGTCTTCACCGCGCTCGTGGTGTGCAGCGTGCCGAGCACCAGGTGCCCGGTCTCGGCGGCGGTCATGGCCATCGAGATGGTCTCGGCATCGCGCAGCTCGCCGACCAGGATGACGTCCGGGTCCTCGCGCATCGCCGCGCGCACGCCCTCGGCGAAGCTCGGGATGTGCGTGCCGAGCTCGCGCTGGATCACCTGGCTATTCTTGCTCGGGTGCACGAACTCGATGGGGTCCTCGAGGCTGATGATGTTCAGCCGCCGCGTCTGGTTCAGATGGTCGATCATCGCTGCCAGCGTGGTCGACTTGCCCGTGCCGGTCGAGCCGGTCACCAGCACCATGCCCTGGTGGAAGTCGCACAGCTTGGTGACGACCGGCGGCAGGGCGAGCTTCTCGAGCGTGGGTACGGTGGCCGGGATGGTGCGGAAGGTCGCGCCGATGCCGGTCTCCTTGCGGAAGACGTTCACGCGAAAGCGCCCGCCCTCGGCCGAGACATAGGAGAAGTCCAGGTCATTGCCGCGGCCGAGGATCTCCGACTGCGAGCGGGTGAGGATCTCGGCGATGTAGCTCTCCAGTTCCGAGGCCCGCAGGTCGCGGAACTTGATGGGCAGCAGGTCGCCGTGCACCCGCAGCATGGGGGGGACCCCCACGGCCAGGTGCACGTCCGAACAACCCTGCTGGGTGCCGAGCTTCAGGAAGGCGTCGATACGCGCCAAGTCACTGCCCCTTAAGGACTTTTCACCCGCCGATTTTTAGCCCGAGCCGGGCTTGCCGATCAACAACTTGTGCGCGGAAATTTGACGTAACGCACGAAGTTTCGCAAGGCAGGCCGCCCTGGGGGGCCTCAGGGTCGGAAACCGGGCGAGGGCTAGTTGAGGTATCGGGCCAGGGCCGCGGACAGCTCGTCCATCGTCTGGAAGCGCTTGCCCTTGTCGACCGCCATGGCGCGCACCACCAGGTCCGACAGGCCCGGCGGCAGGTTCGGGTTCACGTCCTGCGGGACGCGTGCCTTGCCCTGCACGTGCTGGTACATGACCGACATGTGGTCGCCGCGGGAGTAGGGCGGCACGCCGGTGAGCATCTCGTACAGCATGACCCCGAGGGCGTAGATGTCGGCGCGCTCGTCGACCTTCTTGCCGAGGATCTGCTCGGGGGCCATGTACTTGGGCGAGCCGATGACGTAGCCCGTCTTGGTCAGCTGGGTGTCGCCTTCGCGGTGGGCGGCCGCGACGCCGAAGTCCACGATCTTGAGCAGCCCCTCCTGGTTGATCAGCACGTTCGCCGGCTTCAGGTCGCGGTGCACGATGCCGACCTGGTGGGCGACGGCCATGCCGGTGCAGATGTCCATGGCAAAGCGGATCGCCCGCTTCAGCTCCACCGGCTTCTCGTTCACCACCTCGCCGCCCAGGGTGTGCGAGGGGAAGTACTCCATCGAGATGGCGTAGTTGCCCTGGATGTACAGGAAGTCGTAGATGCGGATGACGTTCTTGTGCGTGATCTTGCGCGAGTAGCGCAGCTCGTGCACGAAGCGCTTCATCACCTCTTCGTCCCCGGAGACCGCCGGGTTCAGGAACTTCAGGATGAGCCGCTCGTCGACGACGGTGTCCTCCATGAGCAGCACCGTGCCGAAGGCACCGCGGCCGATACGGTCGATGTACTTGTAGCGTCCCTCCAGCACGTCGCCCGGCTTGAGCGTGTTGATGTCCAGGCGCGAGGCAACCTCGGCCTGCTTGACCGCCTTGGCGAGGTCCTGGTCGGAGATGAGCACCGTCTTGGCCGCCTCGCTCGGCGCGGGCGCGGGGGTGGCCGGTCGCGCCGCGGTGCGCTGCGTCGGGCTCGCCGGCGGCAGCGCCGGCGAGGCGGAGGTCATCGGCTGGGCGGCCACCCCGGCGATGCGGTTGTCCAGCTCGCTCACCGCGGCGGCGGCCATGCGCGAGATGGTCTGGTCCGGGGACTGCATCTGCGCCTGCAGCTCGCTGCGCACGCGGTCGGCGCGGCTGTCGTCGGCGAGGCGCGAGACCGCCTGGATCGCCTCGATGCGGATCTCGCGCTCGGGGCGCCCGACGAGCGGCAGCAGCGTGTCCACCAGGGCGCCGTCGCCCAGCCGGCCGAGTGCGCGCACCACGATCGGGGTGGCCTTGATGTTGTTGGGCGCGTTCAGCATCTCCATCAGGCGCGGCAGCGCGCGCTTGCTGCCGATCTCGGCCAGCGCATCGACCGCACGCTCGCTCACCCACCAGTCCGGGTCGCGGGTCGCCTGGATGAGCGAATCGACCGCGCGCTCGTCCTTGGTCTGGTTGAGGATCTCGATGGCTGCGCGCCGGATGTCGTCGTCCTTGTCGCGCACCAGCTGCAGCACCGCGTCGATGACCTTCGGTCCGCCGATCTTGCCGAGGGCGTCCGCGGCGCGGCTGCGCACCCACCAGTCGCTGTCCTTGAGCGAGCCGAGCAGGTGCTTGACCGAGTCGGCGTTGCCGATCTCGTTCAGGACCTCGACGGCCGCGCGGCGCGCGTTCTCGTTCTCGTCCTTGAGGATGTCGATCAGGTACTTGATCGTCTGCGGGTGGTTGGCCTTGATCACCACGTCGATCGCGCGGTTGAGCACGTCGATCTCCGGATCGCGCAGCATGCTGGTCACCAGCTCGATGTCGATCGGCCCGTCCATGCGCTGCAGCGCCGCGAGCGCCGCGCCGCGGATCAGCTTGTTGGGGTCCTTGAGCAGGCCCTGCAGCGCGGTCTGCACCTCCGGGGTGCTGAAGCGGGCGAGCGTGTTGATGATGTGCACGCGCGCAATCGGATCCTTGCCGTTGAGGCGCCCGACCAGCTCGGGAACCGCGGACTGGTCGGCGACCTCGCCGATGATGCGGAACAGCGCCGCCTTTTCGTTCGGCTCCTGGGCGTAGGCGGCGGCGAGCAGCTCACGCACCCCGAAGCGCGACTTGTGGGCGGCGATCACGTCCAGCACCGCAGGCTTGGAGACCCCCGGGGTGGCGAGGGCCTCCAGCAGCAGGTTGTGCGGGTAGTTGCGGCTGGTGCTCAGGGCCCAGGAGATACCCGAGATGACGCGCGGGCTGCCCTCGATGAGGCCGCGCACGAAGATCGGGAAGGTCTTCTGGCTGACCAGGTGGCTCAAGACCTCCACGAAGCCCATGGTCGCGGACTTGTCCGCCTCCGGCAGCGCCCCGAGCACCGGCTCGATGGCGTTCGGCCCCAGGTCCTTCAGCCGGGCGATCGCCTTTTGCCTGGCGGGACTGGCGGGATCGTTCGCCGACCGGATCTCGGTGACGAGGCTGTCGGCACGCAGGTTCGAAAAGAAGCTCATTCGGCCTTTACATCAGGGGCGGATCCGACCGCACCGGGCCTTCCTCCACGGGAGGCTGCGGCTTGGGCAGAGGCGCAGTTCAACCGGATGCCGGCACGGCCTCCACGAAGGCCCCAGGGGGCGACTCCCGCCGTCCCGGACAGCGAGGGAGTATGCCATACCACCGGTTCTCGCCCGATGGCGGCCCCTTATGCGCCGCCGCCGTCCACCCTCTACAATCGCACCCCCCAAAGCCTGTACGCCGATCGCGAAACAATGACCGCCGAGACCACCCCGGATGCCGTCCGTGAAGCCCTGGAGTCGTACGTCGACCCGTACCTGGGCGAGTCCCTGGGAGCCGCCTCCGCCGTCGAGGAGGTCCGCGTGGGCGCCGGCATCGAGGCCAGGATCGTGCTCGGTTACCCCGTCGGCGGCTACCAGGCGCAGCTGCAGCAGGCGCTGAGCGCTCATCTGGCGAGTCGCGGCATTCCCGATGCCTTGCGGCTCGATCTGCGCAGCAACATCAAGGCGCACGCGGTTCAACGCAACCTCAAGCCGCTCGGCGAGATCGCCAACGTGGTCGCCGTCGCCTCGGGCAAGGGGGGGGTCGGCAAGTCCACGGTCGCCGTCAACCTGGCGCTGGCCTGGGCGGCCCAGGGGGCACGCGTCGGCCTGCTCGATGCGGACATCTACGGACCGAGCCAGCCCATCATGCTCGGGCTCGCCGGTGAGCGGCCGACGTCCCCGGACGGGAAGAAGCTCAAGCCGCTCAGCGCCCACGGGGTGAGCGCGATGTCGATCGGCTTCCTGGTCGATGAGCAGCAGCCGATGGTCTGGCGCGGCCCGATGGTCACCCAGGCCCTGACGCAGCTGCTGTCGGAGACCAACTGGGGCCCCCTCGACTATCTGGTGGTGGACATGCCACCCGGGACCGGGGACATCCAGCTCACGCTCGCGCAGCGCGTGCCGGTGGCCGGCGCGGTGATCGTCACGACGCCCCAGGACATTGCCCTCGCCGATGCACGCAAGGGACTGAAGATGTTCGACAAGGTGGCCGTGCCGGTGCTCGGCGTGGTCGAGAACATGAGCATCCATGTCTGCTCCAACTGCGGGCACGCCGAGCACATCTTCGGCGCCGGCGGCGGGACGCGCATGGCGGCCGAGTACGGCGTGCGCCTGCTCGGGGAGCTGCCCCTCGATGCCCGCATCCGCGAGGAGACCGACGCCGGTCACCCGACGGTCGTGGCCGAGCCGGATTCTCCGCGCGCGCATGCCTACTTCGAGATGGCGCGCAATGCGGCCGGTGCACTCGCGATGCGCGCGCGCGATCGCAGCGCGCTCTTCCCCAAGATCGTCATCGAAGAGAGCTGATTGGCGTTGTCCGAGGCCCGCAGCGGCAAAGGCACTCGCCTGCCCGTCGTGCGGCTGCGATACTCCTCGTTCGTATGCCCGGTGAAGTCACTCACCGCCACCGCCCCTGTTTTGCGCCCTGGAGAGCCGTAGATGAGCATCAAGTCCGACAACTGGATCCGGCGCATGGCGCGGGATCAGAAGATGATCGAGCCGTTCGCGGAACAGCAGGTGCGGCAGGCCAATGGCCACAAGATCGTTTCCTACGGCACCTCCAGCTATGGCTACGACGTGCGTTGCGCCAACGAGTTCAAGATCTTCACCAACATCAATTCCACGATCGTCGATCCCAAGGCCTTCGACGAGAAGAGCTTCGTCGACTTCAGCGGGGATGTCTGCATCATCCCGCCCAATTCCTTCGCGCTGGCGCGCACCGTGGAGTATTTCCGCATCCCGCGCAGCGTACTCACCGCGTGCGTCGGAAAAAGCACGTACGCACGCTGTTTTCGTGCCGATACGCGGGTCGCGCTGGTGGATGGGACATCTGCGACACTCGAGCAAATGGCGCGCCGTCACGATTCGGGCGAGCTGTTCTGGGGTTACAGCATCGGCGAGCAGGGTCGTGTGGAGGTCTCGCGCCTGGAGGCGCCGCGTTACATCGGACGTGACAGTCTCCTGGAGATCGAGCTGGACAGCGGGGAGCGCGTGCACGCGACGCCGGATCATGAGTTCATGCGACGCGACGGGCGCATGACCCCGGCCGCCCGGCTGCGCGCCGGCGACAGTCTCATGCCGCTGTACCGGGACCTGGCCCGCGGACAGGAGATGGTTTACCAGCCGCTGGACGGTCGCATGTATCCAACGCACCGGCTTTCGGACGAATGGAACCTGCGCCACGCGATTTACGAGGACGCGCCCGAAAGTCACAGGCGCCACCAGGACCTCGATCCGCGCAACAATCGACCGACCAACATCGGGCGCCTGCCGGCCTCCGGGCGCATGCGGCTGCCCAATGCGCACGACCATGCCGAGGGGTCCGACGCGATCGAGCACGATGAGTGGGTTCAACGGATCCTGGGTGGCGGGCGCTCAGCGTTGCGGCGCCTCCGGCACCTCGCCGCCGGCTCCGGCGCACGCGGGGAAGCCCGCAATCACAAGGTCGCCGCGATTCGCGAACTGCCCGGTGACCACGACGTGTACTGCCTCACCGTGCCGCAGTCCGGTAATTTCGCTCTCGAGGCCGGTGTGTTCGTGCACAACTGCGGCATCATCGTGAACGTAACGCCGCTGGAGCCGGAATGGGAAGGCCACGTCACACTGGAGTTTTCCAACACGACCCCGCTGCCGGCGAAGATCTACGCCAACGAAGGCGTGGCGCAGATGCTGTTCTTCGAGTCGGACGAGGTGTGCTCGACCTCCTACAAGGATCGCGGCGGCAAGTATCAGGGGCAGACAGGCGTAACCCTGCCAAAGACCTGACGGCTATCGGCTCAGTTGCGCGTGATGCTGCGGATGCTCATGGTCCACTGCACGTCGTTGTCCTTGCGCTGCTCGACCTTCATCGGCACGTATCCTCGGTCGGGCGCACACCAGAAGCGGGTGATGCGCGGTGAGTAGTCGGCCTGGCTGCTGAAGATGACCGTGGGCACATCGCCGAAGGGGGTCTTGAGGGTCTCTGCTCCCTCGCGCTTGTAGTGGTAGGTGCGCAGCTTGTCCTTGCTGAGCAGGCTGAACTTGTCGGGCGTGCGGCCGGCGAGCGACTCGACCATGAGTGCCACCTGCACCGAGGCGTCATCCTGCACGTCGGGCGTGAGCGGCATGTCGATCTTGTACCCCTCGTTGGTGCCGGTGAGGCGGTGGTTCGTCCAGTCGTACTGCAGCTTGACCGCGCGGTTGTCCGAACTGGTGCCATCGGTGGCACTGTAGCTCTGCGGCTGGACCTCGTCGCCGGTCACCCTGAGGACGCTGATCATCTTCGGGCGCTCGGAAAATATGTTGCCGAGGCCGCGCGGCTCGCTCTTGGAGGTGTAGGTCCAGGTGTTGCCGGACTTCTCGAGCTTGACGGTCGACTCCGCGACGGTCATGCCCTTCCAGCTCCACTCGTACGAGGCCTGGAATGGCTTGAGCTCGTCGCCGAGCACGACGCCGCTGGCGAGCACGCCGGACAAGAGCGCCACCGCCGCGGGGCCTCCTTGCCTGCGTAGCCCGTCAATGAGTGCTTGCATCGAAGTCCTCCACGAGCGGCCGTTCCAGAGGCCGGCCGTCAAGCCAGGCCGCCCCATCCTGCCATGCCAGGCGGCCCTGCGCGAACCAGCCGAGCACGCGCGGATAGATGATGTACTCGGTCGCCTGAACGCGGGCTGACAGGCTTTCCTCGGTGTCGCCCGGGCGCACGGGGACGCGCGACTGCAGGACTACCGGCCCGCCGTCGAGCTCCGGCGTGACGAAGTGGACGCTGGCGCCGTGCCAGGACTGCCCGTCGTGCAGGACCCGCCGGTGCGTGTGCAGGCCGCGGTAGGCGGGCAGGATGGAGGGGTGGATATTGAGCATGCGGCCGAGGTAGCGCGCGACGAAGGGCGCGGTGAGGATGCGCATGAAGCCGGCGAGGGCGATGACATCCGGTCGGCGCGCATCGATCGTCGCGGCCAGGCGCTCATCGAACGCCGACCGCTCGGCACCGGGTTCACGCAACACCGTCGCAGTCTCGAGGCCCAGCTCGCGGGCGCTGGCGAGGCCGCCGGCGGCGGCACGGTCCGAGATGACCAGGTCGATGTGGGCTGCGATCTGTCCGGCCTGGCAGGCGCGGGCGATCGCGGTCATGTTGGTGCCGCGGCCGGAGATCAGGACGACGAGCCTGAGCGGCGCACGCGCGCTCATTCTTGGATGACGACTCCGCCGCTGCCGGCGCGCACCTGCCCGATGACCTGCGCGGTTTCGCCATGCGAGCGCAGCAACTCGAGCGCGGCCGCGGCACGGTCGGCGGCGACGATCACCACCATGCCAATGCCGCAGTTGAAGGTGCGGTACATCTCGGCGGAATCGGTGCGCGCGGCGTGCTGCAGCCAGTCAAACAGCGGGTCGCGCGCCCAACTCCCGCGCTGGAGCTGCGCCTCCATCCCCTCGGGCAGCACCCGGGGGATGTTGTCGGTCAGGCCGCCGCCGGTGATGTGTGCCAATCCGTGCACCGGCATCGTGCGCATCAGCGCCAGCAGGGGCTTCACGTAGATGCGGGTGGGAGCCAGCAGCCGGTCGAAGAGGCTGCGCCCTTCCAGCAGGGTGCCCGGCCCGGCACCGGCGCTCGCGAGCAGCTTGCGGATCAGCGAATAGCCGTTGGAATGCGCACCCGAGGAGGCAAGTCCGATGATCGCATCGCCGGCCGCAACGCGGCTGCCGTCGATGATCGCCTCCTTCTCCACGACGCCGACGCAGAAGCCGGCAAGATCGTAGTCCTCGCCGTGGTACATGCCGGGCATCTCGGCGGTCTCCCCGCCCACCAGGGCGGCGCCGGCCTGCACGCACCCCTCGACGATGCCGCGCACCACCGCCTCCGCCACCGTGACCTGCAGCTTGCCGGTCGCGTAGTAATCGAGGAAGAACAGCGGCTCGGCGCCCTGCACGACGACGTCGTTCGCGCACATCGCCACCAGGTCGATGCCGATGGTGTCGTGCCGGCCGGTGTCGATCGCCAGGCGCAGCTTGGTGCCGACGCCGTCGGTGCCCGAGACCAGCACCGGCCGGCGGTAGCCGGCGGGGATCTCCACCAGCGCGCCGAAGCCGCCGATGCCGGCGAGCACCTCGCGGCGCTGCGCCCGGCGCACGAGGGGTTTGATGCGCTCGACGAGTTCGTCGCCGGCGTCGATGTCGACGCCCGCATCGCGATAGGTGATGCCGGGGCCTTTGGTCATGTTGGTGGGTGCAGGGCGGGGGTCAAGGACTGGGGGCGCGTATGATATCGTACCTGCCGACCCGCGCCCCAAGCGCGGGCTATTCACAATGCCGCGACCGGTCCCAAAAACTTGCTGCGCAAACCGTCGCGTGCGCAGAGCCGCCCTGACCCTGGCTGCCACCTGGCTGCTGCTGCCGCTGCTGGCGCAAAGCGCACGCCTGGTGCCGGTATACACGGTCGATGTGGCCGAGCGCGGCGGCGCTGCGCTCCAGAACGCCATGCGTTCGGCGCTGGTGCGCGCGACCGGTCGGCGCGAGGCGGCGGATGATCCTGCACTTGCCGCACTCGTGGCCGATGCCCCCCGGTACGTCACGGACTGGACCACCGGGTCCCGCGGACAGCCGCAGGTGCTGTTCGATGCGGCGGCCATCGAGCGCGCCGTCACCGCGGCGGGCCGGGCGCTGTGGGATCCGATGCGGCCGCTGACCCTCGTCGTGCTCGATCCGGCGCGCCCGCGTGCTGCGGCCGATGCGGCGCGCGCGCAGCTGGACCGGGTCGCCGCCGAGCGCGGGCTGCCGATCAACCTGGTGACGCTCCCGCTCGTCGATGCCAGCGGCAGGCCGCTCAGCCGGGACGCGCTGCTCGCCGCGGCCCAGGCGGGCGGCGGCGACCAGCTGCTGGTCGGCCGGGGCGATACCGCGGCTGCCGCGCTGGAGTGGACCCTCTACACGCCCACGGCCACCGCGGTCCCCAGCTGGACCGGTCCGCTGGCCGCCGGCGTCGACCACACCGTGGACGTGCTCGCGCCCCAGCCCACCGGCGCGATGACGCTGCCGGAGAGCACCGTGCACCTGCGCATCGATGGGGTGAACACGCTCACCGACTACGCGACCGTGACGCGGCTGCTGCAGGCCACGCCGGGTCTGCGCCGCGTCGGCATCGCCCGGGTCGCAGGTGCCAGCGCCACGTTCGATGTCAGCGTACGCGGCGGTGCCGCCGGGCTCGAGCCGCTCCTGGCCGCCCAGCCGCGCTTCACCCGCACCGCCAGCGCGGTCTACCTTTATGTGCCAGCCTCGCCCGCCGCCGCGGCCCCAACACCATAGGACCATGCGCCACATCCCCAACATCATCTGCCTGCTGCGCATCGTGCTCATCATCCCGGTGCTGCAGGCGCTCCAGGCTGGCCATTACCTGCTGTCGCTCGCCCTGTGCATCCTCGCGGCCGCCTCAGACCTGCTCGACGGTTACCTCGCGAAGCATTTCGGGTGGAGTTCGGCGCTCGGACGCTTCCTCGACCCGCTCGCGGACAAGCTGCTGGTGGTCGCGCTCTATATCGCGTCGGCGTGGCTTGGCATCGTGCCCTGGTGGCTCACCGCAGCGGTGGTGGCGCGCGATGTCATGATCGGCCTCGGCGCGCTGACTTACCGGCTCTGGTTCGGCCCGCTGCACGGCCGCCCGACGCGCATCAGCAAGTTCAACACCGGCGCCCAGCTGGTGTTCATCATGCTCGTGCTGCTCGGCCACGGCATCGGCTTCCCGCCGCAGGAGGTACTCGCCGCCTCCGCGATCGTGGTGCTGGTGAGCACGATCCTCTCCGGCTGGGATTACCTCAGCACCTTCACGCGGCGCGCCTGGTACGCGCCGGCAAAGGCCGCCTGAGGCCGATATGCGCCAGATCCCACTCGGCCTGCGCCTGCCCGACCGCGCCGTGTTCGCCAGTTTCCTGCCGGCGCGAAACGCCGAGGCGCTCGCGCACGCCCACCAGGTGGCCGAAGGTGGCGGCAGCGCGCTTAGCTGGCTGTGCGGCCCGGTCAGTGCCGGCAAGACGCACCTGCTGCAGGCAATCTGCGCGGCCGCCAGCGGGCGGCTGCGTGCCGGCTACGTGCCGCTGGCGGAAGTGGCTGCGCTCGGCGTGGGGGTGCTCGAGGGCTTCCCGCAGCTGCAGTGCCTGTGCCTGGACGACCTCGACCGCGTCGCCGGCTCGCTCGAGTGGGAGCATGCGATCTTCGGTCTGCTGCGCGAGATCGAGGATGCCGGGGGGCGTCTGGTGATGAGCGCCGTCGCGCCGCCGTCGCTGCTGCCATGGGCGCTGCCGGACCTGGGCTCGCGCTGCAGCGCCGCCGCGGTGTTCCAGCTGCGTCCGCTGGATGAGGCCGAGCAACAGGAGGCGCTCACGCTGCGTGCGCGCCTGCGCGGCGTCGAACTGCCCGAGGAGACGCTGCGCTGGCTGCAGCGGCGCTTCCCGCGCGACATGCGCAGCCTCTATGAATTGCTCGACACGCTCGACGAGGCCGCGCTGGCGGCGCAGCGTCGTCTGACGATTCCCTTCATACGCGAGGTCCTGCGCTCAGCCCCCCGGGGCGCCGGCTGAGGCCAGGCGCACGGCAAGCTCCGCCACGCGTTTTCCCAAGGCCTGTGCCAGGGACTTCTCTTCCGAGTTCAGAGCCGGCGCCGCCGCGGTTCCTGCGACGTGCGAGGCGCCGTAGGGACTGCCGCCGCGCTGCGTTTCGTTCAAGGCCCGCTCGGTGTATGGCAGCCCGACCAGGTACATGCCGTGATGCAGTAGCGGCAGCATCATCGACAGCAGCGTGGTCTCCTGGCCGCCGTGCATCGTCTGCGTGGAGGTGAAGACCGCCGCCGGCTTGCCGGCGAGCGCACCCGACAGCCACAAGCTCGCGGTCCCGTCGAGGAAATGTTTCAGCGGTGCGGCCATGTTGCCGAAGCGGGTCGGGCTGCCGAGGATCAGGGCACCGCTCTGCTTCAGATCTTCGAGCGTGGCGTACGCGGCACCGCTGGCCGGCACCGGCCGGGCCGGGCTCTCGCTCTCGGCCGTCACCGCAGGCACCGTGCGCAGGCGGGCGCTGGCGCCCGGGACCGACTCCACGCCGCGGCACACCTGCCGCGCCAGCTCCGCGGTCGCCCCGTTGCGCGAGTAATAAAGGACCAGGACCTCGACCATTCAGCCTACTCCCCATGCGGCGAAGACCAAGTCTCGCACGTCCGACCCGGCGCGGGGCCCGTCGCACCGGCACATTACAGGCATGCAATGATCCGCAGCCGTTGGCGTGCACGGATCTGCAGTATCATTGCAGGCCACACCGGGCACGAACTCAAGAACCGAACATGCTGTGTAACAGGTGCCTGGTGAGCGGTCGCGTGCAGGGCGTGTTCTACCGCGCGAGCGCACAGCAGCGTGCACAGGAGCTGGGTCTGCGCGGCTACGCGCGCAATCTGCCCGACGGGCGGGTGGAGGTGCTCGCCTGCGGCGAACGGGCCTCCGTCGAGGCCTTCGTCGGCTGGCTGTGGACCGGTTCTTCGGCTTCCAAGGTGACGGCCGTGGAAGTGACCGCGATCGCCGTCGATGCACTGAACGGGCAGACGGGCTTTTTTACGGCGTAACTGGGCATGCTGAACCGCAAGACCGCGTGGACGATCCTGAGCGCCGCCCTGCTGGCCGCCGGCTGTGGTGCTGTGTTCGCCGGGCAGGCGCAGCCCACGCCGTCGGAGGCGCCTGCGGTCCAGGCGGCCCCGGCTCCGGCGGCGAGCCCGCCCCCGCCCGCCCCGGCACCGCCGGCCGGCCCGCCGCCCGCCCCCGGCGAGGTCGCCGCACCCGCTGCGTCGGCGCCGCCGCCGGAGGCGCCGGCCTCAACCGAGGCCGGCCCCGAATCCCTTCCCGAGCAGGCACCCCCGGGGGCCGCGGCACCGCCGCCCACCTCCTCGGTCTCGCCCTTCCGCAGGCCGTCGCACGCCTCGCACCAGGCCTGGGTCGCGGCCGCGAATCCGCTGGCCGTCGATGCGGGCCTTGAGATCCTCGGCAAAGGTGGCAAGGCGCTCGATGCCGCCGTGGCCGTGCAGGCGATGCTCGGTCTGGTCGAACCGCAGAGTTCCGGCATCGGCGGCGGCGCCTTCCTCATGTACTACGACGCGGCGACCGGCCAGGTGAGCACCATCGACGGGCGCGAGATCGCCCCGGCGGGCGCAAAGCCGGACATGTTCCTCGACGAGCACGGCAGGCCCATGGCATTCGTCGAGGCGGTGCGCAGCGGCCGCTCGACCGGCGTGCCGGGGGTGATCGGCATGCTCTCGCTGGCCCAGGGCCGGCTCGGCCATCTGCCCTGGAAGGACCTGTTCGCGCCGGCGATCCGTGCAGCGAGCGAGGGCTTCCGCGTCTCGGCGCGCCTGGCGATGTTCCTTGGCGAGGGTTCGCCTTTCCCGCCGACCAACGAGGTGCGCATGCTGTTCGCGCGCCCCGACGGCGGCACCCTGGAGGAGGGCGACCTGTTCCGCAACACCGCCTACGCGAAGACGCTGCAGCGCCTGGCGACGGAGGGTCCGCGCGCGTTGTACCAGGGCACGATCGCGGCGGCGATCGTCAAGGCCACGCATCGTGAACCGCTGGCGGGCACGATGACGCTCAAGGATCTTTCCGGCTACCGCACGACATTCAGCCGGCCGCTGTGCCGTCCGTTCCGCGCCTACACCGTGTGCGTGCCCCCGCCGCCCTCCAGCGGGGTCTCGCTCCTCGAGATGCTCGCGATCCTCGATCGCACCGACATCGCCAGCCGCACGCCCAATGACCCGCAGGCCTGGTTCCTGTTCGCACAGGCCAGCCGCCTGATGTACGCCGACCGCGACCGCTACGTCGCCGATCCGAAGTTCGTCACCGTCCCCGTCGAGCGCATGCTCGACCCGGGCTACATCAAGCTGCGCGCGCAGCTGATCGGCACTCACGCCGGCGCCGCCCCACCGCCGGGCGAGATCCCGCTGCCCCGCGGCCGCGACACCACCAACGAGTCGGCCGGCACCAGCCACTTCGTCGTCGTCGATGCCGATGGCAACGTGGTCTCGATGACCACGACCGTGGAATCGGTGTTCGGATCGGGCCGCACCGTCGGTGGCTTCGTGCTCAACAACCAGCTCACCGACTTTGCCTTCGACCCGACCGAAAACGGCCGCCCGGTGGCCAATGCAGTACACGGCGGCAAGCGCCCGCGCTCCTCGATGGCGCCGGTGATCGTGCTGGACAAGAACAACGGCTTCGTGGCGGCGCTCGGTTCCCCGGGCGGCTCCGCCATCCTCGAGTACAACGCCAAGACCTTGGTGGCGCTGCTCGCCTGGAAGCTCAGCCTCAAGCAGGCCATCGAGCTGCCCAACCTCATCGCCCGCGGGGACAGCTACAGCGGCGAGATGGGCCGCTTCTCCCCTGCGCTGCTGGCGGGCCTGCGCGAGCGCGGCATCGAGGTCAAGGCCGGGCACGCTGAGAACTCCGGGCTGCACGCCATGCTGCGCCACGCGGACGGGACCTACGAGGGTGCGGCGGACACGCGTCGCGAAGGCGTGGCGCGCATGCTGCAGCCGGCGCCCGCCGCCGCCCGCAAGCCGGCCAAATCAAAGTAGCCTGGGGTCCCGCGGGCAGGCGGGGCCGCAGCGCGCTTCAGTGCGCGCTGCCCAGCTCGTCCGCCCCGTTCCACTTCAGCCAGTCGCTCATGACCAGGTCCGAGTAGTTGCGCCGGCCGACGCTGCCGTTGTAGCGCGCGAGTGCACGGCGCACGTCGCCATGCTCGTAGCGGATGTAGAAGCGCAGGATGGCGCAGCCCATGTGGATGTTGGGCGCGACGTGCACCAGGTCGTAGCGGTGCAGCCCGAGCTTCTCTGGCCAGAACGGCATCACCTGCATGAGCCCGACCGCGCCGACGGCCGAGACCGCCCAGCGGTTGAAGCCGCTCTCGACGTGGATCACCGCCATCACCAGGCCCGGCTGCAGGCGCGTCTCGCCCGGCCGGCGCGTCTCGCAGTAGACCTCCTTCAGGATCTCGAGCCGCTCGTCACGGTCCTTGACCACACCGCGCAGGCGCGGCTCCATGAGCGTGTACCACACCGCCGAGTCGTAGTGGTCGGTGAAGCACTGCGCCTGGGCGATCGCCTTGCGCAGCACGCCCTCGAGTTCCGGATCACGCTGCTGGTCGGCGCGCGCCCCCGGAGCGCACAGGGCGGCCAGTGCGGCCAGCAGCGGCAGCGCACGCACGCGTGCCATGGGGGCGAGCGTCCGCCTATTCCTTGAGGCGCGCTTGCATGAAGGCCAGCGCCTCGCCAGCCGGGAAATCGGTGCTCTGCGCATCGCGGCGGCCGCGGTACTCGAGCTTGCCGGCATCCAGGCCGCGCTCGCCCACCACCAGCCGATGCGGGATGCCCAGGAGCTCGGCGTCCGCGAACTTGACGCCCGGCCGGGCGTCTCGGTCATCGTAGAGGACCTCGATGCCGGCGGCGGTGAGTTCCTCGTATAGTTTGTCGCTGACTTCGCGGACACGCGGGGACTTCTGCAGGTTCAGGGGCACGAGCACCACCTGGAACGGCGCGATGGGGGTCGGCCAGATGATGCCGCGCTCATCGTTGTTCTGCTCGATGGCGGCGGCCACGATGCGCGTCACACCGATGCCGTAACAGCCCATGAGAAGCGTGACTTCCTTCCCAGACTCATCGAGCACCACCGCTTTCATCGGCTTGCTGTAGTTGTCGCCCAGCTGGAAGATGTGGCCGACCTCGATGCCGCGGGCAATCCTCAGCGTGCCCTTGCCGCCCGGGCTGGGGTCACCCTCGACCACGTTGCGCAGGTCGGCCGCGACCGCACCCTGCACGTCGCGTTCCCAGTTGACCCCGGTCAGGTGCATGTCCTTCTCGTTGGCGCCGCAGACGAAATCCGCCAGCGCCAGCGCGCCGTGGTCCGCGTAGATGCGGCACTTCAGGCCGAGCAGCCCGACGTAGCCTGGCGTGGTGCCGGTGGCCGCGAGCACGGTCTCGGCGCTGGCCATGCGCAGGGGACTGGCGACCCCCGGCAGCTTCTGCGCCTTCACCGCGTTCAGCTCGTGATCCCCGCGCAGCACCAGCGCGACGACGCCGCCCGGCTCGCTGGCATCGACGATGAGGGTCTTCACCAGGCGCTGCGGCGGCAGCTTGAGGAAGCGGGCGAGGTCCTCGATGGTGCGCGCCCCGGGCGTGGCGACCTTGGCGAGCGCCTCCCGGGGGGCGGGCCGCGTCCCGGACGGGGGCAGGGCGACCGCGGCCTCGAGATTGGCGGCATAGTCATCGCCGTCGGAGAAGACGATCGCATCCTCGCCGGAGGAGGCGAGCACGTGGAACTCCTGGCTGACGTCCCCGCCGATGGCGCCGGAGTCGGCGCGCACCGCGCGGAAGGTGAGGCCGGTGCGCGTGAAGATGCGCACGTAGGCGTCGTACATCGCCCGGTAGCCCTCGCGCAGCGAGGCCTCGTCGAGGTGGAAAGAGTAGGCGTCCTTCATGATGAACTCGCGCGCGCGCATGACGCCGAAGCGCGGGCGGATCTCGTCGCGGAACTTGGTCTGGATCTGGTAGAAGTTCACCGGCAGCTGGCGGTAGCTCTGCAGTTCACGCCGCGCGATGTCGGTGATGACCTCCTCGTGCGTGGGGCCGGCGACATAGTCGCGCTCGTGGCGGTCCTTGAGGCGCAGCAGCTCGGGACCGTACTTGCTCCAGCGCCCGGACTCCTGCCACAGCTCGGCCGGCTGGAACACCGGCATCACCAGCTCCAGGGCGCCGGCGCGGTTCATCTCCTCGCGCACGATGCGCTCGACCTTCTGCAGCACCCGCAGGCCCATTGGCAGCCAGCTGTACAGGCCGTTCGCCAGGCGCCGGATCAGGCCGGCGCGCAGCATGAGCTGGTGGCTCAGGACCTCCGCCTCGGCGGGGGTCTCCTTCATCGTGTTGATCGGGTAGCGGGAAAGCCTCATCGGGGGGCACTTTTAGTGGCGCGGACGCAGGGAGATGGCATCTTAGCAGGAGGCCCCTGATAAGATCGTGGCCGTGACCGACGAAACACCCGACCTGCTGCGCCCGCGCCGCAAGGGCATCTACCTGCTGCCCAATCTGTTCACGACCGGCTGCCTGTTCGGGGGCTTCTTTGCCGTGGTGGCCGCCATCGACAAGCACTTCGACAAGGCCGGCATCGCCATCTTCATCGCCATGGTGTGCGACACCCTCGATGGGCGCACGGCGCGCCTGACGCGCACCGAGAGTGCCTTCGGCAAGGAGTACGACAGCCTTGCGGACATGGTCGCCTTCGGCCTCGCCCCGGCGATCGTGGCCTACCAGTGGGGCGTGGTGCGCATCACCGAGTACGGCCACTCCTGGGGTCGCTTCGGCTGGCTCGCCTGCTTCTTCTACGCGGCGGCGGGAGCGCTGCGGCTGGCGCGCTTCAACGCGCGCGCTGCGACGGCCGACAAGCGCTACTTCGAAGGACTGCCGAGCCCGTCTGCCGCCGCCATCGTCGCCGCCTTCGTGTGGTTTTGCAGCGACTGGCGCGAACCGCGCCTGGACGGCCTGATCGCCGCGTTCGTGGTGACCGCGAGCGCCGGCGCCCTCATGGTCAGCAATTTCGGCTACCCGAGCTTCAAGCAGTTCAACCTCGACCGCCGCATCCGCTTCGTCTACATGCTGCTGGTGCCGGTGGTCTTCGTGGCGATCGCGGTCGACCCGCCGACCATGCTGCTGGCGATGTTCGGTACCTACGCGCTGTCGGCCCCGGTGCTGTGGATCGGCCGGCGCCTGCGCCGCTTGTTCAGAGGAGCGCCCGGCGCCGGGGCGGCGTAGCCGGTGCGCCCGCAGCGACAGCAGTACCTCGAAGCGCTGGGCATCGACGTGTGGGTGAGCCGGGCGGCGCCGCCGGCTGCGGCGCCGGTGGCGGCCGTACCCGTCGCGGCCGAGGTGGGGCCCTCGACCCCGTCCCCCGCCTGGCTTGCGCTGCGCGAGGAGGTGCTCAGGTGCACCAAGTGCCCGCTGCATGCCACGCGCACCCAGGGCGTCTTCGGCGTCGGCCCGCAGCGGGCCGACTGGCTGGTGGTGGGCGAGGCACCGGGCGCGGAGGAGGACCGCCGCGGCGAGCCCTTCGTGGGCGCTGCCGGTCAGCTGCTCGATGCGATGCTCAAGGCGATCGGGCTGGACCGCAGGAGCAACGTCTACATCGCCAACGTGCTGAAGAGCCGCCCGCCGGGCAACCGTGACCCGAGCCCCGAAGAGGTGCGCGCCTGCCTGCCGTACCTGCATCGGCAGGTCGAGCTGCTGCAGCCGAAGATCATGCTTGCGGTCGGGCGCATCGCCGCGCAGAGCCTGCTGGCCACCGATGCGCCGCTCGGGCGCCTGCGTTCACAGGTACACCGCTTCGGTTCCATCCCGCTGGTGGTGACCTATCACCCCGCCTACCTGCTGCGCTCGCCCGGGGAGAAGCGCAAGGCCTGGGAGGACCTGAAGTTCGCCCGCAGCCTCTACCAGCAGCTCGCCCAGGACGGAGGCGGCGATGGCCAGCGCGCCTGAGCTGTTTCCGCCGGCCACGCCGCTCGCCATCCGGCCGATGCGCAGCCAGGACGTGCCGGCGGTCGTCTCGATCGAGCGCGCCTCCTACCAGTTCCCCTGGAGCGAAGGGATCTTCCGCGACTGCCTGCGCGTGGGTTACGTGTGCCGCGTGGTGCTCGCCGCCGAGGAGGTGGTCGGCTACGGGGTGATGAGCGTCGGCGCCGGCGAGGCGCACGTGCTCAACCTGTGCATCGCCGAGGAGCAGCGCTGCCAGGGCGGCGGCCGGGCGCTGCTGCGTTGCCTGCTGGAGTGCGCTGCGAACAGCGGCGCCACCGAGGCGTTCCTGGAGGTGCGCCCCTCCAACACCACCGCGATCCGCCTGTACCTGGGGATGGGCTTCGAGCAGGTGGGCATGCGGCGCGGCTACTACCAGGCCGTGAACGGCCGTGAGGATGCCGCGGTCCTGAAGCTGCCCCTCAAGCGCGCCCCCTGAGCCGCGGTGCGACGGGTTCGGTGCCACCGTAGGTTATAATGCGGCGGGACGGATTCCAGCCGTCCATGCGGCGGGCGCAGCCTGTCCGCCGCCTCCCATTACTTTGCAGGCCGTGCATTTGCAGTGTGCGCGTGCACGAGGACGTTTCTTGGCCATGGCCGACGAGTTAGCCAGTCAGATCAGCCGCCGCAGGACCTTCGCGATCATCTCGCACCCGGACGCGGGCAAGACCACGCTCACCGAGAAGCTCCTGCTGTTCGGGGGCGCCATCCAGCTGGCCGGCACCGTCAAGGGCCGCAAGGCGGCCCGGCACGCGACCTCTGACTGGATGCGCCTGGAGCAGCAGCGCGGCATCTCGGTGACTTCCTCGGTCATGCAGTTCCCGTACCGCGACTGCATCATCAATCTGCTGGATACCCCCGGCCACGAAGACTTCTCCGAGGACACCTACCGCACCCTGACCGCGGTGGACTCCGCGCTCATGGTCATCGACTGCGCCAAGGGCGTGGAGGAACGCACTATCAAGCTGATGGAGGTCTGCCGCCTGCGCGATACCCCCATCATGACCTTCATCAACAAGCTCGACCGCGACGGCCGCTCGCCCATCGAGCTGCTCGATGAGATCGAGAGGGTGCTCGGCATCAGCACCACACCGATCACCTGGCCGATCGGCATGGGGCGCGAGCTGCGCGGCATCTATCACCTCCTCGAGGACCGCATCTACATCTACGCGGCCGCCGATCGCGGTCGCCGCGGCGAGAACACCACCGTGGACGGCCTGCACAGCGCGGCCGGCCGCGAGTTTCTGGGCGCGCAGGCCGCAGCCTTCGACGAGGAGATCGCCCTGGTGCGCGGCGCCACGCACCCGTTCGACCCCGCCGCCTACCTGGCCGGCAAGCAGACGCCGGTGTTCTTCGGCTCCGCGGTCAATAACTTCGGCGTCGAGGAGCTGCTGGCCGCCTTCAGCACCCACGCGCCGGCACCGCAGCCGCGCGTGGCGCGCGAGCGCATCGTGGCGCCGCTCGAGGAGTCCCTGGCCGGTTTCGTGTTCAAGATCCAGGCGAACATGGACCCCTCGCACCGCGACCGCGTCGCGTTCATGCGCTTGTGTGCCGGCAAGTACCAGCGCGGCATGCGCATGTTCCATACGCGGCTCGACAAGGAGGTGCGGGTGGCGGATGCGCTGACCTTCATGGCCGCCGAGCGTGCCCAGGCCGAGGAGGCCTTTGCCGGCGATATCATCGGCCTGCACAACCACGGCACCATCAACATCGGCGACACCTTCACCCAGGGCGAGCGCCTCACCTTCACGGGGGTGCCGAACTTCGCCCCGGAGATCTTCCGCCGCGCCGTGCTCAAGGACCCGCTGAAGATGAAGGCGCTGCAGAAGGGCCTGTCGCAGCTGTGCGAGGAGGGCGCGACACAGCTTTTCAAGCCGCTGCGCAACAACGAGATGATCCTGGGGGCGGTCGGCCAGCTGCAGTTCGAGGTGGTCGCCTTCCGCCTGGCCGACGAGTACGGCGTGCAGTGCGTGTTCGATCCGGTCACCGTACACACCGCGCGCTGGGTCAGCGCCGCGGATGAGCGCAAGCTCGAGGAGTTCCGCGCCCGTGCCTACGAGAACCTCGCCGTCGATCACTCCGGGGCGCTGGTGTACCTGGCGCCCTCGCGGGTGAACCTGCAGCTCACCCTCGAGCGCTGGCCGGCCATCACGTTCCGCGAGACGCGCGAGCACGCCACCAGCTGAGAAGCCCGCGTCCGCGGCGGCAGCTGCTGCGGCGGCGTGCTCAGGCGGGGGCGGCGCGGCGCAGCGACAGCCGTGCCACCGCGCGCCGGAACTCGAGCACCGCCGCCGCGTGGTCGGGCCCGGGCGGCGCGTAGCGCAGCTGCGTGTAGCGCTCGAGCAGCCCCTGCACGTGCGGCACCAGCTGCGGGCGCACCGCGGCGATCTGCGCCGCGAAGGCGCGCGGGCCCTGGTGGGGCGCGCGCGCGGCGCCGGCGCGCGAAAGCTTGCGGCACAGGCGCAGGTAGGCGCGCGCCAGTGCATCCCCGCGCGGCGCGCGCGCGTTGCGCCCCATGTGCCAGCCCAGCGCCGCCAGCCACAGCAGCAGTGCGGCCATGAAGGCCCAGCCGAGGTCGCGGGCCTCCGGGCTGCGGATGCCCAGGCGGGCCAGCAGGTCGAGCTGCGTGCTGAAGCTGAACTTCACGAACTTCTCGGTCCACCAGCCGTTGGCCGCGTCCCAGCGCTGCAGCAGCTGCTGCATCCAGGGCGAGGCGTGCAGCAGCCGCTCGCTCGCCCCGAAGGACTGCGGCATGAGGTCGATCATGCCGCGCCGCAGCCGCTCGGGGGCGACCACGGCGGTCGGGTCGACGCGGGTCCAGCCTTCGCCCTGCAGCCACACCTCTGTCCAGGCGTGCGCGTCGGACTGACGCACCACCAGGTAGCGACCGATCGGGTTCCATTCCCCGCCCAGATAGCCGGTGACCACCCGCGCCGGGATCCCGGCCGCCCGCATCAGGTCGGCGAACGCCGAGGCGTAGTGGCCGCAGAAGCCCTCCCGCGTCTGGAACAGCAGGTCATCGACCATGTCCGCGCCGACCGGCTGGGGCTCGAGCGAATAGACGAAGCCGCCGCCTGCCAGGTAGTTCAGCGCCGCCTGCACGAAGGCGGCGTCCGAGCCGGCCTGGGCGCGCAGGGACTGCGCCAGGGCGCGGCTGCGCGGGTTGGCGCCGGAGGGCAGGAGGGTGTCCTCGCGGCGCGCACTCGCGCTCAGCTCGCCGGTCTCGCGCGCGTGCAGGTAGGAGAGCGCCTCGTAGCTGACCGCGTCGCTGACGGGCTCGGCGGAGAGCAGCTGCTGATCGTAGGTGAGCGTCACCTGCGGGGACGGGGCGCGCGCCGGCAGGTCGAGCGCGAACCACCAGCGCTGCTGCGTCGGTTCCAGCGTCACGCGGTAGGCGACCGGCGTGCCCAGGAATTGCAGCGCGGGACGCGGATGCTGGGCCCACGAGCGGCGCGTCCAGGTGCGCCCGTCGAAGTCGTGCAGGACCGGGCCGCGCCAGTAGCGCTGCGCCACCGGCGGCGGCTCGCCGGCGAACTTCACGCGGAAGGCCGGCTCGTAGTCGGCGATCAGGCGCGAAATGCCTCCCGGGGTCATCGAATCGGACAGCCCGGTGAGGGCCTGACCCTCGCGCGGGATGGCCCAGAAGGAGCCGGGCAGGCGCGGGAAGAACACGAACAGGGCCACGGCGAGCGGCGCGGCCACGAGCAGCGTGCGCAGCGCCAGACGCCCGGACTCGCGCGCCGACAGCGTTGGTGCGGCCACCCCGGCCAGCGCCGCGCAGCACAGCCAGGTCTGCAGCGCGTACAGCGGCGTGCGCGCGAGGTCCTGTCGGTCCAGGCACGCAGCCAGCAGCAGGAACAGGGCCGCGGCGATGAGCACCACCTCGTCGCGCGGGCCGCGGGTCTCGAGCAGCTTCAGCGCCGCCATCAGCATGAGCAGTGTGGTGCCGGCCGACAGACCGTTGAGCGTGTGGAAGCGCGCCAGCACGATCGCGGTCACCAGCAGCGCCAGCAGCGCGCGCACCCAGACCGGCGGTGTCCACGGGCGCGCGCGCAGCATCCACACCCGCCAGCCGATGAGCAGCAGCGCGGTGCCAGCGGCCCAGGCGGGCATGCGGTCGATGTGGAGGAGCACGCCGCCGGCGAAGGCTGCGCACACCCACAACAGCGCACGGTTGAAGTCGCGCGGGATCACCGCGCCGCCGCGGGGGTGAACCGCGCCAGCGCCGCCAGGCAGCGATGGCGCTGCTCGGGCCCGTGGTCGGCCGGCACGCTTAGCCCCGGCAATTCGAGCGCGTAGCGCTCCCCGCGCGCCTCGGCATCCACGACCCAGCGGGCCAGCTGGCTCAGCCGTGCCTCCGCGTCCGGCAAGCGCACCTGCGCATAGTCGAAGCGGTGCAGCTCGGTGCCGGCGGCGTGGTATTCCTTCACCAGCAGCGGCGCTTCGCGCGCGTACGCCTTCCAGTCGACCTGGCGCGGCGAGTCGCCGTCGCGGAAGGGGCGCAGGCCCGCCCACTCATCGACGCCGGCGCCGCGCCGCGCCTGCAGCCCGGGCTGGCGGGCGTCCTGCTGCGGCATCGGCTGCGTGCCTTCCGCGGACGGGTACACGACCAGCTCGGCGCTGACGTGCAGCCAGGTCCAGGCGCGGAAGATCCCGAAGGGGTGCGTGGTCGCCAGGCGCACGCGGCCGATGGGCAGGATCCCGCGCCGCGGCGGCGCCACGGGCAGCGCCAGCAGCGCGTCCGCCTGCGCGCCCACGTCCATGCGCGCTTCTGCTTCCCCGTCGAGACGCCCGGCGATGCCGAAGCGCGCGTGCGTGGCGGTGTTGCCGAGCGCCAGGTGGACTGTGGCGGGGCGCCCGGCGAACACCGGGGGGGCGTGCAGGGCGGTGATTAGGAGCCCCTGCAGGTTGCGGTGGCACTGCTGCATCGCCACCAGGCAGAACGCGGTGAGCAGGAACGTCAGGAAGAGCGCGAGGCTGTTGCCGTAGTTGAGGCCCGCCAGAAGCATCAGGAACAGCAGCGCCCCGAGGGCCACGCCGGCGCGCGAGGGCAGGATGTACAGCCGCCGCCGCTGCAGCGCCACGGGCAGCACATCCGCTCCCTGGCGGCGGCGGACGGCCGCGGCGATGCGCAGCGCCAGCCCCCGGCGCAGGGAGGAGAGCGGGCGCCAGCCCCGTGCATCGGTGGCTGTGGCCGCCTCGCTCACGCGCTACGCGGGCACCGCGCAGGCCTCGATCAGTTCGCGCGCCAGCTCCTCGCCGGACCGTGCGGAGGCTTCCCGGCCTTCCAGCCGGTGCGCGATCACCGCCGGCAGCACGGCCTGCACGTCCTCGGGCAGCACGGCGCTGCGGCGGTCCAGGTAGGCCCAGGCCTGCGCGGCGCGGATCAGTCCCTGCCCGGCGCGCGGGGACAGCCCGAGCTTCAGCTCCGGCTGCGACCGCGTGCGCGCGATCAGGGCCTGCACGTAGTCGAGCAGCGCGTCCGCCACGTACAGGCCGCGGACGCTGCGCTGCATGCGCAGCATCGTCGCCGGCGACAGCAGCGGGGCGATGCCGGCGAGGATCTCGCGCCGCTCGCCGCCGCGCAGCAGGGCGCGCTCGTGCGCGGCGTCCGGGTAGCCCAGGTGGATGCGCATGAGGAAGCGATCCAGCTGCGACTCGGGCAGCGCGAAGGTGCCCAGCTGCTCGTGCGGGTTCTGCGTGGCGACCACGAAGAACGGCTCGGGCAGCGCGTAGGTGGTGCCGTCGGCGCTGATCTGCCGCTCCTCCATCGCCTCCAGCAGCGCGCTCTGCGTGCGCGGGCTGGCGCGGTTGACCTCGTCGGCCAGGAGCAGCTGCGTGAACACCGGGCCCTGGCGGAAGTCGAAGCGCTGGCGCGCCCGGTCGAACACCGACACGCCGATGATGTCCGCGGGCAGCAGGTCGCTGGTGAACTGCACGCGCTGCCAGGCAAGGCCCAGGACCTGCGCCAGGGCGTGCGCCAGGGTGGTCTTGCCGACCCCGGGCACGTCCTCGATCAGCAGGTGCCCGCGCGCCAGCAGGCAGGCCAGGCACAGCCGGATCTGCACGGGCTTGCCGAGGATGACCGTCTCCAGCACCTCGACGGCACGGCCGAGGCTCGCCGCATCGGCGGCCGGGTCCGGCGGGCTGGCCGCGTCGTTCACCGGCCGAGCATCCCCTGGATGCGGGCCAGCTGCGTTCCCAGATCGCGCGCCGTGCGCTCGAAGTCCGCCTCGCGCTCGCGCTCGGTGGCCACCACCTCCGGCGGGGCGTTGCGCACGAAATTCTCGTTGGCGAGCTTGCCGCGCGTCTTGGCGAGCTCCGCGCGCGCCTTGCCGAGCAGCTTCCCGAGCCGCTCGGCCTCGGCGGCGGCATCGATCAGCCCGGCCATCGGCACCAGCAGGCCGAGGCTGCCCACGAGGGCCATGGCGGACTCCGGGGCGGCCTCGCCGGCGGCGAGCGCCCGGAGGTCGCAGAGCCCTGCCAGCTTCTCCAGCAGCGGGCGATGGCGCTGCGCCAGGGCGGCATCCTGGGCGCTGGCGTCCTTCAGCAGCAGCGGGATGCGCCGGCCGGGGGCGATGTTCATCTCGCCGCGGATCTGGCGCACCCCGAGGATGACCGACTTCAGCCACACCGCCTCGGCCTCCGCCGCGGCGTCCGCCGGGAAGTCTGCCGCCTGCGGATAGGGGGCGAGCATCACCGTGCTGCCGCGCACGCCGGCCAGCGGGGCGATGCGCTGCCAGATCTCCTCGGTGATGAAGGGCATGATCGGGTGCAGCGCGCGCTGCAGGGCCTCGAGCACCTCCACCAGCGTGCGTTGCGCGGCCGCGCGCGCCTGGCCGGCCTCCTGCGACTGCAGCACCGGCTTGGTCAGCTCCAGGTACCAGTCGCAGAAGTCGTACCAGGCGAACTCGTACAGGGCGCTGGCGGCGAAGTCGAAGCGGTACTCGCGCAGCGCTTCGGCGACCGCGCCGAGGGTGTGCCCGAGGCGCGAGCGGATCCAGCGGTCGGCGACCGACAGGTCGGCGGCGGCGGCAGGGCTGGCCTGCGGTGCATCGCCGACCGCCAGGGTGACGAAGCGCGCCGCATTCCACAGCTTGTTGCAGAAGTTGCGGTAGCCGGCCACGCGCGCCAGGTCGAAGCGGATGTCGCGGTTGCTGGAGGCGAGCGCGGCGAAGGTGAAGCGCAGGGCGTCGGTGCCATGCGGCGCCATGCCCTGCGGGTACTGCCTGCGCGTGGCCTTCTCGATGGCCGGCGCGAGCTGCGGCTGCATGAGGCCGCTGGTGCGCTTGGCGACCAGCGCCTCAAGATCGATGCCGTCGACGATGTCCAGCGGGTCGATGACGTTGCCCTTGGACTTGGACATCTTGTCGCCGTGCTCGTCGCGGATGAGGCCGGTGATGTAGACGTCGCGGAACGGCACGTCGCCCATGAACTTCAGGCCCATCATCATCATGCGCGCGACCCAGAAGAAGATGATGTCGAAGCCGGTGACCAGCACGCTGCCGGGGTAGAAGCGCTTGAGCTCGCTGGTAGCCTGCGGCCACCCCAGGGTCGAGAACGGCCACAGCGCGGAGGAGAACCAGGTGTCGAGCACGTCATCGTCCTGGCGCAGGCTGAGCCCGGCGGGCAGGCCGTGCCGCGCGCGCGCTTCCGCCTCGCTGCGGCCGACGTAGGTGTTGCCCTGCGCGTCATACCAGGCCGGGATGCGGTGGCCCCACCACAGCTGGCGGCTGATGCACCAGTCCTTGATGTTGCGCATCCACTCAAAGTAGGTGCGCGACCAGTTCTCCGGCACGAAGCGCGTGCGGCCCTCCTGCACGGCGGCGATCGCCGGGGCGGCGAGCGGCGCGATCTTCACGTACCACTGGTCGGTGAGGTAGGGCTCGAGCACCGCGCCGCTGCGGTCCCCGCGCGGCACGTGCAGCCGGTGCTTCTCGACCTTCTCGACCAGTCCTGAGGCCTCGAGCTCGGCCACGATGCGCTTGCGCGCCTCGAAGCGGTCAAGCCCGCGGAAGCGCAGCGGCACCGTGTCGGCCATCGCCGCTTGCGGGGTGAACACGTTGATCTGCGGCAGGCCATGGCGCTGCCCGACCTCGTAGTCGTTGAAGTCGTGGGCCGGGGTGATCTTCACGCAGCCGGAGCCGAAGGCCGGGTCGACGTAGTCATCGGCGATGACCGGGATCTCGCGCTCGGCCAGCGGCAGGCGCAGGCGGCGGCCTACCAGGGAGCGGTAGCGCTCGTCCCGCGGGTTCACCGCGACCGCGCTGTCCCCGAGCAGGGTCTCGGGGCGCGTGGTGGCGACGACGAGGTGGCCGGCGCCCGCGGCGAAGGGATAGCGCAGGTGCCACAGCTGGCCGTCCTCCTCCTGCGACTGCACCTCCAGGTCCGACAGCGCGGTCAGCAGCACCGGGTCCCAGTTCACCAGGCGCTTGCCGCGGTAGATCAGGCCCTCCTCGTGCAGGCGCACGAACACCTCGGTCACCGCCTGCGACAGCTGCGGGTCCAGGGTGAAGCGGTCGCGGCTCCAGTCGACCGAGTCGCCCAGGCGGCGCATCTGCGCGGCGATGCTGCCGCCGGACTGGGCCTTCCACTGCCAGACCCGCTCGACGAAGGCCTCCCGCGAGAGCTCGGCGCGGCGGATGCCCTGGGCATTCAGCTGCCGCTCGACCACCATCTGGGTGGCGATGCCGGCGTGGTCGGTCCCGGGCTGCCACAGCGCATCCGCCCCGCGCATGCGGTGGTAGCGGGTGAGGGTGTCCATGAGGGTGTGCTGGAACGCGTGCCCCATGTGCAGCGTGCCCGTCACGTTCGGCGGCGGGATCATGATGCAGTACGGGGTCCCGTGGCCGCTCGGGGCGAACCAGCCGCTAGCTTCCCAGCGCTCGTAGATGCGCCGCTCGATCTCCTGCGGCGCGTACACCTTGTCCATTAAGAGCCATGACTTTCAAAGGGGGGCGGCGGGGCATTATAGCGGCTGCCGCGGCCCGGTCCGGGCCGCATCGGGGAGGGCGTGTCAGCGCACGCGCAGCAGGCGGGCCGTCAGGCGCACGGCGCGCCGCAGGCGGCAGAAGCGCACGTGGCGCCTCTCGCGCTCGTGGCTGGCGCCGTGGCGGCTCAGCGAGCCGCGCGGTGCAGCAGGAAGTCCGCCAGCAGCGGCGTCGGCCGGCCCGTGCTGCCCTTCTGCGCACCGCTCTGGTAGGCGATGCCCGCGACGTCGAGGTGCGCCCATTTCAGTCCTTGGGTGAATTTGGCGAGGAAGGCGGCCGCGGTGATCGCGCCGCCGTCACGCCCGCCCACGTTGGCGAAGTCCGCGAAGTTGCTCTTCAGTGTCTCGGCGTAGTCCTCGGTGAGCGGCAGCTCCCAGCAGCGGTCATCGGCGCGCACGCCCGCCTCGAGCAGCTCCTGCACGAGCCTGGCATCGTTGCCCATGACGCCGGAGTGGAAGTGGCCCAGGGCCACCACGCATGCCCCGGTGAGGGTGGCCACGTCGATGACCGCGGCCGGGTCGAAGCGCCGCGCGTAGTGCAGCGCGTCGCACAGGATGAGGCGCCCCTCCGCGTCCGTGTTGAGGATCTCCACGGTGTGCCCCGAGGCGCTGGTGGCGATGTCGCCCGGCTTGACCGCGCGTCCCCCGGGCATGTTCTCCACCGCGGCGACCAGGCCCACCACGTTCACGGGCAGCTCGAGCGAGGCGGCCAGGGTGAGCGCGGCGATGACCGCGGCGGCCCCGCTCATGTCGAACTTCATCTCGTCCATCCCGCCCGGGTCCTTCAGCGAGATGCCGCCGGAGTCGAAGGTGACGCCCTTGCCCACCAGCACCAGCGGTGCGCCCTTCTTCTTGCCGCCGCGGTGCTCGAGCACCAGGAAGCGGGGCCGTTGCGCGCTGCCCTGCGCGACCGCCAGCAGGCAGCCCATCTTCTCGCGGCGGATGGCAGGCTCCTCCAGCACGCGCACCGAGAAGCCATGCCGCTTGCCGAGGGCGAGCGCCTGCCCGGCCAGGTACGCCGGCGTGCACACGTTGGCGGGCAGGTTGGCCAGGTCGCGCTGGACGCTGGCCGCCGCGGCCACGGCATCGCCCTCGGCGAGGCCGCGTTCGGTGGCGCCGCTCTTGCGCGCCGGTCCGGCGAGCACCTTCTTCAGCGCGGACGCCGGCGGCTTCTTGCCGCTCTTGAGGTCGTTGATGCGGTACACCGCCGCGCCGGCCAGTTCGGCGACCTGGCGGCCGAGGTAGTAGTCGTCCAGCTCCTTCACCTCGGGGCGGTCGATCGCCACCGCGCAGCTGGTGATGCGCGTGCGCGCGACGGCGACGAGCGCTGCCTGCACGGCGCGCCGCCAGCTCTTGCGCTGGAACTGCTTCTTGGTGCCGAGCCCGCTCAGCAGCACGCGCGAGGCGCCCAGCCCGGGCAGGTCGGTGACCAGCATGGTCTCGCCCATGCGCCCGGCAAAATCGCCACGCTCGAGCAGCTTCTTCAGCCGGCCGGCGCATGCGGCATCGACCGTGCGCGCCTCGCCACTGAGCTCCCCGCCCTCGAACACGCCGAGAATCAGGCAGTCCACGCTCAGTGATGCCAGGCTCTTGGTCCAGACGCCGAATTCCATGCGATATCCCCTTCAGGCTGAGGCGCGTTAGACTCTCACTTACCTTATTGGGCGCCTCAAGCGCCGCGGCACGGTCCGCGCAGGTGGCGCCGGGCGTGCAGGCGGCCGCAAGTGTACCCAAGATGCTGGCGGGTTTTCCAACGAACGGCTGGGCGTAATTGGGGAAGATTCTCGAACGTTACGTATTGCGCGAAGTGGTGGCCACCTGGCTGGTGGTGACCGGAGTGCTGCTGGTCATCCTGCTGGTCAACCAGGTGGTGGGCGTCCTCGGCCGCGCCGCCAGCGCCCAGTTCCCGCAAAACGTCGTGCTGCAGCTGATCTGGCTGGGCACGCTGCAGAACCTGTCGATCCTGCTGCCGGTGGGGCTGCTGCTCGGCATCGTGCTGGCCTTCGGCCGGCTGTACGCGGACAGCGAGATGGCGGCCGCGCTGGCCTGCGGCGCCGGGCCCGTGAAACTCTACCTGCCGGTGGCGCTGCTGGCGGTGCTGGCGGCCGCGCTGCTCGCCTGGCTGACCCTGGACCTGGCCCCGGGTGCGACCGAGCAGGCCCTGAGCCTGCGCCACGAGGCGATCCGCGCCGGCCAGTTCGCGCCCATCGCGCCCGGCAAGTTCCGCACCTTCGGCGGCGGCAACGACGTCGTGTACGCGCAGAGCGTCAACCCCGACGGCACGCTGCATAACGTGTTCGTGGAGCGCAGCAACGGTCCGCTGGTGCAGGTGGTGCTCGCCGAACGCGCCAGCCATGCGGTCAGCAGCGACGGCATGACCCATATCCTCACGCTCTTCGACGGCGAGCGCTTCGAGGGCGTCCCGGGCAGCGCCGAGTTCCGCACCGTGCGCTTCGCCGAGCACGTCATCCCGGTGCAGGTCCCGGTCGGCAACGACCCGGTGCGCGATTTGGAGGCGCGCCCGTCCGCCTCGCTGCTGAACTCCGATGACCCCAAGCTGCGCGCGGAGCTGGACTGGCGCGTGGCAATGCCGCTGATGTGCCTGGTGCTGGCCGTGCTGGCGGTGCCGCTGGCGCGCCTCAGGCCCCGCCAGGGTCGCTACGCGCGCGTCTGGATCGCGATCCTGATCTTCCTGCTGTACTCGCAGCTGATCTCGGTCGGCAAGGTCTGGATCGCGCGCGGCAACGCCCCGCGCTACCTGGGTCTGTGGTGGACGCACGCGGTGGTGATCGCCGTCGCGCTCGTGGTGATCCTCGGCCCCGGCGTTCTCGGCAGCCTGCGCTACCGGATGCGCAACCGGTGAACATCCTCGACCGCTACGTCATGCGCGCCATCCTAGGCTCGGTGCTCATGGTGGCGGGCGTCCTGCTGATCCTGGGGGCGCTGTTCGTCTTCATCGACCAGCAGGAGGACATCGGCAGCGGCAACTACACCACCATGGGCGCCGTGTGGTTCACGCTGCTCAGCCTGCCGCAGCAGGCCTTCGAGCTGCTGCCGATCACCGCGCTCATCGGCTCCCTGCTCGGCCTGGGCTCGCTCGCCCGCGGCAGCGAGATCACCGTGATCCGCGCCACCGGCGTCTCCATCGCGCACCTCGCGGGCATGGCGCTGCTGGCCGGCCTGGTGCTGGTGGGCGTCGCGGTGCTGCTGGGCGAGTTCCTGGGGCCGTCGCTGCAGGAGACTGCCAAGGAGCAGAAGGCGTTCAGCCGCATGAACAACGTCAGCTTCGGCGGCCACGGCGGCGCCTGGGTCCGCGACGGCGACCTGTTCCTGCACGTCTCCGGGCAGTCCGGCGAGTTCGAGTTCGGCGGCGTGCAGATCTTTGAGCTGTCGCCGCAGCACGAGCTGCTGGCGCTCGGCACCGCCGCGCGCGGCACGGCCGGCGCCAAGGGCAACTGGCTGCTGAGCAACTACGCCGAATCGCGCTTCAACGGCGATTCGGTGACCAAGAGCAATCCCCACCAGCGCACTCTGCAGTCGCACGTCACCGCAGGTTTCCTCGGCCTGGCCTCGCAGAGCCCGGGGCAGCTGACCAACCGCGCCCTGTTCCGGCTGATCCGCTACTACCGCGCCAACTCGCTCTCGGACCGCGAGTATGTCTTCGCCTTCTGGTCGCGCATCGCGCGCACCGTGGCGGTGGCGTTCACCGTGCTGCTGGCGATCCCGTTCGTGCTCGGGTCGCTGCGCACCGCCGGTGCGGGCACGCGCATGCTGATGGGGCTGGTGCTCGGCGTCGGCTTTTTCCTGCTGCAGCGGCTGATCGAGAGCGGCACCGTGGTGTTCAACCTCGATCCGGTGCTGCTGGCATGGATGCCCACCGCGCTGCTGGCGCTGGTGGTGTTCGTGCTGCTGGCACGCGTGCGCTAGCCGTCCTCGTCGCCGAGCCCGGCCGGGTACTGCGGCAGGCCGTCGCTGATCGGCAGCCACGGCAGCTTGTCCTGCACCCACAGGTGCATGCGCGGCGCGAGCGCCGCGGGCTCATCGAGGCTCGCCACCGCGATGTCGACATCCGCCGCGCGCGCCTCGCTCTGGTAGGTGAGGGAGGTCCCGCAGGCGCTGCAGAAGCCGCGCAGCACGCCCGCCGAGGAGGGATAGCCGGCCAGCGTGCCGTGCGTGATGCGCAGCTGCGCGCGCTCGAAGGTCGCCCAGGGCACCAGCGCCGCGCCCGCGGCGCGCCGGCAGCTCTCGCAGTGGCAGTAGCACACGTAACGCGCGACGCCGCGCGCCTCGTAGCGAACCGCGCCGCACAGGCAGCCGCCGGTGTAGATCGACTCTGGCACGCGCCGGAAGGTAACACCCAGCGCCGCCGGCGGCCATCGGCCCACCGTGGCGGCACGCAGGGCGCGTGCTCAGTGGTGGTGGCGGGCGAACAGCAGGCAGTAGATGCAGTTCTCCTCGCCCATGTTCTCGGGCATGAAGTGCCGCACCATCGGCCGATCGCCCGGGGCGGCGGCATGCTCGAAGAACTGGTTGGCGAGGTCGTGCTGCACCACCTCGTGCGCACCGGCCTGCTCGAGCAGCTGCACGGCGCGGCGCGTCTCGATCTGCCCGCGCGGATGCACGGCGACGGTGGAGCTCTCACCGGCATCCACCTGTGCCGCGAGCGCCTCGGCGAAGCTGCGCTCGTCGGCCTGATTGAGCAGCGTGCGGTAGTACTTCACGAACTGCTCGTGGGTGGAGCTGCCCGGCTGCACCCCGGCCCGACCTTTTTCGCTGCGTGAGGTCAGCTCGACGCGGTCGGTCGGAAAGCCGTCGCGGACCAGTTGCGTGCGCACACTTTCGGCATCGGCCTGCTCATCGAACACGGCCAGTAGAATGGCGCTCATGGGACTTTCTCCTTCGCCTAGCGGCAGTACCTGCGTAGGTGGCAGCGGCCCCGGGGAAAATTCTACGCGCGCAGGATTTCCGGCTCCAGCCGAAGTTCCCGTCGGCCGATGTCTACTGCAAGGCCCACGCACACGCTGCCGGCACGGGCACCGTCACGGCTTGGCGGGTCGGGCGGGCTTCGCCGCCGGCGCTGGCAGCGGTTTGAGCAAGTCATCGAGGCTGGTGAAGATCGCCGCGTACTTGTAGTCCGGCACCCGGAACTCCCAGCCACCGAGCTTCGCGTTCAGCTGCTGGGCGTCGGCGGCGGCACTGCCGCTGCCCTGGGCGGCGAGGCTGATGAGGGCACGGCTGCCCTCCTTGCGCCCGCTGACCGTGACCTCGAGGCCGTCGAAGGTGCGGAACACCGCGTGTGCGGAGGGCGGCGGCGCGGCAGCCGCCTTGCTGACATCGTCCAGGGAGAGTGCGCTCAGGGCCGCGGCCAGGGAGTCGGCGGCGCCCGGGCTGCTCAGCTCGCGCCCCTTGGGCAGCGGGGCCACGGTGAAGTCGTTCTGCTCGGCCTTGGCGCGCGAGGCGGTGAAGGCGGCCCCCTGCGCCGGGTGCTCCTCGATCTCCCGCACGCGCTCGGGCACCACATCGAGGAGGGCGCGGCTGAGCCAGCTGCGCGGGTCGGCGTCCACGCTCAGCGCCGGCTGGGCGAGCAGGCTCTGGGGGGCCTCGGCGACGCGCACGTATCCGGACTTGGCACCGGCGGCCTTGCCGACGATCAGCGCCCACTTCCTGGCGGGCGAGGTGACCTCGACGCGCGTGCCCGTCGCCTTGGCGGAGGTGACGTCCTCGACGCCGAGTTGGGGGAAGTTGGCCGGCAGGCGCGTCTTTTCCTCCACCACGTTCAAGGTCCCCAGGTCGAGCAGGAGCCGCCGCACCCGGCCGCGATCGGCGGGCCAGTCGCGCTCGGCGACCATGAAGTCGGGGCCTTGCCGCACCAGGGTGGCGTGGGTCTGGTCCCCGCGCACCAGGCGCACCTGGGTGACCGCGTTCACCGCGTGCTCGAGCCCGGGCAGCACCACGTCGCCGGCCAGCGTGGCCCGCTCCAGGTGGCGCTGCGAGGACAGCCAGATCGCGAACCCGATCACGAGTGCCCCCGCGAGCAGGAGCCAGAGGACGCGGCGCGCGCTCATGCCAGCTCCTCCCGCATCGGCGACCGGGCACGCCGGCGCCGGCGCCAGGCGGCGACGAGCAGCGCCAGCAGGGCAAACAGCAGCGGCACGAGCACGATGTTGATGAGCTTCAGGCGCGTGCCGAGGCCCTTGATGTCGGCATCGAGCCCGGCGCGCACCGCGCGCAGCTCCTTGCGGATGCGCACCTTCTCGAGGCGGAAGTGCTCGATCTCCTGCTCCTGCTCGGGGGTGACCAGCAGCGCGGCCGGGGACTTGTCGCTCTTGGCCTGCAGGGCCGTCAGCTTCTCCTCCGTGTCGCGCAGCTGCTGCTCGAGCTCCTGCTCCTTGGCACGGAAGCGCTCGTTGGCGGCGCGCCTGAGCTTCTCGACCCGCTCGAACGGTCGCGTGAAGGTCGCGCGGCCGCGCACGCTGATCAGGTCGGCGCTGCCCGCCAGGTTCCCCAGCGCGTTCTGCACCGCGTCGCCGTTGCTCGCCCAGGCCTGGGCGAGCGGCTGGCCGAAGAAGTTCTGCACCCGCACCCATAGGAAGTCCGAGAGCATGTCGGTGTCGGCGAAGACGATCAGGTTCAGCGGCCGGTTGGCGGCGGAGGCCTTCAGGTCCAGCTGCCCGGCCGGCAGCGTGACGCCCGCCGGCGGGCCGTCGGGGAAGGCGGTGTGCACCGGTCCGCTCACGCGCGCGGCCAGCGTGTAGCGCACGCCGCTCGGCTTGAACCCGTCGAGCAGGCTGGCCGGGTCCTGCAGCAGGCGGAAGCGCGCCACCGGCAGCAGTTCCGCATCGGTGCTCGACTGCAGCAGCGGCTCGAAGCGTACCTGCGCGCCCTTGAGCGGACTGAGCGCGCCCGCCATGGCCATGTTGATGTTGGACAGGCCGGCGGTGACGACGTCGTCGGAGAAGCTGCTCTGGTCTAGCCCGAGGACGCCGGGGTGCTCGACCGGCGCCTCGCCCTCGCGCATGGTCACCGAGAGCGCCCGGCCGCGGTCGGCCACCACCTTGCCCGGGTCGAACTGCACGCCCCAGGCGTTCAGCAGCGCCTCCAGGTGCGAGGACTTGTCCGCGACCATCGCGGCCATCGGGTTCTGCGGGTCGGCGCCGCTCACGTCGTTCTCGGACAGCGGGTCGACGAACAGCAGGATGTGCCCGCCGCGCAGCGCGAACTGGTCGATGGCAAACTGGGTCGCCGGGCTGAGGTTCTTCGGGTGCACCATCACCAGCACGTTCACGTCCGGGTCGATGCGGGTGGCGCCCGGGGCCAGCGGGCGCACCTCGAACAGCTGCCGCGCCTCGCTCAGCACCATCCAGGGGTCACGCGTACGGCCGCTCGGGTCCATGCTGCCGTCCATGGGCAGGCTCGAGAGCCAGGCGACCACGGGCTTCTTGGGGTTGGCGAGCTGGTAGACCAGCTTGACCACGTCGTACTCGAGGAACTGCTCCTTGTTCGGGTCGAACATCTCGATCGCGGCGTGGCCGTCGGTCGAGTTGGTGCCGGCGAGCCCGAAGTAGAACTGGCTGCTGGCCGCGCCGACCGGAACCGGCCGCACCCCGAGCTCGGCGGCCCGGTCCTCTTCTTCCGAGAAAGGCTGCGGGTCGATCACGTGCAGGATGAGCTTGCCGTTGGAGCGGCCAGCGAGCTCCTCGAGGAACTCGCGCACGCGCGTGCCGTAGGTGCGCAGCTGCGGCAGCTGCTGGGCGGTCTTCTCCGAGTAGAAGAAGTACAGGTTGATCGGCTCCTTGATGCCGGCGAGGATGCGGTCGGTCCCCGGGGCGGTGGTGTACAGGCGGTTCTCGGTCAGATCGAGCCGCCAGCCGCGCAGCGCGTAGTTGAAGAGTACGGTGAGCCCGATGAACAGCAGCGCCAGCGCGACGAGTGCCGTTCCCCCGAGTGTTGAGCGTTTGTTCATGGGTTGTCGAGCTTTCTAGTCGGCCTTGCGCAGTTCGAGCGCGATCGTCGTCGCCAGCAGGAAGAAGCCGATCAGCATCGCGAAGTACAGCAGGTCGCGCACGTCGATCACCCCCTTGGCGATCGACTCGAAGTGCGCGAGGAAGGACAGCGAGGCGACCGCGTCCACCAGCGGCAGCGGCGCCCAGCCGCGGAACAGGTCCAGCACCATGGGGAAGCCGGCCAGCAGGAAGGCGAAGCAGGCGACCACCGCCAGGATGAAGGCGATGACCTGGTTGCGTGTCAGCGCCGACATGCACGAGCCGACCGCGAGGAAGCCACCGGCCAGGAGCGCACTGCCCAGGTAGGCGGCCAGGATGGCGCCGTTGTCCGGCTTGCCCAGATAGTTCACCGTCACCCACAGCGGGAAGGTGAGGGCGAGCGCGATGGTGGTGAACAGCCAGGCGGCGAGGAACTTGCCGAGCACCGCATCCCACAGGCGCACCGGCTGGGTCATCAGCAGCTCGATGCTGCCGGACTTGCGCTCCTCGGCCCACAGGCGCATCGACAGCGCCGGCACCAGGAACAGGTACAGCCACGGCTGGAAGCCGAAGAAGGACTCCATGTCCGCCTGGCCGCGCTCGTAGAAGCCGCCCACGTAGAAGGTGAACAGGCTCGCCAGGACCAGGAAGATCAGGATGAAGACGTAGGCCAGCGGGGTGGCGAAGTAGCTCGCCAGCTCGCGGCGCATGATGATGCCGACGTTGCGCATGCCCTCGCTCCTCAAGCGGTGATGCTGCGGAACACCTCGTCGAGGCGCCCGGATTCCTGGTGCAGGTCCTGCAGGTCGAAGCCGCGCGCGCCGGCAAGTTCCGTGATGGCGGCGAGGATCGGGGCGCCCGCGCGCGGCAGCGCGGTCAGGCGCGCCTCGCGCTCGCTGACCTCCACGCTCTCGACCCCGGGCACCGCGGCCAGCGCCGCGCGCGCCGCCGCCAGCTGGGTGGCCTGGCCGAGCTTCATGGAGACCGCGTTGTGGTAGCGCGAGCGGGCCACCAGGGCGGCGGGGGCGGCGTCGGCGACGATGCGGCCGCGGGCGATGATGATCGCGCGGGTGCAGACCGCTTCGACCTCCTCGAGGATGTGCGTGGAGATGACGATGATCTTGTCGCGCGCCATGTCGTTGATGAGCGCGCGCACCTCGTGCTTCTGGTTCGGGTCCAGGCCGTCGGTCGGTTCATCGAGGATCAGCACGGGCGGGTCGTGCACGATGGCCTGCGCCAGCCCGACACGGCGGCGGAAGCCCTTGGACAGGGTGTCGATGGTCTGGGCCAGGACGCCCTTCAGCTGCAGGCGCTCGATCACGTGGGCGAGGCGTTCGCGCCGCAGCGGCCCGCTCAGGCCGCGCAGGTCGGCGATGAAGTCGAGGAACCCCCCGACGGTCATCTCCCCGTACACCGGGGCGCCCTCGGGCAGGTAGCCGAGCGCGGCCTTGGCGCCGAGCGGGTCCTCGATCACGTCGTGCCCGCAGATGCTGGCGGTCCCCGAGCTCGGGGTGATGAAGCCGGCGAGCATGCGCATGGTGGTGGTCTTGCCGGCCCCGTTGGGGCCGAGGAAGCCCAGCACCTCGCCGGGGTTCACCTCGAAGCTCAAATCGTCCACGGCCGTGAGCGCCTCGTACCGTTTGGTCAGGTGCTGCGTCTTGATCATGCGTTGGCTCTAGAGACGGTTGGGACGGACTAAGTTCCCGTCGGATTTCAAGGCGCGCGATTGTGAACGTCCGGCGGCCCACAATTCAACCCACCGGCAATTTCTCCGTAATATCGGTGGATTAACGTCCATACCTTAGGTGGTACCGAGGAGCGCGCCGGCGGGCGCGTCATCGTTCCGCCACGCAGGCGTCATGGCTGCGTCAAGTCTCGCTCCGAGACTGCGCAGAATCAGGGCCATCCGGAGGCGCGCCTCGATGCAGCTGCTGCACTTCCCGCCACGCCAGACCCCGGGCGAGGACGTGTCGAGCGCGTACCTGGAGATCTGCACCGGCGCCCCTTTCTGCGCCAACCCCGACTGCGCGCTGCACCTCCGCGTCATCGACGAGCGGGTGAGCGGCGATGGCAATCGGGTGGTGCTGCCCGACGGCCGCACCTTCGGCCGCAGCCGCCATGGGGCCGTGCTGCTGTGCGATGCCTGCGGCACGCGCCGCGGGCCGGTCAGAATCGCCGCGGCGGGGCGGCGGAACTGAAGCGCCGGCGCGCGTTCCAGTACAGGATGCAGAGGATGCCCCCGAGCATCCCGCCCAGGTGGGCGAAGTGGGCCACGCCCTCGTGTCGCCCGGTCACGCCGAGATACAGCTCGATCGCCGCATAGCCGGCGACCACCACCCAGGCGCTCAGCGGCACCGGGATCGGCAGGATGATCACCTTCTGGTTCGGGAAGTACCAGGCGAAGGCGAGCAGGATGCCGAAGATGCTGCCGGAGGCGCCCACGGTGGGCATGTCGCTGTGCATGAGGTAGGTCACCGCGAGCTGGGTGAGGCCGGCGCTGACCGCGCAGATCAGGTAATAGAAAAGAAAGCGACGGCCGCCGAAGTAGCGCTCGATGGTGCCGCCGAACATGAAGAGGGCGAACATGTTCAGGAGCACGTGCCAGACCGAGCCCGGGTCGTGGCAGAAGGCATAGGTGAGCAGCTGCCAGGGGCGGAAATACGGGCTCGCGGCCGGCCACAGGGCCAGCGCCGGTAGCAGCACGTCGCCTGCCACGAGTTCGAGCAGGTAGATCGCGACGTTGAGGAGGATCAGTGCCCGGGTGACGGGCGGGACGGAGCGGAACATGGCGCCATCTTACGGTGGCGACAGCATGCGCTGCATGAAAACCAGGTCGAGCCAGCGGTCGAACTTGAAGCCCACCTCGCGCAGCAGCGCGGCCTGCGTGAACCCCAGGCGCTCGTGGAAGCGGATCGAGGCGGCGTTGGCCGCATCCACCCCGGCGATCATCACGTGCTTGCCCAGCGCCCGGGCGCGCGGGAACAGCGCCTGCACCAGCGCGGTGCCCAGCCCGCGGCTGCGGCCGTCGCTGCGAACGTGCACCGTGTGCTCGACCGTGAAGCGGTAGCCAGGCCAGGCGCGGAAGTCCCCGAAGCTCGAGAAGCCGGCCACCCCGTCGGCATCGCGCGCGACGAGCACCGGGTAGCCCTGGGCGAGGCGGGCGCGCCACCAGCTGCGCCGGTCCTCGAGCGTCACCGGGTCATAGGAGTAGACCGCCGTCGAGGTGGCGATCACCTGGTTGTAGATGGCCAGCAGCCCGGGCAGGTCCGCCTCGGTGGCATCGGCGATGAGGGGTGGGGCGCTCACCCGGCCAGATTAAGCCGCCCGCACCTGCTCGCGCAGGAATTCGATGAGCGGCGGGCGGTTGCTGTGGCAGACGTTGAAGCGCAGCCACTGCCCGCAGGCCTGCTCGGGCGAGAACAGGTTGCCCTGCGCCAGCAGGATCGAGCGCCGGCGCGCCCGGCGCACCATCTCCTCCACGCGCACGTGCTCGGGCACGCGTCCCCAGAGGAAAAGGCCCTCGCCGCGCACCTCCTCGAAGCCCACCCCGGCGGACTCCAGCGCGGTGCGCGCCTCGGTGCGCAGCCGCTGCAGCCGCTCGCGCAGGCGCTCGAGGTGGCGCTTGTAGCGCCCGCCCGCGAGCACCGCGGCGACGAAGCTCTCCAGCAGCGCGGAGCCGGAGAGCACCGAGAGCACCTTGCGCTCGACCAGCCGCGCCACGAGCGCAGGATCGGCGGCCACGTAGCCGACGCGCAGCGACGGGCCGATGAGCTTGGTGAAGCTGCCGACATAGATGACGTGCCGCAGCCCGTCGATCTGGGCCAGGCGCACCGCCGGCCCCTCGTGCAGGTCCCCGTACACATCGTCCTCCACGATCGCGAAGCCGAACTGCTCGGCGAGCGAGAGGATGCGGTGGCAGTGGGCCGCGTCCGCGCTGGTGCCCGTGGGGTTGTGCAGCAGCGTCTGCATGAAGAAGGCGCGCGGGCGGTGCGCGCGGCAGGCGGCCTCGAGCGCGGCCAGGTCCGGACCGGCAGCGCCGCGCGGCACCGGGATGAGCCGCACGTGGTGGGCACGCAGCTGCTCGAACAGGACGAAGTAGCCGGGGTCCTCCACCAGCACCGCATCGCCCGGGGAGAAGAGGATGCGCGCCAGCAGGTCGAAGGCCTGGGAGGCGCCGTAGGTGGTGACCAGGTGTGCGGGGCTCGCGGCGATCCCGGCGTGCACCAGCCGCGCGGCGATGTGCTCGCGCAGCTCGCCCATGCCCTCGGGCGGGCAGGGCAGCCACATCTGCGCCCGGCGCGACTTGGTCAGCCGGCCGAGCTCGGTGCCGAGCGAGGCCTCCAGCAGCCAGTTCTCCGGGAGGAAGCCGGAGCCGGCCGGGATCAGGTCCGAGCACTCGGCGAGGGTGAGGCGCGCCAGCCCCAGGGCATCGGTGGCCGGGTCGGGCAAGGCCTCGACGGCGGTGAGCGGCACCGACAGCTGCCGCTGCGTCACGAAGAAGCCGCGCCCGGCGCGCGACTCGATCAGGCCGCGGGCCACCAGGCGCTCGTAGGCGTCGACCACGGTGAAGGGGCTGGCACCGATCTGCTGCGCCAGGCGCCGGATCGAGGGCAGGCGCGTGCCGGCGGACAGCTGGCCGTCGCGCACCAGCTGGCTCAGGCGCTCGCAGATCTGCTCGACCAGCGGCACCGGCGATTCGCGGCTGAGCTCGAACATCGAAATGTCGCCTTACCGGCCTACTTCACCACCATCACCAGGGCGGTCCCGGCCAGGGTCACCGCCATGAACCCATTGAATACCACGCGCGCCCGGGGCGCGGCGAGGAAGTTCTTGAGCGAGCTGCCGAACAGGGCCCACGCGGCCATGCACGGCACGCCGACCCCCTCCATGACGAGCGCCATGTAGGCGCTGCGCGCGAACAGGCCCAGTTCCTGGGGCAGGAACAGCGCCGCGCTGGTGATCGACATCACCCAGGCCTTGGGGTTGAGGAACTGGAACATGGCCGCCTCGAGGAAGCGCACCGGCCGGCTCTCGCCCTCGGCCTGCGCACCGGCGCTGCGCAGCATGCGTGCGCCGAGGTACACCAGGTATGCCGCGCCCGCCCAGCTCAGGGCGGTCTGCAATGCCGGCCAGCGCGTGAACAGGACCGACAGGCCCAGGCACACCGCGAGCAGCTGCACCACGAACCCGAACACCACGCCGAGCAGGTGCGGCAGGGTGCGCCGGAACCCGAAGGTGGCTCCGGAGGCGGTCAGCATCACGTTGTTGGGGCCGGGCGTGATGGACATGGCAAATGCGTAGGTCATGAAAGGCAGCGGGTTGAGCACGGCAGGCGACTCCGGGTGATCCTGGGGGGGCGGTGCCAGCATTGCAGGGTGCGCCGCCCGGCGACAGGTACGCGTGCGCAGGGCGCACGAGCACTGTACCGGTGAACACACCGGTACGGCGCGGACCGCTATCATGGGGCCATGACCGATGCCTTCATCTGCGATGCCGTGCGCACCCCCATCGGCCGCTATGGCGGCGCGCTCGCCGGGGTGCGCGCGGACGACCTGGGTGCCATCCCGATCACGGCGCTCCTGAGGCGCAATCCCACCCTCGAGCCTGCGGCCGTGGAGGAGGTCCTGCTCGGCTGCGCCAACCAGGCCGGCGAGGACAACCGCAACGTCGCGCGCATGAGCCTGCTGCTGGCGGGACTGCCGGTCTCGGTACCCGGGGCGACCATCAACCGGCTGTGCGGCTCGGGGCTGGACGCGGTGGCGAGTGCGGCGCGCCTGATCCGCTGCGGCGAGGCGCAGGTGGTGATCGCCGGCGGCGTCGAGTCGATGTCCCGGGCGCCCTTCGTCATGCCGAAGGCGGACGCGGCCTTCGCCCGAAACGCGACCCTCTACGACACCACGCTCGGCTGGCGCTTCGTCAACGCCAGGCTCGAGAAGCTGTACGGCGTGGACTCGATGCCCGAGACCGGCGAGAACGTCGCCGCGCAGTTCGGCATCAGCCGCGCGGACCAGGACCGGTTCGCGCTGCGCAGCCAGGAGCGCACCGCCGCCGCCCAGGCGAACGGCTTCTTTGCCGCCGAGCTGACCGCGGTGGAGATCCCGCAGCGCAAGGGCGCGCCGCTGCGCGTCGAACGCGACGAGCACCCGCGCGCCACCACGCTGGCGCAGCTGGCGGCACTGCCGACCCCGTTCCGCTCGCCGGGCACCGTAACCGCAGGCAACGCTTCGGGCCTGAACGATGGCGCCTGCGCGCTGCTCATCGCCTCCGCGGAGGCCGCGCGGCGCCTGCAGCTCACTCCGCGCGCGCGCATCGTGGCGGCCGCCACCGCCGGGGTCGAGCCGCGCATCATGGGCATGGGACCGGTGCCGGCGGTGCGCAAGGTGCTGTCCATCGCCGGACTCGACCTGAAACAGATGCAGGTGATCGAACTCAACGAGGCCTTCGCCGCGCAGGCGCTCGCGGTCCTGCGCGAACTCGGGCTGCCCGACGATGCGGGGCACGTGAACCCCAACGGGGGCGCCATCGCCCTGGGGCACCCGCTGGGCATGTCGGGGGCGCGGCTTGCCACCACCGCCACCTGGCAGCTCGCGGCCGTGCAGGGCCGCTACGCGCTGTGCACGATGTGCATCGGCGTCGGCCAGGGCATCGCGCTGGTGCTCGAACGGGTCTAGGGAAGCTCTGCACAGGTGGGTTGAACTGACCGATACTGTGTGCAGGCAGCAGCGATCCAGGGGTATTCAGTGAAGCAGACCACGTTTGCCTCCGTAGCGTACGACAGGAAGGGCAAGGTGACGCGCCGGGAGAAGTTCCTGTCGGAGATGGACCA
>JAFEFN010000008.1 GCA_018240525.1 Pseudomonadota bacterium
GTGGAGTTGACCCGCTTTCGTGGACACCTCAACGTTAGAGATGGAGGGGTTCACGATGGCAACGACTACGATCCGGTACACACCGGAGTTTAAGCGCCAGCTGGTTGAGCTGCACCGGTCTGGGCGCTCAGCTACCTCGCTGGCCAAGGAGTTCGGGCCGACGGCCTGGACGATTGGTCTATGGGTGAAGCAGGCGGAGCGCGACCGTGGCAAGGGCGATGGCGGGCTCACCCACTCGGAACGCGAGGAGCTCAACCGGTTGCGCCGGGAGAACCGCAAGCTCAAGGAGGAGCGGGAGATCCTGTCAAAAGCCGCGGCCTGGTTCGCCACCGAGAGCGGTCCCTCGAGGCGCTCTTCGGGTTCGTGAAGGTGAACCAGGCCACCCATCCGGTTGGGATGATGTGCCGGCTGTTGCAGATATCGAGGAGCGGGTACTACGCCTGGCTGGATCGTCCGATGTGCGCTCGTCGGCGGGAGGATCTGGCGCTGACGGGGAAGATCGCAGCGATCCACCGGTTCTCGCGAGAGACCTACGGCTCGCCGATGATCCACGCGGAGCTTGCTGAGGCGCACGGCATCCGCATTGGACGCAAGCGCGTGGCTCGGCTGATGCGTGCAGCGGGATTGTGCGGGGCGACGCTGCGTAAGTTCGTAGTCACCACGATGCGGCCCGAGCAGGCCCCGCAGGTGCCGGACCTGGTACAGCGGCGGTTCTACGCCGAGCGGCCGAACCGGTTGTGGGTAGCGGATGCCACCTACATCCCGACCTGGAGTGGCTTTTTGTACCTGGCGATCGTTCTCGATGTGTTCTCGCGCAAGATAGTCGGCTGGGCGATGGAGACGCACTTACGCACCGAGCTCATGCTGGCCGCGATCGACATGGCCATCACGATGCGCCGACCTAAGGAGGTCATCCACCACTCCGACCAGGGTTGCCAGTACACCAGCTACGCCTTCGGCAAGCGATGTCAGGAAGCCGGCATCATGCCCTCCATGGGCACTGTGGGAGATGCCTACGACAATGCGATGGCCGAGAGCTTCTTCGCCACGCTCGAGCGTGAGGTCCTCAATCGACGCCGCTTCCACAGCCAGGCGGAGGCGAAGATGGCCATCTTTGACTGGCTCGAAGGTTGGTACAACCCGCACCGTCGACACTCCGCACTCGGACGACGCTCTCCGGTCAACTACGAGCGTCTCGCGCTCGCACAGGAGGTTGCGTGATCCGGGATCAGATCGCAGAGCCTCCGCCGCCTGCAGCGGCAGACTGCACTGCTGTTAAGATCGATCATCATCGAAGGGAAGAGTCAGACACTAAGACGACAACTTGTCCACCGAAGCGGGTCAACTCCACACGAGCTCCTTGCGGATGTTCGGACTGACAGACCAGCCAACGATCTTGCGCGAGTAGAGGTCCATCACGACGGCCAGGTAGAGCCAGCCCTCCCAGGTACGGATGTAGGTTATATCGGTTACCCAAGCCTTATTTGGCCTCCCGACGTCGAATTGCCTCTGAAGAACGTTGGGAGCGATTTCAGAGGGCTTTGCTCCGAATCTGGGCTTTCGACTGTAACCTCGCACTGGTCGGATCTTGTTTACACGCATGAGACGTGCCACGCGATGCTTGCTGCAGGTCTCTCCAGCCTCTCGCAGGTCCAGAAACACCCTGGGAGATCCATAAATCCCATTGCTTGCATGAAAAGAAGCGCGGATCAGCTTCAGAAGCCGGCTGTTCTCGATATCCCGTCTGCTCTGCGGTTCCTTCAGCCAAGCGTAGTATCCGCTATGGGTGACCTCCAAGACCCGGCACAGCTGCCGAACCTCGTAGAGACGGCTATGCGCCTTAATAAACTCGTACACGCGCCTGGTTCTTCCAGCGCTGAACTTTGCAGACATCGCAGCTCCTTGTCGCTCTCACTAGCGTTGGAATCTACGCGTCCACAAAACCCTGGGAAGTCCAACACCAGCGAACTCTTCCAGCGGCTGCTGACCGACAACGGCCTCACCTGCAGCATGAGTCGATCCGGGAATGTCTGGGATAACTCAGCCATGGAGAGCTTCTTCTCGAGCCTTAAGACCGAGCGCTGCCACCGGAAGGTCTACAGCACTCGGGACCAGGCTCGTGCCGATGTGTTCGATTACGTCGAGCGGTTCTACAATCCGCGTCGTAGACACTCGACCCTTGGATATCTGAGCCCTGGTTCGTCACCATGGCGCATGCACGACGAGCGATCGAGGACTGGCGGATCGACTACAACACTGAACGACCGCACAGCTCGCTTGGCGACCAGACGCCCGAAGAGTATGCGAAGAATGTTCGGCGAGGGGCAAAGAGGCAGAATCACTAACCGCGGACTCCAGGCCCAGACCGTACTAAAACGGGTGTCATGTCATCGCCCCAAAGCCGTCTCCGCCTGAAATCACCCTCGACAACGATGAAATCAGGGTGCTCAAGTTTCTAGTGAGGTACGTGGATCAAATGAGCGAAAACCGGGACGGTCTCACACTAGAGCAGATGACTATGAGCCTCGGCCTGAAGTTATCGAATTTGCGACTGCACATTGGAACTCTAGAGGATCATGGGCCGCACACGACATCATCATGGAGGAGGGGAGCCGCTATTACATCACCGGCGACGGCCTGCGGTGGCTCAAACGCGGGGGCCTCCGGTGACCGCCAAGACAGACGAGGAGCGCGCGCTTACGGCAAAGACGCCGGAGCAGGCAGAGATCCTAGAGCGGAACGCCGTCGCTCGGGGCAATGAACTTCTGGGACAGCTTGCGCGGCAGCGCTGGGTAGAGCTGCGGGCTGGCGACGCCAAGCACGGGACGCCGACAGACGTGGAGCGTGAGTGCATTCAAGCCGTGCACGCCCTAGAGAAGGCTAAGGGCACGCGGGCTACGTACACGTGGCGGATGTTCAGAGATCGCGGGATCCTGCCTGCCTTAGGCCACCTTTAGTTGTAGATGGAATGGAAGCGCAGTTGCGAGTTTACCGGTCGAATTGTTCCCCGAGCCCATGACTTACCGTCCGCACATCGACGGTTTGAGGGCAATAGCCGTCCTCGCGGTGATTCTGTTCCATTTTTCGACGGAAGCCCTGCCTGGAGGGTTCCTGGGGGTTGATGTCTTTTTCGTGATTTCCGGCTTTCTAATTACGCAGGTGCTCTGCGCTCGTTCAGATCTCACTTCGATGCGCCGCATTGGAGATTTTTATCTACGCCGCGCGCGCAGGATTCTTCCCGCACTCCTCGTGACATCGCTCGTGACAGCCGCAGCAAGCGTTGCAATCTACCTGCCAAATGACCTTGTGAGAGTCGGCAAATATCTCTTCTTCACGCCATTGATGCTGGCCAATGCCGCCAGCGCCTCAGACGGCGGCTATTTTGCCGTTGCGGGTGCATTTTTACCTCTGAAGCACTTCTGGTCGCTTGCGGTCGAGGAACAGTTCTATCTGGTGTACCCGCTGGCGATTCCATTCCTTTTTTCCAAGCGTGGCCTTAAGAGCCAGATTGCGACGCTAGCGATAGGCGCCGCAGTTTCGCTGGTAATAAGCATTCGTGGGGAACTAAGGCACTCGACACTCACCTTTTATCTGATGCCTGCCCGGGCATGGGAGCTGATGTTCGGCGCGCTCGCAGCGCTGGTTCCGCGACGCCAGCTAGACTGTAGGGTGAGCAGGGAGGTGACCGGGTTTGTATGTCTCGGCGTTGTCGTAGCCTCGTTCTTTCTATTCGACGATAGGACTGGATTTCCGCACCCGTACGCCATGATCCCGTGTGCGGCCACGGCTGTACTGCTCTTTGTGGGCGAAGACGGTTCCCTCACGACCCTTCGAGTACTCTCGCCACCCCCCTTGGTCTTCACCGGAAAGGTTTCCTATTCGCTGTATCTCTGGCACGCCCCCGTTCTCGCGTTGACCCAGTACTATTTGATTCGCAGGTTGACGGCCGTAGAACTCCTTTGGATCTGGATCGGTATTTACGTGCTGTCCGCTCTCAGCTGGCGGTTCGTCGAGATTCCGATCCGAAGGCGGACCATACTGAAGGGGGACCGCAGCTTCATAGTTGCTGCGCTGGTGAGTTGCACGACAGTGGCCGTCATCGGGGCGTGTCTTTGGGCTGGCGACGGGCTGCCGTGGCGGTTCAGTCGCGACATCCAAAACCTCACGCGTTCCGACACGGCATCGCCAGCGAGCGCCCGCTGTCTAACCTTATCTTTGGATAAAGTCGCCGCGGGCGATCTGTGTCATTTCGGGCCCAATCATCCCGGTGTTCGGAAGGCGATATTATGGGGCGACAGCCACGCCTTAGCGCTCCTCCCCGCATTCGAGGATTTGGCTGAGTCGAATGACATTCAGATCGAATTCGCCGGCAAGACGTCCTGCCGGCCACTCCTAGGAGGTGACCGCTTCAAGAGCCGTGCCGCGCAGACGGAGTGCGTGGCATTCAACAACGCGATGATTTCCGCAATCCACCGTATACGACCGTCCGCGACAATTTTGAGTGCTTTTTGGGAAGTGGAGAAGGGATATGAAAGCCGGTCGCCGGCAGGCGGCGGGTTGAACCTCGTCGGCAGCTCTTCGGCAGACTGGGAAAAACTGTTGGATCAAATCCGTGGCACCGGATCCAATGTCTGCGTGGTTCTGGACGTTCCGCATCTGCCCGTTGTTGTTCCCTACGCGCTGGCGATGGCGCGCCGTAGAGGCCTGGATGATTCGTTCGTCTATGCACGTCGTGACGACGTTCTGGCGCAATATGCGGAATTCGAGGATCCGGTACGCGCTCTGGAAAAAGTGGGGGATCTCGTGGTAGTGGACCCGAAAGACGTACTGTGTAATGGCGCCAGGTGTGAAGTTGAATTGAATGGCCGTTCCCTCTACCGTGACAAGAATCATCTATCGAGGATTGGTGCAATGGCCGTGAGTAGCTCACTGCAGAAGTGCCTCCGATAGAGCGATATCTCCCGTAGCTCGTGCAGAGGCTTGCATGGGGCTGCAGTCTAGGGCGCAAGCGATAGTGGTTGCCGTTATGCAGCAATGACACGCGCCTCGTAGGGTATAAGGTCTTGGCGTGCCGCATCGGCGTGCTGCCGGATACCAACACGCGTTCACTGCATGCAATATACGTCTGCTGCGCCGCGTATCAACTTACGACATAGTGAAGACGTTCGACCTGCCCTCAGTCCGTCACAGATCGAGGGCGAATTATCGTCTCGTACAGGGGCGCGACCACGGCTACAACGATGGGATGACTTCCGCGATGCGCGCGGGTCGCCGTGGGTATTTTTGTGTACTTCACGGGAAGATAGAATGCCGGTATCCGCGACGTAGCTGGCCAAATCCGTGGTCTGAAGACCGGGTTGAGTCGACTAGCGGCACAGCGACATACACAACCCGCGCGACTGCGACCAAATGGCGCAGAGGGGTCTCATGGATACGATAGTGAAAGGTAAGACTGGAAGATGCGTGCTACGTTGCAGCATCCGAGGTCCCCATCCGCGCGTTGATTTCGAGACGCTTCGCGCGTAAGTTCAGTCCCACGACTGTGGAAAGATATGGCTTATGGTCCAATGAACCATATGCAGAGCCATCAATCCTCGTTCAAGCAAGCTAGGGAGACAAGAATGAAAATATTGCGGCGCGCCGAGATGTGGTACGCAGCCGTCGGTGTGGGCGCAATTATGGCGTTTGCTCCGATGCATGCGTTCGCTCTAAGTAGTTACAACGCGGTCACCATCACAAAGCTCTTGATGAATCAAGGCGGGCGTGGGGGTTCTCCCGGCGCGCTCATCTTCTTCACACCCACGACCCCAGCCGACACCGAGGGATGTACAACGAGTGGAAGTGGATACGCATGGATTGACTGGTCATCGACTGTGCAGCCGGACGGCAAGGCAGTGTACGCCACCGTGCTTGCAGCATCGATGGCTGGCAAGAAGGTCAACATTAGTGTGTCAGGTTGTGCCAACAGCGGCTATTACCCGTTTGTCAGCCAGATTACTGTAATCATGTAACCAGTCCTCGGGCGGCCTGAAGTGTAGAAACGAGGGGGCGCGGCGGGGTCTGGAAGCAACTCGACTCTCGCTCCGACGTGAGAACAGGTTCGCGGGGGACCAAGGGGGTACTACGTGTCGCATCAATCGTAGTCTCTCGGAGCATCGATATGCGAACGCGGTTTTCAGCGTCGATGCTGGTTGTGGTCTAATGCCCAGTAAGCGCACGAGGACACTTAAGACATGAAAGCATTTCTAATCTCCGCGGTAGGATGCTTGTGCTTGGTCAAAACACTTACGGCCGTAGGTGATGGTTACTGCGCGGCGCTTTCTGGTCAGTGGTATTCCGGTTACATCGGAGCCCCCAACACCGGCTTTCTGTTCGATCTACATGACGTGCCTGCTTCAGGGTCTAACGGCCAGACCTTTAGCGGAACCTATACCGACGGTAGCTGTCCAGCGGCGGCTGTAGCCGGAACCATGAATGGCGACGGAACATTTCAACTCACGATTACGTTTCCGGCGGGAAATGGAGCGTGCGGGAGTGGCACAGAAGTTTGGAACGGCACATTCTCCAACTCGACTGGCTGCTCGCAGGCTATATTGACCTCCGGTGTCGGACAAATTGCTTATCACCGGTCGTCCTGCGCAATCCCCAACGGCGTTGGCAGCCCAAGCAACAATGGCGAAGGGCCTTCGGTGTTTGTGACATGGCTAACCGGAGGATCGGCACAATTTCAAGCGACTATGAAGCCGCCGATAAACCTGAAGACTGGTGCACCCTATGGTTACTTTAACTGGAGCGGGCGCGCGCCCATGGAGTCGTTCTCGAGTGCCGTGAACACATGCCAACCGGCAGCGATCCCCACCCCGACGCCAGACCCAGGCGCCTTTCCTATTTCCAACGGAAATGAAGTAAATGACCAGGTTGGCTTTACTTCAAGCATCTACGTGAACCAGTTGCGACTGCTGGACACGGTTCCATGTGGGTTGACGTTCCAACAGACCATGTCCATCGACTGCTATCAGGGCAATCCGAGTGGGACGCTAGTGCCATACGAGACTCACCCTCTTCTTATACAAGTTAATGACTCTACTATAACCGTGCAAAGGAATAACGCCTCCACAACTCCGCCCGACCAGCCATTTGGCACGTCTCAGCGTGCGTTGCGGTCAACGATCGATGTAGTGGCTTTGTTTGCGCTTTAGAAAAGCGCGCCGTGAGGTCCCAATGAAAATGGCCGCCAGAGGCTTGCTCATGAGTTTTTCCGTTTGCGCAGGAGCAGCCGTAGTTCAAGGGCTCGACGGCGCAACGGGAACGAACGTCACGATTACTAACCTGGAAGAGAAGGACGACTACATCGTCGTAACGTTTTCAGCAGCGCTGAACAAAGGCGCAGCTTGTGCTGCCCAACACCGAAATTCTTTGCTGATCAATTCACGTCGTTCTGCGCTCGCCGACACAGCCAGGCATGCATTTAGTTTGGGCCAAGCAGTAGATGTCTGGGGCGGCGCCGTGTGTTCGAGAGTGAGCGATTACGAAACGATGTCAATCATGCAGATAGCTAAATAAGCTATTGTTTAGCGCTGACGACCAAGAGGCCGAGATTGCGCTCGCGCGGGACGGCAGGACTGCCCTCGATCTCCGATGCAGCGGAGATACCCGTCCCCGGACCGACCGGTTATGAAACGCCTGTGACGGGGAGCCAACGGGTTTACGTGTCTCGTACCAGAATATCTTCGACATCTTCGGCTCCGGCTTAGCCGAGGAATTGGAGAATTCCGAGCCGATCCCAAGAAGTCCAGTTGTGCCTGAGTAAGGCGCGCTAGGTCCATCCTGCGCAACTCTGTAAGAAGTTGGGTCTTCTGCGTTTCGAAGGGCGACCGCCAGTTCTGCGTGTTCTGGCGAAGCAGTACGGCCAAGTCGTTGTAGAGATCCTTGACGCGGCGGTCGACGAGTGCAGCCTGAACCCTACCTGCGCGTGCCGCTGCCACCAACCTACGTGGCAGATTCGCTTAACCAGTACACCGCAGCGGGCGGCGCAGCCTCGACCTCAGATGCGAATGGCAACGTCCTAACCCGGTCTCAGGGCGGCGCGCTGCAAACGAATACCTACGATAGTGAGAGTCGGCTGGCATCAGGTAAGCGATCGATGATCCCCGTCATTCCGCGTCCGAGCGGCTGACCTCATGCAGCGCGCTCCAGAAGAACCGGAGGGCGAGCATGGCGACGGAGAACGCGGGGGATCGGGACCGATTGTCGGAGCGGGAGCGCCAGATCTTGGGGCACCTGGAGCAGGCGCAAAGTCTCGGCGTGCCGCTCACCGAGTACGCCTCGGCCTACGAGGTGGATGTCCGGGATCTGTACGCCGGCAAGGCGGCCCTGGTGAAGAAGGGGATCCTGAGCCGAGCGGTGGCTGTCGAGAAGTCGGACTTTGTGCCGGTGCGCATAAGTTCGAGAGGCGCCAGCGCGATCGCCTGCCGCGTCAGTCATCCCTCGGGCTGGATGATCGAGGTCGCCCAGCTGCCGGAAGTGGCCTGGGCGACGGCGCTGATGCGCGGGGCGGTCGATGATCCGACCTGATCCTGGGATCGAGCGGGTGTACCTGTGCTGAAAGCCGGTCGATATGCGCAAGCAGATGGACGGGCTGGCCGCGATCGTGAAGGACCTGGACCTTGATGCCCTGAGCGGCACGCTGTACGTTTTTATCAACCGCAACCGCACGAAGCCCAAGATCCTGACGTGGGAGAAGAACGGCTTCGTGATCTGGTACAAGCGACTCGAGCAGCACAAGTTCCACTGGCCGAGTCGCATCGATGGCGCTACTGTGACTCTCACGGGAGCGCAGCTTAATTGGCTGCTCGACGGATACGATGTGTGGCGCATGCGGCCCCACGATGAGCTGAAGTTTTTGTTCTCTGGCTGAGAACTTTCAAGCGTGGCCATACTCCAACTGTGCAGCGAATGGATGTGGGCAACGACAACGATCCGCGCCTCACGCAACTCACGGACCTCGTGAGTCTGCTGCAGGAAGAGAACCGCTGGCTGAAGAGCCAGCTCTTTGGCCGCTCTTCCGAAAAACGTCCGCAGGAGCTCGCCGCCGAGCAGCAGCGGTTGTTCAATGAGGCCGAAGCGCTCGCCGCGGCGCGCCCCGAGGCCGCGCAGTCGGTCACCATCCTGGCGTACACCCGCAAGAAAGGGAGCAAGAAGATCCCGGCCACGCTGCCCCGGATCGAGGTGATCCACGATCTGCCAGAGAGCGAGAAGGTCTGCCCGCACGACGGAACGGCGCTGACGCGCATCGGGGTGGAAACTGCCGAGCAGCTGCACCTGTGGTGCCCGCCGTCGCGCAGGTCCTGAAACACATCCGCTACAAGTACGCCTGCCCCTGCTGCCGGCAAGGGGTAAAAACTGCCCCGGTACCACCGCACATCCTGCCCAAATCCAAGGCCTCGCCCGGGCTGCTCGCGCACATCGTGACTGCGAAGTATGTCGACGGACTCCCCCTGCATCGCCAGGAAGCCCAGTTCGCCCGCCTGGGGATCGATCTGTCGCGCGCGACCATGGCGGGCTGGATCGTGAAGCTCGGCGAGCTCGTCGTCCCGGTCATCAATCTCCTGAAAGAGCATCTGCTGAAGTCCTCGCTCATCCAGTGCGATGAGACGCGACTGCAGGTGCTCAAGAGCGAGAAAGCGCCGACTGCGGATCACTGGATCTGGGTGCGCACCGGCGGTCCCGCACACCGGAGAATCATCCTCTTCGACCACGATCCCTCGCGCGGGGGCGCAGTGCCACTGCGGTTGCTCGAGGGCTTTACCGGTATCCTGCAGACCGATGGGTATGAGGTCTACAGCGCGCGGTTGCCGAGGCACGAGGGCTGATCCACGCAGGGTGCTTCGCCCACGTTAGACGTCGCTTCGAGGACGCCCGCAAAGCGCAGGTCGACCCGGGGAAGGACAGTCACGCGAAGGTCGCCCTGGAGCTCATCGGGCAGATCTACGGGATCGAGCGCGATTTCACGACCGCCTCGGGAGAAGAACGGTTGCGGGTCCGGCATGCGCGCTCGGCGCCGGTCCTGGCCGAGCTCAAAGCCTGGCTCGACCGAATGGTCGACCAGGTGCTGCCCCAGAGCGCGCTCGGAAAGGCCATCCACTACGCACTCGGGCAATATCCCAAGCTGCAGCCGTTCCTCACCCATCCTGAGGTCCCGCTCGATACCAACCGCACCGAAAATGCGATCCTCCCGTTCGTCGTCGGGAGAAAAGGATGGCTCTTTAGCGACACCGTCGCCGGCGCACGCTTGTACTCGCTGGTGGAAACCGCCAAAGCCAACTCCCTCGAACCCCACGCCTACCTCGCACATCTCTTCACCGAACTGCCTAAGGCCACCTGCGCCGATCATCTCGAAGCGCTCTTGCCCTGGAATACGCGGCCCGCGCCCCTCGCCTGACGCTCCTCCTGCCTGCCATCGCCCGTCGTCGACTGCAAGACTGCAACCATGCGGTTATCCGACCGCTTACGGTTACGAGCCCTCTTGCGCGGCTCAACTGCTCTCAAATTTGGCAAATTTGGCAAATTTGGTAGAAATTTGGTACACGACACAGCTCTCAATTCCTCTTTGCGCCTCTTTACCCTTCGCGCTCACTTTCCGGCCAATCAAAGAGTTACGGCGTGTGCCGAACAGTGAGGATGAGGCGCTCTGCGTACCCACTTAGACTTTTCAATCCGATGGTATTCGGTGTGACGCATCGCTGCGCCGCAGAATCGCGTCGATTCGCTCGCCCAACCGCGCGAGTGCGAGCCGCTTTTCTGAGGAGTAGTCGTGCCGGTCGTATATCTCTGCGACATCGTCAATCGTGTGGTTGAGCACCTTCTCGACGTGCAGCCGTGGGATCCCCGAGGCGGTCATGAGGCTCGCAGCCGTACGCCGTAAGTCATGTGGCGTGAAGTTCGCAATGCCGAAGTGCTTGCGCCGATCGCGGATCCCCTGGCTCAGTGCGCGTACCGTGACTGGCCCGTCATCTTTGACGCGCCAGCAGCGCGAGGGAACCAGATAGGGTGCCTCGCCGAACCGGCGCCGGAGATGCCGGATCAAGGCTAGCGCCAGGTCCGAGAGGGCCACCTCGTGGGGCTGCCCGTTCTTCGAACGTTCGGCGGGGATGGTCCAGATCCGGCGCTTCAGGTCGAACTCGGACCAGGCCGCCTGGGAGACCTCCCCGGGACGCTGGGCGGTCACCAGGATCAGTTTCAGGGCGATCCGAACCTCCGCGTTCAGCCGCGAGCGGGTGAGCTTTTTCCAGAAGATCCGGATTTCGCGCTCATCCAGGCGGCGCTTGCGCGCCTTTTCGGTGCCTCCGGGCCTGCCGAGGGCCACGAATGGGCTCCCATCCAGCATCCCTCGGGTGACCGCGAACCTGAACATCTGCGACAGCAGGGCGCTGACGCGATTGGCCATGGTCGGGGAGCCCCGGTCGACGATCTTGTCCGGGAGCAGGATGCCGTCGCGGCGGGTGATCGCTTTGGCATCCCGGGTGCGCCAGTGCCGAAGGATGTTTCCCTCGATGGCCTGCTCGGCTTCCTCAGGCCGCTTACGCTCGACCCTCAGGTACCGGACCGTGAACTCCTGGGCGAGATCGCCGACGGTCAGTACCGGTTCCGGGACGGGCAGGGCGGCGCCCCGGCCGCGCACCCCGGGGGTGCCGGGACTTCGTGCCGCCTCGCCGGCGAGCACTCTTTTCGTGAGCTCCGCGTGGGTCTCGTAGGCCTTCTGAAGGGTGACCAGCGGGTAGGGACCGATGACCACCCGGACCCCGCGGCCGCCCCGTTTGTAGCGGAAGCAGAACGTCTTGGCACCTTTTTCGGTGACCCGCAGGGTCAATCCCTGGCGCCTGGGATCGAGCACCTCGTAGCGCGATCGGCGGGGCCTGAGGGCAGCCAGGTAGCGGTCCGTGAAGGGGCGGGAGCCCTGGGGGAGGGTGCGGTCCGCCGCCTCGCCGCCTGCGGTGCTTTCGGTGTCTTTCAGCATCGGAAGGTGGCCCGCCGCACGATGCGCCGGGGAGGCTCAAGACCCCTTGTGGACCCGACAAGGGGTCCTGAAAAGAGGTGTACCCCGGGGTACACTTGAGCAGTGAGCAGCGGTGTTTGGACCTGAAGGGGTGTGAGCGCTGTTGAAATCACCGCGCCACTGTAAGTCACCGAGCCTGCTCAGAAAAGCCTTGTTTCATAGCGTTTCAGAGCAATTCGTAGAATTGCGGGGCTCGAATTTATGGGGTGCAAGGGGTCCCGAGTTCAAATCTCGGCGTTCCGACCAATAAAATCAGGTCCTTTCCGGTCACATCGCTGACGACTTATACCGGGGACATCGCTGACACCTTAGCACTGAAGGGGTTGGGCGCACATTCGACGCGTGTGGACTGGTCGTCGAAGAAGCCCAGATCGTAGTGCATGAAGCTGATCAGCCAGACGTGGATAAAACGGGGAAGACACAGTTCTCACACCATCCCGTACGCTATCGAGCGCTGGGCGTCCACGGAAGGCCCCCGGCATGCGCAGCATTCTCCGGGGCGGAGCCGGAGCGCCTCTGCATGCGCCGGCGCCTCATTGCCGTTTAGCTACCGCTTCGCAGGGCGGCTTGGTATCTCCGCCCACCTTCACGTCCAGGTGATACCGGGCTCCCGCGACGGCATCGATGTCCAGGGAATGCACATTGGAGCCACCACCCTCCCGGGATTCACACATCACTATGAGTTTGTGAGGCCCCGGCGATACGGCTACCTCATACGTTGTGGCCGTGACCCTCGCGCCGTCTACCTCTTCGATCACCACGACGAGCGATGGGTGTGCATTGAACGGGGAATCGGCAACTATCATAGCGATCGCTTTGGGATCGGCTGACTTCGTATCACCAGTGCTCTGTGTCTTACAGGATTGAATGGCAAGGGCGGCGACGACGCAAGTAAGCGTCGCGATGACTCGTGACATCGGTAACTCCGTAGCATCTGACCAACCGGCTAGGCTGTCTGCCGCAGTCTGACAAGAGCCGAAAGCATATACACACTCTCTGTGCCCCCGGCGCAACTTCTCTAGCTGCCGGCAAATTCCGAAGTGCATCCGGTGTTTCGTTTTTGCCTCAACGAGAATGGCGGGAGCAGAACCTGATTCAGGCGGGTGGGTTTGCGGTGCCCTATGAGCGTATCACGCCGCTCTCGCCGTCAAGGACGCGCTCGATGACTCGCGCGCCGCCTGGGGCGGTGTTTCATACGTGACGGCTGCGCGTGTGGGGTGGCCCGGTCTCGTGCAGGCAGCCCGCCCGCGTTACATCTGAAAGGCCGATCATGAAGAGCGCGATCGGACGGAGCGGAGGCACGCAGGGGGTTCGGCGATCGCCGCGGGCCTGTGCGGCCCGACCCTGCGCGCGCCACGGGGCCCTCTACCGCCGGCGCGTAAACCGATAGTGCGCGACAAGCCATTCGCGGCCTCCTGCATATCCGAAGCATTCCGCACAGGCCATCCAGAACATGCGCCAGCGCTGCTGCCACAGTGCCGCGCGCGCACCATACGCCTCGCTGAGGATCGCCCTCACCGCCGTGCCGTGTCGGTCCTGGTTGCGCAGCCAGTCATTGGCCGTGCGCTGGTAGTGGCTGCCATCCAGGAGCCATCGCTGCTCGCAGCTGAGGTGATCGCTGAACCACAGCAGGGTGTCGGCCCCGGGCATCAGGCCACCGGTAAAGAAGTGACGCCCCATCCAGTTGTCGCTGCCGTGTGTCTCGAACAGGTAGATGTGGGTGCGGTGCGCGAATATGTGGACGAACAGCTTGCCGTCGGGTCGCAGCCACTGAGCGATGCGTGCCATGAGGAGCTCGTAGTTGCGCAGGTGCTCGAACATCTCGATGGAGACGCAGCGGTCGAAAGCCGCCGCAGGCAGTGTCAGCCGGTTGATGTCGGCGGTCATGACGTGCACGTTGTCGAGCGCAAGGGCACGGCAGCGCGACTCGATGAACCGGCGTTGTTCAGCGGAATTCGACACCGCGACAATGCGCATGCGCGGGTACCGCGCGGCCATCCACAAGGTGAGTGAGCCCCAGCCGCACCCGAGTTCGAGCACGTCCATGCCGTCGGCCAGCTGCGCCCGTTCGGCATACAGCGCCAGCATGGCCTCCTCGGCCTCGGCCAGGGACTCATCCCCCCGCGGGTAGTACGCGCAGGAGTATTTCAGGCGTGGTCCGAGGCAGTGCTCGAAGAAGCCCGACGGCAGCTCGTAGTGCTGCGCGTTCGCCGCCTGCGTGTGCACCGCGAGTTCCCCGCCGCGCAGCAATGCCAGACGCTCCTGCAGCCTCGATTCCTGCGCCGCCAGCCCGCCGGCGCTCTCTTCGCGGAGCCGCGCCGCGCACTGGCGTCGGATGCCGAGGCGCACCACCGCATCGGGCAGCAGGCCGCGCTCGGCGAGGCCCAGCAACCCCTCCGCGGCGGTCGCGTGTTCAAGGCCCTCGTGTGAAGGGAAGTGCAGTGTCGGGGAGGTATTCATCGCATCGGCCTTTCAGGTGCGGGATCCCCCGGCCGGTCCCGCGGGAACCAGGGGAACAGCATGGGGGTGTTGCGCTGGTAGTCCCGGTAGTCCTCGCCCCGGGTGCGCAGTGCCTGGGCTTCGGTGTAGGGAATGCCGCTCACCCAGCGCAGGAAGCCGTACATGACCAGAGGGCCGGCCAGCGCCAGCCATCCGTGCGGCGCACCTGCGGCGAGGGCGACGTAGGTGAACCAGTGCGTCCATTCGAAGAAGTAGTTGGGGTGGCGCGAGTAGCGCCACAGTCCGCTGCGGCACGTACGGCCGCGGTTGGCGGGGTCGGCGCGGAAGCGCGCGAGTTGGCGGTCGGCAAGGGATTCCCCGGCCACGCTCACGACCCAGATGAGCACGGCGAGCAGGAGCAGGCCCGGCCGCGTGCGCGCATTGCCCGCCGCGATCGTGAAAGGCACCGAGAACAGGGCCACCAGGAGCGCCTGAAACTGGAACATGCCGAAGATCTTGCGGGCATCCCCCCGCCAATGCTCGCGCAGCGCGCGGTAGCGGCCGTCCTCGCGTTCACTGCGAACCCGTCTCCACAGGTGCAGCGCGAGCCGCAGTCCCCATAGACCGCCGCAGCACGCGACGAGGAGCCGTGGCGCGGCGGCACCGGCGCCCAGCAGTGCGCATAGCACGGCGCTGCAGCCGAGGCCGGCCGACCACAGCACGTCGACAATGCCGGCGTTCGTGTGGCGCTGCTGCCAGCGCCATCCGCCGTACATCATCAATGCGGCAAGCCCCCAGATCAGTGCCAGCGTGCCCGAGGTGCTCATGCAGACACCGCCGATGAGATGCCGGTGGACGGGGGCTGCCAGCGCGCGGCGAGCCGTGTCAGGAACCACATCGCGGCCGCCCAGCCGACGGCGAGCGCCATTCCTGCACGCCATGCAGGGGCCTGAGGGCTGACTGCGCCCGAAAGGCGCTGCGCGCCCCAATAGGCAAACGGCCCACCCAGGATCCCCAGGGTCACCGCGAGCCCGGGACGGCCCTTCAACCAGCTGAGGGAGTGATTAAGGGTCAGGGCGAACGCCACCCACAGCGCGAGAATCCAGACCGGTGCTCCGCCAGGCGGCAGGGCGGGCCGCGGCGCGGCGTAGGTGAGCAGCCCGCTGGCCGCGAGGGCACCGTCGATCAGCACGCCGGCAAGCAGTGCGACGGCCACCAGGCGCGCATCGGCAGCGCGCGTGGCGGAGAGTGCCAGCTGCGCGCCGGCGAACGCGGCGCTGGCGAGCAGCCCCGGCCATGCCAGTCCGCGCCCCGCTCCGAGCACTGCAACAAGCCATACGGCCTGGTATCCGGCAAAATTGAACAGGGCGCTCATGGGGCAACCGGGGGCCGGTAGCCGGGCGCGGCGAACAGCAGATGCGCAACCCCGATCGATCGCTCGCGAAACCCGCCCTCGCAGTATGCGAGGTAGTACTCCCACATGCGCAGGAAGCGCTCGTCGAAGCCGAGTCCGCGTGCGGCATCCCGACGCTCGAGAAAGGCGCGGCGCCAGGCCTCGAGCGTGCGGGCGTACGACAACCCGAAGTCCTCCATCTGCACCAGGGCGAGCTCGCACGCGCGGGACTTGGCCACCATCAGCGCCTCAATGGAGGGAATGAAGCTCCCCGGAAACACGTGCCGCTTGATGAAATCCACCGAGCGCAGCGCCTGCGCGTAGCGATGATCCTCGATGGTGATGGCTTGCAACAGCGCCAGCCCGTCGGGCGCGAGCAGCTCACCGAGCTTGCCGAAATAGGTTTCCAGGTACTGCGCGCCGACCGCCTCGACCATTTCGATCGATACCAGCTTGTCGTAACGGCCGCGCAGATTGCGGTAGTCCTCCAGCAGCACGGTGATGCGATCGCTGAGGCCTGCCGCTGCGATGCGCTGTTGGGCCAGGCGCTGCTGTTCGCGCGACAGGGTCGTCGTGGTGACCCGGCAGCCGTGGTGGGTGGCGGCATGCAGCGCGAACCCGCCCCAGCCGGTACCGATCTCCAGCACATGGTCGCGGGCGCGCAGCTGCAGCCGCGCACAGACGCGCTCGAGCTTGCGGCTCGAGGCGCGTTCCAGCGTGTCATCCGCCGCTTCCCACAGCGCGGAGGAATACATCATGTCCGCAGAGAGGAACAGCGAGAAGAAGTCGTTGCCGAGGTCATAGTGCGCGGCGATGTTGCGCCGCGCGCCGGCCCGGGTGTTGCGGCGCAGTTCATGAAGGGCGCGCAGCAGCCACGCAGCAACCCGGGCCGTACCGCCTTCCATGCCATCGAGCAATGCCCGGTTGCGCACCAGGATGCGCACCAGTGCCACCAGGTCATCGCAGCTCCAGTGACCGGCCATGTACGCTTCCGCCGCCCCCACGCTGCCGCGCGCGGCGACGGCCCGGTAGAACTCGCCGTCATGCACCTGTACCCGCACGTGCAGGTCGGTCTCTCGGGGCCCAAGTAGCGTGCTGCCCAAGCTGTCCTCGAGCAGGATCTGCCCATGCTCGAGAGCTGCCAGGCGCGCCAGGAGCTGCCCCTTCAGCATGCGCAGCAGGGGTCCGGGCCGTGGGGTCGGGGTGGCATTGCTGAGGGAGCCGGTCAGCTCGTTGCTCACGATTGGACCTCGCTTGCGGGATGGCGATGAACGGGGGTGCGCTTCAGCCACAGGCGCAGTGCCTGCCAGTAGATGCCGGCCACGACCTGCCCGGTCATGAGTGGATAACGGCACAGCACGCGCCGCAGCGCCGTAGCATCGAGCGGGCGTCGATGCAGGGTGAGAGTGGCATCCAGTTCGCGCTGGCGGCCCTCAAGCACCTGCATGTGCACGCTCAGCCGTTCCCCCGGGATGCTAAAACGCCAGTCGTAGGCGCGCTGCATCGGCAGGAAGGGCGAGACGTGGAAGCTCTTGGCGAAATTCCAGCGCAGCATGCGTCCCTGGCGTAGCGCGCCGGCCGTCGGCAGCACGTAGGCATGTCGTTCGCGCCAGGGGGTATTGGTGATCTCGGCAACGACGCATTCCAGCTCCCCCGCGGCGCCCGCCGAGAAGCAGTAGTAGAAGGTGACCGGATTGAAGCTGTAGCCCGCGTAGCGCAGGTGGGTCAGCACGCGGATCGGTCCGCGCGGGCGCTGCCCGGTGGCCTCTTCGGCACGGTCGCGCACGGCCGCAGCGAGCCCCGACGCCGGGGGTCCGAGGAAATCAGCGCGCCGGAACTCGGCGAGGTTCCGCCGATTGCATGACCACAGCCACCGACCCTTGAACACCTGCTCGAGTTCGTCGAGGTCCAGGTACAGCTGTGCCACCCGGTAGCGGAAGGCGTGCGCGCACGGTCCGTAGCGGCGGTGGCGCACGCTGCCTTCGTAGACGGCGCTATGCACGGGAACACCGATGGCACCGTTCACAACGTCGCACCCTGCAGGGAGCCGACGCGCGCCCCGGGGGCCGGGGCGATGCCCGGCTGGGCGGGCTCTCCCCAGCGCACACCGAGCGCGCGGCACACCTCGACCGCGCTGCGCAGCCCATCCTCGTGGAAGCCCCAGCCCCAGTACGCGCCCGCGAACCAGGTGCGCCGCTGGCCCTGCAGTTCGGCCCGGCGCGCCTGTGCGTGCACGGCGGCGGCGGAGTACAGCGGATGGGCGTACTGCAGGCGCCGCAGAACTCGATCTGCCGCGACCGGCTGGCTGCTGTTGAGCGTGACGATGAGCGGCTGGTCGCAGTCGATGCCCTGCAGCAGATTCATGTAGTAACTGACGCAGCAGGTGGCGCCAGGCTGGGCCGGCACGAGGGCATTCCAGGCCGCCCAGGCCTTGCGCTGCCTTGGCAGCACCGACGCGTCGGTGTGCAGAAGCACCTCGTTCACCTGGTAGGGAATGGCCCCCAGCACGTCGCGTTCGCCGTCGCTCGGGTCCTCCAACAGCGTCAGCGCCTGGTCGCTGTGGCAGGCAAGGACCAGCTGGTCGAAGCGCTCGACACCGGCGGCACTGCTCACACGGACGGCGTCAGCATCGCGACGCACCGCACGCACCGTGCAGTTGAGGCGCTCACGCACCGTCCACTGGGCGCGCAGGGCGCGCACGTAAGTCGCCGACCCGCCCTCGACCACCTGCCAGGTCGGGCGGTTGCGCAGGCTGAGCATCTGGTGATTGGCCATGAAGCGCACCAGAAACTGGGCCGGGAACCCGAGCACGCTCGCCGGCGGTGCCGACCACAACGCGGCGGCCATCGGCACGAGGTGCTCGTCGCGGAAGGCGGATCCGTAGCCGTTGGCGGCCAGATACTCGCCGAGTGTGGGCCCGGGAGCGGCGACTGCGAGCAACGCCGGTGCCTCACGGTAGAAGCGCACCAGGTCTCTCAACATGCCCAGGAAGCGCGGCGACATCAGGTTGCGCCGTTGGCAGAACAGGCCATCGAGGCTGCCGGCGTTGTACTCCAGGCCGTTCGCCTCATTGCGCACCGAGAAGCTCATCGTGGTCGGCCGGAAGGCGACCCTGAGTTCCGCAAGCAGGCGGGTCAAGAGCGGGTAGTGCGCCGGGTTGAAGACGATGAAGCCGGTGTCGACCGCGAATGACTTCCCATTCAGGCTGATGCGGTGGGTATCGGTGTGGCCGCCGAAGTGGTCGCCGCTTTCGAAGAGGGTCACTTCGTGCGCGCGCGACAGCAGCCAGGCGCAGCCGAGCCCGGAGATGCCGCTGCCGACTACTGCGATGCGCATCGCGCTCGCCCCAGGCGCAGCACGCGCGCGGGCACCGGCCGCAGACCCTGCACAAGCCCGCACAAGGCCATGAGCCTCAAGCCGTAGTAGGTCAGGTCAAGCTCCCACCAGCGGAACCCCTGGCGTGCGGAGCCCGGGAAGAAATGATGGTTGTTGTGCCAGCCCTCCCCGAAGGTGAGCAATGCCAGCCAGGGGTTGTTGCGGCTGTCGTCTGCCGTCTCGAAGCGGCGGCTGCCGAAGCGATGCGCAAGGGAGTTGATGGTCACCGTCACGTGGAACAGGATGACGGTCGAGACGAAGAATCCCCACGTCAAGAGCTGCCCGCCGCTGGTGCCGAGGGCGGGTGCATGCTGCTGCAGCAGCGCTCCGGTTCCATAGAGCACGGCCGCGAAGGCAATGGGAACCACCACGTCGTAGCGGTCGAGCCATCGCAGTTCCGGGTATCGCGCCAGGTCGGGGATGCGCTTCCAGTCGGTGCGGAAGCCCTCTTCGGTCAGGAACCAACCCATGTGACTGCGCCAGAACCCGCGCAGGCGGGGCGAGTGGGGATCCGCGGGGGTGTCCGCGTGCTGGTGGTGGCACCGGTGGTGCGCGGCCCACCACAGCGGCCCCCGCTGTACGCAGGCCGCGCCGATGCAGGCAAACAGGAACTGCACGCCACGGGAGGTGCGGAAGGTGCGATGGGCGAAGTAGCGGTGATAGAAGCCGGTGATGGCGAACATGCGCACCCCGTAGGTGAGGGCGGCAACCCATAGCGCGGTCGGCGAGACACCCACCCAAATCACGCCCAGGCAGGCCAGATGCATGCCAAAAAATGGCGCGGCTCGCAGCCAGTCGATGCGCGCGGAGTCGCGCGCGGCTGCGTCGGAGCCGGTGTCAAACCAGCGCAGCACGGCAAGCGCGACACGGTCTTGCAATGGGGCGGTGGCGCGCGGTGCCGGCATGCGGATCTCCTCCTGTTGGAGGTAAATACGCGGGCGCCGCCGGGTGGGATGCAGTACCGACCGGCTTTTCGAAGGGTCAGATCGTGACAGGGCCCTTGGCGATGACGGGGCCGGAGGGGGCGGCGTGCGGCAGGCCGCTGGCCGGCTCGAGCGTGATTGCCAGGACCGAGCCGGGGACCAGCGCGTCACGCGCCCCGGCAGGCACCGCGACGGTGTGCGACTTGTTGATCGAGACGGCACCCAGTGAGCGTGGCTGCTGCCCGCTCGGAATGATCCACAGCTCCGGTACCCGGCCGAGGGCATCGGCGGGCCCGGGTACCGGAACCATCAGCACCGTGCCGCGCGCCGGATCCACCGAGGCCAGCCAGGCGGTTGAGCCATCCCCGCGCGCCAGCGTGGAAACCGGCTTGGCGGCCGGTTCGGCCGCGCCCGGCGGTACGCTGCTGCTCGGGGGCACGATCGGCCCGGGCCCGCGGGTCCACCACAGCATCATCGCGGCGAGCGCAGCCACCGCGGCCACGGTGCGCCAGAGGATCAGGCTCTGCCACAGTCCGGCGCGCGGCGCAGGCTCGATTCGCCAACCCAGGCGGCGGCAGATCTGGTCCCACAGCAGCGCGGGTGCGGCGGCAGGGGCGATCTCGGCGAGCCAGGGTGCGAAGCGCAGTTCCCAGCGGGCCACGCGGGCCGCAAAAACGGGGTCGGTCTCGCTGCGGGCTTGTGCCTGAGTGCGCGCGTCTCGTTCGAGGACACCCAGCACCAACTCGCCCGCCAGCACTTCGTCGTCGGGCGGCTCGGTACCCACGGTGTCGTCCCCGGGTGGTGACGGCGGGACGCTGCTCATGGCTCGAGACAGGCACGCAGCTGGATCAGGCCGCGCCGCACCCAGCTCTTGACCGAGCCCAGCGGGGCGGCCAGCCGCGTGGCCAGTTCTTCGTAGGTGAAGCCGCCGAAGAAGGCCTCGCGGATGAGCGTGCGCCGCCGCGGCTCGAGCTCCTCCAAGCAGCGCGCAAGGCGCGCTTGTTCGCTCGCGGCCTCCGCCGAGGGGGCCGGGGAGGCGTTCGGGTCGGCGATCCCGGCGGCTTCCTCGAGGCTGGTATGCATGCTCCGCGCGGGCAGGGAGCGCAGCCGGTCGATCGCCTTGTTGCGGGCCATGATGCTCAGCCAGCTCATGGCGCTCGCTCGCTCAGGGTCGAACTGCGAGGCCTTGTGCCACACGTTGGTGAAGACTTCCTGCAGCGCCTCCTCGGCCTCGGCTCGCTGGCGCAGCACGCGCAGGCAGATGCCGAACAGCTTGTCGGCGCAGGTGCGGTAAAGAGTCTCGAAGGCCGCGCGGTTGCCAAGCGCGACCTGGCCCAGCAGGGCCTCGGCGGAGGGCGCGGAGCGTTCGGGTGGGGTCGAATCAGACATTCAGATTGTGCATGATGTGGGTGCGCCTGCAGCCGCGGCGCAGCACACCCATCGTGCGCACGCGCGTATGACACGCGGCCGCACCGCCGGGCAACCGTACTTGCTTCTGCGCCAGTGATCACGGCGGCTGCTGCGGCACCTGCCGCAGCAAGGAGACATCATAACCCTGTTGCAGCAGCAGTGTACGAAGTCTCTCGTAATCGGCCGGAGCGATCTGTGGCGATCGCGCCATGATCCAGGCAAAGTCGCGCTGAGGACGCCCGATGACCGTGAGGGTGTAATCCGCATCCACGTACAGGATGCGGTAGTCGGCCCGCAGCGGCCAGATGAACTGCATGTCCCATATCGCCCCGTTGCCTTCCGGGTGGATGAAGCCGGTGGGGTGGTAGCGCTTCGCCGGGCCGTCGAAGCCCCCCTTTCGGAAGGAGAATACCGTCCTCACGCGCCCGCCCGGCTCCAGTTGGTAGGACTCCACCGCCGCGTAGGCGTCACGCTCGATTCGTGTCGGGATGCATGCGATGACGAACCAGCTGCCCATGAAGCGCGGCACGTCGACGTGCTCGGCGAGCACGAGCGGGGGGCGGGCGCTGCACGCACCGATTTCGAGCACGCTCAGCAGCAGGGCCGAGACGGCGAGTCTGCGCAGCTTCTCGGCAGGCTTCATGGTGAAGGACTCGCGCGGGGGGCCGTGCTGGCGCGCGCGCCGGGCACGGGCGGGCTGCGGCGCCACAGCATGATCGGGGGGCTGGCGGCCCGGCAGGCCGGCCCAAGGCGCAACTTGGATTTCACAGGGAGTAATACGCACGCGGCAAGGCGCCGGATGCAGAAGCGCACGCCCCCGTCTCGGCAGCCCGGCCTTCGGCCCGGCTGATGGGGTGGCGCCCCTACCCCTTGCGCTGATCGCGGCTCAGGGGGCGGCCTGCCACCGCATCAACTGGCCGAGGTCAATGCGGTCCACCGAGCGGTCAGCCGGTGGAGACCAACCCTCGGTCGTGCCCAACGAGGGGCCACGCGCCAGGACATCCACGTTACAGGCCGGAAAGTAGTAGCTGGATGTGACAACCACGGCCAGGCCGGCACGCTGTGCGGCGGTGGCGCCCGCCGGTGAGTCTTCGATCGCGATGACCTCGCTTGGAGGCAGAGCGAGTGCCTCCAGCGCCTTCTCATAAGCCTGGGGATCTGGCTTCTTTCTGGGCGCGTCCTCCGCGCAAACCACCGTCGCAAACCGCGCGCTCCAGTCCTGGCCGAGCTCCTGAGCGAGCAAGGCTTCTACGTTGCAACGACTCGTCGTGGTGGCTATCCCGAGCAGCACCCCGGCGCGCGTACAGTCATTCAGCAGCTCAAGGACGCCTGCGCGCAGTGACAGCCGTCCCTCCTTTACGATTCTGACGTAGTAGTCGTTCTTGAGAGCATGCTGCGCGGCGGCGAGGGCGACGCGGGCCTCGGGGGCGTGGGGTGCACGGTCGCAGCTTTCCATGTCGTGCAGGAGGCGCTCGCGGCCGCCCGCGATCCGCAACAGTTCGCCGTAGTAGCGTTCGTCCCAGCGCCAGGGCACCCCTGTGCGTTCGAATGCCCTGTTGAAGGCAACCCGATGTCCGTCGCACTCTGTCTCGGCGAGGGTCCCGTCGATGTCCCACAGCACCGCTCTGAGCACGGACTGCGCCGCTATGAGGGCACGACGCGCGCGGGGACCGGAGCGTCGTCGGCCAGCAGGCCGGGCAGCGCCGCCACATTCTCGATCAAGCCGTCGCACGGGAGCTGGCGAGGATCGCTGCCTTCGTTGTAGCCGTAGGGCACGCAGACCACCTGCATACCCGCGCCGCGGGCGGCGAGCACGTCCGTCATCGAGTCGCCGACCATCAGCGTTCTTGCCGGGGTCGCCCGGAGCTGCCCGCACGCGTGCAGCAAGGGGTCCGGATGCGGCTTCTGCGCCAGGCCGCTATCGCCACCGACCAGCGTGTCTATCCATCGGTCCAACTGAAAGTGCTCGAGCAGTTCCAAGGCGGCCGCCCTCGGCTTGTTGGTGACCACCGCGATGCCCAACGGCATTTCCTTGAGGGCGGCGAGCCCCGAGCTCACCCCCGGATATACGCGCGTGCGGATATCGCCGCGCTTCGCAAGATCATGATAGTGGAAGTGGAATCGCTCCAGCAGGCGCGAAGCATCCGCCGTGCTGGCGGACTGTCCCAGCCAGCGCAGGGCGCGCTGGATGAGCGTGGGCACGCCGCGCCCGATGAAAAGCCGCACCTGCGCGACGTCGAGACCCTTCAGCGACTGCTCCCCCAGCGTGCGGTTGAGGGCCAGGGCAATGTCATCGGCCGTGTCCAGCAGCGTTCCGTCCAGGTCAAAGAGGACCGCCTGCGCTGCGCCGCCAGCGAATGTCAGCTTCACGGCGCCGCTGCTCCCAAGAGGAGCTTCCGGGCGCGCTCGCACACGGCTTCGCAGGTCAGGCCGAGAGCCTGGGCGACGACCTCGGCAGGCGCGGACTCACCGAAGCGATCGATGCCGACAACGTCGCCGCCAAAGCCGGTGTAGGCACGCCAGAAGTGGCTGACGCCGGCTTCGATCGCCAGTATCGGCACTGCACGCGGCAACACGCGGCCGCGGTACACGGCATCCTGGCGGTCAAAGACCGCGCAGTTCGGCATGGAGACGACCCGCGCCGCGATGCCCTCCGCCTGCAGGCGGGTGCGTGCGGCGAGGGCGAGGGAAACCTCCGAGCCCGTCGCCAGCAGGGTGACTTGTGGCGTACCGGTGGCTTCTGCCAGCACGTAGCCGCCGCGCACCACGTCGGCGAGCTGTGCGGCATCGCGCGGGCAATGCGGCAGGTTCTGGCGCGATAAGACGAGGCAGGTGGGGCCGTCGCAGCGTTCGATGGCTGCCTGCCACGCAACCATCGTCTCCACCGCATCGCAAGGACGCCATACCGAGTTGTTTGGGATCAGCCGCAGGCTGCTCACGTGCTCCACGGGCTGGTGGGTGGGGCCGTCCTCGCCGAGCCCGATGCTGTCGTGCGTGAACACGTAGATCACGCGCAACCCCATCAGTGCCGACATGCGCACCGCGTTGCGGCCGTAGTCGGAAAAAGTGAGGAAGGTGCCCCCGTAAGGAATGTACCCCCCGTGGAGCGCGATTCCGTTCATGACTGCGGACATGCCGAATTCGCGCACGCCGTAGTTGATGTGGTTGCCCCATGCGCCGCGGCGCACGGGCACACTGGCGCTGGCGGCGGTGAGGTTCGACCCCGTCAGGTCCGCAGAGCCGCCGAGCAGTTCCGGCAGGGCAGGCAGGAGCGCCTCGATGGCATTCTGCGAGGCCTTGCGCGAGGCCACGGTCGATGCCGCCTGCACCACGTTGCGCAGCAGCCGGCCCTTGAGGTCGTTCCACTCGCCCGGCAATGCCCGCTTCACCACGCGGCGCTCGAATTCGGCGGCGAGCTTCGGGTGCGCCTGCGCATAGCTGGCGAAGCGGCGCTGCCACTGTGCCTGAGCCGCGGCACCCGCGGCGCGCGCATCCCAGGCGGTGCGCACCTCCTCGGGCACCTCGAACGGGGCTGCGCTCCAGCCGAGCGCGACGCGCGTGGCGGCTACCTCCGCGGCCCCGAGCGCCGCCCCATGCACCTCGTGGGAGCCGGCCTTGTTGGGGCTGCCCTTGCCGATGGTGGTCTTGCAGCATACGAGCGTGGGGCGGCCGCACGGCACGGTCGCTTGCGTAAGCGCCGCCTCGATGCGCGCCAGGTCGTGGCCCGGGACATCGCGGATCACCCGCCAGCCGTAGGCCTCGAAGCGTTGCGGCGTGTCGTCCGCGAACCAGTGCTCGACGTGGCCGTCGATGCTGATGCCATTGTCGTCGTAGATGGCGATGAGCTTGGAGAGCCCGAGGGTGCCGGCGAGCGAGCAAGCCTCGTGGCTGACTCCTTCCATGAGGCAGCCATCGCCGACGAACACCCAGGTGCGGTGATCGACTATCTCGTGACCGGGCCGGTTGAACTCCGCGCTCAGCAGGTGCTCCGCCAGCGCCATGCCGACGGCATTGGCAAGCCCCTGGCCAAGAGGACCGGTGGTCGTCTCGACCCCGGGTGTCACGCCGACCTCCGGGTGGCCCGGGGTCTTGCTGTGCAGCTGGCGGAAGCGCGTGAGCTCGGCGATCGGGAGCGCGTAGCCTGTGAGGTGCAGGAGCGCGTAGAGCAGCATCGAGCCGTGCCCGTTGGAAAGCACGAAGCGGTCGCGGTCCGGCCACGCAGGGTCGGCGGGATTGTGCTTCAGGTGCCCGCGCCACAGGACCTCTGCGATCTCCGCCATGCCCATCGGCATCCCCGGATGACCACTCCTGGCGGATTCCACCGCGTCGATGGCCAGCACGCGCAGGGCATCGCACAGCTTGGTGCGGGCTATCACAGGGCTCGGGCCTCGGTGCATGGGTGATCTGTTTCCTTAAAGGGCGCGGCGCTTAAGATCGATGAGGCGCAGGATCATCGGCGTGAAGATGAATTGCATGGCGAGGCCCATCTGTCCGCCCGGTACCACAATGTTGTTGGGCCGGCTCATCCAGGAGTTGTGGAGCATCGAGATCAGGTAAGGGAAGTCAATGCCCTTGGGATTGGCGAAGCGGATGACCACCATGGATTCGTCGGCGGACGGGATGTCGCGCGCGATGAAGGGGTTGCTGGTATCGACGGTCGGTACGCGTTGGAAATTGACGTGCGTGCGGCTGAACTGGGGGCAGATGTGGTTCACGTAGTCAGGCATGCGCCGCAGGATGGTTTCCACCACCGCGTCCTGGCTGTAGCCGCGATGAGTGCGGTCCCGGTGTAGCTTCTGGATCCACTCGAGATTGATGATCGGCACGACTCCCACGAGGAGGTCGACGTGGCGCGCGACGTCGACTCCCGGGCCGACGTAACCCCCGTGCAGACCCTCATAGAAGAGCAGGTCGCTGTCCTGCGCCATGGGCTGCCAATCGGTGAAGGTGCCCGCTTCGGTATTGAGCTCCTTGGACTCGACGGCATCGTGGGCGTACCGGCGGACCCGCCCGCGTCCGCTCGTGCCGTATTCCTCGAACGTCGCCGCCAGTTCCGCGAGCAGGTTGGCCTCGGGGCCGAAGTGGCTGATCTGTTCCCCGGTGCCGGCGTCGGCCGCCGCTACGCGCGCGCGCATCTCCTTGCGGTCGAAGCGGTGGTAGGAGTCTCCCTCGATGACCTGTGCCTTGATCCCCTCGCGCCGGAAGATGTGCGCGAAGCTCTTCATGACGGTGGTCGTGCCGGCCCCAGATGAGCCGGTCACAGCGATCACTGGATGCTTTAACGACATACCTAACTTTCCCGCAATACGGCGCGCGGCCAGGACGAATGGCTACCGGCGTGCCTCGGGCCTGAACAGCGAACGCTCGTTGAACAGTGGCGAGCTGAAGGGCTGGTCGGTGCCGGACTGCCACTCGCTGTGGTAGCGCTCTATGCGCTCCACCTCGTTGCGCGAACCCAGGATCAGCGGCACGCGCTGGTGCAGGTGCTCGGGCGTCAGCTCCATCACGCGCTTGCTACCCGTGGTGGCGCGCCCGCCGGCCTGCTCGACCAGCAGGCTCATGGGATTGGCCTCGTAGAGCAGGCGCAGGCGTCCAGGCCGGGTTCGGTCACGGGTGTCCTTCGGGTACATGAAGACACCCCCGCGCATCAGGATCCGGTGCACCTCGGCAACCAGGGATGCAATCCAGCGCATGTTGAAGTCGCGGGTGCGCACGCCAGTCTTGCCGGCCTGGCACTCGGTGACGTAGCGATGCACCGGTGGCTCCCAGAAGCGCGCATTGCTGGTGTTGATCGCGAATTCGCTGGTGTCGGCGGGGATCTGCAGGTCCGGATGCGTGAGGATGAAGTTGCCAATCTCGCGGTCGAGCGTGAAGCCATGGGTGCCTTTGCCGACGCTGATGACCAGCATCGTGGCGGGCCCGTAGATCGCATAGCCGGCGGCCACCTGCCGCAGACCCGGCTGCAGGTAGTCGGCGGTTTCCGGGGGCTGATCGCGGTCATACCGCAACACCGAGAAAATGGTGCCGACCGATACGTTGACGTCCGTGTTCGAGGAGCCATCGAGGGGGTCGAAGACCAGCAGGTAGCGCCCGCGCGCGTATTCGCCCGGAATGGCATAGGGCTCGTCCAGCTCCTCGGACGCCATCCCCGCCAGCAGGCCGCCCCACTCACAGCTGCGGACCACCACCTCGTGCGCCAGCACGTCGAGCTTCTGCTGCATCTCGCCCTGCGCGTTGCGGCTGCCGTGCTCGCCGAGGTAGCCGCCGAGGGCGCCCTTGGCCGTCATGGCCGAGATGGCCTTGATGGCCGCCGCGACATCCACCAGCAGCGCGCCCAGGTCGCTGGCGCCGGGGATCCCGGTGAGCTGCTGGATCAGAAACTTGGAGAGCGTGGTGCGCCCGAGATGCATGGCGGTTCCTTGAGTAATCGGGGGCTACGGGGAGCTGGTAACGGGGCCGCCCTGGAATACCCGGCTAGCGCGGATATCGGCGTCGTTGATACTGCTCAGGTCCTCGGCCGTGAAGGGCCGGTTCCTGTCCGCGAACAGGCGGCTCGCCTGGCGCAGGCGCGCGCGGTCGAGCGCATTGCGGACGCTGCGTGCGTTGGCGAAGTGAGGCTGGTGCAGACGCCTCTCGAGGTACTCGGCGAAGGCTTCACGCGCGCCGGGGGCGAAGCGATAGTTCTGCTGTTTCAGCAGCCGCTCGCCGATGGCCAGCAGTTCCGCCGCGCTGTAGTCGGGGAATTCCAGATGATGCGCGATGCGCGAGCTCATGCCGGGATTGGAGCGGAAGAAGGTGTCCATGCGTTCCTTGTAGCCGGCCAGGATCACGACCAGGTCGTCGCGCTGGTTCTCCATCACCTGCAGCAGGATCTCGATCGCCTCCTGGCCGTAGTCGCGCTCATTCTCGGGCCGGTAGAGGTAGTAGGCCTCGTCGATGAACAGCACCCCGCCCATGGCGCGCTTGAGCACTTCCTTCGTCTTCGGGGCCGTGTGGCCGATGTACTGCCCGACGAGGTCGTCGCGGGTCACGGCGACCAGGTGTCCCTTGCGCACGTAGCCCAGGCGAAACAGGATCTGCGCCATGCGCAGGGCCACGGTGGTCTTGCCGGTCCCGGGGTTGCCGGTGAAGGACATGTGCAAGCTGGGCGCCTGGGCCTGCAGGCCGAGGTTCGTGCGCAACTTGTCGATCACGAGCAGTGCGGCAATGTCGCGGATGCGAGTCTTGACGGGTGCCAGCCCGACAAGGTCATGATCGAGCTCCTCGATCACTGCGTCCACCTGGCTCTGCGCCAGCACCTCGCCCACGGTGCGCGCGCCGCTGGTGGCGCAAGTGGTCGGCGCCGGCTCCGCAGCACTGGCCGCGGGCGTACTGCCGGGGATCGAGTAGAGCGGGGTGCTCATTCAGGCGACCTTGCTGACCTTGCCGGCGTTACGAAGCTCGTCGCGCATGGCCTGGATCACTGCGTGGTGGTCCGCGCAGCCGAAGATGGCACTGCCGGCGACGAAGGTGTCGGCGCCTGCGTCCGCCACGCGCCGGATGTTCTGCACCTTGATGCCGCCATCGACCTCGAGGCGGATGTCGCGTCCGGAGGCGTCGATCAGGCGCCGGGCGCGCTCGATCTTGCTGAGCGCGGAGTCAATGAAGCTCTGACCGCCGAAGCCTGGGTTGACGCTCATGATCAGGATCAGATCGACCTTGTCGATCACGTACTCGAGCGTTTCCAGCGGCGTGGCCGGGTTGAACGCCAGGCCCGCCTTGCAGCCGCGGGCGCGGATCAGCTGCAGCGTGCGGTCGGTGTGCGGGGAGGCCTCCGGGTGGAAGCTGATGTAATGGGCGCCCGCGGCGGCAAAGGCTTCCACCAGCGCATCGACCGGCTGCGCCATCAGATGCACATCCAGCACCGCGGCGCCGCCCTGCGGCCTGGCGAGGTAGGGCTTCAGCGCCGCCGCCACCTGCGGCCCGATGGTCAGGTTCGGGACGAAGTGATTGTCCATGACGTCGAAGTGGATCCAGTCGGCGCCGGCGGCGATGACGCGCTTCACTTCCTCCCCCAGGCGCGCGAAGTCCGCTGACAGGATCGACGGTGCGATGAGGTACATGGTGCTACAGCCTGCGCGCGAGCGGTTAGTAGCGCTCGCCTTCGGGCCGGTCGGTGGCGTAGGACGAGATGCGGTAGCGCAGAGACCGGCCGTCGCTCTCCTGCCGCGCCAGGCCGAAGCCCGGCTCTTTGGTCGGGCGGTTAACGATAAAGGACATGCGCGGGGTCTCCCACCCACGGGTCGAATCGAAGGCGGTGACGCGAACGTAGTGGTTGGGGAAGGTCTTGCGGCAGCTTTGGATCTCGGCCAGGATCCCGGCCGCGTCCGTCAGGTCAAACATCGGGTTGCCGAACATCTCCCAATAGGTGTTGCGCGGGTGCGGGTCGTCGGTGTACTCGACGCCGACGGCCCAATTGTGCTTCAGCGCATACTCGATCTGCGCGGTGATCTGCGCATCAGTAAGGTCGGGGAGGAACGCGAACTGACCCTGTGTCAGACGGTTGCCGGTGTTGGTCATCATGGCAGGAGCTCCCTTTAGGCCACGGTCGCGGTGGGGACAAAGTCGGCCGTGTCGGTCGACTCGTAGTTGAAGGTGATCTCGCCCCAGGTATCGAGTGCCTGACGCAGCGGCGAGCACCACTTGGCAGCGGCACGCAGAATTTCCGGGCCCTCACGCCAGATGTCGCGGCCCTCGTTGCGAGCGAGCACCATGGCTTCCAGCGCGACTCGATTCGCCGTGGCGCCGGCCTGAATGCCTTGTGGATGTCCGATGGTCCCGCCGCCGAATTGCAGCACGACATCCTCGCCGAGGTAGGTGAGCAGCTGGTGCATTTGACCGGCGTGAATGCCACCCGAGGCGACCGGCATTACCTTGAGCATCGATGCCCAGGGCTGCTCGAAGAACACACCATGTTCGAGGTTTAGCGGCACGTGTGGCTCGCGCAGCGTGTCGTAGAAGCCCTTGATCATCAGCGGGTCGCCTTCGAGCTTGCCGACCACAGTACCGGCATGAATGTGGTCCACGCCGGCCATGCGCATCCATTTGCAGATCACGCGAAAGTTCATGCCGTGATTTTTCTGGCGGGAGTAGGTCGAGTTTCCGGCGCGGTGCAGGTGCAGGATCATGTCGTTCCTGCGTGCCCACTTCGCCATCGACTGGATCGCGGTATAGCCGACCACCAGATCGATCATGATGATGACGCTTCCGAGACTCTTGGCGAACTCGGCACGCTCGTACATATCCTCCATCGTCCCGGCCGTGACGTTGAGGTAGTGGCCCTTGATCTCACCAGTCGCGGCACTCGCCCGATTCACCGCTTCCATGCAGTAAAGGAAACGGTCACGCCAGTGCATGAACGGCTGCGAGTTGATGTTCTCGTCGTCCTTCATGAAGTCGAGGCCGCCCTTGAGTCCTTCGTAGACGACGCGGCCGTAGTTGCGACCGGACAGGCCGAGTTTGGGTTTGGTGGTGGCGCCGAGGAGCGGTCGTCCGAACTTGTCGAGCCGCTCGCGCTCGACGACGATGCCGGTGGCCGGTCCCTGAAAGGTCTTCAGGTACGCAACGGGAATGCGCATGTCCTCGAGCCGCAGGGCCTTCACGGCCTTGAAGCCAAAGACGTTGCCGATGATCGAGGCGGTGAGGTTGGCTATTGAGCCCGGCTCGAAGAGGTCGATGTCGTAGGCGATGTAAGCGAAGTACTGCTGTGGCGTCGAGGTGCCGGGGCCCGAATTGGGCACCGGGTCCACACGGAATGCCTTGGCACGGTACAGCTCGCACGCCGTGAGGCGGTCGGTCCACACCACGGTCCAGGTCGCCGTGGACGATTCGCCCGCGACGGCGGCCGCAGCCTCCTCCGCCTCCACACCCTCCTGCGGGGTGATCCTGAACAGCGCAACCACGTCGGTCTCTTTGACGGCGTAGTCCGGTTCCCAGTACCCCATCTGCCGATACTTGAGAACGCCCGCCTTGTAACGTTTCTTGGCGTCCCTGAGCGTCACTGCACCGCCCTCAGCCCCGACCGCTTTCGCTTTGTCCATCGTGCCCCGCCTCGTTTTCAGGTGACTTGAGGGGGACTGTAGGGGGGCGTTATTATTCAGGGAAGTCACTTTATATTACCGGCAAGTTAAGAATCTCTTAATGAAGAACGCCACCTTGCGGCAATTGCGGGTCTTTTCCGCCGTTGCCCGGCACCTGAGCTTCGCGCGGGCTGCCGAGGAGCTGCGGCTGACCGCCCCGGCTGTGTCCATGCAGATCAAGGAGCTGGAGGGCGAGGTCGGGCTGCCGCTTTTCGACCGCTCCAGCCGGAAGGTCTCGCTCACGATGGTGGGGGAGTACGTGCTCGCCTACGCGCAGAAAGTGCTGGCGGCGATGCGCGACGCGGAGGACATGGTCGCGCGCTTCCGCGGTCTGAAGACCGGCGTGCTGGATGTGGCGATGGTGAGCACGGCCAAGTACTTTCTGCCGCGGCTGCTGGCGCGCTTCCGCGACGAGCACCCGGGCATCGAGATCCGCCTCGAGGTCGGCAACAACCGCGAGGAAGTCGTGGCGCTGATGCGCGAGGGCCTCGTCGAGCTGGCGATCATGGGACGGCCGCCCAAGCACTGGCCTTCGCGCGCCGAGCCTTTCGCCCTGCATCCGCACGGGCTGGTGACCTGCGTCGATCACCCGTTCGCGCGCGCGGAGAAGGTGCCGGTGAGTGCGCTGTTGGACGAGGGATTCATCGTGCGCGAGCCCGGCTCGGGCACGCGTGCCGCGCTCGATGAGTTCATGGAAGCGCACCAGGTGACCCCGCGCGTGGTCATGCAGATGTCGAGCAACGAGGCGATTAAGCAGGCGGTCATGGCCGGCATGGGCGTCGCGCTGCTATCGATGCACACCGTGGCGCTCGAGCTGGATCACCACCTCATCGCCGCACCGGAAGTCGAGGGGCTGCCGGTCATGCGGCGCTGGCACGTCGTGAACACGCTGGCAAAGACGCTGTCGCCGGCGGCCGAGGCGTTCCGCTATTTCATCCTCGAGTCCGGCGAGGCTTTCCTCGCCAAGCACTTCGCGCACGGCAGCGATGCGGCCGCGCGTGCCGACCCGCCGCGGCCGCGCGGTCGCTGAACCCGGCGCGCCTCGGCAGGAGCCGACTGATAGCAGGCCATGACGGGGCAAGGGCATACCCGTTCCAACAAGGCTGCTATCCTTGCCTGATGGCATTCCCGTTTTCCGCAATCGTCGGGCAGGAGGAGACGAAGCTCGCGCTCCTGGTGGCCGCCACCGATCCGCTCATCGGTGGCGTGCTGCTGTTCGGAGATCGCGGTACGGGAAAATCCACGGCGATCCGCGCACTGGCGCAGCTGCTGCCGCCCATGCGCGCCGTGGCGAAGTGCCGCTACGGCTGTGATCCCGACGATGCGGCCGCGCTGTGCCAGGAGTGCCGCGCGCGCCGTCGCAAGGGCGCGCTGCGCAGCGTGCGCGTGGCAGTGCCGGTGGTCGACCTGCCGCTGGGGGCGACCGAGGACCGCATCGTGGGAGCCCTGGACCTGGAGCGCGCGCTCGCCGGCGGCCAGCGCGCCTTCGAGCCGGGGCTGCTGGCGCGGGCGAATCGCGGCTTCCTGTACGTCGACGAGGTCAACCTGCTGGAGGACCACCTCGTGGACCTCTTGCTCGATGTCGCCGCCTCGGGTGAGAACATCGTCGAGCGCGATGGCCTGAGCGTGCGCCACCCGGCGCGCTTCGTGCTGATCGGCAGTGGTAACCCGGAGGAGGGCGAGCTGCGTCCGCAGTTGCTGGACCGCTTCGGGCTGTCGGTGGATATCCGTACTCCCGAGGATCTGCCCACGCGGATCGAGGTGGTGAAGCGGCGCGACGAGTTCGAGCGCGACCCGCAAGCTTTCCGGGCGAAGTGGGACAAGGCCGATGCGCAACTGCGCCGGCAGATCACCGCCGCGCGGGGCCGCCTCAAGCGGGTGAGCGCGCCGCAGGAGGTGTTGGAGAAGGCGGCGCGGTTGTGCATGGCGATCGGCACCGACGGTCTGCGCGGTGAGCTCACCCTCACCCGGGCCGCGCGGGCACTGGCAGCGTTCGAGGGCGCCGCGGCAGTGGAGGCCACGCACCTGCGGCGCATGGCAGCGCCGGCGCTGCGGCACCGGCTGCGGCGCAATCCGCTGGAGGAAGCCGGCTCCGGCACGCGCATCGAGCGCGCCATCGGCGAGCTCTTCGGAGCGTAACCGCCTTGGACGGCGCACGCGCTGCCGCGGTGGAGGAAGCAGGCTGCTGGGACGAGGCCCTCATGGCGGCGGCGCTCCTGGCCGTCGATCCCGCAGGCCTCGGCGGCGTGGTCCTGCGCTGCGGTCCCGGCGCGGTGCGCGACGCCTGGCTCGGGCACTTCCAGCACCTGAACGGGGGGGAAGCACCGCGCCGCGTTCCCGCCCACGTCAGCGATGGGCGGCTGCTCGGTGGCCTGGACCTTGCCGCGACGCTGCGCACCGGTCGTCCGGTCACCGAGCACGGCATCCTCGCCGCGGCCGATGGGGGGATGCTGATGCTGTGCATGGCCGAGCGCCTCACCGCCGCCGCCGCGGCGCGCATCACGAGCGTGCTCGATACGGGTGAGGTCGTGCTGGAGCGCGACGGCCTTGCCGAACGACGTCCGACACGCTTCGGTGTCATCGCCCTCGATGAGGGAGCGGACGCGGACGAGCACCCGCCGCCGGCCCTGGGCGAGCGCCTCGCGTTGCACCTTGATCTGAGTGGCCTGGGCGGGCGGGTGCTGGAAGCGCGGTGCGGCGTTTCGCGCGCGGACATCCCGAGCGCGCGCCAGCGCCTCGGGACGGTTCGGGCGCCGCAGGCGACGGTTGATGCGCTGTGCGAGACGGCCGCGGCCCTGGGCATTGGCTCTGCGCGCGCCGCGTCGATGGCGCTGCGCGCGGCGCGCGCGGCTGCTGCGCTCGGCGGTCGCGCCGAGGTCGCCGACGAGGACGTGATCCTCGCCGCCCGCCTGGTCCTGGCGCCGCGGGCCACGCGGGTTCCGGCACCGCCGCAGCCGGAGCCGGAGCGCGCGGAGGACGCCGCGCCGGCCGAGGAGGATCCGCGGCCGTCGGCGGCAGAGGGACGCGATGCGGAATCCTTGGACCGGCAGCCCCCGGAGACGCCGCCGCAGGCCCTGCCCGAGCGCACCGTCGCGGCAACCCTCGCGGTGCTGCCACCGGGACTGCTGGCGCAGTTGCAGGGACAGCTGGCGGGCGCCACGCGCGCCCGGACGAGCGGCGGCCGCGGTGGCGCGCCCCAACGCGGCCAGTTGCGCGGGCGTCCGATCGGGGTGCTCGCGCGCGAGCCCACGCGCGGCGCGCGCCTGCACGTGATCGAGACGCTGCGGGCGGCCGCGCCCTGGCAGCGGCTGCGACGGGCACAGAGCGGAGCGCGCGCGACGCGTGTGCTCGTGCGCAAGCAGGACTTCCGGGTTACGCGCTTCAAGCAGCGCACCCAGACCACCGCGGTGTTCGTGGTGGATGCCTCGGGGTCGGCCGCGCTGCACAGGTTGGGCGAGGCGAAGGGCGCGGTGGAACTGATCCTGGCCGAGTGCTACGTGCGCCGCGACCGCGTGGCGCTCATCGGCTTCAGCGGCCGCGGCGCGCAGATACTGTTGCCCCCCACGCGCTCGCTGCTGCGTGCGAAGCGCAGCCTGGCAGGTCTGCCCGGAGGCGGCGGTACGCCACTGGCCAGCGGGCTGGATGCGGCGCGCGGCCTGGCCGATGCGGTCCGCCGGCGCGGGGAGACGCCGCTGGTCATCCTGCTCACGGACGGCCAGGCGAATGTCGGACGCAATGGCAAGGGCGGCCGGCCGGCGGCCGAGGCCGATGCGTTGCAGGCGGCGCGCCTGCTGCGTGCCGACCGTACGGCTGCGGTGCTGGTGGACACGGCCCGCCAGCCGCGGCCGCTCACAGCGCAGCTGGCCCGGGAGATGGGGGCGCGCTACCTGCCGCTGCCGCGCGCGGATGCGGGCGCACTGGCTGCCACCGTGCGCTCGTTCGCGCAGGCCCAGGCGCACACGAGCCGGGTCGTCCCGTGACGAACGTCGTGTCGGCGGAGGCGGGCACGGTCGGGGACTGGCCGCATCGGGAGGCGAGTCGCTTCGTGCGCGCCGGCCCGGTCCGCTGGCACGTGCAGGAGTTCGGGTCCGGGCCGGTGCTGCTCCTGATCCATGGTACGGGCGCCTCCACGCATTCGTGGCGCGACCTCGCCCCGCTGCTCGGCGATCGCTTCCGCGTCATCGTGCCCGACCTGCCGGGTCACGGGCTCACCTCGGCGCCGGCGTTCCGCCAGTTCTCGCTGCCGGCAATGGCCGCTGCGATGGGCGAGCTGCTGCAGAGTCTGGAGGCGACGCCGGCGATGGCGGTGGGGCACTCGGCAGGCGCCGCCGTCGCGGTGCGCATGGCACTCGATGGCCGCATCCGGCCCCGGGTCGTGGTGAGTATCAACGGCGCGTTGCTGCCGCTGGCCGGCCTGCCGGGCTGGCTGTTCTCCCCGATCGCGCGCGCGCTGGCGCGCAGCCCGGCGCTGACGCGCTGGATGTCGCGCCGCGCCGCCACGGTCGGCACGATCGAGCGGCTGGTCGCGGACACCGGATCGCGACTGGACGCGCGGGGCATCGACCTCTACCGGCAGCTCGCGCAGCGTCCCGAGCACGTCGCGGCGGCCCTGGCGATGATGGCCAACTGGGACCTGCAGTCCCTGGCGCACGACCTGCCGCGGCTGAAGGTGCCGCTGGTGCTGCTCACCGCGACCGGCGACCGCACCATCGCCCCCGAGCAGGCGCAACGCGTGCACGCGCTGCTGCCGGCCGCGCTGACGATGCCGCTCGGACCGCTCGGGCACCTCGCGCACGAGGAGCAGCCGCAGCAGGTGGCGCGCATCCTGCTCGGGCTGGCCGCGCAGTACGGCGTGCAGGCCCACTGAGTCGATGCGCACCGCACCCCACGCGGTCGTGATCGGCAGCGGCTTCGGCGGCCTGGCCGCAGCGGTGCGCCTGGGCGCGCGTGGCTATCGCGTCAGCCTCTACGAGCGCCTGGACGCGCCGGGTGGACGGGCGTACGTGTACCGCCAGGACGGGTTCATCTTCGATGCCGGGCCGACGATCATCACCGCGCCGTTCCTGCTCGAGGAGCTGTGGGCCCTGTGCGGCCGCCGGCTCGCGGATGAGGTCACGCTGCGGCCGATCTCCCCGTTCTACCGCATCCGCTTCGATGACGGGACGACCTTCGACTATCACGGGGACTCCGCGCGCATGCGCGAGCAGGTCGCGCGGCTCGCCCCGCAGGACGTGGCCGGCTTCGAGGCGTTCATGCGCCTGAGCGAGTCGATCTACCGCGTCGGCTTCGAGCAGCTCGGGCACGTGCCGTTCGACTCGCTGCTCGACATGCTGCGCATCGCCCCGGACCTGCTGCGGCTGCGCAGCGACCGCTCGGTGTACCAGGCGGTTGCGGGCCTGGTGCGCGATGAGAAGCTGCGCACCGTGCTGTCGTTCCATCCGCTGCTGATCGGCGGCAACCCGTTCACGACCACCTCGGTCTACGCCCTGATCGCGTTCCTCGAGCGGCGCTGGGGCGTGCACTTCGCGATGGGAGGGACCGGTGCGCTGGTGGAGGGCCTGGTGCGGCTGGTGGCCGGCCAGGGCGGAAAGCTGCACCTGAACCAGGAAGTCACCTCGATCATGGTGCGCGACGGGCGCGCGACGGGTGTGCGCCTTGCCAGCGGCGAGGAGGTCGCCGCGGACATCGTCGTCTCCAACGCCGACGCGGCGTGGACCTACCGGCACCTCCTGCCCGCGCAGCTGCGGCGCCGCTGGACCGACCGGCGGATCGAAAGGGCACGCTACTCGATGAGCCTGTTCGTCTGGTACTTCGGCACGCGCCGCCGCTACGAGGAGGTTGCCCATCACACGATCCTGCTCGGGCCGCGCTATCGAGGGTTGCTGGAGGACATCTTCGAGCGCAAGGTGCTGCCGCAGGATTTCAGCCTGTACCTGCACCGGCCGACGGCGACCGATCCCTCGCTCGCCCCCCCGGGCTGCGATGCCTTCTATGTGCTGTCGCCCGTGGCGAACCTGCAGGGCGGCACGGACTGGCGGCAGGCTGCCGAACCGTACCGCCGCGCCATCCAGGCGCACCTGGAGGCGACGCTCCTGCCCGACCTCGGTGCGCAGCTGGCCACCACGCATGTGCTGACGCCGCAGGACTTCCAGGACCGGCTGCTATCATTCCGGGGCGCCGCCTTCGGGCTCGAACCGACGCTCACGCAGAGCGCCTGGTTCCGGCCGCACAACCGCAGCGAGGAGGTGGAGCGGCTTTATCTGGTCGGCGCCGGCACGCACCCTGGCGCCGGTGTTCCCGGCGTGCTTTCATCGGCGCGCGTTCTGGACTTGGTGGTACCGCATGCCAGCAGCCTCGACTGCGCGTGAGTGGGCGACACCGGCCGATCATGCGGCCTGCCGCGCGCTGATCCGCGAGGGTTCCAAGTCCTTCTTCGCCGCATCGCTGCTGCTGCCTCCCACGGTGCGCGAGCCGGCCCTCGCGCTATACGCCTTCTGCCGCCTGGCGGATGACTTGGTGGATCGTCCGGGAACCGCCGACCCGCTGGCTGCGCTCGAGCGGCGACTCGACCTGGCCTACCGTGGCTGCCCGGCAGAGGAGGCCGCGGACCGCGCATTCGCCCGGGTGGTCGCCGCGCACGGTATCCCGCGCGCGCTGCCCGAGGCGCTGCTCGAGGGCTTCCGCTGGGATGCCGAGGGCCGCCGCTACGCGGACCTGTCCCAGCTGAGGCAATACGCCGCGCGCGTCGCCGGCTCGGTCGGGGCGATGATGGCGTGCATCATGCAGGCGCGCGCGCCGGCGGTGGTCGCCCGGGCCTGCGACCTCGGCGTCGCCATGCAGCTGACCAACATCGCGCGTGACGTGGGCGAGGATGCCCGTGCCGGCCGGCTCTACCTGCCGCTCGATTGGCTGCGCGAGTCCGGCATCGACCCGGAGTCGTGGCTCCAGCACCCGCAGTTCTCGCCCGCCATCGCCCGGATCATCGAGCGGCTGCTGTCAGCCGCGGATGAGCTCTATGAGCGCGCCACGACTGGCATCGCCGATCTGCCGCGCGACTGCCGCCGCGGCATATATGCCGCGCGCTTCCTGTACGCCGAGATCGGCATGGAAGTGCGCCGGCGCGGCTGCGACTCGATTGCCTCGCGCTCCATGGTACCGCTGGCACGCAAGGCCTTGGTGCTGGCGCGGGCGGTACGGGCCGCCGAGGGGGGTGTTGCCGGGCCCGGACCGCCACCGCTCGAGGAGACCCGCTACCTGGTGGAGGCCGTGGCCGCCCAGGCCGCCGGTGCGGCGGTCCCGGCCCCGGTCCGGGCCGAGACTCTCGAGGCGAAGGTGGCGTGGCTGGTGGAGCTGTTCGAGCGGCTCGAGCGACGCGATCGCGAGTCGCTGCGCGTGCTCGGCGAGCGGGCAGGCTAGGGCGGCGGCCCGCGTACATGCACGGCCTGGTCGAGTACCTGGTGGTGATTGGGCTGGTGCTCGCCCTGGCGGTCTATGAGTTCGTGTCCGTCGTGCGTGCCCAGCGTGAGGACCGACGCATGCGAAAGGGGAGCAGGCAGCGCACCCAGGGGGAATGAAAGCGCGTGAGCGAGAGGCTTTCGTGCACGGCGGTGACAGCCTCACCGCACAGCCGGGTCGCCACCAGCGAGCGGCTGTAGAAGGGGGCATCCTCGAGGCGCATCTGCAGGCGCGGTGCGCAGCCAGGATCTGCGGGGGCCTCCTGGGCGATTCCCCAGCGGCTGCGCGGCAAGGGCACCGGCGGTGGCGCGCTGAAAGGCTCGACCGCACCGCGGGCCGAGACGCGCAGGGCATGCCGCTCGCGCGGTGCACCGCAGGGCTGCACGTCATAGATGATCGTCGTGGAATCCGCGCCGCGCGCCCGCAGCCAGCTCCAGCGGCTGAAGGCCGACTCCAGCGGGCCGGTGCCCTCGTTGCTGTCCAGGTAGCCGCTGCCCTGCCAGCGAACGCGAGGCTGCTCGAACTCGACGCTGACGCGCGCATGCGGGGCGAGCGGGCGCCACAGGTGGCTGCCATCGCGGGCGAGGGGTACGCACAGCCCGGTGAGTGCCGGCGCCTCGAGTCGCACCAGGCCGCGCAGGCCGCCGGGCAGGGGCGCGCACCGCTCGTTGACCAGGCACTCGAGGCCCTGGCCGTTCCAGCGCAGCTGGCTCCCGCCGAGGGTGAGCTGGTTCGCGCGGCAGCTCACCGCTCCGCGGCCGTACTCGGTGAATGCCCAGCGCGCAGGTCCGCCATACAGCGCGACGTTGAGCGCGCTGTGCGCGTAGGCGTCGGTGCCGGGATTTCTACGACGCGCGCGGTAGTAGAAGGGCGAGAAGACGCTGCCGACGAAGCCGATCAGGACCAGCGCCTGGCGTCCGTCATCGCTCAGGGCGTCGAGATACCACCATGCGTACCCCCCCGGCGCCACCAGCCGTGCGAAGTCAGGTCCTCCAGCACGCGCGCCGCCGCCAGGCGACCCGACAGCGCCGTCATCGGCAGGCCCGGTCCCGGGTGCACGCTGCCCCCGGCCAGGTACAGCCCCTTCAGCCGCGTCCGTGCCCCGGGTCGGGTGAACGATGCGCGCCAGCCATGAGTCGCCTGGCCGTACAGGCCGCCGCCGGTCCCCGGGAACCGCCGTTCGAACTCCGGCGGCGTCGTGAGCCTCGTGTCCTGAGGCCGCCGCTGGATCTGCAGGCCGCAGCGCTCGAGGAAGGTGAAGGTCCTGTGTTCGCATTGCTCGATCTCCGTCGCGTCGTAACCGCCGGCATCGCCGTTCGGCGGCGCATTCACCAGGCACAGCAGGCGCTCGGCCGCGCCGCTCGGCGGTGCATCGCAGGCGCCGCGGTCCTGCGCGCACACGTATACCGTGGGCCAAACAGGCAGGCGCTGCTGGCGGAAGATCTGGTCGAACTCGGCGGCGTAGTCGGGCGAGAAGAACACCGTGTGCCGCAGCAGCGGGAAGCCGCGCGTCTGTGCCAGCAGCGCCCAGGTGATCGCCGACAGCGAGCGGCGGGCGGGCAGAACCGCCGGCACTGCGCGCGCGGCCTCCGGTCCGAGGCGTCCGCTGGCGACTGCCGCGACGTCGGCATTGACGATGACCGCATCCACCGGCACGAACTCCCCGGAGGACAGGTGCACGCCGGAGACGCGCCCCTTGCGCACCACCACGGCCTCGGCCTCCGTGCCGAGGCGGAACTCCGCGCCGCGCTCCTGGGCCAGCTGCGCGATCACCTCGGCCAGGCGCTGCATGCCGCGTGTCACCAGCCAGACTCCGCTCTGCTCAACGTGCGCGATCAGCATCATCGTCGCGGGGGCTTCGAACGGGGAGGAGCCGCAGTAGGTGGAGTAGCGCGCGAACAGCTGCTGCAGGCGCGGGTCGCGGAAGTAGCGACCGAGCGCCCGCCACAGCGTCTCGAACGGTCGGATGTTGATCAGGTCGGGCAGCCGCCCGAGGCCGACCCGCAGCACCAAGGCAAGCGGACCTGCGTGCTGCGCGCGGATGAAGGGCCGGTCGAGGGTGCTGAAGATGCGCTGCGCATCGCGGGTGAAGCGCAGGTAGCGCTGTGCCTCACGCGCGCCGGCAAACTCCCCGATGGCATCGATGGTGCGTGCGCGGTCGGCGAACAGGTCGAGGCGCTCGCTCTCGCTCCACGCGTGGCGGGCAAGGATATCGGCGCGCTGCAGCGACAGGTGGTCCTCGAGCCGGGCGCCGGCGGCCTCGAAGAGCTCCTCGAACACCGCGCGCATGGTGAACACCGTGGGCCCGTCGTCGATCCAGGCCTCCCCCAGCGGCACCGCGTGCAGCTTGCCCCCGGGACTGCCCTGGCGCTCGATGACGATGGTGCGTACCTGCTTGGCCGCAAGGTCCAGCGCCGCGGTAAGCCCGGCCATTCCGGCGCCGATGATGGCGACACACGGGCTCGGCATAGCTGCGCAGCCCTCCCCAGAGGCGTTGACTGACCGGAACCAGAATGTCTATAGTACATTACACTCTAGAGTGACAAGATGACATTACACACAGGCGCCGCCGAAGAAGTGCCTCTGGACGGAGTGGCCCGGATCGAGGCCGACCTCGCCGAGTTCCTGTCCTCGGCGGAAGCTAGTGCGGGACCGCCTTTGCTGGCCAAGGCCATCCGCTACGCAGTGTTCAGCGGCGGAGCCCGCGTGCGACCGCGGCTGTGCCTGGCGGTCGCCCAGGCCTGCGGCTGCGAGCAGCCCGCGGTCGTGGGCGCCGCGGCCGGTGCGATCGAGTTGCTCCACTGCGCGTCCCTGGTGCACGACGATCTGCCGTGCTTCGATGATGCCGACATGCGCCGTGGGCGGGCTTCGGTCCACAAGGCCTTTGGCGAGCCGCTGGCGATCCTGGCCGGCGATGCCCTCATCGTGCTCGCGTTCCAGATGCTGGCACGGGTCGCGGATGCAGCCGGTGCGCGCCTTCCAGCGCTGCTGTCGATCATCGCCAGTGCGGTCGGTCCTGCAAAGGGCATCGTGGGCGGTCAGGCCTGGGAGTGCGAGCCGCGCGTCGTGCTGTCGGACTATCACCAGGCCAAGACCGGTGCGTTGTTCTCCGCCGCCGCCATGGCCGGGGCGGTCGCCGCGGCGCGCGATCCGCTACCGTGGCGGGCAGTGGGCGCCCGCCTGGGGGAAGCCTTCCAGGTGGCCGACGACATCCGCGACGCGGCTGGGGAGGCGGGGGAGATCGGCAAGCCGGCCGGAAGGGATGCGCAGCTCGGCCGTCCCAGCGCGGTGACGCAGATGGGGCTCACCCAGGCGGTCGCGCGCCTGGAGGAGCTGGTGACGGGCGCCATCGAGGTGATACCGCCGGGACCGAAGGCCGGCATCCTGCGAATGCTCATCGAGGCCGAGGTCGTGCGACTGCTGCCGAAGCGGATCGCGCGCCGCGCTGCCTGAGCGGACCCCCGGGGCGCGACCTCGGGTGGGCATTCCCTCGCTACTGGAGCCCTGGCTTGCACGCCGTGACCGGCTGCTGTCCAGCGCCGGCTTTCAGGCTGCGGTGCTGCGCATCCCGCTTCTGCGTCGCATTGCACAGCGAAGGGCGAGTCAGCTCTTTGACCTGTGCGCCGGATTTGTCTACTCGCAGGTGCTGTTCGCCTGCGTCCGCCTTGGGCTCTTCGAGCTGCTACGCCGCGGTCCGCGCCCCGTGTCGGAGCTGGCGCAGTCGGCGCGCATTCCGCCCGAAGCCATGCTCCCCCTGGTGCAGGCCGCGGTCGCGCTGCGCCTGCTGCAGTGGCGCGGCAGCCCGGGCTGCTGTGGCCTGGGCGTGCATGGGGCAGCGCTGCTCGGCAATCCGGGGCTGTCGCCACTGATCGAGCACCACAGTCTGCTCTATGCCGACCTGCAGGACCCACCGGCGCTGCTGCGCAGCGTCCCACCGGCCGGGCAGCTGCAGCACTATTGGGCCTACGCCAGCGCCACGGCCGCCGCGGCGGTGACATCTCGGCAGGCCGCGCCCTACAGCACCCTGATGGGCGTCTCGCAGGCTCTGGTGGCACAGATGATCCTCGAGGCCTACCCACTGGCGCGCCACCGCAGTCTGCTGGACGTCGGCGGGGGCGACGGCACGTTCGCCTCGCTCGCCGCGCGGCGCGCGCCGGGCCTGCAGGTGCGCTGCTTCGATGTGCCTGCGGTGGCCGCGCTGGCCGAGGCCCGCTTTGCGGCCGAGAAGCTCGGGGCGCGCGCACGGGCGATCGCGGGGGATTTCCATAACGATCGCTTGCCCTCGGGTGCGGACCTGATCTCGCTCATCCGCGTGTTGCACGATCACGGGGATGCGCAGGTCGTGCGCCTGCTGCGTTCCGTCCACGCCGCGCTGCCCGCGGACGGAACGCTGCTGATCGCGGAGCCGATGGCCGGGACGCCCGGTGGCGCACGCGTTGCGGAGGCGTACTTCGGGATCTACCTGCTCGCCATGGGCAGCGGCAAGCCGCGCTCACCGGCGCAGCTCTCGCAGTTGCTCGAAAGGGCGGGCTTTACCCGCGTCCGGCTGCATGAAACCGGCCTGCCCATGTTCGTGCGCGTGATGACAGCCCGCCGCGACGCAGCAACTTCAATGTGAAGAACAGTTGACACTTCAAAGCGTACTAGTAGACTGACACTTAGCAGATCCCCATCAGCGAGTGGAGACAGGTCCGCACTTGATGAACACCGTCGCCGTGGTGCTCGAAGGTCCACAGAGGTTAGCGCTGAGCCGCATGCAGCTCGCGCCGCCCGGCGAAGAGGATGTGGTCGTCGATATCCAGTACAGCGGCATCAGCACCGGCACCGAGCGACTGCTGTGGAGCGGGCGCATGCCGCCGTTCCCCGGGATGGGCTATCCGCTGGTGCCGGGCTACGAATCCGTCGGCCGCGTGCGCGAGGCCGGTTCGCGCTCGGGCAGGTCACGGGGCGATTTCGTGTTCGTCCCCGGCGCGCGTTGCTTCGGCGAAGTGCGCGGGCTGTTTGGCGGGGCGGCCTCGCGTCTGGTGGTACCCGGGACGCGCGCGACCAGCCTGGACGAAGGCCTCGGTGAGCGCGGCGTGCTCATGGCTCTGGCCGCAACTGCCTATCATGCGATGTCGACCGAGCACGCCATGCTGCCTGAGCTGATCGTCGGGCACGGCGTCCTGGGCAGGCTGCTCGCGCGCCTGGCGGTCCTGCGCGGTGCCGCGCCGGTGGTCTGGGAGAGCAACCCCGAGCGCGCCCACGCTCTGGATGGGGGTTACCGCGTGCTGCCGCCGGATGGCGACCCGCGGCGCGACTATCGCAGCATCTACGACGTCAGTGGCGATCCTGCGCTGCTCGACACGCTCATCGGGCGGCTGGCGCGCGGCGGCCAGGTCGTCCTTGCCGGCTTCTACGAGCAGGCGCTGTCCTTTGCCTTCCCGCCGGCCTTCATGCGCGAGGCCAGTATCCGCATCGCCGCCGAGTGGCAGCCGCGGGACCTCGAGGCGGTGAAGGAGCTGGCCCAGCGCGGCGAGCTGTCGCTCGAGGGCCTGATCACCCACCGCAGCGAGGCAACGCAGGCCGCCGTCGCGTACCGCACCGCATTCGATGACCCGCTGTGCCTGAAAATGATCCTCGACTGGAGAGGGTGTGTATGAGTAGCCAAGATAATCCGGCCGCGGTCCTCATCAAGGACATCCAGACACGACTGCGCGCGGAGGCGCAGGTCGAACCGGATCCGGTGCCGACCGATGCACCGAGCAAGAAGACGCAGATCATCGCGATCTACGGCAAGGGCGGCATCGGCAAGAGCTTCACGCTGGCGAACCTGTCCTACATGCTGGCGCAGCAGGGCAAGCGCGTGCTGCTCATCGGCTGCGACCCCAAGAGCGACACCACGTCGCTGCTGTTCGGCGGACGCGCTTGCCCGACGATCATCGAGACATCCGCCAAGAAGAAGTTGGCGGGCGAGCAGGTGCAGATCGGGGACGTGTGCTTCAAGCGCGACGGTGTGTTCGCGATGGAGCTTGGCGGGCCGGAGGTCGGCCGCGGCTGCGGCGGCCGCGGCATCATCCATGGCTTTGAGCTGCTGGAGAAGCTCGGCTTCCACGAGTGGGGCTTCGACTATGTCCTGCTCGACTTCCTCGGCGACGTGGTATGCGGCGGCTTCGGCCTGCCGATCGCCCGCGACATGTGCCAGAAGGTCATCGTGGTCGGCTCCAACGACCTGCAGTCCCTGTATGTAGCCAACAACGTGTGCTCGGCGGTCGAGTACTTCCGCAAGCTCGGCGGCAACGTGGGCGTCGCTGGCCTGGTGATCAACAAGGACGACGGCACCGGCGAGGCCCAGGCGTTTGCCGCGGCGGTCGGCATCCCGGTGCTGGCGGCCATTCCGGCGCACGACGACATCCGCCGCAAGAGCGCCAACTACGAAATCATCGGTCGCCCCGGCGAGCAGTGGGGAGCGCTGTTCGAGCAGCTCGCCACCAGCGTCGCCGAGTCGGGGCCACGGCAGCCGCGGCCACTGACGCATGAGAACTTGCTGGGGCTTTTCAAGGGAGACGCAGTGGGACGCGGCTATACGCTCAGTCCCGCGACCATGGAGGACATGTGCGGCGGGACGCCGGTAGTGCGGCCCTCGCTAGAAGTCATCTACGACACCGTCTGACGCGGGCGCCATGGCCGAAGCGGACAACATCAACCTCGCCGCCACGCGCACCGATGGCCTGGGCTGCCATGCCGGACGGGAGCAGCTGCGGCAGGCGGCCGCGGCCGCCGGAAAGAGCGAGGTGCTGGACGCGTATGCACGCGATTACCCCGCCGGGCCGCATGCGCAGCCACAGAGCATGTGTCCGGCGTTTGGCTCGCTGCGCGTCGGCTTGCGCATGCGCCGCACTGCCACCGTGCTGTCCGGCTCGGCGTGCTGCGTGTACGGGCTGACCTTCACGTCGCATTTCTACGGGGCGCGCCGGCCGGTCGGCTACGTCCCGTTCAACTCCGAGACTCTGGTGACCGGGAAGCTGTTCGAGGACATCCGCGAGGCGGTTCACCAGCTCGCCGATCCGGCGCTCTACGATGCCGTGGTCATCATCAACCTGTGCGTACCGACCGCCTCCGGCGTGCCGCTGCAGATGCTGCCCAAGAGCATCAACGGCGTGCGGATCATCGGCATCGACGTGCCCGGGTTCGGGGTGCCCACGCATGCCGAGGCGAAGGACGTGCTGGCGGGCGCAATGCTGCGCTACGCGCGCAGCGAGGCCGAGCAGGGGCCGGTGCAGGCGCCGCGCGCCGGTCGCGACACCCGCCCCACCGTGAGCCTGCTGGGCGAGGTGTTCCCCGCCGACCCGATCACCGTGGGCGCACTGCTCGAGCCGTTGGGCCTGGCGGCCGGTCCGGTCGTGCCGACCCGCGAATGGCGTGAGTTGTATGCGGCACTGGACTGCGTCGCGGTCGCGGCCCTGCATCCCTTCTATACCGCTGCCGTGCGCGAGTTCTCCGCCGCGGGGCGCAAGGTGGTTCCCTCGGCGCCGGTCGGGCACGACGGCACCGCCGCATGGCTCGAGGCGATCGGCGCGGCCTGCAATGTTCCGGAGGCGCGGGTTGCGGCGGCCAAGCAGCGCTTCCTGCCCGCCATCCGTGGCGCCTTGGCGAGCGCGCCCATTCGCGCGCGCGTCACCCTGTCGGGCTATGAGGGCTCGGAGCTGCTGGTCGCGCGCCTGCTGGTGGAAAGCGGCGCACAGGTGCCCTACGTCGGTACGGCGTGCCCGCGCACGCTCTGGTCGGACCCGGATCGCGAGTGGCTCGAGGCACGCGGGGTGCGCGTGCACTATCGGGCCTCGCTCGAGGATGACCTCGCCGCGCTGCAGGAGTTCTCGCCGGACCTTGCCATCGGCACGACCCCGGTCGTGCAAAAGGCCAAGCAGCGGGCGATTCCCGCGCTGTACTTCACGAATCTGATCTCGGCGCGGCCGTTGATGGGCATGGCCGGCGCCGGTGCCCTTTCAGCCGTCATCAATGCCGCCCTCGCCAACAAGCAGCGCTTTGCGACCATGCGCGAGTTCTTCGGGGATGTCGGCGAGGGCTATGCCAGCGGCATCTGGACCGGCCCCGCCAGGGACCGGCCCGAGTTCCGCCAGCGCTACCAGGGGCAGCTGGCGAAGCTGGCCAAGGCGCGCCAGGCCGAGGAGCCGGTCTGATGCTGGTCATCGACATGGACCGCGCGGGGGGCTACTGGGGCGCGGCCTATGTGTTCACCGCGATCAAGGGACTGCAGGTGATCATCGACGGGCCGGTGGGCTGCGAGAATCTGCCGGTGACCTCGGTGCTGCATTACACCGATGCGCTGCCGCCGCATGAGCTGCCCATCGTGGTCACCGGACTCGCCGAGGAAGAGCTCGGCCAGCACGGCACCGAGGCCGCCATGAAGCGCGCCCACGGCACGCTGGATCCGGGCCTGCCGAGCGTGGTCGTCACCGGGTCCATCGCCGAGATGATCGGCGGCGGGGTGACTCCCGAGGGCACCAACATCAAGCGCTTCCTGCCGCGCACCATCGATGAGGATCAGTGGCAGAGCGCCAACCGCGCGATGAATTGGCTGTGGACCGAGTACGGCACCCGCAAGGTGCCGGCGCGCAAGCCACGCGCGGACGGGGTGAAGCCGCGAGTCAACATCATCGGCCCGGCCTACGGCTACTTCAACACTTGGTCGGACCTGGCCGAGGTGCGCCGCCTGGTGGAAGGCATCGGTGCGGAGATCAACCTGACCTTCCCGCTCGGCAGCCACCTCGCCGACGTGCCCCGGCTGGTCGATGCCGACCTCAACGTGTGCATGTACCGCGAATACGGACGCATGCTCTGCGAGAGCCTGGACCGGCCTTACCTGCAGGCGCCGATCGGGCTGCACAGCACGACCCGGTTCCTGCGCAAGCTTGGCGAGCTGCTCGGGCTTGACCCGGAGCCGTTCATCGAGCGCGAGAAGCACACCACCGTGAAGCCGCTGTGGGACCTGTGGCGCTCGGTGACTCAGGACTTCTTCGGCACCGCCACCTTCGGCATCGTCGCCAACGAGACGCACGCGCGCGGCATCCGCAACTTCCTCGAAGTGGAGATGGGGCTGCCGTGCGCGTTCAGCTTCGAGCGCAAGGCCGGTGTGAAGCCGGACAACCAGGCGGTGCGCCAGGCGGTGCGCGAAAAGACCCCGCTGGTGCTGTTCGGCAGCTACAACGAGCGCATGTACCTCGCCGAGGCCGGCGGCCGTGGCATCTACATTCCGGCGTCCTTCCCCGGGGCGATCATCCGCCGCCACACCGGCACGCCCTTCATGGGCTACGCGGGGGCGACCTACCTGGTGCAGGAAGTGTGCAACGCGCTGTTCGATGCGCTGTTCAACATCCTGCCGCTCGGCACCGAGCTCGACCGCGTCGAGGCGACGCCGACGCGCCTGGCGCGGGTCGACGCGAGTCCCTGGGACGAGGAAGCGCAGCGGGTTCTGGACGAGTACCTGGAGAGCCAGCCGGTGCTGGTGCGCATCTCCGCAGCCAAACAGCTGCGCGATCGGGCCGAGCGCGAGGCGCGCGCGGCCGGCGAGGAGCGCGTGAGCGCGGGCCGCGTGCACAGCGCGCACGCCGCGCTGCACGGGGAGCGGGCGGCGTAGATAAATAAGAATTCATCGTGGCGGCCGACCGCCACGGGGATCCCGGCCGCGCAGGGTGTGCGCGGGAGCGGCCGCGAGGCCATTTTGGAGGTGAGGTTTATGTCGTTATCGGGATTGACTGAGCAAGAGGCCAAGGAGTTCCACAGGATCTTCATGGGAAGCTTCATCCTTTTCCTCGTCATCGCAATCATCGCGCACATCCTCGTATGGCAATGGCGACCCTGGCTGCCGGGTCCTCACGGCTATACCTCGATGCTCGACGGGGTGCACAGTGCCTGGGCGGCTGCGCAGCGATTTGTTGCCTGACAAGGGAGACGGACCATGTGGAGACTTTGGCTGTTGTTCGATCCGCGCCGGGCGCTGATCGGACTATTCACATTCCTGTTCGTGCTGGCATTGGTGATTCACTTCATCCTGCTCAGTACCAACAGGTTCAACTGGTTGGAGGGGCCGCGCCCGGCGGCCACCGCAGCCGTAATCTCTGTGCCGGCGTCGGGAACGGCGTCGACTCAGTAGAGAGCGGCTTTTTCCAAGGCTAGTGGACGCAGCCGGAGCAAACGGCCGGCTGCGTCCACGAAACCCGCGTCGGAGGAAGCAAGATGTCGATGCTCAGTTTCGAGAGAAAGTACCGGGTCCCGGGCGGAACGCTGGTCGGTGGCAACCTGTTCGACTTCTGGGTCGGGCCGTTTTACGTCGGCTTCTTCGGGGTCACGACGGTCTTCTTCGCAGCGCTCGGAACCGCCCTGCTGGCGTGGGGGGCAGCCCTCGGGCACAACTGGAACCTGTGGCAGATCAGTATCGCGCCCCCGGACCTGCACTACGGGCTGGCGCTGGCGCCCATGCGCGAGGGCGGCATCTGGCAGATCGTCACCATCTGCGCCTGCGGGGCCTTCATCTCGTGGGCCCTGCGCGAGGTGGAGATCTGCCGCAAGCTCGGCATCGGCCTGCACGTGCCGATCGCCTTCTCGTTCGCGATCTTCGCCTACATCACCCTGGTGGTGATCCGGCCGCTGCTGCTGGGCGCCTGGGGGCACGGCTTCCCGTACGGAATCATGAGTCACCTGGACTGGGTGTCCAACACCGGCTACCAGTATCTGCACTTCCACTACAACCCGGCGCACATGCTCGCCGTGTCGTTCTTCTTCACCACGACGCTGGCGCTGGCGCTGCACGGCTCGCTGGTGCTCTCTGCCACCAACCCCAAGAAGGGCGAGGCGGTGAAGACCGCGGAGCACGAGAACACGTACTTCCGCGACACCATCGGCTGGTCGATCGGAACCCTGGGCATCCACCGCCTGGGCCTGTTCCTGGCGCTGAACGCCGGGTTCTGGAGCGCGATCTGCATCGTGATCAGCGGTCCTTTCTGGACGCGAGGCTGGCCGGAGTGGTGGAGCTGGTGGCTCAACCTGCCGATATGGCGGCATTGAGCGCGCAGCGAGGCTGAGTACCGTGCGACAGCGGGGGAGTGCATATCGTGGCTGAGTACCAGAACATCTTTACCAGCGTGCAGATCCGCGGCCCAGCCTACGCCGGCGTGCCCCTGACCGGGGGCAGCTGGGTACGCCAGGGCAAGCCGCGGTTCGTGCACTGGCTGGGGACCTTCGGCGATGCCCAGCTCGGGCCGATCTACCTCGGCTTCACCGGGATCGCCTCGTTGTTCTTCGGCTTCGTGGCCTTCGAGATCATCGGGCTGAACATGCTCGCCTCGGTGAACTGGAACTTCATTGAGTTCGTTCGGCAGCTGCCGTGGCTGGCGCTCGAACCACCGGCGCCCGCCACCGGCCTGCACATCCCAGCCCTGAATCAGGGGGGGTGGTGGCTCATGGCCGGATTTTTCATGACCACCTCGGTCATTCTGTGGTGGGTGCGCATGTACCGTCGCGCGCGCGCACTCGGCATGGGGACCCACGTCGCCTGGGCCTTCGCGGCGGCCATCTGGCTGATGCTGGTGTTGGGCTTCATCCGTCCGCTGCTCATGGGTCACTGGAGCGAGGCGGTGCCGTTCGGAATCTTCCCGCACCTGGACTGGACGGCGGCGTTCTCGATCCGCTACGGCAACTTGTTCTACTGCCCGTTCCACATGCTCTCGATCGCCTTCCTGTACGGCTCGACGCTGCTCTTCGCGATGCACGGGGCGACCATCCTCGCCGTCAGCCGCTTTGGCGGCGATCGCGAGATCGAGCAGATCGTCGACCGCGGCACCGCGGCGGAGCGTGCGGCGCTGTTCTGGCGCTGGACCATGGGATTTAACGCCACCGTCGAGTCGATCCACCGCTGGGCGTGGTGGTTCGCGGTGCTGTGTCCGCTGGTCGGCGGGATCGGCATCCTGTTGTCCGGAACGGTGGTCGACAACTGGTACCTGTGGTCGGTCAAGCACGGCGTGGCACCGATGTACCCGGCCATATTCCACGTCACGCCACCCACGATGGATGGGGTACCGCAATGAGCACGACTTGCGCGGTGTACCGGCGGACCGCCAGCGGCGGCGGCATGTGCGCGTTGCTGTTGGCGGGGTTGCTGCTGGCCGGCTGCGAACGGCCGCCGATGGCGTCGACGCAGCAGGGCTACCGCGGACTGGGCATGGTGCAGGTCACCGACCCGCGCCTGCCGCAGCCGGCCAACAACGCCGTTCCGGCGCCCCTGCCGCACGCGCAGATCGCGCCGGGCTCGCCACTGGCAGGGGATACCTTCAAGAACGTGCAGGTGCTCAAGGACGTGCCCAGCGCCGAGTTCGCCCGTCTCATGGTGGCGATGACCACCTGGGTCGCACCGCAGCAGGGTTGCACCTACTGCCACGCGGGCTCGGACCTGGCCTCCGATGCGCTCTACACGAAGGTGGTGGCCCGGCGCATGCTGCAGATGACCCGGCACATCAACTCTGACTGGGGCAAGCACGTCGGCACGACCGGGGTCACCTGCTTCTCCTGCCACCGCGGCAAGAACGTTCCCGAGTACATCTGGTTCAAGGATCCGGGGCCTGCGCATCCCTCGATGACCGCCGGCAACCGCGCCGGCCAGAACGCCCCGTCCCCGGTGGTGCGCCTGGCCGCGCTGCCCAACGACCCGTTCACCACATTCCTGCAGGACCCGACCGAGATCCGCGTGGTGCAGGAAGTCGCCCTGCGCCAGGACGGCAGCATGGGTCCGTCCATCAAGAACACCGAGCAGACCTACGGGCTGATGATGAACATCACCCAGGCGCTCGGCGTGAACTGCACCTTCTGCCACAACAGCCGCTCGTTCTTCGACTGGGACCAGAGCACCCCGCAGCGCGCCACCGCCTGGTACGGCATTCGGCTGGTGCGCGACCTGAACATGAACTTCCTCATGCCGCTGCACGCGGTGTTCCCGCCCAACCGGCTCGGACCCACGGGCGACTCGCCCAAGTTGGACTGCGCGACCTGCCACCAGGGGGTGCACAAGCCGCTGAACGGGGTCAGCATGGTGGGTGACTACCCCGAGCTGCGGGGGGCGGCGCCGGCGCCGGCGAACTGAGCCGGCAAGCGCGCACCATGCAAGTCCTCCTGGCCCAGCCCCGGGGATTCTGCGCCGGCGTGGAGCGCGCGGTGAGCACCGTCGAGCGGGCACTGGAGCTGTACGGCGCGCCGGTGTTCGTCTTCCACGAAATCGTGCACAACGGCCGCGTCGTCGAGGATCTGCGCCGCCGCGGCGCGCTGTTCGTCAACGAGATCGAGGCCATCCCGCCCGGAGGGGTGGTCGTGTTCAGCGCCCACGGCGTGTCCGACGAGGTCGTTGCCCGCGCTGAGGCCCGCCGGCTGCGCATCATCGATGCCACCTGCCCGCTGGTGGGGCGCGTGCACTCGCGGCTGCGCCGCTACGCGCGTCTGGGCTACGCGCTGGTGATGGTCGGCCACAGCGGCCACGACGAAGTCGTCGGCACCGTCGGCTCGGTGCAGGCACCGGTGCACCTGGTGGCCTCGCTGGCGGACGTGTGGGCGCTCGATATTCCCGCCTCTGCCCGGGTCGCCTACGTCACGCAGACCACGCTCAGCCTGGATGACACCGCGGAAATCATCGCCGCCCTCCGGGCGCGCTTTGCGCATCTGGAGGGCCCGGACCTGGATGACATCTGCTATGCGACGCACAACCGGCAGCGCGCGGTGCGGGAGCTGGCCCGCAGGGTCGACCTGGTGCTGGTGGTGGGCGCGCTCAACAGCTCCAACTCCGCGCGGCTGCGCGAGGTTGCCCAGCAGTGCGGTGTGACCGCCTACCTGATCGAGGATGCCGAGGCGCTGAACCCGCAGTGGTTGCGGGATGTCACGGGCGTCGGCGTGACCGCGGGGGCCTCGACGCCCGAGGCACTGGTGCGCGAGGTGTGCGAGCGGCTCGGGCGGCTCGGCGCCACCGCGGTCCGCGAGCTGCACGGGGAGCCGGAAGCGGTGTCCTTCCGCCTGCCACCGGGCCTGGTGCCGCTGGCCGAGGACGCAGACCTGGTCGCCTGATCCGCCCGCCGGCGGGCCGGACGGCCCCTCAGCGGCCGATGCCGATCGACAGGGCTCGCACGATGGCGCTCGCAGGGTGGAAGCGGCGCGGGCTGCGCCGCGGCGCCTGCCCGGGGCGCATGCGCTCGATGGCCGTGAGGATGCTGGCACTGTCCAGGCCCGCCTCCTGCAGCACCTCGTCGCGTGTGCCGTGCTCGATGTTGCGGTCGGGCAGGCCCAGGCTCAGCAGCGGCACGTTGACCCGATGCTCGGCCAGACACTCGCGCACGGCCGCCCCGGCGCCTCCGGCCACCGCGTTCTCCTCGAGCGTGACCAGCAGCTCGTGGTGGCGCGCCGCATCCAGCACCATGCGCACGTCCAGCGGCTTGACGTAGCGCATGTTGAGCACCGTCGCATCCAGGGTCTCTGCGACCGTGCGGGCCGCTGCCAGCAGGGTGCCGAAGGCGAGCAGCGCCACGCGGCTGCCTGAGCGCATCAGCTGCGCCGAGCCGTGCCGCAGCAGCTGCGGGGCCTCGTCGCCGCAGGCGCCGGCCGCGGTGCGCGGGTAGCGGATGGCCACCGGCCCGTCGTGCTGCAGGCCGGTGTACAGCATGTCGCGCAGCTCGCCGCCGCTGGCCGGGGTCATCACCGTCATTCCGGGCAGGCAGCGCAGGTACGACAGGTCGTAGCTGCCGTTGTGCGTGGCGCCATCGGGGCCGACCAGGCCCGCCCGGTCGATCGCGAACAGCACGGGCAGCTTCTGGAGCGCGACATCGTGCACCAGCTGGTCGAAGGCGCGCTGCAGGAAGGTGGAGTAGATCGCCACGACCGGACGCAGCCCCTGGGCGGCAAGCCCCGCGGCGAAGGTGACGCAGTGCTGCTCGGCGATGCCGACGTCGAAGTAGCGGTGGGGGTAACGGGCGGCGAACTGTGCCAGGCCCGAGCCCTCGCGCATCGCCGGGGTGATGGCCACCAGCCGCCGGTCGCGCGCGGCCATCTCGCACAGCCAGGCGCCAAAGACGTCCGTGTACGTGGCAGCCGCGGCGGCGGCAGGGGGAACGATGCCCACGCGCGGGTCGAAGCTGGTCACGCCGTGGTACTTGACCGGGTCCTTCTCCGCCGGCGCGTAGCCGCAGCCCTTGCGGGTGACGACGTGCAGGAGGCGCGGTCCCTGGCGGGCGCGCTGCTCGGTGAGGGCCGCGAGCAGGGCCGGAAGGTCGTGGCCATCCACAGGCCCCGTGTAGCGGATGCCGAGCGCCTCGAAGAAGCGCCCGTGGTCGCCCGCGGCGCCGCAGTTCAGGTAGCGACTCAGACCGCCGACGTTGGGCGAGATGGACATCTGGTTGTCGTTGAGCACCACCAGCAGGTCCGCGTCGGTCACTCCGGCGTGCGCGAGCGCCTCGTAGGCCATGCCGGCGGTCATGGCGCCATCGCCGATGATGGCCACGGTCTTGCGGGGCGAGCCGAGCGCGGCGCTGGCTACCGCCATGCCGAGCGCGGCACTGATGGAGGTGCTCGAGTGGCCGGCCCCAAAGGCATCGTAGGGACTCTCATCGCGGCGCAGGAAGCCGGACAGGCCGCCGCGCTTGCGGATCATGCCGAGGCGGTCGCGCCGGCCGGTGAGGATCTTGTGCGGGTAGCACTGGTGGCCAACGTCCCAGACCAGCAGGTCAGCCGGGGTGTCGAACACGCGGTGCAGCGCGATGCTGAGCTCCACGGTGCCGAGGCCCGCGGCGAAGTGCCCGCCGCTGCGCGGCACCTGGTCGATCAGGAAGGCGCGCAGTTCCGCGGCGAGGGGCACGAGGCACTCGGGAGGCAGCGCGCGCACGTCCGCGGGGGACTCGATGCGCCGCAGCAGCGAAGCGGGTGTGCTCATCGGGTGGCCTCGCGTGCACGCAGGCTCCAGCCCCACAAGGCATTCTGCGAGAACGGCAGCACCAGCGCCCAGTGCTCGAGGAGGCCGAGCGCGGTCATGCTGGCGAGCAGGGTGTAGCTGACGACCTGGAACTCGCTGGCCGCCGGTGCCAGGATCTTCTGCACCAGCAGGGTGAGGAGCACCGCGCTCGCGGTCACCGAGAGCGGAAACAGGAAGTTAAGCGGGCGCCGGCGGAAGAATCCACGCAGGTAGCGCAGGTGCACGGGCAGCAGCTCCTCGCTCAGGTTGCGCACGCCGAGGAACAGATTGAGCTTGGCGCTCTCGCGCATGCCCCACAGGATGAGCAGCGTCCACAGCGCCACGCGGTTGGCCCCGGGCCAGTCGAGCACGAACACCACCGCGGCCAGGACGACGATCGCCAGTTCGTGCCAGATGATCGCCTGCACGGCGTGCACGAAGTGGCGGGGACCGGCGCAGTGTATCGGGCAGGGGTGACGGCGCGTGCCGGTGACATAGCCGAAGAGGAAGCTCATTTCGAGCCAGCCCCACACCGCCACGCTGCAGGCAAACCCGCCATAGGCGGCCGCCACGCTCACCTCGTCGCGCAGGCGGCTGATGCCGATCAGCGCCGCGACAAGCACCAGCGTGGCGCCCGCCATGCTGCGCGGCGCGGCGCGGGGGCCCCGCGCCACCAGGTACAGGATCACCCCGGTGCCCAGCCACCAGATCAGCAGCGCCGCGACGACCGCAAGACCGGGGGTGAGCATCGTGGCCTTACCAGCTGGGTACCACCCGCACCCGGGCGGGGAGCTCGTTGGGCCTCACCGGGAGCAGGAACAGCCGCAGCAGCGTCATGCCGGTGGCGCCGACGATGACCGCGCGCTGCAGCAGGGCGAGCAGGCCGCCGCGCTGCCGCGCCGCATCGGCGGCGAGCGCGAGCCGCCGCAGCCGCTCAAGGCCGGCACGGAAGGCCGGATGCGCGATGTCGAGCGTCAGCGGGAACACCTGGCGCGAGATTTCCGAGGTGATCCGGAACACCGTGTAGTCGTACTCGGTCGGGTCCAGCCCGAGGGCGTGGTTCAGCGCCGGGCGCGTGTGGTCGCGCACGTACATGGTCGCGAACACCGCCAGGCAGAAGAAGCGGATCCACAGCTTGTTCAGTCCGCGCAGGAGCCGCGCGTCGGTCCGCATCAGCAGCGCGAAGGCCTCGCCGTGCCGGAACTCGTCGTTGCACCACTTTTCGAACCACTGGAAGATCGGGTGGAACCGGTACTGCGGGTTGCGTTCCAGCTGCCGGAACATGGTGATGTAGCGCGCGTAGCCGATCTTTTCGGACAGATAGGTGGCGTAGAAGATGAACTTGGGCCGGAAGTAGGTGTACTTCTTTGCGCGGCGCAGGAAGCTCAGGTCAACGGCGATGCCGAAGTCCTTGAGCGACTGGTTGATGAAGCCGGCGTGGCGTGCCTCGTCGCGCGCCATGTAGCCGAAGAGGTCGCGGATCGCCGGATTGCGCGCATGGCGCTTGATCTCGCTGTACAGCAGGCAGCCGGAGTACTCCGCGGTCAGGGAGCTGGTGAGAAACTCGATGAACTCGCCGTGCAGTGCCGGGGGCAGCTGCTTCAGCTGCGCGGCGAACTCTGCGGTGCGTTCGAAGAATCCCTTGTTCGCGTCCTCGCGGAACTCGGCCATCAGCTGATCCCAGTCGGCCTGGATCGGGGCTACATCGATGCGGTCCAGCGCCGCGAAGTCGGTCGTGTAGAAGCGCGGGCTGAGGAGCGTGTCGCGCTGCGCAAGTTGCGTGGTGTCGTTCGGGGCCGGCAGGGCGGTGGCGGCGGCAGTGGCGTTCATTCATGGGCTCCGAGCAGGCTGGCGAAAACGCCGGCGTTGGTGGGGCCAAAGGCCTCGAGGTCGATACTCCGGCCGGTCGTGGGGTCCTGCAGAATCAGCCGCCCGTCGACGCTGGCAGCCAGGCGGAACGGCGACTCGGGCCCGATGCCATTGGCGCGTCGCTCGTGGACGAGGTTGCGCATGGTGGCGCGCAGGAACCCGTTCGAGCGCGGCGGAAGCACCTGGATGGGCGCGCTTTGGGTCACGTCGTACACGGCCACCCCGCCGTCGGGCAGGTCACGGAAGGTCAGCTCGCGCTGCACCAGCAGCTTGGGCGGCGGGAAGCTGCGGATGTCGGCGCCGCTGACCCGTACGATGAGCACCATGAGCAGCGTTACCCCGACCATGGTGCCGGCGCCGATGAGGGCTCCGCGCGGGAAGCGGCTGTCTGCGAACGGCTCGCTCATGCGGCCAACGCCCGTGACAGGATGCTCGCGGCGGCCTGGGCGTGCGGGATGCCGCGCAGCATCGGCTCGGCGCGGTTGAGCATCCATGGTCGAGCGTGCGGCCAAAGGTGAAGGTAGGCCACGCGGCCGTCGCCGTTGAGCCGCAAGGGGATGTCCCCGGTTCCGTCCGCGTACACCTTCAGTCCGGCGGCCGAGACGGTGCGGAAGGGGATGTTGAGCGCGATCGGCAGCGCGATGCCGAAGCGCATCACCACGCGCTGCGTACTGATGCTGTAGACGGTGCCGCGGGCGATCAGGTGCGCGACCCACAGCAGGAAGGCGAGCGTCGCCAGCCCGAGCCCGAGCAGCCACAACGTGGACTCGGCGATTTGCCGCGCGGCCTGGCCGTCGTACCAACCCGAGGCGATGCGCCAGGCGATGATGGCGGCGAAATAGCAGCTCACGCCGCGCACGTGCATGACGCGCCGTGCCACCGCTCGCCACTCCGGCGATCCCTGCCAGAGCAGCTCTTCACCCGGGGGCAGGCGGGCCGGCAGTCCCGGTATCGGCTCGTGTTCAAACTCGTTCATGACGCATCACCCTCAGATCAGGGGCTCCAGCCGCCGCGGATCGGCATACAGATAACCGCCCGCGAAGTAGCCGCTGATCTGGTCCTCCTCGCGTAGCGTGATCTGGTCGGACCGCTGGGTGCCGGGCACGGCGGCGAACTGCGCCGCGTTGATCGATCGCACCGTGACCTGGCGCCGCCGTCCGTTGATGCGGGCAAAGTTGATCGGCAGGAGCACGTTGCGCCCGCCGCTGGCGGCGGCCACCTCCAGGTAGCGGATCTGCGGCTCGGAGCGGTCGATCCACAGCTCGCGCACCGTGCCGCCCAGCTTGCCGTCGGCGGCGATGACCTCCATGCCGCGCGGGTCGGGGTCTTCCTTGGCCACCGAGAAGCCGGCTGCCACGCGCAAGGGCACGATCTTGTCCTCGCCCTCGGCGGTGAGGTCGGGCACATTCTCGCGTTCCACGTAGGAGGCCGGGCCAATCCCGTCCTGCATGGGGTTTCCGGACGGCCCCAGCGGAGCGCCGGGATAGGACGCCACGGCGCTGCTCTTGATGGCGCGTCGGTCCTCGCGGCCAGGAGGGGCCTGGTAGGTCTTGCCATCCCGCAGCCGGAAAGTCTTGGGCGGGGGCACGGCCGGGAAGCCCTGCACGCGGATGTTGCCCGAGCGCTCGGACTCCAGGGGATAACCCTCGCGCTTGTCCTCGCGACGGAGGTAATAAATGAGTCCTGCGAAGAAGACCCAGAAGCCGTAGAGCGCTACCTGGGCGATGTCAATGTAGTGGGTGAATGCACCGTAACCCATAAACGCTCCTTACTGGTGTGAGCCGGAAGCCCCGGCCAGCCGATAGCCTGCGGAAACGAGTGACCCGCGCGTGGGCCGCACCAGCGGCCCGATCGCAATCAGGGTCGCGAACAGCATCACGACTTCGATGTGGTACACGCAGCCGTAGCCCACGGCCGGTCCGGTGAGCGCGGGACCGAGCGCCCCGTGCGCCGCGAGCGTGCTGAACAGGTCGCGCAGCGCGCCGCTGATGGCGATTGCCGTGCCGGCCGCGCAGGCCTGGACAGCCCCCCAGGCTCCGAGCGCCAGCCCGTTGTCCACGCTGCTGTCGATGCCCATGGCGGCGATGAGCGTGCCGACCCCGAACAGCCCGCCGCTGAAACCGATCAGCGCGCTGCCGCAGCGGTAAAGCAGCGGTGACTCGAAGGGGGCCGAGAGGATGATGCAGGCAAAGGCGCCCAGGCCGACCGTGACGCCGGCGGCCGCGATGCGGTAGGGGTCCGCGCCGCGCGCCAGCAGCCGCGCGGCGAGGGTGAACGCGCACAGGGCACCGAAGGCGATGATCGCGGTCAGCAGTGTCGTCGCACTGACCGAGAGCCCGAGGATCTGCCCGCCGTAGGGCTCGAGCAGGATATCCTGCATGCTGAAGGCGGCCGAGCCGAGACCGACCGCCAGCAGGAAGCGCAGCGCGCGGTTGGAGCCGGCGTAGGCCTGCCAGGAATCGCGGAACTTCGGCCGGGCCGCACCGCGATCGACGGGGCGCCGTGCTTCCTGCTTCCACAGCGCGATGCCATTCAGCAGCATCGTCACCAATCCGGCGCCCTGGACCACCTGGATCAGCCGCAGCTCGCTGAAGTGGGTCAGCAGCCACCCGAAGGTGAGCGAACTCAAGGCAACTCCGAACAGCAGCATCACGTACATGAGCGCCACGACTCTGGGTCGCAGCTCAACGGGCGCCAGATCCGTGGCCAGCGCAAGCCCGGTGGTCTGGGTGGTGTGGAAGCCGGCACCCACCAAGAGGAAGGCCAGCGCGGCGCCGACCTGCCCGACGATCACCGGCCCGTGGGTGTCCCCCGAGAGGATCAACAGCGAGAACGGCATGATGGCGAGGCCGCCGAACTGCAGCATCGTTCCCATCCAGATGAACGGCACGCGGCGCCAGCCCAGCGCCGAGCGGTAGGTGTCGGAGCGGAAGCCCACCAGGGCACGGAACGGCGCGAACAGCAACGGCAGCGCGACCATGACGGCCACCAGCCAGGCGGGCACCTTCAGCTCGACGATCATGACGCGGTTGAGCGTGCCGATGAGCAGCGCCGCGGCGATGCCGACCGAGACCTGGAACAGCGACAGGCGGAGCAGCCGGGGCAGCGGCAGCTCGGTGCATGCCGCGTCCGCGAACGGGAGAAACTGCGGTGCGATCCGCATCCATCCGCGCGCGGCCCGTGCGGCGAGGCGTTTCATGCGCGCACCAGCTCCATGGCCTGCGAGGTGTAGAAGCCGCTGGCGACGCGCATGGAGCGGGCGGCGCGCCAATCCTGCAGCTGCGGCTGCTGCGCCAGGCGCCGTCGCAGGGCCTGTTCGCTGACCGGCTCGATGGAGGGTGCGCGGTCGCCGCGCGGGAACAAGCGGCCCACGGCGTGCATGGCGGCCAGTGCGGGGTTGCTCGGCGCAAACGTGAACAGCACCGCGCGCTGCGTGCGCGCCGCCAGCTGGGCGAGCACCTCGGCCACATCACCTGGCAGGTAATGGATCAGCGAGTCCATGGCGATCACGTAGTCGAAGCGGCCCAGGGACTCATCCAGCATGTCCCCGACCCGGAACTCCACGCTGCCCGGGTAGAGGTCGGTGGGCTTGCGCTCCAGTGCGAGCTCCACCAGCTTCGGCGCCACGTCTATGGCCACCACGTGGGCGCCGCGGCGCGCGGCCTCGTTGGCGAAGGCTCCGGTGCCGCAGCCCGCATCCAGCACACGCATGCCGCGCAGGTCCAGCGGCAGCAGGTCGAGCAGCACCAGGCGCATCCGTTCGCGCCCGGCGCGCACGGTGGCGCGGATGCGGCTCACCGGGGCGTCGGAGGTCAGGCGCGCCCAGGCCTCGGCCGCGGTGCGATCGAAGTAGGTTTCCAGCTGCCCGCGGCGCCGGTCGTAGGTGGCGGTATGCATCAGTCGAACCCCAGCAGATCGAAGATGTCGCGATCACGCAGCGGCTCGACGATGAGCGGGTCGGTGCCGGCCCACAGGGAGGCCGCCAGGCGCAGGTATTCGCGCTGCACCGCCAGAACCTCGGGCGACTCGTCCATCTCGAACAGCGTCGACTTCTTCAGGCGGCTGCGGCGGATGACATCCAGGTCCGGCAGGTGCGCCATGGTCTTGAGGCCGACCCGCTCGTTGAAGCGGTCGATCTGGTCGGTGGCGGCACTGCGGTTGGCGATCACCCCGCCAATGCGCACGGCGTAGTTCTTGGATTTCGCCAGGATCGCCGCGACGATGCGGTTCATCGCGAAGATCGAGTCGAAGTCGTTGGCGGTGACGATGAGCGCTCGGTCAGCGTGCTGCAGCGGCGCTGCGAACCCGCCGCACACGACATCGCCGAGCACGTCGAAGATCACCACGTCGGCATCCTCGAGCAGGTGGTGCTCCTTGAGCAGCTTCACCGTCTGGCCGACCACGTAGCCACCGCAGCCGGTGCCGGCCGGCGGGCCGCCGGCCTCGATGCAGAGCACGCCGTTGTAGCCGGTGTAGACGAAGTCTTCGGTACGCACCTCCTCGGGGTGGAAGTCCACCGTCTCCAGCACGTCGATCACCGTGGGCACGAGGCGCTTGGTGAGGGTGAAGGTGGAGTCGTGCTTCGGATCGCAGCCGATCTGCAGCACCTTCTTGCCGAGCTTTGAGAAGGCCACCGAGAGGTTGGACGATGTCGTGCTCTTGCCGATGCCGCCCTTGCCGTACACGGCGAACACCTTGGCGTTGCCGATCTTGACGCTTTGGTCCAGATGCACCTGCAGGCTGCCCTCGCCGTCGGCGCGAGACCGGCGCACGCCGGGGGAGGGGACCGGAGCCGTGATCACATTCATGCCGCTACCTCTGTCTCGTCGAATACGCCTTCCGCACGGTCTTCCAGCTCCTCGCCCGCGTGGCGCAGCGCGTCGAGCACATCGTCATCCGGGCTCCAGTAATGCCGCGCATGGGCCTCGAGCAGGCGGTTTGCGAGCTTCACGCAGGCGCTTGGGTTGAGTGCTGCCATGCGGTTGCGCATCTCGGGGTCGAGGACGAAGGTCTCGGTGATGCGCTGGTAGACCCAGGGCGCGACCTTGCCGGTGGTCGCCGACCAGCCAAGTGTGTTGGTCACGTGCTCCTCGATGTGGCGCACGCCCTCGAAGCCGTGCTTCAGCATCTCCTCGTACCATTTCGGGTTCAGGGTGCGGGTGCGGGTTTCGAGCGCCACCTGGTCGCCGAGCGTGCGGACGATGTTGCCGCCCCGTGTCTGATCGCCGATGTATACCGGCGCTGCGGTCCCGGCGGCGCGCCGGGCCGCACTGGCGATGCCCCCCAGGGTGTCGTAGTAGACGTCGACCGTGGTGACACCGAGCTCGACGGAGTCCAGGTTCTGGTAGGTCAGCTGCACGTCGCGCAGCACGTTGCGCAGCAGCGCCGGCTGTTTCACCGGCCGGCCGTTGCGGCCGTAGGCGAAGCACTTGCGGCGGGTGTAGGTCTCGGCGATTTCATCCTCGTTGTCCCACTGGCCGCTGTCGATGAGGGTGCCCACGTTCGCCCCGTAGGCGCCGTCGGCATTGCCAAACACCCGCAGCGATGCGGTCTCCAGGTCGCAGCCCTGTTCCTGCTGGTAGCGCAGCGCGTGCTTGCGCACGAAGTTGCGCTCCGGCGGCTCATCCGCCGATGCCGCCAGCTGTGCTGCCTCGGCCAGCAGGCGTATTTGCAGGGGCAGCAGGTCACGGAAGATACCCGAAACGGTGACCAGCACATCGATGCGCGGGCGGCCCAGTTCCTCGAGCGCGATCAGGGTGGCACCGGCGAGCCGCCCGAAGGAGTCGAAGCGCGGCCGTGCCCCGATGAGCGCCAGCGCCTGCGCGATCGGCCCGCCCTCGGACTTGAGGTTGTCGGTCCCCCAAAGCACCAGTGCGACCGTCTCCGGCAATGCGTGTCCATCCTCGGCGTACTTCGCCAGCAGCGCCTGGGCCTGGCGCGCGCCCTCGGCAACGGCGAATGCGCTGGGAATGCGGAAGGGGTCGAAGCCGTGAATGTTGCGGCCCGTGGGCAGAATCGCCGGCGTGCGCAGCAGGTCCCCTCCCGGGGCGGGGCGGATGTAGCGCGCATCCAGCGCCCGCAGCAGTCCCGGGATCTCGGTGTCCTCGCACAGCAGCCGGTCGGTTGTCTGCAGCGCTTGCAGGAGTGCGAGGCTTTCCGGAGCCGGCGACTCGCAGCCAGCCAGGATCTCGGCCGGCGACCGGCCGGCCACGAGTGCCTCGACCCAGTCGCGTTCGGGCGTACAGCCGTGTGAACCTTCCGCCACCGCCATCAGCATCTCGGTGCGCTCGGCAGGCGAAGGTGCTTTGCCCAGCTCGTGCAGGCCGCAGGGAATCAGGGTGGTCTCGAGTTCGCGTACGGCGGCGCCGAGGCGGTCGACTCGTTCTTCGGAGTCCGCATCCCACACCGGTGCAGCCGGCGCCAGCTCCAGCTGCGCCGCCTGGGCCTGGATCAGCGCAGCGAGCGCGCCGTGCTCGCCGTCGCCGGGGGCCAGCGCCCGCCAACGGTCGATCGAGGACTTCAGGTCAATCAGACCACGGTACAGACCGGCATGGGCCACCGGCGGGGTCAGGTAGCTCACCAGCGTCGCCGCCGCTCGGCGCTTGGCGAGTGTTCCCTCGGAGGGATTGTTGGCAGCGTACAGGTAGATGTTGGGCAGGTCGCCTATCAGGCGGTCCGGCCAGCACTCTTCGCTGAGGCCCACCTGCTTGCCGGGCATGAACTCCAGCGCGCCGTGCGTTCCGAAGTGCAGCACCGCGGTGGCGCCGAAGTCCTCGCGCAGGTAGCGATAAAAGGCGGAGAAAGCGTGCGTGGGTGCGAATCCCCGGTCGAACAGCATGCGCATCGGGTCGCCCTCGTAGCCGAACCCGGGTTGCACGCCGACGAACACGTTCCCGAAGCGCGCACCGAGCACGAAGATCGAGCTGGCATCGCTCTGCGCCCGCCCGGGTGCAGGGCCCCATTGCGCCTCGATCTCCTTTAGCCAGCGTTCGCGTCGCACGTGCTGATCGGCATCGATGCGCGCATGGACGTTGGCGGTGGCCCCAAGCCGTGCCGCGTTTCCCTCGACGATCCGCTGGCGCAGCATCTCGGCATCGGCCGGGACCTCCACATCATAGCCGGCGGCGGCGAGGGCCTGAAGCGTGCGCTGCAGGGAGGCGAATACCGCAAGTTGTGCAGCCGTGCCGGTGTTGCCGGCATTCGGCGGGAAGTTGAACAGGACAATGGCCAGCTTGCGCTGCGCGGGCGGGGTGTGGCGCAGCCCCACCAGGCGGGAAACGCGCGCGGCCAGCATCTCGACGCGCTCGAGCTGGGGCTGCATGTCGCGAGAATGATCGCCGTTGATCGCACCGGGGCGGCCGCCATAGACGATGGGGCCGGTCGAGCCATCCAGCTCGGGGATCGCCACCATCATGGTCGCCTCGACCGGTGTGAGCCCGCGCTCGCCGCTCTGCCACTGGGCGAGCGACTGGAACTCCAGCGGGTGGGCGGCGACGTACGGGACATCGAGCGCGGCCAGCATCTCCTCGGCCGCACGCGCATCGTTGTAGGCCGGTCCGCCGACGAGGGAGAAACCGGTGAGGGAGACCAGCGCGTCGATCGCCGGGCGGCCGTCGGCGTAGAAGAAACGCTCCACGGCAGGGCGTGCATCGAGTCCGGCGGCAAAGACCGGGATCACGCGCAGGCGGCGCGACTCCAGCGCCGATATGACTGCCTCGTAGTGTGCAGTGTTACCGGCGAGGACATACGAGCGCATGACCAGAATGCCGACGGTACCGCGCGCATTCGGCAGCGCTGGGAGCTTGTCCACGCGCTCGCCAATGCGCCCCTTCAGACGCGGGTGGAACAAGCCCACGTCCGGGTAGACTGCCGGCAGCGCCACCGTCAGCGTCCCCCGCAGGTGGCGCCGTGGGCCGTCCGCGTAGCGGTCGATGAGGAAGCTCACCATGCTCGCGACGTTTTCTTCGGAGCCGGCCAGCCAGTACTGCATCGTCAGGAAATAGGCGCGCACGTCCTGCGCCGGGCCCGGGATGAACCTAAGAATCTGCGGTATGCGGCGCAGCATCTTCATCTGCTGCGCCCCCGAGGAGGCGCCGAGCTTGTTGCCGCCGCGCAGTCGCTTGAGCAGGCTGATCGCGCCGCCCCCGGTCCCGGTCATCTGGAATCGCCCGAGCCGCGTGAGGCGAACGATTTCTCCGGCAGACATGCAGCCGACGATGGCGTCACAGGACTCGCGGCGCGCCTGCAGTGCCGGCAGGACCCCCTTGAAGTGATCCTCGAGGAACAGCATGGAGGCGAATATGACGTCAGCGCGCGCGATGTCCGCGCGGCATCGTTCCAGGGCCGAAGGCTCATCTTCCCATTCGGAGGCGGCATGGACCGAGAGCACGAGGCCCGGCAACTGGGCTTGCAGCCGCGCGCGCGCGCGCTCGGCCGCGCTCGCCAGGTGCGTGTCCAGGGTGACGATCACCACTCGCACCGGCGTTGCGTCAGCGCGCGAAGTGGGCCTTGGCCTCATAGAGCGTCTCCACCGTGATCAACGAAACGCCCCGTTCGTGGGCGAACCGCTCCGTGTTGCGTCGCGCCTTGCCACGCACGAAGAAGGGGACCTTGCCGAGCTCCTGCTCCGCCTCCTGCGCCCAGGGCATCGGATCGCCGGCGGTAACGGCGCGCGCGGCTGAGGGCTCCTCGGCACTCGCCGGCGGCTGCGTGGCGACCAGATGAGAGGGCGCCGCGCCGTTGCGAAACTCGTGGTCGTTGCTGAACATGCCGAGCAAGTGCTCTTCGAGGCCCATCATCAGCGGGTGCACCCAGCAGTCGAACAGCACGTTGGCGCCCTCGAAGCCCATCTGCGGCGAGTAGCGCGCCGGGAAGTCCTGTACGTGCGCGGGCGCCGAGATCACCGCGCACGGGATCTTCAGTCGCTTGGCGATGTGGCGTTCCATCTGCGTTCCGAGCACCAGTTCAGGCTGCAGCTCGCTGATGCGGGCCTCGACCTCCAGGTAGTCATCGCTGATGAGCGCCTCCAGCCCGAAGGCGCGCGCCAGCTCGCGCACCTCGCGGGCGAGCTCACGGCTGTAAGTGCCGAGACCGACGACGTTGAACCCCAGCTCGTCGCGCGCCACGCGGGCGGCGGCCATGGCGTGCGTGGCATCCCCGAACACGAACACGCGCTTGCCGGTAAGGTAGGTGGAGTCCACGGAGCGCGAGTACCACGGCAGTCGAGAGCGCTCCTGTTCAAGCACCGGACCGGCATCGATGCCGGCGAATTCTGCGACCTCGCGGATAAAGTCGCGCGTGGCGCCCACCCCGATCGGTACGTGCCGGGTGAAGGGCATGCCGAAGGTGCGTTGCAGCCAGGCTGCGGTGGGACCTGCGATTTCCGGGTACAGCACGACGTTGAAGTCCGCGTCCGGCAGGCGCGCAAGGTCCGCCGCCGTCGCTCCCTCCGGGGCCACCACGCTGACATCGATGCCCAGCTGGCCGAGCAGGCTGCGGATTTCGATGACGTCATCGCGGTGGCGGAAGCCGAGCGCCGTCGGACCGAGCAGGTTGCAGCGTGGGCGGCGCTGCGGATCGCGCGCAGGGCGTACGCTGCCGGCCGCCGGAGCTCGGGCGCCAGCCAGTGCCCGGGTGAGCTGGTAGAAAGTCTCCGCCGCGCCCCAGTTTTCCTTTCGTTGATAGGACGGCAGTTCGAGCGGCACCACGGGAACGGGCAGCGCGAGGGCGCGCGCGAGTCCGCCCGGGTCATCCTGGATCAATTCGGCGGTGCAGGACGCGCCGACCAGGAGTGCCGCCGGTCGGAAGCGTTCGTGGGCGTCGCGTATGGCGTTCTGCAGCAGCTGGGCGGTGTCGCTGCCTAGATCGCGAGCCTGGAAGGTGGTGTAGGTGACGGGCGGGCGAGCGCCGCGACGCTCAATCATGGTGAACAGCAGGTCCGCGTAGGTGTCACCCTGAGGCGCGTGCAACACGTAGTGCACATCGCGCATGGCGGTGGCGATGCGCATGGCGCCGACGTGCGGAGGTCCCTCGTATGTCCACAGGGTCAGCTGCACGGTCAGACTGCCAGCCGCATGCGGCGTACCAGCGGCCTGGCGAACAATTCGGCGAGGTCCGCCGCCTGTTCGTAGGCCTGCACGGGGGTGAAAACCAGCTCGATGGACCACTTGGTGGTGAATCCCGAGGCCTCCAGGGGGTTGGCGAGTCCGAGTCCGCAGACGATCAGGTCGGGAGCCTGGGCGCGGCAACGATCCAGCTGCTTCTCGACGTCCTGACCCTCGCTGAGGCGCGTGTCGCGCGGCAGCAGCGCCAGCTCCGGTGCCATGTGAGTGCGGTGCAGGAACGGCGTGCCCACCTCGAGCAGCTCCATGCCGAGCTCGCGTGACAGGAAGCGTGCCAACGGAATTTCCAGCTGCGAGTCGGGAAAGAGGAATACGCGCTTGCCCGCGAGCTGCTGTCGGTACACCGCGATGGCCCGGGCCGCGCGTTCGCGTGCAGCCTTGGTGGCCTCGAGGAAGCGCCCCGGGGGTACGCTCCAAGCATCCGCCACCGCTTTCAGCCACAGCGTCGTACCCTCGACGCCCAGGGGGAAGGGTGCCGCGAGCCGCTTCGCGCCGCGCTCCTCGAGCGCCCGTGCCGTGTCGGCCAGATAGGGCTGCGCGAGCAGGAAATGCGTGCCAGGGCCGATGGCGGGCAGGTGAGCGGACTGGCGTGGCGGCAGGAAGTCGACGGACCCGATCCCCAGGGCGCTGAACAGGCGGCGCAGCTGGTCCTCTACAACGTCCGCGAGCACACCGACGACCAGAAGGGCGTTCTTCCCCGCGTCCGCCTGTGGCAGCTCCGGAACCAGCGAGGCCAGGCAGGCGTCCTCGCCCTGTGTAAAGGTGGTCTCAATCCCGCTGCCGGAATAATTGAGTACGCGAACCTTGGGGGAGAAGGTGCGGGACAGGCGCTGGGCGGCGCGCGACAGGTCGAGCTTGATGACCTCGGAGGGGCAGGAGCCGACCAGGAACAGAAGGCGGATCTCGGGACGTCTTTCCAGCAGACGGGTCACCACCCGGTCGAGTTCGTCATTGGCATCCGCAAGACCTGCCAGATCGCGCTCGTCGATGATGGCGGTGCCAAAGCGCGGCTCGGCGAAGATCATGACGCCGGCTGCCGACTGGATCAGGTGGGCGCAGGTGCGAGAGCCGACCACGAGGAAGAAGGCGTCCTGGATCTTACGGTGTAGCCAGATGATCCCCGTCAGCCCACAGAAGACTTCGCGCTGTCCCCGCTCCCGCAGCACCTCGCGGGTGTCGCAGCCGGGGACCATGGCCGCAGCGGCTGTCACTCCCGTACCGCCAAGGGTCCGCCGAAGTGGTCAGGAAGAGCGCGGCTTTCAAGGCGCGCCATGCGCAGCTTGAGTAGGAACTGCGCGGCATTGATGAGGTACGCGGTGTACGCCAGCAGTGCGATCGTCATTTGCGCACGCACGTCGCCAAGCTGAAAAAACAGCGCGATCAGGTAGGCGGTGTGCAGGGCGAGGACCGCCATGCTGACGATGTCTTCCCAGAAGAACGCCGGGGCAAACAGGTAGCGCCCGAACACATCGCGCTCCCACAGGGAGCCGGTCAGCATGATGGCGTATAGGAATAGCGTCTTGACGACCACCGAGAGCGCAGCGACGCCTTCTCCATTGCCCGTCAGCAGGTATCGCAGCACCAGACACAGGCTTACGAAGAAGGCGATGAACTGCAGCGGCGCCAGGATTCCCTGGACGAGGGTCCAGCGCGAGGCATCCCGCCGGCGCCGCTGCTCCGCGTTGTACAGCGGCGATCGAGCCTTGGTAGGTGCCCGGCTTTGCATTGCTCTGGTCTCGGGGGCCACTGCCCCGAATCTAGATCCGCTCGTCCTGACTGTCAATGTGTCATGACGTCCAGTGAACTTGACACTTGACACAAGGAGGTATCTAGTTTGGGCTACGGGTGCGCTGGTAAGGTCTCGGCCGGTCGGTACCGGTTACGGCTCCAGCATCTAAAAGAATCCTGAGGGGGGGGGATTGCCATGGCCGATGGGACCGTATGGGAAGGGGCCGAGCGCGATCTAGACCCGCGCTGCACGCGCGCAGCTTCACCTAAGGTGGATTCAATGGCGCGCCTGCTGCGCACCATTGAAGGCGAAATCATTCCCCGGCTACTGCTGGCCCTGCAGTCCGCACCCGGCGGGGTCGATGCGGAGGGGGAGATCGAGGAGACCGCCAGCCAGGCGGAAGTCACCGAATTTGCGCGCCTTGTGGCGGCGCACGACATCTCGGTTGCGAGTGGCTATCTCAATGCTTTGCTGCAGCGCGGCGTGCCGTTGGAGAAGATATATCTGGATGTGATGGCCCCGGCCGCCCGGCTGCTCGGGGAATGGTGGAAGCAGGATCTCAGGGACTTTACTGAAGTGACGGGCGGGTTGTGCCGGATGCACCAGCTCCTGCACGAGTTCAGCGCATCCTTCCTGCACGACGCGCAGCCAACGGCGCCGGATCGCTGCGTGCTGTTGGTGCCCATGCCCGGGGAGCAGCACTCATTTGGACTGATTATGGTGGGTGAGTTCTTCCGTCGGGCCGGCTGGGACGTATCGGATCCTCATCCATCCAGGCCCGCTGACCTGTTGAGCGTCGTTCGCAAGCACTGGTTCAGCTTGATTGGATTGTCGCTGAGCTGTGAATCGCGGATGGAGGAGCTTAAACCGCTGTTGGACGCCGCCCGGGAGAACTCGCGCAACCAGGCGGTGTCAATCATGGTGGGCGGGGCACCCTTTGTCGCCCATCCGGAGTACGTCGCTGCGGTCGGTGCCGATGCCACTGCCTCCGACGGGCGCCGCGCCGCGCTGGAGGCCAACCGATTGATTGCTGCGCGGGCACGGCGCGCATGAGAAATCATCTTCAGAGGTTGCTTGAATTGCCTGTTTTCGCTACAAGTATTCGTACCGTGGGCAGGTGAGCCGACGGAATTCGAGGTGTGAGTGAGTTTGAAAAAGTTTAAAGCACCCAAAAAGTCGCTGGGCAACCTGGATGCAGAGTCAGCCGCCGAGCTGCTGACGGCCGCCACGGACGTGGCCCTCATCATCGACCGCAAGGGTGTGGTACGGGACGTAGCCTTCGGTAGCGACGATCTGCTCAAGGACGTACGCGGCGACTGGTTGAACAGCTCTTGGGAAGAGACCGTGACCGTCGAAAGCCGCGCCAAAATCAAGGCAATGCTTGAGGACGCGGACACCGCGGGCGATCCACGCTGGCGGCAGGTAAACCATCCGGCCAAGAGCGGTCCGGATGTCCCGATTCTCTATCGTGCCCGCCGGGTGGGCGCCGACAAGCGCATCGTTGCGCTTGGACGCGACCTGCGCGGAATCGAGACGCTGCAGCAGCGCCTCATGGAAGCCGAGCAGTCCATGGAGCGCGAGTATTCGCGCATGCGCCACGCGGAAACGCGCTATCGGCTGCTGTTCCAGATTGCCTCGGAGGCGGTACTGATCGTCGACGCCGACTCGCGCAAGGTGGTCGATGCCAATCCGGCCGCGCTGCAGATCCTGGGGTCGGCCTCCCGCCGGCTGGTCGGGCGCACATTTCCCGAGGGCTTTGATGCCGCCGGGCAGCGCGCGGTCGAGGCGCTCCTCGCCGGCGTCCTGGCAACCGGACGAGCGGAGGACGCGCACGCCACGCTGCGCAGTACCGAACGGGAGTTTCTCGTTTCCGCGTCCTTGTTTCGCCAGAATGAGTCGTCGCATTTTCTGGTGCAGATACGGCCCGTAGGCGCTGAGGCTTCCGTTTCCGAACCTTCGATCGCGCAAACGACGATGCTGGAGGTTTTGGAGAGCTCACCGGACGGTCTGGTGATCACCAATGTCGAAGGCGACGTGTTGACCGCGAACCGTGCGTTCCTTGACCTTGCGCAGCTGGCCACCGCCGAACAGGTGCGGGACAAGCCACTCGACCGTTGGTTGGGTCGGCCTGGTGTGGACGTGCGGGTGCTCGTGGGTAATCTGCGTCAGCACGGCTCGGTGCGCCTGTTCGCGACGACCATGCGGGGAGAATACGGGTCCAGCACAGACGTCGAGGTGTCTGCGGTGTCGGTGGCGAACGCGGACCCGCAATGCTTGGGCTTCACGGTTCGCAACATCGCCAAGCGCGCGACCGGCGATGTCCGCAACGGACGCGAGCTGCCGCGCACTGCCGCAGAACTCACCGAATTGATTGGCCGTGTCTCGCTCAAGGATCTCGTGCGTGAAACCACCGACGTGATCGAACGGCTCTGTATCGAGGCGGCGCTGGAGATCACTGGCGACAACCGGGCGACAGCGGCCGAGATGCTCGGTCTTTCGAGGCAGAGCCTGTACGCCAAGCTGCGCCGATACGGAATGGGGGACCTGGCGGACGACGACTAGTCGCAGAGCGCCTGCGAGAGTGTCAAGACGACTGGACGCTACAGAATGTCCAGAGTAGGGTAGGCGGGCATGTCGCATCCTGCACCCGGCGCAATCCTTGAGCTGCTGAAGCCGATCACCTGGTTTGCGCCGATGTGGGCATTCGCGTGCGGGCTGCTTTCAGTACCGTCCGTCCACGGCTCCGTGGCACCCGGACGGTGGCTCATGATCATCGCGGGCGTGCTGCTGGCCGGACCGTTGGTGTGTGCGACGAGCCAGGCGGTCAATGACTGGTTTGACCGGCACGTGGACGCCATCAACGAACCCTTGCGTCCCATTCCTTCGGGGCGCGTGCCCGGCAGATGGGGCCTGTACATCGCGCTCCTCTGGACCGGCCTGTCTTTGATGGTCGCTTCCTTTCTTGGCGCCTGGGGAATGTATGCCGCGGTGTTCGGCCTGGTGCTGGCGTGGGCCTACAGCGCGCCCCCGCTACGACTGAAGCAGAACGGCTGGTGGGGCAATGCAGCCGTGGCGCTTTGCTATGAGGGCGTGCCGTGGGTCACTGGTGCAGCCATCATGGCAGCCGGCGCATTGCCGAACGGCCGCGTGCTGAGCCTTGCCGCCCTGTACAGTCTTGGGGCGCACGGGATCATGACGCTCAACGACTTCAAGTCCGTGAACGGCGACCGCCAGCTCGGCGTGGGTTCGCTCCCGGTGCGGCTCGGAGTGGAAATGGCCGGACGAGTGGCGTGCTTTGTCATGGCCTTTGCGCAGGCGGTCGTGATTGCACTGCTGCTCCTGTGGGGTAATTACGCGCATGCGGTGCTGGTCAGCCTGTTGCTGCTGGCGCAGCTGGTGCTGATGAGTCGCTTGCTCCGCAGTCCGCGAGAGCGAGCGCCCTGGTACAACGCGACCGGCACGACGCTCTATGTTCTCGGCATGCTGGTCGGTGCGTTCGCCCTGCGCTCCGGTTCATGGTGGGGCGCATGAACGCGAAGCCTTTGGGCTGGCTCGGGATCGCCAGACTGGGGCTCGTGCAGGCCTCCATCGGTGCGCTGGTGGTTCTTGCGACCTCGACCATGAACCGCATCATGGTCGTGGAGCTGGCGCTGCCGGCGGTTCTACCGGGAGTGCTGGTGGCGCTGCATTACGCTGTGCAGATGGCACGCCCGCGCATCGGCCACGGGTCCGACGCCGGAGGGGGCCTGACGCGCTGGATAGTCTGTGGGATGGCCGTGCTGGCGGTTGGGGTGGTGGGAGCCGCTGCCAGCATCTCCTGGATGGAGCACAGCCGGGCGCCCGGCATTGCTGCCTCCTTTCTATCCTTCCTCGTCATTGGGCTCGGCGTCGCCGCTTCGGGAACCTCCCTGCTGGTGCTGCTTACCAAGCAGGTAGAACCGGCGCGTCGGGCCGCCGCAGCCACTATTACCTGGGTGATGATGATCGCCGGGTTCGTGCTCACCACCGCAATCGCCAGTCAGGCGCTCGAGCCGTATTCGCACGCGCGCCTGTTCGCCCTTACCCTCGTCGCGGCGGCCTGCGCACTCGTGGTGACCGCGCTGGCGGTCTGGGGCGTGGAGGATCGACGGACCGCAGCCGCGGCAGCCCGCTCCCCGGTAGCGCGCGTCGCTTTCCTCGTGGCGCTACGGCAAGTGTGGAGCGAGCCAGCCGCGCGCCAGTTCACGATATTCGTGTTCCTCTCCATGCTGGCCTACAGCGGGCAGGAGCTGATATTCGAGCCCTTTGCGGGGTCGGTTCTTCAGCTGACGCCCGCACAGTCGGCGCGCCTGACTTCGCTGCAGCACGGCGGTGCACTGCTTGGGATGATCCTCGTCGGGTCGCTGGGAACCTTTGGGGCGCGCTGGCGGGTGAGTTCACCGCGCGGCTGGACAATCGGCGGCTGCCTGGGTTCTTGCCTGGGCCTGGTCGGGCTCGTCACCGCGACGCATGTCGGTGCCGCGTGGCCCATCTACGGGAATGTTTTCCTGCTGGGACTCGCCAACGGGGTGTTCGCCGTCTCCGCCATCACCTCGATGATGACGCTGGCCTCGGCAGCCGGTGGCGAGCGCCAGGGCCTGCGCATGGGTCTCTGGGGCGGCGCGCAGGCGGTCGCTTTCGCCTGTGGGGGCCTTGTCAGCAGCGCTGCGGTCGACCTCGGCCGCTACCTGACGCATTCGCCACTGAGTGCTTTCGCGGCGGTATTCGGCGCGCAAGCCCTGCTGTTCTTCCTGGCGGCGCTGCTCGCCGCTTCGGTGAGATCCGTGGCCAGACCCAGTCATGCGCGCCCGGCCGGTGGCTTCTCCCACGGTCACGAAATCCGCGTATGAGGGTGGACACCATCGACACGGCGGTGTTCGACGTCGTCGTGGTAGGCGGTGGTCCAGCCGGCGCGACAGCGGCGACCGCGCTCGCGCAGCGCGGGCGCCGTGTACTGCTGCTCGACCGGGCCGGGCGCATCAAGCCGTGTGGCGGCGCCATCCCGCCGAAGCTCGTCGAAGAGTTTGCTATTCCGGCTTCCCTGCTGGTGTCCTGCGCCACCTCGGCCCGCATGGTCTCCCCGCAGGCGCGATCGGTCGACATGCCGATCACCGGGGGCTACGTGGGAATGGTCGACCGCGAAATATTCGACGAATGGCTGCGGGAGCGGGCTGCAGCCTCCGGGGCTACCCGCATGACCGGTTCGTTCGACTCGCTGAGTCGCGATGCGTCAGGAACCGCCGTGGTGCACTTTCGCCGGACGGAAGATGCGAATGAGGCCAGTCGGTGCAGCGTGAAGGCCCGGCTGGTCATTGGCGCGGATGGCGCCCGCTCGCGGGTCGCCCGGCAGTGCATCCCCGCGGCGTCCCGGGCTTCCTTCGTGTTCGCCTACCATGAGATCGTGCGCTCGCCGCTCGCGGAGCCTGAGCGGTTCGATGGCATGCGCTGCGAGATCCACTATCGCGGCCAGCTGTCGCCTGATTTCTACGCCTGGGTGTTTCCACACGGCGAGACCACGAGTGTCGGAGTCGGGAGCGCCGTGCGCGGCTTCTCCCTGCGCCGCGCGGTCGAGCAGCTGCGGCGCGACGCAGGCCTGGACGCCGCGCAGACCATGCGCTGCGAAGGAGCGCCGATTCCCGTGCGGCCATTGTCGCGCTGGGACAACGGGCGCGACGTTGTGCTGGCCGGCGACGCCGCCGGCGTGGTCGCCCCAGCCTCCGGAGAGGGCATCTACTACGCCATGACAGGGGGGCGGCTGGCAGCGGAGGCGGCCGAGGCCTACCTTACGAGTGGTGATGCCCGCGTGCTGAGGAGCGCGCGGCAACGCTTCCTGAGACTGCATGGCCGGGTGTTCTTCGTCCTGAGGATCATGCAGAGGTTCTGGTATTCCAGCGACCGGCGACGCGAACGCTTCGTCAGTCTCTGCCGCGACCCGGACGTGCAGCACCTGACGTGGGAGGCGTACATGTACAAGCGCCTGGTGCGCTCACGGCCTCTCGCGCACGCGCGAATCTTCTTCAAGGACCTGCTGCACTTGTGCGGTGTGGTACCGCCATGAGCGCCAAGGCCACGCATGGACGCTGGCGTCCCATGGTGACCGCCGCCCTGGCGGCCACCGGCGTCGCCGCCGTGGGTGCGCTCACGACAGAACTCGGCCCGTGGTACTACAACCTCGCCTTGCCCGGGTGGAAGCCCCCGGACTGGCTGTTCGGCCCTGCATGGACCCTGATCTTCGGACTCGCTGCAATCTCTGGCTACCTGTCGTGGAGCCGTGCGCCGCGCAATGACGTTCTCCAGGCACGGATCATTGCGCTCTTTGCCATCAACGCACTGCTCAACATCGCGTGGAGCGTGCTTTTTTTCCGGCTGCACCGACCGGACTGGGCACTGCTGGAGGTAATCCTGCTGTGGCTGTCGATAGTGGCACTCATGGTCATGACGTACCGCAGTTCGCGCCTGGCCAGCCTTCTGCTGTTGCCCTATCTGCTCTGGGTGAGTTTTGCCGGCGTGCTCAATTACTCGATCGTGCGACTTAATGGACTTTGACGTGGTTCCCTAGGAGTTAAATATGCGTGGTTATGCAGTCGGTTGTCTCGCCCTGGGTTTACTCGTTTACGGGGGCGCTGCTCATGCGGCCGACAAGTTGTGCAAGCTGGAGATCAGCGGGAATGACCTGTTGCAGTACGACAAAGCCGAACTGAAGGTCGCTGCGGATTGCACGAAGGTTGAACTGACGCTCAAACACACCGGGCAGCTGCCGGCGCAGACGATGGGCCACACGTGGGTCCTCACCAAGACTGCCGACGTGCAGGGGGTGCTCGATGCAGGTGCCGCAGCAGGCATCGCCCACAGCTACGAGCCCCCCGGGGACAAGCGGATGATCGCCGCCACCAAGCTCGTCGGCGGCGGCCAGGTGACCTCGGTGACGTTCTCGACGGTGGGCTTGCAGAAGGGCGGAGACTACACTTATTTCTGTACCTTCCCCGGGCATGCGGCCCTCATGAGGGGAAAATTCATTTTCGGCTGATCGAGGCAGGCGCGGTGCCATCGCTGTTGCCGTTCTTCGCGGGTCCGCACGTGGCGGACATCGCCCTGGGAGCCCTCCTGCTGGAGGGGGTCGTGCTTCTCGAGTATCACCGTCGCACCGGTTCTGGCGTACGGCCTGCGGATCTGGCGATGGGCCTGGTGCCCGGAGCCTGCTTGCTGCTGGCGTTGCGCTTCGCATTGGCCGGCGCGGGTGGCGCGGTGCTCAGTTTCTTCCTGAGTGCCGCATTTCTGACGCACCTCGCCGATACGCGGCGCCGATGGCGCGCCAATAATGACCAAAAGCGCCCCGTCCACCCGCGGGGCGCGGCTTCACCGCGCAGCTGGGTATAGCGGAGTAGCCCTCCGGCGGGAAGGAGCGGCTACGGAGACGTGGAGTCGGTGGCCTTCGCCAACAGGGTGCTGCGCTCGCCGGTCCAGCCCTGCTGTGTGATGAGTTCGCTCATGAAGCGCGCATGGTCGGCTCGGGCATTGAGTGACGGGATATAGTCATAGCGCTCCCCGCCGGCGCGCATGAATATCTCGCGGTTCTCGATCGCGATCTCTTCGAGGGTCTCCAGGCAATCCACCGCGAATCCGGGGCACACCACGTTCACATCGCGTATGCCGCGCCCGGGCATTGCTTTCAGCACAGCGCTGGTATACGGCCGCAGCCAGTCCTTTGGGCCGAAACGCGACTGGAATCCAACGATCCATTCGCTTTCGCGCAGCATCAGTTCGTCGGCCAGCAGGCGGGCCGTGGTCTGGCACTGCGCATAGTAGGGGTCGCCGTTCTTCACGTAGTGTTCGGGAATGCCGTGAAACGACATCAGCAGGTGCCCACGCCGACCGTGCTTGTCCCAGTGCTCTGTGATGCTTGCACGCAACGCTTCGATATAACCAGGATGGTCATGGTAGTCGGAGACGAAGTGCAGCTCGGGGAGTGCGCGCCAGCGACGCAGTTCGGCGCTGACCTGGTCAAATGCCGCCCCGGTGGTAGCGCCGCAATACTGCGGAAACAGGGGCACAACGAGGATGCGACGTGCCCCGCTCGTGTACAGCTTACGCAACGCATGCGGCAGGTCAGGCGCGCTGTAGAGCATGCCTACCTCAACGGTCAGCGGGGCCAGCACGCGCTGCGCGAGCATGCTGTCGAGTTGGCTGCCCAGCCGCACGGACAGATCCCGCAGCGGCGATCCCGAGTTCGACCAGATATTCCTATACTTACGTGCGACCCGCAGCGGCCGGAAGGGCAGAATGACGCCCCACAGCAGGGGAAGCCACAAGGCGCGCGGCAATTCGACAACGCGTGGATCGGACAGAAAGCGGGCCAGGAAGGCGCGAACCGCGCGCGGTTCCGGAGCCTCGGGTGTGCCCGAGTTGATCAGCAGAACTCCGATGCGCTCTGCTCCTGAGGTTCCAGGATCTGGCGCGAGCGTCAAGTAGCGCATTTCTCTTCACACGTCAAAGGCCGAGCTGGCTCCAGACTAGTTGCAAACGCCTGCTGGCGCAAATGGGGTCGCGGTTTCCGCCAGCAAGGAATTGGGCAGCGTACTCACCGGGGCTGCGAGCCGTTGGACTCACACAGTCGGCAGTCCAGCGCCTGCCCGATTTGCGAAGCGCGGCCAGTGGCGCTCTGCGTCCACTCCCGATCTATCCAGGGTGGTCGATGGCGTACATGCTGGTCATGACCACATTCGAGCTCGGCGACCCAATCGCCGTGTTCGTCCAAGTGGAAGCCGACTATTCTGCGATGCATGGCACTAGGGAAGCTCTGCACAGGTAGTCATGAGTGAAGGATACTGTGTGCAGCGGGGCAGTAACCCTCGGGACGGGTAAGCGATGAAGCAGCGGACGTTTGCCTCGGCGGGATGGGAGAAGAAGGGCA
>JAFEFN010000009.1 GCA_018240525.1 Pseudomonadota bacterium
AGGGTTCGGCTGTTCGCCGATTAAAGTGGTACGCGAGCTGGGTTCAAAACGTCGTGAGACAGTTTGGTCCCTATCTTCCGTAGCCGTTGGAGATTTGAGGGTGAGCTGTCCTTAGTACGAGAGGACCGGGATGGACACACCTCTGGTGTTCCGGTTGTCACGCCAGTGGCACTGCCGGGTAGCTATGTGTGGACGGGATAACCGCTGAAAGCATCTAAGCGGGAAGCCCCCCCCAAGATTAGATCTCCCTGGGAACTCGATTCCCCTAAAGGGCCCACGAAGACTACGTGGTTGATAGGCTGGGTGTGTACGGCCAGTAATGGCTTCAGCTAACCAGTACTAATTGCCCGTGAGGCTTGACCATATAACCTCAAGTGGTTTGACCGCTTGTCGGTTAGATATCGATGCAAGATGGATTTATCCATCATTAACGTGAACGCGACAGGCGTCTAAGCAGAAACGAACCAGATTGGAGAGGCGTGCTGGCGTCCCGTAAGGGGCGCCAGCATGAATCTCAAACAGTTTGCCTGGCGGCCATAGCGAGTGGGTACCACCCGATCCCATTCCGAACTCGGAAGTGAAAACGCTCTGCGCCGATGGTAGTGTGCCTTTCAGGCATGCCAGAGTAGGTCACCGCCAGGCTTCAAACAAAAGCCCCCGGAGTCGCAAGATTCCGGGGGCTTTTTCTTTGCGCGCGGCCGAAAAGGTGACTTCGAGAAGTTCGCGGAGTGCGTCAGACGGATGCAGACGGGTGTTCACGTGACGAGCCCGGTCTGCGGGAGATCATCGCAATCGCCGAAACCATGAACCACTGCAAGCAGCGGACGGACATCGCTCACGAGCTGGACGCCGCACCGCATATGGCCAACCTATTTACCGCGACTCCCTCCGTCAGGGGCCGGGCCAGCATGCAGCTCGGGCGGATCACCTCACACGGGCTTCACGATGCTTTCGGCATCGCGTGGAAGGCACGCACTTCGACCGGCGCACGGCAGGCGAGCACGGCCTTGCGTCCCCACTCCAGGGCTTCGTCCAGACTACCGGCCTCCAGGACCCAGAAACCACCAACATGTTCCTTGGTCTCAAGGTACGGCCCGTCGGTGACGATGATGGCGCCACCGGACCGGCTGCGCAGTGACTTCGCGTCGCTGGCTGAACAGAGACCGCCGACGAAGACTCTGACGCAGGCGGCGATCATCTCCTCGTTGAGGACATCGATATCGCGGCCCATCGCCTCATCCTCGGTGGACGGGTCGTAGTCGTCCGGGTGGTGAATGGCGACCAGATACTGGGTCATCGCTTCTCCTGAGGGATTTGGGCGATTTCGCCCGCATCAGGACGACGAACGGCGGCGCCGCAATTCGACAGGTCTTACTTCGGCCCGGAAAGCCTGAAGCCCAGCGGGTCCGCCCCCCTTCCTCAGGCGTTCAGTGCGGCGGGTCGTATGCCTCGCACTGAACCTCGACCAGCGCACCCAGCGCCAGGCCGGTGGAGCCCAATGCACTGCGTGCCGGCAGGTGCGCCGGGTCCACGTAGCTCGCATAGATCGCGTTGAAGGCCGGCCAGTTGCCCATGTCATTGAGGAATACCGCGCAGCGCACGACGTCCTTCCACCCGAGGCCGGCGCTCTTGAGCGTCGCGCCGATGCGGTCCAGCGTATTGCGGGCCTGCGCCTCGATGCCGGGCGGCAGCTTGTCGTCCGCTCCCAGCCCGATCTGCCCCGACAGGTAAAGCATGTCGCCGACCCGGACGCCGGCCGAAAAGGGCAGGGCTTTGCCGTTCACGGTCACCGTCGGCAGTCTCTCGATCGCGGGTCGGGAGCTGTCGGCCTGGGCCCACGGACCGGTAGCGGCGACAGCGAGCAAGGTCACGATGGCTGAAATCCTCATCTTGTCCCCCAAGCGCCAGTGCACTCCCAGCAGTATACCGGGGCAGCATCACGGACCTGCGGCACGGACCCCGACCATTTGGAAGACTCGGGGGCGCGACACGGACGCGCAGAATGATGCGGGCCGGCGGCGGCCGCACCTGTCCTCGCCCGCGAACTGAACCGCCGGAAATTCGGGTGCCCCGGGTGTTGGGACCCGCGCGGTGAGTCCGGCCGCCTTATGTCTGGCTCGTATGTCTGGAGTTGATCCGGCGCGGGCCGTATGAGCTAGATACGGCATGTCGGAAAGCACCGCAGGCGATTCCCTCACCGAGCAGCTGCGCGCCGCGCATGGCGGTGATCGGGCCGCTGCCGAACGCGCCTACCGGATGCTGTATCCGGAGCTGTGTAAGATCGCCCGCGCGCACCTGCGCGCCCACCGCCGCGACACGCTCCTGGACACCCGCGTCCTGGTGCTGGAGGGCTACCTCAACCTGGCGAAAGTCGACGGCGCGCTGTTTGAGAACCGCCGGCACTTCTATGCGTACGCAGCCAAGGTCATGCGTCGCATCGTCATCGATTTCGCGCGCCGGCGGCAGTCCCAGCGCCACGGGGGCGGCGCCATGGAGCAGCTGCTGACCACCAGTGTCGAGGCGATGGAGACCGACATCGGCTCGGTGCTCGACGTCGAGCGTCTGCTGGCAGAGCTGGAGGGCATCGAGCCCCTCGCCGCTGACATTGTGGAGATGCGCTACTTCGGCGGCTATTCGGATGCCGAGATCGCCGAGGCACTCGGGGTGACTGACCGCACGGTGCGCCGCCACTGGGAAAAGGCGCGCTTGTTCATGCTCGCGCAGCTGCGCTCCGCGGGCTGACTGTCCGCAACTGTCGCGCGATCCCGTACGTAGCTGCATGAGCGATCCACCGTCTGCCTCGCCTCCGGACTGGGCTGCCGCCTGGCAGTTGCTGGACGAGGTCCTGGGGCTGCCGGCGCCGGAGCGCGCGGCATGGCTCTCCGCACTCGAGCACGGGAGGCCCGCGCAGGCGGCACTCATGCGTCGCCTGCTGGCCGGGATGGCCGATCCGGCGGGCGACGGGCGCGCCCAGCCCTCCGGGGCCGCCAATCCGTTGGATCGCGGCGCGGCCGCGCGCGTGTTCGCGAGCGCGCTGGCCAGTCCTGCCTCCGGCCTCTGCGCCGGCACGCTCATCGGGGACTACTGCCTGGTTCGGCCGCTGGGGCAGGGCGGCATGGCGCAGGTGTGGCTCGCGGAGCAGACCGCCAAGGTCATCCGTCAGGTGGCGCTGAAGATCCCGTACCTGGGGCTGGAGCCGGCCGCGGCAGCCAGCAGTCGCTTTGCACGCGAGCGCGACCTGCTCGCCGGCCTCGAACACGAGCGGATCGCGCGCCTTTACGACGCCGGCGTCACCGGCGAAGGCGTGGCGTTCCTTGCCATGGAGTGGATCGACGGGGTTCCCCTCACGCGCTACTGCGACGAGCACCGCCTGGGCATCGATGCGCGACTGGCGCTCTTCGGCCAGGTGCTGGACGCGGTCGGCTTTGCGCACTCTCGCCTGGTCATCCACCGCGATCTGAAGCCGTCGAACATCCTGGTCACCGCCCACGGCCAGGTGAAGCTGCTGGATTTCGGCGTGGCGAACCTGCTGTCCGATGCGGCACCGCCCGCCCCGGCGGAGGCGCCTCACGAGGCGATGACCCCCGACTGCGCCTCCCCCGAGCAGCTGGCGAACCAGCCCCTCGGCGCCACCAGCGACGTGTATTCCCTGGGCATCGTGCTGTACGAGCTGTTGAGCGGCGCCAAGCCGTATTCGTTGACGCGCGAAAGCCCGTCGCTGCACGCGGCGCTCCTCGCCACCCGCATCAGCCCGCTCGCCGATGCGGCCAGCACGGCGGCGGCCGACGCGCGCGCCACCACGATGGCGCAGCTGACTCGCAGGCTGCGCGGTGAGCTGGGGTCGATCGTTGCGCGTTGTCTTGCGAAGTCACCCCTGGACCGCTACCCGGATGTGGGTGCACTCGCCGCCGACCTCGGGCACCTGGCGCGACACGAGCCGGTGCCGGCGCATGGCTCGGGGGCGGCCTATCGGCTGCGCTGCTTCGCGCGCCGGCGGCGCTGGCCGTTGCTGGCCGGGGCCGCGCTGCTGCTCGCGATCAGCGCCGGGATCGCCGCCACGCAGTGGCAGGCACGCACGGCCCTGGCGCAGGCGCAACGCGCGGAGGCGATCCAGCACTTCCTGCTGGGCCTGTTCCGCAGCAGCACCCCCACTGTGTCGGAAGGGCATGAGCTCACCGCCAAGGAACTGCTGGCACGGGGCTCGGAGCGCGTCGACACCGAGATGGCTGCGCAGCCGCGGGCGCTCGCGGAACTGCACAGTGAGCTCGGGGACATCTTCAACGAGATGGGCGATAACGCCGCGGCCATGTCGCACCTGCAGCGCGCGCTCGCAGGTTTCGCGGCGCTCGGCCTCGCCGACAGCCGCCCGGCGCTCGAGGCGCTGTTCCGGCGCGGCATCGTCTACATGGATCAGAGCCAGTGGCAGCCGGCGCGCGCGGACCTGCATGCGGTGCTCGCGCGCGGCCGGGCACTCTATGGCCCTCGGCATCGCTGGGCGGTGGGCGCCCGCGAGAAGCTTGCCTTCATCAGCCTCGAGAACAACGAGCTGCAGGACGCGGTGGCCATCGCCAACGAGGCCCTCGCCCAGCCCCCCGGGGAGGATCCGGCGAACGATGCCCTGCGGCGCCTGCGGGTGAAGGTGATCCTGGGGGAGGCGCAGACCAACCTCGGGGAGTACACGGCCGCGCGCCGCACGCTGTCGGAGGCGGTGGCCGCATCCAACGGACCTGCCGGCTACGGCATCGTTGATCGTCTGATTTACCGCCTGCTCCTGGCGCGTGCCATCTACTACTCCGGCGACTACGCCGCGGCACTGCCCGCGGTCGCGCAGCTGGTGAGCGAGGAGGAGCGCGTACTCGGCCAACACGCGCTGGTGTTCCCCGCGCGCCAGCTGTGGTCGAACGTCCTGGCCGCGCTCGGGCACTACGACGAGGCCATCGCCGTGGCGCGCGTGACCCTGGCGCGGGCCCAGGCCGCACCGCAGCCCGACGCCGAGCTCATCGCAAGGGAGCAGCTCATCCTGGCGCAGCGCCTGCAGCAGGCCGCCCGGTACGCGGAGGCCGAACCCCTGGCACGCGCCGCGCGCGGCTACTTCGAAGCGCACAACACGAAGATCGAGCCGCCCACGCAGCGCGTGGTGGCCGAGAGCCTGCTCGGCCAGAACCACGTGATGGCGGCGAAGCAGGAGATGCAGGCCGCCTACACGCTGGGCGAGCAGCTGCCCGGGTTCCTGCAGAGCACCTACTGGCCGGACATCCTGGACTCGCAGGCCAACCTGCTGCGCGTCGCCGGCGAGCCAGAAGCCGCGCTCGCGCTGCGTGCGAAGGCGTGCACGCAGCTGGATACCAGCCCGGGAGCGCAGACACCACCGGCATTGCGCTGCGCGGCGCTGCTGGCGTGGTCCGCCGCCGCGGCGGCCCCCGCGGATGCGGTCCGCCGCCGCGAATTCGACACGGCGGCCGCCGCCTATGCCGCGGCCCTGCCGGCGGGGCACCTCGCCCGGCTGGATCTGGCGTTGCTCGGGGCCGAGCTGGATGCCACGGCCGGGAGGCCGCCAGCCATCGACCTTGCGGCCACCCGCGCCGCCTGGCACCGGGTGCTGGGCATCGACCCGCCCCCGCGCATCCTCTTCCTGCACTGAGCGCTTTCCGGGCTGTCCGGATTTCGCCCGGCTTTGCGTACGTCCTCCCCGGGTGAGCTTCGTCCGATGTACTTCCGGCGCCGTGCCGGCGGGCATTCGGCAGCGACCCGTGAGGACCGGCCATGTTTTCCAAGCGATGTCTCCTGACCTGCCTTCGTATGCTCGTGGCGCTGAGCGGTTGTGCCGCGCTGGCAGCCTGCTGGTGGGACGGCAGCGGCAGCTCCGTTCCCCCAGCCCAAACCGTTGCAGGCACGATCAGCGGGCTGTCCACGGGCGGGCTGACACTCGCCAACGGTGCAGACCGCCTGAACGTGGCCGCCGGTGCCACCGCGTTCTCCTTCCCGACGCAGGTCAGTTCCGGCTCCGCGTACGCGGTGACCGTCGCCGCGCAGCCCGCCAACGCGACGTGCACCGTGGCCAATGGCAGCGGCACGGCGAACGGCACGGCCATCAGCGTGCAGGTCACCTGCATCACCGCGAAGTTCCATCTCGGCGGCACCATCAGCGGGCTCACCGCCGCGGGACTGACGCTCGCCAACGGGGCCGACTCGGTCAGTCCCTCCGCAGGCGCCACGACGTTCACCTTCCCCTCGACCGTTGCCAGCGGCGTGCCCTACAGCGTCACCGTCCGCGCGCAGCCGGCCGGCCTCAACTGCACTGTCGCCGCCGGCTCGGGGACCATGGCTGGGTCGGATGTCAGCTCGGTGGCGGTCAGCTGCGCGGCGGCGAGTTACCACGTGGGGGGCACCATCTCCGGACTGACCGCAGCGGGCCTGGTGCTCGCCAACGGCGCGGACACGGTGAGCCCGCCGGCGAACGCGACGGCCTTCAGCCTGCCCGCGCTGGTCGCCTCCGGTGCGGCCTACCAGGTGACGGTGCAGACGCAGCCGGCCGGCCTCAACTGCACGGTCGCCAACGGCAGTGGCACCGTGGGCAGCGCCGATGTCTCCACGGTGCAGGTGAGCTGTTCGGGCGGCGGCTCGGGGTTCACCGCCCTGGCCGGGCAGACCACCTGCCCGAGCGGGCATCCCGACCAGAACGGCACCGGCAGCGCCGCCAGTCTGGCGGTGCCCTCGAGCATTGCCACCGACACGGCCGGCAACATATACACCCTCAGCTGGTATTTCGGGGTCATCAACAAGATCACCCCCGCCGGGGTCGTGACGACGGTGGCGGGCCAGTACGGCGTGTACGGTTATCAGGACGGCACCGGGACCGCGGCGCAGTTCACCGGCAACGAGATCCTCGGCGGCATCGACGCCAACGGCAACCTGTACGTGTCCGAGACCTCTAACGTCCGCCGTGTGACGCCTGCCGGCGTGGTCACGACGCTCGCCGGCCCTGCGACCGCGGAACAGGGCTACGTGGATGGCACGGGCGGGGTCGCGCGCTTCTCGCAGTGGGGGCTCGGCGTGGCCCCGGATGGCACCTCGTACGTGGCCGACTACGCCAACCACGTGGTGCGCAAGGTGAGCCCCACCGGGGTGACGAGCACCCTGGCCGGTTCGAACACGCAGCAGGGCAGCGTCGATGGCGTGGGGGCGGCGGCCCAGTTCCTGAACCCGCAGTACGCGGTGGTGGACGCCGCAGGCACCACCTATCTGGCCGACCACGCCGCCATGCAAGTGCGCAAGGTGACCGCGGACGGCACGGTCACGACCCTCGCCGGTGGCACGAGCAATGGCTGGGCCGATGGCCAGGGCACCGCCGCGCTCTTCTACGACATCCACGGCCTTGCCATCGGGCCCGCCGGCAGCATCTACGTGCTCGACCAGGCCTCCGCGGCCAACGGCAGCAGCTCCTACGGCGACAACTGGGGCGCCATCCGCAAGATCACCGCCGATGGCACGGTCACCACCGTCGTGGTCAGCAGCGCTTCGGGAAAATATTTCGGCCCGCCGGCGGGCACTCACGTCGCGATCAGCCAGCCGCTGCAGGCGATCGGCAGCCTGCCCAACGGGATGCTGCTGGCCGCCAGCCAGTGCGCTATCGGTGAAGTCGCGGTGCCTTAGCCTGATCGGGTGCGGAACCGTGGCGGCCCCCGAGGTGGAACGGCCTCGGGGGCCGCCGTTCCGGCGCCAGCGACGATCGTGCAGCCAAGATCACCGGGCCATGCCGCGAGGAGTCGAAGAGGGCAGCCGAGCGCTGAACCGGTGCCCGGATGCCGTGCAACCAGAACAGCGGCAGGCATAGTTCTTCGGCACGCTGCTGTGGTTGGCCCAGCCGGTGCGGTCGATGCGGTCAGGACCGGCATGCAGCTGAGTCGCAACGCGTCGTTCACGGTTCTTCCCCGAATGTGCCAGCCCCGCGGGATGGTACGCCGCCGGCGGGCCGGATTTAGCGCGGCGCGCCGGACGGCGCCGCAGGCGCGAGCGGCGCCAGCGCGATCTCCACGGCCCGCCGGTCCCAGGCCGGCTCGGCGAACAGTCGATTCGCGCTCAGCGGAACCGGTCGGCCGTCTTCGACGAGTTCGGTGAGCTCAATGCCACCGACACCATCGAAGAGCTTCACGCCGGCCGCATCGACGATGGCCAGTACCAGCGAGTTCGCGCTGAGGTGTCCGCCCCGGTTCCGCTCGGCATCGAACAGGGACGGGCTGCGGCCGGTGGTCTCGACCGGTTGCGTCACCCCATCCCATTCCGCGGTGCCCGCGCTGTAGGGGACCGCCCGCGTCACCACCCGGGCCACGACCACTGCATCCGGCCGCGATCCCTCCGGCAGCCCCTGCAGCACGCGTGCCCGCGCGGCGTCGATCTTGGCCTTGTCGGGGCGCCCCGTGAGCGGATCGTAGTAGCCGCCGGAGGCGGCGCGCTCCGCCTCCCACCTGCGCCCGAACTCATCGCTGTTCAGCACCTGGAAGCCGAGCCGCGTGAGTTGCGCGGTGAGTGCATCCGCGTAACGCGCGCGCACCGCATCGCGCTGCGGAATGTCTGCGAGCTCCAGCGGTGCGAGGGTAAGCCGCGGGTAGCGCGCCGGCAGCGGCGCGCCTGGCTGCGCCGCCGCCTTAGCGCTGGCGGGGGCGAGGGGCGGGCTCGGGATGTCGGCCGGGTGCGCCTCGGTCCCCAGCAGCAGCGGATCGAGCGCGAGCGAGAGGGCGCGCGCATCGCGGGCCGGGTCGGTCATGATCGACTTCGGATCGACGTCGAGCTGCTTCGTGGACGTGAGCAGGCCGTGGACCTCCACGCGCGCGTAGCCGAGCAGCTGGATCCCGCCCGCGGCCGTGTAGAGGACCTTGCCACCGGCATCGCTCAGGCGCACGACGAATGACAATGCACGCACGTGGCCGCTGAGCTGGGCGCCGGCGAGAGCCGACATGAAGTTACCCATGCTCGAGCGGCCACTGCTGCTGTCGCTGGCGCCATCCCATTGCGCGGTGTTACCGGCGAAGCGGGCCGGGCGCACCCGGATCAGGGGCCGCAGGATCGCATCCACCTTGTGCGCAGCCAGGTACTCGTTGGTGCTGAACTCGTTGAAGGCGTCGAACTTCTCCTTGAGGGGCTGCCCGGTGATCGGGTCATACATGCCGCCGAGCGTGGTGCGGATCTGCTGCTGGATCTCGCGCATCACGGCCGGCGCCACCACCGTGAAGCCCGCGGACTGCAAGCGCCTGACGATCTCGGCCTCGTAGCGGGCGGTGACCGCCTCCTGGTCCGGCAGATCGTCGGGGACGCTCAGGGGCATCACGCCGATGGTCTGGACGGTGCTCAGAATCTGCGCGCGCGGTGTGCCGAACTCGTAGTAGGGCTGGCCGTAGTAGGCGAGGGCGGAGGCGGCGATGAGGCCGCCCAGGGCCAGCAGCCAGCGCGGATGGATGGGTCTCATTTGGGGTCGCCTGAGGTCTGAGAAGCGCTGGCGCGCGCGTCGAGGTAGCGATGTACCAACGGTGCATCGGCGGCCTCTGGCGCATGCGCGAGGTAGCCCTGGAAGGCCACGGCTGCCGCCGCAGTCTCGCCGCGCAGCCGGTGCAGCAGTCCGGCCTCGCGGAATGCCGCCGGCGGTGGGTCGGGCAGTGCCATCGCGCGTTCGTAGGCCGCCAGGGCCGCGAGCCGGGTGGCATCGGTCTGCGGGATGCGGGCGCGCGAAATCTCCCCCTGCAGGAACGCGGCTCGGCCGCTGTCGGCCCGGGCGATGACGGCGCGCACCTGTGCCTCCGCGCGGTCGAGCGCACCGGCATCCAGGAGGACCGTCACTTGGTCCAGCGGCAGTGCAGCAATCTGCGCCTGGTACTCGGCGCTCCGGATCTCGCGCCCGGTCGCGACCGAGGCGGCCAGTTCCCCGGCGATGGCCTGGCGATAACGGGCCATGCGCTCGGTCATCTTGGGGTGCGAGGCATACACGGTGCCGCCGCCCGCGGGGGCCTGTTCCGACAGCCGCTGCAAGGCGGACAGGGCACCGCTGGCATCGTAGCCGCCGGCGATCATGCGCCGTATGCCGCCGGCATCGGCCTCGCGCTCGAGGTCGCGCGAGTAGCCGCTGGCGATCGCGCGCGCCCAGATTTGCATCGAGTCGTTCGGGATGGACACCAGGCTGCTCGGCACGGAGGTCGGGCTCTTGCCGGCGTAGTGCTGTGCCACCGCGGCCAGCAGCACGCCGAGGATGGCGCCGGCGGTGTGCGCCGCCGTCTCGGTGCGCTGTTGCTCGCGCATGCCGCGCAGCACGTGGGCATTGGTGTAGTGGGTGGTCTCGTGGCCCAGCACCGCGGCAAGCTCCGATTCGTCCCGCAGCGTCGTCAGCAGCCCGGTGGTCACGTAGATCGAACCGTTCGAGAGGCTGAAGGCGTTGGCATCGGCTCCGCGGATGACGCGGGCATGCACCCGGGAGGGGTCGGTTCCGTCGGTGGCGAGCAGGCGTTCCGTCACGCCCTGCACGTAGCTATCCAGTGCCGCGTTGCCGTAGAGCAAGTGGGCGTTGCGGATGTGCTCCTCCAGCTGCTCGTTGGCGAGTTCCATCTTGCGCGCCTCTTCCGGCGTCGGCGGCGCAACGTGGGGTGGCTTGGGGATCTTGTCCGCCGTGATGTAGACGACCTCGAGCTGCGCGGCCGCGTCCGGATCCTGCCCGTCCTGCGCGGTGGCGGGACGAATGCGCACGATGCGCGGGTTCAGGTAGTCAAACCACAGCCCCGTGCCTCCCAGCAGCTGTCGCAGCGCGGGAGTGGGCGCAAGACCCGCCGGCACCGCCTGGCTGGTCTGGTTCTTCAGCAAGTCCGACGGGTAGGCGGTCTGGATGCCGGTCTGCAGGGAGAACTCGGACAGCGCGGTGTCGACCGGCTGGGCGGGGATGGGGTGCGAGAGCGTCGCTTCCTGGGCGCGCGCGGATTGCACCGGCAGGCTCCACAGGAAGGCGGCCGTGCAGGCGCACAGGAACACCCGGCTGAAGCCCCGGGACATGCTCGCCGCGAGGTCACGGCGCGATGGCGCGAGAGGACCGCTCACAGTTACCCCGGGCATCTTGACGTGCCCTGCTCGATACCTGGACCCGCCCGGACATGTTAGGTGGCTGGACACGCGTTTTGAAGGGCCATGCAGCGCCGTTGCGGATGCAGGGTCGTCCGTGACCCGCCATCCTGTCCTTGTCTCTAGTGAACGGCTGCGGTCATGGCGCTGGCGGGCGGCTGGCGGCACCCGGCGGGGATGGCTGCAAGTGCGGCCTTCGCAGGCGGCATCTTCGGGTCCAGTGGTTTGGCCACCTGGCTGAGCACCAGCAGGCGGATCTCGCCTTCCGGGTGCGCGACCGTCATGGCATGCGTCACTTCCCGGGCCAGCGACTCGCGCAGTCCCCGTTCCGGCATCGCGATCGTCATGACCCCGTAGACGAGTCCCGTCATGACTTCGGAGTAGGTGCTCGAAGCGCACAGCACCTGCGGCGCCTCCGGGTGCTTCAGGTCCACCAGCAGGGCCGGCAGGATCTCCTCGCTCTGGATCTTTTCGTACCCCACGATCGACGGCATGAACAGGAAGGGCGCCGCCGCCCCCGTGTCGTGCAGCTCGCGATGGACGGGCACGCCGACGGTGAGGAGGTAGTCGGCCGCCGCGGACACCTGGCCCGCGCCTGCCGCAGATGCCGCCTCATCCAGCGTGACGCGGGGGCTGCCGCCCGCAGAGGCCAGGGTCGCCAGGCTGACCAGGGTGATGCGGGTATCGTTCCTCTGGATGGTGCGGGCGACCGACTGCGCCTCGCTCCGTGCGGATGCAGCCTCCAACCGCGGCGCATCGTCCTGCGGCATGACGGCGGTTTGAGTGACCGCGGCCGACGGCCGGAAGGGCACGGGCACGCAGCCACCGAGCAGGCCGCCGGCGAACACGAGGCACAGGCAGGCGCGCGCCGCCAGCCTCCGGGGGGTCGGTTCAGGAAAGACGGTGCGGATGGTCACGTTTCGGCTCCCAGGGTGGCAATGCGGTGCAGCGTGCACGCTTGTCGAGTCAGAGCACGACGCTGCGGAATCGGGTACCTCCGGCCGGCCCCGGCCCTGCCGTACCCGAATCACCCGCGGATCGCTCCCAGTCGCAGGAGCCGGCGCATCCCGCGGCGGCCATCGCCCACCTCCCCGGGAGATTCCTCATGTCCCTGTCTGCGCGTTCACCCTTGCCGATGCTGCTCCTGGCGCTGCTGGCCCTGGCGAGCCTGCCCGCCGCCGCCCTCGAGCAGGGGCCCCTCGTGATCTTCGGGGACAGCCTCTCGGATCCGGGCAACTACTTCATCGCCTTCGGGCAGACTTCAACGGCGCCGTTTGCACCGATCCCGGATGCCCCCTACGACATCGGGCCGGGCCATCACTTCAGCAATGGCCGCACCTGGGCGGAGCGCCTGGCGTTCGACCTGGACGCGCCCCCGAGCGGGATGCCCGCGCTGGCGCGCCCGGGCGAGTTCACCAACTACGCCGTCGGCCGGGCGCGCGCGCGGCCCGCTGCGGCCACCTTCTCCGCCTATGACCTGGGCACGCAGGTGGCGCTCTACCTCGGGGATGTTCATGGCCACGCGCGCGTCGGGGCGACGTACGTGATCTGGATCGGCGCCAACGACCTCGACGACGCGCTCGGCGCGCTGAGCGTCGACCCCACCGGGGCGGCCAGCGCGCAGATCCTGCAGGAGGCGATCGAGGCGGTCGCCGGCAACGTGCAGCTGCTGTGGTCCGCCGGCGCGCGCACCTTCCTCATTCCCAACCTCCCGGACCTGAGCGAGACCCCGGCGGTGCGCGCCCTGGGACCCGCGGCGATGGGGGCCGCCGCGCAGCTCAGCGCAGCCTACAACGCAGGCCTTGCGCAGGGATTGGCGGAGCTTGCGGCGCTGCCGGGCATCCGCCTCGTCCCCTTCGACGTCGACGCGCTCTTGAACCAGGTCATCGCCCAGCCGGGCGCGTTCGGCCTGGAGGACGTGACCGATGCCTGCCTGGCCTTCTTCACGACCGTGGACCCGGTGTGCGCGCACCCGCAGCGTTACCTGTTCTGGGACGGCATCCACCCGACGGCGGCCGGACACGCGATCCTGGCGCTCGCGGCGCAGAGGGCACTGGCCTGCGATGCAACCCCCGCGCTGCGCGAGTGTCGCTAGCGGCGCGCGCCGGTCGGCCGGGCGCTAGAAGCGCCAGGTTCCCGCCAGCCCCACGGTGCGCGGCCGGAAGGTCGTGGCGTAGAAGAGGTTGCTGACGTTGTCCGCACCCTTGTTGCGCTTCAGGAGCGTGGGCTGCGAGTCGAGCGCATTGTTGAGGAACAGCGACAGCGCCAGGCCCTGCGTCGCATCGGCGCTGCAGTGGCACAGCTGGGGCACCGGGCTCGGCCCGCGCAGGTCGAGGGTCACGCGCAGGTTGAGGAGGTTGACGGACGGATTGGAGTCGAGGCCCGGCGCATACAGGTCCTGCGGCGCGCCATCCGGCTGCGGGATCTGCGTGTAAAAAGGCCCCGGGTTGCGGCTGTGGAAGGCATCCTCGGCGCGCAGCGTAAGGCTGGCACCGCCGCTGAGCGCCAGGGTGTCCTCGAGCGAGGCGAGCACATTCCAGGGTGATGCGACCAGAGGCGGCGTGCCCAGAGCATCGCCTTCGTTGACGATCACGCGGCCGTCCTGGTAGCTGGTCTGCGTGTAGTGTGCGTCGACGTAGCTGACCTCCAGGCGCCCCAGGACGCCGCCCACCGTTCCCCTGCCCTCGAGCTCGAATCCGCGGCTGACGGCGCTGCCGGGGATGTGGGTCACGAGGCAGTTGGTGGCCAGCGCCGGGCCGTTGTTCCAGTTGGCATCGAACACGGTGGCCGTCAGGGCGAGGTGCTGTGCGGGGAAGGCCAGGTCGGCCCCCAGGGCGTAGCTCCACACCGTGTCGGTCGGGTAGGCGGCCAGGTTCTCGAAGCAGGTCGGCAGCGCGGCGTCGACCCCCGCCGGCGAGTAGCCCCGCGCGGCGAGTACGTAGTACTGGTGGTCGCGGTCCGATGCGTACACGAGCGACAGCCGGGGTGCGGCCACGGTGTTGCGGCCACTGGCCGGGTGGTAGCGGGTCGGCGGTGCGGGCACGGTGACGAAGGCGACCGGCTCGGTCTGGTACGCCTCGTAGTCTTCGCGCTCGAGCCGCAGCCCGCCGTCGAGCTTGAAGTGCTGCGACAGCCAGTGCGAGGCGCGGGCGAACAGACCCAGCTGGGTCTGGAGCATCGGCGTGGAATTGGCGGCATCCAGCGGGCCTGCGTACTCGATGCCGGGGGCGAGCGGGATCCTGATCGCGGCAGCGGTGACGCGGTAGGCCTCGAGGTCCTCGGTGCGGTAGTACGAGAGGCCGGCGGTCCAGGTCGTGGCGCTGCCATCCTCCGGCGAGCTGACGCGGATCTCCTGCGAGAACACGCTCTGGCGCAGCGCGGTCGTGGTCGCGACCACGTTGCCGGGCTCCGTGGGAAATGCGTCACCCAGCGGATTGCCCCATCCCCCCCACTTGGCCGATTCGGTGTCGTCCACGGTCAGGTCGCCCGTGCGGTGGTAGTAGGAGGTGCGGCTGTCGAGCTGCTCGGCGCCCAGGTCCGCGATCAGGCGCAGCGAGCCGATGTAGTAGGTGTCATCGAAGGGCTGCGCGATCAGGCTGCCGTTGTTGAGTTCGCCGGCGCCGGGGTTGGAGATGTAGGTGAAGAACGCCGGCGAATCCGGCGCATGACTCGACACGTAGCTGAAGGACGGCGTCAGCTGCAGGGTGGACAGCGGTGCCCAGGTGAGCGCGACGCGCACGCTCTGGGTCGTGGTGCGGTTGGAGTTGGCCTCCACGACGGGGTAGGGCGCGGTGAAGTCCGGCAGCGCATCGACCCGGTTCACGTAGCCTCCATCGGAGCGTTGCCAGGCGCTGATGCGGAATCCCAGCACGGCCGGCACCAGCGGGCCCCCGGCGGCCGCGCCCACTTCGTAGCTGGGCTTGCCCAGCTCGGACACCGCCCACTCCGCGCGTGCCACCCCGGAGAAGGCAGCCAGGCTCGGCTCGTTGGGCGTGAAGCGCACCGCGCCCCCCTGCGTGTTGCCGCCGAGCAGGGTGCCCTGCGGCCCGCGCAGGATCTCGAACTTGCTCATGTCGAAGAACGGCGGCAGCGCGCGGCCGAAGGTGTTGCTGCGCGCGGCCGGCAGCGGGATATCGTCGAAGTAGATCCCGGTCGCGCTGCCATGCCGGTCCGACACCCCGCGGATGACGAGGTCGGTGAAGATGCCGCTGCCGACGCTGGAGAAGAAGTCGAAGCTGACGCCGGGATTCAGGGCGGCGATGTCGGCGATTCCCTTGACGCCCGAGGCTTCCGCCCGGGCAGCGTCCCACTCGACCTTGTCGAGCGGTGCCTCCATCACGCGCTGCTCCCAGCGCGTGGTGGTGACGGTGACCTCGGCGAGCGGCAGCGCCTGCCCCGGATCCTCGCGGCAGGCCGGATCGGGCGTGCTGGCGGGCCGGATGGACACCGTGCGCGCGTTCAGGAACTCGAACCTCAGCCCGGTGCAGTGCAGCAGCTGCCGCAGCGCACTGGCCGGCGGCGAGCCGGCCAGTGCGCCGGGGGAATGCAGGGCATCGGCCTCCGGCGGCCAGGGCACGTTGAATCCGGTCGCCGCCGCGAAGGCACTCAGCGCACCCGCCAGGCTCTGCGGCTCGATGTCGGCCGCCAGGGCCGGCAGGGTCGGCGCCGGCACCGCTGCCCATGCCGAGCAGGCGCCACACAGCGCAACGACCAGGCAGGCGAGGCTGCGTGGCCGCATGGGGGGTCAGTCTGCGGACACCCGGATGCTGCCGGCGCTGATCTCCACCTCGACGCCGGGCAGGCTACGCAGGAAGGCAATCATCGATTCGGTGTCGTCGACGTTGAACACGCCGCTCACCGGCATGTCACCGAGGGTCTTTGAATCGATCTGGATCGGCGTGCTGGCGTAGCGGTTGAACTCCGTGACCACCTGCGCCAGCGGCTCGTGGCGAAAGGAGATCTGGCGGCGCAGCCACGCGGTGCTGCGCGAGGGATCCACCGCGCTGGGTTCCGCCGGCAGGACGCCGCGCACCACGCGCACCTGCTCGCCGGCCCCGACGAGCAGCGGTGCGCGCGCGTCGCTGATCGAGGTGCCCACCGTGACCTTGCCCTCGAGCACCGTGACCACGGTGGTGGCCTCGTTCTGCAGGTACACGTCGAACTGCGTGCCGACCGCCGTGACCTGCGCCCGGCCTGCGATCACCTGGAAGGGGCGCGCGGCATCGTGCACGACCTCGAAGATGACCTGCCCACGTTCCAGCTCGACGCGGCGGCTCGCGGGCTGATAGCGCACCGTCACCGCGGTGTCGGTGTTCAGGTGCAGCACCGAGCCGTCGGCGAGGCGCTGCGCCAGCTGCTGACCGTGCCCCGTCGCGAAATGCTCACCCGCCTGCACCGTGACCGGCGCCGCCGGGCGGTGGCTTATCCACACCGACAGCAGGGCCACCAGGGGGACCACGGCCGCGGCCAGGGCATAGGGCCAGCGGCGCGCGCTCCGCGGCGCAAGGGTCGTGACGTTGGGCTCCGGCTCCAGCAGCCTCTCGATGGAGGGCAGGGGCTGCGGCAGGATGCGGCGCAGGTCGCCCGCCATCTTCAGTGCGTCCGAATACGCCTGCGCATGCGCCGGCGAGATCTTCAGCCAGGCGACGAAGGCCGCCTGACGCGCCGGATCCGGCTCGTCGCGATTGGCGATGAGCCATTCGGCCGCCTCCCTGGCGAGGGTCTCGCGCTCGTCCTTCGTCATGCGACCTCGTTCTCGTCCTCGTACGTGTACTTCTGCAGCAGCGGTATCACCTGCTGCAGGTACTTCTTGACCGCGTGCGGGGTGACACCCAGGTGCCGGGCGATCTCTTCGTAGCTCAGGCCGTGTCCGACCTGCAGCAGGTAAGCGGTCCGCACGTTGCGCGGCAGCCGCGCGAAGGCCCGGCGCAACTTCTTCAGTTCCTGGTCCGCGACGACCTCTTCGACCGGGTCCGGATGCCTCGGCAGGTCCGGTTCCACCGCCGGATCGCTCGCATCCACGCTGTTGCGCTCGCGGCCGCGGTCCGCGATGCGCGCGTCGGCCAAGTGCCGGGCGATCGTGAACATGTACGACCGGGGCTCGCGGATCTCGCCGATGTCCTTGACCTGCCACATCCTCAGCAAGGTCTCCTGAGCCAACTCGCACGCGTCCGCGTCATTTCCCAGGTAGCGCCAAAGATACCTTTCCAAAGCGCTGCCATGCTCATCGAACAGCCGCTTGAACCATGCTGCCCTGTCCTCCGTCATGGCAGCGGCGCTCTCGGGGGGGGCGGGCCGCAGCGCCCCCTAATCTGGTCAGAGCGCGGAACGGAAAATTCGGGTACGGAGTGCGGAAGCGGGCAGCAGCAGGCGCGCGCCCCTGCCGCGGACACCGTCCCGAAGCACCCCGCAGACTTCGTCAAGCGAGCACTCCCCAACAGGCCGTGAGGCAGCCACCCGTGGTTCAGGTCTTCTTAGTCGGGTAACGAAAGCACCAGCTGGGCCGCATTATGCGCGGCCCTGTCGGGGCTACGCCAGCGTCGCATGGGGGCGAGGGCGTGGGGGGAGTCCCAGGGCGACCCGGGCGGTGCCCATGGACCCGCCGATTCCCTTACTTAAGAATGAATCTGCCCGCCGCCTCGGCTGTTCGGGTCAGGAATCCGCCACCCGCCGTATGCGACGATGCGGCTCGCCTCCCCGCGGGGAGGCCTTCAAGCATGCAGACAGGAGAGGCGATGACCCCGAACGACCTGGTGGAGATGGAGCAGATCAAGCGCGTCAAATACCGCTACCTGCGCGCGATGGACACGGGCGACATGAAGAGCCTGGCGGCTCTCTTCACGGACGAGGTGACCGCGCGTTTCCTGGGGGGCAGCTACGACGTCACCATCACGGGAAAGGAGAAGCTGCTGGGGTACCTGGCCGCCTCGGTCACGCCCGACGTGGTCATCAACCACAATTGCCACCACCCCGAGATTGACCTCACCGGTCCCGACAGGGCGACCGGACTGTGGTACCTCTCGGACTGGTACTACAACCGCATCCAGCAGCGCATCGTGCGGGGTGCGGCCTTCTACCGCGACCGCTATGCCAAGGTGGGCGAGGACTGGAAGATCAGTCACACCGGCTACGAGCGCGTGTTCGAGATCGTCGAGGAGGGGGTGCCGGTGCCGAACTTCACCGCCAACCTGCTGGGCAGCAGGACTTAGCCTGGCGAGCCCGGGCGTCGGGGCGCACGGACTCGGTCCCGTGGGACTACAGCGGGGCCGACTGCGGGCTCAGCGCCGGGCGAGTTCTGACTCCAGCCACCGCACGAACAGCGAACGCTGTGCCGCGGAGGCGCCGCCAGCGGCCTCCAGCAGCACATACTCGCCGAAGGGGACGCGCGTGCGCCCGAGCTGCGCGAGGCGGCCATTGCGCAGTTCCGCCTCGATGAAGACATCGCTGCCGAGGGCGACTCCCTGGCCACGTTCCGCCGCGGCCAACGCCAAGGAGTAGTCAGTGAAGTGCAGGTGCCGGGCCTTCTCGAACCCCTCGAGGCCGGCGGCGGCAAACCACTTGCGCCACGCGCTGCCATCATCGTCGTGCAGCAGGCGGTGCCCCTGCACCGCGCTGTCCTGGTTCCAGTGCCGCGGTCGAGGGCGTACGCCCGCGATCACCGGGACTCCCTGCATGGACAGCAGGGGCCGGTAGCGGCCGCGCGGCCGGTGCGTCGCACTGGCGATGTAGCGAATCGCGATGTCGGCATCGCGCCCGAGCACGCGCAGCTCGTCGCTGGTCTCCAGCTCCAGTTCCACCTGTGGATGCGCGATCGAGAAACGCCCGAGGCGCTCGAGCAGCCAGCGCGCCGCGAAGGCCGGCTCGGCCGAGACCCGCAGGCGCTGCGACTTGACGCCATCCAATGCCTCCACTGCGCGATGGATCTGCAGAAATCCCGCGCTCAGGTCCTCGGCGAACTTGCGGCCTGCCTCGGTCAGCACCACCGCGCGATGCATGCGCACGAACAGCGGGCGGCCAAACTCGTCCTCGAGCGAGCGCACGTGGCGGCTGACGGCCGACTGCGTGACGTGGAGCTCGCCCGCCGCCTTGGTGAAGCTCAGGTGGCGCGCCGTCGCCTCGAAGGCGCGCAGGGCCAGCAGGGAGGGCAGGCGGCGCGGTTTCATGCAGTTGGCATGAGTCTATGTCATGCAACGTGCACCGACAAATCGTTTGCCGCGTGAGCGGCATTGGGCTGGAATGGCCGCAGGAAGGAGAGCCCCATGAACCTGTATGCAGCCAGCGTCGCGCTGCTGTGGAACACGGCCCTGCGCTTCCGTGCCGTGCCCGCAGGTCCTGCCGCACGGCGCGCGGCCCCAGGCCGGGTCGTCGCTAGCGCGGCGCGCTCAGCGTGTTCACGATCTGCGTCTCCATCTCGGAGACCTGCGTGACGCTCAGTGACCGCGTCGCGTAGAGTGACTTCAGCAGCGCGCGGTCCCAGGGGCTCATGCCCTCCGCCGGCGCCTGGCTGGGCTCGTTGAACAGGCGCAGCACACTGGGCGCCGCTTCCACCGGGTGGTCCTGGTTGATCTGCGCGAACCCCACCATGGCGGAGTAGTCGGCCAACTGCCCCATGTTGATGCGCTTCACGCGCGCGAGGTCGACCATGACGATCGCGGTATGGATCGAGCGGTGGACGGCATAGCTCAGACGCGAGTTCGGCAGGCGGTTGACCGGCAGTTCGGCCAGGGAGGCCGACGGCGAGCCGCCCAGGGTTCCCCCCACGGCGGTATCGCCGATGAGCGCCGAGACGACCGCGAGCGAGGCGGTCGGCTCCCCCTCGTTCTGCCAGTTGTACCAGACGCGGATCGGCTGCTGTGAAAGCAGGAAATGGTCGAAGCCACCGATGCCGCGGCGCCCGTTGGAAAACAACCCCGGCCGCTTGTCGCGCAGTTGCTCGATGATAGGGTTGGGGTTCGCGGTGACGATGACGATGAAGTTCGCGGCGCACTTCTCCGGCGCCAGCGGGATGCCCGCCTCGCGCGCGGTCTGTGACAGCCGCGCGAGGATGAATTCACCGCGCTCGCGTGGCAGCCCGCCGACCAGCGGGCACACCGGGGTGTCCCAGCGCATCAGTGCCTCCCCGAAGGGGTGCACCATGGCCGAGTCCACGTACTGGTCGACCTGCTGTTCCAGCTCGTGCCGGGCCGCGCGGCTGCCCTCGATGGTGACTGCGGCCGACTGGACGTCGGATGCGGCCGCGGGCAGGGCGCAGGCACCGCCGAGCAAGAGGCACGGCCATGCCAGCGCTCCGAATCCCCGGCGGGTCCGCGGCCGGCGGCCGGTGACGGCAGCAGGGTGGCTATGGGATTTCATGCTGAACCCCTCGCTTGGAACCGGTGGTTGATCGTAGGCCCGCCCACCGCCTCAGAACAACCCCGATAGCACCAGCAGGAGGCCGAGGAACGCGGCCGACCATACCAGGGTGCGCAGGAAGGGGATGCCGACGACGTACACGGGCAGGTACAGCACGCGCGCCCAGAAGTAGAGCATCGCCCCCAGGGCGGTCTGGCTCGTTCCCGCCTTGGCCAGCACCACCGCGAGCACGGCGGCGGCAAAGAAGGGGAACGTTTCCTGGAAGTTCCGGCTGGCGCGGTGCGCCCGCCCCGCCGCCCCGGTGAGTGGCTGCGTCGCCCCATCCCGGTTGCCGACGTTCCAGTTCAGTCCCCGTTGTGAGTTCGACAGGCCGGTCGCCACCAGCACGTACACCACGCCCAGCACGATGGACCATGCGAGGTACTTCAGTTCCGCAGTCATGCGCATCCCCTCCAGCACGATGGAGGGGGCAATGGGACACAGGGAAGGCTGGAGCGCAAGCCCCGCGGCGGACCGGGCCGCCTACTTGCCGAAGAACTTGCGGCTGGGCTTGGTCGCCTGGTTGTAGGGGTCGTAGCCGCCGCCGGTGCTCGGGTCCGGCATGACGCGCAGCTCTTCGTCCTTTGGGTCCTCGAACTTCAGCTCAGGCGCCTCGAGCCTGCGCAGCAGGCGCGAGGTGCTCTCGATGGCATGGCGGCCGCTCTGTTTCAGGAAGTCCCACACCGCATTGCCACGGTCATCGTGCACCACCTTGCCGGTCGCGCCATCGCCACCGCTCCGGGCCGCGGGCTTTCCCGAAGGCGGCCGCGCGGCCAGGGCCGGCGCACGCGACGGCGACCCGCCCGCTGCGGGCGAGCCCGCCCTCGGGTTTGGGGCCGTCCCGGTCGCCGCCGGGCGCGGTGGTGGCTTGGAGAACTTCGGGTCGTCCATCGGTCGATGCCCCGTTTGCGGGGCCCTAGATGCTCAGTCAATTCCTGCTTACCTTATAGCGGCGCGGACGAGCGCGGGTAGACCCGGGGTCGTCGAAATGTGGAGGCGATCACAGGAAAACGGGGTCCGCGGGCGCATGCGCCCGGGGCTCGGGTGTGCCCGTCCACGCCTACAGTTGATTAACAGACAGGGGAGAGCCGGTCCTTGCGCAAGCTCACTGCATTTCTGATCGCGCTGCTGGGCGCGGGGTTCGTCCACGCCCAGACAGCCACCCTGGTGATGTTCAACGGCAAGTTGTGGACCGAAAACCCCAAGGCTCCGGAGGTGCAGGCGATCGCGATCGCCGGCGAGCGCATCCTCGCCGTGGGAACGTCCGAAAGCATGCGCAAGCTGGCAGGTCCCGGCTGCCAGCTGATCGACCTGGAGGGGCGTCGGGTGGTGCCCGGCTTCAACGATGCCCACGTGCACTTCCTGTCCGGCGGCGCCATGCTGAGCGCGGTGCAGCTCACCGATGCCGACAGCGCACAGGAGCTGCGGCGCCGCATCGGGGACTACGCGAAGACGCTGCCCAAGGGGGCCTGGGTCGTCGACAGCCTCTGGGACGAGACCCGCTGGAGGCCAGCCGCGCTCCCGACGCACCAGCTGATCGATGAGGTGACCCCTGACAACCCCGTCATGATCTGGCGGGTGGACGGCCACGCGGTCTTCGCCAACGCGCTGACCATGCGGCTGGCCGGCATCGACCGCAACACCCAGGACGTCGTGGGCGGTGAGATCGTGCGCGACCACGATGGCAATCCCACCGGCGTGTTTCGTGATCAGGCGACGGGCCTGGTGGAGCGGGTTGTCCCGCCGCCGTCGGAGCAGCAGATGGACGCGGCCCTGAGCGCCGCCCTGCGCGAGGCCGCTCGCCAGGGCGTCACCAGCGTGCAGAACCTGGTCGACAGCCCCACCGTGCAGGACACCGCCGGGAAGCTGCGCGAGTTCCAGAAGTTCGCGCGCGAGGGCCGGCTCACGGTGCGCATCTACGACGCCGGTGCGCTGCGCGACTGGCGTGACTTCGCGCACCAGGGCATCGAGGCCGGCTTCGGTGACGCGCTCCTGCGCACCGGCAACCTCAAGGCGTTCGCGGATGGCTCGATCGGCTCGCAGACCGCGTGGATGCAGTCGGACTTCACCGATGCGCCCGGCAACCGCGGGCTGGCCAGCGGGGATCTGCAGAACGAGACCGCGATGTACGGCTTCATCACGGGCGCGGACCGCGCCGGGCTGCAGGTCAGCATCCATGCCATCGGCGATCGTGCGATCCACACCGTGATCGACCTGCTGGAGCGCGCCGAAAAAGAGGACGGCCCGCGGGACCGTCGCTTCCGCATGGAGCACGTGCAGCACATCGCCGCGGCGGACCTGCCGCGCATGGCACCCCTGGGGATCATCGCTTCGATGCAGCCCTACCATGCCATCGACGATGGACGCTGGGTGGTGCGCCGCATCGGGCCGGAGCGCATCAAGCTCAGCTACGCATGGCGCAGCCTGCTCGACCACGGCGTCACGCTGGCGTTCGGCTCGGACTGGCCGGTGGCGCCGCTGGATCCGATCATGGGGATCTATGCGGCGGCGACCCGCCGCACGCTCGATGGCCGGAATCCGGACGGCTGGGTCCCGGCAGAGCGCATCACCGTGGCCGAGGCAGTCCATGCGTACACGATGGGGTCCGCCTTTGCCGAGCACCAGGAGAAGGTCAAGGGCTCGCTCGAGCCGGGCAAGCTGGCTGACCTGGTGGTACTGACGCGGGACATCTTCGCCATCCCGCCCGCCGAGATCGAGAAGGTGCGCGTCCACGCCACCGTGCTCGGGGGTGCGGTCATCTACCAGGAGGGCGCCGCGCGCTGACGGCGCGGACCTAGCCGGCGGCCAGCGCGGCGAGCTCGCGCCTGAGCGCAGTCCCCTCCTCGTCGGCAAGCGCGGCCGCCTGCAATCGCGCCAGGGTGTCGGCCCCGTCGCTGCGCGCGGCGAGCCTGTCGAGCTCGCCGACCAGGGCGCTGAAGTTGCGCCAGCCGCGCTCGTGCGTCTCGCCGTAACCCTTGACGAGCCGCTGCAGGCGCGCCACTTCCACCGCCAGCGCGTAATGGGCCGGTGCCAGTTCCGCTATCCGCGCCAGCCAGGCCCTGATGCGCGCATCCTCCTCCTGGTACCGCAGGGTGCCGCGCCGGAAGCGTCGCAGTGCACCGAGCAGGTACAGCAGCACGAAACCGCCGACGTGCGTGGTGTGGATCTGCCGGCCGCCGGTGAAGCGGCTGAGCCAGGCGCGCAGCCGGGCCGATGCCAGGACGCGGCGGCCCATGCCGGCGGGCAGTGTCCCGGCGATCTCCTCGATGCGCGGCTTCATGAACTCGGTGACGTCCAGCAGTTGACCGGCATCGGCGCGCACTTCGCTGCGCACCCGCTCAAGGCGCGTGCCGCGGGTCTTCAGCTGCGCGACGCGCAGCGTGTCCTCGAAGCTCATCCACAGCGCGAGCGCGCGGGCCGTCGCCTCGCTCAGCGCCGCCTCGGGGTCGCGATCGAGCGCGACGATGGCCTCGAGACGCTCGAGGTAGAGGGCGGCGTAGCGCGCATCCTGGTAGTCGAGGCACCGGCGCGCGCCTTCCAGCGCCGTCGCTCGCGCCGCGGGCGGCAGCCTGCGGATGCGCTCCAGGAGCGGCTGCAGTGCCGGCGTCTGTGCGCGCTCCGGGATCGCCGCGGCCGCTGCGGGCTGGGGCGGTGACTCGCCGCCGCGTTGCGCGATTTCCAGGGCGTCCCCGAAGGCCGCCAGGTTGGTCTTCACGGCCAGGCCGCCCGCACGGATGGCCTCCTCGAATGAGCCGCGCGGGAAGGGCAGCACCCCGGCACCGCAGATCGCCCCGAGCAGCACCGCGCTGATCAGGCTGTGGTGCCGCTCGGCGGCGGCCTCCATGTCGAAGAGGATCGTGCGCTGGCCCTGCCCGCGCAGCAGATCGAGGAGCTCCGCGGTGTGCGGAGCACCGTCACCCATCGCGCTCTTCTCGGCGATGGCATAGGTACGATGCGTGGAGGCGATGAGCGTGGTGCGCTCCGGGTTGACGAGGCCGCGCTGGACGGCACGGCCGGCCTCGGCCAGCTCACTGGCCACGACGCAGTCGACGTCGCCCGCGACCGGCATGAGGGCCATGATCGGTTCGCGGCCGGCGCGGGTCGCCTGCTCTCGCGGGAAGAACTCGAGGTAGTAGATGGTGGCGCCCGTGCGCTGGGCAACCCCGGGGACCGAGGTCGACTGCACGATGTAGCCGTTCGCCTCGGCGATGGCGATCAGCCAGTCGGTGAGGACGCCGCCTCCTTGGCCCCCCAGGGCGGCCACGCTGAGCTTGATGGTGCGCTCGGCCATGGCTCCTAGAGCGCGTGACGCAGGCGGCGGCGCTCGCTGCCGCGTTGCAGCCAGCCGATGATGGCGCCGCGCACGGCATGGAGGAGGCGGTCCCAGGCGCCGGGGTTGTAGATGAGGTCGGCGCGATAGAACGAGGGGCACAGCACGGCGGCGTCGGCCACTTCACCGCACACCCCGCAGCCGACGCAGCTGTTATCGACGTGAGCCACCGGATCGCTGCGCAGGGGGTCGGGATTGGCCTTGATGGTCAGCGACGGGCAACCTGACAGCCGGATGCAGGAATGATCGCCCGTGCAGGTGTCCGCATCGACGCCGAAGCGCTCGCGCACGACGCGCTCGCCGGCCTCGATCGCCTTGCGCGTCAGCGGGCGCACCCGGCGCTGGCGGTTCAGCTGGCACTCGCCCTCGGCGACGATCACCTTTGGACCGCGGTAATCGGTGTGGAGCGCGTCGCGCAGTATCTTGAGCGTCTCGCGCATGTTGTAGGTGTGCGTGCGCTTGACCCAGCGGATGCCAACCCCGCGCACGGCATCGACGATCGAGTTGTTTCCCTGCCGGTGCTGGTTGGCCGCGCGCGAGGAGGGGATGTCCTGGCCGCCGGTGGCGGCGGAGTAGCCATTGTCGACGATGATCGTGACATCGTCGTGCTTGTTGAAGACCGAGTTGCCGATGCCGCTGGTGAGGCCGTTGTGCCAGAAACCGCCGTCGCCCATGACCGAGACGGCGCGCCTGCCCTGCGGGCTGCCGAAGGCGGAGGCGGCCGCCGCGCCGAGCCCGTAGCCCATGATGCTGTTGCCCAAGTTGAAGGGGGGCAGCGTCGCGAAGGAGTGGCAGCCGATGTCGGCGCTGATGTGCAGCGGGCCGGTTTCCTTCTGCAGCAGCTTCATCGCCGCGAAGAACGGGCGCTCGGGGCAGCCGGTACACAGCCCGCTCGGGCGCGGCGGCACGAGCGCGGCCAGACGGCCCATGGGTGTCAGCGAGACTTCGCGCGCGGGCGCGGCCGGTGCCGCCGCCGCGGGGCACCATTCATCCAGGAAGCGTTGCAGCCCCTTGCGCAGCACATCCACCGTGTACTCGCCGGCCATCGGCAACACTTCCTTACCGACGATGCGGCTTGCCACGCCGCGCTGGTGCAGCATCTGGCTCGCCGCCTGCTCGATGTACTCCGGCTGTCCCTCCTCGATGACCAGCACCGCCTTCTTGCCGCGGCAGAAGCGCTCCCACTCGTCCGGGACGAGAGGGTAGGTCACGTTGAGTAGGTACAGCGGCAGATCGGTGCGCCCAAAGGGATCGGCGCGGTGGAGCAGCTCGAGTGCCCGCAGGGTGTTGTTGTAGAGCCCACCCTGCAGCACGATGCCGACGTCGCCGTTGCCGCCAGGCATCACTTCGTTCAGGCCGCGCTCGGCGATGAAGCGCTGGGCCGCCGGCAGGCGCTGCTCGACCTTCTCGCGCTCCTGGGCGTAGGTGGAGGGCGGCAAAATGATGCGTCCGTAGTCGCGATGCGGGTTGGCGAGGGCATCGGCCAGCGAGAACTCCGGGCGGCGGTTGTCGCGGGCGGTGAAGCGGCCATACACATGGCAGGCACGGATGCGCAGCATCAGCATCACCGGCGTATGGGTCGCCTCGGAGAGCTCGAACCCCTGCTCGACCGCACGGACGATTTCCGGCAGGTGCGGCCGCGGATCGAGCAGCCACATCTGCGACTTCATCGCAAAGGCGTGGGTGCGCTCCTGCATGATGCTGGCGCCTTCGCCGTAGTCCTCGCCCAGGATGATGAGCGCGCCGCCGCGCACGCCGGCCGAGGCCAGGTTCGAGAGGGCGTCGGAGGCGACGTTCGTGCCGACCGTCGACTTCCAGGTGACCGCCCCGCGCAAGGGGTAGTTGATCGAGGCGGCGAGCATGGCCGCCGCGGTGGCCTCCGAGGCGCTCGCCTCGAAGTGCACGCCGAGACTCTCGAGTATGTCCTCGGCATCGGACAGCACGTCCATCAGGTGCGAGACCGGCGCCCCCTGGTACCCGCCCACGTAGGCGACACCGGACTGCAGGAGCGCCTTGGTCACCGCGAGGATGCCCTCGCCACGAAACTCCTCGCCGGCGCCGAGCCGCAGCGACTTCACCTCGTGGGCGAATGACCGCTCGGCCATGGCCTCTACGCCGGGACCAGCGCGAGTACGCGCAGCGGGCTGCCCGAGCCGTTCACGATCTTCAGTGGCGGGGCGATCACCACCGCGCCGGTGGCGGGCAGCTGGTCGAGGTTGGTGAGGCTCGCCAGTCCAAAGCGGTTCGAGCCGTGCATGATGGTGTGGCACGGGAACATCGGCTCGAAGGTCGGCGCCTGGCCGGCGTCCGTGCCCACGGTCTCCACGCCGACGCCGAGGATGTCGCGCTCCTTGGCGAGGAAGGGCACCGCCTGGGGGTGGAAGCCCGGGGTGTGCGCGCCGTCGGCGCCGATGTTCAGGAATTCCTTCGCGCCCGTGCGCTGCGACCAGTCCGTGCGGATCAGCACCCAGGCGTGCGCCGGGATGCGCCCGTGGGTCCTCTCCCAGCTTTCCACCGTCTCCCGGGTGACGAGGAAGTCCGGGTTCGCCTTCGCCTCGCGCGCCACGTCGATGACGCACGCCGGCCCGATGAAACGATCCACCGGGATGTTGTGGGTCGCGTTGTTGGCGTAGTCCTTGCCGGTCACCCAGTGGATGGGCGCGTCGAAGTGCGTGCCGGTGTGCTCGCCGCAGGCGATGTTGTTCCAGTACCAGGCCGGCCCGCGCTCGTCGTAGCGCGAGATCTCCTCGAGCTGGAAGGACTTCGAGGGCGCGAATTGCGGCGGCAGCTGGATGGTCGGCGTGGCCGGTTCGAGCGGTACGGTCAGGTCGACGACCCGGATCTTGCCGCCGGTGATGCCGGCGACGAGCTGCGCCAGCGCGCTGGCGGAGGAGGAGGAGCCTGCTGTCATGTTTCGCACCCCTTGCCGGCAAGGCTGGCGCCCACCGGGAAAAATGGTTGACACCTGAAGTAACTGGAAATATAACATACCCCGCACAAGCGCAGTAGGGGCGCAACGGAGAGTCGGCCGGTATGAGGCGAATCGTCTGCGTGGGTGGCGGTCCGGCGGGACTCTACGCTGCCATCCTGCTGCGCAAGGCGCTCCCTGCCGTGCGCGTCGAGGTCTACGAGCGCAATCGCCCCGACGATACCTTTGGCTGGGGCGTGGTGTTCTCCGACCAGACGATGGCCAATTTCCAGCTGGCTGACCCTGAGTCGCACGGCGCCATCCTCTCCAGCTTCCACCACTGGGACGATATTGCCATTTATTTCGGCGGCCAGCGCCTGGTGAGCGGCGGCCACGGTTTCTGCGGCATCGGCCGCAAGCGCCTGCTCGGCCTGCTGCAGGAACGGGCGCGCGAACTGGGGGTGGTGCAGGTCTTCCAGCAGGAGGTGCAGGACGATACCGCCTTCGCGGATGCCGACCTGATCGTTGCCGCCGACGGGGTGAACAGCCGTATCCGCACCCGCTATGCGGCCGTTTTCGAGCCGGACATCGAGGTGCGCAAGTGCCGCTTCATCTGGCTGGGCACCACACGACCGTTCGCCGAGTTCACCTTCGCCTTCGAGCGCACCGAGCATGGCTGGTTTCAGATCCACGCCTACCAGTTCAGCGCCGAACTCTCGACCATGATCGTCGAGACGCGGGAGGAGACCTGGAGGGCGCATGGCCTGGATGCCTTCAGCACCGCGCAGTCGATCGAGTTCTGCGAGCGCCTGTTCGGCAAGTACCTCGACGGCCACCGCCTGCAGAGCAATGCCAACCACTTGCGCGGTTCGGCGTGGCTGAACTTCAACCGCGTGCTGTGCAGGCGCTGGCATCACGGCCGCATCGTGCTCCTCGGGGATGCCGCCCATACCGCGCACTTCTCCATCGGCTCGGGCACCAAGCTTGCCATGGAGGACGCGATCGCCCTGACGCGCCACGTGAGCGCGCAGGTACCGCTGCACCAGGCGCTCACCGCATACCACGGCGAGCGCCACGTCGAGGTGCTCAAGCTGCAGAGCGCCGCGCGCAACCGCATGGAATGGTTCGAGCACGTCGACCGCTATGCGCACCTGCCGCCGGCGCAGTTCGCCTACAGCCTGCTCACCGGCAGCCAGCGCATCGGCCACGAGAACCTGCGCGTGCGGGATCCGGGCTTCGTGGCGGACTATGAGCGCTGGCTGGCCGGCCAGGACGGCGGCCTGGCCGCGCGCCCTCCCATGTTCCTGCCCTTCCGGCTGAAGGACATGCAACTCGTCAACCGCGTGGTGGTCTCCCCCATGGCGCAGTACAGCGCCCGCGATGGCATGCCCGGAGAGTGGCACCTGGTGCACTACGGCCACCGCGCGCTGGGCGGCGCCGGCTTGGTCTACACCGAGATGACCTGCGTCTCCCCCGAAGGCCGCATCTCCCCTGGCTGCACCGGCCTGTGGAACCAGGAGCAGCGCGATGCCTGGGCGCGCATCGTGGCCTTCGTGCATGAGCATTCGCCGGCGAAGATCTGCCTTCAGCTGGGCCATTCGGGTCGCAAGGGCTCCACGCAGCTGGGCTGGGAACAGGCCGACCATCCGCTGCCCAGCGGCAACTGGCCGGTGCTCGCGCCCTCCGCGCTGCCCTATCTCGAGGGCATCAGCCAGCGGCCCCTCGAGATGGACCGGGCCGCGATGCTCAAGGTGTGCGCGGAGTTCGTCCGCGCGGCGCGCCTGGGTCTCGAGGCAGGGTTCGACATGCTCGAACTGCACATGGCCCACGGCTATCTGCTCGCCTCGTTCCTCTCGCCGCTGACCAACCAGCGGGCGGACGAGTACGGCGGCTCGGTCGAGAACCGCCTGCGCTTCCCGCAAGAGGTGCTGCGCGCGGTCCGCGCCGTGTGGCCGGGCGCCAAGCCTTTGTCGGTGCGCCTGTCCGCGACCGACTGGGCCGAGGGTGGCCTGACCGAGGCCGACCTGCTCGCCATCGTGCGGGCCTTCAAGGCCGAGGGGATCGACATGGTCGACGTCTCCACGGGCCAGACGGTGCCCTGGCAGAAGCCGTTGTACGGACGCATGTGGCAGACGCCCTTTGCCGACCAGATCCGCAACGAGGTCGGCATCGCCACCATGGCCGTCGGCAACATCTATGAGCCCGACCACGTGAACTCCATCATCGCCGCCGGCCGCGCCGACCTGTGTGCGATCGCGCGGCCACACCTGGTCAGCCCGGCCTGGACGCTCGAAGCGGCGGCCCGCCAGGGCTATGCGCAGCAGTGGTGGCCGAGCCCGTACCTTTCGGGCAAGGGACAGCTCGAGCGAAACCTGCAGCGCGCCGCGCAGGGGCCGGCATGAGCGGCCCATCGGCACTTGCCGGGCGGCACGCGGTGATCACCGGCGCGAGCCGCGGGATCGGCGCGGCGATCGCCAGCGCGCTGGCCGCCGAGGGCATGCGCCTGTCGCTCTTGGGGCGCGATGCGGCGGCACTCGCGCAGGTGGTCGAGGCCTGCGGGCCGGACACCGCGCACGGCATCGTCGCCGATGTGAGTGACCAGACCGCGGTGGCACGTGCCATGGACGAGGCGCGCGCGCGCTTCGGTCCGGTGCACGTGCTGGTCAATAACGCCGGCCAGGCCGCGAGCGCGAAGTTCACCGAGACCGGGCCGGAACTGTGGAACCGCATCCTCGGCGTCAACCTGACCGGCACCTACCTGTGCACGCGCGCGGTGGTCGCCGACATGCTGCAGGGCGGCTATGGCCGCATCGTCAACATCGCGAGCATCGCCGGCCTGCGCGGCGGGGCTTACCTCTCGGCGTACGTGACCTCCAAGCACGCGGTGGTGGGACTGACGCGCGCGCTGGCGCTGGAATATGCCACGCGCGGCATCACCGTGAACGCCGTGTGCCCGGGTTACGTGGACACCGACATCGTCAAGAACGCGATCGCCAACATCGCGCGCAAGACCGGCCGCAGCGCCGAGGAAGCCCTCGCCACGCTGGTGGCCACCAATCCCCAGGGCAGGCTGGTCACCTGCGAGGAAGTCGCGGCCGCCGTGCTGTACTTGTGCCGCCCCGGCAGCGACAGCGTCACCGGTCAGAGCCTGGTGCTGGCCGGCGGCGAAGTGACCTGAGGCGGGCATACCAGTGCCACGCGACAGGAACGCCGCCAAGCTGGCCGCCCCGCCGGTCGATGCCGAGACGCGCATCCGCGACGACCACCACCTGTCGGTGCGCCTGTGGCTGCGCCTGCTCAGCCTCACCAAGCACATCGAGGGCGTGGTGCGCCAGCAGCTGCAGTCGAACTTCCAGACCACGCTGCCGCGGTTCGACCTCATGGCGCAGCTGGAGCGCGCCCGGCACGGCTTGAAGATGAGCGAGCTGTCGCAGCGGATGATGGTCACGGGCGGCAATGTCACCGGCATCACCGACGGCCTGGAGAAGGAAGGGCTGGTGGTGCGCGAGGTGGACGCCGGCGACCGGCGCGTATACCGCGTCCGCTTGACGCCCGAGGGCCAGCGCCAGTTCCGGCGCATGGCAGCCGATCACGAGCAGTGGGTCATCGCCCTGTTCGATGGCATGAGCGAGCGCGCCAAGGAGCAGCTCGTCGGCCTGCTGGGCGAGCTGAAGCAGCACGTCACCCACGGCAGCAGGGAATGACACGGAGTAGCGCATGAGCGAATTCGCACCCGAACCCCGGCACTTCAACTGGCAGCGCAGCGATCAGGTCGGGGTCGTCACGCTGAACCGGCCGGAGCGCAAGAACCCGCTGACCTTCGATTCCTACGCCGAGCTGCGCGACTTGTTCCGCACCCTGGCGGGTGTGGCGGACATCCGCGCCATCGTGCTCACCGGGGCTGGCGGTAACTTCTGCTCCGGCGGCGACGTGCACGAGATCATCGGCCCACTCACGCAGCTGGACGTGACCGGCCTGCTGCGCTTCACCCAGATGACCGGGGATCTGGTGAAGGCGATGCGCCACTGCCCGCAGCCCATCATCGCGGCCGTCGACGGCGTGGCCGCGGGCGCGGGAGCCATCCTGGCGATGGCGTCCGACTTTCGCATCGGCACGCCGCGCACGAAGACGGCGTTCCTGTTCACCCGCGTGGGACTGGCCGGCTGCGACATGGGAGCGTGCGCGCTGCTGCCGCGCATCATCGGCCAGGGGCGGGCGGCGGAACTGCTCTACACCGGCCGCGCCATGGAGGCGCAGGAGGGCAGGGACTGGGGATTCTTCAACCGCCTGGTGCCGAGCGAGGAGTTACCTGCGGCGGCACTGGCGCTGGCGACGCAGATCGCCGCCGGCCCCACCTTTGCGCATGCCATGACCAAGCGCATGCTGCATGCCGAGTGGGACATGCCGATCGACCAGGCGATCGACGCCGAGGCGGCCGCCCAGGCCATCTGCATGCAGACCGAGGACTTCCGGCGTGCCTACCGTGCGTTCGTCGCCAAGCAGAAGCCGCAGTTCGAGGGGAACTGACGTGCCGACAGGGACTTCGCGGCGCTTCCTGGACTTGCCGTTCTTCGAGCCGCGGCACCGTGAGCTCGTGCAGCGGCTGGATGCCTGGGCGCAGGAGCACCTGGCGGGGGCGCAACATCCGCACGATCGCGCCGCCGTCGATGCACGCTGCCGCGCACTCGTCGGCGCACTGGCGGCGGCCGGCTTCACGCGCTTCAGCGTGCCGCAGGAGGGCGTCGGGTTCGACGTGCGCGCGCTCGCCCTGATCCGCGAGACCCTCGCCTGGCACGACGGCCTGGCCGACTTCGCCTTCGCCATGCAGGGGCTGGGCAGCGGCCCGATCTCGCTCGCCGGTTCGCCCGGGCTCAGGCAGCGTTATCTCCCCGAGGTCGTCGCCGGGCGCAGGATCGCTGCCTTCGCCATTTCGGAACCCGAGGCCGGCTCGGACGTGGCGGCGCTCAGCTGTCGCGCCCGGCGCGACGGCGATGAGTACGTGCTCGATGGGCGCAAGACCTGGATTTCCAACGGCGGCATCGCCGACTTTTACTGCGTGTTCGCCCGCACCGCGCCGGCCGAGTTGCGTGCCGATGGCTCGAGCGTGGCCCGGGGCATCAGTGCGTTCGTCGTGGATGCCGGCACCCCGGGACTGTCGATCGCCGAGCGCATCGACGTGAGTGCGCCCCATCCGCTCGCCACGCTGGCCTTCGACAACTGCCGCATCGGTTCTTCCCAGCGCATCGGTGCCGAGGGTGAGGGGTTCAAGCTCGCGATGCGCACGCTCGACGTGTTCCGCACCTCGGTCGCCGGCGCGGCCCTGGGCTTCGGGGCGCGTGCCCTGGATGCCGCGCTGGCACACGTGCGTGACCGGCGTATCTTCGGCCGCACGCTGGCCGACCTGCAGCTCACCCAGGCCGCGCTGGCGGAAATGGCGACCGAGCTGGATGCCGCGCGGCTCCAGACCTACCGCGCCGCCTGGCTGCGCGACAAGGGAGAGCCGGTGACGCAGGAGGTGGCCATGGCCAAGATGGCCGCGACCGAGGGCGCGCAGCGGGTCATCGACCGCGCGGTGCAGCTCTTCGGAGGGCGGGGCGTGGTGTACGGGGAGGTCCCGGAAAGGCTGTACCGCGAGATCCGCGCCCTGCGCATCTACGAGGGCGCCACCGAGGTGCAGAAACTCATCATCGCGCGCGAGCTGCTCGCGGCAGGTGTCGCATGACCACTGATGTACTGGAAGTCCTGCAGCCGCAGGGATGGCGCCGGCCGAGCGGCTACAGCAACGGCATCGCGGCCACCGGACGCCAGGTCTTCGTCGCGGGCCAGATCGGCTGGGACGCGCAGGGCCGCTTTCCAGGGCCGAGCATGGCCGCGCAGGTGCAGCGGGCGCTGGAGAACGTGTGCGCCGTGCTGGCCGTCGCGGGCGCGACCCCGGCGCATGTGGTGCGCCTCACCTGGTACGTGACCAGCCGCGATGATTACTACGCGGAGCTCAAGGAGATCGGCGCCGCCTACCGCGCGGTCATGGGCAAGCACTTCCCGGTCATGAGCGTGGTGCAGGTCGTCGCGCTGATGGAGGCCGAGGCGAAGGTGGAGATCGAGGCAACGGCAGTCATCCCCGAGTCCGCCTGAGGATGTGGCGTCCGGCCGAACGCATCCGCCACGACCCCCAGCCCGGGCGCTGGCCTTCCGAGGCCGAGGCCGCCGCCTCGCGGCTCTTCTCGCCGATCCGCATCGGCAAGCTCACCCTCGAGCAGCGCACCTGGGTGCCGGCGATGGTCCCGTGGCGGGCCAGCGCGGACGGCGAAGTCACCCCGCAGGTGCTCGAGTGGTACCGGTGCTTCGCCCGAGGTCGTCCCGGTGCGCTCGTGGTGGAGGCGACGGGCATCCGCGACATCCCCAGCGGGCCCCTGCTGCGGATCGGTGACGACCGCTTCCTGCCGGGCCTGGCAGGACTGGTGCGCACGGTGCGCGAGGCGAGCGGCGGTGCCACGCGGGTCTTCATCCAGCTGATCGACTTTCTGTTGATCCGGCGCAGGCCCGACCCCGGGCGCTACTTCAGCCAGTTCCTGTCCGTGACCCCCGGGCACCGCGCCGCCTTTGGCGACCCGGCCGCGGATGAGGCAGCCGTGCGTCGCTGGCTGGCCACGCTGCCCCCCGAGCAACTGGCGCGGGTGCTCGATGCGCGCGAACTCGAGGCCCTGCAGTTCGGCGCACGCGAACGGGTCACCGACCTGCACCTGCCGCACGTGCGCGACCTGCCGCGCACGCTGCCCGGAGAGTTCTCGGCTGCGGCGCGGCGCGCGCGCCTGGCCGGCTTCGACGGCGTAGAACTGCACTTTGCCCATGCCTACACGATGGCCTCGTTCCTCTCGCGACTGAACGACCGCCACGACGGCTATGGCGGCACGCCCGAGGGGCGGCTGCGGCTGCCGCTCGAGGTGCTGCGGGCGGTGCGTGGCGAGGTGGGTGCCGACTACCCGGTCGGCAGCCGCTTCCTGACCGAGGAATGCATCGACGGTGGCAGCGGGCCCGGCGAGGCGGCCCACTATGGGCAGGCATTCGCGCGAGCCGGCATGGACTTCCTGTCCTTGTCGCGTGGCGGCAAGTTCGAGGACGCCCGGCAACCGAAGGTGGGGGAGGCCGCCTACCCGTACACGGGTCGCAGCGGCTACGAGTGCATGCCCTCGTACTACTCGGACGCCCGCGGTCCATTTGGGCGCAACCTGGCCGCTACCGCCCAGATCCGGGCCGCGGTCCGTGCGGCAGGCCTCCAGACCCCGATCGTCGCGGCCGGGGGCATCCACAATTTCACGCAAGCCGAGGCGGTACTGGAAAAAGGCGAGGCGGACATCGTCGGCTTTGCCCGGCAGGCGCTCGCGGACCCGGACTGGTTCAGGAAGGTGCGCGGTGGCCGTGGCGCGGAAGTGCGGCTGTGCCTGTACACCAATTACTGCGAGGCGCTCGACCAGCGCCACCGCCAGGTCACCTGCGAGCTGTGGGATCGCCTGGCGCTCGATGAGCCCGGCATCGCGCTCTCGAGCGACGGCAAGCGCCGCCTGACGCCGCCGCCCTGGTCATAGCGAGACCGCGCTCGCTGCCGAGCGCGCGTCAGGGTGCCGCATGGCAGGTGTTGCACCCGGTGACGGGGCCGTGGCCGTTCAGGTACGCAGGCGGGTCCCGGTGGCAATCCAGGCAGAAGTCATGGAAGCGCGCCTCGACTCCCACCCGCAGGTCGGCGCGGGCGCTGCGATGGCAGCTCACGCACGAGTCTGCCCCGGTCCTGTCCGCGAAGTTGTGGTGGCACAGGACGCAGTTCACCGCGCGATGCTTGTCGTGAGGGAAATTCACATACAAGCGCTCGCTGCGGCGCAGGAACGGCTCGCGCATGGCCAGGGTTGTGTCAGCGCGCATGAGTGCGACGAGCGCACCGAGCGAAGCGAGGACGACCGCCAGGACCAGACGGGAATGCCTTCCGAATGCAAGCCCGTCAATCCATCCCGGCCGCCCGCGCAGCGGGGCTCTTCGGGCGCGCCCGCGCAGCAGCCCGAGCAGCACGATGCCCGAGAGCAGCGCGTACGCCACCCAGTGTGCGCGGCGATGGACATAGCGGTCCGTGGTGACAACGTGGATGGCCACGGTGAGTACCAGCACGCAGGCGGCGGTAACGTGCGCGGCCTGGAAGTTGCGGTGCTGCGACCAGAGACGCCCGCGGATGGCAGTGCCCGCCGGCACGGTGAGAAAAAGCAGCGCCAGCAGCGCCAGCATCCCCGCTAGTTCGTAGCGCGGTGCGGTCGCCTCGAGGTGTTCAAGGACGCCGTGGTCCACCACCAGGAGCAGCGCGACGTGCACGAGCGCCGCGCCCAGTGCCGCCCACCCCAGCCACTCGTGTCCCCGCAGGGGAAAGGCGCCGCCGGCACCGGCGCGGGGCCGCACCGCCAGCATGCACAGCACGAGGCAGGCGGCGGCCGCGCACAGTCCGAGGACCTGCGCGATCTCCCACCTCAAGCGGAGGCCGCCACGTGCCAGGCGCCGCTAGGAGGATGCGCCGCGCAGAGCGAACGCGGGATCGGTCCTGCGTGTGCTAGTCGAGCTTGCCATAGGCCCGCACCATCCCGGCCATCCCGCGCGTGCTGTCGTCCATGCTCAGTCCCGCCACGACTGAGCGCCGGTTCGCCTCCGGCTGGTTCTGACTGACCTTCCACTTTCCTTCGATCGAGGCGATCGCAATCTCGATCCCGACGATCGCCTTCTTCTGCGCTTCGACGTAGTCAGCCGGGGCATCGGCGACGGCCCATGGCTGGGCACGATCCTGTTCCTGCGCCGTCGTCAGGGCGTTCAGCTGGTGGTGGAGCCACTCGCCTTGATCGCGAATCCTGACGATGCCCCGCGCCTGCACCATCGCGTAGTTCCACGTGGGCACTACTTTCCCGGTCTCCTTCTTGGTTGCGTACAAGGACGGGCTCACGTACGCGTCGGGGCCGCGAAACACGACCAGCACCGCCTGCCCGTCGAGCTCGCGCCATTGCGGATTGGCGCGTGCCATGTGAGCCTGCAGCCCGCCCCGCGGGCCCTCCTCGGTCTTCAGGATGAAGGGCAGCAGGTTGGCGAGCAGCCCGCTTGAGCCGCTCGAGATCAGCAGGCCGAGCGGATGCTCGCGGATGAGCGCGTGCTGAACCTCCAGACGATCCTCGCGGAAAAGAGATGGGCAATACATCGCATTTCCCCCGCTCATGCGCACCCCGCGGCCCCCGCGGAGCACAACGTTCAACAGCTTCCCGGATCTGCCGCCCGCTCAGCGCACTGGCACCGATCGCAGCGCCACGGCTGCCGCAGCGAGGGACTGGATCCGCGCCCAGTCACGGCGGGCCAGGGCATCCGCCGGAGCGAGCCAGGAGCCACCGACGCAGCACACGTTCGGCAGCTGCAGGTAGCAGCCCGCGTTCTGCGGTGAGATGCCTCCCGTCGCGCAGAAGCTGATATTCGGGAAAGGACCCGCCAGTACGCGCAGCATGTCGGTGCCGCCGGCGACGCTGGCCGGGAAGAACTTCAGATAGCGGTAGCCATGTTCGAGCGCGCACATCACCTCGGAAGGGTCCGACACCGCCGGCAGGTAAGCGATCGGGGCCTTCTGTCCCGCTGCGAGCAGTTGCGCAGTGGCCCCGGGAGAGGCGGCGAAACGGGCGCCCGCGTCGGCCGCGGCCCGCAGGTCCTCCCCGTTCAGGACCGTGCCGGCCCCGACGAGCATCTGCGGCACCTGGCGGGCGATGGCCGCGATCGCCTTCAGGCCCTGCGCGTTGCGCAGGGTGACTTCGATGACCGCTACGCCGCCGGCAAGCAGGGCCTGTGCAAGGTCACACGCGAGGGCGGCATCGGCAAGGGTGACCACCGGGATGACCGGGGACAGGGTGAGGAACTTCGGGGCGCCTGCGCTCGGCGCTGGAGGATTCTGCGGCATCGCGCGGCCATTCTGGCACGGGGTTTGTCACTGCAGCCAGCGTCTCCGGACGGCCGAGGCTTTGATTCTCATGACCTTTTCTAATCCGCTTCATCACTATCTCTCATTTGGCGGCGATTCCAGCGTTTGCTTACTCTGGTGGCGAGGCGGGCAAACCGGGTGCGCACGGCGGTGGGGCCGGTGGCGCCGTGCCTGCACAACCTCACCTGGAGTGCATGCCCGAAGTGAAAGAGCGCGCGCCCGGCCAGCCCATCGACTGGTACTGGATCCCGATCGAGCGCAAGGCACTGGCGGCTCTGTCCCGAAGGAGCGATGCGCGGGGTGCGGTGCAGACACTGGGTTTCCTGGGGGTACTCGCCGCCACCGGCGCAATGGCCTCTCATTCGGGCAGCCACTGGGCCTGGTACGTCACCGCCGCGCTGCTGCTGGTGCATGGCAGCTGCTGGGCCTTCCTCAGCAACGCGTTCCACGAGTTCAGCCACGGTACGGTGTTCGCCAGCAGGCCCCTGAACCGTCTGTTCCTGGGGGTCGTGAGCTTCCTCAGCTGGAACAACCCGGTGCTGTTCTGGGCAAGCCATACCGAGCACCACAAATTCACTTGTTTCCCGCCCGATGACCTGGAGATCGACCTGGACGCGCGTTCCAGCGTCCGCCACTTCCTGAGCTTCGCCATCCTCAACCCCCAGGGGTTCGTGCGCAGCCTCCGCAACAGCTGGCGCTACGGCACCGGGCAGCTGCGCGGGGAGTGGGAGCAGCGGCTGTTTCCACCCGGGGCCATCGCCCAGCGGCGCAGCCTTGCCCACTGGTCGTGGGGCCTGCTGGGCGGCCATGCCGTACTGGTCGCCGCCTCGCTCTACCTGCGCCTGTGGATGCTGCCCGTGGTCGTGACACTTGCACCGTTTTACGGTCGTGGTATTCAGTGGCTGTGCAACGAGTCCCAGCACATGGGACTTCCCGGAAACCTGGCGGACTTCAGGCTGTGCAGTCGAACGATCTACCTGAACCCGGTGCTGCAGTTCATGTACTGGCACATGAACTACCACACCGACCATCACATCTACGCAGCGGTGCCCTGTTACCGGCTCGCCAACCTGCATCGCCTGATCAGGGCCGACTTGCCGCAGTGCCACCGGGGCCTGTTCTCGGTGTGGCGCGAGATCGCCGCGACGCTGCGGCGTCGCACGGCCGAGCCCGGCTACCGGTTCATGGCGCAGCTGCCGCCCCGGCGCGCGCGCGCGGCCCCCGGCAGGGCCGCTTGACCCGATGAGCGGCTACCGGCACGACCCGGCGGCGATCCGCGCGCTGGTCCGGCCCGATGCGGTGCATCGCGACGTGTACCGCAGCCAGGAGCTGTTCGACCTGGAGATGGAACGCCTGTGGCGCGACACCTGGATCTACGTCGGTCACGACAGCCAGGTACCCAACCCCGGGGACTACTACAGCACCGAGATCGCGCGGCAGCCGGTCATCCTGCTGCGCGACGATCAGAACGAAGTGCGCGTGCTCATGAACCGCTGCGCGCACAAGGGCGCGCGCCTGGTGAGCGCCACCCACGGCCATTGCGAGAACAAGCTGCTGCGCTGCCCCTACCATGGCTGGACCTACCGCCTGGATGGCTCGATCCGCACGATCCCGATGAAGGCTGGCTACGAGGGCACCGGGCTGGCCGACACCCAGAACGGCCGCGGCATCGCTTCCCCGCCGGCGGTGGTGAACTACCGCGGCTTCGTCTTCGCCCGCCTGAACCCGCAGGGGCCCGGCTTCGAAGAGTACTTCGGCGGCTCGCTCACCTCGATCGACAACCTGGTCGACCGCTCGCCCGAGGGGAGGCTGGAGGTCGCCGGCGGCGTGCTGCGCTACATGCACGACAGCAACTGGAAGATGTTCATCGAGAACCTCAACGACACCATGCACCCGATGGTGGCGCACGAGTCGGCGGCCGGCACCGCCAAGAAGCTGTGGGCGGGCAAGCCGGAAGGCACGCCCAAGCCGATGGCCATCGAGCAGTTCCTGCCGTTCGTGAACGGCTACAGCTTTTTCGACCAGATGGGCGTGCACATCTACGAGAATGGGCACAGCTACACCGGCGTGAACTTCTCCATCCACTCCAACTACGCGGCCGTGGGCGAGTACGAGACGCTGATGGAACAGGCCTACGGTGCGCAGCGGGCCCGCGCCATCCTGGGGGAGGTGCGCCACAACACCGTGTACTACCCGAGCCTCACCATCAAGGGCGCGATACAGGCCATCCGCGTGGTGCGCCCGCTCGCACCGGACCGCACGCTCATCGAGAGCTGGACCTTCCGCCTGGCCGGCGCGCCAGCGCAGCTGCTGCGCCGCACGGTCCTGTACTCGCGCCTCATCAATGCGCCGACCTCGGTGGTCGGCCACGACGACCAGCACTGCTACCGCGCGATCCAGGAGGGCCTCGCCGCCGAAGGCAACGACTGGGTGAGCCTGCACCGCAACTACTCCGCCGGCGAGGGTGCACAGCTTGCGGGCAACTACAACGGCACCAGCGAGATCTCCATGCGAGCGCAGTTCCGCGCCTGGCAGCGCTTCATGACAGGCGAGCCGGCCAGGTGAGCACGGACGAACAGGAGCTGGTGCGCTTCGTTTACGACGAGGCGCGACTGGTGGACGAGAAGCGCTTCGATGAGTGGTATGAACTCTTCACCGACGACGCCTACTACTGGATGCCGCTCACGCGCGGGCAGCCCGACGGGGAGAACCACACCTCGCTCTTCTACGAGGACAAGCTGCTGCTGCAAGTGCGCATCGAGCGGCTCAAGAACCCGCACTCGTTTTCGCAGCACCAGCCAAGCTTCTGCCAGCACGTGCTGCAGGCGCCCCGGCTCGAGTCGGCGGCCGGGGGGTGCTGGGTGATGCGTACGCCATTTACCTACGTCGAGTCGCAGCGCGACTCGCAGATCCTGCTGGCCGGTGTCAGCTGGCTGCACCTGGTGCGCAGCGGGGAGCGCCTGCGCATCCGCCTGAAGAAGGTCGAGCTCGTCAACTGCGACGCAGCGCTGCCCTCCATCCAGCTCTTCCCGTGATTCCGCGCGCAACGGCCGGAGCGGACACGGTGGCCGCGGCATTCACCGCGGCCGTCGCGCGCTTTCCGGGCCACGACTTTCTGGAAGTGCTGCCGGGGGTGGCCCAGGCTTTCGGCGTCCCGGCCCGCACCTGGACCTACGCGCAGACCCTGCGCGAAGTGGAGCGGCTCCGCGCTGCCTACGGCCAGGCCGGCTACGGCCACGGGCACCGCGCGGGACTGCTGCTGCTCAACCGGCCCGAGTTCCTGTTCCATTTCATTGCCCTGAACTCACTCGGGGTCTCGGTCGTGCCCGTCAGTCCGGAGTGGCGTGCCGCGGAACTGGAGTATCTCATCGCCCACAGCGAGATCTGCGTGGCTGCCACGATCGCGGGCGGGGCGGACGGCCTGCGTCAGGCGGCGCGCCAGTGCGGCCGCACGCTGGCGCTCACCGACGCGCAGGGCAGCAGCATTCCTGCAGCCACCGCGCCGCCCCCGGCGGCGGACCGGGTCCCGGATCAGGACACCGAGTGCGCGCTGCTGTACACCTCGGGCACCACGGGGCGCCCCAAGGGCTGCGTCCTGCCCAACGAGTACTTCCTGTACGCCGGGCGCTGGTACAACGCCATCGGCGGGCTTTGCCAGGTGCGTCCCGGGGTCGAACGCATGCTCACGCCGCTGCCGATGATGCACATGAACGCGCTGGCCTATTCGACGATGTGCATGATCCTGGCCGGCGGTTGCCTGGTGCTGCTCGACCGCTTCCATCCGCGCACCTGGTGGCACAACGTGCGCCAATCGCGCGCGACGATCGTGCATTATCTGGGGGTGATGCCCGCCATGCTGCTCGGTGATGCGCCCGGTCCGCAGGATCGCAGCCACAACGTGCGTTTCGGATTTGGGGCCGGCGTCAACCCCCGTCATCATGCACCCTTTGAAGAGCGCTTCGGCTTCCCGCTGCTGGAGGCCTGGGCGATGACCGAGACCGGCGCGGGCGCGGTGATCATCGCCAACCGCGAACCGCGCTACGTCGGTACCGCGAGCATCGGTGTCCCGGAGCCCGAGGTCGAGGTGCGCATCGTCGACGAGGCGGGGGCGGAGGTGGGCACGGATGAGCCCGGGGAGCTGCTGGTGCGGCACGCCGGTGGCGAGCCGCGCCGCGGCTTCTTCCGGCGATACCTGAAGGACGAGGCGGCGACCGAGGAAGCCTGGCGCGGCGGCTGGTTCCACACCGGCGACCTGGTGCGGCGCGATGCGCACGGGGTCATGCGCTTCGTCGACCGCCGCAAGAACATCATTCGCCGCAGCGGCGAGAACATCTCCGCGGTCGAGGTGGAGGCGGTGCTGGTGCAGCATCCGCAGGTGCGCAGCGTCGCCGTGACCGGGGTGCCCGACGAGCTGCGCGGCGATGAGGTGTTCGCCTGCGTCGTGCCGCGCGAGCCGGTGGCGGATGCGGCGAGGCTGGCGCGGGAGCTCGCGCAGCTGTGCCACGAACGCCTGGCCTACTACAAGGCACCGGGCTACGTCGCCTTCTGCGAGTCCCTGCCGCTGACGCCGACGGAGAAGGTGCAGCGGGCCGAGCTCAAAGCCCTGGGAGTGGCCTTGCTCGGGCGCGGTGCCTGCATCGACCTGCGCACGCTCAAGAAGCGCGGGACTGCATGAGCGCGCGCCAGGGCTACGCCGGCGTGGCGGTTGCCGTCCCGGTGACGGTCCCTTACGTGCGCTACTCCACCCGCAGTGCCCACTGGTTCATCGCCCGCGCGCTCGCGGCCCTCCTGCAGGAGTCCGGCCTTCGCAAGGAGGAGGTCGACGGCATGTGCGTGTCCGGCTTCCTGCTGTTCCCGGACACCGCCGTCGGCCTCATGCAGCATCTCGGGGTCACGCCGCGCTGGCTGGACCACATTCCCATGGGAGGCGCCTGCGGGGTGGTGGCGCTGCGCCGCGCGGCGCGCGCCGTGCAGGCGGGCGATGCCGAGATCGTCGCCTGCGTGGCAGGCGATACCAACCACGTCGATTCCTTCCGCCATACCATCGCAAGCTTCAGCCAGTTCGCGCGCGATGCGGTCTATCCCTACGGCTCGGGCGGTCCGAACGCCAGCTTCGCCTTCCTGACCGACTACTTCATGCGCACCACCGGGGCCACGCGCGAGGACTTCGGCAAGCTGTGCGTCGCCCAGCGGGCCAACGCGCTGCGGTTCCCGTACGCGCTCTTCAAGAAGCCGCTGACGCTCGCGGAGTACCTCGCGGCGCGCCCGATCGCAGAACCGCTGCATCTGTTCGACTGCGTCATGCCCTGCGCAGGCGCCGAGGCGTTCCTAGTCATGAGCGAGTCCCGTGCGCGGGCACTCGCCCTGCCATTCGCACGCCTGCTCGGTACGATCGAGCGACACAACGCATTCCCGGAGGATGCGATCCAGATGCGTGGCGGCTGGGCCCTCGATCGTGACGCACTCTACGAGCAGGCCGGGGTGGGCCCTGGGGACATGGATCTGGTGGAGCTCTACGACGACTATCCCGTGATCACCGCCATGCAGCTCGAGGACCTCGGATTCTGCCCGAGAGGGGCGGTTCTGGAGCTGCTCCGCTCCAACACGTTCACCGTGGACGGCACGCTGCCGCTGAACACCTCCGGCGGCCAGCTCTCCGTCGGCCAGGCGGGCGCGGCCGGCGGCTACCTCGGCATGGTCGAGTGCCTGCGCCAACTCACCGACCGGGCGCTGGGCGCGCAGGTGCCCGGCGCACGCCATGGCCTGGTCAGCGGCTTTGGCATGATCAACTACGATCGCGGCCTGTGCAGCGGCGCGGCGGTGCTCGCGGCGGGCGCGGCATGACCCAGCCGATCCGGCGGCCGAAGCGCAAGAACCCGGTGCTGCCGATGCGGCTGCCGGTGCTGCCGCCCGGCACACGCAGCCGCGTGGGGCTCGGGCTCACCGCTGCGGCTGCCGAGGGGCGCTTCGCCCTGCAAGTCTGCGGTGCGTGCGCTGCGGTGCAGTACCCGCCGCGCGAGGCCTGCCATCAGTGTCTCGGTGATGAGCTGACGTGGCGCGAGCAGGACGGGGCGGGGGAACTCATCTCGCAGACGCAGCTTCACACCAGCCACGACACCTTCTTCCGCCAGCGCATGCCCTGGCGGCTCGGGATGGTGAAGCTCGATGCCGGTCCGACGCTCGTCGTGCACCTGCACGGCGACGTCGGCAGTGCACCGGCGCGCGTGAAGGTCGGCGCGCGCCTCGACAAGGCCGGCATGGCGGTTCTCGTTGGTTTTCCGGATAGGGACGTACCCCACATGGCAGACGACACACAGTTGCGGGAATTCACCTGCGATCCGAAGTACCGCAAGGCGCTGGTCACCGACGGCAAGACCGCCGTCGGCCAGGCCCAGGTGCGCGCGCTCGTCGATGCCGGGGCGGACCTGGTGTGGGTCGGCCACGCCGAGCCGTGGAAGAAGCTGCCCGGACTCGCCGAACTGCGCGAGCTGCCGCAGGTGAGCCTCGTGCCATTGGACGTGACCGACGGCCGCTCGGTCAAAGAGCTCGCTGGTGAGATCGGCGCCAAGGTCGACATCCTGGTGAACAACGTCGAAGTGCACCGCGCGCACGGCATTGCTTCCCGCTACGGGACCGACATCGCGCGCGCGGAGATGGAGGTCAACTACCTGGGATTGCTGCGTCTTGCCCAGGAGTTCGGCCCGGTCATGCGCGGGCGCGGCGCCGACGGGCAGTCGAGCGCGGTGGCCTGGGTCAACCTGCTGTCCATCTTTGCACTCACCAACTTCCCGACCCACGGCACTTACTCGGCCTCCAAGGCCGCCGCGCTGTCGCTGGCCCAGTGCCTGCGCGCGGAAATGCGCCCCGCGGGCCTGCGCGTCATCAACGTCTTCCCCGGCCCGATCGAGGATGAGTGGAACCAGCTCCTGCCGCCGCCCAAGCTCGCCCCCGCCGCACTGGCGCGCGCGGTCATCGGTGCACTGCGGGACGGCGTCGAGGACGTGTACCCCGGGGACGTCGCACAGGAATGGCTGGCACGCTTCCGCGAGAGCCCCAAAGTGCTCGAGCGCGAACTGGCCGGTGGCTGAAGAGGGACAGGGCAATGACTGAACGCAGGGCAATCGTCACCGGCGGCAGCACCGGCATCGGGGTCGCGATCTGCCAGTCCCTCCTCGCGCAAGGCTACGAGGTGGTCGCGCTGTCGCGCCGGGCCGCGGGGCTGAAGAACCCGCGCCTGCGCTCGCTGCTGGTCGACCTGTCGGACCCGGCCGCAACGCAGCAGGCCGCCGCCGAGGTCGCCGCACAGGGTCCGGTGACCACCATAGTGCACAATGCCGGGGCGATTCTGGAAAAGCCGCTGGAACAGGTGCTGGCCTCCGACATCGACACGCTGGCGCACCTGCACCTGACGGCGGCCGCGATCCTGATGCAGGCGAACCTCGCCGCCATGCGTACCGCGCACTTCGGCCGCGTCGTGCTCGTCTCCTCGCGCGCGGTGCTGGGGTTGGCGAAGCGCACCGCCTACGCCTCGACCAAGGCCGGGATGATAGGACTTGCCCGCACTTGGGCACTCGAACTCGGTGCCAGTGGCGTGACCGTGAACGTCGTCGCCCCGGGACCGATCACGGAGACCGAGATGTTCGATGCGGTCATCGACAAGGACAGTCCGCGGCGCGCGGCGCTTGCGCAGTCGATCCCGGTGCGCCGCCTGGGTGTGCCTGCGGACGTGGCGCGCGCGGTGATGTTCTTCGTCGACCCGGCCGCTGGCTTCGTGACCGGGCAGACGCTGTACGTATGCGGCGGGGCCTCGGTGGGTAGCCTGGCGCTGTGATGGCCAAGGAGATGAAGAAAATGAAGTCCGGCACCCTGGCGACCCTCGTGGCCGAGCTTGCGCAGGGGCGCATCCGCATCGTCGACCTCACGCAGACGCTGTCGCCGCAGTTCCCGCAGATCGTCCTCGCCCCCGAACTCGGCCAGGCGGCCCCATTCCGCGTGGAGGAGGTGTCGCGCTACGACGAGCGGGGGCCTGCCTGGTACTGGAACAACTTCACCTGCAGCGAGCACACCGGCACGCACTTCGATGCCCCCATCCACTGGATCTCCGGACGACACCTGCCCAACAACTCCGTCGACACGCTTCCCCTCGCGGACCTGATCGGGCCCGCCTGCGTCATCGACTGCTCGGCCCAGGCCCGGGCGGATGCCGACTTCCTGCTCACCGCCGACCACATCCGCGCCTGGGAGACCGCACACGGGCGCATCCCGCCGCGCGCCTGGGTGCTGATGCGCACCGACTGGTCCAAGCGCCATGACCCGGCGGAGTACCAGAACTTCGACGAGGAGGGGCAGCACACCCCGGGACCCGCCACCGATGCGGTGCGTTTCCTGGTCGAGGAGCGCGACGTCATCGGCTTCGGCTCCGAGTCGATCGGCACGGATGCCGGTCAGGGATTCCACCTCAAGCCCCCGTACCCGTGCCACTACTACATGCACGGCAACGGCCGCCACGGCCTGCAGTGCCTGACCAACCTCGACCTGCTGCCGCCTCAGGGAGCGGTGATCATCTGCCCGCCGCTGAAGATCCGGCAGGGCTCCGGGAGTCCGCTGCGGGTGCTGGCGCTGATCGAGTCCTAGGCGCCCCTGTCGCGAGCGCGCGTGGGCTTCAGGGCAACTCCAGGCCCGCGCGGCTGACGGCCACGGTACGGCCGCTCGCTGCGGCCTGTTGGGCGGCGAGCGCCATGGCGAGCGAGCGGATGCCGTCGACGCCGGTGGCCGCAGGCGTGCCGCTGCCTGCAATGGCCGCGTGGAAGCGCTCAATCGCCGCAAGGTAGCGGCTGTCGTCGGACTCGACCGCGATTTCCGACTCCGTTCCCTTCAGCCTGCGGACCAGCCTTCCGCGATGCGCGCCCTTGCCCAGCACATCGGTACCAATCAGCACGCCGTCGCTACCGTGGACCTCCAGGCGCGAGCGCCCGTGCGGGTCGTTGAAGTCGGCGCACAGCTGCGCCAGTGCGCCGCCCTCGAAGCGGTAGCTCGCCATGATCAGGTCGTAGGGGCCTTCCGCAGGCATGAGCGTGCTCGTGCTGCCGAGCGCGCAGGCCTCCAGCGCCTCCCGGCCGAGCACGAAGCGCACGGCATCGGCGGTATGCACCAGGATGTCCAGGCAGACGCCGGCGCCGGCGGCCGGGTTGGTGCGCCGCCAGTCGCCGTCCGGGACCCAGGCCGGATGGCTCGCGAGCACCGTTCGCGGTGTACCGATGGCCCCCCGCGCGATCTCATCGCGCATGGCGCGCAGGGTGACCGCATTGCGCAGGTGGTGGTTGGTCGCCAGCAGCACCCCGGCTGCACGGCAGGCTCGTTGCATGGCGACGGCCTCATCGAGCGAGGCGGCCAGCGGTTTCTCGCACAGGACATGCCGGCCCGCGGCTGCGGCGGCCAGCACCTGGCGGGGGTGATGCTGATTGGTGCTGCTCACGTAGACCGCCTGTACGCCAGGGTCCGACAGCAGCGGCTCCAGGGTATCGAATGCCTGCGGGATGTCGAATTCGGCGGCGAAGTCGCGCGCAAGCTTGAGGTCGTGGCTCACGATCGCGACGAGCGCGCCTTCGCGGCTGTGCCGGATAGCACCGGCCACGCGCTGCCGCGCGATGTTGCTCGCCCCGATCAGTCCCCAGCCGATGCGCCGGTTCATGGGTCCGTCGCGCGGATACCGGCTGCGGCCAGCGCAAATTCGCGCCGCTCGGCGCCCTCCAGCACACGCAGGCGCTGCGTGACACCGAGCGCCTGGGCGCCGGCGGGTACGCGTAGGTGGGGTGCGCCGGCGAGAATTGTCTCCAGGATCACCTGCGCCGCCTCCGCCGGATCCGCACCGCCACTGCCGGCTGCGGGCTGGTCCGCGCGTAAGCGTTCGAAGGCCGGGTAGGCGGAGGTGTGCGCCGGCGCCCCGGTGCTGGCATCGAGCGCGGTCGCGTAGGCGCCCGGCTCGATGAGGGCGACTCGCACCCCAGAGGGCTCCAGCTCATAGCGCAGGCTTTCGCTGGCACCCTCGAGCGCGAATTTGCTGGCGGCATATGCCCCGTCGAAGGGCAGGCCGATGAGCCCGGAGAGCGAGGACACCATGACGATGACGGCGCCCCGACCGCGCATGAGCGGCAGGAAAGTCCGGGTAAGTTCGATGGCGCCGAAGAAGTTCACCTCCATTACCCGTCGCAGCGCCTGTGCGGGCACCTCCTCGAGCGGCCCGGGGGCGGCGATTCCGGCATTGTTGACGAGGGCGTCCAGTCGCCCGTGCCGCTGCCGGATCAGCTCCAGCGCAGCCTGGCGCGACTCCCCCTCCGTGACGTCCAGACTCAGCCAATGCACCGCGCTGGCCAGGTCCGTCGGTGCTGCCGAGCGGCCGCCCGGCCGGAAGCCCGCGTAAGTAGTCCAGCCCGCCCCCGCCAGCAGCCGGACGGTCGCAAGTCCGATGCCACTGGCCGCCCCGCTGACCAGCGCCACGCGGTTCGATGCGGTCTGCGCGGGTGCGGTCTGCGAGTAGTGCGGCATGCACGGGCCCTGGTGGAATCCGGTGGTGCAGGATTATTACCGATCACACCCCCGACGGCCGGGAACGGCAGCCACTTGGCGCCATGACCTTTTCTAATACAGGCGATCATTAACTCTCATTTGGCGCACCGGGGAGGGGGCCGTAACCTGCATCCGGTCAGGAACCGGGCCATGGCGTGCACGGCTTTTCGGGCTCCTGCCGGAGTAGCTTTCCCAATGACGCAAGTCTCAGGCGCGATGGCCTTGCTGCGCGGGCTCATTGCCCAGGGCATCGATACGGTTTTCGGGCTCCCCGGGGGCCAGCTCGACCATTTCTTCGACGCGATGTACCACGAGCAGGATCGCGTGCGCTTCATTGGCTCGCGCCACGAGCAGGGCGCCGCCTACATGGCGTTTGGCTATGCCCGCTCCACCGGCCGGCCGGCCGTGTACGCGGTCGTCCCGGGCCCCGGGGTCCTCAATACCGCCGCCGCGCTGTGCACCGCCTACGCCTGCAACGCCCCGGTGCTGTGCCTCACCGGCCAGATCCCGTCCGGCTCGATCGGCCGCGGCTTCGGCGAGCTGCACGAGTTGCCCGACCAGCTGGCCACGATGCGCACGCTCACCAAGTGGGCCGCGCGTATCGAGACCGTCGCCGACGCGCCGACGCTGGTTGCCCGGGCGTTCCGGGAACTGACCGAAGGGCGGCCGCGCCCGGTCTCGCTCGAGATGGCAATGGACATCATGGGCGAGGAGGCCAGCGTCGCCGAGGTCGCGCCAGGCACGGCGCGTCCTGCGCCGCCGGACCCGGACGACATCGTCCGGGCGGCGCGCCTGATCGCGGGCGCGCGCGCCCCGATGATCTACGTCGGCGGCGGCGCTGCCGCGGCTGCGAAGGAGACGGTGGCTCTCGCCGAGATGTTGCAGGCGCCGGTGGTCTCGTTCCGTTCCGGTCGCGGCATCGTCAGCGACGAGCACCCCCTGGGCCTGACGCTGCCGGCCGGCCATCGCCTGTGGCCCAAGGTCGACCTCGTCATCGGCATCGGCTCGCGCATGATGGAGCCGCTGCAACACTGGGGACTGCCGCCGGGCCTGAAGGTAGTGCGCATCGACATCGATCCGGCCGAGGTCAGCCGGCACGGCGCCCCCGACGTCGGCATCACCGCCGATGCGACGCTCGCGCTGCGCGCGCTGATCCCCGCGCTCGCGCGCGTGCTCGACCGGCGGCGCCAGCCGGCACTGGACGTGGCCGGCGCCAAGGCCATGGTCGCGCAGGAGATCCAACAGGTGCAGCCGCAGCTGTCGTACCTGGAAGCGATTCGCAGGGTGCTGCCGCGCGACGGCATTTTCTGCGACGAGATCACGCAGTGTGGCTTTGCCTCCTGGTACGGCTTCCCGGTCTATGCCCCGCGCCAGCACATCAACTGCGGCTACCAGGGGACACTCGGCTACGGCTATGCAACGGCGCTGGGCGTGAAGGTGGCGCACCCGGACCGGCCGGTGGTTTCCATCGCCGGCGACGGCGGCTTCATGTTCAACGTACAGGAGATGGCGACCGCCGCGCAGTACGGCATCGCCCTCAAGACCATCGTCTTCAACAGCAACTCCTTCGGCAATGTTCAGCGTCAGCAGCGCGAGTGGTTCGGCGAGCGCCTCATTGGCTCGGACCTGCGCAATCCTGACTTCGTGAAGCTCGCCGAAGCCTTCGGCGTTGCCGCCCACAGGGCACGCAACCCGGCGGAGCTGCAGCGGGTCCTCGAGCGCAGCCTGGGCGAGCCTGGGCCGGCGCTCATCGAGGTGCCGGTTGGCGACATGGCGAGCCCATGGCGGCACATCATCCTGCCTCCCCTGAACGCGAAGGCAGCGGCATGAGTGCACCGGCAGCGCGACCGGGAGTTATGATGACCGCCGCCTACATCCCCGGGGAACGTGCCATCGCAGGCGTGGCGACGCCCTTGAAGCTTTCTTCCAACGAGTCCCCGCACGGCCCCGGAGCACGGGCGCTGGAGGCGTACGCGCGCGCCGCCGGGGAGATCTTCCGTTACCCGTCGAGTGCGCAGGACGAGCTGCGGCGCGCCGTGGCAGAAGTCCACCGACTCGACCCAGCGCGGCTCATCTTCGGCAACGGCTCGGACGAGGTCATCCAGATGCTCACCCGGGCCTTCGTGGGTCCGGGCGACGAGGTGATCCTGAGCGAGCACTGCTTCCTGATGGCGAAGGTGCACGCACTGGCGCAGGGTGCGAAAGTGCTGGTGGCCCCGGAGCCGGATTACAACACCAGCGTCGACGAGATCCTGAAGCGCCTGACGCCGCGCACCCGGCTGGTGACGATCGCATCGCCGAACAACCCCTGTGGCCGGCACCTGCCGGGCACGGAGCTCAAGCGCCTGCACTCCGGTCTGCCCGAAAACGTTATCCTGCTGGTGGATGCCGCGTACTCCGAATATGCCACCGCCGATGACTACGATAACGGCACGACGCTCGCCACGCAGGCAGCCAACGTCATGATGACACGCACCTTCTCCAAGCTGTACGGGCTGGCCGCCCTGCGCGTCGGCTGGGGATACGCCGCGCCTGAGATCATCCAGGCGCTGGAGCACCTGCGCAGTCCGTTCAACGTCAACGGCGCGGCGCAGGCGGCCGCCGCCGCGGCGGTGCGCGACCGCGAGCACGCCGCCCACGTGCGCGCCTACAACGAGCGTGAGCGCACTCGCCTGACCCAGGGCCTGCGCGCCCTCGGCATCACGGTCGTGCCGAGCTCGGCGAACTTCATCCTCCTGCTGTTCAGCGAGGGCCCGCGCAACGCCAGCGCCGCGCAGGCGCACCTTCTTGCCCACGGCATCATCCCGCGCCCGGTCGGCGGCTCGCCCGCCAACTCCCTGCGCATCACCCTCGGGCTCGAGAGCGACAACGACGCCGTCCTGCGCGCCCTGCGCTCGTTCGCGACCGGCTGACGTTCCATGGGCGCCCTCATCGCCCCGAGTGTCGCGACACGCCGCTTCCTGGAGGAAACCCACGGCCTCTACGTCGACGGGCGCCGGCTGCTGCCGCCAGGCGCCGCGCCCTGCGCGGTCGTCAATCCTGCGGATGGCCAGCAGATCGGGGCCTACCTGCCGGCAGGTCCCGCCGAGGCGGACGCCGCCGTGCATGCGGCCCGTCGCGCCTTCCGCGAGCGGCGCTGGACTTCACTGACTCCCAGTGCGCGCAGCCAGGTCCTGTGGAAGGTGGCCGAAATCATCGAGCGCGACGCCGACGAGTATGCCCAGATCGAGACTCTCGACTGCGGCAAGCTCCTGAGCGGAGCGCGCCACGGCGACGTCCTGATCGCCTGCGAGGCGTTCCGCTACCACGCCGGCTGGTGCACGAAGATCGAGGGAGCGACGCCGGCGCCGACCCTGGCTGCGGGTGGTGAATATGCCTGCTACACCCAACACCAGCCGCTCGGGGTTGCGGTGCTGATCGTGCCTTGGAATGGTCCGTTGTCCATGGCCTGCTGGAAGCTCGCTCCGGCACTGGCTGCCGGTTGCAGCGTCGTCATCAAGCCGCCGGAGCAGGCCTCGTTGTCCGTGCTGCGGCTGGCGCGCACGCTCGAGGAAGCCGGCATTCCGCCGGGCGTGGTGAACATCGTCACCGGTCCCGGGGCCTCGGTCGGGGAGGCGCTGTGCCGCCACCCCGAGGTCAACAAGATCTCCTTCACCGGATCCGGGGCCACCGGCCGGCGCATCCTCGCTGCAGCCAACGCGGACCTTAAGCGCGTGACGCTCGAACTCGGTGGCAAGTCCGCGGCCATCGTCTTCGCCGACGCGGACCTCGAGCGGGCGGCCGACGGAGTGAGCTGCGGGATCTTCGGCAACGCCGGCCAGGTGTGCGTGGCCAGCTCGCGGGTCTACGTCGAGGCGCCCGTCTACGCGGCGTTCATGGAAAAGCTCGTCACACGCGCGCGGGCGCTGCGAGTCGGACCCGGCATGGACCCGGACAGCCAGATGGGGCCGGTAATCTCGGACGAGCACCTGCGCGGCATCGCGGAAAAGGTGACCCGCGGCATCCAGGAGGGGGCCCGGGTGCTCACCGGCGGTCGCGTCGTCGACCGGGCGGGGTACTACTTCGAGCCGACGATCCTCGCGCAGGCTCCCGCTGCATCGGTCGTGCTGCGCGAGGAGATCTTCGGGCCGGTGCTGTGCGCCCAGCCATTCACGGGCGAGGCACAGGCGTCGGAGCTCGCCAACGATACGCGCTATCCGCTTGCCGGCAGCGTATGGACGCGCGACCTCTCGCGCGCGCACCGGGTGGCCGCCGCGGTGGAGGCCGGGCTCTTCTGGGTAAACGACCACGGCCGGCCCGACGTGGCTATCCCGTTCGGGGGTTTCCGCGAAAGCGGCATCGGGCGCGAGCACGGGCGCGTCAGCGTTGAGTCCTACACCGAGCTCAAGTCGGTGATGATTCGCCTTTGAAATCCGCGGTGTCGAAGGCGTTGAGTTCGGCCTGGGAGCTGGCTCCCTCGGCTATCAGCCAGTCGCGGAAGCCGGTGACCACCGGATCGCGCGCCGCGCCGCGCGAGCAGACGACGAAGTAGCTGTAGCGCGACGGGATGCTCAAACTGAACGGCCGCACCAGTTCCCCGCGCCGCAGCGCATCGACCACGAGCGCGCTACGTCCCAGGGCAATCCCCGCGCCGCTGATCGCCGCCTGGGTGACCAGATGCGAATGATTGAAGCCCGGGCCGCGTTCCGCGTCGATGCCCTCGATGCCCGCCGCCTCCAGCCAGCCGCGCCAGTCGGTCACCATGACATCGTGCAGCAGAGTGTGGTGACGCAGGTCCTCGGGGCTGCGCAGGGGCGCGGTCACAGTGATCAGCCGTGGGCTGCACACGGGGAAGATGGTCTCGGTGAGGAAGCGCACCGACTCGACGTCGGCCCAGTCACCATCGCCGTAGCGGATGTCGAGATCCACCACGCCCTTGGCGAGCAAGTCATCCTCCAGGTCGCTGGAGAGGATGCGGACGTCGACGTTCGGGGAGCGCTGCGAATAGCCGCGCAGCCGCGGCACGAGCCAGTGGTAGCCGAAGGAGTCCAGGGTCTTGATGGTGAGCACCCGCTTGCGCTCGGTCTCGATGGCCGCGGTCGACTCGCGGATGATGTCGAAGGCGGCGCGCACGCGCGGCAGGTATTGCCGGCCGACTTCGGTCAGGACCAGCCCGTGGCCTCGCCCCAGGCGGTGAAACAGCGCCGCGCCCAGCCACTCCTCCAGTGCCTTGATCTGGTGGCTGACGGCAGCCTGCGTCACGTGCAGGGAATCCGCCGCGCGGGTGAAGCTCAGGTGGCGCGCCGCCGTCTCGAAGACTACCAGCGCGTTCAGGGGCGGTAAGCGTCGTGCCATCAGGACAGTCCTGCTACATCGTGGTCCGCGGCATTGCCGCCCGGCCCCATCCAGTTTCGCCATCGGAGTGAAGCGTTCGTGAAAATCATCGCCGCCCGCGTCATCGTCACCTGTCCCGGCCGCAACTTCGTCACGCTGAAGATCGAGACCGATAAGGGCCTGCATGGCCTCGGCGATGCCACGCTCAATGGCCGGGAGCTGGCCGTCGCCTCTTACCTTACCGACCACATTATACCGTGCCTGGTCGGGCGCGACGCCCACCAGATCGAGGACATCTGGCAGTTCCTCTACCGCGGTGCGTACTGGCGGCGGGGCCCTGTGACCATGTGCGCGATCGGCGCCGTCGACACGGCATTGTGGGACCTGAAGGCCAAGGCGGCGAACATGCCGCTGTATCAGCTGCTTGGCGGGCGCTCGCGTAGCGAGGTGCTGGTCTATGGTCACGCCAACGGGCGCGACATCGAGGAGACCTGTGACGAGGTCGCGCGCTACCAGTCGCTCGGTTACCGTGCGATCCGCGCGCAGAGCGGCGTCCCCGGCCTGGCCTCCACCTACGGGGTGTCCGCGGACAAGATGTACTACGAGCCGGCCGATGCCGCGCTGCCGACCGAGAACCTGTGGTCGACGCCGAAGTACCTGGCGCACACCCCGAAGCTGTTCGAGGCGCTGCGCGTGCGCTTCGGCGCGGACTTGGCATTGCTGCACGACGTGCACCACCGCCTCACGCCCATTGAGGCGGCGCGCCTGGGGAAAGCCCTGGAGCCCTATGCGCTCTTCTGGATGGAGGATGCAACCCCTGCCGAGAACCAGGCTGCCTTCCGCCTGATCCGCCAGCACACCGTGACACCGCTCGCGGTCGGGGAGGTGTTCAACACCATCTGGGACTGCAAGCAGCTGATCGAGGAGCAGCTCGTCGACTTCATCCGCACGACGGTGGTGCATGCCGGCGGCATCACGCACCTGAAGCGCATCGCGGACTTCGCCGCGCTCAGCCAGGTGCGCACCGGCTGCCATGGCGCCACCGACCTTTCGCCGGTGTGCATGGGTGCGTCCCTGCACCTGGCCACCGCGCAGCCGAACTTCGGCATCCAGGAGTACATGCGCCACACCCCCGAGACCGATGAGGTATTCCCGCATGCGTATTTCTTCAAGGATGGAGCCCTGCACTGCGGCGAGCGCATCGGCCACGGCGTCGACATCGACGAGAAGCTTGCCGCGAAGTACCCCTACAAGCGCGCCTATTTGCCGGTGAACCGCCTCGAGGACGGCACGCTGTGGAACTGGTGAGTCAGCGCTGCACCCGCAGGGGCGAGGCACCCTCGAGCACCGCCTCGATTTCCTCGCGGCTAACGAGCGCGATGTCCCCCGGGATGGTGTGCTTGAGGGCCTGTGCGGCGAGGCCGAACTGCAGCCAGCGCGGCGTGGGCCAGCCCTGCAACAGGCCGTAGAGGCACCCGCCCACCAAAGCATCGCCGGCGCCGATGTTCTCGGCGGCCGAGCGGATCTCGATCTCCCGGGCCGAGACGGCGGCGCTGCCGCGATGCTGCGCGGTGGCGAGGAGATTGAAGTCTGCGGCACTGGTCCCGCGCTTGCTCCCGCTCACCAGCACCTCGAGCTTCGGGTAATGGGCGAACAGGGCTGCAGCGAGGCCGGGGGTGCTGTCCGCCTCCGCCCGCGCCGACGGCGGCAGGCATACCGGGGCGTCCGCCGGGGTAGCGAAGAGCACGGCGGCTTCCGCGATGAGGGGGGCAAGCGCGGCGGAAGCATCGCGCCCGGACTGCGCCCACAGCGTCGCGCGCATGTTGATGTCCATGGAGACCCGGACGCCGGCGGTGCGGGCCGCCCGCGCGGCATGGCACGCCATCGTGGCCGCCTGCGCGCTGACCGCCGGGGTGATGCCGCTCAGGTGCAGGCAGCCCGCGCCGCGCAGGATCTCAGGCCAGTTGAAGGAATCCGCGGGTGTGCGGGCGAGGGCACTGTCGGCGCGGTCGTAGAGCACCTTGGGTCGCCGCAAACCGCTGCCGGACTCGAGAAAGTACAGGCCCAGGCGTCCAGGCGCGCGGCGGATGTGGCCCGCGCCGACTCCATGGGCAACCACCTGCCTTAGGGCGGCGCCGCCCAGCTCGTTCTCCGGCAGAGTGGTTACGTAATCGGTCACCAGTCCGAGCCGGCTGAGGAGTGCCAGGACGTTGAACTCCGAGCCGCCGAAGTCGGCCTCCAGGACCGGGCCCTGCATGAGCCGCAGCGCGCCGGGAGACTTCAGGCGCAGCAGCAGTTCGCCCAGGGCGACGATGCGCATCACAGCCAGGGGTTGTTTACCTGATCGTGCCAGGCGTCAGCGGAAGACGCGGCCGGCGGCTGCGCCGGCGCGCGGCGGAAAGCCGCGGTCAGCACCAGCCACAGGGCACGTGGACTCTTCAGCAGTGCCGCAAGGCCGGCGGTGATGTCCGCCGGGTTGACGTACACGACGGTGGGCACGCCTGCGCCGCGCGGCTCGTCGCGCACCACGAGGAACGGACCCTCGCGGCTGATCGAGTGCACCGTGAAATCCACGTCGGCCAGGGCGCTGATTACTTTCACGTCCGCTCCGTGCTGCCAGGCAATTCTAGCTCTTGCGCAGCGTGCCGCGCGCCTGTGCGTCCGCTACGCGCTTCTCGTGCTGCCTGGGCATGTCCGCGACCGTCATGCCGGCCGGCGGGGTGAACTGGCCGCGGCCGTACACGTCCGCAAACACCTGTTTCACCGGCCCCATCTTGTCGGCCAAGGTGCGCGGCGGGCGACCGGACGGGAACTGGTTCGGCGGGTAGATCGGCTTGTCGTAGATCTGCCGGAACCCCTCGGTGCGCACGTCCACCCAGGTGTTGTGGTTGCAGCGCGAGCGGTGCTCGCGCAGCGCCTCAATGTCGATGGTGGCCGCTATCACCTGCTCCTGGGGGTACGGGGCCTCGCGCATGACCATGCCCGTGTAGTCGATGATGATCGAGTTGCCCGGGCAGAACGCGCGCGGGTAGTAGTCGTAGTCCACGCTGCCCCAGTTCGAGCCGAGGAGGTATGCCATGTTGTCGTGCGCACGCGTGCGGCGCGTGAAGCGCCAGAAGTCCCACGGCGCGCTCACGCCCTCGACTTCCTGCAGCGCCACCGGGTGGCAGATCACCTCGCAACCGTTGTAGCCGAGCGCGCGCGAGACCTCCGGCGTGCAGCCGTCGTGGCAGGTCATGGTGCCGAGCTTGCCGATCTCAGTGTCCACCACCGGGAACAGGTTCTTGATGTCCGCGCCGAAGGCGGCTCGGTACTCGTCCAGCATGTCGTGGGGGCTCGTGCCCAGGCCGATGGAGGCGGGGATGTGCCACTTGTGGTAGCGCAGGATCACCTCGCCGCTCGGCCCGATGATGAAGGCCGTGTTGAACCAGCGGTCCGGAAACTGCGGCACCTTTTCCACCACGCCGCCACCGGCGATGTAGAGGTTGTACTCCTTCGCCTTCTCGCCCAGGCGCTTCAGCTCCGGACCGTCCAGCTCGATGGCCTTCTTCATGAAGCTGTCGATGCCGTGCTCGCCCTTACCCGGGGTGGTCACGCCCTGCAGGAAGTACTCCGGCAGCACCACCAAGCGCGCTGGCAACTCCCAGAAGTAGCCGACGCCGAAGTCGATGAGGTTGCAGACGCGCTCGAGGTTGCCCTTGATGTCCTCGCGGTTCTCGGCGACGTTGACGTGCGGCTGGATGACGAGCGCGGTGTACTTGGGGATGGCTTTCACTAAAGGTTCCTCGAGGTGAGCGGTATTGGTCAGCGGGCGGCGATGCCCGCATCCTGCAGCAGCACGCGTGCGGTGATGGAGCCGGCGCCGGAGATGCCACCGCCGGGATGGCAGTGCGGGCCGGTCATGTAGAGCTGACGGACCGGCGAGCGGTAGTGCGCGTAGCCGGGAAAGGGCCGGAAGTACCCGAGCTGCGCCTGGATGCGCTCCCCGCCGTTGGTGGTGCCGTCGACGAAGGAGGGGTTGGCGGCCTCCAGAGATTCTCGCGCATCCACCCAGCGGCCGAGGATGGTGCGCTCGTCGATGTTCGGGGCGTACTGCTGCAGTTTCTTCAGGAGCACCTCCGAGGCGTAGCGCTCCTGGATCTGCGCCCAGCTCTCCCCGGTGGCGAGCCAGTTCGGCACGAAGGTGTCGCAGATCAGGGTGTGCTTGCCGGGCGGGGCGCGGCTGGGGTCCATGAGCGTCCAGCAGGCGCTCCACAGGAACGGATCGGTCGGGGCCACTCCTTCGGCGATCTGCGCGTACTGGCGGATCATCTGGGCGGTAGAGTCGACGATGCGGTGGAAGGCGCAGCGCGACATGTCGGCGCCGTTGTTGAATCGCGGCGCCTCGCTCAGGGCCAGGTGGATGCGGCAGATGCTGATCTTGCCGAAGGAGTAGCCGCGCACCAGCTCCAGGAACTCCGGCGCCAGCTGCTCCTGCGGCGTGAGCTTCAGGAACGACTGCTTCGGATCCAGCGCACTGACCACCGCGCGGCGTGCCCGGATGGTGCGTCCGTCCTCGAGCACGACCCCCTTCGCGGTGTTGCCCTCGATGAGGAAGCGCTGTACCGGCGCCGAGGTGAGGATCCTCCCGCCGCGGGCCTCGATGTAGCGCCCCATGGCCAGCGGCAGCTCCTGGCTCCCGCCGGCCGGGATGGCCTGCCCGTAGACGTGGATGGCCGGGATCATGATGTAGAAGGACTGCCCGGCGCCTTCCTGCTCGGGGAGGATCTGCGGTGCGAGCGCCCAGTTGAGCATCACCGCGCGGATGAAGTCGTTCTCGAAGTTCTGCTCCACCCAGGCTCGGGCGCTCAGGGAGAACTCACGCAGGCGCCGCAGGCCCTCGCGGGAGCGTTCCAGTGCGCGCGTCATGAGGCTCGGCGGAGCGGGCGGGGAGAAGAACGCCTTGATGAAGCCCTCGCGGATGGCCGAGAAATCGTCGTACACCCGGCGGTAGCGGCGGGCGTCGGCGCGCGAGTAGGCGGCGATGCTCTCGCAGGTCTTGTCGATGCTGCGGTAGATGATGATGCCGGGGCCCCCGCCTTTGTCCGGGTGCCCGGTGATGTGATCCTCGGACCACAGATAGCGCAGGCCGTGTGCCTTGAGCTCGGCCAGCACCGGCTGCAGCTCCGGGTTGGCGTGGATCCACACGTGCGAGGAGCCGTAGAGATCGTGCCTGAAGCCGGGGACGGTGACTTCGCGCGTGATGGCGCCGCCGCCGATCCAGGGGTTGCGCTCGATGACGGCCACCCTCAGTTCATGGCGGGCGAGCACGCAGGCGCAGGCGAGGGCGTTCACGCCGCCGCCGGCCAGGACCACGTCGAATTCCGTATCTGCGCTCACCTTCCGTCCTCGTCTCAGCGATCGCAGGGGCGAACGGGCGCGAGCGTCCCGCCCGTGGGACCGGCGAACAGGCCCAAGCATAGAAGATGGCCGCCGCCGGCTCGTCCTATGCTTTCTAATCGGCCCGTCAAGAAAAAGTAATGGCCGCAGAAGCAGTGGCGGGCAGCGGCACCCGCACCGCAAGTAATGGCCCTCATTACGACTCGTAAGTCCGGGCCCGCGGTAGCCGGACTATCGTCACCCACGGGCGAGCGGGCCCCTGAAGGACACACGAGCACCATGAGCGGACGACTAGCCGGGCAGGTGGCCATCGTCACCGGCGCGGCGACGGGCATCGGGCGGGCGACGGTGGCGAAGCTTGCCGCCGAGGGCGCGCGGGTGCTGTTCACCGACATCGACGCGGCGGCCGGCCAGGAGGCACTGGCGCTGCTGCGCACCGCGGCCGAGCAGGTCACCTTCCTGGAGAGTGACGTGACCGAGCCGGCGCACTGTGCCGCCGCGGCCGCCGCCGCCCTCCAGCGCTGGGGCCAGATCGATATCCTCGTGGCCAATGCGGGCTTGCAGTCCTCGGCTGCGCTGCTCGAGAGCGGCGTCCAGCACTGGAAGACCACCCTCAACGTCAATCTGCTGGGTGCTGCGTGGAGCGCCCAGGCGGTCCTGCCGGCGATGCTGCAGCGCGGGCGGGGAGCGATCGTTGCCGTCTCCTCGGTCAATGCGCTGGTCGGTCATGCGGGCCAGGCCGCCTACGATGCCGCCAAAGCGGGCATCGTGGCGCTGGTGCGACACATCGCCGTCGAGTACGGCCGGCGCGGCATTCGTGCGAACGCGGTGTGCCCCGGGGCCACCATCACCGAGTTCCACCTGAAGCGCGCCGCCGAGAAGGGAATGGATGGCACCGCGCTGCGCGCGCGCATGCACGACTATGGGCTGCTCGGCCGCGTGGGCGAGCCCGAGGAGATCGCTGCTGCGATCGCCTTCCTGGCCAGTCCCGAGGCCTCCTTCGTCACCGGGCAGGCGCTGGCGGTCGACGGGGGGCTCACCGCCAAGGGCGCAGGGTGAGCGCGCGTGTGCGGGGCAGGCGGCATCCTGACGCTCCCCCCGTGCGCTGGGGCATCTGTGGAACGGGGCGGATGGCGGGCACGATCGCCGCGGAGCTGCGCGGCCTGGGTGGAGCGGGTGCCGAGCTGCACGCGGTCGGATCCCGCTCGCGCGCGGCCGCAGCGGCATTCGCGCAGCGCTTCGGGATCGGCCGCACCCACGGCAGCTACGCGGACCTGGCGCGGGACGATGAAGTCGACGTGGTCTACATCGCCACGCCACCGGCACTGCACGCGGAGAACGCCCTCGCCTGTATCGCCCGGGGCAAGGGCGTCTTGTGCGAGAAGCCGTTTGCGCTGAACGCGCATGAGGCGAGCGAAATGGTGCGGGCGGCGCGCACGCAGCGGGTGTTCCTCATGGAGGCCATGTGGACACGCTTCCTGCCGGCCATTGCCGCGGTCCGGTCCCTCGTCGCGGACGGCACCCTGGGACGGTTGCGCCTGGTGGTCGGCGGCGGCGGCTTCGTCCCGGTGTTCGACGCGAAGTCACCGCTGTTCGATCCCCGGCTGGGCGGTGGGGTGCTACTGGATGCGGGCGTGTACCTGGTCTCGCTCGCCTCGATGCTGCTCGGCGCCCCCTCGGGGGTCCTCGCGCAGGGAGAACTCGGGCCTTCCGGTGTGGACGAGCAGGAGACCATCCTGCTGCGCGGCGCGGACGGCGCCCAGGCCGCGCTGTACGTGTCGCTGCAGGCGCGCCGCCCCCCGGACCTGGAGATCCTGGGCAGCGCCGGACGACTGCACGTGGCAGCCCCGGTGTTCCGGCCGACCCGGCTGACGCTGACCCTGTCCGAGGCGGCCCCGGTGGTGAGCGAGCACCCGGTGGCCGGCTCCGGCTACGCGGCCCAGCTGGTGGAGGTGACGCGGGCCCTTCAGCAGGGACGGCTTGAAAGCCCGGTCATGCCGCTGAACGAGACCCTGAGCATCCTGCGTACCATGGATCTGGTGCGCGCCTGCCTGGGTTTGCGCTACCCGCAGGACTAGGCGAGGAAAGTGGCGACCGTGATGCCGATGAAGTTGCCGGCGATGTGGCAGAAGATGCCCGTCATGACGGCAGGGCTGATCATCGCGTGCCAGCCCTTGCCTGCCACCACCGCCACGGTGGCCGCCGGACCGACGATGGCGGCTCCCAGGCCGGTGATTGCCTCCGCCATGTCCAGCTTGAGCAGGCGCGCCAAAAACAGGGTGACCACGATGCCGATGCCGAGCAGCAGCAGCACGTAGAAAAAGGTGCTCACCGCCCCGTTGAGGAAGGCGGTGATATTCGTGCCCATGCCGATCATGGCGAAGAACAGGTACATGAAGATCATGCCCAGCTCGAACTCCCCGCGCAGCGAGCGCAGCTGCCTGGGGAAGAGGTTGGCGACGATGATGGTGACCGTGGTCACGTAGAGGATGTGGTACTGGCCCTGGTCGTGGCCGGTGTACTTCAGCACCAGGGCCTCGACGCCGCGGGCGATGGCGCAGACCCCGAAGGACAGCGCCAGGGCGCCGGTGATGTGGGTGAGGCGAAACGGCGGCACCTCGCTGGCCGCCGCCAGCTGTGCATCCCCTGCCGCGGTGCGCTCCTCGGCCGGGGCCCGGAAGTGGCTCTTCACCAGGCGCAGGTTCGGCAGGGCGACGAGGGCCATGAGACCGAGCACGCTCGGAATCATGGAGGCGCCCATGGACATGGACAGCTCCCCGGCGCTCATCTGCACGGCATTGGCCACCGCCAGCATGCTGATGGTGCCGCCGATGAAGGCGCCCGCCATCACGCCGGTGAGCTTCCCGCCCACGTGCCAGGGATGCATGAGCAGGTACCCGAGCAGCGCCCCGCTGACGATGCCGACGCAGGCGGCTGCAAAGCCGACCATCACCCGGCCGCTTTCCAGGAAGATTTTCTTCAGGTCCGCCTTGATCATGAGCAGCGGGATCGCCGCGGCCACCACGTACTGGCCGACGAAGTCCCCGACCGCCGAGGAGAAGGGCGTGAGGTGCAGGTTGGACAGGGCCATGCCGGCCAGCAGGATAGCCGCGACCCCCGGCAGCACCTTGCCGAAGCGCGAGGCATCCATGAGGAAGCCGAACCAGGTGAGGGCCGCGAATACCGCGGTCAGGGTGAGGATGTCGTGCGCATCGATAGACGGCAAGGGCAGCGCTCCCGCGGGTTCTCTGGCGGCACTGGATCCTAGCGCAACGGCGGTGCGTTGCATCAAGACCGAGTGCCACGGGATGCTCAAAATCGCACGGATACGGCCTCGGCACGCAATTACTTTTGTTGATGTGGCGAATTAGAAACTATCAATTCCGGGCGGTGGAAAGTTCCTTAGTCTCAGGCCGAGCGAGGACTCCGCGGGGGGTCAGGCATTGCATGCCGTGGGCACAGACCCGCGGGTGCTCCGGGTTAGGGCAGAGGTCGGTCTCATATTTCCGGCTGAAGCTGCGGCACACGCGGCCAGCCTCAGGGGTAACCAGCAGATGAAACAGCTTTGCATCGCGGCCGCAACGATCGCCACCATCACGCCTGTACTGGCCCAGGCCGAGTCTTCCACATCCGACGGCCTGCAGGAGATTGTGGTCACCGCCGAGCGTCGTCCCGAGTCCATCCAGGACGTGCCGATCAGCATCTCCGCCTTCGATGCCAAGACGCTGCAGCAGGCCGACATCAACAGCGCCAAGGACTACCTGCAGCTGACGCCGAACGTCAGTTACGCCCAGGACGGCCAGGTCGGCAACAACTCGATACGCATCAGCATCCGTGGCGTCAGCAACGTCTCGCTCAGCGAGCGCGCGGTGCCGAACTCCATCGGCTACTACGTCGATGAGTTCAACGTCGGCACCATCGCCGCCGGCACCATCAACCCGAACATGGTCGACGTACAGCGCGTCGAGGTGCTGCGCGGCCCCCAGGGTACCTACTTCGGCCGCAACGCCACCGGGGGTGCGCTCAACATCAGCACCAACCTGCCGGACAACAAGTGGTTCGCGGAGGTCTCCGGCTACGGCGGCAACTACGACTCCAGCGGCGGCTACCTCATCGCCAATGCGCCGCTGAGCGACACGTTCTTCCTGCGCGGCGTGGTCTCGTACGATGCCAGCAAGGGCATCGTTAAGAACGTCAACCCGAATGGCACCCCGAACAGCGGCTACGACACCACCAACACGCGCCTGGCGGCCCGCTGGCTGATTTCGGAGAAGTTCACGGCCGACTATTCTTTCACCTACATGCACGACCGCGAGGGGATCGATCCCGACGTCAATACCGGCGTGCTGGACTTGGATACCATCAGCATCGAGGGGCCGGACTTCCGGCCTATCGACGATGGCCTGGGCTTCTACCCGCAGAACAAGAAGTACGTGAACCACAGCCGCTACGAGTGGAATCGCAATCAGCTGCAGGGGCACAACCTGCGCCTGGCCTATGATTTCGGCGATGTGGTTCTGAAGTCCATCACTGGCATCCTCACCACCCACAACAGCCGCAGCTTCGATGAGGACGCCACCAGCCCCGACACGATCTACCGCCGCAACGAGTGGAACGCCCAGTCCTACGGCGAGGAACTGCGGCTGCAGAACAAGACCGGCACTGCGCTCGACTGGGTGGTCGGCGCGGTTTACGCGCACGACAAGGTGCAGCAGTACAACCTGGTGGCCCTCGGCACCGAGTTCACCTATACCTACCCGGACACCGGCGAGACGGTGTTCCTGGCACCGCCGTTCCCGAACCTGCCGGTGAACGAGAACAACGGCCAATACATCGACAAGAGTGCTGGCCTGTACGCCGAGGCCACCTGGCATGCGACCCAGCAGTGGGCGTTTACCCTAGGCGGCCGTTACTCGCACGATTCTATCGACGACCAGGTGACGGGTCTGGTGGCCTTCGGTACGCCGCAGGCGAACCTGTACGGCGACTCAAGCTACAGCGATTTCTCCCCGCGTCTGGTAGCCACCTTCAAGATCAGCGCCGACCAGATGCTGTATGGGACGATCAGCCATGGCTACAAGGCCGGCGGCAACAACCTCAACGCGGCGCTGCCGGATGAAAACAAGCCGTTCGCGCCGGAAAAGGTCTGGAACTACGAGCTCGGCTACAAGAGTGAGTGGTGGGACCACAAGGCGATGCTGAACGCGTCGGTGTTCTACCTCGACTGGCATGACCTGCAGGCTGAAGTCGGCTACCTCGCCGTCCCCGGCGACATCAGCTCAGCGGTGAACCTCACCCTGAACGCGGCAACCGCCACCAGCAAGGGCGCGGAGCTCGAGGCGCAGGTGCGCCCCATCGCGCCGCTCACCCTAGGCGTGGGAGTGGGCTATCTGGATGCCAAGTTCGGCAGCTTTCCCGACGCGGTCGTATACGGTCAGGCGGTGGACTTGAGCGGCAGGCCGCTGCCGCAGTCGCCCAAGTGGACCGGAAGTGCCACGGCGCTGTGGAACCAGAACATCGGCAACAGTGGCAACAGCTGGTATGCCCGTGTGGACGAGGTATATCGCAGCGACTCGTACGCCAACCTCGAGGGCGTCGCCGCCGAGCCGGTGGGCCTGCCGAACTTCCCTTTCCTCATGCCCTCCTTCTGGGTGACCAACATCCATGCCGGTTTCAACTTCGGCACCAAGATGACCCTGGACGGCTCGGTCAACAACGTGTTCGACCGGGCGTACTACACGGGTACCGGAGATCACTTCGGCTTCGGCGGTGTGCGCATCACCCCGAACCCGATGACATGGAAGATCCAGCTGACCTACCGGATGAACTGAGGATGGAACGAGGGTATTACATCCCGGGAGTTCGCCGCCATCGGCGTCGCATTCATGCCGGTTACGGGTTGTGAAATCCTGCAGTGACGCGCGGAATGCCCGAACTCCGGGGCTGGGCGAAGTGAGACGAGGGCATCGCATAGCAGCAGCCGCAGGGCTGCTGCTGTTTTCCTTACTCCTGTTCGGCGGGAGCCCCGGCGTCGCAGCTGAGCAAACTCCTGCGCCTGTGGCGGATTCCGCCCAGGCCGTTAGTAGTGCCAGCGCGACGCTCTCCCAGCAGATGCCATACTCGCAGTGGGCCAGCGCCGAGGCAGCGCGCGCCTGGCTCGACCTGCGCAGCGCTCCGCCAGGAGCCTCACTTCCCGCAGACCTCATCGCACTGCGACGCGCGAACAGTCAGAGCATGGACAAGATGCTCGACGACGTACGCAGGCGATACGCGGTACGTATAACATCCAAGACGCTGGGCGGCGTGCATACGGATGTCATCGTGCCCGTCGACGGGATAGCGCCCGGCAACCAGAATCGGGTGCTTATCAGTCTGCACGGCGGGGCGTTCATTTGGGGTGCCGGCAGCGAGGCCCTGATACAGGCAATCCCGATAGCCGCAACGAGTCGAATTAGGGTGGTCAGCGTCGACTACAGAATGGCGCCGGAGTTCAGTTTTCCCGCCGCTTCGGAAGACGTTGCCGCAGTCTACCAGGCATTACTGAAGACGCATGGACCCAGGAGCATTGGCATCTATGGCTGTTCAGCGGGGGGGATTCTTACCGCGCAATCAGTCGCCTGGTTTGCAACGCATGGCCTGCCGCAACCTGGCGCCATCGTGACCATGTGCGGAACCGGGACGGAGATGGGTGGAGACTCGGCCTATCTGTCCTGGCTGCTGCTTGGGGTGAACGTCATCCCGCCTGCGGGCGAGCCTCAGTCTATAGCGGCGTTGCCGTATTTCCGCCAGGCCGACCCGCGCGACCCCCTGGCATTTCCCATGGCGTCGGCGGCGCTGCTCGCCAAATTTCCGCCCACGCTGCTGCTGGCAGGAAGTCGCGATTTCGCGGCGAGCTCCGAGACCGTCATGCATCGCCGGCTGCGGGAGCTGGATGTCGAGGCAGAGCTCTACATCTTCGATGGGCTGTGGCACGCCTTCATGATGCACCCCGAGCTACCGGAGTCTCGCGAGGTGTACGCCATCATTGGAAAGTTCTTTGACAGGCACCTGGACCGTGCAAGCGCAGCGTCTGCCGAGGGCGGCCATTGATTTGAGAGCCACCGGTAATCAGGGAGCCACGTACCCTCGACCACTGCGAGTGGACGTTCCCTGGGCAGCGCCCGATTCCACATCAAGCGCACGGGCGGCGATGACAGATGCCCTCTTAGGGCTGCGATTCGCGGGCAGCCACGACCCATCGGCAGAGTAGCGGCGCGCTTGGGCCCTGCCTGGCTGCTGCGCGCTGAACGCCCGACGCCCTGCACGCGGGGTCTGCGGCCCGGCGCCGCCTCTCCTGCCAAGGGAGAGTTGCTGCTACCAGCCGATCCCATAGTCCTCGCCGTGATTGCTCGAGCCACCCCAGAGCGTGCCGTGCTCGCGGTCGACGAAGATTGCATTGATCGGCCCTGAGCTGCGTTCCTCGAACTCGAGCTTGTAGCCCATGCGGTTGAGTTCGCCGCGCACCCACTGTGGCGTGGCGGTGTTGACCGTGAGCCGTCCGGGAAAGGACTCGTGCTGCCCGAATGAGTCGCGCATCTGGTAGCTGGTGATGTTGGCCGCTTCCGTGGCTTCCTGCACCGTCATGCCGAACTCGACCACGTCGAGGAAGAACTGCAGCAGGTTCTGGTCCTGGGTGTCACCGCCCTGCACCGAGAAGATGAGGTAGGGCTTGGCGTCCTTGAGCGCCAGGGTCGGGGTGAGCGTGGCGCGCGGGCGCTTGCCGGGCTGCACCACGTTGTAGGGATTGTCGGCCGGGTCGAGCACGAAGCTCTGCATGCGTTGACTGAGCCCGATGCCGGTGTGGCCGGCGATCACCGCGGGCACCCACCCGCCGCTCGGGGTCACCGACACGGCCCAGCCCTTGTCGTCCGCGGCCTCGACGCTCGTCGTGCCCAGGCGGAAGGTGCGGTCGAATTCCGCCATCGCGGTCGGGGTTTCCGCCGGCATCCTGCTATGCCACTTGGACAGGTACTCCGTGAAGGGATTGATGCCGTTCTGGTACGGGTATGGGTCACCCGGGCGCACGTCCGGATCGTTGCGGTCTGTGCGGATGAGCTTCACGCGCTCCCGCGCGTAGTCCTTGGAAAGGAGTCCCGCGACCGGCGGGGCGGGCTGGAAGGCCGGGTCGCCGTAGTAGAAGTCGCGGTCGGCGTAGGCCAGGTTCATCACCTGGTAGAGCGTGTGGATGTAGCGGGCGCTGTTGTAGCCCATGGACTTCAGATCCATCCCCTCGAGCAGGTTGAGCGCCTGCAGCATCACGGGGCTTTGCACCCAGGTGGTGAGCTTGTACACCTCGATGCCCTTGTAGTTCACGTGCACCGGCTCTTCGATCTTCACCTTCCAGTTGGCCAGATCCTCGGTCGTGAACAGTCCGCCCTGCGCGCGCACGGCAGCGACCAGGTCCCTCGCGATGTCACCCCGGTAGAAGCGATCGTAGGCGGCATAGATGGCGGCCTTGCGATCCTTGCCCGCCGCCAGCGCCTTTTTCTCCGCCTCCACGAGCTTGCGCAGCGTGGCGGCAAGGTCGGGTTGGTGGAACATCTCCCCCGGATAGGGCGCCTCGTGCGCCTCGCCGGCATGAATGAGGAGCACGCGGCGTGAGTCGGGCCACTGCCGCAGGCGCTCCTTGTTACTCTCGATGGTGGCGACGAGCTCGGCCTCCATCGGATAGCCATCCGCCATCTCGATCGCAGGGGCCAGCACCTGTGCGAGGCTCATCGTCCCGTACTCGGCCAGCATGGTCATGAGGCCGCCGGGAGTCCCCGGGGTGACCGCGGCCAGCGGGCCGAACTCCGGGGGCACCTTCATGCCCAGCTTGCGGAAGTACTCTGGCGTCGCCCCCGTGGGTGCCACGCCCAGTCCATTGATGCCGATCACCTTGCCGGTGTTGGGGTTATAAATGAGCGCCTGGGTCTCCCCGCCCCAGGAGAGGGTGTCCCACATGGTCGAGGTGGCCGCGATCATGGCGCAGGCGGCATCGACGGCATTGCCGCCGCGCTCGAAGATCATGGCGCCGGCGGTGGCCGCGAGCGGCTTGCCGGTCACGGCCATCCAGTGCTTGCCATGCAACGCCGGCTTTTGCGTGCGCGCCTGCGCGTCCGCGGCGGCAGCGGTCAGCGCGAAAATGGCCACCGTTGCCAGCACCAGCGTGCGTACGTGCCGGAAGATCCGCGGGGTATGCGTCGCCATCTCAGTCACCCGTCCGCCTGAACCTGCCGGCGAGCATAGGGCCGGGCAGGGACGGACGCACGTTTCAGCTGAAACGCGGGCGCCCCGAGTCGTCGCCGGCAAGCGCGCTAATCCGCGTGCAGGGCGGTTTGCACACCGTGGGCATCAAAGAAGACGTATCCCTTGGGAGCCCCGAGCAGCCGATGCCACCACGTCAGCAGCCCCACCCGCTCGATGGTGAGCATGGGCGGGTTGCCCCGGTTGCGGAAGGCGTACCGGGTCGCGGACCAGTCGCGCCTTACCACCTCGATGGCACGCACCTCGGCCTCGACAGGGTCGAGAGCGCGCACCGGCACCACCTTGTAGAAGCCGACGGCGAGGGAGTCGTGCATCGGCAGCAACAGCCCATGCGCGCGCACGGTGACTTCGTATCGAGGCACGCTCAGCCCAGAAGTTGCTGAAGCGTCATGAACACTGCGCGGCGCCGGCCTTCATCGCGGGCAAGCTTCGCAGACCGCGCCCAGCGCAGCAACCGAGCGCTGCCATGATTGGTCAGAATTCGCCCACGGCTCACCCACACTGCAAGCGGAAGCTTCCTCGCAGGGAGGTGGTGCATGGGCATGATGGCTGCTTCGGCCTCGGTGAAGGCCGCCGTTCTGATCGGCATTTCGTTGTTGCTGCTGATTCCACTGGGACTCCTGGCAGGACTGGTCGCAGAGCGCACCATCCAGCGGGATGCGGCGGTCGCCTCGGTGGCCCGCGGATGGGGTGATCGTCAGTGGGTGGGAGGCCCGGTGCTGGCGATTCCCGTGACTGACGGTGGCAGTCCGTCGCGCACCGTCGACTGGTACGTCCTGCCCGAGTCGCTGGAGATCACCGCGGCACTTGAGGTGCAGGACACGCCGCGCCGGCTCGGCCTGTACGACGTGCCCGTGTACATCGCACGCGTGCATGTCACGGGTGCGTTCAACATTGCTGCAGCGATGGCAGTGCTCGCCCACGACGGCGGCACCGCCGCACGGGTGCACCCTGAACAGGCGCGCCTGCTCCTGCCCATCAAGGACCCTCGGGGTCTGCGCGAGCTCGTGTCCGGGAACGAGCCGCTTCATTTCCAGCCCGAGTCGGGCTTCCCGCTCTCCGTTATGGCAGTGCCGCTGGACCTGTCGGCAACTGCGGCGCGGACCTTCGACCTGTCCTTCCGCCTCGCCGGGACCCAGTCGTTGAACTTCCTGCCGCTGGGCAAGGTCGTTCACGTGCAGCTGCAGGGGAACTGGCCGGACCCGGGGTTCACTGACGGCTTCCTGCCCACGGAGCGCAAGCTCGAGGGCAACCGCTTCACGGCAAGCTGGCAAGTGCTCGACGTCAACCGCACCTACGGCAACCACTGGTCGGCGGACCGCAATTCCGAGCAGGGACTTCTCGCCAGCGGCTTCGGGGTCGAGCTGGTGCAGCCTGTTGATATCTACCAGCGATGCACCCGCGCCGTGAAGTATGGCGGACTGTTCATAGCACTGAGCATCCTGACGCTGTTCCTGGTCGAGAACCTGCGCCGGCGCGCCATCCATCCGATTCAGTACGGACTGATGGGGCTCGCCCTCAGCATCTTCTACCTGCTGCTGCTCGCCCTGGCAGAGCACATCGGGTTTCTGGCCGCCTACCTGCTTGCGACCACGGCACTCTGTGTCCTCATGGGGGTGTACCTCGCCGCTGCCCTGCGCAGCCGCCTCGGGGGCGCTGCGTCCGCTGGCTGCTTCGCGGCCACCTACGCGTTGCTTTACCTGCTCATAACCTCCGAAAGCTACGCCCTGCTCGCAGGCGCGATCACTCTCTTCACCCTGCTCACGGCTGCGATGCTCCTGACACGTCGGATCGACTGGTACACGCGCGAGGTGAGCCAGGGCGACATCCGGCCCTAGGGAAGGTCTGCGCAGGGGGGCGCGCAGGTGTATTTCGGGAGTAAGAGCGCGGTCATGATCAGCTGCATGTCACGGGGCGAGCGGTTTTGCCGTTCTGGGAGTTCGCATGGGCCTGTTCCGG